>NZ_JAAAMI010000002.1 GCF_010500845.1 Flagellimonas sediminis | reverse complement strand
GAATCAATGAGAAAAAAAATTAAAAATAAACGTTAACTTCAGCACCAAAATGAGTCGATCTCGTGCACTTGATTTGCACTGCTCACTTTCATCCGCCGCAGGTGGTATACATTGACCGCCCTATCCAAATAAGCTCAAAATCTCCTCGTCTAAAACGGTCAAACTTGATTCGCTATAATCCAATCCATCATCTAGTCTTTTATTGAAACTAGAAATCAGTCGTTCAGCATTATTTGTAGATTTTTCAATAAATTCCAATTGCGTTTCATCAATCGGATTTTGATTAGATTTTTCGTTTCGTTTTGTCTTGAAAAAGTCAAATATTCCCATAATTTTATTTCGTTATAGATTTTCTCAAATGTGTGGTAACGGTCTCGGCTATGAGTAGTTGCGTGGGTTAGCATTAAACTTTGCAAGTACACACCAAACTGAAAATTCGCGAGGATTTTCAGAAGTAGGCGAGAGCAAGCAATTACTTATAGCCATTGTTGTGCGTAGTTTTTATTTTTTCTAATAAGTCAGTTGATATTTTAATTAAATCTTCGTCATTAATTTTTCTGTCTAATGAAAATCGTCCATCCATTAATGATTGATAGAAATTCCGGGAAACAATTTTTGAATTATTGTAGTAGAAATCAGTATAATTAATTTTATCCCATTGAAATTCAGGATTTAATTCTCTAATGCTAACCTTTATTAATTTATCGTTTTGAAAGTAATAATCAAAAATTAAAAATCGGTCAAATCTTTCAAAAAAAATGGTTGTGGTTATGAAGTTTTTTGTTTTGTAAAATGTAAAAGGTTTCGATGATTTTGCTTTAAAGAAACGTCTTTTAACTTCCTTATCGTTTAAATAGACAAGAACATTCAATATCTTTTCTTGATAGAAACTTCTTCTAAAATCATCGAATTTTGAAGGTGTTAAATAAGAGAGATTACCATTTTCAAATACAAAGTTAACTTTAATGTCATTCGCCCAATAATTGGTCGTTATCACATTTTCGCATTTTTCAATATCGTCTATATATTTGAATGAATATTCGAGATTTTCCAAATTATTTTGAGAGTATATTTCGTAGCAAAGCGAATCAATCTTCTGTGGATTAATTTGCTCAGTTTTTGCTTCATAAACATCTTTTTCATTTTGAGATAAAACGAAGGTTGGAAGAAGAAATAATACTATAAAAATTACTAAATATTTCATTTTTCAAATTACGCACAACGGTTTGGCTATGATTTCGGCGTGGATAAATCCGGCAGGATTTGTCCGGGAGAAATCGGGCCCTGTTAATGGTTGATAGGTTTAAATTTAGCAATAAAGCAGCAATGAATTATAGCCAGTGTTACCTGTAGTTTTTTAATGAATTGTTATTGTAACATGTCGAGAGTGACACCAATCGATTACTTTTCCTTTATCATTTAATTCTATATGATAGTTATTCCCTTGTCTTTCATATGACTCATAGATATTAACAAAAAATCTTGTTGGGTCTTTAGTAGAAACCATCGGATAGCTTATGAATAATTTAGGAAAGTTGCCTCGTCCATTTCTCCTGATTCTAAATTGTTTTTTGTCAATTTTGCTTAAGTCCAATTCAAATTTGTCTGAATCGATATGTAATTGTTTGTACTCAGCTTCATCAACTTTTTTCAATTGATTTTTAAATATGGGATTTTCCAAACATTCTCCTTCCACAAAATGTCTAGTAGAATCTTGAAATTCAAAGTAATATCTATAAACGCTTATTCTTTTTTTTACAGGATTCACTTTAAGTATCTCTTTCGCATAGAAGTCAAACGCGTTTTGCTCGAAAAAAGGAAATTCCGTTTGTGCCCATCCAATTCCGACACCAAAAATCCATAATGTCAATATTTGTAAAGGTTTTTTCAAAATTACAGGTAACGGTCTCGGCTATGAGTAGTTGCGTGGTTTAGCACTTAACTTTGCAAGTACACACCAAACTGAAAATCCGCAAGGATTTTCAGAAGTAGGTGAGAACAAGCAATTACTTATAGCCATTGTTGTGGTGTCGTTTTTTTATTCAGTTTGTTTGTCATTCTCTATTTCAGATGGTGGCAAATAAGGCACAACTTCCCAAAATGATATATTGAGTTCCAATTCAGTTTTTAGTTTGTCATATTCTTGAGTTAATTCATTTAGGAAATTTTCAATTCCGTTAATTTTTTCGTCCCGATTAGATTCCATAATCATAAAATAACTTTTGATAACATCAGTTTCGTCTTCTACCTTGAAATAGGCAAAGTCGTTCTTTAAAGTCCAATCCAAAGAATCCGCCTTAATTTCTTTGCTAAAATGGTCTTTATAAAATTTACCTTTTGTAAAAGAAACATAGTGTTTTCCTTCTGGGTCAAAAATCATCGGTTCGCAATGTTCAATCGGATAAATATTCCGAACTATATTTTCTTCTTTAATGACTATTCTGGGAATACTATCATTGCAGGTTATTTCACGAATTCTGTCAATGAGTTTTCCATAATTTTTAAATTCCGATAATTTAAGAGATACATTTAAACTTCCACTTTCGCTTTTTGGAAATCCATAATTCTTTATTTCAGTTTCTTGCTTTCCACAATTTGCCAAAAGCAGCATAATTATCAAATATTTGGCAAATTTTAAATTCATTTTTAGGGTTTGTTTAAATGCACCACAACGGTCTCGTATAACCGTCATTTACGGGTTAATATGCGTTAATTTTCGGTTTGGCACTGACGTTAGCAATTCCGAGTGGATTCGGACGTAGTCGAATCCGCCGTAATTGCGGTTATACATTGTTGTAACACGTTTTTATTTTATTTCACAGCTCCGCAAATAATTCCCGAGTAATTCAGTCAAATTCTCTTTTTCTTCGAGTTTGTAATATTCATCATCTAATCGGTCGAGTTCTTGTTCTATTTCTTCATTTTCCCAATATTTATTCTGGGTTATGAATTCAAACAGGTCAGTTTGCGGTTCTTTATGTTTATTTAATATTTTGATTGCACTTTTTAAAAGTGCAAAAGTCAATTCAGCTCCAATTTTTTTCAGTCCATTTAGCGTTTCCTCTGCAAAAATTCCATAATCATTGTCGAAATACTGTTCAAATCCACCATTCATTACTTGCATATTTAAAACTCCAATTCCATACCTATATCGAACAGGTTCTGATAATTCAAAAACTGTGTCGTACCACATTTTAGTTTGACTCCAATCATTGATTTTTTCATTCAGATATTTTCCTGCAATATCATAGTAGACATAATCAATTAATTCTTCGTTTGTCAATGTTTCTTGGGTTTTCATCAAATGTGTTACAACGGTCTCGCGGTAAGAAATCGTTGGGGATTTCGAGCTGCGGTCGTATCCTGGTGCACGGGAAACGATACGAGCCGTAAGGCTCGCCATACCACCCAAACCCCCAATGTTTTTTACCGCGTGTTGTGCGGTCGTTTAGTATTAAATTTTTACATGTCAAATTCAAAATAATATGCCTTATTATTCTCATTGTCAAACCAATAATACTTATAATACTGACCTCCATTTGTCCAGCTATATTTAACGAGTTGTGAGATTTTATCTTTATCCCACCAATCAAAGTCATGCTGGAGATTAAATCCATTATCTGAGTTATTAGTATCTCTGGTCAAATTGTGGGTTTTAATAATCTTATCAGATGTCTGTGAGTTACAAGTAAATGAAAACATGTAATCAGCGTCAATTCCTATCGCATCATCAAAGCAATAAATGTTTTTAACATCCTCTGTCAACTCAACTTTTATAAAATCCTTAAATCTTCTTTTATTATTTTCTGTATCAGCTTTGTCACTGTCAAAAGGTGGAAATACCTTATCAACAACTTTATCTGTTTGTTTTTTTATTTCCTTTTTTGTCTTTGACTTGACTTTATTGGTTATATCGTCAGTCTTATTTTTAATCCGTGAGCAATTCACAAGTGTTATTGAAATCAGAACAAATGGTAATATTTTAAAATTATAATTCATAGTCAGTTATCCTATTACATGAACAACACCACCAATATTTTTTCTCTTTGTCTTCCAATCTACTTTCAGTTTTTTTTCCACAATTTGAACATTCTCGCTCAAAAGATTCATCCTCATAAGCTATATATCCACAATCATAGCAGCCCCAAGAGGTTAGGTTTACGTCATCATCAATATGCCAGGTAAAAGAATTTGCTTTACATTTCGGACAAATTTGTGTAGACATGTCTTATTATCTTAATCAAGTTATCAATTTTGCAGTGTCGTTGGTAAATGCCGCACAACTTGTTTATAGAAACGTATAATACATCTCTATACACCCAAAATAGGAATAAAAGCGATGATTTGGGTTGTTTTCTATATTAAATCTCAAACTCATCAAACGGATTCTTTATTTTGTCCAGACTTGTGGTGCTAACATGAGTGTAGATCATGGTGGTTTTGGGGCTATTATGGCCCAGTAGCTCTTGTATATATCTTATATCTGTACCATTTTCTAATAAATGCGTAGCATGACTGTGACGTAAAGTATGCAAGGTAATTGACCTTTCAATTTTGGATAAATGTAAAGAACGTTGTAAGATCTGACGTGCACTCACAGCCGAATATTTTCCGCCATTTTGACCTTCAAAAACAAAATCATTGGGAGTATAGCGGACCATGTATTTATTCAGTAAATCAATCATCCTAATTGGTATTGGAACATACCTGTCCTTGGAGCCTTTCGCTGATTTGATATGCATGGACCTCCTTTTGTTGTCAATATCCTTCACCTTGAGTTTTAGTGCTTCTCCAATTCTTAGACCACAGGAATAAAGTAAGCTGATCAAGGTTTTGTGCTTTAGGTTCGTTGTATTCTGAATTATTAGCTGGATTTCCTCAACACTCAATACCTCGGGCAGCTTCTTTGTTTTTTTAGGACGTTCCAAATTTTCTGGTAACAATTGTGTTTTCCCTTGTTGGCGGTAAAAAAGTTTAATGGCATTTATTGCTTGGTTTTGGTAAGTATATGAGAACCCATTGGCCAAAATATAATCAGTATTGAAAGTGACAATATCTTTTTCTGTAATTTCCAACTCCGTCTTTGGGAAATGAAACCGAAAGAATATAAGCAGCATCCCTTCATAAGTCCTGATTGTATTCTCACTATAGCGTTTTTGGCTCATCCAAGTTTTAAAGTAATCAATACTAAGTTTGACTTTTTTGACTATTCGGTGCCCAGCATCCACTTTTTTGATTTTCTCAGTATTTACATTGGATGATTTTCCAGTGGTTAACGCAGAATAGTCAATATAATAATTTTCCGCTCTGAGATATTGGAACAAGGCATTGGTTATTGCCTTGGAAAAAGGCAGGTAAAATGCCCCAAGAGATTTACTCCAAATAATACCATTAAACTTCTTTAAATATCCATGCAATTTCAAATTGCTTGGAAAATTCACAAGGAGAACTACCTGTCCCTCATAGTTGGATTTTGAGAATAAAACAACGGGCTTTTCCATGAAAAGTAAATTTAAAATCTGGCCGTGAGACCAGAATCGTGAAGAGGTTGGGAATCTATGAAAAGATAAGATAAAAACTATGAAGTTAATATCAGGGAAAAATGCGGAGAATATTCATCATTGGTCACCCTTTAATATGGAACTTATAAAGCAAGTTCTGTCACCTAGATTGTCAACCAAAAAAAAAGCCCCTAAAAAAGGGACTTTTCACGTCATTAAGCGGAGAAAGAGGGATTCGAACCCCCGGAGGTGTGACCCTCAACAGTTTTCAAGACTGCCGCATTCGACCACTCTGCCATTTCTCCAGTAAAAAAGAAGGTCTGTTTTCAAGATTGCCGCTCCCAATAACCATCGGGACGACCACTCTGCCAATCCTCCTAAGCGGGTGCAAATATATAAAGCTTTTTCCTTCTGTGAAAAACCAAAGCATTTTATTTTTTAATCGCACAAGAATTCAACTATTGCCTGTACTTTTGCCCCATGTTGGAATGGTATCATTATTTGCTTCTTGTTGCCGTTGGTTTTACTGTTGGTTTTATCAATACTATTGCGGGTGGGGGTTCCCTACTTTCGTTACCAACGCTCATCTTTTTAGGGCTTCCCGCCGCGGTGGCCAATGGTACCAATCGGGTGGCCATTGTAATACAGACCGCCATGGCCACGGCCGGTTTTAAGAGCAAGGGCATTTCCACCTTTCCATTCAATGTCTATTTGGGCATTTCGGCTTTTTTTGGATCTATACTGGGGGCTTGGATTGCGGTCGATATCAAAGGGGAAACCTTTAATCGGATCTTGGCCATGGTCATGTTGGCCGTGGTACTGATCATCATTTTTAAGCCCAAAATGCGAATGGAGGACATGCAGGAGCGACTCACCGGAAAATATTTATGGATCAGTTTGATTGTTTTTTTCGGCTTTGGTGTCTATGGGGGCTTCATCAACGCTGGACTTGGCTTTCTGATGATGCTGTTTACGCACTACGTTAACCGAATGAATCTTGTACGGTCCAATGCCACCAAAGTAACGGTCGTATTTATCTATATGTTGGCGGCATTGGCAGTATTTGCCTTTCATGATAAGGTCAATTGGAAAATCGGGTTAATTTTGGCCATAGGCAACGGGTCGGGAGCCTGGGTGGCAAGTCGTTTTTCGGTAAAACGCGGAGATGGCTTCATCAAGACCTTTTTGGTGGTAGCTGTAGTGATCATGGCCATAAAACTGTGGTTTTTTTAAGTCGAATTAAAATGGAACAATAGGAATGCCGGGATTTGAACTTTTTGGTGACAAGGAAAGAAAAGAGGTGCAGGATGTGTTGGACTCGGGGGTGCTTATGCGCTACGGATTTGATGGTATGCGTAATGGTCATTGGAAAGCCAAGGAATTGGAAGCAGCCCTTGCCAATCGCATGCAGACCCAACATGTGCATTTGGTGAGTAGCGGTACCGCCGCCTTGACGGTGGCCTTGGCCAGTATAGGGGTTGGTGCAGGGGATGAGGTCATTATGCCTACCTTTACCTTTGTGGCCAGTTTCGAATCCATATTGGCATTGGGAGCCGTTCCTATCCTTGTGGATATTGATGATACACTTACCTTAGACCCCGCTGCGGTGGAAAAGGCCATCGGACCACGTACCAAAGTAGTGATGCCCGTGCATATGTGTGGCTCCATGGCCAATTTGGACGCCCTGCAAAAAATCTGTACAAAACATGGACTGTCGCTTTTGGAAGATGCTTGTCAGGCCATTGGAGGTAGTTATAATGGTAAACCGCTGGGAAGTTACGGCGACCTCGGCTGTTTTTCTTTCGATTATGTAAAGACCATTACCTGTGGCGAGGGCGGGGCCATCATCACCAATAACGAGGCTTATTACGAAAATACCCATAAGTATTCCGATCATGGCCATGACCACATAGGTAGCGATAGGGGAGCGGAGCAGCATCCTTTTTTGGGATACAATTTTAGAATCTCGGAATTGAATGCTGCGGTAGGATTGGCACAACTTTCCAGATTGGACGAATTTCTTTCCATCCAAGAAAGAAACTATACCATTTTAAGAAATGCTCTGTCCGGTATTCCAGAGGTCACCTTTAGAAGAGTTCCCGATGGAGGGGAGGAGAATTATTCATTCCTCAGCTTCTTTCTTCCAACGGAGGGATTGGCACGAAAGGCACACAAATCCCTCAGGGAGAATGGAGTTGACAGTTGTTTCTATTGGTACAACAATAATTGGCATTATTATAGAAAATGGGAACACCTTACCCAGTTAAAATCGTTGGGCAATTTACCGCAAGAGATTAGGAATGCGGTTCCGGATTATACCCAAACTGATTTTTCTGCTTCCGACCATTGGATGGGCCGAACGATTTCTTGTCTTATTAAGTTAAGTTGGTCCGAAAAGGAAATGGAGGACAGGGCATCAAAAATGGTTTCCGCTATCCAGGAGACACTTTTCAATTGACAATAAGCCATTAACACTTTTCAATTTGGGTTAAGGCTGGCGTACGGAGCAAAGCGAAACATCTCATCACGTCTGTTTTTTAATAAAGTGGAACTACCCTGTCATGCTGAGCAGAGCGAAGCATCTCAAAAAAGGATTGAATGCCACATGATCAAAGGCAATAGATAACTTTAACACTTGCCCCTTGATTCTTTTCAATTTTACCCGAACGAAGAGTCTTCAATCGCAGTCTTTTAAAGAATGACAGGAGGGGAGGTACACGTACTTTAATAATTCACATATTCCACAATCTCCAATCCGTACCCCACCATGCCAACACGACGGGTGTGTGCAGAATTGCTCAAAAGACGGATTTTAGAAATATTGATGTCATGCAGTATTTGGGCGCCGATGCCAAAATCCTTACTGTCCATATCAATTTTTGGGGCACTGGTTACACCTTGCGCCTGTAATTTCTTGAATTCGGACAACCTGCTTAACAAGTTCATGGATTGGTTGCCCTGGTTGATGAAGATCATGGCACTGTTTTCTTCGGCATTCAAAACCTTGAACATGCGTTGGAGGGCTTCATCAGGGTTATTGGTCAACGTTCCCAGTATATCATTGTTCACTAATGTTGAATTGATACGGGTCAACACGGGCTCGCCACTTTTCCAGTTTCCTTTTAAAAGGGCAATGTGCACCTGGTCATTGGTGGTTTGTTGGTAGGCTCTCAACCTGAACTCGCCAAACCTGGTTTGGATGGTAAAGGCTTCCTTGAGTTCTATAAGGCTATCGTGTTCCATACGATAGGCGATCAAATCTTCAATGGAAACGATTTTAAGGGCGAATTTTTTGGCAACCTCCATCAATTGTGGCAATCTGGCCATAGATCCATCCTCATTCATGATCTCTACAATGACCCCGGCAGGCTCCAAACCGGCCAATCGGGCAAAATCTATGGCTGCCTCGGTATGTCCAGTCCGTCTTAATACCCCACCTTCCTTGGCAATCAAAGGAAAAATATGACCAGGTCTTCCCAAATCATGGGCCTTTGTGGTAGGATCGGTCAATGCCAATACCGTTTTGGCCCTGTCAGAGGCAGAAATACCGGTGGTGACACCATTTCCTCTTAAATCAACAGAAACCGTAAAAGCTGTTTCCAAAGGGTCTGAATTATGGGTGACCATTTTATGCAGACCAAGATCTTTGCATCTTCCCTCTGTTAAGGGCGCACAAATAAGCCCGCGACCGTGGGTGGCCATAAAATTGATGGTCTCAGGGGTAATGAGCTCTGCTGCGGCTAGAAAATCACCTTCGTTTTCCCGGTTTTCATCATCAACCACAATGATTACCTTGCCTTCACGAATATCGGCAATGGCATCCTCTATGGCGTTGAGCTGTATTTTTTTGTCTTTGGCGGCCATCATTCCTCTGAATCTTTATTCTTTCTCTTAAAAATGGATTTAATCCGATCCCATACATTTCCGAACCCGAACAACCCTTTGTCCGCAGTGGCTCTTTTGGTCAAGGATACGCCCAAGGGCAACATGATCAATGTGGAAAGCCACGCACCCAGGGCTGGGTGAATGTTACCTTCCTTGGCGTAATTACCAGCAAATACCCCAATAAAATAATAGGTCAAAAATAAAATAATAGCGATTACCATGGGCAATCCAAGTCCTCCCTTCCTGATAATGGCACCCAAGGGCGCCCCTACAAAGAAAAGGATGATACAGGACAGCGCCAGTGCATATTTTTGGTGCAGGGATAGGATATGGCTGTTGTAGAACTTAAATCTGGTCTGTAGCTCGTCTTTTTTAGCGATCACAGTGCTCAAAATACCGGCAACATCATTCTGTGCCTTTTTCATCACTTGCAGTTGCTCCCATAGCTCGAGATTTTTCACCAGATCATCAGTACTTTTTATGGAATCCTTATGTATTTTTTTGACTTTTTCTGAAACAATCAGTTCTGGGCCATTCTTTTGTTCCGTGCTGTCTTTTTTGGGTAGGATAGGGAATGCACCCATTCGGTTGACGATGTTCTTGGAAAAGGCCTCTACCTTTTCCAAGTTGTTTTCACGCAATGAGTCGATATCCTTGATCAACCGACTCACATTCTTCATTTTATTGGTGGTGATGTTCTGATCTTCTTCCAGATCCTGATCGTTCAGTTCCGATATGTCGATATTGATGGTATACGTCTCGAAATCGGATTTGGCAAAAGGTTGTTTTCTGCGTTCTTTGGCATCTTTTGGCTGCAGTTCCTCGTAATAATTTCCATCCTTGAGTACCAATTGGATAATATCCGATGTCTCGCTACTGATAAGCTCCCCGGATTTTGCCTTGATCACGGTAGTATTGATTCCTTGGTTCGATTTTTTATGGATGATCACATTTTCCAAAAAACGATCCTGTTCCCCATGCTTTCGGTCTACTTTGATGTTCATGCCTTGGGCAGTTCCTTCAAAATTACTGAAAACCCCTTCAGTAATGGCGGCAGCAGGTTTTACCTTGGCTATGTTCCGCCTCAGGTTGAACATTTTTTGCTCTGATTTTGGGATTACGTTATTGGCAAAGAAAAAGGTGACCACTCCCAAAAAGAGTACGAACACGATCAAACTCCGCATACCTCGCTGGAGCGAAATACCCGAAGCTTTCATGGCGGCAAACTCATAGTTCTCAGCAAAGGTCCCAAAAGTAAGGATAGACGAAAGCAATACCGTTAATGGTAAAACCTTGTCGATCAATGTAGGAATGAAATAAAAAATGAATTTGGCGATGATGACGATACCCAGACCTTTCCCGGCCAAATCATCTATGAACAGCCATATTCCCTGAAAAATGAATATGACGATCAGGATGAGAAAGGAACTGAAGAAATTATAAAGGAACCTCCTTAATATATACTGGTCTAGTATTTTCAACGCCTAGTTTCTTGTAATGTAATACCCTTTGTCCTCGTATTTTTTCTCGTTAAAGGTAAACAGAGTGCTCGAAAGTGGTTGATTGGTTTTGAAAGAATTAACGGTAATAGTGGTCTTGGTGCCATTATTTCCCGTTTGGATCAATTTATAGATATGTTTGGTTTCCGTATCTATCCCGAGCAAAATAGATTTAATCTCTGAGTTGGAATCGATAGGGGTAAGCTTTACATATTGAATTTTTCTACCGCCCACATTTTGAAGGATGTCCCATTTGTAGTTATGGCCCGTTTTGTAAAAAGTCAGCATTTTGGATGGGCTCACATTGTCCTCTTCCTCGTTCACGTCCTCAATGGTAACCTCCTCATTTTCGGGTACAATGGTGTATACTTTCTTACCATCAAACAATTGTTCCGCACCAAGGTAGTTCAACACATATTTTTCACCCTTAAGGGTTACATTACCATTGGTTTCCTGTTTTATGTTGGCCTCTGTATTTTCAAGGGAAGATTGAAACTCAATATAAATATTGTCATAGGACTTCACCTTGTTGTATACATCATCCAAAAGGGATTTTGCCTTATTGGCATCCTGACCGTAAGAAAAAAGTCCGACTGTGGCTAAAGCGATAAAAAGTATATATTTTTTGATCATGGTCTTATTTTGTTTCATTTTCCAAATGTTGTTCCAAAGAATAAATATCCGGGATCAATACCTGTCTGGCCTTACTCCCTTCAAATGGCCCCACAATTCCGGCGGCTTCCAATTGATCAATGATCCTGCCGGCCCTGTTGTAGCCCAATTTTAATTTACGTTGTATAAGGGAGGCGGAACCTTGTTGGGCCGTTACAATGACTTCTGCGGCTTCACGGAACATGGCATCCCTTTCCGAAATATCATAATCAATACTTGTGCCAGAATCCTCACCAATATATTCAGGTAACATATGGGCTTCTGGGTAAGCTCTTTGGGATCCGATATACTCAACAATTTTACCTACTTCAGGAGTATCCACAAAGGCACACTGCAAACGTGTCATGTCATTTCCCTGGGTGTAGAGCATGTCCCCACGGCCAATAAGTTGATCCGCGCCTTGGGCATCCAAAATGGTGCGGGAATCTATTTTTGAAGTTACCCTAAACGCAATACGCGCCGGGAAGTTGGCCTTGATAATGCCCGTGATCACGTTCACCGAAGGACGCTGCGTGGCAATGATCAAGTGGATGCCAATAGCCCGTGCCAACTGTGCCAATCTGGCAATAGGCGTTTCCACTTCCTTGCCAGCAGTCATAATGAGGTCGGCAAACTCGTCAATCACCAAAACTATGTAGGGTAAAAACTTGTGCCCATCATTCGGATTCAATTTTCTAGCCTTGAACTTGGCATTGTATTCCTTAATGTTCCGTACCATGGCTGTTTTTAACAACTCATAGCGGTTGTCCATCTCAATACAGAGCGAGTTCAAGGTATGGATCACCTTGGTGGTATCGGTGATGATGGCCTCGTCCGAATCCGGAAGTTTGGCCAAGAAATGGCGTTCAATTTTATTGTAAAGCGTCAATTCCACTTTTTTCGGATCCACAAAGATGAACTTCACTTCCGCAGGATGCTTTTTATAGAGCAAGGAGGTGATGACGGCATTGAGACCAACGGATTTACCCTGACCAGTAGCACCGGCCATAAGCAAGTGGGGCATTTTGGCCAGGTCCACGACAAAGGTTTCGTTGCTGATGGTCTTGCCAAAGGCGACGGGAAGCTCCATTTCCGCCTTTTGGAATTTATTGGAGGCAATCACGGAACGCATGGAAACCACCGTGGCATTTTTGTTCGGTACTTCAATGCCTACGGTTCCTTTGCCGGGAATAGGGGCAATGATGCGGATGCCCAAAGCAGCCAAGGATAAAGCAATGTCATCCTCCAGATTTTTGATTTTGGAAATACGGATACCCGCATCGGGAACAATTTCGTATAGGGTAACTGTTGGACCAATGGTTGCCTTGATCTGGGCGATTCCGATCTTATAATTTTTAAGGGTGCTGACAATACGGTTCTTGTTTTCCTCAAGTTCTTCCTGATTAATGGTGATGCCGCCAGATGCCCCATGGGCATCCAAAAGATCTAAAGGGGGAAATTTGTAATTGCCGAGTTCCAATTTGGGGTCGAATTCGCCAAAATCCTTCACCAGTTTGGCCGCCTTAACATCGCTTTCCTCTTCTTCCTTGGTTTCTTCAACAGTCAAGTCAATGTCAGATGCATCATCTTCCGGTAGGTTTACATCCAAACCGGCTTCGCTTTTAAGAGGGGGTATATCCTTTTTATGGGTGTAGGTGTCTATTTTTTCCTGGACTTTGTCGTCCATCCTGAGTTCAATGCTGCTTTCCTCATCTTCCTCGGTATCATCAGCATCAATAGGTTGTTCATTGGTGTCGGTAAAGTCCGATTTTATCTTTTGTTTTTGTGATTTGAAGAAATTAGCAAAACCTTCCGGGGTAAAATTGAAAAGTCTTACCAAGATGACCATCAATACAAATATCAAAATAAGGAACACCCCAATTTTACCTGTGTAGTCTTGAAGAAAATCATTCATCTCGTACCCGATCGATCCACCCAACAAGGGAAGGTCCGCAGCAAAAAAGCCCAAGGCCACGGAGACCCAAATGATTCCGGTTAGGCCCCAAACCCATTTTCCGACCAGGCCTTTGCCGTCAAGCCCTAAAAAAAGATACAATCCGGTGACAGCCAACAGCAGGGGAAAGGCAAACGAGGCCAATCCGAAGCCTTTGTACATGAAAAAATGGCTAACGGCCGCCCCAAACTTGTTCAAAAGGTTTTTGGCCTGCGCATTGCGATCGGCAAATTCGGAAAGCATGCTCTGGTCTTCCTGCCAAGTGAAATAAAAAGACATGAAGGAGAAAAATAGCGCTATGCTGAGAACGATCAAAAGACTTCCGAAAATAATCTTGTTCTGCTTGGAGGGTTTAAGCGAGAACTTCTTCTTGGAGGTCGTAGGTTGAGATTTTGATTTTGTCCTTTTTTTTGCCATCAATCCTGTTTAATGCGGGGCTAAGTTACAAATTTACGAGGCTACAATTGTTCTTGGATGCCATTACATGAATTTGGGCAGATAAATGATCAACCCAATGATACTGGCAATGATGGACACGATCATAACGGCACCTGCGGAAATATCTTTTATGAACCCGATTTTGGGGTCTAGGTCGGGTTGGATATAATCAGAGACCTTTTCAATTGCCGTGTTCAATCCCTCAATGCCCATCACCATACCAATGGCCAACAACTGCAAAACCCATTCCGTACTTGAAATTTCAAAATAGAACCCAGCGACCGTCATGACAAGGGCAATACAGAATTGGATCTGTATGCTGTTCTCGGTGCGCAACAGCAGGAACATGCCCTTAAGGGCATATCCCACTCCGCGGATTCTATTGGTTATGAAAGATTCCCTAGGCATTTTTCAGTGCGTCCAGCGCTGCCTCATAATTAGGTTCATTGGCGGTTTCGGCCACTTGTTCGGTATATACTACTTTTCCGTTTTTGTCCACCACCACAACACATCGGGACAAAAGGTTTTTGAAAACTGTATCCGCAAAGGTCAAACCGTAATCGTTTCCAAATTTACCGGTCTTGAAATCCGATAGCATGACCACATTTTCAATGCCTTCGGCACCACAAAATCTTTTTTGTGCAAAGGGAAGGTCTTTGGAAATGCAAAGCACCTTGGTGTTTTCCAATTCGGACGCATTCTTGTTGAAATGACGAACCGATTGGGCACAAGTTCCAGTATCTACACTTGGGAAAATGTTCAAAACCAATTTTTGTCCTTTAAAATCCGAAAGGGAGGCTTCGGAAAGATCCAATTTCGTCAATGTGAAATCAGGTGCCATGGAACCAATTTGTGGAAGATCACCGATGGTATTTGCAGGGCTTCCGCCCAATGATATGGATGCCATATGAATATGTTTTTATTTTGGCGTGAAGGTAAAAAGATTAAAGCTGAAAGGCACAAAACCTATCAGTGATTTTAGAAAAAAATTAAAGAAAAGCCCTATTCGGAAATGCTGGTAGTGAGCTGTTTGATCTTAATTTTGAAGGCAGCGAACAAGAGTGTCATGATGGGACTCAGCCAATTGAAAACGGCAAAAATGCCATATTCCGCAACACTAACACCCAAAACCCCGCTGTGATAAGCGCCACAGGTGTTCCAGGGCACTAAAACCGAAGTGACCGTGCCTGAATCCTCCAAAGAACGACTTAAATTTTCAGGGGCCAATCCACGGTCCTTGTACGCTTTGGAAAACATTTTGCCGGGCACCACAATGGCCAAATATTGGTCGGAGGCCGTAACGTTGAGCGCCAAACAGCTCCCCACGGTACTGGCAAAGAGCCCAAAAGTGGTCTTGGCCATTTTCAAGAGGGACTCGGTGATACGTTCCAAAGCTCCTATACCATCCATGATACCGCCAAAGACCATGGCGCACACAATTAGCCAAATGGTTCCGAGCATGCCAGACATACCTCCAGAGGAGAAAAGATCGTTGAGCGCGGGATCTTCCGTGGCAATATTGGTATCTACGGTAATGGCATTTAAAATGCCTTTGTAAGCGGTTTCAAAGGTCAATTGGCTGCTTCCTCCGATCTGTGCCACAATGTCCGGTTGAAAAATCAGGGCAAACACCCCGCCCAAAAGCGTACCGATCAACAAGGCCATTAATGGAGGAGCCTTTTTTACGATCAATACAATAACTGCAATAGGTACCAAAAACAGCCATCCACTAATGTTGAAGGTGTTGCTGATGTTCGTCAAAATGGAACCGGTATCGGCAACACCTGAGGTGTCAATGGTAAAGCCCATAATGATAAAGAACACCAAGGTGATGATGATGGTAGGGGTGGTGGTCAAGGCCATATAGCGAATGTGGGAAAACAAATCACCCCCTGCCATAGCCGGTGCCAAATTGGTGGTGTCGCTCAAGGGAGACATCTTGTCCCCAAAATAGGCACCTGAAAGCACGGCCCCGGCCGTCATTCCTAAAGGAATGCCCAGCGCATCCCCAATGCCTACCAAGGCAATACCCACCGTGGCAGAAGTGGTCCAACTACTTCCTGTGGCCACCGAAATAATGGAACAAATGATCACACAGGCCGCTAAAAATATGGTCGGGTTCAATATCTGCAGACCGTAATAGATCATGGCAGGAATGATACCACTCACCAACCAAGTTCCGGAAAGAGCCCCAACCATGAGCAGGATAAGCAAGGCTCCCGTGGTGGACCGCACATTTTCAGCCACTTCATCTATCATTTGCTGGTAGGAAACCTTGTTGAAGAAACCGACAATTGCCGCCACGGCACCTCCCAACAATAGGATAAATTGATTGGAACCACTCAGTGCATCGTCACCAAAGACAAAAACGTTGTAAGCCAACATACCAACCAAGGCAATCACAGGGATGAGCGCTTCGGCAATGCTAAGATTTTTGTTCTCTACAATATGTTCGTCTTCCCTAAAATGTGGTTTTTCCTCTGGATTAGCCATGTGGTCTGAGTTTGTTAAGAGGTAATATTACGATTTTGCCCCTTGTTCTGCAAACGGGATCGCAATACAATCAGACCAAAGCTGAAACAGGTGAAAGGATTCCCAAAGTTTCCATACAGTGACGCATGGATAGATAGGTTTTGTGAATATCATTGTCCAAACCTATGGAAAAACGGATAAGTCCTTGGGAAAGACCCAATTGCTTTTGTTCTTCTTCGGGGATTTCGGAAGACGTTGACGTTCCGGAAGCACTGAACAAGGTTTTGTAAAAGCCCAAACTCACTGCCAGATACCCCAATTTTTCTTTTTGCATGAGTTCCATCAAAGCATTGGCTTGGTCCAAGGAGCCAACATCCAATGTCAACATACCGCCGAAGCCGTATTCAGGGTTCATCTGTTTTTTCATTAACGCATGGCCAGGATGACTCTCTAAACCGGGATATACCACCTTTAAACCGTCCTTTTCAAATTGTTTGGCCAAATAATGGGCATTTTCACTATGTTTTTTGATGCGGATATGCAGCGTACGCATATTTTTTAGGATGGATGCCGCCCGAAGACTATCCAAGGTACTTCCGAACAGCATGCCGGCACCATTATTCACATCCTTAAGGCTAAGACAAAAATCCTTGGTGCCACAAACGGCCCCAGCCACACAGTCGCTGCTACCGTTAATGAATTTGGTGAGGCTGTGTACCACGATATCTGCACCTAATTGGGCTGCGCTGATGTTCAAAGGGGAAAAGGTATTGTCCACCACCAAAGGAATATTGTTCTTTTTGGCAATTTTGGACAGGGAAGCTATATCGGCCACCTCTAACAACGGATTACTGATCGCTTCACAATAGATCATTTTGGTTTTTGGCGTGATGGCGTTGGCAACGCCATCCAAATCCGTAATATCCAAAAATGAGGTAGTTATGTTGAACTTTTTCAAGAAATTCTTCAAGAAGGCATAGGTGCCCCCGTAAATGGTTCTACTGCATACGATATGGTCGCCACTATCGCACAATTGCATGATCACTGCACTTATGGCCCCCATGCCACTTGCAAATACGTTGGCGGACTCGGTGCCTTCCAATTGGGCCATGGCCTCTCCCAAATATAGATTGGAAGGGGAGGAATGCCTGCTGTATAGGTAACAACCTTCGGTGTTGCCTTCAAAGGTGTCGAACATCGTCTTCGCGGTCAAGAAGGTGTAGGTGGATGAATCTGATATGGAAGGGTTTACACCACCAAATTCACCAAAATATTGAAGATCTTGAATATGTTCTGCTGCTTTGTAATCCATGATATACGATTTTTTGTAAATCTATTCAAATGTTGATTAAAAGTCAATCAATTGACCTAATTAAAGGAAATAGAACTAATATTTTAATTAAAATTAGAATATTGTTCTAATTTTGAAGTATATATCGGTTTCAATAGAAAAATCATCATGATGGAATTGGATGCCTTGGACAAACAATTGGTTGCGCTTCTTCAGGAAGACTGCAAAAAGACCACAAAACAATATGCGGACGCCCTGCAATTGTCCAAAACCGCGGTGTATGAGCGCATTCGTCGCTTGGAACGGACCGGTGTCATTACCGGTTATGTGGCATTGTTGAACAAATCCAAGATCAAGCGCGACTTTACCGTATTATGCCACATTCGTTTGGTGCAGCATACCAAAGAAAATGTGTTGCGTTTTGAACGCGAGATCTTGAAGTTGGAAGAAGTGTCAGAATGTTTCCATGTTGGCGGTGATTACGACTATATTCTGAAAATCAACGTGGAGGACATGAAAAGTTATCGCGAGTTCATGATCACCAAGCTCACCGCCATCAACAATATTGGCAACACACAGAGTTCCTTTGTAATCAATGAGGTGAAGAACAGTCCTTCCGTTCATATTTAACAGCGGACCATGTATTTGTCATATCATCCAAATTGATGTATTTCAGAATCAATTGATGGGACGGTCCCGAAAAACATTCGTATTTTTACAGCTGTTTTTTATGAACAGATCAGTTACAAAAATATCCTTACAAATCATTCAATATGAATCAATATGATGTAGCTATCATCGGCTCCGGACCTGGAGGCTATGTAGCGGCCATTCGATGTGCCCAATTGGGAATGAAAACTGCCATAATCGAAAAATATGCCACCTTGGGCGGAACCTGTCTCAACGTGGGCTGTATTCCATCCAAAGCCCTTTTGGACTCTTCCCATCACTACGAGGATGCCGTAAAACACTTTGAGGAGCACGGGATTGATATTCCTGGCGAGATCAAGGTGAATTTGGCGCAAATGATTGCCCGCAAGCAGAGTGTAGTGGACCAGACCACAAAAGGTATCGACTTTTTGATGGACAAGAACAAAATCGATGTATATCATGGCGTTGGTAGCTTTAAGGATGCCACGCACATCAATATTACCAAAGAGGATGGCCAAGAAACCATTGAGGCGAAGCACATCATCATTGCCACGGGATCAAAACCATCTACCCTTCCTTTTATCAAAATTGATAAGGAAAGAGTAATCACTTCCACAGAAGCTTTGAAACTAAAAGAAGTACCCAAGCACCTGATCGTAATCGGGGGTGGGGTCATTGGTCTGGAGTTGGGCCAAGTGTACAAGCGTCTTGGTGCGGAAGTTACCGTGGTAGAATACATGGACCGTATCATTCCGGGAATGGACGGAGCCCTTTCCAAAGAACTTACCAAGGTTATGAAAAAGCAAAAGGTGCAGTTCAACCTTTCGCACAAAGTGAAATCTGTGGAGCGTAAAGGAGATGAGGTCATCGTAAAAGCTGATGATAAAAAAGGCAATGAAGTGACCATGACCGGAGACTATTGCTTGGTTTGTGTGGGCCGCAGACCTTATACCGATGGATTGAACCTTGAAGCGGCCGGTGTAAAAATGGACGACAGAGGTAGAGTGGAAGTGAACGATCATTTGCAGACCAACGTTTCCAATATTTATGCCATTGGTGATGTAATCAAAGGAGCCATGTTGGCCCATAAAGCGGAAGAAGAAGGGACCTTGGTCGCCGAATTATTGGCAGGCCAAAAACCGCATATCGATTATAACTTGATTCCAGGAGTGGTTTACACCTGGCCGGAAGTTGCAGCAGTGGGTAAGACCGAAGAGCAATTGAAGGAAGAAGGCGTGGAGTACAAAGTGGGACAATTCCCGATGCGTGCCTTGGGTAGATCCCGTGCCAGTATGGATTTGGACGGTTTCGTGAAGATTTTGGCGGACAAAAAAACCGATGAAGTATTGGGAGTCCACATGATCGGTGCGCGTTGTGCCGATTTGATCACCGAAGGTGTCACTGCCATGGAGTTTAGGGCTTCTGCAGAGGATATTTCACGCATGAGCCATGCCCACCCAACGTTTGCGGAAGCTGTGAAAGAAGCAGCATTGGCCGCAACAGCTGATAGGGCGTTGCATATTTAAGGAATACATAAAATAAAAGGATAGCAAAGCATTCAGTTTTAGGACTGGATGCTTTTTTAGTATCGACTATTCGCGTACGGTACGGAATACTCTTTTCAGGAACAATCTTGCCCTCACAAAAAGTTCAAGAATAATTGGAATGGAAGCCTCTCTCAAATCAATTAATTGAGAGACAATTGTAGCGTAGCCCAAACTGATCTGGGATTTGATACGCTCTTCGTACTGGTTGTATTTCAAGGCCAAAAAAGTGCAGGCAACCATAAAGGCCAATGCTCCGGAGATGGCCACTTGCGGAGCCAAGGAGTGGTTAAGGAATCGGTACAGTCCCAATCCCGTAAAACTACCATAAAGGATGATAAAATGTATCACGTAGATGGAAAGAGTACTCGCGCCAATATTCAAAACGGTTTTGTTGGTCATGAACTGGCGAAGCACCATAAATACCGCAAAAACTATGAAAACATTTCCTAATCGGATGAAAAGGTAATTATTGGCCAAAATCATTTTGAACAACTCCAATCCTGTTACATCGTACAGGCCATCAAACATTCGGGAGGATTGATAGATCAACAGATAACCAACCACTAACGCTATGGAAATGGCGGCAGGGAACAAGTATTTGGATTCCCTGTACTTGGTGAACAATACTGAGATAAAGGCTCCCAAGGCCGTATACCCAAACCAAGGAATGATGGTGAACACAGATCCGTTGGCCTTGGTAAAATAGTTGGCAATCAAATCAGGCAAGAACGAGAACGTCCATTGTTTGTAAACAGGTTCCAAGAGGAAAAGCAATAAGGTAATCCCGATCAATACCGATGGAAAAACATCTTTTCTTTTGTTGGAGGTGAGTAAATACAAGCCGATGATGCCCAAAATGGAAAGACCGATGCAGTGCAGTACATCCACCAAATAAAAGGAATTATACAGTTGCCCTTTAAAAAGACCAAAAAGGTTCAATCGGAGCAAATAACCAATGAGCAACAGTTGTAAACCACGACGCACACCTTTGGCAACCCTTGGATTTTCCAATCCCATTTGGGGTACCCTGATGAGCAAATATGTAAAGATGAATCCTGAAACGGTAAAGAAGACAGGAGCGGTTATTCCCCTGAAATAGAGCCAAATATTGTATACGGGATTAGAAGTATCCCTAAAAACAGGGTCAAGAAGCCCATCGATGAAATGCCCCTGTAACATCATCAAAATGGCCCATGCCCGCATGGCATCAATAAAAAATAACCTGTTGGTCTTTGCTGTCATTCGGTCAAATATTATCCTATATACTTGTTTAGCAGTAGGTTTGGATGCTTTTCGTGGCAAAAATATGCAAAATACTCGCTTCTGATCCGCAATTGGGGTATTTTAGCGAAACAATCAACGATTTTCGGGTATGGCTGCAATATTGGCATTTGCTGGAAGCAATTCTTCCACTTCTATTAATTTTAGATTGGTAAAACTTACTGTTTCCTTGGTGCAATCCCATGAGGTTCAGGTGTTAAACATGGCCAATTGTCCTTTTCCCATGTTCAGTGAAGATGTGGAAAAACAGAAAGGGTACTCCAATTCGTTGGTAGAATTGCGAGACGACATTCAAAAAAGCAAAGGCCTTATTTTGTCTGTAAACGAACACAATGGGAATCCTTCGGCGTATTTTAAAAATGTATTGGACTGGTTATCGCGCTTGGACCGCAATTTTTTGCAAGGCACCAGGATCCTGCTGATGTCCACTTCCGGAGGAAAAAGAGGGGCAAAGGGATCTTTGTCGGTCATTGAAAACATGCTCCCTCGGTTTGGTGGCGAGGTGGTGACCAGCTTTTCCCTACCTTCTTTTTACGATAATTTTTCAGATGAAGGAATTCTTGATGCCGATTTGAAAACGGCTCATGAAACCGCTTTGCAAACCTTTCTGGATTCTTTAAAATAAATTGCCTTGCGAATCCTTCGCTCCTTTAAGGTCAAATCTATCTCCGAGACCAAAAGCGCTCTGTTGCAGTGGTCCAAACCGTTTGAGCAGGTGGTTTGGTTGGATAGTAACGGCCATCGTGACCGTTATGGTTCGTTTGAAGCTTGCCTTGCTTTTGGGGAAGAAAAGCGTTTGAACACTTTGGATGGGATCGCTTCTTGCTTGGAAATGGATCCAGACTGGCTTTTCGGCTATTTTTCCTATGACCTTAAAAATGAACTGGAGGATTTGGTTTCCGAAAACGCAGATGGCCTGAATTTTCCAACACTTTATTTTTTCCGGCCCAAAAAAGTCATCGTATTGGAGGGGGATGCCCTTCATTTCAAATATTTGGATGTTTTAGGTCATGAAATCGAATCCGATTTTCAGCAAATTTCCAGTTTCATTGATTTGAAAGGACCATCGACTCCAATGCTCCAACCTGTCAAGATCAAGATGCGTATCCACAAGGATGCCTATTTTGAAAAAGCGAAACAGTTTTTGGGGCACATCCACAGAGGGGATATATACGAGGCCAATTTTTGTCAGGAATTTTATGCTGAAGATGTCCTTCTCGATCCCCTCAATATTTACAGTAAACTCAATGCCATTTCGGAGCCGCCGTTTGCAACGTTTATGCGACTTGACAATCACTATTTGATGTGTGCCTCCCCAGAAAGGTCCCTTAAAAAAGTAGGACAAAAGGTTATTTCGCAACCTATTAAGGGCACCGCCCCCCGCGGGAAAACCAAATCTGAAGACCTGAAATTGAAAACAGAATTGGAGCAGGATGAGAAAGAAAGGGCCGAAAACATCATGATTGTCGACTTGGTTCGTAACGATCTGTCCAAGAGTGCTGTACGAGGTAGCGTTCAAGTAGAAGAACTTTGCAAAGTGAACAGCTACAAGCAAGTACACCAAATGATCTCCACCATCGGTTCAATGGTTTCCAAGGATAAAAACCCTGTGGAATTGATCAAGGAAGCCTTTCCCATGGGTAGTATGACCGGGGCTCCAAAACTATCGGCCATGCAGATCATTGAAAATTTAGAAGAAACCAAACGTGGACTCTACAGTGGAGCCGTTGGGTATTTTGAACCCAATGGGGATTTTGATTTTAACGTAGTCATCCGGAGTATCTTGTACAATGGAGCGAACAAATATGCTTCCTTTTCGGTAGGGAGTGCCATCACTTCAAAATCAGACCCGGAGAAAGAATACCGGGAATGTTTGCTCAAGGCAAAAGCCATGCGTAAAGTATTGGAAAAAGGCTGATGTTTATTCGTAATTTTGCTTTATGCTGTCCAAATTTAAAAGCCACATCAACACCAAACTTTCTTTTTTAAAAGGAAAAAAACTATTGCTGGCCTGTAGTGGGGGACTGGATAGTGTGGTGTTGGCTCAGCTTTGCAAGGCAATCGGGTTGGATCTCACATTGGCGCATTGCAATTTTAAATTGCGAGGAACTGAAAGCGATGGTGACGAGGCCTTTGTTCGGAATCTGGCCAGTTCTTTGGAACTTGAGGTCTTGGTAAAGGAATTCGATACCTTGGATTACGCCCAAAACCATAGGGGCTCGGTCCAAATGGCGGCCAGGGAGTTGCGTTATCAATGGTTCAACCAACTTTTGGCAGACAAAAGCTTTGATTGCCTGCTCACGGCCCATCATCTTGATGATGATTTGGAAACCTTCCTAATCAACCTTTCCCGAGGCACCGGTTTGGAAGGACTTTTGGGAATTCCAGAGCAGAACGATAAAGTCATTCGCCCTTTGTTGGTCTTTACCAGAGAAGAGATAACGGCTTATGCCGAAGAACAAAAAATCCAATGGCGGGAAGATAGCAGCAATTCGGAATCCAAATACCTCCGAAATAAGATTCGGCATGGGATTGTTCCCAAACTGAAGGAGCTGCACCCAACATTTGTCCAAAATTTTATCCAGACCCAATCGTATTTGCATCAGACCAGTGATTTGGTCAACAATCATTTGGAGGAGGTCAAGACTAGGTTATTCCAAAAAGCCGATGGTACAATCAAGGTCAATGTAGCCGATTTACAAAAGTTACAGCCCTTGCAAGCCTATCTATACGGATTGTTCCATGGGTTCGGCTTTTCCGATTGGGAAGCGGTTCATGGATTATTGACCTCCATGAGTGGCAAGGAAGTGCTTTCCAAAACCCACCGCCTGTTAAAAGATAGGGATCAGTTGATCCTTTCCAAAATAAAAACTAGGGTAAATGAACATTTCCCTGTCTTTGATAAGGATACCATGCTCGAACAGCCCATCAAATTGACCATGGAAAAGGTGGACAGTGTGACGAAACCATTAACCAATACTGTATTTTTGGATAAGGAAAAGTTAAACTTCCCGATGGTGTTAAGAAATTGGGGGAAAGGCGACTATTTTTATCCCTTCGGGATGAAAGGCAAGAAAAAGTTGTCCAAGTTTTTCAAGGATGAGAAGATTGATGTCGTTTCCAAGGAAAAGCAATGGTTGTTGTGCTCGGACGATGAAATTGTTTGGGTAGTGGGCAAAAGGGCCGATGAACGATTCAGGGTTGACGATTCGACCCGACAAATAGTAAAGATTACATGGATTTCATGAGAGTATTGAAAGTTTTTTTAGGTTTATTCTTCATCAATCTAACCCTGTTTGCACAAACGGATACCAATCCCGCAGTTTGGAGCCATGAAGTACACAAATTATCAGACACAGAATACGAACTGGTCTTTACGGGAAAGATCATGGATGGCTGGCACGTGTATTCCCAGTTTACTGCAGAAGGAGGTTCCTTGCCCAGCGAATTCACCTTTGAAAAAGCGGGCCAGGACTACGAACTGGTAGGCGGTACCGAGGAAAGCGAAACGATCAAGGAATATAGTGACGTGTTCGAGGTGGAAGAGACCTTCTTTAAAAAAGAGGCCATTTTTACTCAAAAAATAAAACTCCTCAAGCCTGATGTACGGCAGGTTACCGTCAATTTGTTTTACCAGATCTGCAAAGAGGTCTGCATCCCTAAGGATCAAGTGTTCGAAGTTTCATTGGATGGGGGTGATTTTGTGGCCGACACCAAAACCTTGGATGACCGTAGTGTGGCCCTCGGTGAGTCCCTTAAACTGGATTTGAAGAACAAGGAACTGCTTAATCAAGGTGGTTTGGTGGATTCTGAGGGAAAATCGAATCTTTGGATGATTTTCGGGCTTGGCTTTTTGGGAGGGTTGATCGCCTTGTTGACGCCCTGCGTCTTCCCGATGATCCCGTTAACAGTTTCATTCTTTACGAAACAATCCCAAAACAAATCCAAGGGAATTGCCAATGCGGTGCTGTACGGGTTGTTTATTGTAATGATCTATTTCTTGTTGAGTTTGCCCTTTCACTTGTTCAATTCCGTCGACTCACAGATTTTGAACACCATTGCCACCAACATTTGGCTCAACGTGTTCTTCTTTGTCATTTTTGTGTTCTTTGCCTTTTCGTTCTTTGGGTATTACGAACTCACCCTGCCAAGTTCTTGGGCCAATAAGATGGATTCCGCTTCATCCAAAGTAGGTGGGGGATTGGGCATCTTTTTTATGGCATTGACCTTGGCCATTGTATCATTTTCCTGTACGGGCCCCATTTTGGGAGGTCTTTTGGGCAGTACCACTTTAGCGGAAGGTAATGTGGCTACTAACTTGACCATGGGTATGGTGGGTTTCGGTTTGGCTCTGGCCTTGCCTTTTGCCTTGTTCGCCATGTTTCCTGCTTGGTTGCATTCCTTGCCAAAATCTGGCGGTTGGATGACGACTGTAAAAGTGGTGTTGGGCTTTTTGGAACTGGCTTTGGCCTTTAAGTTTTTGTCCAATGCGGATTTGGTAGGCAATTGGGGAGTGTTCAAACGGGAGATTTTTATAGGGATATGGGTGGTATTGTTTGTGTTGATGACGCTTTACCTCTTCGGGGTGTTCCGTTTTCCACATGATGGCCCCAGAAAAAACCTTTCACCCTCAAGAAAAATGGTGGGGCTTTTAAGCTTTGCCTTCTCTGTCTATTTGGTTCTTGGGCTGTTCCATGTCACTAATTTGAAACTGTTGAGCGGATTCCCACCGCCAAGTTTCTACAGTATTGTGGAAACCGAGAGCGATTGTCCGTTGGGATTGGATTGTTTCAAGGATTTTGAGGAGGGAGTGGCCTATGCCAAAGAGGTGAACAAGCCCATTCTACTCGATTTTACCGGTTGGGCCTGTGTCAACTGTAGAAAAATGGAAGAAAACGTTTGGAGCGATGCCAGCGTGTATCCCATCCTAAAGGATGAGTATGTGTTGATCTCACTTTATGTGGATGATAGAAAGGAACTTCCCGAAGACCAAAAATTCGATTTTAAGTTTGATTCAGGAAGAATAAAGTCCATCGAAAATGTTGGCCAGAAATGGGGTACTTTTCAGACGGTCAATTTCAACGCCGCATCACAACCCTATTACGTCTTGATGACCCCGGATATGGAAATCCTGAACGATGCCGTGCAATATGTGGATGTGGAAACCTATCAAAAATGGTTAAAATCCGGTTTGGAAAAGCATCAGCTGTCTATGAACAAATAACGATTATTTTTCATGGGAGTAGGAAATTAGTTATACCTTAGAGTGACTAATTGACTTAACCATATCTTCGTGAAAAAGTTTAAAAAAGTACTTCTGATACTTGGGGGACTACTTCTGCTTTTGGCGATTGCCATTGCCATTTTCTTCAATTCCTTAAAACCTGAATATAGCGGTTCAAAATACATGGAAGGCCTTCAGAGTGAGGTCAATGTGTATTTTGATACGTATGGAATCCCTCATATTTATGCAGATAATGAAAAGGATGCCCTTAGGGCATTGGGCTATGTGCATGCGCAGGACAGGCTATGGCAAATGGAACTTTTGCGAAGGGTGGCAAAGGGTAGGATAGCGGAAGTATTCGGTGCGGATTTTATCAAGACGGATAGGTTTTTTCTTTCAATGGGTATCGATGACCAATCTGCCCTAACAGTTGCCAACCTTGACAAACAGAGTGAGACAGCCATGATGGCCCAGGCCTATTTGGACGGTATCAACGACTTCATCAAAAAGGGTCCGACCCCTATAGAATTTTATTTGACTGGAATTGACAAGGAACCTTTTTCTTTAGAGGATGTGTACAATGCCGTGGGCTATATGGCCTTCAGTTTTGCCATGGCCCATAAAACGGACCCCTTGCTTACCAGTATGAGGAATAAACTAGGGGACGAATACATGAAAGACCTTGCAATCGATTCCGATACTTCTACCGTGTGGATAAAAAATTACCATGGGATAAAAGCTGATACGTTAGGAGCCAATATTACGGCAAGCGTTACTGCCGCTCTTAAAAATTTACCTGTCCCACTTTTTGAAGGTAGCAACAGTTGGGTGGTTTCTCCTGAAAAGACCAAGAACGGTAAGGTTATTTTCGCCAATGATCCCCATATTGGGTTTGCACAACCTTCGGTTTGGTATGAAGCCCATGTGGTCACACCCACTTATGAAAAATACGGCTACCATTTGGCTGGAGTTCCCTTTCCTTTGTTGGGTCATGATAGAAACCTGGCCTATGGTTTGACCATGTTCGAGAACGATGATATCGATTTTTACTTTGAGGAAACCAATCCTTCGGATTCCACACAATACAAAACCGTAGACGGTTGGAAGACTTACGAATATGTCACCAAGACCATCAAGGTGAAAGACGGGGATGACGTATCGTTTACCTTTAAAAAATCGCAACACGGTCCGATCATGAACGACATTGCCGACCAAATATCCGGCGAACGCCCCGTGGCCATGTCATGGATTTATACCAAACCTAAAAATGAGGTGTTGCACGCTTTATATGGGTTGAGCCATGCCACCAATTTGGAGGAATTTCAAAGTGCCCTTCCCAAGATACATGCTCCAGGACTCAATGTAATGTACGGTGATGCCAAAGGCAATGTGGGGTGGTGGGCCACAGCCAAATTATACCAGATGCCGGACAGCGTTTCCACTAAATTTATTTTGGAAGGCACTTCGGGTAAGGACGAACCCATACGTTACCTCGACTTTTCAGAAAACCCAAGTGCCGTGAATCCGCCTTGGCATTACGTCTATTCCGCGAACAACCAACCTGATTCCATTGCAGGGATGTTATACCCCGGTTATTATTTGCCCGAGAACAGGGCCAAAAGAATTGTTCAGTTGTTGGATGCCAAAAATGATTGGGACAAGGAATCTTTTTCCGAAATGATCTTGGATGTTACCTCACCCGTAAATACCGATCTGGTAACCGAATTGATCAAGCTGTTCGATGTATCCCTTTTGTCCACAGAGCAATTGGTTCTGGTCGATTCCCTTAAAAACTGGAGCGGGGAGTACACTTTGAACAGCACAAGCCCTACGTTGTACCATCGCTGCGAGTATTTTATGGCGAAAAACACGATGGAAGACGAATTGGGTCCTGAAATGTTCAACGAATTTCTGGACACCCATGTTTTTAAAAGACAGATTGCATGGGGAGCCAAAATGGATTCGGGAAAATGGTGGGACAATGTGCATACCAAAGACGTAGTGGAAACCCGAAAAGATATTGTAATGAAGTCCTTTGCCGATGCTTGGGAGTCCTTGGTGAATGATTTAGGTCAGGACGCGAGCCAATGGACTTGGGACAAAGTGCATACCTTGGAACATCAGCATCCCTTTGGAAAGGTGGAATCCCTTAGAAAATATTTCAATGTAGGGCCGTTTCCCGTGGAAGGCACCCGCGAAGTCATCAACAACCTCTCTTTTCCGTATGATAGTACAGGCTATTACAAAGTCAGTTCGGGACCATCTACACGCCGGATCGTGGATTTTTCGGATGTAGAAAACAGTATCAGCATTTTGCCCACGGGCCAATCGGGAAATCCGTTCAGCAAGCATTACAAAGATCAAGCTGAAATGTACGTACAGGGCAAGTTCCGTAAGATGATGATGAACAAACAGGAGATTCAGGAAACCGCGGAATCCGTGCTCACGTTTACCAAGAAGTAATCCATTCACTAATTCGGAAAGCACCTGTGTCAATCCAAAATAGGGCATTCATCAATCTACCCTCTCATGCCAATTTGTAAAAGTTAATTTTTGAGGGTAATCTTCAAGAATTTATGAATGCTTATAAAAGTGTATGGCAGTGCCGTTTTTGGCATTGAGGCGACCACGATTGTGGTAGAGGTCAACATAGATAAAGGGGTAGGGTATCATCTGGTCGGGCTGCCGGACAACGCCATCAAAGAGAGTAATTTCCGTATTGCGGCAGCCTTGCAGAACAACGGGTATAGGATTCCCGGCAAAAAGATCACCATCAATATGGCCCCGGCCGATTTACGCAAGGAAGGATCCGCCTATGATCTTACCTTGGCCTTGGGCATTTTGGCCGCTTCGGAACAGATCAAATCCGAAGATATCCACAACTATCTGATCATGGGGGAACTCTCCTTGGATGGCAGTTTGCAACCCATTAAGGGAGCGTTGCCCATTGCCATAAAGGCAGAGCATGAAGGATTCAAGGGATTCATCCTTCCAAAAGAAAATGCCAATGAAGCGGCCATTGTAGACGGACTGCAAGTGTATGGTGTGGAAAACATCAAAGAAGTCATTGCCTTTTTTGATCAAGGCATTCCCTTGGAAGAAACCATAGTGAATACGCGCCAAGAATTTTATGACCATCTGAATTTGCCCGAATTTGATTTTGCTGATGTGAAGGGGCAGGAAAGTATTAAACGCTGCATGGAGATTGCGGCTGCCGGTGGTCACAACATCATTTTGATAGGCCCGCCAGGAGCAGGAAAGACCATGTTGGCAAAGCGATTGCCTTCCATTCTGCCTCCCATGACCTTACATGAGGCCTTGGAAACCACCAAAATACATAGCGTGGTGGGCAAGGTAAAGAACAAAGGGTTGATGAGCCAACGACCGTTCCGTAGCCCCCACCATACGATCAGTAGTGCTGCCTTGGTAGGTGGGGGAGGTTATCCGCAACCTGGGGAAATTTCCTTGTCTCACAACGGTGTATTGTTTTTGGATGAACTCCCCGAATTTGAACGTAGGGTGTTGGAGGTGATGCGCCAACCCATGGAAGATCGGGAGGTGACCATTGCAAGGGCACAATACACGGTGACCTATCCGAGCAGTTTCATGTTGGTGGCCAGTATGAACCCCAGTCCGGGAGGATATTTCAATGATCCCGATGCCCCGGTAACTTCTTCGCCTGCTGAAATGCAACGGTATTTGGGTAAGATATCAGGTCCTCTGTTGGATCGTATCGACATTCATATTGAAGTGACCCCGGTTCCTTTTGAAAAACTTTCCGATGACCGAAAAGGGGAAAGCAGTGTGGAGATCCGGAAGCGAGTGGAGGCGGCACGGGATTTTCAAACCTTAAGGTTTGAAGACATCAAGGACCTGCATTACAATGCCCAGATGAATACCAAGCACATCAGGGAATTTTGTAAGTTGAATGCATCTTCAAAGACACTTTTAAAAAGTGCGATGCAACGCTTGAACCTTTCGGCTAGGGCCTATGACCGAATATTAAAAGTGGCCAGAACCATTGCCGATTTGGAAGGCCAAGAGCATTTACATGAAAACCATATCTCCGAAGCCATCCAATACAGGAGCTTGGATAGGGAAGGTTGGCTGGGTTAAAGGCTCAATTGAATTTTTTGACTATTATCTATTAAAATAGAAAATTAGTTTACTTGAAATTGTTACTGTAAATCAGTGAAATAGATCAGAACTTTTGTTTATTTTAGAACTAAACACATCATTAAACTAGTATTATGGATGCATATGAATGGACATCTAGTATTTTAGGTTTTTTGTCCCTTGTATTAATTTTTGGCGGTCTTATCTATGCGGGTAGACAGGTCTATTATTTGAAACAACAAGTCAAACTTCTCATCAAAGAGAATTCAGATAACCAAGAATGGAACAGAAGAAAAACATCATTAGATATTAATCTAGAAATACTTACTGAAGGATTTTCTAAGATAGCGGATGAATTAAATAATTTTGATATATCGTTGAAAGGAAAAAAGTACAATGAGGTTGTTGACTCAATTGATAAGAATAAGCTTGAAAGTTTTGATTCTAAATTGGATAGACTTCTGAACTATTGCGAGATGATTTCAATAGGCATCAAAAATAATATTATAGACAAGGAGATAAGCTTCGATTACGGGGCAACAATGATTTTGAGATATTACGATTTCGCTGAAGAGTTCATAAAGAACAAAAGAAATGACCAGTCTTCAGACACATTTTGCATCAATTTGGAAAATTTGGTTAAAGAATGGAAAGTTAAAGTTCATGATTTAGATCAAAAAATGAGAGATCAATTAGTTAATGCAGGTAAGGAAAAACTTGGTTGAGTCTATTTCAAGTGAATTTATTTATGAAATTTCGTATTTCATTCAAATTAAGAAAGTTGGTAATCAATTTAGTTAAATCTCTTGATCATCTGATATGAAAACTCGACCATCTCCTTGTAATTTTCCTTGCTGATTTTTTCATCAATGCCATGAAAACGGGAAAAACTCTCCGGACTGATGCGGATGGGATAAAAACGGTACACATCGTCAGAAACCCCATAAAAATAGCGGGCGTCGGTGCCACCGCCGATCAAACCGGGCACGACTACCACATCTGGAAAAACAGAACGGATAGTCGTTTCCAGATTTTTGAAAGCGTCTGAATCAATTCCTGAAACAGGGGAGGGGTCTACGGCAAATCCTGCCAGTTCCACTTTTACTTTATCCCCAACGGTTTTTTCGATATGCTCCTTTACCGATGCAACCGTCTCTCCTGGCAAAATCCTAAAATTGATGGTAGCCTTGCCCACTGTTGGGATCACATTGTCCTTTACACCACCTTCCACAATGGTCGGGGCCGTTGTGGTATGTGCATTCAACGCTTTTAGGACCGGTCCTTTAAAAAGCCATGGATTGGCAAACGCCATTCTTTTAAAGAAAGGCATTTCCGCTCCCATGTATTCAAATTGGTAGTCAATGGGCTTGACCAGTTTATAAGGCAATTGGTTGTTCTCCAAATCCACGATGGCCTGTGCCAACATGCCCAAGGTATTGTCTTTGGGAGGGGATGAGCTATGTCCACCCTTGGTTTCTACGATCAGGTTAAAGGACGCGTACCCTTTTTCCGCCAAATTGAGCATGGCTATGGTCTTATCGAACCCGGGGACCATGTTCTCGGCCAACAGTCCGCCCTCATCCAAGGTCATTGCCGCGTGGATGCTTTTATCTTTCAGATAAGCTGCAATCTTCTGAGCCCCATTTTCACCACCAAGTTCCTCATCATGTCCAAAGGCCAAATAAATGGTCTGGGAAGGGGTGAAGGATTCTTTTAGCAGAGTCTCTATGGATTCCATCAAGGCCATCAAGGAACTTTTATCATCCAAAGTGCCCCTGCCGATGATATGGGTATCGGTAATCTTCCCGGCAAAGGGAGGAGCCTCCCAATCGGACAGGGTAGGTTGGTCCACGGGAACCACATCTTGGTGAGACATAAGGATGATGGGCTTCTTTGATGTATCCGATCCTTCCCATGTATAGAGCAGGCTGTAGTCACTGATTTTCTCCAAAGACAGTTTTTCATGGATCAAAGGATAAGTTTCCCTTAAAAACTGATGGAATCCGTTGAACGCCGTGGAATCCGGTATGGCATCTTCGCTGTAGGAAATGGTTTCGAACTGCACTGCCTTGGAAAGGTGCTGATAGGCATTCGCCGGAAAATCCATTTTTTGCAATGGTTCCGTGGCTACTTGCTTGGAAGACAGGGAAAGGGTATTAAAAGTTAAGACGGCGGCCAATACGATGATAAGGCTTAAGAGCACGAAAAGGAATTTTTTCATTCTTGAGGTGGTTTAGTTGGTTTCAAATTGAAAAGTGTTTCGAATTTTCCTGAAGATGATACACTTGGTGACAAATTAGATAAAAAAGTCAAACGGAAGCCCATACCCCGGATTGTTTTTGAAAAAGGCAAAATTTTAAGGTTTTTCAATCAAAATTGGCAATTTGTATGCATAAAGGATTAACAAGTGTGAAAAATACAACAAATAGTCACATCGATCTGTAATTGAGGTGGTTAATGGCTATATTTGCCGCTATTTTTCAAATTTTAGTGGAATGCAATGTGTGGAATTGAACCCGGTGGGCAATTTTGACCCTTGGGAACAGGAGAAGATCGATGAGTTGCTGCATCAAAAAATAACAGAGTCTTTAAGCAATAGACTTGTGTTTGAAAACGAAAGTGTCAAACTATGGGATTTACATCTCGCACCCGGTGAGCGGATTCCTTTTAGAAGGCATAGTACAAACTACGGTTGGGTTTGCCCAACAGGCGGTCTGGTAATCACCCGCTATGGGAATGGAAAAATCGACATGTTCAAGATAAACCCGGGAGATACCGAATATTTTGAGAACAGGGGCAAAGACTATGTGAACGACTTGGAAAACATAGGGGAACACCCTGTCTGCATCAGTATTTTGGAATACAAGGAAACCAAAAAAAACAACAAGGTGGAATTCTGTGATTAGATGGCCTTGATGTTCGCTTTGAGTCCTGAAATAATTCCCAAGATATTCTGTACCGTTTCCTCTAAATAATATTTGATGGCCAAATGGGGGATCCTAATGGTGGTGAACCCATTTTTGAACGAATGCATGGCATCTTCAAGATCGTTGATGGCCTGTTCATGGGTAATCATGTTGTAGTCCTTGTCGATCTCAATATTGAGCTTTACACGGGAAATGGCGATATCCACGGATCGTTTGCCGTCCCACCATTCCAACATGGGGTGTGCTCCGGCTTCCTTTAGGGCGTAAAAGAGGTGTATGGCCTCCAACGGCGTGTTGTTATCAAGAATTACTTTTTTAATGAGCCGCGAATGACGGTCGCACAAGTGGATTCCCAAAGACTCCATAGAAGTCGTATACTGATGGGAATCAATACTCTTATCACAATCCTTACATGTCATAAGTATTTGTCAAGTTTAAGGTCAAAGTTCGATTTGGGACTATTATAACTTCACCATTTTTAAAATCGTATATAAATTCGATGTAAAACATCCCACTTTTAGACGAAATGCATTTTTTTGGATGAAATACATGGTTTGTCCCAATATCCTGTTAAATTCAACACCGTAAATCAACCCGTTTATGTTGAAAAAAATAGGACCCGGAGTGTTGGTGGCGGCGGCCTTTGTTGGACCTGGAACCATTGCCATGTGTACGTTGGCCGGAGCGCGATTTGGATATGCCTTGATTTGGGCCTTATTGATTTCCATCCTGGCCACGATCGTATTGCAGGGCATGGCCGGGAGAATCGGTTTGGTGACCCAAAAAGGCCTAGTTGACGTGGTTCGGGAACAATTAGGTACACCGTGGGTCCGAAATGTGGTCCTTGCCGTGGTATTGGGAGCTATTCTCATTGGTAATGCGGCGTACGAAGGAGGGAACATTGGAGGGGCTACTTTGGGGCTTGAACAGATTTTTCCAAATCCCCAAATACGACCTTTTCTCCCAATGTTGATTGGTATTGCCATTTTCTGCCTGCTGTGGTTCAGCAATTATAAAGCGTTGGAAAGAATTTTTGTGGGTCTGGTAGGATTAATGGGAGCAAGCTTCATTATTTGTGCACTCATGACCAAGCCCTCCCTATCCGGTATTTTGAAAGGTATGTTTGTGCCAACTCTGCCCAAAGACAGCTTGTTGACCGTAGTGGCCTTGGTAGGTACAACCGTAGTACCCTACAATCTGTTCTTGCACGCATCCTTGGTGCGTGAAAAATGGAAATCCCAAAACGACCTGAAAGTCGTGAAATGGGACACCATCATTTCCATAGCCTTAGGTGGACTGGTGTCCATGGCTATTTTGATCACGGCTTCCGCGGCACCTATTTCCGACATCAACAATGCCATGGACATGGCCAAAGGCCTGGAGCCCCTTTTTGGGAAAATGGCCCTTTACTTTATGGCCATCGGACTTTTGGCGGCAGGGGTGACCTCGGCCATAACGGCTCCTTTGGCTGCTGCGTATGTGGCCAGTAGCTGTTTTGGTTGGGAAGGGGGCATGCAGGATAAAAGATTCAAATTTACATGGGCATTTGTCTTGCTCTGCGGGGTGATTTTTTTGTCCTTTGACATCAAGCCCATCAAGGTCATCCAATTTGCCCAGGTGGCCAATGGTGTTTTGTTGCCTATTATGGCACTTTTGTTATTGTGGGTAGTGAACAAGAAATCTGTTATGGGGGAAAACAGAAACACCCTTTTACAAAATGTTTTGGGAATGGCCATAGTGGCCTTTGCCATTTTCTTGGGAGCGAAAAGTATTTTAAAAGTGATAGGAACCCTGTAGATGAAAGCATTTGCGATTGATATCAACTGTGATGTAGGGGAAGGAATCGGCAATGAACCCGAAATTTTTCCCTATATCAGTTCGTGTAATATTGCCTGTGGCGGCCATGCGGGAACCGAAGAAACCATGTCAAAGGTGGTAGCTCTGGCCCTAGAACACGGTGTTAAGATAGGAGCACACCCATCGTACCCTGATAAAGCGAATTTTGGGAGAGAGGTTTTGAATATTCCAAATGAGATGCTGATACAAAGTATCAAGGATCAAATGAATGTTTTTGATATCATTTTAAATCGAAAAAAAGTAAAGCTCCATCATATTAAGGCACATGGGGCGCTTTATAACCAAACCGCAAAGGATCCAAAATTGGCAAAAACCTATTTGGAAGCTATTTCAGCCTACAAGGAAAAAGCCGTTCTTTATGTACCATTTGGGTCTGTTGTGGCAGAATTGGCAATGGAGGTGGGTTTTCAAATATGGTACGAAGCCTTTGCGGACCGAAACTACAATGCAGACCTGAGCCTCGTGTCCAGAAAAAGTGATAACGCCTTGATCCAAGAGCCGAAAGAAGCTTTGGCCCATGTGCTGCCCATTATAAAAGATGCAAAAGTGAAGACTGTTTCCGGCAGATTCCATAAAATTGAGGCGAACACCCTTTGTGTACATGGTGATACTGCTTCGGCATTGGAAATATTAATGTATCTTTCACGGGAATTACCCAAAAATCAGGTGCAAATACAAAAGTGAAAAGTTACCCCATCAGCATCAAACCCTTTGGAGAACGAGCCGTTCTTGTGGAATGGCCCAGTGAGGTGAAGGAATCCATTTTGGCCGATATCCTAGATTTTATGGAAGCCTTCAAGGCACTCAAAATTCCAGGTTGGGAAATGTCCGTAGCCTATAATTCCTTGACCATGGTCTACAACAACGATCATCTGGACTTTGAGGAAACCCAAAAAATGATTCTGGATTGCCATGCAGGTCAGGCCAAGAGCCCATCGAATAGGGTACAACACCTGTGGACCATTCCGGTATGCTACGATCAGGAATTTGGAATAGACATACAAGAAGTTTCCAAAACTTTAAACTTGTCCGTTGAGGAACTCATCCAACAGCATACGTCACACCAATACGTGGTATATGGCATAGGATTTTTGCCCGGGTTTATGTATTTGGGAGGTCTTCCACAGTCTCTGGAAATCCCCAGACGGTCGGAACCACGTTTGCAAGTTGCCAAGGGCTCGGTTGGTTTGGCAGGGAAACAAACGGGCATTTATCCCCAGGAATCTCCGGGGGGCTGGAACATCATCGGCAACTGCCCCGTTCCGTTGTTCAATCCTGGTTTAAAGGAACCTTGTTTTGTAAAGGTGGGGGACAAGATCCAATTCAATAAAATTTCCAAGGCTGAATACGACCTCCATAAAATAGAGGCCGAAGTAGGTATTTACAAACCCGCTAAAGTTGTGTTGCATGCTTAAGGTACTTAAATCGGGATTTTTTGTGACGATACAGGATCTTGGCAGGTATGGTTATCGTGATATAGGGGTGCCTGTATCTGGGGCTATGGATGCTGATTCCGTAAAAAAGGCCAATCTTTTGTTGGGGAATGACCCCAACGCGGCCGTAATGGAGATCACCATGACGGGACCAACCTTGCAGTTTGACGAGCCGACCTTTATCTGCCTTTCGGGAGCGCACATTTCAGCTACCGTGAACAACAGGCCCATAGAGAACTATCAAGTGGTACAAGTAACCAAAGGCGATATTCTGTCCTATGGGAAATTGCAGAACGGATTTCGTGCCTATTTGGCCATAAAAGGCGGATTCCAGACGGAAAAGGTTTTGGGCAGCCGCTCGCAGTTTGTTCCCGTGACCAAAACAAAAAGACTCAAGGATGGAGAAGAGGTGCCCTATATCAAGAACATCTCTTTTAAACCCCTCATTTCCGAAGTAAAGATCGATGATCATTTTCTAGAGAATCATCTGGACGTGTACAAAGGCCCAGAGTTTGAACTCTTGTCCGATATGCAACTATCCGGAATATTTACCAAAACCTTCACGGTATCCAAAGAAAACAATAGGATGGCCTATCAGTTGTCCGAATTGATAGAGAGCCATTCCCATTCCATGCTTACCTCGGGCACTTTGCCCGGAACGGTACAGTTGACACCGGCAGGACGGTTGATCATTCTGATGAAAGACGGGCAGACCACGGGAGGCTACCCAAGAATACTGCAACTTTCCGAGGAATCCATTTGTACTTTGGCGCAAAAGAAGTTGGGGGACAAGTTCTCCTTCAAATTACTTTAGTTGTTTTTTCTGCTGGGATCCAACATATTTTTTTGTAACATTGAAGCATGAAAAGAAATAATCTGGTCATTAGAGTGGTCATTATTGTTCCAAATTTGGAATGATACAGACTTGCTTTTGATGACGAAGGGCCTGTATCTAAATAGATGCAGGCCCTTTTTCTTTATAAAGAAAATAATTGAATATTGGATTTTGAATTGATGTAAGTATTTGAAAAACAGAATTTTGTATATTTTATGTTTCAAATGGATTTAAACAGGCTTAAACTGTTAAAAATCTAAGGCTTTTTAAACATCTATCTTTGATTGACAGTATAAATTCAGCGGAATTCTGTATTTGAATGAAATTTGACAATGGAACTGAACAAGTTTAGTAAAAGTGTGACCCAAGACCCAACGCTGCCAGCTGCACAGGCCATGTTGCACGCATTAGGGCTCAATGATGAAGATCTTAAAAAACCATTTATTGGAATAGCCAGTACAGGTTATGAGGGGAACCCCTGCAACATGCACCTGAACGGATTGGCCAAGGAGGTTAAAAAAGGAGTGGAGGCTTCCAATATGGTCGGACTCATCTTCAATACCATCGGTGTTAGTGATGGAATTTCCAACGGAACACCTGGAATGCGATATTCCTTGGCGTCAAGGGACATCATTGCCGATTCCATCGAAACCGTAATGCAGGCCATGTATTATGATGGATTGGTGACCGTTGTGGGTTGCGATAAGAACATGCCCGGTGCGCTTATGGCCCAACTAAGGCTAAACAGACCTTCTATTTTGGTATATGGAGGCACCATTGCCCCGGGATGCCATAATAATAAGAAATTGGATATCATTTCCGCATTTGAGGCCTATGGCCAAAAAGTAGCAGGAACCATTGACGAAACTGAATTTAAGGCAGTGATCCATAAGGCATGTCCAGGAGCCGGAGCCTGTGGAGGGATGTATACCGCCAATACCATGGCATCGGCCATTGAGGCCATGGGTATGTCGTTACCCTTTAATTCATCCATTCCGGCAGTAAACTCTGCTAAGGGTGCCGATTGCGAAGCTGCAGGGGAAGCCATTCTGAACCTGTTGGAAATGGACTTGAAACCCAAGGACATCGTGACCAAAAAGGCATTGGAAAATGCTTTTAGGTTGGTAACGGTTTTAGGTGGTTCCACAAACGCCGTATTGCATTTTATGGCCATTGCCCATGCCGCGGAAGTGGATTTTACTTTGGAAGATATCACACGTATCAGCGAATCGACCCCGTTGTTGGCCGATTTAAAGCCCAGTGGAAAATATTTGATGGAAGACCTTCATAAAATCGGGGGTGTGCCAGCAGTGTTGAAGTACATGTTGAAGAAAGGCATGCTTCATGGAGATTGTATGACGGTAACCGGAAAGACCTTGGCAGAAAACCTATTGGATGTTCCCGATCTGGAAGAAGGCCAGGACATCATCAAACCTTTGGAACAGCCAATAAAGGAAACAGGCCATATCCGAATCCTGTATGGTAATTTGGCGACCGAAGGTGCCGTGGCCAAGATCACGGGCAAGGAAGGATTGAGTTTCACGGGAACCGCAAGGGTCTTCAACGGTGAAATTGAAGTGAACGAAGGCATCAAAAATGGGAAGGTGCAAAAAGGGGATGTAGTGGTCATTCGTTATGAAGGACCAAAAGGTGCCCCGGGTATGCCTGAAATGTTGAAACCTACATCCGCCATCATGGGTGCAGGATTGGGTAAGGATGTTGCTTTGATCACCGATGGGAGGTTTTCAGGGGGATCCCACGGGTTCGTGGTAGGTCACGTTTCACCGGAAGCCCAAGTGGGTGGCGGTATCGCCTTGGTGAAAGATGGGGATGAGATCACCATTGATGCCGTGAAGAATACCATCAACATCAACATTTCCGACGAGGAATTGGAACAAAGGAGAAAAGCTTGGGTGCAACCCGAGTTAAAGGTGAAATCCGGTAGTTTGTACAAATACGCCAAAATGGTTTCTTCGGCATCTAAAGGTTGTGTTACGGATACATTCTAACCACTCAAATCGAATTAAAAGTAAGGGGGAGTTCCCAAAAAAAGATAAGCTTATGGAAACATTGAAAGCGGAAAAGAAGGAAAAAAAGCAAGAAACTACCATGCGCATCACAGGTGCGGAGGCCATTATACATTGTTTGTTGGCGGAAGGTGTCGATTTGATTTACGGTTATCCCGGAGGTGCCATCATGCCCGTGTATGATGAGTTGTACAAGTTTCAGGATAAGCTGACGCACATCCTTACCCGCCATGAGCAAGGTGCCGCACACGCCGCACAGGGCTATGCCAGGGTTACAGGTAGAGTGGGTGTGGCCATGGCCACCTCCGGACCTGGAGCCACCAATTTGGTCACTGGTATCGCCGATGCTCAAATCGATTCAACCCCAATGGTGTGCATTACAGGTCAGGTGACCAGGAGTCTTTTGGGTTCCGATGCGTTCCAAGAAACGGATATTGTAGGTATTTCCACCCCGGTGACCAAATGGAACTATCAGATTACCCGTGTAGAGGAAATCCCTGAGATCATGGCCAAGGCATTCTATATTGCAAAATCTGGAAGGCCAGGCCCCGTTTTGGTGGATATCACCAAAAATGCACAGTTTGATGAACTGGATTTCAAATACGAAAAATGTACTGGAGTAAGAAGTTACAAGCCGGTTCCAGAGCCCGATGCTTCAGCTATTGAAAAAGCTGCTGAACTCATCAACAACGCCAAAAGACCTTACATCATTTTTGGTCAAGGTGTTATTTTGGGCGAAGCTGAATCTGAATTGAAAGCGTTGGTTGAAAAAGGAGGAATTCCTGCCGCTTGGACTATTTTGGGCCTTTCCGCTATGGAAACGGACCACCCCTTAAATATGGGTATGGTTGGTATGCATGGCAATTATGGTCCAAATGTTTTGACTAACGAATGTGATGTTCTAATTGCCATCGGTATGCGATTTGATGACCGTGTTACTGGTAATTTGGCCACTTATGCCAAACAAGCAAAAATCATTCATTTTGAAATAGATCCCGCTGAGGTCAACAAGAATGTGAGGGTTGATGTTGCGGTTTTGGGCAACGCCAAAGAAACCTTGGGCATGCTATTGCCATTGATCAACAAGAACGAACACAAGGAATGGCTTGCCGAATTTGAAAAGAAACATAAAATCGAGTTCGAAACCGTCATTGAAAAAGATATCTACCCCACCAAGGAAGGACTGACCATGGGTGAGGTCATGGAGCAAATCAATATCGCGTCCGGAGACAATGCCGTAATTGTTTCTGATGTAGGACAGCACCAAATGATTGCCTGTAGATATGCCAAGTTCAAAGAAACGAAAAGCAATATCACTTCTGGTGGTTTGGGTACCATGGGCTTTGGACTCCCGGCGGCCATTGGAGCCAAAATGGGTGCCATGGACCGCGAAGTGGTAGCCATTATTGGGGATGGTGGCTATCAGATGACCATTCAGGAATTGGGCGTGATTTTCCAACACAACGTACCGGTAAAAATTGTCGTGCTAAACAACGATCACTTGGGAATGGTTCGCCAATGGCAGGAGCTTTTCTTTGAAAGCAGATATGCATCGACCGTAATGACCAATCCTGATTTTGTAAAAATTGCCGAAGGATATCACATCAAAGCCAGAAGGGTGGTGCAACGTTCCGAATTGAAGGACGCTGTGGAAGAAATGATAGCTTCCAAAGACCCCTATTTTTTGGAGGTTAAAGTGGAAAAAGAGGACAACGTTTTCCCGATGATTCCAACAGGTGCCTCGGTAGCCGACATCAGATTAAAGTAAAATGGACCAGACCAAGATCATTCAAATGCCGGGCCAATATCCGGCTTTGCTTGCAAAGTCTAAGGAACTGGGGTTCACCATGCCATCAGATGTCTATGTTGGGACATTGCTGAAAACATTGGTGGCATCAAAACCAAACGGCAACTTTTTGGAGCTAGGCACAGGTATAGGATTGTCCTTGGCTTGGATGACCGAAGGAATGGATGAGAAGTCCAGGATGACAAGTGTGGATAACGATCCAGAGCTTATCCAAATAGCCAATCTTTTCTTTAAGGAAGAACCAAGATTAACATTAATATGTTCCGATGGCGAAGAATGGTTGGAAAATTATACCGGAGAGTCTTTTGACCTGATTTTCGCAGATGCATGGCCGGGAAAATACAGTCATCTGGATAAGACAATGAGCCTCATTAAAATAGGCGGATTTTACGTAATAGATGATATGAAAAAGCAGCCCAATTGGCCGGATGGACATGAAGAAAAGGCCAAGGCGCTTGTTCAAATTTTAGAACAACGAGAAGACATAACAATAACAAAAATGGATTGGTCCACGGGATTGATCGTTGCAGTAAAAATAAATTGAGAATGGAAAAACAATGGTATACCATATCGGTGTATTCCGAAAATAATGTGGGATTACTGAATAGAATATCAGGGATATTCTTAAAGAGACACATTAATATAGAAGGTTTAAATGTTTCTAAATCAGAGATTGAGAACGTTTCAAAATTCACGATTGTAATTTATACCACAGAGGATTGGACACGGAAGATTGTTCAGCAGATTGAGAAGCAGGTAGAGGTCATAAAGGCATTTTATCATACCGATGATGATATTATCTACCAGGAATCTGCCCTGTTCAAGATAGCATCCCACTTGCTGTTCGATGAACGTCAGATCCAAAACATCATAAAAGAAAGCAACTCTCAGATCGTAACAGTGAGCCGTGAGTTCTTCGTATTGTCCAAGACCGGCCGCCGACACGAAATCGATGAGATGCACGATGCTCTGGAACCTTATGGGATCATGCAGTTTGTCCGTTCAGGACGTATTGCGGTGACCAAGGCGGCCATGCCGATATCCGAAATATTAAAAGAATTTCAAGAAAACTAAATAGCATAAAATCAAATCATAAAATGGCAAATTACTTTAACACACTATCACTTCGTGAGCAATTGACCCAATTGGGAAAATGTAGGTTTATGGACCCCAGCGAATTTACTGATGGTGTTACAGCTTTAAAAGGAAAGAAAATTGTAATCATTGGCTGTGGGGCCCAAGGTTTGAACCAAGGTCTCAACATGCGCGATTCGGGATTGGATGTGTCTTACACCCTTCGCGAAGCTGCGATCAAGGAAAAAAGACAATCCTTTAAGAATGCTTCTGAAAACAATTTTGTTGTAGGAACGTACGAGGAATTGATCCCAACGGCCGATTTGGTCATCAACCTTACACCGGACAAGCAGCACACCAATGTAGTGGGAACCGTAATGCCCTTGATGAAGAAAGGGGCTACTTTGTCCTATTCGCATGGATTCAACATCGTTGAAGAGGGTATGCAGATTCGCAAAGACCTTACCGTGATCATGGTGGCGCCCAAAAGTCCAGGTTCCGAAGTTCGTGAGGAGTACAAAAGAGGATTTGGAGTGCCTACCCTTATTGCGGTTCACCCTGAAAATGACCCTGAAGGAAAAGGGTTAGAGCAAGCCAAGGCCTATGCAGCGGCCACTGGCGGTGATAAGGCCGGGGTGTTGGAATCTTCATTCGTGGCAGAGGTTAAATCGGATCTGATGGGTGAGCAGACCATTCTCTGTGGTTTGTTGCAGACTGGTTCCATTCTTTGCTTCAATAAAATGGTAGAAAAAGGAATTGATAAAGGTTACGCTTCCAAATTGATCCAATACGGATGGGAGACTATTACCGAAGGGTTGAAGCAAGGTGGTATCACCAACATGATGGACCGTCTGTCCAATCCTGCCAAGATCAAGGCTTTTGATTTGGCTGAGGAACTGAAAGTGATCATGCGTCCGTTGTTCCAAAAACATATGGATGATATCATGAGCGGACATTTCTCCAAGACCATGATGGAAGATTGGGCCAATGGCGATAAAAACCTTTTGGATTGGAGGGCTGAAACCGGGGAGACCGCTTTTGAAAAAACGCCTGCCGGTGACGTATCTATCTCGGAGCAAGAATACTACGATAATGGCGTTTTGATGGTGGCCATGGTGAAATCCGGAGTGGAATTGGCTTATGAGACCATGACAGAATCAGGAATCATCGGTGAATCCGCTTACTACGAATCGTTGCACGAAACCCCTTTGATCGCCAACACCATCGCCAGAAAGAAATTGTTCGAGATGAACCGTGTAATTTCCGATACTGCTGAGTACGGATGCTATTTGTTCGATCATGCATGTAAACCACTTTTGACCGATTTCATGAAGAGAATGGATACAGATGTGATCGGTAAACATTTCGGCGAAGGCAAGGACAATGGTGTGGACAACATTAAATTGATCAAGGTGAACAAAGCCATCAGAACCCACAATGTTGAAGTTGTAGGTGCCAGATTGCGTGCATCCATGACCGCAATGAAGCCAATATAATTCAAGTATACTGGCCCCATGAACAAAGAAGCCGTGGAAACATATTTCCCGCAACTTGCGGATATTCAACAAGCAGCAGAGACCATTTCACAAGTTGTGGAGAAAACCCCTTTGCAGCAAAATATCCGCTATTCGAAAAAATATGGGGCCAATATTCTTTTAAAGCGCGAAGACCTTCAACGGGTCCGTAGTTATAAAATCAGGGGTGCGTTTAATAAAATTGCATCCCTTTCCAAAACAGAGTTAGGGCAAGGCGTGGTCTGTGCCAGTGCTGGTAACCATGCCCAAGGGGTTGCCTTTGCCTGTAGCCATTTGGAGGTGAAAGGAACCATTTTTATGCCCGTGGTCACTCCCAAGCAAAAAATTGACCAAACAAAAATGTTCGGTGGAAATTGGGTGGAAGTGATCTTGGAAGGTGATACTTTTGACGACGCAAATAAGACGGCCCAATGGTACTGCGATCAATATGGCAAAACCTTTGTGCATCCTTTTAATGATGAAAAAATTATTGAAGGACAGGGCACCGTAGGATTGGAAATTCTTCAACAATCCGATAAACCTATTGATTATATCTTCGTTCCGGTAGGAGGTGGAGGATTGGTTTCCGGGTTGTGCGGAGCTTTCAAGGCCTTGTCTCCAGAGACTAAAATCATAGGGGTGGAACCTCTGGGGGCCCCTTCCATGAAACGGTCCATGGAAACTGGAAAACTGACTGAGCTAAATGAAATCGATAAGTTCATTGACGGGGCAGCTGTTCAAAAAGTAGGAACTTTAACCTATTCCATCTGTAGTAATTGTTTAAGTGAAATGGTTTTGGTGGCCGAAGGTAAAGTATGCCAGACCATCTTGGATCTGTACAATCGTGATGCCATTGTGGTAGAACCTGCTGGTGCTTTAACGATAGCCGTGTTGGATGATTTCGCCGAAGAAATTAAAGGGAAAAATGTGGTCTGCATTGTAAGTGGCAGCAACAACGATATTACCCGAACCGCCGAAATTAAGGAGCGGGCTTTGCTGTATGCCAACCTGAAGCATTATTTTATTGTAAGATTCCCACAAAGGCCAGGTGCCTTAAAAGAATTTGTCGCCGAAATCCTGGGCCCCAACGACGATATCACCCACTTTGAATACTCCAAAAAATCAAGCCGTGAGAATGCCCCGGCAGTCGTGGGGATTGAACTAAAATCTTCGGATGATTTGGAACCATTGATCCAACGGATGAAGGCAAGGCATTTTTTTGGGGATTACCTGAACGATAAGCCCGATCTTTTTCAATATTTGGTCTGATTTTCACAACGATCCGGTATCTTGTTTTCTAAATCGATTTCGTTGTAAAACCCATGGAAATGAGCTGTTTTCCTCCAGTTTTTATGTTAGCTTTGTGAAGGATGGGCGACCATTTCCATGAACACTAATTCTATAAACAATAACTATGTCAACATCTAAGAACGTGATTCCTGAAGCTTTTCAGATTACGGAAGAAATACATCAAAGAACCTACTTGGTAAATGGTGAACTCCGAAAATGGCAAGGAGCTACAAGCCAGGTAACCTCAACAATTTCATCCACAAAAGAATATGCGCCTACGCCTCTGGGGAGCATTCCCGATATGGGAGAGCCTGAGGCAATGGAAGCCTTGGATGCTGCATTGGCGGCCTATAACAGGGGCCAAGGTGTTTGGCCAACCATGAAGGTCAAGGACCGTATCATGTGCATGGAGGCCTTTGTAAAAAAAATGGAAAAGAAAAGGGAGGATGTGGTGAAACTCCTCATGTGGGAAATTGGCAAATCCAAACCGGACTCTTACAAGGAATTTGATCGTACCGTTGAGTATATTTATGACACAATCGAAGAATATAAGCAATTGGATCGCGGTTGTGCCAAATTTGATAAACACGATGGTGTTTACGCTCACATCCGAAGAGGTCCCCTGGGAGTTGTTTTGTGTTTGGGTCCTTATAACTACCCTTTGAACGAGACCTTCGCATTGTTGATTCCTGCCATCATCATGGGGAACACTACCATTTTTAAACCGGCCAAGCACGGTGTCCTATTGATTACGCCGCTTATGGAGGCTTTTCAGAGCAGTTTTCCAAAAGGAGTGGTCAATATACTTTTTGGCCGTGGAAGGGCCGTAGCGGCACCCATAATGAAAACCGGCAAGGTGGATGTACTGGCCTTGATCGGTAACAGTAAATCTGCCAATGCATTGCAGGACCAACATCCAAAAAGCAACAGGCTCAGATTGGTGTTGGGATTGGAGGCCAAAAACCCCGCTATTGTGCTACCAGATGCTGATTTAGATCTCACCATCAACGAATGTATTTCAGGAACCTTGTCGTTTAATGGACAGCGTTGCACCGCTCTTAAAGTGGTGTATGTGCATGAGGATATTAAGGATGAATTTTTAAAACGATTCTCGGAAAGGGTAGATGCCCTGAAATTTGGTAACCCATGGGATGACGGTGTCAACTTGACCCCGCTGCCTGAACCAGAAAAGCCAGCATACATACAAGAGCTGTTGGATGATGCCAAGATGAAAGGTGCCAAAGTGCTGAACAAAAAAGGAGGGAAGCATTTCGACAATTATATCTGGCCAGCGGTAGTATATCCTGTTTCAAAGGACATGAGGGTATATGAAGAGGAGCAGTTCGGTCCGATAATTCCCGTGCTTTCTTTCAAGGACATTGAAGAGCCATTGGATGACATGGCAGAATCCAACTATGGTCAACAAGTCAGCTTGTTCGGGAAGGATGTGTATACACTTTCCCCATTGATCGATGCCTTGGCCAACTTGGTATGCAGGGTAAACTTGAACAGTTCCTGTCAACGTGGACCAGATGTATATCCATTTACAGGAAGAAAGGACTCTGCGCAATCCACATTGAGTGTGCACGACGCCTTAAGATCCTTCTCGATTCGTACGTTTGTGGCGTTCAAGGATAATGAACTGAACAACCAGACCATCGAGCAATTGCTGGAAGCGAAAGTGAGCAACTTCTTGAGTACGGATTATATCTTATAAAATTCGATTGAGCTATAAATAAAAAGCCCCGATTCGTCGGGGCTTTATTTTTGGTTTATCTGTTGGGTCGATTAAATATTTTTAGCCAGCCAATCGCCCACTTCGCTGGTTTTATAGGCTTTTCCGCCATCGGCCAAATCTTCGGTAACTACACCTTCTGCCAATGATTTGTTCACCACGTCTCTAATGGCTTCGGCCTCATCCTTCAATCCGAAAGCGGTCTCGAACATCATCGCTGCAGACAACACGGTCGCCAAGGGGTTGGCTATGTCTTTTCCAGCAGCTTGCGGATACGAACCGTGAATAGGCTCGAACAAAGAAGTCTTTTCGCCCAAAGAAGCGGATGGCATCAATCCCATGGAACCGGAAATAACAGAAGCCTCATCGGTCAAGATGTCGCCAAAAAGGTTTTCAGTGATCAAAACATCATAGGAACTTGGCCACTGTACCAAACGCATGGCTACGGCATCCACAAATTCGTATGAAACCTGAACTTCGGGGTATTCCTTTTCCAGTTTTTGCACGGTCTCTCTCCACAAACGGGATGTTTCCAGAACGTTCGCCTTGTCCACGCAACACAGCTTTTTGGAACGCTGTAGGGCCATTTCAAAGCCTTTTCGGGCCAAACGCTCCACTTCCTCACGAGTATAAGTGCAGGTGTCGTATGCGGTATTGTCATTATCCTCTCGACCTCTTTTTCCAAAGTAAATACCTCCGGTCAATTCTCGCAAAAACACCAAATCGGTGCCTTCAATGCGTTCTCTTTTCAAAGGTGACTTATCAATCAAGGATGGAAAGGTGAAGGTAGGTCGTACATTGGCAAAAAGTCCCAATTTTTGGCGCATTTTCAACAAGCCTTGCTCGGGTCTTACCTTGGCGGATGGATCATTGTCGAACCGCGGGTGTCCAATAGCTCCAAAAAGCACAGCATCGGCTGCAACACAAACTTCATGTGTTTCATCGGGATAAGGTTCACCAACGGCATCAATGGCGGCGGCTCCTGTTAGGGCAGGGGTCCACTCGATTTCATGTCCGAATTTCTCGGCTACGGCATCGGAAACTTTTACGGCTTGATCAATAACTTCTGGGCCAATTCCATCGCCGGCCAAAAGGGCTATGTTTAGTTTCATTTGTTCAATTATCAGTTTTCAATAAACAATTATCAATATTCTTAAACTAGGTTGAGCATTTTTTCGGTAGCCTTGATGGCGGATACTGTTTGGTCGGAATCCAATCCACGGGTGGTGAAATCCTTGTCCTTGGTCTGCCATGTGATCACGGTTTCACAAAGGGCGTCAGAGGTGCTGCCAGGGGGAATCCGAACAGCGTAATCCACCAATTTGGGAAGCTCACGGTTTTCTTTTTTGTATACTTTTTTCAAAGCGTTGATAAAAGCATCGAACTGCCCATCACCTTGGGAACTTTCCTCGTATAGTTTTCCTTCAATTTCGATGGAAAGGGTAGTGGAGGGTTTCAACCCCTTGGAATGGGTTAGCACGTAAGACTTCACGAATACTTTTTGGTGATATTGGCTGCTGTCCAATACATCGGAGATGATATAAGGGAGGTCGTCTTTGGTGACACGTTCCTTTTTGTCGCCAAGTTCAATGATACGCTCAGTTACCTTTTTAAGCTCCTCATCGTTCAAGGTCAATCCCAACTCCTGTAAATTCTTTTGAATGTTCGCCTTGCCAGAGGTTTTGCCCAAGGCATATTTGCGTTTCCTGCCAAAACGCTCCGGCAACAAATCATTAAAGTAAAGATTCTTTTTGCTATCTCCATCTGCATGTATTCCAGCAGTTTGTGTAAAAACGTTGTCGCCAACGATTGGTTTGTTGTCAGGGATGCCAAAACCGGTAAAAGCCGATACCAATTTACTCACTTTATAAAGTGAGGATTCCTTTACCCCGATGGTGATTTCAGGTAAAAAATCATTGATTACGGCAACCACACTGGCCAATGGGGCATTCCCCGCACGTTCACCCATCCCATTCACGGTAAGGTGCAGACCATGAGCCCCAGCTTTCAGTGCTTCCATGACGTTGGCCACACTCAGGTCGTAATCATTATGTCCATGAAAATCGAAGTGCGTGTTAGGGTAGCGCGCAATAATTTCCTTGAAAAAGGCTCCGGTTTCCGTATGGGTAAGAATACCAAGGGTGTCAGGCAATAAAATACGTTTGATGGGCTGTTGGGTCAAAAAATCCAGAAACTGCATCACGTATTCCTTGGAGTTGCGCATGCCGTTGCTCCAATCTTCCAAATACACATTGGTATCGATGCCCAATTGTTTCCCTTTGGAAATGACTTCCGCTATTTCGCTGAAATGTTGTTCCGGAGTTTTTTTGAGCTGATGGGTTAGATGGTTTAACGAACCTTTGGTCAACAAATTCTGCACCTTGGCACCGGCCTCTTGCATCCATTTTAACGACACGCCACCATCCACAAAGGTCAATACCTCCACTTTGGATAAATACCCTTCGGAAGCCGTCCATTCCGTAATACTCTTTACCGCTTTCATTTCCCCTTCGGATACACGTGCCGAAGCCACTTCGATGCGGTCTACCTTGAGTTCTTCCAAAAGGAGTTTGGCCAAGGTGAGTTTTTCGGAAGCCGAAAAAGAAACCCCAGAGGTTTGTTCACCATCCCGAAGAGTGGTGTCCATGATTTCAACGGTGCGTTTTTTCATTCTCGTGCCTTGTTCTGAAGGTCAGATTAAAGTGGTGTGTTCTCCGCAAAGGTTTGGATGCCTTCTTTGATGTTCAACAGGTAGTCGATATCATCGAAACCATTGAGCATATTGCCTTTTTTGTAATCGTTGATGTCGAAGCTTTCCTTTTCTCCAGTAGCCAAGATGGTGATGGTCTGCTCAGGTAGGTTGACTTCCAATTCGGTGTTGGGATCCGCTTCGATGGCTTTGAATATTTGGTCCAAAAATTCTGGAGTCACCTGAACGGGCAAAACGCCCACATTCAAACAGTTGTTACGGAAGATATCCGCAAAGAAACTCGACACCACACATCGGAATCCGTAATCGTAAACGGCCCAAGCGGCATGCTCACGGGAAGATCCAGAACCAAAGTTTTTACCACCCACTAGAATTTTTCCACTGTAGATAGGGTTGTTCAATACAAAATGCTCTTTTGGAGTGCCATCGGAGTTATATCGCCAGTCGCGGAACAGGTTGTCCCCAAAACCTTTTCTTTCCGTTGCTTTTAGAAAACGTGCGGGTATGATTTGATCGGTATCCACATTTTCTATCGGCATGGGTACCGCTGAACTTTTTAATATGCTGAATTTATCGTATGCCATGTTGTTTCAATTTTCAGTTGTCAATTATCAATTAGCAATGTCTTTCTATGTTGATTGCTAATTGTAAATTGTTTATTGCTATGCGTAGATTTCTTCCATGAGTTCCCTTGGGTCGGTAACTTTTCCGGTCACGGCCGCCGCCGCCGCTACTAAAGGGCTGGCCAATAAGGTTCTGGCACCTGGTCCTTGTCTTCCTTCAAAGTTTCGGTTGGAAGTACTTACCGCGTATTTCCCGGCAGGAACTTTGTCATCGTTCATGGCCAAACAGGCCGAACATCCGGGTTCACGTAATTCAAATCCCGCATCTTGTAGAATATCCAAAATGCCTTCTTCCTTGATGGCCTCTTCCACTTGATGGGAGCCAGGAACCAACCAAGCCGTTACATTGTCCGCTTTTTTCCTTCCTTTTACGATGGAGGCGAAAGCCCTGAAATCCTCGATCCTACCATTGGTACAGCTTCCCAAAAATACAAAGTCGATGGGTTTGCCGATCATAGCTTCACCTTCGTGGAACGCCATATATTCCAATGATTTTTTATAGGTAGCTACGCCGCCCTCCACGGCCTCGGCCAAAGGAATGTCATTTTTGATGCCCATTCCCATACCTGGATTGGTTCCGTAAGTGATCATGGGTTCTATTTCGTTGGCAGTGAAGGTCAATTCCTTATCAAAAACGGCATCGCTGTCAGAATACAAGGTTTTCCAATATTCCATAGCTTTGTCCCAATCGGCACCTTTAGGGGTGTATTCACGACCTTTGATGTACTCGAAAGTCTTTTCATCTGGGGCAATCATACCGCCACGGGCACCCATTTCTATACTGAGGTTACAAACGGTCATCCTACCTTCCATGGACATGTTCTTGAACACATCACCGGCATACTCCACAAAATAACCGGTTGCCCCAGAAGTGGTCAATTTGGAAATGATGAACAACGCCACATCTTTTGGGGTTACGGCCTTGTTGAGGCCCCCGTTGATGTTGATACGCATTTTCTTGGGTTTCGGCTGCATGATACATTGGGTGGACAATACCATTTCCACCTCACTGGTCCCGATACCGAAGGCAATGGCACCAAAAGCACCATGGGTAGAGGTGTGGGAATCACCACACACAATGGTAGCCCCAGGAACGGTGATACCATTCTCTGGACCTATCACGTGTACAATACCATTTTTCTTATGTCCAAGACCCCAATAAGGAATATTGTAGGCCGTTGCATTCTCCTCCAAAGCTTTCAATTGGTTGGCGGACAATGGATCTTGAACGGGTAAATGTTGATTTATGGTTGGCGTGTTGTGATCCGCAGTGGCGAAAGTGCGCTCTGGGTACAATACTTTAATGCCTCGGTTCTTCAACCCGAGAAAAGCCACGGGACTCGTAACTTCGTGGACCAAATGCCTGTCAATGAACAGTACATCCGGACCATTATCAATATGCTGAACTACATGGGAATCCCATACTTTATCAAAAAGTGTTTTGCTCATGGTAACAATCAAATTATGTAAGCCTACAAAGTTAAAATTTGAATGAAAATGTGTTTAACGGAACAGGGTAAAATTACGATGTTCAACATCAAATTTAAAGGACATTACCATAATCCAACAAATTAACTGCCGAATGAAAGAATAACATAACCTTTAAAATAACCCATTGAATTTTAAATGCATGGGAAGTTTTTAACAAAGCTCTAACGCGGGAGTATCCATAAGCTTTTTACATTGGGAGGAAATATCAAAAAACAAGGAACAACTACATCAAAAACGAACTAATGATGAAAAATTACACCACAATGAGGGCAACTTTCTTGGTTGCCACACTATTTCTGTGCAGAACGGTTTCAGCTCAATTCGATTTTTTACCTCAGGGAAGTCAGAAAGCCGAAGTATCACAAAGAATAGGAAATACGGATTTGACTCTCGAGTACTCCCGACCCAGTGTAAATGGCAGAAAGGTATGGGGCGCGCTTGTTCCCTACGGAATGAACAATTTAGGCTTTGGAACGGCTACCGAATCTCCTTGGAGAGCCGGAGCCAATGAAAACACCATATTCAAAACCACGCACGATGTCAGTGTTGAAGGCAAGAATCTTCCGGCCGGGGAATACGGATTACACATGATAGTCAACGAAGATAATACCGCTACGATTATCTTCTCCAAAAATCATGGGGCTTGGGGAAGTTTTTTCTATGACCCTTCGGAAGATGCTCTCCGTGTAGATGTCAACACCAATGATACCCCTCATGTTGAGCAACTGACCTATTCGTTTGACAATGTAATGCCGAATTCCACAATAGCATCTCTAAAATGGGAGAAAAAACAGATTCCGTTCAAGATTGAAACGGATGTGACCAAAAACGTTTTGGCCGAAATCCGACAGCAGTTACAGACTTCACCCGGATTCAACCGACAGAGTTGGGAGCAAGCGGCCAGTTTTTCGCTGAACAATGGCGGAGATTTGGATGAAGCATTGAGTTGGATCAATGCAGCCATCGAGGGACAGTTTTTCAGTGAAAAGAATTTCAATAATCTGAGTATCAAATCCCAGATTCTGGAAAAACAGGGTAAATCCTTGGAGGCCAAGACAGTAATGGATGAGGCCCTGCCCCTTGGAACTGTTTTTGAAGTACATGCCTACGGAAGACAACTTATAGCCCAAGGCAAGAAAGATGCTGCCCTTGAAGTTTTTAAATGGAATGCCAAAAAGCACAAGGGAACCTGGCCAGTGGATTTTGGTTTGGCGAGAGGTTATTCGGCAGTCGGAAATTACAAAATGGCACTGAAACATCTAAAAATCGCAGCAGGAAGAGCACCTGACCAAGCCAATCGTAATGCGATTGCCTCCTATTTTCCAAAATTGGAACAAGGCGAGGATATCAATTAAAAAAGTTGAACGAAAAATAAAAGCCCAGTTTTTTACTGGGCTTTCAACTAATATAATTCCAGATGGTTTTGTTGGCCATCATTTTGGTAAATGCCCTCAGAACAGGTGCATTTTCCTCTTTTTCCAATCTGGGGTCGTTTTTCAACAATTGTATGGCATGATACCGAGCAGTCTGTAAAATTTGGTTGTCCTTTACAATGTCCGCGATCTTCAAGGCCAACAGTCCACTTTGTTGCGTGCCCATCAAATCGCCTGGCCCTCGCAGCTTTAGGTCCACTTCGGCAATCTCAAACCCATCGTTGGTGCTGGTCATGGTCTGCAAACGCGTTTTGGCATCTTCGGACAATTTGTGGCCTGTCATCAAAATACAAAAACTTTGTTCGGCACCTCGGCCCACACGCCCACGAAGCTGGTGCAATTGGGAAAGCCCGAAGCGTTCCGCACTTTCAATGATCATCACCGAAGCATTGGGAACGTTAACCCCAACCTCGATGACCGTTGTGGCTACCATGATGTGGGTTTCACCTTTTACGAAACGTTCCATTTCGTAGTCCTTATCTGCCGCTTTCATCTGGCCGTGAACAATGGAAATTTGATACTCCGGTTGCGGAAAATCCCTAGCGATACTTTCATATCCGTCCATCAAATCTTTGTAATCCATGGCTTCCGATTCTTGGATCAAGGGATACACGATATACACCTGCCGTCCTTTTTTGATTTCATCTTTTAAAAATCCAAAAACTTTTAAACGATTGTTATCAAAGCGATGGACTGTGGTCACGGGTTTTCGACCCGGTGGGAGTTCATCGATTACGGAAACATCCAAATCCCCATACAGACTCATGGCCAGCGTTCGGGGAATAGGCGTTGCCGTCATCACCAAAATGTGTGGAGGCGTATCGTTTTTATGCCACAATTTGGAACGCTGTGCCACCCCGAAGCGGTGTTGCTCGTCCACAATGGCCAACCCAAGGTTTTTGAACTGGACTTTATCCTCCAAAACAGCATGGGTGCCCACCAAAATGTTCAGGTTCCCATTTTCCAATTGGTTGTGCAATAAGGTCCGCTCCGATTTTTTTGTGGAACCCGTCAACAAGGCAATCTTGATGTCCATTTGCCCCAAAAGTTCCTTGAGTCCGTTGTAATGCTGGGTGGCCAAGATTTCCGTGGGGGCCATCAAGCAAGCTTGGAATCCGTTGTCGATGGCCAACAGCATACACATCAGGGCCACGATGGTCTTCCCTGATCCCACATCGCCCTGCAGCAAGCGGTTCATTTGAGCATTGCTGCCCAAATCGTTGCGGATTTCCTTGATCACGCGCTTTTGGGCTTCCGTGAGTTCAAAGGGGAGATGGTTTTGAAAGAACGTGGTGAAATTTTCACCCACATTTTCAAATGGCAGCCCCTTGATCTTTTGTTTGCGGAGCATTTTTTTGGAAATCAATTGCATCTGCACAAAAAACAGTTCTTCAAATTTTAATCGGAACTGTGCCCGCGCCAACAACTCTTGATTTTTTGGAAAATGGATGTTCAGCAAGGCTTCCGTTTTGGAGATCAACCGAAGTTCGTCCAAAATAGTAGGGGACAACGACTCGGGAAACAGCCCCCTGGATTCTAAAAAAAGTTGCTGCACCATTTTGGAGACAACCTTATTGGTGATGCCCTTCGCACTCAATTTTTCTGTGGAAGGATAGATGGGTTGCATGGCAATTTTCAGGCCTTGTTGATGATGGTGCAAGAGTTCCATTTCGGGGTGGGGCATGGAAAAAGTGCTGCCGTATTGTGAAACCCGACCGAACACCACATAGGGTTCGTTGATTTTTAAATTTTCTTTGATCCATTTGTGTCCACGGAACCAAACGAGTTCCATTTGCCCGGTTTCATCCACAAAAGTGGCCACCAAACGTTTGCCGCGCTTTTGTTCCACCATTTTAAGGTGGATGATTTTCCCTACTACCTGTACATCGGCACCACTGGGCTGCAATTGGTTGATCTTGTAATAACTGGTGCGGTCCAAATAGCGATTGGGAAAGAGATGGAGCAGGTCCCTGTAGGTTTCTATACCCAGTTCGGCCTTTAGAACATCGGCCCGGTTGGGACCGACACCTTTGAGATAGGCAATGGGAGTTTGTAGAAAATTGGGATTCATCGAACTAAAATATGTAATTTGGAAGGACTTTTGATGGGATGATCGTATGAAGCTGAACCCGATTCTTATTTTTTTCCTATTTGTGCACCTCTTGAACGCCCAGGTTCAGGACAAGGTGGATTTTATCCATGCCAAACCATTTTTTTATGTGGATGTTGATAGTCTGAAAATAAAGGGGTCAGTAGAATATACATTTGATGTCATTTCACAACTTGACACTTTTTTTCTGGATGCACAAAATATGAAAATCTTTAATGTAGAACTGAATGGAAAAAAGGTGCGTCATTTTTATGACAATAAAAAGCTGGTAGTTCACAAAAAACTAAAACCTTCCAGGAACAATAAGCTATATATCTACTATGAAACTTCTCCTAAACAGACGGTTTATTTTTTGGGATGTAATGACAATATAAAAGGAAATGAACAAATCTGGACCCAAGGTCAAGGGAAATATACCAGCTATTGGCTACCCAGTTTAGATGACATGACCGAAAAAGTAGAGTTTGATATCATAATAGCCGCTCCTAGGAAGTATAAGGTGATTTCAAATGGGAAGCTAGATAGAAGTTTTAATAGTATTCGGGATTCCAAACATTGGTTTTTCGAAATGAAGCAACCCATGAGCAGTTATTTGGTCGGTTTTGCCATTGGGGATTTTGATAAAAAAGAGCTCAAATCTTCATCCGGAGTGCCCATTGAACTGTATTACGAACCCAAGGACAGCTTAAAAGTGGAGCCCACGTATCGTTACACCCAACATATTTTTGATTTTTTGGAGAAGGAAATCGGCGTGCCTTATCCGTGGCAGAATTACAAACAAGTCCCTGTTCAGGATTTTTTATATGCGGGTATGGAAAACACTACCTGCACCATTTTTTCCAACCAATACGTGATTGATTCAACAGCCTTTGTGGATAAAAATTACGTGAATGTGAATGCCCATGAACTGGCCCATCAATGGTTTGGAGATCTTGTCACCGAAACCAGCAGCGAGCACCATTGGTTGCACGAAGGGTTTGCCACGTTTTATGCCTATTTGGCGGAAAAGGACATTTTTGGGGATGATTATTTTTATTGGCATTTGCTCGAAACGGCCAGTGCCTTGGAAAATTTATCGGAAGATGACCAAGGCGAGGCCCTAAGGAATTCAGGGGCGGGAAGTCTGACCTTTTATGAGAAAGGCGCTTGGGCCTTGGTGATGCTTCAGGATAAATTGGGAGAGGCCAATTTTAAGAAAGGAATCCAGAATTATCTAAATAAATACGCATATGAAAATGTGACCATTCCCGATTTTATGGCGGAGATGGAGGCTGTTTCCGGCATGGGACTTTCCAATTTTGAATCTATTTGGTTACACGATTCTGATTTTCCGTTTGAAAGTGTGCAAACCTTTTTGATGGAGAAAAATGCTTCTATCAAACAGTATTTTGAGATTAAAAACGAAGTAGAAAACAATCCTACCAAAACGGAAACGATATTGGCAAACGCTTGGGACTCCTTCACCTCATCCCAACTGAAACAAAACCTCATTTTGGATTATGGCAAGAGCCTATCGCCCTTATTTTTGGAAAAGGTATTGAAGGAAGATGATTTAAAAGTGCGGCAAGCTGTCATTTTATCCTTGGACAAAGTGCCAGAAGAATTGCAAAGTTCAGCAGAAGAGCTGTTGACGGATGCCAGTTATACCACGGTGGAATCAGCCTTGTACAAACTTTGGTCTGATTTTCCCGAGGGCAGGGGCCGTTATCTTGATAAAACGCAGTCCGTCATCGGGTTTCCCAATAAAAATATTCGATTGTTATGGTTAACGTTGGCTCTTGTAACCCCCGAATATCGTTCCGACTTAAAACCTGCTTATTTGGAGGAATTGAGTAATTATACCGGTGCGGAATATCATTTTGAAACACGGTTAATGGCTTTTGAATATTTGAAAAGTATCGGCGGGTTCAATGATGAGTCACTCAAAAATTTGATAGAGGCCTGTAGCCATCATGTTTGGCATTTTAAAAAATCGGCACGTAATATTTTGAATGAAATTTTAAAGCAAGAAGGCGGTCTGGCAAGGGTTAAGTCCTTATATCCTTTGCTAAATCAAGAAGAAAAGCAATATTTGGACAAAACTTTGAGTGAATGAGGGCATTGGTCATTTCTGGTGGGGGCAGTAAAGGAGCTTTTGCAGGTGGGGTGGCCCAATTCCTGATCCAGGAAGCCCAACATAAGTATGACCTTTTTGTGGGAACGTCCACAGGGAGTCTTTTGATTTCCCATCTGGCGTTGAACAAATTGGATAAGATCAAAGAAATCTATTCCTCGGTGAACCAAGACAGTATTTTTAACAACTGTCCTTTCATCATCAAGAAAAAACATGGGGTAGAGATTATTGCCATCAACCACTGGAATGTGGTGAAAAACTTTATCCGAGGTAAAAAGACCTTTGGCGAAAGCGAGAACCTCAGAAAATTGATTCGGGATTCCATTACTATAGAGGAATTTGAAGAATTGAAGGAGAGTGACACCGATGTGGTGGTCACGGTTTCCAACCTTTCCCTAAACCAAGTGGAATACAAGTCCATCAATGATTGTACCTATGATGAGTTTTGTGATTGGATTTGGATTTCTTCCAACTATACGCCCTTTATGAGTTTGGTTAAAAAGAATGGCTGCGAGTATGCCGATGGGGGTTTGGGCAGTCTGGTACCCATAGAGGAAGCCCTACAGCGTGGGGCAACCGAGGTGGATGTGGTGGTACTCCATACCGAAGTGAACCACTTGAACCGTATGTCGTCCAAAAACCCGTTCGACCTGATTACCACCATTTTCAGTTTTATGTTGGACAGGATCGAAAACCAAAATGTACGTATTGGCAAATTGGTAGCGAACCAAAAGGACGCCATCATCAATTTCTATTACACACCCACGGTTTTAACAACCAACTCGTTGATTTTCAATAAAGAACGAATGACATTATGGTGGAAACGCGGTTACCTCTATGCCAAGAACAAGAATGAGGAAACCAGTCCGATCAGTCCCGAAATGCAGGAATAGGTCAATCCCAAAGTTCGCTCACTTCTTTTTTTACAAACGCCAAAGCGGTCTGTGAAGGGGATTGCTTTTCCATGGTTTGGTTGAGGATGTCTTCCCTCAACTTGTCCGGGGAATCCGTTTGGCTCATACCAGCACTACGAATGATCTGGATTGTGGCATTTTTAGCCGTTTTGATAATGTTCCAGCATTCATCCGTCATGTAGATCTGTTGGGATAGGTTATGCTCAAACTCCGTTTCTATCTGTTGTATGAGTAGGTTCTCGTAATCGCTTTTACTTTTGGTTTTTGGCGCCACCCTTACCACAAGGCTGTTCAACGCGATTCGTTCCAAGAAAAGGGCCATGCGCTCATAGGCTTGCAAACGGACGGGCAGCGTATCCTTTTGGGAATCTTTATGCAATAGAAAACGGCGTCTGCCATCTTCATTTCGGGTATGCAATCTAAAAAAGTAAAAGGCAACCGCCCCGGTTACAACTGCAGGCATTAAATAGGCAAATAGCTGAAGGATTTGATCTCCACTCATAGGATAGTTTGGTTTTTGATTTTACTTTACCAAGAACGAACCAAAATCCTAAAAAGTATGTGTAGCCAATGGGTTATTGACTCGCTTTGGCACTTTCCTTGGCCTTGGCATAAAATCCTTTGTAGTCAGGCTGCAATTTTATGTTGATGCCTTCTTTAAAATTACCGTCTTTGGCAGTAATGGCAATACGTGTTGCTGGGATTTCCAAGGTTTCCACCAATTCTTTGGCTACAGCAGCAGCTTGGTCATAAGTTGGGCCAAATTCGCCTGTCATGTTCAATCCTTCTACTTCTGCCTTGAAGTTGGGGTTCGCCTTGATCACTTTGGAAACATTGGCCAACCATGCTTTGCCTTCCTCTGTTAATTTGGAAGAAGTGTCAGAACCGAAAAGATTGTTCAAACTGTTCGAAATGGAAATTACACCTTCTCCTACGGCTACATTGGCATTTTCACCCAAGGTTTGTTTTATGCGGGTCAAGGATACAATGGCCGTGGAGTCGTTGGCGGAGATCATGTCGTTTACACCGCTAAGTTGCTTTTCTTTGCGGGCAAGTGCGGCCATGGCTTTGTTCACATTCTCCGAGTTTTGTTTGGATAGTTCAGAGAAATTACTCAAGTTGCCCAATAGGGTGGCATTGGCGTCGCGAAGTCCGGCATTTTCAGTATCCAAGGTTTCCGCTTTGGCATTGGCCGATGAAATTTCGCGCTTGGCTTTGGCCAAATCTTGTTCCACCTCGGAAATTTTGGTCTTCAAACTTTCAATTTCCGCAATAAGGTCGCTTTTCTTTTGGGAAAACGCAGTGGTAGCTATGCTTAGGAACAGTATAAGGGGTAAATGTCTTCTCATAAGTAATGACTTGTTCGTTAAAATATTCAGGGCTAAATTATAATGTTTTTTCCAATGATGGGCGTCCGCCTAAGTGAACACAATCATAAAGTTTTTGCATGGAGGTAAAATCCACCTCTTCTTTTTGGTATTTGAACACGGACCTTAAATTACTGCTAAGGTAGTCATCATCTACATTTACTTGAATGTCTTCCATATGAAATTGGCATGGATGCTCATACCCGGCCGCATGCGTAATCTCCAGTAATTCTTTACGATACGTCTTGAAATATTGGGCCAACCTGTCCGATTTCAGAGGCACGTTGATACCTTTTTGCAGCCATTTGTTCTGTGTTGCCACACCGGAAGGACATCTGTTGGTGTGGCAAACCTGCGCTTGGATACAACCAATGCTCATCATGGCCTCCCTGGCCACATTGATGCAATCCGCGCCCATGGCAAAGGCCATGGCCCCTTTGGCGGGAAATCCCAACTTTCCACTTCCAATAAATACAATACGGTTGGTTAATCCACGGTCCAAAAAGAGTTTGTAAACCGATGAGAAACCATAGGTCCATGGCAGTGAAACGTGGTCCGCAAAGCTAGGAGGTGCTGCTCCAGTTCCGCCCTCGCCACCATCAATGGTGATGAAATCAGGTCCTTTTCCCGATTTGATCATCAGGTCGGCGAGTTCTTCCCATTGGTCCAATTTACCAATGGCTCCTTTAATGCCCACGGGCAATCCGGTTTCATTGGCTATGGACTCAATAAGTTGCATGAGCTCTGAGATATTTTTGAAGGCTTTATGGGTAGGAGGGGAGATGACATCTTTTCCAACCTCAACACCTCGAATCTCGGCCAGCTCATGTGTTATCTTGGAGCCAGGCAGCACGCCACCTTTGCCCGGTTTGGCTCCTTGCGATAATTTGATTTCAATGGCTTTGATGCACGGGTTTTCATCCACCAAAATCTTCATTTTTTCCATGGAGAAATTACCATCCTTGCTACGTACCCCGAAATATCCAGTGCCAAAATGAAATATGACATCACCACCTTTTTTGTGGTAGGGTGAAAGTCCACCTTCACCCGTATTATGGTAGGCATGGCATTTTTCCACGCCTTGGTTGAGCGATTCAATGGCCGCGGCGGATAAAGATCCAAAACTCATCGCTGAAACATTGATGATGGATGCAGGGCGATATGGTTTCTTCCGTTTGTTATAGGCGCCCATGACCTTGGCACAGGGCACAAAATAGGGGTCTTTGATGTTTGGGTGCTGTTCGGGAACCTGATACCCGATCATTGCATTCTTTACAAAAATGTGCTGGTGCTTGTAAATGTCGCGATCGGTCCCAAATCCTTCGTAATTGTTTTCTTTTTTGGCAGAAGCGTAGATCCAGCTTCTTTCAATTCGGTTAAAAGGAAGCTCTTCACGGTTGTTGGCCACAAAATATTGGCGCATTTCCGGTCCGATACTTTCCAGCCAGTAACGCAAATGCCCCACAATGGGAAAATTATGGCTGATGGTATGAGCTTTTTGGAAAAAGATATCGCGGATGGCAACGATTAAAAGAAAGATGAGAATCCAGCCCCACCATGTGATGTCGCCTAAAAAATCAAGAATTGGGTCCATGTTTTAAAATTCAGGTACGTTACAAATATCAAGCCCCAATGTCCAAATTCCAAATAAAGGAAGACATTGGGGCCCGATTTAAATTTTGAGTTAGGTTTTATTTGCTTCTATCCAAATAATCCAAAGCAATTTCCGTCATGGACTTAACACCCAGTAACAACCCACTATCATCGATCTTGAAATCAGGTGTATGGTGTGGGTAATATTCCCCTGGCCCGGCATTTGGATCTTTTCCGCCCAAAATGAAAAAGAAACCTGGAATTTTTTCTTGATAGAAAGAGAAGTCCTCGGCTCCAGTCACCGCTTTGATCAAGTGTACATTTTCTGCACCGGCCATTTGTTGTAGGCTGGGTAGGGACTTTTCGGTGAGATCTACATCATTATAGGTGATTGGAACGCCTTTGGCAATTTCCACGGTCGCTTCAGCGCGATAGGCTTTTGCGATATCCTGTGCCATTTCGATCATACGTTGGTTCAACTGTTTTTGCATATCGTAATCCAAAGTTCGAATGGTTCCTACAAGCTCGGCACTTTCAGGAATGATGTTGTTTCTAACCCCACCACTGATCTTGCCCACGGTGATTACGGCCGCTTCCTTGGTCAATTCCATTTCACGGCTGATGATCGATTGATAACCATCTACAATTTTGGAAGCCACATAAATGGGGTCGATTCCAGCCCACGGAGCCGAACCGTGTGTTTGTTTTCCTTTGATGGTCACCACAAAACGTTGTGCAGCGGCCAAAGCCCCTCCTGGTTTATAGGCAATTTGCCCCACAGGAAGGTAAGAGCCAATGTGTAGTCCGTAAATGGCATCCACCTTTGGGTTATCCAGTACGCCTTCTTTTACCATCAATTCGGCACCACCTTCCTCTCCGGGAGGAGCACCCTCTTCCGCGGGTTGGAAGATGAATTTTATGGTGCCTCGGATTTTATCCGTGTTCTTGGAAAGTACTTCGGCAACACCCATCAAAATAGCGATGTGGGTATCGTGTCCACAAGCGTGCATTACACCAACTTCCTGACCCAAATACTCGGATTTCACATTGGATTTGAAAGGAAGATCGTTTCGTTCAATAACGGGCAGGGCATCAATATCGGCACGAAGTGCAACCACTTTACCTGGTTTCTTTCCCTTTAACAACCCGACCACACCGGTATGGGCAACACCTGTTTGCACTTCAATGCCTAGTGATTTTAGGTGTGCTGCAATTTTTTCTGCTGTTTGGAACTCCCTGTTACTCAATTCAGGATGTTCATGAATGTCGCGTCTCCATTCAATTACCTTGGATTCAACGGCGGCAATGTCTTTTTCCAACCCGTGCTGGGCATAGATGGTTAAGCTTGCACAAAAAAGGGCAAGCGGTAAAATGTTCTTCATCATGTTGGTTTATAATTTAATTGGACGGTATCCTTGGTTTTGCAATTGAATGTTGGCGGTCATGGCGGAAAGGGCAATTTTCACCCCTGGAATCAAATCCTCCTTGGGAAAATTCCTTGCCATGGAAGATTGCCCACAATAAATGATTTCGACCCCGGCATCAAGCAAAGCTTGCACCATACCAGAATTTGGGTTGGCAACCCCAAACCGAGCCTTGTAGGCTTCATCATGGGTGATGTCCTTGGAAGCCGCGTTGTGTACGATCACGGCAACCTTTAATTGGGATACAGGTATGCCGGCTTGAGCGTGAAGGTTCAGGAACCGGGCAGCCGTTTCCAATTTCTGGTTCAGCATAGTATGGGATTCCGGGCTGTCCATAACATCGAACACTACCTTGAATTCTTGTGACATGTCGGTTTTAAAATCGGGGTTTTCAATTTTGAAAACCGGGCCATAATCAGCAATGACAGGGCCAGTACTTTTCTCTTGTGAAATTCCTAAAAAACCAAAAAGAAAAAGGAGGAATAGGGGAAAATGGTGAAAATTCATCAGCAATATAAGTTGAGGCCCTAAATATATTTAAAAATGTATTGATTTTCGATGCCAGTGTTTATAAAAATTGAAAGTATGATTTTAGCATCAGTCCATTATTGGCTAATTTCACCCCTACTTTTTAAAGATTTGACCTGTTGAGTACTTTTTTGGATGAATTGAACGATGCGCAACGTGCCCCTGTACTGCACAAGGATGGACCATTGATGGTAATTGCTGGAGCGGGCTCGGGAAAGACCCGTGTATTGACCTACCGTATAGCCCATTTGATGGAGCAGGGAGTAGACTCCTTTAACATCTTGGCCTTGACCTTTACCAACAAAGCGGCACGTGAAATGAAGAAGCGGATTGCCTCCATTGTGGGGAATTCGGAGGCCAAGAATCTTTGGATGGGGACCTTTCACTCCGTATTTGCCAAATTGTTGCGTTTTGATGGCGATAAATTGGGCTTCCCCAGCAATTTTACCATTTATGACACGCAGGATTCCCAACGGTTGATCGCTTCCATCATCAAGGAAATGGGGCTTGACAAGGATATTTATAAATACAAGCAGATCCAAAACCGCATATCATCCTACAAGAACAGTTTGATCACCGTTAAGGCCTATTTTCAAAACCCGGAGTTGGTAGAGGCGGATGCCATGGCCAAGCGTCCACGAATGGGCGAAATCTATCAAAATTATGTAGATCGTTGTTTTAAGGCCGGTGCTATGGATTTTGATGACTTATTGCTTCGGACAAACGAACTTTTAACACGTTTCCCGGAAGTTTTGATGAAGTACCAGGATAGGTTCCGCTATATTTTGGTGGACGAGTACCAAGATACCAACCATTCCCAATACTTGATCGTAAAGGCGTTGAGCGACCGTTATCAGAACATCTGCGTGGTAGGGGACGATGCCCAGAGTATCTATTCCTTCCGAGGGGCGAACATCAGCAATATCCTCAATTTTCAAAGGGATTATGATGATGTGGCCGTGTACCGCTTGGAGCAGAACTATCGCTCTACCAAGAATATCGTGAATGCGGCCAATTCCATCATCGCCAATAATAAAAACCAGCTTGAAAAAAATGTCTGGACTTCCAATGACGATGGCGGGCTGATCAAGATTCACCGCAGCCCCACCGATGCGGAAGAGGGTAGATATGTGGCGGGTTCCATTTTTGAGAACAAGATGCAACACCAGATGCAGAACGGGGATTTTGCCGTACTGTATCGTACCAACTCGCAATCCAGGGCCATTGAGGATGCTTTGCGCAAGCGTGATATTCCCTATCGTATTTATGGTGGACTTTCCTTCTATCAAAGAAAGGAAATCAAGGATGTGCTGGCCTATCTGCGCATGGTCATCAACCCAAAAGATGAGGAGGCCTTAAAGCGAGTCATCAATTTTCCGGCAAGGGGCATTGGGCAGAGTACCATCGACAAGTTAATCGTGGCCGCCAATCAGTATGGCCGTTCCATTTTTGAGGTGATGGAACATTTGGACAAGCTCAACCTGAGTATCAATGCTGGCACCAAGCGAAAATTGGAAGATTTTGTAACGATGATCAAGAGCTTCCAGATCATGAACGAAAGTTCGAATGCTTTCACCCTAGCGGAGCATGTGGCCAAAAAGACCGGGGTCTTGCTAGAATTTAAAAAAGATGGTACTCCCGAAGGCATTGCCCGTATGGAGAACATTGAGGAACTTTTGAACGGCATAAAGGATTTTGTGGAAGGTCAGAAAGAATTGGCCGATGCCACGGGCAGCCTTACTGAGTTTTTGGAAGATGTGGCCTTGGCCACCGATATGGACAAAGAGGTAGGGGATGACGACCGTGTGGCCCTCATGACCATTCACTTGGCCAAGGGATTGGAATTTCCGTTCGTATATGTGGTGGGCATGGAAGAGGATCTGTTTCCTTCTGCCATGAGCATGAACACACGCAGCGAACTGGAAGAAGAGCGCAGGTTGTTCTATGTAGCTTTGACCCGGGCAGAAAAGCAGGCCTATCTTACGTATACCCAAAATAGATATCGATGGGGCAAACTTATTGATGCTGAACCTAGTAGGTTTTTGGAAGAGATCGATGAAAAGTATGTGGACAATCTAGTGCCCGTCAATGACGGGTATCGATACAAGTCCATGATTAATGCCGATATCTTTGGAGAGGTGGACAAGAGCAAGCTACGCCAAATTAAACCGATTAACGGGACCCCTCCAAGTGTTCAAGGTCCCAATGAGAACCAGCTCAGAAAGTTGAGAAAGTTAAAACCGGATCTTGGCTCCCCCGCGGAGAACACCAATACGGTCGACCCAGGCTTGGCAGTAGGTGTCCTAGTAAACCACACCCGATTTGGTAGGGGAAAGGTGCTCAGCATTGAAGGTGCAGGAAACGATAGAAAGGCGGAAATCCATTTTGATAATGGCGGCATCAAAAAACTGCTTCTTCGTTTCGCCAAATTGGAAGTGCTGGATAACGCATAAAATAAATATCAGGGTATTTCTACGTTTTTCTGTTGATCAACGCTCGGTTGTGTTGTCAATGTCCCAAAATGGTGTTCGTTCCATCAGGGGGTGATAAAAATTGTTTAAATTCAAAGCTACTTTGCATTTGAACCAACTGACCGACCTCATGAAAAAACTGTTCTTTCAGCCTTTGTTCCTCTCCGTGGCACTTGTGGTATTGCTTCTTTTCGGGATATCCGGATATTATTTTGAAATTGGTTTCCCCGGGTGGGCCACCATGTTGTTGGGGCTGCTCATCGGAATATTGCTCTTGTTCCTTTTAAGGATCCTTTTCTCTAAGCTGGTACCTTTGCTGGGCAAGATTCCCACATCGGTCTATGCCACCCTATTAACAGGCTTTACGGCCTTGTATCTCATGAGGATGTATGCCTTTGGATGGCCTGCTCCCCTGTTTTATGTCCTTGTGATTTTCGCTTTGATTTGTTGTGGATTGTTCATATGGGGTATTTGGAAAATCCTTGCGAAGACCAATATCAAGGGTGGTGCCATAATGATAGTCGGGGCCCTGGTTTTGGCGGTAGCCGGTGTATATGGGTTTTCATTCTTGGAAGGAGATCCCTTCAGTAAAGAAGTGGATGGACAAAAATCCGAAATGGCCGTGACCACTTTGAAAGAAAAAGGATTGGATGACCCTTCATCTCCAGGGGCTTTTGAGGTGGAAACCTTCACCTATGGTAGCGGAACGGACCAAAGGCGACCTGAATATGCCGAAGGCGTAAAAATAAAGACCCCTTCTGTGGATGCTTCATTGCTGCTTCCGGATTGGAAGGACAAAAAGAAAAAATGGCGTGAAAAGTTTTGGGGATTTGGTGTGAAAGAATTTCCCTTGAACGGTAGGGTTTACATGCCCAAGGGAGAAGGCCCCTTTCCGTTGGTCTTGGTGGTGCATGGCAATCATAGCATGATCGATTTTTCGGATGCTGGATATGCCTATTTGGGGGAATTGTTGGCAAGTAGGGGTACCATTGTGGTTTCTGTGGATGAAAATTTCATCAATGCGCATTGGTCAGGTGATTTTAGGGGCAAGGAAATGCCGGTACGGGGTTGGTTATTGCTCAAGCATTTGGAACTTTGGAATGGATGGAACGCGAGCGGTAATGCAGATTTGAAGGGCAAGGTGGATATGGACAACATTGTTTTGATCGGTCATTCCCGAGGTGGAGAGGCGGTTTCTATTGCAGCGGCCTTTAATAAATTAAGCCGTTTTCCGGACAATGCGAATGAGAAATTCGATTTTGGTTTTGAAATCAAAGGGGTGGTCACCATTGCCCCAACCGATTACAGATATGAGAGGGAAATGGAGTTGGAAGACATTAACTATTTATCGCTGCAAGGGGCGTGGGATTCTGATGAAACAAGTTTTTGGGGCATGCGACCCTACCAAAGATTAAAATTCTCCAAAGATTTTAATGGCTTTAAAGCGGGCCTGTATATGAACCACGCCAATCATGGACAATTCAATTCCACATGGGGCAGGTCTGATTTTGGGGCTCCTACGGAGTGGTTGTTGAATTTGAAACCTTTGGTTTCTGGCGAAGAGCAAAGGCAAGTGGCCAAGGTGTACGTAAGTGCCTTTGTGGAGGCTGTTTTGAAGGACAACCAATCCTACGTTCCGATTTTTAAAAATGCGACCTTGGCCGGGGACTGGCTTCCCAAAGAAGATTATTTCTCTCAATATGAGGACACTTCTAAAAGGATTTTATTGGATTTTGAGGAAGATATGGACGTGGCCTCATCAAAAGGTGGGATTCAGATAAAGGCCCAAAATTTCAAGATTTGGCGAGAAGAGCAATTAAAGGCGAGGGATGGAGGTAGCCAGCAAAACAATGCTTTGGTATTGGGTTGGAGGTATGGAAAAGGTGCCAATGCCGATTCGTTGCCTCGCTATACCATTATGTTGCCGGATACCTTGAAGCATTTTGAAAGGGCTGACACCTTGGCCATCTCTATGGCGCTTGGCAATCTGTCCGAGTTGAAGATCAAAACCGATAAAAAGGAAAAAGAAAAGCTGCCCAATCAGGGGTTTAACTTTACTGTGGTGCTAACGGATAGTTTGGGTAGAATGGCTTTTGCGGATATCGCAGCTACAAATGCTCTTCCAAAAACCATCAAATCTAAATTTACGAAGTTCAAGTTTATGGATAAGAAAATGATGGGGCAGGAGTCCGAAATTCAATTGAAGAGCTGTTATGTGCCCATTTCCCTGTTCAAACAACAGAATGACAGTATCCAGTTGAACAAGCTAAAATATATCCAATTGTTGTTCGATAAAGATTCCTTGGGTGTCATGGTTTTGGACGATCTAGGCTTTTATATCCGGCCTTAAGAAAGTCTTGGGACTTTTTAGTTCAATTCTTTGTCAAAAACGTATTTCTTTCCGTCAAAGGTGAGGGAATTTTGCGCCAAAGAACTGTCCAATACGTTCTGCAACTGTATTTTAAGTCCTTTTATTCCAATTTTGATACTACAGGGAGGCCCCATTTTGGAAGAGATGGAATATCCATTTGTCACAATGGACGTTTCATTGTTGGGGAATGCAGGGGTTTCCTCCAGATAGCCGTTTTTCAAAAGATAGGCATTCACACGGTTCAACATTTTCTGTTGCATACTATCTTGGCCTTGCAGTAAGTACAAAGTTGTACCATCATACATTTTTAATTGATGGATGCCATTGTAGATGATGGGGGTGCCGTACAATGAGGTGGGTACCATTTTATCATTGGAATGGTAAAGTGCAATGTTCTTGATTCGATTTCCGGAATTTTCCAAACGGGTCGGCCAGGAGAACACGGCTATTTTTTTGTCATCGGATAGGATGAATGAAAAATGATGTTTTTTGGTCTTATATCCGGCATCAATCTCAGCCAATAATTTTTGGGAACCAATATGTTCAATGGTCCGTCTGATTTTTTCGTTGATTTCCACCAAGACCTCTGAATTGGGGTTAGGCATAGAACTCAAAGACTCAAGCTTGGTGAACAAGCTGTCCAAAGAGATATTGATTTCCGTACCATTGGCAAATTCTTGTATATGACCCTTTCGTACACAGGAAGAGGAAAGCAAGGCTAGGCTAAAAATAAATACAATGGGGGATTGGGTAAGTCTCATGTGAATGATGTCTAATTATGGCCTGTTGCAAAATTGTGAGTTTTACAAACACCTGTTGTATAGCAATCTACCAATAGGTCATTTGAGTTGACCAATCGGCTTTTTTAGTACATAGATGCCAAGTCATCAACAAGGTTGCAGCATTAAGAAAAAATTGGGAGTCCAAAAGTGTTTTATAACAGTTTATGTGCTTGTCCGATGAATCTTTAGTAACTTGGTCTGTTGGAAAGTAGGTAATCTTTCCATTGAAAAAGAAATGGCGGAATTGATCAAATTGTATGAAGAAAACCCTAATCCCCGACAGGTGGAGAAGGTGGTGAACATATTGAGAAAGGGCGGATTGGTCATTTATCCCACGGATACCGTTTACGGGTTGGGATGCGATATTACCAACACCAAGGCGTTGGAACGTTTGGCAAGGATAAAGGGCATTAAGTTGGAGAAAGCGAACTGGTCCTTCGTTTGTGCAGACCTGAGTAATTTATCGGATTATGTGCGACAAATAGATTCATCCACTTTCAAAATATTGAAACGGGCACTGCCTGGGCCCTATACCTTTATCCTTCCAGGAAACAATAATCTTCCAAAAGATTTCAAGAAAAAGAAAACGGTGGGTATCCGCGTACCGGACAACAATATTGCCAAGGCGTTGGTGGCAGAATTGGGCAATCCCATTGTTTCCACTTCCATTCGTGATGAAGATGATATTTTGGAATACACTACGGACCCAGAACTCATTTATGAAAAGTGGCAGAACCTGGTCGATGTGGTGGTAGATGGCGGTTATGGCGATAATGTGGCCTCCACGGTCATCGATCTTTCCGAAGGTGAACCTGTTGTGGTTCGGGAAGGTAAGGGAAGCCTTGATATTTTATAAAACAAAAAAAGCGGCCTTTTAAAGGCCGCTTCTTATTTTAAACCGATTTCTTATTTACCGGTACCGCCAATGGCAGGATCTTTCATACCTTCTTCGATCATGTTATAGAACTGATCGATTTTTGGAAGAACCACGATACGTGTTCTTCTGTTTTTGGCCCTATTGGCAGATGTGTCATTGCTTACAAGTGGAATATAGTAGCTACGTCCGGCAGCAGTCATTCTGGCAGGATCTACGCCAAAATCATTTTGAAGGATCCTGACAACTGAAGTGGCACGTTTGGCACTCAAATCCCAGTTGTCCAAAAGCACTCCGCTCTTATAAGGTACATTGTCCGTATGACCTTCTACCATAAATTCAAAGTCAGGCTTGTTGTTCACCACTTTGGCTACTTTGCCCAATACTTCTTTGGCAGCGGCAGTTACGTTGTAGCTTCCGCTTCTGAACAACAATTTATCAGAAATGGAAACGAATACCACACCTTTTTCAACACTTACCTCGATATCCTCGTCATCCAAGTTTCCAAGCACACCTTTCAAGCTCTGTACCAATGAAAGGTTTACAGAGTCCCTACGGGTAACGGCATCTTGAAGTTTCCTTATGGTAAGGTCTTTTTCTTTAAGGCTTTCCAATGATTTTTCAAGGTTTTCAGCACCTTTAGTGGTAAGGGTGGTCAAATTGCCCATGTTGTTGATAAGCTCTTGGTTGTTGGCTTTCAAGAAGGCATTTTGATCTTCGAGGGTTTTTAATTTGGCATCTGCAGTGGCTTTGTCTTCCAAACAATCGTTCAGCTTAACGGTTGCAGAGTTCAATAAATCTTGGGTTTCTTTTTGTTTGGCCTCCAGTTCAGCATATTTCTTCTGCGATACACAAGATGTTAATAGAACTGACATTGCCAATGTTCCTAGAAAAACTTTTTTCATAGTTCAGAGTATAATTAAAGGATTGTTAGATTAATCAATGTTAAAAAACTACACCAAAATTATAGAAAAACCAAGGCTTCGCTATTTCGGCTTCGTTAATCTTTTACTAAAATGTTAAAATTCTTTATATGATGTACGAAGTAGGACCAAACTATGGATGTCACAGGGTAGTACTTTAATAAAAAATTAGCTTTTTCCCGCTTTTTGTACATTTTGCTAAAGTTAGCATAAAAACTTAAATGCGCCTTGAGAATGGCAAAACAGTGATCGAATTTGAGTTGGAATATAAAGCGGGCAGCCGCAATGCCGTCCAACAATAATCGTAGTAACACTATGGGCCATGCTTTTTTGCGTGGTAGGTTTTTGGTGATGGAAAAAAGGGAATTCCTGAAATTCAAGAAGGTTTTCTTGGGATTCATATTGGATAGGGTGGAGCCGCCCAAATGGTAGACATGGCTGTGTCCCACGTAAAATACCTTGTGCCCCGCATTTTTGGCCCTCCAACAAAGATCGATTTCTTCTTGATGGGCAAAATAATCCTCATCAAAACCTTTCAATGATTGAAACACCTCACTTTTGATGAACATGCAGGCCCCTGTTGCCCAAAATACTTCTTTGGTGTCGTCGTATTGTCCTTCGTCCTTTTCAATGGATTGGAAAATCCGCCCCCTGCAAAAAGGGTATCCCAACATATCAATAAAACCACCGGCGGCACCGGCATATTCGAAATGATCTTTTTGCTTAAGATCCAATATTTTGGGTTGGATGATGGCCGCTTCGGGAATATCCTGAAATGCTTTGATGATGGGTCCCAACCAATTTTTGGTCACTTCCACATCGGAGTTCAGCAGGCAGAACAGGTCGGCATCAATCTGCTTTAACCCGTCATTGTAGCCTTTGGCAAAACCACCGTTTACATCATTTTGCACCACACCAATGGTAGGATAGTGCTGTTTTAAAAAGTTTACGGAACCATCGGTACTGGCATTGTCAACCACGTAAATATCGGCCCCCTTGGAATGCTCCATGACCGATGGGAGGAACCGCTCCAAAAGGGCTTCCCCGTTCCAATTGAGTATGACGACGGCGATTTTCAAAACGGAGGCAAATTAAAGGCTAAAATCAGGAATATCCTCCAAAAACCTGTATTTTTCATGCTCGAGGTCCATTTCACAACAATAATGTTCCAAACCGTTGGTCACCAAAAGATAGCTGGCCTTTAATTCGTAGTTATAACGGGCAATTTGGTCAAAGGCGTTTTGGTCTATTTTCACCTCGGGTGCCTTGCATTCCACTAACAAGAATATGGATCCGTCAGGATTGAAAACTACTATGTCGTAGCGCTTCTTCAAGGAATTCACGGTCAATTGTTTCTCCACATTGATCAAGCTTTTGGGGAAATTCTTGGTAAAGATCAAAAAATGCACCAAGTGCTGCCGTACCCATTCCTCTGGCTGCAGCACCACAAATTTTTTACGGATGCCGTCAAAAATGTACTGCCTATTTTGGCTATTTTTGATTCGGAACTCATATTTGGGAAAGTTCAATGGCTGCATTGAGCAAAAATGACGATTTTTTTTGGAATGGAAAGAGTTAAGGAAATTGTAGCGGAAATCAATAGGGGCAATCCTAAACCTATTTATTTTTTAATGGGTGAGGAGCCCTATTATATTGACAAAATATCACAATACATTGCGGACAATGTCCTGACCGAAGAGGAAAAGGGTTTCAACCAAATGGTGCTCTATGGAAAAGACACCACAGTGGAAGATGTAGTGGCCAATGCCAAACGTTTTCCCATGATGGCAGAGTATCAAGTCATCATCGTAAAGGAAGCACAGCACCTTTCCAGGACCATTGAAAACTTGATTTCCTATGTGGAAAATCCCCAACCGACCACCATTCTTGTCATCTGTTTTAAATACAAAAAACTAGATAAGAGGAAGAAGCTATACAAGGCTATTCAGAAGAGCGGGGAACTTTTTGAGAGCAACAAACTGTATGAAAACCAGGTGGCCGATTGGATCCGAAGGACCCTGAGTGGAAAGGGTTATAAAATTTCACCTAAATCCTGCGTGCTTTTGGTGGAGTTTTTGGGAACAGACCTCAGTAAAATCAGCAACGAGTTGGACAAACTTTCTTTGGTAGTACCCCAGGATACAGAAATCACGGCGGAAATTATTGAACGGCATATTGGGATCAGCAAGGATTTCAACAATTTTGAATTGAAGAAGGCCATTGGCGAGCGCGATGTGAAAAAGGCATCCCGGATTATCGATTATTTTGCACAAAACCCAAAGGACAATCCTTTTGTGGTCACCATTACCTTGTTGAACACTTTCTTCACCCAGTTGTTACAATATCATGGGTTGCACGATCACTCACCGGGCAATGTGGCCAAAGCATTGGGTATTAACCCTTACTTTGTGAGCGAGTTTACCGTGGCCGCGAAAAATTACCCTATGAAAAGAGTGAGCGGTATCATCTCAAACCTAAGGGACTTGGATCTTAAGAGCAAAGGTGTTGGGGCCAATAATATGGCGCAAGCGGACTTGCTTAAAGAATTATTGGTTCAAATTGTATAGCTTACTTTTTATCCACGCTGTATTTGCCTGGGCCCAATAGCATGATCACAACAAACACAGTTAGGTAAAGAAGTGCCAGTTCCTTGCTTCCGAAGGGATCGGCACCGTGGATCATAAATCCTGCCACAAACATGGTAATGGCGGTTGGTATGGCAGCCCAACGGGTCTTGAACCCAACGATCATCAAAATTGGGCAGATAAATTCGCCCACAACGGCCAAAAACAAAGTAGGTGCCTGACCAATACCAAAGGGGTTGGCGAATTCGGTATTGCCGTTGATCAAGTTCATAAGTTTGGGGTAGCCATGGGTCATCATGAATGCGGAAGGAACAATCCTCAATAATGCCAACCCAAGGTGTATAAGCGTGTTATTTTTCATTCATGGGGGATTTAATCAGCGTGAAATTATTAATAAAGTTTCAAAAAATACAATATTACTTTATGAAAAGCGTGTTTGAGTTGATACATGGGTTGAAAACTATCTCAGTTTTGGGAACGATTTTGGATCTACTTCGTGCATGATGCCGTAAACTTTCTCAAAAATATCCTCTGCGTTCGGTTTGGAAAAATAGTCGCCATCTGTAGCGTAAGCAGGTCGATGTGCTTTAGATGTCAAGGTTTGCGGTGCACTGTCCAAATATTTGTACCCCCTTTGCTTTTCTACAATTTCTTGCAATAAATAGGCAGAGCATCCTCCCGGAACGTCCTCGTCTATGACCAAAAGTCTATTTGTTTTTTGAAGACTTTTGACCACATCATGACCCAAATCGAAAGGTAAAAGGGTTTGCGCGTCGATAACTTCTGCATCAATACCCACTTCAAGAAGTTCCTGTGCCACTTTTTCAACAATCCTCAAAGTGGAACCATAGGAAAGCAGGGTGATGTCCGAACCTTGTTTTAAAACTTCAACTTTTCCTATTGGGGTACAGAATTCGCCCAAATTGGTTGGCAATTTCTCCTTCAATCGGTAACCGTTGAGACTTTCAATGATCAATGCGGGCTCATCACTCTTCATTAGAGTATTGTAGAACCCGGCAGCTTGCGTCATGTTTCTAGGGGCGAGTATGTACATTCCACGTAGCAGATGGATCAAACCTCCCATTGGGGAGCCCGAATGCCAAATGCCTTCTAGGCGATGCCCGCGTGTACGCACGATCAACGGGGCCTTTTGTTTGCCCACTGTTCTGTACATCAAGGTGGCAAGGTCATCACTTAACGTTTGGATCGCATACAGGATATAGTCCAAATATTGGATCTCCGCTATGGGACGTAACCCACGGAGCGCCATCCCGATGCCTTGACCAATGATACTGGTTTCACGGATACCCGTATCGGCAACCCTTAGTTCCCCAAATTTTTTCTGAAGTCCTTCCAGTCCCTGGTTTACATCACCAATGTTTCCGGTATCCTCGCCAAAAACCAATGCTTCAGGGTATTTTTCGAACAAGGCTTCAAAATTATCCCGAAGAATAATCCTCCCGTCCACTTCTTCGGTGTTGTTGGAGTAAGAGGGGTATACGGCCGGTATATTGGTGGCCCTATTACCCAGTTCACTGTATAAATGGGAACTGTATTTGGGTTCATTGTTCTCCAAAAAGTTGGAAATCCAATGTTGTAGTTGTTTTTTTTCCGGAGTGTTTTCACCTAACAAAAAACGAAGCGCATGTCGGGACTTACTTGCCAAATCCTTTTTCAGTGGCTCTTCAATGGCTATCAGGTCGTTCTTTATTTTGGTTATAAATACCCTGTTCGGACTTTTGCTTGCGGCTTGATCCAATAGTTGAACCAACTGTTTTTTGGCTTCCAAATGGGGCTTTAAGAACTCGGACCAAGCTTCTTTCTTGGCAGTCCTGACCTTATGCTTGATGTCTCGTTCCAGTTTTTTTAGATCCTCTTCCGTGCAGATGCCGTTTTCCAGGATCCATTCCCTGAATTGTTTATTACAGTCGTGTTCCCGTTCCCATTCCAACCTTTCGGCGGATTTGTAACGCTCGTGGGAGCCAGAGGTGGAATGTCCTTGGGGTTGAGTCAATTCGGTAACATGAATCATTACAGGTACGTGCTCTTCCCTTGCAATATCAGAGGCATTTTCAAAAGCATGGATCAAGGCGGTATAATCCCATCCTTTCACTCTAAGGATTTCATACCCTTTGTTTTCTTCGTCGCGCTGCAATCCACTTAAAGCTTCGGAAATATCACCCTTGGTTGTATGGAATTCAGAAGGCACCGAAATGCCATACTCATCATCCCAAATACAGATGACCATGGGAACCTGCATTACCCCGGCCGCGTTGATTACTTCAAAAAAGTGGCCTTCACTGGTACTGGCATTGCCAATGGTTCCCCAAGCCACCTCGTTTCCATTGTTGGAAAAGTTGGTTTGGTCTATCTCCTTTATGTTTCGGTATATTTTAGATGCTTGTGCAAGTCCTAACAGGCGGGGCATTTGACCTGCAGTACACGAAATGTCCGCGCTACTGTTCTTTTGTTTGGTGAGATCCTTCCAGGTACCATCCTCGTTCAGGCTATGGGTCACAAAATGGCCGCCCATTTGCCTGCCGGCACTCATGGGATCTTTGTTGATGTCCGTAGTGGCATAAAGTCCATGAAAGAACTCTTTGGGGCTCAAGTAGTCCAAGGCCATCATAAAAGTCTGATCCCTGTAGTAGCCACTTCTAAAATCCCCATCTTGGAACGCCCTGGCCATGGCAAGTTGGGGTAGTTCCTTTCCATCACCAAAAATGCCAAATTTGGCCTTTCCGGAGAGTACCTCACGACGGCCCAACAAGCTACATTCCCTACTGGTCACGGCAATTTCATAATCCTGAAGGATCTGCGATCGAAAATCTTCGAAGGAAATATCGTTGCTGGTACTCGGGTCAGGTTTCATGGGCTAATGTCGATTTCTGCGAAATTACTAAAATACATACAAATCAGCAATATCAGACCATGTTAATAAAATATCGATTCAACAACATTATTCTGATTTTAAAACAAAAAATTCAAACAATAACCAATTTTAAACTTTCAATTTATCAATATGATAAATCAGAACCATTTTCTTGTAAATAGGCCCACTAGGGTTTTGGGGCTAATGGTGACAATAAAACGGATGCGTTGGCCATAATCGTCTTGGCCAATTTCCCATCCTCGGTTGGAGTAAACAGGGAAGTACAATTCAAAATAATCGGTGACCAAGTTCAAACGGACTCCTGAGTCATAGACAAAACGGGAATCACCCCCTTTGCTTTTTAAGAAACCCAGGTCACCATATGCCTCTACCCATCTCCAAATATTGGTGCTGGCGTTGGTAGTGGCGATCCAATCGTTCGCAAACGGATTTTCTAACTTGGATTTAAACCCTCCTTCGGCAATAATGATCTGTTGACTGTACAACCCAGAACTTTCAGACCTTCCCAGATAGGCTAGGTCGAACATATAATCCGTGGGACGGTCCAACGCAAAGCTGAAGAAATCGGATGCTGTATTGTTCCTTAAAAATTTGCCTGCATAGAACCTCAGGTTAAACTGCCTGTTGCTTTGGAATAGTTTTCGGTATTCCATTTCAAAGGCCAGCTTGGAAAAATCATTGGAATGCTGGGCATCCAAAGACCAGGAAACATAGTTCAGGATATTGTTGTCCACATCTGTGAAACGAACGTTCATCACCCCATAATTGGGGTCGGTGTCAATTTGGTCCGCAAGGGCGGCATCCACACTGCGGAAAACATCCCTATAACGAAACATGAGGTATTGTCTGCGGTTGGATAGCAAATCATTGGGCCTCCACCCCAAGGTTATGGCAGGAGTAAGGGTAGAGAAACGTGAATTTTCCTGAAAGTGGGAGGTGGAACCGGCAAACGAAAAATCGGTTACGTACAATCCCGTTTTTTTATGGTATTTCCGATAACGGAAACCAGCTTTTCCTACCAGAGTGCGTTCCAAAAAGGAATAGGTAGGGGATATGTCATATAAAAACTGTCTTTCCAAAAACGTTTTGTTGTATAGCCTCAAACCAGGAGTAATACCATCATAAATGTTGAAGTTGGCCACAGGAACATAGAAAACTTGGTTGTAGTTTGGGTCTTCCGTATCCTTAAAGAACTGGAACTTGAGTTTCTTGTTGCTGGATAAAAACCCGTTCAGGGTTTTCCAGTTGTCCCGTTGGTTGAATTCTGGGATTTTTTGGTCGTAGTTCAATACCATACGGTCTTCCCCATTTCTAGGAAGGGTCACCGTTTTAGTGGAATCAATTCCTGTGAACCAATAATGGGAGATGACCGAATCTTTCTGAAGTCCAAAAAGCGAAATAGGAACATTGGTGCCCCGCTTGTTTTTTATGGTCAGGGAAATGGAATCATCCGTCTTGGTAATTTTCTTGATCTTAAAATCAATCTTTTTATCGGTGGAGACGTATTCGTCAAAAAACCAATTGATGTCCTTATCAGTATGGGCCTTGATGGTATTTTCAAAATCCAGGGCAGAAACATGTTGTCTCAGCTTGAAATTTTTGTAAAAATCCGTTATACTGCTGTCTATTTTATGCTCCCCCAGATAATTGGAGAGGTAAGACATACCCAACCCTGCCTTATATCCATTCGCGATTTTTTGGTTGAATTTGATCAAGGAGTCATTGCTGGTGGTCAAGGCCTGATCAATATTTTTTCTTACAGAAACCATGCTGAACAAGGCATACTGCTCATTAAAGTCCATTTGGGCAAAATGGAAATTTTTTATGCCCCAAATTTTTGAGAGTTTACCGGCCAATTTCTGATCGGGATAATGATCTTCCACATAATGGATCATAAGGTAATACCCAATGGCATCGTTCACCCATCGCTCTTGGCGAGGATCTAAGAATAGGGTTTCCCTTAAATAACTACGAACGGCGGTTTTTAGGAATTTCATCTCAAACTGGAACTGCTCCTCGTAAGGCCTGATAAAGGAAGGAAGCTGGCCAATCCCGTACAATGGTGATTTATTGTAGTCGTATTCGCTTACCAACAAGTTTTCATGTGGGTACTTGCCAAGGTTCTCTTCCAAGAAATCGGCAACCCTGTTGATGGAAATCCCTTGGGATATTTCATCGTATTTGTTGGACTCAATATCAGTAGTGACCGTTAAAGGCCCAGTAACATGTTTTGTAAACGTTTTTTGGGTAGAAAGAATGATCTCGCAGTTTTTTCTCTTGTCCCCAAAAAGTTGTATGTGCTGTCCGCCAGGAAATTGGGAGACAATGGATTGTCTGTAATTGGAAGCAATGTAAAGCCGCTCCGGAAAGGTCAGGTTGATGGAAGTTTCGGTAACGTCTGTGTAAAGATCGTCCAAGTTCTTGTTGTCATAGAGTCGCCAATACCCATCAAAAACAGCAGGGGAGAGGTACCAATCCTTTAGGTTGTACCCACCGTCATCCAAGGCACCGTAACCCGTAAATTTTGCATTCGGCAATTTGATGGTGTAGGTAAGAAAAAGTTCCACAGATGCCCCAGGGCGGAGAATATCGTTCAAGGTAACGGCAATCAAATCCCGATTACCAACCCTTTCCCAATTCAATCCGGTATAGTTCTGATCCACAATGGACATGATGGTCGTCTGTCCCCTTTCACGGTCTTTTGCCAAATGGAGCCCCCTGTTGAACTCTTCCGCAAAGCGTTTTGCCAATGCGGTGTTCTTGTTGGAATAGGCATGGTTCCAATCATTGAAATAAAGGGAGGAAAGCCCACTGGAGGAATGGTTCACATAAGTGAATTTCTGCCGAATCCTGATCTGGTTACTCGGTCCATCAAGGGTTGCCACAATTTCATTCTTGTGCTGCCCCCAAAGTGAGGAACACAGTAAAAAGAAAAGCAAAGCTGCCTGATATGGAACTCGGAGGTACATCAAAATAAACTCGATTAAAAGTTCGGGCTAAGGGTTCTACCTTTGTAAAAAGCGTCTATTATTTCAACTACCTCGTCCTCGGTATCCACTATTTTGATCAGGTCAAGATCCCTTGGGCTAATATTGCCTGCTTCCAACATGGTATTTTTTACCCAATCGATCAGACCTTGCCAAAAATCGGTTCCTACCAAAATGATTGGGAACGTATGGATCTTATGGGTTTGGATAAGGGTAATGGCCTCAAAAAGTTCGTCCAAGGTGCCAAAACCTCCTGGCATGACCACAAATCCTTGTGAATACTTTACGAACATCACCTTCCTCACAAAAAAATAATCAAAGTCAAGGCTTTTGTCTTCGTCAATATAGGGGTTGTCGTGCTGTTCAAACGGAAGGTCAATGTTGAGGCCCACGGAAGTACCGCCTGCTAGACTGGCACCCCGGTTTCCGGCTTCCATGATGCCCGGACCACCACCCGTGATGATTCCATATCCCGCCTCGGAAATACGTTTGGAAATGTTTACTGCCAGGTCATAGTATTTATTGCCAGGTCTTACCCTTGCAGAACCAAATATGGAAACGCATGGGCCAATGGCACTCATTTTTTCAAACCCGTTTACAAATTCTCCCATGATCTTGAAAATGGCCCAAGAGTCATTGGTCTTAATCTCATTCCATTCTTTGGAATGTTGTTCTTTGCGCATTTGCATAGTCGTATCTATTTAAATTGCCCTCGCAATTTTTTGCTTGGTGTTCTCCAATTCTTTCTTTAAAAATTTGGCCGTATAACTTTTTTTGTCCTTCGCTACTTCTTCAGGAGTACCGGTTGCCACCACCATTCCCCCGCCTCGGCCGCCCTCATATCCTATGTCTATGATATAATCCACCATTTTAATGACATCCAAATTGTGTTCGATCACCAATATGGTGTTGCCTTTGTCCACCAGTTGGTTGAGTACTTCCATGAGCACCCTGATATCTTCAAAATGTAGTCCAGTTGTAGGTTCGTCGAGGATGTAAAATGTGTTTCCGGTATCGCGCTTGGATAATTCGGTTGCCAGTTTTACCCGTTGTGCCTCACCCCCGGAAAGAGTGGTGGATTGTTGCCCCAATGATATATAACCCAAACCCACATCTTTTATTGTTTTGAGCTTTCTATGAATCTTGGGAATGTTCTCAAAGAAATCCACCGCTTCGTTGATGGTCATTTCCAGTACATCCGAAATGGATTTTCCCTTGTAGCGGATTTCCAAGGTTTCCCTGTTGAATCGTTTGCCGTTACAGGTCTCACATTCCACGTACACATCGGGCAAAAAGTTCATTTCGATCACTTTAAGACCGCCTCCCTGGCAGGTTTCACATCGGCCTCCTGCCACATTGAAACTGAAACGACCCGGTTTATATCCGCGGATGGTTGCCTCGGTAGTTTTGGCAAAAAGATTTCTAATTTCGCTAAACACCCCTGTATAAGTTGCAGGATTGGATCGAGGCGTTCTTCCAATAGGGGATTGGTTGATGTCGATAACTTTGTCGATATGCTCCAACCCTTTTATTTTTTTATACGGCATGGGTTTTTTGACCCCATTGAAGTAATGCGCATTCATGATAGGGTATAGGGTCTCGTTCACCAAGGTAGATTTGCCACTTCCCGATACACCAGTGACCCCGATAAGTTTTCCCAAAGGGAATTCCACGGTCACATCCTTCAAATTATTGCCCGTACAGCCTGAAAGCACTATTTTTTTTCCGGTTCCTTTTCTTCTTTCACTTGGAACAGGAATCTCCAGTTCTCCTGTAATGTATTGTGCGGTTAGGGTATGATGGTCCTTTAACTCTTGCGGACTCCCTTCGGAAATGATCTCACCCCCATGTTTTCCGGCCCTTGGGCCTATGTCGATTACATGATCTGCACGTTCGATCATATCTCGGTCGTGTTCTACCACAATCACGGAATTGCCAATATCCCGAAGCGATTCTAATGAATGGATCAAGCGTTCATTGTCCCTTTGGTGCAAGCCGATACTCGGTTCGTCCAAAATATAGAGCACCCCCACCAGTTGTGAGCCTATTTGGGTTGCCAGTCGGATACGTTGCGCTTCACCACCGGATAGGGATTTGGAACTTCTATCCAAGGATAGGTAATCGAGGCCCACATCCAGTAAAAAACCGATCCGTGCTTTGATTTCCTTGATGATTTCCTCGGCAATGATCTTTTGATCTCCTTCCAAAGTATCTTCAAGCTGCTGAAAGAACGTAGCCAACTCGGTGATGTCCATATGGGCCAACTCGGCAATGTTCTTTTCACCGATCTTAAAGTAAAGGGATTCTTGTCTCAACCTTGCTCCATGGCAGGAGGGACATTTCACTTTATCCATGAAATCCTTGGCCCACCTTTGGATGGATGTGGAATCCGCTTGTTCAAATTGTGTCTTTATAAAATTGGCAATACCTTCATATTCAATTTTATATTGACGTTTGACCCCGAGGGATTTGGAGTCGACCTCAAAACTTTCCTTACCGCCGTACAGAATGACCTCCATGGCTTCTTCGGGGATTTTTTCAAGGGCATCCGAAAGGTCAAATTGGTATCGTTGTGCAATGGTCTCCAACTGTTTGAAGGCCCAGGATTTCTTGTACTCGCCCAAAGGCGCCAAACCACCGGCTTTTATGGAGATTTTGGTGTTGGGCATGATTTTTTGAACGTTTACTTCGTACACATGTCCCAATCCACTGCACTCAGGGCACATACCCTTTGGCGAGTTGAACGAAAATGTATTGGGTTCTGGGGTAGGATAGGAGATACCCGTGGAAGGACACATGAGATCCCTGCTGAAATAACGAGGTTCCGCCTCACCTTCTTCCAACACCATCAATACATTTTCCCCACTGTACATGGCGGTATTGATCGTTTCGGTCAGGCGTTTGTGGAAATCCTCGGTATCGGAAACCTTCAAACGATCGATGACAATTTCAATATCGTGGGTCTTGTATCGGTCCACCTTCATGCCCTTGGTAATGTCCGTGATCTCACCATCGACCCTGACCTTTACAAAACCTTGTTTCGCAATTTGTTCGAACAGTTCCCGATAATGACCTTTTCTGGATTTGATTACAGGGGCCAATACGTTGATTTTCTTATCGAGGTAGGAGGTAATGATCAGTTTTTTGATCTGTTCATCACTATAACTGACCATCTTTTCTCCCGTATTGTAACTATAGGCATCCCCGGCACGGGCAAACAGCAGTCGCAGAAAATCGTATACTTCTGTAATGGTGCCTACGGTGGATCTAGGAGATTTGGAGGTGGTTTTTTGCTCTATGGCGATAACTGGGGATAGGCCATCTATCTTGTCCACATCGGGTCGTTCCAAGCCACCCAAGAATTGCCGTGCATAGGCCGAAAAGGTTTCAATGTAACGTCGCTGGCCTTCAGCATAGATAGTATCAAACGCCAAAGAGGATTTTCCACTGCCCGAAAGTCCAGTGATCACTACGAGTTTTTCACGTGGAATGGTGACATCGATATTTTTCAGGTTGTGTACCCGGGCACCCTTGACCTCAATATGTTCTTCGTAGTTGACCATAAATCATAGCAAAGCTTCAAAAGTAGCGATTTGACACGTAAAAAAGAAGGAGGTTTGCTTTTCGTTTTTGTTAATAGAAAGCATCTAAATTGAGGCTTCTTATATCAGATGATCAACCGTACGCCCCCCAGTTCCTGCAAGGGGTAGGGAAACTTGTCGCTAGGACTTCCGATGAACATGAAATTGATGGGAATGTTCCACTCCGCCGACAGTTTTTTGATAAGTTGTGGCGTGAATTTTCCATGCAATTGAATGTATTCTATTTTAATTTCAGGGTATTCCCTGTCCAGCACATCAAGGTCGGACACAAAGCTTTTAGTCGCCTGTTCCCCTTCGGGGAAAACGGACACGATCTTGAGCTTTCGGGTGTGCTCATTGTTTCGGATGTACAAAAGTACCTTGTTCAATAAGGCTACGTCGTCCTTTTTGGTGAAGTATACGAACTCTTGGTCGTTGATCCTGTTGATGGTCTGGTTGATGCCTTTGTAGGACCGAACCAAAAAGCGGTTGATGGGATCCAAGAAATAGCGGATCAATCGCAAAAGCAACTTGAGCAAAGCCGTGCGGTTCAACATTACCATGACCAAGGCAATGGTGGGAATGAAATATTCCATGAACACCGCCAAATAATCTGGGTTAAGAATGATGTTCCCTGCTAAGGCCACAATAACCGCAGCAATAGCGATCAATAAGGATAACCAACCTGAACGTTCAGGTCGCGGTAGGTTTTTTCGCCTCACCTTCAGCAAAATGTTGCCGATTCCGAACAAGGCCATCACGGACAAGAATGCAATGGTGTAGACCCCAGCCAAAGCTTCCAGATTCCCTTCGGTAATCAACAATATGGACACGCAGAGTAAGAAGAAAACAATGGCAATGCGATAGGTGCTTCCCTTTTTGTTTCGCTTTAAGAGAAATGGGGGAAGAATTCGGTCCAAGGTAATCCGCTCCACAAGCCCTGAAACACCCACAAAGGAAGTAAGCACCGCACCACTGAGCACCAATACGGCATCTACAGAAACCAATGTGGACAACCATGGGCCGCCAGCTTGGTTCCCCATGATGGAGAGCAACGCCTCGCGGTTGTGTTCTATCTCAGAAATGGGCAACACCGCCAAGGCCAAGAACGCGATCAATGGGTTGAAAATGGTCACCACGATCCACATATTGCGTAGAGTTTTAGGGAAAACACCTTTTTTCTGTTCTTCCACAAAGTTGGCCGAGCTTTCGAACCCGCTGATTCCCAACATGGCGGCCGAAAAGCCAAAGAACAGGGCCATGGGGAGTGCCCCATGTTTTACGGGCAAGGCATTGTTGTCCGTAAATACTTTTAGCCCGTGTTCAAAAAGGTACATGCCGGCAAATGAGGACAATAAAATCAACGACGACAAGTGGAAGATAAAAATAGCGATGGCTACTTTGGACGATTCCCCGATACCGATGATTACCAATCCCATAAAGATGGCCAATAGTCCAATGGTGGCCAAAATAATGGGGAGTTGGGGCACCAGGGTGCCCAGATAGGCCATAGCCTCATTGGCGGAAATCACCGCGGTGGCCATATAGGACAACAGCGTTAAAGAAGCGGCCAAGGAAGCCATTCCCTTGCTCGTGGTGTTCAAGAGGGCGTTGTAGGCCCCACCGTTCATGGGAAGGGCTCCGACCACTTCCCCGTAAATCTTTCTGAACAAAAACAGGACGACCCCTACGATCAACAGGGAAATCCAAGCGTATTGACCGGCATGCAACACCGCCAACGCGGATACGTACAGGCAAGAAGAACTGATGTCGTTACCACTGATGGATGTAGAGGCCAACTCTCCGAGTTTTACCCTTAATTTTTGTGGTTCCATGTAAGATGGCTTATAAAAGCTAGAACGAATGTAGGGTAAAGTTGTAAAAATTCTAAATTTACGGGCGATAAAAACCAGATTTATGAAACTATTGGGTATCGGCTCCCGTATTGACCACCCCGAATATGGCAAAGGCGTGGTAACGAACGTATCATCAAAACATTATTGGGTCACTTTTTTGGAAAACGGATTGGAGACCATTGACCTGGACTCCGAATTTGAAGTCATCGAAGGAGTAGAGGACGAAATGGATTCCGTGAGCTTTTTTGATATCGAACGTTCACTTGTCCAGATTTTGGAAAAATGGAGCGATACCCACGAAAAAGTGGCCATTGCGGATAAATGGAAAGGCGGCAAACTGATTTTGGACCCGGGGGATGCCACCCAGAACAAGGAAATGCCCATCGAGACCTTTTTTCATAAGATCGTGATGGTGCGCGACCGTATCCGTGTGATGGAACAAAAGATCAACAGCAGCAACAATCTGGACGATCAGGAAAAAATTGACCTACAGCAATACATTACCCGTATTTATGGCAGCTTGACCAGTTTTAATGTACTCTTCAAAAGCAAGAGCGATTATTTTGTGGGGGAGAAGGGGAAGTGACAAATCGAATCATTTCTTTTTTACTTTCTTGAGAAACTTTCTTTCAAAATGTCTTGGAAAAATGCAAGAACTTTTATCTCGCTTGTAAAAAAGCTCCATCCACTGGTAATCTCTATTCAGAAGATTTATGGTCATCGCAATACCTCCATATTTGAATTTGAAAAGCAAAGTTTTATCATCTACTTCCAAATATGACAAGGAGCAGTATATTTTTTTAAGCCTGTATTTGTCGTAATATGTTGGAATACTCTTGAACTTGTCAGTTTCGAAATCCGTAGAAATGAAAGGCCAATCTGTATTATCTTTTTTGGTAATAAACTCTTTGAGTTCATTAAATGAGTGTTTGTCATACAGATTCCTTTGTGATTGATAAATAGCTTCCATTCCCATGCTTAGAAAAAGTTTGGAAGCCGCAACTTCACTTTTGTCAAATGCCGAAACAACCAATTTAAATGATTGAGTATGTGCATCAAAATTCTTTACATTTTCATTGTTTAGACCTTTAATGAAAAGATGACCCTTTCTGAATTTTTCATCTGCTTCAATGATTAGTTCGTTTACCTTTCCTTTTGCGCCTTTCCTTTTTTTTGACGGAACACTAAATCTAGCTCTTTCAAACACAAAAACAGAATCGGTTAAAGCCTTGGATTCAAAGGTTGAAAAGCTATTGTTACAGGAATCGCAAACAACACCTTTTGGAAGAATATAGAAGGTGTTGCCAAAAGATTCAGGAACAATATGTTCCGAAGATTTAGCTTCATTCTCGTTATCGCAAAAAATACATTTCATTAAATAAATTACTATACAATGTTAGTTCATTTAAAAATCAAACCGCCTCCTTTTTCTCACTCAAATACTTCCAATAGCGTTTGGGTACATGTTGCGTATGCAATTTGGGATTGATCCGGGATATGATTCCGGTACTTTTGAAATAGTCGTTCCATAGGGTCTGGTACTCGTATTCCCCATTGACAAAAGCATCGCTTTTATGAATTTTGTTATGGTGGATGTCCTTTAGGTTCAAGGACACCATTTCCACATGGTCCAGATTGTAATAGATACCGTACTTGCGCTTTACATCATAAATCAGCCATTGCTGGTCCGCATAGCGGTCCCGAAAATGCTTGGAAATGAGGGGCAGCACATCAAAATCAGGTTCAATGTTGGCAAAATAGATGTTGTCCTTGGTCAACTGGAACCGCACAAAAGCCTCCATGCGGTGTTTTTCACGCCCCACCTTTCTAGCCAATTGACTGATGTGCAAAACGGTACTATCCGAATAATCCAAATACTTGCCGTTTTGGGTCCGCATCAATTTTTGGATGTAATCAAATAATAACATTTCCACACCTTCGGTTTCGCTCAAAAAAGCAAAATACACGTTTGAAATGGCATTATGACTCTTGTTGCGGATTCCGTTCCAAACGCGTTTGGCCTTTTCCACATGGGTAAAAATGGTCTCCGTTTCAGAAAAAAGTCCATTTTGGCAACGACCATTTTTTTGAATATCTGCCACAGAAATCTTTTCATCAAAAGCAACGAATACGGCTGTGAGAAAACCGTTGAAGCTGCCGTCGTACATTAAGGTTGTTGAAGCATTCATAACGCTTGTGTTTTGGTTTTTATGTCATTTCGAAGGAGTTCGCGACTGAGAAATCTAGATTTCTCACATTCGTTCGAAATGACACAGTTGTTCATTGCTAATTGCTTATTGTTAATTGAACAATGATAATTGTGTACTGTATTGGTTCCGAAACTTGCCGGACGAAGTCTGCAAGATCATCCCCTTGATTTTCGCCGCATCCAGGTCGCGTCGCTCCCAATGACGGGAATCGCACACCATAAAATATTGGGCACGGTTGAGGGCCACCCCGATTTTTTTCAGATGGTCCCAGTTCAATCTTCTAAATTTTCGGGCATCCATGATTTTTTGAACGGACTGCATCCCTATCCCCGGAATACGGGCCAAAAGGCGTTTGTCCGCCGTATTCACATCCACTGGAAAATGGTGTAGGTTGCGCAACGCCCACGAAAGTTTGGGATCTACCTCCATATCGAGGTTGGGATAGTCTTTGTTCAAGATCTCGTTCACGGCAAAACCGTAAAAGCGCAACAACCAATCGGTCTGGTACAATCGGTTTTCCCGTAACATGGGCACCTGAGAGCCAATGGCCGGCAAGCGGGCATCATCCGCAACAGGCACATAACCAGAATAATATACCCGTTTCATTTGGTAGGTTTTGTAATAATAGGTGGCGGAGTACATGATATCCTTGTCCGTTTCCCCGGAAGCCCCCACGATCATTTGAGTGCTTTGTCCGGCTGGGGCATATTTGGGTGTGCTTCTGATGATTTTTCGTTCCGCTTGGTACCGCACGATTTCATTTTTCACCTTCAGCATGGGTTTGGTAAAGTCTTCGTGCTTTTTGTCTGGGGCCAATAGTTTCAGTCCGGATATGGTGGGCACCTCAATGTTCACCGAAAGTCGGTCCGCATATAATCCGGCTTCGTACATGAGTTCATCACTGGCCCCAGGAATGGATTTTAAATGAATATACCCGTTGAAATTTTCCTCTTCCCGGAGTTTCTTCGCCACGGCAACCAAGCGTTCCATGGTGTAATCCGCATTTTTAAAGATACCGGAACTCAAAAACAAACCTTCAATATAATTTCTTCTATAAAAGTTGATGGTCAAATCCACCACCTCCTGAATCTTAAAGGCAGCCCTTTTAATGTCGTTGCTCTTGCGGGTCACGCAATACGCACAATCATAGATGCAGTGATTGGTCAATAGGATTTTCAACAGGGAGATACAGCGTCCATCCTCGGTGTAGCTATGGCAAATACCCATTTTGGAAGCATTGCCCAGACCCTTTGTTTTGTTGGTCCGGTTACTGCCGCTACTGGCACAGGAGACGTCGTATTTGGCGGCATCAGCCAGTATGTTCAATTTTTCTCGTACTCTATCGAAGTCCATAACTTGGAAATATTCCAATCAAAAATATGGAAATATTCCAATAAATGGAAATATTCCATAAAAAGTTTTGGAAATAATCCAAATTGTATATATTTGGGTTGTGGAAAATGAACTGACACTAAAACGCTTTACCGATATCCGACGCGAGTTGGGCTACACCCAAACGGAATTTGCCGATTTGTTGGGCGTGAAGAACACCACGGCCGATATTGAACGTGGTAGGACCAAACTTTCTGGAAAAGTGGTCTCAGAACTTTTAAAACAGTTCAAGATCAACCCATTGTGGTTGTTCGGGGAAAGCGACCAAAAACATTTGGATACCTCCAAGACCAGTGTGATCCCCAAAGTGGTTACGGTGGACAATGCCGATAACGACAACATGGTCCTCGTGAATGCCAAGGCTGCCGCGGGCTATCCCCAAAACATTTCCGATACCAGTTGGTACCGACAACTTCCTGCTTTTGATTTGCCTATTCCAGAATTTCGTAACGCAACGTATCGGGGATTTCAAGTGGAGGGGGATAGTATGTTGCCTAATTTAAGGCCCAATGATTGGGTGTTGGCCCGTGCCATTGAGCATATTGATCACGTAAGTCCCAACAAAATGTATGTGGTGGTCCTCCAAGATTCCGTTATGGTGAAAAAGATTGAAAGGAAACCCAATTCCAACAATATCACCTTAGTGTCCTTGAATGAAATTTATCCACCTTACGAGATCAAGCCCTTCCAAATTCAGGAAATCTGGGAAGTAAGCAGCAAACTCACCTTTAATATTGATGCGACCACCGAAACCGGTTTGTTGAAGCAATTGCAACAATCCATGGAGGAACTGAAACGACAGATTGCCAAATAATTTTCCGATTTCTACTCGAAGAACCGATTTTTAATGGCTTTAGCCAGTGTTTGGGCCGCTTCTGGATTGCGTCGAAACCAAAGTTCGGGTTCAAATATTTCCAGTTCCGCCAAGGCCCAGTTCCCGTCATTGTCCTTGAAAAGATCAACTCGCGCGTACACTGGAAGTTCAGGAGCAGCATTCACCACTTTTTGGGCAAACGAAATTTGTTCTTCCGAAGGTTGGTATTCGTGAACACTGCCACCAAAATCATCCTGCACCCTAAAATCGCCTGGTTTGGCAATTTTCAGTACGGCATGGGTAAACTCCCCATTGAACAGCATCATGGAAATTTCTCCTTCCGAAACAATATTCTCCTGAAATTCCTGGATCATCATGGCTTCTTCGAAAATCAATTTTTGAAAGACTGCTTCGTGATTGGAAATATCTTCCCTTTTGATTTTGTAGGTATGTCGGGCCGCTCCAGACACACAAGGTTTCAGCACTAGAATATCCGCTCTGAACCCAAAATGGTCAATAGCTTCCGTAAAAGCCTCTTTTAAAGTTGTTTGGGTACCTTTTTCCACAAAAAACGTTTTGGGGATGGTCACACCTGCATCGGAAAGGTCTTTCAGGTAGTGTTTGTCAATATTCCAGTCAATGAGCTCTTTGGAATTGACAAATTGGGTCTGTTGACTTGCGGATTGGAACCATTTTGAAAATTCATCAAACCGGTCAAAATAATCCCATGTGGTTCGGAACACGGCCAATTTGGTGCTGGACCAATCAAATCCTGCATCGTCCCATGATTTTCGGATGACTCTTAACCCTTGTTCCTGCAAGGCTTCAAGCACCAATCGGTCTTCCAACAGCACGTTTTCCACGTAGGGCGTACGTTTTTCTGGGGCCACATACCTGTGGTCCGTTAGCACAACAACATCAAACTGCATCTAGGAAAAATTAAAATCCGACCGCTTTGTCATCACCGCGTTTATCGGCGCCGCCTTCCAGTTTTCCATCTGGCAATACGCGAATGGCATCCACTTTTCCAATGATGGGGGTGCGCTCTTCGTTGATGATGTATCCTTTTGATTTCAGTTCGTTGATCAATTCCTCTGAAAAACCTTCGGGCTCAAAGATGACCATGTCGGGCAACCATTGGTGGTGGAACCTTGGTGCATTGACCGCTTCTTGCATGCTCAGATTGAACTCGTACACATTCAGTATGGTCTGGGCCACTGCGGTGATGATGGTAGAACCACCAGGGGTGCCCACGACCATATACAGTTTACCATCTTTTTCCACGATGGTTGGGGTCATACTGCTTAACATCCGTTTTTCGGGAGCGATGCTGTTGGCTTCGGCCCCTACCAATCCGAACATGTTGGGCACTCCTGGTTTTGAGCTAAAATCGTCCATTTCATTGTTCAAAAAGAACCCAAGTTCATCACAGTAGAGCTTGGAGCCATAACCGCCGTTAAGTGTAGTAGTGGCCGAAATGGCATTCCCCTCACTATCCACAATGGAGTAGTGGGTGGTTTCGGAACTCTCGATGATTTCCACTTCACCATGGCTTACATCCGAAGATAAAGTGGCTTTATCAAAAGAGAAATTGGCCATCCGTTCCTTTAAATAATCATCGTTTAACAGTATATCGTAAGGAATGTCGACAAAGTCGGGGTCACCCAAAAAGTAATTCCGATCGGCATAGGCGCGACGGGAGGCTTCCGCGAACAATTGGATGGTCTTGGCGGAATTGTGACCAAACTTGGCCACGTTGTACGGCTCCATCATCTTGAAAATCTGGTTGATGGTGACGCCGCCACTACTGGGAGGACTCATGGAAATTACGTGGATATCCTTGTAGTCAAATTCAATGGGGTCTCTCCATTTGGCCTCATATTTGGCCAAGTCTTCTTCGGTGATGAATCCGCCTTTTTCCTGTACGAAAGCGGCCAATTTTTGGGCCACTTCGCCTTTGTAGAAACCATCACGACCTTTTTCCATGATAATTCCCAAGGTTTTGGCCAGTTCTGGATATTTAATGGTATCACCAGCCTTAAAGGGTTGGGCGAATTTGGAGCTGTCCCCATTGGCCTCAATGAAACGCTCCCGGGTGCCTTCCAATCGTTTGGCCTGTTTTTCCGTAACCACAACGCCACGTTTGGCCAATGCAATAATGGGTTCCATGATTTCTGATAGGGGAAGGGAACCAAATTTTTTGTGCACTTCCATAACCCCGGCCACGGTACCGGGGACTCCCGCAGAAGTGGCACCTGTTGTGCTCATTCCAGGGATTACATTGCCCAAGGAGTCCAAATACATGTCCTTATGGGCGGCCAGTGGGGCTTTTTCACGATAATCGATACCACCTACTTCACCATTGTTTTTACGGTAGACCATGAATCCACCTCCGCCCAAGTTCCCCGCAAAGGGATAGGCAACGGCCAAGGCCAATTCCGTGGCCACCATGGCATCAAAAACATTACCGCCTTTTTCCATGATTTCCACGCCAATTTTGGAGGCTTCTTCTCGGGCAGAAACCACCATCGCCTTTTCGGCGACCAGTCCGGTTGGGGTTGCTGGTTGTTGTTTACAGTTGATGAAAAAGATAAGGGGGAGCAGGAGTATCAGTCTTCGCATAGGGAAATAAATTTTTGTCGGGAAAAGGTAATCAATTCTTCAAAAAAAGCGGTGAATTCGTTTTCAAAATCCGTGTAATGTTCTTCAAGGTCCAAAATGGCGAAATTCATCTTGGATTTGTTTTGGGTACGGCGGTTCATCCCATTGAGTACTCGGTCAATACCCGTTAAATTGGCATAGTTGAGGAGCCAGTTGTCCGCGATCATGTAGGGCATCATCCGTTTGGTAGCCAAGGGAAGTACTTCATAGTTTTCCTCCAAAAGGTTATAAAAGTTTTCCACATAGTCATCCAAGGGAACCTCGGAATAGTCCGTCCAATTTTTCGCCAGGAAGTGGTCGTAGAAAATATCCACGATCACTCGACTGTAATGGCTATAGTTTTTATGGAGTCGTTTGCTGCTTTGTTTGGCAATGGGGTGTGCATCGGTAAAGGTGTCAATTTCACGGTGCAGCAAGATACCCTTCTGAATGTTTTCTGGGAAATGTTTGTACTTGTTGCCTCGGATATGGTCCGCAAAAAAGTTACCCAAGGTAATTTCCTTGTCATCAAAAGACAGATAGATGTGGGCCAAGAAATTCATCGGGGCAAAAAACTTTTATGTCGAAATTTACAAATTCAAAACATGGATTAGGGAATGCCCCTTTATATTTGCACAAACTTTTTTAACAATTATGACACTGATCAAATCAATTTCTGGAATACGAGGTACCATAGGAGGCAAGACCAATGACAACCTGACACCATTGGATGCCGTAAAGTTTGCGGCCGCTTATGGCACATGGTTGAAGGACTATTCCAATAAAGAGAAGTTGATTGTGGTGATTGGAAGGGACGCCCGTTTGTCGGGTGAAATGATCCAAAACTTGGTGGTTTCCACTTTGGTAGGATTGGGTATCGATGTCATAGATTTGGGATTGTCCACCACGCCCACCGTTGAAATTGCGGTTCCTTTGGAAAAAGCGGATGGGGGCATCATTTTAACGGCCAGTCATAACCCCAAACAATGGAATGCCCTTAAATTGTTGAATGAGCGAGGCGAGTTCTTGGATGCTAAACAAGGTGCAAAAATTTTGGAATTGGCTGAAAAAGAGGATTTTGAATTTGCCGAAGTGGATGATTTGGGAGAAATTATCAAGAATGACTCCTATATTGATATTCATATTGATGAAGTGTTGGAGTTACCCTTGGTAGATGCTGAAACCATAAAAAAAGCTGGTTTTAAAGTAGTTGTGGACGGAGTGAATTCTACAGGGGGTATTGCCATCCCGAAATTGCTTCAAGAACTGGGGGTGGAAGTGGTGAAATTGTACTGCGAGCCCAATGGGCATTTTCCACACAATCCCGAGCCGTTAAAGGAGCACTTGGGTGACATCTGTAAAAAAGTGGTAGAAGAGCAAGCTGATTTTGGAATCGTCGTCGATCCCGATGTGGACCGATTGGCTTTTATCAGCAATGATGGGGAAATGTTCGGGGAGGAGTATACTTTGGTGGCCTGCGCCGACTATGTTTTGGGCAAGACCAAGGGGAATACCGTTTCCAATTTATCATCATCAAGGGCCTTGAGGGATATTACCCAAAAACATGGCGGAACGTATGAAGCCGCAGCTGTGGGAGAAGTCAATGTGGTGACCAAAATGAAGGCCAACAATGCCATCATCGGTGGCGAGGGCAATGGTGGTATCATCTATCCTGAAAGTCACTATGGCCGGGATGCCTTGGTGGGCACTGCCTTGTTTTTGATGTTGATGGCAGAAAGGGGAGGAACCGTTGCTGAACTACGGGCTAGTTATCCAAGTTATTTCATGAGCAAAAAGAAGATTGAGCTTACCCCCGAATTGGATGTGGATGCCTTGCTCGAAGCCATGCACGACAAATACAAAGATGAAGAGGTTTCAACGATTGATGGGGTAAAAATCGACTTTCCTGAAAACTGGGTACATCTGAGAAAATCCAATACAGAACCCATTATCAGAATCTATACAGAGGCAAAATCCCAAAAGGAGGCCGATGCCCTTGCGGATAGGATCATTTTGGAAATCAAGGAAGTAGCAGGATTGGCTTAGAGCTTATAAATGATTTCACAATTATTGAAATCATCCTCGGAAATGTCGGTGTGTTTATCGGAATCCATCCAGATTTTCCACGTGCCGTTTTCTTTTCGTAAACCGACATTAAAATATCCATAACCCCGAACGATGAGTGAAGGGTCACCCTCATTTTGGGAACTCAACTGGTAATAACCTGTTTGGATGGCAACATCTTCCGTTTCGTTGATGGCTGTGTTAAGAATGGCAAAGGCAATCCCCAGTTTATTGCCGTGGTCTTTTACGGATGCTAAAAAACCACCGAAATTTTCAAGGTAATTTTCCCCTGTTTCAATCTTATTTTGATCTACCATTTGCCGAACAATGTCCTTGGTGTGAATGGATTTGATTTTTTGGGAATCCAGTTGATCGTATGCCTCCATGAAGGGGATCCAAACATCCTTTTTAATGGATTCTAGAATTTCATCGGAAATGGGCTTGGCAGGACCTTGGGCAAAACAAAGGGAGGTGTATATTAACAATGCACATGAAGCAAAAAATTTCATTTTTTGATGATTGATGATTAAGCCTCAATGTTAAAAAACATTTGCCTGATGCTAAAATCTTTTATGAAAACAATAGGATTATTGCTGGTCCACCAATCGTTCGACTACTTCGCTGTTGAACTCTTTGGGAACCTTGTCCTTATGTTTCCAGCGTTTGTGGGTCCAGAAATAGTATTCAGGTGCCTCGCGAATGGATTTTTCTGTTTCCCTTAAAAAGGCATCGGTGATTTTATAGTCCTCGACCTCGGTGGGGTTTTCGGAAAGAATTTTGAAGGTGCCTTCATAATGCCCCCTTTTCTTTTTACGGATCTTAAGATATACCGGGATAATATTGTTTGCTTTGCAGATTTCTTCACCGCCGACGTGCACAGGAACTGTTATTCCCATAAATTCAGTCCAATATTTGGCCCTCCCCACCATAGGGGATTGATCACTTATGATGCCCACCATTAATAGTTCTTTACTTTCTTTAGCGGCCTTCAGGATTTTTCTGGATTCTCTTGTGGAAATCAATTCTGTATTGAATTTGCCCCTTATTTTTCGTATCAATTTATCAAAATACTTGTTCTGTATCTTTTGATAGATGCCATAACCCTTGGACTTTATCTGAAGGTTCAAGGAGAGTACCCATTCCCAACTGGCATAATGGGGTAGCATGAGCATGGTGTTTATGCCCTGGTCTTCGAGGTTGTTCAGTATTTCGATGTTGGCGACGGTAAACCGTTTCTGGATCTCTTCTTTACTGATGCCCATGGTCTTGATCATCTCCAAAAAGATATCGCACATGTGTCTGAAGAATTTTTTCTCTATCAACAAGCGCTCTTCTTCATTTTTTTCGGGAAATACCAGGGCTAAATTATTGCGCACCACTTTTTTACGATAACCTATCACATAGTAAAGGATTACAAAGATTCCGTCCGATAAAAAATAAATAACCTTGAATGGGAGCCGGGAGACCAGCCAGAGCAAAGGGTAGGCAAGGATATAAACTAGCAACTGCATGGGCTTTTCTTGTGTGCAAATATAGCTATATTTGAAACCAAACCTTTACGCAATGACCAATTTGCATGTAGCTACGATTGCCATTATGGCCGCCAATGTACTGGCATCCCTAAAAGGATTCAGTGATTCCACTTTTTTTGACAGGTATAAGTTCCTGATCAATGCCATTAGGGCAGGACAGCGGGAACGCATGGTCACCTCAGGTTTTTTACATGTGGATATTTCCCATTTGTTCTTCAATATGTTCACCCTTTACTTTTTTGCGGATGTGGTGATAGGATGGCTGGGCCCGGGCAAGTTTTTGATCATGTACTTTGTGAGTTTGTTGGGAGGCAGTCTATTGGCCCTCTTTTTTCATAAAGATGAACCCTACTATAGTGCAGTGGGGGCCAGTGGAGCGGTAACCGGCATCCTGTATGCCGCCATTTTGCTGAACCCGGATATGCAACTGGGCATCATGTTCATTCCCATTCCCTTGCCGGCCTATGTTTTGGGAATCGGTTATCTGCTCTATTCCATTTATGGAATGAAGAGTAGGTTGGGGAATATAGGGCATACGGCCCATTTTGGCGGGGCCATTGGAGGGTATGTTACCACGCTTTTGTTCCGTCCGGAACTTTTGGTAACGGACACCTTGATCGTGGTTTTGTTGGCCATACCCATCATCATTCTTTTTGCACTCGAAAAAATGGGCAAGATATAAATGAAAAAGCTCGGGACATGCCCGAGCTTTTTTGTAAAATATGTTTTCTGTGCTTAGTTGAGCATCTGGGCTACTTTTTCTTCAAGCTCAGGGCCCCTTAGGTCGCGAGCCACGATCACACCGTTTTCATCCAACAAAAAAGCGGCCGGTATGGCATTGATGTTGTACATTCTGGCTATGGGATCGTTGAACCGCTGTAGGTTGGAAATATGGTTCCATGCCAAGCCATCTGATGCAATGGCACCTTTCCATGCATCGGCCTGGGTATCCAAAGAAACACCTATTACATTAAAACCCTTGTCGTGGAATTTGTTATAAACGGCCACGATATTTGGGTTTTCTTCACGACATGGTCTACACCAAGCGGCCCAAAAGTCCACCAAGGTCAACTTGGAATTTCCGGTCACGTCACTTAATGCCAATAGATTTCCATTTGGAGTTGGGGCAGAAAAATCAGGCGCAACATCTCCAACTTCGGTAGATTTCATCTTATCCAATTGCTCCTGAATCTTTTTACCAGGTTCGGTTGCTTTTATTTCCGGAGTAAGATTTTCAAAAATCTCCCTTACTTCGTTTACCGGAATGGCCTTGGTGTTCAAAAGATTGCCCACTATCAATACGGCAATCAGTGCACTGGGATTCTCTTTGGCATAGTTCACGTTGAAGTTTTTTGCCTCTTCCTGAAATTCAATGAACTCCTCGCGAAGCGCCGTCACTGTAGCGGTATCCTGTTTTTGGGCAGCCATGCGCATATCGTTTTGCATGGACAAGGCCCTTTCGGATAGTTTTCTCGACTCCGTTAAAAAATCCATGAACATATCGTTTTGTTCGGTTCCCTTTATTTTGGCGAAGGCGATGCTGTCTTTTTGAAATTCCACTTCAATATCCCCATTTTCAAGAACTACCGGCACGTTACCACGAACCTGATCTACAAAAATGTAGTGTAATTTAGGTTCAGATTGTGCACCGGAAAAGGTGAAGATTCCATTTTCGATAGTCGTTGTATCAATGTCGATCAACTGATTAAGGGAATCCGTGGTTTTCAAGAATATTTTAAGTCCGTTCTCCGGTTCACCGGATATGGTTCCATTGACCGTGTATCCGTCAGATTTTGAACTGCATGATGCCAATACTAAAACGCCAAGTACAATGGCAATTATTTTTTTCATTTCACAAAGTTTAAGGTGCTAAGGTATTGATTCCATATGGCATAAAAAAACCCTTGGCCCACTAAGAACCAAGGGTTGTCATCTTTTGGATTTTTATTTAGAATTGATATCTGATGCCCAGGGCGATATCAAAATCAAAGTCATTATCGAATCCATCATAGCCAACAAGGCCAATTTCGGGTCTGAAATCCAATGAAATTAACAAAGGGATGTCGAAGTTGTACTCGATGCCGATATCTCCGGCTGCAAAAACAAAAAGACCATCGTTATCATCATCAAAATTCGGGTTCGGTTCAAAATCAACGCTGCCCAATCCACCACCAACGCCGTAGTACCAGTTGAAATTACCGTCCAAAGGACGCACCCATTGGTACACACCGGTCAGTTTAAAGGCATCAAATTCACGGCTGTCACGCCATCCAAGATCAAACTCCACCCGATTGGAGCTGCCAACGGATTTTTGGTACGAAATCTCTGCTCCAAATCCGTCGCTGTCACCCAATCGAAGACCAAGGGCATGTTCGGAAATTTCCTGTGCGCTAAGGCTGGCTGTTACAAACAAAAAAAGCGCTGCAAATAATGTGGTAAACTTCATGTGTTTCTCTTTTAAGTTAAAAATTAGAGATAGTTTTGTCATAGATTTACGTTACAAAAACCATTTTGGTTCCCAAAAAGTATTCCAAATTGAATAAAAATTTGTTAAACCAGCTTGCGAACAGTCTTGCAGGAGAACTGTTGATGGATGATCTGAACAGGGCTCTTTATGCCACAGATGCCTCTGTTTATCGCAAATTGCCCTTGGGTGTCTGCTATCCCAAGAACAAGGAAGACATTAAAAAACTGATAGGTTTTGCCAATGAACATAAAATTGGGTTGATTCCGAGAACGGCGGGAACATCGTTGGCAGGGCAATGTGTCGGGGATGGCCTAGTGGTAGATGTAAGTCGGGAATTTACCAAGATTCTAGCGCTTGACAAGGATAAAAAGCAGATTACCGTTCAACCAGGAGTGGTTCGGGATGAGCTTAACCTATATTTAAAACCTTTTGGTCTCTTTTTTGGCCCCAATACCTCTACCTCCAACCGATGTATGATAGGAGGCATGGTGGGGAACAATTCCTCTGGAACAACTTCTATTCAGTATGGGGTGACCCGTGACAAGGTGGTTTCCATGAACTGTATTTTGGCAGATGGGAGCGAGGCCTTTTTCACTTCTATTTCAAAAGAGGAATTTGAAGAGAAGAAACAGGGTAATACCTTGGAAGCCAAAATATACAAAACCCTTTTTGAAGAACTTTCCAATCCAAATACTCAGGAAAACATTCGAAAGGAATTCCCCAAGCCAAGCATCCATAGAAGAAATACAGGATATGCCGTGGACGAGCTCCTCAATAATAATTTGTTCGGGGATTATGAGGCCGATTTTAACCTGTGTAAATTATTATCGGGAAGTGAGGGGACCTTGGCTTTCACCACAGAGATTACTTTGCAATTGAACGACTTGCCACCAGCTTATTCCGCTATGGTGGCCACGCATTACAAAACTTTGGAGGATTGTTTGAAGGATGTTGCACCCGTAATGGGGCACAATCTGCACACCTGCGAGATGATGGACAAAGTAATCCTGGATTGCACCAAAAACAACAGGGCGCAGTTGGTCAATCGTTTTTTTGTTGAAGGAGATCCAGCCGGTATTCTGATGTTGGAAGTTCGATCACATTCCGAAGGGGACTTACAAAAACAACTTTACGGGCTTCTAAAAACCATTGAAAAATCAGGGTTGAGTTATGCCAGTCCGGTATTGTACGGAGACGACATCAACAAAGCGGTAGAACTTCGTAAGGCAGGACTAGGATTGCTGGGCAACATGGTCGGCGATAGAAAGGCCGTGGCCTGTATTGAAGATACGGCTGTTGCTTTGGAAGACCTGAAGGATTTCATCGGTGAGTTTTCCAAGATCATGGAAGAATATGGCCAAGACGCCGTGTATTATGCACATGCAGGTGCAGGTGAGTTGCATTTAAGGCCCATTCTCAACTTAAAAAAATCTGGAGATGTGGTATTGTTCCGTTCCATCACCACAGATGTGGCCAAACTGACCAAAAAATACCACGGCAGTTTTAGCGGGGAGCATGGGGATGGCATCGTAAGGGCCGAATTCATCCCATTGATGATCGGGGAACAGAATTACGAACTGTTGAAGCGGGTAAAATCCCTTTTTGACCCGAACCTGATCTTCAATCCGGGTAAAATAGTGGATGCCTATCCTATGGACGAGTCCCTTCGCTATCAAATTGACAGGGAAGAACCCAAGATAAATACCTTGATGGACTTCACGGATAGTGAAGGCATATTGAGGGCTACGGAAAAATGTAACGGGAGCGGCGATTGCAGGAAGAGCCACCATATGAGCGGAGGCATGTGCCCAAGTTACCAGGCGACTAAAAATGAGAAAGACACCACTCGCGGTAGGGCAAATACCTTGCGGGAGTTTTTGACCCATTCCGAAAAAACCAATCGGTTTGACCATAAAGAGGTTAAACAGGCCTTCGATCTGTGCTTGAGCTGCAAGGCATGCGCTAGTGAATGCCCTAGTAATGTGGACATCGCTACGCTGAAAGCAGAGTTTCTATATCATTATCAAGAAGCGAATGGCTATCCGTTACGAAGCAAACTGTTCGCACACAATACACGACTCAATGCCTTGGGAAGTAAAATCCCAGGGCTTACCAATGCTGTTTACAGGTCAAAATCGTTGGGAGGACTGCTGAAAAAAATCTCGGGGGTGGCTCAGGAACGCCATTTGCCCAACGTGCACCGTTTTAATTTTGATAAACATCTTGAAGAATACCGCTCCAAACGGACAGATCTTTCCAAAAAGCGTGTGGTACTCTATTTGGATGAGTTTGTCAAATATTTGGATATAGAGGTGGGCAAAGACGCCATTGAACTACTTTGTACTTTGGGGTATGATGTACAACTTTTCTATGCGGAAAGCGGCAGGACCTACCTGTCTAAAGGTTTTTTGAAACAGGCGAAGGAATTGGTGGCCAAGAACATGGAAAAGCTACGACCCTTTCTTGATGAAAATGTTATGATTGTGGGATTGGAGCCTTCTGCAATCCTTTCTTTTAGGGATGAATACCAACGGTTACATGAGGATAAAGAGGCATTGGACAAATTAGCAGGCAAATCGTTTTTGATCGAAGAATTCTTGGCTTCCGAGATAGCGGCGGGGTATATTACCTCCGATAGCTTTACGGAAGAGGAACGCACCATCAAAATACATAACCATTGCCATCAGAAGGCATTGAGCAACCAAAAGGTGACCTTTGATGTACTCAACTTACCTAAAAACTATAAGGTTTCGATCATTGCTTCAGGTTGTTGCGGAATGGCAGGTTCTTTCGGGTACGAAAAAGAGCATTACGAGACCAGTATGAAGGTGGGAGGGCTGAAATTGTTCCCTGCAATCAATAAAAGTGACCGGGATGTGATCATTGCTGCCAACGGGACCAGTTGCAGGCATCAGATCAAGGATGGTACTGAAAGAGAAGCGGAACATCCTGTCTCAATCTTGAGAAAAGCTTTGGTCGTCTAGACTTTTGGGTTTCATGTTTTCCTCTTCTTCACCGAAAAAATCCTTGGTGATGTCCTCAATATGCACATCCTTATCGGTAATGGAAGCGATAAGTTCGTTCATGTCCATTTCCTTCAAATCCTCGTCCACAAAGAAAGGGGATAGTTTATCGTGGTTGTAATGATAGATTTTCCAACGTTTGAAGGAATATTCCAAAGCGGTAAGATTTTCTACCCAATCCCCTGAATTGAGGTAGATACAACTACCGTTCTTGTTCTCGTACACCTCTTTTTTGGGTTGATGGATGTGTCCACAGATCACGTAGTCATATTCATTTTCTATGGCCAACTCAGCTGCCGTTTTTTCAAAGTTGTTGATGTACTTAATGGCGCTTTTAACACCGTTCTTAATACGTTTGGACAGGGAATATTTTTCGCGTCCCATTTTTACCAAACACCAATTCACAAAGCTATTGATCAAGATAAGAAGGTCATAACCGTACCCACCTAACTTGGCCAACCATTTGGCGTTCTGGATGGAAACATCGAACACATCGCCATGAAAAATCCAGGCTTTTTTGCCATCAAGGTTCAAAACCAATTTATTCATGATCTTGAAATTTCCCATTGAAGTGTCACTGAACTTACGGAGCATTTCATCGTGATTTCCAGTGATATAGTAAACCTCTGTGCCCTTGGAAGCCATGCCAATGATCTTGCGTAAAACCTTTAAATGGGAGGGAGGAAAATATCGTTTGTTAAATTGCCAAATATCGATAATGTCCCCGTTTAAAATCAGCTTTTTGGGCTGTATGCTATTGAGATAGGCGATCAGTTCATCCGCGTGGCAACCATAGGTTCCCAAATGCACATCCGAAATGACGGCCAGTTCTATCTTCCTTTTTTTCAATCGTATAGGGTTTAAATGCAAAATAAACTGGTAGGCATAAATTGAAAATCAATTTGAAATCATTAATACATGACATTATTGTTAAAAAATCATCATCGCCTAATCCATTATGTTACAATAACATTAAGTGGTTCATGTGTTTTATAGTTTGCGTTATAACGTCTACCTTTGAAGACATCAAAATTTTTATACCGAATGGCAGGAAATTCTTTTGGACAGCTTTTTAGGCTCACCACCTTTGGTGAATCTCATGGAAAGGCTTTGGGAGGTGTGATCGATGGTTGTCCGGCTGGGTTGGAAATTGACCTGGATTTCATTCAACAGGAATTGGATCGCAGAAAACCAGGGCAGTCCGCCATTGTAACCCAAAGAAAGGAACCTGATACAGTTGAATTTTATTCCGGACTTTTTGAAGGAAAGACAACGGGAACGCCGATCGGATTTGCCATTCACAATACCAATCAAAAATCCCATGACTATTCCCATATCAAAGATTCTTACCGGCCGTCGCATGCGGATTATGTATACGATCAAAAATATGGGTTTAGGGATTATCGTGGTGGAGGGCGTAGTTCCGCACGTGAAACGGCAAGTAGGGTAGTGGCGGGTGCCGTTGCCAAACAATTCTTGAAGGACATCAAGATCAACGCGTTTGTTTCCCAGGTTGGCGACCTGAAATTGGATAAACCCTACCAAGAGTTGGATTTCTCTAATATCGAATCCAATGCGGTCCGTTGCCCGGATACCGAAATGGCGCAAAAAATGGAAGATTACATCAAGGCCATTAAAAAAGAAGGGGATACCATTGGTGGAGTGGTGACCTGTGTGATTCAAAATGTACCGATTGGTTTAGGAGAGCCTGTTTTTGATAAGCTCCATGCTCGATTGGGTGAGGCTATGTTGTCCATCAATGCCGTAAAGGGTTTTGAATATGGAAGTGGCTTTGCCGGCGTAGCCATGAAAGGCAGCCAACACAATGACGCCTATAATACTGATGGTACTACCCAAACCAACCGAAGTGGTGGTGTGCAGGGCGGGATCAGCAATGGTATGGACATTTATTTCAACGTGGCCTTTAAACCCGTGGCCACCGTTTTACAGGCTTACGAAACCATCAATAATGAAGGGGAAAAAGTAACAGCCCAAGGCAAGGGTAGGCATGATCCCTGTGTGGTACCTAGGGCCGTCCCCATCGTGGAAGCTATGGCAGCACTGGTCTTGGCGGACTTTACCCTTTTGGCGCGCACCAACAAAATCTAAGTTGGCGTTAGGTGGTTTCCTAGCAAAAAAGTATCTTACTGCCATTAAAACCATCTTATGAAGAAATTGGAATTACACTGGCGTATCCTTATTGGTATGGCCATGGGTGTATTGTTCGCGCTTTTAATGGTACAATTTGAATGGGGCCCTAAACTGGTCGCGGATTGGATCAAGCCTTTTGGTAATATTTTTATCAACTCCTTAAAACTTATTGCGGTTCCTTTGATTTTGGCATCCTTGATCAAAGGGGTTTCCGATCTAAAGGATATTTCCAAACTCTCCAAAATGGGTGGTAGGACCATTGGTATCTACATCCTTACCACGGTAATTGCCGTTTCCATTGGATTGATGGTCGTGAACATTGTAAAACCAGGTAATTCCATTACAGAGGATACCAGAAATGAATTGGTGGAAAATTACAAGGGCGATGCGGATTCCATCAAATCCAAAGCAGATAAGCAAAAAGAAGCAGGGCCATTGCAGGCACTCGAGGATTTGGTTCCAAGTAATATTTTTAAAGCGGCAAGTGACAATGGCAACATGCTCCAGGTCATCTTCTTCGCCATTTTTTTCGGTATAGGTCTTATTTTGATCCCCGAGGAACAGGCCACACCAGTCAAGAAGTTTTTTGACGGGTTCAACGAGGTGATTTTAAAGCTTATTGATATCATCATGCTGGCCGCTCCCTATGGTGTTTTTGCCTTGTTGGCGGCCTTGGTGGTCGAATCGCCAAGTATGGACCTTTTCAAGGCGTTGGCCTGGTACGCCTTCTGTGTGGTACTGGGATTGATCTTGATGATCAATGTCTACTTTTTGATAGTTTGGATATTTACCAAGAAAACCCCGTCTTTCTTTTTAAAAGGAATATCTCCTGCACAGTTGTTGGCCTTTTCCACAAGTTCCAGTGCGGCAACCTTGCCCGTGACCATGGAAAGGGTAGAAGAGCATTTGGGGGTTGAAGAGGAAGTAACCAGCTTTGTGTTACCCATTGGCGCTACCATTAATATGGATGGAACCAGTCTGTATCAAGCCGTGGCAGCTGTTTTCATTGCCCAGGCTTTTGGTATGGATTTGAGTCTTTCCGCACAATTGGGAATCATTGTGACGGCTACATTGGCTTCTATCGGTAGTGCTGCGGTACCCGGTGCCGGAATGGTCATGTTGGTGATCGTTTTGGCGCAAGCGGGCATACCTGAAGCAGGATTGGCACTCATTTTTGCGGTGGATAGGCCGTTGGATATGTGCCGTACCGTTGTCAATGTAACCGGTGATGCCACCGTATCCATGGTTGTGGCCAAATCGGTGGGAAAACTGGGAGAACCCAAAGCAAGGCATTGGGACGATAACTACCACAGGGACGAAACCAGCTAAACAGAAACCACGAATAGCTTTTTAAAAAGACATTCCCAATAATTTCAGGAAAATAGTAGTTTTGGCGACGGAAATCTCAAAGATTCGCTGTGAGTAACGTACCACTATCATATTTTCAGCAATGGTACGCTTGGTTCATAAGCAGTTAAAGGTCGGGATTCCCAAAATGGTACATGCCCACGAAATTGAAAATGTATGATCGGGGAAAAGGAAAAGCACGAATTAGTAAAGGAGTATGCAGAATTGTTCGAGATAGATGCCGATTTGGACCGTCTGGTGAGCAAGATCGAGCTGTTGAGCTACATCAACCCGATAAATATTGAAAAAGAGAAGAATCGATTCTTTGCATCCAAATATACGGTTGAGCCAGATTTTAAATATCCCAAGCTAAAATTTGATTCTTACGAATTGCATCGATTGTTCTTTTCACAACGATTGGAGCGTATTCAGGATGACCGAATCCGTAAGTTGTACCAGGAGGTGATCTATTACTATTCCAACATGGTACAGTGCATCGAAACCATCGGTAAGGGCAAGAACTTTTACTATAATTCCCTTCGGGTGTACGGTACACCAACCGAAAAAGATGTTCAGAATGCTCGCTTCATCCTTCATTTTGCGGATGAACCCACTTCAACGGAAATGGAAAAGGTTTTTTCCGCGGAAGAGGCCAAGCATTATTTTGAAGACTTCGTGAAACAATATGATTTTCCGTTGAACATTAAATTTTCAACCCATATTGCAGCGGAGGCCATGGTAAGCAACAGTACACAATCACTGTTGATCAAGAAAAACAACAAGTTCAGTAAAAACCAATTGCTAACGCTGGCCAATCATGAAATTGGGGTGCATTTGGTAACTACCTATAACGGTTTGCTGCAACCATTGAAGATTTTTTCCAACGGATTGCCCAAAAATGTGGAGACCCAAGAAGGCTTGGCCGTCTTTAGCGAGTACATGGGTGGTGCCCTTACCTTAAAACGATTGAAGGAATTGGCATACCGTGTGTTGGCTACCGACAGTTTGATCAAGGGTTATTCCTTTGCCGATACCTTTGATTTGATCTATGGACAATACAAACTCAATAGGGATGAGGCTTTCACCATTACACTCCGGGCCCACCGAGGTGGTGGTTTTACCAAGGATCGTTTGTATTTGAGCGGTCTACGGAAAATTTACAAACGCTACCAAAGGGAAGAGGGCATGGACAATATGCTCATTGGGAAAGTGTCCTTGGATTATGAGGAAACTATCAAATATCTCAAAAGTTTGGGCTTGGCCCAGCCGATTACCCACCAAAGCTATTCGTTCAACGCCAAATTGAACACGAACAAGACCTTGGATTTCATCCTGAATAACCTTAAATAGAATAGGACCGATTCTCGGTACTATTCTATATTTATCAAAGGGAAATATACCTTCCTTTTGGATATTTAACCTGAAAGGAAAAGCTTTCTTTTTGCGATTGCTTGGCAGGTAATTTCAATTCCCAGGCCAACAATCCCTTTTTATCATCATACTCTGCATGGTTTGTGACAATATCCTCCACCTTGATTTCCTTGTTTTGGGAAATTGGGATTCTGTCCATGAGCTTCAAGTTGATGGCTACATTTTTATTGTTTTTGACCTCCAAAGTGTAGGTACGGTCCAAAATCCTGTTGCTTCCCGCAAAAGATTTACTTTTAAAACCGCGCTCTTGCTGCCTGGTAACGGTCACATTGTTATCAATGCCCAAGGATAGGATCATTTCTTTTTGGGTGGTGTAGGGGTCGATGACCGTTTTCCCTGCATAGGTGCCTTCAAAATAGACGTTTGCTTCCCCTGGCAACAATTGATGTTTCTCCCAATCGGTGAAATGGGCTGTCAAAAATACATTTTCGTTGATGATGGGAGCCGAAAAATACTCATAGGTAGCGGCCATTTTAAAGGTATTGATCTCAATGGCGGTGATGTCTCCATCCGAGGCAATGGTATATGGTTTTTTTATGGCAAATTCCGTTTTGGTGGCCCCTTCTTGTAAATGGCTCTTTTTAGTGGTGATCACTACGACCCCATTTACACCCTTACTACCATAAATGGCTGTAGCATTGGCTCCCTTCACTACTTCTATATCCTGAATCTCGTTTTCGTCCAGATCACCTTCTGAAAAGCCGTCCATTGGGATTCCATCCACAATGTATAAAGGTTCTTGTACTTCGATGGGATTGGAAGTTGATCTCATGGAGTTTGTACCTCTAATTTGAACTCCTGCAGCTTTGCCTTGAAGAATATTTTCAGGAGATATTGAAGTTACGGCAGCAGTTGAGTAGCCAGTAACCACCACTTCTTCTAATAACTTTACATTCTCCTCCATCCGAACATTCATTATGGAAGAATAGATGGGCAGTTCCTGTTGATGCATCCCAATATAGGAATACACCAACTCTTGGCCCTGTGCCACATCGATGGCATAGTTCCCATCAAAATCGGATTGGGTTCCCTTATTGGTACCTTTAATGATGATATTGACACCGGGAAGAGGCTGTCCACTTTCGTCGGTAATGGTACCTACCACCTTTTTGACATTCGGGTTAAAGGCATATCCTTTTTTCTTCACGGAGGGGGCATATCGCTTTTGATAGGAGGATACAAAGTTGAGATACTTGGCCTCCAAGTTGGGCTTGGCAATATTATAATTGGGGTTGCCTGTAGAAAGTACCAAATGTACATTGTTCCAGTCCTGACCTGTTTTTTGGTACACGTTGGCCTTATAGGCCAAATTCAATGGAGCGTTCAATCCGGTAGATTTGATATCGTAATTGGGCACCCATCCCGCATCCCTTACCAAATAAGTGAGCGTGGCGTTCAAGTTGGTGGCAATAGGGGCATCAAAAGTGATGGTGATTTCGCCCTGGGGCTCGTCTGGAGCGTTGTTCACTTCAGCTAGTTGGTGTTGTAGGTCGCTTACTTCCAATTTTAGTTTGTTGATGGTAATGTTGGTCTTGAAAATCTCATTTTTGATGGCCGTGGTACGTTCGCGGTAATAGGCCCCGATCTGTTTCATGCGCTCCAGGTCCAATACTTGTCGGTCCCCATTGACCAATCGGTTGGAGGTGATGACTTTTTCTTCTTCCTCGAGACCGGCAATGGTATTTTTCATCATTGCGATTTCATGTTCCAACCGGATGATTTCGTTTTTCCATTCCTTTACCTTGGGATTTCTTTCCGATTTCTCCAAATAGTTGATGTTGTACACTAGGGAAAGGATGGAAACCGGACCCAATCCTGAAATCTGGATACTGCTTTCGTCAATTTTATGGGATAGTCCGGTAAAAACTACCTCATTGGAGCCCTCTTGGAGCGCGCATGTAGCAGTTCGGGTAATTTGCGCGCCACTGAGATATACGGTTACCTCCTTGATCTTTGAAGGTACTTTGGATACGCTGGCCCATAAAACCACTGGGGCCAAGAACAAAAGAAAGACTGCATTTTTCATAGGGTTGGATTTTAATGTTACTCAAACCTATGGATAGTCAGTCATCCAAAAAATCAGGAATGGTGTGAAAGGTTTTGGCGGGTTAGGGAAGTGGAGGTTTCGGTGAGTCAACCCAAAAACTTGGCCTTTAGCTCGGGGGTTGGGATCATGCACGATTCTTGTTTGCCAAACCATTTGTAGCGGTTACGGGCCACAAAGTCGTAGATAACATCGCGGATGGATTTGGGAATCCATTTAAAAATGGAGGTCACTTTCCACAATCCACCCAATTCCCCGGCAATTTCCAGCGCGGCATCGGATTTGGTAAAATAGGCTACCCCGGGTTCAATCAGGATAATGGAATCCACTTGTCTGGTGTCAATATGCCGTTCAGTGATCAATTGTCGACCTATTTCACTTTGAATTGCCGCATAGCGGAAAATGTCTTTTTTGTCCCGCTTGATCACAAACTGTACGCTACCGTTGCAGAGGTTACAGACCCCATCGAACAGGATAATTTTTTTATTTTCTTTCATGCCGTTATTCCTCCAAAAATGGGAATCTTTTATATCATTGGTGTGTCCGTCATTTCGAGCAAACAATTCCACAAGAAATCCAAATGGGATGTCTCAATTGTCGTTGCCCTACTCATTTCGAAATGACATTTGCTTTACAAAGATAAAGCAGATTGGGATGAAAGCCTAGTATTGGATTTATTGGGTTTTTGCTAAAAGCCGGCCATTTTCCATATTTCATCAGGCGTGCCCTTGCTCAATTCGAGAACACTTTTACCTGAAATGGACATGGCCTTTCGGATGATATAATTTCCGGTTCGGTATCCTACGGATTGTCTTCCGTCAGGATGCTCGAACATCCAATGCTGATAGTTGGCATCTTCCGGAAGCGCCAGGATTTCCTTTGTCCATTGCTCCGCAACCGTGGCTTCTGGCGGACTATCCGCTTTCATGGACTGATGGGTATATTCTTCGGAAAACACCACGGCCAAGCCTTCGTTCACCACGGCAATGGGTATTCCTGGACCATAAACGTTGTCCTGAATGGCCCAACCTCGGGATAAATGGTGGAACTCATGAAAAATAGTATGCTTCAATGCGGTTTGGGATGCTGCGGTAACACCTCCTGGGAATTTCTCCGAGATTTGAATGGCCACCAAGGGTGGGGAATTGGTATCTGTACGTCCAGTGACCCCACCGACCACATCAAGTTCCCAATCCACAATTTCGACGGTTACTGTAATACTATCAGGTAGTTGGGGCAAAAGGGTACGCACTTCATCTTCGGAATTTGAGATGATATTTTGTATCAACTCCTTTTGTTCATTTGAAAATGTTTTATTTTCCTCCATAAAAGTAATGGTGACACCTTTTGGCTGCACTTGACTAGCACAACTGTTGATAAATAGAAGTCCAAGACAAAGAATAACGATTTTGATTGATTTCATTTTATGATATGCTTTCTTTGGAGACTTCCCAAGATTGAAAATGTTACAACGTATTTAAAAAATTGCTCAATTCCGTATCCTTGCCCAATCCCAGTTTCTTTTTTAACCTGAATTCAGATTTTTCAATCTTCACTTCGTTTTTCATTTCGAAATAACCCTTTATAAAAGTAAAAAGGGCCGCTTTTAGCGACCCTTAGTTGATTATAGTTATTGCTTGATTACATTTCCCAACCTTCACGATAGGTGCGGGTCACAAATTGGTTAGCATCCTCAAAGTTGGTGATTTTCATGTTATCCCCATCCCAAAGTAGTTTTCTACGACCGTAAAATTCCATTTGGCCTTCAGGATTTTCCCTTCTCAACATAAAGCTGCGGATGGCCAAGTTACCCATCAGCACGGTTTCTGTCATTGGTCCAGCGTAATCGAATGAGGAGGTAAGGCCCAAATGTTCCTCACTTCCAAATCCTGCTTTACAGGCATCGACCCATTTGCGTTGGTGTCCGTATTCCGGTTCTGGCATATCTTCAACCTCCGGACCAAACTCTGTGGTACCATCGTTCAAATATAATTTGGGGGTCAATGGTGAACTATCATTGATGTTGGTAGAGATTACCCCGTTTTCTCCATGGATCAATACACCGTTAAAACTTCCTGGACCGCCTATATCACTATCTGCAGGGATGATTTCTGGGTGGGAAGGACGGATACCACCATCACTCCAAGTCATTATCAGCGGTGATCCTGTTTTTTCCGTAGCTTCATAGGTTAAGGTGATGAATGATGAAGCAGGACAACCTTCTGGATGGTAATCCGGGGTCCACATTTGGGAGAAAACGGTTCCTACGCTACATTCTGCAGAAGTAGGATATCCCAATTTAAGGGTTCTGTATGGAATGTCAACCAAGTGACAACCTACATCACCAAGTGCACCTGTTCCATAATCCCACCATCCTCTCCAGTTAAAAGGGTGAAGGTTTGGCGTGTAGGGTTTCATGGGTGCTGGACCCAGCCAAAGGTTCCAGTCCAGATCAGCTGGCTTGCTTGCCGGGTCTGGAGCAGGCATGGCATATCCTTGTGGCCAAACCGGTCTATTGGTCCAAATTTCCACTTTGGTAATTTTTCCCAACGCCCCAGAATCTATCCATTTTTGAACCATGCCCAACAAGGGGTTTGATCCACCTTGGTTTCCCATTTGGGTCACAACTTTTTTGTCGCGGGCCATTTGGGTCAATATCCGTGCTTCGCGAATGTTGTGGGTCAAAGGTTTTTGTACATACACATGTTTGCCCAGTCCCATGGCATAGGCCGCAGCCGGTCCGTGCACGTGATCCGGGGTGCTGATGGTAACCGCGTCTATACCTTTCATTTTATCCAGCATTTCGCGGTAATCATTGAACAGTTTGGCTTTTGGAAAACGTTCCACTGTTTGCTTTGCAGAACCGGAAAAATCGACATCGCAAAGCGCCACTACGCGTTCACGGCCATCTACCGAGGCATTGGCAATATCGCTTGCGCCCTTACCGCCCGATCCAATGGCTGCCAAATGCAAGCGGTCGCTAGGGGCCAAATAGCCTGGGCCACCGAGTACATGGCGCGGCACAATAAAAATACTGGAGGCCATTGCGGTGTTTTTAATGAAGTTCCTTCTGGTGGTAGAAGATGGTTTTTCTTTCATTTTTTATGTGATTGTCTTAGAAGTTGGACAACAAGGTAAAAAAATAATAGCTAGAATTTCGTCGATTTTTCAAGGATCATGTGAAAATTCATGAATGATACAATCGGTTGATCTTTGCTGAGTAATAATTGGAAGACAATTTGGCCTTACCAAAACTGGAAATGTCTATCATTTTGTACCTAAGGTTAGGAATCGTGACAATCCTTACAGAGAGATTTCTCAATCGTCACGTTGTTCCTCATTTCGAAATGACAACGGGGATTATTTCTTGGCCTCTACCAACTCCAATTGGTCAACACTCACATTGGTGGTGAAAAGCCCGTAGTTGACCACAGCCTTGCCTTTTTCCAGGATATCGATGCTGCCGACAGCCTTTCCGTCCATCATACGGACGCGGTCCCCAATTTTGAACACGGGTCTAGGTTTGTTCTTTTCGGCCTGGATTTCCTTTTTCTTTTTAACGATTTTCTCTACCCGAACCTGTTTGATCTCCTGCTCCAGTTCTTGGGCTACTTGTTTTTGCTGTTCCTGCTTTTCCTTGGCCTTTTTGGCAGAAGTTTTTTTCCGCTTGCTGTTTTCGGTTTCCACAATACGTAGCAACTCCGAAATAAGGGGTCTTTTTTTGTTGTCGATGAAATAACGCTCGGAAATCGTATTGACCTTATTCCCCAATTGGATCATCCGCTGGTTGTGGTCGTACATTTCCTGATAGCTCTCCAGTTTGTTTTTGATCTTGGAATTGAGTTGTTCCAATCGGTCAGCTTCTTCCCGGGCTTTGGTTTCTTCTTCCTGCAAGCGTGTCCCGGTTTCTACCATTTTGCTGCGTTCCTTTTGCAATTTGGCAATGGTCTCATCGAATCGCACCTTACCGCGCTCTATTTTCTTCTTAGCTTTATTTATCAAGGAGTAGGGGATTCCATTTTTTTGTGCAACTTCAAAGGTGAACGAACTTCCTGCTTCACCCAAAACCAATTGAAAAGTGGGTTCCAAGGTTTTGGAGTTGAACAGCATGTTCGCATTGGTTGCGTATGGCAGTTCGTTGGCAAGGGCCTTCAAATTGGCATAATGGGTGGTGATAACGCCATAGGCTTCCCGTTCGTAGAAAACCTCCAAGAAAGCTTCGGCCAAGGCACCTCCCAATTCGGGGTCACTCCCAGTACCGAACTCATCGATCAAGAATAAGGTTTCGTGATTGCACTTCTTTAAAAAGTAGTTCATGTTCTTGAGTCGATAACTGTATGTACTTAAATGATTTTCAATGGATTGATTGTCTCCAATATCCGTCAGTATTTTATCGAAAAGACATACCGAACTACGCTCGTGCACGGGAATAAGCATGCCGCTTTGCAGCATCACCTGCAACAGGCCAATGGTCTTTAAAGTAATACTTTTTCCGCCGGCATTGGGTCCTGAAATCACAATAATGCGGTTTTCAGGATGCAATTTTATGGTCTGTGGCCAGGTTTTTTGGTGCTTTCGTTTGTTGGAAAGAAAGAGCAGAGGATGATATGCATCTCGAAGGTTGAGCTCCCTGTTTTCGTTTAACTCTGGGAGTACACCGTTCATTTCGTTGGCATATTTTGCTTTGGCCGCCGTTATATCGATATCCGTCAAATACCCTTGATATTCTTTCAGCAAACCGGCAAACGGACGAATTTGGTTCGTCAATTGGTTCAGAATTCGCTGGATTTCTTCCTTCTCTTCAAACTCCAGGTTATTGAGTTCCCTGGCATAGCTTAAGGTGGTTTCGGGAACAATGTATACAATACTTCCTGTTTTGGAGGTTCCCATCACAGTGCCTTTCACCTTTTTTCGGTGCATGGCCTTAACGGCCAATACCCTTCGGTTTTCCACCACTGATTCGCGAATCTCATCCAAAAAGTCCAAGGATTGGTAACGACCTAAAGCCGCCCCGAAACTTTGGTTGATCTTGCCCCGCACTTCATTGATCTGCACCCGAATGCTCCGTAATTCATCAGAAGCCGTGTCCTTGATTTCCCCAAACTTGTCAATGACATGGTCAATGGCTTCCGGAACAATGGAATTGGATTTCAACGCTTCCGATTTTCCGAATAAAAGGGGATAGTAATCCTTGAATTTTTTTAGGAATTTTTGATGGATACCAACGGTTTTGCAAATGCTTCCAATTTTTCTAAAGCCAGCGATTTCCAGAGTGCTGTTCTCGATCTTTAAAAGTCCCAGTTCAGGATTGATTTGATCAAATCCGTGATTGGGTATGCGGTTGTCGTTGGAAAAGGAGGCTAAATATTCGGAGGTCTGGCCCAAACTTTCCAATAATGCCTCGCGGTTTGGAATAGGGGCTATTTCCAAAGCAAGCTCTTTGCCCAAATCTGTATTGCATCGGGCAGAAAGTTGTTGCAATACCGTCGGGAACTCGAGGTCTTGAAGTGTTTTTGGGTGAATATTATGCATCTTTTTTCACTAGCAGCGCAAAGATAGGATTTTGTGTGGAGTGGTCATACAAAACGCTACGCAATGCTTAATTTTGGACTTTTTCCACTTCGCCTTAAAGATAAGCATATGAAGAACGACCATACCTTGATCTATATATTTGCTGGGATTATCTTGTTGCATTTTGTGGCGGGAATTGGATACTTAATCTATAAACTGACCAAAAAGAAGTAAGTTTCTGCTATGGACGTGAACATTGAACCCAGTTGGAAGGCATATTTGAATGCTGAATTCGATAAACCCTATTTTCAACAATTGATCCAATTTGTAAAACAGGAATACCAACAAAATACCTGTTACCCAAAGGGTAAGGATATATTTTCCGCTTTTGATCATTGCCCGTTTCAAGAAACCAAGGTGGTCATTATTGGACAAGATCCGTATCATGGTCCCGGACAGGCCAATGGACTTTGCTTTTCGGTAAAGGAGGGGATTCCGCATCCACCTTCCTTGGTCAATATTTTTAAGGAAATTAAAACGGATGTGGCCAAGCCTTATCCAACGAGTGGTAATTTGGAACGTTGGGCGGACCAAGGCGTGTTATTATTGAATGCCACATTAACGGTAAGGGCCCACCAAGCGGGTAGCCACCAGAACAAAGGCTGGGAAACCTTCACGGATGCCGTGATCAAAACGGTTTCCGCTGAGTTGGACGGGGTTGTTTTTCTTCTGTGGGGCGGGTTTGCCAAAAAGAAATCGGCCTTGATCGATAAATCCAAACATCATATCCTAACTTCAGGACATCCCTCTCCCTTAAGCGCTAATAGGGGATTGTGGTTCGGGAACAATCACTTCAGCAAGACCAATGCACTGTTGCACCGCATGGGGAAACCTGCCATTGATTGGTAGGTGGTTCAGATATTTGGATTGTTGGATTTTTGATTGTTGGATGATTGGATTATAGTTGCTGAGCGGAGACGACATTAAAGGTGATTGAGCGGAGTCGAAGCCACATTATTCCCAAAGGAATTCAGAAACATCCTTAACTTCTTCAATAAGTTTTAAATCGAAGAGTCTTTTCTGCACTTCGTTCAAGGTTTCCTTTGGAAGTGGATCCTGCCCCCATCGGGTTTTGGACAACCAGGATTGGATGTCCTCCAATTTTTGGTCGTATCTATTGGCCAAGGTTCTATCAATACTGGGAATCGATTTGAATTCTTCCGTATACAGATTGATGACATCCAGGACATGTTTCATCAAACCTGCATTATTTTTTAGGAAGGCATCGGTGGCGGCAATAACAAAGCAAGGCCATGGAGTTGGGCAATCCCCAACACGTTTAAAAATACCTTTGTCCACCAACGGTTTTGTGGTAAAATGTTCCCACATAAAATACGCATTGGAACCTCCACTGAGATTTTCCACGGCGCCATCCAAATTGTTGATGATTTCAAATTGAAGATTTTCGGTGTCCCAACCTTGGTTTTGAGCATTGATATACGCCATTAAATGGCTGCCACTGCCCATGCGACTGATGGCCACTTTGTCCTTCTCAACATCTTTGATTGAATTTCTTGTACTCCCTGCTGCAACATGTATGCCCCACAAAAGGGGAGAGGCCACAAAAACCTGGACAATTTTGGAAGGATTGCCCTGCGAAATACTTTTCACCATGCCTTCGGTCAAAATAATGGCCAGATCGGTTTCGCCCTGTTGAAGCATCTGCGACATCTTTCCGGTACCTTCAGGAACATCCGTCCATTCCAAATCTATTCCCCGTTCTTCAAAGGCACCATCTTCCATGGCCAAATGCCAAGGCAGGTTAAAATGTTCGGGTACTCCAATGATTCTGACTTTCTTCATTTGTATGGTTCAACTTAAGGTCTAAAATTAGGATTCCAATTGGTATTTTTTCAAAATGGGGTTTAAAAAAATTATACCAGTGAATTTTGGGCAATGGTATCCAAAGTGTATTTGATCAAGCCATCTATGGACAACCTTCCTTTTTTGGAAAATTCCATGGTTGCCCGGTTAGCCAGGATCACATTTAGAGAAATGGCCCTGTGTCCAAGCATTCTGGCAAGTCCGTACATGGCAGCGGTCTCCATTTCAAGATTGGTGACATGTTGGTTTCGATACGAAAACTCAGCCAATTTTTCATTGAAATCAGGAATTTTAGTCTGTAGGCGTAGCGACCTTCCTTGTGGACCATAAAAACCTGAATTCGTTCCTGTTATACCATATCGTATACGATTTGACCTGAAAATTTCAATCAATTCCGGGTCGCCATCAACCACATAAGGGTGGATATTATGCCTGTCCCAGCCCAAATAATCATTGAGTGCTTTTTCAAAAGATTGGTTTCTTACATGTCCCGATTCATAAAAGTGCAGCAGGCCATCAAATCCAATTCCCGAAGTGCTCATCAAAAAAGAATCCACAGGAATGTCGGCCTGGATGGAACCTGATGTACCGACCCGTATAATATTCAGTCGTGTTTTTTTGTCCTTGATGTGCCGTGTTTGGAAATCGATATTGGCCAAAGCATCCAGTTCGTTGAAAACAATGTCGATATTGTCCGTACCGATGCCTGTTGAAAGGACAGTGATTCGTTTACCGGCATAATAACCGGTGTGGGTTACGAATTCCCTTTTGGTATTTTGGATTTCTATGGAATCAAAGTATTGTGACACCTGCGAAACGCGTCCAGGGTCGCCAACCGTAATGATGATAGGGGAAATATCCTCAGGTAGCAGGTTTAGATGGTAAATACTGCCATCAGGGTTCAGAATAAGCTCTGAGCTGCCCAAACTGGCCATTAACTAGAGTTTAAGGATACGGTTGGTCTCGGTATTATACAAGAAGTTATACTTTAAAGAGCCTCCCAAATACATCTGATTGTCACGTATTTGAGAATAGTAATTGGTTTCCTGTTTCAATACTTCCATTCCTTTCTTTGTCAATTTGACAGGACTGAAAGAATTGAAAAGTGGTTTTAAGGTGGTCACGATACGCTCGTACTGTGAATCTCCAAAACCGTAAAATCCTTGGTTCGTGAGCAATTCATGCATCAACTCCGCTTTTGACTTCGGTTTCATTTCGGCGGCCACTTGCAACACATGGTTTTCCAAATCGTTCAATCCGTTTTTGATGGTAGGGAAACGTTTCAAATGTGTCTTAAGGGCGTCGGAAAGGTATTCGAACTGAAAATCATTGTTGGCAATCTGGTTTTCCAATCGGATGGGGTTGTCACTACAATACAATTGCCAAATGTAGTCAGCATATTCAATATCGTCTTGGGATAGAATAGTTCTATTTTCGTAGAGTTGAAGCAATTTTTCATCGCCAAGGTCATTCAGGGCATAAAGTTTGTCGGTTTCATCCTCTTTGCCACTGCAGACCAAGGAGATCTCGGCGTGCCTTCTGTGGGTTTTCAACCAACTTAGTACGGCCAACATATTAATTTGGCAAAAAAGATCATACTCGAACCATAAAACAATATGGTCCTGTTGTTTGTGGTTGCAGAGGGAACGATATTCTTTCAGCGTTTTTTCTACGAACCAGGACTTGCTGATCTTGTAGTTTTTATTGAGAAATTCAAAGCGGGTCTTCCAGAAAGATTCGCTTCCTACGGAGCAGAGTGTCTTGCCTTCGCAAAGCATTTCCCTCCAAGTAATTATGTCTCCTTTTAGCTGTAAAGACTGCAGCCTAGACGTAAAACTGTCCCCGTTGGTAATGTGCAACAGTGATTTCATTTTCAGCTTAGTTTTCGTTGGTTAGGAAGAATAAAAGTAAGACTTAAACGATGAACACAAAAATTTTTTCACAAAACATTGGTAATCAATATATGTTTTTAACATCGGATTGGAATCTGGAATTTCCTTTTGAAGATTCCTCCTAGCCTCCGACCCTTTTTACGGAAAACCCATTTTCCTTTAGGAACTGCATTATTTTATCGCGGTAATCCCCTTGAATGATAATGGTTTCCTTTTTAAAACTGCCTCCAACGCCCAAATAGGACTTTAAATCCTTGGCCAATTTCTTAAAGTCGCTGTCCGCTCCATTGTAACCTTCCAAAATGGTCACTGGTTTCCCTTTTCGCTTTTCGTATTTGCAGATAATGGGTTCGTCCTGAAGCCAATAGGAAGGTTCTTTGCCTGCTTGATCAGGTTCTTCTTGGGGCACATGCTCAGGGAATAGATTTTTGAGTTGATCCTTCAAGTCCATATCCTTATTTTTTTATCAATCCAAGTTCGATCAATCGTTCGTGCAGGTATTCGCCCGCCGTAATATCCTCAAATCCTTTGGGGTGCTCGGCATCTATGCAATTTTCCAGACAGTTCAATGGCATTTCACTTATGGGGTGCATAAAGAACGGTATGGAATAGCGGGACGTGCCCCACAACTCCCTTGGTGGGTTTATCACCTGATGGATGGTCGATTTCAATTTATTGTTGGACAATCGCGAAAGCATATCGCCCACATTGATCATCAACTGGTCCGGTCTTGCAATGGCATCTACCCATTCCCCTTTATGGTTTTGCACCTGCAACCCTTTTCCATGGGCACCCATAAGCAAGGTGATCAGGTTAATGTCTCCATGTGCTGCAGCGCGAACAGCATTTTTGGGTTCCGTAGTGATGGGCGGATAGTGGATGGGCCTTAAAATGGAATTCCCGTTTTTGATGTACTCGTCAAAATAGGTTTCTTCCAGTCCCAAATGAAGGGCAAGGGCCCTTAACACGTATTTTGCGGTCTTTTCCAACATTTTATAGGTTTCCTTTCCAACCTTGTTGAAATCAGGAAGCTCATCTACCATCACATTGGCCGGATATTCCTTTTCCAACCGTGGATTGTCCTCCACATATTGCCCAAAATGCCAAAACTCTTTTAAGTCACCTTCCTTTTTGCCTTTGGCATGTTCCTTTCCAAATGAGGTATAGCCTCGTTGTCCCCCAATACCTTCAATCTCGTATTTGTCCTTCACTTCTTGGGGCAATTGGAAGAACGCTTTGATCTCTTTATAGAGTTCGTCCACCAATTCGTCGGACAAAAAATGACCACTCAGGGCCACAAATCCGATATCCTCAAAAGCGGCACCGATTTCTTTGACAAATTTTTCCTTTCTGGCTGGGTCCCCTGAGACAAAATCCCCAAGGTTTACACTGGGTATGGCACTCATGTTGTCATTTTTGGAATAATGCCAAAAGTAATGAATAATGCCGAACGTTTTGGAAATTTGCAGGAAGATGGATGCCTTTTTACTACTTTTAACGCGTTGAATTTTTATCTATGAGGTATCATATTGGAGACCTGGACGAACAAAGGCTGCTGGACTTGTACACTGGGATGTTGAAGCCCAGAATGATTGAGGAAAAAATGCTGATCCTGTTACGGCAGGGCAAGATTTCCAAGTGGTTCAGTGGCATTGGACAAGAAGCTATTTCGGTTGGAGTTACCCAGGCCCTGAAGGAGAGTGAATATATTTTGCCCATGCACCGGAATCTGGGCGTCTTCACTTCCCGAAACATCCCCTTGCACCGGCTTTTTGCCCAATGGCAAGGCAAGCAAAGCGGGTTTACCCAAGGTAGGGACAGGAGCTTTCACTTTGGGACCCAGGAATACAAAATTGTAGGGATGATTTCCCATTTAGGACCCCAATTGGGTGTTGCCGATGGTATTGCTTTGGCGGATATGCTTCGAAGAAAAAAAAAGGTGACAGCCGTTTTTACCGGCGAAGGAGCCACCAGTGAGGGCGACTTCCACGAAGCCTTGAATGTGGCTTCGGTTTGGAACCTTCCGGTTTTGTTCTGTATCGAAAACAACGGTTACGGACTTTCCACGCCCACCAATGAGCAGTACAATTGTGAGAACTTGGCCGATAGGGCCAAAGGATATGGGATGGAATCCCGAATCATAGACGGGAACAATATTTTAGAAGTGTACGCCAAGGTAGATGAATTGTGTAAGGCCATTAGAAGAAGACCGAGACCAGTTCTGGTAGAATTCAAAACCTTCCGAATGCGCGGACATGAGGAAGCAAGTGGTACCAAATATGTTCCGGAAAAATTGATGAAGGAATGGGCCAAGAAGGATCCCATCGCCAACTACGAAGATTTTCTTTTGGAGGAAGGAGTGCTGACCCCTGAAAAAATAGAGCAGTTGAAGGCCGACATTTCAGAGGAAATCAATGAAAACCTGGACAAGGCTTTCGAGGAGTCACCGGTTTCATTTGATGAAATCAAAGAATTAAATGATGTTTATCAATCGTTTCAATATCAAGAAGTAAAACCAAATTCAGAAACAAAGAACATCCGCTTTGTGGATGCCATATCCGAAGGATTGGAGCAATCCATGTATCGCCATAACGAACTCATCATCATGGGGCAGGACATTGCCGATTATGGGGGTGTCTTCAAGATTACCGAAGGGTTTGTACCCAAGTTTGGCAAAAGCCGTGTCCGTAATACGCCCATTTGCGAATCTGGTATTGTTTCAGCGGCCATGGGCCTTTCAATCAATGGGATGAAAGCCGTAGTGGAAATGCAGTTTGCCGACTTTGTAAGTTCAGGGTTCAATCCCATTGTGAATTATTTGGCCAAGGTGCATTACCGGTGGAGCGAAAAGGCGGACGTTGTGGTACGCATGCCCTGCGGGGGCGGAGTAGGGGCCGGACCCTTCCATTCCCAGACCAATGAGGCGTGGTTTACCAAAACACCTGGGCTCAGAGTAGTGTACCCATCCTCGCCCTATGATGCCAAAGGATTGTTGAACACCGCGATCAACGACCCTAATCCTGTGCTGTTTTTTGAACACAAAGGATTGTACCGTAGCGTTTATGGGGATGTACCGACCGATTATTACACCCTGCCCTTCGGGAAGGCCAATGTGGTCAAGGAAGGGAAATCCATCAGTATTGTTACCTATGGGGCAGGGGTACATTGGGCGTTGGAAACTTTACAAAAACATCCTGAAATTGATGCCGACTTCATAGATTTACGTACCCTTCAACCTTTGGATATCGAAGCTGTGTTCGCTTCGGTGAAAAAAACAGGCAAGCTCATTATTTTACAGGAAGACACTTTATTTGGTGGTATCGCAAGTGATATTTCTGCCATGGTGATGGAGGAATGTTTCCAATATTTGGACGCCCCGGTAAAGCGGGTGGGAAGTTTGGAGACCCCCATACCCTTTGCCAAGGCCTTGGAAGAAAATTATCTCCCAAAAAAGCGTTTTGAACAAGTTTTGTTGGACCTTTACACCTATTGAAATAGGAGGATCAAATGATTTTTACATTTCTATAACAACTATTATTGCACCCCAATTCGTATCTTTTATTGAACATTAACTTTAATCTTATGATCAAAAAATCAATTCTACTTTTAGCTATGATGGGAATTTTCATCTCATCATGTTCCGTGTCCAAGAGTGCAAGGGATCAAAGAAACTTACTTAGCGGTACCTGGAACCTGGACAACGTTCACTACGAAAACAATTCGGGTAATTTCAAATCCGTTATTTTTAACGATGCAGAGGACATCTGCTTCGAGGACAGTGAGTGGTTCTTCCGCGATAACAACAGCACGGGTCGGTACACCATCCGTCAAGGTACTTTGTGCCAAGGGGGCGATCGCTTTTTCAGATGGTCCGTTGTGGAGCCTTCCCAAAACTACAGCAGCCAATTGCAGTTCAAGTTTATCGACGATAAACGTAAGGACATTTCAGGGGGGTATGGCTACCGTTTGAACATTGTGAGCCTTACACCACAGAACATGACCCTAAAATCCAACGTTTCGGTTAACGGACAACCCGTTACCATTGTTTACGAATTCTCAAAAAAATAGTCACATGAAAAAAATATTATTGAAAGGAACCACAGCTGTTTTGGCCCTGAGCCTTATTCTGAGCTGTGATGCGGTCAAAAATGCAAACAATACCCAAAAAGGTGCCGTTATCGGTGCCGGAAGTGGCGCCGTTATCGGTGGTGTTATCGGTAACAACGTTGGAAAAGGAAACACTGCCCTTGGGGCCATCATCGGTGCCGTGGTGGGTGGTGCTGCCGGTGGTTATATCGGTAACCGTATGGACAGACAGGCCGAGCGTATCGAGGAGGAAATTCCAGGCGCGGAAGTACAACGTGTTGGTGAGGGGATCAACGTTACCTTCAACGAAGATGCAGGGGTGTATTTTGACACCAACAAATCCGATGTAAAAGGTACTTCAGCTACTACTTTGGACAAAATGGCCGGCATCTTCAAGGAATATCCTAAGACCAACATTTTGGTTGAAGGGCATACTGACAGCGCAGGTAGCGATGAGTACAACTGGAAGTTGTCCCAACAAAGAGCGGAATCCGTGACCAATTATTTGATTTCGAAAGGGGTTTCGAGTAGCAGGTTTACCACCAAATGGTATGGGGAGACACAACCTCGTGAAAGTAATGAAACCGCAGAGGGTAAAGCCAAGAACAGACGTGTGGAATTGGCCATCATCGCCAGCGAGGAGTTGAAGCAAGAAGCTTACGAAAAAACCGACAACTAAGAATTCGGTTTCTAAATATTCCAAAAAGGCCCGGTGTGCAAAACATCGGGTCTTTTTTGTTGATAATTGTTGATTAAACCATTAAATGAAAGTTAATTAAGGTGCAACTCTGTAAGATATTCCCTAACTTACTGGTCATAAAGCATCCATCCCCAAAAAACGAATCATCATGGCCCAAATTGTAGAAGACAGCATCCATACCCAACAAGAAATCTTGGTTCGCTTGGAAAGGAACAATACCACCATACAACGGCTTTTTAAAAAACTGGGGTCCTATACCAACGAGCCCAAATGTCCTTCCGACTTTGAAAAATTCAACGCGCTCAAAAACAGTTTCAAGATTTTTTCCAGACATCAGAAAGAAATTATGGATCTTATCAAAAAACAAAATGATGGGATCAGTGAAGCTTTGGAGATGGAAGTACGCGAACAATTGGGCCGATTCCGAAAGCTGGAAAGTGATTTTGCCGCATACCTTTTGAAAATGGGCAAGTCCTTTTAACTTTCCACTACTTTTACACATCACTCCATTTTGTGGTAAAAGATGCTCCCCATCTGTTTTATACTCTTTTAAACATCCGTAATATTGTAGGGCAAACAACTTGTCTTGGAATGGGAAGATCCTCGAACTCCGCACTGGTCATTTTAGCCTTTTTTGCCATTTACTTCATCTGGGGGTCCACCTATCTGTTGAACAAGGTAGCTGTAATGGAACTGGAGCCCTTCATGCTGGCCTCCTTTCGTTTTGTTACGGCGGGACTTTTGATCTTTGTGATCACCAAGTTCATGAAGATTCCCCTGACCATCTCCAAAAAACAATTGCTCAATACCATTTTGGCGGGCATTTTCTTTCTCAGTTTCGGTAATGGGGTGGTGGTATGGGCACTCAAATATGTGGATAGTGGTTTTGCCGCCCTCGAGATTTCTGCCCAACCCCTCATCATTTTATTGTTGATGCGGATGCTGCAAGGTAAAAAGATACAGCCCATGTCCTTGATCGGAGTGGTTTTGGGCATTATCGGGATTTATTTATTGGTAAGCCAAAAACAGATCATCACCAGAGAAGAATCCATCACCGGAATGATCATGATTTTCTTTTGTATGCTCAGTTGGGCGTATGGAAGCCTTTTCGTGGCCCGTGCCGATTTACCCACCAACTATTTTGTGAACACGGGCTATCAAATGTTCACTGCCGGGATAACTCTGGCATTGATGAGTTTGGCCTTTGGGGAAGAATGGTCCTCTCCTTTGGATTGGAGTGGCAAGGTACAGTGGTCAATGGCCCTTTTGGTGGTTTTTGGCAGTATAGTGGCCTTCACCTCCTTCAATTTTTTATTGAAGACCGTTTCACCGGAAAAAGTGGCAACGTCCACTTATGTGAACCCTATCGTGGCCATGCTCTTGGGATGGTATTTTTTGAAAGAACAGATTACGGTACAATCCGTATTGGCGGCCACCATTTTGCTGACAGGGGTTTATTTCATCAACACCAAGAAGACTTTGGCCATTTTTGAACGTTTCAAACGTTAATTGGGCGTTATTTATATGGGATATTACCTTGGGATTTCGTAAATTATAGGGTTAATTTCCTTCGCTATGAAAACCCTATTCCATACCATTTTCACGGTTGCCCTGTTGTTCTTTGTAACAGGTTGTTCCTCTGTCTATCAGGCTACCCCGGAAGAGGTGGCCGCGTTGGATAAAATAGCCCGAGACCAACATTTCGAGATCCAGGCCATGTGGGCCCAGCCCATGGCCAGCCAGAGTCTTAACAGCATTGCCAACGCTGGGCTTTTGCCACCGGGCAGCACGGCTAGCCGAATCGATATTGCGGGTTCCCGAGGGTATTTGCGTATGGTGGGCGATAGTGTCATGGCGGACCTGCCTTATTTTGGGGAACGCCGGATGGGCGGCACTTACAATCCTCAACAAACAGGCATAAAATTCGAGGGGGTTCCCAAGGATTTTTCATTGGAACCCGTAACAAAGGGTAAGGGTTACGTGATCAAATTCAATGTGAACCAAGGAGCGGAAGCCTATCAGGTAGTCGCCCAATTGTTTCCCAACCGTACGGCACGCATTGCCATGTCCAGTAGCCATCGCACCAATATTTGGTATCAGGGCAACCTCGCACCCTATGAGAGAAAAGAGTAGAATTTTCACAAAAGTACCCTCACTTGTATTCTACATTTCCATCATTTTGTTTTAGCTTAGGGGATTAGAAACTAAAACACCTAAAAAGCAACATGAAAATTTATGATTTGACCTTTAGGTCCATAACCCTTTGTGCGCTTTCACTGGCAGTACTTTCCTGTAACGGGAAAAAGGAAGCCGCGACCGAGGAGACCGAAGTGGAACAAACTTATCAAGGCAGTTTGCCTTTGGACCGATTGCATTTGCCCGCGGGCTTTAATATTGATGTATACGCCGAAGGTTTGGACGGGGCGCGTTCCATGGCCATGGGCGATGACGGTACCCTGTTCGTGGGCACCCGCAACGAAGGGGTGGTATATGCCGTAAAGGATACCAATGGGGATTTCAGGGGAGACACCACCTATATCATCGCCAAGGACTTGGAGCAACCCAACGGGGTGGCCTTCAAAAATGGGGCCCTATATGTGGCTGCCGTAAGCCGACTCTTCAAATACCAGAATATTGAGCAGCAGTTGGACAATCCTCAGGAACCGGAGTTGATCTATGACGATTATCCAGGAAATTTTCACCACGGTTGGAAATATATCGCCTTTGGACCTGACGATAAATTGTACGTGCCTGTAGGTGCTCCCTGTAATGTGTGTGATAGTACTTCGGTGGACGAACGTTTTGCGTCCATTACCCGTATGGATGCCGATGGAGGCAACCGCGAGATCATAGCCCAAGGGGTACGAAACACGGTAGGTTTTACTTGGCACCCCCAAACGGGCGAACTGTGGTTTACCGATAACAATAGGGACATGATGGGAGATGATACCCCTCCGGGAGAATTGAACCGATTGACCGAGGTGGGCCAACATTTTGGTTTTCCATTTTGCCATGGCGGTACCGTTCCGGATCCTGATTTTGGATCCCAACGTCCCTGTTCCGATTTTGTACCTCCCGTACAGCCTTTAGGAGCGCACGTGGCGGCCCTGGGCGTAAAGTTCGATACGGGCACCATGTTCCCCGAAAGTTATAAGGGACATGCCTTTTTGGCCGAGCATGGCTCTTGGAACCGTTCCTCCAAAGTAGGGTACAGGATTTCCTTGGTAAAATTGGATGGCAACCAAGCCGTGGGTTATGAACCTTTCATCTATGGCTGGTTGGACGAGGAATCGCAAGAAGCCTTTGGTAGGCCCGTGGACCTGCTGTTCCTCAAAGATGGTTCGCTCTTGATTTCCGACGATGTGGGCGACGCCATTTACCGCGTCACCTACAAAGGCTAGGGGACCCTCATAAAAAATTACCTAAGTACTTGGGCAATGGCATTTCTTCCATTTTCCAGGTACTTTTTTTTTGCTCTTGGTCGGTGACTTCCAAAAAGATAAGGGGAGTGGCCATGGAACCTGGGGGTACGATCTTTTCCAAGGAAAAGCACCAGCCCTTGTGCTTAAAATGGTATTCCGTTTTGTCTTTTTTTGGGGAAATGAAGGAGGATCCACCGATGACGATGAGGCTCGATTCTTCCAAAAGGGTTTTCGGTTTGTGCCAGCAGGCATATTGCAGGGCTCCGTTCCAGAGCTCGCTGATGGCAATAATGTAATGTTGGTTCTGGCAAAGTACCAAAATCCGTCTGATAAGGGGGTCTTGTGTAAAGATGGCTCAAGTAGGTTTAGGTTGTTTTAGGACATCATAAAAAACGTCCTGAACGGTGCCGTATTGTGCTATATCCGGTTTCTTTTTCCCCAGTGGGCACCGTGTAACCATCCTGCAAGGTACAGGATAACGCCCGCGGCAACCAAACAAATTTTCTGTAAGAGGTTTATCGTTTCAAGTGTGGTCATTTTCCTTAATTTTTGACCAAACTAAACCATGCGTAATAATGTTGCATATGTAATTGACGGTTGTAGGGTTTGGGTTGAGGGATCATAGGTTTGCATTGATGTCATTTTGGTACGTAAGATCCTTGATATGACCCTATTTTTTTCATTGGGAGATAATCATCCAAATTGAATGTCGTCATTCTGAACCTGCCTGTCGTCATTCTGAATGCAGTTCAGAATTCCAACCAGTTGACGGGCAAATCTTGATGAAAACCTGAAAAAGTTCAGGTTGACGGAAACCAACATTTTATCCATCTAGGGAAAATTGTCCAAGAACAAGTGACATCTGTCCATTTTATCCCAACCACGGCCACCGCACCTTTGTAACGTCAATAATGACAATCCATTTAAAAACAAAAACTATGACACGTTTACTAGCATTGGATCCCAACGAAGCAACCGGAAGATCCAAAGAACTTTTTGATGGCATCCAAGGCAAATTGGGCATGGTGCCGAACATGATGCGCACCATGGGCAACTCTTCTGCCGTATTGGAAGGCTATTTGAACTTGAGCGATGCCTTGGGCAAAGGAACCTTGGGTGGTCGTTTGGGCGAATTGATCGCTTTGGCCGTGGCCGAGTCCAACGCCTGCAACTATTGTTTGTCCGCCCATTCCTTTATAGGGGAAAAATTGGTAAGCATTGATACCGACACCTTGCACATGGCCCGCGAAGGCCGTAACAAAGATCCCAAGATCGCTGCTGCCCTTACGTTCGCCAAAACTTTGGTGGAAAAAAGAGGTAGGGTATCTGCAGACGATGTGGAAACCGTAAAAAATGCCGGTTTTACCGATGGTGCCGTAGGCGAGATCGTGGCACACGTGGCCTTGAACGTTTTCACCAACTACTTTAACAACACCGCCAATACCGATATCGATTTTCCGGTAGTGGAAGCTGAAACCGTATAGTGTTCATTTTTTCTAATTATAAAATCAATAACAGATGAAATCAATTAAATCCATTTTTCTTTTGGGGGTAGCCTTGTTTGCCATGATTGGTGCACAGGCGCAGATAGACCCTGTTGACAAGAACGGACTTGCCATTGGCGGGTACGATGTAGTGGCCTATTTCTCCGGAGCGGCCCAAAAAGGAAGCAAAAGCTATACGGCCAAGCACAATGGGGCCACCTATTACTTTGCCAGCAAGGCCAACCGCGATGCCTTCACCAAGGCACCCAGCAACTACTTACCTCAATTTGATGGCTATTGCGCTTGGGGTGTGGCTGCAAAGGACACCAAGTTTCCAATTAACCCGGAAACTTTCGATATAGTGGATGGTAAACTGTACCTATTCTACAATGGTCCGTTTGACGGGAAGACTTTGGACACTTCCTTGGATTGGGGCCAACGCACCACAGAGCTTAAAAAGGCGGCGCACGCCAAATGGCCCACGGTAAAAAACAGCAAATAGTTTTAATTCCAAAGGGTAGGGCTTGCCATAGGTCCTGCCCTTTTTCATTTTAAAAAAGACACACCATGATCATTGAAAAAAAATATCCGTTGCCCCCCTTTACCGAAGCAACGGCCGAAGAAAAAGTACAATTGGCAGAAGATGCCTGGAACAGCCAAGACCCCGAAAAGGTAAGCAGGGCCTACACTGTGGACACCGAATGGCGCAACCGCTCCCAGTTTGTGAACGGGAGGGAAGAAGTCGTTGCCTTTTTGACGGACAAATGGCAAAAGGAAAAAAACTATAAACTACGTAAGGAACTCTGGGCCTTTTCCGACAATCGTATTGCAGTGCGTTTTGAATACGAGTACCAAAATGCCCAAGGGCAGTGGTTCCGTGCGTACGGGAACGAGAACTGGGAGTTCAACGCGCACGGGTTAATGCAAAAGCGGTATGCCAGTATCAACGACCTGCCGATTGCGGCCAACGAACGCCGATTGTAATTACTGATTTCAGACGTCAGATGTCAGATGTCAGATTTCAGATTACTGATTTCAGACTTCAGATTTCAGATTTCAGAGTTCAGATTTCAGAGTTCAGAGTTCAGACTTCAGACCTCAGACCTCAGATTTCTGATAACTGCCCACTGACAACTGATAACTGCCCACTGATAACTGACAACTAAAAAAATATGGACCTCTACAACACCAACACGCTAATTGACGAACAAACGGGCAACCTGGCCTTTAAGCTTTCCCATTTTGAGGACAGCTGCCAGTTCTGCGATACCAACCGCCACAACTACTACTCCCTGATCTGGATCAAAAAGGGGAGGGGCACCGCCCAGGTGGATTTTCAGGAACACGCCTTTACGCCCGACACCCTGTTCGCCATGACGCCCTACCAACCCTTTACCCTTACCGAGGACGAACCGTTGGAAGGCGTGGTGTTGCATTTCCATCCCGATTTTTTCTGCATCCACCATCACCACGAACAGGTGGCCTGCAACGGAGTGCTCTTCAACAATATTTACAACCCGCCCATGCTCAGCATAACGGACGATATCCGCAACAAGCTGGATAGGGTACTGCATCAGATGCGCCTAGAAGTGCAAAAGGCCGAAATGGCCCAGTACGAGCTGTTGGTCTCCTACCTCAAGATCTTTTTGATCACTACCTCCCGCGCCAAGGCCAAGCAACAGCCCGAAGTGCTGGAAGGGCTATCCGACGAAAAGGAGCCCTTTATCCTCCAAAAGCTGAAAAACCTGATCGAGACCCACTACCGCACTAAGCACTCCGCCGGGGAGTATGCCGACCTGCTGAACATAAGCCCCAAGGCGCTGGCCAAGATCACCAAGAACCATTTTAACAAGACCATGACCAACCTGATCAGCGAGCGGATCATTATAGAGGCCAAGCGCGAGCTGTACCTCACCAACAAAAGCGTAAAGGAGATCGCCTACGACCTCGGGTACGACGACGAGCACTACTTTAGCCGCTTTTTTAAGAACAACGCCGAAATCTCACCCACAACCTACCGCGAAACCGTGGGCTTTGCCCGTTCCACCGCCTAAACATACCGCTTATGAAAGCCCATGTGGAACACCAACTGCTACCGCTGCCCTTTGGGCAGGTGTACGAAACCCTGAAACAACGGATCACCGACCACGGTTTTTTGCTACTGCACGAGATCGATACCCAGGCCATTGTGGCCAAGCACGGGATCACCATACCGCCCTTGCGGCAATTGCTCTTTTTTGAGCCCAAATACATTGCCCAGATCATGGCGGGCGACCCTTTGGCGATCAACGATATTCCCTTAAAACTGGTACTGCAAGAAGTGGATGCCAACACCACCCAACTGAGCTTTAAAAACCCCGTGGGTAGCCTACAGGGATATGGGTTGGACCCGGCCATGGCCGCCGAGTTGTTAGGTAAGGTCAATAATATTATTATAAGTTGGTGATATAAATTATCTACATTTTAGCTTAAAATAGTGTTGTTAAAGAACAACTTGTAAAAAAATATCTACATTTTTTTCTTTTTTTTATGGAACCAAAGTACTTTTAGTTGGTTTTATAACCAACGGTATGAATTTTGTAGATCTATTTTCTGGAGCTGGAGGGTTGTCTGAGGGCTTTATAAAAGCGGGATTCAATCCGATTGCTCATATAGAAGTTGATAATCATGCTTGTAGCACTCTTGAAACTCGACTTACCTATCACAAGCTTAAAAAAGAGAATAAACTAGATCATTATTATGATTATTTGACTGGAAAGGTTTCTAGAGAAAAATTCATCAATGACTATAGTGATAAGTCATTATCTAATTCTGTTTTGAACATAGGAATTGGAGGTTCAAACAATAAGACCATATTTAATAAGGTAGACCAACTTGCTGGGAACAAAGAAATAGACCTTGTTGTTGGTGGACCTCCATGTCAAGCGTATTCCTTGGTTGGTAGGGCAAGAGATGAAAAAGGAATGAAGGATGACCCCAGAAATTACCTTTATAAAGAATACGCTAAGTTCTTAAAGAATTATAGACCCAAAGTTTTTGTTTTTGAGAACGTCTTAGGACTTATTTCAGCCCAAAATGGGTTGTATTTCAAAAATATGAGAGCTTATTTTAAAAGGGTAGGTTATAATCTTGATTTCAGCATTCAACATTCAGAAGATTTTGGGGTTTTACAAAAAAGAAAACGAATCATATTGATAGGATGGCGTAAAGATTTAGACTTTTCATATCCTAAATTCGCCAAGGTTGATCATGATTTTAAGGTTAAAGATTTGCTCTCCGATTTGAAGAGCCTTAAGCCAGGAGAAAAAAACCCAATCAGTAAATACTCATCTGATTCCACCAGTTACCTTGAACAATTTGAAATTAGAAATGGAGTTGATTTTATAACCCAGCATATCGCAAGGCCACATAACCAAAGAGATTTATCTATTTATGAAATTGCAATTAAAAAGTGGCAAAACAAAGAACGGCTTAAGTATCCTGATTTACCAGAAAAATTAAAAACGCATAAAAATCAAAAATCCTTTTTGGATAGATTTAAGGTTGTAGATGCTGAAGGTTTATCTCATACAATGGTGGCGCATATAGCAAAGGATGGTCACCATTATATTTACCCTGATACGAAACAAGTACGATCATTGTCAGTTAGGGAAGCAGCAAGGATTCAATCATTTCCTGATGATTTTTATTTTGAAGGAGGGCGAAGTGCTGCTTTTAAACAAATTGGCAACGCTGTGCCCCCATTAATGGCCAATAAAATTGCAGATAGCATAAAATCTTTATTTAATGGATAGCAAACCTGAATTGTCTTATAAAATAAGGCCCGCTGCCAGAATAATCCATACCATTGGAAGTGATTTAATTGGTGATTCATATGCTGCTTTAGTTGAGTTGGTAAAAAACTCTTATGATGCAGATTCATCCAAGGTGGACATCAATTTTGAATATAAAAGCATTGATAATGAAGACGCTTTAGTCATATTGATATCTGATGATGGTCATGGAATGAACTTCGATACGGTTATCAATAAATGGCTAGTACCTGCAACGGATGATAAACTTAAAAGGAAAGAAAGTCCAAAGGGCAGAAAATTTCAAGGTAGAAAAGGTATTGGTCGATTCGCGGCCTCTATATTGGGGCAAGAGATGACGTTGTCATCGATTGATGAAAATGGCGAAAAAACTACAGTCGTAATTGATTGGCGCAAATTTAAAACCGACGAATTTCTTGAAAAAATAGAATTGTTGGTCGAAAAAGAAATGACCAATGAAGAGTCGGGTACACAAATCGAAATAATTGCAAAAAATGAAGTAAAGGATAGCAAAATATCCGCTTGGGATAAGAATTCAATTGAAAGCTTAGTAAACGAATTAAGAAAATTGATTTCACCATTCAAGGATTTTGAGAATGATAGATTCACTATAAACCTATCATTTACAAACTGCCCTATTGAGGGATACAATGAGCGTGACTTTGAAATTGAAACTTATCCAATTATTGAATTGTATGATTATAGGATCAGTGGAATTGTTGACTCACAGGGAACCGCAAGCTTACTTTACGAGAATAATGTTACAGACGTTAAGCAATCTGAAAATATCAACACTCATTTTGAGTTACAAAATGGTGGTAAATATTGTGGTGAGCTAACCATAGATTTTCGTGTATTTGATCGAGAGCCAGAAGCAATAGATAATCTGATTAACAAGGGCCTTATAGACCCAGTAACAGAAAAGTTTGCTGGAAAAAATGAAGCAAAAAGGATGTTAAATGAGGTTTATGGGGTTAATATTTACAAAAATCAATTTAGAATTCGACCCTATGGCAATGGAGGTATTGACTGGCTTGATTTAGATAAAGATAGAATTCAGAACTTCACTCTTAAAATAAGTAATAATCAAATAGTTGGATTTATTAATATTCAATCAGAAGAACTGTCAAATCTTGAAGAAAAAAGCGCACGTGATGGACTCAAGGAAAATGAATATTATCAAGGTCTAAAAGAAATTTCACAAAAAGTACTTAAAGAATTAGAACTGAGAAGATTGACATTTAGGGAGAGAAGTCTTAAAAGCCGAAAGGGAAGGACTTCTATCCAAAATTCTATGAATAATCTTTTTAGTTTTTCGGAATTATCTAACAATATTGAATCCAAATTAGAAAAGTTCAATGTATCTAAAGTCAATATTAATGAGATCAAGGACATTTTAAAGAAAGAGGAGGAATCAAAAGCAGAGCTGTTAGAAGATATTCAAAAGACAATTGCAATATATCAAGGTCAAGCAACACTGGGTAAAATTGTAAATTTCATTCTGCATGAAGGTAGGAAGCCGATTCAATTTTTGAACACGGAAATAAAAGTAATCGAGAGGTATATAAGACACTACAAAGCTTCAAAGGATGAAGAGATACTGGATGAGGTGAGTGAAAGTGTTGAGGCTTTCAGGAAAAATAGCAAATTAATTTCTGACTTGTTCAAAAGGGTGAATCCTTTAGCTAGTCAGCGACGTGGAAATAAAAAGGAATTTAAGATTAAACCAATTATCGAAGATTCGTATAAAGTATTTAAGCAGTCTTTAAATGAGTCCAATATAAGATTTTCAATAATCTGTGATGATATTGTTTCACTATACGGTTGGGAGGAAGATTTGTATGTCGCAATGACCAATTTGATAGAGAACAGTATTTATTGGTTGACAAATTCAAAAAAGGATTCAAGAGAGATAGAAGTTACAGTTTCGAAGACTTTGGAATCAATAAAAATTGATTATAAGGACAATGGACCGGGTTTAACAGACGATGAAATCGAATCTGATATAATTTTTGAGCCGGGTTATTCAAAAAAACATAATGGGACGGGGTTAGGTTTGGCTATTGCAGGAGAGGCAGTTGAAAGACTAAATGGTAAATTAAAAGCTCGAAAATCTAATGAGGGGGCATACTTTCAAATAGAAATAGAATTATGAAAGAATTAAATTTATTGATTGTCGAGGATGATAAAGATGCACTAAAAAGTTATAAGAGAGATATAGACTCATATAACTTAGAAAGTACGGTTAAAATAAAACCAATTGAGTCAAGCGACAAGGATGAAGCACTGGAACTATTAAAAGGGAGGAATATATTTGATGCGGCAATTGTAGATTTGGATTTATTAGGTAAAGGTGGTGAAGATTCATCTGGAAATGAGGTTATTAGAGAAATAAAATCTAATTTAAGATTCCCAGTTTTTGTAATAACGGGAACTCCTCAGAATGTAGCTGAAGACTTAAAAGAGGAGTCTGCTTTATTCAAAATTAAAACAAGAGGAGAGCAGGAAGAGGAAGGTTATTTAGAACAGTTTGTGAAAATTTATGATACTGGAATTACTAATATTTTAAATAGCAAGGGAACAATTGAAAATTACTTGAATAATATTTTTTGGAATCATATGTCCAATTCATTGGACTTGTGGATAAATGATTCTTCTCGTGACCCTGAAGAAAAGGAAAAGTCACTCTTAAGGTATACATTGCTACATATGCATGAATATCTAGACCAATCCAGTTCAGGAGATTTAGAAAAATATCATCCAGCTGAATTTTACATAAGCAAACCAGTAAAACCAAATATTTTTACTGGTGATGTTATTCTTTTCAAGGAAGATTCGTCATTTTATCTTGTTCTGTCTCCTGCTTGTGATATTGATTTGAAAAATGGAGTGAGAAAATCTAAAAAAATACTCTTTTTAAAAGTAATCATGCCAGAGGAAATTGACGATGAATTCAAAAACCCAGACATGAGCAAAACCAAAAAAGGGGATTTGAAAAGTTATATCAGGAATTCTAGACCTCAATTTCATTTTATTCCTAAAATTGACTCGATTCCGAATGGATTCATTGATTTTCAAAATAAAGTAACAATCAATGAAAAAGAGGTAGAAGAATCATTAAAAAATGGGGATATGGAAAGGATTGCAACAGTATCAAGTCCGTTTTTGAAGGATATAATATCCAGATACTCTAATTATTATTCTAGACAGGGATCTCCCGATTTTAATGAAGAAGAATTATTAAATAATCTTTTTTAAAATTTATAGATTTTAAACAATTTAATCCCTTCATTCATATTAATCAATATCCCCCCAATCACCTTTAAACTCAACCCCGTTAGTTCTTTAATGGTGGCATCGTCGTAGCCTTTGGCTTTCATTTTCCTGGCAATATCCTTTGCCTTTTCTTTTTCGGCCCGTTTCCGTTCCGTTTCCAATTTAAAGGCATCCAATTCCTGCTTTTCACGGCCCATGATCTCAAACAGGCCACTTTTTTTGAGTTGGTCCATTACCCCTTGGTCGGCAAAACTGGTGTAGTGGGTTTCGGTGATCACCAAATGGTCCAGCACTTCCACTTTGATCAGTTTCCCCACTTTTAGCATGTGGTCGGTAAAGGTAATATCGGCATCGGTAACCTCGTGCGAGCCGCTGGGGTGGTTGTGCACCAAGATCAGCTTGCTGGCCAGTTTGTAGATCGCCATGCGGAATACATCGGGCGGGTCGGCATTTACCCGGTTGCTGGCCCCCAGGCCAATGAGCTCCACAAACAAAACCTTGTTGTTGTGGTTGAGCCCCACCACCCAAAAATGCTCTTGGTTGCGTCGTATCTTGTTTTCGCGCAGCAATACCTGCTGCATGATCGCATATATGTCCGTAGAGTTGAGCACTTTGATCTTCTGTTCTTTGGTAAGCCGTATGTTCATGGTAGGTAAGTTGTGTATTGGGATGGGAAATTTAGGGGAAGCATGCCAATAATGCAAATGGTGGGGCAAAAGAACCAGATCACCACCTTTTTTGGCTTCCCCAATAAAAGTAGTGTACCCAACCCCAAAGTTTTGTACATTTAAAAAAACCACAACTAAATCAACACACGTATGGACACTATAGCTGTAAAGGCCTTTGGCACCCAGTCTGCCGAAGCCAATCTGGAACAAATGCAGATCGACCGAAGAACGGTCCTCGAAAAGGACGTCGAAATAGACATTATGTACTGCGGGGTCTGCCATTCGGACCTCCATTTTGCCCGAAACGATTGGGGCATGACCCAATATCCGGTAGTGCCCGGCCACGAGATTGTGGGCAAGGTCACCCAAGTGGGCTCCGGGGTTACCAAGCACCAAGTGGGCGATATTGTCGCCGTGGGCTGTTTGGTGGATTCGTGCCGTAGCTGCAACAGTTGCCAAAACGATGAAGAGCAATACTGCCCGGAGTGGGTGGGCACCTACGGGGGCTTCGACAAGCATTTGAACAGCCCCACCCATGGCGGATATTCCGAAAAAATAGTGGTGGATGAGGGTTTTGTACTCCGCGTGCCCAAAGGTCTGGATCTGGCGGGCATTGCTCCCGTGCTCTGTGCGGGTATTACCACCTGGTCCCCACTGCGCCACTGGAAGGTGAGCAAGGGCAGCAAAGTGGCCGTGGTGGGCTTGGGCGGCTTGGGCCATATGGCGCTAAAATTGGCTTCGGCCTTGGGCGCCGAAGTGACCTTGTTTTCGCGATCCACCAATAAAATGGACGATGCCAAGGCGTTGGGCGCAGATCATGTGGTCATTTCCACGGATGACGCCCAAATGCAAAAGGCCGCAGGCCAGTTCGACCTGATCATCGATACCGTACCCTACGAACACGACCTAAATCCGTATGTGGCCACGTTGGCCACCAACGGCACCTTGGTGGTGGTGGGCTATTTGGGGCCACTGGACCCCATGTTGGTCACGGTGCCCATGATCATGGGCCGAAAAAGTGTGGCAGGTTCCTTGATCGGGGGTATTGCCGAAACCCAAGAACTGTTGGATTTCTGTGGCAAGCACAACATTACCTCCGATGTGGAAGTGATCAACATCCAAGAGATCAACACCGCCTACGAACGCATGCTCAAAAGTGATGTCAAATATCGTTTTGTGATCGATATGAAGTCGTTGAAGGACTAGTTGGTCCTGTGCAACCAAGTCAACTGGCTGGTGTAGGTATTCTTCCAATAAAAACCGCCCTTCGGTACACGTTCTCGAAGGGCGGTCTGCATTTTAAAAAATAGGTACTTACTTTGTAAGGCCGATCAATTTTTGAACTTCGGCATCAAAGTTTTTGAGGGTGGTGGCCAAGACCCCGATCTGTTCTTGTGCTTCTTTCCATTCTTTCTGCTCGATGGCCTCGCGCACGCCTGGAAGTGTTTTTACCCCATAGCCCGTGTAAAATCCAGGGGCGTAGATCTGGTGCTTGAACCAGTCCCTGCGGGGGAGTCCTTTATCCTGTAACAACACCTGCTCCATACCCATCAACGCTTGGTTCAACTGCGCCTTTTTGGCAGCGGGCAAAGCCATAAGGTCGGCCTTGGTATAGGCATCGATACTCTTTTTCAAATCGGCGATTACGTTTTGCAAAGGGGAGAAATCCAAATACGGAATTTCGGCCTCCATTTTGGCAGGGGCAACCGGTTTTTTGGGATCCATCACCAATTGATAGGCATCCTTTTTTACCAGTTTGTTGTGTTTTTCCACATCGGAGCGCATGCTTTCCAAGGTTTTCATTACCTCGCCCAAATAGCCGTCCACAGTGGAATGCCACTGGGTGAGTTCAAACGGCAATACCTCGGCATTCGCCAAACGCAAGGTGATCAGTCCGGCCGTATTGGCCAAGGCCACCCCATATTGGAATCCGGGATCTTTAAAACGGGTATAGTGGGTATAGGTGTCGTAAATGGTGTGGTATTCCCCGCCGGAGCCTTCCCCGCCAAAGCCGAGGTTCAATGAAGCAATGCCGCTGTGCTGGATGAAGGGGGTGTAATCCGACCCCGAACCCAGGGCGGACAGTTTAAAGGAGCCATCGCCACCCCGAACGGTGCTGGCCGCCATGCGACGTTCCGCTACGGAGACCCCTTTTTGTGGGTCCACAACGGTGTTGGCTACTTGGGTGACCATGGCCTGTAGGGAGTGGGAGCCACCGGCACCGAGGTAACCACGGCTGTTCCCGTCCGTATTGATGTAGGCCACCACTTTTTGCTGTAGTTCGGCTCTATGGTCTTCCACCCATTCGGTGGAACCGATAAGTCCGGGCTCTTCGGCATCCCAAGCGCAGTACACTAGGGTACGCTTTGGCTTTTGGCCTTTTTTGGCGAGGTTTCCGATCACACGGGCCTCTTCCATCAGGGCCACCATGCCACTGATCGGGTCACTGGCACCATGTACCCACGCATCGTGGTGGTTGCCGCGCATTACCCATTGATCGGGAAATTCCGAACCTTTTAGGGTGGCGATCAGGTTGTGGGCAGGTTTCAATTGCCAGTCAAACTCCAGTTTCAAATGTACTTTGGCAGGACCGGGACCGATGTGGTAGGTAATGGGCAGTCCGCCTCTCCAATTTTCAGGGGCTACGGGGCCTTCCAAAGCTTCCAACAAGGGCTGCGCATCTTCATACGAAATCGGCAACACTGGAATCTTGGTAATGGTAGGGGCGTCTTTTCTATCCAAACGCTTGGCGTCCTTGGTGGCGGCATAGCCGGGGGTCAATACATCGCCAGGGTACAGGGGCATGTCCATTACGGAACCACGCTGCACGCCCGTTTTGTTCTTGAACGGTCCTTTGGGGTATACATCTCCCTGATAATACCCATCATCCATCGGGTCGGAGTAGATGATACAGCCAATGGCGCCCTTCTCGGCAGCCAATTTGGGCTTGATGCCCCTCCAGGAACCCTGGTATTTGGCAATCACGATCTTTCCTTTTACATCGATGCCCAATTTTTCGAGCTCCTCATAATCACTGGGGATGCCGTAGTTTACAAAAACAAGTTCGGCCTCCACATCGCCATCGGTGGAAAAGGCATTGTAGCTGGGTAACAATTTATCACCCTGCGCCGTGTAGGGGTCGCCCTCCACAGGAATGGCCTCCAACGAAGCGGTGTACTTGTTGGGGGCGGTGAGTTCCAACAAACGCACTTTAGGGTAGGGGAACAGCACATGGTAGGTATCGATACGGGTATCGTACCCCCAGGATTTGAACTGTTTTTCCATCCATTTCACGTTTTCCTCGCCATAAGCCGTGCCCACCCAATGCGGTTCGGCGGCCATGCGCTTCATCCAGTCGTCCAGATTGGAAGCGGTAAGTTCTTTTTCGAATGCGGCCTCGAGTTTGAGTTCTTCATCGGAGGCTTTTTTGCTGAACCCAAGGACAGTTTCCTGGGCGGATACGGTAAGGGTTCCCATTAACAGCAATAGGGAGAGTAATTTATTTTTCATTGTTTTGAATTAGCTCTTAAATTTAAGGGATCATTTCAGCTTAATGAAGAAAAAGCTGGAGAAGTAATGATGAATCTTCAAAGAATTTACATTTTCTTTGAAAAGAAGAGTCAAAATCGAACAATCACAAATATGAATCCAGCGGTAGACGAATATTTTGAAATAGGCTGCGGAAGATGCTCTTTGGTCGGCACTCCGGATTGCAAAGTACACCAATGGCAGGATGAAATGAAATTGCTCCGCACCCTTTTATTGGAATGCGGGGTTACCGAAGAACGGAAATGGGGCGTGCCCTGTTATACCTACAACGGACGCAATTTTATGATGCTGGCCGCTTTTAAGGAGTATTGCTGGATCAGTTTTTTTAAGGGCGCCTTGTTGCAAGATCCCCATCACATTTTAGAAAAACCGGGAGAGAACACACAGGCCGGCAGGGTGGTGAAGTTCACCCAAGTGGATCAAGTGAAGGAGAAGCTGGATATTTTACGCCAATACATCTTTGAGGCCATGGAAGTGGAAAAAGCAGGGTTGACGGTAAAACGTAAGGATGTTTCGGAATATGATGTGCCGGAAGAGTTCCAAAATCGATTGGACATGGATCCCGAACTGAAGGAAGCTTTTGAAAGCCTGACCCCAGGAAGACAAAAAGGATATCTGCTGCATTTTTCGGGTGCGAAACAATCCAAGACCCGTGAAGACCGCATTGAAAAATGTATCCCTAAGATTTTGCAGGGCATCGGGTTTCATGATCGGTAATCAATGATCGATAAACAATAATCAATGTACAGTTTACAATAATTCAGTACTTTCACCCTAAACCCTAAACCCTAAACCCTAAACCAATAACCACCAAAATATGTCACAACGCAGAAAATTCTTGAAACAAGGGGCCGTGGCCATGATTTCCTTGCCCTTGTTGTCCTTCGACCCAAAAAAAGACTGGTCCATTGATTCCCTAAAACAGGTTGCCAACAAGGACGACGACTATTGGAAAATGGTACGCAAACAATTTCCCCTAAAAGAAGGGCAGACGTATTTCAACAATGGTACCATGGGACCTACTTCGGGGTATGTGCTGGACAAAATGTTCGACCACATGATGCACTGGAACGTGGAGGCCGCTACTGTGGATTACAAGGATGGTTCGGGACCGGAATTGTTGACAGGCTATTTTCCCTATGAAGAGTTGCGCACGAAGTTGGCGAAAATAGTCAACTGTGATTTTAAGGAAATCTCCCTCACCCAAAATGCCACTTTCGGCATGAACTACGTAGGTATGGGCCTGGATTTGAAAAAAGGGGACGAACTCCTAAATACCAACCAGGAACACGGTGGTGGATTTGGGGCTTGGCAATTGCTGGCCAAACGCAAAGGCTGTGTTTACAAACAGGCCACTATGCCCGAACCCGCCAATGACCCCCAAGCCATAGTGGATGCTATTTTTAAGGAGGTGACCCCAAAGACCAAAGTCATTGCCGTACCGCACATCATTTCCGGATTTGGAACGGTGATGCCCGTAAAACAAATCTGTGCCGAGGCCAAAAAACGCGGCATTTTCACCATTTTGGACGGTGCCCAGTGTGTGGGACATGTGAAGGTGGATGTGAAGGATATCGGTTGTGATGCCTATTATTCCAGTTTGCACAAATGGTTATTGGCCCCGGCGGGCAGCGGTCTTTTGTATATCAATAAAGATGTGGTGGGCGGCGTCTGGTCCACTATTGCCAGCTACAACTGGGACAATCAGGACGATCATGGGTTCCGGTTGATGCAGAACGGAACGGGTAATGCAGGGCTCATGGCTGGGTATGATGCCGCCGTGGACTTTTTCAACACCATTGGCCATGATGTTTGGATCGGTAGGATCAAGGAATTGGGCATGCACCTTCGGGATGGCCTGAAGCAAATGAAACACGTGACCATCTATTCGTCCACCAATGAAGAACTGGCAGCCGGAATCACCACATACGGGGTGGAAGGCATGTCAGGACCCGACCTTCAAAAATACATGTGGGAGAAGGAAAGGCTACAACCCCGTTCCGTTGGAGAGAAAATGATAAGGCATTCCGTACACATCTATAATTCAAAGGAAGAAATTGATCGTGCTTTGAACCTCATTTCGGGACTTGCCTAAAATCCAGATATTGATTCACGTAAAATAGCACATAGCCATTGGGCGCATTCATGGACCGTTGATAAACTTTACGCCGTTCTGGGAAGCTTCGACCTGCAGGGTCTGGTGACCAAAATTTTCGACAAGATTAGGTGAGGGAAGAGCCCATGTTTTGACTCGTTTTTTGGTACAACTCTGACCTGTAAATTTTTGATAAGGGAATTTTATAGCGTGTCAAAAATAGCGATACCTTCGGTAAAAAATTTTTGACATTAGAGCAGAAGGTCCGTATGGTTGAGAACCTGTTCGGGCAATTGGAAAAAGAGAGTGCCCAATTTCAGAAAGCATCCGGATTGGGCTGTGTTTCAGGCTGTGGAAAATGTTGTAACTATCCCCATATAGAAGCCTCCCCATTGGAATTTTTACCTTGGGCCTTTCATTTATTTTTGGCCGGTGAGGCGGAAACCACTTTGGATACGTTGAACGGCAATCCTTACCCCAATTGCTTTTTGTTCAAGCCGCTTTCCGCTTTGGATCAAGGCCATTGTGGGAGCTATGTGTACCGGGGTCTCATTTGCCGATTGTTCGGTTTTGGGGCTACCCGAGATAAATATGGCAGTTTGCGCCTGGCCACCTGTAAGATCATCCGCGAAGGACAGGCCGAGCAGTACAAAACGGTTTCCGAAGCCATTACCAAAGGGTTGTACGTTCCCGTGTTCACGGAGTATTACATGCAGCTGAACCAGATTGATTATGCTCTGGGCACCAAAATGGTACCTGTGAACAAGGCGTTGAAAATGGCCTTGGAAGAAGTATTGCAGTACTACACTTACAGACCGGCCCCTGATGCAGGTAAATGGTGTGTTTAACAAAAAGATTGGTGAGATCTTAGTTGGTCCGCTTCCGTTTCAGAGCAGTCAAAGCCATAGTAAAAGCAAGAACAACATAAACAGTAGGCAAATTACAGATTGGATTTTTAATGTATTTAGTGGATGTTTAATTAAAACTCGCTCTAAATTCCAAAGGACTCATCTCCGTCTTGTTCTTAAACAATTTGTTGAACGATTGGGGATGCTCAAAGCCCAACCCGTACGCAATTTCGCTAATGGACAGGTTGGTCGTTGAAAGTTTTTCCTTAGCTTTTTCAATCAGCTTTTCGTGAATATGCTGCTGTGTGCCCTGTCCTGTCAATGCCCTGAGTAAATTTCCCAGATAACTTGGTGAAACATTCAGTGTACTTGAAATATCTTGGACAGAAGGCAGGCCCATTGTTGCCAAGTCATCGCTGTCAAAGTAATCCGAAAGTACTTTTTCAAGACGGGCAAGAATTTGATGGTTGCTTTTCTCGCGGGTGATGAACTGTCGTTTATAAAACCTATCCGAATAGTTGAGCAAGGTCTCAATCTGTGAAATGATTATTTTCTGACTGAACTGGTCTATATTCTCGTTTGATTCCTTTTCAATGTTCTGGATTATCCCGTTCAAGGTCTCCTCCTCCTTATCCGATAAAAATAGGGCTTCGTTAAGGGAGTAATCAAAAAAGCCATATTGTTTTATGCTTTTGGCCAATGGTGTGTTCCATAAAAAATCCGGATGGACAAGCAACATCCATCCAGACCGTTTTTCCTTGGATTCCAACGGTTCTATGCCAAACACCTGATTGGGGGCAATAAAGAACATAACGCCCTCATCAAAATCGTAATGCTGTTGCCCGTATTTCAATTTTGCCCCAATACCCCTTTTTATCGAGATATTGTAGAAGTTGAAGATAACATTTATAGAGTGGATTTCTTCATTACACTCCATGGTACTATAATCAATGATACTGATTAGAGGATGCTTGGGTGGTTGCAGTCCCTTAAATTTATGAAACTCGTTTATAGTCTTGATTCTATGTGGTTTGCTTCCTGGCATTTTACAAATTACGGGTTATTGTTGATAAAATGGACCTATGAATTTTTCATTTCTTCGGAAAATTCAATTCTGTTCCCGAATGGGTCAGTGATAAAGGCTACCCGTTTGCCAATGGCGGGGACATCAAAACACCTATCAATGCCAATATTTCGTTTTGTCAGGGCTTTCATTGTTCTATCCAAATCTTGGACATTGAAGCAGAGGTGATCATAGCCCGGTCCTGTTCCCAATCTGTTCTGATCCACCGTTTTTTGTTCCCCAAGAACTTCAATGATGAAATTATCTTCACCAGGCGGAGCCATAAAGGCCAGTTGCAGATTGCCGGCACTCCATTCACGGATCAGCCTAAAATCAAGATTTTCAGTATACCAGTTTATGAACTCATTATACTGATCTGTACGAATGGCTACATGCCACCCTTTTATATCCTGGAACACACTGGCCTTATTTTTATCCATAAGCGTAAGGGGTGAAATTTCTTCTTTCTTCATGTTGAAATTTTATTGTTTGTTGAATTCCTTGGCAAACCCTATGGCGAAATCCGCAAATTTTATTTTTCCCAAAACGGGTTCGTTTTTATAATAATCTTCATACAGAGAGCCATCACCTTGAGCGGATTGCATATCAATGAATCCTTTGGCTATTTGGTGGTTCATTCCCATTTTCAGCATTCCGTCCAACAATTCTTCACTACTGATGGATACCCATTTTAAATTGGGGTTTCCAATGGCTTTACCTAATTGATGCGCAATCTCTTTGGGCGAAATTTCTTCACTGGCCACATAGCGAATGCTTCTGCCAACAAACGGTCTTTCCATTTCTTCAGAAATTGTGGAAGCAATGTCCAATGGTGAAACCCAAGGTTCTTTTTTGTCTCCACCGTAGTTCATCACGATTGCCCCATTCTCTTTTATGCTTTTCATGAACCGGTATATGTTGGTATAAAAACCGACTGGTCGTATAAACTTGATGGACACATCATTTGGCAATTCGTTCAAGATCTGCTCTGCATAATAGTGCATTGAAAGTACACCATTTCCTTCGGTAGTATGCGCACCAACACTGCTCAGGTGCACTACTTTTTTTACTCCTGATCGAATAATGGCTTGCTTGTAGTTTTTGACGATGTTCGAGTAGGCTTTGATAATGTCAAAGTTTGGATCGAACATCATATTTTGCCCGACAGCTTCCATTAGGTAAACCACATCCGCATCCTTGAAAGTTTCAGTAAGAAAATCGATTTCTTCCATTATGCCAATGGCGGTTTGGGCACCGATTTCCTCTATTGGTCCTTTTCTTTCGGGATTACTACTGATCACGGTTACAGAATGTCCGTTCTGTACCAACTTTTGAACCAATGGTTTTCCAATGTTGCCCAATGAGCCTGTTGTTACTATTTTCATCATGATTTTTTTTGTTGCTACAAAATTCGACAACCATATCACGAAGAATGTATCCAAATCGACTCTTGCATTAGTCAAAAAGGATCAGCTAAGTGCCCACGTGGTCGTAGCATTGTAATTGAATTCCCTTAGTGGTATGTCCATGCTCCTTATCCGTGAAACTTAAGTCCGTCCAAAGCTTTGCCCACCTTTCTTTTATCGCCATATACGATAATCCCGACCAAAGTTTGATTTTCATCCGAGAACCTACCCATTGCAATATGATTTTCATCTTCGTTTTTGGTGACGAATAGGGGATGGGTATATATTCCGATATTCAACTCCCTTTGTTTGGCCCTTGCGAATGCCCTATCAATTTGAAGCTGGACATCAGCTTTGTAAATAAGAATGGGTTGTTTGATAAAAGGAAGATATTGAGATCCCGATGCGTTTACAAATGATTTCCCGTGGGTTTCAGGAAATTGTATCGCTATGGAGCTTGCTAAAAATGATGCGACATTGAGCTTTTGCCAATCCATAAGATCATTCTTTATGACCATTGCTATTTTGTTTTCAACTTCCATTTAGGTTAGTGTAGTTTAAGTTCCATTTGAATGTTACACCGCTCATAAGGTGTAAAGTGCCCGGCCACTTTTTGAAAACCCAACTTCTCATAAAGTGATATGGCCGGTTTTAGAATGGTATTGCTCTCCAGGTATATGTTGGAAGCACCCAAGGATCTGGCTTTTTCCACAATGGCTTTTCCCAATAAGTATCCAACGCCCTTTCCTCTTGCCAAAGGGGATACGGCCATTTTGGCCAGCTCATAGTCATAATGGTTGTCCTGCATTTTAATAAGGGCACAAACGCCCAAAACAGTGCCGTTCTGTAAGGCCACCAATATTTTCCCACCAGTGTCCAATATATGTTCCTTGGGATTTTCCAAAGCTTTTCTATCCGCATCTTCAATTTTAAAATAGGAGGTGATCCATTCTTCATTAAGGTGTTTGAACGCGGGGTAATGCTCTGGCCTATAATCAACAAGGGTTATGTTTGAAGACTCCCTTGCTTTCCTTTGTTCCATGACCCGTTTAAGAAGGGATTTTTCACCCAGCAAGTATTCAAACTCTTGGATGGCCAGCCAAATGTTGTGGTTGGTTTGGTCCAGCATATCCTTTATGGCACTCTGCACATCCAGATATTGCTCCTGTATTTTTATGGAAAGGTCTATTCCTTTTTGGGTCAGGGAGATGTTGTTTTTACGTCCATCCAATTTGTCCTTTTGTTCTACGACCAATCCGGCTTTGGACATCTCCTTGACTATTTTGATCACGGAGGGGTGGGAGTGTCCCACTTCGTTGGCAATGGTTGTGATGGGTGTTCCCGTTGCATTATGGGACAGGAAGTGGAAAACGGGAAACCATTTTGGCTTTAGTTCCACATCATAAAGATCATAGATCCGCCCTGCATCTTCAGTAACCGTTTCGCTCAACGCCCTTAATCTACTACCCAGGGCCATTTCACCAATGGTATCAAAATTCATATATGTTTTTATTTACGTAACCAGTTACTAATATATGAAATTATTGCATGATATCATATTTACTCCATTATTTTCCCATTATTCTAAGACATGGGCAGGGGAGTGAAAAATTGCGCCGAATTGTGGTAAAACCCTCGAAACTAATTGGTTTTTACCCAATGGAAATCCAATAGGAATACCTACATTTAAGGGTTGGACGTGTTTTTATTACTTCCCCCAAACAGTCCAGAGAAAACTCCCCGATATATCAAGACCCCCTGGATAGTTCGAAAAACTTTTCTAAAACAATCGATATGGCCACTTACAACATCACATCCGACTTGCAGGAGCAATTGGATGACATTAACCAGAAACTTGAAAAAGCACAATCCGAAGGGCCCTTGACCCTTGCGGCCCAGACATCCGGGAATGCCTTTTGGGATTACCTAAAGTCTTGCGAACAATATGCGCATTCGGGAAACCTACAAAGCCAGGAGTATGACCATGACATGGAAAATGTATTGGCCTTGTATCACTTGAACCATCTTATTGATGAGAGACATCTTACCCCTTTGTTGAGGACCGCATTTCATTTGCCTCCATCTACCATCACTCCCGAGATGTTGGAAGCAAACGCCAATCTGGCGGGCTGGGTGTCGGGCGATGGCACCTTATATGCAGCCTCGCGATATTGTCAGTTGGATTACCGTTGGATGCTGGTCATGGTCTATTACTTTTACTACAAAATATTTCCGCACAAAAAGCACGGCTTTGTTCCGCCACCGCAAACGGCCCAGCATCCGGAGATACCCTCCAAGGCCACTGTGGCCATCATCGGGGATTGGGGTACCGGGGTTTGGCAAGATGGGGGAAAGGGCAAGTGTCCGGCCCAGTTGGTCATCGATGGAGTGCTTTCACAGAACCCCGATTATATCATTCATTTGGGCGATGTGTACTACGCAGGAACTTCCAAAGAGGAAAGAAAACACCTTTTGGACCTGCTTCCCGATAGTTATAAGGGCAGGGTCTATACCATGAACAGCAACCACGAGATGTATGATGGTGCCAACGGATTATTGGGAACAAGCCTGCAAGACCCCATGTTCCATCAACAACAGGGCAGCAGTTGTTTCCAATTGGCCATTGGGGATTGGATATTTGTGGGGCTGGACTCCGCCTATTATGACGATAGCATGCTGTACATGAAGGGGTCCCTGTGCAATTCGGAAGGAGGGGAAGAGCAGTTGGGCTATTTGGGTTCAGCGTATAGGACCGGTAAAAAAATATTTCTGTTGACCCACCACAATGGAATAGAAGTGGCCAAAGACGGTCCAACTCCCAATGAAACCCTGTGGGACCAAGTGGTGGGGGCCATGGACCAACACTTGCCCGAAGCTTGGTACTGGGGCCATGTGCACAACGGTATCGTGTATAGGGACAATCTATCGTTCTATATCGTTGGGAGCCATACGGCCACCCATAAAATGCGATGTTGCGGACATGCATCCATACCTTTTGGTGATGGGTCCTATCTGAAAAAGGCCAGCCACGGAACAGATCGTACGGTTGATTATTATGCATGTACGCATATGCCCGGCCCAACGGATGAAGTACAAAAGCTAAGGGTACTCAACGGTTTTGCCATGGTCACCATAACCGGGGATACGTTGACGGAAGCTTTTTATGAGGTCTCCAATGACTATGCAAAACCTAAACAGGTATGGCCACATGCCTAATTTGTTGTCGGAGCCTGTCCTGAGCGCAGTAGATGGGAAGTAGGGGAGGTAAAAGTGTATGGAATGGGTAAAACCCCCAGAATTTTTAAGGTTTTTGTGCAAAGGTATTTTCCCTACATTTTTTATATTTAACAACTCCAAGTCGTTGATTTCCTACTAGTTAATCTCCCCTTTTTGCAATTGAAATGGACCCAATCATAGTCATTTTCATATTGCTCTATTTCATATTTAAGTTCAACTAACTAACAATCACAATTATGAAAACACACTTGTTAAGCATTGTTTCATTGTTTTGTCTATTATTTACTTTTCAATCGCGAGGTCAAGAAGTTCAACTTAAAGTTGGCTTTGATACGTCTAAAATTAAAGTTCAAGTAGTGAAGAAAAGATTCTTTATACCTCTTAAGCTAATATTTGAGTCTCAAAATTTATCCAAGGAGGAATTGGGTGCTTACACCTTAAATTTGATGATAAATCAGGATGAAACGGACATGAATAATCAGTTTTACAAATTACATACTGAATCATTCTCTCTTTCTGGGTTAAATGAAGAAAAAACCGTTTTCTTGGAAATAGCGAGTGATTCCTTGCCAGAAAGAAAAAGTAAAGTAGTTATAGATATCAATTTGTTAGGTGAGAATAAATCAATTAATCAAATTAATAAAGCTAAACATCAAAAATTGGAAGTCTTTCTCAGCAGAGGTATTCCCACCGATGGGCCAAATCAGTTCCATATTGACTTTGTTGGTACCGCAAACTTGCAACAAAATATAAGTGAAGCAAGTGATGAGGTACAGGGTTCGGCAGGATTGGGTGTTATCTTCGAACGTTATTTTTTGCGGAGAGAAGATAATGGACATATTAAATCAGAGTATCGAAATAAATTGGTTGAAAGCCTAGATATGGAGGCATATATTAATGTAGCTTCCAGTGTTGATTCATTAAGAGCTGATGTGGATGAAATGGGTGTTGTGACAAATCAGCGAAATTTTGGCACCTATATTCTTAACCCTGTAAGTCCTAAACAATCCATATTCATTAATGCAAATATTTTCTTTAATCCAGAATTGAATTGGAGTAAGGGAAGTTGGATTACAAAGTTGATAAGTGGAGCTAATGTTCGAGTAAATGCATCCAATATCTTGTGGAATTATACTGACGAGACTTCTAATCTCAGTAAATATGGAGGAGCGATAAGTTTTAGATTTGGTTTTTTTCATGAGTTTCTTCCCAACAATAAAATTAGGGACGAAGAAAATAAAAGAAAATACAGTATACGCTTAGGTTTAAATTATAGTTCCAGAAATATAACCGGAGACATTTCCTCTGAGAGTAATGACCCTTTTCGAGAGCAATTTTTAGGCACAACTGATAAGGATTTCAGTGGTTGGGAACCTTCATTTAGCTTTAGGTTGAACAATATTATTGCTGAGTTCACCATGCCAATGATTGGAGGGGCTTCTAGAAGCGATATTGAAGGGCTCACGGATACACAATTTCAATTTTCTATTCGATTTGTCGGCGGTTTTAGTTTAAAGGTCAATGGAAAGGATGAAAATGATGAGGAGGAAGAAAACAAGTGAAAGGAATGATGGATTTAGGCACAAGTATTTTGCTCAACATGGATTTTCAAAACAGCTTCCTTGAGTTCCTGTTGAGGGCAAATTGCTTTGACATAAAATCGTTGTCGTTATGACGCTAAAGCATCAGAACTGATTTTATATCAAATAGCACAGCTATTCGCAATTTGTTGTACGATAGTGTTTGTACTATAATCCACATTATGTAAAATAGAATATTTCAAAACCCCTCCCTATAGTAATGATCTAAAACAAATGTTTGATACGTTTGGCCCATCGCAACGGAATTTTGTACGGTGCGTAGCGAATCGGAACATCCAACCAGGTACCCCGCTTTACAATGGATTTTTTGTGTGAGAATAGCTCAAAACTGAATTTCCCATGGTAACCGCCAATCCCAGAACCGCCCACGCCGCCAAACGGCAATTTTTTATTGCTGATATGGATCACTGTATCGTTGATGGTTCCACCACCAAACGGATATTGCGCCATCATCCGTTTCTGGAAATTCTTGTTGTTACTAAAGACGTAAAATGCCAAGGGTTTTCCATATCGTGCAATAATATCATGCATTTCATTCTCTGTTGCATAAGGAATGATCGGTAAAATGGGCCCAAAAATCTCTCCGGCCATCAAAGCGCTGTCCATATCCGGTTTTTCCACCAAAGTGGGTGCTATATATTGGGTGTCATCGTTCCAATGTCCGCCAAAAAGTATGTTTTGCCCTTCAAGCTTTGCTTTAAGTCCCAAATAGTGCTTTTCCGTGGTAATTCGTGCAAAATCAGGCGATTCCTCAATTTTTTCACCATAAAATTCAGTGATTTTATCCTTCAATGCCTGCACCAAGGCTTCTTTCTTGGATTCGTGCACCAAGATATAGTCCGGGGCGATACAGGTCTGCCCCGCGTTCAGGAATTTCCCCCAGGTAATTCGCTTTGCGGACAGTTTTATTGAAGCTGTTTCGTCCACTACACAGGGATTTTTTCCGCTGAGTTCCAAGGTCACGGGCGTCAAATGTTCTGCGGCACTTTTGTACACGATCTTGCCCACCTGCGTGCTTCCCGTAAAGAAGATGTAGTCCCATTTTTCTGCCAAAAGTTCGGTGGATACCTCCACTCCCCCTTCCACAACGGCCACATATTCGGGCGGGAACACCCTTTTTATGATATCAGCAATGATCTTAGAAGTATTAGGACTCAGTTCCGAAGGCTTTATTACGGCCGTATTGCCAGCGGCCAAAGCCCCTATCAATGGGGAAATGACCAACATGAAAGGATAGTTCCAAGGCGCGATGATCAATACCTTACCAAAAGGCTCGGATTGGATCCATTCCCTAGATGGAAAATTGGTCAAGGACGAGGCTACCCGCTTCGGTTGGCTCCAACGTTCCACGTGTTTGATGGTATATTTCAATTCGGCCAAGGCAAATTGGGTCTCGGTGGCCAGACTTTCAAAGCGGGGTTTTTTAAAATCGGCATAAAGGGCATCGCAAATGGCATCCTCCCTATCCGAAATTTCCTGGTACAGAAGCTTCAGGTATTGCTTTCGGAACGCAACTTCGTAGGTTTTATGTGTCGCAAAAAAATCATTCTGGGCCTGTATCAACCGCTTGATCATAATCCAATTGTTTCCCTAAATATAGCCAAACCTTCTCAAGGAGGTAGCATAAAAAAAGCACCGATAAACTCGGTGCTTTTTTCACATCTTTCCAAAAATGATTATAAGGATATTTCTTCGCTCGCTCCGTTAGGATAGATCAATGTGGCTACATCATCGCACTCCCCGTCGCCAAAATCAATGGTTACGGCCAGTCCGTTTTTGGAAACTACCATCACCCCTGTGGTCAAATAGTCACAGGCGGCACTGCCTTGGAGGTCTTCCAAGGTTTCCACCGCATATACATTGCCATCGGCTTCCACGGTCCAGTGACCGGACAAGCTGAACACGGTGCTCGCAAGGTCTTCACCAAAGGTGATACCGAATGTTTTTTCACCCGCTTCGCTGATCACGCTGCCATCTTCCATTTCGATGGACATGTCGCTGGTCACGGTAAAGGAAACGGTGGACTGCTCCACGCTGGTATTCACTACATAGGTTCGGGTACCGTTTATTTTGATGGTGCCCACATAAAAGTCCACATAAGTAGCGGTGAACGATGCGGTTTCCGTTCCGGCTTCGTAGGTTACGGTCACCGTTCCGTTGATATTGTCGGTGCCATTGAGCACACAATTGTTGAAAGTGGCCACAAAACCGGTTTCGGTGAATTCAGCGGTATAGCAATCACTGATCTTGGCTGTGGGTATCTTTGCGGTGCTTCCGGCATAGATTTCCGCCAAGGCGTTATCGGCAACACCGGCCACCTCATCTGTGGTCAAAATGGTCTGTAGTTCTGCTTGGGACAGTTTTTCGTCTTCGCTTGGCATGCCATCTTCACTACAGGATTGAAAACCCAAAACGGCAATCCCAAGAAAGGCAACCGCATAAAATTTTTGTGTAAGTCTCATCATGTTACTTCAGTTAAGTGTTTGTGGTCATTAAACGGCACACAAGGCAGTTTAGTGTACTTGATTGTCCCTGATCGACAAAATGCCCGGGGCCCTTCCCCCAATTTCATCGAAATAATATTATCTTTCCCATTGATAAAAATGATTTCCCCATGAAAAACCTAAAAAGTATTTTCCTTTTTGTTGTGTCCTTGTTGGTGTTCATTGCTTGCAGCGATGATGATGGTGGCTCAACAACTACGGAAGTGGATATTTATGGAACGTATGATTTGCAGGAAGTGAATGTAAGCACGGCTGTGGATGTGGATGGCGATGGCTCTTCCTCTACCAATTTGATGGACGAAGCGGATTGTATTTCAGGAACGTTGATTATCAGGGAAAATATGACCTGGCAGTTTGAACAGACCAATTTTACGGTGACCAGCATCACCAATAACCAAGTTTATGTAGACTGTTCCGGTAGTAGCCTGGGGACGGGAGCCTGGGCCAGTGACGGAGTACAGATTGCATTCCAAGGGAGTTCTTTATTGGGTACCTTGCAAATAAGTACCAACCGAATCATCAAAGTCGAAGGTGAGGATTTACCTGGTGTGCAGTCCTATGTCTATGTAAAAAGACAATGATCCAATTTAATTGGGGCGTTCCAAGTCTTTCAACAATTGTTTAAAGCCGAGAGCTACTCCGTTGGTCCAGCCAAAACCATCCTGTGTGGGGTACTCCCCTCCTCCCGAAAGCAAGGATAGGTCCTCCACATTGTATTTTTCCATCATTTTTCCAGTATTGGCGTACACCTTTTCGTTTAAGGTGAGCCACCTTATCATGATTTCCTTGGCCTCGTCCACGTAGCCATAGTTCAACAGTCCGTTAACAGCCAACCATTGTAACGGTGCCCAGCCATTTGGAGCGTCCCATTGCTGTCCGGAATGATCCAAAGTGGTGACCAATCCCCCATCCTTTAAAAAGGTGGTCATGATCATATCCTTTACTTTTTCTGCCTGTTCTTGGGAGGCAAGGCCAAAAAACAAAGGAGTGACCCCCGCCAATGTTGGTGCGGTGGTCATTGATCCTTTCTCAAAATTGTAATCGTGGAAATAGCCGTCCTCGGCATTCCAGAAATATGTTTCAATGGCCTTTTTTCTTGTTTCCGCCAATGTTTCAAATCGCTGTTGTGCAGAAGTATCCCCTTTGATGCCGTTGGCCTTGGCCAGTGTTTTTTCCATAAAAAACAGTAGGGAATTCAGATCGACGGGTAAAATGGACAGAATCTCGGTGGAGCCGAGGCCTCCCTTCTCCCCGAACCAACGGGAACTAAAATCCCAACCCGAAGCCGCAGCGGACCTTAGGTTTTTGTAAAGCAATCGTTTCAAAGAATCGTTCGGTAAAGAACTGGCCAATAAAAAATCTTCTTTATAGGATTCTGGTCTTGGGGTATTACCGGCATCCCAATACCGGTTAAGTGTTATGCCGTCACTTAGATTGACCACTCTTTTTTCAGGGTCAAGGCTATCCCCTTTTTGGGCCCCTTCCATCCAATACTGGTATTCCTTGGTCATTTGTGGAAGGTATTTTACAAGTAATTGCTGATCTTTTCTGGCGATGGCATCAACCATTAGAGCAAAATAAGGAGGTTGGGAACGGGTTTTATAGTAATCCCTAGTACCGTTTGGTATAAATCCTATGGAATCGATCAAAAAAGCAAAATTATCCACCATGCTTTGGGCCACTTCCTGCTGTTCGTCCACCAACAGTCCTTCCATGGTGAAGTAGCTGTCCCAATAATAGATTTCCTGAAAACGTCCCCCGGGAACAATGTAGTTATAGGGCAAAGCAATTCGGGTGGAATGGGAGATGACACTGTCCGGATTTCTTTTCAGCTTGTCCCACATATGCGAAATGTGGGTGTACATGTTTTGGGTGGTATCGAGCTCAAATTGAAGTCCTTTCATGGATTTGTCCTCAAAGTTGTCCGATACAAAATTTTTTAAGCTAAATGATTGATTGTCTTTTCTTTGAAGGTACTCTTCTTCAAGTATTGCTATATTCTTTTTAGGGACCAGATCCACAAAGGTTTTGGAATCTTCAAAAATACCTGACATCTGTACGTCCTTAAACAGTTGGGTATTATAAAAACTGACGGGCTCCGTCTCAACAGGTACATCCTGTTTGCATCCAATCAGAAAGACGATAATAAAGGCAGTAAATAACCAATTTTTCATTGTGCAGTGTTTAAACTCGTTTAAATATAGGATAATAAGCGCAATTTCAACCCGTTAAATCGTATACGATTTGTAATTTGCGATCATGGGCAACACAAGGGTTTTACGGGACAAAATTAAGGAACATCTATTATTGCAAATTAGGGAAGGACGCTTGGGAATAGGCAAAACCATTAATTTGGCGGCCTTGTCAAGGGCAACCGGAATAAGCGTTACCCCCATTCGGGAAGCGCTGAGCCAATTGGAACATGCCAGGGTCATAAAGGCGGTACCCAATCGCGGATTTGTGGTTTCCCCATTAAGCAAATCAGAGGCAAAGGATATTATCGGCACCATTGCCCAATTGGAGATCATGGCGTTGGAGGCTTCACATTTAAACAAGGCCGAAGTTGGAGACTTAAAAGATATTTTGATGCGTATGGAAACCTTCGATGATCCTTCGGAAGGGATGCAATTGCATCTGGAGTTCCATAGCAAATTGGTTCAAGCGTGCCAGAACAAAATCCTTCTTCAAGTTTTGGACGACTTACGCCTCCGATTGTTCTTTTATGAACATCAGCTCATTGACAAGGTACATTTTCTGGAAAATATTCTTCGCCAGAACACATCCATTGTTGAGGCCATTGAAGAGGACAACGTTCCCACGGCGACCTTGCTCCTCAAAATGAATTGGATGACCATCCTAAATTTAATGGTTGCCCAAATGGACGTTAAAAAAGGTTAATCTTCTGACTATCAAAATAAAATAAGTGTAATTTCGTTCTTGGTTAAAACACGTATCCATGCAATTCTTGAACAAGGAAATCGAAGCCCTTACGAAACGCAGAAAGTCCCAATCGTTGGTCAAAAAACAGGTTTCTTGTGGAATTTTCCAAGATTTGGAACTTGCTGGTCTGCAATCCAAAAAGATCGCCACCAAAAAATAATCCTACTCCCCATTCGACTGAAGTTTTCGTTTGGCCCATTCGTAATCGGTCGGACTATTGGCATTGAACAAAGCGATGTCCTTATCGGGATGAACCAGTTTGAAATCCGAAACCATTAAAAAATCCCGTGGGGAATGTTTTTGGGTTTTATCAACATAGGCTTTTACGGCCTTCAGTCCAGAGACTTCCCAAATGGCGAACAAAGGTTCGGGAACCTGCCCGTTGTGATGTGCATAAGCGGTGGCCAATTTATCAGTATCCCGCTTCCGCACCAACTTTTGAAGGGAATGATTGTCCACAAAGGGGAGGTCACAGGCCAATACCAACCACGCCACGTTCGGATACTTTTCATGCGCACTTAAAATTCCGTTGAGAGGGCCTTTGTATTGGTCCATATCCTCAATTTGCTGAAAATCCCAATAACCAAACGACTGCCCTTTTCGAGTCCCCACAAAAACTGCATCGCATATTTGTCGAAGGAGTTTCATCAGGTATTCGCGATGCGGACTCTCGTGGTAAACGATTTCCCCTTTATCAGTGCCCATACGGGTGCTCTTGCCCCCATCAAGGACCAAACCATATAATGTTTTATCATCCGGCGCACCCATATTTCCTAAAGATACGCAGAGAAAACGGATCAATCCTGAATTTTACTTCCAGTGTAATTCAGGGGGCGGTATCAGAGCAATCTCATCATAGGAATTGATTATTTCGTGGTCTTTGGCGTAGTTGTGGTTCACGGCCACGGCCAACGATGGCAGATTCTTGAGTCCTGGGTACGTATTGCCCAAAAAGATCTTGAGTTCGCCTACGGTTTTGGGCAATTTCTTTCCGGTTATGCTGGATGTGGGAACGGACAACGTGGGGCTGCCCACAATCTCTTTGGCGGTCCCGTATAAAAGTATCGTCATAATATCAACCTAAATAAAATAAAAGTCTGTCTTTGATTTTGGTTAGCTAGGTTGGTATGTAGTTTGGATAGGGAACACCTCCCATTGGCGGATGAAATTATTAAAAATTGCACAGATGGTTGTCAATTTAACAACCCCATTGTTTTTTTAACTTTTCTTTAAATCAATTTCACCGACCCAAAATACTTTTCGGGCAATTTGTGCGTTTTGCATGCAGAACCTTAACTTTTTTTGAAAATGAAAAATGTATTTCGATATTTCTTCCTAGTTTCTTTGACCCTTGTTATTTTCTCGTGTGGTAATTCGGATGATGACGTTCGTTTTGATATTAACAATAGTGAATTGGGCCTAGGCGAAGAACCGGATGATTGTCTTGGTTTTGGTGAGAATGAGTTATTGCTCTCCATTCAGGATGAGTATACTACCTTACCCGGGAAAGTTTCTATTCTCTTCAAGGTTTCCAATCTTTTGGGGAATCCCATTTCGGGCCTTACCGCAGATGAATTCACCATTTATGAACAGGGACGAAATGACGACTGTTTCAATTTAATATCCCCTTCGGAATCCCAAGCTAGGATTTCCCCCAATTCGCAGGTATTCAACAACAACACCATATTGGTGCTTGATTTGAGTAATAGTGTATTGGCAAGTAGCTTGACGGAATTGAAAGCGGCATCCACTAGTTTTATCAATAACGTAATGCCTTCCCCAGAGACCCCATCTTTTAAAATGGCCATTTATTGGTTTGATGGTGAAGATGAATTGCATTTGCTCAATCCCCTATCTTCTTCGGCAACGGAGCTTACTGCTGCTGTGGACGGCATTACGGCAGACATCAGTAACGACCCCAGCACGGATCTATATGGAGCGGTGATCAAATCCACCAAAATTGCCGAAGATTTATTGAGGGCCAATGCCAATGTGATCGGGGCGTCTTCCGTGGTATTGTTTACCGATGGTACCGATCAGGCCAGCCGTTACAAAGAGGCCGATGCCTTAAAAGCGGTCAATGAAGCCAGTAGGAACATTTCGTATTTCACCATTGGCCTGGGTTCGGAAATTGATACCGAAGTACTTTCCGAAATAGGGAAGACGGCCAGTGTCTTTGCGGCCAATAAGGAAGAATTGGAACTTACTTTCAATGAAATTTCGGAGCGTGTGGCCGAGCAGGCCAATAGTTTTTATCTTTTTGAGTATTGCACCCCAAAACGGGATGGTAGTGGAGTGAGCAATCTGGTTATACGATTGAGCCACGGAGGATTGAAAGGTGCCGTTCAGACAAAATTTGACGCCAAAGGTTTTGAAGGAGGATGCCTGTAAGTTTCTAAAGGAATTTACAGGAATCTTTTTTGGATAAATCCGTATCTTGGATGTCAATAAAACTGAACAAACTATGACATTCCGAAAAAAATCTTTACGCATTCTTTTTCTGTGCTTCATTTTTGGAGCCGCATTTAACACCTATGCCCAGCACATCAGCCCTCTGGAAGGAAGATGGGACCTTGAAATGGACTTTATGGGCAAAAAAGCCCCATCTTGGTTGGAAATCCGACATTCCGGTACGGCAACTTTGTTGGGACGTTTTGTGTTTGCCTTTGGTAGCGCAAGACCTATTTCTGAAGTAAAGGCCTACGGTGACAACAAATTCACTTTTAGTATCCCCAATCAATGGGAAGCCAAGGGAAGCGACATGATTTTTCATGGTGAACTGACCGATGGCAAAATGAAAGGCACCATGATCTTCACCGATGGCACCGTAATGCATTGGACCGGTGTAAAGGCTCCTGAACTTGCCTATACTGAAAATGCAAAGTGGGATAAGCCTATCAATGTTTTCAACGGTAAGGATTTGACAGGTTGGCATGTGGATGGAGAAAAGAACCAATGGGTGATCAAAGATGGTGTGTTGACCAGTCCTGAATCAGGTTCCAACTTACTGACCGATCAAAAATTCAAGGATTTTAAATTGCATGTGGAGTTCCGTTATCCTCAAGGGAGCAACAGTGGTATCTACCTTCGGGGTCGTTATGAGGTGCAGATTGTGGACAGTGAAGGATTGGAGCCTTTGGATATTTACCTAGGTGGGGTTTACGGATTTTTGGAGCCCAACGAGAATGCCTCCAAACCAGCTGGTGAGTGGCAGACATATGATATTACCCTGATTGGGAGAAGGGTAACCGTAACCCTTAATGGTAAAACAGTTATTTGCGATGCAACCATTCCGGGTATTACTGGAGGTGCCATAGATAGCAAAGAAGGTGAACCTGGACCATTCATGATTCAGGGAGATCACGGTCCTATTGAATACAGAAGTTTTGTGGTGACCCCTCGTAAAGAATAGTTTCTGAAACAGACAAGCATAAAAAAAGCCCGATTTAATCGGGCTTTTATTTTTACTGTACTTCCACAGGTTTTACTTTGATGTTGCGCCATTTAACCTTGATGCCGCCGCCATCGTGAATCTGAAGCGCAATGGCTCCAACACCTTCCCCTATTTTTTCGTCGGTAAGGTGAACCATTTCAACTCCGTTCAACCAGGTAACAATATCTGAGCCGTGCACCCTAATTTTCATGGTATTCCACTCCCCCATTTTAAGTGCTTTATCCTTTTCAGGTTCGGGCTGGATCAACCAACCACGGCCATAGGACTCATAGATGCCACCTGTATATTTTCCGGGAGGGGCCACTTCAACTTGCCACCCGCTGACCTTGGTGCCTTCAAAAGTGGAACGAATGAACACCCCACTATTACCATCGGCTTCCTGCTTAAATTCGAGGGTAAGTTCAAAATCCTTGTAAAAATCCTTGGTGGACAAATACCCGTATTCTGCTTTGGGGCCGCTTTCACAAATGAGCTCGCCGTTTTCAACGTACCATTTTTCTTCCCCGTGAACTACCCAACCGTCCAGGTCTTTTCCATTGAACAGATCCTTGGCTTCCTGGGCCGAAACCGTTTTAATCACCAAAACGGATAAAATAGCAAATGCAATAAGTTTCTTCATTGTGTAGTCAATTTGATGAAGAAAGATATACAATTCTCTTCCAAAACTGTCAAAAAAATAGGGTTTTTGGCCCAATAGTTGTTTTACCTATACAAACAACTACTGACATCCTACCAATAACTGAAGTTCAACCTCAAAATGATTCGCTATGGATGTTGTAAAGGAAATTATTCAAAGTAGTGCCATTGGACCACTTTCCTTTGGCTATAAAAGTGCCGTGCTCATTCTCTTCGGACTTATCGTGAGTATTTTATTGATTATGCTGGCCCTTTTGTTGAGTCATGGCGCCAACCTGACCTTTCACTATGGTTATTAACGATAAATGAGTCCGTTTCCGGTTTCTTGATTCTCTAAAGGTTTGTTCAGATCGATCAGGAAACCATTGATTACGGCATGGGTCAATCTGCCCTCTTTTTCCAAAAAGAAAGTAGGGTTCATACCAGGTTGAAGATTAAACCCCTTGAGTTCGAAATCCTCGCCTACCCTATTTATGGGCATTTTAACAGAGGAACCTTCTTGCGGTAGTTTTCCCTTCACATAGGCAATGCCCTGTGACAGTACTTTCAAAGGATTGGTAACAGTTTCCATCGTCGCTACCTTTGGTGGAACGATCTTGTATCCAGTGGCATCAAAGGTTTCATAAGCGTAAAAGGTACTCAAATCGCCTTGGTCACCAATGGAGCTCCGGTAATAAAAATCGTTGTGTCCCTTTTTGTCCACTTCATTTTGCATGATACCAAGATCTAGCACGTAATCCTTGCCCAAAAGCTCGTAAGTGGCGTTTGTAATTTTTAGGTCGAACAGCATGCGGTCGTTCTTCGGAATCTTTTCATAATCTTCCGTTGGAATACTCTCATAACTTTTGGTAGCTATCGTATACAGTGCGGATAGAATGGAAACATAATTCAACTTACGAATTTCCTGCTTTTCCCTGTCTTCCGGATAACCACCGGATTCAATCAATATAAGACTCGTTCCCCATTTGGCAATGTTGTCCCCAAAAGCTCTAGGTTCAAAATCATCGCTATACCGACCCACTTGGCCAGGAGCATAATTTTGGATGATTTTGTCCATAAACACAATGACCTTCATGGCCTTGGCCCGTACATCGTTAATGTCTTTCTCATAGTTATATGCCGTTGCCAAATACGAAATGGTGGCCGGTTTCTCGGTACGTTCCGCATTGTAGTACCTACTTTGGTCGTGCAGGTTGAAACCAAAGGAAGCATCCAGACTATCACGTAGCCTTTTTAAAGTCTGTCCTTCAGGGGATTGCAATCGCAATGCATCTCTGTTGATATCCACTCCCAAGGCATTCCTTCGCTGGAACACCTCTGCCCCATCCGGATTCAACATGGGCAAAAAGTGCAATTTTAATTTGGATAAGATTACTGCTTTCTCCTCTTTGAAATCTGGAGAGTTCAAAAAATGAAAAATATCAAAAATAGCCTGTGTGGCCGTTGGTTCATCCCCGTGCATTTGTGACCACAGGAAAATGTTCTCAGTTCCTTTGCCGATGCTGATCAAGTTCAGGTCACGACCTTCAATGGATTCACCAACCTTTTGTACCTCAAACTTAGGATTGGATCTTAATTGATCGATCAAGGGCTTTAAATCGGTATGCTTGATACGTCTTTTGCCCAAAGAAGGCTCCTTGTACTTTTCATAGGTTTCGTACAACTTGGAGGTCAACGAATTTTGAGCCGTCAGGGAAAGGGACAGCAATGAAATTGCCAAGGGTAACAGTTTTTTGAACATCTTGATTATTTTGTTGGAACAGGTTTAAAATTAAACTTTTTAGTGGCCTTTCGCACTTTTTCCACGAAATCCATCCCGGGGTCCGTTTTGGTGGTCCGGTATCCATCGTCCACCTCTAGCCAAAGGGGATGTCCTTCAAACAAAGTGTATTCTTGATGGCCGATGACGTATTCTATATCATATTTAGATGCCAAGTATTTAACGAGAAAAATATTGGCCTTCAATTGTTTTTTGGTCAAAGGAAGCCCTTCGGTTCCCCCAACATTTTCGATGCCGATCGCACAATGGTTCAGTCCGATGGTATGACGTGCCATGGTGGTTTCCGGCATCAGTCTGTAAATGGTTCCATCTTGATCCACCAAGAATTGGGAAGAAACGTTAAGTCCACTCACATTCACCAAATCGGGTCTCCAATTGGGTAAGGTGGACCGGTTGAATGTGGCAAACGATTTTTGTAAGGATGGAATGGCTGTCCAGTGCAACACAACCATTTTAGGAATGATTTGAGTGGAATCCTTGTCTAAACCGTATCGTTGGGCCATGTACTCCTTGGTGAGTTCTATACGCTGATCATCAAAGATGATGGGGATATCCACAATCTTCTTTTGGGTTGTACAGGCCATAGCTAAATATGCCAGTAACGCAGTTAATCCAAACTTTTTCATTCAATCACGGTTAATGAGGTGTCAATGGGCACTGCATAACAAATCATGATTTTTTTTCTGCCCCATTCCCTTGCTTTTTTAACGTCCTTACCCATATAAATGTCTATTCTATTCCGCCATTTGGAGTGCATTTTGTCCAAAACATAAAAAGTATCAGGAAAAGTATCGATTTTTACCATGGTATTGTGTACCAACCCCTTTTTTACCAAGTCCCGGGATACGGCAATACTTTTCATTCCAGGTTTCAGGGTATCTCCCCAAGCGGCGATGGAAGGGCTGATGCTATCCGTCTGCCAATGTACCGAATTGTAGGCCGAGGCCGTGACCTCATGCCCTATCCAATCATATTCCGTGGCAGGTTTGGCTTCCTGCTTTTTGGAGCAAGATGTTATGACAATAAAAATGAATATCAGATTCTTCAATACGGATATCGATTTAACTTGGACAGTACATATGCATTCCTTTAACCTGGCAAGGGTACATAGGTTTGATCGTTTGTCATCATCGGGAAAGATTTATTGGCCCAGACTTTTTTGGCCCATTCCAGTTTTTCTTGGTCAGATGAAACAAAATTCCAATAAATATAGCGTTCCTCCGGAAATGGCTCACCTCCGAACAACAGTAAATGGGTATTGGGCTGTAAGTTGATGTTGCAGGTATCCTCAACCTTGGAGACCAAAATATTTCCTTTTTCCACCGTTTCCCCACAGGCTTCAATACCGCCTTCCACGATACAGATGCCGATTTCGCCCTTAAGCATTCCATTCACGTTGAGGGCATAGGCCTCTTTATTGATCACCTCAACCATGAACAAATCTGAATGTACAGGTACCGGTGATTTTTTACCGTATCCCTCCCCTGCCACCAGTTTGAACTGGGTATTGCCATCTTCCCATTGAGGAAGATCTTTTCCGTCAATATGGTGAAATTCGGGATCCATATCCTCGAGAGCTTTAGGGAGTGCCACCCAAATCTGATACCCATGGGCCGTGAAAACCTTGCCATTGCGCAAGTCCTTCGGGGTGCGCTCGGTATGGGTAACCCCTTTTCCTGCGGTCATCCAATTGACCGAACCGGGACTGATTCTTTGGCGGGTTCCCAAACTATCTTCATGGATGATTTCACCTTCCAACATAAAGGTCAAGGTAGAAAGTCCCATATGGGGGTGTTGGTCTACATCCATATATTTGGAAGGCCCCAATTGGGTTGGCCCCATATGATCGATAAAAATGAAAGGGCCTATCATTCTTTTTTTTCGGAACGGTATAAGTCTACCTACCAAAAAATCACCGATATCCCTGCTTCGTTCCTCTATGATCAATCCGATGTTGGACATGTTCTAATTGTTTATCTTTAAAAGCAGAAAGTTACAAATACATACTCTAACCATGAAACTACTTAAGCGTGTTTTACTGCTGCTGATCCTTGTTATTGGAGTGGTGGTCTACTTGAATTACCCCAAATTGAACATTATTTCCGGTTATGCCGCTAAAAATGTGGCCTCCGGGGTTTATGTGGCCCACAGGTCCGCGGCTTCCATGAACCAAATTGATAACAATGTCCCTTTGGTGGAGTTGGCGGTCACCGAGGTGGATGAAAGTGAACAATCCGCATCTTCCACCGTGTATGGATTGATGAAAAGGACGGCAGTGTACCGTGATGGTTTAGGTACCGTGCTCATCAATGATGATTATGACCCTTCCAAACTTACCATCCGACCTCAACGCAATCAACCTTCGGATACCATTCCTTATCCTTATGGCCAGGCAGCTCCGTCGGATTCTATTTTTCCAGATGTGGACATGGATCAGATAAACAAAGCCCTTGCCGTAGCGTTCGCCCATCCAGAAACCCAAAAGACCCGTACCTTTTTAGTGCTGTACAAGGGACATGTTTTAGCGGAGAAATATGTGGATGGATTTGACCAGAACACCCCTATATTAGGATGGTCGATGACCAAGAGTGTCCTGGCCACCTGTTTTGGGGTTTTACAGCATCAAGGTAAATTAAATATGGATTGGCCCGCACCTATCGCGGAATGGAAGGATGACGAACGGAAGGACATTACGTTGAACCATTTGTTGCGCATGCAAAGCGGTTTGGCTTGGGATGAAGATTATTCCGGTATTTCGGATGTAACCCGAATGTTGTTCCTCGACAGCGACATGACCCAGGCACAACGGGATAAAAAAGCCATTGCAAAACCCACAGAAATTTGGAAATATTCGTCAGGTACCACCAACTTGCTATCCGGAATTTTACGGCAACAGTTTCGCAGCCATCAAGAATATTTGGACTTTCCCTACTCCGCCCTGATCGACAAGATTGGAATGTATTCCATGGTGTTGGAAGCTGATATTGCCGGTAATTACGTTGGATCTTCGTACGCATGGGCCAGTACCCGCGACTGGGCCCGTTTTGGACAATTGTACCTAAACAAGGGAAACTGGAACGGGGAACAACTCTTTGATCCTGAATGGGTGGATTACATTACTACGCCAACAATACATTCTGATGGTACTTATGGGGCCCATTTTTGGCTCAATGCCGAAGGCAAGTATCCCGATGTGCCCAAAGATCTGTTTTCCTGTAATGGTTATCAAGGACAATATGTGTTCATGATTCCATCCAAAGATTTGGTAGTGGTCCGTACCGGATTGGCCGAAGAACCCGATTTTGATGTGAACAGTATATTGTCGAACATCGTAAAAGCGCTACCGTAAATCGAGTAGATGCCTTAAAATTGGAGGCAAACCACAACAAAGGGACACTTCACAACAATAATTTCATTTGCGGGAACACTGGTGCTACATTTACCATGTAATTAATTAGAAAGTAATTTTTTCATTTTCATATAGTGTTCTCGTAAAAGAGTCTTGACCCCAGTGGCAGGACTCTTTTTGGTTTTATACATTTCCAATGGGCACGCACAATTATCAATTAACGATAAACAATATTCAATTGTCAACTGTTAATTGGTCATTGCTAATTGAATTACGGAATCCATTTGTCCTTTCCAAAGTCGGGTTTACGTTTTTCCAAAAAGGCATTTCTTCCTTCTATGGCTTCGTCCGTCATGTAGGCCAAACGGGTCGCTTCTCCAGCAAATACTTGCTGCCCTACCATACCGTCATCGGTAAGGTTCATGGCGAATTTCAGCATTTTAATGGAAGTTGGAGACTTGGCCAAGATTTCCTGTGCCCATTGATAAGCAGTGTTCTCCAGTTCGTCGTGGGGCACCACGGCATTCACCATACCCATTTCAAAAGCTTCCTGCGCGGAGTAGTTTCGTCCCAAAAAGAAAATTTCACGGGCCTTTTTCTGTCCCACCATCTTGGCGAGGTATGCCGAACCGTACCCCCCATCAAAACTGGTGACATCGGCATCGGTCTGTTTAAAAATGGCATGTTCCTTACTGGCCAACGTCATATCACAAACCACATGCAGGCTATGCCCTCCCCCAACGGCCCAACCGGGCACCACGGCAATCACTACTTTGGGCATAAACCGGATAAGGCGTTGCACCTCTAGAATGTTCAATCGGTGATAACCATCCTCTCCCACATAGCCTTTATGGCCACGGGCTTTTTGGTCCCCTCCACTACAGAAGGCCCATTTGCCATCCTTGGAAGAAGGTCCTTCACCGGAGAGTAGCACCACACCAATGGAAGTGTCTTCCTGCGCATCGTAAAAGGCTTTGTATAGCTCGCTGGTGGTCTTTGGTCTAAAGGCATTGCGCACATCGGGGCGGTTAAAGGCAATGCGGGCCACTCCGTTACATTTTTTATAAGTGATATCTTCAAATTCCATGGCGGTCTGCCAGTTGGGTGATTCCATAGGTATAGTTTTGTTGCACTACAAAATAACGGAAAATATAGATTATGATGGTTTTGGGTTACAGGTAAAAGGTAAAGAGTTGATGCTGCCGTTGATATCCTATATTGGAATAAACGACCTCTAACCCTTTCATTTAAATGGGAAAGATGGAATTGGTTTCTTATTTATGTGTTATCAATACTTTCTTTTATCCTTTGTAAAAATTATGTTGGATCGAAAGATTTCAAAATCAGCTTCTTGAATCGATTGGAATTGAAAAAATAAATCGATCTTAGTAACAACCGGGAATCGGATCGTTAAAAATCTAATATGCTCCTTACTAAGGTGCATTTTAGAAGATATTCCTGACTATTTTGAGAACAAACTAAATTACATATATGAAGACAGTATTACTTCAAATGACTTTGGCATTGGTTTCATGTACTTCAGTTTTAGGACAAGTTGGCCTATCGGATGCAAAAATAAAATTACTCGATAGTATTGTTGGCCAAGACGTACCTGATAATGCACCGGGAATAGCAACGGCGATAATTCAAAATGGCCGCGTAATTTATGAAAAGTATGCTGGTTTCGCCGATTTGGAGGTAAAATCACCGATCAATAACGCTACACGGTTTAATATCGCCTCCAATGGAAAACAATTCACCGCATTGGCCATACTGAGTTTGGTCAATGATAAAAAGTTAAAACTTTCAGATGATTTAAGAATTTATTTTCCAGAGTTGTATTCCGCCTTAAAGGATGAAATTACCATACGGAATTTGTTGAACCATACAAGCGGAATAAGGGATTGTTACGATTTATGGTCGTTACAGGGGTATACTTGGTGGGAGAAATCCTTTAATAATGAAGATGTTTTAAGATTGATTCAGGATCAATCCGAATTGAATTTTAGGCCGGGCACCAAATATTTGTACAGTAACACAAACTATATTCTTTTGGCATTGATCGTTGAGAAAATTACCAACAGGTCTTTTACTGATTATACAAATGAGATGTTCAATAAACTAAATATGCCCAACACCTCATTTGAAAATAATCATACTAAAATTAGAGGTCAAATTGCAAGGGCCTATTTCAATTTTGGAACCTGGTCCACCTACGATTGGATTTGGGAGGTATGTGGTGACGGCAATATTTTTTCATCCCTAAAAGACCAAATTAATTGGGAGCAATTGATACAAGGCATGGGGTCTACTAAAATCGACAGGGACATCATCATACAGGGTCAAAAACCTATTGATCTATCCAATTTCCCCAATTATGGATATGGATTGGAATTTGGGTCATACAAAGGTTTGGATTATAGTTTTCACGAGGGAGCTACTGGTGCCTGGAAGGCCACGGTATTGCGGTTTCCGCAGCAGAATATTTCATTTTTGACTTTGACAAATTCAGGAAAAACAATTCCCTCAAGCCAGACTAGGCAAATGGTGGACTTAATTTTAGACCTTGACCAAGATAAATCCAATTACAATACTACGCCTGTTGGGATTGGGAAATATGTAAGTGAGGATGAAATTTTAGGAACATACCTTACTGAGAACGACTTTTCCTTCACATTTGAAAAAAGGGACAAAAGGGTATTTTTAAAAAGAGTTGGCAGAAATGATGTTGAGTTGGTACGGGAAGCTGATAATATTTTCCGACAAAAATTTGATCCAGCATTTAAACAGGAGTTCACCTTTAATCCGGATGGGAGGTTAATGGTAACAGCTTATTATACGGATCATGCCCCATACTCCCTTATCAAAACAAATAGTATCCAGAAAGGATATGACTTTAAAAAGATCAATGGTCAATATTTTAGTCATGAAACTAAAACGCTTATAACCATATCACATCGTGAAGACAATGTCTATGAGGTCATCTTTAGGCCAGATTATAAAACCAGTGGGTTACTGGTGTCCAAAGATAAAATGTTAGTTGATTTTTACAGTTTGGAATTTATGGATAATGACATTTTCCTCAATGGGGATAGGATAAAGAAAGTAAGATATACAAGGATTTAGTAGAGTGTTTGGATTTCGGATTTCCACTGAGAAGATAAAATGTTGAAATTCATGGATATATTGTTGAAAAGTACTTTTGAAACGGAAATATTAAATTAATGAACCAGCACTTTTTTCGGTGAACTTAGAGATGTGCACAAGTCAAACTACCATAGAGTCCTCAATTAATACAATTCTTATTGACCAACCCTTAAACCATGATCAAACTCTTTAGAAAAATCAGACAAAATCTACTTTTTGAAAACAGGACAGGAAAGTATCTAAAATATGCCATTGGCGAAATTGTACTTGTGGTCATTGGTATTTTGATCGCCCTACAGATCAACAATTGGAACGATATCCAAAAAAGCAAAGTGATCGAACATCAATTATTGATGGCTCTTTTGCAAGAATTTGAGGTTAATCTCGGGATTTTGGACAGTACCCGGTTGGCCAACCAGGGAATTTATGAAACTGCCATTAAAATTGGGGATTTTACCGGACCATCATTGCCAACAGTAAATGAAAAGGAGCTGTCCATGCATATGGTCGGGGCATTCAAATTTGAACCTAGATTTGTCCCCAATCTTGGGACCATGAATGAAATCAACAATTCGGGAAAATTGTCCCTGATCACGGATCAAGATTTGAGGAAGTCCATTTCAGAATGGCTGTCTCAATTGGAGCTCGTTCATAACCAAGAAAAATATGTGGTGGAAAGAAGGGACAACAGTCAGGATTTTTTTATTACATATGCAAATTTCAGGAGGCATTTGGATATCATTGATGATGCCCTACTCGATGCCACCCCGAGTAGATTCCCAAACAATGATTTCAACTTTCTCACCAACCCAGAATTTGAAAGTAACCTTTATCTTTTTATTGTGGCGTCCATCAATCTGAACAAATCTTTCTATGAGCCATTGGAAAAGCATACGGAGCGGATTATATTAAAAATAAAACAACAAATCGACTGATCCGTTAAAACTAAATTTGGTTGACACATCTGCGATTCCTCATTTACCGACCATCCACAAGATCATGTTTACCATCCGTCAATCAACGTTAAGTCCAATAATTTTTTAAGAGTAACTTACCCCAATGTTACACGTCAAAAAAATGTGGGTCTTATTAGGATTTGTCATGTTAATGGGTCTGCTTTCATATCTTGTACTGTCCCGTAAAATCAACCCGGATCGTTATTTGTTGCTCAAAACGGAAAAGATTCCCTTTAGGGAAATTAGGATAAACGTGTCCAAATACGCTATGGATTTTGAACCACAATTCAAGAGAGGGAACTACAAACTGGGACTGGGCAGAAGCATCGATATAAACAACCTTTACTGTGTACTGTACCGTTCGGAGTATGGTTTTCAGGTTAATTCTTACAATCAATTCGTTTTAAGGAACTGGGACACCGATAAGGTTTTTGTTGTCGGGAAAGTTTTGGTTGAGGAAATACTTGAGGAATACCAAACCATTCAATATTGTATTGAAATCCCTCAGGATTATCAGGCATATCATCAAGAAAAAGAGGGATTGTTGCCCTACTATCAATTTCGTTGGTCCATGACGAGCCCTTCTGGGGGAGGTTTTGATTACAGCTGGGAAGCAAATACATTGTTATGTTCAACAAATGGTGAATCACTACAGTTTTATAGGAGCCGAGGGGCCATTATAAAAGATGATAGATCAGGAATCTTTCCTTGATGACACCTATTTCAATTTAAATAGAACTTCTTGGCCAACTATCTTGCATTTATTGGGTTGATCTACGAACTTAGATAGGTGTGATTAAATCAGTACAATGGCAGACCATAAAGAAGATTTGAAGGCCTATTTGGCACCTCATTACATTAACAGGAGCAATTGGTTGAGGGCAGCGGTACTTGGTGCCAATGACGGTATTTTATCAACAGCCAGTTTAGCCATCGGGGTAGCGGCCGCCAGCGATGGCAGGCCTCCCATTATTTTGGCCACTGTGGCCGGATTGGTCGCAGGAGCCCTTTCCATGGCTGCAGGCGAATATGTTTCGGTAAGCTCCCAAACCGATATTGAAAATGCCGACATTGAAAGGGAAAAACAGGAATTGGAGGATATGCCGGATGTGGAACTGGAACGACTGACCCAAATTTATGAAAGCCGGGGTCTGAAAAGGGAAACAGCCCTTTTGGTTGCCAAAGAACTCACCGAAAAAGACGCCTTGGGCGCACATGTTCGGGATGAGTTGGGATTAAGTGAAATCAGTTTTGCCAAACCGATTCAGGCTGCCTTGGCTTCTGGCGCCGCATTTAGTCTTGGAGGTTTTTTACCGTTGATGGTCACCATTTTGGCCCCTTTACCTGTTATGGAATATTCACTGTACGGTTTTGCGCTGCTGTTCTTGATACTATTGGGAATAGTTGCCGCAAAAACAGGTGGTTCCAACATTATGAAAGCCGTTCTGCGCATCAGTTTTTGGGGAACGGTGGCCATGGGTCTCACTGCATTTGTGGGGTATTTGTTCCATGTCAATCTAGCCTGACCCATAGGAGATTGTTCCGCATAACATTTTGATTTTCAATATTTATCCTTATTTTTAAATCCTAAACATCATCAATCATGAATACTGCACTTATTTTTATTGTTGGCTTTTTTCTGGGCTTTTTATTACTAAAACTGATTTTTGGGAAGAAGAAGGCAAAATAGTTTATGTCAATAATTTTTCATCTAAATAGATAAGTAGTGCACTTATTTGCTATCCCTGCCCAATCCTGAAAGGATACCATTGGACCCAAAGAGAACTTTTGGAAGAAGCTTTTTTGCGTCAACATTTTTAGGATTTGAATCAAGCTTCCCCGCTCACCTCTTATAATTTCGTCACAGATATAAACCCTAAATTTTTAACGTGATGAAAAAAAGTATTTTAATTATAGCTATTGTTTTTATTGGAGGGACCAGTTTTGCCCAGAATTCCAATAATGTTCAATTGGGTGTTAGAGGGGGTGCCAACTTTGCCACAGTGGCCGGCGATGACTATGACAGCCCTGACTCCAGGACTTCCATGTATTTGGGTTTGTTGGCAGAAGCGCCGTTATCCGACCACGTATCGTTACAGCCCGAAGTGTATTATTCCGGTCAGGGATTTGATGTTGGTGATGCACAATTTAAGGTAGACTATATTCAGGTACCATTGTTGTTGAAGTTTTACATTGCCGATGGACTGAACCTTCAAGCCGGACCACAGTTTGGTTTTAAGGTAAACGAGGAGTTTGATTTTGACCCGAATGATGATTCGGTAAGTTTCGATACCAATTCAGTGAACGACTTTGATTTTCAAGGAGCGGCAGGCGTTGAGTACAAATTTCCATCCGGAGTCTTCATTCAGGGAAGATATTCCTATGGTTTCTCGGGAATGGTCGAGGATGTGGATGCCCATAATTCCGTATTCTCCGCAGGACTTGGTTTTATGTTCTAAAGAAATCAATTGAGCAGAATTATAAGAGCTCCATCAATTTTAATGATGGAGCTTTTTGTTTTTGTAAAATTAAGATGAGGTTTTTCTCCTCAATTTAGGTATTGTGATAATATTGCCCTAGGTTCATGTTAATGTTTGGGTTCTTTTATCGATATTGGCCGAAAACAGTTGATTTTACTGGTGATGACATAAAGGTGACATCTAAATGTCGTGGTCTTGACAAGGTAGCCACAATACATTTGTCCAAGAATCAAAACAAAAATAATCATGAACAATACATCAATTGGAGAGCGACTTAAATACCAAAGGAAAATCAAAGGATATTCCCAAGAAGAACTTTCAGGAAGGACCAATGTCACCGTACGGACCATTCAACGCATTGAGAACGAAGAGGTGTCCCCCCATCTGAATACCATCAAACTTTTGGCCGCCGCCTTGGAAGTGGAGGTAAGCGATTTACTGCCCTTGGACGACCCCAAGGAAGAGACCCTGAAGAAAAAATGGTTGCTGCTCATGCACGCCACTCCCCTATTGGGGATTTTTCTGCCCCTGTTCAATGTTCTGATCCCCTTGTTCCTTTGGATACATAAGAGAGAGGACAATCCTATATATAATGAGCACGGGATAAAGATCATCAACTTTCAGATCACGGCATTGCTTTGGGCGGTCTTGTCTTTCATCAGCTTGATCACTGTGGATATGTTCGGGTTCATTTTCTTCATATCCATTGTGCCTATTTGTGTCGGTATTGTCATTTTCAATATTATTTATGTACTGCAGAGGGACAAGTGCTATTACCCTTTGTCCATTCCCTTTTTAAAGTTGAAGAAGAAGCCTGTGTCCAAGGCATTGTGCTTTCTTATCGGAATCTCACTTTTGGCAAGCTGTACAGGACAAAAGATAGAAACTATTGAACGGTTGGATGGCTCCCTGATCACCAAGGATTCCCTCAGCCATAAGATAGACCAACTGATGGCCGATGCCAAGATCACAGGTATGGCAGTCTCCATTTTCAACGACAACGAACCCGTTTACCAACATGTTTTTGGGTACAAGGATTTTCCCAAAAAATATCCGTTGACGGATTCCACCAATATTTATGGAGCCTCGTTCAGCAAAGCGGTCTTTGGGGTCTTGGTCATGAAATTGGTAGAGGATGATGTCATTGATTTGGATACGCCCCTAGAGTCCTATCTACCCAAAAAATTATATGAATATGAGCCCCAGACCCGGTGGCACGATGATTTTTCCAGTTTGAAGGAAGATTCCCTCTACCATAAGATTACGGCCCGGATGTGCTTGGATAATACCACGGGATTCAAAAATTATAGATGGTTTGAACCCGATCAGAAACTCAGGGTACACGGCATACCAGGAACAAGATTTGCATATAGTGGGGAAGGGTTTATTTACCTGCAGGTAGTTTTGGAAAAGTTGACCGATAAAGAATTGGATCAATTGGCAAAGGAAATTATTTTTGAACCATTAGGGATGAAAAATTCCGCTTATGAGTGGAAGCCAAGATTTGATAAGGACTATGCGGTAGGCCATAATGAGAAAGGCGAATCGTTGAAAAAGGACAAGGACAATGAACCGCGGGGCGGTGGAACCTTGGAAACCACTTCCGAGGATTACACTAAATTTTTAACTGCGGTACTCCACAGAAAAATCATTAGCGAGGCATCCTATAATGAGATTTTCACCCCCCACATCATGATCCGAACCGAAAAGCAATTTGATGAGGGAGACAATGTTGTTACCGATAAATATGATGCCATCAATTTAGGATATGGTCTAGGTTGGGGGTATTTTGAAACACCCTATGGCAAGGCAGTGTTCAAGGAAGGGCATGGTAGTGGATTTGTGCATCACTCCGTATTGTTTCCGGAAGCGGGAAAAGGCATTATGATCATGACCAACTCAGAAAACGGGAACAGCATTTTTAAGGAACTGCTAGAAGTGGCCATTGCCGACATGTATACCCCTTGGGAATGGGAGAATTACATCCCGTACGACAAAAATGACCCTTTTTGAAAACAATACAATTATCTTTGTATTGTTTTTTGAGAATATTTGATCATTACACATGGGAAAAAATAAATACACCGTTTCGGTACTTCAATTAAACTTGAACAACACCCCCGAGAACAATTTGAAAAAATGTGTGGAGTGGGTTAAAAAAGCTGCAGCCAAAGGCGCGGAGGTCATTTCGTTGCCCGAATTGTACAGTAGTCATTATTTCTGTCAGAGTGAGGATACAGAGAATTTTTCTTTGGCGGAACCTTTGTACAGTACATCGTTTCATGCGTTCAGTGCTTTGGCCAAGGAATTGGGAGTGGTGATCATTGTTCCCTTTTTTGAAAAACGAATGGCCGGGGTGTACCATAACAGTGCCTACATTATAGATTCGGATGGTTCCGAAGCAGGTTTGTACCGCAAAATGCACATTCCGGACGACCCTCATTTTTATGAGAAATTCTACTTCACTCCCGGGGATCTTGGCTTTAAGACCATCCCTACCCAAAAAGGAAAGGTGGGAACCTTGATCTGTTGGGACCAATGGTACCCCGAAGCAGCCCGGTTGACTGCCCTTCAAGGTGCCGAGGTACTCTTCTACCCTACTGCCATTGGTTGGCATCCACAGGAAAAAGCCGAATTTGGTGAAAAACAACACGGTGCCTGGATGAACGTGATGAAAGGGCATGCCGTAGCCAATGGAGTGTACGTTGCCGCCGCTAATCGCATTGGATTGGAAAAATATTTGCCGGATACTGCTGGAATCGAATTTTGGGGTTCTTCATTCATCTGTGGCCCACAGGGTGAAATTTTGGCACAAGCCTCCCACGATCAAGAAGAAATATTATTGGCCGAAGTAAATCTGGACCTTCAGGAAAATGTACGCCAAAACTGGCCATTCCTTCGGGATAGGAGAATTGACATGTACGGACAAATAACCAAAAGGGCGATTGACTGATATGGCAAAGGCTGCATGGCGATTTCCCGCGGAATGGGAAAAACAACAGGGCATTTTACTGTGCTTTCCACATAATGGCAACGATTGGCCCGGCAAATATGGGGCCATTCAATGGGCTTTTGTGGAATTCATCAAAAAGGTGACCTCTTTTGAAGAGGTATTTTTGGTGGTGGCTTCCGAGGAACTCAAAAACAAAGTGCTTGACCTTCTTCAAACGGCCCATGTAAATGTGGACAAGGTTTCCTTCATCATCCATAAGACCAATAGAAGTTGGATGCGCGACTCTGGTCCCATCATCGTCAAAAACGGTAAGGAAAGAAAGGCCCTCAATTTCAATTTCAATGGTTGGGCCAAATATTCCAATTATAAATTGGACAGGCATGTTCCCGAAAAAGTATCCCAATGGCTACAAGTTCCTTTGGAACAGGTAAAGTACAAGGGCAAACCCGTGGTGCTGGAAGGCGGTGCCATTGATGTGAACGGAAAAGGCACCCTGATCACTTCGGAAGAATGCCTGCTGGATCAAAAAATTCAAGTGCGTAACCCTGGATTCACCAAAACCGATTACGAAGCCATTTTTAAGGAATACCTTGGGGTGACCCATACCATTTGGTTAGGTGATGGCATCAAAGGGGACGATACCCACGGACATATTGATGATTTGGCGCGATTTGTCAATGAGAATACGATTGTGACGGTGGTGGAATCCGACAAGAAGGATGCTAATTATGGAGCCCTGCAAGAAAATTTGAAACGTTTGGAAAGTGCAATTTTGGAAGACGGAAGCAAACCAAGGATAGTAACGCTTCCCATGCCAAAACGGATTGATTTTGATGGAGTAGTACTACCTGCCAGTTATGCCAACTTCCTGATTTTGAACAAAGCTGTTCTGGTACCTACCTTCAACGATTCAAGAGACCGGGAGGCTTTGAACATTCTAGCGGATGTGTTCCCTGGTCGGGAGGTTATCGGGATCAGTGCCATCGACCTTATTTGGGGATTTGGCACCTTGCACTGCTTGAGTCAGCAAATACCTGAATAATGGTTGAAAAGCGAATGGTTTTGAAAAGTAAAATCATATTACAAGTCCTGTTATTGCATGTTTTCTTTATTTCATGCAAGAATGAAACAAACGTTTCACAGATAGGATTATGGAAAAGCGAAATACGTAAAACCGAAAAAGCCTTTTCCGATATGGCACAAAAAGAAGGGGTAGCAAGAGCTTTTGAAACCTATTGTGCCAATGATGTGGTCATGATGCGGAACAACAAATTGATAAAAGGGAAAGATGCCTTGAAAGCCTATTTTTCCAATCAAAATTCTTCGGTCAATTTTAAGCTTTCATGGGAACCTGATTTTGTAGATGTTTCCTCGTCCGGGGATTTGGGTTATACATATGGTAGCTACACATTGTCTTATAGGGATTCCACGGGGAAGGAAATCCAAAATACGGGAATCTTTCATACCGTTTGGAAAAGACAGCCGGACCAAACTTGGAAATTTGTTTGGGACTGATCCCATCACCACTGATTTAATCCACGGGATTCCAGGTTAAAACGATTTTTAAATTGTAACAGGCCACTGTTTTTTCTTACCTTTCTTGGGAAACATTTTAAATTGATAATGAGGCTATTGGCGATTCTTATTGTATTGTTGATCCAAACAAGTTTGGTTTTAGGGCAAACCTCTTTAAAGGAAATTGATTTGGAAAACGGAGACTTCCACGTAGGATTTAAACACTACTTGACCACTGACAGCACCAGAACATACAAAAGAATTTATGATTGGAACAACAAAAGTATTCCAAGGCCCATCCCAATAAGTATTTGGTATCCATCCGGTAAAACCTCAGATAACACTGAGCCAATGAACGTATTGGATTATATGGAAATCCTTAAAGAAGAAGAGGAATGGGAATATTTGCCAAATGATCAAATATTGAATTGGTTCTATTATCCGAACAACCTGGCGAACCAAAACCATCTAGGGGAACAAACAACTGCGCAATATGGAATAAGGCCAGCAGAAGGTACGTTTCCCGTGGTCGTTTATGCACCAAGTTATCAAGCGTCGTCCATAGAAAATTTCGCTTTGTGCGAATATCTGGCCAGTCACGGCTATGTGGTAATTTCTAGTCCAAGTAGAGGTGCTGAAAACCGTTTTTTTGAGGGAGGCACCCCAAAAGATTTGGAAACACAGGCCAGGGATATTGAGTTTTTGATTAAAGAAGTCCGAAAATTGCCTTATGTGGAAACGGACCATATCGCCACTATGGGTTTTAGCTTTGGAGGACTGTCCAACGTTCTGTCGCAAATGAGAAATGAGAACATCATGGCCATTGTCAGTTTGGATGGAAGTATAAAATATCAATATGACACGTTGAAAAAATCCCCTTTCTTTAATGTTGATAAAGTGGACGTTCCTTTCATCCATATGGCCCAAAAGAACATTCCAGAGCAGGTTATGGCTGAAGATAAGATAGACCCGGAACTCAACACCAAGTTTGAATTTTATGATAGTCTCACCAATAGCAAGGCCTATCAATTGAAGTTCCGCAACATGACGCATTCCTATTTCAGTACCTTGGGGGTCTTGTTTCAATCAAGGGATGAAAGGCAGGATAAAAGCGATTCCGAGATTATGGAATCCTATAGGTTGGTATCCCAGTATGCGTTGAATTTTTTGGATGCATTTTTGAAGAATGACCCGGCAGCCCTCAAATTTTTAAATAACGATCCTTCCCAAAATGGAATAGCAAAGGATGTACTGGATTATCAAACCAAAGAGCCAAAAGAAAAAGGATTTGGTTTCAATGATTTTAATGAATTGGCAGCAAAACAGGGCTATAACGATCTTTATACACTTTATCAATCGCTTGTTAAAAAGCATCCTGCACTGGAATTATCAGAAGGGAAATTGAACAATCTAGGGTTGCAACTTGTTTTCAACCCAAAAACATCGGTCAGCGGAATCAAAATATTATTACTGGCAACAACCCTTTATCCAAATTCCAGCAATCTATTCGACAGTTTGGCAGAGGCCTATTTGTTCTTGGGAGATACGGACAAGGCCATTTTAAGCTTTCAAAAGTCCTTGGATTTAAATCCACAAAACCAAAATGCCATCGACCGCTTAGGGCATTTGAGGAAATAAAAAGGTGATTTGCTTATCAACAAAAAAGGATTAACTTGGTTATCTCTCACTAAATAACCGAGTTATGAAGACTACCCCAATCCTGTCCCTCCTTTTTGTTATACTGCTTGTTGGTAGTTGCAACCAGCCCCAAAACTTTGATGTACTCATAAAGAATGGCAGTATTGTGGACGGTTCCGGTAAACCCTCTTACGTGGGAGATGTAGGGATCAATGCCGATACCATTGCTGCCATTGGCAATCTTAATAAAGCAAGGGGAAATGTGGAAGTAGATGCTTCCGGTTTGGCTGTTGCCCCCGGGTTCATCAATATGTTGAGTTGGGCCACAGAGTCCCTAATAGAAGATGGCAGGTCCATGGGCGACATTAAACAAGGAGTAACATTGGAAGTTTTTGGAGAAGGTTGGTCCATGGGGCCCCTGACCGAAAAAATAAAGAAAGAGGAACAGGAAAGCCAAGGTGATATCAAATTTGACATGGCTTGGAACACCCTTGGGGAATACCTGGAATATTTAACGAAAAAGGGTATTTCAACCAACGTGGCTTCCTTTGTTGGCGCCACTACCCTTAGGGTAAATACCGTTGGCTACGAAGACCGTGCCCCTACTCCACAGGAATTGGACTCCATGAAATTGATGGTAAGGCAGGCCATGGAAGAAGGCGCCTTGGGCGTGGGATCTTCACTGATCTATGCCCCAGCTTTTTACTCCAGCACGGAGGAACTCATAGCGCTGTGTAAAGTAGCTGCCGAGTATGATGGCATGTACATCAGCCATATGCGAAGCGAGGGATCTAGGTTACTGGAAAGTCTGGATGAATTGATCCGTATTGCCCATGAAGCCGGAATACGGGCAGAGATCTATCATTTGAAGGAAAGCGGCAGGGACAATTGGGACAAATTTGATGCTGTGGTGGCCAAAGTGGACTCCTCGCGTGCCGCCGGATTGCATATTACAGCCGATATGTATAACTATGTGGCCGGAGCCACAGGATTGGATGCCTCTATGCCGCCCTGGGTACAGGAAGGCGGATATGATAAATGGGCTGAGCGTTTGCAAGACCCGGCCATCCGCGAAAAAGTCAAAGAAGAAATGATGACCCCAACGGATAAATGGGAAAGTTTGATGCAAGCGGCAGGGGATCCGAGTAAAATCCTTTTGGTAGGCTTTCGAAACGATTCCCTTAAATATTTGACAGGAAAGACCTTGAGAGAAGTGGCAGAAATTAGGGGAACTTCCCCTGAGGAAACCGCTATGGACCTTGTGGTACAAGATGGCAGCCGGGTGGGTACCATTTATTTTCTGATGTCCGAAGAGAATGTAAAAAAGCAGATTGCCTTGCCCTGGATGAGCTTCGGTTCCGACGCAGGTTCCTTAGCTACTGAGGGGGTTTTCCTTAAATCCAACACGCATCCAAGAGCTTATGGCAATGTGGCCCGACTGTTGGGCAAATATGTGCGTGAAGAAAAGGTGATTTCCTTAGAGGAAGCGGTTCACAAATTGTCCCAATTACCCGCAACCAACTTGAAGATCAAAAGAAGGGGAAGTTTGTCCACTGGCAATTATGCTGATGTGGTAGTTTTTAACCCAGAAACCATCATGGACAAGGCAACTTTTGAAAATCCACACCAATATGCCGAAGGCATGGTGCATGTATTTGTCAACGGTACCCGGGTGCTGAAAGACGGAGAGCATACAGGCGAATTTCCTGGCCGTGTGGTGCGAGGTCCAGGATATAAAAAGGATTGATAGGGAAATGAAAAAATGTATTTTAGGGATAATCTTTTTGTATCCAATGTTATTTTGGGCGCAATCGTATCAAAATCAATTTGTACTTTTTGATGTGGAGTTCACCTATACCAAAAATGACGCGGATACTTCCACCCCCAGCAAATCCCACTATTATGTGACCGGGGACAAGTTGAACCCGAACATTCCGGAAGATTGGACTTACCCTGTGGATTTTAGAAATGGAACGGTACATATCCGAATTGAAGTTCAAGAAAAGCCACTTGGAGGGGAACCGACCAAATGGACACTCTGCTATATCCCCAACCATGGACAGGGAAATGGGTATGGCTGCACCTCCACGGATCTATATTCAGAGGAAGGCATTTATGAAAAGGATGTCCCCATGACAGAGTTTTGGGAGAATGAATCCATCATCTGGTCGGAAGGCATCAAACAGATGGATTTGGTGATCAAAGATGATAGTGGCGGACAGGGGCATGCCCATAAGCGAAGCGATTTCGAAAAATTCTTCCCTACCAAAGTACGGATCACTATGGTTCAGGTTGCCAAGGGAACCACGTATGATCCTTCCTTATTTGTGAAATAGACAAGAACAATTGACAATGAACAATAATCAATTTCCAATCATCTTACTTGTCATTCTGAGCGAAGGGAAGAATCTCTTCTTAATGATGGCGTACAACTCTATATTATGAAACTGGAACAATTATATTGCAAAGAAGCCTTTAGTCCATTTTTTGGCAAGGATTGGGTCCTTATTTGTGACTTGGCAAATCTTGTTGATGCGGATATAGAGCAAAAATGGGGGGAAGATTACTTTGAAGTATTGGAAGGCCATGGGGAATCCGTCTATAAACTAAAGGACTATTTCACCGGTATTCTGGCTGGTCAGGGTGAGTCTATATCCAATGGAGCCCTTGCCGTAATCATGAAATTCATTGCTTGCCTTTTTAAAGAGGCCTATTATGATTATAACGCAGGTATTGGTGATGCTACACCAACTTGTGAATGGTTCGCGAATATAAGAGAAAATATCAGGCCTTATGTAACCCAAGTTGAGTCCTATTTAGGCCATGGCGACTTGGCACTTCGCTTGGCTGCCCACCGGTTGATCGAAGAGTGGAAAAAAGCCGAGCACTTTATTGTGAAAGACAGAAAAGGATTCCCCTCGATTGTCTTTAGCAAATAAAAAAGAGAGATTTTAGTATTCGTATAGATTTAAAATCAGCATTTTAGGTCATGACTGAAAAACTTAAAGAACTCCTTAAGGATAGGGAAACAGACAAAATCCTGAGTTTGATTCAAGAAAGCCCTAAAGTTTTGGAGCTTCAGGACGAAAGAGGAACCTCTGGGCTGTTGCTCATCGCTTATTCCGGTATGCCAAAGGTCTTGGAAACGGCCATAACCCTGAAGAATTCCTTTACCTTCCATGAAGCGGTGGTATGTGGACTGATGGAACAGGTCCAGAGCATGCTGGTCCATGATCCCGAGTTAATCAACCAGTACGCCAACGATGGTTTCACACCTGTGTCTTTGGCAGCCTTTTTTGATCAAACGGAAATGGCCAAATGGTTGCTGGACCATGATGCGGACCCGAACCTACCCGCGACCAATCCTTCCAAGGTAAATGCGTTACATGCGGCTGTGGCCAAAGAAAATGTTGGGCTGTGTCAATTGTTGATTGCAAAAGGTGTGGATGTCAATGCTCCCCAAATGCAAAATGTTACGGCCTTGCACTCCGCAGTACATCGGGGGAACTTGGAACTTGTGAAACTGTTGGTGCAACATGGTGCCGACATTGAGCTGAAAATGGAAAATGGCGATACCGCCCTTAGCATTGCAAAAAGGGATGGACATAAGGAAATTGTCGCCTATTTGGAAGAGAGATAGCCAAGAAAGATCTAGCCTTGGCACCTGTTTTTGGCCTCGATCCATTTGGCCATGTATTTGGTGCTGTTCAAGGTTTGGTGCTGTAGTATTCTCCCCATTAAATTTCGCTCTCTATGTTCAACTAGATTTTTTTTTAGGCCATCGATCAGATCCATAAAGCTTTTCTGAAGTTTTTCTTTATCAAAAAATGCATGTAACAATTGAATGCCATGGGTTTTCGCATTTTCCCATTTCAATTCATCCTGATAAAGTGCCACGGCCGCATTGGCAAAGGTTTCCCAATTGTCGGAAATACTTCCGTTCCATGGTAAATCGCCTTGCATCCCTTCTGCTCCAATGGATGTAGTGACACTTGGCGTACCATTTTTCATGGCTATCAACAACTTTCCTTTGATTCCCGCCCCAAACTGTATGGGAGCCAACAATACCTTTGTGTTTTGCATGGTTTGATCCAAGTTTTCTAACCAGCCATCAATGTAGAACCCTTGTTTGGGTTCGTGCATTTCTTGTACCAATTGTGGTAAATACGCACCATAAACATGCAATTCGGCCTGCGGTAATTTTTCCCTGATTTTGGGCCAAACGACCTGTTTCAAGATTTTGATGGAATCTATATTTGGAGTATGCCTACCATTTCCAACCGTGATAAAATGCTGTCTTTCAATAAATTTGGGCCATTCTTTTATACTTTTAGCCGTGGGTACTTCTAGCATCAAGGGCAAATGAAACAGAAGATTTTCGGGAACATGGAGCAGTTCATCCAAAATATCCATCTCATACGTTGAAACCATCAAGGATACATCGCACCTATAGATACTGGCCACTTCACGCAATGTCATATCGTGTTTTACCCAATCGGATATATGAAATTCTTGATGGGGCTTGTGAGCCTCTTCCCTGGCCTTTCTAAGGGAGTGAAGGTCTTCCGTATTCAATATTCGGATAGCGTTGGGGGCAAATTCGGCCACTCTCCAACCAAATTGCTCCTCTACCATAAAACGGTCAAAAACAACTACATCTGGATTCAGTTGCTTAATAAAGGCATCAAAACTGGGATGGTTCAGTTCAATGGATTCTTCTTTAATGCCGATAGCAAAAAGGTCTTTACTATACACTGTTTTTCCCGCTGATGAGGCAAAGGTCACCACATGACCAAAAGCCAAAAAAGTTTCGAGCAATTGTATCATTCGACATCCGGCCGCAGTGGTATCGGGCTCTGGCCAAACATGGCCTATCACTAATATAGTTTTGGTCATATTTTAATCAACTTGGAAGAACAGGCATAGGATAAAAGAATCAAGCGCAAGAGCCATGAGTGAAAATCTAAAAATCCAATGATCAAAGAATAGATTTCCCACATCCATTCGAAATGACAATTGCTGGTGGTTTTTGCAGTTGGGACTCAAGTGTCAAGCTCATACTTTCTGTTGATCCAATAATCCAATCATCTGGCTTTTCAACTATCCAAGAATCCAATAGTCGAGATTCACTACATCTTCATTGCAAACTTTTTGGAAATACTGGATCGGAGTTTACGTTCATAATCTTCCTCTAACCACTCCTTATAGTTTTTGGTGTTGTTCATGATACAGTAGGAATATTGCTTTACCCTAAAGGCAATTTCCTCTTTGAGTTCCTTTGCCAAAATTCGTGCATCGAACACATCCTCACTGTTTTCCACACAAATCTGGGCATGTTGCTCTATACTGCGTTCCAATACCAGTTTGGATTTTTTCCCTTCGGCGAATATCTTTTTATACTCTTCCTTGACATCAAAGGTAATGTTGTCCGATTTGCTGAACTTGGCTTTGAGTTCTTCGGGCATTTCATACACAAAGTCCCGTTCAATTTCCTCATCATTTTTAATGTTCTCCAAATAAAAATCTGGGAAATGGAATATTTCCTGCCAATCCACGGCGGCATCCCAAGGACCGAAACGGGCAAGGTTGTTCCCTAAATCGATGACGTTGAATTCATCTTTTCCTGGAATGATCCTGGAACCCCTACCGATCATTTGAAAATACAGGGTAAGCGATCTCGTCGCTCGGTTCAGGATGATGGATTTCACCGATGGTTCATCAAAACCCGTGGTCAGGATGCTTACGGATGTCAAAATAGCATCTGGTGTCTCTGCGAACCAGTCCAGGATATCTCGCCGCTCGGTAGCCGTGTTCTTATTGTCCAAATGTCGGATGTTGTACCCAGCCTTCTTAAACGTTTCATAAACATAAAGGGACGTATTGATCCCGTTGTTAAAGATCAAGGTTTTGGTTCCCTTCGCTATTTCCTCATAGGCGGACAACAACTTGCCCAACATGCTGTGGTTACCGTAAAACTCATCCGAAGATTTAACAGTATAGTCACCATGGATTCCCAGCTTTAATGTTTTGAGGCTTACATCATAGTTATAGAGGTTGGCCTTGGCCAAAAACTGTTTCTCGATCAGTGATTTGATGGACTCCCCAATGATCAGGTGTTTGTAATGGTCCTTCATCGGTAGTTTGATGTTGGAACTCAATGGCGTGGCCGTTACCCCAAGAATGGTGGCATGTTCAAAATATTTGAACAGTTTCCTAAAGGAATTGTAGTGGGCCTCATCGATGATTACCAACCCGATGTTCTTGATGCTGACCTTCTCTTCCTGCAAGCGGTTGTTCAAGGTTTCTACCATGGCCACAAAGCACATGTAGTCATCTTGATCGTACAATTCCTTTACCTCACTATTGATGACCTTATTGGGCACCCCAAAGCCATGGAGCATATCCGAGGTCTGTTTGCTCAATTCAATGCGGTGGGTCAACACCATCACCTTTTTTCCTGTTTGGTTGATGAACCTACGCGTAATCTCGGAAAAGACCACAGTCTTCCCCCCTCCTGTTGGCAACTGGTACAAAATATTGGTGCCGGATGGGAGGTCGTCCAAATGCTTGAAAATCTTGCGGAGATCTTCTTGCTGGTAATCGTAAAGGGTTTTCTTGTGATTTTTTCTGTTTACCTCCAAAGGAAAAATGGATTATGGGTTTCAAATTAAAAAACCCTACAAAATTAGGAGTTTTTTGGGCTTATGGGAAGAGGTAATTATGGTTTTCTATTAAGATACTATCAACAATCGGTGTTTAACGGAATTTTTTGAAGGTAATGCAATTTCGCTCATAACATTTTGATAAGAATAACATTTAACACTTGGAATTCTACCCGTAAAAACGTATAATGAAAGCTTGTAACACTATGAAACCATAAATCGAATGAGGCAGTTAAAAATCATTAAGCAAGTAACCAATCGCGAATCCAAATCCTTAGACAAATATCTTCAGGATATTAGTAAGATCGACTTGATCACCGCACAAGAGGAAGTGGAGTTGGCGCAACGGATCAGGGAGGGTGACCAAGTTGCTTTGGAAAAACTGACGAATGCCAATTTGAGATTTGTGGTATCCGTGGCCAAACAATACCAAAACCAAGGACTTACCTTACCTGATTTGATCAACGAAGGTAATGTGGGTTTGGTGAAGGCGGCCAAACGGTTTGACGAGACCCGTGGATTTAAATTCATTTCGTATGCGGTCTGGTGGATCAGGCAGTCCATTCTTCAAGCTTTGGCAGAACAATCCAGGGTGGTACGTTTGCCCTTGAACAAAATCGGATCCATCAACAAAATAAAAAAGACCTTTTCCTATCTGGAACAGGCACATGAACGCCCACCTTCTGCGGAAGAGATTGCCAAGGAACTGGACATGAGCGTGACCGAGGTAAAACAATCCCTACGCAATTCGGGCAGGCATGTTTCTATGGATGCCCCGTTAAAGGAAGGCGAAACCTCCAATTTGTATGACGTTATGCGAGCCGGGGATTCTCCCAAGCCCGATAAAGGACTCATGCACCAATCCTTGTTTACCGAGATAAACCGTGCCTTGGACACATTGTCTCCACGCGAAGCGGATGTGGTAAGGCTGTATTACGGAATCGGGAACCAACCTTCCATGACGTTGGAGGAAATTGGCAGTACTTTTGACCTGACCAGGGAACGTGTACGACAGATACGGGAAAAGGCCATCAGAAAATTACGGCATACCTCCAAAAGCAAAATTTTAAAATCGTATTTGGGTTAATGTCCAAATTAAAAATAGAAAAGGGGATGTTTTGTACATCCCCTTTTCGATGATATTCACTTAAACAGTAACTATGGATGACTCAACAGATTGATATCAAAATCGGTGAGCATTGCATTCAAATCTTGAATGAAATTTAAGTAAGCTGTGTTTTCTTGGTTAAAATTTTTCATCGAAACAAAATTTGGGGTTTTGGTCCACTATAGGTAATCAAGTTCGGCAAGTTCGTTCAAGCTCAGGATTTCGTTCAGTTCCTGAAGAAATGCCAAATATTCTTCTCCGTAGGTGTCGTATAACATGCGTTTTCGGGGTTTTGTTGTTTGGGTATTTCTTATAACGTGAATCTATTCGAAAGATTATATCAATACAATTTTTTGTGGTGAAATTCTCACCATTGGTTGTGAAACGATTCTACTGGTCATTATCCAAAATATCAAGTGCCACTTCAAAGTCCAGATCCGGATCGGCTTTGCTCGGTCTTATGTTGAATTCATCATAGATGAAACAAAGGTTCATGGGCAATCTGCTCCTTTCAGCCGGAGTCATTACGCCCAGTTTGGATTGTAATGCGGTCCTGACCTCAAAGGCTTTGCTGCTGATTTTGGGATTATCATGACCTTCCAATTCTGTTAAAAAGGGAATTTCCTTCTTGTCCCCTATCTCCAACATCTGATCGATCAACATCAACTTGCATTCCAGGTCTTTGGCATGCTGGAACAAAGGATAAAAAACACTCTGAAGATATGCTGGGAGTTCGGTGGTCATGGTTTTGGTTTTTACATGGTTCGAAAGAGTTCCATTTCAAAATCTACCTGCTCTTGTACCACGGGGTATTCTGATACAAATTGTTCGTATAAAAAGGCGAGGTGTTTGGGATCGTTGTCCGTTTTGCTCAACAGGGACATTTGCTGTACGATTTCCAAAAGTTCATAGGTCTTCATCATCCTCAGATTAGGCCCCACTTTTTGGCAGCAAAGTGCCAAGGCCTCAAAATCTTCGTTCAAAAGGTGTATTTTGGAGCTGCCGATGAATTCCAGTACGTTGTGCTTGAACATCCTTACCAGTTCTTCCAAGAGCTCCATGCGGCCCATGCAGTCTTCCAAAACCGGTTTTAGGTTGATCTTGTGTTCCGAGTAGCCCGTTACAAGGCTCTTCTCAATATATTGAATGTGATTTGGCATAGATTCGGGGGTATTTTTATCTATTTTGACCAGTTTCTCGGCAGCTTTTTTCAAGGCTTTCGTCAGTTCCAGTTGTGTCTTGTTCAGTGGAGTATTTTCCAATGCATCCAGCAATTGAAAAATAGGATCTTTGGTTATCGGTTTTTCAAAGGTGGTGGATTTCCTTTCGGGTTCCAAAATCCCCATTCTTTTGTAAAGATCTTCCAGTTGTTTCAGTTCGGATACGCCAAAAACTTTGTCTTCCAAGCCATGTTTAAAAATCTCAAAGGATTTTTTCAGTTCACCGGCTTCCACTACGCCAAGTTCTTCGTAGGAGAAAGAGCTTAGTCCAATTTCCAGTTTTTCAAGATAGTTGAGCAATTCCCGTGTTCCCAATTTTAAGAGGTAATAATTGTTGATACACTAAAAATGTCCAATTAAAAGAGGGATAACAATTTAATGTTCCGTAGGATTCGGTTTTTGTTGTCAAATTGCTTTATTTGTATGTATAAAAACCAACCTAATGAAATATTTATACCTCATTTGTAGTGTTCTCCTTTTTGTTTCCTGCGGGGAGAAAAAACCTGAAAAAACCGAAACCATGGAAGAAATGGCCCATAGGATCCATGATTCCGTAATCACCATCGACACACATGATGATATTAACGTTGCCAATTTTACGGATAGCATCAACTATACCCAAAAACTGAACACCCAAGTAAATCTTCCCAAAATGAAGGAAGGCGGATTGGATGTAGCCTGGTTTATTGTATATACCGGACAAGACACCCTTACCTCTGAAGGATATGCCAAGGCCTCTGAAAATGCCATGGCCAAATTCCTTGCGATACACAAGCTTTGTGAGGAGATTGCCCCTGATCAGATCGGGTTGGCACTGACTTCTGATGATGTTAGAAAAATAGCCGCTTCCGGTAAAAAAGTGGCCATGATCGGGGTAGAGAATGCCTACCCAATTGGTGAGGATCTTTCCAAAATTGAAGAATACCAAAAATTGGGAGCCCGGTACATGTCCTTGGCACATAACGGCCATAGCCAGTTCAGTGATTCCAACACAGGAGAAAGCGATAGCATTTGGTTATACCATGGTTTAAGTGACCTTGGCAAGCAGGCCATTGCGGAGATGAACCGTGTGGGAATCATGGTGGATGTCTCCCACCCTTCCAAAGAGGCTATGGTGCAAATGATAGAACTTTCCAAGGCACCTATAATTGCTTCCCATTCTTCGGCAAGGGCATTGTGCAACCACAGCCGTAACTTGGACGATGAACAACTTCTGATGATGAAAAAGAACGGGGGCGTGGTTCAAACTGTCGCCTTCGGGTCGTATCTCAACACAGAAAAAAATGATGCGCACTCAGCATACATGCAGGAAATCAACAAAAAAGTGGCCGATTCTTTGGGTATTGAATGGTACGAAAGATCCCAGTTCAGGACCTTGACATCAGAACAGCGCGAGACCTTTTTTGCAAACTACCAAAAAGTGTTGGGCATTGCAGAAGATCTTGCAAAAAAGGACCCCAACGCACCACCGGCGGTCAATGTTTCCGATTTTGTGGACCACATTGATTACATGGTGAAATTGATCGGTATAGACCATGTAGGTATCAGCTCCGATTTTGATGGAGGTGGTGGTATTGAAGGCTGGTCAGATGCCTCCGAGACCTTCAATGTAACCTTGGAACTGGTAAAACGTGGCTATACCGAAGAAGAGATCGCCAAATTGTGGGGTGGTAACCTTCTTAGGGTATTGGACGAAGTTCAGGCCATAGCCAAAACGTTGAACTAAACGTTTTCCTCTTTTTCCTTTTTGGCCAATCGGTCTTTAACGTACTCGATCTTGGTTTTGCCATGGGCCTTCGGATTGCCTTTGTCGTCCAGGTTCACCAAAATAATATTGTCCACCGTGACGATACTTTCGTGGGTCATCTTGTTTCGTACCTCGCAATTGAGGGAAATGGAGGTGACCCCGAATTTTATCACGTCGATTCCGATCTCAATAATGTCACCTTCTACGGCGGTGCTCATAAAATTGATCTCGGACATATATTTGGTAACTACCTTTTTGTTCTCAAGTTGTATGATGCTGTACATCACAGCCTCTTCATCGATCCATGAAAGGACCTTTCCGCCAAACAGCGTTCCATTGGCGTTCAAATCTTCTGGTTTTACCCATTTTCGTGTATGAAATCGCATTGTGAAACTTTTTAAAATACAGGGCAAAGGTACTTCAATCCCCGATCGCTTGTTTCATTATTACCCTACTAAATTTGTGTAATTATGAATTTCAAACTATTCATTACCAAGCACTACGGACTCTATAATTTTATTGACGAAGGATTTTTAAATCGATGAAAATTTTGGGTTTAGTCAAAAAGACCCTGTTGTGAAGGGTTTACAGTGGCCGGTATAGTTAGATTACAACCCAGGACGGGATTCAATTGCTTGATCAAATGGGCGGACAACAAAGGCGATTCCAGTTCCAGGTTTTGGTGCACAAAAAAATGGATGTTTTCCAATCCCTGCTCTTTCCAAGTAGATAATCGTTTTACCCAATCTTGAAGTCGAGGATAATCGGATGGATGGTTGGCGCCTACATATCGGATAAAGGCTTCATTATTGGTCAACCGCATATGCATCAGGTCCCTCCTGCCTGCAGTATCTACCAGCACATTGGCAATGTTGTTCTCTTCCAGCAAATGATACAGCTCTTGGGCCACGGTTTCATCGGTGAACCAATCCGTGTGGCGGAACTCCATGGCCAATGGAAATTCCTTGGGCCAGTATTCCACAAAGCGCACTACCCTATCCCAATTTTTGGGGTCGAAGTTGTTATGCATCTGCAAAAAGATGGTCCCCAACTTTTCCTTGAGGAGCGAAGTCACTTCCAAATAACGGTCCACCACAGGGTACACTTGGTCGTTCAATCGGCGGAGATGGCTCACCTCATTGGTCATTTTTGGAAAAAACTTAAAACCTTCAGGGGTCTTGTCGTACCATTTTTCATAAGTATCCGAAGGAAAGATGCGGTAGAATGTGGCATTGAGCTCTATGCAATTGAACTGGGACGCGTAGTATTGCAATTCATCTTTGGTGCCCCTTGGGTAAAAATTCTTAAGGTCTTGACGGTTCCATTTGGCACAGCCCACAAATACATTGAATTTTCCTTTGGACCCATATTTGGAAAGCACCACCGGCGTATCTGGATGGTCCTTCGGGATGGTAAAATCAATACGTTCGGGATGGTCTACTTTGCCAAACTTCATGCTACAGGAATGTTAGAGGGTATTTTAAAAATTGTTCTTTTTCCATTTGTCAATTTTCTCCCTATTTGTCTTCAAGTTATCATACTTTGAGGTGGTAGCAGTATTGAAAAACTGAATTTCCGCATCTATTTCTTCCTCTGTTAGTCCCATAAATGTACAACGTCTGATGAACTCTGCCTTAAAATTTTCGTCAATAGTGTTGTCCCACCCCTTTTTTAGCACATGTTCCTGAATGGATCTATAAAAAACCATGCCAGTGAAAACATCTTGGTATAGAAGACTGTCAACATCCCATCCTACAGGTGTAAGGTCAAATTTTTCTTCTCCAAAAGGGGTGTTCTTTAAGGAAAAACCTATGTCGGTTTTGTCATTCGATTCAAAACAATAATCCCAATAATCATCCTTCACTACCGAATATGTTTTCCAATCGTTGGGATGGGCAAGACCTAAAATACAAACGGAAGCCACCTTGTCACCAAAATAGTTCTTTAGATAGGCCCCAAAATTTCTTCTTGGGTCATTTTTTGAATAATGTGTATCCGTTAAATAAGCGTGTCGTGTGTTCATTAATACCAACGCTTTCTTGTCTCCGTTATGTGCTTGTTGAATGGTTTCATATTGGCGGATGAAATTGTTTGCCATAAGCGAGTCCCTGTGATTGAAGTCGTCACTACCGTCAAAACGGTCATATTCTTCCTCTGTTGCACAGGTGTCCCATTCAAAAGCTAGATCACAAGTATATAGGGACACTTTATTGCGTGAAATGCTGTTCAATTTATAGAGTTCTTTGATCAACCATGGAAAACTGTATCCAAACCAGAGATGGTTATAATCTGCCTGGTGGTATAGATCATTGACTTTTTGATTTATTTCCAACGAATCCAATCCTTGCTCCCCAAAGAATGAGTTTACTTTTGGACCTAGGTTTGTGACACCCACTTCAGTATAGACAGCACCTACCTTTTCTATGAAATAGGGGTCTGAGATTACATCCATGAAGAGTTTGTATTGCGTGAACTCGGCATGGTCCCTTTCCATTAGGATTACAATGTCATATTTTTGATATAACCCGATAATATAATCCTTGGCACTTGTTCGCTGTTTTTTAGCAAAGGCCATGATGTCGTTGTCCTTGTTGGTATGGCAAGATGATAGGATTAGGAGCATTGAAAGAGTAAAGAAATTGATCGTTACTTTCATTGATGGTCAATTAAGATGGCATACATGTTGGGCCAGTCCATGTTTTCCTTTTAAAGAGTGCAATAGTTTAACATTGTTACGCCTCAGAAAGCCGCTCTTTCCTTTGCCCATATTGGGAAGGCACCACTGGTGTGTCCGGATGGTCCTTCAGGATGGTCTACTTTGCCGATTTTTATATACTTTGTTGGCAGATGGACTTTTATCTTATACTACTTATTTACCAATCTTGGATTGTAATTGTTTGGGATATCTATCTCCCAAATTTTTTATCTTTTCCAAAGATTCGTTTATTTGATTTAATTCGGAACCGGCTTTTATTTTTTTACCTTTTTGTAGTTTAACCAACCAGATAAAAAAATATTGCTGAATATAAAACACTTAAACTTCCCTAAAAGAGTAGTGCCTTGATCAAACGGATAAATTGCTATTGCTGCTGAAATGATTCCAAACGAAACAATAAATAAAATAGATTTTTCATTTCAACTTTCCTTTTAATTAATCAATCCAAAAATTAGATACAAAAAAATAACCGCACCAATAATCAATGCAATACCAATCGTGATTAAATTTTTTATCCTGTTAGTTTGATATTTTTTAATGCTTGACGCAGCTATTGTATTTTCCTCAATTTCAACCAAACAACTTTCCAATTCCTTAATTTGATATTCATTTTGTTTTATTTGGGCAAAAGCGCTAACACCATAACTTAAAGCAATTCCTATGGTCAAAACAATAAAATCATCTATTTCAAAAGATGGGATTTGCCCGTATTTGAAGTATAGATAAAAAAGAGAGCCGCCAATAAAAAATAAGGTACTCGACAAGGCACTCACAAATATGGATTTAACAAATTGTCCATTATAGAAGTCGATATAAGCTCTTAGTAATCTTTTTAAGTGTTCATGCCCAATGCTTATTGTATCAACTCTTTTGTAAACTTTTATCTGCCAAATTATTCCAAAGGCGGCTATGAAAATAAAAAATGGAATAGTAAGAGTGGTTATTGATTGATTTTTTAGAAGAAAGATCAATACAATGAATATAATGAATAAGAAACTTTTAAAAACTATATCGAAAAGTATAGACCTTTTGTATTGCCCCCCAATATTTGAAGTAGATTTCATAAAATTGTGAATTTCAATTTCAGAAAGTTTTTCTGCTTGAAATGATTCTTCGTTTTTCCAAGCTAATTGATATTTATTTAAATCCAAATTTTCCATCAGCCCATCTTTTTTATGATTTTGGCGAGCTTCTTTTTGCTTCTCACTAATTTTACGCTTACGTTTTTTTCCGATATCCCAACGATTTCAGCAATCTCACCATATGCCTTTTCTTCAAGCCAAAGCAGAATAACGGCCTTTTCTATTTTGCTCAGTTTTGAAATTGCTTTATAAAGAATTTTAATGTCTTCGGAATAGTCAAGAACTTCAGCAACAGCATATTTATTACTTAGTTGTACCTTGTGATTTTCAAATAAGGCCGCCTTCTTGTTTAATGTAATTGCAGTATTTAGAGCAACCCGATACATCCAAGTTGAAAATTTTGCTTCTTTTCGGAATGATGGGTACGATTTCCATAATTGCAAAACAATTTCTTGATATAGGTCTTCCTTATCTGCATTGCTATTTGAATAGACAAAGCAGATCTTATGCAAAATCCCTTGATGTTTTTGGATTTGTTTTACAAATTCTTTTTCTATTTCTCCTTGATTTTGCAAGCGGTCAAAAAGAATTTTTAAAAATGTAGAATAATATAAAATACAACGAAAGTGATAAAACCAAATAATAAAGAACCGATCATCATTTTAGTTTTCTTAGGAACGACTCGCTCATTTTCTCTTTGAAATTTTTGGTCTAAACCAATACCTGCAAAAATACCAATCGGTAAAGCTGCTGAAATAGCCGCAGCAAAACTGTCAGAGAAGATAAACACTACCATAGCCCCTACAATTGAGATCGCAATTCCTAATAACCAGCCCGCCCCCTTGAAAATTTTTGATTGACTGTGACTTGAATTTTCCATTTGAAATCCTATTTTAAATTAACTGTTTATTCGGTTAGTATTTCAAATTTCAAGTTAACTACACTTCTATCAGCTTTTTTAAACTTGCAAGCCACGCAGTGTTGTTTTTGAAAATTTCCGATTATATCACTTTCGGTTTTTATATTGGTGCCTAACTTATTTATCATATACCATTAATACGGTTGGCTATGCCCAAGTTTTATTCATTAGTTAACGTCTGCTAGTTACATTTTCTTAAAAGTAGGAAACTACGCTCTACCAACAACTGAAGAGATTAAAACCATAAACTTTATAGTAACGGGTACAAAACGTAAATATGGCGGTACCCCAACCTGTTCATAACATCGTTAAAAACTATTACCTCCCCAAAAATTGTACGGTTTTTGAATATGTAACTTTATTAAAACTTACAGCCATGGATTCACGATCCAAGAGTCTTTTGGACATCCGTCCAGACATTCCGCAGACACATTTCAACAGCGCAATGGGTTTTGATGAGCGTTTCCAGAACCAAACCTTGCGACCCGTCATCAAGCTCCAAAACTTTTTATTGGTAGAGGCTTTCAAGAACTACATCGCCAAACACAAGGGAGCTTTTCACGAGCTTTCCTTGGAGCGCAAAATGCAGTTTATTGAAGGGGCCATCCAAAAGGATATCAAATTCAGGAATTCCTTAAAGGGAATGGTCATAGGCCAGTTTACCGTGGAAGAATACCAAGATTACATCACCAATTCTTCCTCTTTGAACAAACGTATGATGAACATGGTGATCGAACGACTGAAAGACCAGGTCCAATTGTTGGATTATCAGGCCCAGTTACAGGATTGATTCGCCGTTCAAATTTGTGGTCAATATGTCGCTCATCAGGTCGAAATAGGGCCGAATGGCTCGATAGGATTTGTCCACTTCGTCCAAAAAGGAATCGGATAGCACTTCTTCATCTGTCAAATTTCGAGTGAAAATAAATTGCTTGAATTTGATCAAATCAATGTCGGGATGGTTTTTGTCAAAACCCTTCGGCATCAATTTAACAGCATCCCCCTTTAATTCCCCCCAAATGGATTTTAAGGATTTCTGCCCGATCACTTTGCGGAATTCGGAGGCATCCATTTCCAATTCCTTTCGTATCCGGAAGAGATCTTCTTTGTTTGGATCCCAAAAACCAGTGGCCAAAAAGGATCCGCCCGGCTTAAGATGAAGGTAATATCCTCCCCTTAAATGGCTGCCTAAACGAGAAAAGGACCCTGCAAAATGGGATTTGTACGGCGTTTTGTCCTTGGAAAAACGTACATCCCGATAAATGCGGAACATTTTCATTTTTTCGATCTCGTCATGGTGGTTCAGGTTGTCCTTCACCGCCTCGTAAAATCCTTTCACTGCAGTTTCATGCTTTTTAAAAATCCTCTTGTTCGCTTCGAACCATTCCTTGTTGTTGTTCTTTTCAAGTTGTGTTAAAAAATCAAATGCATCTTTGGAAATCGTAGTGTGGGCCGCCATATATCGATAATATGTTATTTTTAAACTAAAGTTAGCCTTTTCTGATAGGCTGTGGTAAGGATTTGTCTAATTTTAAGACAATAAGAGTAGTATGGACAAGGAAAAAATCATCGCAGAGCTGAACAGGCACAAAAAGTTGCCCCACTTGGATTACAGGCTTAAGCAAGAAACGGAAGATTTCACGGATACACTTTTTTATACCCTTTTTGATGCTAATACCCCGGTGGCCGTGAACCTGGAACTGTTGGAAAATAAGTTCAACGGGTTGATGGATATGGCATGTTGGGAACTGGAACGACCTAGTAACCAACTTTGGAACAATTACGTATCCGAGTTGCCGGGAATTTTGGAAAAACTGAACCTGGATGCCGAAGCAATCCTAAACTGCGATCCGGCTTCACTTTCTATCCGTGAGATTTATATGGCCTATCCTGGCTTTTATGCCATTGCCATTTACCGATTGGCGCATGAACTTTATGTTCAAGATGTTCCCTTGATCCCTAGGCTGATGACCGAGTATGCGCATAGACAGACCGGTGTGGACATCAACCCTGGAGCCAAAATTGGAAAATCCTTCTTTATCGACCACGCCACTGGTGTGGTCATTGGTGAAACCGCCATCATACACGACAATGTGAAAATTTATCAGGGTGTAACACTTGGAGCGTTATATGTGGCCAAAAACCTGGAAAAGACCAAACGGCATCCCACCATCATGAGTAATGTTACCATTTATGCGAACGCCACCATTTTGGGAGGTAATACCGTTGTTGGTGAAAATTCCATTATCGGTGGTAACGCCTGGGTAACGGCTTCCGTACCGCCAAATTCCACGGTTTTTCATACTCCTGAAATCAAAATAAAGACAGCTCCAAATGTCTAAAAGCATCCTAGACCTTATAGGCAACACCCCTTTGGTGGAGTCGAAAGTATTGAATCCCAATCCGAACGTCAAAGTTCTTTTTAAACTTGAGGGCAATAATCCAGGAGGAAGTGTAAAAGATCGCCCGGCCTATAACATGTTAAAGAGCGGACTTGAAAGAGGCGATTTTTCCAAAGCATCCAAATTGATAGAGGCCACCAGTGGAAATACCGGCATTGGTTTGGCCATGATCGCAAGTCTTTTTGGGTTGGATATAGAATTGGTGATGCCCGAAAACTCTACAAAGGAACGGGTTCAGACCATGCGTGCCTATGGCGCAAAAGTAACCTTGACCCCTGCCGATGTAGGCATTGAGGGCGCACGGGATTATGCGGAATCCAAAGTGAAAAATGAAGGATTCATCATGATTAACCAATTCTCCAATGATGATAATTGGAAGGCCCATTACAAAACCACAGGTCCTGAGATTTGGAGGGATACCGAAGGGCAGATTACCCATTTTGTATCGAGTATGGGAACCACGGGGACCATTATGGGCACCTCTACATTTTTAAAGGAAAAGAACCCCGATATCCAGATAGTAGGGGTGCAACCCACTGATGAGTCCAAAATACCGGGTATACGCAAATGGCCCCAAGAATATTTGCCAAAGATTTTTGATTCAAGAAAGGTGGATACCGTTATGGAAGTCAGTGAAGCGGATGCTACCTTAATGGCCAAGAAACTGGCCAAGGAAGAGGGGATTTTTGCCGGTATGAGCAGTGGTGGTGCAGCAACAGTAGCTTTTAGGTTGGCAGAAATGTTGGATCATGGAACCATCGTATCCATTGTGTGTGATAGAGGTGATCGGTACTTGTCTTCCGACCTGTTTGAATAACTGAAAATCAGCTTTTTACTAGATAAATAAATGGCATTTGTTATCAGATTTTTCTGATTATCTGACATTGCCCGCTGTTTATCGATTAGATTGAATCCTTTCATTTTTATCCCTTTATTTTATATCAAATTAGAATCCCAAATCAAGTTTTGATATGAATACAATTTCGAAAATCATCACCTGGAAAAGAAACATACTGGCATCCTTAGCTGTATTATTGGTCTTGATTATTCTAGACTTTTACGGGGTGTATACCAATAAATTCTACTTCCTTAAGGCTGAAAATTACCTTTTCCCGGTTCTTACCATAGTACATTTGTTGTACTTATATGTGGTTTGGTTCAAAATATCGGAAGGAGAGCTTCCTGACCCAAAAATGCGCAATATCGAATATGCCCTTTATATCATAATGGGTGTGTACGTGTTTAAAATTTATGAAAGTATCACGGTGCTCAATTCCATTAAGGAATATGGGGAGCATGTGATTCCCTCCACCTTTAAACCTGTTGCCACAATTTCCCTGGTGCTCTATAGTATATTGCCCATCTTGACCATCTATACCTTTTGGCTAAGAAAACGATATGTGGGCATCTACAATTTTGAAAACTATAACGACAACCTTAACATTTGGCAATAGACATCAAGATTATAACCCCCGAATATAGCTACCGTACAGGTCTTTGAACTGAAGCCCTTGCTCATAACGGTGTTTGCTCAATTTTTTATGGACTACCAGCCCCCAAAGCAATAGTTCCTTCATAAAATAGGAATCCTCTTTGGAAATTTCAGGTTGGTATTGTTTGATGAGATTGTTGAGCGGGCCAACGGAATCCAGTTTTGATTTATAGGAAGCTTCTCCCTCATCATCCAACAGATCAAATCCTTCGCTATCAAAAAACCAATTGACGAGTTCATCGTATTCGGTTTCTTGTTCCTTGCGCTGTAGTTTATCAATTTTCGGGAAAAAGTTGGGGAACAATGTTTTGATGGCATCCTCAATCAAGGTTTCGGCCACAAAGCCTGCCCCCTCCTGTTCTCCTTCATAGACCAATTCAATTTTTCCGGTGATGGATGGGATTACCCCCATAAAATCACTTAAACGTACAGAAGTTTTGGTTTCTCCGGCCAATATGGCCCTGCGCTCTGCCGTGCTCAACAAATTTTCGAAAGCAGTGATGCTCATACGCGCGCTCACGCCACTCTTGGCATCCACATATTCACTTTTCCGTGCTTCAAAACTGATTTGTTCCAATAGGTCCATTGCAATTTCTGGGACGTAAATGGTGTCTGACTGTCTGCTGTCCAGTTGGGCCTCTTGTTTGGTAATTTTCTTGGCAATTTCCACTGTCTCCGGATAATGCGTCAAAATTTGGGAACCGATTCGGTCCTTTAAAGGGGTCACGATGCTTCCCCTGTTCGTATAATCTTCAGGGTTGGCCGTAAATACAAATTGAATGTCCAAATGAAGCCTCAACTTAAAGCCGCGGATTTGGATATCGCCTTCCTGTAAAATGTTAAACAAAGCCACTTGGATCCTTGCTTGCAGATCAGGCAATTCATTAATCACAAAAATGCAGCGATTGGCCCTGGGGATCATCCCGAAATGGATCACACGGTCATCGGCATATGAAAGCCGAAGATTGGCGGCTTTTATGGGGTCCACATCCCCAATCAGATCGGCGACGGTAACATCGGGGGTTGCCAATTTTTCAAAAAAGCGTTCGTCCCTGTGGACCCACACTAAGGGAGTGTTGTCCCCCTTTTCCTTGATGAGTTCTACGGCATATCGCGAAATGGGGTTCAACGGATCATCATGGATTTCGGAACCTTCCACAACGGGCATCCATTCATCCAACAACTGCACCATCAAACGCGCCAAACGGGTCTTGGCTTGTCCACGAAGTCCAAGCAGGTTGATATTATGTCGGGACAGAATGGCGCGTTCCAACTCTGGGATTACAGAGTTTTCATAGCCCCAAACCCCTTCAAAAACTTCTTCTTTCTTAGAGATTTTGGACAACAGGTTTTCACGCAATTCATCCTTGATGCTTTTGCTCTTGTACCCGGCCGATTTTAATTCTCCTAATGTCTTTATTTTGGTATGATCCAATTTCATATGGTCTTTATCCTTTAATTCTTCGTTTTCTGTTCTGTTCGTAATCTTCAAAAATCATTTCGCCCAAACCTTTCAATCCGGTATAGAAGGCCTTGCCTTTGTTCGCTTTGGTAAATTCTCGGACAAACTGCATCAGGTAGGGGTCTTCAGCAATCATGAAAGTGGTAATGGGGATATGTAGTTTTCGGGCCTGTTGTGCCATGGTATAACATTTCTCTACGATGTACTCGTCCAGCCCCACACTGTTCTTGTAATAGTTTCCATCGGGAAGCCGAATACAGGAAGGTTTCCCATCCGTAATCATAAAAACCTGCTTATTGGTGTTCCTTTTTCTGCGGAGCATGTCCATGGCCAATTGCAATCCTGCCACGGTATTGGTATGGTAGGGCCCCACCCGCAAATAGGGTAGATCTTTTATGGGAATGGGCCAGGCATCGTTTCCAAAAACCAGAATATCCAAAGTGTCCTTTGGATACCGGGTAGTGATCAATTCAGCGAGAGCCATGGCCACTTTTTTGGCGGGAGTGATGCGATCCTCTCCATATAATATCATGCTGTGGCTTATATCGATCATGAGCACGGTACTCATTTGAGCCTTGTGTTGGGTATCCTCCACCACTAAATCCTCCTCACTCATGGAAAAGGTGTCCAATCCGTGGTTCACCTGGGCATTCTTCAAACTTTCGGTCATAGAAATATGTTCCAAGGAATCCCCGAAGCGATATTCCCTAAACTCTCCCGTATGCTCGTCTCCCCTGCCCGATTTCTCCGTGCGATGGTTGCCGGAGCCGCTGCGTTTGATTTTCCCGAAAATTTGGTCCAAGGCCCGTTGGCGCAACATGCGTTCCAATTTGGCCGTCATGGATAAGCCTCCGCCTGCCGGACTTTCATCGCCCTCTTCCCCATCTTCACCGCCCTTTTCACCATCCAAATCAAATTCTTCACGAATGTATCCCTTGGCCTTCAGGTCTTCTATAAAATCGTCGATGGTGTAATCGTCATCGGTAAGCTCATATTCCTTGTCCAACTCACGGAGCCAATCCAGAGCTTCCTCCACATCACCTGAAGTGTGGGTAATCAATTCCTGAAAAATCTCGAAGAGTTTTTCGAACGGGGTTTGGTCCGGAGCTTCGTAAGTGGTAAAACGAAATCCTTTTCTTGTGTTCATAGCCATCACATAAAATTAAGACATTTCTATGTAAAGGCCGTTCCTTTAGAAAAAACTTAACGTAAGGCCAAAAAAAAGCGTCGGGCCCTAGAAACCCGACGCTCTGGCATCAAACCAACCTAAATTATTCTTCCACAAAGGTGTAACTGGCCTTTACCACTTGGGTCAACCTGAAGTATCCATAGGCGTAGTTTTCAGGATGGGTCTCATTGATACAGTTGCCCCTTACGGTTACAGGGGTAGATTCAAAAAGACCTGTGCCGCCCAATTGTTCGACCAAAATTTTGATGTAGTCATAATAGGGGCGTGAAATCCCATACATTTCAATGTGCAATATATCGCCAGGCTGAAAAGGATCGATATGCTCATCTTCATCCTCCTCAATCTCGTACCACCAATCAATTTCATTTCCGTTCAAGAATCTATCTTCGCCCACTTCCAGACCGGGCAGCAGATCGCCTTCCCGCTGAAATCTGAAGAGATAGTTGTTACCTTCCTCTTCGGGATCGGTGAAAACGATGTGGACTTCAAGTTCCTCGTCATTGAATCCTTCCTCCCGGTTTTGAAAAATGTCGGTAATATCGGTCACTGGCGTCATGGTTTCTGTGGCGGTATAGACCTCTCCGTTGTGCTCGATGCGTAAGGTATAGGATTGTGCCAATACAGGTTCAAAGGTCGTGGAAAGATATTCTCCATTGCCTTGGTCTGCAAAGACAAAAACATCACCGCTCGTATCATTGGTCACCACCACGGATGCACCAGTAACTTCTGTGATGGTACCCGTGTTAAAAAAAGGAGTGGATTCGCTCAAACGGATGGTCTGTTGGTTGCCCGCGGTCCCTTTTTCCCAATCCAAGGATGCCTCCACCACCAATCGTGTGGGACCATTTTGGACCTCTACATCCACCACGTCAACGCACGAAGCAAAAGCAATGACGATAATAACCAGTATGATTTTTTTAAATGTTTTCATTGTTTAGAATTTAAAGTTGTAGGTCAATGAGGGTACAATGCCAAAAATAGCTGTCCGGGTAGCTTGGTTGGCGCCCGTCTCCAGATTTTGACCAAAAGAAATCGAGGCTGCATTTTTTCTGTTGTAGAGGTTATAGATGCTAAGCACCCATTCTCCTTTAAAACGCTTGTTCTGATATTTCCTAGGTTTGTAATTCAAGGAAACGTCCATCCGATGATAGGCGGGCAAACGGTCTGAATTTCTTGGTGCATAGGTGGCAATGGACAGGTCTTCGTATACATATTGCCCATTCGGATAGGTTACCGGCCTTCCTGTTTGAAAAACCAAATTGGTCCCAAAACTCCATTGATCATTCAGTTGATAAGCACCAGAAATGGAAATATCGTGGGTCCTGTCAAAAGCAGAATTGTACCAGTCGCCATCATTGATGCCCGGACCACCGGCGGTTCCTCCCAAGGTCCTTTGTTCAGACTTGGAAAGGGTGTAGGCGATCCATCCGGTGAAGTTGCCCTCATTCTTTCGCAACAACAGTTCCAATCCGTAGGCCCTCATTTCGCCGTTCAAAATCTCAGTTTCTATGGTATTCTGGCCAATGAGGTCCGACCCGTCTATATAATCGATTCGGTTGTCCACGGTCTTATAATAGGTCTCAACTTCCAAGGAGTATACCTTATCCAAAAAATTGCGGAAATAGCCCAAAGCATATTGGTTGGACAATTGTGGTTTGATAAAAGGGCCACTGGGCGTCCAAACGTCCAATGGGGTCACCGATGAAGTGTTCGATAACAAGTGGATGTACTGTGCCGTTCGGGAATAACCGGCCTTGATGGACGAATTCTCATTGAGAAGATAGGCCAAGGAAACCCGGGGCTCAAGATTGCCGAAAGTCTCGATGGTCTCACTTTTGGCATAGTCCTCTTCCCCAATGGCCTCACCCCTTTCATAAATGCCCAACAGGGAATTGTATACCACAGGTTGGCCGTTCGCGTATTTGGAAATGGGTTGTCCGCCCAAGCGAGAAAAGGCACTGTACCGCATACCGTACTGTAGGGTCAGGCTGGGGGTCAGTTTATGCTCTGCATTGATATAGATGCCACTTTCCAATGCCCTTTTCTGGTCCAGTTTCAACGGATTTACGGGAGATGTATCCGCTGTTGGGTTCACTTCCCCTGGATCAAAATCGTAATAGATGCCATTCGCCCCAAAATCCAGGTTGAAGGCATCGCTCAAATAATGTTTGAAATCATATTTAAGGTTGTAATTGGTGATGGAAGAGATCCATTCAAATTCATCCTGGGCAAATTCCAGATCGTAGTCATATCGGCTCCAAATTGCAGAAAGGTTGGAGAACAAACGGTCATTGAAGATGTGGTTCCAACGTAGGTTGCCCGAAGCATTACCATAACTACTGTCAAAACTGCTCCCCAATTTAAAGGCATCCCGGCCAAAATAACCGCTCAGAAATAATTTGTTGTTAGGATTGATTGCATAATTGGTCTTGAGATTCAAATCGTAAAAACTGACACTGTTGTCTTCCCCTGCGGCTTTGAGCAATAGGTCTACATAGGAACGGCGACCGGCAATCAAAAAGGAGCCTTTTTCGCGAAAAAGGGGTCCCTCGGCCGTCAGCCTGCTGGAGATGACCCCGATACCACCTGTGAGGGCAAAGTTTTTATTGTTGCCGTCCTTTTGACGGATGTCCAATACTGAGGAGACCCTGCCCCCAAAGCGTGCAGGAATACCTCCTTTGTAAAGTTTAACATCTTTGATGGCATCGGCATTGAACACCGAAAAGAATCCGAACATGTGCGAAGTATTGTAAATGATGGCCTCATCGAGCAATACCAAGTTTTGGTCCTGGGCGCCTCCCCTAACATGAAAACCTCCTGTTCCTTCCCCGTTGTTGGTGACGCCGGGCAACATCTGCAAGGATTTCAGCACATCCACTTCCCCGAGCACTACGGGCATCTGCTTAACCGTGCCCATGTTCATCTTCACCACACTCATTTCGGGTTTGCCCAAAAGGGCACGTTCCGGCTCATCCGCGGTGACGACCACCTCATCCAGTTCGGTGGAGAACTCTGAGACTTCCACATCGTTTTTCAAGTCCCTATCCAGATTGATCTTCATGTTGACCTCATTATAGCCCATGTAAGAAATCCTTAGGATATATTCCCCTGCCGGAGCCGTGATGGAATAAAAACCATATTCATTGGTTATTCCACCGATCGTGGTCCCTCCCAAGAGCACCGAAGCCCCAAAAAGGGTTTCCCCATTGTTTTTGTCGGTAATGGTCCCACTTATGGTGTAACTTTCCTGTGCCATGGCCTGTGCACAGCCCAAAAGGAAAAGCAACAACCAAACGGTGCTTTTGGCCGTCTGGCCCAATTGCGTTCTTCTGTTCATTTTTTGAAGTTTTGATGATTGTATTGTTTTATGTTCACCACCATAGACAGTTCAAGAAATGAAGGGTTGCACACATTTCTTTTTTTTGATCATTTTTAAAGTATTTGATAATTTTTTGCACGCAGGTGCAACCTTTTACTTTTGCATTTGTCTTTAGCTCAAACAAGGCATCAACCTAAGCCATTGGAAACAGACATCCGTTTTACGCATAGATCCATAGTGGAACAGTGCAAAGCAGGAAATTCCAGCTCGCAATATGAGCTGTATTCCCGCTATGTGGATGCCATGTACAATGTGGGGCTTCGGTTTTTGGGAAATACTGAAGATGCCGAGGATATAGTGCAAGATAGTTTTGTAGAAGCCTTTAAGAACCTTGACCACTTTAAGTATGAAAGTAGTTTTGGCGCTTGGCTTAAGCGGATTGTCATCAATAAAAGCATCAACCATCTGAAAACCAAACGTATCTCTGTAGTACCCATGGAAGCGCATGAGTTTCATTTGGCAGATGAGGAACCTGTAGAGGCCGAGGCAGTGGATATTTTGAAAGTGAAAAAGGGCATTGCCCAACTCCCGGATGGTTACCGGGAGATCATCAATCTGTATTTGATTGAAGGATATGACCATGTGGAGATTGGGGAGATCTTGGGTATTTCTACCAGTACTTCCAAATCCCAATACCACAGGGCCAAGAAAAAATTATTGGAAATCATCAATGAACTGTAATGGACAATTTTGAAAGACATATCAGGCACAATGCAGGTCAATTTGACGGGCATAAAGCGGACAAGGACAAAATGTGGGCAAAGATTTCAGAAGGACTACGTCAGGAGAAACCCAAAGTAATCCCTTTATGGAAAAGGCCCCTGTTTCGTGTGGCTGCCTCTGTGCTATTATTGTTGGGTATTGCTTCGTTTTTTGGACTGGCAGTATTTAACAACAGTGCCGACAAAACACAGTATGCTTCCAAAGAATTGATGGAGATAGATATGTATTATAAAGACCTGGTTTCCTACCAAGTGCAATTGGTAAAAAACAACCAGGCCCTTTCCGAAGAAAACAAAGCGGAGTTCCTGTCCTTTATGGATGAACTCGATACGGAATATGAAGTCCTAAAAAAGGAAATGCAAAAAAACCTTGACAATGAGCAAGTGCTGGAAGCCATAGTGGGCAATTATAAAAAGCGCATTGAACTCATTGAAAATTTGTTGCACCAGTTAAACGAATCTAAAAAACCGAACGGAGATGATTATGGATACACGTTATAGAATGATCCTATGGATTGCCTTGCTACTGGTTTCGGTACATTTCGGAATGGCCCAGGAAAAGGTATTCAAAACCATTGAGAAAAGCTTCCCCTTGACAAACTCGGACGAGTTTAGATTAGAGAATAAATATGGTAATGTTACGCTCAAGGGATGGGACCAGAACAAAGTTCTGGTGAACATTTCCATTACTGTTAACCATCGTAAAAAGGAAAGTGCAGAGGACTTGTTGGAGCGTATCAACCCAAATATAAAAACGAGTAACGGTTATATTTCCATTGTTTCGGAAATCACCAATAAAAATACGGGATGGTTTGCCGATCTTCTAAACAGTGCAAATCCCATTGATTTTGACCGGAGCCATGTACAAATAAACTATGAGGTATACCTTCCCCAAAAAGCCGGACTCAAGATTACCAATCGTTTTGGGGATGTGGTCATTGAAAACTGCTCAGGTACCCTAAATACCTTGATCGAGCATGGTGATTTGTGGATCGGGGAAAGTTTAAACAAGGCCGATATTGTTTTGAGATATGGGAAAGTCCGCGCCAAGGATTTGAACTATGCGGATCTGGATTTAAAAATAGGTGAATTGGATATGGAAAATTCAAAAAATCTACGTTTGCGAAGTGATGGTACGGAAATCCATATGAATTCGGTCAATTCGTTGGAGGTATACTCCAACAAGGACAATATCTCCATAAACGAAGTGGGTTCCCTATTTGGAAATTTGGAATTCACAACATTCAAATTGGAACGGTTGGCAGGCGATGCGGACATGAAAATGAAGATTGCGGATTTTCAGGTGTACAACATTATAAACCCATCTGCTGAAATATCCATACAGCAAGAATCTGCTGATATCACACTAACAGTAAGTCATTTCTCTCACCGCTTCACGGCAACCTTGGAGCAAGGTGTGGTGCGCCTGCCCAAATCTTTTGAGAACGTCAGCTCCGAAATGTTGGACAAGGGCCGTAGGCTTCGAAAAATAGATGCCACCTATGGAAAGGAAAGAAAAGGAAGCATTTCCATACAAGGTGAAAAGGGAATAGTGACCATTAACGATTAAAAAAACACTAAAAAATGCAACCCTTTGCCCAATGCATTGTCTTTAGAAAAAAATCAATCAGAAATCCAATAAAAATGAACAATCAAAAAGCGACAATTTTCTTACTTTTCTTACTAATGGGTACCCTGGGGTTCGCTCAGGATGATGATGGCCAATACATTACCTTCAATGACCGAAAGAATGTAGTGCATGGGGTCTACCTAGGGTTATCCACCTACTTTGGTGAAATTGAGGGTGAGGACACTTACATTGGAGGACTAAAAGTGGCCTACGTGGCCAACAGACAGTTTGAAGTAGGTTTCATGGCCAACATACTGTATTCCGAACAGAACATCTTTAATCCGAGAACAAACAACAATGATGATATAGTTGCCGTATATGGGGGACTACATTTAGAACCCATCTTGTTTGGCAAAAATAGGGTAAGCTTATCCTTTCCCATATTGATTGGCGGTGGTGGTATGGGCTATGTTGACCATGACGCTGTGCGAAGGGATGAGAATGTGGACCTTGACGAAGACGACATCGATGCCATATTTGTTCTGGAGCCGGGCATGAACGTTCTGTTCAATGTGTCCAGATATGTCCAATTGGAAGCAGGGGTGCGGTACAGAATGTCCAATAAAATTGACCTCGCACAAAGTCCGGTGGACAGGCTCAATGGTTTTTCTGGGGGTATCGGGGTCAAGTTGGGTGTGTTCAACATGGGCCGTAACCGATATCGAAAACAACTGGACTGATGGGAAATTTAAATCGCTCCCACCATCCGATCAACACATTACGGGTCTATTCAAAAAACGAACAAGTATTCGCACAAAACGGAAACAAGGGCTGGTCGGCCATTCCATTTCAATGGGTCTCCGTCCCATCTATCAATCGATAGTATTTTCAAACATTCATCACATCAATCAAAAAACAATCAAAAATGAAAACACGAATCAGTGCCACACTGCTCATTGTGCTATTGACCCTTTTTTCTTCTTGCGACCATGAAACCATTCATGCGCATGGAGAGGTGACCTCTGTATACCATAATATAGAAGGTTATACTAGGTTGAGGGTTTCCGATGCATTTCAAGTGTATATCAATTTTTCCGAGGTTGAGGAAGAAATCCGCATTGCGGCCAATGACAATCTACATGAAAAAATTGTGGTCGAAAAAGACGGGGACGAATTGGTCATCCGGTTGATAAGCCATACTTCAATAAAAGGCAAGGCCGTTATGAACGCGTATATCACCACCACAGATCTTTCTGCATTCCGTCTTGATGGGGCGTCCCGATTGGTCTTGGAAAATGTATGGGATGTGCAGGACGGTAAAATTGGGGTTTCCGGCGCCTCTGATTTCAAAGGAGAGGTGGTTGCTGACCGATTGGAGGTGGACCTTGATGGCGCTTCGTCCATCGATGTGACCGGAAGCGTTTCATTTTTGGATGCGGAGCTTTCCGGAAGTAGCGATCTATTGGATTTTGGGTTGGACATTTCCAATTTGGACATTGACCTTTCGGGTGCCAGTACCGCATTTCTCTCCGTGGAAGAAACTATTAGAGTGAAAGCTTCCGGTGCCAGTACCCTTAATTACAAGGGAGACGCCACCATATTGAAAAGTGAGCTGTCCGGGTCTTCCCGTGTTATCAAAAAAGATTGAATTGCTGGCGTGGTCAGTGTCGCTGCTCCAGAATATTGACCACGTCACTGAGCTTAAAGTTCTTGGCCTTCAACAAGATCAGATAGTGGAACAATAGATCTGCACTTTCGTTCAGGAAAAGGTCGTCGTTTGTATCTTTGGCCTCAATGACTGTCTCCACAGCTTCCTCACCTACTTTTTGGGCTATTTTGTTGATGCCTTTTCGGAACAATGATGCCACGTAGCTATCTGGATTGTCCTGATCATTTTTTCGGGATTCGATGATGTTTTCCAAGGTAGACAAAAAGCCGTATGCCTGAACATTTTCCTCGGCCCAACAGGTATCGGTTCCTTTGTGACAGGTTGGTCCGACTGGGCTTACACTGACCAAAAGTGTATCGTTGTCGCAATCCACTTTTATATCGACGAGGTTCAGGAAATTTCCACTTTCCTCACCCTTGGTCCAAAGCCGTTGTTTGGAACGACTGAAAAAGGTCACTTTTCCTGTTTTCAGGGTAGTATCGAATGCTTCTTGGTTCATATAGCCCAACATGAGCACATTCTTGGTCTTCGCATCTTGGATGATGGTAGGTACAAGACCTTCAGGGTTTTTGGTAAAGTCAATTTTCATACTATGTTGTTTTTGAATCTATCATATCTCGACAACTCCTTCAACTGCGCTCAGGATGACAGTTTGATATGGCAATCAATTATATTCTAACAGGAATCCCTTCCCTCTTCAATTCGTTCTTCAGATTTTGTATTTCAATCTCCTTGAAATGGAACACACTGGCAGCCAAGGCAGCATCCGCTTTTCCTTCCACAAAGGTATCGGTAAAATGGGAAATGGTTCCGGCACCTCCTGATGCAATGATGGGAATGTTCACCGATTCGGACAATTGCGCCAATGCCTCGTTGGCAAAACCATTTTTGGTGCCATCGTGGTCCATGGAGGTGAACAATATCTCTCCCGCTCCCCGCTCTTCCACTTCTTTGGCCCAATCGAATAGATTGATTTCGGTTGGAACTTTACCGCCCACCAAGTGCACTTTCCAAGTGCCGTCAATCTGTTTGGCATCGATGGCGACCACAATGCATTGGGAGCCGAATTTGGCAACCAATTCGTTGATGAGTTCTGGTCTTTTTACTGCTGAAGAGTTGATGGAAACCTTATCGGCGCCATTCTTCAATAAAATGTCCACGTCTTCCACGGAAGAGATGCCACCACCTACCGTGAACGGAATGTTGATGGTTTCCGCCACATGATAGACCAGTTCTGCCAAGGTCTTACGCTTTTCCTCTGTGGCCGAAATATCCAAAAAGACGAGTTCGTCTGCCCCTTCTTGGGCATAAATGGCAGCTAGTTCCACAGGGTCTCCGGCATCACGAAGGTCCACAAAATTGACGCCTTTCACGGTGCGTCCGTTTTTGATGTCCAAACAAGGAATGATTCGTTTTGTAAGCATGTTTTTTGGAATGGCGTTATTCGTTCTTCACATTCAAATCCACCCCATCATAAAAGCCCAAATCGGTGTTTTCCAACAGTTTGGTCCAAAGGGCAATCTGCCCTGTATGGTAGGACAAGTGTTCTGTGACGTGGATGATGTTCCCAACCCCGGAAAAATTAAATCCCTGTACGGAACGTTTCCGGAGCAATTCCTGTAATGGAGCCTCGTAAAAAGTCCTTTTCGCCTCTTCCACGGTCTCACTGAGTTTTTTGAACAATTCCTCTTTGGTATATCCGGAGGTGGTGAAAAATTCTTCATCCCGCTTGCGGTTGTCCTCTTCATTTTTGATGGAAGCTATCCCGTATTGGGTAATATTGCCACATAAATGCAGTATCAAATTTCCAATGCTGTTGCTGGACTCATTCGGTTTTTGCCAAACTTTGTCCTCGGGCAATTTATCGAGACAGATTTTGATCATGCGAAGGCTTTCGTTCATACGGTATCCCGCATTCCAAGCCAATTCTTCCCGAAGTTGTTGTTCTTTATCCATGTCCAAGAATGTATTGTTCCAATTGTTTCAAGCTGATTCTGTTTTCATAAATGGCCTTACCAATAATGGTGCCCTCACAGCCGATTTCGGCAAGCTTGGGAATTTCATCGTAGGTAGAAATGCCTCCACTGGCTACTAATTTCAATCCCGTTGCGGTTTGGGCCAGAATTTTTCGGTATAGATCGAAAGAAGGTCCTTGCAACATCCCATCTTTGCTGATATCGGTACAAATGACATACTGAATGCCTTCCTTTTGATAAGATTGTATAAAAGGTACTAGATCTTGCTTGGATTCTTCCTGCCAACCTGAAACCGCCACTTTTTCATTGTTGGCATCGGCTCCCAAAATGATTTTATCATGACCATAGGTCTCCAGCCAACCCAAGAAAGTTTCTTTTTCCTTCACTGCAATACTGCCCCCAGTGATTTGGGAAGCCCCACTTTCAAAGGCGATTTTTAAGTCTTCGTCTGATTTTAGACCTCCGCCAAAATCAATTTTGAGGCTGGTTTGGGAGGCAATGCTTTCCAAAACCTTGTGGTTAACGATGTGCTTGGATTTAGCACCATCCAAATCTACCAAATGGAGGTGTTGAATGCCGTGCGCTTCAAATTGTTTGGCAACTTCCACTGGATTTTCATTATAGACTTTTTTAGTGCCGTAATCCCCTTTGGAAAGACGGACACATTTCCCTTCAATAATATCTATGGCAGGAATCAATCTCATTGCTTAATCATATTTGGCGCGGTCAATAGCTAACCACATTTCTGAACTACCCACTCTTTTAAAACCAAAAGCCTCATAAAAACTATGGGCATCCTTCGTTTTCAAGGCTACCGTTTTAACCTGTTGGATATCTGGTCTTTCCAAAATGTGTTTGACCAACATTTTACCCAATCCTTTGCCTTTATAGGGGTCGAAAATTATAACATCCATGATATAAGCGAATATCAAGGAATCTGTCAATAGTCTAGCAAAACCTACTTGTTCATCCTTATCGGAATAAACACCGAAACAGATACATTTGTCAATGGTCATCAAGGTTTGGTCCATGGTCCTGCCACCACCCCAGTAGGTGGATGTAACAGCTTGGTGAATCTTAGGAACATCCAATTTTCCCTTGTCATCAGAAATGTAGAATTCCATTTAAATGAGGGTTAAAAAATTATTCAAAATGGCACTGCCTACATCGCTGCTCTTTTCAGGATGAAACTGTACTCCGTAAAAGTTTTCTTTTTGAAGGGCTGCACTGTATTCCAGTCCGTATTCGGAAGTTGCAATAGTTTCCTTTCCTAGTGGAGCATAAAAACTGTGCACCAAATAGATATAGGACTTATCAGGAATCCCTTTGAACAAGTCCGTTTTTAAATCTGTTATTTGGTTCCAACCGATTTGCGGCACCTTCACTTGGTTGGAAAATTTCATTACGTCTAAGTCAAAAATACCAAGTCCACGTGTATTTCCTTCCTCTGAGGAATGACACATGAGCTGCATGCCCAAGCAAATCCCCAAAACGGGTTGTTCCAATTCTGGAATGAGGGTGTCCAATCCGCTGGATCTCAATTTGGTCATGGCCGAACTGGCCTCTCCCACCCCAGGGAAAATGATCTTGTCCGCCTCTTGGATTTCTTTGACATTATGGGACAATACTGCATCATGGCCCAATCGCTTTATGGCAAAGATGATGCTTTGGATGTTTCCCGCACCATAGTCGATGATTACAATTTTCACTGTACTTCTTTTTTTGTCATTTTGAACGAAGTGAAAAATCTAGATTTCTCAGTTTCGGGTTCCCTTGAAATGACCATTTTTATAACATTCCTTTCGTTGAGGGCAGTACCATTTTCTCCACATCCCGTTTTACTGCCATTTTGATGGATTTGGCAAAAGCTTTGAATATGGCCTCGATCTTATGGTGCTCATTGATGCCTTCTGCCTTGATATTCAAATTAGCCTTGGCCCCATCAGAGAACGATTTGAAGAAATGTAAAAACATCTCAGTGGGCATTTCACCAATCTTTTCCCTTTTGAACTCCGCATCCCAAACCAGCCAATTCCTTCCTCCAAAATCTAAGGCAACTTGGGCCAGACAATCGTCCATGGGCAGACAAAACCCATAGCGTTCAATGCCCAATTTGTTGCCCAGGGCTTTGGAAAACACTTCACCCAAGGCAATAGCGGTATCCTCAATGGTGTGGTGTTCATCTACCTCTAAGTCACCATCAACTTTAATGGTTAGGTCCATTTGTCCGTGTCGGGCCAACTGATCCAACATATGGTCAAAAAAGGCCAATCCGGTATGGATATCGCTTTTTCCGGTTCCATCCAGATTCAATTTGATCTGAATATCCGTTTCGTTGGTTTTTCTATGGATTTCAGCAACGCGATTCTCCAACTTCAAAAACTCATAAATCTTTTCCCAATCGTTGCTTTCCAAGGCGATATATGGGTCCAATTCTTCCCGTTTTACGGTAATCTCCCCGGTTCCCAAATGGGTTTCATCATTGATATAGATGCCTTTCGCGCCAAGGTTTTTGGCGAGTTCCACATCGGTCAAACGATCCCCGATAACGAAGGAATTGGCAAGATCATACTCCTCCGAAAAATAGGCTGTGAGCATTCCCGTCCCGGGTTTTCGGGTCGGGGCATTATCTTTTGCAAAGGTCTTGTCGATAAAAACATTATCGAAAACAACTCCTTCAGCTTCAAATGTGTTGACAATGAAATTATGTACGGGCCAAAACGTGTTCTCGGGAAAAATATCTGTTCCCAATCCATCTTGGTTGGTAATCATGACCAATTCATAATCCAGTTCCTTTGCGATTTTTCCTAAAAACGTGAACGCTTTGGGATAAAAGACCAATTTTTCAAAGGAATCAATTTGTTCATCAATGGTTTCCTTGATAATGGTTCCATCGCGATCAATGAATAATACTTTTTTGCCCATGTTCATAGTTGCTTTAAAATGGCTATCAATGCTTTATTTTCGGCTGGTGTACCAACGGTAAACCGCAGTGTGTTTTCGCACAAAGGCTGGGTACTTCGGTTCCGTACCACGACCTGTTTTTCCAGTAATTGATGATAACGCTTATCGGCATTATCAACCTTGGTTAGTACAAAATTGGCATCGGAGGGATATATTTTCTCCACAAAGTCCAAGTTTTGCAGTGCCTGCTCTAGATTGTAACGTTCTTCCAAAATTTGAACGACTTCCTGCTGCACGGCATCTTCATTCAGGATCCGCTGCAATGCTTTTTGCTGGGTCAATTGGTTGACGTTATAAGGTGGTTTGATCTTATTTAAAATGGAGATGATCTCTTCGGAAGCGTAACATATTCCCAAACGAATCCCAGCTAAGCCGTAGGCTTTTGACAACGTTTGGGTAACGACCAAATTTGGATATTTTTTCAAACTTGACAAAAAACTCTCCTGCTTTGAAAAATCGATATAGGCCTCATCAATGACTACCAATCCATGAAAGGATTCCAAGAGTTTCTCCATACTTTCCCTTTTAAAGGAATTTCCGGTGGGATTATTGGGCGAGCAGATGAAAATGAGCTTGGTTTGTTTGTCCACCTTGTCCAGAATAGCGGGAACATCGGGTTCAAAGTCCGTGGTCAACAAAACTTCCCTGTTTTCCACTGCATTAATACCTGCCAGTACCTTGTACATGCCATACGTAGGTGGCAAAGTGATTACATTGTCCTGATTGGGTTCACAGAAAGCTCTATAAATCAAATCTAATACCTCGTCGCTGCCATTGCCCAAAAGCATGTTTTCTTCAGAAGCACCCTTCTGCTTTGCTAAAAGTGCCTTTAGGCTTCTTTGGTAAGGATCAGGATACCGGTTGACCCCATTATCGAAGGGATTTTCATTGGCATCCAAAAAAATCATGGTGGACCCATCGGAAACATATTCATCCCTTGCCGAAGAGTAGGGTTTTAATGCCGCAACAGATTTTCTGACGATGTTGTTTATGTTGAAGGTTTTAGTCATATCATTGAGGTCTCGACTGCGCTCGACCCGACATTTAGTTTGTTTTTGTACTATTTAAGCGAAGGGTCACTGCATTTTTATGTGCCTGCAAACCTTCTGCTTCCGCCATCAATTCTATGGAAGGGCCAATGACTTCCATTCCCTTCTTGGATATTTTTTGAAAGGTCATGCTCTTCATAAAACTGTCCAAGTTTACACCACTATACTGCTTAGCGTAGCCGTTTGTGGGTAAGGTGTGATTGGTCCCAGATGCATAATCACCCGCACTTTCAGGAGTGTAATTACCTACAAATACTGATCCAGCGTTTTGGATCTTTCGAAGGTAAAAATCCTCATTCCCAACACAAACGATAAAATGTTCAGGGCCATATTCATTGATCAAATTAATAGCCGATTCATCGTCTTTCACTAAGATGAGCTTGCTATTCCCGATTGATTTTTCTGCAATAGCTGCTCTTGGCAGTTGTTTTATTTGAGATTCGATTTCCTTTTCAACAGCATCAATCAATTTTTCGGAAGTGGAAACCAGAATCACTTGGCTATCGGTGCCATGTTCTGCTTGACTCAACAAATCTGAGGCAACAAAAGCGGCATTGGCTGAATCATCCGCGACGACGAGAAGTTCGCTTGGTCCGGCTGGCATGTCGATAGCAACCCCATATTTAGTGGCCAATTGTTTGGCAACGGTAACATATTGGTTACCAGGTCCGAATATTTTGTACACATTGGGAATGGTTTCTGTTCCGAATGTCATTGCCGCAACGGCTTGAATGCCACCCACCTTAAAGATTTTGGTTACCCCACAAAGTTGAGCGGCAAACAAAATGGTTGGGTTTACGTTCCCATTTTTATCCGGAGGCGTACAAAATACAATCTCTGAACAACCAGCCAACTTAGCAGGTATGGCCAACATTAAAATAGTGGAAAACAGCGGTGCCGTACCTCCGGGAATATAAAGCCCCACTTTTTGGATGGGTCTTTTTTCTTGCCAGCACAATACCCCTGGCATGGTTTCCATTTCCATTTTGACCGTTTTTTGGGCAGCATGGAATTTTTCAATATTATTTTTTGCCAAGGAAATGGCCTTTTTCAAATCGTTCGAAACCGAATTGGATGCTATTTGGATTTCATCATCGGTCACCAAAATAGAATCCAATTGCACATGGTCAAACTGGTCTGTATATTTTTTGATGGCCCCATCTCCATTTGTTTGTACCTCCTCAAAAATGGACTCCACGATTTTTTCAATATCAGCCACCGTTTGGGTAGGTCGTTTAAGAATCTTGGACCAATCTTCTTTTTTTGGATGATAAATTTTGTTCATTTCAATATATTTTGATCAAGTGTATGCCCAAGGCCTCGTACCCTTGATTTTCCCAGAATTTTTTGCCTCTTACATTTTTGGCGTAGCAGTTCACTTCGGCGCGTTCACAGCCAATTTCTTTGGCATAATCATTCAGGAAATCTAACATCAGTTCTCCGATACCCTTCCCTTGATATTGGGGAGAAACGATTACATTATCCGACTCCACGTGTTTGCCCGCATAGAGTTTGTTCAATACCCATACCCCGCAAATGCCGATCAGTTCCTCTTGATCGTACACCCCGATACATTTGTATCCCATCGGGATCATTTCATTCAATCTCGCTTGCAACACGTTCATGGGAATGGTTTCCCTGTTCAGGATATAAGCCAGCGGAAGGATGCTGTTGAGCTTTTCCGTTGGAATCCATTTGATGGTGAATTGAGGTTCCATTACTGATTACATCACCATTTTTTCGATCGGACAAACCAAGATTCCCTCTGCCCCGGCTTGTTTCAGGGCATCGATGACTTCCCAAAAGGTATCGCGTTTGATTACGGAGTGCACCGAACTCCAGCCTTCTTCTGCTAAAGGCAAAACTGTGGGGCTACGCATCCCCGGCAAAAGGGAAATGATATGGTCCAGTTTGTCATTGGGGGCATTCAACAAAATATATTTGTTCTGACGTGCCTGCAGTACTGACTGAATCCTAAATTGGATTTTCTTCAAGATTTCCCTTCGTTCTTCCGATATTCTAGGGGAAACGGCCAATACTGCTTCGCTTTGCAGGATGATTTCTACTTCCTTCAAATTGTTTTTGAACAACGTGCTCCCACTGGAAACAATATCACAGATTCCATAGGCCAAACCAATATTTGGGGCGATCTCCACCGATCCATTGATCAAATGTAGATCTGCGGTGACCCCTTTCGATTTGAGATATTCACTGACCGTATTGGGATAAGAAGTGGCAATTTTCTTGCCTTCAAAATCCTTTACCGAATTGTACTTGACCCCTTTGGGTACTGCAAGGGACACCCTGCATTTGGAGAAGTTCAATTTTTCGGCCACGGTGATGTCCTTGCCCTTTTCTACCAGTACATTTTCACCTATAATGGCAATATCCACTACACCATCCCGCAGATATTGGGGAATATCCCCGTTACGCAGGTAAAAGACTTCCAAGGGGAAATTTCTGGCGGTGGCCTTTAACTGGTCCTTTCCATTGTCTATGGAAATACCACAATCCTTGAGGATTTGAAGGGAATCCTCGTTTAAACGACCGCTCTTTTGTACAGCAATCCGAATTTTTGTCATTAGTTCAACGATTATGTTCAAAAAACCAAATGGGCATAAAAACAAAACCCGCTTGATTTCTCAAACGGGTTAGAATATATTTTATATACAACAATACACTTCTATCTCGCTTGAGGGCAAGTATAAAAATGATGGTGATGTACGTTCTTATTTCTCATTATGCTCCAAATTTAGAACATATTTTTTTATCAAAAAAGGGTTATTTAGTTATTTCCCAAAATAAGGGGCAACCCATCATTCCCGGATCCCACTACGACCACCTTGGTATTTGGGGACTGGGCCAACATAAGAGTAGCTTCAATTCCCTTGTCCTGAAGGATTTTATCGGTCAAGGAGGCACTCAAAATCCTGTTGGCATCTGCCTTACCTTGGGCTTCAATCCGAACTTTCTCCGCTTCTTTTTGCGCGGTAACCAGTCTAAATTCGTATTCCAAGGATTCCTGTTCTTGCTTCAGTTTTCTCTCAATGGCCTCTTTTATAGTGTTCGGCAATGTAACATCGCGTACCAAAATCTCGTTTAATTGGATGTACTGCCCATCAACAATGTTTTTTGTTTCTTCAAAAATTTCATTCTGAATGGCATCCCTTTTGCTGGAGTACAGCTGTTCCGGGGTATACCTACCAACCACACTTCTCGCTGCGGAACGGATGGCTGGAAGCAATATCCTATCTTTGTATTGCTCACTTTTTTCCTGATGTAATTTCCCCAAGAACTCATATTTGGGTTGAAACCATGCAGAGGCATCCAATTGAATATCCAATCCGTTGGAAGACAGTACCTTCATTTTTTCAAAAACTTCTTGTTGACGCACCTCATATATGAAAACTTTGTTCCATGGAGCTACCAAATGAAACCCTTCCCCTAAGGGAGGTTCATTGGTAACCACACCATCCCCAAAGGTCCTGTAGAGTACCCCCGCCTCTCCAGAACCTATGGTAATTGCTGATTTAGAAATGATAATGATCAAAAAAATGATGCCTGCAATGGCAGGTAATGCAATCTTGGGTAACTTATCCATGTATATGTTGTTTAGTTTAATCCGTTGTATTTTCTGATGAACCACTCCAAAGCCAAGGTAAAGGCCATCAGTCCAAGTAAAATACGGAAATCTATTAAAGATACAACATTCTGTCTGCTCTTTTGGACGGGCAAGAATTGTTGTGAATTGGCTAAGTCAAGAATTAGGGAGTCGACTTGGTTCAAATAGTATAATGTGCCTTGGTTCTTTTGGGCCAAGCGCCGCAACTTTTCATGGTTTGCCGAGGATAGTTGTTTCTCTGGATTGAAATCTAAAATCTTGAAACTACCGGTACGACTATAATTTTCACCGGAAACGATTACGGTAAAATTATATTCTCCAGCTTCCAAATCGCTTAGATCCACTTCAAAATAAGATCCTTTCAGTAGCAAAGGTGCATCTCTAACCATCTGATTTTCTTTTCCTTCTACCTTGATAGTAATCCGTGCATTGGAATCGAACTGGTAGCTTTCATCAAAAAAGGACGCCCTAATTTTGGCCAGACCTGCATTTTCGAAAACTAGGGAATAATCCAGTTCCAGCCTACTCCTTTGATTGTTGGAACCCAAATAGACCATAAGATTCCCCATAAACGTATCAAACTTATGGAAACTTTGATCATTGCGATAAGCCTGGGCCCGCCACCTCCATATATTTTCCCCAAACAGGGCCGCTTCCCTTTGTTTGCCCTCCGTGATGATGGTGAACAAAGGTTTATCTAGGTCAACCCCTCTAATCTGCTGGAACATGATCGGAGATGATTCCTTTAAAATGGTTATGTCCCCCAGACTTCCGATTAGCGGCGGAAATCCTTCCACCGCAAAATCGCCCAAATTGAAAATGCCAAAGGCATTGTTCAAAACCGGCAGGATATCTTCCGTTTGATTGTTGTTATCCTTGGTAAAACTGCCCTGTGCCAGGTTTAGAAAATTCCAATCCGTTTTGCTTCCTGTTATGGTCAAATAATTGATTCCGGTTTTTTGAAGATGTGTGTATACTTCCCTGAAACTCCTAGAGGGTTGGTACAGGATCAAAATGTCCGCATCTTCCAAATCCCTTTTATCTCCACTTGGTTTTATAACAGAAACGGACCGTTGCTCATTGGCTTCTATGGATTTTTTGAGCGCCCCAATGTCCGGATGCAGGATATCGGAAACAATCACCACATTGGTCTGTTCGTCAATGATCTCAATGGCCGATTCCTTGCTATTGTTTGTGGTGTTTCTTTCATTTTCTATAGGGCCCACCTCAATTTTAATCGTCTTGACGCCCACACTTTCAGCTTCAATAAGGGTACTTATGGTCTGGCTGTTTTTTATTGCATTTAAGTTGATTTGCTCCTGATGAACTCTTTTTCCATTTATGGAAATGGATACCGTGCTGGAAACTGGCCTAGTTCCTCGATAAAGAATGGTGGTTTCTACAGGGAACTTATTTTTTAAGAAGGCATATTTGTTCACATTGATCAAACCAACCGCCAAATCTTCATACTGGGTAGTGTCTCCAACCACAACAGGGTTTATGGTCAGATGGTTCAGATTGAGGTATTCGTAATCACGACCTAATGTCTGATTCCCGTCCGAAAAAAGAACCACGGCATTTGTACCGTTCAGGAAGATTTGATCTACAGTGGAAAGGGCATTCGCAATATCGGTGTTGTTTTGATCAAATCGAATGGAATCCGTTGCCCCCAAATTGGAACCAAAAGCATATTGATGCATGATAAACCGATCGTTCAGTTGTGAATTTGAACGAATCTGGTCCACTACTGCGGCAAGTTTGTCTTTTGAGGCGCCTTCATCCATAGAGGAAGAATCGTCCAGCAACAAAACCAAATTGGTCTTTTCCAAATAATAGTCGTTGTTGGTAAACTCTGGATTGAGCAAAAGCAAAAGGCCACAAAATAAGGTCAGGAACCTCATTGCGGCCAATATGAATTTTAAATTATCCTTGCGGGGATTTTTATAGAAGTATTGATAAAAAACTAGAATGAGCGCGGCAACCGCTGCAAGAACAATAAGGAGTACCATGCTCAATTCCATCCATTCTATGTTAGCATGCCACCATCCACGTTCAACACCTGGCCGGTAACATAATCAGAAAGGTCAGAAGCCAAGAACAAACAGGCGTTTGCCACATCTTCTGGAGATCCACCACGCTTCAACGGAATGGCATCCCTCCAACCTTGTACGGTTTTCTCATCCAATTTATCGGTCATTTCGGTTTCAATGAAACCTGGGGCTATGGCATTACAACGGATGTTCCTTGATCCCAATTCCAGGGCCACTGATTTGGTAAAACCGATCATACCGGCCTTTGAAGCGGCATAGTTGGTCTGTCCGGCATTTCCTTTTACACCAACTACACTACTCATATTGATGATGGAACCTTTGCGCTGCTTCAGCATGGTACGCTGCACTGCTTTGGTCATGTTAAAAACGGATTTCAGGTTGATTTCGATCACTGAATCAAAATCCTCTTCACCCATACGCATTAAAAGATTGTCCTTGGTAATGCCTGCATTGTTGATCAACACATCGATACGACCGTCAAAATCTTCCAGAACCTGGGCCACAAGTGTTTCTGAATCTGCATAACTGGCTGCATTGCTCTTGTAGGCTTTGGCTTTCACACCCATTCCGGTCAGTTCTTTTTCCAGTTCCAAAGCTGGTGCTTCGCTGGAACTATAGGTAAAGGCCACATTGGCCCCGTGTTTTCCAAATACTTCGGCAATCCCTTTTCCGATTCCACGACTTGCTCCTGTAATGATTACATTTTTCCCTTCCAAAAGTTTCATAAGATGATTGTGTTTGAATGGTTATCCACCAAATATAGTTGTTGTTTTAGGTTTAGACGAAAAAAAATCCCGCTAAAAAACGGGATTTAGAATAGATTTAACGGTCGGTTAGCCAACCACTTCTTTTACTTTGGCGCCAATTTCAGCTGGGGAATCCACTACGTGGATACCACATTCGCGCATGATTCTTTTCTTGGCTTGGGCGGTATCGTCGCTACCACCTACAATAGCTCCGGCGTGACCCATGGTACGACCTGCAGGTGCAGTTTCTCCAGCGATGAACCCTACAATCGGCTTTTTACTTCCGCTTGCTTTGTACCATCTGGCTGCTTCGGCTTCCAATTGTCCACCGATTTCCCCGATCATCACCACACATTCTGTTTCTGGATCATTGATCAACAGTTCCACCGCTTTTTTGGTTGTGGTTCCGATGATAGGATCCCCACCGATTCCAATGGCAGTAGTAATTCCCAATCCTTGACGCACAACTTGATCAGCAGCTTCGTAAGTTAGTGTTCCCGATTTGGAAACAATACCTACTTTTCCTTTTTTGAAAACGAAACCTGGCATGATACCAACTTTAGCTTCTCCCGGGGTAATGACACCTGGGCAGTTGGGGCCGATCAAAGTACAGTCCTTATCTTGAATGTAATCGTAAGCTTTTACCATATCCGCCACTGGGATACCTTCAGTGATGGTAATAATCACCTTGATACCTGCACTGGCAGCTTCCATAATGGCATCTGCGGCAAACGCAGGCGGAACAAAAATAATCGTGGTGTCGGCACCAACGGCTTTCACGGCATCCTCCACAGTGTCGAAAACTGGTTTGCCCAAGTGCTTTTGACCACCTTTTCCGGGAGTTACGCCACCCACCACATTGGTTCCGTATTCAATCATTTGCTCGGCGTGGAAGGTTCCTTCACTACCGGTAAATCCTTGTACAATTATTTTTGAATCTTTGTTTACTAAGACGCTCATAGGTTTAACTTAATATAGGTGCAAAAATATGGTTTACTAAAGTTTTTATCTATTGATTTTTTAATTCTTTTTCAGTTTTTGCAGGATTACAGGAATCTGCTTGACCGATGCCATTTGTTTGAGCTTTTCACGGGATTCTTCAGCGGGACTTCCAAAATAGGTTTTTCCACCTTCAAGGGATTTTGAAATTCCTGATTGGGCCAAAACAATAGCTTTTTTACCAATTGTTATGCCACTGGTTATCCCTACCTGTCCCCAAAGGGTGACTTCATCCTCAATTATCACACAACCGGCAATACCGGTATGGGAAGCAATCAAACATTTTTTGCCAATAATTGTATCGTGTCCCACTTGGATTTGGTTGTCCAGTTTGGAACCTTCCTTGATGGTGGTAGCTGCCGTTACACCTCGGTCAATTGTACAAGAAGCTCCAATATCCACATTGTTTTCAATGATCACCGTTCCTCCTGATACCAATTTATCAAAACCTGTAGGCCTATTTTTATAGTAAAAGGCATCGGCTCCCAATACGGTGTTGGCGTGAATGGTTACATTATCGCCGATGATACAACCGTCATAAATAGTGACATTGGGATGTATGACGCAATTCTTGCCAATCCTCACGTGGTTACCCACAAAGGTACCTGGCTGAATAATGGTCCCCTCTCCTATTTCAGCTGTACTGGAAATTGCACTCTTGGCACTAACGAAAGGATTGAAATGACGGGTCAATTTATTGAAATCCCGAAACGGATCGTCAGAAATAAGCAATGCCTTGCCCTCGGGACATTCCACTTCTTTGTTGATCAAGACAATGGTAGCCTTGGACTGCAAAGCTTTATCGTAATATTTGGGGTGATCCACAAACACGATATCACCTGCTTCCACCACATGGATCTCATTCAAGCCATACACGGGAAACGTTTCCTCTCCAACAAAGGTGGAACCGATTAGTTCCGCAATTTCCTTTAAAGTGTGGACTTTCGGAAATTTCATCCCCTACTCTTTAGCTCTTTCCAGATAAGCGCCTTTTTCGGTGTCTATCTTGATCTTGTCCCCTTCATTGATGAAAAGTGGTACGTTGATACGCGCTCCTGTTTCAACAGTAGCAGGCTTAGTGGCGTTGGTAGCGGTGTTCCCCTTAACCCCTGGTTCAGTATGGGTCACTTCCAAAATAACACTGGCAGGCATCTCTACTGACAAAGGACTATTGTCCTCTGCGTTGAAGATGATGGTCACAACCTCTCCTTCTTTCAACAACTCTGGTGCATCTAGGGAATCCTTTGGTAAAGAGATTTGGTTGTAGTCCTCCGTGTTCATAAAATGGAAGGTTTCGCCTTCCGGATATAAGTATTGATAGGTGCGTGTTTCCACACGTACGTCCTCTATTTTGTGTCCCGCGGAAAAAGTGTTGTCCAGTACCTTGCCGGTTGTTACACTTTTCAATTTGGTGCGGACAAAGGCCGGGCCTTTACCAGGTTTTACATGAAGAAATTCTACAATTTTGTAGATATCATGGTTGTAACGGATGCACAACCCCTTTCTAATATCAGAAGTATTTGCCATAAAATTAATTTGAACTAAAATAGCCTTTCATGATGCCCCTTTGCGAATCCCTGATGAATTGAAGAATCTCATCGCGCTCGGGGGTAGCCTCCATTTCTGCTTCAATAATGGACGCCGCTTGTGTATTGTTATAGTTTTTTTGATACAGGATGCGGTAAATGTTTTGTATTTCACGAATCTTCTCCGCGTCAAATCCTCTTCGTCTTAATCCGATGGAGTTGATGCCCACATAGGAAAGTGGCTCCCTTGCTGCCTTTACAAAAGGAGGGACATCTTTCCTTACCAAGGAACCACCTGTTACAAAGGCATGGTTGCCAATGGATACAAATTGATGTACTGCAACCATTCCTGCCAACACCACATTGGAACCAATGGTAACATGACCTGCCAAAGTGGAATTATTGCTAAAGATACAACCGTCTCCCACCACACAATCGTGGGCCACATGGCAATAAGCCATGATCAAACAGTTATTGCCTATGACGGTTTTCATTCGGTCCGAGGTGCCCTTGTTTATGGTGGCACATTCTCTAATGGTTGTATTATCACCAATTTGAACAGTTGTTTCCTCTCCTTGATATTTTAGATCCTGGGGCATTGCTGAAATTACCGCTCCCGGGAAAATATTACAGTTTTTGCCAATCCTAGCACCTTCCATGATGGTGACATTGGAGCCGATCCATGTTCCCTCACCAATGGTGACGTTGTTATGGATGGTTGCGAAAGGCTCTATGACCACATTTTTGGCAATTTTGGCCCCGGGGTGAACATATGCTAAGGGTTGGTTCATCTAAGAATCTGTGTTTTTTGTTTTAACGATCTGTGCCATCAGTTCCGCTTCGGATACCAATCTTCCATTCGCGTAGGCATAGGCTTGCATGTGGCAGATTCCCCTTCGGATCGGAGAGATCAAATCACATTTAAAAATCAGGGTGTCCCCAGGAACTACCTGTTGCTTGAACTTTACATTGTCGATCTTCATAAAGAAGGTCAGATAATTTTCAGGATCAGGCACTGTGCTCAGCACTAAGATACCCCCGGTTTGTGCCATGGCTTCCACCTGAAGTACCCCTGGCATTACGGGAGCCCCAGGAAAGTGCCCAACAAAAAAAGGCTCGTTCATGGTCACGTTCTTTACCCCAACTACGTGGGAATCCGAAAGCTCCAATATTTTATCCACTAACAAAAAAGGCGGCCTGTGAGGCAACATTTTCATGATTTGGGTCACATCCATCAAGGGTGTTTGGTTCAAATCATAGGTTGGGACTTTGTTCCTTTTATCTATTTTGACAATTTTGGACAGTTTTTTGGCAAATTGGGTGTTAACGAAATGACCCGGTTTGTTGGCAATCACTTTCCCTCTGATTCGGGTTCCTGCAAGGGCCAAATCCCCCACCACATCCAATAATTTGTGACGTGCGGCCTCATTGGGATAATGTAGGGTAAGGTTATCCAGGATGCCGTTTGGTTTTACGGAGAGTTTTTTCTTGTTGAAGGCCTTTTCCAATTTTTTCATGGTAGAATCGGAAATTTCCTTGTCCACATATACAATGGCATTGTTCAGGTCACCTCCTTTAATCAGTCCATGCTCCAATAACATTTCCAGTTCATGAAGAAAACTGAAGGTACGCGCATCTGCAATTTCTTCCTTAAAGTCTGACATTTTTTCCAAAGTGGCGTTTTGGGTCCCCAATACTTTGGTGCCAAAATCTACCATCGTGGTCACTTGGTAGTGATCGGCCGGAATTACTGTAATTTCACTGCCGGTGGTTTCATCTTTATAGGAAATAACATCTTTCACAACGTATTCTTCACGCTCTTGTTCCTGTTCCACGATACCAGCTTCTTCCAAAGCTTTTACAAAATACTTGGAGGAACCATCCATGATCGGGGGTTCGGGAGCATCCAATTCAATCAAAACGTTGTCAATCTCAAGTCCTACCAAGGCAGCCAAGACATGCTCGGAGGTATGGATCTTAACACCGTTTTTTTCAAGATTGGTGCCTCGTTGGGTGTTCACCACATAATTGGCATCGGCCTCAATGATGGGTTCACCTTCCAAATCTATCCTTTTAAACGCAAACCCGTGATTTTCCTTCGCTGGCAAAAAGCTCATGGTTACGTTTTCGCCTGTGTGCAACCCTACTCCTTGTAGTGTCACTTTCTTTTCAATGGTGCGTTGCTTATTGCTCATTTTGTTCACCTTCAACCTTTTTTTGTATGGTGGAGATTTGATTTACCAGTTTGGGTAAATTTTTAAAATGTACGTACGATTTGTTGAAGTCCCCATAATTTAGGGCCGGAGAACCCTGGAGTACTTCATCACTTTTAATGTTTCTACCGATACCGGATTGCGCCTGGATCCTGACCCTATCCCCAATGGTGATATGGCCTACGATTCCTACTTGACCTCCGATAAGGCAATTTTTTCCAATCTTGGTGGAACCCGCAATTCCTGTTTGCGCCGCAATGGCCGTATGTTCTCCGATTTCCACATTGTGGGCTATCTGGATCTGGTTGTCCAACTTAACTCCTTTTCTTAATATGGTAGAGCCTAAAGTGGCGCGGTCAATGGTAGTACCCGCCCCAACATCCACATTATCTTCCAATATCACGTTTCCAGTTTGGGGTACTTTGCTGTATTCTCCATTGGCATTGGGAGTGAATCCAAACCCGTCAGCACCAATAATGGCCCCGCCATGGATCACGCAATTGTTCCCGATAACCGTTTCCGAATAAATTTTGGCCCCGGCAAAAACAATGACATCATTTCCAATCCTGACATTGTCACCAATGAAAACATTGGGATATATCTTCACATTGTCACCAATCTTCACATTTTCTCCCAAATAAGAAAAAGCCCCCAAATAAAACCCTTCGCCGTAACTGGCACTTCCAGATATATAGGAGGGATTCTCAATACCTATCTTATTGTTTTTCACTTGGTTGTAATAGGCCAATAATTTGGAAAATGACTTGTAGGCATCTTCTACTTTGATCAAAGTGGTACTCAAGGTCTGTTCGGGAACAAAGTCCTTGTTTACAATGGTAATGGAAGCTTTGGTGGAGTAAATGTATGCGGTGTATTTTGGGTTGGCCAAAAAGGTCAAAGAACCTTTTTCGCCTTCTTCAATTTTAGACAATTTATGGACAGCAATTTGAGGATTTCCCTCAATTTCCCCCTCTAATATTCCGGCAATTTGGGTAGCTGTGAATTTCATTTGTGCAAAAGTAACAAAATTTGTTAAACAGCTTCCTTTGGATAGCAGCTGTAATATTTGGTAACCGTTTTGGAAAGTGCCTTCAGGCTAAGTTGATCTGATTCCTTGAGCACATCCGTTATTCTACCATTCTTTTTAAGAATGTAAATGGCCTGCTGTTTTTGGTTATAGGCCTTGTTAGAGATCTCCCCCTCAAACACAAAGTTAGCGGCTTCTTCTTCTGAAAGATCGTACTTTTGGACGATCTCAAATAATTTTTGATTCAATTTTTGAGGCATTGTGGGTTGGTCCTTTATCTTCACATGCAATAGCCTCCGGTCCAAAAGCATTCCGCACATTTTGGATAACACAAAATCTTCATGGTTGCGCCAGCTTTTCAATGCGCTCAAGATATCTACATCGTCCAACTCAGAAAAAGCTTTGAGAATTTGTTGATCAAAGGTCAAAGCGCCATTTTGGTTCAAGAAAAACAGCAACGGTTTGCTTGCCGATAATTCAACGCCTTGATCCAATAACAATCGGGCACGCTGCATGATCCTTACCAACAATTGCTCTGCCACCAATCCTGTTTTGTGCAGGTATACTTGCCAATACATAAACCTTCGGGCCATTAGGAATTTTTCTACGGCATAGATTCCTTTCTCTTCTACCACCAAATTGCCACCCACTACATTCAGCATGGAAATTAACCGTTCGGAGTTGATATTGCCTTCCGTAACGCCAGAATAAAAACTGTCCCGTTTCAGGTAATCCAATCGGTCCATGTCCAATTGACTTGACACCAACTGGTTCAAAAAAGGTTTGGGATAATCTCCCTTAAATATGGAAATGGCAGTTTCCAACTGTCCACCGAACTCCTCGTTCAACTCCTTCATAAATAGAAGGGAGATTTTTTCATGGCTCAAATCCTTCACCACAAAACCTTCCAAAGCGTGTGAAAAAGGGCCGTGACCAATATCATGAAGTAAAATGGCGCAAAGCAGCCCGTTTTCTTCTTCTGGCGTAATTTCCACTTCCTTTACCCTTAAAACCTGAATGGCCTTGGTCATCAAATGCATGCTTCCCAATGCGTGGTGGAACCTGGTATGGTGAGCCCCTGGGTACACCATGTAAGACATACCCATTTGTGATATCCTCCGCAATCTTTGGAAATATGGATGGGATATCAGCCTAAAAATTAGTTCGTTTGGAGTTCCAATAAAACCGTAAATTGGATCGTTAAAAACGTTAAGCTTATTGGTTATTACCAAGGATTTTTGTTTTAATGCCACAAAGATAACTACTATATGAACAAGATTACAATTCTTTGGGTCGATGATGAAATAGACCTATTAAAACCTCACATTATTTTTCTTGAAAACAAAAATTACAAAGTAGTTACCAGTCAAAGTGGACAAGATGCACTAGAGGAAATTAGGGAAAATTTTTTCGACATTGTTTTTTTGGATGAAAACATGCCGGGACTTTCCGGTCTGGAAACCCTGAACGAGATAAAAAAATACGAGCCCTCCATTCCCGTAGTGATGATTACCAAAAGTGAAGAGGAATATATTATGGATGAGGCCATCGGTTCCAAGATTGCCGATTACCTTATAAAACCGGTGAACCCAAACCAGATATTGTTATCGCTCAAAAAGAGCTTGGACAATTCTCGGTTAATATCCGAAAAAACCACCGCCAACTATCAGCAAGAATTCAGGAAAATTGCCATGGACCTTTCCATGGTCAACAGCCATGAAGAATGGGCTGAACTGTATAAAAAGTTGATTTATTGGGAGCTACAATTGGAACAGATTGAAGATTCGGGCATGTTCGAGATCTTGGAATCCCAAAAAGTAGAAGCCAATAACCAGTTCAGCAAGTTTGTGGACAAGAACTACAAAAGCTGGTTCAAAGATGGGGATGCCCCGATCATGTCACACACCCTTTTCCGGAACAAAGTGCAACCTGAATTGGAGGGCAGCAAGACTCTGATGGTGGTCATTGACAACCTAAGGTATGATCAATGGTTGGCTTTTGAAGAAACTCTTTCCGTACATTATAAAAAAAAACAGGAGTCTTCCTATTACAGCATTTTGCCCACGGCCACCCAGTACGCCCGGAATGCCCTTTTTGCAGGCCTAATGCCGTTGGAAATGGAAAAACGCTATCCCAATTGGTGGAAAAACGATACCGATGAAGGCGGTAAGAACCTTTATGAGGCCGAGTTTTTAGGCGAGCAATTAAAGCGATTGGGACTCAACCTTAAGTGGGAGTACCATAAAATCAACAACTTAAAACAAGGCAAACAACTGGCCCAGAATTTCAGATCGCAAAAGGAAAACGATTTAACTGTGGTCGTGTACAATTTTGTGGATATGTTATCGCATTCCAAAACTGAAATGGACGTAGTAAAGGAGCTGGCTTCCAATGACAAAGCCTATCGGTCGTTGACCTTGAGTTGGTTCAAGAATTCCCCTTTATTGGAGATCATTCAACAAGCCCAAAGTTTGGGGATGAAACTGATCTTGACCACGGACCATGGTACAATCAACGTAAAGCAACCATCCAAGGTAATCGGGGATAGGGAAACCAGTCTCAATCTTCGGTACAAAACTGGAAGGAGCCTAACGTATGAGGACAAGGAAGTGTTGGCCACCAAAAATCCGCAAGAGATCCATTTGCCCAACATCAATTTGAGCAGCAGTTTCATCTTTGCGAAAAATGACCTGTTCTTTGCCTACCCTAACAATTACAACCATTATGTAAGTTATTATAGGAATACGTACCAACATGGTGGGGTTTCTTTGGAAGAAATGATCGTTCCTTTTGTAGTTTTGGAACCAAAATAAATTCTCTTGAAAACAACCTTTCAATTATCGGGCATCGGTGCAGTGGCCAAAACCTTGTTGGCTGCCGCTCCCAACAAGAACATTTGTTTGTATGGCGAAATGGGTGCAGGTAAAACTACCCTCGTAAAACAGCTGATCAGGGAACTGGGTGCAGTAGATGTAGCCAATAGCCCTACCTTTGGATTGGTGAACGAATACGATGATGCCTCTGGCCGTCCCTTGGCCTATCATTTCGATTTTTACAGGTTGAACGATGAAATGGAAGCTTTGGATATCGGGTTTGAAGATTACCTGAACTCGGGCAAATGGTTGTTCATTGAATGGCCCGAAAAAATTCAGTCATTGTTACCTGACGATGCTGTAAGTGTTTTTCTGCATTTTATCGATGAAAATACGCGTTCAATCGAGTTAAATGTTTGTTAAAGCAAGATCCCTTTATCTTCAACACATTCTTTTGCGGAACAAGTCCAATTCGATAAACCGTTCGGTTTTTACGTTAAAAAACCAAATTTATCGATGAAGTGTAGGTGGAGTTGAGATATTTTCCTACATTTGTTCAGTGAATGAATTCATTTATTAACCAAAAACTCTTTTACGATGAACACTAAAAAAGTTTTTTTTGGACTACTAGCTGTTGCTTTTTTGGCAATGACCGCTGTTTCTACTGCAACGATTGACAAAAACCAAAAAGTTAGTATTGATAAGGATAAGATTATCAAAATCTAAGCTTATCATCCAGTAAATTTTAAATCCCTTTTTTCGAAAAGGGATTTTTTTTTACAATAATTCTAGACTTTTTCAGTTAACAATATAATGAGCAAAAAGTCTACAATAAAGAAACGTTTTATTATAGAAGGGGCCATAGCATTATTTATTGCTATATCCCCATTGGTGTTCTATAGCTACAAGTACCTCCCTCCTGATGCTACCTCATGGACCTTTTTGGGCATTGAGTTTAAGGAGAACGACTTTGGACTGATTAGTACCGCATTTTATTACTATTTCAGTAAGTTGGTGCCCTTCCTTTTATTGGTTATTTGGTTTGTCACCTCCAAGAACTGGTGGTACCATGCTATCCTTATTCCAATAGCCATGTATAGCTTTCAGCTTTATAGTGTTTTGAATTATTCTTCCAAAAAGGTTGATGAAAACGAAATCCTATATGTTATTGCAGTTACCATGGTGGTGGTACCCATTGTATATTTCATCAGGTTGAAACTGGTGGATAAACACGTACACGGAATTGACCTGGATGCCATGGATACCGAACTTCAGATTTTAAAGGAAAAAGAGGAACTGAGAAAGGAAAGGGAGAAATTGGAAGAACGCCAAAAAACCCTTTTGAAAAAAATGTAAATTTGTTCCTTACCAGTTTGGTAAGTTGAACACTTTTACCGCATATGAACCAACCGTCCTCCCCATTTAGCAAACAACAATTGTTGCCCCAGGAAGAAACCTTGGAGGTCATCAAACAAAAAGGGGAACTCTTTATCGGTATTCCCAAGGAAAACCAATACCAAGAGAAACGAATCTGTTTAACCCCGGATGCTGTCAATGCCATAACCGCCCATGGTCATCGGGTATTGATCGAGTCAGGTGCTGGGGATGCCGCCAATTTTTCGGACATTGACTATACCAATGCAGGGGCCGAGATTACTAGGGATACCAAAAAGGTATTTTCCTGCCCCATCATTTTAAAGGTGGAACCCCCTACCCTCACCGAAATAGATTTCATCAACCCCCAAACCATTGTGATTTCTGCCTTGCAGATCAAAACACAGCGGAAGGAATATATTGAGGCCTTGGCCAAAAAACGATTAACGGCCATTGCTTTTGAATTCATAAAGGATGAGGACGGGAATTATCCTGCCGTTCGTTCCTTGAGCGAGATTGCCGGGATTTCTTCCATTTTGATCGCTTCGGAACTGATGGCGAACACCAACAAGGGAAATGGTCTAATGTTCGGTAATATTAGTGGTGTGCCGCCTGTGGAAGTAGTCATCATTGGGGCAGGAACCGTAGGCGAGTTTGCAGCACGTTCCGCGTTGGGACTAGGTGCCAATGTAAAGGTTTTTGACAATTCCATCAGTAAATTGCGAAGTTTACAGACCAATTTGAACCGGACGCTGTATACTTCTACCATTCAGCCTAAGAACCTTATCAAGTCCCTGAAACGTTGTGATGTTGCCATTGGGGCCACACGCGGTAAGGACCGTTCGCCCGTGGTGGTCTCCAGCACTATGGTGGAACATATGAAAAAAGGGGCCGTGATCATTGACGTAAGTATAGATATGGGTGGGTGTTTTGAAACCTCTGAAGTCACCACGCATACAAAGCCTACCTATGAAAAATATGGGGTCACCCATTACTGTGTCCCCAATATTCCGTCCCGATACCCTAGAACATCCTCGGTGTCCATCAGTAACATTTTTACACCATACTTGTTAAAAATAGGTGAAGAAGGCGGACTGGAACATTCCCTTCGATTTGATAAAGGACTCCGCAACGGTCTCTACATGTACCATGGTATTTTGACAAATAAATCGGTGGGCGATTGGTTTGGTATGAGCTATAACGATATTAATTTTCTTATTTTTTAAGATAGATGGGGTTTTTAAAGCGGTTGGGATGGTACTTGGTAGGACTTTCCATTGGATTGGTATTCTTGGTTTTCTTTTTAAAGAAAAAGTCCGGCGAAGAAGGTCTGGATTTTTGTTATCTGCCCAATTGTCGGGTACTCAAAGATATGAGGTCCAAACCTTTGACGTTTGGGGAATCCTTACCCGAACAGTATAGGGACACTACACTTATCCTACAATTCTTGACCGATGGCGATGTAGATTTCGGCAAAAGCGATACCAAAGCGGAGCCTTGTAAACTGTATTACATTGAAAAAGAATCGGTTTATTTAAAAATAAAGAATTGCCCCGATAAAATTCTTGTTGAGGATATTAGAAAAGACTAAGGTCAATTTTCTTCCATTTATCAATTCATTTTGGCATTATATCCATTTGCATGTAATACAAATATTCTTTTGCTTTATATTTCTTACTTTTTGAACAGATAAATTCTAAGTATTAGCATCAAAAAGCATGGTTTATAAAATCCAAAGACTCCTTTTTCTTTTGGCTGTATTGCCTAGCTTAGCCCAAACCAACAGTTTAAATAATGAAGATCTTTCAAGGCTATCCTATGATGAACTTTACCAAATCATGGTTTCGGAATCAGATTCAGTTTTGTTAAATAGCACCTTTAAGATATATGTCAAAAAGGCCATAAATAAAAACGATACACTGCAATTGGCTCAAGCATATCGCCTTAGATCATATAATCTGGCTTATCCTGAGGGCATCAAAAGTGTTGATTCTTCCATGACCATAGCAAAAACAATCAATCATATCGATAAAAAGGATTTCGATGAATTCATGGCATTGGCACACTATACAAAGGGTGCCTTGTTTTATACAAATGACATGAACTATCCTGCTGTGGAAGAGTGTATTAAAAGCTATCAATATGCAAGAAAAACAGATAACAAAAAATTAGTGGTTAATATTTTGATTTTTATCGCTGATATCAAAGCTGTTTATGGCCAAGAAGATGAAGCTATCTTACTTCAACGACAGACCCTAAACTTTCTTGAAGCGAATAAGACTACTATTGAAGAGTATGAAAACTACTATTATTATTGGACAGAACAGATGTCAAGATGTTTTCTCTTTTCAAAAGAACTTGATTCAGCAGCAAAATATATTGATATTGGAATCTTGTTGGCTAAAAAAACAAACGATGAAAAGCAACTACGGTCTTTCAAAATACAACAATCAAAGTTGAACTTCTATTTGGGAAATTTTGAAGCCTCCAAGGATAGTTTGAATAAATATATTGAGGAGCAAAATGGACAATCAATGTATTTGGAAGAACGGAATGAACTATCCATCGCTGATGATCTTTTCTATTTGGGCATGATAGAAGGAGAGTACGGAAATACATCTAAAAAAAAGCAATACTTTTTGAAAATAGATAGTATAATAAAATCTAAAAACTATCCGTTACGTGATAATTTTAATGAGGTGTATCAATTTCTGTTGAAAGAAGCCATCAGTGAAAATGATAATTTAAAGACCAACGAATACTTACATCGTCTCGTATATTATGACAGTCTTTTGCTCACAACTCAAAAACAACTAAGGGAAATTACATTGAAGAAATTTGACCTTCCCATGCAGGAAGAGGAAAAACAGATGCTGGGAGATATCATTTCCACAAAATCCAAATGGTTGACATGGTTCTATGTCTTAAGCGGAATCATGTTGATTGGGTTATCTGCTTATTACACCAAATATTCCCGGATCAAAAAAAGACTCGCCTATGCACTGTCCCATAGGATAGACTTGGATATTCCTACTCTCTTGCCAGAAAGGCAAGAAGCAGATGACAATAAGCTGGATGAAGAAATAGTTGCAAAGGTTTTAAGAAACCTGAAAGACTGGGAAGAACAAAAAGGATTTTTGGACAGCAACCTTACCCAACAAACTTTGGCCAAAGAACTCAACACCAACAGTGCCTACCTTTCGCAAGTAATCAATGTACACAAAAAGCAAAATTTTGCGAGTTACCTCAAAGATCTTAGGATTACATATGCTATAAACGATTTAAAGAGTAATCCGGGAATTGTACAGACTAAATCCATGGTCCAAATAGCGGAAATGTATGGCTTTAACACTGTAGGGGTATTTTCAAAGGCATTTAAGGACAAGATTGGAGTGACGCCAGGGGTGTTTTTTAAGCGGATTATAGAGCATAGTCAAAGAAAAATATCATGACATTCTTTTGCTCCTATAGTTGAAGAATTATACTAAATATAGACTTTTGAATCTTTTCTGCTTCGATAATTGAAAAATATATAACAGAGAAAGATTAACAGTATTTGGAAAATTATAGCTAGTAAAGACCCTTCAAACCCAAAGTCCCCTCCATTAAAAATGGTTTTTTTGGGAGTTTCGAAGACAATCAACGAATACGAATCCACCCCACTAACGTTAAAGCCAAAAAGGGATTGAAAGAAATTCCAACTAAAATGTAGCGCAATGGGGAACATTAGGTTTTTGGTGTAGATATAAGGCAGTCCCAATAAAATGCCTGCAAGAAAAAGATTGATGTTCCCGACAAGGGATAAATTTGGGTTTGCCGCATGCAGCAAAGCAAATAATATGGCCGATACCAATAATGCCGCAAACTTATTCATGGACTCCATTAGACAACGTAGTACATATCCCCTAAATAGAATCTCTTCTGTTAAAGAAACAATAAGGAACAAAAGCATGGTTAAAAAGATCTCGTTTCCATTATATTGGAATTGTAAAAATTGTAATTGTCCAGCCGAATCAAGAACCAAATACCCTAGTGTCATTACAATCAACCCTGCTAAAAGTCCAATTACAAACCCTTTTACGTGATTTTTTGGGTAAAGTCCTATGCTGATAAAAGGCATCTTATCCACCCATTTCATAAATAGTATCACCACCATTAAAGTACCTAAAAAACCAGAGAATGAAATGATGAGGTGTTCGTGGGTGGTTTCGTTTTCCAGACCGTAAATAATGTCGTGTCCCGTAAAATAGGCTCCGGTAATTTGGAACAGGCCAACAATAAAAAAATAGGGTATTATGATCAGGAGAACTCGTGCCCAGCCTTTTGTTATAGTATTTTCATTCATCTAGCGCCATCTATGAAAAAAAAATGGTCGTTTTTTAAAAACGACCATTTAAACTTCTTTTATCATTACGATTTCTAGAAAAGATAAAATGAGTCTTTACCAAGTTCATAAAAGAAATAAACCAACCAAACAATTATTGACAACGTCCAGAAAGTAATTTCCAGCATGTTAAATTTTGAGGAAGAAAACGTTTTTTTATTTTCCATAATTTTTAGATTAAACTTTCAGGGTGGATTTGATAAGAATCTTTCCCTAAATTATATGCCATATAAGTTGCTCCTGCTACTAAATTCAAGAGTCCTAAAATCCATCCGCCATCAAGGTTCCGGGCTTCCTTTAACTTAATTTCACATACCCCTAATTTACTTAAATTTTCCATATTTCCCTGTTTTTAAAGATAAAAATCGAAAAAGTCACCTCCATTTTTCATGTATTCAACCCTTCTTCCTAAAAGGAATCCACCGATTAGAAAGTTGATTACACCGCCTTCGGTTTGTTTTGAATTTGATAAATCCAATTCTTCAACATGATAGTTTTTTAAATTTTTCATGAGATAAAATTTTAATTAAATAATTTATTTCGCAACCAAAGCCAGGAATTCTTTTGCGCGCAGCTTTATGTTTACCTTCCAAATATGGGGATTGGCACTCTCAAATTTTGAGAGTGGACTACAGAAAACTGTTAAAATGCTAATACTTTTAACGCATTTTTATAACAGTAACCCCCAGAGAGATTCCTTTCTGTTGTTGTATCCAGTTCTTCCACATAAAATCCGCACTTAAAACGGGTTGTTTCCGTGTATATATAACTTTGCCGTGTCAAGTCATAGCAAATGGGGGCATTCATATCTTTCATGGTCTCTATCATCCTGAATACAGTAGCCTCTGATATTTCCAAACGTTTTGCCAATTGTTTTGGCCTGCCAGTGGCCTTTAAACGTATCAATTGGTCTATTCGCTCCAATATTTCAATTTGTTTCGTCAGTTTTGCCATGATAGGTTAGGTTTAATTAACAGGTTTAAGTATTGATAAAAATGAAGGCACTTGTTGCTGCCACAGTTTAAAGTAAGCTCCTTTGCTGTCATACAATTGAAAGTGGGACCCTTGCTCCAATACTTGTCCTTTATCCAAAACAACAATCTTATCCGCATTGACCACCGTACTCAATCTATGCGCGATGATAATCACAGTTTTACCTTCTGAACGTAAATTTTCAATGGTCCTTTGCACATAGTTTTCAGAGCTACTGTCCAAGGAGGAAGTGGCCTCATCCAGTACCAAAATTTCCGGGTCTTTGTACAACGCCCTCGCGATTGCTATACGCTGTTTTTGTCCTCCGGACAATGTGGCGCCATTTTCACCCAAATAGGTATTAAAGTCGTTGGGCAGACTTTCAATAAATTCTAAAATTCCTATGCTCTTGCATATCCTGTAAATTTTGTCAAAATCGGGTTGAAATTCACCAACAGCTATATTTTCAATGACATTACCTGCAAAAAGGTCGATTTTTTGGGGAACCACACTCACCAAATTCCTGAGACTTTGGTTTTCAATATGCTTCAGGTCTATTTCCCCAATCCTGATTTTTCCCTTATTTAAAGGATAAATGTTCTGTAGAAGGGATACAAGGGTCGACTTTCCTGAGCCACTTTCCCCCACAAAAGCAGTTATGCTGCCTTTTTGAATGGTCAGGTTCAAATCATTGAATACCTCGACCCTAGTCCCATACTGAAAGGTTACATTGGAAAAGGTAATGTCTTCAATTTTATTCCTGGTTAAGACGATATTTTTATCTTTTTCTTCCCTTTCCAGATCCATGATCTCAAAAAGACGATCGGCAGCTATAAGGGCATTTTGGATTTCTTTGTTGGCTCCTATCAAACTAGCCAAAGGGCCTGTGAAATAGCCAATAATGGAATAGAACGAAAGAAGCTCACCTGGACTGATTTGCCTTTCAATTACAAAACCTGAACCAGCCCATAAGAGGACAATTGTAAATACTTGCGAAACCGTTTTGGATGAGGTGAGCGAAAAAATGGAATTTAGGGCAGATATGTAGCCAGTCCTAAGCAGGGTAATGAAACGCGTTTCTGTTTTAACATTTGCAAAATCCTCTAGCCCGAATCTCTTTATTGTGCCAACAGCATTCAAGGATTCCACCAACTGGCTTTCAAGGTCCGCTGCATTTTCCATCACCTTCCGTTCTACTTTTTTGTTGAGCCTGTTCACAACCCAATAAATGGTGATATAGATCGGTACTATTATGAGCATGATCAATGCCAATTTCCAATAGTATGTGAACATTAATGCAAACGAAAAAATAATAATGAGAATGTTCACGGTAAGGTTCAATGACACCCCATTAATGAAGTTCCTTATTTTGACTGCATCATTGATACGGGAAATAATTTCTCCTACCCGCATAGTGTCAAAAAACTGTTGGGGCAATTTCAATAAATGTTTGTAGTAGCCTAGTATCAATCTGGCATCTATCTGTTGCCCTGTTTTTAAGAGAAAGGTATCTTTAAAGTAGCCTATTGTTAGTTGTAACAACAAAAGAATGATCATAACCACACTCAAAAGGTTCAATAGTTTTGAGTTACCATCCACCAAAACATGATCGGTAATCTTTTGAATATAGATAGATGTAGAAAAGCCTAGTAAGGTATAAAACAAGGCCCCTATGAATGCTTGGACCAGGACCGCTTTATGGGGTTTCAACAAGAACCAAAAACGTTTAAAAACGGATACCTTTTCGTTTCCTTTCTCAAAACTTTCATTTGGCAGCAAGAGCACTAAAACACCTGTCCATTCTTTTTTGAAATCTTCATGACACCGTTTTTCTATTTTACCTGACCCTGGGTCCATGACCCTTATATGAGTTTTGTTTACCTCATAGATTACTACATAATGGTGCAATTGTTCCTTTACTATAACATGGGCTATTGCTGGTTTGGGGATTTTGAATAAACTTTCAAAATCTCCCCTTACCCCTTTTGCTTCAAAGCCCATTTTTTCGGCTGCTTTTATAAGGCCGTAAACATTGGTTCCTTTTTTATCGGTCCCCGCATATTGTCGAATCCTTGAAATAGGTATTTGAAAATCAAAATGTGCGGCTATCGATGCCAAACATGCCGCTCCGCAATCGGTAATATCATGCTGTTTTATATTGATTTTCGCCATTTTAATTTGTTGAAGAAATTTGGGTGTTCTGTGCCGGGTTCATCCAATCATCAAGCTTGTCGTATAATAATTGGTATAAAGACCTTTCTGCCAATTCAAACCTGGCATTGAACGTCATTCCTTTTCCAATTGCACCCTTTGCGCCATTCTTTAATTGGAGAAAATGCTCGTTTATCTTACAACGCAATTTGAAAACGGGTTGATTTTCGATAATTAACACATCCTGGGAGACATCCAAGATTCTTCCAGTGGCAAGTCCCCATTGGTTGTAATTAAAAGCGTCTATTTGAAAATTTATGGGTTTTGACTTGTCGATAAGGCCAATGTCCATAGGTTTGATAAAACATTCAGCGATTATTTCGGCGTCCGGTGAAATTTCAGCTAAGGAAACTCCAGAAGTAATAATGCTGCCACGTTCAACTCCAGAAAGATTCATCAAATACCCATTGATTGGAGCTGTGACTACATATTCCTTTTTACTTTCAGTAAATTGGTCATTTTTGTTTTGCGTAATCGTAAGGTTACTTTCCAATTCCGTCAAGGTTGCCTGCCATGTACTTGTTTGTTGCTTTTTAAATTGGTTGTAGGCATTAAGTGCTAGTTCGTAGTCAAATTTTATATTTTCAAAATCCACTTTAGCGATTACACCTTTCAAAAGAAGCTTGTAATTTCTATCGTAATCTATTTTTATTTTATTGATTCTTGTCACATATTCGTTGGAGCTTTGCAAGTATTCGATGTATTCTTTTTGATACTTGGCTGAATGAATACTGTCAACGATAATATTTTTGAAATTTATCAGATACCCTAAATCCTTAATCTCTTCCTGATATCTTCTTGTATCATATTCAGTAAGTGCTATTTGTTCATCAAGAACATTATTCTCTAGAACCAGCAGAATATCTCCTTTTTGCACATACAGGTTATTTTCCATTCTGGTGAATAAAACCTTTCCAGAATTAAGGCTTGTAATTAAAATGCGTTCTTTGGATGGTTTTATAATACCTCTGGCAGTTGTGTATACTTTGATGTTTATGAAGGGCAATAAGATTATTGCCAACACTAAAGCCAATAGAATAATACCATAAATGACCTTGCTTTTTACCCCATTCTTGGGCAAATGGGACTGTATAGTGTTCTCTATGATTTCTTTTGGAAAAATTTGCATGGACTAAATGTCCTCGCAAAATGAATAAAACACAAATGAAGTTTGTTAGGATTTATAAATATGAAAGCTTATTTATAAATCCGTATGGATTTCAGGTAAAAATACTGGAATGTGGAGAGAGAATGCTTTCAAGGCAACATTAACCTCTAGTCCTCCAACTTCCTACGCTTCCTTTCTTTTTGTAACAAAGAAAGTTCCCTTGATGTTTGCCCCGCCACGGAAGTATTCTCCTCTGCCCTTCTGATCAAATAGGGCATCACATCTTTCACCGGACCATAGGGCACATATTTTACCGCATTGTAGTTGGCGGCCGTTAAGTTGTAGGTAATATGATCGCTCATCCCGAACAATTGCCCGAACCAAACCCTTGGATCATTGGGTTCCAATTCCTTTTCTTCCATCAAATCAATCAATTTATGGCAGCTTTGCTCATTATGCGTTCCCGCAAATACATTGAAGCAATCCAAATGATCCATCAGATAGTTGATGGCCGCATCAAAATTTTGGTCCGTTTCCTGTTTGTTGCTGCAGATCGGAGTTTTATAGCCTTTTTCTTGGGCACGTTCGTTCTCCTTTTCCATATAGGCACCGCGGACCACCTTGGCCCCAACCTTAAAGCCTTCTTCGTTGGCAAGGGCGTGTAGTTTTTTAATATAATCCAATCTGTCCCAACGGTACATTTGGAAAGTATTGAAAACAATGGCTTTTTCTTTGTTGTACTTGCGCATCATCTCCAAGGCAAGGTCATCGGCAGCTTGCTGCATCCAACTTTCCTCGGCGTCAATCAACAAGGCCACATCCAAATCATGGGCCTTTTTACAGACCTTTTCATATCGGTTTACGATCCTGTTCCAAACTTCCGTTTCATCGCTGGTCAAATCCAGTCCTAGACTCATTTTTTCGAACAATTTCATGCGTCCGAACCCAGTTGGCTTGAATACGGCAAAAGGAATGGCATCTTTTTCCTTGACGAAATCAAGGATTTCAAGGGTTTTCTGCAACGCAAAATCAAATTGATTATCCACTTCCTTGCCTTCGGCGGAGTAATCCAAAATGGAACAGACTCCCTTTTCGTACATCTTATCAATGATCGGAAGACAATCCTCTTCATTCACTCCCCCGCAAAAATGATCAAATACGGTAGCCCTTATCAAACCATCTACGGGCAAGTGAGCCTTGATGGCAAAATTGGTCACGGCGGTACCGATCCGTACCAAAGGTTCGTTGGCTATCATCTTGAACAAAAAGTAAGCACGTTCCAACTGGGAGTCGGATTTGAGCTCAAAAGCTATTGCGGTATTCTCAAAATTAGGTTGCATTATTTGTATTCCGATTAAAGATTCAAATATAAGTACGGAATGCGTAACCTTATCCATAAAATAATCTTTATTTAGCGGTGAAATTTGAATTATGGAATCGGTAAAAGCACAATCTTACGAGGTTCATATTGATGAGCTTGCACAAGCGGCACTGAACCAGCATGTTGCCAAATATGATTATTCAAAAATCTTTTTGTTGGTAGATAAGAACACCAAAAAATATTGCTTACCGACCTTTGAAAAAATGTTCACCGGTACTATTGATTCCATTTTTGAAATTGAACCTGGAGAGGAAAATAAACACATTCATACCTGTATGCAAGTTTGGGAACATCTTTCCCAATTTGATGGTGACCGCAAAAGTCTATTGGTCAACCTGGGCGGCGGTGTACTCACGGATCTTGGCGGATTTGTAGCTTCTACCTTTAAACGTGGTATAGACTTTATAAACATCCCAACCACCCTTCTTTCCATGGTGGATGCTTCCATTGGCGGAAAAACCGGAGTAGACTTGGGATCTTTGAAAAACCAGATCGGGGTGATCAACCAACCTCAAATGGTGTTGATTTTTCCAGAATTCCTAAAAACGTTGGATGCCAGACAAACCCGAAGCGGTTATGCCGAAATGTTGAAGCACGGTTTAATAAAAGACAAGGAGTATTGGGATTTGTTGAAAACCCAAAATGCTTTCGAGGCCGCAGCCAACATTCAAAAATCCATCGCCATAAAAAATGAGGTGGTCATACAAGATCCGACCGAAAAAGGCATTCGCAAGATTTTGAATTTTGGCCACACCTTAGGGCATGCCATAGAGTCCTATTGTTTGGAAAACTATGACAAAAAGACCTTGTTGCATGGGGAGGCTATTGCGGTTGGAATGATTCTGGAAGGATATTTATCGCACAAGTTGACCGGATTGCCCAAACTTTCGCTCAACGAAATTAAGGAAGTCTTTTTGCAACATTTTGATAAGGAGGAATTTGATGGCCATGACATCGATGCCATTTTAAAATTGCTCAAATACGACAAGAAAAATTCCCACGGTAACATCAATTTTGTACTGTTACAATCTATCGGTGTGGCGGTAACCGATATTAAAGTTCCCGATGATCTTTTCGAGGAAGCTTTTGCTTACTACAGGGAATAAACGTTACATATACTATTTTTTTACGTTGGCAACTCTTTAAGTGGGTCAAATCCGAATTTTCATAGCTTAGGAATATGTAATAACCAACCATTATGAAACGGATTTTGATTGACTACAAAAAGTTGGACCACAAAGTGGCGGCCATTTTAATCGACTCTTACCCAGATGGATATGGAGACGATGACATCATTACCATTAAAAAACCGGACGGTGAAATCCTTGAAGCAGTGGAGGTACGTACCGAGGATACCATTTACTTGGTGAAGATCAGCAAAAGCCTTAGCCATTTTATCTCCAACTTTGAGGAAACCATTGAAAGGGAATTGAACAAAGACTTGGAACCTGAAGAAACGGCCGAAGTGGATAACGAACTCTTTCCTACACCAGAATTCGATGTGGAAGAAGCTGATAATGAAGGCCTTTTTTGATCAGACCAAATATCGCTCCTTGATGATTTTCATATGGTGCGCCTGATGGCCATTGATGATGAATCCCATGGCGCGCACACTCATCGGAAAACCGTTTGCCTTCCCCATCCTTTTGAGCATGTCTTCGTCAAAAGACTTAAAAAGAGTGATGGTGGCATCCCTAACAACGGAATATTCTTCCATTAAATCCTTTAAGGCCCTGTTCTTGGCATTTGAATTGGGTACATATTCATCCTGCTCAAACCCGGCCAAGTCGGTTTTGTCGTTTCTGGCGAAACGCAATGATCGATATTGGAAAATACGTTCCGTATCTATCATATGAACCAAAGCTTCTGCCAAGGTCCATTTTCCTTCAGCATAGGAAAAGGGTAATTTGGAATCTGGAATCTGTTCCAACAATAACAAGAAATCCTTTTTACCTTGAACCATCTCTTCCATCAGGCCAACATTGCCCAATGCGTTGATATAGGTTTGGTAAAAAGGATTGTATTCCGAAATCGATAAATCCGAAACAAACATCTATCGAAAATAAATTACATCTCGTTGAAAATGGTATGCATCAGACGTTTTTTGTCGTTGATGCTCTCTTCCAATGAAATCATGGTTTCCGTCCTGCTGATACCATCAATATCATCTATCTTAAAGATGATGTTTTTGGCATGGGTAGTATCCTTTGCCCTGATCTTACAGAAAATATTGAATTTACCTGTGGTGATGTGGGCAACGGTTACATATGGTATCTGGTTCAAACGCTCCAATACAAACTTGGTCTGATGGGTTTTCTCAAGAAAAATACCCACATAAGCTATAAAGGAATAGCCTAGTTTCACATAATCCAAGGTAAGGGATGAACCTTTGATGATCCCAGATTCCTCCATTTTCTTAACACGAACATGCACCGTACCAGCTGAAATCAACAGCTTTTTGGCGATATCCGTAAAGGGAGTACGGGTGTTGTCAATCAACATATCCAGTATCTGGTGATCAATCTCGTCAAGCTTAACTTTATTCATTACATTGAAATTTTCAGCTAAATTAGTTAAAAAAGGAAATTTACGTAATAAAAATGGTTCTTTTTTAAATAAAACGCAAGCTGACGATATAAATGCTTCATTATTCGTTGATTGACAAGAGAATTGACCTGATGGCCCTCTTGGAAGGATTGTTGTCAAAATCCAGTAAATCAGCACCTTCAATAACTTGGTGTGCGTAAAACCCTTCAAGAGTTCCCATTTCAGCCACCTCAGGCACAAATTGGATCCTTCCCTCGTTCAATACCTCTTTATATCTTAGCCCAACCCTTTCTCCTGCCTTTATGTTAGGATTGATAACTTCTGGATTATTGATAACGATATCAAAAAACAATTTATCATTCTCTGGAATGCTAAAATAATCGTCTATGGAGTAATCGGAGATTTTGTCCGCAGCAATGGTATTCAAGGCCTCGACCAACGCATAAAAAATGAATTCCCTGGTCTTTTCCCTTTCATAATCATTTTGATAATGTCCTGCTTCGAACAATATAGTGGGGATCTTTTCCATTTGAAAGGAATCGCCAACGCAATTATCATTGAAACCATCATCGAACCTTCCCACTTGACCTGGGATGATTTTTTGCAATCTTTTGTTCATCGAGACAATCAACTTCATGGCCGCTTCCCTTGAAGGTGTAATATTCCTTTCCACATTGCTTGCCGGCGATAAGAAGGAAACAGTGGCGGGTTTGTCTGCTTTTCCGGCACTGAAGAGGGTCCGTTGGTCGTGCAGGTTGAAGCAGAAATCCGGGTCAAATTGTTGAAATAAGGATCTTAAGGCCACACTTTCGGGTTGGGACAAATTTTTGGCGTCCCGGTTCAAATCCACTTCATTATGATTGACCCTTGTATAGGCTTTGGCGCCATCGGGATTCAAAATTGGAACAATCATAAGGGTACAGGATTCCAAAATTGTTTTAGACGCTTTGTGTGATGAACCTAAAAAATTGACCATATCCCAAACCGCTTTCGTTGTGGTCGATTCATTGCCATGCATTTGGGACCACATCAAAATCTTCTTTTTCCCTTGGCCCATGGCAAAGGCAGGAATGGGAATTCCTTTAACGGAGTTACCTATAATAGTGGTATCATTTTTCAATTTGGGAAAGCAATGCTGTTGCAACATGTCCATGGTTATGTAACGTCCATGGATGGCTTCTTCTTTATAATCGGTATGCTGGATCATATGTGAATTCAACTAAAGGTAACAAAAGTAAACAAGCTCTTGTTTACAATTGTATACTTTAGAAATTAACATTTGTGTATTGGGAATAACAAACGTGTGATCGTTCTGTCAAATGAAATCACAAATGTTACGCCTTGCCCATACCGCTATTATAAACAATTAAATATCAGTATTAAATGTCATATTTAGTAAACATTCAGTTTAAATCTTATCGGCATAAAGTATATCCTATTCCGTGGTTCTACTATATTTGTGGTACTTTAAAATAATAATTATTTACAATTGTGAACGAAGATTTGATTTCAAGGGTCCAGAGGATAATTGCCTTTTACGGTTTGACTGTCTCAGCATTTGCGGACAAGGTCGGTGTACAACGTTCGAGCATCTCGCACCTCTTAAGTGGTAGGAACAAACCAAGCCTTGATTTTGTGTTGAAATTGGTGCAGGCTTTTCCCGATGTAAATCTGTATTGGTTTTTGAAAGGGGAAGGAAATTTTCCTGATGACAGTATCACTGATGGATCAGATGCGGCAGAACAAGTAGACATGGTAACCGAATCCACACATACCATCCGAACGGAATTGCCCCTGCCTACAAATACAAAGAACAAATCGGAACCTGTCAAAATCGTGCTATTCTATCAGGATGGAACTTTTGAATCATTCCATTCAAAAAATGATTGACCCTTTCAAGTTCTTTCCGTTATTTTGTGGTCATGGGAAAATATCTTCTAATTGTGTGCCTTTTCGCCCTAATTTGGGCCTGCAAACAACCTCCCCAACGTAATTGCAGCGATTTTAGAACGGGAAAATTTTCATTTACAGCCATTATTGATGGTGAGGAAAAACAAACCGTTTTTTATCGTACGGAAAACATGGAAGTAGATGAATTTGATGGAAAAAAGGATTCTTCCAGTATCCGATGGATCAATGATTGTGAATATGTACTCAAGAATTTGAATCCGAAAAACATGTCCGAGGAGAAATCTATCCACATTAAAATTTTGACCACAACGGACTCTTCTTATACATTTGAATACAACGCCATTGGCGATACACGTAAATTTAAAGGAACCGCATTCAAAATACACTGACCATGTTCGATATCTTTTCAAGCCCCGATGCCTGGATGGCACTGTTGACCCTTACTTTTCTCGAAATAGTATTGGGTATAGATAACATCATTTTTATTTCCATTGCCGCTGGTAAGTTGGAAAGAAAAAATAGAAAAAAGGCCACCAATATTGGTCTGGTATTGGCCATGGTCATGCGGATTGTACTGTTGTTCGGGATTACATGGCTTACCAAAATGAAGAAACCTTTTTGGGTTTTGAATGAATCATGGGTCACTGGCGGAATCAGTTGGCAAGCCGTTATTTTATTTGGGGGCGGATTGTTTTTACTTTATAAGAGCACCAAGGAAATCCACGAAAAGATAGAAGATCGCGGCCATGATGAACGAGAAGTGGAAAAATCCAGGTCTTCATCCTTGATGAATGCCATTGTTCAAATTACCGTGATCAACATTGTGTTCTCCTTTGATTCCATCTTAACGGCGATCGGTATGACCAACGGAATCTCACCGAACCCGTCGGATGCCTTGATCTTGATGATCACAGCTGTGGTGGTTTCCGTGGTAATTATGATGCTGTTTGCCAATCCGGTTGGGGAATTTGTAAACAGACATCCATCCATTCAAGTTTTGGGACTATCGTTCTTGATCCTGATCGGATTTATGTTGATAGCCGAATCGGCCCACCTATCCCATTTGATTGTTTTTGGAAACGAAGTTGGGTCCATACCCAAAGGGTATCTCTATTTCGCCATTGCCTTCTCTCTGATGGTCGAATTCTTAAACCTAAGGATTAGAAAAAACGTTCAACCCGAAGAAGGACAGGAGGTTATCGAAAATAAGTAGAGGATTAATTCGGCCGTTGATAAGCTAATCCCGGGTTGGTCTGTTTGTGTTTTTTGAACAAACGTTGCTGCTCTTTTACAGTAAGGGTGCTACCATCGGGGCTCCATCCTGGTGGACCGAAGATGTACATAAACTTATGTGAGAATTTTTTCGCTTTTTTTACATCATTCCAAATATCCTTGAATTCGTGGGTCAAAATAACCACTGGGTTAAAGGAGTCTGGTGAATGGATAACACCGTATTTTACGTCGATATCGTCATCCAGTTCTTTCCATGTTCCGAACACTTTGTCAAATATGTTAAGGAATCCCCCGTGGTTTTTGTCCAAATATTCCACATTTTGGGCATGGTGTACTTGGTGCATCGTGTGGGTATTAAGAAATTTCTCCAAAAAGCCCAGTTTTGGGATATAGACGGAATGCAATTGAAATTGCCAAAGCGCCTCGATGCCTAAACATACCACCACCATTTCCGGTGGAAAACCTATCGCAGGCATCCATGCATAAAAGAAAGGTTTATACAAAATGGTGAACCATCCGTTACGCACGGCGGTTCCTAAATTAAAATTATCCGAAGAATGATGCACAATGTGTGCTGCCCAAAGAATGCGGATTTCATGATTGGCCCTGTGGAACCAATAGTAGGTAAAATCGTCAGCCAATTGACAAAGGATCCAAATGTACCATGCATAACTGAAAGATGTGTATCCCAATACATTCTCACGAACCCCATCTACCAAAGGATTACAAAGTTCATAAACCCCTTCAAACAAGACTATTGCAAAGGCTACTTTGAACAAGGGGCCCAAAATGGCAGAACCAATCCCCATGAATCCACTGGCTGCAAGGTCCTTCCAATTATACAGGTGGTCATCTCCGTGGGTTTTGCTATAAGTCAATTCTACTAAAATAAAGGCAATAAAAACTGGTACGCCGTAGACCAGCGGGTTGGTGAAATCCATATAGATGTATTAAGCGTCGGTTTAGATATGTCTCTGTGCGAAAATATAGGTAGAAAAAGATTTAAAACAAAGAAGTTTGATCGGAACCTTCATTTTTTGTGCCCATATCGGAATCGTCATCTTCTATACTTTCCTCATCTACAACTTCAATGTCCTCAGCCTTAACTTCTTCCGGTTCTTCATAAGGCAAGGGGTCCAACACATTGATACTCTTGATTTTTTCCGCGGTTAATTGGTTTCCCAGGGCTTTGATGCCCTTAACGGCAATAAACTCCTCCACATTGACCTGTAGGTTGGGTTTGGCGTCTTTGCCGCGTGGTTTTACAAATTCCAGTTCAATCATGGGTCGCCAATCCGTTGTCACCAATTCCATATGGGATTTGGGACTTTCGGAAATGACCAGTTCTTCTTTGTTGGGGTTTTCTACCAAGAACCGTTTCAAGAAATACCGATCTTTCTCACCATCGTAATGGACTACGGAAATCGGTTTGTTCGGGTTCCATTTTTCAAGAACTATCATGTCGTCATTGAATCGGGTAAGCAAATCGGGTGGAATGGTCTTCACAACACCTTTCTGGTCGATGACCAACAATAGATCATCTCCTTTAAATTCGCCCAACAGTTCTCCCCTGCCATCCACATTCAACCGGCTTACCACATCATCGAACCAAATTTTACGAGGTTTTAAGGTAGAAACCCCTTTTTCTTTTAGTTCTATTCGTTTTACGGCATATTTGGTGACCAAGTTGCCTTTGGATGCCCGTCCTTTGATGAGAACATCGGCAAAATCCAAATCCCATTTCAACTTCTTCACGCTGCCGGATTGTCTCAATAAAATGGTGACCACTTCTGCTTCTCCGTTGGGATTGGCAGAAAAATAAAGCACTTCGGCAGAGGGTTTGTCTCCTGCCATTGGGTATATCTTGTCCCTGGTGATCCCGGTAACGTTGAAACGCTTCACATAGCTTGGACCTCCCTTACCATCCTTGTAGATCATGTTATAGATCGTTCGCTTGTCCTTTTTCTTGAATACGGCAACATGAATAATGTTCTTGCCTACAAATACCTTGGAATCTACCTTGGTAATCATCATCTCCCCTTTTTCGGTGAAGACGATGATGTCATCAATGTCACTACAATCCGTCACATACTCGTCCCGCTTGAGTGAAGTTCCTATGAATCCCTCTTCCCTGTTGACGTATAGTTTTGTGTTTCGGATGACCACTTTTGTGGCCTCGATATCATCAAAGATCTTGATTTCGGACTTACGTTCCCTGCCAGCGGCGTATTTCTTTTTGAGTTCTTTGAAGTAGTCAATCGCATATTCCACCAAATGCTCCAAATGGTGCTTGGTCTGTGCAATCCTTTCTTCCAGTCCCTCGATCAGTTGCTGTGCCTTTTCTAAATCGAATTTTGAAATACGTTTGATTCGGATTTCCGTCAACCGAACAATATCCTCTTCCGTTACGGCACGTTTCAGATGTTGTATGTGCGGTTGCAATCCCTTGTCGATGGCGGCAATGACCCCTTCCCAGGTTTCCTCTTCTTCAATGTCACGGTAAATTCGGTTTTCAATAAAAATTCGTTCCAGGGAAGCAAAGTGCCATTGCTCTTCCAGTTCTCCCAATTGAATTTCCAATTCAGCCTTCAGAAGATCAACGGTATTGTCCGTTGAACGTTCAAGCATTTCTTTAACCCCTATAAAATTGGGTTTGTTGTCTTCAATGATACATCCCAATGGGGAAATGGACGATTCGCAAGCCGTAAAGGCGTAAAGGGCATCAATGGTTTTATCTGGTGAAATACCCGGGGGCAAATGCACCAAAATTTCAACCTCGGCAGCGGTATTGTCCTCTATTTTTTTGATTTTGATCTTTCCTTTCTCGTTGGCCTTAAGAATGGAATCAATCAATGTTGATGTATTGGTGCCATACGGTATTTCAGTGATTACCAAAGTATATTTATCCAAAGTGGATATTTTGGCGCGTACCCGAACCTTTCCTCCTCGGAGGCCATCATTATAATTGGTGACATCAATGATCCCGGCGGTTGGAAAATCGGGATTTAAAGTAAAACGCTGGCCTTTCAAATGTTTGATGGAAGCGTCAATGAGCTCCACAAAATTGTGCGGCAAGATCTTGGTTGAAAGTCCAACAGCAATCCCTTCGGCTCCTTGCGCCAACAATAAAGGGAACTTTACAGGAAGATTGATAGGCTCCTTTTTACGACCATCGTATGAAAGTTGCCATTCGGTAATCTTTGGGCTGTACACTACTTCCAGGGCAAACTTGGAAAGCCTGGCCTCAATATAGCGGGGTGCTGCGGCACCATCCCCTGTTAAAATGTTCCCCCAGTTCCCTTGGGTATCGATGAGAAGATCTTTTTGGCCTATTTGGACCATGGCATCGGCAATACTGGCATCCCCATGAGGGTGGTATTGCATGGTGTGGCCCACTACATTGGCAACCTTATTGTAACGACCGTCGTCCAACTCCTTGAGAGCGTGCATGATCCTGCGCTGAACAGGTTTGAACCCGTCTTCAATGGCTGGCACGGCCCGCTCCAAAATTACGTAGGAGGCATAATCCAAAAACCAGTCCTTGTACATCCCCGTAACCTTTACAAGGCTATCCTGAGGTTCCTCATGGTTTTCTAAACCTTCATCATTCAGTTCTTCGTTCTCTTCCATTTAGAAGGGCGGCATTTAGTTGGTTTACAGTTGATTTTCTTCAACTAGATCTAGTTCGACTTTAAGGTTATTTATGATAAATTCTTGCCGGTCCGGCGTGTTTTTACCCATGTAAAACTGCAACAGGTTTTCAATGCTCATAGCCTTATCCAGCATTACAGGTTCCAATCGGATGTCATCACCAATGAAGTGTTTAAATTCGTCCGGGGAAATTTCACCCAATCCCTTGAACCTTGTAATTTCCGGTTTCCCCGTCAACTTCGTTATGGCATTGCGTTTTTCTTCCTCGCTATAGCAATAGATAGTTTCTTTTTTATTGCGCACTCTAAACAATGGGGTCTGTAAAATGTAGAGGTGGTTTTCCTTGATTAATTCAGGGAAGAATTGTAAAAAGAACGTGATCAACAACAAGCGAATGTGCATACCATCCACATCGGCATCGGTAGCGATCACAATGTTGTTGTACCTAAGGTCTTCCATGGATTCCTCAATGTTCAATGCAGCTTGCAGCAGGTTGAACTCCTCATTCTCATATACAATCTTTTTGGACATTCCGTAGGAATTCAACGGTTTACCACGCAGACTGAAAACCGCTTGGGTGTTCACGTCCCTGGACTTGGTAATGGACCCAGAAGCGGAATCTCCCTCGGTGATAAAAAGAGTGCTTTCCAGCCTTCGGTCGTTCTTCATGTCCTGCAGATGGATGCGACAATCTCGTAACTTTTTATTGTGTAAACTGGCTTTTTTGGCGCGTTCCCTAGCCAGTTTCCGTATCCCGGACAGTTCCTTGCGCTCTCGCTCCGCTTGGACTATTTTGCGTTGCAATGCCTCTGCGGTCTGGGGATTTTTGTGTAGGTAATTATCCAAATAGGTCCCCAAAAAGTCGTTGATGTAGGTACGCACCGATGGCAGGTCACCCCCCATATCGGTAGAACCTAGTTTTGTTTTGGTCTGACTTTCGAACACAGGCTCCATCACCTTAATGGAAATAGCGGATATGATTGACTTCCGTACATCCGACGCGTCATAATTCTTGCCATAAAAATCACGAATGGTCTTGACTATGGCTTCCCGAAAGGCTGCCTGGTGCGTTCCTCCTTGGGTAGTATGTTGCCCATTAACAAAGGAGTGATATTCCTCGCTGTACTGGGTCTTGCTATGGGTCATGGCCACTTCGATGTCCTCTCCTTTCAAGTGAATGATCGGATAGAGGAAATCGTCCTGATTGTTATTGTCTTCCAAAAGGTCCTTTAACCCATTTTCGGACTGATATTTTTCCCCATTGAACATAATGGTGAGTCCGGGGTTGAGGTATACGTAATTCTTGAGCATGCGTTCCACATACTCGTTTCTATATTTGTAATTTTTGAAAATGGTGTCGTCCGGCGTAAAGCTGATTTTGGTACCCCTTCTTCTGGAAGTTTCTTCCACAAGCTCTTCGTTGACCAGGTTACCAATGTTGAATTCAGCGGATTTGGATTGACCGTCCCTGTTCGATTCTACCTTGAAATAAGTGGAAAGAGCGTTTACAGCTTTGGTTCCCACGCCATTCAATCCCACAGATTTTTTGAAAGCCCTGGTATCGTACTTACCACCCGTGTTCATTTTGGAAACCACATCCACTACCTTGCCCAACGGAATTCCACGACCATAGTCGCGCACGTTGACAATGTTGTCCTTTATGGTGATTTCGATGGTCTTCCCTGCGCCCATGACAAACTCATCTATACAGTTGTCTATCACTTCCTTGAGCAATATATAGATGCCATCGTCCGCGGACGATCCATCACCCAATTTACCAATGTACATACCGGGTCGCATACGAATATGCTCCTTCCAATCAAGGGAACGGATGTTATCCTCTGTATACTGGGTTTCTGCCATGAATCTATAAGGGTTAATCCTTGCTAATATAAAATTTAGGGGCAAAAATTAAGGCGAAGATCCAAGAAAGTAATCAACAATGAAAAATGCAATTGTTAATATACATCATGCCTGAGCCCTCTTTTTTTGCTGTATGGAAAGATAGGTTACACCAAAAATCACTACCATCATTCCAAGTAATTGCCAATAGGTCAATTGTTCATTCAAAAATACAAAAGCTAACAGAATTGTAGAAACTGGACCCAGACTCCCTAATATCGAAAAATTGGAAGCCCCCAATCGTTCAATGGAAGCCGATACCAAAAAAGAAGGGATCAGTGTGGCCAAAATGGCCATGGCAACTCCATAGAGGTATACTGGCAGAGGATAGTTGAACATTCCCCATTCCCCGGCAATAAGATAGTGAACTACGATACAAGATGTTGAAACGACCATGGCGTAGCAGGTAAACCGCAACATACCAAATTTGGGAATCAGCCAGCCGCTTCCTACCAAATATGAGGCATAGGTGATGGCACTTAACAACACCAAAAATCCACCCCATAGAACCCCTTTACCTGCAATTTCCAATTCATTCCAAAAGGTGATGACCACACCAATGTAAGTGATGATGATGGCCACCGATTGCACTTTGGTAATTTTTTGTTTGAAGAACAACCAAGACAAAAAAACCACGATGGTGGGATATACAAAAAGGATGATCCGTTCCAATCCGGCCTTGATATAATTCAATCCCAGAAAATCAAAATAACTGGCCAAATAATAACCCACAAATCCAAACAGGAGCAGCCAAGCATAATCTTTGAGTCCAATCTTTACTGAAGGTCTTTTATTTCGAATCAAAAAAAGGATGAAAAGATAAAATGGCAACGAAAAGAGCATGCGGAACAAGAGCAGGTCCAGAGTATCCACATGATATTCATAGGCTAATTTGACCATGACCGCCTTGGAGGAAAACAAGATAACCCCCACGATACCATAAAAGATTCCCAAGCTTTTGACTGACATACATCAAAACTAAGCTTGAGTAAAAAATTCAATAGGAAAAATTAAATGGAATTACAACGGTCAGTGTTTACACATTGAACCTAAAGTGCATGATATCACCATCTTTCACGATATATTCCTTGCCTTCTACACGCATACGGCCTGCTTCCTTCACCTTGGATTCGCTGCCATATTTAATGTAATCGTCATAAGAAATAACTTCAGCTCGGATAAATCCTTTTTCAAAATCGGTATGGATAACCCCTGCCGCTTGAGGAGCGGTTGCCCCAACTGGAATGGTCCAAGCACGAACCTCTTTTACGCCAGCGGTGAAATAGGTTTCAAGATCCAATAATTTATAGGCACCACGAATCAATTTGGCAGAACCTGGCTCAGTAAGTCCCAAATCCTCCAAGAACATCTGACGCTCTTCATAGGTTTCCAATTCGGTGATATCAGCTTCTGTACCCACAGCCAAAAAGATGACCTCTGCATTTTCATTGGCTACGGCTTCCTTTACTTTTTCCACGTAGGCATTTCCATTGACAGCAGATCCTTCATCTACATTACATACATACATAACGGGTTTGTCGGTAATCAACTGCATAGGTCGCACAAATTCTGCGCGGTCTTCCTCGCTGATCTGAATGGCTCGAACCGAAGTTCCGGACTCCAAACCTTGCTTAACGGCATTGAGCACGGCTTCTTCCTTTTGGGCTTCCTTATTTCCAGTTTTGGCTGCTCTTTTTACTTTTTCCAGTTTTTTGTCCACACTTTCCAAATCCTTCAACTGGAGTTCCATATCAATGGTTTCCTTATCACGGATAGGATTTACGGAACCATCCACGTGCACAATATTGTCATTGTCAAAACACCTCAAAACGTGCAGAATGGCATCGGTTTCGCGGATATTTCCCAAAAACTGGTTGCCCAATCCTTCGCCCTTGCTTGCCCCTTTTACCAAACCGGCAATGTCCACAATTTCCACCGTTGCAGGAACCACGCGCTCTGGATTTACCAACTTTTCCAATTTTTCCAATCGCTGGTCGGGCACGTTCACCACACCAATGTTGGGTTCTATGGTACAAAAAGGGAAGTTGGCACTTTGTGCTTTTGCATTGGAAAGGCAATTGAACAAAGTTGATTTTCCTACGTTGGGCAATCCTACAATACCGGCTTTCATTGACTAGATAATAGATGTTATATTTTAGAACACGGATCAAATCTCAGAACAGAAATACCATTGTATTCATTGATTATTGATGACTGTTCATTGATTTAAGGCTGCAAATATAAGTTGAAGTTTTGGTTGGGGAATCAATATTTCCCAATCAAAAGGTAGATGCCCATGATAAACAGGGCAATGATTCCTAAAATGGCCACCAAAGAGAGGATGCATCCCACCTGCATCCAAATGCCTTTGTACTCTTTTTCCTTTTCTTCCATAAAAAAACCCGAACCAATTAAAGTACGGGCTAAATTACAAGATATTTTATTGATTAATTGTTCGGGTGCATAAAACGCTGCTTGCCCAACAATACCTCTTCGCTTTCCACGTGGTCTTCATCGGGTACACAACAATCCACTGGACAAACCGCGGCACATTGAGGTTCTTCATGAAAACCTTTGCACTCGGTACATTTATCTGGAACGATATAATAGATTTCATCACTTACGGGATCCTGTACATCATCGGCATTTACGGCCTTACCGCTTGGCAAAACCACATCTCCGGTCAACGATGTTCCATCGCTGTATCTCCACTCATCTGCACCTTCATAAATTGCGGTATTGGGGCATTCTGGCTCGCAAGCACCACAGTTTATGCATTCATCTGTTATAATTATGGCCATAATTTTCTTTTCCTTTTGAGCTGATTCTTTTCAGCATGCTTACTTTTGACAAAAATAAACCCTAGTAAATTAGTGTACAAATTTAATGACACCGTATAACCAAAGAATTGGAGCTTTTGTCGAACTTGGAAAATACCTAACGGATTTTTGCGAAAAATGTTATGCGAACGATGATTCCATTGACCTTGAATTCAAGGAAGTAGTGGCTCGGGCAGAACACGAAAACGGCTGGTTTACACAAGAAAACATTTTATATGCCTTGAGGGAATGGGGCCATTTGCTTACCCAAGAAAACCTTGAGGATTGGTTGTTGGGATATAACCTTAAATCTGTTGAATCGCCCAAAACCATTGGCATTGTCATGGCTGGGAACATTCCTTTGGTAGGTTTCCATGATTTTCTTTGCGTTATCTTGTCCGGACATAAGGTTTTGGCCAAACTTTCCTCCAACGACAAACGACTGTTACCGCATTTGGTGAAGTTTTTGATTGATAAAGACTCGACGCTAGAGGAACGCATCACTTTTGTGGATGGTAAAATGGAAGGTTTCGATGCTGTTATTGCTACAGGAAGCAACAATACAGGACGTTATTTTGAATATTATTTCGGACAAAAACCACACATTATCCGTAAAAACCGAAATTCAGTAGCCATCTTGACAGGAAAGGAGACCCATGAGGAACTGGTGGCTTTGGGAGAGGATATTTTCAGGTATTATGGTTTGGGATGTCGGAATGTTTCCAAAATCTATATTCCTGCAGGGTATAATTTTGAACCCTTCTTTAAGGCCATGTACACTTATGGGGACATCATACATCAACATAAGTACGCCAATAATTATGACTATAACAAAGCGGTGTATTTAATGAGCGATTTTAAGATTTTGGACAATGAATTTTTGATCTTGAAGGAAGAGGAAGCCCTCTCCTCCCCCATCTCGGTATTGTTCTATTCCTATTATGGTTCAGAAGAAAACCTTCATAAAGAATTGGATGCGTTGAAAGACCAAATCCAATGTGTGGTTTCCAATCAATATAAGGACGGCCATGTCGGTTTTGGCCAAACCCAAAAACCCCGATTGAACGATTACGCGGACGGTATCGATACCATGGAATTTTTACTGCGCCTTTAAGAAAATCCTAACCTTATCAACCGTTTTTAGATCCAAGATTTTTTTAGACCTTTATCCCGTAAACCAAGGAAATGAAAAAACACAATTTTAGTGCAGGACCCAGCATTTTGCCCAAAGAAGTAATGTTAAAGGCATCCGAAGCCGTAATGGACCTGGATGGCATAGGACTTTCACTTATCGAAATTTCCCACCGTAGCAAGGAATTCGTTGCCATTATGGAAAAGGCCCGTTCCTTGGCATTGGAATTGATGGGATTGGAAGGAAAAGGATATCAGGCCATTTTTTTACAAGGAGGGGCCAGCATGCAATTTATGATGACAGCCTTTAATCTGTTGGAAAAAAAGGCCGGCTATGTGAACACTGGTACCTGGAGTCAAAAAGCCATAAAAGAGGCCCGGTTGTTCGGGGAAGTTGTAGAAGTAGCTTCTTCACAGGAAGATAATTTTGACCATATCCCAAAGAGATATAAGGTGCCCGGTGACTTGGACTACCTTCACCTGACCTCTAACAACACCATTTATGGTACCCAGATGAAGGAATTCCCCGAGACGGACGTTCCGTTGGTGTGCGATATGAGTTCAGACATCTTTTCCCGACAACTAGATTTTTCAAAATTTGACCTCATCTACGCAGGTGCCCAAAAGAACATGGGTCCCGCTGGAACTACTTTGGTGGTAGTCAAGGAAGATATTTTGGGCAAGGTATCCCGAAAAATACCGTCCATGTTGGATTACGGTGTTCATATTAAGCAGGATAGCATGTTCAATACCCCACCTGTTTTTGCAATCTATGTTTCCATGCTCACCATGCAATGGTTGAAGGATTTGGGCGGTATTCCGGCCATTGAAGAAATCAACGAGCGCAAAGCCAATCTGATCTATTCGGAAATTGAGTTGAATCCTGTATTCGCAGGATTTGCGGCCAAAGAGGATCGTTCGTTGATGAACGCCACTTTTAATATCACCGATGACGGACTCAAGGATATGTTCGATGAGATGTGCAAGGAAGCAGGTGTCAGTGGAATCAAAGGGCACCGATCTGTGGGTGGATATAGGGCCTCCATGTACAATGCACTTCCTATTGAAAGTGTTGGGGTATTGGTGGACATTATGAGTGAATTGGAAAAGAAAGGATAAGTTTTTAAATGTTCAATTCTAAGTTTTAAGTGTTGATTGAGGACAAGACCTTTAAATTTTCTCTTAGTATCATCAAATTGGTCAAAGATTTGAAGGAAAATAAAGAGTTTGTCTTTGCTGATCAATTGCTTCGTTCATCAACCAGTATTGGAGCCAATGTTGTGGAAGCTGGTGCAGGTCAATCCAAAAGGGATTTTATCGCAAAAATGGCGATTGCTTCCAAAGAGGCAAGGGAAACGCGTTATTGGCTCAGATTGATCAAAGAAAGTAAATTGACAAAGATTGGGACAGAATCTTATTTGGATGAAATCGACCAGATCATTAAAATATTGACCAAAATAGTAAAGACCAGTCAAGAAACCATTTAGCATTCAAAATTTAAAACTTATAAATTAATGAAGGTCATATTAGCCAACGACGGGTTGGCAAAAGAAGGAATCACTTTGCTTGAAAAAGCAGGATTTGAGGTTAACCTCACGCATGTTGCCCAAGAGCAATTGGCCAACTTTATCAATAAAAATAACATTACCGGACTATTGGTGCGCAGTGCCACCAAGGTCAACAAAGAAATTATCAATGCATGCCCGGGACTCAAATTGATCGGTCGTGGTGGTGTGGGAATGGATAACATCGATGTGGAATATGCCAAATCAAAGGGTATCCATGTCATCAATACCCCAGAAGCTTCTTCCGAATCCGTTGCGGAACTGGTCTTTGCCCATTTGTTGGGAGCTGTTCGATTTCTTCCCGACTCCAATAGAAATATGCCGTTGGAAGGCGAAAGTCACTTCAAATCACTTAAGAAAAGTTATGCCGGGGGCACCGAACTCCGCGGAAAGACCTTGGGAATTGTAGGCTTTGGAAGAATTGGTCAGGCCACCGCAAAAATGGCCTTGGCTTTGGGGATGAAAGTGGTATACACGGATCATCATGTCGCCGAAGCTAGCCTAGAGGTTTCTTTTTTTGATGGACAATCGGTAAGTTTTACTTTGGAGTCCCAGGATTTGAAAAGCGTGTTGAAGCAGTCCGATTTTGTGAGTCTTCATGTTCCCGCGCAGGAGGATTATGTCATCGGCAAGGAAGAATTGGAAATAATGAAGTCGGGTTCTGGTATCATCAATACATCCCGTGGTGGCATTTTGGACGAGGTTGCTTTGGTGGAGGCCTTGGACAATGACCACCTTGCCTTTGCAGGATTGGACGTGTACGAATCCGAGCCCCATCCGGAAATCCAGATTTTGATGAATTCCAAAATATCCTTGACTCCCCACATTGGCGCTTCAACCTTGGAAGCCCAACAACGAATTGCGGTAGAGCTTGCGGAACAAGTTATCAAATTGCTAAATTAATTCAGGTTTGGAGCACTAATCAGGATTTCAAACCCTACTTTTTTGTACCTTGTTTCTCTAACCTTAACACTAAACACATGTCAGGATTATTGGATTTACTCAATAGCCCAATGGGCAAACAATTGGTCAGCGGTGTGGCTGGCCAAACGGGACAATCGGAAAGTAAAACGGCCGACGTTTTGAGTATGGCCATGCCCCTTTTGATGGGCGCCATGAAAAAGAACACTTCTACCCCGGGTGGGGCCCAAGGGTTGATGAACGCGTTAAGTTCCAAGCATGACGGAAGTATTTTGGACAATCTAGGAGGATTCTTCGGAGGTGGCGTGGATCAAAGCGCCATGGATGATGGTGCCGGGATCTTGGGACACATTTTGGGTTCCAAACAACCTCAGGTGGAAAACGCACTTAGCAGTAAATCGGGACTTGATGCAGGTACCGTTGCCCAAATTTTGAAAATTGCAGCTCCCCTGTTGCTGGGATACCTCGGCAAACAAACACGCCAGCAGAACATCAGTAGTCCCGATGGATTGAATGGATTATTGGGAGGTTTGATGGGTGGCACCAAAACCGCTGCAAAGCAACAATCGCTTATTGAAACTTTTTTGGATTCGGATGGTGATGGCAGCATAATGGACGATCTTGCCGGCATGGTATTGAATGGAGGCAACCAAAAGAAAAGTGGTTTGGGAGGAATACTGGGTGGGTTGTTTGGCAAATAGACGTACCTACTTAATGTTATTTAACAAAGCCGTTTGAAATTTCAAATGGCTTTTTTTGTACCTTAAGGTGATGAAAAAGAAAAAGATACACTATATAATAATGACGTCGGTTTTACTGCTGGTTTCCTGTGGCACCCAAAAAGAGGTTTTGGATATTTCCAATGAGGAACAAGCCGTTTTTGATTCCAAGGAGGACCAACCTGTAGAAATAAAGGACGACGAAACGGAGTACGAGATCATCATCATTGAACCGGGGTTCAATGCATGGTTGTTGAGTATTGCAAGGCCCGAAGGTTATTATTCCCAAAATTTTTTGGAAAACCGAAACGCCATTTTGGTCATGAATTGGAACCAAAGGGTGATGCAACCCAACTTGTATAACCCAAACCTCTATGAAATGCAGATCAACTACGATCCCAACATCGATTATGGGTATGAGGTCAATTACAAACTCTATAATTACTTCATTTACTTTCAAAGAAAGTACAATCAACGGCTGGGCCCCTTCCTACCAAGGATATAATGTAGTATTTTTGCGATACAACCATTTTGGCAATGCAAAGAATACGACAGCGTTGGGAAATACAAAAGAATTGGCAATTCCTTTTCCCTATATTGGGTGTGCTCTTTACTATGTTGGCATCTTACCTGATAGTTAGAAGATTTCTGCATCTTTTTGGTCTGAACAATACAACCTTTGAATGGGTTTTCACCATTGGTGTGACTGCGGTTATATATTATATGTTGGTCAGGTTCTTTTTGTGGTGTTTTAAAAAGTTGGAAAACAAATGGAAGGTGACCTACAAATGGGAAATGATTGCCATTTTCATAGTGTTTGCCATTACGGGTAGTTTGGCCGGCAAACTTGCAGGGCCATTGGTGGAGTGGATCGGTTTAGGAAAAGGGACCGTGCACCACATTGTGTATTGGACATTCAGGATTCTCATTATTTTCCCTATTTACCAAGTTTTGCTTCTTTTTATTGGGTGGGTTTTTGGCCAATTCATTTTTTTCTGGAATTTTGAAAAAAAGATGCTCAAACGCATGGGATTGGGCTTTCTTGTACCATAGTTTAAGTTTTTGTTAACACATAAAGAGTGTGGGTCTTCTTTACATTTGCTGTAAATGGCCTTTAAACTCCACAAACGCGCAATTTCTTGGCTATCCCTGATTCTTATTTTAGGGATTCTTACGCCGTCTGCGGTAAAATTGTCGCATGCCATCTCAGGGCATTCCAAGGAGCAAAAGTGCCTCTCACATGGTACCAATCATATCCACAGCGCCAATTTTCATTGTGATTTCCATGATTTCACCTTGGCCAATAAGGTATTCTTTACTTCTTCCTTTGTGTACTTACCGGTGGAAGTTCCAGAAATTGGACATTTTGAGATCGGTTACCATTTTATCTTCAAACCCTTTAAAACGGAATTTCATGCGTTGCGAGGCCCCCCAGAGGTTTTAATGTCTACAGCGATTTAGATATTACAAACCTTTTTAATCTTTACAATGAAACAATTTTATCTGGCAATGCTTTGGGCATTGTCCCCTCTATACATATTTTCACAAAATACCCTCACAGGGACCATTACGGATGCGGAAAATGGATCGCCATTGGAGCAGGTTTCCATTTACTTCCCACAACTGCAAAACGGCACTATTACGGACGAAAACGGAAATTTTACCCTAAAGAACCTTCCTGAAGGGAATTACAAACTGGTGGTATCTTACTTAGGGTATGAAACCTATTCCATTTCTTACCAAATCAATTCAGGAAGTAACAAATTCGATTATCAAATGGAGGCTTCCGCCATAGAAATGGATGAAGTGGTACTCTCAACCCCTTTTCATAAACTGGAGCGCGAGAACGTGATGAAAGTGGAACAAAAGTCCATAGCGGAACTCAAAAGTGAAGGTGCTATGACCTTGGCTGACGGTATTACGCGGATCCCGGGGGTTTCATCCGTTTCCACAGGTGTCGGAATCGGCAAACCCGTTATTCGGGGATTGAGTTTTAACCGGGTTTTGGTCTACACACAAGGTGTTCGGTTGGAAAACCAACAATTTGGCGGTGAACACGGACTTGGGTTGAATGATGCCGGGATTTCCAGTGTTGAAGTCATCAAAGGTCCGGCTTCTTTATTATACGGATCCGATGCTTTGGGTGGAGTACTCTATTTAAATCCAGAAGATTTTGAAATGACAGGTAAAACCTCTGGGGATGTGAACCTGAACTATTTCACCAATACTTTGGGTTATGGAACCAATGCCGGATTTAAAACTTCTGGCGAAAAATTCAAGTTTTTGGTGCGGGGCACCATTGCATCCAATGCGGACTATGAAACCGGTGATGGCACCAGTGTGACCAACTCCCGTTTTAAGGAATCGGATATCAAGACAGGTTTTGCCTATCAAGCTGCCAAATTCAAAACCGAGTTGCGCTACAACTACAATAAATCAGAGTTGGGTATTCCTGAAGAGATCGGGGTACAAAACAATGATCGTGATCCTTTGTTACCGTATCAGGAAATTTTCACGCATATCCTAAGTTCCAAGAACAACCTGTTTTTCAAAAATTCGAGCCTAGAGGCTACTTTCGGTTATATTTTCAATGATCGAAAGGAATTTGAGGAACACCATCATGAAGAAGAAGGCGAAATCCCAGGTGAAGAAGAGGAACATGAAGAGGAAGAGGGTCCTTCCCTGCACATGGAGCTGAGCACTTTTAACTATAACATCCACTACAACCCGCAATGGGGCAAAACAACCACCATTTTTGGTATCCAAGGGATGAGCCAAAAGAATGAGAATTTTGGGGAAGAAGTTTTGATACCCAATGCCACCACCAATGATTTTGGAGTATTGGCCACATCCCACATACATTTTAACAAAAGTGATTTTCAATGGGGATTGCGGTACGATGTACGCGCCATTAAAGGTGATGAAAGTGGTGTACAGGGTGAAGAAACCTATATTGCGCCAATTGACAGGAATTTCAACAGCTTTAATGCTGCTGTGGGATATCGCGCGGATGTTACAGACAACATTTTGGCTCGTTTGAACCTGGCATCAGGGTTTAGGGCGCCCAACTTGGCAGAATTGACTTCCAACGGACTACATAGTGGTGCCAACCGTGTGGAAATCGGTAATCCTGACCTGAAGAGCGAACGGAATTTTCAAATTGACCTGTCCCTAGAATACGGAAACAAACACGTAGAAGCCTACATCAATGGGTTCTACAATGGTGTGAGCGATTATATCTACCTGCAGCCAACCGGTGAGTTCAGGGACACGGACCCTATATATATTTTTCAGCAACAAAATGCTACACTATATGGTGGTGAATTTGGCTTTCACATCCATCCACACCCCATAGATTGGTTACATTTGCAAAGTAGTTATGACATTGTCTACGGTCAATTGGAAGATGACACCGACCTACCCTTGATGCCCGCCAACAAATGGACCAATACCTTTAGGGTGGAATGGAACAAGAAGGATACCCAATACAAATGCTATGCCTTTGCAACACTTCAAACCTTTTTTGACCAGAACAAAGTGGCTGCATTTGAAACCAAAACACCGCGTTACAATCTTTTCAATGTCGGTTTTGGAGGGGACATCAAAATCTTCAACCAAAAAATTGGATATAAGATTAGCGGGAACAACCTTTTTGACAAAAATTACATTTCTCACCTTTCCAGATTGAAAACGGATGGAATTGCCAACATTGGGCGTAACGTAGCTTTCAATTTGAGCATTCCGCTTTAAAAAAGAATAAAAGTTCAGACAAAGGGCAACGATTGATACAATATCAATCGTTGTTCTTTTTTTTGGCCAAAAGGTAAGTATAAATCCACGTTAAGGTAAAGGTAGGAATCACGTCAAGGCCAGGTATCAACTCTTCAGCAAAGGTAATTAAACCAGCGGCCTGCCCTACCCTGCCCTTGTACATACGGGTCATGAGCCAACCCGCAATGGGAGCCCAGATCACATCGGAAAACTCGCCCACTCCGGGAATGATGAAGGATAGCATCCCTATACCATCGAATACCAATCCCAAAATAAGATTGCGATATTTCTTGTCTTTTTCTTCTCCCATAAAGGAAAAATAGGAATTCCCACCGAATTGTGGAAATCGGTCAGGACAAATCTGTACTGATAAGTTTAAGGAACTCGTTACGGGTCTCTATTTTTTCAAATTGCCCCCTAAAACCAGATGTGGTGGTCACGGAATTCTGTTTCTGCACCCCACGCATCATCATGCACATATGGGACGCTTCGATGACCACGGCAACTCCTTTCGGTTTTAAAGTGTTGTTGATGCATTCCAAGATATCGTGCGTCAACCGTTCCTGTACCTGTAACCTGCGGGCAAAAACATCCACCACACGTGGAATCTTGCTCAATCCCACAATATGTCCGTTGGGAATGTAAGCGATGTGCGCCTTGCCAAAAAAAGGAAGCATGTGGTGTTCGCAAAGCGAATACATTTCAATGTCCTTGATGATGACCATATCGTCATAACTTTCGGCAAACATGGCGCTTCTCAGAATTTCCTCGGCATCCTGTTGATAGCCTTGGGTAAGGAACAACATGGCTTTGGCGGCACGCTCTGGCGTCTTAACCAATCCTTCACGGGTTATATCTTCCCCAATATCACCCACGATCTTGGCAAAATGGTCCTTGACCTCATTGGTGATTTCTATGTTGTATTCCTCCAGGTTTCTATAAGGTGCCATGCTGTAGTTTTTTTGAAAAATAGGTGTTCAGTTTTTTGATTTTTGGGTCTATGATGACCTGGCAATAGGGTTGTTGTTGATGGTCGTTGTAATAATTGTGGTGCTCCTCCTCCGCCAAATAAAAAGGTTTTTCTCCGGAAATAGCCGTAACAATGGGAGATACAAAGATGCCTTCTTTTTCCAACAGGGCAATGAATTGCTGCGCTAATTCCTTTTGCTCAGGATTGGTGTAGAAAATCTCGCTGCGGTATTGGGTGCCTACATCGTTCCCCTGTCGGTTAAGGGTTGTGGGGTCATGCGTGGCAAAAAATACTTCCAGCAATTCGGTATACGATACTTGGGAAGGATCAAACGTAATCTTGATGGCTTCCGCATGCCCGGTCCTGCCGGTACAGATTTCACGATAGGCTGGATTTTTAATGGTACCGCCCGTATACCCAGGTACCACGGACTCTACCCCTTTCAAACGTTGAAAAACCGCTTCGGTACACCAAAAACAACCGCCAGCAAAGATGGCGGTCTCTTTTGTAGTATTATTTTGTTTATCCATTATTGTTCAAAGTTAAACAAAGTTTCGGATTTCATATACAATATCCCAAACTAATTCCATTCCTCATTAGTCGTACAAATGATCAAAACTTTAATTAAAAACCTGCATCTTTGTGCCTTCGACAGTAATCATTACTTTCATTCCACGAAGCCATTTTTATGATAAAGGCCACGAACATTCAAAAAAGTTACGGAGACCTTAAGGTCTTGAAAGGGGTCGATCTCGAAATACAAAAAGGGGAGGTTGTTTCCATTGTTGGTGCTTCCGGTGCGGGAAAAACCACTTTGTTACAGATTTTAGGGACCCTGGATACTCCATCCAATAAAGGCGAAAGTACTTTGTTCATCAATGATACGGATATTAACCAATTGAATGATAAAAGCTTGGCCCGATTCCGAAATGAACATATCGGCTTCATCTTCCAATTCCATCAATTGCTGCCTGAGTTTACGGCGCTGGAAAATGTCTGTATCCCTGCATTCATCAAGGGAACGGGCAAATCCGAGGCCGAAAAAAGGGCGAAGGAACTCTTGGATTTTTTGGGACTTGCCGATAGGTATGACCATAAGCCCAATGCGCTTTCCGGTGGGGAACAGCAACGGGTGGCCGTGGCACGATCCCTCATGAACAGTCCGTCCGTTGTTTTTGCGGACGAACCCAGTGGCAACCTCGATTCCGAAAGTGCGGATAACCTACACAAACTATTTTTCAAGCTTCGGGATGAATTCGGCCAGACCTTTGTATTGGTGACCCACAACCTGGAACTGGCCAATATGGCGGACCGTAAATTGACCATGGTAGATGGTTTGATCGTAGCCAAGAACTAGCATGACCAAAGCGGAGTTAAAGGATTTTTTGGATGCCAAGGTGGAGGAATACAACCACCCCCGTTTTTTAGAGGATGACCCCTTGCAGATTCCCCATCGCTTTACCAAAAAAGAGGATATCGAAATAAGTGCCTTTTTGGCTTCTACCATTGCATGGGGCAACCGAAAAAGCATCATCAACAACGCCTCTAAATTGATGGACCTCATGGACCATGCTCCCCATGATTTTGTCATCGGCCACCAAACTGAAGATCTTGAAAAATTGTCACTCTTTGTACACCGTACTTTCAATGGTATCGACTTGGGTTACTTTGTAACCAGCCTGAAAAATGTGTATACCAATCATGGTGGTCTGGAAGGCATTTTTACTACTTATCAGACCCGAGATTCCATGCAACCTGCCATTTCCCGATTCAAGGAAGTTTTCTTTGAACTGCCCCATGAGACCCGTACTACCAAGCATGTCTCCGATCCGTTAAAAGGTTCAGCGGCCAAGCGCATCAATATGTTTTTGCGGTGGATGGTACGTGACAATTCCACTGGAGTGGATTTTGGTCTTTGGAAAGACATTTCTCCCAGTAAACTTTCTTGCCCCTTGGATGTGCACACGGGCAATGTAGGACGGAAATTGAAACTGTTGAAACGAAAACAAAACGATGCCAAGGCCTTGGCCGAGTTAGATATAAATCTACGAAAACTGGCCCCCTCTGACCCGGTAAAATACGACTTTGCCCTTTTTGGATTGGGCGTGTTTGAAAAATTCTAATCAATTTCTTAAAGTTCTTCAAGTAAATATTATTGATGTTTTTTGCGCAACCAAAAAGTTGCATATATATTTGCAACCAAACAGTTTCATAAATCATATTGAAAAGATGAGAAGAGATGTTTTTCAAGCCATTGCCGATCCCACAAGAAGGGCCATCATTGCGCTAATTGCCTTGCAATCCATGACGCCCAATGCCATTGCGGAAAACTTCGATGCTTCCCGTCAATCCATTTCAAAACACCTGCGCATTCTCACCGAATGTGAATTGGTAGGCCAAGAACAACAAGGCCGTGAAATTTTCTATTCCCTTAAGATCGAAAAGATGAAAGAGATTGATGCGTGGCTTGAGCAATACCGGAAAATTTGGGAGACACGATTTGACCAACTCGAAAACGTATTATCCACCATTAAAAAACAAACAAAATGAAAGACCACCTGTTATTCAACTTTACTGTAGACAAATCAATTCAAACGGTATTTATTGACAAGGAATTTGAAGCGGAACTCCCCTTGGTTTGGGATGCCTTTACCAAGCCAGAAATTCTGGATCAATGGTGGGCACCCCAACCATGGAAGTCGGTAACCAAACATATGGATTTCAAGGTGGGCGGAAGGCGATTCTATGCTATGGTAAGCCCGGAGGGCCAAGAACATTGGTCGCTACAAAAATACACTTCCATCAGCCCGAAAACCAATTTTAAAATGTTCAATGCGTTTGCTGATGCGGATGAAAACCCTCAATTACCAGGTTCCAACTGGGATTTGAGTTTCAGTGAAGAAAACGGGGTCACCAAAGTCAGTATTTCCATTCACAATGAATCCCTCACCCGAATGGAACAGATGATTGAAATGGGCTTCAAGGAAGGATTCACCGCAACATTGACTTATTTGGCAAATATGTTGAAATCGTTCTCTTAATCAGAGTTTCAATCACCACCAAAACCAAATCCGGGGGCAAAATTCAAACTGATTTTTTGCCCTCCTTTGGCGATGGATTCATAAATGGCCTCTACAATCATCATATCGCGCTTGCCCATTTCTCCCGGAGCCTTGTTTGGTTCCCCTAAGAGTACGTGCTTGGCAAAATCGTCCATTTGTAATTTTTGTTGACTTTCGTGCGGAAATTCAAGAATATCCCCATTGGATGTTTTTCCACTCAACGGGCCATAATTGTTGGCCGGTTGCAACTGGAACCACCCATTGGTGCCTGAAACATACATACTGTTTGCGTTGAAATTGTGCGAAGTGGAGATATTGGCCACTGCCCCACTTGGAAATTCGAATTGGGCTAAGACGGTCTCGTCCGTATCCTTAAAATATTCTGGTCGGGTGCTGAATTCTTGTGCAGAAACCGAAATGGGGTTCTCCCCTGTTCCATAAATAGTACTCTGCACGGCATAAACGCCCATATTCATAAGAGCTCCGCCGCCTGAAAGCTTCCGGTTCAATCGCCATTGATCGGGATTCCCTGTGGACCTATAAGCAGCTTCGGCCGACACAAATTTGATGTCGCCAAAGGTTTTCTCCTTTACAAATCGTTTTACTTGTTGGGTGTAGGGTTCAGAATGTAGTCGATACCCCATTCCCAATTTTACCCCAGCAGCTTTACAGGCATTGATGATGGCATCACACTCTTCCACACTAACGGCCATGGGTTTTTCACAAATCACATGTTTGCCTGCTTTGGCAGCTCGGATACAAAATTCGGCATGCATACTATTGGGCAGTACCACATATACCACATCGATGGCGTCGTTCTTGGCGATATCATCAAAATTCTGATAGTTGTAGATATTCGCTTTAGGAATCCCATATTTGTCGGCCCAGATTCTTTCTTTGTCAGGGGTACCTGTTACAATCCCAGCCAAATAACAATATTGAGTATCCTGAAGGGCAGGAGCAAGTTGGTAGGTACTGTAACTCCCCAAACCGACCAAGGCAACGCCCAACTTCTTTTTATCCTGATCGGCCCCCATGGCACAGGCTATAGAGGTTACGGACATTAGGGCAGCGCTTCCAGCTCCCTTGATCATTAAGCCATTGAAATCCCGTCGGGTCAAACTTTTCATCGATGTCATGTTTAGTGTGCTGTACTAAAAATACGCATAATGCTTGAACCTTTATAACTTTATGTTTTTACAATTACTTTAACAGATTCAAAAGTTGTAAAATCCTTACATTTAGTCACTAGACTAATTCAACCAAATAATATGAAATCTCTTTACCTTTTTAGCATAGCGTTATGCTCTGCCATTACCTTGACATTTGCCCAAGAAAGAAAATTGCCGATTGATACGACGGTAACTACCCAACATTCTGTGACCATCAATGGCACTCGTATGGATTACACTGCCGTAACCGGTACCCAGCCTGTTTGGGACGAACTTGGAAAACCCATTGCTTCCCTTCATTACACGTACTACACTAGAAATGATGTAAAGGACCGGGCATCCCGTCCTTTATTAATTTCTTTTAATGGTGGACCCGGTTCCGGTTCCGTTTGGATGCACTTGGCCTATACTGGTCCTCGTGTGCTTAAAATTGATGATGAAGGCTATCCCGTTCAGCCGTATGGAGTAAAAGAAAACCCCTATTCGGTTTTGGATGTGACCGATATTGTATATGTAAACCCCGCAAATACAGGTTACTCCCGCACCATTCCTGAATCTGGAAAGGAAGTGGATCATAAAAAATTCTTCGGGATTAATGCGGATACCAAATATTTGGCCGAATGGCTGAACACTTTTGTGACACGGAACAACCGTTGGAGATCTCCAAAATACATTGTTGGGGAAAGCTATGGCGGTACCCGTGTGATGGGACTTTCCTTGGCGTTGCAGAACCAACAGTGGATGTACTTGAACGGTGTGATTATGGTATCGCCTGCCGATTACAAGGTGTTCCGTGACAATGACCCTGTTTCCAGTGCTTTGAACCTCCCCTATTTTGCCGCTGCTGCTTGGCACCATAAAGCGCTGCCTGCTGCTTTACAAAGCCAAGATCTTTTGGAAGTTTTGCCAGAAGTGGAGGATTTTACCATCAATAAGTTATTGCCCGCCATTGCCAAAGGTGGATTCATCCAAGATTCAGAACGTAAGGCCATAGCTGATAAAATGGCCTATTATTCAGGGTTGGATGCGCAGGACATCATAGACCAAAATTTGGTAGTGCCTACGCAGTTCTTCTGGAAAGCGTTGATGAGGGAAAAAGGTGGTTATACCATAGGACGTTTGGATAGCCGTTATTTGGGGATTGACAAAACATTAACCGGTACCAGACCCGACTATTCAGCCGAGTTGACTTCTTGGTTGCACAGCTTTACCCCTGCCATTAACTATTATTTGCAGGAAGAATTGAATTTTAAGACCGACATTAAATACAACATGTTCGGCCCGGTACATCCATGGGATGATAGCAACGATAATGTACGTGATGACCTTCGTCAAGCCATGGCGCAGAATCCTTATTTGAACGTTTTGGTGCAATCTGGTTATTATGATGGTGCCTGTACTTATTTTGCTGCCAAATATACCATGTCCCAAGTGGATCCAAGTGGACGCATGAAAGATCGCTTCGAGTTTAAGGGATACCGTTCTGGGCACATGATGTATTTACGTCATGAAGATTTGAAAACGGCGAATGAAGACATCCGCAATTTCATTCTAAAGACTCAAGCTAACGGTAAGAGTGCTAAATATTAGGAGCAGTTGAAACTATAGAAAAGGGCAGGCCTAATTTGGCCTGCTTTTTTTTTGAAATTGTTTTTGAACTTGATTCTGCCTAGTAACTGAAAACTTTTTACGTAAATTAGAACTTCGTACAGTAACTAAAACAAACGTTGTGAAAACACAAACCACCATTTGGACCATGGCATTATTCTTAGGATTGTTGAACCCGTTCAAAAGTACCGCACAAGATTGGCCCAACCTTGAAAAGTATAAGAAAGCCAATACCGAATTGCCTGCTCCAGCCGCAGATGAGAACCGAGTGGTTTTTATGGGCAACTCCATTACCGAAGGATGGATCGGTGCGCATCCTGAATTTTTTAAGGACCATCCTTTTATTGATCGTGGTATCGGGGGACAGACCACACCTCAAATGTTGCTGCGTTTCAGACAGGACGTCATCAATCTAAAACCAAAAGTGGTGGTGATTTTAGCCGGAACCAATGATATTGCAGGGAATACTGGACCCATGACGCTTGAAGAAATTAGGGATAATATCTTGGGAATGGTAGAACTGGCCAAAGCTAATGGCATCCATCCTATCGTCTGTTCCGTATTGCCAGCCTATGATTATCCTTGGAGACCCGGATTACAGCCCAATATCAAGATTCCAAAGTTGAATGGTATGTTGAAGACCATGGCAAAGGAGCAAGGGGTCATGTATCTGGATTATTTTGCTGCCATGGCCGATAAAAGAAACGGTCTGCCCAAAGCTTTGACTACAGATGAAGTACACCTGACCAAGGCCGGTTATTCCGTAATGGAAAAATTGGTACTGAAAGCGATTGATGAAGTGCTAAAATAAGAGATGTCTTATCTGCAGCGGGTTACAACATAAATAATTTTATGCCCTTAATTATTTGAAGTCCATAAATTTAGAGAGAGACCAGGTGATTAATGGTCATCCGAAGCTAACTTTTGTATCTTAGCGATATCAATCAATCTCGTTGTGGAACTAATTGGCAATAAGGAAACTACCATTGCGGTATTACCTTTTCAGATTATTGGGGATTCTGAGTCCATCTCTCCGATCATCAAGGGGTTTACCGAGGATCTTATCGTCAATTTTTCCAAGTACGTAGGGCTATCCGTCATTTCCCAATACTCCACACAGCATATTACGAACAGTTCCGATGCTGAATCCATAGGGCGATTGGGTGCAGACTATATAATTACAGGAAGCTTTCGCCCCACTAATCAAGGTTTCCGGATTGGGGTGCAGCTCATCAGGACCAGGGACCATAAGATCGTATTTGCAGGCAACCACGATGAAACCCTGGAAAGCGTATTGAAAATGCAGGACACCATTACGCAACAAATAGTGAATGTACTGCAACAACAAATAGATCATGACCTACTCTCCTACTCTTATAAAAAGGAATTAGTGGATCTTGCCGCTTACGAAAATTGGCTTTTAGGGATGAACGAGGTCAAGAAAGGAACATTGGAAAGTGACCTTAAAGCAAGAGAACATTTTAAAGCCGCTTTAAATATCGACCCAATGTTTGCCCGTGCTTATACAGGGCTCTCCTTGTCGTATTTCAATGAATGGAGCTGCCAATTGTGGGATCGTTGGGATGTGAGCCAAAAAGGAGCCCATGATTATGCACTCAAAGCGATAGAATTGGATGAAAACGATTATGTTTCATTGGCGGTACTGGGCCGTACTTTTCTTTATTTAGGAGATTATGATAAATCGGAGCATTTGTTACGGAAATCTCTTAAGATGAATCCGAACGATGCCGATAACCTTGTATTGATATCCAATTGTATGGTTTGGCTTGGTTATATACAAGAAGCTGAACAATTGTATGATAAAGCTAGGAACCTAAACCCGTTGAATCCCGAAGCCTATCTACCGACAGGCATGTTGGTTTATTTTGAAAAAGGTGAGTTTGAAAAAGCCATCGAGGTTGGTGAAAAGGTTTCCAATCTTTCTATTTGGACTGATTTCACAGCTTTTTTATCTGCTGCATATTATCATATTTCCCGTCACGACCAAATGAAGAGTTATTGGGAACAATATCTAAAGATATTTAGAAGAAACATCAAGCAGAATAAAGATGCCACAAACCAAGAAGCAATTGCATGGCAAAAGGAAGTCAACCCCTACAAAGATAAAAGCAATCTAGAGCCATTTTGGGAATTTATGATTGGGAAAGATTCAAAACCAAATGCTCCCATCATTCCTGCCGAAACAAGTAAAGTTATAAAAGGAAGTTTTGTCCATCATGGCGAACTGTGGGAGCTCAGCTATGGAGGTTTGTCAATAAACATCAGAGATTCCAAAGGACTACGTGATATCACTCAATTATTGGAACATCCCGAAGAGGAATTTCATTGCCTACAACTAATGGGAAGTTCTGTGAAACAAGAAGGTACAGCACTTATTGATGAAAAAGCATTGAAGGATTATAAGTCCAAAATAAAATCCTTAAAAATGCAAATCAGCGATGCAGAAGAGATGGGGCTTATTGAAAAAGCAGAAAGACTGGAAGAGGAATATGAGCAATTGATGGGGTATATCGGTAAGGTGATGGGGTTGTCCAACAAAGTGCGCAGAACGGGCTCCTCTTTGGAAAAAGCTCGAGCGGCAGTTACCTGGCGCATCAGGAATTCCATTACTAAAATAGAACAAGTCCATCCTTTGTTGGCCAAGCATCTCGCAAACTCCATCAAAACAGGAACCTGTTGTAGCTATAAGCCGGAAATACCCCACGAATGGACATTTTAACAAAACTTACCTGCTGCCTTACATTGTAAGGTCAAAACTTATGCCTATGGGGTAAACAACCTAAAAAATCGTAAAGTATGTTAGAGATTTTAAAAAGTTTACCCAATCCTTGGGAAGTGTTGATAGACCCAGTCTCCCTAATTTTATTGGGCATGTATGGCGTATTGATGATCTGGGAAGGACTTTTTCCTGCCAGGGAACTTCCCAAGATCAAGAATTGGAAACTCAAGGGGCTTACCTCTTTTGCCGTGTTTTTTTACCTATCCACTTACTTCCCCTTGATATGGGACAATTATCTGGTGGATTATCAAATCTTTGACTTGACTGCACTTGGGACGGGATGGGGTGCCTTCATCGCGGTCATGATCTATGAATTTGCCCTTTACATTTGGCATTATGCCATGCACAAGAATGATACCCTATGGAAAATATTCCATCAAATGCACCATAGTGCCGAACGTATGGACAGTTATGGGGCCTTTTACTTTAGCCCAATGGACATGATCGGCTTCACCTTGTTGGGAAGTCTATGTTTGGTGGTCATTGCCGGGTTTACCGCTCAGGCAGCGACCGTGTTCATTCTGATTACTACGTTTTTAAGCATATTTCAACATGCCAATATCAAAACTCCGGTTTGGGTGGGGTATTTCATCCAAAGACCGGAGGCCCATACCGTACATCATGCCAAAGGCATTCATGCCTATAATTATTCCGATATATCCTTGTTTGATATCCTGTTTGGCACCTTCAATAACCCCAAAGGGTATGAACATGAAGCCGGTTTTTATCTTGGGGCATCCAATAGGGTTTGGGATATGTTACGGTTTAGGGATATCAATAAAGAATAAGCCATGTCCTGCACAAGACCTAACATGGGCATGAACCCACCTAAACACCATTGGGATTTGGACGATTCCCGTTTCATTACAGCCTTTGAAACGGGAAGCCTGTCCCCTTCCCTGTTCAGCCACGAAGCCCATTTACGTTTAGCCTATATCTATTTGAAGAATTTTAGAGAAGAATTGGCCATAGAGAAATGTTGTAATGGTATCCAGAGGTTTGACCGATTGCATGGGGATGGCACAAAGTTCCATAAAACCTTGACCGTGGCCTCGGTTAAAGCAGTCCAACACTTTATGAGAAAATCAAAATCTGGCACTTTTGATGATTTTATTGTGGAGTTCCCAAGACTCAAAACATCCTTTAAACAATTGTTGGACCAGCATTATGCGTTTGACTTGCTAAAAAGTGTCAAAGCCAAATCAGAATATGTGGCCCCGGACCTCATACCCTTTGATTGAAGAATTAGTTACTTTGCAATATGCAACAGGGCAAAGTAAGCATCGTCATCCCATTTAAGAATACCGCTCATTATTTACTGGAATGTTTGGATTCTATTCTAGGCCAAACCTATTCCAATTGGGAGGTTTTGGCCGTAGATGATCATTCCAACGACCAGAGTTTTGAGGTCTTGAGTCAATATGCTAACAAAGACCCTCGCATAAAAGTCTTTATAAATGAAGGGGAAGGAATCATTCCTGCCTTGCGGACAGCATATGTCAAAAGTAGCGGAGCCTTTATCACCCGGATGGATTCTGATGACATAATGAAACCGCAGAGATTGGAACGAATGGTCCATAACTTGATAATAACCGGCCAAGGACACATTGCCGTAGGACAGGTTAAATACTTTTCTGACCGGGGCATCAGCAATGGTTATTCACGCTATGAAAAATGGTTGAACGGGTTGACATCCAAGGGAACCAATTTTGATGAAATCTACAAAGAGTGCGTAATTCCATCACCTTGTTGGATGGTATATAGGGAGGATTTTGATCGTTGTGGTGGATTTGAACCCTTGCGCTATCCCGAAGATTACGATCTCACCTTTCGTTTTTATGAGGGAGTATTAAAAATCATTCCATGTGATGAAATACTGCATCTTTGGCGGGATTACGATACTCGGACTTCACGAACCCATGAGCATTATGCCCAAAACTATTTTTTGGATATCAAACTCCATTACTTTTTGCAATTGAATCATGACATAAACCGCCCCCTGGTGGTTTGGGGAGCTGGATTCAAAGGAAAAGCCATTGCCAAGGGACTACAACATCATGGTATCGATTTTACTTGGCTTTGTGATAATCCCAATAAAATTGGTAAAAAGATCTACAATAAAGAACTGATGCATTTTGATGATTTAAAAACATTGGAAAACCCGCAAAGCATCATCACTGTTGCAAATGGCAAAGAGCAAACAGAAATAAAGAAGTACTTGAAGGGTCTCGGTCAAAAACCGATGGAGGATTATTTTTTCTTTTGTTGACAAACCTTACAACCTTTACCTTACCCATTAATCCTTCACCCATTTTAATTTATAACCCCCTTAACAGCATTATTTGAAATGATCAAATACTTTAATGCCTATATTTGTTCAATCTAAGTCGGGAATGCAGTTTAAACATCCAGAAATTCTTTGGGCCCTTTTTCTTCTGATCATTCCGCTATTCATCCATCTTTTTCAGTTACGAAGATTCCAAAACACTCCTTTTACCAATGTGGCCATGCTACAAAAAGTAGTTTCGGAGTCTCGCAAAAGCAATTCTTTTAAGAAATGGTTGTTGCTTTTTACAAGATTGTTGCTGCTGGTTGCTCTGATCGTGGCCTTTGCCCAACCGTTTGCTTCCTCGGGAACGGCCTTGCAACAAAAAGAAACCGTAATCTATTTGGATGATTCCTTCAGCATGCAGGCCAAGGACAATGGACTGGCGCTATTTGAAAAAGCCATTCAGGATCTTATTAAGAATATTGACCCTGAATCGGTTTTCAGTCTTTTTACCAATACACAAACGTTTACAGATATTCAAATAAAGGATATCCAAAACAACCTACTGTCATTACCCTATACTTACAAGCAGTTGAACCTTGAGGAAATAACACTCAAGGCAAATAGTTTATTTTCCAAATCAGACAATTCCGTTAAAAACTTGATGGTCATTTCCGATTTTCAGGATAGAATGGTTACTAGGACCCAACCATTGGATAGTGCACTGCGCCCCTATTTTGTTTCCTTAAGACCTAGGGAAGTGCGCAATGTTGCTATGGATTCCGTTTTACTCAGTGACCGATTTGCGGACCAAGCCAAGCTTACGGTGCTTTTGTCGGGAGGTAACCCAGAGGAAGCCTTGCCGCTATCGTTGTACAATGATGAAAATCTGATTGCCAAAACCGCTGCTAAATTTGGTGAAAATGCCAAGGCCAGAGTAGAATTTTCCATACCGGGAAATGAAAAAATCAATGGTCGTTTAACACTTGTCGACAACGGTTTGGCCTATGACAATACCTTTTATTTCAACATCAACCAAACAGAAAAAATCAAGGTGTTGGCCATCAGTGAATCGGACAACGATTATTTGGGTCGACTTTTCACGGAGGACGAATTTCACCTTCAAAGTTTCAAGCTTAATCAATTGGATTACAGTAAATTTGATGATCAAAATGTCGTAATACTGGATAATTTAAAGGCCATCCCCAATAGTCTTCAAAATGTTTTGCGCACCTTTAAAAATAATGGCGGTACTTTAATCGTAATTCCTTCCATCAGTAGTGATTTGGCTTCCTATAATTCTTTTCTATCCAGCCTTTCCAACATTCGTTTTACTGAAAAAGTATCATTAAATACCAAACTGACTACCATTGCTTTTGATCATCCGCTTTACAGGAATGTTTTCGAAAAGCAAGTAACTAATTTTCAATATCCTTCGGTAAAGGAATATTTTAAAGTTCAGAGCACTTTGCCCAACATACTAGCTTTGGAAGGTGGTGATGCATTTTTATCGGGGACGGATGGACTTTACATTTTTTCGACGCCCTTGGAACTGGAAAATTCCAATTTTAAGAATTCCCCATTGATCGTGCCCACCTTTTACAATATGGCAATTTCGAGCTTGAAGGCCCCTGAACTCTATCACACCTTAGGAGTTCCGAGTGCCATAGATGTGGCGACCCGTTTGGGAAGTGATGATATTTTATCTGTTGCTAAGGAAGGGTATGAATTTATTCCGCTTCAGCAAACGTTTCCCAACCGGGTAAGGCTTTCTTTTGACCAAAACCCGACAGAGGACGGCATTTATACCATTTCTCAAAATGGGAATGCCTTGCAAAATATTAGTTTTAATTACCCTAGATCTGAGAGCCGACTCAATTATCTTGATTTGGAAAATTTTTCCCAAGCCAATATGCAAGACTCCGTAACATCAGTGTTTGAGCAATTTGAACAGGACAATAACATTACGGCATATTGGAAATGGTTTGTTATTTTAGCGTTGCTTCTGGCGCTCATTGAGGTTATCATTCAAAAATTCGTTACATGAACATTCTGCTGAAGTCTGCAAAAATTGTATGCCCAGATAACAAGGAACTTCACCTAAAAAAAAGGGACATCCTGATTAAAAATGGAATCATTGAAAAGATTGGAACCTCTGTGGAAGGCCCTGTCAATGCCAAGGTTGTGGGCCATAAAAACCTCCATGTTTCCTTGGGTTGGTTCGATTCCGGAGTGAGTTTTGGGGAGCCTGGTTATGAAGAGCGGGAAACAATTTCAAACGGTCTCATGGTCGCGGGAAAAAGTGGTTTTACGGATATCCTTCTGTATCCCAGCACCCATCCGGTACCTGATACCAGTTCCGATGTGGTATTCTTAAAGGAAAGAGGGATTAACAAGGCAACGGTGATCCATCCCATGGGAACTTTGACCAAAAATTCGGACGGGAAGGACCTTGCAGAGCTTTTCGATATGAAAAATGCAGGAGCCGTGGCTTTTTACGACTTTAAGAAACAAGTGGCCAATCCCAATCTTTTGAAAATAGCCCTGTTGTACGCCCAAAATTTTGGAGGATTGATTTTTTCCTTCCCACAGGATGGCAACATTAAAGGGACCGGAGTGGCCCACGAAGGAAAAATTTCAACCATTCTGGGGATGAAAGGGATTCCCGCTTTGGCAGAAGAACTGCAAGTGGCCAGAGATCTTTTTGTTCTGGAATACACTGGGGGAAAGCTGCATATCCCTACCATTTCCACGGCGGGGTCTGTAAAACTGATTGCCAATGCCAAAAAGAAAGGGTTGGATGTAAGCTGTAGTGTGGCCATTCACAATCTTTTTCTTTCCGATGAAACACTTCAGGGATTTGATACCCACTACAAAGTGTCACCTCCCCTTCGTGAAAAATCGGATTGCAAAGCCTTGATCAAAGGAGTAAGTGACGGCACCATCGATTTTGTGACTTCGGACCATATTCCTGTGGACATTGAGCATAAAAGGGTGGAGTTCGACAATGCCATGGATGGCTCCATTGGCTTGGAATCTGCCTTTGGTTGTCTGAATACCATTTTCGGTCTTGACGAAACCATAAGTATGTTAACCAAAGGTCGCTCCCGTTTTGGACTGGAAGAACCGATCTTTAAAGAAGGAGCCAAAGCCTGTCTTACTCTTTTTAATCCTGATGAAGACTATACCTTTGGATTGGAGGACATACTCTCTACCTCCAAGAACAGTATGTTTTTGGGTTCTTCCCTAAAGGGAAAAACCATCGGTGTCATCCACAACAACCAAAGCATCTTGAAATGAGTAAAACAAATCCCGGAAAGACGACGTCCATAGTGGCGTACATTACCATTGTAGGCTGTTTAATAGCCATTACCATGAATATGGAACCCAAGAATGCCTTTGCACGGTTTCATACCAGACAGGCTTTTGGCATACACGTACTTTTTCATGCCTTGGCGATTTTGCTTACCTATTCAGGAATGGTCTACCTGGCTATACCCATTTATATTTTCTATTTTGTACTGTGGATTTTTGGGTTTTTGCAGGTGCTGAACGATCAGATGAAGCCCTTGCCAGTTTTGGGTGAATATTTTCAAAAATGGTTTACCTTCATTCCTTAAAATTATAGCATGTCCCCCATCCCACTATCTTTGGACTATCTACTGCGTCCCTCATCATTAATATCAGATAAGAAACCGGCTATTTTCCTGTTCCATGGCTATGGCAGCAATGAGGAAGACCTATTTTCTTTTGCTCCCGAGCTGCCCAGTGAATTAATGGTCTTGTCCGTAAAGGCTCCCTATAATCTAGAACCTTTTGGCCATGCTTGGTATGCCATTAATTTTGATGCGGAATACGGAAAATGGAGTGATGACGAACAAGCCAAAGCATCCCGTGAAAAGATTGTGACTTTCATCGATGGGGCCATTAAAGCCTATAATCTTGATGAAAAGAACATCACGCTTTTGGGCTTTAGCCAAGGGACCATTTTAAGTTACGCCGTGGCCCTTTCCTATCCGGAAAAGATTAAAAATGTGGTGGCCCTGAGCGGTTATATCAATGAAAGAATTTTGACGACTGATTATACTGAAAAGGACCATAGCAACCTCCACATCTATGCCTCGCACGGGCAAGTGGATCAGGTCATACCCTTGGAGTGGGCGCAACAGGCCCGCGAATTATTGAAGAAATTGGGAATAGACCACACTTTTGAGGAGTTTCCCATTGGCCATGGGGTTTCCCAACAAAACTTTTATTCCTTCAAAAAGTGGCTGGAAAACCACATTTGATTTTGATTACAGCAAGCTGTCATTCTGAAAAGGGCCAAAGGTCCTTGAAGAATCTCAACTAGCCTTAACACTGACTAGATTCTTCGTTTCACTCAGAATGATGTTCGGAGATGTTTCTGATTCTCCGTTTTACATCCTTGTAATAACCTGGTTCCAATTGTCATTCTGAAAGGCCAACGGTCCTTGAAGAATCTCAACTAGCCTTAAAACTGAATAGATTCTTCACTTTGTTCAGAATGACATAAGAGTATGGTTCGGGATTATTCGCCATGCTCAGAATGACAAGTACGGGATTAGTTACTCCTAGTATAAAGTAGATGGTCCAACATGGTGAAATCCACGCTCAAGTCATCTTTCAGTTCATATTTGATGAGCAGTTCACCCCAGTATTTTCCATCAGAAAAGTCGGCCAAGATCCATTTATGATTTAAGACTTTGATCTTGTTGATTTTGAAATCACTTTCCATACCCTCATACGGAATCAAGGGATTATCGCCTTTCCTTTCATTGGTTTCCAGTAATTTATCCTCAATGTAGCGGGAAGGATTTTCCAAATTGAGGTGGTCATAGTACGCCAAGGCATCATCGTTGTTCTCCAATGTAAAGTATTGCATGTCCAACACTTTTAGGTTGAGTGTTTTAATGGAATCCTCCATTTTTTCCGTTTGTTCCTGCAATCTGGAAACATCGGAATTGAGTGCTTTTTGCATATTTCTGGCAGTCACATATTGGAACAATACCAAAAGGGCCGTAAATAAAAATAGATATAGAAAAATTCTGCTTTTCATGTAATTAAATTTTCAATTGTAGGTTATCGTATGCTAAATGAACATTGGAGGGCAACCGTTTTTCCACTTCTTCATGGAATCCCAATAAATGACTGATATGGGTAAAGTAGGTCTTATCTGCACCTGCTATTGCGGCAAACTCAAGTGCTTCTTCCAAATTAAAGTGGGAATGATGGGGTTCTTCACGCAATGCGTTCACCACTAACACCTTAGCACCTTTTATTTTTTTGATTTCTTCTTCCTCCACCCTTTTGATATCGGTGAGGTAGACAAATTCCCCAAAGCGATATCCAAATACCTGTAACCGGTTGTGATAGGCTTCAATAGGGATAACATTCAATCCTCCCAGCGAAATCGGTTTATCCTTGGTCACTTCAAACACCTGTACGGCCGGGGCTCCAGGATATCGATTTTCATCGGCAAAAATATAATCGAAACGCCTTTTTAGGGAATTGATGACCCGTTGGTGTGCATAAATCGGAATATCGCCTTGCCGAAAGAAAAAAGGTCTGATGTCATCGATACCGGCCGTATGATCGGCATGTTCATGGGTGAAGAGGATACCATCCAATTTTTCAATGGGATGCAACAACATCTGCTGTCTGAAATCAGGACCGCAGTCCACCACAAAATTATAATCGTCCCAAGAGACCAAAACAGAGACCCGAAGCCTTTTATCCTTGGGGTCCTTACTGAGGCATACCGGATGATCGCTTCCAATTACAGGTATTCCCTGCGAGGTTCCCGTCCCTAAAAAAGTAATGGTCATCCTGTCATCCATTAAATCCAAAATTATAACTTATTTATTTAATAGATTGAATGAAGAGTGTAACTTTGTTCTTCAATAAAAATCCGGATATGCCTTCTGTACCTAGCAAAGAAAATGCCTTTGAAAATATCCCGTCCATAAAGGCAAAAACCTTAAGAATCAACCTGAACCCTGATATCTATGGAACCTTTGCCGAAATTGGTGCGGGACAGGAAACAGCCAGGCATTTTTTTAGGGCCGGTGGTGCATCAGGGACCATTGCGAAGGCCATGAGTGCCTATGATAAATCCTTTAGTGATGCCATTTATGGCGTTGAGGAGGATGGCAGGTACGTGACCCAGTCCCGATTGAAGAAAATGTTGGACCATGAAATGCGTTTGGTAGAAGAACGCATCGGCAGGGAAAGTAATCCGAACTATTTGTTCTTTACCTATGCCAACACGGTTGCTACCATAGACTTTTCAAAACGTTACAAAGGACATGGATGGGTCGGAATCCGTTTTCAATTGGATCCGGACCAAAAGGAGTATGACGAAATCGTGCTCCATATCCGATTTAAACAGAACGAGGCCCGCTTGCAACAGGAAACCTTGGGTATTTTGGGGGTAAACCTTATCTATGGTGCCTTCTTCAAATTCGATAGGCCCAAAAAACTGTTGAAATATCTATATGATCATATTGACAAGGACACCTTGGAAATTGATATGGTGAATTTCACCGGACCCAATTTTGCCGAAGTGGACAACCGATTGATGAGCCTTCAGTTGATCAAGAACGACATGACTGATGCCGTAATGTTCGGTCCTGATGGGAACAACCTACTTCCTGCTGCGGTGTTGTACAAAAAGAGCATCTTGGCGCTACGCGGTAGTTTTAGGCCTGTTACCAAGGTGAACATGGATATGTTCAAAAAATCCTATGACATTTTTATTAGGGAACAAACGGTGGAGTTTGAGAATACCATTGTGGTTTTTGAAATCACACTGTCCAACCTTAAAGCATCTGGGGAGATTGATGAGCAGGACTTTATGGACCGGGCGGAACTGTTATGCTCACTTGGCCATACCGTATTGATCTCCAAGTTCCAGGAATATTACAAATTGGTGGAATACTTCAACAACTACACCAAGGCCAAAATCGGGCTTACCATGGGCGTGAACAACTTGGTGGACGTATTCGATGAAAAATACTATCGCCATTTAAGCGGTGGGATCTTGGAAGCCTTCGGGAAGTTGTTCTTCAAGGATTTGAAGGTATACCTCTACCCTATGAAAGATCCTGATACCGGGCAGATCCTTACCAGCAACAATGTTAAGGTTCATCCAAGGATGAAAGAGTTGTACAAATTCTTCAAGTATAACGGAAAAGTGATGGATATTATAGATTACGATCCCGATGTTCTCCATATCTTCTCGCGTGATGTACTCAAGAAAATCATCAACAATGAAGAAGGGTGGGAAGATGAACTACCGGAGGGTATCGCAGAAATTATCAAACAGAAACACCTCTTTACCCGAAAAGTTTTAGAAGAAAAGGAATAAAAAAAGCGCCGTAATGGCGCTTTTAATTTTTTAATCTTCCAACAATTGGGCTGCGTGGTCCTTGGTTTTCACCTTATCAATGACCTTTTCCACGATACCTTCACCGTTGATGACAAAAGTGGTCCGGTGGATGCCGTCATATTCTCGACCCATGAATTTTTTAGGCCCCCACACCCCAAAAGTGTTGATTACAGTATGGTCTTCATCAGCCAACAATGGAAATGGAAAGTTGTATTTATTCTTAAAATTGGTCTGCTTTTTTTCGGAATCGGCACTTACACCAAGTAGTTCAAATCCTTTGTTTTTTAATTCTTTATAGTTGTCCCGAAGGTTGCATGCCTCTGCTGTACAACCAGGGGTATCTGCCTTGGGGTAAAAGAAAACCACTAGGGCTTTACCTTTGTAATCCTTCAGATTTATTGTGTTGCCATCTTGGTCGTTTGCTGAAAAATCAGGTACTTTATCCCCTACTTTTAACATGTTCATAGCTTTTGTATTGAAATTATTGTTCAATGTTATAAGTGTAAAGTTAAACAAATATGACCAAACAAGAAAAGGTTGACTTCACAATCCACACTTTGGAGAAGATTTATCCGACCATTCCCATACCATTAGACCACAAAGACCCTTATACCCTACTGATAGCTGTGTTGATGTCTGCTCAAAGTACCGATGTTCGAGTAAACCAGATAACTCCTCTTTTGTTTGAAAGAGCCGATAATCCATATGATATGGTCAAGCTCACGGTAGATGAGATTCGGGAAATCATCAAACCAGTAGGGTTGTCCCCAATGAAGTCCAAGGGGATTCATGGACTCTCCCAAATTTTGATTGACAAATATAACGGTGAAGTCCCCCAAGAAATTGAATTGTTGGAAGAATTGCCCGGAGTTGGCCACAAAACGGCAAGTGTTGTGGTATCGCAGGCATTTGGAATCCCGGCCTTTCCTGTGGATACACATATTCACCGACTGATGTACCGTTGGGGTTTCAGCAATGGCAAAAATGTGGTGCAGACGGAACGCGATGCCAAACGATTGTTCCCTGAAGAACTTTGGAACAAACTTCATTTACAGATTATTTGGTACGGACGGGAATACTCTCCGGCTAGGGGTTGGAACTTGGAAAAGGACATCATCACGAAGACCATCGGCCGAAAAACGGTGTTGGACGAATACTATAAAAACAAAAAGAGCCGCTAATTGCGGCTCTTTTCGTCAGTTTGAACATTGATTAATTTAACGTTACTTCAAACTGGTGTTTTTTGTAGTCAACTACATGAATCGATTTTGAATAGCTAAGCAAGAAATCGATAGTCTTCTGGCTAGCTCTTACCGTTTTCACGGATTTTTGTTCTTCAGAGTAAATGTTTTCCATATTCTAGCATAAATGTTTCAATTAGATAACGCAGCTAGATTGGAAATATTGCAGTCTTCGACGTACGGTATTATTAATTCGTTAAAACGATGTTCTTACGGTCAACGATTTTTCTGAGGTTGATAAGGGCATAACGCATCCTTCCCAAGGCGGTATTGATGCTTACTCCAGTGTTTTCGGAGATTTCCTTGAAACTCATATCCTTGTAGATTCGCATAATCAAGACCTCTCTTTGGTCTTCGGGCAATTCATCTATCAAAAGGGTAAGATCGCTTTCAATCTGATCTTTAATGATCTGTTTTTCAATATTCAACTTTTCATCCTTGATCACGGAGAAAATATTGAAGTCATCGCTTCCCTCAAACTTGGGCATCCTTTTGTTTTTTCTAAAGTGGTCAATGATCAGGTTGTGTGCGATGCGCATGACCCATGGCAAAAATTTGCCTTCTTCACTATAGTTACCCCTTTTTAAGGTTTTGATCACTTTGATAAAGGTATCCTGGAAGATGTCCTCTGCAACATCCCTGTCCAAAACTTTGGAATAAATAAAACTGGAAATCCTTTGGTTGTGTCGGTTGATGAGTATCTCAAGAGCTTTCTCGTCTCCTGCGATGTAGTTTTTTACTAAAATCGAGTCATTAATCTGTAGTTCCATACAAATTACTTTTTTGGTTAAAATCATGGTCCTTCCTTTCCAAGAAAGACTTCAGGTATTTAGTTTTTAATCTTAAAAAGTAATTATTTCTGTATAGGCCTATCAGTATTTTAATTACACTTCAAATATAGATAAATAGGTAGGCGACCTAAAAAACTATGTTGTGAGATGCTAAATTTTAGATGTTAACTGGTACAATATACGTATTAAGAGTGGGGTGTCGTATCTTTGAGACCCTAATTTTAACAAATGACGGCCATTACAAACGTTGATCCCAAGCACAACATCATTATAAAAGGTGCCAAGCTGCACAATCTCAAAAACATAGATGTGGTGATCCCTAGGAACAAGCTGGTGGTCATTACAGGTTTATCGGGCTCCGGAAAATCAAGTTTGGCCTTTGATACCTTATATGCAGAAGGCCAAAGACGCTATGTGGAAAGCCTTTCTTCGTATGCCCGTCAGTTTTTGGGAAAACTGGATAAACCCAAGGTGGACTATATTAAAGGTATAGCCCCTGCCATTGCCATTGAACAAAAGGTGAACTCCACCAACCCCAGATCTACTGTAGGGACCACCACCGAGATTTATGATTACCTTAAATTGTTATATGCCCGTATTGGAAAGACCATTTCCCCCATTTCCGGAAACGAGGTGAAAAAACATTCCGTAAGTGATGTTATGGATCATATTAAAGGGATACAGGTAGATACCAAACTCCTTTTATTGGCTCCCATCACCATTAAGGAAGAACGGGATCCCATTAAGTCATTGGAGTTGTTCTCAAAGCAAGGATACGCCCGTATCAAATACAACGGGGAAGTAATCCGAATTGACCAGGCACCAAAAGATATCGGAAGAGAATTCGACCTTGTGGTAGATCGGATCATTGTTAAGGATGATGAAGATTTTCTGAACCGATTGGCCAATGCCGTGGACAATGCCTTCTTTGAAGGAAAGGGCCAGTGTGCCATTGAGAATCTGGAAACCATGGAAATCCGCTCCTTCAGCAACCAATTTGAATTGGACGGAATCAAATTCTTGGAACCCAATGTACACCTGTTCAGTTTCAACAATCCCTACGGTGCCTGCCCCAAGTGTGAAGGCTATGGAGATGTGATTGGAATCGACGAGGATTTGGTGATTCCGAACACTGCACTTTCCGTTTACGAAAATGCCGTATTTCCTTGGAGGGGAGAAAGTATGGGTTGGTACCGCGATCAATTGGTCAACTCTGCCTATAAATTCGATTTTCCCATACACAAGCCCTGGTTTGAACTTTCTGAAGAACAAAAACAACTGGTTTGGGAGGGCAATGAACACTTTATCGGTATCCATAAGTTCTTTGAACAGTTGGAGGAAAAGAGCTATAAAATTCAGAACCGGGTCATGCTCTCCCGTTACCGTGGAAAAACCAAATGCTCCGTGTGCAAGGGCAAAAGACTACGGGTAGAGGCCAATTATGTAAAAGTTGGGGGTAAATCCATTTCCGAACTGATAGAACTGCCCATTCGAAGATTGATGCCTTTCTTTGAGGAATTACAGCTTTCCGAACACGATACGGCCATTGCCAATAGGTTGTTGAAGGAAATCAATGCCCGTTTGGACTTCTTGGACAAAGTAGGGCTTAGTTATCTCTCCCTGAATAGAAAATCCAACACCCTTTCCGGTGGGGAAAGCCAGCGCATCAATTTGGCCACAAGCTTGGGAAGTAGCTTGGTAGGTTCCATGTATATTCTGGATGAACCCAGTATTGGTCTGCATCCCAAGGATACCGAAAATTTGATTGAAGTGCTGAAATCCCTTCGCAATTTGGGCAATACCGTAATTGTAGTGGAACACGACGAGGACATCATGAAAGCCGCTGATGAAATCATCGATATTGGACCAGAGGCGGGTACCTTGGGCGGACGTGTGGTGGCAACAGGAAATATGGAGGCCATCCTAAAGTCTGATTCCCTTACCGCTTCCTATCTCAACGGCACCATGGAAATAAGCGTTCCCAAAGAACGGAGGAATTCCAAACACTACATTCAAATAAAGGGAGCAAGGGAGAACAATCTTAAGAATATTGATGTCACTTTTCCGCTGAACATGTTGACCGTCATTACTGGCGTTTCAGGAAGTGGCAAGAGCACCTTGGTCAAAAAAATACTGTACCCCTCTATTTTAAAGGAAGTTGGCGGATATGGGGAAAAAGCAGGTCAATTTACCAGTATGGAGGGCAAATATGCCCACATCAAACATGTGGAATTTGTGGACCAGAACCCTATCGGTCGATCATCCCGTTCCAATCCGGTTACCTATATAAAAGCCTATGACGATATACGAAGCTTGTTTGCTTCCCAAAAATTGAGCAAACTGCGTGGGTATCAGGCCAAACATTTCTCCTTTAATGTGGATGGCGGCCGATGTGAGAAATGTAAGGGTGAAGGTGAAATTACGGTGGAAATGCAGTTCATGGCCGATGTGCATTTGGAATGTGATGTCTGCAACGGAAAACGGTTTAAAAAAGATATTCTTGAAGTACAGTTTGAAGGCAAAAACATCGATGACATCCTGAACCTCACCATTGATGATGCCATCGAGCACTTCAAAATACACAAACAGGATAAGATTGTGGCCAAACTACAGCCCTTGCAAGATGTGGGGCTTGGATATGTCACCTTGGGACAGTCCTCCTCTACCCTTTCCGGCGGTGAAGCTCAGCGAATAAAGCTCGCTTCGTTCCTGGTGAAGGGCCATACCAAAGAAAAGGCTTTGTTCATCTTTGATGAACCTACCACGGGATTGCATTTTCACGACATTAAAAAATTGCTTAAATCGTTCGATGAATTGATTGATAAAGGACACTCCATCATTGTGATCGAACATAATATTGAGCTCATCAAATGTGCGGATTATATCATCGATTTAGGTCCTGAAGGAGGTGAGTTGGGCGGTCAATTGATGGCGGAGGGAACTCCTGAAGAACTGGTTCAAAACAAGGAATCGTTTACCGCAAAATACCTTAAAGGTAAAATTTAAAGAATTTTAAATTACTGACAATCAAATATTTGAGATTTTTGGCACGCTGATTGATATTACAAGGATGGATGCAAATAGTTGTATCTAGAACATAAAACCTTGTAGTATGAAAAAGTTAGTACTCTTAATAGCAGCAGTTGCTCTTGGGTTACCGAACATCCAGGCCGCAACTTTGGAAAATACAGTTAGCACCAGTACCATCCGTGGATATGGAAACTCGTTCATCTTTGTGGAAGATGGAGTTACTTTTTCAGTGTATCCTGATGGTGAGTTCGACTTCTACATGGATAGTCGAGTGAATGTAGGCATAGGTGCCCAAATCGGAAATGTTGGGATCACCTTCAACTCCGGATACGATTATAACCCTTATGTGCAGTATGACGATTACGGTGCCGTGATCCAAGTGGAGAACATTCCTGTATTCTACGATTATTACGGACGTGTTTCTCAAATCGGTAATGTGGATATCTGGTATAACAACGGTAGGGTCCGTAGAATCGGTGGTCTACATGTGTATTACAATGGAGGTGTTATTAGCCATTATACGGGATTCATCAATGTATACAACAGATACTATGTGTACAGACCTTACCATAGGTATTTTGCAAGACCTGCCATCGGGTTCTGTAACGTATACACCTCTCCTTATAGAAGGTACTATAGCCCAGTAAGATATACGTACTATGCACCTTACAGGTATAACACCCGTAGAGCTTATGCTTCCGTAGGTAAAGTATATCGTAATGACAATCACTATAGAAGGGACAACATCTATAGAAATGACAAAAGGGTTACTGTACGTGATAATAGTGTTCGAAGAAGTGGGGATAATGGAAGAAGCAACAAGTATGTAGAGCAGAATTCCTATAGAAAAGGCGATGCCGTTACCCGTTCCAACAATACGGTGAAAAGACAGGCCACTACTTCTAGAACCGTTAAAAAAAGTGATTACAGAAGAGCTGACAATGGATCTAGGAGCAGTAGGGAAATTTCACAAAAAAGCGTTTCACGTACCCCAAACAGCAGAAGTGTGACCGAAAGAACGGTTAGGACCACTCCTGATAGTAGAACCGTGACCCGTACCACTAAGAGCACCTACAAAAAGCCTGAAACAAGGGGAAATTCAAGTAGGGCCACAGTGAGCAGGGGTAACGAAACCCAGAGAACGGTTGCAAGGAGTTCCAATGGAAATGGAAACCGTAGCTCCAATGCCGTAACAAAGAAAAGCAGCTCTAGGGCTTCTACCTCAAGAAGCTCCAGAAACAATTGATAAAAGAAAGTTTTTAGGTTGGTTAGTTGTTTACCCCGTAATTGGATTTATCCGCTACGGGGTATTTTTTTTCAGCCATTTGGATAGAATACCAGTTACATCCTCCGAAATTTCAAAACGATAAAGAATACCTACGTACATCAACATGATCAATGCGGATTTAAGCATGATATTAATGACTGGGTGAAACGGAAACTGCACGAGGTGGAACAATACTGCCAGCAACACCAAAGTTGCCAATACCTTAAAAGTAGCCTGTGTGAAAGGTAAAATGTCAAATTTCATTTTCACAAAAACCAATTTCACCACGTTGAAGATCAAAATGGAAACAAAACTGGCCAATGCCGCACCCTCCATTCCCATTTTGGGAATAAGCCAATAGTTGAGCACAATGGTAAGGATGGCCAAACCAACCCCAAAAACCAGCACCGTTTTATAATACTGGGAATTGAACAGAATGGAATTGTTATTTCCCAAAATAGAGTCCAATACCTTGGCCAACCCGATCAAGAACACAATGGTAAATCCACTTCGGTAGTTTTCAGGAATTAATGAATACAGATCGTTCAAGTTCAGTATGATCAACACGAACAAAATCCCTGAGGCAATAAATAGGGTCAGCGAGCTTCTTTGATACAATTTCTTCAATCCTTCCATATCTCCCAAATTCAACAGCTCCGCGGTCAATGGATAGGTAATCTGGTGCATGGCCCTTGATGGCACGATGATCACTGTCGCGATATATACTGCCACGCTATAGTAGGCCACATTTTCTATACTCACAAACTGGTTCAACATCACCTTATCTATTTCCAGCAAGACCAGAGCGGCCGAGCCTCCCAAGATAATCAAGAGGGAATAGTATAATATTTCTTTAGTATGGCCAGGAAAATGAAAATTCAACTTGGGGTATCGGAGTGTAAAGGCATATATCATGATGATGATGGTCCGTAGAAGGTGTAAACCCACCAACAGTTTAAGAAAAGCATCCAAAGAAATCACATCAAAATAAAAGAGGCCCAATAATATGGAGACCCCCACTCTTGCAAAAACCTCCTTCATGAAATTGCCGAAAACCGATTTCATATGCACCTTGCACCAAGCATTGAACACTTCAAAATAAGCCATGGACAATCCCACTAAAAAAATGTACCACAGAAAATCCTTGACTATGGGGTTCACTTTAGAAATCAGGTTTCCCACAGGATTGTAACCGAACAAAACCAGTAATGCCAGTGGCATAATACCTAATAATGGTGTAAAAATCATAAGGGTCAGAAAACCATCCTTCTCCTCTTCTCGACAAAAGCTAAAAAATTTTACCAGCGTATTGTGCACCCCAAAGGCCATTAAAGGCATAAGAATAGCACCTGATGCCATAATAAAGGTGACCAATCCATAATATTCATCGGGCAGTATTTTCGTGTAAAGAAAAAGCGTGTTGATGGCTGCCACAAAAAAGCCGACATACGTATAGATCAGGTTCTGAATTGATTGTTTGAGAACAACGCCCATTAGATGAATTTTGCTAAGGATTCCGTAAGTGCTTTTCTGTGGAATGTATCGATTCCTTGCGACGAACACAGTAGTTTCCCTTTTTGGTACTGGTTGAACCAATCCAAAAGTACATCTTTTAGCAATGCTACATCCGAATGGTGCAGGAACTTCCCTGCGTTGACCTCCTCAACCATGTTACCCGCCTCCCAATCCGTTGGACCAATAGCCAAAATAGGTCGTTTTGCATTCAGGTATTCGAACAATTTACCAGGAATGATACCCTTGGTTTCTTCGGAATCAATTTCTATCAACAACAAAACTTGGGACGATTGCATGGTTTCAATAACCTTGTCATGGGGCAGATAACCCAAGGAATCGAGATAAGCATCCAATCCCAAGTCTGTCAAGCTTTTTTGGACATCCTCACTCACAACCCCTGCCAATTTGATCTTCAAGGCCTTATTAAAGGTTTCATTCTCCGCGGTCAATTCCTTTAAAGCCTGCCATAATCCCAAGGGATTTCTGCCTGTCAACAAGGAACCCAAATGCGAAATGGTAAATTGCCGATCTAATTCCTTTGCTGAAAGACTTTCATCAAAACCATTGGTGATCATTTTAATGGGTTTTGGGGTAATGGCTTGAAATTCCTCCAAGGTGGTCTGACTGGTTACGATTATTTTATCGGCAGAAACCAACACTTCCTTTTCAAGTGATTTGTGCTTTTTGGCCGCCCATGGCATTAATCGTAATTTCTTGTGATATCCGATGGAGGTCCATGGATCCCTGAAATCCGCAATCCACTGTACGTTGTATTCCCTTTTCAACCCCAGTCCGATCAAATGCAAACTGTGTGGTGGACCGGTGGTAATGATGGTCTTTATGCCTTCATCGGCAATGACCTTGGCCAAAAAATGGATCGAGGGTTTTACCCAACCCTTTCGGGCATCGGGAATAAAAAAGTTTCCGCGCACCCACAACAAAATGCTTTCAATCAAAGAAGGGTTTTTATCCTGAATTATCCCTGAACTAATGGTCTTGGTTTTCTTTTTGGATAACAATCCCGCCCAGCCATAGGGCTCTTTAATAGGTTGTTTCAGGACTTGAATAGTTGAGGGAATTTCCTTTTCCAAATTATTGTCCACAATGGGGTAACTTGGATTCTCTGGAACATAAACCACTGGTTCATAACCAAAATCGGGTAAGTATTTTACAAATTTCAGCCATCGCTGTACCCCTGGTCCCCCGGCAGGAGGCCAATAGTATGCTATGACCAAGATCTTTTGCATTACGAATCCTCGGATTTTCTGCCAAATAAAGAGTAACCTGCTCCTCCCACAACGATCAATCCCAATAAGATGTTTGCAGCAAGAGCTATTTTACTTCCATTTTCAATCACCTGGGGCTCAAATTTGAACTCGATTTCATGGGTGCCTGCGGGCACCTTCAAACCACGTAGGGCGTAATCCACTTTAAAATGGGGTTCAGGTTTCCCATCGACATACGCATCCCAACCTGACGGATAATACATTTCGGAAAACACAGCAAATCCATCGTTGGCATTGGAGGATTTGTATTTGAGATAATCCGGACGGTATTCTACTAATCCGATTTGGGCCAATGAATCCACCTCAAAGCGAAGTTTGGTCTGGGTTGGATACATTTTTGTATTGATGACCGCCTGCTTCTTGGAATTGAAATCTTTCAATTTGGTAATTTCTTCATTGGCTGAGGAAACCGGTAACAACTGATCTACAAACCAAGCATTGCCATTGGCATCGGGATTAATGGCAGGGAAACTTTTTCCATCTTCATCCTTTTGGATGATGTACTTCACATTCAACATGTTCAAAACCTGTAGGTTGTTCCGGTACAAGTGATACTCGAACAAATCCTGCAAAGCACGGGGTTTGGCAGCATGGTAGCCCCCTATCGATTTATGGAAGTAGGAGGTTCTGGAACCATTCACACCTTCCTCTGGATCGAACACCCTAAAAATGGAATCGTCCTGTTGGATCAGCTGATCTATTTGACTGGCTTGAAAGGGTTCGTTTACTTCTCTTTGACGCACAAAATCATCCTCGTTCACATAACGAAGGTCCACACCAACCAAATCGAACAAAATCAAAGCACCCAAAGCCATGACCAAGAGATTCTTTCCAATCTTATCTTTGATAAAGAACCAAATTGCCACGGCGGCCAAAGCCACATAAACTAAAGATCTAATGGTATCGTTTACATAAACCGCTTCGCGATCCCGTTTGATCATGGTCATGACATCGTCCCCAAAATAACCTCGGTACATGTCATCACGCAAACCTTCAAAACTGAAAAATCCTTTGATCAGGAAGATGAAAACACCCAATCCCAAGGTGATGAAAAAGCTCCATTTTAAAGCATTGAGTTTTTCCTTTTTGTCTACGGAAGGTTTAAAAAGTTCCCACAAACCTAATATACCCAATACGGGAAGACAAAGCTCCAATACCACTTGAATGGAAGACACTGCCCTGAACTTGTTATATAGTGGGAAATAATCGATCATAAAATCGGTAAGCACGGAAAAGTTGCGCCCCCATGATAACACCAAAGACATCATGGCCCCTATCAACAACCACCATTTCTTCTTTCCTTTCACCAAAATAATACCCATTACGAACAAAAAGAAAATGATGGCTCCTACATAGGCCGGACCGGCCACAATAGGTTGATCACCCCAGTACAAGGGCAAGCTACTAGAAAATTCCAACGCCTTACTGGGTGGCAATCCTTGATTGGTCAGGTATTCGTATGCTTTGGAATCCTTGCCCAAATCTTCTCCCCCCGAGCCTCCAAAAAGTCTGGGAGAAAACAAATCCAGCGATTCGGCAATGCCATAACTGTATTGGGTGATGTATTCCCTATCCAATCCATTGGTTACTTCTTTAGGGCTTCCATCAGGGTTTATGGTAAGTTCCGATTTCCCTCGGGTACTCCAATCGGCATATTCCTTGGTGGCCATCAAACTGGTGGCATTGGTGGCAATGGAGAGCACTACGGCCAATACTAAGATTCCCACCGAGACAAAAAAGTGTTTCAGTTCCTTTTCCTTGATAGCATACACCAAATACACCAATCCCATCACCAAGACCAAGAGCATAAAATAATAGGTCATTTGGTAATGGTTGGCACTGATTTCCAAAGCCATGGCCAAAGCCGTCAAAATAAACCCAAGAATATATTTCTTTCTGAAAACCAAAACAATTCCACCCAAGACCATGGGAATATAGCCCAAAGCATGTGCCTTGGCATTATGTCCGACCCCCAAAATAATGATCAAATAGGTAGAAAAGCCAAAGGCGAGTGCTCCCAATGCTGCCAGCCTAAAATCTACCTTTAGACAGAGTAACAAAATGTAAAAACTCAGTAAGTAAAGGAATAGGTAATCTGCAGGTCTGGGCAAAAACCGAATCACATGATCCAATTTCTTGACATAATCATTGGGATAATTGGCTCCCAACTGATAGGTGGGCATACCACCAAAAGCACTATTGGTCCAATACGATTCTTCCCCTGTAGCCGCTTTGTAATCATCCCTTTCCTTGGACATGCCCTTGTACCAGGCAATATCCGATTGAAAAATGGCCTTGCCCTGCAGCACTGGATAAAAATAGACCAGTGACACAAGAATCAGCAATCCGATTACACAAATATGGGTGATTAAGGCCTTTGGAGAAAGATTCATGGATAGGTTTTGAAAAGACAAATATTAGTCAATTTCTTCAAAATCTATGTATTCTCCAACTTTTTTTGACGGATTGGACCTTCTTGGAGGCTTCTGAAAAACGGAGGTCTCCCCTTCCCTTTCCCGTGTGTTATCATACCCCTGATGGCCGCCAAATTGTTGACCAAAGCGTTCAGTGGTCTTCTTCACTGCATAATTGAGCAATTTGGGAGCCAACCACGTCCAAAGCATTTTAAGGGCGTAGTATACTAATATGACAATTAAAATCGTTTGTAGTAAAACCATATAACCTCAGTTATTGTATCAAAATTACACTGTTAGTAACGGAAAACGGTCAAACGTATCTTAAAATAGTATTAAAACCCAGTTATATGGATCTTTCCATCCTTAAGAAATCCCTTTTTGTATTGATTCTGTTCCCTGCATTGTTGAGTGCGCAGTATACAGACGTCATCAATTCCAACAGACCCGGAAGGGCCGTGAGTGCCTATGCAGTGGGCAAAAATGTGGCCCAGGTGGAGGTTGGATTATTGTACGAACAGCAAGACAATGCAGACTTGAATTCGGATTCGAACATTTTCGGAACCGATTTTGCGCTACGCTACGGATTGCTTTTTGAGGAACTGGAAATCAATTTGGAAGGATCATTCATCAAACAAAACATCACCTATCCCGATTATAACATTGAGGGCAAACTGACCAATTTTTCCAGAAATCGCTTAGGGCTAAAATATTTGGTCTATGATCCCTACAAAAACCCCGAACGGAACAAGCCTAATTTGTATAGTTGGCGGGCCAATAATGTGTTTCAATGGAAGAACCTGATCCCTGCCGTATCGGTATATGCCGGGGCAAACTTTTTGTTCAACGATAATCCGTTTTACCCGGGTGACCCGAGCCTTTCCTACAGAGGGGCCATTAACACGCAAAGCAGGTTGTCCCCTAGGTTTGTGTTGATTTCCAATATCGCATACGACCGCATAGGGACCGATTTTCCAGAATGGCGTTTTGCCCTTTCATTAAGCCATGCCTTTCGGGATCCACGTTGGAGTGTTTTCTTTGAAGGACAGGGGATTTCAAGTGACCGATATTCCGATGTTATCTTGAGAACCGGGGTGGCCCGTTTGATCAGTTCCAATTTTCAGGCGGACATTCACATGGGTTCTGGATTCAACGATTCCCCTTCAAAAGTATTTGTGGTTTTGGGCTTTTCGTACCGTTTGGACTTCCATAAAGACCAACTCATCCCTATCGATGACCAAAAAGCAGGTCAAAATGGAACAATAAAGAAGAACGCCAATAAGAAAAACTCAAAAAAGAAGAAGAAAAAGAACAAAGATGACATAGATTTTTAAGTTTTGTGTCCATCACTTTTCTGCTGTAGGTAATATTCCTAATATTGAGGTTCTAAATAGGATCTATGGTTACCATAAAGCAGGTTCAATCCAAATCAGATTTAAAAACCTTCGTAAAATTTCCCTTTTCCCTGTACAAAGGTTCCCCTTATTGGGTTCCACCCATCATAAAGGATGAAATGGAATCCTTTGACCCTGAAAAAAACCCCGTTTTTCAAAATGCCGAAGCCACTTTCTTTTTGGCATACCGAGAAAATAAGGTCGTGGGAAGGATTGCTGCCATCATCAATTGGTTGGAAGTAAAAGATCAGGGACTGAAGAAAATGCGGTTTGGTTGGTTTGATTTTGTGGATGATCTGGAAGTTTCCGAAGCATTACTTGACAAAGTCAAGGAAATTGGTTTACAGTATCATTTGGAATATATGGAAGGCCCGGTAGGCTTTTCCAACCTGGACAAAGTGGGTGTGCTCATTGAGGGTTTTGACCATATCGGTACCATGATCACCTGGTACAACCACCCCTATTATCAATCACATTATGAACACCATGGTTTTGTAAAGGAAAAGGAGTATTTGGAAAACAAGTTTTTGGCCGTCAAAGCGGACCCAAAACTTTTCGCAAAAGCCAATATGTTGATTAAACAACGCTATGGTCTTAAAGAGATGAACTTTCAAAAAAGTTCGGAGATCATGCCCTGGGTCGATAAAATGTTCGACCTGTTCAACGAGTCCTATGCCAAGCTCTCTTCATTCGTTCGGATAACGGACATCCAAAAGGAGTATTTCAAGAAGAAGTATATCAGTTTCATCAATCCGGAATACATCAAATTTGTCGTAGATGCTGAAGATAATTTGGTTGCTTTCGCGATTGTCATGCCATCCTTTTCTAGAGCCCTACAAAAAGCAAATGGAAAATTGTTCCCAACGGGGATTTTTCATTTGTTGAGCGCCAAAAAGAACAGTAAGGATGTTATTTTTTATCTCATCGGCATTCATCCATCTTATCAAAACAAAGGGGTCACTTCTATCATTTTCAATGAGTTTTACCATACGTTCAAGAAAAAAGGCGTGGTCAATTGTATCCGAACACCTGAGTTGGAAGAGAATGTTGCCATTCGGCAAATGTGGAAGCATTTTGATCCCGTAACCCATAAGAGACGACGCACCTATAGAAAAGATCTGTAACCCCATATAACCGCCAAATGCCAACCCAACAACCTCTAAAAACCAACTCCGATGAAAATTAAGTGGCCCATTACGGGGCTGCTTCTGTTACTATTGTTGTGGCCTAACCAAGATACCGCCCAGGAAAAAGAAATCATTCACCGGGGAGAACAATGGCTCCAATATAATCTGAATGTCATCACAAGTGAAAAGTGGATGCTTTTTGGGAATACGGGAACCAGATGGCGGGATAGTTTTGAAAAATATACCCTTTTCTTTGGCAGGGTCGGTGCAGGTTATAATTTGAACAGAACAATTCGATTGAGTTCCGGTTTTACCTATGCGGAGCTGAAAAGGGAGGGTGCCACATACCTTGTGGAGTTCAGGCCCTATGAAGAACTGTTGGTCAGACCCGATCCAGCCAAAAAGTTTGGTTTGAGCCACCGCTTCCGATTTGAGCAACGCTTTTATAACCCTTTTGTGGATGGTAAGATCCAATCGGATAATACTTTTGCCCTGCGGTTTCGATATGCGCTTTCCACCCGAATTCCCATTGCTACCCTTTCCAAAGAAAACCCAGATTTTAAATTGAGCTTGGGCATCAGTGACGAGATCATGATCAATGCCGGAAAGGAAATCGTCTATAATGTGTTCGATAAAAACCGCTTTGCGGTCTCCCCTACCGTACAATTCAATAAATGGATGTCGGTGGCCCTTGCTTGGAACAACCAATTTTTCAATACCTCCACCGCCGGCCAATACATCCATACCAATGCTTTTTGGCTGCAATTGACGCATACACTCCATTTGGCACATAGAAAGGAGGGGGACATCCCCATATACCAAAATCCCGTCATCCCCACTTCCACGGATGCCACGGAATAGGTAACATTTAAATCAAAGTGGCCTAGGTGATTTTTATATTTTCTTTTGCTGATCTTATTTTAAACGGAATTGTTTGCTAAATTGAATGTATTTTAATATTCTATCCTACTAATGTCCGTAGCTTTATTCTTGGGTACTAAAGGTACTTTTGATTATTCCATGCAGCACCACTAGCTATGTGTAGACCTTAAGCTAGACTAAGAAAAATGCCGGAAATTGGACAAATTGCATGAAAAATCTGAAACACAAATATAAATACTTATGGAGCTAAGCGATATCGACAATATTGAATTACAGTATCTTCAGTTTGGGGATTATTTGGAAATCAAGGATGTAATGGTATCCGCATATTCCAACATGCCCGGGGCATATTGGGGAGAGGAGCACATCAGTGCACTGCTCAAAAAGTTCCCCGAAGGTCAGGTTGTGATCAAGGTAAATGGCCAGATTGCCGGTTGCGCCCTGTCCATAATCGTGGATTATGACAAATATGATGAAAACCATACCTATCGTGAGATCACTTCCAACTACACTTTTAATTCCCATACCTCGGACGGTGATGTACTTTACGGGATAGATGTCTTCATAAAGCCTGAATTTAGAGGGTTTAGGTTGGGAAGAAGACTTTATGATTACAGAAAGGAACTTTGCGAAAAACTGAACCTAAAAGGTATTGCCTTTGGAGGAAGAATTCCCAACTATCACAAATATTCCAACGAAATCAGCCCTAAGGAGTACATAGAAAAAGTGAGAAGAAAGGAAATTCATGATCCTGTACTGAACTTCCAAATTTCCAATGATTTTCACCCTGCCAGGATCATGAAGGGGTATTTGGAAGGCGATGCCGCTTCAAAAGAATTCGCCGTACTGCTGGAATGGGACAACATCTATTATGAAAAGCCCGCTAAAAAGGCGGCCACCAAAAAGAAAGTGGTCCGGTTGGGATTGATACAATGGCAAATGAGGCCTTATCGAGATATTGAATCCTTGCTCCAACAAGCCGAATATTTTATTGATGCCGTATCGGGCTATCGTTCAGATTTTGCACTTTTCCCTGAGTTTTTCAATGCTCCATTAATGGCCCAAAACAACCACCTGGGAGAAGCCGAGGCCATTAGGGAACTTGCAAAGCATACCAGTGAAATTGTGCAAAAGTTTTCTGATTTTTCCATTTCATACAATATCAACATTGTTGCGGGAAGTATGCCGGAAATCATTGATGGCAAACTCTACAATGTGGGCTATTTATGCAAGCGAAACGGAACCGTTGAAAGGTATGAAAAATTGCATGTAACCCCCGATGAGGCCAAGGTTTGGGGAATGCAGGGCGGAAACGAGCTCAAGGTATTTGATACGGATTGTGGTAAGATCGGGATCTTGATCTGCTATGATTCCGAATTCCCAGAACTGAGCAGACTGCTTGCAGATGAAGGAATGGACATCCTTTTTGTACCTTTCTTGACGGATACACAAAACGGTTACTCCAGGGTTAGGAACTGTGCCCAGGCAAGGGCCATTGAAAATGAATGCTATGTGGCCATTGCGGGAAGTGTCGGTAACCTGCCCAATGTACATAACATGGACATTCAATTTGCACAGTCCATGGTGTTCACACCTTGCGATTTTGCCTTTCCTACCAATGGAATAAAAGCAGAGGCCACGCCAAACACAGAAATGATCTTGATTGCCGATCTGGACATCGACCTACTCCGAGAGCTACATCGATTTGGAAGCGTACGTAATCTTAAAGACAGGAGAAAGGATCTTTTTGTGTTGAAAAAGAAATAGTCATCAAAAATCGATTTATTCCTTAAAATTGAAGATGCTGAAATAGCGTGAATAGTTTGGATTTGAAATCATCCAAAAAAGTCTAAATTGCCTAATGGTGAATAATACTTGGAATTGGAGAGTAAGGTTATTAGAAAAAACAATGGGGAGCAAGGCGATAAAAATCATAGGTGCAATAAGTATCTTATTTGTTTTTTCCTGTAAAACATATACCATTCCCGTTGATAGTTTCAGGGAACAAATGATTGGAGCCAAGCCAGAAAATAGGGTTGCAGTGGAAATTAATAACCCATTGTTTTATGAAAACATCAAATATTATTCAAATAACATAAGTCGGCTTACAGTATTTGACAAGAAAGGAAATGAATCATATTTGGATATTTCTCCAGCTATAGAAATGAGGGTTACGCACAAGAATGGCGAGAAATATATACTCTATTTTGATACCGTGATCTTAGAAAATGACACTCTCAAAGGTGGTCGGTCAAGATTTGCACAGGGACTCACCAGAGCAATTCCACTGGACAGTATTGTCAAAATTGAAGTTCAGGATGGGGGAAAGAAATTTGGATATCAAAAGCAGTCCAATATAAATTGAGTTTACATCTTTAAATTCAATCAGTTAACAATTAAGAAGCTACCTTTAGTAAATATTGTTTTAAATTGAATTTATCATGTCCCAAGAAGTATCAATTACCCATTTCGCCCCCGAACTGCACATACCAAAAGGAACATTCCAAATCGATTTTTACTCCAAGTGGGGAGCTGTTGAACATTTTTGCTTCCGTAATGAGGATGGAAGTATCCATGTGGCTGAGCTTGATTTTGACGGGGCCATTTTTCATGTACATGAAACTATGCGTGGCAATGCCTTGGAGCCCAAGAGTGCCATGGGTGTAACCACTGTTATTGGCTTATTTGTTCCTGATGTGCAAAAAGTGATGGATAGAGCCATAACGGCAGGGGCCATATTGGTCAATCCCACCACGGACCACGATTATGGATATCGCCAAGGTATGTTCCAAGACCCATTCGGGCATTTTTGGCAAATCCAGAAGAAAATATAAGTAGTCAACCTTGTACTACCAAAGGTAAAAACTTGTAGATTAGGTATATAAATAACCAACCTCATGAAACAAGTACTACCCTTGATAGCCTTGCTGATCATATCCATAAGCCATGCCCAAAAACCTCGTGCCAGAGATTTGGGGATTCCTTTTGTAGGTGAACCCGGAAAATTCAATGCCATCACCGATGTTAAAGGTGTAGAAGTAGGGTATTCAACCCTCATTTCCGGTGAAGGGGAAAATATTTTGGGAAAAGGTCCCGTCAGAACTGGGGTCACTGCCATTTTTCCAAGGGGGAAAGCGAAAAAATTCAGCCCAGTGTATGCCAATTGGCACAGTTTGAACGGTAATGGGGAAATGACAGGTACCACTTGGGTAACCGAATCCGGCTTTTTGGAAACCCCGATCATGATCACCAATACCAATAGTGTTGGGGTAGTTCGTGATGCCGTTCTCAAATGGTTTGTGGATACGGATTGGTACCGTGGTGAAGAATGGTGGTATACCTACCCTGTGGTGGCCGAAACCTATGACGGCTTTTTAAACGACGTTTATGGCTTTCATGTAAAGGAAGAGCATGTGTTGGAAGCCATCAACAATGCCTCTTCGGGAAAAATTGCAGAAGGTAATGTTGGGGTGGTACAGGCATGTTCACCTTGGGATTTAAAGGAGGTACTGGTACTGCTTCCAGGGTTTTTCAAATAAACGATTCCACTTACACATTAGGAGCCATTGTGCAGGCCAATTTTGGCGCCAAATACAATTTATCCATTGCCGGTGTGCCTGTGGGCAAGGAACTTCAAGACTACCAAAGCTATATTTATAAAGGAGATCCGGAATCTAGACGAAAGGATGGCGATGGTTCCATCATCGCTATTGTTGCTACAGATGTTCCACTTCTGCCCCATCAATTAAAGCGAATTGCACAGCGAGTTGCCCTTGGTGTGGGAATTATGGGAGGACGAGGAAGTAACGGTTCTGGCGACATCTTTTTGGTATTTTCCACTGCCAATGAAAGCGCTTTTAATAGGGATTCCATAACCTCGGTTGAAACCATGTCGAACGATTTACTCCTACCTGCATATGAGGCCACAGTGCAGGTCATAGAAGAAGCCATTGTTAATGCCATGATTGCTGCGGAAACCATGGAAGGCATACACGGAAATACGGTTTTTGCCATTCCGCACGACAAATTGATTGAAATCCTGAAGAAATACAACCGTATAAAGGAATAGTTGCATGAATACATGGAAAAAAGTAAGACCAAAGGTATTTTGGTTGTCGATTATAGTGTTGAGTGCCTATTATTTGTACCGTGCCATTCTTTTTCGGTTTTTCAACGAAGGTACGGGACCAACGTTTTGGAACAAGCAATTCTTGTTTGTTTTCCATCTTTTTACCACTCTGGCGCCATTGATTTTAGGCCCGATACAATTTTGGAATAAATTTCGGATTCGGTATGTGGAATGGCATCGCCTTCTTGGGAAAATTTACATCGCGGGATCCTTATTAGGAGGATTGACCGCACTGATTTTGGGCATCACGCAACCGTATGAAGGTTCCATTGTACCCGTTGTCATTTTGGGCCTGCTTTGGCTGTTCATGACCACTTCCGCTTGGGTGACCATTAAAAGAAAGGATATTAAAAACCATCGGTTGTTCATGATACGGAGTTATACTTTGGCCTTAACCTTTGTGGTGCTTCGGTTATTGGGAGACCTTGTTTATAAGGCTAATCTTTTATTTTTTATCCAAAGTGAAGAAGTCAAAGATGCAACCTATGAATGGATGAGTTGGGTTTTACCCCTTTTGATTGTTGAGCTTTGGATTTCATGGGTGCCTGCACTTAAAAAGAGATAGGTCAACAAGTTGGCGGACAAAAACAACAACACATCAAAATTGTAAATTCAAAGAACAATGAACAAAAACCAGGACGTCACCACTTTTTTAGACCAACAGAACCATCCGTTGCGGACGGAGATAGAACAATTACGAGAATTACTATTGAAGGCGGAACCCAAACTCCATGAAAATGTAAAATGGAACGGCCCAAATTACTGCATTGGCGATGCTGACCGGATTACTATGAAAATTCAACCGCCAAAACAAATCCAATTGATTTTTCATCGAGGCGTGAAAAAACTGGAACAACCCAAGCAACGATTGTTGACCTCCAGTTCAAAATTACTCCTTTGGAAAGAAAATGACAGGTCAGTGGCATCTTTTAAAAACCAAAATGAAATTGAAAACAGTGCCTCTGAATTAAGGGATATCATTAAGGATTGGATCAAAGTAACAATGGAATAAAGAGAAAATAGATACTCTATAAGAGGCAATACTCCATTTGACTATCTTGTAACATGACTTTTGAAGAATTCAAATCCATTGTTTTTTCCTTTCCTGAAGTTCAGGAGGCACCACATTTTGAAAAGACCTCCTTTCGAGTCAAAAATAAGATTTTTGCCACTTATGATTCCAGTAAATATACTGCCACACTGAAGATATCAGAAGTGGATCAAGATGTTTTCACCAAAATGAGTCCAGGAAAAATTTATCCCGTACCAAATAAATGGGGAAAACAAGGATGGACGATTGTGGAATTGGGATCCTTGGAAAAAGATATATTAAAAGATGCTTTGACCTGCGCGTACTGCGAAGTGGCCCCTAAGAAATTGGCTGTTTTGGTTCGACGAGATTTATGACAATAAAAAAACCGTACAGTTGATGAACTTGTACGGTTTTCTTTTGTATGTTTTTTTTTGGATAATTATTCTCCCATCGCGGCAGAAACCGCTGCGGACAATCGCTTGTAAGTTCCGTTTTCCAAACGTTCACGAATGGATGAAAAGGCATCCAAAGTTTCAGCAATATCTTCCATCGTATGTGTGGCCGTCGGAATCAAACGCAACAGAATCAATCCTTTTGGAATTACCGGGTACACTACAATGGAACAGAAGATCCCATGATTCTCGCGAAGGTCTTTTACCAAGGCCATCGCTTCTGGAATACTACCGTTCAAGTAAACCGGGGTCACACAACTGGTGGTGGTACCAATATTAAAACCACGTTCCTTAAGACCATTTTGAAGTGCATTCACATTGTCCCAAAGCTTAGCCTTCAACTCTGGTTTGGAACGCAACATATCCAAACGCTTCAGGGCGCCTTTAACATAGATCATTGGCAACGACTTGGCGAACATTTGCGATCTAAGATTGTATTTCAAATATTCAATGATTTCCTTATCGGCGGCCACAAAAGCACCAATACCGGCCATCGATTTGGCAAATGTGGCCAAGTACACGTCGATTTCATCCTGCACACCTTGCTCCTCACCTGCCCCTGCACCGGTTTTGCCCAAAGTACCAAATCCATGGGCATCATCGACCATAAACCTGAAATTGTATTTTTTCTTCAAGGCTACAATCTCTTTTAGGATACCCTGCTCCCCGCGCATACCAAATACCCCTTCAGAAATTACAAGGATACCACCACCGGTCTCGTTGGCCATTTTGGTGGCACGTTCCAAGTTTTTCTCCAAACTTTCGGGATCGTTGTGCTTGAAGGTAAAACGTTTGCCCATGTGCAAACGGACACCATCTATGATACAGGCATGACAATCCACGTCATACACAATAATATCATCTTTGGAAACCAAGGCGTCAATGACGGACATAAATCCTTGGTACCCGAAGTTCAACAAATAGGCAGCTTGTTTATGGACAAAGGCAGCCAATTCCTTTTCCAATTGTTCGTGATAATCGGTATGTCCACTCATCATACGTGCCCCCATGGGATAGGCGGCACCGTGCTCCATGGCGGCTTCCCCGTCCACTTTTTTGATTTCCGGTAGACTGGCTAGCCCCAGATAGTCATTGATACTCCACGTTATGACATCCTTTCCTTGGAACTTCATGCGGTTGGAAATGGGTCCTTCCAATTTCGGGAACACAAAATATCCTTCGGCCTGCGAAGCCCATTTTCCCAATGGTCCCTTGTTCTCAATGATTCTATCGAATAAATCTCTCATCTACCTTAAATTTGATTCAATTGCAAAAGTATATATTTTTACGTTGCTCGCATAACGAATTTTCAGCATAAAAAAACGGCAATGTATTGCATTGCCGTTCCTAATATTATAGCGAAATAAACATTACTTGATGTATTCTATCTTTTCAGGTACTTCCGCATCCTGGATGTCAAAAAAGCCTTGATTTTCCATCCATTCGTTACTATATACCTTGCTCATATAACGTGAGCCATGGTCTGGGAATACCACCACCACATTGCTGTCGGAAGTAAACTCGCCCTCAGTGTCCAACTGGAACAGAGCCTGCATGGCGGCACCACTGGTGTAGCCTGCAAAAATACCTTCGGTATGGGCCAACTTGCGGGCCATATGGGCACTTTCTCCATCGGTTACCTTTACGTAACGGTCTATACTGTTGAAGTCCGTTGCGGCAGGAATCAGGTTTTTACCCAATCCTTCAATTCGGTATGGATATACTTCGTTATGGTCGAACTCTCCAGTTTCGTGATATTTTTTCAATACAGATCCGTAGGCATCAACACCCAAAACCTTCACGTTCGGGTTCTGCTCTTTTAGATAACGGGCAATACCGGATATGGTACCACCGGTTCCACTACAGGCAACCAAATGCGTGATCTGCCCATTGGTCTGTTCCCAAATTTCAGGACCCGTGGTCTTGTAGTGGGCATCAATGTTCAGTTCATTGAAATATTGGTTGATGTATATGGAATTATCCGTTTCACTATGCAAACGTTTGGCCACTTCATAATACGATCGCGGATCGTCCGCGCTCACGTGCGCAGGGCATACGTATACCTTGGCTCCCATGGAGCGAAGCATGTCGATTTTATCCGGCGATGACTTGGAGCTAACGGCCAAAATACATTTATAACCTTTAACAATGCTAACCATGGCCAAGCTAAAGCCTGTGTTTCCAGATGTTGTCTCTATGATGGTACTGCCTGGTTGCAGGATGCCTTTTCTTTCCGCCTCCTCAATGATATGGACCGCAATTCGGTCCTTTGAGGAATGTCCAGGATTAAAAGCTTCCAGTTTGGCATAGAAGTTTCCGGTAAGTGGGGCTGTAATCTTGTTAAGCTTGACTAAGGGGGTACTTCCAATTAGGTCTAGGATACTGCTATGAGCATTTATCTGTTTCTTCATAACTGGTATTAGGTAGGGAACATTTTCTAAAGATAAGAAAAATGTTCCCTGCAAAAGTAATATTTTATTTTTAAAGGGCTTTTCCTTCGAGGTCTAAAATGAAGGCATATTCCTTTGCGGTTTCCTTTAAAGCCTCAAAACGACCAGATGCACCGCCATGTCCGGCATCCATATTGGTGTCCAGAAATAGCTGGTTGTCATCCGTTTTATACTCCCTTAGCTTGGCAACCCACTTGGCAGGTTCCCAATATTGTACCTGCGAATCGTGTAATCCGGTGGAGACATATAAGTTGGGATATGCCTTGGCTTCCACATTGTCATAAGGGGAATACGATTTGATATAATCATAGTATTCCTTGTCATTGGGATTGCCCCATTCGTCATATTCGCCTGTTGTCAGTGGAATGGTGTCATCCAACATGGTGGTGACCACATCCACAAAAGGTACGGCAGCGATTACCCCGTGATACAATTCAGGGGCCATGTTGATCACGGCTCCCATCAACAATCCACCTGCAGAACCGCCCATGGCATACAAATGCTCGGGGCTGGTATAATTTTGCTCGATCAGGAACTTGGACACATCAATAAAATCGGTAAAAGTGTTCTTTTTGGCCAACAGCTTTCCATCCTCGTACCAAGGTCTTCCCAAATATTCGCCACCCCGAATATGGGCAATGGCGTAAATAAAGCCGCGATCTAACAAACTCAAACGTACCGAGGAAAAATAGGGGTCAATAGTAGCCCCATAGGATCCATATCCATATTGTAACAATGGACTGGTACCATCTAGCGGGGTGTCTTTGCGGTATACCAATGAAATGGGCACTTTTTTACCATCCCTTGCCGTGGCCCAAAGGCGTTCGGTCTTGTAATTGTTCTTGTCGAACTTTCCCCCCAATACTTCCTGCTCCTTCAACACCTTTTTGGTCTTGGTCTCCATGTTGAAATCGATCATCGCATACGGGGCACCCATTTCATTATAGTAGTAACGGAGTTCCTTGGTGTCAAAATCCAAGTTGGTAGAAGGTCCGGCCACATAGGTTTCACTTTCAAAAGGAAGGTAATAACTATCGGAACCGTCCCATTTGGAGATTTTCATTTGGTTAAGGCCATTTTCCCTTTCAGATAGCACATAATAATCCTTGAAAATCTCAATATCCTCCAACAATACTTCTTCACGGTGCGGAATAAATTCTTTCCAATGCTCGGAAGTGGTGTGCTCCTCATCGGTCTTCATCAACTTAAAGTTGGTAGCACCGTCTTTGTTGGTCAACACATAAAAATTGCCATCATAATGCGAAATGGAATATTCCACCCCTTTTTCACGGGGAGAAAAAATCTTGAATTCCCCATTAGGATCATCGGCATTCAAAATTCGGTATTCGGTGGTCAGGGTACTGCCTGAACCGATTACAATGTACTTTCTGGATTTGGTCTTGTATACAAAGGTATTGTAGGTGTCGTCCGTTTCCTCAAAGACCAACACATCATCTTCCGAAGGGGTTCCCAGTACGTGCTTGAAAATACGGTCTGAACGCAGGGTCACAGGGTCCTTTTTAGTATAGAAAAGGGTTTTACCATCGCTGGCCCAAACAGAACTTCCTGTGGTATTATTGATGATGTCTGGATAAATTTCTCCTGTTTTCAGGTTTTTGAACTGGATGTTGTACTGACGTCTAGAAATGGTATCCGTAGCAAAAGCTGCCAAAGTATTGTCAGGAGTCACCGAAATTCCCCTTAGATTGAAAAAATCGTGCCCTTCGGCCATTTGGTTACAATCGAACATCAACTCCTCCTCTGCATCCAAATTTTCCTTTTTTCTGGAATGGATAGGGTACTCCTTACCTTCTTCATAACGGGTAATGTACCAATATCCGTCCAGTTTGTAGGGCACGGAGGAATCATCCTCCTTGATCCTTCCTTTCATTTCCTTGTACAGTTCTTCCTGAAAGGGAATGGTATGCGCGGTCATTTTTTGGTAATACTCGTTCTCGGCATTCAAATAGTCCAGAACCTGTTGGTCCTCCCTATTGTTCATCCAATAATAATCATCGATCCGTACATCGCCGTGCTTTTCCAACTTGGTTGGATGCTTGGGGGCCACTGGTGGGGCTATGTTCATTGATTCTTCTTTACTGTTCTTGCAAGAACTTGCAAAAATAAGGCATAAAACCAGAATATGAATTCTAGAAATAGTGTGTTTCATCCGTTTATAGGTTTTAGCCAATTTACTACTTTTGAGATTAGGTATAACGAAGAGTACGGATTAGTTGCCCTTAACGCGGTAGAACGGTCTATTAAGATGTCTCGCTTTCGCTCGACATGACAAGTGAGTGGGATTTTGAAAAAAAATCAATTTAAAATTTTGAAATTATGTTTGGAGATATCATGGGAATGATGGGTAAATTGAAGGAAACCCAGAAAAAAGTAGAGGAAACCAAAGCACGTTTGAACACTGTATTGGTGGATGAACAGTCGGCCGATGGGTTGTTGAAAGTGACCCTGACCGCCAACCGCGAAATTAAATCCATATCCATTGACGATTCCCTATTGGAAGACAAAGAGCAATTGGAAGACTACTTGATCCTTACCTTGAACAAGGCCATTGCAAAAGCCACCAATATCAACGAAACCGAATTGGCCGCCGTTGCCAAGGAAGGTATGCCCAACATTCCGGGGTTGGACTCCTTTATGAAATAGTGTTGGTCAACGACCAGTTTCTCAACCAATCCTATTAAGGATTTTCAAGAAATGGGCGTGCATGTCATCCGTATAATCCAGATGGGTGACGATACGCAGTTTCCCCTGCCCCATTCCAATAATGGAAACTTGGTTTTGGCTTAATTGTTCCAAGAAAGTCGCAGAGGACATTTTGGTTTCATCAATCTCGAAAATAATGATGTTCGTTTCAATGGGCTCCACTTTTTTGATGAAATCCAAAGTAAAGAGCACTTCCCCTATTTCTTCCGCTTTGCGGTGGTCTTCGGCCAATCGTTCAATATGATGGTCCATGGCATAAATACCTGCGGCGGCCAAAAAGCCTGATTGTCGCATACCTCCGCCAAATACCTTACGAATGCGAAGGGCTTTGTTAATATGCTCCTTACTGCCAACCAATACAGAACCTACGGGGCAACCCATACCCTTGCTCAAACAAACACTGATGGTATCGAACAACTTGCCATAGGCTTTGGGGTCCTCCCCTTTCTTGACCAAAGCGTTCCATAATCGGGCGCCATCCAAATGGTATTTGAGATTATGGTCTTTACAGACTTTGCCAATTTTTTGTAGCTCCGTAAAATCCCAGCAAGCTCCACCGCCTTTGTTCGTAGTATTTTCAATGCTTACCAAAGTGGTCAATGGACTATGATAAAAATCGGGAGGATTAATGGATGCTTCCACTTGTTCCGCGGTCATCATGCCCCGATTTCCATCCACCAGTTTACAGGAAACCCCACTGTTGAAACTGACACCACCCCCTTCATAGTTGTAGATATGGGCGTATTTGTCACAGATCAATTGGTCCCCTGGTTGTGTGTGGATTTTGATAGCCGTTTGGTTGGTCATGGTCCCACTTGGAAAAAACAGGGCCGCTTCCATGCCAAAGTATTTGGCAACTTTGGCTTCCAGTTCATTTACCGTGGGGTCGTTCTTAAAAACATCATCGCCCACCTTGGTGTGCATCATGGCCTCCAACATGCCCGGTGTGGGCTTTGTGACCGTATCACTGATTAAATTTATTTCCATGCTGATGTTAACTAGTCCATACAATCCATTCCGATGGGTGAACCATCAGGAATTTGAGGCACTTCAATAAGTTTAAATTTGGAAGGTTCTTTCATGAAATCATCGATTCGCTGAACCATTTCTACAGCGATAGCATTCTTGCCGTTACCTAGCAATTGTACCTTCAAATTCTTCAAAGCTTCCAAAGCAATGGCATTTACTTGTGGATGTACATCCGTATGGGCCGCTAAGTTCATGATATGGTAAAGTACCCTAAAATTGACGGTGTTCTGTACTTCTTCCTCATAATCATCCTTGTGTGAAAGGTCAAAAGTACCCTTAATGGTTTCGTCCAACACTTCTTTTAATCCCATTTGATTTTTATCCAAGCTTTTTTGTTGGATCAATCGGGAAGCACGCTCAGGATGCAATAATAAACCAAGCGTCATGTCAGCTGCGGTCTCAGCTGCGGAAAGGGCATCAAAACTTACCCCAGTCCTACCTTTAAAGGATTCCCTTGTGCGTGGAAAACCAACGGCCCTTGGTGGAAAAAGATCCAATTTATCCTTTGGAACAGCGATTACTTCTGCATCCAATGTTTTCAATATGGATTTCATGGCTTGCTCCTGAACAGCAGCATTGATGGGTTTCACGGCAAATTCACCTCCGTCCTTTACGGCATAATTGTAATCCAAACCACCAATAATCTTGGATACCGCTTCGGCCTGATATCTGTGGAAGAAATAGATGGGTACAAATACATCTTCCAAGGTGGAATAGGCCTCTCCACTTCTAATATTGTCTATGGAAAAGTTATTGATGGCTTTTTTGCGGATCTCCAACATGCTCTCCAATTCTTGACTGGCACTTTTACCATTGTCCCACAAGTGGGCCAACAAATGTGCACCACCTGTTGGGCGGGCATCTTGATCGGAGATATAACGCAAACCATCATCTTGGGCTTTTTTCAAAATGGCATTCAATGCTTCTTTCTCATTGGTTCCCGTTGGAAAATCAGAATAGGAATAGGCAACAGTTACCTTGTCCCACGCGCCAATTCCTGTTTCGTATGCATTGGCAAAACTGATGTTGTTCCCTTCCAGTTTAAATTGTGGGTGTGGATAATCCATTACGGAGGATTTATCGATGGGGCTTGCTGCAAAATTATGTGCAAATCCGAGGGTATGACCAATTTCATGGGCAGAAAGTTGCCTGATCCTGGCCAAGGCCAAATCCAACATGGGCTGGTAGTTATCATCGCGTTCCGCAAAAGGTTTGTTCATTAAGGCTTGAGCGATCATAAAATCTTGACGGATCCGTAAACTACCCAAACTTACGTGACCTTTAATGATCTCTCCAGTACGTGGATCGGTAACACTGCTACCATAGCTCCATCCCCTGGTGGAACGGTGCACCCACTGTACCACATTGTACCGAACATCAAGGGGGTCGGCATCATCGGGCAATATCTTCATTTGAAAGGCGTCCTTGTATCCGGCTGCTTCAAAAGCTTGGTTCCACCATTTGCCCCCTTCCATCAAGGCGGAACGGATGGGCTCCGGGGTACCATTATCCAAATAATAAATAATCGGTTCCACCGCTTCGCTCACCGCAGCACTTGGGTTTTTCTTCTCCAACCGATGTCTTCTGATGAATTGCTTCAAAATGGGTTCTTGAACCGGGGTGGCATAATCGTAATACGAAAATGGATAGGATCCACTTCGCGGGTCAAAATCCCTTTTTTCATATTTATTATCCGGCAACTCCACAAGGGAATGGTGTTGTGCCACGGTCACCAAACTGGGGTCTGGGGTTACGGAACGGATCCAAGCCCCTTCCGGATTACCTTTAAAGGTAAGGGTTACATCAAACTCCACATTTTTAGGGAACGCCTTGGTACGCTCAAAGGCCAAGGCACTCTTACTGGCATCCACGCTATAAGAGCCTTGTTTGGTTCTTTTTAATCTATCGGACACACCGTGGGCATCACGCATTAAAAACTCAGTAAAATCAATGAGGTAGCTTCCTTTGGATTCCTCCTCAATTTTAAACCCGTGCATTACGGATTTGGCAAAGGCCTGTTCCACGGACTTGCGTTCCAGTTCATTATCTGTAATGGCCCTAAAGGTCAAATTGGGTTGTACCAACAACAGTTTATTGCCTGCTTTTTTGAAGAACACCACTTGCTCGTTCCCCAACTGTCCCCGGTCCAAACCGATATCATTACTGCCGATCCCACTGCTTAAGGAGTAGACGTATAAGAAATCCTTTTCCAGATCGTCTACCTGTAGATAAATCTTATCGGTTTTGTCGTCATAGAAAAAATTGAAATAACCATTAAATTTTTGAAAATCCTTGGTCTTTTCAAAGGTTTGTGCACTTAATACGGAACAAACGGAATAAAATAATGCAATGAGGATAGTTGAGTTCTTCATGTTGGTTTTAAATAGACCTTAAAAGTATGGATTTCATTTTAAAAAACATCCTCATTATGAAGAGTTGGACATAAAACCCATTTTGGCAAAAATTAAGGTCAATTTTTATCTGTTTTCCTTTTTTCGATCAACATTTTTATACAATGTTCATTTCATAAAAGATTGAAAATCCATACTTTAATAAAAAAAGAATATGGGGCCAGATACAGATAAAACCATCTTTTCCAGTTATGTAAGAAAAGAAGGGCTATTCGACGAAGTCTTTGGTAAGGACGGCAACGTTAAATCGGTGTACCAGAAGCTCTTGGATCTCTACGGGTCACGGTCCATTGATGATTATGTTACCCTGAACAATAAGGCAAAATCTTCCTTTTTTAATCAAGGAATCACTTTTCAGGTATACGGGGATAAACAAAGTCAGGAGAAAATTTTCCCATTTGACCTATTTCCACGTATCATCGACCCCAAAGAATGGGAAATCATTGAAAAAGGAGCCATACAAAGAAGTCTGGCCCTGAACCATTTTTTGTGGGACGTTTATCATGACAAGAAAATAGTTAAGGATGGTATTGTTCCTATAGAACTTTTAAGTTCTTCCCCCAACTATCTGCATCAAATGATGGAGGTTGACCCACCAAGCAAAATTTATAACCATATTTCCGGTACGGATATTATCAAACATTCCGATGGTGATTATTATGTTTTGGAAGATAACATACGGTGTCCATCCGGGGTCAGCTATGTGATTTGCAATCGAACCGCCCTCAAACGTGCTCTTTTTGGCGTATTCAACCATTATAAAACACATACGGTAACCGATTATGCCGAGAATTTGCTCAACCTATTGGAAAGTGTAAAACCCCCAGGAGTGGATTCTCCTGTATGTGTGGTCATTACCCCAGGTATGTTCAATTCGGCCTATTATGAGCACTCCTATCTGGCCAAGGCCATGGGCGTTGAACTGGTGGAAGGTAGAGACCTTTTTGTGGAAAACGATTTTGTCTACATGAAAACCACCCAGGGTCCTGTTCGTGTCGATGTAGTGTATCGTCGTATTGATGACCTTTTTATTGATCCCATGGAGTTTCATCCCGATTCTACATTGGGCGTTCCTGGGTTGTTCGCTGCCTATAGAAAAGGAAATGTGACCTTGGCCAATGCCCCAGGAACTGGAGTTGCGGACGATAAGGCCATCTACACCTATGTTCCGGATATCATTAAATATTATTTGGACGAAGAACCTATCCTTAAAAATGTACATACCTATCATTGCAGCAGACCTGATGAGCTGCAATACGTCCTGGAACATATCAGCGAACTGGTCATAAAACCTGTAGATGAGGCTGGAGGTTATGGCATTTCCATCGGAAACAAACTTACCAAGGAAGAAATTGAGCAAGTTAAGGTCAAATTAAAGGCCAATCCAAGAAAATTTGTGGCACAGCCCATCATGTCCTTGTCGGTACACCCTACCTATATAGACCAAAAAGAATCTTTTGAACAACGGCACATTGATCTGCGGACCTATACCGTGTTGGGCCAGGACAAACAATTCGTATTGAAAGGTGGATTGACCCGAGTGGCATTGCAAGAAGGGAATTTGATCGTAAACTCTTCCCAAGGTGGAGGTTCCAAGGACACTTGGGTTTTAAAACAATAAGAAGACTATGCTAGCAAGAGTAGCCAACAACCTGTTTTGGATGGGCAGGTATATTGAACGGGCCGAACATATAGCCCGTTTTATGAACGTTAATTATTTTTCCTCTTTGGATGCGCCCAACCAATTGTCCCAATCCAGACAATTTGTACTTCGGTCCATGTTGTTCATGGTTGGGGATCCCGTGTATGATGACAACGTGAAACTCGACGAGGAGAGTGTTCTTTTTGATATTGGACTGAATCCTGAAAAAAACTATTCCGTAATCAGCAGCATTAAGACCGCCAGGGAAAATGCCAATAGTTCCCGTGATCTGATCTCTACAGAATTGTATGAGAGCCTGAACAAGTTCTATCACTTTGTGATGAACTATTGCAAGGAACTGTTTGTAAAGACCAATTTGTACGATTTCACAGTAAACGTAACCGAAATGACCGCCGTACTACGTGGTAAGATCAGGGGCACTCTTTTGCACGACGAGGTCTATGCCATCATTATGCTAGGGGTCAATATTGAAAGGGCCATACAGGTTACACGCATCATCAACACCAAGTTCAATGATGCCTTAATGGCCCAAGGCAGCTATGGAGATCCTATTAGTAATAGTTTTGAATGGACAACGCTGCTCAAATGTGCCGAGAGCTATGATATGATGCGCCGCTTGTACAAAAAATCGCCCAACAGTACTTCTACCTTGGAATTCTTGATCTTGAACGGTCGTTGTCCAAGATCTTTTATGAACTGTATCAACCAAGTGTACAAACATATTCAAGAACTGGATAAAAAAGTAGAATACGATAAGAGTTCCACCGCCTTTATGGTTGGAAAGATAAAGGCCGAATTTGAATTCAAACAGATTGAGGAAATCCAAGAGGACACCCAAGGATATCTGGACCTGATCCTTAATAAAATGTTCAAAATAAGTGAGAACATGGAGAAAGAATTCTTCAACTACTGATTAACTTGGCAAGATTGAAATACGCTCACATGTTCTATGAATATGAAATAGATTATGACACCCAGAACTCCTATGAAAAGGGGCTGAGCGAAGCCTTTTGGCAATTCATGGTCATACCGGAGGACAATGAGACCCAAGAGGTCACGTACTGGCATTTTGAAAACGATCTTGGGGAACGGAACAGTGTCTCGGAGAATGGTCTGGGCTTTAAAACGGTACAAGTGCGTTCTAAACAGGTCATTGATCATATCAAGTTCAATGCACATTTCAAACTAAAAAAGAAGGAAATCAACCCCTTTGGTTTTGACCTACCGTTGAATTTGGAAGACGAACTCCAAATTCTGAACAGTATAGATTTTAAGGTGGACCACGAGCCCTATTTAAGAAAAACAAGTTTGACTACCTTACCCGAACAACATCGCGATATATTTTTGTTCGATTCCGATAAATCCATTTTTGAAAATTTGACCGATCTGAACTACTGGACATTCGACCACATCTTTTTTAAGGTCGGGGTAACCAACGTAGACACCCCTTTGGCAGAAATCATTGAAAAGAGACAAGGGGTTTGCCAAGACTTTACCCATCTGTTCTGTGCCATTGCCAAGTACAATGGGGTGCCCTGTAGGTATGTTTCGGGATATCTTCATCAAGGCATCGGTTTTTTTGGGGATTCGCAAATGCATGCATGGGCCGAGGCCTACGTGCCCAATGTGGGCTGGCTAGGGTTTGATCCCACCAACAACCTTTTGGTCAACCATAACCACATTAAGGTATGCCACGGTAAAGATTACAACGATTGTGCTCCTTTAAAAGGCGTGGTTTATACCTTGGGAAACAACGAGACCAAGTATTCCGTATTGGTTAGAACAGCACAAGAACAGCAACAACAATAGATTATTTTATCTGCTGAAAGAAACCTATTTTTGCCACAAAATTCATTACATGGTAACTACAGATCAACAGAAAGATCTTATTGAGCGCCTTGGTGCGTTAAGGAGGTATCTTTGACATCGATGCCAAACTTATTGAAATAGAAAACGAGGAGGAAAAAACACTCGCCCCCGGTTTTTGGGACAATCCACAAGAGGCCCAAATGCAAATGCAAACCCTTAAATCCAAAAAGAAATGGGTAGAGGACTTCAACGAGGCCAAGGCCTTGGTTGGAGATCTTGAAGTCCTTATGGAGTTTCAACAGGCAGGTGAAGTTACCGAAACCGAGGTGCAACAGCAGTTTGACAAGGCCGTTGATTTGATCGAGAATCTTGAGTTCAAGAACATGCTTTCCGATGAAGGGGATGAGCTTACCGCCGTGCTTCAGATCACTGCAGGTGCCGGTGGTACGGAAAGTTGTGACTGGGCTTCCATGTTGATGCGGATGTATCTCATGTGGGCCGAAAAACATAGATACAAGGTCAAGGAACTCAACTATCAAGAAGGTGATGTGGCCGGCGTAAAGACCGTAACCTTGGAAATAGAAGGCGAATATGCTTTCGGATGGCTGAAGGGCGAAAACGGGGTGCATCGGCTGGTACGCATCTCCCCTTTTGACAGTAATGCCAAAAGGCATACCTCCTTTGCGTCCGTATATGTGTATCCCTTGGTGGACGACACCATCGAGATAGAGATCAATCCTGCCGATATTGAAATAACCACCGCCCGTTCCAGTGGCGCCGGTGGACAGAACGTGAATAAGGTGGAGACAAAAGTTCAGTTGTTTCACAAGCCTACAGGTATCCAAATTTCTTGTTCCGATTCGCGTTCACAGCACGACAACAGGGCAACGGCATTAAAAATGCTGAAATCGCAGTTGTATGAAATTGAACTTCGTAAAAAACAGGAAGCCAGGGCAGAAATAGAGTCCTCCAAGATGAAGATCGAGTGGGGATCACAAATTCGAAACTATGTAATGCACCCGTACAAATTGGTAAAGGATGTGCGTACTGCAGAGGAAACTGGTAATGTAGATGCTGTTATGGACGGTGATATCGATGCCTTTTTGAAAGCCTACCTCATGATGATGGGGCAAAAAGAAGAAAAATAAAAATGATCAAGATTTACCATAACCCGCGCTGCGGAAAGTCGAGGGAAGGATTACAAATTTTGGAGCGTTCAGGGAAGGGATTTGAAATCATCAAATATTTGGAGGATGTTCCTACCAAGGAAGAACTACAGAATTTGATTGGTATTTTGGGTATTTCCCCCCTTGAATTGGTCCGCCAGAACGAATCCGTCTGGAAAGAGAAGTACAAGGGGAAGAATTTATCGGATGAAACCGTTGTACTGGCTATGGTAGAAAACCCGAAACTAATTGAAAGACCAATCGTTGTAGTTGGGAAGAAAGCAGTTATCGGCAGGCCTCCAGAAAAAATCATTACACTCCTAGACAATTGAAGGACCGTGTAATTTAACATGGTAATTGAAGTTTAATTACAACGAAACCATATCTTTAACATATGAAAAACATAAAGACTCTACTCATTTTATCTTTTGTTGCTGGATTATTTGTAGTCACAGATATGGCAGCACAATACGGCTATGGATATGGAGGCTACGGTTCTCCTTATGGTGGCAGATATGGCAGGGGACAAAGTATGATACCCAATGCGGGACCTACGGAATCCAAAAAAGATGAAACCCCTCCAACCGCCGAAGAAATAGTTGATGCCCAAATGCCTTCCATTACGGAGGAATTGTCGTTGGATCCTTTTGAGCAGGCAGTTGTTAGGACCGCTTTGGTTCAATCGGTACAAAAGAAAATTGAAATTCAGATTTTGGAAATGGAACCCTTGAAAACAAAAGAGGAGTTCGAGAAAATTGATCGCAATACACAAGAAGAACTGAAAATGGGTCTACCTGAGGACAAGTATAATGCCTTTATAGCCCTTCAGGAAAACAGTTTCAAAGCCGACAAAAAGAAGAAAAAGAAGAATAAAAGAGATTAACAATTCTTTAAGGTCATTCGCAGGGACAAATATGTTGTTGAGAGACAAATATTTCGTCCCTTCTTTTTTTCCCTACATTTTTGCTGCACTAAAATCAAACTATGCACAGGATTATCATCCCGTTGCTGTTACTGACACTAACAACCATTCAAGGTCAGGTACGGCAAAATCAACAAAACATCACTATATCCGGTAAAGTTGTTGACGCCGATTCCGGACAACCACTGGAATATGCCACTTTTGTACTTCAGGAAACCGATAGCCCCGACAAGGTAACCGGTGGTATCACCGATACTTCTGGGGAATTTTCCATTGAAACCGCTCCTGGGAAATATAACATTAGGGTTGAATTCCTTTCCTTCAAAACGTTTTCATCCAATAACCAAACGTACACTACTTCCACTAATTTGGGAACTATAAAGTTGGAAGCGGATGTTGCCCAGTTGGAAGCGGTTGAAGTGGTTGGGGAACGCACCACTGTTGAGGTGCGTCTCGATAAAAAAATCTATAATATTGGCAAGGACATCACCACCAGTGGTGGTAACGTAAGCGATGCGTTGAACAACATCCCTTCCGTTTCCGTAGATGTGGAAGGTGCCATCAGCCTTCGCGGAAATGACAACGTCCGCATCTTGATCAATGGTAAGCCTTCTGCCTTGGCCGGTTTCGGATCTACGGACATTCTTCAACAATTGCCAGCAGATGCCATTGAAAAAGTAGAGGTAATTACCAGTCCATCAGCTCGTTATGATGCAGAAGGGACGGCAGGCATCTTGAACATAGTCCTGAAAAAGGAAAAAACGTTGGGTATCAATGGTTCGGTGAACACTACCGTTGGTGTTCCCTTCAATGCCAGGGTTACCACCAACTTCAACATTAGGACGGAAAAGTTCAATATCTTCAACACCCTTGGGTATTTTCATAGAGAATCGCCTGGAGGTGGCAGGAATGACAACCGCTATTTTTCCGATGCCAGTGACTATGACAGGATCATTGAAGACCGAGATACTAATCGTGACGATGACGGTTTTAATGTCAATATTGGGATGGAATATTTCCTTACCGATAAATCGTCGGTCACTGGTAGCTTTTTCTACAGATGGTCCGATGAGAACAATGTGACCGAAAATGATAACCAAAGGTTTATTGGCGACAATTTGGACAGCAGAACGTTGCGAACCGAAGACCAGGCCCAAAAGGAAAATAGCCGTCAATTCTCTTTGAACTATACCAATAATATCAATGATGATGGCCAAAAATTGACTGCAGATCTACAGTACTCTTATGACAATGAAGATGGATTGACAGGGATTCAGGAAAACAACACCTATCCTAACACCGATTTGTTGGCCCTTGAAAATATTTATGAAAAACAATCGGAGGAACAATTTTTGGCACAGGCCGATTATGTGCTTCCTATGGGTGATGCCCAATTTGAGGCCGGTTATCGTGGTACGTTCAAAAAAGAGGTCAACGACTATTTGTTGGACCAGTATGATACCATTTCAGGGGAATTCATCACCAATGACGACCTGACCAACGTTTTCACCTACCGTGAGAATGTGAATGCACTTTACACCCAATATGGGAATAAATATGGTAAGTTCTCCTTCTTGTTGGGATTGCGTTTGGAAAACACTCAATTAAAGGGAAATGTAGATGCCAATATTGATAGTGAAGCCCTTCAAGAAATTGTGGGCCAGGATGTTGACTTAAATTTTGATAAGAATTATTTGGGACTTTTTCCAACGGTGAACCTCATTTTCGAACTGTCGCAAACACAGAACATTTCTATCGGGTACAACCGAAGGATCAACAGGCCACGTGGCTGGTTCATCAACCCATTTCCATCACGATCCAGTAGGACCAACGTTTTTCAAGGAAATCCTGACCTGGATCCTGCCTATGCCAATGCATATGATGTGGGCTATATGAAAAGATGGAAGAAGTTGACCCTGACCACATCCGTATATTATCAAAAGGAAACAAGATCTTTTGAATTCATCAGTGAAGAAGCAGGTGTCACTTCGGATGGTATCCAGATCATTAGATCGGTTCCCATCAACCTATCCACCAACGAGCGAATCGGTGCGGAAGCCGGAGTGATCTATAGCCCTGCCAAATGGTGGAGATTGAACAGTAGTTTCAACTTCTTTACCTTCACTTCTGATGGGGAATTCAATGGAGTTGAATATGGTACCACAAATACCAGTTGGTTTGCTAGATTAAGTTCCAAGTTTACCCTACCGGCCAAGATTGAATTGCAGGCCAACTCTTTCTACATGGGCCCAAGACAAACGGCCCAAAGTGATACCAAGGGAATCTTTTCCATGAACTTGGCCATGAGCAAGGATATTTTCAAAGATAAGGGAACTCTTTCTTTAAATGTGAGCGATGTTTTCAATTCAAGAAAGCGAAGATCCTTTACCGAAACAGCCAATTTTTCATCGGATAGTGAATTCCAATGGAGAAGAAGACAAGTAAATCTCTCGTTCATCTACAGATTCAACCAACCTAAGGAAAGAAACAACAGAAGGGGTCAACCTGAAGACAATGATGAAGATCGACAATTTCAAGGATAATCCAACCAACTAAACTAAGCGAAAAAAGAAGCCGTAATGGCTTCTTTTTTTATAGGTAACTTTTTTAAAAAAGTTGTCTGTACTATTATAGAATTCCAGTTGAGATTACACATATTCAGAATAAATCTCCTAAAACAAAAAAGAAGCCAAGTTGGCTTCTTTTTCTTTATTCTTTAAGTCTGGCCGCTTGTCTGGCCTCCTTTTTTTCTTTGTACAATTCCCTAAGGTTACCGACCAACCAATAAGGCACTACGAAGGTCAACAAGAAAATCATCAACCAAAATCCTATGGTCAAAATCGTTAAAAAAGCTAGAAAACCTAAATACTGGTCAAATTCAAACATTTTTTTTCCTTTAGATGTAACAAAGATACAATGAAAAAATAGTTATAAACAAGGCCTCTTTTAAATTTTATGCGTTTTTGGGCCCAAAAATTCGCTTCCTCAAGGTGCCAAATACAGCGACGATTCCAACGGCGATCACTTTCCAAAATTTTAGCAGTGCCGCAAAGAATCCCACCTTGGCCAATACTTTGCCTGCTATCAACCCTCCGATTCCGTAAGCTGCTACCTCGTCTAAATCAGGATTAAAATCGGAATAGCGATTACCCGGATTGAATTCCGCACTGGAAATGACCCTATCAATATTAGTTTGCACCAAGGGCAGTTTATCCATATCACTGATGGCGTTCAAGTTTAAATAACCCTTCCTTCCCAAAACCCTGATATTATAGTTAAGGGTATTCATTTCCATTCCTTCAAATTTGATCTCTTTTGCCCAGTGCAATTTTTTTGAAGATTGGTCATAAAACGGTTCTGCCGCCCAACCTACAATCTCAGCAGTTGGATATCCCAGTTTTGAACGCTCCTTATTTTCTTGAACTGCACTTTCCTGCATATCCTCCATCAATTCATCATAGTCAATATCGTCGGCATCGTCATCTTCAATATATCCCTCTTCGGAATAGGTAATCTCTATTGCATAGGTAAAATCATCCCCTACAACAGAAATATCTTCAGGAAACAGCATACCCATGGTTTCCGAAGGTGGGTTGCCCCAAAGCTCGGTCAATACTTGTTGGCTTTGTTCCGCATCCAAAAATTTGAAACCTTCTGGGACATGCAACGTGGCCAAATCATTTCCTAGCGGGATACTCCCCTTTTGAAATGTATAGGAATTATTGATGCTGTCCATAATGTGTTGGTAAGCCGCCTCATCCAATTCTATATTGATGTCGGTGGAATCCGCTTGGGAAAAAGCATGGAAAATTGTGAGCAAAAATGCTAAAATGGTTAGTTTTTTCATGATTGGTATTTAATAAGAACCCAATTAAACCATTATTGATGAAAGAAAAAAACTACAATCTTAATTTTAGTTGAAAAGCAATATTCTTTGGCTGACTTTTACTTATGCGGATATGATGGATTATCTTTGTAGAACAACAAAATCTTCTTATTCCAATGAGTTTCAGAATAGAAAAGGATACCATGGGCGAGGTTAAAGTGCCCGCGGACAAATATTGGGGCGCCCAGACGGAACGTTCCCGCAACAATTTTAAAATCGGTGCAGCGGCTTCCATGCCAATGGATATCATCTACGGATTTGCCTATTTGAAAAAGGCAGCGGCCTATGCCAATCATGAACTAGGAGTTCTACCTATTGAAAAAAGGGATTTGATTGCCCAGGTTTGCGATGAAATCTTGGAAGGCAAATTGGATGATCAATTTCCTTTGGTGATCTGGCAAACCGGTTCCGGGACCCAAAGTAACATGAATGTGAACGAGGTCATTGCCAACCGGGCACACGAGATTGCCGGAAAGAAAATCGGGGAAGGTGAGAAAACCATCCAACCCAATGATGATGTAAACAAGAGTCAATCGTCCAATGATACTTTCCCTACCGGGATGCATATTGCTGCCTACAAAAAAATTGTGGAGGTTACCATTCCGGGTGTAGAACAGTTGAAAAATACGTTGGACAGAAAAGCCAAAGAATTCAAGAACGTTGTAAAAATTGGTAGGACCCACTTGATGGATGCCACCCCCCTAACCTTAGGCCAAGAATTTTCAGGTTACGTTTCGCAATTGGAACACGGCATAAAAGCTCTCAAGAACACCCTTTCCCATTTGAGCGAATTGGCCTTGGGAGGAACTGCCGTAGGTACCGGATTGAACACTCCAAAGGGATATGATGTTTTGGTGGCCAAATATATTGCCCAATTTACTGGTCAACCCTTTATAACCGCAGAAAACAAATTTGAGGCCCTGGCCTCCCACGATGCCATTGTGGAAAGTCACGGGGCATTGAAACAATTGGCCGTTTCCTTGAACAAAATTGCGAACGATATCCGAATGATGGCTTCCGGCCCTCGCTCCGGAATTGGGGAAATCATCATTCCTGCAAACGAACCCGGTAGTTCCATCATGCCAGGTAAGGTGAACCCAACCCAATGCGAGGCCATGACCATGGTCTGTGCGCAAGTTATGGGTAACGATGTGGCCATCAGCATTGGTGGAACCCAAGGTCATTACGAATTGAATGTGTTCAAACCTGTAATGGCTGCCAATATTTTGCAATCAGCCCAATTGTTGGGAGATGCTTGTGTAAGTTTTGATGAACATTGCGCCATAGGCATCGAACCTAACCATGAGGTGATCAAAACTTTGTTGAACAACTCCTTGATGTTGGTAACTGCCCTAAACACTAAAATTGGGTACTACAAAGCTGCGGAAATAGCCAATACGGCACATAAAAATGGCACTACGTTGAAAGAAGAGGCCGTTAATCTAGGATATGTGACCCCTGAGGAATATGATGCATGGGTACGTCCTGAAGATATGGTAGGAAGTATGAAGTAATTTCTTTTTCAATCTGAACTATAAAAAAGGCCCGTCCAAATTTGGACGGGCCTTTTATTTATGATGGATAGTGTGTATTATTTCAACTCGAACTTGGAGGTACCCAACAATTTCAATTTGTTGTCATAAACGTTTACCATGTAGTTACCTTTTTGGTAATCACCTGCCGGCTTGTTTACGTAATCACATACATCCAAAGCATCATTCTCGTAGTAGAAATTGGTTCCTTTGCTATAGGTAATGGAAGCACCTGCATCAGTAGTCTTGGAATAACCGTCACCAAGTACGTTACCTTGCGGACCCAACACTTCGATATAGAATTCCCTATCACCAGCTTCAGCAATAGTGTTGCTAGCTACGGTGAAACATACTTTAAGTTTATCGGTAGCTTTTGCTCTTTGGGTAGAAACCAATTTACCGCTAGTTCTTTCTTTAACAGCATCAACACTGATGGTGGAAAGGTTAAGAGCGGAACCTCTTTCAACTGCATCGGCCAATTGGGTGTTCTGCACGATCAAAGAATCGTTGAAAACGGTTTGTTTTTCCAATTCAACAAAAGTGCTGTCCCTTTGCATGGCCAACAAAGTGTTGGATTGAGTCAAGGAATCCACTTGTCTCAATAGCTTTTCTCTCTCTTCCTTAAGAACACTTACTTGTCTTCTGTATCTAGAAAGAGAAGCGATGTCAGCTTTCATGCTTTGTACAGAATCGATGTACTTAGCGATGTTGTCTCTAGCGGCAACCAATTCTTCGTTGGTGGCGTTGCTTTCCAAAATGGCCTTGTCATACTCGGATTTCAAGTTGTTCAAGTCCTCAACAACCAATTCTTTCTCTTGGGTAAGAGCTTCGGTTGTTTTCTTTTTGTCCTGGTAAAGGCTCACGGTATAGATAATGGTTCCCAAAAGAACTACACCCAACAACCCGGCAATTACCTTCAATCCATTGTTATTGCTTTTTGTTTCAGTCATAACTTTTTGATTTAATTGATTCTCGTTTAAATATTTTGATCAATCGTGTTTGGTTTATATACGCATCAGATGTTCGTTTGGATTATTTGCTCAAAAAAAAATGTAAAAAAAATAATCATAATGTTAGAGAAACCTTATTTTTAAAGGAATCCAAAAAAATAACCATGAAAAGAATCCTACCATTCATAGCTTTGATATTGCTTGCTGCCTGCAAACAGAACAAAGGTCAAACCGAAGAAACATCTGACAATACCACCGAAATGGAGGTTGAGACCCCTGCGGATGCAACCATAATTCCGATAGAGCATGCCACTGCCATATTGGAATGGAACGGCAATACCATATATATGGATCCAGTTGGGGCCAAAGAACTTTACGAAGGTCAAAAACCGCCGACCTTGATTTTGATCACGGATATCCATGGAGATCATTTCAGTATGGAAACGTTACAAGTATTGGATACGGTTAAAGCAACCGTGATTGCTCCAAAAGCGGTGGCCGATCAAATTCCTGCCGATTTTAGATCTCCCGTTATCGTGATGAACAATGGCGAGACCAAGAATTTCTCCGGAATTACGGTTGAGGCCATTCCTATGTATAACCTTAGGGAAGAAGCACTTAACTTTCATACCAAAGGAAGGGGCAATGGGTATGTACTGACCCTTGGCACGGAACGTTTTTATTTTTCAGGGGATACAGAAGATATTCCCGAAATGAGGGCTTTACAAAATATTGATAAAGCCTTTGTTTGTATGAACCTACCTTTTACCATGACGGAGGAAAGTGCCGCTAATGCCGTACTGGAATTCAAGCCAAAAGAAGTATATCCTTATCATTATAGAGGCCGTCCGGACGTAAGTGACGTAGTAAAATTTAAAAACTTGGTTAACGAAGGTGACCCCAATATTAAGGTGGTACAATTGGACTGGTATCCCAAGGACGATTTCTAATCTTTTATAATAATACCACCTTTTCAGCGTTAGCATAACAACTATTAACCAAATCAAATACTTGACCATGGCTCCCAAATCCCATGTTTTAGTAGTTGCGGTGATGCTTATTGCCGTTCAAACTACCTTCGCTTTTCAATGTGATGCCTTTTATTCCAAGGTTACCTACGCGCTCAACCATTGTAAAAAAGCAATGACGGCCACCAATTTTGAACACCAGATGTACTATGCCGAAAGGGCATGGGAGGCTCTGGACAAGGCAAAAGCCTCCAAAGGGGAATGTGATTGTCAAAAGGCGGACGAGAAAACCATCGATGCGATGGAATCCTTGGATAAGGCCATTGAGCCATCTGACTGGGAAGCCGGAAGGTTCTTTACCAAAAAGGCTCAAGGGCAGATCAGTGAATTGATTACCTTCCTTGATGAGTGTACCATGGGTATCTCTACTACTACAACTGTTGTAGATACTGATACTACCGTTTTTGAAAACGAGGCTCATCCGCAAGAAGAAAATACCAAGAGCGTCAATACCATGGAGATGGAGATGATCAAAATCTTTGACAAACATGCCCAAGATAAGCTTCATTCCGCGGAAAATGCCATTAACCAGTTGGTAGAACTATCCAAGACCATTGGAACCAATCCTACGCAGGATAATGGCGAGCCCAATAATTTGGCAGCGCACCAAAAAGCGTATCTGGAAAAAGCAAAAAAACTACTGGAAGAGGGAATCAAAAATCTCGGTGGAGAAGAATAATCCTCTTTTTATCTTATCAATTTTTTATACTTGATACGCTTGGGCATAATATCACCGCCCAAGCGTTTCTTTTTGTTTTCCTCATAATCAGAGAAAGATCCCTCAAAGAAATAGACCTGTGAATCCCCTTCAAAAGCAAGGATATGGGTACAGATCCTGTCCAAGAACCATCTGTCGTGAGAAATGATCACTGCACAACCGGCAAAGTTTTCCAAACCTTCCTCCAAAGCACGTAAGGTATTCACATCCAGGTCGTTGGTGGGTTCATCCAAAAGCAAAACGTTTCCTTCCTCCTTTAGTGTCATGGCCAAGTGGAGTCGGTTCCTTTCCCCTCCGGAAAGCATGCTTACCTTTTTATTCTGCTCGCTTCCAGAGAAATTGAAACGACTCAAATAGGCCCTTGAATTTACCTGCTTGCCACCCATCATCACCAATTCCTGACCATCACTGAAGTTTTCCCAAATGGTCTTTTCAGGATCAATGTTGGAATGGCTTTGATCCACGTAAGCGATCTTAGCCGTTTCTCCTACCACAAATTCACCTTTGTCGGGAGTCTCTTCTCCCATGATCATTTTAAAAATGGTGGTCTTACCAGCTCCGTTAGGTCCAATGATTCCAACAATACCCGCCTGCGGTAGGTTGAAGCTCAACTCCTCGTACAGCAATTTGTCACCAAAAGCTTTGCTTACCCCTTTTGCCTCAATAACGTTGGTTCCCAAACGAGGGCCATTCGGGATATAGATTTCCAAGTTCTCCTCCACTTGTCTTTGATCTTGGCTAAGGAGTTTGTCATAATTCTTTAAACGTGCCTTTTGCTTGGCCTGGCGTCCTTTGGCACCCTGTCTTACCCATTCAAGCTCTCGCTCCAAGGTCTTTTGTCTTTTGGATGCCTGTTTGCTCTCTTGGGCAAGTCTTTTGGCCTTTTGGTCCAACCAACTGGAATAATTCCCTTTCCACGGAATGCCCTCTCCCCTGTCCAGTTCCAAGATCCACCCGGCAACGTTGTCCAAGAAGTAACGGTCGTGCGTTACGGCGATCACGGTACCTTTATATTGTGCCAAGTGGTGCTCCAACCAATGCACCGATTCTGCGTCCAAGTGGTTGGTAGGCTCATCCAACAATAGTACATCCGGCTCCTGCAACAACAAACGGCACAGGGCCACCCGTCTTCTTTCCCCCCCGGAAAGCACACTGATTTTTTTGTCCGATTCCGGTGTACGGAGTGCATCCATGGCAATCTCCAACTTGGTGTCTAGTTCCCAGGCGTTGGAAGCATCTATTTTGTCCTGCAGAGCTGCTTGCTTGTCCATCAGCTTTTGCATCTTATCCGGATCTTCGTACACTTCGGGCAAACCGAACATATCGTTGATTTTATTGTACTCATCCAGAATGGCAACAGTTTCGGCAACACCTTCCTTTACTACTTCCAGCACGGTTTTGTTTTCATCAAGAAGTGGTTCCTGCTCCAAATAGCCAACGGTATATCCAGAGGAAAAAACCACATCTCCTTGATAGTTTTTATCGACTCCCGCAATAATCTTGAGCAAGGTGGATTTACCGGAACCGTTAAGACCCAAAATACCGATCTTGGCCCCATAGAAAAAGCTGAGGTAAATATTTTTGAGTACTGGGGTATTGGCCGTTTTATAGGTCTTGGTAACCCCGGACATTGAAAAAATGACCTTTTTATCGTCTGACATTTGGTTGTAATTAAAGTGTTATGAAAAATTGAGCCTACACCCTACCCTTAAGTGCATTGAATACCCAGGCCACGGCAAAAAAACCAATGCCGACAGCCCCAAAACCGTATCCTGCCACTTCATCGTATTTGAATGCCCCAAGTGCTATCATTCCTATTCCCACAAAAATCATAATCCATGTGGCCCATGCGAGCACTGTGTTCTTGTTCATTCCCATTTTCTGTAGTTCTGAAGAGGTTCAAATATCGTAAAAATTGAAATAATGCAAAGGTAAAGCCCAAGATTATGTTTCAAAAGGGAATTTTATCCTACATTTTTCGCGGACCGTATCCAATAATTCGGACAAATCCAAGCTGTTTTGGTGTGACCAAAGGTCACTTTCAATCTTTTCTTCCTTGAGACATTTGTTTACTTCCAAGATTTCATAGTAGTAGCCAATCCCTGTCAGCGGCATGGAAAATTCTTGTTCCTCCCCTTCCTTTACCAGTTTGTAACCATCTGCTTCATGCCATCTGGAATTCAATAACAATTCACCATCGGTACATGATATTTCCGCAATCATGCTGGACCGACTGGTCAGACCGGAATACAATACCGCTTGTGCTTGTTCGTAATCAAAAATCATACTGGTCTGCAGCTCTGTTCCATTGGGATGGAAATTGGAGGTGGCCAGAATCTTATCAGGCATCCCCAATAATAGATATGAAAGGAAAATGGGATAGATTCCAATATCCAGCACAGAACCAGAAGCCAACTCAGGGTTCAATAATCTGGAATCCAAACCTCTATCCAAGGCGTAAAAAGCAAAATCCGCATGCAGATAGGCCAGTTTACCGAGCTCACCATCATCTACCATTTGCTTTACTTTTTGAATGGTGGGGTTAAAACGGGACCACATGGCTTCCATCAAGAAAACATTGTTTTGTTTGGATGCAGCCAACATTTCCGTTACTTCTGCCCTACTGATGCCCAAAGGTTTCTCGCAGAGTACATGTTTGCCATTTTCCATGGCCCTAATGGCCAAGTCCTTGTGAAAATTATGCGGGGTGGCGACATAGAGTACATCTACTTCGGGAGATTGAAACAGTTCTTCATAACTGCCAAAAACGTGTGGCACATCAAATTCATCGGCAAACTCCTGTGCCCTCTTTAAATTTCGGGAGCCTACTGCTGTGAGTTCGGCTTCATGGACCAGTTTCAAGTCCGATGCAAATTTTCGTGCTATTTTACCTGGGCCAACAACGCCCCATTTGATTTTGCTTTTCATATATCCCAAAAGTAATGATTATAACTCCTTATCTTTAGCCGACTAAACGAATTTGGACAAAAATGGACCTTACCTTCAATAAAAACGAAGACCATAATAAACTTAAGCTCTCCGAGTTGCGTAGAAGACTGGCCGAAGTGAAACTCGGTGGCGGTAAAAAGCGGATTGAAAAACTCCACGCCCAAGGTAAAATGACGGCCCGGGAACGTATCGATTATTTGTTCGACAAAAATGCCCCTGCAATCGAAATTGGCGCTTTTGCAGGTGATGGCATGTATGCGGATCATGGTGGCTGCCCTTCCGGAGGTGTCGTAGTGAAGATAGGCTATGTGAAAGGGAAACAATGTGTGGTGGTCGCCAACGATGCCACTGTTAAGGCAGGAGCCTGGTTTCCTATAACCGGAAAGAAGAATTTAAGGGCGCAGGAAATTGCGATGGAAAACAAACTGCCCATCATTTATTTGGTAGACAGTGCCGGGGTCTACCTTCCCATGCAGGATGAAATATTCCCAGACAAGGAGCATTTTGGTCGCATTTTCAGGAACAATGCCATTATGAGTAGCATGGGCATTACCCAAATAGCGGCAGTCATGGGAAGTTGTGTGGCCGGGGGTGCCTACTTGCCCATTATGAGCGATGAAGCCCTTATTGTTGACAAAACAGGAAGCATCTTTTTAGCAGGAAGTTATCTGGTAAAGGCCGCTATTGGAGAAAGCATAGACAATGAAACTCTTGGCGGGGCCACAACCCATTCCGAAATCAGTGGAGTTACCGATTACAAAGCCAAGGATGACAAAGATGCTTTGGACAGAATCAAAAATATTGTTGACAAGATCGGAGATTTTGAAAAAGCAGGTTTCAATAGAATCCAAGCCAAATCGCCCATTGACAATCCGGAAGACATTTACGGACTTCTCCCCTCGTCAAGGAGCGATCAGTATGACATGTTGGAAATCATCAAACGTTTGGTGGACAATTCCGAATTTGAACAGTATAAAGAAGGTTATGGCAAAACCATCTTAACGGGGTATGCCCGTATCGATGGTTGGGCCGTGGGCATTGTGGCCAATCAGCGAAAGGTAGTGAAAACCAAACAGGGCGAAATGCAATTTGGGGGCGTAATCTATTCCGATTCTGCCGACAAGGCTACGCGGTTTATTGCCAATTGCAATCAAAAGAAAATTCCATTGGTGTTCCTTCAAGATGTTACGGGATTTATGGTGGGGAGCAAGAGCGAGCATGGAGGCATCATAAAAGATGGTGCCAAAATGGTGAATGCCGTGAGCAATTCCGTAGTGCCCAAATTCACCGTTGTGATTGGAAACAGTTACGGGGCCGGTAATTATGCCATGTGCGGAAAAGCCTATGACCCTCGGTTAATTGTGGCCTGGCCCAGTGCGGAACTTGCCGTAATGAGCGGTAATTCAGCAGCCAAAGTATTGTTGCAGATTGAGAAAGCCTCGTTGGAAAAAAATGGGGAACCACTTGATCCTGAAAAAGAGAAAGCTCTTTTTGACAAGGTCAAACAGCGGTATGATAATCAAATTTCACCGTATTATGCTGCTGCCCGACTTTGGACGGACGCCATCATAGATCCTTTGGACACCCGAAAGTGGATTTCCATGGGCATTGAGGCGGCCAATCATGCACCAATAGAGAAGAAATTCAATTTAGGGGTACTGCAAGTTTAACACTTACTTTTGTACTACAGAGGAAGGTAAATCTAGGTCGAACAAATATTGGTTGGCACCTTTTAGCCCCATTCGAAAAACCTTAATGTCCTTCGTTTGTAATCTGCTTCCATAATTTCTATATATGGTCGCCTTGAGGTAGCTTGGTGTCAATTGCTTGTTACCGTTATATGTGACATTTACCTTCCAAGTACCTGGTAAGGCATCGTCCAACAAAAAATCTGCCATGGAATACCCTTGCTCCTTTTCTGACCTGATACGCTCCGGCATATCCTCATTGGTATGCTTCCAATTAAAGTATTGATTGTGTGGGTTTACAAACTGTAAATCAAATTCCGCTTCGGAATCGTTCCACTCAAAGACCAGTCTTGTAGTATAGGGGCCAATCCCGTCAACATTCCGTTCGCGAATTTGCTCGGAACGGGACTCCAAGGCAAAGAGGTTGTCCATTTCCCGCTGTATGATCTCTGATAATTCCAAACTATCTTTTGTTAAAAGTCCTTCATCCAACAGATAAGAATGTCTTGCATATAATGAGGTGGCTGACTCTTTCAATCCCAGATTGCGATAGCTATTGGCCATATCGATATAGCTCTGGGCGTATTCCGGACGTAAGGCATATACTTCTTTATACACTGTGTGGGCTTTATCAAATCTTCGCTGAGATTCGTAAATATATGCTAGGGCCTTTAACCAGACTGCATTATCTTTAATCTGGTCAAGGTTTCCTTCCATGAATTGATCAGCCACATCTTCCCCAAACTTATCAAAAATTAAGGTATAACAATCCAGATAGAAATACGGCACATTGAAATACAATCTTTCATATTCGTTAACGGTATTGACCGCCTGAGTTAACGATGTAGTATTCTGAATGGCTTGCAAATAACTTGGCACTTCATTTTTAGCATCCTCCGATGAAACTACTTTTCCTGTCACAAAATTGTTTCTAAGTCTTGCCTGATCATAAGGTTTGGAACCATTCTCTTCCCTAAGGCCGTGGACCCCATTCTTGGTGTTGATTACCACAACGCCTCCACTTGCTATATGTCCGTAGCGCCAAACCGCCTGAATACCCGGAATGATACCAACCCGTAAAACCATTGAAACATCTAACCATGTGGGCGCATCACTGAAAATATTGCCATCAATTTCAAATAAGGCCGGTGTCCTAAAACTTAACGAACCCATTCCCCTAATAAATAGGGTTCTTCTGGATCCTCCGGTACTGGGATCACCGATGGTTCCCACTCGTATTCCCGATCTTCTACTTGCAATGGCGTTTAAAATATCGGAGCCAGGGGTAAACTCTGAACCATCAATTACTTTCAAATGATAGGCAACGGTAGCAGGACTTATGCACCCAAATGAAGTATTCACCACGGAAGAATCCATGATGTAGGTCATTGCTAGTCTTTTCTGCTTGCTTATCTTTTGTTCAACCACCACTTCGTCCAACTGCTCCACCCGAAGGCTCATCTTTATGTTCAAGATCTTGGTAACATCCTCCACCAAAATGGAAACGGTGTCCATACCGATGTAGGTGTATTGGAGTTCGTCCTTGGGCCGGGCCAAAATTTGATACCATCCCTCTTGATCGGAACTTGTTTTAGATCCAGAAGTTAGGTTTACAACATGGACATTGGATAATTTGGATGTGCCATCCGTTATTCTTCCAGAGATGGTGTTTTGTGCATTAACGCAGCCCATCCATGTAAAAAATACCAATATGGCTTTAAAATACTTCCCCATGCCAAACCTTTGATTTTAATTGTGAACCACTCTTGTAGATATGTTCAAGGTAAAAAGTTGTTGGTTGACGTCCCTTGTCCCCAATTGAAATACTTTAGTTTCCTTGCTTTGCAGTTTACTGCCATAATTTCTGTAAATAATGGCTTTGACGAAAGTTGGCGTGACCTGCTTGTTTCCATGATAGGTGGCATTCACCTTCCATATGCCCGGCAGTTCATCATCCAATATAAAATCTGCCATGGAATAACCTTGCTCCTTTTCAGACCGGATACGCTCCGGCATCTCTTCCATGGTGTGTCTCCAATTGAAGAATTGGTTGTTCGGGTTCACAAACTGTAAATCGAATTCCGCTTCGGAATCGTTCCACTCAAAGACCAATCTGGTAGCATAAGCTTCATCCGGATTGCTTTTCCGTTGCTTGATTTTCAGGGAACTGCTTTCCAACGTAAATAGATTGTTCATTTCGCGCTTCATGATATCGGCCAGATCTAGGCTATCCTTAGGCAGCATCCCTTCGTCCAGTAAATAAGAATGTCTTGCGTAAAGGGAAACCGCCGACTCCGGTCTATTCAAATCTCGGTAACTGTTCGCCATATCAATAAAACTTTGGGCGTAATCCGGCCGCAGGGTATAAATCCTTTTATAAAGGTCATGGGCCGTTTCCGCTCTACCTTGGGCATCCAGCACATAGGCCATAGCCTTTAAATATACCGGGTTGTCCTGGGACATGTTCATGAAATCATTTAAAATGCCATCCGCATAATCCTTCGCGTTACGTTCCTCATAAAAATAACGGTAGGCTTCCAATAAAAAGTAGGGGTGACTTTTGAATGCATTGCCATGCTGTTCATAGGTCAATTTGGCCTCTTGTAATGAACCACTGTTCCAAAGTTTTTCACCATATGTTGATGTGGGTGCTTCCTTGCCATCAATGGAAACAACACTCCCTTTTACATAGTTGTTCCGTAGTAACGCCTGATCATAATTTTCTTTCTCCTTTGGTTTGTAAGTACCATTTTTGGTATTTACCACAACTACACCTCCGGCTCCAATAGATCCATAACGCGAGGTAGCCATAATTCCTGGCATCAGTGCCACTCGTTCCACAGTACTTGGGTCTAGCCATGAAGGTCCTTCGGTAAAAATCTGACCATCTATATCATAAATGGCAGGTTTCTTGGCCATAATGGAACCCATGCTCCTAGAATACACATCAAAAGTATAATCTGGATTAATTACAACATTCAACCCGGCAAACTTCCCCATTAAGAACATACCAAAATGGTAATGATTGCTGATCATGTCCTTGCTTGTTAAAATTGGTAAACGACCAGCGAAGGTTTCTTTGTCTATGATACCGAATGCGGTCCGGATCAAGTTTTCATTGGTGGGGTATTGTTGCTCCATGATGCGTTGTTTGTTTTTCCCAACTTCACTTACAACTTCCACTTCATCCAACGCTTCCACTTGCATCTGCATGTTTATGTTCAAAATATTAGTCACATCTTCCACAATGATGGAAACGGTGTCCATACCCATATAGGTGAACTGCAGCTCTTCCTTGGGCCGGGCTGAAATTTGATACATCCCCTTCTGGTCAGAAGCTGTTGATACTCTCGAAGCAAGATTTTGGATACTCACATTTTTTAAAGCACTCCCCTCATGGGTAATACGCCCACTAATCGATTTTTGACCATAGGTCAAAATTGCTGGACATAACAAAACGAAAAGTAAAACAGATAACCTCATAAGACCATGATGTTTAATAGGTTATCTAATTTACGAAAAAATCAGTTGCCCAATTGAGGTTTGGGTCTAGGAATGAGAAACATTTCGGTTTGCCTACCATTTACATATCTAAAGCCATCTTCCCCATAAAATCCAGGTTCTTCCAACATGATACGGATGTCCCTGTTCCATTCAGGAATGTTCACAGTGGCATTCAGTTCTATGGCATACGCCGTGTTGGGGTTAAGCGGATAGTTTTCTCCATCATCCTTCATGACACCGTCCTGTGCATCCCACATTCCAATGGTTGTTCCTGCGGAATGCCCATAAGTACCCAACGGATGGGTGTAGATCGAAGGGCGAAGACCAGTCTCCTTGGCAGCTTGAAGGGATTTGGCCAAAATATCATTCCCTACCCTTCCTTTGATCATGTTCTGGGTCAAGAAATCTTGCACACGGTTACCATCCTTTAAGGCGTTGACCAAAAACTCCGGAGCTTCCCTTTCTTCTGGCAGCAAAACATAGCCCATTTCTTGGCAATCCGTGTTGAGTCTTAGGTAGGTGATTCCAAAATCGCAATGCAACAAATCCCCTGGAAGGATCACTTTTTCTGCTTCACCTGTTGAAAAAGAGGTAAGGTGGCTTACCAAGCCTTCATTGTTTCTTTGGATATCCACTGTGGGATGAAACCATGTTTCCAAACCAAGATCGGTCACTTTTTGGCGCATCCACCATACCACATCATCGGTAGTGGTAATGCCAGGAGTGATTATTTTTTCCGAGAAAGCTTCCGCAACAATGTTATGTGTAATTTCCGTCAATTGGGCAAAAATGGCCATTTCCCTTGGGGTACGGGTCTCTATCCAACGTACAGCCAACTGTTCAGCAGACCCCACCCTAGAGTGAAACTTTTTGGGAAGGTTGGCCATGAACTCATCATAATCCGTTTTGTCCAAACCATCGGCTATATTATGGTCCTTGGAGAAATTAAGCCCTATTTTCTTCGGATTGCGTTCCTCTATCAATTCCATCAAACGCTTCCATTGGTCGGGTTCCTTTTCCTTGTCCCAAGCAGAAATGATACTCTTTCCTACATTGTAACGGGCCACCGCCAATTTATCAATTGTGTTTTTGTCCTTGTTTCTATAGAATAGTAGAATGGTACGCCTCCTGGCATTCAACCAAGTAGCTGGCAACATGGTCTTGATAACAGGATCTTCATTGTATTCCCTTGAAATCACAACCCACATGTCAATACCAGTACGGTCCATTAATTCAGGAAGAAGCGTATTGAAACGTTCTTCCAAAATCTCATCCACAACACGGGCCCGTTCAACTTCAGGCAAAATTTCTTGGGCAAAAAAGGAAAAAGGAACAAATAAAAAAATCAGTTGGATGGTTTTTCTCATGGGGTTATTTTTGGTTGTTTTGAATGCTTAAATTACAAGATTAATTTTAATGTTTCATCGCGATGAATCTTTTGGGTGGCCGTTTCCACAAAGGTTTTTACAAAGTAAACATCCTTGGGCACCTCATATTTTGAAATGGTTTCCAATGACTTGATCTCTTGTAGTAATTCCTCTTTAGGAAAAGGGCCACCCTCTATTATAAGGACCAGTTTTTCACCCAACACTTCATCTTTTATACCGGTTACAAAAAAACGGGAATTTATGAGGGGCTCCAATTTGGACTCAATGGTTTCAGGCATCAATTTAATTCCACCTGAATTGATCACGCTATCCAAACGGCCCAACCATTTAAAACGGGTTTCACTGACCAGTTCTACCAAATCGTTGGTGATGATTTTTTGTTCAACAACATTGGGGGCGTCTATGACCAAACAACCACGAGGATCCGTGGTCAGGGTTACATGAGGAAGTACTTCGAAATATGTTGTTGGTTCAGGGGCGATTTCCTTGGCGGCAATATGAGTGATGGTTTCGGTCATACCATAAGTTTCATAAACCTTGGTAGAACCTCCTTGCAACTTGGTTCTAAGTCTTTCATTCACAGGGGCACCACCAATGATCAAGGTACCCACCCTATCCAATTCTTGTAAGGTTTGCTCTACCTGCAGCGGCACCATTGCAACAAAATCATAACTTTTTTGACGGTATGACAGAGGAATGGAAGTGGGTTCCACTTCATCCAAGTGTAGGCCTATGACCATGGCTCTCACCAACATCATTTTTCCCGCTATTCCCGAACAGGGTAAACAAAGGAGTGCCGATTGCCTTGGTTCCAGTTGAAAGTATGCTCCGGTGGCCAAGGCAGAATTGACCATATGTTGCTTGTTCAATTCAATCCGTTTTGGCTTGCCTGTAGAACCTGAGGTAAGGACTTCCAAGGTAGGTTTGTTCGAAATCCAATCCAATAAAAATTCCCCGATTACTGTCTCATGTGCATCTCCCTCCTTTACAAGGCGGTATCCGATTTCGGAAAGGTCTTCCAGATTGCAGGAAAAGCCATTGAATTTAAAATCGGGATGTATGTTATGCCAAATCGGAATCTCCATCGGTGAGGGCTACAAATTCTTCCTTGGTCATCACTTTTCCAAAAAGTCGCTCCTTCCAGTTCTTCCAGCCATATTTCTTTGATAGAATAAGGATGAGGATAGGATAGAAAACAAAAACGGGTATCAAAACATCCCAGCCCAGCACAGGCTCGGAAATATCTTTATAAAGGGAATTGGTGCGGAATGCCGTCCAATCCGCGGTAACCAAAAGTGCCGTAAAAAGATTGTTCGCTGCATGGAATCCCAACGGGAGTTCCAACCCTTCGTCCATCAATGTCAAAATCCCCAAAAAGAATCCGGTACCTATATAAAACACCAAAACACCATAGCCCAGTTTTTCAACTTCTGGATTGAAGATATGGAGGAGGCCAAAAAGTGATGAACTGACCACAAAGGGCAGCCATTTGGTTTTGGAAGCAATGCCGATGCCTTGCATGAGATAACCACGCGTAAAGTATTCTTCAAAACTGGTCTGTATGGGTACCAAAACAATGGAAAGTATCAAAAGCACAAAAAACGGCATTGGTTTGAAGTTGAAAATATAGTTTTCCGGAGAAAGGTATATATCCAACATCACCATAACGGAAGAAACAATGCCCCAAAGACTGAATGCAAAAAGAATCCTCTTCCAGTCCACTTTTTTACGGGAGGTGGTAAAACTGGTGAAGGACTGCCGGTGTACAAACCGAACCACCAGCCAAAGGCTCCCCATGGCGGCCACAAAAGTGAGCAAGACCAAAAAGAAGAACATGTTCAGCCCAAGCGTGTCGGCCATGCTACCATAATCCATAGGCATGTTCATCATGGAATCCGATTTTAAGATCAAGGCCGCCAACAATGGTATCCCTCCCAAAATCTGCCATCCAAAAAAAATGATCAAAAGACCCACTATGTATCGCCAACCTTCGCTTGATCCCTTGTAGCCTTGTTCTATAAACATATTTTTTCAATTTCTGTTTGGTTCCAATTCTTTTGATTTCTGTAATAAATATTCCCTTGGGAAACTTCGAGTGGACTTTCCATATTATTGGTGTATAGGCTACCGGTCCCCAAACCTTGCGGCATGGTTGTATTCAAGGTATAGGTCCATTGGGCTATGGCATTTAGCCCAATATTACTTTCCAGGGCACTCGTCACCCACCACCCAATATTGTATTTTTTAGCCATTGTAATCCATTGTTCGCTTCCTGTAAAACCACCTACTAAACTAGGTTTTAAAATAATAAACTGTGGTTTAATGGTTTGTAGCAGTTTCTCCTTTTCTGTTACTGAAAATATGCCGATCAACTCCTCATCCAACGCAATGGGCAATGGGGATTTTTCACACAATTTGGCCATTAACCCCCATTGTTTGGGTTTAATGGGCTGCTCAATGGAATGTAATTGGAACTCGGCCAATCTTTCCAGTTTATTCAATACTTTCTCCGGGGAAAAAGCTCCATTGGCATCTACACGTAATTCAATTTCTTCAGGCCTAAAGTTATCTCGAATGAATCTTAAAATGGATAATTCCTTCTCAAAATCGATGGCGCCTATCTTCATTTTGATGCACCTGAAACCATCTTCCAACTTTTTCAGCAATTGCGATAACATGAAGGTTTCGCTACCCATCCAAATGAGTCCATTAATGGCGATTGGGGCTTCCATTCTTGTAAAGGCAGTTGGAAAAAGTTCAAAGGAATCCTGACTTGCAAGGGACAAAAATGCCTGTTCAATCCCAAATTGAATAGAGGGAAAGGCAATCAATTCATTTAATAGCTCCTCTTTTCCCAAATGGATGTTTTGACAGACCCAGGCCAGTTTGTTTTCATATTCCGTCACATCATCAACGCTTAATCCTTTTAAAAGCCCACATTCCCCGATACCAAAACGTCCCTTGTCCCGTAGTATCAAAAACCAGGTCTCTTTCTGCGTTAAAATGCCACGTGAAGTTCCGCTGGGAACTTTAAAATCTAGGGTGTACTTTTTGTATGTCGCTTTCATCCTGTGCTCCCAAATTTAACTATATTTTACATCTAAAAGCGAACAAATGGCAAGCATCAAGGGAAAAACGATTTGGATTACCGGTGCCTCTTCGGGCATTGGCAGAAGTTTAGCAATTGAACTAAGTAAATGGCCTTGTAACCTTATTCTATCCTCACGGAAAAAGATAGAATTGGAATCCGTAAAGGAAGTGTGCGGGGGGTCCGGAAATATTTCCATTTTACCCTTGGACCTAAAGGATCATGACCAAATGACCAGGATTACCGAAAAAGCCACTTCCTTTTATGGCAAGGTGGATATTTTGGTCAACAATGCGGGCATTAGCCAACGATCGTTGATCAAGGACACGGATATGTCGGTTTACAAACAACTCATCGATGTTGATTATTTGGGAACCGTGGCCCTGTCCAAAGCAATCCTTCCCCATTTTTTAGGCCAAAAATCAGGTCATTATGTTACCGTTACCAGTTTGATGGGCAAATTTGGCTCTCCATACAGATCGGGCTATTGTGGGGCCAAACACGCCCTGCACGGCTTTTTTGATGTGATGCGAATGGAGCATGAAAAAGACGGGGTAAAAGTTACTTTGGTTTGCCCTGGGTTTGTACGCACCAATGTTGCCAAAAATGCATTAACAGCCGATGGAACACCACAGAAAATGGATGATACTGCAACTCAAAATGGTATTTCCCCTGAATTGGCCGCACAAAAAATAATCAGGTCCGTTGAAAATGAGAGCTTTGAAGTGAATATTGGAGGAAAGGAAATCAGTGGTGCGTACTTAAAGCGGTTCTTTCCAAAACTACTGCACAAAGTGGTCCTTAAAAGTCAGGTGAGATAATTTAACTGAAATTGAACCAGAACCTGACCCCTTCGTTCTGTTTATCTATATTGAGTTTAGATTGAAGCTGGTTTACCAATCTATTGATAAGGCGAATACCCATAGAGGAATGGCTTCTTTCTTCCGTATCCTCAGGTAGACCTACCCCGTTATCGGAATACTCAAAATAGCCTTGGTCCCCATTCTTACTAAGGTGGATGTAAATCTTTCCATTCTCGTCATTTTCAGGGAATGCGTATTTGAAGGAATTGGAAACCAATTCGTTCAAGATCAATCCGAAAGGAATGGCCCTATCAATGTCCAGCTCGGTTCCTTCCGCATCAATGGTAATGCTTATGTTGTGACCTCCTTTTTTGTACACGGACTGTACACTATTGATCAAACTTTCAATATAGCCCTGCATCTCGATTACCGAAAGGTCATCATTCTGATATAATTTTTGATGGATCAAGGCCATGGCCTTTACTCTGCTCTTCCCTTCTTCCAATGCCTCAATGGCAGCTTTACTTCTTGTATTTTTGGTCTGAAGGCTCAACAAGCTGGACACCATCTGAAGGTTGTTCTTCACCCTATGGTGAATTTCTTTTAACAGGGAATCCTTTTCAATCAAGGCATTCTCTATGATATGCTTTTGTTCAGCGATCAGTCGTTGGTTCTTTATACTCTTCATATAAGCATACACCAACCCTGCAAAACCCAATAAAGTGAATATCAACGAAATGATGACCAGATTTATCTGCTCTTCCTTGGCTTTCATTTCACTGCGGGCTTGAGCGTTTATCTGCTTTTGTTCATTAATGATACGCAAGCTGTTCTGCATTTCTTCATTGCCAACAACGGTAACCAATTGTTGTTTGATGAGTGCAGCTTCCTTTTGGGACATGGAGTCATTGATTCTTTCGTTACGCTTATAATAGATGGCTGCGTTCCTATAGTTCTCGATTCTATCGTAGTAAGCCGCGAGCAGGCTGTTACGCTTTATGGTCTGTAAAACGGTGACGTGGTCGAATTCAGCATCCAAATTTTTTTTGGCCTCGGCAAAGCGCTCCAATTTCAGGTTGGCATCCGCCAGAAATAGCGTATTGTCCACCACTTCACTTTGGTCACTGTTTCTTGGCGAGGTCTTTAAAACCTCAATACTGTTCAGCAGTAAAGGTATAGCCTCTTCATAATCCCCTAGCTGAACATTACATTTACCAATATTGCCTTCAATTTCGGCCTTCAAAAGGTCGCTTTCAAAAATATCCGCTTCACTTTTTTGCGTAGAAATGTCATTCAGGTAAACATCCAAATAGGCTTTTGCCTTTTTCAACTCACTTAGGGCCGTGGGTGCCGAATTGTCAAGTCTAAGGTAATTTCCCACCTTACTATGATACTTAGCCAAGCCATAGGAATCGTTGTCGGCAATGGTAGGCTTAACATCCATGATGTATTTGTTGCGTGCCTCTGTATACAGCCCAAGATTGCTGTAGATGTCGTAAAACGCCACATTATCGGTTAGACCCAGTTCACGCTTTCGCTTACGGATTTCTATTTGTTTATCGAACAATTGGAGATTGGCATAGTTGTCATCCAACATTTCCAATAAAATCTTTTTTGATTCAAAGTCCAAGGAGTCATTGGAAAGGTACATTTCCTTGGCCAAGGCGGTACTCTTGTCATATTCACCGAGGTCATTATAAACCTGCGCCTCCATGATTCTGTACATTTTGGAAGCCAGTGAATCATTGGTTTTTTCCGCATTGGCAAGATAAATCTTAATGGTGTCCAACCAATCATAGGCAGAATTGAGGTTGTACCGGTTAATGGAATTGAAGAAGACATTGAACCGACCAGATGGGGCACTGGCATCCTGGAATTCCTTTAACACACTCCTATCATCATCGGTTGTTACCTGAGCCGAAGCGGTGTAGAGAAAAACAAAAGATATAGTGGTGAATATAAGTCTTACGTAACGTCCCATTAATTTTCTTGATACAGGAACGCCTTTATATTGAAACGTACCCATAAGATTTAGTGCCCATTTTTCCTTTACAGCCCCAATAAATGGACAATTTCAAAGACGCTAAGCAGCCGCTGAAAACCAAGTATGGGGTATATAAAGAACGTCAGTTTGATCCCAAAATTAAATTCCAGGCATTAGACTTGCCCAGTATTGTTGTGAAAACATCGTATTCTGTTGTGAAAACGACTTCGATGTATGTCAATGCGCATTATATCGATGTTTTGTGCATTTCATGGACAAGACCAATCAATATGGAGCTTGCGCAAATCAAAAAAGGCCTTGCCAAATGAACAAGACCCTTTTACGAGAACACTATATGAAAATGAAAAAATTACTTTCTGATTAATAACATGGTAAAAGTAAATTTCACGTCTTGGCCAATGAAATTATTGTTGCGAAGTAGCCAGTTGTTGTGGTCATCTTAACGATTTATGAATTTTATTCCATGAACAGTTACCAATAAACGGTTAACAATGTTCCATTAGATAAGGCTATTAATCTGGATATTTGATAAGGTCCGCTTTGCTCGAAATGACCAAAAGGTATCCACAAAGCATTTGTGGTATTCGAATAAACTGGAAAACCCTGTTAATTGAGATTCTTCAAAAAGCCCAGATCAACAACCAGTGTCATTAGAGTAATTCGTGTCTGACTATATTAAAAAGAAATTGGAATTCTTGGATGTGTCCGGAAACACAAATAGCATAAGTAAAAAATCAAAAAAGGCCTTGCCAAATGAACAAGACCCTTTTACGAGAACACTATATGAAAATGAAAAAATTACTTTCTTAATTATTAACACTGCTAAAGTAACGCTGACTTACCAGGGGACGAAAATTATGTTGTGAACGCCCAGAAAGTTGTGGTAATTTTCCTTTTCAAATGTTGTGTCATAAAAAAAGCGCCCTATTAAGGACGCTTCATATCATTTTATGGGTAATCCCCTTAACTGTTCATGGACGAAAGAATAAAATCCTTGAAATCCTTAGAGATTGGGATCAAGTTATTGTTGATTACAATATCCTTGGAATTGATGGCATCTATATGGTCTACATTTACAATGTATGACTTGTGCGCCCTGTAAAATTTATTCTGCGGTAATTTTTCCAGATAATCCTTTAACGGGGAACGTACCAAAAACTTCTTATCGACTGTATTGACCTCCAAGTACACGTTGTCTGCCTTTATAAAATGGATATCCTTGAACTGGATCCTGTAGTAAAGGTGTTGTTTCTTCACGAAAATGGAGTCCTTGAGAACGGAATTGGAGGTGAAACTCTCACCGGCATCTTCAAACTCTTTGCTGTTTTCTTTTCTTGAATAATTAAAATTAGAAAGTGCAATTTCAATGGAAGTGTACAAATCCTGTTGTTCAAAAGGCTTGACCAGGTAGCCATCTGGCTTTACAGTCTTGGCATTCTCAACTGTGGCACGATCCGAGTTAGAGGTCACAAATATAAATGGGATGTTATAGTTGTCCCTGATATGTTTGCCCAAATCGATACCCGTCTTGTCCGAAGCCAAGATAATATCGATCAAAACCAAATCAACATGGTTGTTCTTCAATACCTCCACGGCCTGTTCGTACACAATGACATTATCTACAATCTCATACCCTATTTCCTCGAGCATGGATTGCATGTCATCTGCAATGATGACATTGTCCTCTACGATTAGAATTCTGATTGGATGTTCCAAGTTCCTTTAAGTTTATTTGGTTGTTAATCAAATTTACAAAAAAATATTGACTGCCGTAAAGAAGAGTATGGCAAGAAAAAAGGTGCCAAGTGCCAACTTTTTGAGTTCCCCATCCAACTTCACCGGTTCACGGGTCATCATCACTTTTCTCAAGTGAATCAATATAGGCACAAAAGCCAACATAAAAAAGCTATGGCTCCAGTGCATGCCCACTACCACAATATAAATCAAAAAACACAGCAATGCCGTTAAAATCAAAAAGAAATGATAACGTTTTCCATTTTCATAACCCATTTTAACGACCAAAGTGATTTTTCCATGTTTTTTATCGGACACTACATCCCGCAAATTATTTAGGTTCAACACCCCAACACATAATGATCCAATAGCTACTGCGGGCAGAAATGATGTGGCTTCCAAGCTTTTGGTAAATAAAAACATACTTCCCAGAACCCCTAACAAGCCAAAGAACAGAAACACGAACAAATCTCCCAACCCCCTATAACCATATGGATTGGAACCCATGGTATACTTTAGTGCAGCCCAAATGCTCAACACTCCAAGAACCGTAAACAGGATGATATATGATAAGTTTTCCAATCCGAAAGCCTTATAAACGAGAACCAAGGCCAAAACCAGGGAAACGGCGATGGAAACTATGATGCCTTTTTTAAGCGAATCTTTTGTGAGCAGACCACTTTGTAGTACCCTGGTAGGCCCTATTCGGTCTTCATTATCCGTTCCCTTTACTCCATCCCCATAATCATTGGCAAAATTGGAGGTCACCTGAAAACCGATGGTTGTCAACAAGGCCAAAACAAATATGGAAAGTTCAAAAGCACCTTGTTTGGTGGCCATTGCGGCCCCAGTAATAATTCCCGCCAAGGAAAGAGGTAATGTTCGTAATCGTGCGGCCTGTATCCAGGTCTTTGTATTTCCCAAGTTTAAAAAGGATCTTCTATTTTTATTCTTTTGCCGTCTTGGTAAGAGGCCACAAATGCATCCTTGAAGCCCATTTGTACTAATTGTTTCCTAAAGGTTTGAGCTTCTTGCAATGTCTCAAAATTACCCAGCGAATAGGCATAAAAGGGGTTGGTTTTTACAAAAAGTGTGTTGGTCAAGGCTTCGGAGGCCAGGGTAACGTTGTTGTCCACAAATGATTTAACCTGAACGGAGTAAATCTTTTCCTTGTTCAAAAACTCTTTGGCCAAATAGAACTCCTTTACCAAGCTAAGTTCTTCGTTTTGGGATTTAAGGTTGTCAATCCTAGCCTTGATCACTTCTAGACTGTCAATGGAAACCAATACATTGCTTTGGTTTTCATATGACTGCTTACTTGTAAGCCCTGCAGTAAAGGATGTTATGGCCAAAGTACCGATGACAAAGAGCCCCACAAAACCCATAAGAATGTTCCTTTGCAGCTTCAACCTGCGTAAATCTTTGTTCTTATACTTAATCTGATCCAGTAATCTTTCGTTGATAATCTGGGCCTTATCTATATCCTTATGAAGGTCCAACAAATCACTTTCTTCAATAAAAGGCATGTTGTCAAGGGGTTATGGGTTAATACTACCTGAATGCGTGTTAAAAAAAATGTTAAAACGCCTCTTTACAAATGTAAAGTTTTTACCTAAAGAAAAAAACCCAATAGTATGAAAATAATGTACTTAAAGAACAAAAATGGTGCTTTTTTTAATCATGCCTCACAACAATCGAATACCCTCTTCCTCAATTACGATCTTGCGTTGGCGGTACAAAATCCCTACTCCTTTTTTAAACGCCTTTTTGCTCAAGTGAAGTTGACTCTGAATCTCTTCCGGTGTAGACTTGTCATGCAAGGGCAAAAAACCATTGTTTTCTGTAAGTTTATCAAGGATCATCTTTGCGGTGGGTTCCAACATCTTGGCTCCGATAGGCTGCAGGGATATATCAATTTTATGGTCCTCCCTTACCTTTTTTACAAATCCTTGGAGATGATCCCCTAGGGAAATGGGTTTAAAAATATCACTGTCAAAAATGAGTCCTTTGTATTTGTTATCCACAATAACTTCCCACCCTAGCGGTGTTTTGCGAAAGACCAAAAGATCCACTACGGCGTTCGGCTGATAATCCGGTTTTTGATTGACCAAAAACCTATCCACCTTGCTGGATCCGGTAAGTCGTAAACTTTCCTCATCTAGGTAACAATATACCAAATATTGCTTTCCTTCTTCCATACGCTGGGCCTGTTCCCTAAAGGGAACGAGCAAGTGCTTTTCAAGGCCCCAATCCAAAAAGGCGCCATAGGCACTGACTTCCGCCACCTTCAAGTAGGCAAAACCATCCCTTACAATATAGGGCGTAAGCGTAGTGGCCACAGGGCGTTCGCTGTTGTCCAAATAACAAAATACTGTTATATCGGTATCGATCTTAATATCTTCTGGTACATACTTGTTGGGCAAAAGAATTTCTGTTCCCTCTTCGTCTTGTAAAAAAAGTCCAACACTGGTGGATCTTTCTATTCTTAGTGTATTATAGTCCCCAAGTCTTATCATCTACAGTTACCTTTTAAATTCTGTGTTATTTGCCTTTAAATACTTTGGCAAACCTATAACATCTAAAGGAAAGATAGAGCAATGGACGCGAATTAAAAACAAATACCAAAGTTCTATTTGTAAGGGAGTTGTAGCTAGGTGTTTTGGGGAAATACCTCATCGGATAGGATTCTTTCAGACTAAACCCGATCAAACCCTCCTTTAAACGGGAATATGGGAAATTAGATCTAATATAGCGTATGATCGAAACAAAGACATATCTTTCCTTTTTGACGTTGAGGGTGTAAAGGCACTTTGCATTTTTCGGGTCTCCTTCCTTTTCTATTGATGTAATCAAATCGTTCAGTTTTTTAACGGCATAATCCAGATCACCCAAATGGACCGTTAGATGTTCCGCCGAGCGATTTCTTGTAATGGAATTAGGGGATAGTAAATATCGATGTACATCGTAAGGAAGATGAGCTATCCTCTTCGCTCTTGAAAACAAGGTTGGAGTAATGTAGGAGTCCTGCACGTATCTCCTATCATAATGTCTAACTTTTGTAGACAAGAAAAAGTCCTTCTTTGTAAAATACCACCAAACCTCGGGTTTATAATTATTGGTCGCCAAGTATTCCCTTCCCGTGATGACAATTACTGGAGCTTCCGATTCAATATTTTCTGAAAGGGACGCTTTTCCATCCATTACTTTTTTACTCCTGAAACCCAATATATCAAGGTCATGTGCTAAAGCAATATCTATTAGTTTTCCCAAGGTATTACTTGCCACATAATCATCGGCATCCAAAAAATAAACGTATCTGCCCGTTGAAATGTCAAAACCAATGTTCCTGGCACCTCCAAGTCCCTTGTTTTCCTGATTTATCAAATTGATATTGCCAAACTGTTTGGCAATATCTTCCACAATTTCTTTGGTAGCATCCGTTGAGCCATCATTAACAACTATAACCTCATATCTTTCCTTTGGTAATTTCTGGTTCAAAATACTCGACAGACAATTTTCTATATAAGCCTCCGAATTATAGGCAGGTATGATTATGCTTAAATCCATTTGTGATTGTTAAAAACCGGTAATCTCATCAATTTTTGCATTGGTAAAGAATATAATGGGTTAAATCGCAAAAAATCAGGCTGAAAGAAAACAAATGAACCTTTTTGAAACAAAAAAGCTGCCCAAATTGGACAGCTCTTTAAACGGCATTGTAATCTTAATTATAAACCGATTCTTTACCAAAGTGCTTGGTCAGCATATAGTAGATGACCGCCCTGTGTTTGTTTTTTTCAGATTGTCCGTATTTGGAAATAACCAGGCTGATACCTTCCATTAACGCCGGGCCATCCGCGAGTCCCAGTTTTTTGATCAAGAAATTGTTCTTTACGGTACTAAGTTCCTTTTCATCCGATCCAGATACCTTGGAAGCATCCAGGTTGTATATTGCAGGGCCTAGGCCAATGGCCACCTTGGTCAACAGGTCCATATTGGGTGTCTCCCCAAATTTGGATTTGATGTCCTCGGCATATTTTTCGATCAACTCGTCTCTTTTGCTCATGATTGATTAGTGTTTTTAAGGATTCATAGCTTAGCCTCTAAGATATAAAATCAAAGTAGCCAAGCAAAATTTTATTGTTCAGTTCGCGCGGGGTAATGATCTCTAAAATCTTCGGTTTTGCCGATGCTTCATAAAAACTTTCCATGTTTTGCAGGACTTCAGTTTCGTTTTCTGCCTTATCATATCCAAAACCGTACATCATCGCCAAATGCTCAGCCGTTAGTGAGTGATGCGTTTCAAAATAGGCGGCGAATTCCTTGGTATCCTCTTTGCCAGGTAAAATCCTAAAAATACCCCCTCCCCCATTATTGATCAAGATGATCCTGAAATCTGGTCTTATATACTGGTTCCATAACGCATTACTGTCATAGAAAAAACTAAGGTCTCCCGTAATCAAAAGGGTAGGTTCAGGACAATGTACCGAGGCTCCAACGGCGGTGGACGAACTTCCATCAATACCACTCGTGCCACGATTGCAAAATACCTTGAGGGATTCGTGCATGGGAAACAACTGGGCATATCTAACCGTTGAACTGTTCGCCAAATGCACCTGATACCCTTTGGGTATGGTCTTTATCAACCTATCAAACACAAGAAAATCTGAAAATGGAATTTGCCCCAGATATGTTTCCCTCTTTGCTTCATATTTGGATTTTATACCTTCCCAAAAAGTCTTGTATTCGCTGGCTTGGGTTGAAGATATTCCCAACTGATTGAAAAATGCATTCGGACTTTGTTTGACATGTTCCGTTAGGCAATAAAACGTGTTGTACGCTTTTTTGGGGTCAATGTGCCAATGATGCTTAGGCTTGTATTTTCGCAGAAATGCCTTGATTTTTTTGGAAACGATCAACCCTCCAAAAGTGACCAATAATTCCGGTTGCAACATTTTGAAGAGCTCATCACTATTCTTAGCTTTTTCAATGGGAGCGATGATGCTGTCGATACTCGAAAAAAAATCCGGGTGGTGAAGATTGGAAGTCGTTTCGGTAAACACCAAGGTATTGCCATCATTGGCCAGCTTTTCCATGATACCTACTTCCATGGAGCCCGGCTGGGCCACTCCTACCAATATCATTTTCCGTGGGCTCTCTTTCCATATTTTGGACAAAGCCGACAAATCCTGGCCATCTAGAATGTCCGAAGTTTCAAACCGCACCTTTTCAATTGTTACTGATGGTGTTTGCACCTTTCCGTACAGGGGCTCTTCAAAAGGAATGTTGATATGTACCGGGGCCTTTTGTTTAAAGGCAGTTTCCAACGCTTTGTTTATTTCAGTTTCGTTGAAACGTTGAACTATCCCTTGGCTTTCTTTCAAAAGATTTGAACCATAGTTAGAGATCTTGTCCGCAGCATGGGTAAGATCTTGTTTTAAATTGGCCGCATAGCCGATATGCCTATCCAAAACATGCTCTTGACGAATGGTCTGTCCATCCCCGATATCAATTCGGTAGCCGGGACGGTCAGCGGACACCACGATCAAGGGAATATCACTGTAAAAAGCCTCAGCCACAGCCGGATAATAATTCAAAAGTGCACTGCCCGAAGTACAGACCACGGCAACAGGTTCTTGTAACTGTTGGGCCATTCCCAATGCAAAAAACGCCGCACAACGCTCATCCACTATACTATAACAACGGAAATATGGATTCTTCGTGAAACTGATGGTCAATGGAGCGTTCCGAGATCCTGGGGAAATCACAATATGTTTAACACCCTTGGATTTAAAATACAAAACCAAGGTTTGGGCAGAGGGAATATCTGAGTACATCATGGACTACAAAAATACATCTGAAAAGTGTATTGCCCTAAGTTATGCACAACATATTACAGGATGCGGAGCATGGTCTTGCTTTTGTTCTGGGTCTCTATCCATTCTTTTTCGGGATCCGAACCGGCAGTAATCCCTCCACCTACGAAAATGGCGACCGAATCACCCTTGATTTCCATACATCTTAGGTTCACAAAAAGTGAAGTCTCACCATCCCTAGGCATGTTTAATTCCCCTAAAAATCCAGTATAAAAAGTGCGCCTGTACTTTTCATTTTGAAGGATGAATTCCTGTGCGGCTTTCGTAGGTATGCCGCATACCGCAGGCGTTGGATGCAAGGATTCAATGATATTCAATAGGCTGGTTTCTGAACGTGGAACTCCTTTTACCCCTGATCGCAAGTGCCACAGATTGCCGGCCCTTACGGATTCCGCCTGTCCTATTTTCAGGTCTTCCATCAGGTTGCCCAAGGAATTTCTAATATGGTCCGATACCATTTGTTGTTCTTCAATTTCTTTTGCGCCCCATTTGGGCTCCACGTTTTCTTCAAAGGGCAATGTACCGGCCAATGACATGGTGTTCAACTTTCCTTCCTTGATTTTGACCAAGGTTTCTGGAGTGGCTCCACACCAGGTGCCTACTTTGGGATGATGAAAAAGATAGCAAAAGGCGTTCGAGTAATTGCCCAATAAATCCTTGAAAATTGCAATCGGTGATTTGGATATTTTCGCTTCCAATTTTCGGGAGAGAACCACTTTTTTCAGGTGTCCAACTTGGATTTCTTCTATCCCTTTTTCTACCAAAAGGATGTGTTCTTCCTTGCCAAACCCGGATACTTCAAGTTCCTTTGTGTTCAATTTTACCTGATTTGTAAGTTTGGATCGGTAACATTCGTCCGGGCGTATCAAAACAACACCTTCTTCCAACGAAAAAGGAGCAAAAACAAAACCGATTTCTAAAAAATCCTTCGTGGTATAAAGCTCATTATTGGATTGAAAAATGGCAGTTACTACTTCTTCATTGGGTTTTCTATACATGGCACATGGCCGTTCATTTTCCAAACTAGACCCAATTCTTTCAAAAATATATTGGGAATCCTTATTTTCTGGGTAGTGCAATGGTGGTCAATTTACAGTTGGAAATGAGGTCGCCAGCCTCATTGGTAATCTTTATTTCCCAAAGTTGGGTGGTTCTACCTTTGTGCAACATGGAGGCCCTAGCGTAAACATACCCCTCCCTTATGGATTTGACATGGTTGGCGGCTATTTCAATACCTCGGACAAAAAATTCCTTTCCATCCAAGAAAATATAGGAAGCCGCACTGCCCACACTTTCGGCCAAAGCTACAGAGGCTCCTCCATGCAGAACGCCATCGGGTTGGTGCACCCTGGGTGTTACGGGCATTCGGGCCAAGAGAAAATTTTCACCCACATCTATGTAGGTTATGTCTAGCGTTTCCATTAAGGTTCCCTTGCAAATTTGGTTGCAGACGGCCAGAATTTTCTCTTTGTGCTCGTTCATTCTCTTATTTTTTGTAAAATTACATAAAGCTTTGGCAATAACTAATCAACCCCCGTGATTATGCCCCACATTGAAAGGTCGGTGACTTACACCACTGAAAACACGTATATAACGCTCAATGAAATTACACCTAAGACCAAAAACATCTGGCTGACGTTCCACGGCATTGGTTATTTGAGCCGCTATTTTGTAAAGTATTTTGAAAGTTTGGATCCGGATGAAAATTACATTGTGGCTCCTCAAGCACCTTCCAAGTATTATCTCAAAAATGAATATAAATATGTAGGTGCCAGTTGGCTTACCAAAGAAAATACGGCAGCGGAAATTGAGAATTTGATCAATTACCTCGATGCCGTGTTAGATTCTGAAAAATTCCCTAATAATCTAAACCTTAACTTGTTCGGATTTTCCCAAGGCGTTTCGGTTTTGACCCGCTGGTTGGTCCGGAAAAAATTGACCTGTAATCTGGTAGTGCTCTACGCTGGCGGAATTCCAAACGAATTGACCGAGAAGGATTTTGCCTTTATGGATTTTGACCAAACCAAAATCAAGATCATTTATGGGGATAAGGATAAATTTTTAACCCCCGACAGACTTGAAACCGAACATCGGAAAATTGAGAATTTGTTTCGCGGACATGCTGAAATCATCACTTTCAAGGGCGGTCATGAGGTGAAGCCAAAAATTATCCAAAAATTGATGCGTGAATTTACCAAGTTGGGAGCTTAACGCTTCTTGTCGGTCTTTTCCTTCTGGGTTTCTTCTTCAGGATAGTATTTGATAACCCTGGTAGTATAGGTGTTATCCGGGGTGATGATTTTTTTGGTCCAGTTCTTTGGGGTATGTCCATCAAATTGAAAGATATACTCATCCACTGCCTCGGTATTCAGAGTTTTGGTAATTACCTTTTGTAATATTCCATCCTTGTATTGGTAGAACAATTTCTTCTGAGATACGAATTCCTTCTCGCCAACATCATATAAAAAATCTTCCTGGGTCAATAATTTACCTTCGAGGCCGTACACTTCTTCCACCGCAGTATTGGGTTCTCCGTCCAAATACTCCTTGGTCAACACAACTTTTTGGTTGCCTTTGGGGCCTTTTCTCTCCGAGGTCCTGACCGACTTTTCCAAAACGCCATTGGTAAAAGTACTTACTGTCAATTCGTTCTTAAAAGGGGTATACTCCAATGTAGTTTCGTCTACTCCGTCAATATTGGAGGAAATGATGCGGACCAGTTTCCCGTCATTATCATATTGGTATTCCTCTTTTTCCAAAAACTGTTTGTCGTAAGAAACAATTTTTTCTACCACCCTTCGTGTTGGAACAGTATCCACGGTATAAAAGTTGGCCATGGAAGTGGATTCGTCCAGCACATTGTTCTTGTAACTTTCCATCCGCTTTTCCAACAATTCCCCATTGCTGTATTTATAATCGGTAATGTCCTGATCGGATTCGTTGTATTGGGTAATGGTCTTGATTAAGATCCCTTCCTCGTTGAACTCGAAATATTCACGGCCGTAATCCGTGATCACCAAACACGATTTCACCTTGCCCTTAAGATCAAAGTCCTCAACTCTAAATATTTGAACCTCTTGGGACCAAATACCTAAAACGTGAACAAATGAGAAAAATAAAAGGGTGGTGTAGTGTTTCTTCATACTGTAAAATTACTTCTTAATACGGCAACTAAAAAATTTTAAGCACACACCATGCCCAATTTAACCCAAAGTAAATATTGCAGGTTAAAACTTGCGTTCTGGATAAAAAGGAGCAATATCCATTGATGATTTTTCACCAGAAACCAGTTCTGTGACCAGTTTACCTGTGGCCGGACCCAAGCTCCAACCCATCATGGCATGCCCTGTGGCCACAACAAGGTTCGTGAAACCGCTAGGTCTGCCAATATAGGGCAAGCCATCTGGGCTTACGGGACGAAGTCCACATTGGGCATTTTTCTTGTCTTCTTCCGAAATATGCAATCCTTTATAAAAATGTTCCACCCCTTGGGCAATGGCTTCTACCCGCTCTTTTCTGATAAAATGGTTATTACCTGAAAATTCCATGGTTCCTGCAAAACGTGTAAAACCTTCCATAGGGGTCACGGCAATTTTTCGTTCCATCAAAATGGCCGGCATGGTAATTCCAGTAGGCGCCTCCATGTTGATGCGGTATCCCTTCCCTCCTTGCAAAGGTAGGTTCAATTTCAATTTTTTAGAGATTTCACCGGTCCATGCACCAGCGGCAAAAATGACTTCATCTGGTTTGTAAGCAGCTTTATTTGTAATGACCTCGGTGATTTTGTTACCTGATGCCTTAACATCCACCACTTCCTCATTTTTATGGATAGCAACTCCACTTTGGGCTAGGTAATCCAGCATTTTTTTCATGATCAACGGGGGCGTGGTATGTCGGTCACATTCCCAAAGAATGGCGCCTTTGGCATTAAAGTCCACTTCAGGTTCCATGGCCTTCAATTCTTCCATGGACAATTCCCTGCCCTTCAATCCCAAATCGGCAGCTTTTACAAGCACTTCCATTTCATGGTCACGGGACTCTTCCGTTTGGTACACCATCAACAATCCCTTGTCCCCAATAGTAAAATCACCCAAATCACCGGACGCCTTAATTTCCTCGTACAATTCCCTGCTTAGTAAATTGATGTCCCGAATTACTGGCATCGCTTTTGCCACTTTCTCTTTTGTGGAGGATTTCTTAAAATACCATGCCCATTTGATGAATTCGCGATCAAGCCTCGGTTTCATGTAAAAAGGACTGGAAGAATTGAACATGTATTTCAATCCCTTGGTGATCATTCCAGGTGCTGCCAATGAAATAATATGGCTTGGGGTTAGGTAGCCTGCATTTACAAAGGATGCTCCCGAAGAAATATCGGATTTGTCCAAAACGGTGACTTGGTGGCCCGCTTTTTGCAAATAATAAGCTGTGGAAAGTCCGACGATGCCGCCACCTACCACAACAATGTTCTTGGTATTGTCCATTTGCCCGGTTATTATGGTTATTGTTGATTTGAAACAGGGTGCCAATTTACATAAAGGGCCTGAAATAGTTATAAGAACGGGATGCCTTTTCCATAACTAACTTTTCCCTATTTTTGGGAAATTTTGAAAATAATCCATACATGAAAAAAGTATCCCTACTAGCCCTGGGTTTTGTAATGGCGTGCAATACAACGCAAAAAACCGTTTCGGAAGCACCAAAGACCACCGTAGCGGCAGATCCTGTACCCTTTGCGGAAACCATAACCCAAGCAGACCTTAAAGAATATCTATACACCTATGCCTCCGATGAGTTTGAAGGTAGGGAGACCGGAAAGCCAGGTCAGAAAAAAGCTGTTGAATACCTGAAGGCTTTTTATACCTCCCATGGCATTGCAGCAGCACAAAGTAATGGCGATTATTTTCAGGAAGTTCCATTGGAAGTCTCGAAAGTTCCGGAAGGTAGTGTAACGATCAATGGCACCTCTTTTCCGTTGGGTGAAGATATCATTACCTTTTCCTCTGCCCAAGGTGCTTATACAGAAGTTGTTTTTGTAGGATATGGTGTGGAAGAAGGTGATTATTCGGATTACAATGGATTGGATGTGGACGGTAAATTGGTGCTGATCAAATCCGGTGAACCCATGAAAGCCGATGGCACCTATGTGATTTCCGGCACTTCGGAAAATTCCGCATGGGGAAACATGTCCGAAGGAATGGGTAAAAAATCTGAGTTGGCCGTTGAAAAAGGAGCTAAAGGAGTGCTGTACCTAGATGAGCAGAATTTTGCCAGGTACAAAGGATACTTCAATTATATGAAAAACAACGATAGTGGTCGTATGGAGTTGGCTGCCCAGCATAATGACAATATGTTGTTTGTTTTGGATGAAAAAGCCGCCAAGGCCATCAAAAGTGATATCGCCGAGGCCACTAAATCTATTTCCGTACCCGTAAATCTTAATCTAAATGTGACCAGCGGTAATGAAAAATTGAGCTCGGAGAACGTTGCAGCCATCATCAAGGGTACTGAAAAACCAGATGAATATGTCATTATTTCTTCCCACTTGGACCATATTGGTATCACTGGGAATGGAGAAATCAACAATGGTGCGGACGATGACGGTTCGGGTACCGTTTCCGTTTTGGAGATTGCCCAAGCTTTCAAAAAAGCGGCCGATGCAGGCCACGGACCAAAACGTTCCGTTATTTTCTTGCACGTGACCGGGGAGGAAAAAGGGCTATTGGGTTCCATGTATTACACTGATGTTGACCCCATTGTTCCCCTATCCGAGACGGTTGTGGACCTCAATATTGATATGATTGGAAGGATAGACCCTAATTACAAGGGAGCCAGGAATTACCTGTATTTAATTGGATCCGATAAGTTGAGTACCGAACTGCACAACCTTTCTGAGGACATCAATAAAAAGTATACCAACATTGAGTTTGATTACACCTATAATGATGAAAACGACCCCAATAGGTTTTACTACAGGAGTGATCACTACAATTTTGCCAAAAACAATATTCCGATCATCTTTTATTTTAACGGTACCCACGCGGATTATCATAGACCGAGTGACACACCGGATAAAATTAACTACGATCTTATGGAAAACCGTGCCCGATTGATCTTTTATACGGCATGGGAAATTGCCAACTTAGATCACCGATTGGTAGTGGACAAGGCATCCGAATAGAAATTGCCATTGAAGTAATAAAAAGCCCTTATTAAATAAGGGCTTTTTATTTAGTACAATTAAAAAACCCAAGCCTTACAGCTTGGGTCCCGTTTACTTAAGGGTGGAAGACCGGGTTCGAACCGGCGACCTCTGGAACCACAATCCAGCGCTCTAACCAACTGAGCTACAACCACCATTTAAAGCGGATGCAAAAATACTTTTTTGTATTGATTCAACCAAAATATTTTTCCACTTCCGTTCATTAAATTTTTCTTCGCGTTGAAGCACAGTATTTGACATCATATGTGATATTGAAAACCGACCTTGATCCTATTTTAACCAAATCATCGATGAAATGCATCATTTTAAAGACCAAACACACTTTTTTTGACATTTCACAACAATTAATTCCCCCAAGTATAACCTAAAGTTATTTTTGCATCAAATCTTTTCAACCTCTTGTTGTCGGAAAAAAACTTCATATCCAATTCTAAAAACCTATTAATTTTAGGGGTGGTACTCTGTTGTACCCTGTTATCTACCCCATCCCTTTCTGCTCAATCCAGCAAGAGGGACAGCTTGGCCTTTAGACTGCAACGATTGGAATCCACCGATAGATTTAATCCGAAGGACACTACCCACATTAATCTTTTGATACGTCTGGCCAATTCTTATAGATATTTGGACAGTGACAGTCTCTATTCTATAGCAAGTAGGGTATTGGATTACAGCAAGGCCATTGACTACGATTATGGTAAGGTAAAAGGATTGGATGCCCTGGCCGGTTATTTTTATAACAAAGGAGACCGAAAAAAATCGATGCCCTTGTTCAAGGAAGCCTTGGAAATTGCCAGGGAAATGGAAGATATTGAATGCGAAGTCCCCATTATCATCACTATGGCTCAAAACTACAGTTTTGAAGGTAATTATGCAGAAGCGCTCAGCCTAAACCTTAAAGGAATAGATCTGGCCCGTAAAATCAACCAGCAAGAAATGCTGTCCATCCTTAACGAGAATATTGCCAGTCTTTATGCCGATCAAAAGGATTTTAAAAATGCCCTGATGTTCTATGACACCGTTCAAAAAATAAACCGCCGTTTGGGAGATGAAGTAATCGATGCGGAAACTCAAAGTAACATGGCATCACTTTATAAAGATGCGAAAGATTTTAAAAATGCCATGTTCAATATAAATCGCAGCATCAACACTTTTGAAAAACATAAGATCATTGATTGGTTGGCCTATGCCTATGAAGTGAAAGGCGATATTTATCTGGAGCAGGAAAAGTATCAATGGGCTCTTTATTGGTATGATCAAAGTAACATGCTGTTCAAGGACCAAATTGAAGATGATAGGATCAAGATCCAATTGCTGAACGGCATGGCCAAGGTTTACCTTGGCTTGGGAAAAGACAGCCTATCCATGGCATATGCGCGGGAGGGAATGGAACTTTCCACCAAAATTAAATCCTTGCAAGGACAAATAGATTGTTCGGAGACCCTTTACAAATTGAATAAAAAAAGTGGCAATGAAACAAATGCCCTAGCCTATCTTGAAGCCTTTAAGAAACTATCGGATTCGCTCTCCAAAGATAAAAACGAGCAAAGTTTATCCTTATTGGAGACCAAATTGCATTATGAACAGGAAAAGCAGGAATTGATCAAAAGTAATAAGGAAGCACTTGCGAAACAGCGCAACTACATCTATTTTTCCGTGATCATCCTTCTTATCCTAAGTATCATAACCTTTGTAATCAGAAGGAGTGAAAAAATACAGAAGAACCTGAACAAGGAACTAAAGGAAAAATCCTTGGCCGTAGCCGAACGGGAGACTGAATTACACGAAATCAACAAGACCAAGACCAAGTTGTTCTCCATTATCGGCCACGATCTTAGGGGCCCCATCGGTGCTCTTCAAGGATTGTTGAAATTGTTCACGGATGGAGAAATCAGCAAGGATGAATTCTTGTCATTCATACCTAAATTGAAAGCCGATGTTGATAATATCTCGTTTACGTTGAACAACTTACTTTCCTGGGGGCAAAACCAACTGAATGGTGTTATGACCAACCCCAAGCGCGTTTCGCTGGATAAAATCGTAACAAATAATTTTCAGTTACTGTCAGAATTAGCGAATAGTAAGTCCATTAAACTTATCAATCAATTGCCTGAAAACCCGCTCATCTGGGCGGATCAAAACCAGATTGATATTGTGGTGCGAAACCTATTGAGCAATGCCATCAAGTTTACCCCTGAAAATGGTTTGATTACCGTTGAAGCCGAGGAAACAAAAGATATGTGGCAAATTTCCGTTCGTGATACCGGAGTAGGAATGAGTGAAGAAATCCGAAAGAAAATCTTTAAAAGCTCTACCAATGTGACCACTTATGGAACCAATAATGAAAAAGGCACAGGGCTTGGCCTATCCCTATGCAAGGAAATGGTTTTGAAAAATAATGGAAAAATATGGGTCGAAAGTGTGGCCCGAAAAGGCACCACCTTCTTCTTCACCGTTCCCAAGGCTGAAAAAAGATATCAAAAAGCAAGTTGATCAAATCAAATCAAATCACTTAAACTGTCCACCGCAGCAAACCGCTCCACGGTAAAACCTTCGGCATATTCTACACCTACCAGTCTACCTAAATCCCTGGCACGGTAAATAACGCTATCGATAAAATTCTTACTACTGATCGGAGTTTCAGGTTCATCGCTATTTGGGTCATAAAATTGCGATCCATAAGCTTTTATTGCAGCAATCTTGGTGTCTATAAATCCGCTTACATCCACCACAAAATCCGGTTTCAGGTTTTTCCATTGGATGTAATGATAGACTACTTTTGGGCGCCATGCTTCCTGCCACTCGTCATCACCATCCATTTTGGTGTCGATTTTTACAAGACCACTCAAAAAACAGGCATCACTGACCAGTTTGCTTCCTTTTCCATGATCAATATGGCGATCATAGACCGCATTGCATAAAACAATTTCAGGTCTATAGAGCCTGATCATCTTGATGATTTCCAGTTGGTGTTCCTTGTCGTTCACAAAAAATCCATCGGCAAATTCCATATTCTCCCGAGCCGAAATCCCCAAAATCTTGGCAGATGCTGCTGCTTCTGTATCCCTTATTTCAGCAGACCCCCTGGTTCCCAATTCCCCACGGGTCAAATCCACTATTCCCACCTTCTTTCCTTTGGAAACTTCTTTGGCAATGGTTGCCCCGGCTCCAAGCTCTGCGTCATCAGGGTGCGCCCCAAACACTAAAATGTCTAATTTCATAGTATACTTATGCGGTAACGGTTAGGGCCTTTACCTTGGCAATGGCCTGTTCAATATCCGCTATGATGTCTTCTGTTTCTTCTATTCCCAATGAAAACCGTATCAAGGAATCCTTGATCCCCTGTTTGGCCCTATCCTCTGCACTCATCAAGGCATGTGACGTTAATACCGGGGAGGTCATAGTGCTCTCCACCCCTGCCAAACTCATGACCGGTTTTACCAACTTTAAGTGTTTGTAAAAAAGTGCATGGTCTACATTTGGTAGTTCAAAGGACAACATACCACCAAAACCTTTCATTTGAGATTTGGCCAGTTCATGATCGGCATGGGTTTCCAAGCCAGGATAATATACTGCGGCCACATCTTCGTTCTGGCTCAGGTATTCCGCCATTTTCATGGCATTTTCATTTTGGGCCCTTACCCGTAATGCCATAGTCTTCATACTGCGCTCCAATAGCCAAACGGTATAATCGCTCAAGCTGCCACCAAAGCAAATCCCGGTCTGGAACACTTTTTCCATATTTTCCTTTGATGAAACCACCACCCCGGCACAAATATCCGAATGCCCGCCCATGTACTTCGTAGCACTATGCAACACCACGTCTACTCCAAGATCTATTGGGGTCTGGTTGATGGGACTTGCAAACGTATTGTCAATCATGGTAAGGATGCCCTTACGCTTCGCCAATGCACAAACACCTTCAATATCTGTGATGGTAAGCAGTGGATTGGAAGGCGTTTCCATATAGATCAGCTTGGTATTGGGCCTCATCTCTTTTTCAAAATCCTTTGGTTCCCAACCATCTGTAAAGGAATAGGTAATCCCAAACCTTGGAAATTGGGTCACCGCAAAGTGATAGGTGCCACCGTAAATGGTCTGTTGCAACACCACGTGGTCCCCTGCTTGTAAAAAACTCATGAGGGCCGTACTGATGGCGGCCATTCCGCTACCAAAAATCAAAGCGGCCTCGGCATGTTCCAAGGCCGCCATTTTTTTGCATAATGCCTCTTGGTTTGGGGTATTATAATAGCGTGGGTACCGTTTTACATCCACGTCATCAAATTGGTAAGACGTGCTCATGTACAACGGTGAAGTTGCCCCTTTGTACGTAGTGTCCTCCAATTCCCCAACGTGGGTACAAATGGTATTGATGCCTTTTTTATCTGAATTCATGATGGTCAAACTTTAGGTTAAAGATACGAAACCCATCATACTTGTACCTGCTTCCAGTTTCCTTTTTTAAACCAAACGATGGCCAGGATGGCCAAGATCACTTCGGCCAAAGTTATGGCTATAAAAACGCCCAACGCTCCCCACTCCAAGACCAAGGCAGCCACATAGGCAAGTGGCAACTGGAACATCCAGAAGGAAATCAAATTTATCTTGGTAGGTGTCTTGGTGTCCCCAGCACCATTAAAGGCCTGGCTCACCACCATTCCATAAGCATAAAAAATGTAACCGGCAGCAATGATCTGCAAACAAAGCGATCCATTTTTTACCACATCGGGTGTGGTGTTGAACCATGAGATGATCTGTTTGGCAAAAATGAGATACACCAAGGAAACCGTTCCCATAAAAATAGCGTTGTATTTACCTGTTTTCCAAACGGATACTTCTGCTCTATCAGGTTGTTGTGCACCTAAATTCTGACCCACCAGAGTTGCCGCTGCGTTGCTCATTCCCCAAGATGGCATCAAAGTGAACATCATCACCCGAATGGCGATGGTATAGCCGGCCAAAACCTCGCTACCAAACTCGGACATGATGCGCATTAAAAAAATCCAGCTCGATGTACCGATCAAGAACTGTGCGATGCCTCCCAATGAAACCTTGATCAGGTTCACCATAACCTTGAAATTCAGTACCAAGTCCGATAAAACCAGTTTAATCTTGCTCCATCCAAAGAACAATATCCCCAATTGGAAAAGTACCGCTGAGCCACGACCGATGTTGGTAGCAATGGCCGCCCCCATAACACCGTATTCAGGAATTGGGCCAAACCCAAAGATGAACATGGGGTCTAATATGATGTTGAGCCCGTTGGACAAAACCAAGGCCCACATGGCTATGGAAGCATTCCCAGCTCCCCTGAAAATGGCGTTGATCAAGAAAAGTAACACTACCGTAATGTTACCGCCTATCATGAATTTGGTATAGCCAAAACCTTCATTTATTAAATCGGGTTCCCCTCCCATCAAAGCTAGAATTTCCTTGGCGAAAAGAATTCCGATAATACCAATAACTATGGAAATCAAAACTCCCAAACTGATGGCCTGGACCGCGGCAACCCTGGCCCCTTGAACGTCCTTCTCGCCAATTCTTCGGGCCACAACCGCTGTTGCAGCCATGCTCAATCCAATGGCCAAAGCGTACACCAACGTGATCACGGACTCGGTAAGACCAATGGTGGCTACAGCGTTTACGCTGACTTTGGATACGTAAGCAATGTCTACCAAAGCAAAAATGGATTCCATGAGCATTTCCAAGATCATGGGAATGGAAAGCATGAAAATGGCTTTTCTGATACTTCCGGTGGTAAATTCAGTTTCCTTTCCAGATACTGCAATCCAGAAATATTGAATCAATTTTTTGAACGAAAATGTATTGTGATGTGTCATTTTTAAAGAATTATGTGTTGGAAATGTGTGGGAATGTCAACAGGACCGAAAAGGTTTTCGGTTACTTTTTTGGCGTAAAGCCAAAGATGACATCTATAGCGTACATAATTCTTATAACTTCATGATGGAGCAAAGATGCAAATTTTTTTGAAAGGGAAAAGAAAAAACTTAATTATTTGGAGTAGTGTACTTTATATCTCCAATAACTGATGCCTCCCAACACAAAGACTCCTACCACCGTATACCAAACGAAACTGGGCGTTATCACTTGGTCTCCGCTAGCATAACTATGGAGTCCCACCAAATAGAAGTTCACCCCAAAATATGTCATCATGATACTGGAAAAAGCCAAGACACTGGCAAAATTGTAAATCCATTTGCCCCTAAGACCCGGCACAAGCCGCATGTGGAGCACAAAGGCATAGACCATGATGGAGATAAGTGCCCATGTTTCCTTGGGATCCCAACCCCAATAACGTCCCCAACTTTCGTTGGCCCACTGTCCACCCAAAAAGTTACCGATGGTCAGCATAACCAAACCAGCGGTTAACGCCAATTCGTTGATCACGGTAAGCTCCTTGATGTTCAGATCCATGCGTTTTTTGTTCTTTTCGGTGGTCAGAACCATCAATAATAATACAACCACACCAAGGATCATACCCACGGTAAATGGACCATAGCTACCTACAATAACCGCCACGTGGATCATCAGCCAATAACTATCGAGTACGGGCTGTAAATTGGCGATGGCAGGATCCACCCAACTCTGGTGGGCGATCCACAATAACATGGAAGTTACAAATGCACTGGCCGCAATGGTCAGTTCACTTTTCCTGCCCAAAGCCAACCCAATGCCCATGGTCGCCCAGGATACATACAAAATACTTTCATAAGCATCACTCCAAGGCGCGTGGCCTGAAATGTACCACCGCAACACCAAACCAATGGTGTGCCAAATAAAGAACAGGACAATGGTCCCCTTGAGCAAATAGGCGAAGGCTTTCAACAGCTCCCGTTCCTTGAAAATTTGGATCATGAGCACCAAAAACAGGAACACCCCCACCATTGCATAATATTTGTACAATCGGTTGAAGAGATCCAGTTTGTTATAAATGATCTCGGTCTTGATCTTATTATCGGATGGTAAAACTTCTTCCCCGTGATTTTTCTGGTTCTGTTTAAAAGCTTCCAACATACGGTCCGGTTGGGAGTAATCCCCAGAAACTATGGACTGTTGCAAGGAATTCAAGTAAAATGGCATGGCATTCCGGATAAAGTTGGAATACAGCGAATCCCTGACTTCATAATTCCCTCCACGAAAATCCACCGCGGATACCCACTTGTTATTCTCGTCATCGAGCAATGGAAAAATCTTTACCATGCTGCCACTGAGTGCCACGTTCAGTAAGCTGAGCCGCTCTCCCACTTTTTTAAAATCCTTTTCAAAATTGGATGGATTGTTGGTAGATGTAGCTTTTTCCAAATAGGGGCGTAATTTGTATTCCCTGTTATCATCAAAGAAGTCGGTAGCCTTTACGAATTCGGTTCCCGGTGGCACTCCTACAACCTTTCGGATACTGTCGTTCTGTTCTTTACCCAAGGCAATCAAATCCACATTGTACCATGCCGCCGGATTCAGCATCATCGAAAGGAACACTTGGTTGGCGGACATGTCTTCGTACTTGTCCTTGCCACTCAATTTTCGTAGTAATTCAGAGGCAAAGGTGTTTATCGGTTTCATCCTTCCTCCTTCATCCTGAATGACCAAAGCACCGAATTTTTCAGCATGTTCCTTGGCTACCATGGTGGCATGGATAACAGAATCTATCTCCGATTTTGTAGGCAACGCGGAATGCTCATGATCGGTTCCTTTTTCCTGTGCCATGGCCATTGAAGACATCAAAAACATTACTACCACGGTCAATGCCGCTTTTTTTGCTTTGATCTTCTCTAGCATCTGTTGTAAATCCTTGAATCGGGTGTCCCCAAAGAACATAATGCCCATCAAGCCAATATAGAGCAGGAAATACCCAATATAGGTAATCCACGTTCCCCAAGCGTCGTGGTTAACAGAGAGTACGGTTCCTCTTTCGTCCTGATCAAAACTGGATTGAAAAAAACGATATCCTTTGTGATCCAACACGTGGTTCATATAAATATCGTAATCGAAAGGTCGCTCGTCATGCACGGTTACCTTACTCATGAAAGAGGCATAACCTGCTTCGGTTCCAGGATATTTCTCTGCAATAAAATCGTTGAGCTCAATGGAAAAAGGCAATTCATAAATCTTGGAGCCATAGCTCAATGCAAAGTCCAATCCGCCCACATTGATCTTGTCCGAAAAGTTGGTAGTTCCTTGTCCTCCCAATAATTTTACTTCTTTGGATTCACCGTTGGCGGAAATGGAAACGATCAAAGCATCTTGTGTTACCTTGGTAATTTCTTCATCGGGTACCTTAACAATACCATACGTTCCCTTCACCAAAGGTTCCGGAATCACGAATTGCATTCCGGCCATATTGTAGAGCGAACGCAGTTGTAGGGTTTGAAGGCTATCCTGAACTACCTCTCCCTGAAACTGATCCGCCATTCTCATAAAATTGCCTTCAAAAGGGGGTTTGATCTGGTACCCGCCTTCTTCCGAATAAAAAATGTTGACGGCACCATCGGTTTCATTGTTCAAGGAAAAAAGCACATTATGGATGCTGGCTATCTTGCCGTTTTCCAAATAGTGCTCATGACGTTGCCCATTTCCTGCCTCTACAATTTGAAGGTATTCGGTCCCATTTTCATCAGGAATCAATCCCTTCTCTGCCCCTCGGATAAAATCCACATAAGAAATGGTAAACGGTTGCCCGTTAAAATCGGATTTCCATGGTAAGCTGGATTTTTTTCCTTCTGGGGTTACCAAAATATCATCTTCCAGAATACGTCTTTTGGTCTCCCCATTGATTTCGCCATCCACGTAGGCGGTTAAATATGTTTTATCCGAATAGAATATTTTCTCAGTGGCCCCTTCACGAATGGGCATCATGCCTTCAAAACTGATATAACGGGTGACAAAGGCGCCAATGATGATCAAGATCCAAGACAAGTGCAGGACCAGAATAGCCCACTTCTTCCATTTCAACAATTGGTACCTATAAATATTTCCGATAAAATTGATCACAAAAAAGACCATAATGGCCTCGAACCAGGTAGTGTTATAGATATAGATTCGGGCGGTCTCTGTGCTGTACCAGCTTTCCACAAATGTCCCCATGGCCATTGCTGCTGCAAAAACCAAAAATAAAACGGCCATAAGTCTTGTGGAAAATAGGGTCTTTTTTAGGATATCGATCATGGAAATTCGGTATGCTTATGGCTGGCAAAAATACGTCCTTTTTAGCATTTTGTTGGTTTTAAGCCGATAAATAATCCCATAGATTTGTTAATTATATAGATGACGCATCTGTCCTAAATTTGTAGTTTTGGACATGCTCAAAGTTGTATTACTGGGTACCGGAAACCTTGCCAGACATTTGTTCGATGCCATATCCAAATCAGATAGGGCCAAAATTGTGCAGGTGGTTGGCAGGAATTTGAATGACCTGGCCTGGTTTTCCCATCATACGGCCGTTTCCAATGATTTTAATGATGTTTTTGAAGCCGATGTTTACCTGATTGCCGTAAAGGACGATGCCATTGTACAGGTTTCCAAATGCTTGGCTGGCAAACCGGGTATTGTGGCGCACACTTCAGGGGCCACGGACATGGATGTTCTTATTCCTGAAAACAAAGGAGTTTTCTACCCCTTACAGTCCTTTACCAAAGGCAGGGAACTGGATTTCAAGAACATTCCCATTTGTGTGGAAGCTAAAAAGGAATCCTCACTTCAAATACTCAAGAAACTGGCATGCTCCATTTCTTCCAATGTACAGGAGGTTGATTCCGACCAGCGAAAAAAAGTACATCTTGCAGCGGTCTTTGTGAGCAACTTCACCAACTACCTATATGGTTTGGGACACGAAATCTGTATTGAGGAAGGACTTTCCTTCGATCTTTTGAAACCTTTGATCTTGGAAACTGCGGAAAAGGTGCAGACCTTTGCACCGCGTGATGCCCAAACGGGCCCTGCAAGACGGAACGATCAGTTGAGCATGCAAAACCATCTGAGCCTTTTGAAAAATGAAAAACACATCGCCCTGTATAAACTGTTGAGCGATGCCATAAAAGAAGTTTATGAAGAAAAACTATAAAGAGCTTTTGAGCAACATCACCACCTTTGTTTTTGATGTGGACGGTGTTTTTACCGATGGCTCCGTATTGATCACCTCGGATGGCGAATTATTAAGGAAAATGAGCGTTAAGGATGGCTACGCCGTTAAAACTGCCATCCAAAAAGGGTATAACATCTGCATTATTACGGGGGGTACCAATCCTGGGGTGAAGGAACGTCTCAAAGGACTTGGGGTAACCGATTTTTACATGGGGGCGCATCACAAACAGGATCCTTTGCAAGAGTATTTTGATGTTTATGGCATTGATCCGCAAAACGTGGTGTATATGGGTGATGACCTACCTGACATCCCGCCTATGAAGATGGTGGCCTTGGCCACTTCCCCACAAAATGCAGTACCGGAAGTGAAGGCCATTTCCGACTATGTTTCCCATAAAAACGGAGGGGATGGATGCGTACGGGACATCATTGAACAGGTTTTGAAGGTTCGAGGGGATTGGAACGATAATTTTAGCGCCAAGAATGACTAAGAATCCGCTAAAGGAAAAACTAATGGAAATCAAAATCATTCTGGGATCTGGATCCCCAAGACGCAAAATGTTCTTGGAAGAATTGGGGCTCGAATTTGAAGTTCGGACCAAATCAGTGGAAGAAGTTTATCCCGAACACCTTCAAGGCAAAGAAATATCGGATTACCTGGCCCAATTGAAAGCCGAACCCTTCAAAGCTGAGTTAAAATCCAAAGAGGTCGTTATCACCTCGGATACGGTGGTTTGGCATAATGGAGTCTCTTTGGCCAAAGCAGCCGATGAAGAAGAAGCCTTTATCATGTTACGGACGCTATCCGGTGACTGGCATGAAGTGATCACATCCGTATGTTTTACTTCGAAGGAGTTCCAAAAAACGGTAAATGCAGTTACCAAGGTGAAATTCAAGGAATTCACTGACGACGAAATGCACTACTATATTGAAGAATTCGAACCCTTTGACAAAGCTGGTGCCTATGGCATTCAGGAATGGATCGGGATGATCGGAATTGAAGAAATTCAAGGGTCCTACTCCAATGTTGTGGGCTTACCCACCCATTTGGTGTACGAAACGCTGATGGGTCTTTGATCAAATACTTTTTACGGAAATAATTTTTACAGGACAGGCTTTTGCCGCTTGCTCGCAGTTGTCAAAAATATCGTCGTCGTGCGATTTGATCGTATGGAACCCCTTCTTGTTCTGGGAATGCAGCAATACGGATTTACCATCTTTTTTTGACATGGCAAACTGTTCCGGGGCCATTTCCACACAGTAATTGCACCCGATACACTTTTCACGCTGCAAGGTCACTACAACCATTAGGCCTCTACCTTATTTTCAACGATTTTGTACAATTTATCGGAGGGTCTGATCCTGAATTCCAAGGGAATGGTTACGGAATCCCCCTTTTTCCCTGTAGAGATTTGGGCATCGTTTACCAACATTTGGGTCACCTTCATTTCTTTGGCTCCTGTGGTAGGGCCCGTGATCAAGATGGTATCGCCTATGGAAATATCATAGGCCTCAATGCTGAATTCCCCAATATTGGTCTTGGGGAAGAAATGTGCCCCTTTTCCGATGTATACTTTTTTCTGGGTAGCCGAAGAACCGGGAATCTTGCTCCATTCCCCTAATTTCTGCCCTAGATAGTATCCACTCCAAAAACCACGATTGTAGACCTTTTCCAGTTCCTGCATCCAAGTGATGACCTTTTCTTTATTGTAGGTTCCATTGTACAGACTATCAATGGCCTGGCGGTAACAACCAATGACCTTGGCCACATATTCCGGTGCCCTACCCCTTCCTTCGATCTTCAATACTTTGATCCCTGCATCGGCTACTTGGTCCAAAAAATCTATGGTGCAAAGATCTTTTGGCGACATGATGTACTCGTTGTCGAGTTCCATTTCAAAACCGGTCTCTTGATCGATAACAGTATATTTTTTTCTGCAGTTCTGCTTGCAGGCCCCTCTATTGGCGGAAGAATTATAGGAATGAAGGCTCATGTAACACTTGCCCGAAACGGCCATGCACAAGGCTCCATGACCAAAAATCTCTATCTCTACCAATCGACCTGATGGGCCTTTTATCTGTTCCTTTTCAATTTGATCGGTAATCTTCTTCACTTGTCTCAAACTCAATTCTCGACTCAAAACCATTGTATCCGCAAAAACGGCGTAAAACTTTACCGTTTCTATATTTGTGACATTGATCTGTGTAGAAATATGGACTTCCAGGCCAAGTTCCCGGGCAGAGGCAATTACGGCTTGATCCATGGCGATAATGGCCGTAAGATCGGCCTCCTTCGCCTTTTTGAGCAAGGTTTTTACGATGGAAAGATCATGATCGTAAATGATGGTGTTCAGGGTCAGGTAAGTCCTAACCCCTTTTGCCTTGCATCTTTTGGAGATTTCTGGAAGATCATCCAAAGTAAAATTGATGGAAGCCCTTGCACGCATGTTCAATTGCTCCACCCCAAAATAAACAGAATCCGCCCCATTGTCCAAGGCCGCTTGCAACGATTCAAAGTTGCCTGCAGGTGCCATCAGTTCTATCTGTTGCATTCCTTTAGCTTTTATGCTTCAATTTTTTTTGCAAAACTACGCTTTTAGCTTGCATAACAAAAAGTTAAGTGTAATTGTTATTTTTCCTAATTAACCACGATATAAAAACTATGATCTAACTTTAACGGAGAGTTGTGATCCGTAACCCCTTTATTTGCAATGTATGCGCCATGTTAAAACTGTTCTAAATAGCCAAAACCCTATTTTTTATCTTTCTATATTTGGTTCAACCACTAAAAGACCAACCATGAAAAACCTTGGAGTCCATTTTCTGTTCATTGTGCTCATCAGCCTTAATTCTTTTGCCCAAAAACCTGATAAACCGACCTCTTCGGAAATCTACCACAATCTTCAAAAATTGAACTTTTTGGGCACGGCACTTTATGTGGCCGCACACCCTGATGATGAAAACACCAATCTGATTTCCTATCTCTCCAACCATGAACATGCACGCACAGTATATTTATCCATGACCCGCGGTGATGGGGGGCAGAATTTGATCGGATCCGAACTGCGCGAACTTTTAGGTGTTTTGCGGACGGAAGAGCTTTTAGCAGCGCGAGATGTGGATGGTGGTGAACAACGTTTTACAAGGGCCAATGATTTTGGCTTTTCCAAACATCCCAATGAAACCCTCAGAATTTGGGACAAAGATAAGGTGTTGAGTGATGTGGTTTGGGCCATTAGGAACATAAAACCCGATGTCATCATCAACCGTTTTGACCATCGTACACCGGGATCTACACATGGTCACCATACTTCTTCCGCCATTTTGAGCATGGAAGCCTTTGATCTGGCCAATGATGCATCGGCCTATCCCGAACAGTTGAAATCAACATCTCTTTGGCAGCCTAAAAGAGTTTTCTTCAACACTTCATGGTGGTTTTATGGCAGCCAGGAAAATTTCGAAAAAGCGGACAAGTCCAATTTGGTGAAAATGGATGTGGGCACTTATTATCCGGATTTGGGACTATCCAACAATGAGATTGCCGCCATGGCACGTAGCCAGCATCTTTGCCAAGGCTTTGGAAGAATGACAGAACGGGGCACTTCTGATGAGTACATTGAATTTTTAAAGGGGGACAAACCTGCCAACAATGACCTTTTTGCAGGAATCAATACTACCTGGTCACGTGTAAAAGGCGGTGAAGCCGTTGGAGAAATCTTATACAAAATTCAGGACAATTTTGATTTTAGAGATCCATCCAAACATATTCCCGATTTGGTGAGAGCTTATCAAATACTCCAAAAGGTAGAAGATGATCATTGGAGGACCCTTAAATCCAAGGAGCTTAAAAATCTTATTTTGGAATGTGCCGGGATATATTTGGAAGCCAGCGCAGAATCAGGGACCACAACTCCTGGCAGTACTGCCAAAATCCGATTTGAGGCCATAAATCGCAGCACCCAGAACATTGCTTTGAAGGAAATCGACATTATTGGCACTGCTTCAAAATTGACGCCCAATATTGGCTTGCACAACAATGAGGAAAAGAATTTTGAAATCAGTTTCACCGTTCCGGAAAACACCAATTACACCAGTCCGTATTGGTTGAACGAGCCAGGAACCTTGGGAACTTACACCGTGAACGACCAAAGTTTGATAGGTAAACCGGAAACGCCCGCTGCATTCATGGTACGATTTGTTTTAAATCTTTCCGGGGCAGAAATTGGATTCGACAAACCGGTAGTGCACCGGTTTTCAAAACCGGATAAAGGGGAATTGTATGAACCTTTTGCCGTTTTGCCCGAGGTCACCTCAAAAATTGATGAAAAGGTATTGATCTTTGCCACGGATGCCTTCAAAGATATTCAAGTTAAAGTAAGGGCTGGAAAGGACAATGTTTCTGGATCTGTCTCATTGGACCACCCTTCAGGTTGGACGGTATCCCCGGCAAACCTTTCCTTTAACATTCCACAAAAAGGTCAGGAAGCAACCGTCACATTTAAGGTTACGCCGCCCAATACGGACAGCGAAGGAACAATTTCCCCTATAATTACAGTTGGAAACAGAAGTTATGACAAGGAACTGGTGGAAATTAATTATGATCATGTACCAAAGCAATCCATTTTATTGCCTTCGGAGGCAAAAGTGGTTCGAATGGATATTCAAAAATCCGGTGAACACATTGCCTACATCATGGGAGCTGGGGATATGGTTCCCGAAAGTTTGAAGCAAATTGGGTATCAGGTTCATCTCATCGATCCCAACGATATCCAAAAGGGCTCCTTGGATAAATATGATGCAGTTGTGGTTGGAATAAGGGCCTATAATGTGGTTGACGCCCTTAAATTTAAGCAACCCCTCCTTTTTGATTATGTAAAGAATGGAGGGACCATGATCGTACAATACAACACCGCTGGAAGGTGGGCCGGCCAATTTGAAAATATTGCTCCGTACGACCTTACCTTATCAAGTGATAGGGTTACCGATGAAAACTCGGATGTAAAAATTGTATCTCCGGGCAATGCTTTAATGAACTATCCCAACAACATCCAAAAAAGTGATTTTGATGGCTGGGTACAGGAAAGAGGTCTTTATTTTCCAAAATCCTGGAGTCCAGAGTTTACCCCTGTTATTTCCATAGGTGATGAAGGAGAATCTCCCACTGAAGGGGGTCTTTTGGTGGCGCCATACGGAGAAGGTCATTATATTTACACCGGATTGAGCTTTTTCAGGGAACTTCCTGCCGGTGTTTCCGGAGCTTATAAGCTTTTTGCGAATATGCTGTCCATTGGAAAAAGTGAAGTAAAAAAAGAAAGTAATGTCAAAGGATAATATGGATACCAAAATGGAGTGGAAAAAGGAATACACGGTCGTGGTCCTTTTGAATGCCATTTATATTTTGATTTTTTACTTCATCATGTTACTAAATAACTAGAATCTTTAATGGCCTTATTAGATTGGATCATTCTTGGCAGTACACTATTGTTTATAGTAGCCTATGGCGTTTGGAAAACCCGTGGCAGCAAGGATGTTGATGATTACGTTCGCGGCGGCAACGACGTAAAATGGTGGACCATAGGTCTGTCCGTAATGGCCACACAGGCCAGTGCCATTACCTTTCTTTCCACACCTGGTCAGGCCTTCCATGATGGTATGGGGTTTGTTCAGTTTTATTTTGGACTCCCACTGGCCATGATCGTGATCTGTTTGATCTTCATTCCCATCTATAAAAAACTTAAAGTATTTACCGCCTATGAAATGCTGGAAGGACGTTTTGACCTGAAGACCCGTACCCTTACGGCCATCTTGTTCTTGGTACAGCGAGGCCTTGCAGCGGGCATTACTATTTTTGCACCGTCCATTATCCTTTCCGCCGTATTGGGATGGGACCTTCGCACTTTGAACGTTATTATTGGAATACTGGTAATCATTTATACTGTTTCAGGTGGAACGAAGGCGGTAAGTGTTACGCAAAAACAACAGATGTTCATCATCATGCTTGGTATGTTCTTTGCCTTTTTCTTTATCCTAGGGGCCTTGCCAACTGATATTTCCTTTGGAAAGGCATTGAAAATTGCCGGTGCCAATAACAAGCTCAACATTCTAGACTTTACGCTCGATACCAATAATCGTTATACCTTTTGGAGCGGTATTACGGGGGGATTCTTTTTGGCCCTTGCCTATTTTGGAACCGATCAGAGTCAAGTACAGCGTTATCTTTCCGGGACATCGGTTAGAGAAAGTCAATTGGCCCTGGTCTTCAATGGTATTTTTAAGATCCCGATGCAATTTTTCATCTTGTTGGTCGGGGCCATGGTATTTGTATTCTATCAATACAACACATCTCCATTAAATTTTAACCCTGCCGCCACCCAAGCCGTAATGAGCTCCGAATACGCTGATGAGTATGCAGCCCTGGAGGAGGATCATAAAAAAATCGAAATGGAAAAGCAGATTGCCCAACATGCATTTTCGGGGGCTTTGGAACTAAAAGAGTACAATGCCATAGAACAAGCCAAAAGGGACATCATCAAAGTAAACGAGAGGGAAAAAGCGAGTAGGGATGCAGCGAAGGAATTGATTGCCAAAGCCAATACCAAGGTTGAAACCAATGACAAAGACTATGTGTTCATCCACTTTATATTAAACAATCTACCCGTGGGGTTGATTGGGTTGTTATTGGCCGTAATTTTATCTGCTGCCATGTCTTCCACAGCATCGGAATTGAATGCCTTGGGGACGATTACCGCATTAGATCTTTATAAAAGAAACCAGAAAAAGGATCGCGACCCAAAACACTACCTTATGGCCACCAAGGGATTCACGCTATTATGGGGAGTGATTGCCATATGTATTGCCAACGTGGCCAACCTCTTTGATAATCTGATACAACTGGTCAATATCATCGGCTCTATATTTTATGGAAATGTATTGGGTATTTTCCTCCTTGCCTTCTTCTTCAAATTTGTAAGGGGAAATGCCGTTTTTGTGGCAGCAATCGTTACCCAGATCATAGTTGTCATTGGCTGGTATATGGACTGGATGTCCTATCTATGGCTCAATGCCTTCGGTTGCGTATTGGTCATCACGTTGGCTATCATCACCCAAGGGTTCGACAACTTTTTGGGAAATTCGCCTGTAGAGGTAGAAGAATAAAAAAGACCCACTTAAAAAGTGGGTCTTTCAAATTGCCTTTTAGGGATGGTTACATTTCTGCCCACTCTTGCAGTGAGTCCTTATTCATTTTTACATAATCTTGGTTACCAGCAGCTTGTGCAGCAGCCAAAGATCTTTTGGCAGCCTCAATGGCACTTTTTTTATCGCCCAATTTGGCATAGATCAAAGACTGGGTACGCATCATCCAATAGGCTTTGCCGCCATCCATTTCAACGGCTTTGTTCACCCATTCCTTGGCTTGCTCCATGTTCATTCCCTCACTGAAATAATAAGAACCTGCCGCGAAATAATCATTGGCAGTAAGACCTTCTGTTTTGGACATGGTCTCTGTAATACTCTTCACGGCTTTGTCAACAGTAGGCACCACAAACTTTACCCCAACATAGGTTTTTTCCCAAAGGATACCCAATGAAGCCCCGTTGTTATTGAGGTCGTCAATGGTAATGGTAAAGGTTTCGATATTTTCTGTCATTGGGTATGCTTCTACCTTAACAGTGGCGGCAACTTTGGAAGCATCCCATTCTTGTGGATTGCCCCAGTTTTCGGTGTCGGCGTAGAAGATTACTTCCCAAACGGCTTCACCAGGTCTAGTATACAGGGCATAAGTACCAGCTTTGAGTTCCTTACCCTCCACTACAACATCATCGCTAAAGGAAATGGTTGTATTCTTGTTTGCACCGGTTCTCCAAATGGCATCAAACGGAACAAGGTTTCCAAAAATTTCCCTTCCGTTCATAGATGGTCTGGAGTATTCCACCACCACATCGGTTAAACCAACTTTCTGCTCCAATCTTGAAAAAGGACTGGGAGCAGGCGTCTGTATCTGCGCCTGCAATGAGGCCGATAAAATTGCGATAAAAAATAAAAGTGAAAATTTTTTCATAGGAACAGTGTTTACAAATGTTTAGTCGAACAAAGCTAAAGATAAAGCATCCCTTCAATTGTTAAGAAAACCTTAAAAACGATTTCGCCCTGTTCCATTGGATAAGTCCTATTCGACATTTTTGTTTAATATATTAATAAATTCTTTAAACAATATTATCTTTGAAAAAAAATACGATGACTCTTTATCAACTCCATGCCAAACAAGTACTGCCAATATCCAAAACGGAGGCATGGCAATTTTTATCGGACCCCAAAAACCTGAAAACGATTACACCTGTACATATGGGCTTCGACATCCTTTCTGGTGCCGACAAGAAGATGTATCCAGGTCAAATTATCCAATATATGGTCAAACCTTTTCCCATGCTCAGTACTAAATGGGTTACCGAAATCACCCATGTTAAAGACGGGGAATATTTTGTAGATGAACAACGTTTCGGGCCCTATTCCCTTTGGCATCACAAGCATTTTTTGAAGGAAGTTCCCGGTGGAGTGGAAATGGAAGATATTATTGACTATAAATTACCTTTCGGGATAATTGGGTCTTTGACCCACCCTTTTTTGGTGAAAAAGCAATTGCAAAAAATCTTTGCATTCAGGGAACAGAAACTCAATGAACTATTTGGTAAAATAGATGGGGCCCAAAATGAATTGACCCTTAAGAAAATTGGAGGATGAAAAATATTTTGCTCATCGGTGGATCCCATGGCATAGGTCAGGATATTGCCACTAAATTATCTGAAAAAAATCAGGTATATGTTGCCAGTAGAACAATCGGAGGACTATCCGAAACCAATATAGCGCACATACCTTTCGATGTGCTTTCCGAAAACCTATCGGACAAAAATCTTCCTGAAAAAATCCATGGCTTTGTATATTGCCCGGGAAGTATAAATCTCAAACCTTTTCAGACAATGTCTGAAGAAATTTTTCGCAACGAAATGGAAATCAACTTCTTCGGTTTGGTCAAAACAGTGAAATCCGTGATCGGCAACATGGAAGAAGGTAGTAGTATGGTTTTTTTTAGCACGGTTGCCGTTTCAACCGGAATGCCATTTCATACCAGTGTTTCAGCGGCAAAAGGTGCCATTGAAGGTTTTGCGCGGGCATTGGCGGCCGAATATGCCCCAAAACTCAGGGTGAACGTTATTGCGCCTTCATTGGTAGATACTCCGCTCTCAGAACGTTTACTCAACAACGATAGGAAAAGGGAAATGATGGCCCAAAGACATCCATTGAAAAAAGTGGGTCTGGTTTCCGACGTAGCGAATGTGGCACTTTTCCTGTTGGATTCGGAAAATTCATGGATCACCGGGCAGGTAATCGGCATCGATGGAGGAATATCCACATTAAACATCAACTCATGAAGGAAACTGTTTCCATTTTTTGGTTCAGAAGAGATTTAAGGCTTGATGACAATGTCGGTTTGTACCAAGCTTTGACCTCAGAGCATCCCACACTACCCATATTTATTTTTGACAAGGAAATTCTGGGACAGCTACCCAAAAAGGATTCTAGGGTCAGTTTTATTCACGAAAAGATTCAATTCTTGCATCAAAAATTGGCCACCGATTTTGGAAGCGGATTGGCACAATTCCACGATACCCCGAAGCCCGTATTTGAAAAACTGATTCAAACGTATGACGTGAAGGCCGTCTTCACCAACCACGATTATGAGCCCTATGCCCAAGAACGGGACAAACACATCAAGGATCTATTGGAAAAATCGAACATAGCATTCAAGACTTTTAAGGATCAGGTCATCTTTGAAAAAAATGAAGTGGTCAAGGATGATGGCGACCCTTATGTGGTGTACACCCCTTACATGAAAAAATGGAAGGAAAATTTCAATCCTTCCATCCACTTGGTGAACTATGACACCCTTCCCCTACTTTCTAAAAAGTTGTTCAAAACCAAAGCATTACCTAAAATTTCGTTGAAAGAAATGGGTTTTGAACCCTCAGATATCAAGGTTCCTGATTATGTTGTTTCATCAGATCTGATAAAGAAATATGCTGAGACCAGGGATTATCCAGCCATTGAAAATGGGACTTCCCATTTGGGACCACACCTTCGGTTTGGAACAGTTTCCATTAGAAAAATGGTCAAAAAAGCCATTGCCGAAAAAAATGAAACCTTTTGGAACGAACTGATCTGGAGAGAATTTTTCATGCAAATCCTTTGGCACTTTCCAGATACGGTACATAAAGCATTTAAACCTAAGTATGACCACATTCAATGGAGAAACAATGAAGAAGAATTTGAACGTTGGAAATTAGGCCAAACTGGTTATGCTCTGGTAGATGCCGGTATGCGTGAGCTCAATAAAACAGGTTACATGCACAACCGCGTTCGTATGTTGGTGGCAAGTTTTTTGTGCAAGCACTTATTGATCGATTGGCGTTGGGGCGAAGCCTATTTTGCCGAAAAACTGTTGGATTACGAAATGGCCAGCAATGTGGGTAATTGGCAATGGGCAGCCGGTAGCGGTGTAGATGCGGCACCGTATTTCAGGATTTTTAACCCCATGACACAGGTGGAGAAATTCGATAAGAAACTTGATTATATCAATCATTGGGTCCCAGAACTTCAGGAACTCAACTATCCCGCTCCAATAGTAGATCATAAAATGGCCCGTGAACGCTGTTTAAAAGTGTACAAAGAGGCTGTGGGCTAAAGCATTTTCAGTAATTTTAGTACCTGCACTGTCCCCATGGATTCTCTTTCAGATTATTGGTGTCGTGCATATTTCTAACTAACTGTAAACCTTTAAAATGAAAAAAACCACAACCCTACTGCTTTTGGGATTGTTGTCACTCAATTTGGCAGCCCAAAAAATGACAAAGGACAAAAATGAAGTCGTTGCCTCAGTTGAAAAACACAAAGAAAACCTGATCCAACTGAGCGATTCTATTTGGGCGTTGGCCGAAACTGCGTTCGAAGAATCCATTTCCGCAGAATTATTGGCTAATTATGCCGAAAAAAATGGAATGACCGTTACCCGCGGGGTAGCCAATATTCCCACTGCATTTGTAGCCACGTATGGCTCCGGCAAACCGGTAATCAGTGTTTTGGGAGAGTTTGATGCCCTTCCCGGTCTTTCCCAAAATTCAGTCCCCAACAAAGACCCCCGTATTCCAGGTGCGCCAGGTCACGGTTGCGGACATAACATGTTCGGTGCAGCAAGTCTTGGTGCCGCTATCGCCATTAAAGAACAGATTGAAGCTGGTAAAATCAAGGGAACCGTGAAATTCTTCGGAACACCAGCCGAGGAAAAATTCTTTGGCAAAGTTTGGATGGTGGAAGCCGGTCTTTGGGACGATGTTGATGTGAACGTTAGCTGGCACCCATCTGCACAAATTGAAGCCGATGTACAAAGCGGACTATCCTTGGTTGACTTTATCGTGGAATTTTACGGACAGGCTGCCCATGCCTCCGCAGATCCCTGGAACGGACGCAGTGCCGCTGATGCCTTGGAACTTTACACCACAGGAATCAACTATTACAGGGAGCACATTATGCCAACATCACGAATCCATTATCATATACAGGATGGCGGACAGGTGGTCAACGTGGTTCCCGACTATGCCCGCTTATGGGTGAGGGTACGCGATCCTAAACGAAAAGTAATGCTTCCTACTTATGAAAGGGTAAAAGCCATGGCCGAAGGTGCCGCTATTATGGCCAACGTGGACTATAAGATTTCCTTGGTATCCGGTATTTACGAAACTTTGGTAAACCGTGCCGGAGGTGAGATCATGCAAAACAATTTGGAACTTTTGGGTCCCATTACCTATACCGAAGAAGAAACAGAATACGGAAAAGCCATTCAACGTGCCACCGGAAAACCCGAAGTGGGCATGGACGGCGAAGTACATGAATTCAAAAAAACTGAAGACCTACCTGGTGGTGGCTCTACCGATGTGGGTGATGTGAGTTGGAACGTACCCAATATCAATTTGGGTGTAACAGTGGCCCCGAAAGATACTCCATGGCACTCTTGGGCCGTGGTAGCTTGCGGTGGAATGAGCATTGGACACAAAGGAATGATCCATGCTTCAAAAGCTATGGGATTGACCATGTTCGACCTATTTAAAGATCCTAAATTGGTAGATAAGGTGAAGGAAGAATACAAAACCAGGAAAGGGGATGAAAAATATGAGGCGATGATCGATGGACCTCCTCCCATTCCCGGAAAATAATTTTATTGGATTGAGATAAGCCTGCTACATAGCGGGCTTTTTTCAATTATAGCCATACCTTTGATATATATCATTCCAAAATTTTGACCACAATGAACAACCCCGTCATTAAAATCTTTCCATTGAGTATGCCCTGGCAAACCCAAGATCCTTTTTTATTTTCCGTCTATCATTATGATCAGTACCCAAAGGGAAATGGTGAAATGGGTCCAGCACCGGAGTTGCTAAAGGGAAGAAACTTAGGCAACGATTTCAATCCATATGAAAAATGGCGGATGTACCACGGACAGACCATACCTGGATTTCCGTATCATCCGCACAGAGGTTTTGAAACGGTAACCATTGTGAACAAGGGTTTTTGTGATCATTCTGATTCGCTTGGAGCCGCAGGTCGGTTCGGTGAAGGGGATGTGCAATGGATGACCGCAGGTAGAGGGGTGCAACATTCTGAAATGTTTCCATTGTTGAAGGATGACCAAGATAATCCCTTAGAGCTTTTCCAGATATGGCTGAACCTACCAAAGGCCAGCAAGTTTGTGGAACCCCACTTTAAAATGTTATGGAATGAAGATATTCCCATAGTCACCGAAAGCAGGGCCCAGATCAAGGTGGTGTCGGGAAATTACAAATCAACAAAATCTATTGCCCCTGCCCCTGATTCTTGGGCCGCCGACCCTGATAATGAGGTAGTCATTTGGAACATTCATGTGGATGCAAATTCGGATTATGTTCTACCTGCGGCAAGTTCATCAGTAAACCGAACCCTTTATTTGTATGATGGCGAAACCATCCAAATGGGTGGGCAAACAATAACCAACAATCATGGTATCGTTTTGGATTCGTTGAAGGAAGTCAACATCAAAACAGGAAATAAAACAGCCCATTTTATTCTTTTACAAGGAAAGCCTATTAATGAACCGGTTGCCAAATATGGTCCATTTGTGATGAATACCGATTTGGAAATCCAGCAAGCCATGGAAGAATACCGACTCACCCAATTTGGTGGATGGCCTTGGCCCTATCCTGACCATGTGCATGAGAAGGATAGGGGTCGCTTTGCCCTTTATCCAGATGGTACCTTGGTGGAAAAATAACGTAACAAACTCATCGTGAAGAACAGGAATTGTATTCTTTTGCTTTTCATTCTTACAGGTTTTTACCTTGGTTACTCCCAGTCTGAGGAAAAAGCCATAACCTTGGAAACTGTTTCCGGAAAGATTGAAGGAAGCTTGCTTATTCCGCCAACCCCTGAAAACCCGCCAGTGGTACTTATCATTGCTGGGTCTGGTCCAACGGATCGGGATGGCAACAATCCTATCATGAAAAACAATTCCTTAAAAATGTTGGCAGAAGGTCTAGCAGAAAAAGGAATTGCATCCCTTCGATATGATAAAAGGGGTATTGGGGAAAGCAAGGTTGCAGGATTGGAAGAAAGCCAGCTTCGATTTGAGCACTACGTTGATGATGCCAAAGCTTGGGTTGCACTCCTTGCTGGAGAGCCGAAATTTTCCAAAATTATTGTGTTGGGTCATAGTGAAGGATCCTTGATCGGGATGATAACCTCACAAAACAAAGATGTAGCGAAATATATTTCCGTCGCGGGAGTTGCCGATCCTGCCGCTAAAACCTTAAAGGAGCAACTCAAGGCCCAACCTCCGTTTGTATTGGAACTTTCCAACCCAATTTTAGATCAATTGGAAATGGGCAAACAAGTCGATTCCGTTCCGCCAACGTTGTATTCCCTCTTCCGACCAAGTGTGCAACCTTACATGATTTCCTGGTTCCAATACGACCCTAAAACGGAATTGGCTAAGTTGCAAATCCCTATTTTAATTGTTCAAGGCACCACGGATATTCAGGTTGATGTTGCCAATGCAAACGCGTTATCCAAGGCTAATCAAAAAGCCAAATTGGAGATTATTGAAGGCATGAACCATATTCTAAAACCGGCACCTGCGGACCGAACGGCCAATATTGCAACCTATGGCATGCCCGAACTTCCCTTAATTGATGGGCTTTTAGAGCGCATTGCCTCCTTTATCAAATAAAGACCATTTCAGTTTTTCCATTTTTTTTCAAATAAAATTGCGTAGTCAAATAACTACATATATATTTGTAGCCATATAGCTTCATATTTTAAATTCCTTCATGATGAAAATAAGAAGAGATCCTTTCCAGGCCATTGCCGACCCAACACGCAGGGCCATATTGGTTCTGTTGGCCTCTCAGACCATGACCGCAGGCGCCATTGCTTCCAATTTTGATGTGGCAAGGCCCACCATTTCAAAACACCTCCAAATTTTGGGTGAATGTGATTTGGTGGCATCCACGCAACAGGGTCGTGAAATGATCTATAAACTAAAGGTTGACAAAATGAAAGAAATTGACCTTTGGTTGGAACAGTTCAAGAAAATTTGGGAAAATCGCTTCGATAACCTTGATGCCTATTTGGCAAAAATCCAAAACGAAAAGAAAAATAGAAAACACTAAAAACCGATCTTTAAGTATTTCAAGATTGCTCCAAGCCCCTGTAAAATTGGTTTGGGCAGTTTGGACCACCCCGGAACATATTGCACAATGGTGGGGACCCAATGGCTTTACCAACACCATCCAAACCATGGATGTTCAGGAGGGCGGCGAATGGAAACTTACCATGCACGGACCGGATGGAACCAATTTTCCCAACAGAAATGTGTACAAAGAAGTGGTTCCTTTCAAAAAAATTGTATTCGAGCATTATAATCCGCATTTTTTTACAACTGTAGAATTTGAAGCACTTGGGCAGACCACTAAAATGAAATGGAGCATGCTATTTGATACGGAAGAAATGCTTCAAACGGTTATCAAAGCCCATAAAGCGGACAAAGGCCTACAAGAAAATGTTGATAAACTTGAAACTTATCTATCCAACTTAAAATCCAATCCATGAAAACCAGCCTATTATTTGAATTCACTGCTGACAAAGTGAACAACAAGATTTTGATCAAACGAGAATTTAACGCCAATCAAGATATGGTATGGGATGCATTCACCAAACCTGAAATATTGGATATATGGTGGGCTCCAAAACCATTTATCTCCAAGACCAAGTCCATGGACTTTAAAGTAGGTGGAAGAAGACTCTATACCATGTGTGGCCCTAACGGAGAGGAATATTGGGATCTTGCGGATTATGTTTCCATATCACCTAAAACCAATTTTCAGTATGTGGATGGATTTTGCGATAGCGAAGGAAACATCAATACCGAAATCCCTCAATCCAAATGGAATGTTGATTTTATTAATCAAGGGGACTCTACACTTGTGGACATTACCATAACCTACGAAACATTGGCAGATCTGGAAAAAATTATAGAACTTGGCTTTAAGGAAGGATTTACCCTCGCCCTGAATAACTTGGACGGAATTTTTAAAAAATAACACAGTACCATGCAATCCATCACAATTGAAACCCTTGTTGCAGCCCCAACCGAAAAAGCTTGGGATTACTACACACTACCTGAACATATTACCCAATGGAATTTCGCCGATTCCGCTTGGCATTGTCCAACTGCTGAAAACGACCTTCGGGTCGGTGGTAAATACAAAGCCCGTATGGAAGCCAAGGATGGTAGTTTCGGTTTCGATTTTGAAGCCACTTACACCGATGTGGAAACCCACAAGAAAATCGGTTATGTGCTAGAAGATGGCAGAAAAGTAGAAATATTGTTTCAACCCGAAGATGAATCCACCCATGTAAAAGTCATCTTCGACACTGAAGATCAAAATTCCTTGGAACTTCAGAAAAATGGCTGGCAAGCCATTTTGGACAACTATGCCCGATACACGGAATCCAATTAGTTATACCCGAACGATTTTGGCCCCAATGGCTCTCAAGCGTTCATCGATATTTTCGTAACCGCGATCAATTTGCTCGATATTATGTATCGTTGATGTTCCTTTGGCCGAAAGCGCAGCGATCAACAAGCTCACTCCTGCCCTAATATCCGGCGACACCATGGTGGTGGCCTTTAATGTTGATTTAAAGTCGTGACCGATCACAGTAGCTCTGTGTGGATCACAAAGAATGATCTTGGCCCCCATATCAATGAGTTTGTCCACGAAGAACAAACGGCTCTCGAACATTTTCTGGTGAATGAGCACCTCGCCTTTGGCCTGGGTAGCCACAACAAGAATGATACTCAACAGATCCGGGGTCAATCCGGGCCATGGCGCATCGGCAATGGTCAAAATGGAACCATCTATAAAATTTTGAATTTGATATCCTTTATCGTGTTTGGGTATAAAAATATCGTCATCCTTCTTTTCGATGGTAATCCCCAACTTTCGGAATACCGTGGGAATCTGTCCCAGATCGTTCCAACTCACATTTTTGATGGTAAGTTCGCTCTGGGTCATGGCCGCCAATCCGATCCAAGAACCGATCTCGATCATATCTGGCAACATAGTATGTTCGGTACCTCCCAATTTATCAACCCCTTCAATGGTCAATAAGTTGGAACCGATTCCTGTGATGTTGGCACCCATACGGTTCAACATTTTGCACAATTGCTGTAGATATGGTTCACAAGCTGCATTGTAGATAGTGGTGGTACCTTCGGCAAGCACGGCGGCCATCACAATATTGGCAGTCCCAGTTACCGAGGCTTCGTCCAAAAGCATGTAAGTGCCTTTCAGCTTTTGGGCTTCTACTCCGTAAAAATGCTCCTCTTTGTTATATCGGAACTTGGCCCCCAATTTTATAAATCCTTCAAAATGGGTATCCAAACGTCTCCGTCCAATCTTATCGCCACCAGGTTTGGGTATATATCCCTTTCCAAATCTAGCCAACAGTGGCCCAACCAACATGATCGATCCCCTAAGGGCCCTGCCATCTTCCTTAAACTGTGACGATTGCAGATAATCAAGATTTACATCATCGGCCATAAAGGTATAGGAACCCTTACCTTTCTTCTGGATTTTAACGCCAAGATCTTCCAAGAGGGCGATCAGTTTATTGACGTCTACAATGTCCGGGATGTTATTGATGGTAATTTTTTCTTCGGAAAGCAATACGGCGCAAAGAATTTGAAGTGCTTCATTTTTTGCTCCTTGTGGGGTTATTTCACCGTGTAATTGATGACCACCCTCTATTCGAAATGTACCCATGTATTCCTTTGGCGTTTAAAATCTTTTCTTGCGGCTTCTCTGCCCCCCTTTTTTATTGGTTCCGTTTCTGTTGGATTTGGCCTGTCTGTTTTTAAGGAACTGATTACTTTCTGTCAAGTTTTCGCCATCCCTTGCCAAATCGATCTGTCCATCGCTCATATCCTTCAAATGCTCAAAAATGGCAGTATCCTCCACGGTATCCTTGTTCCAGGTCAGATAACATTTTTTCATGTGGTTGGCAATGGCATATTCCAATCCGGAACGCATATCGCCTTTTTCCCATTTAACGGCCACATCGATCATGCGTTTGATATTGTTTCCGTAAAAACGATATTTCGGATGGTTTTGCGGGTATTTCAATGGCTCTGGACGCTGTTGTAAAACTTCCTTTGAAGTTATGGGGAATGGGGAATCCACATCCAGTTTAAAATCGGCCATGATGAACAACTGATCCCATAATTTATGCTGAAAATCAGGCACATCACGAAGGTGTGGTTGAAGATTGCCCATCACGCTGATAATGGCCTTGGCTTCCTTGTTTCGCTCTTCACGATCCGCAATGGCCACAGCGTGGTCCACCATCTTCTGAAAATGGCGGCCGTATTCCGGAATGAAAAGTTTTGGACGTTCAGTATTGTACTCTAGGTTTTCTACTAAATTCAATTTAAAATATTTAGAAAATTAATAATGGGAAGTCTCTATCCGATAACGTCCGCAAAATAATAAAATTATGGCAAAGTCCCCCGTTATAAGGAAATTACGCCTTCCACGATAGCCACTTCTTTATATTTGGCGATCACTTCATCGGGATCCTTCAAGTTCACTGTGATGGAAAGACTGGTGTAAGTTCCCTTTTTAGATTGCTTGGACTCGATAACTGCCCCTGTATTGTTAAAAATATCATGGATCTGGGCAATGCGCTCCTCATCGGTAGGAACAATAAATTTATAAAGATAATCAGAGGGCCATACGGTGTTTTCCAAGAGTTGTTCCCTCAATCTTTCATAAAATTCATCCGTGCTATCCTTCTCCATGCCCTTATTTTTTACAAATATAGGGTTTACCCAACAATTTTTTTTCCTTAGGGCTATTTCATTACTTTGTAGCCTTAAATTATTGCGCTTGGGCAAGAACAAGGTTGTAATCACTGGTGCACCGGGAACCGGAAAGACTTCCATCGTAAACGGATTGGAGCAAAAGGGATTCCATTGCTTCCACGAAATCATTCGCGACATGACCTCCAAAGCCAAGAAAGAGGGAAATTCCAATGATTTTGTGAGCAATCCCTTGGTTTTTGTGGAAGATGCCCATCAGTTCAACATGGATCTACTACTTGGTAGAACGGCCCATTACAAGCAATCACTGAAGACCAATGTGCCCATCAGTTTTTTTGATCGTGGTATTCCTGATGTATTGGCCTATATGGATTTCTTTGGACAGGCTTATGACGAAGAATTTATGGCGTACTGCGAGATTCATCGCTACGATTCCGTGTTCATTGTTCCACCATGGAAAGAAATTTATATTTCGGACAACGAAAGACTGGAGTCTTTTGAAGAAGCAGAAAAAATACATTTGGCCTTGATGGCCACCTACTCCCAATTTGGCTATGACCCCATTGAAGTGCCAAAAGATGAAGTCCACAAGCGGATTGATTTTATTTTGGAAATACTTAAAAACATTTAGTGCAAAAAGATACCAAAGTCATTTTACAGGAATACTGGGGCCACAACAACTTTAGGGGTTCCCAGCAAACTATCATTGACTCCGTTCTTTCTGGAAAGGATGTGTTGGCCTTGATGCCGACAGGAGGAGGTAAATCCATTTGTTATCAGGTGCCCGCCATGGCCAAAGAAGGGCTCTGTATTGTGGTTTCTCCTTTAGTGGCGTTAATCCAGGACCAGGTGGCACAATTAAAAAGGAAAGGAGTTAAGGCCATTGCATTGACGGGGGGCATCCCTTTTGGGGAACTTAATGACCTTTTGGACAATTGCCTGTTCGGCAACTATAAATTTCTATACCTATCACCCGAAAGGTTACAACAAAGTTTGGTTCAGGAGCGAATCCAGGAAATGGACGTGAACCTGATCGCCATAGATGAGGCACATTGTATCTCCCAATGGGGCAACGATTTTAGACCGGCCTATTTAAGTTGTTCCATTCTGAGGGAATTATTGCCGAACATTCCCATGATTGCCCTTACAGCAACAGCAACTCCAAGGGTCGTTGATGATATTCTGGAGAACCTGAAACTGGATAATGCCCTTATTTTCAAGGACTCCTTCACTCGCCCCAATATTATCTTTCGGGCTAAACGCACCGAAGACAAGCTGTTTCAACTCAAAAAATATGTGGGCAAGATTTCAGGAAGCACCATTGTTTATGTACGCTCCCGAAAAATGTCCGTTTCCATTTCCAAGTTTTTGAACGAGAATGGATTTTCGGCCACTTTTTTTCACGGGGGAATGACCAAATCCGAAAAGTCGGAAAAACTCAATCTTTGGTTGAACGGGGATATTCGCATCATTGTGGCCACCAATGCCTTTGGGATGGGAGTGGACAAACCCGATGTGCGTTTGGTCATCCATTATCAAATTCCGGATAGTTTGGAAAGCTATTACCAAGAGGCCGGAAGAGCCGGAAGGGATGGCCAACCTTCCATAGCAATAATGTTGACATCCATGGAAGACAAACAGCGTGCGGAACAACAATTTTTGTCCTCATTACCCGATGTGTCCTTCGTAAAAAAAATCTACTCCAACTTGAACAACTACTTCCAGATCTCATATGGCGAATGGGTAGAGGAACCGTTATCCCTCCAATTCAATGAGTTTTGTAAACGGTATGAACTGGAACCCAATCTGGCCTTCAATGCATTGCGTACGTTGGACCAGAACTCCGTGCTGACCATTTCGGAGAATTTCAAGGAAAAGAACATCCTCAAATTTGTGGCCTCCAAAACAGCTATCTTTGAATATTTAGATCGAAACCGCACCGCTGCCCCTATTATACAGACCATTTTACGAACGTATGGTGGTATTACGGACTACGATACCAAAATTGACCTTCACTTATTATCAAAAAAAACAGGAATTGGCGAAGGCAAACTAAAAAAGCTTTTGGTTCAGTTGATGGAAGATGGCATGGTTGAATACCAACATAGCACCAGTGATCTTGAAATTACATTTTTGGCTCCTAGGGAAGATGACCACACGATCAACCCTTTTGCCAAAAAAATAAAGGACTTCAACAATATCAAACAGAGTAATATGGCAGCCATGCTTGGGTATGTGGATAATACAACCCAATGCCGCAGTATTTATCTGATGCATTATTTTGGTGAAAAATCAGTGGAAAAATGCGGTACATGCGATATTTGCACCAAGAATTCCAAAAAGGCATCCCATCTTAACCTGGGAGAAAAAATTTTGGAACTCCTGACACTTGCCCCGCACACCTCCAGACAATTGGAAAAGATTACAGGGGCCGATGAGAAGGAACTTTTAAAAACCCTACAGGGATTGCTCGAGGATGAAGCGATCGCTCTAAATTTCAGGAATGAATACATCAAAAAATAGTCCGCTACGAATTGTGTTTATGGGAACCCCAGACTTTGCGGTTGGCAGTCTAAAACATATTTTGGAAGCTGGCCTAAAAGTGGTCGGAGTAATCACGGCACCGGACCGCCCAGCAGGGCGTGGACAAAAACTTCAGGAATCCGCGGTAAAACAGTTTGCCCGACAGCAGCATTTAAAAGTGTTGCAGCCTACCAACCTTAAGGACCAGGATTTCTTAGAGGAATTGGAAGCCCTGCGACCCGACCTTCAGGTAGTGGTCGCATTTAGAATGTTGCCCAAAGAAGTTTGGCAAATACCCGAATATGGCACTTTTAACCTCCATGCCTCCCTCCTTCCCCAATATCGAGGGGCGGCCCCTATCAATTGGGCCATCATCAATGGGGAAACAGAAACAGGGGTCACTACCTTTTTTATAGATGAAAAAATAGATACCGGGAACATCATCCTTCAGCGAACGGAAAAAATATTTCTAGAGGACAATGTAGGCGACCTACATGATAGGTTGATGGAAACAGGAGCCAAATTAGTGGTGGAAACCTGTAAACTAATTGAGAAAGGTTCCGTAGAGCTTAAAGCACAAAAGGAAAGCGATGATCTAAAACCGGCGCCAAAAATACATAAGGAAACCTGCGAGATCAACTGGAATATCCCCATTAAGGCTATTTATGACCATATTCGCGGCCTAAGTCCTTACCCAGGTGCATGGACCACCTTGATCCAAGGGGACAAGGAGGAACCTATTAAAATATTTGCCGCTCAAATGGAAAACGGGAACCACAACTATAACGTTGGAACACTGGTAGTGGACAAAAAATCCATCAAAGTGGCTGTCAAAAATGGCTTCATCATGCTTTTGGAATTACAACTACCCGGTAAACGCAGGATGAAAGTGAACGAGGTTTTGAACGGATTAAAGTTGGAGGAAGGTGCCTATCTTCGCTAAGCCTTGCTATGAGTGGGCTGGCAATACCTTGTCATTTTTTTCCGACTTTATCAACAAACGTTTGAAGTTATCAACAAAAAGCCCGATTTCACTAGGTTTTACTTGTGTTACTGGCAAATCCGTATAAATTTGTTCAGCATTAAAATTATTTTAACAACAATTAATTTAATTCCATTATGAACAAAACAGAATTAATCGATGCTATGGCAGCTGATGCTGGCATCACTAAGGCAGCAGCAAAAAAAGCATTGGAATCTTTCTTGGGAAATGTAGAGGGATCACTTAAAAAAGGAAACAGGGTTTCCTTGGTAGGTTTTGGTTCTTGGTCAGTTTCCAAAAGAAGTGCCAGAGAAGGTAGAAACCCTCAGACTGGTAAGACCATCAAGATTTCTGCCAAGAACGTTGTAAAGTTCAAAGCAGGTGCTGAATTGAGCGGTGCAGTTAACTAATCAATTATTTTAAGAATATATGAAAGCACTTCCAAAGAAGTGCTTTTTTCATTTATAGGGTTTTGGTTTTTTTGGAAATGTTGTATATTAAGTTAAATTTAAAGACAGGAATCCTTATGAAAATGGTGAGCCTTAAGCCAAAAAAGGGGAAATTGCTTGTTGCGGAACCTTCGCTTACCGGTGACGTTTCCTTCAACCGATCTGTGGTGCTTTTGGCGGAACACAATCAAGAGGGTTCCGTTGGGTTTATCTTGAACAAACCTTTGGATTACAATATCTGTGATCTGGTCACCGAAATCAAAATACCATTTCAAGTTTTCAATGGGGGTCCTGTGGAGCAGGACAACCTTTATTTCATTCATAAAGTGCCTCATCTTATTGAGAACAGCGTGGAAATTTCCGATGGTATCTTTTGGGGAGGTGATTTTGAAACAACCGTGGAGCTCATTAACAAAGAAATCATTACAGAACAGGACATCCGTTTCTTTTTGGGATATTCCGGTTGGGGTTCGCAGCAACTGGACCAGGAACTTTCTTCCAGGTCCTGGGTTGTGGTCCAAAACGAGTACGAGAGCGGCATTCTGGAAAAATCCTCCATTGCTTTCTGGAAGGAGAAAATGGTGGAACTTGGTGGTGATTATCTTTTATGGTCCAACGCTCCTGAAAATCCCTCCCTTAACTAGTTTGTGCCAATCGGGCCTTGGCATTGAGTTTTCCTACCAGACTTTTGGCCACTTCACAACCGAATTCCTTTTTTCGGTACCTACTGATGGGTTGTATGCCCTTAATGCTGTTGGTGAGGAACAATTCATCTGCTTTTTGCAGCTCAAATGGCGAAACGGATGCTTCCAACAGTTCCAAATCCTCGCTAGCGGAAATAATTTCCATCAATTTTTTACGGATGATGCCATCCAAACAACCATCGGACAAAGGAGCTGTCTTGATTTGATTGCCATTGACCACAAATAGATTCCCGTTTATGGCCTCCACAACTTGCTTATCGGTATTCACCAACAGACAATTGGCATACCCATTTTCCTGAGCGAACACGCTAGCGACCACGTTCAAGGCCTTGTTTGTAGTCTTCAAATTGGATAACATATCCTTGTTCACATAAAAATCCTTAAAAAGTTCCACCTCATAATTACCCTCCTGAAGAAGATAAAAGGGAGACTCCAAAACAGAAGTTTCAATTACAAAGGATACTTCATTGGTTGTCGGTGCGTACCATCCACCATCGTTTCGGAAAACGGTCAACCGAACCCTGACAGCGCCAGATTCGCTTTTATTGGCGGCCACCGTTTTCATGATTTCCTCCTCCAGATACTCCAAGGTAAACGCCATGGGGATTTCCATACGGAGAATGCGCATGGAAGCCATCAATCTAAAATAGTGGTCTTCCCAAAAAAAGAGGGTTCCATTTACAAAACGTAGCGTTTCAAAAAGGGCATCACCAAACTTCAGCCCTCTATTATTGCCTGTTAGTAGCTCTTTGTCGTTTGGAAAAAGTACACCGTTGAAGTTAATCATAAAAAAAGTCCCGAATTTATCGGGACCAAATATACGGCATCCTTTAGAATCGTTCTATTTGGAACCCAAAACCTGTTTTAGATCGGAAATTTGGTTTTCCCAAAGCATTTTGGCTTCGTCCACTTCATCCTCCTCAGCAAAATCAGTAATGAATAAAGAAACATCCTTTGTAATTTCATCCACAATGATTCGCATTTCAAAAAAAGAATTGTCCTCATTCTCAGTCCAAGCAAATTTTACGAACTCCTCACTTTTACGTTTGAGCATTTTCGCCCTTTCCTCTGAATCATTCCATATAAAGGTGAAGGTTTCGCCACGTGAATTTACGTTGTCGGCATACCATTCTGATAATCCTGAAGGAGTGGAAATATATTGGTAAAGCAACTGAGGTGAAGCATGGATCACAAACTCCATTTCAAATTTAACCTTATCATTCATTTAGCATTCGATTTATCCTTTTCAACATTTGATATAGTTTGGGAAGATAAAAAAATAAATGTCAAATAATAAATTAATCCCGAATTTTGATTCAGCAAAAATTAAACTATATATTTGCACCCGCTTAACAAAACCATGGCGAGGTAGCTCAGCTGGTTAGAGCGTCGGATTCATAACCCGGAGGCCGGGGGTTCAAGTCCCCCTCTCGCTACAGAAAAAGACCATCAATTTGATGGTCTTTTTTTATTGTCCCTAGTCCAACCAACAAGTTTTAACCCTAAATTTAGGGTACTATGAAAAATACCATTTCTGAACGGGTTGCGGACTTTTTAAAAAACTTCCCGCCTTTCAATGCGCTAGAAGCTAAACAGTTAGACCTACTATCCTTACAGGTGACTATTATCCACAAGGAGAGCAACAGCCTGGTTTTTAGCGAAAAGGAAGAACCCCATCCCTATTTTTACGTGGTGAACAAAGGGGCCATAGCCCTTACCAAAAAAGGTTCGAGTCAAATTTTGGACATTTGCGACGAAGGGGATGTTTTTGGGCTACGGCCCTTGTTGGCACAAGAAAGTTATAAATTAGAAGCCAAAGCCTACGAAGAAACCATTCTTTATGCCGTTCCAATCAAAGATTTTAAGCCTCTAGCCCTGGAAAACAAACGTGTAGGGAACTTTTTGATCGAAAGCTTTGCCTCCAATACCCGTAACCCCTATTCCATAAAACACCGAGGAAAACTCTATGGAATTACAGCCACTACCGAGACCAATCCCAGTTCCAAAATTTTAGATCTTCAGCCTGTACGGTATTCCACAGACCTAGTTACCTGTACGGAAGGCACCAAGATCAAAACTGTGGCCAATACTATGGCCAAGCATAACGTAAGCAGTATTTTGGTGATGAACGGTGACTTGCCCTTGGGCATCATTACGGACAAGGATCTTCGGCAGAAAGTGGCCACGGGCCTATTCCCCATAACCGGAAACGCCAAATCCATCATGTCCTCACCCGTGATTACCTATCCCAAAGAATTGACGATTGCCCAGGCGCAAATGGCCATGATGAAAAGTAATATCAGTCATCTGGTGCTGACAGAAGATGGTACCACCGATGCCAAGGCCGTTGGCATCCTTTCCAAGCACGATGTAATGCTGGCACTCGGCAACAACCCTGCCGTGCTGCTCCGGGCCATTAAAAGAGCCAGTGACACCAAAAGATTACGCAGTATCAGACACGGTATCATGACGCTTTTACAAGGGTATTTGGAACAGAACATTCCCATTGGACTGGTATCCAAAATCATATCCGAACTCAACGATGCCTCTACAAAGCGCATTATCGAAATTACTTTGGAAGCCATGGAAACAAAGCCCCCCGTCAACTTTACTTGGCTTACCATGGGTAGCCAAGGCCGCGGGGAACAATTGTTGAACACCGACCAGGACAACGCCATTATTTTTGAAGACGTTCCTGAAGACAAATTGGAGGAAACCCGTACCTATTTTCTACAATTGGGATCCAGGATATCAAAGGAACTGAACACGGTCGGGTTTGAATACTGCCCGGCCGAAATGATGGCTTCCAACCCATTATGGTGCCACAGCTTAAGTGAATGGAAAGACGTTACCTCCCATTGGATCAATAATCCCGGACCAGAGGAGATTTTACTATCCTCCATTTTCTTCGACTATAATGTGACCTATGGCAGCAAAGCTTTGGCCGATGAGCTTTCCCATAGTATTTTTGACCATGCCAAACGATATCCACAATTTTTGACACACCTAGCCAGTGGTGCCATGCAAAATCCATCGCCGTCAGGGTTTTTTAGGGATTTTCTGGTGGAACAGGATGGGGAGCACAAAGATTTTTTCGACCTCAAACTCCGTGCATTGATGCCCATTATTGATGCGGCGAGGGTATTGATCCTCTCCCATTCCATAAAATCCATCAACAATACTGCAGAACGCTATGAGAAATTGGCGGAGTTGGAACCGAACAACCGGGAGCTTTTTTTGGCCTGCTCCTATGCAAGTAAGGCATTGTTGAAATTCAGGACCCGTCAAGGTTTATTACACAACGATTCTGGAAGGTTCATAGCCTTGGATCAATTGAACAAGGAAGAAAAGATAAAGTTGAAACGAACTTTCAAGACCATCAAGGAAATCCAATCCCTTATTGAAATTCGCTTCCAAGTAAAAAATCTGTTACGCTGATGTGGCCTTTTTCCAAAAAGAAACAATTGGAGTTTCCTGATTTTTGGTGGGCCTACGAGGAACACTTCAAACATCCACTACCGGAACTGATCAAGGACAACACCTTTGTTGTATTGGACACGGAAACTACTGGTTTTAACTTGGCCCGGGATCGTATGCTTTGCATTGGTGCCCTAAAGTTATTGGACAATAACATTGTGGTGAAAGATAGCTTTGAAGTGTACATTGAACAGGAACATTATGATGTGGGAAGTGCCGAAATACACGGCATCCTTAAAAAAAGTAAGCGGCAGCGAACATCGGAACTGGAGGCCTTGAAACAATTTTTGGTCTATATAGAAAACCATGTCCTTGTTGGCCACCATGTACTGTTCGATGTGAACATGATCAACGCCGCATTGAAACGAAATGGGCTGCCCAAATTAAAAAATGAAAATCTGGACACGGAATCCCTCTACAAACGCACCTTATTGATATCCAGTGTGGTGCAAAAAAAGGACCGATATACTTTGGATGATTTGGCCCAAAAATTCAGTATATCCAGAAAGGACCGACATACCGCCTTGGGAGATGCCTTTATCACGGCCATTGCTTTTCTACGGACGATTGAAAAGCTCAAACCAAAAAAAGTAAAGGACCTTATCCGAAAACAAGGTCCTTTACGATTTGGTCTATAAATTTGAATTACAAACTTTCCTTCATGATCTGTTCTACCACTTCTGGGTTCAGTAATGTGGAAGTATCCCCTAAATTGCTGGTGTCCTTTGAAGCGATTTTTCTTAAGATACGACGCATGATCTTTCCACTACGGGTCTTGGGCAATCCTGGTACAAATTGAATTTTATCCAGTTTAGCGATCGGACCGATATGCTCCGTGATCAATTGATTGATCTCTTTGGCCAAGTTTTCCCTGTTACGGGTTTCCCCGGTTTCTTTCAAAATAATGTATCCATATAATGCATTTCCTTTGATATCGTGTGGGAAGCCAACAATCGCGGATTCCGCCACAGCTGGGTGTTCGTTGATGGCATCCTCGATAGGTGCGGTTCCCAGATTGTGTCCCGAAACAATGATCACATCATCCACCCTACCCGTGATTCGGTAATATCCAACTTCATCCCTCAAGGCGCCATCCCCAGTGAAATATTTTCCTTCAAAAGCTGAAAAATATGTGTCCTTATATCTGGCATGGTCACCCCAAATGGTTCGTGCGATAGAGGGCCATGGAAATTTAATGCACAACCTTCCATCTACTTGATTACCCTTTATTTCCTTACCATTTTCATCCATCAAAGCAGGTTGAATACCTGGCATAGGCAAAGTGGCATAAGTTGGTTTGGTTGGCGTGGAATACGGAATGGGCGAAATCAAGATACCACCTGTTTCCGTTTGCCACCAAGTATCCACAATCGGGCATTTTTTATCCCCAACGTGGTCGTTGTACCAATGCCAAGCCTCTTCGTTAATGGGCTCCCCAACGGTACCTAATACCTTCAAGCTGGATAGATCATACTTGGTCACAAAATCCAGGTTTTCCTTGGCCAACGCCCTGATGGCTGTGGGAGCAGTATAAAATTGGGTGACTTTATGCTTTTGCACCACTTCCCAAAACCTTCCAAAATCAGGGTACGAAGGCACCCCTTCAAACATGACCGTGGTGGCACCATTGGCCAGGGGACCATATACAATGTACGAGTGTCCCGTAATCCAGCCAATATCAGCAGTACACCAGTAAATATCCTCTTCTTTATATTGGAATACATTTTTGAAGGTGTAGGCCGTGTAGACCATATAGCCGCCTGTTGTATGCACCATTCCTTTTGGGCGACCTGTGGATCCAGAGGTGTACAAGATGAACAAAGGGTCTTCGGAATTCATGATTTCTGGCGAGCAATCCGCATAGGCTTTATCCAAAAGGGGTTGTACCCATTGGTCGCGTCCTTCCTTCATGTTGATTTCACTTCCAGTACGTTTGGTCACCAAAACTGATTTTACATCCGGACATTGTTTCAACGCTTCATCTACTATTCCCTTCAGATCGATGGCTTTGCTTCCGCGGTAGGATCCATCCGAAGTCAACACCATTTTGGCTCCACAATCATTGATCCTAGTGGCCAAAGCCGTTGATGAGAATCCCGCAAATACCACGGAATGTATTGCTCCAATTCGGGCGCAGGCCAAAACCGAAATGGCCAGATCAGGGATCATAGGCAAGTAAATGACCACCCTGTCCCCTCTTCCTACGCCTTGATCCTTCAATACATTGGCATACCTGCAAACACGCTCGTGCAACTGTCTGTAAGTAATATGCTCGGCTGGATCATTGGGGTCATTGGGCTCAAACAAAATGGCGGTCTTGTCCCCACGAATGTTCAAATGCCTATCAAGACAGTTTTCGGTGATGTTCAATTGTGCGCCATCGAACCATTTGATTTCTGGTTTGGTAAAGTCCCATTCCAACACCGAATTCCACTTCTTTCTCCAGAGAAAATGTTCTTCCGCGACCTCTTCCCAAAAACCTTCCGGATTTCTGACCGATTTACGGTACACCTGGAAATATTCCTCCAAGTGTTTGATATGATAATTACTCATCTAATGATATGTTTAGTTAATATTTGTTTTGTTATAAATTTGATGATGCGAGGGCATGTTATGTGATCATTTCCTCTACATCGCTGATAATCTTTTTTATGGAAAAAGGCTTGGTCATATACCCATCCGCACCCATTTTCAGTCCTTTTTCAATATCCTTTTCCTTGCTCTTGGCAGAGAGAAATACCACTTTGGTGTGGTCTAAATTTTCACTTTCGCGAATTTTTTTTAGGGTTTCATAACCGTCCATTTGTGGCATCATAACATCCAACAGGATTAAATCCGGTATTTCACGCTCCGCTATTTCCAGTGCCTCTGTACCGTCCCTGGCGATAAAAACCTCAAAATCCTTTTTCTTGAAAGCGTATTCCAAAGACATTACAATATTGGGTTCATCGTCCACAATCAAAATTTTCTTCATGTTCCATTTCTGCTTTTGGGCAGTTCAAAAACCAAACGTGCCCCTTTCTTAAATCCTTTGTCCACCCAAATGGAACCCTTATGGCCTTCCACTATCTTTTTACAAATGGCAAGGCCCAACCCACTGCCTTGTGGCTTTTTGGTATTCTGGTTTTTGGATTGATAAAACTTGTCAAAAATGTAGGCTTGATCCTCTACCGGAATGCCACGTCCATTATCCTCAACAGATACTCTCAAAGCTTTATCCCCATCCTCCAAATAGATTTTGATGGTTCCTATATGTGGTTCCGTAAATTTAAGGGAATTGGATAGTAAATTCGTCAAAACCTGCAACAATCGGTCTTCATCAAAGGGCACTTCCACATTTTCCTTTTCCTTAAAATGGATGGCAACCTGTTTCTTTGCAGCAATTTGTTCCACCCCTTTAAGCGCCTTTTTTATGGTTTTATTGATTTTGCGCTTTTTAATATCCAGTTCGGTCTTGTTGTCGGAAAGTTTTTCCAGATCAAGAATGTTGTGGATCAGCGTATCCAAACGATCGGTGTCCCTGCTGATGTTCTCCAAAAACTGCCTTCGCAATTCTGATGGCATGTCATCATCTTCCAAAACCTCCGAAGCCGCTTTTATAGAAGTAATGGGAGTTTTGAGCTCATGGGCAACCGTGTCCAAGAATTCATCTTTCTGTCTATCTTGAAATAAAAGCTCTTCATTGGCTTCCTTGAGCTGATGCGCCATGGCCGTAAGCTGTTCCGATTTTTCCAGCAATAATTTATTATTGGCCTTGGTTTCCTTGCTCTCCTCCAAAATATTGAGCACTTCCACCAAACTGATGGGTGTTTCCTTGGATACCGATGCCAACAAGATCTTGGCGGAAGCACTTCCAATACTTCCTGTCAACAATTTTTCGGAAAAGTTGATCAACCTTGCATCTGCCCTTTCCTCCGTATCGGAGATATTATGTTTTTTATTGAAGATGCGCAAGGCGCGATTGGTCCTTGCCTCGCCCAAAAATCGGCTCAACAATCTTTTAATATCCGCCACATACGCCTCTCCTTTCCACACAAACGCCCCTTCCTGAAGATTTTCATAATTAGCGTGGTTCACAAACATTTCGGCATAGTTCCGCTCCCTATAATTACCCTTGGCGCGCAGGGAGAACCCGACGAATGACAAGGTGTTGAGCGACATGCTCCACAAAAAAGCATTACTCTCCGGTGTTAAGTAATCCAGTCCAAAAAGTTGTGCTGGTTTAAGCCAAGAGTAACCGAAAAGAACTTCTTCCACAAGCTTGACATTGGGCATCATCACCTGACTGATTATTGGCAGCAAAAGGGTGTAAAAAACAACCGCCAATCCCACCAAAATACCTATTTCGGTTCCCCGAGCCGTTCCCCTTCTCCATGTTAGCCCAAGAAAAAAGGATGGGGCCAATTGGGCAATGATCACAAACGAAATCAACCCAATGGAAAACAAGGAGAGCTGTGCCGAAAAGTTCACGTAAAAGAAGTAAGCGAAAATGATCAAGAGGAAAATGGCCAATCTTCTCAGGTTCTTGATCCTTTTTGCATTCTCCTCCGGATTGCCCTCCACCAATTTTTTGATAAAACCATATGGGATAACGATATTATTGCTCACCATGGTGGACAATGCCAAGGTAGAGACCACGATCATGGAGATCACTGCCGTAAAACCCCCTATAAATACCATCAGCACAAAACCTTGGTTGTTTTGCTGTAAGGGCAATAAAAGGGAGTAATAATCAGGGTTTACCGCTTCGGGAAGACGAATGTTCCCTGCCCAAGCGATGAATATCACAAAAACATTGAAAAGCAATAGGTACAATGGAAACAACCAAATGGCCTTTTTTAAATAGTTTTCATTGTCATTCTCCACAACAGCCACATGAAACTGCCTGGGCAACAAGAAAATGGCAAAAAAGGACAAACAAATGGTAAAAAGCCAATTAAAGCCATTTTCCAGACCTCCCAAGGATGTTAGTTGACTAAAATTCGCCTTCATCGATGCCTGATTGTACAAATCTGTTGTGCCATCAAAAAGGTAAAACGTGACATAAATACCGATGGCTAAAAAGAATACCAATTTTAAAATGGATTCGAAGGCCACTGTTGCGATGATACCTTTCTTGTGTTGGGAAGTATCCGTGGAACGAGTACCATAAAAGGCCACAAAAACGGCAATGAGCAGCGCGATGTAAAAGGTGGAATCGTCAAGAAAACCTTTGGAAACATAGCTGTTTTCTGAAGAAATCAGTGAAAAGGTCTCCGAAACCGCCTTCAATTGCAAGGAAATGTAAGGAATGATGGCCAACAGGCAGGTAACCGTCACCAAGGCTCCCAAAAACCTATTGTTGCCATATCGCATGGATATAAAATCCGCGATACTGGAAATTTTATGCTGCTTGGAAATGCGAATGACCTTTTTCATCACCACAATCCATAATGGAAAGGAGATAACAGGGCCCAAATAAATGGCCAAAAAACTTATTCCGGAACGCGAAGCGATTCCCACACTGCCATAATAGGTCCATGCCGTACAATACACCGCCAAGGAAAGGGTGTACACATAAGGATTGTTGGTCCATTTGCCACGAGGTTTTTTTTCGGCAAAATAGGCCAATACAAAAAGCATGGCCAAATACATCACAATGATAAGTCCTACCAAATAATTACTCATAGAACTTCTTTAAAATGATGTATGCAAAAATGATGGATAGCAACCAACTCAAAAAAATGGCGACATACAGGATAGGAAATCCCAAAACCTGTCCGTCAACATCAAAAATGCCCACGAAGGGAACATTCCATAAAAAGAACAGTACTATGGAAATGAGTATCAATTTTTGCTGATGCCTTTTCTTCATTTTCTCTAGCTCGTCGGCTTATTAAAATTACAAAAACGGTGCGGTAATTTAACACCGCACCGCTCTTTCACAACCAACTAAATTAATGTGCCGATGCTTCACCTGCACCGCTAGGTATTCTAATATGTTCCACAATTTCCTGTACTTCCTCAGGTGGTTCTGGCGTAAATTGGTTTACAGTAAGTGCCACGATAAAGTTGACAATCATGGCAATGGTTCCGAAACCTTCAGGTGAAATTCCAAACCACCAATCGGCTTGCAGACCAGCCACGGCATCCTTACCACCATCAAACAGGCCAAATTTGAATTTGAGCATGTAATACAACATCAGTAAAAGCCCAACAATCATACCTGAGATGGCACCTTTGCTGTTCATTTTCTTATAGAAAATACCCAAAATAATGGCTGGGAAGAACGATGCTGCCGCCAAGCCGAAGGCCAGGGCGACCACCGCTGCCACAAACCCTGGTGGATTGATCCCGAAGTAACCAGCGATCACTACGGCAACGGCAGCAGAAATCCTAGCTGCCCAAAGTTCTCCTTTTTCAGAAAGTTGAGGATTGAATACATTTTTGATCAAATCATGTGAAATGGAAGATGAAATCACCAAAAGCAATCCAGCTGCTGTGGAAAGAGCCGCGGCCAGACCTCCGGCAGCAACCAAGGCAATTACCCATGCTGGCAAGTTGGCAATCTCAGGATTTGCCAATACCATGATATCCCTATCCACCGTCAGTTCGTTCATATCGGCTGCACCCACATATTGGATCTTGCCGTCGCCATTCTTGTCATCGAATTTCAACAAGCCGGTTTCTTCCCAGTTCTTGAACCATTGTGGCATGGATGCATATTCCTTTTCGCTGGCGGTCTCGATCAAATTAGTCCTAGCGAAGACGGCAACCGCAGGAGCAGTGGTATATAGGATGGCAATGAGCAACAAGGCCCATCCAGCAGATTTTCTGGCATCCTTGACCCTTTTCACAGTAAAGAAACGAACAATTACGTGTGGCAAACCGGCAGTACCCACCATCAAGGCAAGGGTAATGGCGAAAACGTCCACCAAACTTTTGGAACCATCCGTATATTCCGCAAAGCCCAATTCGGTGGTAAGTCCATCCAGTTTGTCCAAAAGATAGGTTCCGTCGGCCACGGTGCCTCCCATTCCCAATTGTGGAATTGGGTTTCCTGTCATCTGGATAGAAATGAAAATTGCAGGTACCATAAAGGCAAAGATCAATACACAATATTGTGCCACCTGGGTATAGGTGATTCCTTTCATTCCACCAAGCACGGCATAGAATAAAACGATGACCATGCCAATGATTACCCCGGTGTTGATGTCCACTTCCAAAAATCTGGAGAAAACGATTCCAACGCCACGCATTTGTCCTGCAACGTAGGTAAAGGAAACGATCAGGGCACAGATAACGGCCACAATACGTGCAGTTTTAGAGTAATAGCGTTCGCCGATAAAATCTGGAACCGTAAACTTTCCGAATTTCCTCAGATAAGGTGCCAATAACAGGGCCAGAAGCACGTATCCGCCGGTCCAACCCATTAAATAAACCGCACCGTCATATCCTGCAAAGGCAATGATACCTGCCATGGAAATGAAGGAAGCCGCCGACATCCAGTCCGCTGCCGTTGCCATTCCGTTAGCCAATGGGGAAACGCCCCCGCCGGCAACGTAATATTCTTTGGTAGATCCGGCCCTAGACCAAATAGCTATACCAATATATAGGGCAAAAGATAGGCCCACCAATAGATATGTCCATACTTGTACACTCATAATTCTAGTTTTTTAGTTGGTTAGTTAATCTTCGTCGTAGCCGTATTTTTTGTCCAGTTTGTTCATCAATCGAACGTAGACAAAAATGAGGATGACAAATACATAGATGGACCCTTGTTGTGCGAACCAAAATCCTAGTTTAAATCCGCCTAAGCGAATGCTGTTCAACGCATCCTTGAACATGATCCCGGCTCCGTAGGAGACCAAGAACCAAATGGTCAAAAGAATAACCAGATACCTTAGGTTCTCTTTCCAATAGGCAGTTGCCTTTTTCTGTTTTTCTGACATAATTTGTTGGTTTAGTGAATTATAAATAAATATGTGCTTGCAGTGTCAACACCCCGGAACTATCGCCGTTTCCAACTTTGGAATTGGTATATTCCAGCGTGAGTTTGGAATGGTGCCCTGTCATGAACAGGTTGGCCCCAATCCCGAATCGGGTTGCATTGTCATCAATCGCATCAATGGTCCTGGTCTGATAAGACAAATAAGGTTGTACCCTTGACTTATCTGCCGCTCCAGGAATCAAATACCCCACATGTCCATAGATCATGTTTCCTGTTCCATATGGGCCTAAAACAAAATTGCGACCATAATCATTGCTCTGGAAAACCCCGTAAGCGGTAATCGCAGAACCATCATCAGCTAGGGGAGCATCATAAAAAGCGTCTACCGCGAAAATGTTCACGTCCTCTCCTTCCAAATTTCCTGTTCCATCCATCACCACAACACCGTTTTTATGGTTCAGGAATCCCGCTCCTATATTGAAGACTTTCTTGCTTCCCAAGTATGTTCCCACCTTGTAAGGTAGGAAATTAGATTCTTCATCCAAGAAATGATAATCAAAATATCCTTGCACGACCTTGCCGGCATTGCCAGCACCCAATAGTTCCCTTCCGCGATACACCGCCCTGCCGTTTGGTGTTGGGTCGTTACCGGAATCCAAAGTGGTTGTAATAGCCTCGTTATATGAAACACGGTATTGTAACTTGCCCACTTTACCTTTTAGGTAAACCCCTAAATGACGTGCAAACTGATCGCTGAGGCCCAATGCGGCCCAAGATTCCCGGTTGTTGTCCAAAGTCATGAAGTTGAGGGTACTACTGTTGTTCAGGCGTGAGATACCGTTCCAATAATGTAGTCCAGAACCTGCTGCTATGTTCTTGCCAATCTGCCACTCTCCCCAAAAATCATGAAAGAATAACTGGGCTGATTCTCCTTTGCCAGTAGGACTCAAGTTACTGCCATTTAAGCTGTTCAATCCAAAATGGGTAAGGATCAAAAACTTTTTGTTCAATTGCGTATACGTCAATACCCTGGCACGCCTTACGCTAAGATTCAGCTTACTGGCATCATCCGGAACATTATCGTTGTATTGGGCCCAGAATTGTCCCCAAGCGATGATACGAAGATATTTGGAGCCATCTTCGTTAAAATTAACTTTGTAACCCCCCGTGTATTCGGTGTTACCTTGCGAGAATGAAGAAGGAATGCACAGAAGTAATAATGCCATTCCAAGAAGGATTCTTTTCATTTCAGTTTGGATGTTAGTGAGTTATGTGCACTGCGAACATCCTAAAAAAAAGTACTGAACAAAAAATCAGTATATTTTTTTGTTAAATAACTATACTCAATCTTTGAAACGGTCCCATTTTATCAGCATGAACTTATCGCCAAGCTCGGTTACCAACTGGCCCGCGCCTTTTAAATTTTCAGGATTGAGGAAATATTTTTGAAGTTCTCCCAAGTTCAAGATTTTGTAGGTGGGATGGTATTTGGAATTATAGGGCCGTTTGATGTTGTATTTACGCACCCAGTTCATAACGGAAACATGGGAAACACCTAAAATTCTTTCTATTTCTCGATAGGTAAGTCCCTCTAAATAAAGCTGTAATGCTTTGTTTACGTAGTAATCATCAATTTGTTTACCCAGCTTGGGAACTGTAAAATAATAGCCGCAGGATTTGCATTTAAACCGTTGCCGTTCATTAATGACACCTGCTTTGGTGAATTCTGAAGAGGAACAATTTGGACAACTTTGCATGGGATATACTTAATTAGCATAAATATACCAAATTAGCTTTAAATATTTAAACAAAAAACTCCTTTAGAATAATGAAATCATCAATTTAAGGCTATAAATATTGAAAGAAAGGTAATTTGAAGACTACCTGGCCAAATATCCGCTGATATTATTGAAGATACGGTCCTCGATATTGGAAATATCGCTTTTTATGAATTTTTCACCAGTGATGTTCTCATATAATTCAATATATCTATTGGATACCGACTCAATATACGCATCGGACATTTCAGGAACCGTTTGCCCGTCCAAGCCCTGGAAACCATTGGAAATGAGCCATTGCCTAACAAATTCTTTGGACAATTGCTTTTGCGCTTCCCCATTGGCTTGGCGCTCTTCATATCCTTCAGCATAAAAATATCGGGAAGAATCGGGTGTATGGATCTCATCAATCAGTACGATTTTACCATCTTTGGTCTTTCCGAACTCGTATTTGGTATCCACTAAGATCAAACCTCTTTTAGCTGCAATCTCGGTTCCCCTTTGAAAAAGAGCATGCGTATACTTTTCCAATACCTCATAATCTTCCTTGGAAACAATACCTCTTTTTAAAATATCCTCTTTGGAAATATCCTCATCATGGTCCCCTTTTTCGGCCTTGGTCGCCGGGGTAATGATGGGACTGGGAAACTTGTCGTTTTCCTTCATTCCTTCGGGCATGGGTACGCCGCACAACATTCTTTTGCCAGCTTTGTACTCCCTAGCCGCGTGTCCGGAAAGGTATCCACGGATCACCATTTCAACCTTAAAAGGCTCACAAGCCAGACCGACAGCTACGTTGGGATCTGGGGTAGCCAGTAACCAATTAGGTACAATGTCCTCCGTATCCTTCATCATTTTGGTGGCAATCTGGTTCAAAATCTGACCCTTGTAGGGAATACCCTTGGGCATGACCACATCAAAGGCGGACAAACGGTCCGTGGCCACCATCACCAAAACATCGTTTTGAAGGGTATAAACTTCCCTTACCTTACCTTTATAAACGGATTTTTGTCCCGGAAAATCAAAGTCCGTGGACATCAACGTATTCAGTCCCATATTAGAATTGATTTTGGTGCTCTATGTTTTTATAGGCATCAATGACCTTTTTCACCAATCTATGTCGGATCACATCCTTATCGTCCAAATAAATGATGCTGATGCCATCCACATCCTTCAATATCAAAAGTGCCTCCTTCAAGCCGGAAATAACCCTTCTTGGCAAATCGATCTGACCAGGATCCCCTGTCAATAAAAATTTGGCATTCTTGCCCATCCTGGTCAGGAACATTTTCATTTGGGCATGGGTAGTGTTTTGGGCCTCGTCCAAGATCACAAAGGCATTGTCCAGTGTACGACCACGCATAAAAGCCATTGGAGCAATTTGAATGGTGCCGTCTTCCAGATATTTGGCCAGTTTTTCCGCAGGGATCATATCCCGAAGAGCATCATACAAAGGCTGCATGTATGGATCTAATTTCTCCTTGAGGTCGCCGGGTAGGAATCCAAGGTTCTCCCCTGCTTCCACAGCCGGACGGGTCAATATGATGCGGCGAACCTGCTTTTCCTTGAGCGCCTTTACGGCCAAGGCCACCCCAGTATAGGTTTTACCGGTACCTGCAGGACCGATGGCAAAAACCATGTCGTCCTTTTTGCAGGCATCCACCACTTTGCGTTGGTTGGCCGTCTGGGCCTTGATCAAACGACCGTTCACTCCATGTACCAAAACATCGCCACTGCTTTGGGAAGAAGTATATTCCTCTTGACTGGTGCTGGTAAGGATTCGTTCGATCATGTTCTCGTCCAATTTGTTGTATTTGGCAAATTGTCCCGTGATTTCATCAAAGCGACGATCGAATTCCTCAAGCAGTTCTTCATCGCCATAAGCCTTGATTTTGTTACCCCTTGCCACAATTTTTAACTTTGGAAAGTATTTTTTGAGCAGTTCGATGTTTTCATTTTGCTGTCCAAAAAAGTCTTGGGGGCTGATGTCCGTAAGTTCTATTATAAGTTCGTTCAAAAAAAGTGAGGTGTTACAGTTGTTTTTGAAGAATTATATTCTTTCTTTTTTAACTAATTTTACATCGCAAACTTAACCAAAAATCAATTTGAGCGGGCAAAAACATATCAACAGTATTGCATGGCAATCATAACCTTAACAACAGATTTTGGCTACAAAGATCACTTTGTAGGTACTGTTAAAGGGGCTATTTTGAGCAACCTCCCCGAGGTTACCATTGTTGATATTTCCCATGCCATAAGCCCCTTCAATATTCAAGAGTGCGCTTACATCCTAAAAAATGCCTATCGATCGTTTCCCATGGGTACTGTTCATGTGGTGGGTGTCGATTCTGAATGGTCGCCAGAAAATCAACATATTGTGGTTCAGGTAGATGGGCATTATTTTGTGAGTTCCAATAGTGGTGTGATTTCCCTGATTACTTCCGAAGTGAAACCGGAAAAAATAGTGGAAATCAACCTTCCGAATGCGGAATCCGGTTCCTTTCCCGTGCTGAACATTTTCGTCCAGGTAGCTTGCCATATTGCCCGCGGTGGAAAACTTGAAGTCATCGGAAGAAATTTTGATGATCTGAAAGAACTCCGTGAATTTGAACCACGAATTATCAACAATGGCAAGTCCATTTCGGGTAACGTAATCTATATAGATAACTATGGCAACGTGGTCACCAATATTCAAAAAGGACTGTTTGAGGCCTATCGCAACGGGCGGGATTATGAGATCATTGCCCGTACCACCAAGATCAAGAAAGTGCACCATAGCTACAATGGCATCATCAATTATGACCTGGATCGATCCCAGCGCATGGGACCTGGCGATGCCTTGGCACTTTTCAACTCTGCCGGTTATATTGAGCTTGCCATTTATAAGAGTGACCTGAATTCCGTTGGTGGGGCCTCTTCCCTACTCGGATTGAATTATCGGGATACCGTAACCATAAATTTCCTTTAAATGTTGACCCGCATCGTAAAACTGACCTTTAAACCCGAAAATATTCCTAGTTTTGAGCAAATCTTTGCGGAAACAAAAAACGGAATCTTGGCATTTGAAGGTTGTAATATGGTGGAACTGTATCAGGATATCAACAATCCCTGTATCTTTTTCACCTACAGTTTTTGGGATACCCCTGCAGATTTGGAAAGATATAGGAACTCCGATTTTTTCAAAACGATTTGGGCCAGAACAAAACAACTGTTCTCCAACAGACCGGAAGCCTGGAGCGTGAATAAAGTCCAATCTACAAATCCATTTTAATGTTCGCGATTTTCAAGAGAGAGGTACGGTCCTTTTTTACGTCGCCTATCGGTTATTTGATCGTGGGGTCGTTTTTATTGCTCAACGGGCTCTTTTTATGGGTCTTTAAAGGAGAGTACAACATTTTTGATTATGGCTTTTCAGACTTGGGCAATTTCTTCCTGCTCGCTCCATGGATCTTTATCTTTTTGGTTCCAGCCATCACGATGAAGAGTTTTTCGGAAGAACGGAAAATGGGAACATTGGAGCTATTATTGATAAAACCCGTTTCTGTCTGGAAGTTGGTATTGGGCAAATTTTGGGGAGCCGTTCTGTTGTGTGTGATAGCCGTAGTGCCAACAATAATTTACGTCTTTGCCATTTCCAAATTGGGCATGACCGAAGGTAATTATGATTTGGGGATTGTTTTTGGCTCCTATTTTGGACTGCTATTTCTTATAAGTTCCTACACGGCCATTGGGGTGTTTGCTTCTACCCTTTCCGACAATCAGATTATTTCGTTTTTGGTGGGGATTTTGATATGCTTTTTGATTTTCAATGGGTTTGATGCCTCCGCTTCGCTTTTCACCGATGGGGAAACCCAGGAAATTTTGAAAGGGTTTGGGGCCAAGGCCCATTTTGACAGTATTGCCCGTGGGGTTATCGATACGAGGGACCTTGTTTATTTTGTCTCGCTCGCCCTGTTGTTCCTGTATCTCACGTTTCAACGTTTAAAACAATTGCCTCGCTAATGGGAAAGTTTTGGATAGCCATATTGGAAGCCGTGGTTGCGCTGATCGTATTGAATATCTTGGCCGGATTTGTGTACACTCGCTTTGACCTGACCGAGGACCAACGGTATACCCTTTCACAACCAGCGGTGGAAGTCGCCCAGAAATTTGATTCCCCTGTCATCATCGATATTTTATTGGACGGGAGCATTCCTGCGGAATTTTCCAAATTAAAGTCGGAGACCGTTCAATTGATGGAATCCTTTGTCGTCAAGAATAAAAACATCTCCTACAATTTGGTGGATCCCCTAGCAGATGAAACCCAGGCCGAACAGACCATTGCCGAACTGCAAAGTTTGGGCTTGAAACCGGCAAGTGTCACCATCGAGGAAAACGGAAAGGTTTCCAACGAACTGGTTTTTCCTTGGGCCATGGTGAATTACAAGGACCAAACCGTTAAAGTCCCTTTGCTCAAGAACAAACAGGGTTCTACGGCCGAAGAACGCATCAACAACTCCGTACAAGAATTGGAATATGCCTTTGCGGATGCTTTTACCAAATTAAGCGCTACCGATAAAAAAAGTATTGCCGTCATTAAGGGCAATGGAGAATTAGGCGACATCTATATCGCCGATTATTTATCCACGGTAAGGGAATATTACAACATCGGTGCCATCACTTTAGATTCAGTAGCCAGCAATCCCCAAAAGGTTTTGGACCAACTGAAAAACTTTGATCTGGCCCTCATCGCCAAACCAACCGAAGCCTTTTCAGATGAAGAAAAATACGTGATGGACCAATTCATGGTACAAGGCGGGAAATCGATATGGATGATCGATCAAGTGGCCATGGAAATGGACAGCATTTATACCGGTGGCGGAAGTGCTTTTGCCTTACCACGGGAACTGAATTTGAAAGATCTATTCTTCAAGTACGGGGTGAGGATCAATCCCGTTTTGGTGAACGACCTGTATTTTACCCAAATTGTTTTGGCTACCGGAGAAGGCAACGATTCCCAATACAACCCTCTGCCTTGGTATTATTATCCAATGGTATTTTCACGGAACAACCATCCCATCAATACCAATATTGAAGCGGTGCGACTCCAATTCACCAGCCCAATGGACATTTTGGAAAACGATTACCAAAAGACGATTCTGCTGCAAAGTTCACCATTGTCCAAAACGGACGGGGTTCCAAGACAGATCAGTTTGGATATGATCACATCCCAACCTGACCAAGCCACCTATAACAACGGAAATCTTCCGTTGGCAGTGTTGATCGAGGGAAATTTCACATCCATGTACAAGAATCGAGTCAGACCCCTAAAATTGGCCAATGCAGTGGAAGAAGGCCCTGCCAACAAAATGATTGTGATCGCAGATGGGGATATCATTAAAAATCAATTGCGGAACAACCGTCCTTTGGAATTGGGGTATGATAAATGGACGAGCAACTTTTATGGCAACAAGGAATTTTTGGTGAACAGCACCAATTACCTCCTTGAAAACAACGGGCTTATCAACATAAGGAATAAAAAAGTGGCCATTCCGTTGCTTGATGTGAAGAAAATTGCCGAGCAAAAATCGAAGTGGCAGATCATAAACATTGGGCTTCCAGTACTTTTGACCCTGGCCTTCGGCCTTTTCTTCGGTTTTTATCGAAAGCGGAAATTTAGCACCTAAGTGTTGATAATTTTGTTTCTTTGCTAATACCATTTAAGATATATTTGCTTTTATCGATTTTAACAGTCCCGTTCACGGTTGAATATACTTGGAACAGGCAAAAATGCTAAAGAATTTCTTTGATGAAGTTTATCGTATCCAGTACATATCTATTGAAACAATTGCAGGTTTTGGGAGGAGTTATCAACAACAGTAACACCCTTCCGATTTTGGACAATTTTTTGTTCGATCTTAAAAAGAATCAACTAACGGTTTCCGCATCCGATCTTGAAACCACCATGAGTTCTGTCTTGGAGGTGGATTCCGATTCTGAAGGTGCCATTGCCGTTCCTGCACGTTTGTTATTGGATACCTTGAAAACGTTTCCGGAACAACCCCTCACCTTTGTAGTTGAGGATAACAATACAGTGGAAATCAGCTCCAACCATGGCAAATATGCCTTGGCCTATGCCGATGGGGCCGAGTTCCCAAAAGCGGTGGAAGTTTCCAACCCAAGCTCTACCACCCTGTTGGGCGATATTTTGGCAACTGCCATCAACAAGACCATTTTTGCCGCCGGTAACGACGACCTTCGCCCGGTGATGAGCGGGGTGTTCTTCCAATTCTCACCGGAGAATTTGACCTTCGTGGCCACGGATGCGCACAAATTGGTAAAATATCAAAGACAGGACGTAAGTGCTTCACAGGTTGCAGAATTCATCATGCCCAAAAAACCCTTGAACTTATTGAAAGGTATTTTGGCTGGCTCTGAATCCGAAGTGACCATTGAGTACAATGATAGCAATGCCAAATTCATTTTTGACAATACCGAATTGATCTGTCGTTTGATCGATGGCAAATATCCCAACTACGAAGCCGTAATCCCAAAGGAAAACCCGAACAAACTGACCATTTCAAGGAACCAGTTCTTGAGTTCTGTTCGCAGGGTTTCCATATTCTCTAATAAGACTACCCACCAGATCCGATTGAAGATTGCCGGTGCCGAATTGAATATCTCCGCAGAAGATGTGGATTACAGCAACAAGGCCGAGGAAAGGCTTTCCTGTTCCTACCAAGGGGATGATATGCAAATCGGGTTCAACTCCAGGTTTTTAGTGGAAATGCTCAACAACCTTTCTTCTGACGATGTCTCTTTGGAAATGAGTTTGCCCAACAGAGCGGGAATCCTTACTCCTATCGATGGATTAGATGAGGGAGAGCACGTAACCATGCTTGTAATGCCCGTAATGTTAAACAATTAGGAGACTTCTTACAAGGTGTTCATTGCCATTTTCTTAGGTTTCTGCTATTAGGTAGTTTATCGATCTATCCTCTTCATTCATCGTGGATGAAGGTTTATGCGATTCTCTTTTGCATACTTTTAACAGATTAAAAATGTAAACCTTAAACCATTGAACATGAAAAAAATTACAATAGCTTTAATTGCCATATTCGCAATAGGCTTTACTTCTTGCGAGGTTGAACCGGTTGACAACTCCATAGATGGTGTTGCTGGTAAAGCCAAGGTTGAAAAAACAAAACCTGAAACTGAGGAAACTCCCGATTGTACAGTAAGCCTTTTGCCTACCCTTCCTTCCATGGTAAGTGCCTGTACAACATCTAAAGGCGAAGGAAGCTTGTTAGGAGCGTATTTTGACCTAACCATCAATGATACTGAACTTGCAGGAAATTACGCTGCTTGGTGTGTGGATGTGGACCTTTCCCTTGGTGCTGATGAATGTTATGATTACAACGTATATTCCAGCTACGCGGAGCTTCCTGCAGGAGCGTTTGAACAACCAGGAAACTTCGATTTGATCAACTGGATCGTAAACCAAAATTTCGTTGGGCAAGCTAGCCCAAGTGGAGGCGCTTATACCTTTGGAGATGTTCAATGGGCCATTTGGGAATTGATTGATGATAAAAATTGTGTGACCTGCGCTTACTTGGGCAGTGATTGGAGTAGAACCAAAGGACAGGAAATTGTGGATGCTGCCATTGCCAATGGCGAAGGATATGAACCAGGGGCAGGAGAAGTTATGGCCGTAGTTTTGATTCCAACAGGAAGAACCCAAAGTGTGATTGTTACCATTCCACTTGGTTGCGAACCTGAACCCTCCTGCGAAACAGCTTTCGCTCGTGGTACCGACGGTAACACTTGCTTTATCGGTGAGGGATTCAGCCGTTGGGGCTGGAGCATTGGCCCATTGGCAGAAGGAACCCAAGCTACTTACGATGTGTATGCCGGTGCAGGTCAGTGTGACATTTCTAAAGGAGAATTGGTTGGTACTGTAGACGTAAGCTATATTGATGGCAATGTTACTGTTACCTATAACATTGATGCAGCCTATAATGTTTCCGACACGCATACTTACGCTGGTAGCGCTATGTTCCCTACCAAAAATGGAGAGCCTACCGTAGCACCTGGTCAATACTATATCGAAGAAAACCTTTCCGGAGATATTTATGTGATTGCCCATGCCGATGTTTGCAAGGATTAATCCAAACAAGAAACCTTAAATAAAAAAGCTAGAGTTAACGCTCTAGCTTTTTTTATGCTCATTTACTATTTTCTTTCGTTTTCCTGATGCCAGTAAAGGAATCTCATCTACATATTCAAATGAAATATGGGCATTGGTTCCCAATCGGCTTTTACAGTAAGATGAGATTTTTTCCTCATTTACCTGTTGTTTCTTGGCATTGAGTTTTACCAGATATTCCTTCTCCCCTTTTTGAACAAATTGAAATTGCCTGATAGCGCCAAACTCCAAAATCAAATATAGAAAGTGGGAAGAAATTGGATTTCCTTGTATATCGAATATCTGGTCGATTCTTCGTCCTTCAATGGAGGTCAGATAAACTGTTCCCTCTTCATTAACCTCATATACGGCAAGATCGCCTGTGTCATATCTGATCATAGGCATGGCGTAATTGAAGAAATCGGTCACCACGACACGGCCCAATTCGCCATTTCTTGCGGGAAGATCATTATCCAACTGTAAAAACTCAAAGTGATAACTTCCCCAATTCAACACATACTGTTCGGGAGAAATAAAAGTTTGCTGGGCCAAAATGCCATTTTCCTGATTTGAATAGCGCTCAAAAACGGGAACACCAAAATAGTTGACCATTCGCGACTTTTCAGAATTCTTCAATTTTTCTGCAAACGATATAATGGAACTGACATTTTTAAAATTCGGCTTGGTTGTCTGTCCATCCAAAAATTGGCACAATTCTTCAAAGAAGGACGGGTACCCCAAAATATTCTTGGGTTGATTGTCTTTTTCAATAAGGGACACTAGCTTTTTCAAAGATCCTGAATCCGCATCCATAACACTATGGGCATGGATGTTCTGCATTTTGGACACCCATTTGTTCTTTCGATTCTTAAAATCCCATAATTTGAAGAAATAAAGCCTATTACCCAAGATTGTTCCAGCAGATTCTGAAAAGTAAAGTACATCTGCCGTATTTCTCAGCCGTTTATTCCCATTTTGATAGATTTTAAAAGGAATACCGGTAGATCCACTACTAGAAACTTTGGTCAATTTACTCTTTACAAAAACATCAGATTTGAACCTTTCATAGTTATCCAGAATGATATTCTTATTGATGACAGGGAAATCTTGAAGGGACTTTAAACCCTTATATTCTTTATAAAAATTGGTGGTACTAATCGCATGTTCAAGTAGCAGGGTCAAGTTCTGATTTCTTTTTTCCAGGGATTCTGAACTTTCCGGATTTCCAACAATACCGGCAATTTCATTGAGATGATTTTTAATAGGCGACCCCTTAATCATATCCAAAAACCAGAAGGCTTCACGCCGAAATACGTTCAATAAGCTCATCAAGGAAAATGTTGGTAATCCTGCTAAATCTATTATTAAAGTTTAAAACATACCAGCAAGGATCAAAGTATTTACAAATATTTGTCACCTTCATTCCTAGACCGAATAAAAACGGCCGGGATTCCATAATAAACTGCATGGTCCTTTACATCCTTGGTAACTAGAGAGCCTGCTCCAACAACGGTATGTTCGCCAATCTTTCTTCTGTTTAAAATGGTTGTGCTCATGGAAATTGCCGAGAAAGCTCCTATTTCCACATTACCCGCAAGTGTTGTATTTGGTGCAAGACTACTGAATTCCATAAGACAGGATTCATGCCCTACACTAGATCTGGTATTCACAATAGTGAAGTTACCAATACTACTATCAGTGTTAACAATGGAGCCTGCCATAATCATAATTCCAGTGCCAAGTTTTACCCCTTTCCCTATGATGGCATTTGGATGTATGGCATTCACAAAGCTAACATTGGAATTGATGTTTTTTAATTGTTGGATCACGTTATATCTAGCCCAGTTATCGCCAATCGCCACAAAAAACTTAAGGTCAGGCTTTTTCTGGAGCAATTCGGGAACTTGTTCCATACCTCCAAAGACAGGGTAGCCCAAAACTTGGGTGCCCTGCTGTTTATTTGCATCCAGAAAACCTATGATTTCATGGTTTCCCATACATTCCAGAATATCAATGGTGACCTTGCCATGGCCTGAGGCACCAAAAATCACAACTTCTTCCAACTTATTGGTTTAAGCAAATTTACAGGTGAAAATTACATATTTGTTTTGCTTAAATGAAATAAATTGATCTATCTGCAAAAAAGATCTATGACAAGAATTTAATGGTAAGAAAATACGACGGAGATTCCCCATTAGAAGCTCTTACAGCATTTACAATGGGCAAGACAAACCCAAGAATACCCGTTGCGATCAAACCCAATATTCCCAACCCTAATAATAAAATGGAGGGAATGCTGATAATGATATAAAGGAAAAGGCTCAACTGTAAATTGATGATGGCCTTTCCGTGCTCATCCATTCCTTCTACACTGTTTCTTGAGGACAACCATATGATCAGAGGAGTGATGAATCCCCCAAAACCAATGGCATAGGACAATAATTGCGTAAGATGGGTAATGGCCAACATAGTATTGTCCCTTCTAATAACTTTTTCATTGATGACTTCCATTTTTGATTGATTTTGATGATTATAACCAATTAGTATCCTTTTTTGTCTAAATGTTACAGCAGCCAGCTAATTTGTATTTTTGCCAACATGTTGTACACAGATAACATTATTGCCCTAGCCACCCCTTCGGGAACCGGTGCCATTGCAGTCATCCGGGTATCCGGACCAGATGCCGTCTCCTTGGTTGATAGCATTTTTCAATCGGTCAAAAGCAAGAAACTGACCGGACAAAAAAGTCACACCATCCATTTGGGACATATTGTGGATGATTCTAAAATCTTGGACGAGGTATTGGTATCGCTCTTTAAAGGACCACATTCCTACACTGGGGAAAATGTGGTGGAAATATCCTGCCATGGTTCTCCCTACATTCAACAACAGGTCATTCAACTTTTGTTGAGAAAAGGGTGCCGTACCGCTTCGGCCGGGGAATTCACGCTTCGGGCCTTTCTCAATGGCAAAATGGATTTAAGCCAAGCGGAGGCCGTTGCTGATCTTATAGCAAGCGATAGCGAAGCTGCACACGACATCGCCATGCAGCAGATGAGGGGAGGGTTCAGCAATGAAATCCAAAAGTTACGTGAAGAACTGCTCAATTTTGCCTCCTTGATAGAACTGGAACTGGACTTTTCACAGGAAGATGTAGAGTTCGCCGACCGTACACAATTCAATCAACTATTGGGAAAAATCAGTGACGTATTAAAAAAACTCATTGATTCCTTTGCCTTGGGCAACGTAATCAAACACGGCATTCCCGTGGCCATTGTGGGGCAACCCAATGTAGGAAAGTCTACCCTTCTCAATGTACTGTTGAACGAGGAGCGTGCTATAGTGAGCGACATTGCCGGGACAACAAGGGATACCGTGGAGGACCATATCAGCATCAAGGGCATCAATTTTAGGTTTATCGATACCGCTGGCATCCGTGAGACGCAGGATGTGGTTGAAAAAATTGGGATTGAACGTACCTTCGGTAAAATTGAACAGGCCAGACTTATTATCTATCTTTTTGAAGGAGAACATTTTGAATCTTCAGTGTTGGAACAACTCCAAAAAAAATACCCCAACAAACAAATCCTGCCCATCTGCAATAAAATGGATCTTTTGAGCGACGCCCAAATGGAAAACATCAAATTGGACGTACCCAATGTGCTGTTCCTATCGGCCAAGCACAAAATCGGTATTTCGGACCTGGAAAGTCAATTGCTTTCATTGGTAGATTCCGGTGCTTTGAGCGGCGATACGACCATCATCTCTAACAGCAGGCATTACGATGCCCTTTTAAAAGCTTTGGAGGAAATCCAAAAAGTGAAGGAAGGATTGGATATGGACCTATCCAGTGATTTGATGGCCATCGACATTCGTCAAGCCCTATTCCATCTGGGAGAAATCACGGGTAGCGTTACCACAGATGATCTTTTGGGCAACATTTTCTCTAATTTTTGCATAGGGAAGTAATTTGATTTTTCCAATATTTTCATTTATTTATATATAGTTGATTATCAATGTTTTGTTAATAACTTCTCTATCTAATTTTATCTTTTATTTGTTCACCTTGCTACTTTTATTACACCTTTTTTACACCTCGAAGTGTAAAAAAGGTGAAAAGGTGTAAAAAATTACACCTCGTAAAATTGAAATACTATGAAAATCAATTTGAAAAGTAAACGGTTAAGGAATGATAAATTGAGTCTGTATATTGAATATTATGACGGCTATATCATTGACAGGAATGGGACAAAAAAGCATCGAAGAAGATTCGAATATTTGAAATTATATCCTTTAGAAAAACCTAGCACATCCGAGGAGAAGAGAAAGAACAAAGAAATTTATGAGCTGGCAGACAATATTCTTGCTATACGAAAAGCAGAATATGTTCAAGGTAAATATAAAATTAGGGATGGTAAAAAGGGTGAAATTGCCTTTTTGGACTATTTTGATAAACTAAAAGAAGACCGCTTTGAAACGAAAGCAAATTATGGCAATTGGGATGCCGCCCAAAAACATATCGAAAAATACTGTCCGCCACACAAACAGCTAAAGGATATAGATACGGATTTCGTAAAAGGTTTTAAACGGTATTTAGATACCAAAGCCAAAACCAAGAGCAATACTCCCCTGTCCCAAAATTCTAAGTACACCTATTTCAATAAATTTAAGGCCGCTTTACGGGAAGCTTATACGGAGAATTATCTTGATGAAAATGTACTTAAATCTGTCAAAGGCTTTGAACAAGCCGAATCGAAACGCGAATACCTTACCTATTCCGAATTACAGGCACTGTCCAACACCAAGTGTAAGTATCCAGTTCTAAAGAATGCCTTTATTTTTAGTTGCCTAACAGGGTTACGGTGGAGCGATATCAATAAACTGATTTGGGCAGAAGTCCGTGATGAGGATAATGGTGCAAGAATCATCTTTAGACAAAAGAAAACGGATAGTCTAGAATACTTATATATTTCCGAGCAGGCCAGGGAATTTTTGGGCAAAAGGACGCATAATAATGAGCGAGCATTTAAAGGATTGAAATATGGAGCCATTTATAATACTGAAATATTGCGATGGTGCATGCGTGCGGGAATTACTAAACATATTACTTTTCACAGTGCCAGACACACCAACGCAGTTCTCTTGCTTGAGAACGGAGCGGATATTTACACTGTTTCAAAAAGATTAGGTCATCGTGAAATTCGCACTACCGAAATCTATACCAAAATCATTGATGAGAAAATGAAAGAAGCAGCTAATATGATTCCTGAATTAAATTTTAGGTAAATTTATTCCGTTCGCAAACTTTTTACAGGGTTAATAGTTGCCGCCCGGATTGCTTGATAGCTTACAGTAAAAAGGGCAACCAACAATACACCCAAAATGGTGGCCACAAAAACCCACCATGGAACCCCTATACGGTAGGTGTAATTTTCCAACCATTGCTGCATAAAATAATAGGATACAGGAATCGCAATTAGGCCCGAAACAATTATCAATAATGCAAAATCCTTGGAAAGCATTTTGAAAAGGCTCAGTATAGATGCCCCCAATACTTTTCGGACACCGATTTCCTTGGTGCGCTGTTCCGCCATAAAGGTAGCTAGACCAAAGAGTCCTAGACAGCTTATAAAAATGGCGAGTAAAGAGAAGATTCCAGATAATTTTCGCATACGCTCCTCTGCTTTGAATTTGTTTCCGAAGGCAGCATCAACAAATTGGTATTCGAATGGAACACCGGGGGCGAACTTCTGAAAGACCGTTTCAATTTGGGCGAGCGATTCTGCAAGGCTTTTCTCAGGTGCCAGTTTTAGGTTAATCCAATTTGTTTGATTGTAATTTATTGCATAAATAGCCTGTTTTATAGGCTCAAATGGTGATTCGGTCAATAGATTTTTAACCACCCCTATGACTTTATGTTCCCCATCGTACCATCGGATTGTTTTCCCGATCGGGTCTTGCAGCCCCATATATCTTACGGCAGCTTCGTTCAGGATATAGGCAGTGGAGTCTGAGGCAAAATCCCTTGAAAAATCCCGTCCTTGGGCCATATCCCAACCCACGGTCTTTCCATAATCATGCGATACGTAAAAGGTTACCATATTGGTCATAAAATCGGGATCCTTGCCTTCCCAATCATAGCCTGAGTTACTGTTCCATACCTCGGTCAACGGACTTGAAGATTCCGCCATTTCGACTACTGCCCCACTCTTTTTCAAGGCTTCACGAAAGGCATTGTACTTACCCTCATAATCCTCAGTGTATTTTTCAACCATGATAAGTCCGTTTTTATCATAACCTATAGGCCGGTCTTTGGAATGCTGGATTTGCCGATTGACCACCACCGTACCGACCACCAAAATGATGGAAACCGTAAATTGGACCACGACCAAAGCTTTACGGAAGGACATTGCCGTTTTACCGGTGCGGATGGTTCCTTTCAACACTTTTACCGGACGGAAGGAAGAGAGGTACAGTGCCGGATAACTTCCGGCCAAAAGGCTGGTGACCAATACCAACCCCAAGCCAATGGACCAAAAGATTGGGTTGACAAGGGGAAAAATAATCTGTTTGTCCGCCAAATTGTTGAACAATGGCAGAAGAATACCAACAAGTATACAGGCCAATACAAAGGCACAAAGGGTAACCAGCAATGATTCGAGCATAAACTGCCCTATCAATTGGTTTTTGTTCGATCCAACCGTTTTTCGAATGCCTACTTCCTTGGCACGTTTTAGGGCGCGGGCCGTGGCCAAATTCATAAAATTGATACATGCTAACAACAGTACAAAAAATCCAATGATACCGAACATGCGCACATACTGGATTGCCCCACCGATAGATACGCCATTCTTAAAATTGGACCTCAAATGCCAATCCTTCATGGGATGGAGAAAGATTTGGGGATTGCTCCGTTTGGTTGGATCTGGAACGTGGTCGCTAAGCGTATTCTTGATCTTATCACTCACGCCAAACATTGCAGGCCCATTGGCTATTTGTACATATAATTGGTAAGAATTATTGTCCCATAGTTTTTGGTCACGTGCCGCTTTTACCCAATCGTTCATGGATACGTAGAGGTCCCATGGGGCAATAAATTGGAGTTCTTTGGATTCCGAAAAGGCCGAGAGGGCTTCAAAGACGTTTGAATTCTGGGGCAAATCTTCAAAAACGCCTTCAACGGTAACATATCTGTCATTGTTAAGCTTCATGGTTTTACCCATGGGTTCTTCGGAGCCGAAAAACGCTTTGGCCATAGATTCTGAAATTACAATGGAACTGGGGTCATCGAGCGCATTTTGATTACCCTTCAACATGTGGAACGAGAACATACGAAGGACATCTTTTTCCATAAAAGCGCCATATCCATTCAGGCTTTTTTCTTTGACGGATAGTACATTGTCCCCTGGGAAGGAACTCATGACAACATATTTGAAATCGTCGGAATAGACGCTCCGCAGTTCATCGGCCAAAGGATAGGGATGGTTGTACCGGGTAAGGGTCTCACCATTGTCAGTTTTGTTCACAAGCACCTGTGCAATGCTCCCATAGTTTTTGAAATTGGTATTAAAGGTAAGTTCATCATGAATCCACAGTCCTATGAGCATTGTAACAACCAATCCCAGGGCCAATCCACCCACATTAATAAAGGTATATCCCTTGTTTTTGGAAAGGTTCCGCCAGGCGATTTTCAGATAGTTTTTAAACATGATTGTCCGTTTTTTGGTCTTTATTATTGATAGATAAATGGCAAACTTTACAAACGATTAGGCAATTCGCATTTGTAGTTAAGACATACTAATTTACTATACCTATTTTTATGCCACAATCATAGTGGGTTAATAATCAATCATATACAATATTTCCATTCAACTTAAGTTATCTTCTTGTGTAAAAAAAATTGACGGTATTTGTCAAAAGTATTTACATTGAAATTGGGATACAGTTCCAACTAAAGTAGAATATTCTTTGCTACAGAGAATAAAACACGACCATCTTAAACATCTGAAATCCGCTAAAATGTTAACTTGGGGAAATGCAAGTCAATTCTTATCAAATAGTTTTATGGTTATGCTTTGCTTACGTTTATATACGTCTGCTTATTCCCTATATCGTCTTCTTTGCTCGTTATATGTTTAATGAACCCGTAGGATGGGACAAATACGTAGAACGGCCACGATTGGTATTCTACGGGATAGGCCTATTATTGATGCACGGTAGTTATACATCACTATTGAAATATTCTGACAATCCGAAATCCTTCTTTTTTTACGCTAATGTCTTCATTTTCTTTGGTGGGATTCTACTATCCCAAATAACATGGTCTAAAAGATTTAAAAATGTATTTATTCCAAAAATCAAGGAAAAGCTAAAGAAGCAGGATAATTTCAATATTTCCATTACCAAAAATCAATTACAAAAGTTATACAATGGTTTTGTCCAATACGATATGATTCATTCGGAACAAACAAATCTGGATGATTTTATTGAAGTCTTTTTAAAAGATTGGCATACTCACAATTCTAAAATATTTTTTAAACTGGATGCCCCAAGCTGTCGGGAATTCTATGAACTTTTTAAATTGAAGTTCCCTACAAACTCATTGAGCCTTATTGACTTTTTCAAAAGATCGGATACTATACGGAGAAAAGATGGCAAACCCTATAAGTATTCTACCATCAAAGATGCTAAATCCAGAACCCCCGTTTCCAACCGAAGCGAAGACCTAAAGGCCATTTTTGAAAGTTTATAACATTCTTTGCTTGCCTTTCTTCCGAATATGTATGCATTGCTGATAAGGCGTACTTTTCTTTTCCCTTCCCATACTAGCTTAGCATCAGAATTCTAATAAAAAGAACAAAGGCCTTTGTCTATTGTCAAACTATAATTTTTATGATAATGGATAATATCGAACTAGAACAACGACTCGACAGAATCGAGCGATTACTAATTGCAAATAAAGAAGTACTGACCTTTGAAGAAGCCTGTGAATACATGGGAATCTCCAGAAGTTTTCTTTATAAACTGACTTCTACAAGAAAGATTCCACACTCCAAACCCAACGGTAAAATGATATTCTTTGAGAAGAAAAAGCTTAATGTCTGGTTGTTGCAGAATGGGAGAAAATCAAAAGAAGAAATAGAATCCGAAGCTCTTAAGTACAGTCTAAACAATAACACAAAATAGTAATGGGGAGGGAGAAAAAATTGATTCAGGTATGGAAAAGTTTTACCCGTTTGAGTGAGAATTCAAGATGTGTCATTGTCATGACAAATCTTGCTTTTGCTCCCGAAGGTCGCAAAAGGGAAAAAGATGTATGAAAAGAGAATTCGTACAATTCAGGTGCTCTGTCTATGAGAAAAAACTGTTGAAGGTTAAGGCCAAAAAATCGGGTTTGTCAATTAGCGAATATTGTCGCCGAGCCGCCTTTGATGACAGAATCATTGAACGTCTTACCGAAGATCAAATTGAAGCCTATAAGCTGTTGGTCAATTATCAAAACAATTTCAAACGGATCGGAAATATGTTCAGAAAGCGGAACCCTCGACTTTCTGAAGAAGTCACCCAATTAGCAAAAGAGATCAGGGAACACCTTTTAAAATTCAAAAGATGATTGGCATGGGGAAATCCATATCGCACACATCGGCATCAATGACCTATGGGCTTCGAGAAGAAAAGAAGCCTGAAATTATTCACAGCCAATATTTGGCCGGGGAAACTCCCAAAGAAATCACTGAGGAGTTCAAAATAATCCAACAGCAAAACGAACTGTGTAAAAAGAATACACTCAGCTTTGTGCTAAGCCCTACTATTAAGGATGGCAAGAAAATGGAAAACAAAGAATTGAGGGAAATAACTGAACGCTTTTTAAAACAGATGAAATTACAGGAGAACCAAGCTATTGCCTTTGTCCACAGAAACAGGCAACATGTACATATCCATCTCTATACAAACCGTATCAATTTTCAAGGTCAGGCCTACAAGGATAATTTCATTGGAAAACGAAGTCAATTGGCTGCCGAAAGAGTTGCAAAAGAAATGGGATTGACTACAGTACGTGATGTTCAACAACAGAAAATGGAACAGGCCAGGGATGCAAGGATCATTCTCAAAAGAATCCATGAAAAAGTGATTAGCGAGGTCAGGCCAAGGGACTTTGACCAGTACATAAAGGCTATGGAAGGTCATCCCGTAAAGGTCATCCCTTCTATCAACAAACAGAACCAATTGCAGGGTTTTCGGTTCGAATTCGCCGGGCAAAACCTAAAAGGTAGTGAGGTACACCGTTCCATGTCAATGAATAAAATAGCGGAACGAATCGGATTCAACCAAAATGCCATTGAAAAGGCTAGAACAGAAAAGGCAATGCATCTATTGGGGAAAACAGTGTCTGTCACCCCAAACCTTGCAACCAAAATAGCGGCAAAGGTTATCAAACAAACCATTAAAAGAACCATAGGTAAAGGAGTTGGAATAGAAATATAGAATTATGGCAAAACTGGACGAAATAGCAGAACTGTTGACCGAGGAAATAAGAAGTTTTGAAACCTCCGTTAACCGATTGGAAAAATTGCAACAAGAAATAAAAACTCTTAAAATTCAACCAGACTCTTCGGGAATCGACCATATCCTCAAAGGATACAACGATTCCCAAAAAAAGGTGATGGAAGAACAAAATAAGCTGTTGGCAAACGTAATCTATCATACTAAAAGGTCAATGGCCTTGCCTAAGTGGTCAGTAAAACTGTTTTGGGCATTATCGGTAATCATATTATTGATTTTAGTGTATGCCCTATTTCAGGTTTCGCGAATATCCGAAAAAGAGGAAGCTGCCTTTTCTGAAGGTGAAAGCAATGCTGTTCGGCACTATGAGCGATTTATGGAGGAAAACGCAGAGGCAGGTGTCCTTTATGAAGAATGGCGCAACGCCAAGGGCAAAAAGTAGTTTGCGCCCTATAGAATTTCTTCTTCTCGCTTATCTTCCCGAACACGGAAGAAATTCCACAGGATCCACGCGCAAAGTTTGGGGTAAGATTTGGGGTTAGATAATATTTAAGTTAAATTCAATACGATAAGTTATTTAGGATATGTTTTTATTGCCAAGTGAAGAAAACTCATTTCCTCCACTATACAGATACAAAAAAAATCTCGACTCATTGCTAGGCTCAGATTTTTCAGATAAATCATTTAAAGAGATTAACAATTTTTACTATGATAATGCCCTAATACTCCCTAGTGCAAAAGAAAAGTTACATCCTGAAGCATTTGAAAACTTTTATTTCTATAGAGTAAGAATGAATATTGATTTTAAATCCACTGATACAAATCTAGTAAACACTTATTCCTATCCTTCTCCAAGCCTATGTAGAAAAAATGGACGATCAAATGTTGCCGGAACTTCTGTTTTTTATTGTTCTGATAGTGCAAATTCTGCTATACACGAAATGAAACCAAAAATTGAAGATGTCGGTTTCTTAAGTGTTTGGAAAATTAAGGTAAATAGACCGATTAAGCTTGCATGCTTGCTTCCTGTTTCCTTGAAACGCCACAACCCATGGTGGGAATTCACTCAGAATGTCCATAACGACCAACTTAAACTATGGAATAAAAACTATCCAAAACTTAATGACCACTATATGGCTCTCACAAACTTCATTGGTAACGCATATAGATTAAAAGACCCTAGATATTCTCTTTCATCTTTTATTTCAAAGAAGCTAATGTTTGAAGATATTTACAATGACTTTATTCTGTATCCTAGTTTTTCAACAGAAGAGACCTATGCTAATATGGCTTTTCACCCAAACTTTGTAGACAATCATATGGTTCTGCATAAAGTATTTCAATTTAAAATTATGAAAATGATTGAGGGTACCGCGGCTTTTTCAATTGGATTAGTTGGAGAATTGGAAAATGGCAAAATGAGCTGGAGAAGAAAGAATGTTTATGACCGTGATGTTTTAGACAGCTTTCAAAGATTTACGGGAGATAGAAATTAAAAACTATTACAAATATTGAAATTTAATTACATTTAGTGTAATTTTAATGTATCTTTACATTCTAAATAAACATTATCTATCAATTGCACGTTATTTCATTTAAAAAGCTAAGGGAATATTTTTCAAAAGAAACCAATGCCAAAGTGGCTTTGCAAGATTGGTATAAAAAAGCAAATAAAGCAGAATGGGAAAGTTTTTCGGACTTGAAGAATACTTTCAATTCGGCTGATAGCGTTGGAAATGGGAGATTTGTTTTTAATGTTAAAGGTAACCACTATCGGATAGTGGCCATTGTACGGTTTAAATTCAAGAAAGTATTAATTCGATGGGTCGGGAATCATAAGGATTACAACAAAATAAAGAACATTGATAAATTATAGTGGTATGGGAAAATTAATAACACACGAAGAATACGTCAAAGCAAACCTTCGCTTAGAAGAGTTGATAGATGTAGTTGATGACAACACTCCAACCGATGACCCATTGGCCAAGGAATTTATGGAGGTTACTGATATTATAGAACAATACGAGGAGATTCATTTCCCTATCGGATTACCCACCCTACAAGAAATGATCGAGCTTCGTATGTTTGAAATGGGCCTGAAAAGAAAAGACCTGGCTGCACTTTTAAACACCAGTGCGTCGCGAATCAGTGATTACCTAAATGGAAAGCGTGAAATTACTTTGAACGTTGCCAAGGCTTTACACCAAAAGTTGAACATTGACAGTGACATTATTCTTCAATAGAAGTTGTTAACAAACAAAAGAACAATAAAGGCAACAAAAAGGGTACACCTTTTTTCCACCCCTAACCTCTCCACTCCCCTATTCATGGGCACTGTAAGATATTGCATAGGGAAGTAATCCTACTATTTTTTTATTATATTAAATTGATTATCAATATTTTGTTGATAACTCGTTCACGGTATTTCTCAGGTCATTTCATTACTTTTTATCTTACAACATCGTATGGATGCAGGATATCTGGAGAAATTCCCTAAATACTGAACGCTGAAGTTTTTATGTTATATTCAAGATTAAAAAATTTGAAATTGAAATAAACGGAATCAACAATTGGTGAATCAAAACAACCCCGATTTTTCAAAATTTATAACCTTCGTTTATCCAGCTCTATATGTTTAAAAAACTAATTGGTTTTGTGGTTCCTGCTCTTCTTTCCCTCCTCTACTTCGGATGTGTGGATCCTGTAGCTCCTGAGTATATCTTCATTGGGGATCAAATCATCATTGAAGGATTGGCTTCTTCCGTACCGGGCACTTCGTATGTAACTATAAATCAAACAAGTTCAGATTTTGGTATTTATCGGAACCTTTTTCAAAAAGGGGCCACGGTAACCTTTACCAATGTTGATACGGGCCAAATACTTCTCTTGGAAGAAAGGGAGGATGTGTATGTCCCTTCAGAAGATTTTGTGGTAGCCACAGGGGAAACTTGGGAACTGGATGTTGTTTTGGCCGATGGAAGAAATTACAAATCCCGACCTGAAACCGTTGTTGAGCCGGTGGAAGTTTCTAAAATTCGAGCCGAGTATAACAAAGAGGTCATTTTTAGGGAGGACTCAGGAAAATTTGTTCCCGGTCATTCCATTTTGGTAGATTTTGAAGATCCCCCGAACAAGAAAAATTACTATTTCTGGCGTTTCCGTTCATTTGAAAGACAGACGTATTGCGAGGTATGCTATGGAGGTAATTTTAGGGATGGCGAATGTAAGCCGAATAACTCAGGAGCATCAGGATATTATTTTGTATACTATTGCGAGCAGAACTGTTGGAGGATAAGGTTCAACGAGAGTATTGAAATTTATGACGACAAATTTAGTGATGGCACCTCTATCCGTAACCTGCCCGTTGGCAATGTCTTATTATACAACAAGGAAAATATTTTGGTCCAATTAGAACAGGTTTCGGTATCCTACGATGCCTATGAATACTACAAAAGACTTAAGGATATTGTCGACAACAACGGAAATTTTGATGCTCCCCCTCCCTCTGTGGTAGTTGGAAACATCTTTAACCCGGGCAATACTGATGAAATCATACTGGGTAGGTTCACTGCCGCTTCCACCTCACAGGCTTCTATTTTTATAGAGCGCAACCAAATATTGGAAGATATGATTGAAAGCATCCTGGACCCGATATCGGAAACAGACCCACCATATAGGCCAAATATTACCACAGCACCCTGTGACGAATCTCGGACAAGAACGTCTATTCGTCCAGAAGGCTGGATTGGTAACTAGTTTGGAATATTCGGTGATTACAAAATAGTGTTCAACACATGCGGCCATATTATCTCTTAGCAGCCCTGATCGCCATTTCTTTCGTAAAGGAAATACGTGCACAGGAATACCAGATGTCATTCAAGATCTTGAATATGAACACTGGCATTGGTGTGGAGAATGCAGAAATAGGGATTGAACCATGCAGATGTGGAGGTGTATCGGATGAACAGGGAAGATTCTCCATCACCCTTCCAGAAGCCAACTACCAAGTTACCGTTTCCTACATTGGTTTCGCTTCCGAGGTTAGGCATGTAGTATTGAACCAGAATATTTCTTTGAACATCATGCTTACTGAAAAAAATGAAGAACTTTCCGAGGTCATTGTAAGGGCAAAGAAGATGGATGAAAACCTCAATATACCACAAATGGGAGTGGTACGTTTAACACCAAAAGAACTGAAGATGATTCCCTCGGCTGTGGGAGAGTCCGATGTACTGCGCTCAATGGTCCTTTTGCCAGGTGTTAACAATGCAGGGGAAATCAGCAATGGCCTTTCGATCAGGGGAGGCTCTTTGGACCAGAACCTGATCCTTTACGACTATGCTCCCATCTTTAATCCAACCCACCTTTTTGGCCTTTTTTCGGTATTTACCCCGGATGCCATATCCTCTACGGAGCTTTACCGTGCCAACATTCCGTCCCGCTATGGTGGAAGGGCCACCTCCGTGCTCGATTTAAAAGTGAAGAATCCCTATGTGGACAAATTGAAACTGACCGGGGGAATCGGTCTAGTTTCCAGCAGGCTGAATGTGGAGACCCCTCTGGTAAAGGACAAACTGATGTTGTTCGCTGGGGTGCGGGCAGGATTTACGGATTTTTTGTTGCCGCTTTTTTCCGAGCGTCTTAAAGACACCAAGGCCCGATTTTACGATAGTACTTTAAAGCTTTTGTATCTGGCATCGGAAAAAGACCAAATTTCACTTACCGGATTTGTGTCAAAGGATTTTTATCAACTTGATCTTGTTACCCAAATCCAAAACGTTAACGCAGAAAACAATCAATATGATTTCAGTACGTTGAACGGCACCTTGAACTGGTCCCACAGTTTTTCCAACAATGCCAATCTCCGGACCGTGTTATTGGCCAGTGACTATACCCCAAAAATAATTTTCCCAGAACGGGACATCGATAATGATATTGTTTACAAATCGAAAATCAACTATCTCAGTTTTATATCTGAATATTCTAAAAATGTCAGTGCTGCAATAGATTATTATATCGGGGCGCAGGCCAATCGGTATACGATAAGTCCGGGAGCTTTGGACCCCGGTACTTCGGACGTATTGTCCGTTTCCTTGGAAAAAGAGACAAGCTATGAATTTAATGGTTATGCCAACATCGATTGGTCTGCTTTGGAAAAGCTTTCGCTCTCCGGAGGTCTCCGTTTCAGTCATTTTGTACTGGTAGGTCCCTATACCCAGAACTTCTATGATGAGGTTACTGGGGAACCATTGGGTTTTAAGGAATTCGAAAAAGGTGCTGGAGTCAAGACGTATAATGGTATTGAGCCGAGACTGGGCCTAAACTGGAAATTAGGGGAAACCACTTCCTTGAAAACCAGCTATGCAAGGCTGAACCAATACCTACAAAACATATACAATAGCACTACCCCTGTACCGACTTCTCGTTGGAAGACAGCCGATCCCTACGTGCAGCCGCAGAAAAGTGACAGTTATGGCCTGGGGCTATACAAAAATCTATGGAACAATGAACTGGAAGTTTCCTTGGAGGGCTACTACCGAAGGGCACAAAATGTATTGACCTATAGACCGGGAGCCGACTTTTTCCTCAGTGATGATATAAACCAAGATGTTATTCAAGGTGAAGGCAAAGCCTATGGAGCGGAACTCAGTTTTAAAAAATCAACGGGGGATATCAACGGTTGGGTCAATTATACTTGGTCCAGAAGCCTTTTACGATCTCAAGTTGATAACATTGGGGACAGGATCAACAACAATGACTGGTACCCTTCAGATTTCGATAGAACGCACGTTTTTAACGGAACCGTAAACTTTGAGACGGACAAGTTCAACACATGGAGCATCAATTTTACGGCCCAGACTGGTAGGCCCTATACGGCGGCCAATGGCATTATAACCATTGAAGGAATAGATACACCTTTGTTTTTGGAGAGAAACAATGCCCGTTTGCCCGTATATCATAGGCTGGATTTCTCATGGAACATTAGAGGGGTAAAAAGCAGGAGCAAGCGATGGTCGGGTGACTGGACCTTTACCATCTACAACCTATACGCAAGAAAAAACCCGTACAGCATTTATTATACACAACGCAACGGCACCGAAAATTCCGAGGTTTTCCTGAACAGTCCCCTGGGCGCCTACGAGCTTTCCATTATCAACAGCCCATTGATTTCACTGACCTATAATTTTGTTTTTCAATAATTTTTGAAAGCTTAACCTGACTAAAGGGGAAACGGCTAAGGTGTTTTTCAAGATTTGTCCTAAGTGACAAATGTCACAGTATGCCCCATTGGGCCAGCGTACCTTTGAATTGACCGTTATCGAATAATGGGTCAAAAATTTTAAAGATACATCGGGATGAAACATACTGTGAAAATCCTGGGGACCGGATGCCCCAAATGCCAAAACCTGACTAAAGTAGTAAAAGAGGTAATTAGTGAAAATAAATTGGATGCTTCTGTGGAAAAAGTGGAGGACATCCTGGAAATAATGCAATATAATGTGATGATCACCCCTGCATTGGTGGTAGATGAAAAAGTGGTCATGAAAGGTCGTATACCCTCCAAGGAAGAAGTATTGGCCTTATTAAATTAACCAATCCCTATTTTCAAGCACGATGTTCAATTGGTTGGAACGGATGGCCAAATGGCTTGTTTATGATGTTTTGCGGATGCCACCTGAAGATCACTTGGCCAAGGCGCTTGACTTTTTCATTTATGACAGCATCAAAATTTTATTGCTGCTCTTCACAGTAGTCGTTATAATGGGTGTTATCAACAGTTATTTCCCCATTGATAAGGTCAAAAACTACTTGTCCCGCAAAAAACTGTACGGTGCCGAATTTTTAATGGCCAGCCTTTTTGGGGTGGTCACCCCCTTTTGCTCCTGCTCCTCGGTTCCTTTGTTCATCGGTTTTGTTCGAGGTGGAATTCCTTTGGGTGTCACTTTTGCCTTCTTGGTGACTTCCCCTTTGGTGAACGAGGTGGCGATAGGATTGTTCGTGGGGCTATTTGGACTGAGGACAACACTACTTTATGTGGTCAGTGGAGTTTTGCTAGGAACGATTTCAGGACTGATCCTTCAAAAATTGAAACTGGAAAAACACCTGACCCCTTGGGTAAAAGAAGTTCTTGCCAACGCACAGATGGAACAAAATCGATTTGTAGCTGAAAAACAAACGCTCAAACAACGTTTGCCCATCATTTGGCAGGAAGCCTTAAAAATTTTGAAAGGTGTTCTACCGTACGTCATCATCGGTATTGCCATTGGTGGATTGATGCACGGATACATTCCATCTGGTTTTTTTGAAAAATACATGGCCAAAGACAATCTATTTGCCGTTCCCATTGCAACACTATTATCGGTACCCATGTATTCCAACGCCTCCGGTATCTTACCTGTGGTACAAGTTTTGGTAGACAAAGGCATTCCTTTAGGAACGGCCATCGCTTTTATGATGGGAGTAGTTGGTCTTTCCTTACCAGAAGCCATGCTACTGAAAAAGGTGATGACAATGAAATTAATTGGAATATTTTTTGGTGTTGTTATGCTCTGCATCATGGTTTCGGGTTATCTTTTCAACATGATATTGTAATAATACCGAAATGAAAAACTTGAATCTATTACCTATCCTTTTTTACATTTTTGTTGGTTGTCAACTCAATGCCCAAATGCCCAAGGTACATTCCATTGGATCCATGAAAGATATGGGCAGCACCTATGATCTCCATGTTTTATTGGATACCATTTCACCAAAATCCCATTTATATGGCATGGGTCCTTACGATAGAATGAAAGGTGAAATCACCGTTGTTGATGGTAAGCCCTATTTTGCCACTGCCTTTGAAGAAGGAAAATACCAAGTGTCTACCGAGTGGGACATTCAATCACCTTTTTTTGTATATGCCGATGTAAAGGAATGGAAGGTTTTTAAAATTACCAGTTCTTTCAATTGTGTGAAAGGTATTCAAGATGTTGTGGCATCCATAGCACAGGCTAACGGATATGATTTACAAAAACCTTTCCCCTTTATCATCAAAGGAGCTTTTGATGAACTCACGGCCCATATCGTCACCCCTAGGAATCCAGAAGTAGAAGGATATCGCGAAGGTGTCAAGTCCCAAAAATTTACGTTTGGTGATACCCAAGGTGAACTTGTTGGGTTTTATTCCGAAAACCATCAAGGAGTGTTTACCCATGCCAATAGCTTTGTACACATCCATTTTTTGAAGAAGGACAAAACATTCATGGGTCATTTGGACGAAATCAGCACAAAGTCGTCATCCTATAAATTGTACCTGCCCAAACGGAAGTAATCCGATCAATTCTTTTTGGTCTTGAACCAATAACTTACGCCTACGGACCAATAGAATACATTTTTCAAATCTTCTTTGTAAACCCCGTCATCCGTGGTGAGGGTAGCAGGGGTTTGTGGAAATGCCCACGTGGGTGAGAACGAGAAAATAAAATGCTTATGTTGGTAGTGTACGGGCAGACCCAACTCCAAATTGAGCACATTGAATTCCGAAGCTTCCGCTATTTCTACATTGATGACCTCTTCTGTTATGGATGAACCTCCCTGACCTTTGCCTTGGCCCTTTCTGTTCCCCAAGCGACTTGTAGTGTAATATTCCTGATAAAAATATTGTGATCCGGCAAAGATTGAAAACTTGGGGTCGATAAGCAGTTGTTTCTTCATTGCGTAAATTGGTTTATCTACCATAAAACCCAAGAAAAGATCCAGGGAACTATTCTTATTGAAATAAGTACTCGCATATACGGAAAGCTCCAACAATTTAAAATCATAACTGAGCAATCCCGTAATATCTGCCACCACTTCCGATTGCACATTGTAACTATCCTGATTGTAGAAATACGCGGTTCCCGAAAGACCACCGCTCCAATTCTTGGTATCGAACATGTATCCCCCAGTGACATAAAAAAGGTCCACACGCTGATTACCTGAGCTTGTCAGATAGGAAGCCGTTACATCAGCAAACAGACCCGACTTGTCATAATATCCAATGGAAGGCAGTAAGTAGGGAGCAGCAATGGAATCGCTCCTACCCATAAAGATGGCGTCGTTCATGTAACTCAAGTCTACAAGAACATAGGATTTTTCCTCTGCGGTGTTTTGCTTGCTTGTTTTTTGGGCAAATGCTCCCCATAGACCCAATAGCATAAACAAAACGATATAAACACTTTGTTTCATGGCTCCTGATTTTTAGATTGAGGGACCATGCCGCAATGCGGCATGGTCCCGAAACCAAATACAACTACATGACCTGTCCGGCTTTCTTCTTTTGAAGATTTGCCTTTTTGGATTTCATGTTCATCATATTTTTTTGGAGCATCATTTTGCGATGTTGGTACATATTATTGAACCTTACTCCATCAATGTTCAAACACTCACCATTTTGTAGTCTTAACCGTTGACGGTCTTGGTTCATGTAAGTGCCATCAGGGTTTATGGTCGTTCCGTTGGCCAATTCCAATTGCTGTTGTAACCTGTTTTGGGATTGGGTCCTGATTTGGTAAAGTTCACCATCAATGAGCATTAGTTGATATCTGTTTTGGTTCCTTGCTTGGATCTGGGCATTGGTTAACCCTTTGTCATCCTGCATCATTTTGTAACGATATTGGTACTCGTTTCGATACTTGATGCCATCGTTGTCCAAACATTCCCCATCACGCAATCTGAGGCGATCACGATCCGGAGTAACATAGGTTCCATTTAGGTTTACAACCGTTCCATCTGCTAAAGTAATGGGATCTTGTAAGCGTACTTGGTCACGGTCACGTATTTGTAGTACGTCACCATCTACCAACATTAAGCGGTCTCGATTTTGATCGGGGTCCTGGATCCTATCCCTGTCCCTATCCTGTGCCTGCAGTGTCGCTGTTCCCAGAACAACCAACACCATTAACCAAAATTTTTTCATGGTACTCGTTTTTAAAACTTATTGTACCAAAGGTATTTTCAAGGGATGGCTAGAACAATGACTTTAATCACTAAACCACTTATTATCAATTATTTAGAATGATTAAATAGTAACAAAGGTTACATAAGGAAATCCCTGCTACTTCTTTACATAGCGATATAGATCATCGGTTGCCTGTAATAGTTTGCCTTTCAACGAGTTGTTCAAATCCGGATGGGTTGCCAAATATTTTTCCGTCAGTTCATACGCCTCGGAAGACTGGTATTGACCAACTGTTGCACTGAGCCAACGTTTTGGAAAAAAGATGTCGCCTGTTTTCTGTATTTCTTCCAGCAGATCGAGGGCCAAGGGTAATTGTTCAATGGCTGTTGATTGATGTAGCGGATGATGGATATACCCACAGGCGGTCAAGACCCAAGCTTCCTTTTCCCGGTTCTTGGCATCCCGGAAAGATTCAAAAAAGGTGGCTCGCACCGATGCATCCGGCGAAAGTGCTGGGGCCAAAAAATCAAAACGCTTTAACTGATCCGGATTGTCCAATGCCTTTTTGGCCGTTACTAAAATTTCATCTGATTTGGGATGGGCATACAGGGCCAAGGTCATAGCCATACTTGTATAATCGTCCTTGTTGAGTTTAAGATCAGGAATTTTAAGGTCTTTATTCCAGATTTGGTATAATTTATGCCTGGCATCTTCGGAATAGGCCATCCCCTTCCACAAACCAAAAATGTTCTTTTTGATATTGGCAACATGGTTTCCGTTCGTTAGCTCTTTCCAAAGCACTGTTTCAAATCTAGGTTGTTGCCTAGCTCTTTCCTCAGGAGATAGATAACTCCAAAACACGCTGCTGATCTGTCCACAAAGCAAACCATGCACCAGCTCATTTTGCTCCGATCGCACCCCGCCCAAAAACAAATCTATGCCCGTCTTTGGTTCTAAATTACCTGTCAAAATATTTTCATACGAATTCAAATACGCATAGCCCCTAGCTACTTCATCCTGTAATTTGGGAATCCAATCCAAGTCGCTTTCCTTTATTGGAAATACCCCATAACCGAATGCATTGGAGTTGTAGATAATGGCTTCTGGTTTTCTTAGACCAATGGCTTCTTCAATTACGGCAGAACGTACATCCGTGCTAAAGGGAATTACAAAAGTGCTGTCAGGGTATACCAATGTGATTTCAAAGGTTTGGGGCCAAATTTCATCACTCCCGTTTTCAGCCCGTTGGCTAAGGGTGAAGGTTTTGATCTTGTCATTCTCATACGTAAGCCCTTCAGTAAAAATAGGTCGCCCTGACTGGTTTACCCACACCTCGCTCCATTGCTGAAGGTCTTTGGGTGTCCTACCATCCAAAATGCTTACCAAATCGTTCCAAGTGGCATTCCCGTAGGCGTATTTGGAAATATATTCCCGAATTCCTTCCCTGAATTCCTTTTCACCAATGGCGGCCTCCAGCTGACGCATCATGATGGGAGCCTTGTTGTAAATGATACCACCGTACAGACTGCCCGCATTTTTCAGATTGTCCAATTCTTGCCGAATCGGGTTGGTACCCTTTGTCCTATCTTCCCCATAAGCACCTTGATAATGGGAGTTCATGAACTGTAACCTATGGTTGATATCCGGAAAAGTGGGGTTCACGATCTTATCTGCCATAAAATTGGCAAATACCTCCTTCATCCATACATCATTGAACCAATTCATGGTTACCAGATCTCCGAACCACATGTGCGAGGTTTCGTGTGCAATGAGTTTGGCCCTACCCATTTTTTGCCGTTCCGTGGCACTTTCATCCAAAAACAATACGGGCTCTCGATACTGAATGGCCCCAACATGTTCCATACCACCATATTGGAAACCTGGTATGCCCGCAAAATCCAATTTTTGAAAAGGAAATTGGTATTGGGTATATCCTTGGAGAAAATCGATGGACTTTTGGTGTATTTCAAAAACTGGCCATGTACTCAATTTTATCTTGGTAGAATCCGTTTCCCTATAGAGAAAGGTCATATCGAAGATGCCCGGGTTCTCAGTAACCGATTCAAACTTTCCTGCCACAAAAGAAAAAAGGTAGGTACTCATGGGATCACTTTCCCCAAATTGATAGTGGGCTTTACCTTCTTGTTCCGAACTTGTCACCAAAGGCGCCCCACAAAGTACCTTCCACGATTTTGGAGCCGTAATATCCAGTTTATACCTTGCCTTTATGTTAGGTTGGTCAAAGCAAGGAAACAACGTACTGGCCCTATCTGGAACCAAGAGCGTGTATAAAAAATCATCATTTCGATTGAGGGACTGTTCTCCTGCGTGAAATTGAACCTGTATAGTGTTTTCACCCTTTTGGAGATTCTCTGTGATGATCAAATGCTCCTTTTGATGATCGATATGCTGTTTTTCACCATTTACCACTAGTTCCTTCAACAAATTGGCATCCGCATTAAAATCCAGATACAAGGGTTGGGAAAGATTGTGCAGCTCCAATTTCAATTCCAGTTTTGAAGGTATGGGAGACGACTTTCCTTCTGGAATATCAAAAGAAAGTGCATATACCACATTGGAGACCTGTGAACGGCGGTATTCTGCCATTTTTAGGGGAATCCCAACATCCAATAGATCCACTTTTGGAGCGGTTTGGCAAGCAGCAATAAGTACTATGAAGCAAAGTGAAATGGGTCGGTTCCTTTTCATTTTGAAGTGTTTGGTTTAGGTGCCAAAAGGTACCAATTTTTACCGAAGCCACATGAACGGAATCCACCACAAAAATGCGATCGGGTAACAGATTATTCCGTTACCACACAATTGATGGTATCTACCCCAGTGTTGCCGGTTTTGGGATCATAGGCATAGACCAAAATTTGATAGTGACCTGCACCATCTATTTTGAGATTGGTAGCGAATAGGTTTCGGGATGGGTTGTCCAAAGGAAATTCACCGAAAGTCTGACCATCCTTTTTAACTATGGCCTTTACTTCCATGGCCTCCGAATCCCAAACGCCTCCTTTTTCTATAGGGCAACCGCACATCATCACCATATTGGCCTTAAGGTCCAACCCTGTGGATTTTATGGATTCCAATGGGATGTATTGATGTGTATTGGGGGTAAGGATGTCAATCACAAATCCTGGGATTTCCACCACTATCCCATCCCCAAGAATATCCTTTCCCGGAATTAGCCAAAGTTCGGTGCTGGCATGTACTTGGGCATTTCTTTTATTGATGGGCGAAATCACTTCAATCCGAACAAAAGTAGGTTCCGCGATATCCAGAACGGCCAAAAAGCCTGCCGTTTCATCATTGGTTAGTTGGGAGTGCCTTTCAATTGGGGTTTTCATGATCAATCCGGTATTTCCAGTACTACCACTTGTAACACCTTCGGCAAGAATTTCACCATTGATGCTATTCCGTACAATGATATGGGCCCCTCCAATAGAACTTCCCACAAATTTGGCATCCTTGGCCTTGGCCCTGACCATCAATTTGGTCTCTGTAGCGAAAGCATGTAGACATAGTGAAAAAAGTACGACTAAAAGAACTGATCTTTTCATGATGATATATTGGTTTCTGTCCCTAAACTTAGTGTTTTTTCAGAAGTTTTAAGGAACAAATTGACCTGTAAAAATAAAAACGGAATTGTGATGGATCACCTATCGGAAATCAAATTGCTCAGCTCGGATTGCGCCGCCGACAAAAGAATCTTGAAATGATCTAAATCCTTTTTAGGGCAAGAATGGGCCAGTTGAAAGCGTAAACTTTCAATCAGGCGTTCGCAATAGGCAATCTTTTCCTTAATGGGCAACCTTGAAATGGTATGCTTATACAATTGGTCCAGTTGACATAATGGCGGACAATCTGGTTTATTTCTTAGAAAATTGAACATTTAAAAAAGTAGTTGTTCGATTGGTTTACACTATCATATCAAAAACCACGCCAACCAAGTACTTTTTATTTTTCTTCTACCCTAAGCATGAACCCACGTCGGTTCACATTTACAATACTGATCTTGGAATCTTTAGCCAAATGCTTGCGCAAATGTGACACAAATACATTCAGGCTCTTTTTGTTGAAGTAATCATTTTTATCCCAAATAGTGGTCAAAATTTCCTTGTGGGTCACCAATTGATTTTGGTTCATGGCCAATAAGGTCAATAGATCAAATTCCTTGCCCGTCAATTTAATGGGTTCCCCTTTAAAGCGAAGTTCAAAATTATCGGTGTTAAGATCATAATCCCCTATTTTATAGATGGATACCTGGGGTTCCTCTTCCGGATCTGTAACCAATCGGGTCAAAAGGGCATTGATTCGTACGACCAGTTCTTCCTCGTCTATCGGTTTTTTTAGGTAGTCTACCGCACCTAACGAAAATCCTTTTAGTACATCAATTTTGAGAGAACGAGCGGTAAGGAACAAAAATGGAAGCTCGGGGTTGATGGTTTTGATTTTTTGGGAAAGCTCGAAACCATCCATGTCGGGCAACATGACATCCAATATGGCCAGATCGAACACATTGGTCTCCGTTTTGACCAGGCCGTCCTGGGCATTCTTGGCCCAAGTGACCATGAAGCCTTTCATACCCAAGTATTCCGAGAGCAAATACCCCAAGGAGGTATCGTCTTCAACCAACAACAACTTATACTTTTTATCCATTTTTGATCAATTTAAAGGAAAGGATAAACTTGGTCCCCTTCCCCAATTCACTTTCCACCGCGATCTTTCCACGATGCATCCTCACAATTTTTTGCACATATGAAAGTCCAAGACCATAGCCTTTGATCTTATGCACATCCCCGTTCTTAATACGATAATATTTTCTGAAAATCTTTTTTTGGTCACTTTTTGGAATGCCTTGGCCGTTGTCCTCGATGGAAATGAACAACCTCCCTTTTAAGGTTTGAGCATTCACTTTGATGACGGGATCATCGGAATATTTCTTGGCATTCTCCAACAAGTTGGCAATCACATTTTCCAGATGGAATTTCTCTGCCTTGATCCAATACTTATCCCCAAGTAACTCATAATCAAATATCAGGTTCTCGCTATCCGCCAATATTTTGAAGTCTGCACAGATACGTTGCAATTCCGGTTTAAAATCCAACTCTTTGAATTGCATGAGTTTTTTGCCTGACTCCAAGCTTGCCAATTCCAATACCTTATCAATATGGCTCCGCAATCGATCGGTTTCTCGTCGGATAAGTTCAACAACGGGCTTTTTCTGCTCAGAGATACCTTCTTCCAAAATCTTGCTGGCCAATCCAATGGAAAATACCGGAGTCTTAAGCTCATGGGTCAAGTTATTGATGAAGTCATTGGTGGTCGTAATCAAACTGCTTTGCCAATAAAAGGAGCGCAACACCCAGATCACCACAACAATTATGGCCAGTAAAAACAGGACACTAGGAATAATCAAACCTCTTAACTGACCCATAAAATACCTGTTCAGGTCGTTGAACCCCAGTTCCAAGACCATTTCCTTTCCTAAAAGTTCAGGGAGATATCCGTTAAGTTTGATGGGATAGGTCAACGCCTCCTGACTTGTTACATGTGGCTTAACCGATGACAAATATTGAATGGAATCCCTTGAATACAAGATATAGGTGAAGGGAACATCTACCCCGGAAACACCCAACTGATAAGCAATATAATCGTTCAGATAATATTGCGAGGCCTTTTCCAAACTATCCAATCCTATTTTTACTTCTGAGGTATCTTTTTGGATCATGTTTCCCAAGGTATAGGTCAAAGAATTCACTTCAGAAAGTTCTTGTGCTATATTGGTCCTGGTCTTGTCCATTTTTTCGGAAAACTGCACCCGGGCCAATCCAAGGCCAACGCGGAGATATTGATATTGTACCACCATAAGGCCAATGACCGATACCACAAAAACTAGGACGTACAGGTTTCTTTTGGTCAGCATGGTGCTAAATAAGCAAAAAAAAGGGAGCTATTTACCTCTTGGTTAATCCTATTAATCTTTCATTAACCTTTTTGATCGATTGTTAATCCCTGTGCTTGTCATTAACCATTAAATTAGTTCCTGAGTTTAGTTAAGAAATATATAGTAGTGTAAACAAGGGGCCGATCCAAATGGATCGGCCCCTTGTTTTATATGATTTACAAGACAGGCTCAATAAGTTATTGTTTACCCCCACATATCCTTATCTTTGCAGTCCAAATTTTAAACATGTTCACTTTTTTCCAAAGAAAGGTTTACTTGGCCGATTATCTGCACGGGCTGGTGGATATACACAACCATATTCTTCCGGGGATTGATGACGGTGCGAAATCGGTGGAGGATTCCATTGCATTGATCGATGGCTTTTCCGAGTTGGGGGTAAAAAGCTTTATCTGCACGCCCCACATCATGCACAACCATTATGACAACACCCCTAATACCATAAGAAAAGTATTTGCCCTTCTCTTGAAAGATTTGGAAAAAAGAGGAATTACAGATACTTCACTGGATGTTGCCGCCGAACACATGATCGATGATAATTTCGAGAACATACTCCAGAAAAATGAAGTGATGCCACTTCATAAAGAGTATTTGTTAGTAGAGATGTCATTCTTGCAACCTTCGTTCAATTTTGAAACGGCCATTGAAGAAGTGGCCAGACAGCATTATTTCCCCATATTGGCCCATCCAGAGCGGTATATGTACTACCATCAGAAATATGGAAAATACGCATCAATGAAGTCGAACGGGATTCTTTTCCAATTGAACCTGCTATCGCTCGCGCCAGAATCCTATGGAAGCAACATCACCAAAATGGCCGAAAAAATGCTAGGGGATAACTTGATCGATTTTGTGGGTACCGATGTTCATCATGTTAGACAACTTGCATTACTCAAAGAAGTTAAATTGTCTGCCAAAGTATTGAACAAACTTCTGCCAATTATGGAAAGAACTATACATACCTTTTATTGATCAAGAAAAGCTCCACCATTTTTTAATGGACCTTCCATAACCATAGCCGTACTTTCCTCCGTAGCCCAAATTGGCTTGCTTTACGTTGTTCACTACAAAAGCCAATCCTTTGAGTTTACCCTCTTCTTTCAACTTTAAAGGGAATTCAAGCACCTTGGTTTCCGTTACCCCTGCTTTTACCACATATAGGATTTGGCTTGCAAATTCACTGATCAAAACGGTATCGGTTACGACCATCAATGGAGCGGTGTCCACAATCACATGATCATACAATTCCGCTACCCTTTTGAACAACTCCTCCACCCTATCACTCATCAGCAACTCAGTAGGGTTCGGTGGTATTTTTCCGGAAAAAATCACATCAATTGGATTATCGTTCACATGGGCCGATACGACGATATCCTGAATCTCCAGGCTGGAATTCACCAAAAACTCTGTAAGCCCATTCTTGGTGCTCCTGCGAGGCTTGTCCGTCTCTTTTTGAACGTGGCCTTCATCAGAAAAGAAATTATATAGTTTTGGGTTTCTTATATCCGCACCGATTAATAGAACCTTTTTTCCGGTACTGGCATAAATTGCCGCCAAATTGGAAGACACAAATGTTTTTCCTTCCCCCGGCACACTCGAGGTAACAAATATTAAATTATCCGCTTTTGACTTGTTTTTAGTCCTTTGTACATAATTTATATTGGTCCTAAGTATTCTCAAAGATTCAGCCAAAACAGATCGGTCATCCTTTTGAACAAGTTTGGCGTCCTTTTTACCCAATTTAGGAATCTCTACCAATACTGGTACACTTCCTACCAATCTTTCCAAGCCCATCTTATTATGAATCTTGTTATCCAATAATTGACCGACATAAACCACCGAAAATGGAAAAAGAAGGCCCAAAATCAATGCTGCCATGTAAACAAGCTTTGTATTTGGCGATACTGGTTTATACGATCCATATGCGGAATCCACAATTTTGGATTTAGGGGAAGCAGATGCAAACGTAATTTGAGATTCTTCCCTTTTTTGCAGCAAATAAAGGTACAATGACTCGGTTGTCTGCTGCTTTCTGGTAATGTCCCTTAAAGCTCTTTCATTACTTGGGGCAGCGTAAATCCTGGAATTAATTTGCGATAATTGTTTGCTCAAACTGTTTACCTGAAGGTTTAGGTTATTGGTCACATTGTTCAAACTGGATTGCATACCTCTTTTCAGTGCTTCCAGTTGTTGGTCTAACTTTACTATCACGGGATTCTTTTCATTGGAACTCTCCAACAATCTTTTCCTTTGTGATACCAATTCGTTGTATTGAGAAGCTGCATTGTTGATTCCTGGGTCAGAAATACCTACATTGGTAGGAATCATGTCATAACCATCTTGATTGGCAATCAAATCTTTCATGGAGCCAGCAATGTTCAACTGAATACTTGCCTGTTGCAATTGTTGTTCGCCTGCGGTACTTTGCTCAAAAGTTACATTGGCCTGGGAGCCAAGGTCTGTTATGCCCCTGCTTGATTTAAAGTTTTCGGCTGTCTCATCCGCGGTTGACAAACTATTGTATATTTCGCTGATTCGGTCATTAATGAATTTTGTGGTATTGTCGGCAACATCCTTTTTATCCTTTACTGCATTGGTGTTGTTGATTTCAATCAAGGCATCAATAATATCTATTGCTCTTTTTTGTACCTGATCGGTCAATGTAATGTCTATAATATTGGAAAATTTACTATCGGCGGCTTTTACAACCATTCTGTTCCTATAAGAGTCTGCAATGGTTGGGATAGGACTTACAACCACATGTAACCTCTCGTTCCTGTAGTTTTTAAGAGCATCCGTTGGTATCAAAATAATATTGCCAATCTCAGTTTTAATAGTAGATCCAAAGGTATATTTGGTTACTGTACCATCCTCCTCTTCTGCATATCCGAAATTGTTATCCGAGATAATATCAACATAAAAGTTGTGCCTAGCTTTGTTTATGACAGAATCTGCTGCCAAAAAACTGATGGTAAAAGGGTATTGCCCCTCACCATAGAGTTCTTTGCTCTTAATGTTACCTGTAACAAAATAACGAATGTTCAATTTGAGCTTTTTTACCAAGCTAATGTAATTGCTCCTAGAATTAAGGATATCTATTTCATCATCGATCTTGGTTTTGCCTCCAGAAAAAATATCAAGATCTTGCAAAACACTCAATTCGGATGAAGCCCCGTTATCTTCCAAAATCTGTATTTTGGCAGCGGCGCTGTATTGTGGAACTGCGTAACGTAAATAAAGATGGGCCAAAGCCAAAGCAATGATTGCGCCAAGTGCGAACCATTTCCATTTTTTTACATAAACGGAAATCAACTCCTTTAAGTCCATTTCATTGCTTGAACGGTTAAGTCCTGTACTACTCATTTACCAAATTTTGGGGTAATTTAACTTATCTCAACAAAACAACTGTAGAAGTAATCACCAAGGAAACTATGGAAACAATGATGCTTGCCCTTTGGTCCAAGTTAGACTGCGTCTTTCCTGACTTGTTAGGTTCCACATAAACCACATCATTCTGGGTAAGATAGTATACTGGTGATTTTAAGGCATCCTTCTTGTTAAGATTGATTCTATTGTAGACTTTGGTACCATCAAAATCCCGAATCACCATTACATTATCCCTTCTACCTTTAATATTTATGTCACCAGCATACCCTAATGCTTCCATAATGGTTATCTGTTCACCATTGATAGGATAAGTGCCGGGTCTGTTGACTGCTCCAAGAATGGTAACTGTGAAATTTCTTATCCTGATATTGATGATGGGGTCCTTTAAATAATCTTTTAGTTTTTCCCTTAACAAATCCCGGGTCTCACTTGGTGACAACCCTTCAATCTTGACTTTCCCGATTACAGGAAAATCTATTTCTCCACTTTTATCAACCAAATAATTTACCTGTTCAGGTCTTACACCACCTCCTTCATCTGAGGCCCTATATAAATTAAACGGGGCACTTGCCTCTGGATCCAGGGTTGAAATATGGATACTAACCAAATCATCTACCTTAAATTTAGTGGTAAATGTATTATCATCCACCAAGGTCTCAAACTGGGTGGCATCTTGAAAATACACCACATCCTTTGAGGAAGAACAGGAAAGAAAAGAACTAGCGACCACAAGTAGTGCTAATGCCAATTTGAATTTTTGGAACATTGAATTTTGTTTTAGTTATTGAGTTGTGGCAATCCAGCTTCGGTGGCTTCCTTAACCTCTGCTTGGTGATTGTTTTTGTCCAATTTACAAAAATCAGAATTGTTGGAAATGTATTCGGGAACAATACTTTTCATTATTTGAACAACATTATCCTTGAAAAACAGATTGGATATGCATAGCTCATCTATCATGTTCCTGGTCCTCGCATAATCAATTTCCCTTATTTTGCTGATCATGATCTTGTCATGATAGGTGGGCAAGGTATTTTCACCATTCGCCAGTAGCTCTTCATACAATTTTTCACCTGGTCTTAAACCGGTTATCTTAATATCTATTTCGTCAGGGTAATGGAAACCGGATAGTCTTATCATGTTCTTGGCGAGGTCCATGATCTTGACGGATTCACCCATATCGAAAATGAATATCTCACCGCCCTTACCCATAGCCCCGGCTTCCAAAACCAATTGGGAAGCTTCGGGAATGGTCATGAAATACCGCGTAATATCTTTATGGGTAACTGTTAATGGGCCTCCCTTTTCAATTTGTTTCCTGAAAAGCGGAATAACGGAACCATTAGATCCCAACACGTTTCCGAAACGAGTGGTGATAAACTTGGTTTTCCCTTCTTGCTGTCTGCAACTAATGTACATTTCGGCAATTCGTTTGGTAGCCCCCATCACGTTGGTAGGGTTTACCGCTTTGTCCGTAGAAACAAAAACAAATTTTTCCACGTCATACTCCAAGGATAAATCTACTATTGTTTTGGTGCCGGCCACATTGATCTTAACCGCTTCGTAAGGGTTCTGTTCCATTAAAGGAACGTGCTTGTATGCTGCGGCATGGAATATTCTGTCAGGTCTGTACTCTTCGAACAAAGTTCTCATTTTGTTTTTGTCCCGAATGTCACCTACAATGGGTACAAAATTGAAGAACCCAGCTTGTTTCAGTTCTTGTTGAAGATCGTAAAGCGCAGATTCCGCCTGGTCCACAACAATAAGCGTTCTATAATTGTATTTGCAGATTTGTCTGACAAGTTCACTACCTATGGATCCGGCCCCACCGGTTACCATGATGACCTTGTCCTCAAAATCCTTCAACACCTTACTGTTCTTGATTTCAATTGGGGGTCTGTCCAGCAAATCCTCGATCTGAACCCGTTTTATCTGGGAAACCTTCAATTCTCCATTAATCCAATCCTCTACAGGAGGAACAATCTTGACTTTTACAGGTAAATCCACAATCTCATTGACCAAGGTCCTCAATTGTTTTGGCCTGATATTTTGAATAGAAAAAATAACCTCCGAAATATTGTTGTATTTAACAAACTGCTCGGTTAGAATAGACTTCCCATACACCTTTACCCCATTGATCTGTTTACCCACCTTTTTTTGACTATTGTCCACAAAACCAATAACCTTAACCTTCATTTTAGAATGGTTGGTAAGTGTGTTGTAAGTAATGATACCAGACTCCCCAGCTCCATAAATAATCAGGTTCTTAACGGGGGATTTACTTTGGTTCATCAAACTTTCATAGGCAATTTTAAATACAAACCTGGAAGCGGACAAAGCCAAAAACGAAATCAAACTATTGATAATGATAATGGACAACGGAATGGTAAAACCATCCACCCAATCAAAATACCGGTTGACCATCACTACACCAATTGCTCCGATACTGGCCAAACAAACCGCATTGAAAATGGCATAAACGTCTTTTATACCGGTATGTCTTACCACACCTTTGTAACTTCCCGCGGACAGAAATGCCAAAAGGAACAAAGCCACCATGATCGGAAGTTGTGCCCAAAGTTTTTGAACATCAAAATTAAAGCTCAAATTGAACCGGATAAAATAGGCAAGGATAAAGGCCACCGAAACAATGCTAAGATCAATCAGTAAAACTGTCCATTTGGAGGCGTAGCGCTTACCTCTTTTGTAGAAATACTCCCTTATCATTTCAGTTCGTTTTTAACAATTGCGCAAATTCTTTCCAAATCGTCTTCTTCAAGACTGGACCCGCTTGGCAAACATAGTCCCTTTTCAAAAAGATCCTCACTTATCCCATTTACATATGAAATGGCATTTTGGTAAACAGGCTGCAAATGCATGGGTTTCCAAAGCGGCCTTGACTCAATGTTCTCGTTTTCAAGAGCCACCCTCAATCTTTCCCTTATCTCAAATGAAGGGGTTAAAACGCAAGTTAACCATCTATTGGAAAAACTGCCCTCCATTTCCTCAGGAAATAGTATTCCTGGAGTATTTGATAAGTTTTTTCTGTAATATTCAAAATTGGCCCTTCTAGCCGCAACCCTATCTTCCAACACTTGCATCTGTCCGCGGCCAATGCCCGCCAGTACATTACTCATCCTATAATTGTAACCAATATGTGAGTGTTGGTAATGTGGTGCATTGTCCCTGGCCTGGGTAGCCAAGAAAACTGCCTTTTCCTTCATTTTTTTATCTTTGCACAAAAGGGCACCACCACCAGATGTAGTGATAATCTTATTACCATTAAAAGAAAGTATCCCTATTTCACCAAAACTCCCACAATTGAATCCTTTATAAGAACTTCCAAGTGCCTCGGCACTATCTTCCACTACTGGAATCCCGTATTCTTGTGCTATGGCATGAACTGCGTCCACTTGATAAGGTGTGCCATACAGGTGTACGGCCACAATGGCTTTGGGTTTCTTTCCCCTTGCCATTCTGTCCATGATGGCTGTTTCAAGAAGTTCGGGAGAAATATTCCATGTTTGGGGTTCACTGTCAACAAACACGGGGGTTGCCCCCAAATAGGCAATTGGATTGGCCGAAGCGGAAAATGTGAAGCTCTGGCATAGAACCTCATCACCAACACCTACTCCTAATAATTGCAGGCCCAAATGAATAGCTGCTGTACCCGAACTTAAACAAGCGGCATGCACATCGTTTCCAACGAATTCTTCAATGGCTTTTTCAAAATTATGGACGTTGGGTCCCAAAGGGGCGATCCAATTGGTATGAAAGGCCTCTTCCACATAAACCTTCTCTTTTTCACCAATGTGAGGGGGAGAAAGCCAGATTTTCTTAAGTAGGATATTTTCCATGTTTGGGTGTTATTCAGTATAAAAGTAGTACCTAGCTTTCTTCTGCAAAACAAATATCGCAACTTATCGTCCTATGTGCCAAAAACTCGTTAAAATTCAATCTTACCGATGATTTGTGACATTTACCATAATTTAAACTCTCCTTTAACGTTTGTTTTTGATATTTGCACTCCTTTTAGAAATTAAAAAATCTCACAATGAAAAAAATCTCAAACATCTGTTGTATCGGTGCAGGTTATGTAGGAGGACCAACCATGTCCGTAATTGCGCATAAATGCCCTGATGTTAAAGTTACAGTTGTAGACATAAATCAAAAAAGAATTGATCTTTGGAATCATGAAAACCCAGATAAATTACCGGTTTATGAACCAGGGTTGTCTGAAATCGTGTTCAATTCAAGGGGTAAAAACCTTTTCTTTTCCACCGATGTGGATAAGGCCATAGATGAGGCCGACATGATTTTCATTTCTGTAAACACCCCTACCAAAACTTATGGAAAGGGAAAAGGACAAGCTGCAGATTTAAAATTTATCGAGCTCTGTGCCAGAAATATAGCCAGGGTAGCGACCAATGATAAGATAGTTGTGGAAAAATCCACGCTACCTGTAAGAACTGCAGAGGCCATTAAAAGTATTCTTCACAATACCGGGAACAATGTGAGATTCGAGATTTTATCCAATCCTGAGTTTCTTGCCGAAGGTACGGCCATTGAAGATCTTTTACATGCTGACCGTGTACTTATCGGTGGTGATGATACTCCATCTGGACAGGAAGCCAAGAATTTATTAAGTGCTGTTTACGAAAACTGGCTCCCAAAAGAAAGGATTTTGCAAACCAATGTATGGTCTTCAGAACTTTCCAAATTGGTAGCCAATGCATTTTTGGCTCAACGGGTATCCTCCATTAATTCCATTTCTGCGCTCTGTGAAAGAACAGAAGCCAATATAGCAGAGGTTTCAAGGGCCATTGGGCATGACAGTCGAATAGGTGCCAAATTCTTGAATGCATCAGTGGGATTCGGGGGATCATGTTTTCAAAAGGATATTCTGAATTTGGTCTATATCGCCAAAAGTTTTGGCTTGAATGAAGTGGCGGATTATTGGGAGCAGGTAATTATCATGAATGATTACCAAAAAACCAGGTTTGCTGACAACATTATCTCCACCATGTTTAATACTGTTTCAGGTAAAAAAATTGTATTTTATGGGTGGGCTTTTAAAAAGGACACCAACGACACGAGAGAGTCAGCGGCTATATATGTGGCCAATCTTTTGTTAGAAGAACAGGCCAACATAGTTGTCTATGACCCTCAAGTTGGTGAAGAACAAATCTATAGCGACCTGGACTACCTAGGAACAAGATCTGAAGAGGAAAACCGCAAACTTCTTAAGGTGACAACGGATTACATGGAAGCGACCAAAGATGCCCATGCCATTGCCATTTTAACCGAATGGGATGAATTTAAAACCTATGATTGGAATCAAATCCATGATAACATGTTAAAGCCTGCTTTCGTTTTTGACGGTAGAAGAATGCTGGATAAAGCAAAGATGCAGGAAATGGGATTTGATTATTATAAAATTGGAGAATCTTAATATATTACGTTTATCGTAACATTGAAAAGCCCGTGCCTTAAAGACATGGGCTTTTTTAATACAGGATTCTTAATACCTTTGTACAATAAAATTTATTTCTTTTGAAAATATTGGTAACAGGAGCTGCCGGCTTTATCGGCTTTCATGTCTCCAAAAAATTGATTGAACTGGGACACGAGGTTGTTGGTCTGGACAACATCAATGGATACTACAATGTAAAACTAAAATTTGCAAGGCTCGCCGAACTTGGAATCAATCAAATAGATGCCACTGCTTTCAATATACTCTGTGCCAGTGAAAAATATGGGACGAGGTTCAAATTTATTAGAATGGACCTGGAGAACCGGGAGAAACTCCCAAAATTATTCAGAAAGGAAAGATTTGATGCAGTTTGTTCCCTTGCGGCCCAAGCAGGTGTCCGGTTCAGTATTGACAATCCGGAACCTTATATAGACAGCAACGTGGTCGGATTCTTGAATGTTCTTGAATGTTGCCGAAATTTCAACATCAATCATTTGGTATATGCCAGTAGTTCCAGCGTTTATGGCCTGAATGATGAAATACCGTTCCATACAGATCAAGATGTTGACCAACCTGTAAGCCTTTATGCCGCAACCAAAAAAAGCAATGAGTTGATGGCCCATGCCTATAGCCATCTTTTTGGCATCAAAACTACCGGGCTTCGATTTTTTACGGTTTACGGACCTTGGGGGAGACCTGATATGGCCATTTATCTGTTTACCGAGGCCATTGAAAAAGGACTTCCTATAAAAGCCTTTAACCTGGGTAAAATGGAACGGGATTTTACATATATTGATGATATTGTTGACGGCGTGATCCGTGTACTTCAAGATTCATACAACGAAAAAACCGAACGGCCCCTGTACAAAATTTATAATATTGGCGCCGGTAACCCAGTAAAATTGATGGATTTTATTACCGAAATAGGTGAATCCCTTGGTAAAACACCCGAAATTGAATTTTTGCCCATGCAACCTGGTGATATGGAAAAAACATGGTCAGATGTCAGCGAGCTTCATCAGGATTACGGGTATTCCCCAAAAACCAACATTGCTGATGGGGTCCATCAATTTGTGAATTGGTATAGAAGCTACAAAGCATAGTGAAAATCGTTGACCACCAAATCCAGCGGTCCTAATTAGCTCCTCAATCCTTTAGTTCCTTGCCAAATATCTCGATAAGTTTTTGGGTATAAAGATTGGCACCTTCTTCATCCAAATGATCAAAATCGCCCCAAAGAGCATGTTCTTTTAAAAACCCATGATCATCAAGGGACAGGATTCCAACGGAATCAGATGGGACTGCTTTGTAATCACTTCGTTCATAACCGGAATAATGGTTCACATCCACCAGTTTAGGGATGTAGATCTTTTGGATATCGATCCCATTATTCAGTCCAATTTGAATCATTTCGTCAGCAAACCTCTCCTGTGACCAAATGTTGGAAATGTAATTGTTGCCAACCCAATAATCAATGACAAGTCTTCGTTTTAAAACCCGGAAATTGGTCATGAAATTATCCTTACCAACTTCCTTTTGGTAACGAAAATCGTTCTTATAAAGATTATAATACTCATCACTGTCTTTGATTTTTTTTTCTTGAACAACCTCATCATAATATCCTCTGGAAATAGTATCCTTAACAAACACGACTCCATATTGGTTTTTCAAAAATTTATCATATTCAAGGTTGGAAGTATTATCACCAAAGAGATTAAAGAAAAGGTACTCCAAGGTCAATTTGGACTTTTTGAAAACAAATTCTATATAGTCTTTGTTGATGCTCTGACCATTGGCTATCAATTTAGAAGAGTTGAATAGCAATGGAGTAAGCTTATGTAATCCTTGAAACGGTGTTTTTCCTTTTAGGAAAATGACTTTTTTAGGATTTTTATCTTTCAATCTATCCAAAAAATAGAGCCAAAGTTCATTACCATTATGCGGCACTCCCATGTTAATAGCGTTAATGCCATTGGCCTGCATAAGGGAATCGTTGATTGCCCCTTGAACCAATGAGGAGCCCAGAAAAATAACACTGTTATTTATACGCTCCGGTTCTTCATTTATCAAATGAAGGTTCCATCCTATTTTTTTATAAGCAGTATCTTTTGTCTTGTAACTAATGAAATCATCAGAAAAAGTAACCTGTGACAATCCAAAACAGATGATTAGGATTAGGATTGAAATTACGCCGAACTGAACCAAAAACCTTTTCATATCCTAAAATTGAAAATAAATAAAGTCTTGCTGATTGTCCATGGAACCGATGATACAAAGACAGATAATCAAATAAAAGGCCCATCGTAAAGGAAGTTTCCAGTTGGATCCAATTTTCTCTATGGCAAATTGCTCCCTTCTACCCATCCATTCCATAATAAGAAGTAAAGTCAAGAAAATGAACAATGACCAAGGTGTAAAGGCCAAAGGCTCCCCAATTTTGGTAAATATCGCACCCAAATAGGCAAAAGCGTGGGAAAGGTTCTCCGCCCTAAAAAACACCCATGCCAATATAGTGAGCAAAAAGGTGACGGCTATCTGAAAAAATTCCCTGACGGTTGGCAAAGTTGAGTTTTGGGCCACAACATCCAAGTTTCTTCTATTGGTTTTGGATAGCAGAAGTGGTAAAAAATACAAGGCATTTAATCCACCCCAAACAATGAAGGTCCAATTGGCACCGTGCCAGAACCCGCTGACCAAAAAAATGATAAAGGTATTCCTAATCTTCATCCAAAGTCCACCCCTACTACCTCCCAGGGGAATATAGAGGTAATCCCTGAACCAGGTAGACAAGGAAATATGCCACCTACGCCAAAACTCGGCAATATCCCTTGAGAAATAGGGATACGCAAAATTTTGCATGAGATTGAATCCGAACAATTTTGAGGTACCTATGGCAATATCGGAGTAACCCGAAAAATCACCATAAATTTGAAAAGCGAATAAAAAGGCTCCCAGTAACAAAGTTACTCCTCCATAATCTGTACTGTGATCAAAAATTAGGTTCACATATTCCGCACATTGATCGGCAATCACTACTTTCTTAAACAATCCCCAAAGAATTTGCCTAGTACCAATAACCGCATTGTGGTAATCGAACCTTCTTTTGGTGTAAAATTGCGGCAATAGATTGGTTGCCCGCTCAATAGGACCGGCTACCAATTGTGGAAAGAAACTCACAAAGGCCAAAAATGCCAACAGATCTTTGGTAGGTTCCAATTGTTTTCGGTAGACATCTATGGTATAACTCAATGTCTGAAAAGTATAGAAACTAATTCCTACCGGAAGAATGATATTAAGAGTATAACCATCGAACGGATGGCCAAAAAAGCTGAATGTGGCCTTAAAATTGTCAAGAAAGAAATTATAGTATTTGAAGAATGCCAAAAATCCTAAATTGATCACGATACTAGTGGTCAAAAGTAATTTCCTTTTGGCGGTGTTCTCAGTATTACCCAATAACCTTCCAATGGTATAGTCCACCAAGGAACTAAAAACAATTAGTGATAAGAAACGATAGTCCCACCAACCATAGAAAACATAGCTTGCAACTACGATCAAAAAATTCTGCTGGCGAAGATTTTTTTGGGTCACGAACCAATACAGTACAAAGACTATTGGCAAGAATACCGCAAAATCAAAGGAGTTAAATAACATAGTTCAGTTTAAGGCCTGGGTTAATCACGAACGTTTAATTAGGTCCAATATTTTTGACCATGCAATATTAACATTGTAAACAATACCGTCATAAAAAATAAGGATGTCCGTTAGTAAGTCATCGGTAAACGGTCCAAATTTATACAACATAATTCCTTAATCGGGTAATAGTGTATTTTCAAAGAACTATTTTTGCCCTGTTAAGACGATTACGGATATTCGTCCGTTATTCTTAAAAACCTTTACGTACAACACAAACCATAGCATGAAAAAAGCATTGATTACCGGTGCAACCGGTCAAGATGGAGCCTACTTAAGTGAATTTTTGTTGAAAAAAGGATATGAGGTACACGGTCTTAAGAGACGTTCTTCCCTATTTAACACTGATCGTATCGACCATCTGTATGAAGACCCACATGTAGAAAACAGGAAATTCATTCTGCATTATGGAGATATGACGGACAGCACCAACTTAATTAGGCTAATTCAAGAAATACAACCAGATGAAATCTACAACTTAGCGGCCATGAGCCACGTTCAGGTATCCTTTGAAACGCCTGAATATACTGCAAACGCCGATGGTATAGGTACCTTAAGGGTACTGGAAGCCGTAAGATTGTTAGGTTTGGAGAAAAAAACCAGGATCTATCAAGCATCAACATCCGAGTTGTACGGAAAAGTTCAGGAAATTCCTCAATCGGAAACAACCCCTTTTTATCCAAGGAGCCCATATGCCGTTGCAAAAATGTACGCTTATTGGATTACAGTTAATTATCGTGAGGCCTATGGAATGTATGCGTGCAATGGAATCCTGTTCAACCATGAATCACCTATCAGGGGGGAAACTTTCGTTACCAGAAAAATTACAAGGGCAACCGCCAGAATCGCTCTTGGACTTCAAGACAAACTTTATTTAGGGAACCTGGATGCCCAAAGGGATTGGGGACACGCTAAAGATTACATAAGGATGATGTGGATGATCCTTCAAGCCGATGAACCAGAGGATTGGGTAATTGCTACAGGAAAAACTACACCGGTGCGAGATTTTGTACGAATGAGTTTTGCCGAAGTGGGTATTGAACTGGAGTTCAAGGGTGAAGGTGTAAATGAAAAAGCGTATGTAAAAGCCTGCAATAATCCTGATTACCAAATTGAAATTGGCAAGGAAGTATTGGCCGTAGACCCAAAATATTTTAGACCTACTGAGGTTGACCTTTTAATTGGAGATCCATCAAAGGCGAAGAACAAATTGGGATGGGTACCGGAATATGACCTTCAAGATTTGGTTAAGGATATGATGCAGAGTGATGTAAAATTGATGCAAAAAGATCAGTTTTTGAAACAAGGAGGTTATAGAATCCTTAACTACTTCGAATAAATGGAGAAAGACGCCAAGATTTTTGTGGCCGGCCATAGAGGTTTGGTGGGTAGTGCCATAGTGAAAAGCTTGACAGCCAAAGGATATTCCAATCTTGTACTGAGAACCAGTAAAGAACTGGATCTTAAGGATTCCTCTGCCGTGGCGAACTTTTTTGCCAATGAAGAACCTGCGTATGTGGTTTTGGCCGCAGCCAAAGTCGGCGGAATCGTGGCAAACAATACGTATAGGGCAGACTTTATCCATGAAAACCTGATGATCCAGAACAACGTGATCCATCAAAGTTATGTTCACGGGGTAAAAAAGCTACTTTTTTTGGGGAGTACCTGTATTTATCCCAAAAATTGCCCTCAACCCATGAAAGAGGATTATTTGCTTACTGATGTTTTGGAATACACCAATGAACCCTATGCAATTGCCAAAATTGCGGGCATCAAAATGTGTGAAAGTTATAACATTCAGTATGGTACCAATTTCATTTCGGTGATGCCCACAAACCTTTATGGACCCAATGATAATTTCGATTTGGAAAAATCCCATGTATTGCCTGCATTGATTCGAAAGGTACATTTGGGTAAAGCCTTAGAAGAAAATAATTGGGACCAAATTAGACAGGACTTGGACAAACTTCCTATTGAAGGAATGACCGGTAGTTCCTCAGAAAGTGAAATTTTGGGGATTCTAAAGAAATATGGAGTATCCAAGAGCACTGATAATCAAGTTAGTGTGGAAATATGGGGAAGCGGTAGACCAATGCGCGAATTTCTTTGGTCTGAAGACATGGCAAATGCCTGCGTGTTCTTAATGGAAAACCGTGACTTTAAGGATACGTATGCCAAGGACACCAAAGAGATTAGGAATACCCATATAAACATTGGTACAGGTGTGGATATCAGTATTAAGGATTTGGCCTATTTGATCAAAAACACCATTGACTTTAAAGGAATCTTTGTCTTCAATAGTGATAAACCGGACGGCACTATGAAAAAACTGACCGATGTATCCAAATTGCACCAATTGGGCTGGAAACACACCATCGATCTGGAACAAGGTGTTCAGAAAATGTATCAGTGGTATTTAAACAAATAAGGAACCTAATCATTAACATAGCCAATCCTTTAAATAGACCGTTGTAACTTATGGGTCTTGGAAATAAAATCTTATCAGGGGCCTTTTGGAGCCTTGTTGAAAGAATATCAACCCAGTTAGTTCAATCTATTTTGGGAATTATTCTGGCCCGCCTATTGTCCCCCACAGATTATGGATTAATTGGGCTATTGACGGTATTCATTGTGATTTCACAAGTATTTATTGACAGTGGATTCACCAAAGCCTTGATCCAGAAACAAAACCGTAATGAAAACGATATTTCTACCGTGTTCATTTTCAACGTGTTAATTAGTGTGGTTTGTTATGGATTGCTTTGGATTGGAGCTCCGTTTATTGCCTCATTCTATGAAATTCCTCAACTTGATATTCTTTTAAAGGTACTTTCATTATCGTTGGTGCTTAATGCATTGTTTACCATACCTGTTACGCTTGTTACCATCGAATTGGATTTTAAGCTTTTGGCCAAAATAAATTTAATTACCGTCATCTTATCTGGGGTGATAGCCGTTTATTTGGCCTATACCGATTATGGTGTGTGGGCCTTGGTTTACCAGACTATTCTAAAATCTTTTTTCACTGTAATTTTGATGTGGTTCTGGGTAAAATGGAGGCCTAGTCTGAAGTTTTCAAAAGAGTCCTTCAAAGAACTCTTCTCATACGGGTCTAAACTTTTGATAGGATCACTTCTGAATACTGGTGCCAACAACGTATCATCTCTATTAATCGGTAAGGTTATCAGTGCCAAACAGCTTGGTTTCTATACCCAAGGAACGCAATTTACCGATATCGTGTTCAAGACGATCAGCTCCATTGTAAATAAGGTACTATTGCCTACATTATCAAAAATTCAGGATCAACGGGAAGTATTGGTTAAATACTCCAAAAATATTATCAAAACAGCTTCATTACTTACCACTCCTGTGTTTTTTCTTCTAATAGTGGTGGCAGAACCCTTCATTAAAGTTTTATTGACAGAAAAATGGTTACCGGCGGTACCCATTCTGCAACTTTTTGCGTTGGCAAGGCTAATAACCATTATTTGTGGTATCAATGTAAATCTGTTATATGTTTTAGGGAGGACGGACATTGCCTTAAAACAACAATACTATAAAATTCCTATTAGGTTGGTCTTTATTTTGGCAGCACTTAAATTCGGTATTGTTTATGTGGCACTTGGCGAATTGATAGCAACATGTATCCATTATTTTTTTGATGCCTATTTTCCCGGAAGAATCATGAATTATGGTGCAAAAAACCAGCTTAAGGATTTGGCACCGGTTTTTTTTATTAATATGTTCATTAGTATCATCCTTTATATGTTGATGTTCATTTTAAAGAATGATCTTTTACAATTAATCTTAATACCCGTTTTATACGGCATAATGTACTTGATTTCAATGCATTATTTAAAGATTCCAGAATATGTGGCCCTACTTAACAAGGCAAAAGAATTGGTACAAAGCAGAAAAAAAATATAGCAAAATTTGGGTGAGGAACCATTTTCGAATCCAAAAAACATACTAAAATGAAGTTGACCATTTTTTCAAATTTCTTTAATCATCACCAAAAACCATTGGCAGATGAATTTTATAGACTTTTGGGGGATGATTTTACCTTCGTTGCCACCTCTCCTATGCCCGAAACTTTTATTAAGGCCGGATATGGCCAGTTTCAAGTTTCCTACCTACTCTGTGCATACGAGAGTTCAGAAAAAAAAGAGAAGGCACTGGAACTAGGTCTTGATTCCGATGTGGTGATTTTGGGAGCGGCACCTAGTGCCTATGTAGCGGAAAGGATTGAGCAAAACAAAATTACTTTTAGATATGCCGAGCGTATGTTTAAAAAAAGTAAGTGGCAAAAGTTTAATCCCAGGGCGATCTGGCATCAATACAAAAAACATACAGTCCTTAAAAATAAGAATTGCCATATGTTATGCTCTAGTGCCTTCACGGCCAATGACTTGACATGGATTAAGGCCTACCCTAACAAAATGTACAAATGGGGATATTTTACAAAGGTTGAGAATCACTCCATTGAGCAAATTCTTGAAGGTAAGAGGAATAACAAATTTACCATTCTATATGTAGCCCGGCTAATTGATTGGAAGCATCCAGAAATTGCGGTCAAATTGGGCAAAACCTTAAAGGAAAAGGGATATGATTTTATGATCAATATAGTTGGTAGTGGTGAAATGCAAGACGAACTAAGGACACAAATCAATACACTTGGCTTGACCGATGAGGTAATCCTTAAAGGAAACATCCCCAATGATGAGGTATTGGAACTCATGAAAACCTCACATGCTTATTTTTTTAGCAGTGATAGGAATGAAGGTTGGGGGGCAGTTGCCAATGAGGCCATGGCCAATGGATGTACTTTGGTGGCAAGCCATATGATCGGTTCGGTCCCATTTCTTGTACGCCCGAATATAAATGGATTGGTTTTTGAATCTGGGAATAATGAAGATGCATTCCTAAAAATGTCGCAACTCTTAGATAATCGTGATTTTTGCGAACAACTTGCGACAAATGCCTACTCCACTATTTCCGAAGTTTGGTCTCCCAATCAGGCGGCCCATAATTTTTTACAGCTTCATAAAAAATTAAGTTCAAAACTTACCGTTGATATGGGAGATGGCCCTTGTAGCAGGGCCATCCCCACACCGTCAGATTGGCATAAAACAGCATAATATGAAAGTACTTTGGGTTACGAATACCATGTTTCCCGATCTCGCAAAAGATTTAGGTTTAAAACCACCAGTTGTTGGTGGCTGGATGTACGGTCTTGCTCGAGATTTGGCAAATTCTGGTAAAGTAAAATTATATGTAGCCACTGCAAGAGATGCAAAATTAGATGAATCGAGGGAAATTAATGGTATCACTTATTTTTTGTTAAAGGGAAATTCTCCCATTAACAAATATGATAAGACTCTTGAACCGAAATGGAAAAAAATAATTGACCTTGTAAATCCAGATGTTGTACATATTCATGGCTCCGAGTATGCCCATGGGCTTTCCTTGATAAACGCTTGTCCACCGCTAAAATATGTAATATCCATCCAAGGTTTGGTCAGCATATGTGCTCGCTATTATTTAGCCGGATTGGGTGTTAAGGATATTATCTGGAACACCACGTTAAAGGATTTTCTAAAAAGATCCACCTTGTGGCATGAAACAAAGGAATTTTATGAACGAGGCAAAAAGATTGAGGTCAATTATCTTAAAAAGGTCAATCATATCATAGGTAGAACCCAGTGGGATCATGACCATGCAAAAATTGTAAACCCTGATTGCACTTATCACTTTTGTAATGAATCCTTGCGTGATAGTTTTTATGATTCGGAAGTTTGGGAGCCTAAACCAGTAAGTCAGCCACCTACAATTTTCCTGTCCCAGGCGTCAAGACCTTTAAAAGGGTTGCATAAGGTATTGGAGGCCGTTCATTTACTAAAAGACTTACACCCGAATATTCAGTTACGCATTGCCGGCGGAAATATTTTTGATGCGAAAGGTTTGAAGCAACGATTAAAAATGTCAAGCTATGGCAATTATATTAGGAAGAAGGTGAAAAAATATGACCTGTGGAATAGGATTACCTTTACTGGGCCCTTGAACGAAAAGGAAATGGTGACTGAATATTTAAACTGCCATATGTTCATATGCCCATCAAGCATCGAGAACAGCCCAAATTCTCTTGGTGAGGCACAAATATTGGGGGTTCCTGTTATTTCTTCATTTGTAGGTGGTGTTGCCGATATGGTCACCCACAATCAAACTGGACTTTTATATCGTTTTGAAGAAGTGGAGATGTTGGCAAGGGAAATCCATCAAATTTTAACGGACCCTGATTTGGTCTTAAGATTGTCTAAGCAAGGGAAAGAAGCAGCAATGATAAGACATGATAGAAAAACCAATCTAAATCAGTTAATTTCCATATATTCAAATTGTACCACAAAATAATCTATCAATGGGTGTCATAATTAACCTATACAGGATATTGATTCAATTTTTCAATAACATGATGAACAATATCCAGCTAAAAATGAAAAAGGTAAAGTATGCAACAAAACCATTGATAAGAGGAAAAATTAAGATTTGGGGAAATGGCAAAATCATTCTTGGATCTCATGTGAGTTTCAATTCGGGAAAATCTTATAATCCAATTGGTGGAGATACCCAAATGATTCTTAAAACTACTGCGGGTTCAACTATTGAAATTGGAGATTTTACCGGGATTTCAAATGCCGCTATTGTATGTTTTGATTCCATTACAATTGGAAAACATGTAAAGATTGGTGGCAGTGTTAAAATTTATGACACGGACTTCCATCATTTGAACTTTCTAAATAGAAGGGCAAGGGAAACCGACGTTCCAATAACCAAACCAGTTGTCTTGAAGGATGACTGTTTTATTGGGGCACATAGCATTATTCTAAAAGGCGTTACCGTTGGTGAAAGATCCATTGTTGGCGCAGGATCTGTTGTTACCAAAAGCATACCCGATGGTGAGATTTGGGCGGGGAACCCGGCAAAGTTCATCAAAAAAATAGAAGAGATTTAAGCAAATTATGAAAGCACTTATCCACTATTTTAAACATATTGGGTTTATTTATCTTATACTCTTGGTCATTTACCTGGTCAATCCATACAATAAAGGTTTTATGGCCGGATATCTCATATTGGGTCTCATATATACCAATAGGAAATTTGTGCTTGGGAATCTTGACAAAACTTACTTTATCCTCGTCGTATTCTCCTTTGTCTACGCAGCATTTTATTATTTCAATTTAGAACAGGGAATGCAATGGCTGATCATCTACGCCACCTTTCCCCCGGTTTTCTATTTACTGGGAAAAAAGATGGTCCCAGAAATGGAGGACACCAAAAGTATGGGGCAACTGCTGATTTTTTTAGGTATTGCATATTCCCTGACGGGCATATTATCTGTAGGTACCAATTTATTGGAGGGAGGTTTTGTGCAATTGGGAAGATCTATAGCTGATTTCTGGTCTGGCCAAGAGCGATTGGCAACAGCAATGGGCTCCTATTTTGTTTTCAACATGTCAATTCCGGGCTTGTTGATCGTTGCTAAACGAAGACTTTCCTTAATTGCCAAGTTAGCCTTAATCGGTGTTTTTATTCTTTCATTACTATGTGTTTTTAGATTGGGAAGCCGTACACAAATGGCATTGGCCCTTATTGGTATCTTAATTGGGATTGCCTATAGGATCAAGAGCCAAAACCTCATTTCCAATTTTAAATTTGTTCTTGTTCTGGTAGTACTAGTCATATTGGGAATCAATTACATCTCCATTGACCTAGATGCCGATTATCTTTCATCTCTTGGACAACGTTTACAGGAAAGCGACAATGCAGGCAGCGCTGGTGGTAGAACGGAGCGCTGGTCGAAATCCTTGATCAATCTTTTTGAAAAGCCTCTCGGTTGGCCGGTGGAAGAATTTGGTTATTCGCACAACATGTGGTTTGATGCGGCAAGAAACGGAACGGTAATTTCCTTTGTCCTATTGACCATTTTCACGGTCGTTTCCATCAAAAATATCATTAGAGCGTTAAAAGTGAATAAAAAGGCAACATTTTTAAATTCTATAATTCTAATTTTCAATATTGTTATCTTCCTTCAGTTTTTTGTGGAACCCGCTTTGGAGTCGCTTTATATCCTTTTTGCCTTTTATTGTTTAATACAAGGGTTCATCAACAAGTATACTGAAAACATCTTGGAAATGGATAATAACAACGTTTCGGTCTCAATACCCAATCAGGTATCTTGATCGTCTGCCAAATACCTTCTTAACGGCCAAACAAAACAATACATTCACGGCTATCAACAGGAATACATACAATACCGATGCGGGTATTTGAAGAAATCCAGGCACAAAATCATCAACTGCATAATATAATCGCTTTAAATGCCTGTCAAAAATAGCATGGGTAAAATATAGAGCGAAACTGCAATCCGCAATAATTCCAATTACTGGCCACCTGTCGCTTTTAACTTCCCTCATCAAATGCAATATGATAAAGGTTAAACTCATCTTCTGAATATAAACCAAAGATTCCCTAGGGTTGAAAAGGGATAAATATGTCTTCTCATGGTCAACAAAAAGTAGTATCACAGAAGTTACCGCAGCAATGGAGACCAAAGGCCAAAACCATTTACGGGCCCTGTCCATGACAACATCAAAATGAATGCTAGTATACATGCCAAACAAGTATACTGGTAAAAAATATACAAATTGCCAAAAAGTGATATAAACCTGTGTCCTTGTACCCAATATAGGTAGTACAAACAACAATGGAACATACTTGATAAAGTTTTCCTTCCTTATTTTTAAAAATAAGGGACTAAGGAGAAATACTATAATAATAAATGGTATATACCAAAATTGAAACGATGCAGTTCCCCTGATCAGTTTATCTGGGATAATATGAAGATAATCTTTGAGATTTATGTTTGCCCGAACACCGGTAAAATCTTCGGCAAAAATGAGAAAGACACTTATAAAAATATAAGGTAGTACAACATTTTTGAATTTAGATAGATAGTAATTCCTGATCTCAAACCTGTGGCTAAGGTAGTGGAATAAAAACCCTGAAATGAATAGGAAGTATATAGTACTTCCGTGAAATAGCATGTCTCTCCCCGCGTTTACCAAAGTACCCGACAACTTGTAGTTGGTATCCGGTGATAATCTCCACGTATGGATAAATATGATATTAAGAATTGCGAACGCCCTAAAATAATGAAAGGACCAAAGGAATTTCCTTTTATCTTGACTCAAAATTATCGCATTAAATTATTGCTAGTTAAAATACTGGTTCCTACATCTACTACTACTTGTAATACCCATTTAAATAGGCATCACACACAACGCCCTTTTACCAGTATGTACAGAATCAAAACATACCATATCTCCTTTCCTGTTCATCCTAGGGTGAAGATCACAGCACCAATGTCTGTATGCTTTGGATTGGAACTTTTTCAAGGAGTTTACGGAAGCCAATAAGGTAGCCTTATCACTTTCGATATCCACTTTGTATAATTTGGCCATTCTATACTTGTCAGGATAGGTATCGGTAACAAAGGAAGAGCTTGAAATAAAACTCTGATGCCCATCCGAATTCAATTGGGGGTAGGCAACACGTTTATATTTTTGCAAGGTAGGTTCTTCAAAAAGCACATGGCTATCCTGTTCCTCTACCCTACTGTATGCAATGATTTGGTTCTTATCGTTCCACACATAGTGCGAAACCATTTCGTTGGTTGGGGAAAAATGCAATTGCTTGGTTTCCCGGTCATAAACACCCATTTGCGTCCATCGCTTTAAAATATCCTCTACTACCGTAGCCCTGTACAAAAAGGAAACATATCTGCCATCTGGACTAAATAAGGAATGCGTCACATATTGGTGTGCATTTTCAATAGGATATTGGGTCAACCCACCCTGATCATTTAAGGTTTGCAAATCGGCCACCAATTCCCTGGTACCATCTTCCAAATTACCAATGAAAAGTCCGGTTTCCTTTGGAATCTTCACATCCTTTAACGCCCCATCATCATAACTATATCCATATCCCGGCATGGTCATCTCCAATCTACCATAGCTGAATGAAGTGGCAAATTTGCCACATAACGAAGCAGTGTCAATAGGATAAGGAATCTTCTTGGTGGTCTTGTCATGGATGTTGTACAATCTGGAAACCAATTGTTCCCCATCGGCATCATTATAAATGATATGGTCGGGACCCGCCCACTGTAACCTGCATCCTTTATGATAATTCCATGCTCTGGACTCGCCTACTTTGACATAATCACCCACTTGACCATTTTCTATTTCGAAATAACCTACCTCCAATACATCCTTTTTCTCTGGCATACGCAGGGGAATGGTCAATTTATTGGCCAAAACCTTGGTGTCATCAAAGGAGAAGGGAGAAACATCGTGAAAACCAAAAAAATGGCCCTCTTTTGCTTGAATGGGATTTACGGAATAATCCTTTTTATTCGGAAGTGCATCATAAAAGGATTGATACATATTCCTGATCTTGATCTTTACCTTTGGGTTATGCTTTACGGCATCGTAAACCAACTTTTCAAGTTTATTCATGGTCGGTGTTGTATAATTTTAAATATTCCACTACTATTTTGTTCCAGTCAAAGCGATCAATGACCTGGTTCAGATTCTTAAACTGGGTGTTGGCTACTTTATCAATGCCATCTGCTATGGATTCCTGGTTATCGGGATCTACGGCCAGGCCCACAGGAAATTCTTCAAAAAATCCATCGATACCTTCCCCTTTTGAATAAATGATGGGCAATCCTTGGGATAGTGCCTCAATATAGACCAATCCAAACAATTCCTGCTTGGAAGGCATGGTAAAAATATCGCAAGACCTATACTCCTCGATCAATTTTGAAGTATCCTTTATCTTTCCCTTATAGTGCAACCATTCGTGTTCTTCCACCTTTTGAAGAAACTCTTGGTAATACTCTGGTTCATAGGGATTATCACCCCCGATAACCGTTAGGGAATACGTTTTGCCTTCCCTTTTGTTCAATAAGTCAACAGCATCTAGAAGAGCTTTAATGTTCTTTCGGTTCATAATTTGGCCAACGTAAAGCAATTTGATTTGGGAGCTATTTGAAAAATCCCGCTCCACAAACCTATTTTTCAGCCAATTGTCATGGATTCCATTTGGAATAATGACGGATTTTGCAGCTAATGTATCGGCCAAACTTTTTGGCATCATGGCAAAAAGTTTATCCCTATAAATGGGGGAAATAAAAATGATCTTTTCCGCATTTAGCAGCACCCTATTGATTCCCGGCCTACGGTGGTACATGTATTTGTACTGCAGGTTGATATCGGTAGTCCTCACCGCTACGACATAAGGTAGCTTGTGGGATTTGTGCAATTTATTGGCAAGGGCACCATCTGTAAACAGGTTGTGTGCGTGAACATAATCCACTCCCTTCGGTAAACCTTTGGCAACCAATTCTTTATACAGATGATTAATTTTCCCAAAGTAATTGAACTTGTGTGCAGGCTTGATGATCTTATCAAAAACCAATTCCGTTTGATGATAGTCAATTACGTTCTCAGGATTTCTGTTCAGTTTGATCGGGATGTAAACCTTTTGTTTTACCGAAGCATCCAATTTGGAATAGAGCTGGGAATACAAATGGTTATCTATGTAATATGAATTGAGGTGGAGAATGGTTTTGTTGTTCATTGGGGCCGTGAATTTTTTCTAAAGATACGGTCGCCAATATTATTGAACTTGGGTGTAAGAGAAAAAAAAAACCGTTAAAATAACGGTTTTTTTAGAAAATCTTCATGTTTGTTAATTGGGCGAGGTGTTAGTCACATTAGTAACGATATAATTATCCTTGGAAGGTACCTCGCTATTCCAAAAATTACTATCAATAAATTGGGTGTTTGGATTAAGAATGCTGCCTCCTGTATTTTTATAAGTAATCTCCTGTAAATTAGTTATATTAGATATCTTACAATTCTCAATGACAAATCCACTATTGGGTCTCGAGACTATAAAAAGATAAGGAGCGTTGGAAAATGTACAGTCGGTAAAGACATTTCCTAAAACAAGTTCGGTTAGCTCATTCCACCATCCAAGCTCAATGATACCATGTGAAACATTTTCAACCTTGGAATTCATAACCATGTTGTATTGACCTGGATGTTCCTCATACGAATTTTTACCGCTATCTTGAAACGAAAATCCATTCTCCCCATTAGCTAAATAGGCTCCATCAACAATATTGTATTCTGCATTGTCCATGAAACTAATCCCTCCTCCTTTGTAAAGGCCGAAATTTTGATTCCCTATAACAGAAACATCTTTAACCAGACAATAGCTTGCACCATCCAAATGTATACTGGTTCCTTCTACTTCCGAATCTAAAACGGTATTGTTTTTTGAGAGTTGGTTAAAGCAAACGCCATGACCACTATGATTACTACTTACAAGTCTCTTAGCTTTTAAATTCCTAAATAAGTTATTCTTTCCGGTGGTATGAAAATAGTAATCTTGAGGATTACCGTTGTCAATATCGCTGACTGATTCGGAAAATTCAATTAAGGAATTTTCTGAATTGCCAATAGAAAAGCCTCTAAAAGTCATGTTATATGTGGCGCTGTTCCTTATAACATTATACTTACCAGAAGAACCTGAACTTGTTGAATAAAGCAGAAATGCTGTTCCCTGAAGATCCGTGTTACTACCCCCCTGTCCTTCAATGTTAGTAAACCATCCATGGTTTGCCTGAACTACATTATCAAACACCATGTAGGAAGGCAATTTAAAATTGAATCCTCTCCTGAAATATTGAATTTGCATATTCCTGAAAACGAAGCCTTGTTCCCCTCCATCTGTGTAAAACAAGCTTTCATTATCAATATACTTACCTGTACTTGAATTCCCACTAAAGGTTGGCATGATATCCGAATCCAAATCATGGGTGCCATCACTATTCCTAGGACGTGCTTTATAATCATCCCAGCTAACAGTCGCATATTGGGAGGAATTAATATCTCCAGGGGTATCCTTATAGCCTATCCAATAACATGGTTTATCTGGAGTACATGGCAAATTGGATAAATCATAGTGAGCGGTCCCGCTTGGAGTCCCATAAGTATATTTTCCAGCTTTTATGTAAAAAACATCCCCAGCTTGTATAAAATCCTTATTAAATGCGGTATTGATGTCCTTGGGTGAAGATTGGGACAATCCACTGTTACTGGCACTTCCATTAACGGCTACATAAATAATTCTATTAGGATTTGCCGGGGTCATTGGAATGTTGTTTCCTACATTCCCCTGAAAACCAATTTCTTGATCATATAATTGAGAAAGATCTGGAATTTCTGGAATTTCTACAGTCGGATTCTCTCCATTGGAGTTATTTCCATCTGTTGGGCTTTGAGGGGTCTCCTCCGCTGGTTTTTCAGAACCGTTTTGGGCGATATCCTCCCCAATGGCATCCAAGAACAAATCGTTGTCCTTACCACATGAGGAAAGAGTCAATAAAACAAAAAACAAAACGAACATTAAATTTTTGCTTGTGGGGTTTAGGCTGTTCATAGCAAAATAATAAATTTGAAAATGGGGTTAACAAATAAATGAGTAGGTGTCATTGCTCGTTCGAATGCTAAAATATAACCTCCTTTGTTAAATTAGGTGAAAAGCATCTTTTTTTCGATGAAATACACCAACTTGATTACAATTTGTCTTGTACAGACCCTAAAAAGCTGCTTTTCAACATAGTTATCAACAATTTGAACGAAAATAATGACAACAATGAGGGCATATACGCCACTTTTTTGTATTCGGATTTCGACCACCATGACTTTAACAAAAGTTTTTGACTGACCCCAAGACCTTTTTGAAAATCTTTTTTACATGATTAAACTTGTTTATTGACCCTTTATCGAGTTTTTATAAACCCACACACGATCTGATATAATTTTGCATTCGAATGAAGTTAAACCATGTTCAATAGCCCCAAACCAATGAACCGATTAGCTGTATTGCTCACTTGCCATAACAGGAAAGACAAAACCCTAAAATCCTTGGAATCCCTAGCCCTGACCACTAATGCCTATGCAAAACCCCTTGAGATATCCATTTTCCTTACCGATGATGGGTCAACGGATGGCACCTCAGAAGCCGTTAAGGAAAAATTTCCTGATACCAAAATCCTAAAGGGCAACGGAAACCTGTTCTGGGCCAATGGCATGATCAATTCATGGAAAGAAGCCCTGAAAGGCGATTTCGACTTTTATCTCCTTTTGAATGATGATACCAACTTGTTCGACACCATGTTTGATACCATTTTTGAAACACATCAAAAATGCTTGGACACCTATGGGCAGGCAGGAGTCTATATCGGTTCCACCAAAGATCCTGTTTCCAATGAAATCAGTTATGGTGGGGCCGTGATCAAAAGCAAGTTTAAATATACTTTTTCCAAGATACTACCTGATGGCCAAATACATGAATGTGACTTGGGCAATGCCAATATTATGATGGTCAGTAAAAACGCTGTGGAAAAAGCAGGGATATTATCCGAAGGGTACGCACACGGCGTTGCCGATTTTGATTATACTTTGACCTGTAAAAAGAAAGGACTTCCCGTTTTGGTAGCATCCGATTATTGCGGTTACTGTACCTATGACCATAAGGGCATGTATCATAATTTTGATAAGAAAACCCTGAAAGAACGAATTAAATACCTTTATAGCCCAACAGGAATTGCATTCAAGTCCAGATTGCTTTTTATGAGAAAGTTTTTCCCAATTAGATATCCTTTTTTCTTTATCATTGGATGGTTCAAGGTGCTTTTCCCAAAAGCATATATGGCAACCATGACAAATCGATAATCCTAGCAACACAATACTACCCTAATCAATGAAAATCCTTTATATACACCAATATTTCAGAACCCCATATGAACCAGGAGGGACCAGGTCATATTGGATAAGTCAAGAACTTATCAAAAACGGTCATGAAGTGGTGATGTTGACCACCAATTCCGACGCTAATCAAAAGAAATGGGTAGAAAGGAAGACCATTGACGGTATCAATGTCATTTATGTGAAAGTGGCCTATGAAAATGAAATGGGCATTTTAAAAAGGTTGGTCGCATTCCTATCCTTTATGCTGTATTCTTCCTATTTAGGCCTAAAAGTCCCCAAAGTGGATCTGATGATCGCCACATCTACCCCGTTGACCGTGGGGTTCCCGGCCATGGTCATTAAAAAGTTAAAAGGTACTCCATATCTTTTTGAGGTTAGGGACCTTTGGCCAGAAGTTCCTATTCAAATGGGGGCCATTAAAAACAAATTCCTTCAAAAATTGACAAGGTCCTTCGAAAAATCGATCTATAAAAATGCAAAACATATTGTTGCCCTTTCCCCAGGGATGAAAGATGGTGTAATGGCACAAGGTGTTAAGGATGAAAAAGTTACCATGATTCCCAATATGGCAAAAATGGATAAATTTTGGCCCAGGGAAATCAATACGAGCTATCTGAAGAAACTGAATCTTAGAGAGGATTCCTTTAAAGTGGTCTATTTTGGTGCTTTGGGCCTGGCCAACGGGATCGAATACATCATGGACGCCATTGTCGAACTGAAAGACGACCCATCCATCGATTTTGTTTTTATAGGTCAGGGTAAAATGGCGGCTCGCATTGAAGAAAGGAAAAATGAGGAACAATTGACCAATCTTCACTATTATGGCTCTTTCAAAATGGAAGACACTTCTGAAATAGTGAATCTTTGCCATGTTTCATTGGTGACTTTTGATGACCTTCCCATTTTGGCCACCAATTCGCCAAACAAACTGTTCGATTCCCTTTCGGCAGGTAAACCTATTATTGTGAACAACCCAGGTTGGACCAAAGATCTTGTAGAGAAAAATAATTGTGGGGTATATGCAGATTGTAAATCCCCTTCCGATTTGGCCGCCAAAATCAGGTTTCTGAGGGATAATCAAGATTTACGAAAACAAATGGGTATTAATTCCAGAAAATTGGCAGAGACCAAATACGACAAATCAATTCTTTGTGATCAGTTTGCCAAAACCGTAAAAAGGCTTGAACCTGGTTCTTAAAACATTTTTATCCACTATATTACATCAATTCTAATTTGAAAAGCTAAAAATAAAGTCCCCCGACCAACCACAACCAGTAACGGATGAAACTTAGTATTGTAATACCTTGTTTCAACGTGGCCGAATACCTTCCACAATGTTTGGAAAGTATTCTTGATCAGGGACTAAAAGATGCTGATTACGAAATTATTGTGATCAATGATGGTTCTACGGACAACACGTTGGACATTGCATGCCGCTTTAGCGATACATACCCTGTCATTAAGGTTTTTGATCAAGAAAATCAGGGACTTGGAGCTGTAAGGAACAGGGGCATTGATCTAGCCCAAGGTGAGTATATCTACTTTCTGGATTCTGATGATTATCTTGCCGAAAATACATTGGGGGCCATTTTAAATATAGTGGAGCACAACGAACTTGATGTACTAACCTTCAAGACCAGACATGTTTTTGATGACTCCGCCATTACTTCCAACAAATTACCGACCGACAATAGCTCAATTTTAAAGATGGTTGACGGTATCACGTATATCTCAAAGGGCAAGTTTCGTAATGAAGTATGGTGGTACTTGATCAACAGACAATTTTTACTTGATTCAGGATTACGATTTATTGTGGGAAAATGGATGGAGGACACCCTTTTTACAACCAACCTGTTCTGTTTAGCAAACAAAATTACCCATGTTGATGCCGATGTGCACCGTTACCGTATACGCCCTAGTTCTGCTATGAAGAACAAATCTCCAGGGCATTATAACAAGGTAATCGATGATATGGCTGTTGCGGCAATCTGCTTTGACGAGATAATTAAATCAGTACCGGAAAACCATATTTTATCTAACAAATGCAAAAGTACCCTTCGCACCAAACAACAGGCCTTAGTATTTTTTTTGCTGGTCAGGTATCTAAAATCAGATTTGCCGATTTCCTATTTACGGAAAATTCTCGTAGATTTTAAAAAGTATGGGGCATATCCACTTCATCATTTTCTTGGTACGGACTACCATGGCCCCTCTTATAGATTACTTACTCTTATATTTAACTTTAAGCTCATTTTTTATCCGTTTGTAAAACTTTTCCGAATTTTTTATTCCCGCTAAAAATTACATCGGACTTTTAATCACTTTCATCTATAATCCTAAGCTGGTTAGAGAATTCTGAATATATTTAGCTCTTGTATGACAAAGTTCCCAATTGCAATAGTCCATTAAGAACCAGAATCATATGAATAATTCGCACAACAAGGACCAAAGGAAAGTTAAGTGGGCTTTCTTATGCAGTTTTTGGGGGAAGAATGCCAAGGATGTAATTACGTGGTATGCCGAAAACGATGATATCAACAAAATTGGTCTGGTAATTGGTGAGCAGCACAAATGCGGAGCCATGGACGAAGCACAAAAATATAACATCAAATGCGTCCACATAAAACCTGAGGATTTCTCCGATAAGAACGATTATCACGATAAACTTCTAAAAATTCTAATTGAGGAAAAAATCACCCATATCTTCTTATTGGGTTATCAATATTTAATTAAAAAGCCCATTTTAGAAGCTTTTCCAAATAGGATAGCTAACATCCACCCATCCTTATTCCCAAGTTTTTTGGGAACCAAAACGGCCATACAGGATGCCCTTGAATACGGGGTGAAGGTAACGGGTATCACCACACATATAATTGACCACCGATTTGACCGTGGTACCATTCTAAGGCAAGAACCCATAATAATAGAGGATACCGATACATTTGAGACGCTTTACCCTAAATTTTCTGAGAAAGGCCTTCCTATGATATTGGATACTATGCAAATGGTAGAGACGGGGATGGTGTAGGAATTTTATCTAGAAAAGATTACTTCTATCGGTTTTCTCCTGCTTTAAAAGAAAAAACAGGGTACTTTTAGGCAGAAGAATTGCCTCAACCTATTTCTATGTACAAGTCCTTTTTTAAGAGATTGATTGACTTTTTCGTTGCAATGATGGGATTGTTGATTATCTCCCCTATTTTTTTGTTGGTTGCCATCATGCTTTGGTTCGATTTTAAGGGAACCCCGTTTTTTAAACAACAACGCCCAGGGATGAATGAGAAAATTTTTAGCATCATAAAGTTTAAAACGATGAACAACAACACCGATGCAAATGGAAAATTATTGCCAGATAGTCTGCGAATTACAAAACTAGGCAGGTTTATCCGCAAAACATCTTTGGATGAGATTCCCCAGCTGTTCAATGTATTAAAAGGTGATATGAGCTTGGTGGGGCCGCGCCCTTTGCTCCCAAGCTATTTGCCATATTACAAAGAGGACGAACGTATAAGACATAGCGTGCGTCCTGGCATAACAGGTTTGGCCCAAGTCTCAGGAAGAAACTACTTGACCTGGGAAGAAAAATTTGCTTTTGATGCGGAATACGTAAACAATTTAACTTTTAGGATGGACTTTCAAATTTTGTCCAAAACCGTTAAAAAAGCCCTTAGCGGACAAGACGTTGCCTTTGATGCTGATGAAATTGTGGAGAGGTTGGATGATTACCGAAAAAATAATGTCGGACAGAAAAGCGTATTAAAAAAAGTTTAAATGCCATTACATTGATGAACAAAGTACATAGCCAATCAATAATGTCAGCCGATGCCAAAAAACTTGAGGTGTTTGATATAGGTACCGACTCAGAGGTAGAGGCCTTTAAGAACTTTATCAATACCATAAATCCAGACAATCCTTTTTATAAACCTGAACTTTTCAAAGAAGCAGGAAACATAGATGGAAATATAAGATACTTCGTTTATTTTGAAAATAATAAACCTTGTATCCTGATGAGTTTTTATCTACGATCGATCAAAATTAATGGGGAGATTACCGAATATAAGGATACTACTAGCCCATATGGTTATAGCGGCCCTTTATTTCAACCCGATATAGACCACGAAAAGCTGCAAAGTTTCTGGGAAATGGTCGACGCCTGGTACCGGGAGAACAATGTAGTTGCCGAGTTTATTCGATTTTCATTGAACGGAAACCATATCGGATATACAGGGACACCTTTCGCTACCCTGAACAATGTAAAGGGAAAACTGATATCCAAAGAAACCCAATGGGAAAATTTCAAACCGAAAGTCCGGAACAATTATAGGAAGGCCCAGAAAGAAGGTCTGGAATTTGTGATGCATCACGGTGACATTTCCCCTGAAATTGTTTCCCAATTCTATGATATCTATATCAAGACCATGCAACGCAACAAAGCTGTCGATTACTATTACTTTCCAAAAAGTTATTTTTCAGAATATCTGGAAAATAATCCAAAAAATGCTGCGATTGCCATGGTACTGTTGAATGGTATGGCCATTTCAACCGAGTTTATCCTCTTATCCAGTAGCACCATCTTTTCGTATTTGGGAGGAACCCTTGCCGAATTCTTCCACACCCGTCCCAACGATTTCTTGAAAATCAATGTTATGGATTGGGGTCGGGAAAATGACCGAACCCACTATGTTCTGGGTGGAGGAAGAAGCAATGATGACCAATTGTACAAATATAAAAAGGACTTTTTCCCAAAAGAAGAAGATTTGATCTACTACACCGGCAGAAAAATAGTGTTACCAGAAGTGTATCAAAAATTGGTGAATCGCACATTGGACAAACCCGAAGATTTTCCAAGTATTGAAGAAGGATATTTTCCTGCGTATCGGTCTGCTAGCGGTAAATGAGATTAAGAATTGATATTTTCATTGATCCAAAAAAACATGACATTCGTACATATAACAACCAAAACATTGCTTCAGACAAGTTTGTAGTAAGTACAACTCATCCTATCTTTGTGGAAAACTGATAAAATTTTTGGATTTGGAAATTTAAATGGCACAAACAAAAACTAACAAACCTACTGACTTATTTAACTAAAACTCCTTAAATCATTAAAATGCCTCCAACACCAAATTGCCCCCATTTTTATAAACCGAGCATTTCTCTGGGACAAAAGAAACTAAGCGGTCATATCATGAATTTAAATTGGAAGTCATGAATATCCTGATTACGTCGGCGGGTCGGCGGGTTTCATTGTTACAGGCTTTTCAAAAGGAATTAAAGAAATTTGTGCAAGATGGTAAGGTATATGCTGCCGATGCCAATCCCATTCAATCCGCTGCATGCCAAATTGCTGATGACCATTTTGAGGTTCCTCGCTTGGATGAAGAATCCTATATTGATTACATCCTACAAGAATGTATACAACGCAATATCAAATTGATTATCCCAACGATTGATCATGAATTGTTGCTGCTGGCCGAAAACAAGCAAGCTTTTAAAGAAAAGGGTATAACTGTTTTGGTGTCCAGCACAGATCTTGTCCAAAAATGTAGGAACAAAAAAGAAACCCACAAGTTTTTCGAATCGAACAATATCTCCATAGCCAAGGAATTTAAAAAAGATGATTACAAGTTGCCTTTGTTCATTAAACCTATAGATGGTAGCCGCAGTATCGATACATTTATTATACGTACCAAGGAGGATTTGACCCCATATCATTTTGAGAATGAAAAATTGCTTTTCCTTGAGTATTTGGACCACGATACCCATGATGAATATACCTGCGACCTCTATTATGACAAGAATCACAGGTTAAGGTGCGTTGTTCCCAGAAAAAGAATCGAAGTAAGGGATGGTGAGGTGAACAAAGGGCTTACCTGTAATAACTCAATGGTCACTTTTTTACGGGAAAACCTTGCTGTAATGGATGGAGCCGTGGGCTGCATCACAGCCCAATGCTTTATGAACAGGGAGACCCAAAAAATATATGGGATTGAACTGAACGCCCGATTTGGTGGCGGTTACCCCCTATCCTATTTGGCCGGGGCCAATTTCCCTAAATGGATCTTGGAGGAGTACTTTTTCCAAAAAGAAATGGAAGACCAATTTGATTGCTGGGAAGACAATCTCCTGATGCTCAGATATGACAGCGAAGTATTGGTTCATGGATTTAAAGATTGATCAAAATACCGTGGTGGTCTTTGACCTTGACGATACCCTTTATAACGAAATTGAGTATCTAAAATCTGCCTACCAACACATTGCCAAAAAAGTAGACCCTCATTCGTGGCAGAGCCTACATGCTATCATGTTTTCCCTATATAGATCGGGAAGCAATGTTTTTGATTATTTGATCAACGAACGTTCCTGTATCAAAGAAGATTTGTTGGACCATTACCGATACCACAGCCCTGCCATTGAACCCTTCCCGGGAGTTTTGGATCTATTTGTCGACATTAAAAAAAATGGAGGGAAACTTGCACTTGTGACTGATGGAAGGTCCGTCACTCAGCGTAACAAAATAAAGGCATTAGGGTTGGAACCCTATTTAGACCATATAGTGATCTCAGAGGAAATCGGGACTGAAAAACCTCATACAAACAATTTCCTGTCCGTTGAAAAAGCATTTAACCGCACCTGTCACTATTATATTGCCGACAATATTCGAAAAGATTTTGATGGTCCACATGAGTTAGGTTGGCAAGGAATCCTTTTGGCTGACAACGGCCTCAACATCCACCAAAATCCTTTGCTGAACTATAAAATAGAAAAATTGAATTTAACAGTTATCCTTTCCATCCAGGAGTTGCGCGTGGTTTCTTAAAAAAAGGATTATTCCGTTTCGGGATTCTTGGCCAATCCACTTGTCACCAAATCATTTTTAATGATATCGGCAACCAGGGTTCGCCCATAATTGTTCCAGTGCATATCGTAAACCAAGGTTGTTCTGCGCTTGGAATTGTTGATTGCATTCCCAAAGTCCAAATACTGAAAACCATTGGCGTTCAAATAATCCAAGAACACGGTAGAGGTCTCGGACACATCTATCAACAGAACAGTTTTCTTCTTATCAAACCCATACAAGGAAACCAAACTTTTAAAGTTTGCCAAATAAGTGGAATCCAGTTGTTGCTGATCAGTTTCAGATTCCTCTGTTTCCGTTTTTTCAGAAACACCTCCCTTGGCCAAATTTTTCACATCCTTCATCAAATCCCGTACGGGATCCAATACTCCAATTTCTGAAAAATACACAAGTAATTTGCTCTTTTTCAATAATTTGTTCAATGGTGACTCAAGATTAAGACGTGAAGTCTGCACAAAATATTCACCCCGGTTCAAATCATTGTTGAACTTCACCTTGATGTAGATTCTATCTATCAAATCAAAATCTTCCTTGTAAGCATTGATCAAATGTAACTGATCGGCCATATCGTAACCGGAATATCCGTATTCAAAGACCTTCACTTCATCATGGAGCTTATTTTCCACTTTGCGGCCAATGGATACCCGATAGGGTTGGTGGAATCCTTCTATGAAAGAATCACCGACCAAGGCAACTTCAACCCCATCATCCGTAGGAACATATTCCTGATACGAATTGAAACCTGAACTGTTGATATTATACCTGATGAAGTTTTGGTTTCGGTTGCCCGTCACATTATAGCCATTTTGGTTGGGCACCCATTTTTCAACCCTTTTCTCATCCACAAATCGAGATGGTTTGTCTTCTCCCAGATAGAAAATACGTACCAAGATTTCTAAGGAAATCAAGATGAGTACAGAGTATATGACCAAGTTTTTGACTAATTTTTTCATATCTAGAACTGGAAGTAAATAAATGATCTATCAAAACCGCTATCATAAAACAACAGCATGGTAAATACTACCAAGGTGTAGGCTACAAAACGTACTGCTTTAGACCTGAATTTGAACGGGCTGCGTTCATCCTTTCTAATTCTATACTCATACAAAACAAAGGCAGCCAATAAAATATAGTAGTCTACCATTCTGTATCCATTTGGGTGAACATAATGTTCGTAGCTGAAATTATTGAATATTCTTCCGATAAAATTAAAAGAATCGGTCAAAGACTCCGATCTAAAGAATATCCTTGAAAAGGTTACGATGGCAAAGGTCAAAATCAACTGACCTATTTCGGTAAAGGTCGGGAAAAGGGTGTTCTCCCCTACTACACTGTCTTTGTAAATGGCGTTACGCCCCATTAAATAAACGGGAATATACGCCAGGGCGTGGAAACCTCCCCAAAAAATGAAGGTCCAGTTGGCTCCGTGCCAGAATCCGCTCACCAAGAAAATAATGGATATATTGCGTATTGCCTTCATTTTACTGACCCTGGATCCTCCTAGCGGAATATATATATAATGTCTAAACCACGTGGAAAGGGAAACGTGCCAACGTTGCCAATACTCGGCAACGTTCCTGGAAAAGTTGGGAAACTTGAAATTGGACATCAGTTCCACCCCGAACATTTTTGAAGTACCGATAGCAATGTCGGAATACCCACTAAAATCCCCGTACACTTGAAAGCTGAACAAGGTTACACCCAAAATTAGGGTAGATGCCGAGTACGTTTCATAATGCATAAAAATATCGTCCACTATGGGCGCGATACCATCCGCAATGACCAATTTTTTGAACAGGCCCCACAAGATCAACTTAAGACCTGCTGCCGTTTGCTCATAACTAAAAGTCCGTTTATTGGTAATTTGATGGAGCAGATTGGAGGCCCTTTCAATGGGCCCTGCCACCAATTGGGGGAAAAATGCAACGAAAGTAGCAAAGGAAAGGAAATCGCGACAAGGTTTGATCCTCTTGTAATATACATCCAAAGAGTAGGACATGGTTTGAAAAGTATAGAACGATATACCCACTGGCAGAATAATCTGGAGCGTCCACGTACTCTTGATCTGGTAGCCCAAAAGTTGGAACATATCCACAAAGGAATCCACAAAGAAATTGTAGTACTTAAAGAAGCCCAGTAGGGACAAATTAAAGATCATACTGACCCAGAGCCAAAGCTTCTGCTTTTTCCGCTCGTCAGCATTGTTCTCAATCATGATACCCACGAAATAGTCCACAATGGTACTGGCAATGATCAGAAATAGGAACCTCCAATCCCATAGACCATAAAAGTAATAACTACCTGCCAAGACCAAGGCATTTTGTACCGTAACCTTTTTATTGAAGACAAACCAATAAAGCACGAACATTATTGGGAGGAAAATGAAATACTCCAGCGAATTAAATAGCATTTATTTATTTTTTGGTCAGAACATAATTTCCGATTACCAAGCTGTCCAATCCCGTTGACCAAAAGCATCTAATGGCACCAATCGGAAATCATACAACAGGTTTTCCTTAAATATTGAAACTCTTATTCAAAACTACGGGGACACCCGTTTTTTTCCCAAGCTTATCGACAACATTATAATATCTTGGATGTAATTCTCTTCTAATGGTCTGCAATCGGGTACTACCATCCGCATGGGTCACCACAGAAGTCACGGATTGTTTTTCCCTCAATACAGGGCCTTAAAAGGAAAGACGTTTCAGTCTTGATCCTAAAACTTGTCCCGGCTCACAATGGTGGAAGGGACGTCTGGCCTATAAGCTTCGCTAGAATTCAACAATAATAAACTCCGACCGTCTATTCTTGGCATGCTTTTCCTCAGTGCAATATACGCCATCCCCACATTCGTTCGTCAACTGTGTTTCGCCAAAGGCCTCGTAGGATATCCTCTCTTGTGAAATACCTTTGGATACCACATACTCAACCGTACGCTGGGCCCTTCTTTCTGATAACCATTGGTTATATTCCTTGGTTCCCCTAGAGTCGGTATGGGCTGTAATCTTGATATTCAAATTGGGTTCACTTTCCATGATGGTCACCAATTGGTCCAACAATTCTTGGTCACGTGAAGTGAGATACGAAGAATTCAATTTGAAGTATACACTGCCCAAATCATTGATCTTAGTCTGCAAAGCTACCCTCCTTGCATCTTCGGCATCCTTTTTGGCCTTTTCGGCGGCGGCCAATTCGGCAGCTTCTTTTTCACGCTGTAAACGTTCCGCCAACAAACGAGCCTCTTCCTCGGCCTTGGAAATGGAATCCTGCACCCTTTGTTGCTCTTTTTCCAATTCTTCCAAATAGGCCAATTTTTCCTCTCCTTTTCTAGAAAGTCCTTTTTCTACTTCGAACCTATAGGCTACACCTAAGGCATGTTGAATATGGTTGGTTCCATTTTCGGTACTCATGGCCCACTTTCCAGTAGAGTTAAAATCCAATCCCCAGTGGTCTGAAAACCATGTTCTAAATCCAATAATAGCGTTATAGGTACCCCTACTTTGATTGTTGGCATCTGTATATCCAGCACCAATGCCAATATAGGGATCAAAAAAACCGGTTTCACCAAGGATCATGTTCAAATCGTAGCTGACCCTAAAGTCCATCCCCCAATAATCAATATCCTCGGTATTAACAGCATTGTCAATAATCTTACCCTCCTTGTATTTGTTATAGGTTCCGATCGCCTCCAATCCCAGACCGTTGTTGAAATAACGGCCAACACTGAATCTTGACGGATAAGGAACCATGTTCCACCCTTCACTAAGATCAAAGAGTTCACCAAATTCATCTCCGGAATCATCCACTATATTGACACCCAAGGTAACCAACCAATAACTCTGCACAATGCTGTCCTTTTTGGTAAGTTGTTCCACTTCTTGGGCAAAAATGGAAGACATAAAACAAAATGACATAATTGCCATTATAGGTTTTGAAATATTCATGATATGCGATTTGAGGTTATCGACAACAAAACTATACCAATGTTACCAATAGATAAATTTTGCACTTCCAAGTGCTCCAATTTTCGATAAGAAGTAAAAGTTATTTTTAATCCCTTAATTTTCAATGTTTTGAAAATCGATACTTTGATCGATTATCGGCATTTTATACAGATAAAAGGGATAATGGACAGACTGCACGACATTATTTTCAACTTGCTCTTTGCCAATCAATTGCACAGCAATGGAAAATCCTGATTCTGTTTGGGGAAGTTTAGAAAGTACCGGTTCCACACTTCCATGTTGTTCTCCCAAGCAAACCAAAATCAACATATCTTTTGAAAAATCGATAATAGGGACCGGAAGTCCTGGCTTACGGGTCATGTTGATTTTTGAATAAAATTTTTGGAGGGATTTTTGATCTCGAATTACCTGCACCCCATACTCGGTAACGGTGCTGAAATCATCATGATCCATCAAAACCAAATTATCCAAAGGTTCACCTAGTGGTTTATGACCGTCCTTTTGCGCTTTGCACGACAGAAAACAGATTAAATATAAAACCAGCATTCTGCCCATAATCAAAAGGTATTCTTAAATCGGGATTTATATGCCTTTTCATAAATTTCCTCATAAAGGGGAAGTATATTGACGATGTCGAACTTGGAAGCTACCTTATAGGCGTTGTCCTTGAATTTTTTCAGAACAACATCGTCCTTCAAAATTTCAATAGCCTTTTCGGCCATGGTATCCACATCACCCACATCGGCCAAGTAACCAGAAACTCCATCGATATTCACTTCAGGAATACCTCCTGTATTACTGGAAATGATCGCTACCTTATTGATCATGGCTTCCAAAGCGGCAAGACCAAAACTCTCCGATTCCGAAGGCAATAGGAACAAGTCCGAAAAACACAAGATCCTGTCAATTTCGTTGCTATTGCCCAAGAACAGCACCTTATCCTTCAATCCAAGGTCTTCACACATTTTTTCTGCCCTTTCCTTCTCTGGCCCTTCACCCACCATAATCAATTTAGCCGGTACGGTTTTCTGAACTTTGTTGAAAATGTTGATTACATCCGGTATACGTTTCACCTTCCTAAAATTACTAATGTGCGTAACGATACGTTCATTTTCCTTTGCCATCATTGAACGCTGGCAATCAGAGTACTCTGGACGGTATTTGGAAATTTCAATGAAGTTGGGCACCACCTCAATTTCCTTTTCTATATCGAACAGCTCCAAAGTACTTTGTTTTAAAGCTTCGGAAACGGAAGTGACCACATCGGACTTATTTATACTGAAGGTAACTGCTGGTTTATAGAAAGGATGTTTGCCCACCAAGGTAATGTCCGTCCCGTGTAGTGTGGTAATCATCGGAATAAAGATTCCTGACTCCTGAAGCATCTTTTTGGCCATGTAACCCGCGTAGGCATGTGGAATGGCATAATGGACGTGCAACAATTCTATATCGTACATTTTGATGGTATCCACCAATTTGCTGGAAAGTGCCAACTCGTACGGTTGGTAATGAAAAAGCGGGTATTCCGGCACATGGACTTCGTGAAAATGGATGTTGTTTCCCAAGAGTTCCAAGCGTACCGGCTGGCGGTAGGTGACAAAATGTACCTCGTGCCCCCTTGCTGCCAGGGCAATCCCCAATTCTGTGGCCACTACTCCACTACCGCCAAATGTTGGGTAGCATACAATCGCAATTTTCATAAAAACAAATCTAAGGCAAATAATTTATGCCTAGTTAATAATGGAATCATAAATAACCTGTTGTATCCTTGTCCTCAATGCGGAACCGATCAGCAAGTTATTGGCAGCAGATGGGTAGGTTCTGTTAGAAAGAAACACATAAACCAATTCGGCATCTGGGTCGGCCCAAGTATAAGTGCCCGTAAAACCACTGTGCCCGAAGCTTTTCCGTGAGACGCAACCACATGTTGGTCCTTTTTCTTCCAACTGGGGTTTATCAAACCCTACACCTCTACGCACATTCTTGTTACAGAAATAGCACGTGTTGAATTTTTTGATGGTGCGCTCGTTCAATAATTGTTCACCACCATAATATCCCCCTTGCAGGTACATTTGCATGATCTTGGCCACTTCTTCCGCCGTACTGAAAAGTCCGGCATGACCTCCTACCCCACCTTGCATGGCCGCTCCCATATCGTGCACATAGCCCTGTATCCGCTGATATCTGAAGTAGTCGTCCTCCTCGGTCGGAACTATCTCATCTACTTGAAATTTTTTTAAAGGGTTGAAGGTAGTCCTCTGCAAACCCATCGGTCGGTAGAAAAACTCTTCTACCAATTCATCAATTGGTCGTTGATAGGTCTTTTCAATATACTCCTTGAAAACATAGTATCCCACATCACTGTAACGATAGCGATTGGACTTCAAGGTCTGCCTTCCGATACGATTGTAAATGGAATCCTTATAAGATCGGGTTAAATACAAATGATCGGCCACTTTATACGGAAAAGCATCGGATGGATTGTTCCTGTAAAACTCTGTTGAAGGCTTTCTATCCTTGGTCAGCGTGTCCAGATAAAAGGCAATCCAGGAAGGGAGCCTACCATAGTGGGACAGTGCCTTTAAAACGGTCACGTCCTTTAGTTCAGTATCTGCATATTCCGGTATCAAATCCTTGAAGGTATCATTAAGTGCAATTTTCCCTTCTTCCTCCATTTTCATGATCATGGGCAAGGTGCTCAAGATTTTGGTCAAAGAAGCAAGGTCATAAATGGATTCGGAGGTAATGCTGTCCGTGGAATCATAGGTGGGCTTTCCAAAGCTCTTGTTATAAATGATCTTCCCTTTTCTTGCCACCAAAACCTGCGCTCCGGGGAACATCAATGAATCTATACCTTGTTGTACCATAGAGTCGACCATGGCCAAACCTTCAGTGCTCATCCCAACGCGTTCTGGAACACTATAACCCAATCTTTGAATCGGTTTCAACTCCACACCTGTACCCACAGGAAATTCCGTATGGGCGGAAACCGGTAATTTCCCCGTGGCACCAATTGCCCCGAAGATTACTTCCGCGGCCTTTTCCTGGGCAATGTCACTATTCTGATAAGCCACCACCACTCCGTCCATGGCATCCATATTGGGTACATCCAAAAGGGCATAGGGCTTGGTAAACAGGGCCAGAATGGTATTGCTGGTCCTCAGGTGTGATATCTCTTCCAACCAATACAACTCGTTCTGCGAAAACTTATATCCCTTCCATGGGCTGGCATTGCTTTTGTGAAACCCGATAATGACCAAATTATAGTTTGCGAGCTCCGTTTTATACTCCGAAATGTTCTTGGCATCAATTTCGGTTACCTTAAAATATTTGTTCAAAGATGTAAGAAAAACAGACCCGGAATCATCACCAAAATGCACGTAGGCAATTTTTTTGTTATCCAGTTTTTTGATGGGCATCAATGAAAAATTGTTCTTGGCCACCGTGATGGCTCCCTCAATGGCTTCTTCATAAAGCACATCATTTTCTATGGTATTGAGATCGTTATACAAATTCTCCAATGAAACAGGCCTGTAATCGTTCAACCCAGCCTTGTACTTTGCCTTCAATATTTTCTTTACCGACAAGGACAGCCGCTCTTCTGTAATCAATCCAGAATTATAGGCCTCAACCAATTTTTCCTTTGCCTTGTCGACATTCTCGGGCATGAGGAGCACATCGTTACCAGCCAGAAAAGCTTGCAGTTCCACTTCCCCATCAGGAGCAAATTGAGAAACCGCTTTCATGTTCAAGGCGTCGGTGAAAATCAACCCTTGGAAACCCAGTTCCTCCTGCAATAAATCCGTGACAATGGATTTGGATAGTGTTGAAGGGTGCCCTTCCCTATTCTCCAAGGCTGGAACATCCAAATGGGCTACCATAACAGAACTAAGTCCATTTTCCATGGCCTTTTTAAAGGGATAAAGCTCAATGGAATCCAACTCTTCCTTAAAAGAGTCAATGATGGGCAAAGCCTTATGGGAATCCGTTTCCGTATCGCCATGACCAGGAAAATGTTTGCCGGAAGACAAGACCCCAGCGGTTTCCATCCCCTTTAGAAATGCAATGCCCTTTTGCGCCACATTTTTGGGGTCCTCACCAAAAGAGCGATTGCCTATGATGGGATTTCGAGGATTGTTATTTACGTCCAGGTCTGGAGCAAAGTTGATGTGGACCCCCAAACGTTTGGCATGTTTTCCAATTTGATGCCCTACCTTTTCTACAATAGTACTATCCTGGATAGCTCCGAGGGTCATGTTCCAAGGAAAGGCATACGTGGAGTCAAGCCGCATGGCCATACCCCATTCTGCATCGGTCCCAATCAGTAACGGTACTTTGGATTCAGATTGGTACGCATTGGTCAATTTGGCCTGGGCAAGGGGTGTTCCGCTTAAAAATATCACTCCACCAATCCCTTCATCCTTAACCAAGCTTTTGATTTTATCCGTAGAAGCCTTGTCTTGATTGGATGCAATACTGACCATGAACAACTGCCCCACCTTTTCTTGCAAGGACATGGAATTGTATTGGTTTTCCACCCAAGTATGTTGGGCCAAAGAATCCTTGGTGACCAAAGGGTCTGTTTGGCCAAAAGCTGGGATACAAATGAATATGAATAGGGGAAAATAGAGGTTTATCCGCATAAATACCTTGTCTAAGACATGAACTTATTGCTGATAAAAATATTGCATTTGGTCGAGGAATGCACAGAAATTATGATAATTTAAGAACTCCTTAAACAAATCTGGAATGCCAACTTTCACTGGCGGGCACTTCCCAATTTTCGAGATATTCCTGTTTGGTGGCCACCAAATTATTAAAAACGATAGTGTTCGCGGAGACAGCCTTGTCCTTGGCCATTTTCTTGAAATCTGTTAACGGTTTATATGCAACGTATTCCCCTTGTTTAAAGGATACATTCATACGGTCCATAAGTTCCACCTGAAATTGTTGTTCCAAAGTCTGTATAAAATGAACGGATGCATCAATGGAACAACCCGAGGCACTGGCATTGGTCTGATCCAATCCAATGACAATAAACCTGTTGTATTTGATCTCAAATCCCGCATGCAAATCACTGCCATGAGCGGTCCATTGCTTTAGAAACTCCGATAGGCTTTCTTCTATGTTGCGCAATTCGGCTTCCGTGAAGCTTCTGTTGGATTGATAGATCCAAATCCGGGAATGATCGGGCAATTCATTAAATGTTACCAACATATCAAATTGAGTTTGCTAAAAGTTCGGCCACATCCAAAACGGCGACACTATCTTCTTTTTCATGCGCCTTGATGCCGTCCGTCATCATGGTATTGCAATAGGGACATCCTGTTGCAATAATATCGGGGTTGGTTTCCAAGGCATCCTTGGTACGTAATACATTGATGTCCATATCCCCTTTTTCGGGCTCCTTGAACATTTGTGCCCCGCCTGCACCACAGCACAAAGCAGTTGTTTTATGGCGTTTCATTTCTACCAAATCGGCATTGGTCTTTGCAAGCACTTCCCTTGGCGCCTCATACACTGCATTAGCTCGACCCAAATAACAGGGATCGTGAAAGGTGACACGTTTGCCTTTGTAGGTTTCCCCTTGTAAGGTCAAGCGACCTTGATCCAAGAGTTCTTTTAGGTATTGGGTATGGTGGACTACGTCATAAATGCCTCCCAAACTTGGGTATTCATTTTTTAGGGTATTGAAGGAATGGGGGTCGCAGGTCACGATCCTTTTCACTTCATATCCATTCAACAGTTCAATGTTCATCATGGCCTGCATTTGGAACAAAAACTCGTTGCCCGCCCTTTTGGCCACATCACCCGTAGAACTCTCTTCCTGACCCAAAACGGCAAAATCAACATTGGCTTTGTTCAACAGCTTCACGAACGCCCTGGATATTTTCTTGGCCCTATCATCATAACTTCCGGCCGAGCCTACCCAAAACAAAATTTCCGGCTGCTTGCCTTCCGCCATAAACTGCTGCATGGTTTTCACCCTCAATTGATCACCCATAATGCTAGATTTATTCGTTTACCCAGTTTAATCGGTCCATTTGGTTGTATGGCCAAGGAGCACCGTTATTTTCTATGTTGGACATCATATTGTTCAACTCCATAGGTGCAGCGGACTGCTCCATAACCAAGTATCTCCTCATCTCCACAATGATGGACAGGGGATCGATACTCACGGGGCATGCCTGTACACAAGCATTGCATGTGGTACACGCCCAAAGCTCTTCCCTGCTGATATAATCGTCCAACAATTGTTTGCCATCCGGAACAAACTCTCCTTTGTTGGCATCCATGTTCTTGCCTACTTCCTCCAGACGATCACGGGTATCCATCATGATCTTTCTGGGGGATAATTTCTTCCCTGTCTGGTTGGCAGGACACTCCGAGGTACATCTACCGCATTCTGTACAGGTATAGGCATTCAATAGTTGGACCCAGTTCAAATCCATCACGTCCGAGGCCCCAAATTTCTCGGGTACCGCTGCGGCATCTGTGGTAGTTGGTGCGGCAAAGGGGTCGGCATTGGGGTCCATCATCAATTTGACCTCATTGGTCACCGATTGCAGATTGTTGAGTTGTCCTTTGGGTTTTACCTTACCATAGTAGGTGTTTGGGAACGCCAAAAGAATATGAAGGTGTTTGGAAAAGTACAAATAGTTCAAAAAGGCCAAGATGCCCAAGATGTGTAACCACCAAGCTGTACGTTCCACCAAAATCAAACTAGACTCTGACAATCTGCTCCATAAAGGCACCAAATATTGACTGATGGGGAAAGCACCCGCTTCCAAATAGTGCCCTACTCCCAATTGCTGCAATTGGAAATCTGCCGCGTTCATGGTCAAAAAGAGCGTCATCAACACGAATTCGATGTACAAAATCAGGTTACCGTCCTTTTTGGGCCATCCCTTCATTTCCGGTTTGATGAAACGTTGCAATCGGATAATATTCCTGCGAATCCAGAATACCACAACGGCCACAATGACCAAGAAGGCCAAAATTTCAAACGAGCCTATCAAGAAATTATATACCAAACCCAAAGAAGAAAACAGTCTATGGGTACCCAACAAACCATCAAGGATGATTTCAAGTACCTCAATGTTAATGATGATGAATCCCACATAAACAAAAATGTGCATGATCCCTGCCACTGGTCGCACCACCATTTTGCTCTGTCCCAACGCAATCTGCACCATATTTTTCCAACGCTGGGGCTTGTTGTCGCTCACATCCACATCTTTCCCCAATTTGATGTTCCTAGAGAGCTTTTTCACATTGTGCGTAAAGAAACCCACCCCTACCAACAGGGCAATGGCAAACAATATGTTGGGTAAGTATTCCATCTATTGATTCTCTTTTTGTTCTGCCGGATCGTTTTCAGGAAGGGTATATTCCTTCTGTTTTTTACCAAAAACGGAAACATTCACGTAGCGTTTTGGATTAAGTCTGAAATCCTGTAACAACAGATCCAACTCCCTTGATGCGGCCGCCAAATTATCGTACAGGGCATCGTCTTTATGCAATTTGCCCAAAGAGCCTTCTCCTTCTTCTATTTTTGCCAAAATGCCATTGAGCTTGCTAACCGTACCTTGGAACTCGGCAAGGGTACCTCCCAAATCCGCATTGACCAATGAGTCAGAAAGTTTGGAGAAATTTGAGGTGATATGGCTCACGTTTTTCAAAGAAGAATCCAATTGCATTTTGTTGTTGGCCAGCAACACGTTTAAGTTATCGGCGCTTCCTTTAAAGGATTTTACCAACGCGTTCAACGAAACTATGGTTTCCTGAAGCTGCTTTTTGGTAGGATCGTCAAGTATTTGGTTCACATTCATCAATAATGAATCGGCATTGGATACCGCACCTTCTACCTTCATTTGCAATGGGGTCAATTTTTGTTGAACCAGTTCGGTAATGCCCGGTTTAATTTTGGATTGCAGGGTATCTCCAGATTTGGCCATCGATGCATTATCAAAAACAGGTACGATCTGCACTCCTTTTCCACCAATGATCCCAGTGTCGAACAATTCTGCCACACTGTTTTCTGAAAATTGAAATTCATTGCTAACGGATAGGGTTACCAGTAATTTTCCGGAGCCATCCTTAAATTTGATACTGGTGACATTCCCAACATTATATCCGTTTATGGACACTTGGGTGCCGGGTTGCAGCCCCCCAACATTGTCGTACACGGCATAGAACGTTTTGTTATTATCGAAAAGTGGGGAGGATTTTAAGTAGCTAAGCCCAAAGATAAAGGCCACGATTCCTGCGACTACAATAATCCCGGTCTTGATTTCCCTGGATAGTTTCAAAAGATTCGGTTTACAGTTTAAACAAAATTAGGAATATTTTTTACAAGGAGACCATTCATTCGACGGCTACTTCAAAGCATCCGTCAATGGCACCCTGTTTCCTTTTTTATAGGCAACGATATAAGATGTGGTGTAGCCTTTGGCATCTGCATTGGCCTTTAGCTTTTTGGCCTCTTCATATGTATTGGCATTACCATACATATATCGGAACAGATTTTTATAAGGCTCTTTGGTCATTTGGTCCAATCCATTGAAGTTTTCACTCTTTAACGGAATGTTTTTGGCACTTGCCATAATCTGCACCTTATATTCAATTCCGGCACTAGTGGGCGGGGTGACTTCTTCTTTCACAACCTTGGGTCCTTCCTTGACCGGAACGGTTTTTGGTTCCTCTTTGATTGGGGCTTCTTCCTTTTTAATCTCCTTTTTGGTTTCTTCCGGAAGGTTCACTGTAACTTCCGTGTTTTCCACTCGTTGGGAAGATGGCGTGGTAACAACTCCTGTTCCAATTTCTTCTTTATAGGAAAGTATGGCATCAGCAATGGCCTTACCCATTTCTTGCTGCCCCTTTTTTGAATTCAGATAACTTCCCTCACTTTTATTGGTCAAGAATCCTGTTTCGATCAACACACTGGGCATAAAGGTTTGGTGCAATACAATGAATCCGGCCTGCTTTACCTTTCTGTCCTTTCTATTCAGTCTTGAGGTGAAATTGTCCTGCAGTTTTTTCCCCAAGTGGATACTTTGTTCCAAAAATTCTTCCTGCATAATGGTCAATCCAATAATGGATTCAGGCGAATTGATGTCGTACTCAGCATATCGGGTGGCATAATCATCTTCCAAATAAATTACGGAGTTTTCCTTTTTGGCAACCTCAAAGTTTTGTCGGTTGGCATGCAAACCAAGCACAAAGGTGCCTGCCCCACTGGCATCTGAGTTATGGGAATCACAATGCACGGAAACAAAGAGGTCCGCATTGGCCTGGTTGGCAATCTGTCCTCGAACGAACAAGTCCACAAAAGTGTCATCATCCCTTGTATACACTACCTTTATGTTCGGGTCCTTTGCCAATTCCTCGCCAGCTTTTAACACAATGGCCAATGCAATGTCCTTTTCCAGATAGCCATTTCCAAGGTTTCCAGGATCATGTCCACCGTGTCCTGCATCTAACACTACAACAAATTTATCCTTCGGTGGCACCCTAGTTTCATTATTGGTAAAAGATGTCAACGGAAGGACAAAGAGAAGAAAAACTAAAAATGCTGACCGACTTTTATTCATAAGAACTGCTTGATTATAGTGCTCCGTGTTGGTTAAAAATATGGTAATCTCCCATAAGTAGACCAAAAAATATATGTAAGTTTGAGGCCAAAAACTGGGCCAAACTAGCACAAAAATAGGATTTATCACGTTGCAACCAAATAAACATTTTCTAGTTTTCCTATTTGTTCTTCTATGTGGCAATGCTACCTTAAGCGCTCAGGAAGACCAGATTACACCTTTGCCCATAAAGGCCGTTAAGGACACCATACAGGCCCCTATACTTACCACAAATATTTTCGATAAAACCAAGGCGATAGATACCGTTGATGTAGATACGGTACCCAAAAAGCAGCCCTTGCTGCTGGACAAGATCAAATACAAGGCGAAGGATTATGTTAAAATGAGTCAGAAGGAGAACAAAATCTACCTTCATGACGAAGCTGAAATCTATTACCAGGACACGGAACTAAAAGCGGGTGTCATTGTGATGGATTACGTTAAAAATGAGGTTTATGCCGGGCGCATGAAAGATAGCTTGGGAAACTATTCCCAAGTACCATTTTTTAAACAAGGGGATAATGAGGTTCGGCCCGACTCCATCCGTTTTAATTTTGACACCCAAAAGGCACTGATCTGGAACTCCAGGACCGAGCAGCAAGCTGGATTGGGTCAGTTGGGCAGTGATGCCATGAAAGTCTATGCCCAAGTGACTAAAAAGGAGAATGACTCCGTTTACTTTTTGAGGGAGGGCAAACTCACCACGTCCAAGGATACCGTGGATCCCGATTATTACATTCGGGTGAGGAAAGCGAAGTTTGTACCCAAGAAAAAGATCATTGCCGGTTTTAGCAATATGTACATTGTAGATGTCCCCACACCAGTTGCCCTACCCTTTGCCTATTTCCCGTTAACACAAGGAAGGGCGCCCGGACTCCTTTTTCCTACCTTTGGTAATGACCCCAACAGAGGTTATTTTATCCAGAACGGCGGATATTATCTTCCCATCAGCGATTATGTGGATTTAAGTGTTACCGGTGATTACTACACCAATGGCAGTTACGGATTCATAGGGCAATCGGTTTATACCCAAAGGTACAAGTTCAAGGGGAACATCAGGATCAGTTATGAGAATTTGATCCAAAGCCAAAAAGGTTTTGATGATTATAGCCGATCCAGCAATTACAACATCCGGATATCACATACCCAGGACACCAAAGCCAGTCCCAATTCAAGGTTTTCTGCATCGGTAAACTTGGGGAGTAGCCAATATTACACCAATTCACTAAACCAGGTCAACCGGAACAACTCGCAAACGAACACCTTTGCTTCGTCCATTAGCTATTCCAAGACTTTTCCGGAATATCCCTCCGTTAATGCAAGTTTAACCCTCAGCCATACCCAGAATTCCAGGACCCAAACAATCAATATGTCCCTGCCCACATTTCAGGCGAGCATGGAACGTATCTACCCCTTCGTAAAAAGGGACGAAGTGAAAAAGGGCATTTTTGAGAACATCAACTTTCAGTACGATGTGAATGCCCAAAATAGCATAACCACTACGGAAGAAGATTTCTTTACCAGTAAAATGTTCGATGAAGCCAAGATCGGCGCCCGCCATCGCTTGCCCATCGCCACCAACTTTAAAGTGGCCAAATATTTTAGTGTAAGCCTAAGTGGCACCTATGAGGATATTTGGACCTTGGAAACCATTCGAAGACAATATGATGCTGTTGAAGAAGCCGTAGTCACGGATACCATACCTGGATTTGATCGTTTTAACCGATACAGTTTGGGAACGAGCATCGGTACCACTCTTTACGGAACATGGAATTTTGGTGAGGACAAAAAAATCCAAGCCTTGCGCCACGTTATGCGCCCTTCCATCAGCTATAGTTATGCACCTTCTTTTGAGCAATTTTATGATACTTATATTGATGGGGATGGCGATGAAGTGCAGTACACTCCATTTCAAACCAGTCTTTATGGGACTCCTTCGTTAAGCAAGGGAAGTTCTGTTAGTTTCTCCTTACAAAATACCTTGGAGGCAAAGGTTCGTGATAAGGACTCTACCGCTACAGAGCCCAAGAAGATCAGTATCCTCAGCAACTTGACCCTTTCGGCGAGCTATAATTTTGAAGCGGATTCACTTAAATTGAGCCCCGTGAGTTTAAGTGGTGCTACTGAAATCATCAAAAACGTACCCATTAACTTTGCGGCCACCTTTGACCCTTATGCCATTGATAACAGTGGACGAAGGATCAATACCCTGAATCTGAACAATGGTGGTGGTTTGGCCCGATTGACTTCGGCCCGATTGAACACTGGGTTTTCCCTTAACAGTGAAATGCTCCAAAAAGGAGGGGCCAAAAAGAAAGACGATAAGAACAGACAGCAGAATACCGATTATGGGTCAAACCCATTTGAATTGGAAGGCGCACAGACCGGGGACCGACATTTTGGCAAGGAAGGAGAGTCTGATAATGAGGAGATACCCCTATACAATAACAAATTGCCTTGGGATGCCCGTTTTACCTACGTAGCCACATACAACAACAGTAATAGGCAGGGCGAAATCACCAACCACTCCCTTATGTTTTCTGGGAATATTCAGTTGTCGCCCAAATGGGAAGTGGGTTTTAACTCTGGCTACGATTTGAAGAACAAAGGGTTTGCCGATACCCGATTTGCCTTTAAACGTGAATTGGGAAGTTTTAAAATGAGCTTTGACTGGACCCCCTTTGGAAGGTACGAACGTTGGTACTTTTTCATAGGGATCAGCAGTTCCATCCTTAGCGATCTTAAATGGGAAAATCGTAGTCAGCCCTATAGAAACCGATAATGTTTTTGAATATTTTCACCTCGTAATATAGAAACCAGTACCATGAAAAAAATTATCAATACCACAAAAGCCCCCGCTCCAATAGGACCTTATAACCAAGCAACTTTGATCAAGGATACCCTATATATTTCAGGGCAAATTCCCATTGACCCGGCAACTGGTGAATTGGTTCAGGGAGACATCAAAATGGAAACCAAGCAATCCATGGAAAACTTGAAAGCTGTTTTGGAAGAGGCCGGAATGACCTTTGAGCACGTAGTGAAATCGACTATCTTCATAAAAGATATGCACCAGTTTGCCCAAATCAACGAGGTATATGGCACCTACTTTAATGCGGATACTGCTCCTGCCAGGGAAACTGTGGAAGTTGCCAATCTCCCCAAATTTGTGAATGTGGAGATTTCGATGATTGCCGTTAAATAGTCTCTTTGTGGAATTCCACTAGACCTTCAATAGGTCTTCTTCGAATAACGCCGAGAATCAAATCATTGCGCTCCAAACAGGCTTCAAGTTCGTCTTGAAGAAAATGGGCAATACTTCCAACAAAGCTTATAGGTACTTTTGTGGCCAGTTCAAACTGCATGATGTAGTTGTTCACAAACTGCTGTAATCCCTTTTCTATCACTCCTTTACAATAAGGATGCTCTTTGTTTTCAATGATAAAACGGGCAAAGGTTGCCAGATAGGTATTGGGGTTGGGCTGCTTGTACAGATGTTCCTTGATCACGTCCGCATCCAAATCGTATTCCTTAGCAAACTTGATACCCAAATCCTGTGGCATTTTGTGGAAGTAATAATCCCGAAGCAATTTACGTCCGAAGAAGTTGCCACTGCCATCGTCCATCAAAATGTATCCTAAAGAGGTAACTTTTTGGATAAGTTGGTGGCCATCATAATAGCTACAATTGGAACCCGTCCCTAAAATGCAGACAATACCTTGTCTACCAATTTTGGTGGTGGCATAAATGGCGGCATAGGTATCTTCCCTAACTTCGGTTTTGGCATTGGGAAAGAAATCCTTGAAAATGGCTTTCAGGAAATTTTTCATTCTATCCGTACCACAACCGGCGCCGTAGAAAAACAATTGACGTACTTCTGTCCTATTTTTGGAAAGTTCAAAATTATTGGCCAAACGGTCTTCAATAACCTCACGGGTCAACACTTCAGGACTTAACCCTAAGGTTTGGGTCAAGAACAATTGCTCTCCTTTATCATCAAGGGCTATCCAATCGGATTTAGTGGCACCACTATCCACGATCAAAATCATACGTCAAAAATTTTAGGTTGAAATTTTGGGAAGAGAGATTTCTCCCTTCCCAAAACTATAGTGTAAGATACTAAATTATAGGCTAGCTGCGTGCAACGCCAACTCTACCAATTTGTTGGAATATCCGGTTTCGTTGTCGTACCAAGACACCACCTTGAAGAACGTTGAGTTCAACTCGATACCTGCATCGGCATCAAAAATGGAAGTTCTTACGTCTCCAACAAAATCTTGGGACACCACCAATTCGTCAGTATAACCCAAAACACCTGCCAATTCGCCTTCAGAAGCTTTTTTCATGGCCTGCTTGATGCCTTCATAAGAAGTTTCTTTTTTCAATTTAACGGTAAGATCTACCACAGAAACATCCGCAGTAGGCACCCTGAAGGCCATACCGGTAAGTTTCCCTTCCAATGCAGGGATTACTTTGGTCACCGCTTTAGCGGCACCGGTAGCAGCCGGGATAATGTTCAACAGGGCACTTCTACCTCCCCTAAAGTCTTTTCTTGAAGGACCATCCACTGTCAACTGGGTAGCAGTGGTAGCGTGTACCGTAGTCATCAAAGCTTCTTCAATACCGAACTCATCGTTAAGTACTTTGGCGATTGGCGCCAAACAGTTTGTTGTACAGGAAGCGTTGGAAATAATGGTATCAGTTGGCTTTACTTCTTTGTGGTTTACACCCATTACGAACATAGGTGCATCTTTGGAAGGAGCTGAAATCACCACTTTTTTGGCACCACCATCAATGTGAGATTGGGCCATATCCAAGGTAGTGAAGATACCGGTACACTCGGCAACGATCTCAGCACCAACTTCGTCCCACTTCAAATTTTTGGGGTCACGCTCGGCAGTAATCCTGATTGTCTTTCCATTAACGACCAAATGGCCATCCTTTACTTCTACGGTACCATCGAACAAACCATGTACCGAATCGTACTTCAACAAGTAGGCAAGATGGTCTACATCCAACAAATCGTTGATGGCCACAACATCTACATCTCCTCTTTTAACGGTTGCCCTAAAGACCAACCTTCCAATTCTACCGAATCCGTTGATTCCTATTTTCAAATTTGACATTTTTACTTTTTTAAAGTGTTTACATTAAGTTGTCATTATATCGGAAACTCTGATGAGTTCTTCGTCTACTTCCGTATGGGACTTGATGGCGTCCGCCAAGGGCGTCAATACCATTTTAGTGTCTCGGATACCTACCATCAGGTTCGATTTGCCTTCCAAAAGGCTCTCCACGGCTTTTACTCCCATCCTACTGGCTAAAACCCTATCAAAACAAGTTGGGTTACCTCCACGTTGCATGTGTCCCAAAACGGAAACACGCACATCATAAATAGGGAGATGTTCTTCCACATATTCCTTCAATTGGAACACGTTCTTCCCAATCTTATCACCCTCCGCAACGATCACTATGCTCGATGATTTACCGGAGGCCTTACTACGTTTGAGGGATTCCAGCAACCTTTCAAGCCCAAGGTTCTGCTCAGGGATCAAAATTTCCTCCGCGCCGGCCCCTACACCTGCGTTCAATGCAATATGGCCCACATCACGACCCATTACTTCCACAAAGAACAAACGGTTGTGGGAACTTGCTGTATCCCTTATCTTATCGATTACCTCAACTACGGTGTTGATGGCCGTATCAAATCCAATGGTATAAGAAGAACCCAGGATATCATTGTCTATGGTACCCGGAATTCCGATCACTGGAAAACCAAATTCCTCCGTGAACTTGAGGGCACCTGTGAAACTTCCGTTACCACCAATGACCACAAAGGCATCTATTCCTTCTTTCATCAACTGTTCATGGGCCTTTTTTCTTCCCTCCGGAGTCCTAAATTCCTCACAGCGGGCCGATTTCAATATAGTACCCCCTTTGTTGATGATATTGTTTACACTTCGTGCATCCATGGGCTTAAAATCCCCTTCGATCATTCCTTGATATCCTCTGTAGATGCCCACGCACTCCTTTCCCAAATACGCACAGGTTCGTACCACTGAGCGTATGGCCGCATTCATTCCGGGTGAGTCCCCACCTGATGTGAAGACGGCAATTTTCTTGATTTCTGAAGCCATTAAAAATTTTAAGAGGTCAAAACTAGGAAACTTTATTGAAATTATGAATGGCTTAATAATTTATTTAATTTCAATGGATTCCTCAAACGTTTTCGTAAAATTTTAGATGAAAAACGTTTAAAAATATAAATTTATCTTGGGCTTTTTGGGATATTATCCGCCTTTTGGGAAAACCGGATCAGGCTATCCTTGCCCATCACTTCCGATGTAGGTCTTTGGGGGGCAGGTTGTTGTTTCTTTTCCTTTTTTTGGAAGACCTTCTGCATCAGTTCCCGAAAGCTATCAAAATCCACTTGGTAAGAAAGTCCCACGCCTTGGGTGTAGCCTTGTCGTTCAAACAAAAACTGTTGTATTTGGTTTTCCCTATTAAAAATCTTTGCACTCAAGGTTCCTTGATCGTTCAACAACACCTGAACTTCCACATCACCGGCCACCACGGTCTCGGAAACTCCGCCAACCGGAACCCCGACCCTGCCGTTCACAAGGATTTTGTCGGAAATTTGTGTGGAAACTGTCACCCCGATCCTATTTTCGGTTCGGGTGTCGGCATTTGGATCCAATAAACCTTGTTCATAGGAAACCCCAAGATTGAATTTACCATTGTTATTTCCCAAAATGGAGTTGAGCAAACCTGAGGCGGTCTGTATCAAATTCCCAGTAACCGCTTGTTGGTTGATTCCTGTTTGGGCATTTACGAAAGTTCCCTGGGCCAAAAGGAAAAACGCATTACGCTCCTTGACCGTGGGATCCTGCAATCTATATTGAAGTTCCGATTGTACCACGGAATTGGTGCCCGGGAAATCTATGTCAAAATTCACATTGGGCCTTTCCAGCTCACCATCCAAACGGACGACCACCTCGGTAGCGATCCTACCCGTGTACCCGGCATTGTCCAATAACGGGGCCGGATTGGCATTGAGGGCATACACCGCTTCCAAATTCAACTGGGCGGCCAAAGGATCACGCTCCCAAAGAATAGTCCCCCCGGGGCGCACCTTGAATTTCTTATCAATGATCCCACCATATTTAAAATTGTACTCACCTGTCACTGCAACGAATTCCCCATACATGTTGAACTTGCCATTGGTGTTGATCTCGATCAGCAAGATACCTTCCCCGGTACCTTTTAAGGAACTTCCAGAAGCCCTATCCACCACAATTTCCACTTCGGCTTCAGGAGTTATAGTCAAATCGAATCTCATTTCAAGACCTTGATATTCTTCCAAGACCCTTTCTTCCTCAAAGGAATTGGTCTGGTTCTTATCGATGAAATTGATAAAGGAATAGTCACCCACACTGGTTACATCGCTCAATGGTATTTTGAGCGAGGTACCCCTTGCCGTAGATGCATCCACAGCTATGGTCAAAGCATCCGTGGGACCATAAATGCTTCCTGTTCCGTTGATAAAGCCAGTGCCATAATAGAGAGATTCCTCATCATATTCGGTGTTCAGTATCATAAACCGATCATTATTGGTGTCCACATCCAAGCCTAGGTACCAATTGGAGAATTCGGTATGGCTAATGGTACCATCAAGGGTGGCTTTTGTTCCCTCCACCACATCGGACAACCCAACTTTTTCAAAATAAAAGGTTTGGTCAAAGAGCCGAACACGTGAAAATGGGGCAAAGTCGTAATCCACATTCAGATAGGGAATCCCAATACCGGCATCGTTCAAGGTCAGTTCCCCGTTGATGGACGGATTGGTTGCTGGCCCAGTAATTTGTGCACTGCCGTTTACTTTTCCCCTGATGTTGGATATGACCCCATCCCCTAACGGACTGAAGGGTTCCAGTGCAAAATCGGTAAAGTCGGCCGATAAATTGAGTTCCTGTTTATTATTGTAATTGGTCACCTTTCCATTGACGCTTAATTTTTCCTTGCCGTTGTCGTTCAGCCAAGTGCTTACCCCAAATTCCGTGAGGTCATTGTTCCCAAAAATCCCTATTTCCAAATCCCCCAAATGCATGTCATTGACACTAAAGTCATCAATTTTTAAGCTGGAGGTTGGCAAATACTTTCCATCCTTTTGCAAAATATTGAGGAAACCATCCACGGCCCCGTTCAATTTCAGGCTATCGATGGCCGGGGTGATTTTATTCAAAGACACTAATTTAAACTGAAGGTCCAAATCCTTGTATGTGGAATCTGCAATTTCTCCACGCAAACGGATCTGTTCATCATTGTTGTTGTCCATGACCAGATCCTCAATTTTGATACTGTCCAGGGCACTGTTGAAAATCACTTTGTTCTTACTGTTGCCGTCACGGTTCAACACCCACGTATTTCCCTTAAAACTGACGTCAGATTTTTTGAGTCCGATCACGGATTTGTTGTTCTCGTTGAAAGTATGGTAGAAGTTCAGGTTATAACTATCATTGTATTGACTTCCTCCCTTAAATTCTGTTCTAAAGAACAGTGTATCCTTAAGGGTGGTGTTGATCAAACTAAAATCCTTGATATCGTAATACGCAGTGGAAAGATCTTCCACGGATACGAAGGTGTTGAAAAGCGGATTCTTGTTATCGATCTTCACCTCAATATTGCCAAAAGTATTGCCAAATGCCTCTATACTTGGCGATTTGAAGGTAAGTTTGAAGTCCCCTTCATCTGCCACTATACTCCCCCTGATGAAGGTATTGGCATCAAAAAAAACTTCCGGAAAGAACACGTCAACGATCTTATTGTAGATCTTAAAATTGAAATCCAAATACTGTCCATCCGAAATTTCAAAAGGTTTATAGTTGGTATAAATACTACCAATGGAGTTTTGGACCAATCGACCCAATTCATTCACCTTAAACTGGCCTCGCATGTACCCTGTAATAATGTCGGGGGAATTGATTTCAATGGTACGGACGGTATCCTTTTCATAAGAGGAGTTCACCGTAAAATCCTCAAAGAAATAGGTGTCGTTGGCATTTTGATAGGTAGTGTTCGTGAAATTCATCTGCCCGACCATGTTATCCAAGTTGTCCCCTTCAATATCCATGTTGATGTGTCCCTTGAAGATGCTGATACTGTCGTCAATAAAGTTCAGTTTCTTCAAATCGGCATAATCTACCGCGGCAATAAAGTTGAATTTGTTCTCACGACCACCAAAATCGGCAAGACCCTTAAAGTCGAACCTGAAATTATCATCATTACACAACAAAATCCCATCGAACAGTTGATCCTTCAAAATACCCGAAACATTGATTTTGTTGTATTCGTAGTTGTTGTATTCCAACTTGTAGATTTCCCCACGTACCTCGGTGTTAAGGCTTTCTGCCACAAATCCCTTTCCTTCTACGTTCATATCCAAAGAGGTACGGCCCAACTGATCGTTGCTGATGAAATGTCCAAGATCAAAATCCATCAAAGAAATAAAACCGATATAGGAAGCATCATCGATGGTCTGGATGTTGGTCATCTGTAGATCCACATAACTATCCCCTACCGCGGTGTTCAAATTCACCGTGGCATCGATTGAGGTTTCGGTTACTTCCACCTCTCCCCTGACAGTAAATTGCCCCAGCTTTTGTACCGATTCCGGGATGTTCTCACCCAAAATCTTGGGTAATATTCCCCTCAACTGGTAGTAACTCGATGTTAGGTTGTCAATATCGCCGCGTAACACAAAAGGTGCCTGCCCGCTGAACATGTTATCGAACTCAAAATCGCCACGGATGCCCGTATTGTCAGTATATAGAAATAAGTCTTTCACTTTGATCTGGTTGAGCACCCCACTGAAACTTCCAGTAAAAGTGACCACTTTATCCTGGCCAAATTCGTTGTAGAACGTATTCACCTCATTCAGTGCCACGGTTGATTCTGTAAAATCGGCATTCAATTGTACGCGGTCCAAAAACTGGGCAAAATCCTCACGATCGTAAGTGAACACCAATTTTCCTTTAAGTTCGGATTGCTCGGTATCGATGAGCAGGGAATCAAACCGCATTTCTTCTTTGGTATACTTGAAATCCGCCGCCAATTTTTTCAATAGGACACCCCTTCGGGCCAACATGGATAAATCCTCTATGCGGGTGGTAACCTCAGGTCCTAAAATCTGGAAATCGGTCGCCGTGATCTTCACATCGTTGAAATCCAAGGTCTTTGGTTTTTCCAAGTTATCATCGATCAACCGGAATTTACCGTTGTTGATCTCTATTTCATCGGAAGAGAGGAAAAAAGGAGGGGTTCCGGGATCTCTAGGTTTTCCATCATCCAGTTTATCCACAAAAACATCTAGGTTAGTATCTGTTTCCCCTTCGTAAGTTCTCAGGTTGAAGGTGAGGCCATCCACCTCAATATCCCCAAATTCCATTTTGTTGTTGGCCATATTGCGCAGGTTTAAAATGGAGGTGGTCAACTTGTCAATATAGAAAAGGGTGTCTTTTTTGTAGTCTTCAACATAAATGCCTTTTACGCCAGTATTCAAGTTAAAAAGAGAGAGACTTACGCGGTCTATCTGGATATTGGTCCCAAACTCCTCATTGATGGAATCCATGGCATATTTGGCCAACTTCGTCTGCACTACCGGCATGGAAAGTACCAGCGAGCCCAACACCATGAACAGCAAAATAGCCAGTAGGATACGTAATAGTATTTTACGAAGTTTTTTGATAGGGCTTTATGTTTTACCTTTGATGTCCAATTTTTGTTCCAAAACCAGTGACCGACACAAAAAAATATATTCTTGCGATAGAATCATCCTGCGATGACACTTCGGCTGCCGTACTTTGCAATACAAATGTACTGAGCAATGTAGTGGCTACGCAAGAAATCCACAAGCAATATGGAGGTGTTGTCCCAGAGTTGGCTTCTAGGGCACATCAACAAAACATTGTTCCCGTGGTGCACCAGGCCTTGGCCAAAGCAAATATCGATAAAAAAGAACTATCTGCCATAGCCTTTACAAGAGGTCCAGGACTTATGGGCTCTTTACTTGTCGGCACCTCATTTGCCAAGTCTCTGGCATTGGGTCTTGACATTCCCTTGATCGAGGTCAACCACATGGAAGCTCACATTTTGGCTCATTTTATTAAGGATGAAGAGCGATCCAAACCCACCTTTCCGTTTTTGGCCATGACCATAAGTGGTGGACATACACAGATCGTAAAAGTAACGGATTACTTTACCATGGAAGTTTTAGGGGAGACCTTGGACGATGCCGTAGGCGAGGCTTTTGATAAGAGTGCCAAATTAATGGGGCTGCCATACCCCGGTGGTCCTTTGGTGGACAAATATGCCAAATTGGGAACCCCCAATGCTTACGATTTTCCAAAACCAAAGGTGGATGGACTCAATTTCAGCTTTAGCGGACTAAAGACCAGCATTCTTTACTTTTTGCAGCGGGAAACCCAGAAGAACCCCAAATTTGTGGAAGAAAACATCAACGATATCTGTGCCTCGGTACAACATACCATTTTAGATATTTTGATGGAAAAACTTCAATTGGCCGTGGATCAAACCGGCATCACCCAAGTTGCCATTGGTGGCGGTGTTGCCGCCAACTCCGGAATCCGGGCCAGGTTAAAGGAGGCAGAGGAAACCTTGGGCTGGAAAACCTATATTCCAAAATTTGAGTATTGTACCGATAATGCCGCCATGATCGGAATTGTTGGCTATCTTAAGTTCGAAAAAGGGAAGTTTACCGACCAAAGTGTGGCGGCCAAGGCCCGCTATGCTATCGGCAGCTAACCGACCAAAACCAGAAACCATGCAACTTTTCTACCATCCTTCGCTGGACAGCAGTATCAAACAATTTGTGTTTCCACCTGAGGAAAGCAAACATATAGCTAGGGTCCTGCGCAAATCTGAAGGGGATATTGTGCATGTCACCAATGGCAAAGGATACTTGTTCGAAGCTGAAATATTGGTGCCCGATCAAAAAAGATGCAAAGTTCAGATTATTTCTGAACGCAAATCCGTTCCCAAAAGATATAACCTCCATATGGCCGTGGCCCCTACCAAAATGAACGATCGGTTTGAATGGTTTCTCGAAAAGGCAACAGAAATAGGAATTGATGAAATAACTCCCCTGATCTGTGACCACTCCGAAAGAAAAACCGTAAAAATGGAACGTATGGATCGGGTGTTGCAATCCGCCATGAAGCAGTCCTTACAAACGGTACTGCCAAAGCTGAATCCTCCCATGTCCTTCAGCCAGTTCATGGGATTCGAAAACACGGGTCTAAAATTCATTGCCCATTGTGATGAAGGGGAGAAAATGGAATTGAAAAGAAGGGTCATTGCTGATATGGACACTACTATCATGATCGGTCCCGAAGGTGATTTTTCCAAAGATGAAATCGATGCCGCCAAGGCCAAGGGATTTATTCCCATTTCCTTGGGGAATAATAGACTGCGCACGGAAACTGCGGCCATCGTGGCATGCACAACCGTAAACGTTATCAACAGTTAATGCGAAATCTCCCTTTTGGCAGCCCCAGTGATATCAAGGCCTGCTGTTTCCACTAAAAGTATTAAAGTGAGTCCATCGTCCTTGGACACGACACTTGGAATTTGGATGGATGATTCCCCACTTGAATGTTTCAGTTCAACGTGTTTTTCCTGTACCACTATGTTACTGTTCTTTAAGGTTCGGTTTCTGTTCTCGCCCCTTTTCACTTGGGTAACCCGCTCATCAATCACCAAAACCACCCGAAGCAATTTATGCTCAATATTCCCTATTACATCATACGAAAATGCTATCGTTCCGTTGGCTACATCTGCATTGATTATTTTAATTGTGTTCACAACACTAATTGCCCTGCAAGCATCAATTTTGGAATACAGTTCCGCACGGTTGGACCCCACAAAATGCTCCCTCCCATTGACCACCATTTGAGGGGTATAGATGCTGTTCAACCTAAACTTTTTTCCATAGGCCCTTTGTTTCTGGGTATGCTCGGTCTTTGCAAAGGGATCTTTCCAACCTATGTAATCCCAATAATCCACATGATAGGACAACGCAAAGACATCGTCCGGGAATTCCTGTTTCACTTTCCACAAAAGCGCATCAGCGGAAGGGCAACTGGAGCATCCTTGGCTGGTGAACAATTCCAATACCACTGATGAAGAGCCTACAGCATGCCCTTCGGGCATATGGTTATCTTCACCATTACCCATTGCCGGGTTTGCTTTCAATAAGGCCAATAGGGACATTACAAAAAAAGCAGATGAGACAAATATGATTTTTTTTATCATGAATACTGTACATTTGACTAGTTGGTTAATCGTAACTCCATGAGACAACTTACCCAATTGACATTGATTTTAACGTTTTTTGGATCATGTTTGGTCGAGGCGCAGGAAATTGCCGTGCTCAAATACGGAGGTGGCGGGGATTGGTATTCCAACCCAACGGCACTACCGAATCTTATCCAGTTTTGTAATGCCAACATCGGCACCAAGCTCAATCCCCAACCAGAAACGGTAGAACCGGGTAGCGTATCCCTTTTTAAATACCCTTTTGTGCATATGACAGGGCACGGGAATGTATATTTTACGGACGAAGAGGCAGAGAACCTCCGGACCTATCTTCTTTCTGGCGGATTTTTGCATATTGATGACAATTATGGCATGGCCCCGTACCTGAAAAGGGAACTGCAAAAGGTATTTCCCGACAAGCAGTTGGAAGAATTGGGTGCCGATCATCCCATATTTTCCCAAAAATTTAAATTTTCGGAAGGCTTGCCCAAAATCCACGAACATGATGGGAAAAGACCCCAGGCCCTAGGTATTTTTGTACAAGGGAGGTTGGTGCTTCTCTTCACATTTGAATGCGACCTTGGCGATGGTTGGGAAGACCCTACCGTACACAACGACCCTGAGGATGTAAGACAAAAGGCCTTGCAAATGGGTGCCAATATTGTGGAATATGCCTTTAAAAGCTGATTCATGAACTCTAAGACAATAGCAAACGGAATACTACGTGCAGTGGCCATATTGACCGGTATGGTGTTACTTGCCCTGTTTCTTTATAAAATTCAATCCGTATTGGCCTATTTGGCCATAGCGGCGGTGATAGCCCTTTTGGGAAGACCCATCGTCCTGTTTCTTAGGAGACGGTTAAAGTTCCCGAACACCTTGGCTGTGGTAGCCACCATGATATTTATGCTTGCCATTTTCTTGGGGATTCTGTCCTTGTTTATTCCTCTAATTTCGGAACAGAGCAAAAACCTATCGTTGTTGGATATCGACGAGTTGAAATCGAATTTGAACACACTTTACCTGCAAGGATTGGAATATTTTGGAGCCTCAAAAGGAAGTGTTGATAACCTTATTGAGGATGCCCATATGGAAGAGAGTATGCTCAAAGGGCTTGATTTGGGTTTTATACCCAATTTTCTGAACTCGCTGGTCAATGCGCTGAGCAGTTTCAGTGTCGGATTGTTTTCCGTTCTGTTCATTTCATTCTTCTTTTTGAAAGACAGTAATCTTTTGCAAAATGGCATCTTGACCTTTGTTCCCGACAATAAGGAAAGTAACCTGGTAAAATCTATCGATAAAATCAATGGATTGCTCTCCCGATATTTTGCCGGTATACTCCTTCAACTTTTTATCCTCTTTGTAATCTACACCATTGCACTGCTAATCGTGGGAGTGGAAAATGCCATTGTGATCGCCTTCCTTTGTGCACTATTCAACATCATTCCCTATGTGGGTCCGATCATCGGAGGTGTGATCATGATTACCCTTACCATGACCAGTTCTTTGGGCGCGGATTTCAGTACCGTAATCTTACCTAAAGCGCTGTATGTTTTTATTGGTTTGACCATAGGACAACTGGTGGATAACTTCTTCTCCCAGCCCTTTATTTTTTCTGCCAGTGTTAAATCCCATCCATTGGAAATCTTCTTGGTGATCATCATTGCAGGACTCCTTTTTGGGGTGGTGGGAATGGTTGTTGCCGTACCGGGATATACCGCAATAAAGGTAATTTTGAAGGAATTTTTAGCCGAAAACACCTTCGTGAAAAAATTGACCAAAAACTTGTAGTATCAGTTTGAATGAACTCATATTAAATACTGGTGTACAGCATTTTATAATTGAAAATATGGATGCTGACATTATGTCGGTTTTGCTAAAGAGCCAACAATTTGAAGGCGTTTCCCAAAGGGAACTGGCAGAGCAGTTGGAGTCCCGAAAAAAATGTCGGGGAAAGCTACCCGCCTGGTTTCAAACCAAAGGTATTTACTACCCCAATAAACTGAACATTGAGCAGACCAGTTCCCAAGCAACAGCCGAATACAAATCTCGACTGGTATCCGGAAAAAACCTGTTGGACCTCACAGGTGGTTTTGGTGTCGATTCCTATTTTTTTTCGAAGAAAATCGAACAGATTACCCATTGCGAAATCAACACCGATCTCAGTGAAATTGCCCGTCGCAATTTCAATGTTTTGGGTCGCAATAACATCGATTGCTTCCCCGAAGATGGGTTGACGTTTCTTCAAAAGACAGAAGCAACATTCGATTGGATCTATGTGGACCCATCCAGACGAAATGATGCAATCGGAAAAGTTTTTTTGTTGAAAGATTGCCTTCCGGACCTCACCGAACACCTCGATGACATTTTACAAAAAACACAAAATGTTCTTATAAAAACATCTCCTCTTCTTGATATCAAACAGGGTATTTCCGAACTTCAATTTGTAAAAGAGGTACATATATTGGCCATCCACAATGAAGTAAAAGAACTGTTGTTTGTTATCGAAAAAGGATATGTGGGTGCTATTGACATCAAAACGGTGAACCTCTATCAAGGGCAGGAAGACCACTTCAACTTTAACCTCACTGAAGAAGAAAATGCCCCTTTGGAACTGGGGGAACCGTCTACCTACCTTTATGAACCCAATGCGGCCATTTTAAAGTCTGGTGCCTTTAAAGCTATTGGAAGCTCCTATCAACTAAAAAAACTGCATCCCCATTCCCATTTGTACACCTCGTCAGAACTTGTGGAGTTTCCGGGACGAAGGTTTGCCATCCAAACCGTGCTTCCCTACTCCAAAAACACATTGAAATCATTAAGGTTGACAAAAGCGAACATTACCACCAGAAACTTTCCCCTTTCTGTGGCCGATTTGAGAAAGAAACATAAGATTGCCGATGGTGGGGACCATTACCTCTTTTTCACCAAAAATATGGAAGGTGAATTGATCGTACTGGTTTGTGAAAAGGCTTAATCCAGATGCTCTACCCAATCAAAAAACACATTGATCCAATCACGTAGTACCGGGTCATGAAGGGCCAAGGAAAAACCATGCCCACCATGGGGATACACATGCAAGGCCGAAGAAACTCCATTTTCCCGAAGTGCCCTAAAAAACAGGATGCTATTCTCCACGGAAACGCTGCCGTCATCGGCTGCATGAATCAAAAACGTAGGAGGGGCGTCTTTGTCCACATGCTTTTCATTGGACAGGTAATCTATTTGAGCCCCGGTAGGGTTTTCTCCCACCAATGATTTTCTTGAGCCACTATGTGTGCTTACCGCTCCCAAAGTGATCACCGGATAGACCAATGCCATGAAATCGGGACGAGCACTTAAGTCATCGATATCGTCCTGTCTGTCATATACATTTTCATTGTAATGGGTACCCAAGGTGGATGCCAAATGACCTCCTGCGGAAAAACCCATAATCCCAATTTTATTGGGGGAAATATTCCACTCGCCTGCTTTTTGCCTCACCATCCTTATGGCACGTTGCGCGTCTTGCAAGGGAACAATATTTTTATTGCTGGTGATGGATTTGGACCAAGGCAGACGATATTTCACCACTATACCTGCAATTCCTTTGGCATTGAAGGTCTTCGCAATATCGGTTCCTTCCCAATCATAGGCCAAACCGTAATAACCACCACCCGGAAAAATAACCACCGCCTGTCCGCTGGCAGCACGCTTGTTGGGCAGATAAACCTCTATGGTAGGTTCCTGCACGTTGGTAATCCACAAAATGCCATCATCGTTAAACGTCGCATCTTCTTTTTCATCCGTTTCTTTTTGATTAGGAATTTCCTTAGGCCATAGAGGCATAATGGTGTGTTGGGCAGAAATTTCCATGGTCACCAGCATTATTAAAAAGGTATATCTCTTGAAACTTTTCATTTTCTATTTTATTGGCTAATTTTTACAGTCCCATTTAAAATCGGCAACCTTGTCATTGGATCCCGCGGATAGGTTGTAGTGCCACCACTCGGTCCTGATGGACCAAAACCCGTGGGCTTCCATGGTTTCCTTCAACAATTTCCGATTGTCCAAAATTTCCTTGGGAAGATCGAAATTATCATGATAGGCACGCTTCCCAAAAAAATCAAAGTCGGTTCCCATATCCAGTTCATTTCCATCCAAATCCACCAAGGTAATATCGACTGCGCCGCCTTTATTATGGATGGACCCTTTTACGGGATCGGCAACATATTGCGGATTAGGGACAATTTTCCACATTTTGTACTGAACCGAGTTGGGGCGGTAACAATCAAAAAACTTGATCTTGGCTCCGTGTTGCATGAATTCCTTATTGGCCTCGATCAATGCTTTTGCCGTTTTTACCCGGGTGTAGCATTCGGCACAATCATACACCTTGGCCTTTAGAAAATTATTTTCAGTGGCATACCGAAGGTCATAGGCGAAATCGTCACTGAAATCAGCCAAACGCACAAAAGTGGTATCAGCCAAACCATCAAAAGTCTTAAATGCTTTTTGCTGAATTACTGGAACCGGATCAACAACTATCTCCTTCTCCATTTCAATATTGGAATCTTGTTTCTCAGGAGTTTTTTCTCGACATGAAACTGCCAAGCACCCACCAACGACCAAGAGCAAATATCTTAAATATGTCATTTCAATCTTTTTTGTTTGGCCATCCAAGTATAAAGGGAATCGGTGGTATAGGCCCTATCCCAAGCATTGTGCCCCACTCCTTTGTATCTGGTATATTGGACTTGGTAACCCATTTCTTTCAATTTTTTCACCATCTGATCAGACTCTTCCACATCAATGACCTCATCTTGATCCCCATGAAAGACCCAAATGGGCATTTTTTTGTCGATCCAATGGGCATAGGGCAACGGTGCCATACCACAAACCACAGCCAAGGCCGCAAACCTTTCAGGATATTGTGTGGCCAACTCCCAAGCAGCACTGCCTCCCCTACTCAGACCCGTTAAATAGATGCGCTTTTTATCCACGCGGTTGTGATCCACTACGGAATCCAGCAATTGCATCACAGCTTGGGTGTTCCACCATTTTTTCTCGTGGGGATTCTGTGGGGCCAATATCAAAAAAGGAAATTGTTTGCCTTCCACCAAAAGTTTTGGTGGCCCAGTATCCTTAATCTCTTCCACCGCCCTGCCTGATTCCCCTCCTCCATGCAAGAAGAGCAATAACCCAAAGCTTTCGCTTTCGGAAGAAAAATAATCCTCAGGATAGTACAGGTAATATTTCAAGTCTTCCTTGGTCACGGTCTCCAACTCATCTTGTACCAAATGCGATTGTGCTGCACAGGCCTCGAGCAAAAAAATACTCATCAACAGCAATAAACTTGGTATGGTCTTGGGCATCTGCATCTTATAATAATTTATCGGCAATATCTTTCCAAGTATCGGCCCTTTCAAAATCGGTTGTATTGGTGTTGTGTGGGGAAGTGAACATAATGGTCCGTCCATCAAAATTTTTGAGATTTTTACTCCTGTCATCGATGAGGAGGTCTCCCTTCAAAATAAACTTATCACCGCATAAGATACGTTTTTGCCATGGGATAAAGGGAAAAAATGCATCCAGCCAATCAGATTTCTCACGAAGTGACTGAGGAAATTCCATGGCAGCGGATGCAATATAAACATCGTGTTTAAGGCTCAACTCCCGCAATACTTCCTGGCTGTCCTGAATAATTCTTAAATCCTTGAAAAAACCAACACGATGTGTGTGTTGCTTGATGGAAAGTTGGTGTTCCTCGGGAACGCATTGCCAAGCTTCTTTACCAAAACAATCTTCAATTTGAAGGTTGGCATTAAATTCCTGGTTATAGATTTCGATATGGGCCGTGTAAGCATCTGCGATGACCTCGTCCATATCCACAAAAATGATCATGTAATTTGTTTTTTGTGAAGTACGCTAAAACTTGGGGGAATTTCAAAAAATGTGATGTTATAATTTTTAACTGCCAATTGGTCGGATTTTATTATTCTGGAAAAAGGAGCTTCCTTGGAAAACGCCAGAAGGTAATTCTGGCGTTTTTTCAACCAAAAAATATTATTGCAATAACTGTGATTAGTGCCATTATCAAAATGACAATAAATGAAAACTTCATCGATTTCTTCGTGTCATGAATATCATGCAGCAGTATGGTTTCAGTACTTGCTATGATTCCATTTGATTTAACAATTTTGTCAATTAACGGTCTATCCTCATCAAGCAAAAAGTACCTGACATCTATATTTGGTCCGGTCTGGTCGTTTATATCCGAATAAAATGGAACCTCATTAGTATGCAATAAGGATTCAAACTTAACCTTATCCTTTACTTGTACATATAACTTGAAGTGGTCCTTATATTTTACACCAAAATTTTCATCCATTTTTACCACATTCCCAAAACTTAAATCTACTGCCCATTTAACGGCTTTGCAGTGTTTTAATTTAATGAAATAACCGTTACCTTCACAGCTTATGACCAAAACCAACCCACGAACATGCTGCCCAAAGGTAATTTTCCTGCAAAGGTTTTTTTGAACGGTGAAATTGTAACCAGTGAAAATGCCACCATTTCGGTATTCGATCGTGGATTCCTCTTCGGGGATGGCATTTATGAAGTGATGGTACAACTGGAAAACGGCATTTTCTACAAAAAGGCCCATTTGGACCGACTACAGGAAAATCTCGTAAAAATCGGCATCGAGTATCAGGTATCCGACCTGGAAAAGGAAATCAAACCCTTATTGATTGCTTCGGGACTTGTGGACCAGCCTTGTCTTATCTACATGCAGGTTACCCGTGGTGTGGCCCCTCGAAAGCATTCCTACCCAAAGGGTATTCCCGCCACTGTGATGATGTATGCCCTGCCCTTTCAAATGCCCTACATCAACCAAAAGAACATGCATGCCATTTTACAAACCGATTTTAGATGGCACCGCTGCGATATCAAATCCATTTCCCTGCTGGGCAACATCATGACCAATGAGGCCGCCATGTTGGTCGGAACGGATGAAGCTGCTTTAGTTCGTGACGGCATCATTACCGAGGGATCGCACACCAACATCTTTTTTGTGAAGAATGGTTCGGTGATTACCCACCCTGCCAACGAACATATTTTGGATGGCATTACCAGAAAAATTCTTGTGAAGCTTTGCCAAGAACTGAACATCCCACTGGTAGAAAGAGGGATTTCCGTGGAAGAAATACCATCTATGGAAGAAGCCTTTTTTACGGGGACATCAACTCAAATTGCGTCCATTGCCCAGTTAGGTAATCATACCTATCATGCACCGGACAATTTTGGTCCAATAACCCAAAAACTGCAGGAAGCCCTTGCTGCTCTAAAAGAAATCGACACTTCTGAAGTGACCTTATAAAAATGTAATTATGATCTATAAAACACCCGCTTTAGTTAGCACGATGATTCTTTTGGTATCCGTGTTGATTCTTTCATCCTGCAGCAAAAAATATGACCTGCTTATTCTGAACGGAACCGTTTATGATGGTAAGGGAGAAGAACCCGTTGTGACCGATATTGCCATCAAAGATTCCATGATCGTGGCCATGGGGGATTTGGATAATGCAAAAGCAGACAGAATCATTAATGCGGAAGGATTGGCCGTTTCCCCTGGTTTCATTGACATGCACGCCCATTTGGAACCGATTATGGAATTGAATTCCTGCGAAAGTCATGTCCGCCAAGGAGTGACCACCGCACTGGGCGGTCCAGATGGCAGTTCGCCCTACCCCATGAAACCTTTTATGGACAGTCTTCAACAAAAAGGAATTGGCATGAACGCCGCTTTTTTGGTAGGCCATAACACAGTTCGAAGAAATATTATGGGGCTCGAAAACAGGGCTCCTACTCCCGAGGAACTCAAAGCCATGGAAGCAGAGATCGACAGTGCCATGAAAGATGGAGCCTATGGTATTTCCACTGGATTGAAATATTTGCCCGGGGCCTTTTCCAAAGTGGATGAAGTAATCGACCTTTCCAAAGTGGCCTCCAAATACGGGGGCATCTATACTTCCCACTTACGGGAGGAAGGACTGGGACTTTTCGATGCCGTGCAAGAAGCTATCCAAATTTCCGAGGATGCAGACATTCCAGTAATCCTTACCCACCACAAAGCCATTGGTAAACCCATGTGGGGCAAGAGTGTCCGTACCTTGGCCATGGTAGATTCCGCACGGGCAAAGGGATTGGACATTAAAATGGACCAATACCCTTACGCAGCCAGTTATACCAGTATTTCGGTGCTTATCCCAAGTTGGGCAAGGGCTGGTGGTCAAGAAGAATTCAAGGCACGGGTGGAAGACCCTGTACTTCGCGACAGTATTAAAAATGGGATTGTCTTCAATATTTTGAATGACCGAGGCGGTTCGGATTTAGACCGAATCCAATTTGCGAAAGTGGAATGGGCCCCGGAACTGGAAGGAAAAACATTGAAGTATTGGTGCGAACAACACAATTTAGAACCTTCCGTGGAAAATGGGGCGGACTTGGTCATAAAAGCCCAATTGAACGGCGGGGCATCCTGTGTATACCATGCCATGGCCGAAGAAGATGTGGAACGCATCATGAAGCATCCGATGACCATGATCGGTTCAGACGGGCGTTTAGTGGAACCAGGCATGGGTCACCCGCACCCCCGTTGGTATGGAACCTTCCCAAGGGTATTGGGGCTTTACGTGAGGGAAAAGCATACTCTGGAACTTTCCGAAGCCATAAGAAAAATGACCTATCTACCTGCCCAAAGCCTGAATCTCACGGACCGTGGACTCATCAAGGAAGGAATGAGGGCAGATATCACCATATTCAATCCAGAGACCATCATCGACAAGGCCACTTTTGAAAAACCCCATCAATACTCCGAAGGCATCGAATATGTTTTGGTGAATGGAGGGTTGGCCGTGGATGAAGGTGAGTTCAAGGATATCAAATCAGGAAAAGTATTACGTAAACAATAGCACCTCAACATGATGAAAAAAACTTCAATAGCATTTGTTCTTGCCCTCGGATTGGCAACTTGCATTCTGAAAGCACAAGAAACTCCAACCATTGAAAAGCAGTACACCAAGGAAATTGAAAAATTGACCAAAGCCAAAAAGGTCAAGGCTGCCTTCGAAATTATCAAGGGGCAAATGGACCAAACTACTGCCGACCTCATTACCCTTACGGAAGTGTTGGCTCCTCCTTTCATGGAAGATGAAAAAGGAAAAGTATTTGCCAAAATGTTGGAGGAAGCTGGTATTGACAGTATCTGGACGGATAAAGTCGGCAACGTCATCGGCCTTAGAAAAGGAACCTCAGGCGAATCAGGATATGTAGGCGTGGATGCGCATTTGGATGTAGTTTTTCCAGAAGGAACCAATGTGACCGTTCAAAAAGTAGGCGATACGCTCAAAGCCCCCGGAATCGGGGACGACACCAGGGCTTTGGCCATGCTCATCAGTATGTTGAAAGCCATGAACAAGGCTGATATCAAAACCGAAAAAGATGTGTTGATTGTAGGTTCCGTGGGTGAAGAAGGTCTGGGTGACCTTCGCGGAATGAAATACATTTTTAATGAATCTGGCCTCGACATCGATTCATGGATTGCCATTGACGGGGGAAGCATGGGCAGGATCAGCAATGCTGGATTGGGTTCCAAACGCTATAAATTAGAAATCAAGGGAAAAGGAGGCCATTCTTGGGGAGCATTTGGGCTGGCTAACCCACATCACGCCTTGGGTAAGGCCATCGATATGTTTTCCGAAGCTGCTTGGGCCTATACTTCGGGTGACATTCCCAAGACCAGTTTCAATGTAGGTCGGATCGGTGGAGGCACCTCTGTAAATTCCATTCCTTTTGAATCTTGGGCGGAAATAGATATGCGGGCCATCGACCCAAAAAATTTGGACGAGATCGAATCCATCTTGCTAAATTCGGTAGAAAAGGCTATCACTGCATACAACGCAAGCGGAGTGAAAGGGGAAGTTACCTATGAAATGACCAAAATTGGCGATAGACCTTCCGGGGAACTTCCAGCTTCGCTCCCATTGGTACAGCGCACCATGGCAGCTACCCAATACTTTGGTGTTGTCCCAAGTTTGGGTCGTGGTTCCACTAACATCAACATACCTGTTTCCAAAGGAATTCCATCGGTCTGTATCGGTCGTGGTGGTCAAGGAGGTGGTGCCCATTCCTTGCACGAATGGTACCTGAACGATGAGTCAGGGGATGAATCCATCCAATTGGCTTTATTGGTCACCTTGGCCGAGGCAGGATTGGAAAAATAAGATGATGAGAACCTGGAATCCTAAAACCGTAAGTTGTATTTTTTTCCTCTTGTGGGCCGCTACATATGGCCAACTGGGTAGGGAAAAAGAAGCGCAAATCGACAGCCTGTTCCAAGCATGGAACAAGCCCAATCACCCAGGAGGTGCCATAGCCATTATGCAAGGCGATAAGGTGGTGTACTCCAAAGCCTATGGATTGGCGAGTATGGAATATTTAGTACCCAATGCCACGGGGACTTTGTTCAATGTGGCCTCGGTATCCAAACAGTTCAGTGCGTTGGGCATTGTACTATTACAGGAACAGGGTAAACTATCCATTGATGATACCATCGACAAATACATTGATGGACTTGCCCCTTTTGGCAGTAAGATTACCATCCGTCAGATGATGCACCATACCAGCGGCCTTCGGAGCCTCCACGCCCTCTTTGCCTTGGCCGGATGGCGTAATGACGACTCGCGGACCAACGCAGATCTAGATCGTATCATGCAACTACAAACGGAGCTCAATTTTGAGCCAGGTTCCGAGTATCTCTACTGCAACACAGGATATATGTTCTTGGCCAACATTATTGAAAAAGTGACCCATAAGTCCTTTATGGATTTTATGAAGGAAGATATTTTCGTTCCTTTGGGCATGCACGAAACCTATGTGGAAGATCGCTATGACCGGATTGTCCCGAACAACGCTACCTCCTACTATACCCAAAGAAATGGCTTTATCCGAGCGGTAGAGTATTGGGGTTATGTGGGTTCTGGCAATATGCACACCACTACGGCCGACCTTTTAAAGTACCTGAAAAACTATTATGATCCGCAACCTGGATGGGAAAACATATTCCGAACCATGCAGACCTTGGACCCCTTGAATGATGGGAGTTATCTGGAATATGCCTTCGGTGTGAATGTGGACAAACTATACGGCAAAAAACGGATTACCCATGGCGGTTCCATTGGTGGTTTCCGTTCCAATGTAGCGGTATTCCCAGAGGAGAAAACGAGTATTGCCATCATTACCAATTTTTCATCTTCGGGACCTGGGGGCAAATCCAATGACATTGCCGGTATTCTATTCGGCAAGCCCGCTCCCTATAAAAAACTGAAGGTGGCCAAAATTTCAAAGTCGACCATGGAATCCTATGTGGGTGATTATTGGGATGATGACACCTATATAGAACAGCGTATTTCTGTTAACGGCGATACGTTGTTTTTAGGTCAATCAAAAACTGCTTTCCTACCCGTTGCAGATGGAAAATTTGAAGCCCTGGACTCCCAAAATGGTACCAAATTGGAGTTCCATGAAAATCAATTTGATTATATCCCAGGCTCCAACCGATCACTTCATTTTAAAAAATTCAAGGAAGAACCCCTAACTGATGCCGATGCGGAAGAATATGTAGGAGCTTATTATAGTCCCGAAATCCATACCTCCTATTCCATCTTTTATAGGGAAGGAAAGTTGTATGCTTTTCATATACGGTTTGGTGAATTGACCCTCACGCAAAAATTCAAGGATTTATTACAGGGTGAATATCCATTGAGCACATTAAAATTCAAGCGTGAAAATGGAAAGATTACTGGAGTTTGGATTTCCGATGGCAGGGTACGAAACCTATGGTTTGAAAAAACGGAATAACACAATTTGGTCTTTATGGCCTTATAAAAAGAAACCCCCGCATGCAGCAGGGGTTCTTTTCTTTTTCAATCAGCAATTTTCATCCTCAATTTTCCAATCGCCCGGAATCAAGTGCCATTGATCGTATCAAATTGACCCGTTCAGTAAGTTCCTGTCCAAAAAGTTGGACACTAAGGCGTTCCGCTTCAAGTACCTGACGCTCTGCATCCACTACATCTATATAGTTTACCAATCCTTTTCTGTATCGTTCATTGGTCAAAAGGGCAGCATCCCGTGCCGCCACCACAAACTCCTGTTGTGCCAACAACTGTTCCCGTATCCAATGCAAATTGGAGAATGCATTTTCCACTTGCCTGTATGATTGAAGCAGGTTTTGCTCATAATTTCTATGTTCCTCCTCCAATTCACTCTTTCTCAGCTTAATCTCAGCGCGTTTCTTACCTCCTTCAAATACCGGAAGAGAAGCCGTAACACCAGCAAACCACGTTCTGCTGTCCCGCTCAATGAGATTGTCCGAATCCCCAGAAAGATAGCCGTAGGCCCCACTCAATTGGAAGGAGGGCAACAATTGTTTCTTTTGATTGACCAGCATTTTTTCCGCTGACTCAATCATCAATTTTGAAGCCCGTAAATCCGGTCTCGTAACCACCAATGAATCTTTCCTCAAAAATTCAACATTGGGTGGAAGATATTGTATGTTGGCATGGGGCACCTCAAACGTACTGGCATCTTCCCCGACCAACGTGGCCAATATAAGTTCTATTTCGGATCTTAATCTTTGGGTGTTTTTCAGTTGTACCTGTACCGAAGCCAATTCCGTTTTTGCCCTAAGTTCATCAATCTGGCTTACCAGACCTGCGTTGTATCTGGTGGAGGCTATCTCCAAATTATCGAGTCTGGTTTTTTCCGTGTGCTTCAGCAAATCAATCTCAGCATCCAATCGGACCAACAAAAAGTAATTACCTGCCACTTCGGTGGTCACCTCCAGCAATATCTGCTTTCGATTCTCTTCAGTAGCCTTGTAGACCAAATTATTAGCTTCAAAATTGTTCAAGTTTTTACCAAAGACATCCAACTCATAAGAAGCCGTGACCGGAGCTTGGTAGGTACTCAAAGTTGCCGGTCCCAGTTGCCCTCCAAACGGATTAGGTCGGTTGGCCGAAAACTCCTGCCTCGTGAACGAAGGTTCCACCCGAATGGTCGGAAACATGGTGGACATGGCAATATGTTTGTTGGCCCTGGCCTGGTTCAGTTTGGCCAAGGCTATTTTTAGATCAAGATTCTGCTCCAAGGCCTTGCTTTCCAAAGTATCCAAGGTTGGATAACCGAAAGCTTCCCACCATTGTTTATCCTGCGTGATGGGCCATACATTTTTGCTTATGGTATCATTCCCGATATATAGCACCACATCCTCTTTGGATGTATCCCGCCATCTCCATTTGGAAGTATCCAACTCCTGTCCATGGACAGAGAACACCCCAAAAAGGATCATAACGGATTTTATTATTGTTCTTGAATATTTCATTCCTGTTATTAGTTTAATTCGATTGCCTTTGTTTTTCTTTTCCCAATATTTCTACAGAGCACATAAAAAACTGGTGTGAACAGTAAGCCAAAGAAGGTTACCCCCAACATTCCACTGAACACTGCCGTTCCCAAGGAACGTCTCATTTCTGCCCCTGCCCCGGATGCCAAAACCAAGGGCACAACACCCAAAATGAAGGCAAATGCGGTCATCAATATGGGACGAAGTCTTAATCGAGCCGCTTCCATGGCTGCTTTTTCCAAGGGATATCCTTGATCTTCCAATTGTTTGGCAAACTCAACGATCAGGATGGCATTTTTACTGGCCAATCCCACAAGGACCACCAATCCGATCTGTGTAAGGATGTTATTGTCCATGCCCAACAGTCCAATCCCGGTCATGGATGAAAGCAAACACATGGGCACAATCAGGATCACGGCCAAGGGTAGCACCCAACTTTCATACTGGGCCGCCAACAACAGGAACACAAACAAAACGGCCAATCCAAAGGCGATACCTGCGGTATTTCCTGATTCTTTTTGTTGATAGGCCAATTCCGTCCATTCATAATCAATTCCCTCGGGCAAGATTTGGTCCGCCAAACGTTCCATGGCTTCCAGAGCCTCCCCTGAACTATAGCCGGGGTTAACGTTACCGGAAAGTGCCAATGCGGGATAAAGGTTGTATCTGGGCACCCTTGCTGGTCCCGAAATATCCCTTAACTGGCCCACAGCACTCAAGGGTACCATTTCACCATTCCTGTTCCGTACCCTGATTCTGGTAAGGTCTTGGGGAGTATATCGATATTCACCATCTGCCTGTGCCGTTACCCTAAAGGTTTTACCTTGCATGTTAAAATCGTTCACGAAGGCAGATCCCATGTATACTTCCATGGCACTTGAGATCTCTTCGATAGGCACTCCCATGGTCTGGGCCTTTTCCTTGTCCAGATCAAAGAACAATTGTGGTGAACTTGAATTAAAAAAAGTGAACACACTGCTGAGCGCAGGGTCTTGGTTGGCTGCCGCCATAAGTTGATACCCGGCCTGTAACAATTGCTCCGTACCCAATCCTCCACGATCTTGGATCATCATCTTGAATCCGCCAGCGTTTCCAATTCCTCGTACCGGAGGAGGGGCCACTACCACTGTAAAAGCATCATCAAAAGGGGCCAACTTATTGGTCAACTCTTGCTGTAATCCCTTAAAGGTGATGCTTTTTTCTTCCGAGTCTCAAAATCTTCCAAAGCCGTGAAAATGGCCCCGGCGTTGGAGGAGTTCGTAAAGGTGGCTGCATCGAAACCTGTGAAGGCCACGGCATTTTTCACCCCATCGATGGTCAAAACACTGTCAATGGCCTTTTGCATTACCTTATCGGTACGTTCCAAAGAAGAACCGGGAGGCAATTGAATGATATTGATGAAATAGCCTTGGTCCTGTTCTGGGATAAATCCTGTAGGTACCCGACTAAAAGCAAAAATGGTAAGTACGATAAGTCCCACATAGGATAATAAGACCCATTTACGCTTCGCGATAAATTTTTGGGTAATATTTCCATACTTCAATGAAACCCAATCCATGACTTTATTAAAGCTAGAGAAAAACTTTGGAACAAAACCAAACCGAGCTGTTGCCACTTTTTCGTGGTCTTCCTCCTTATGTTTTTTCATGACGATGGCCGCCATTGCAGGACTCAACGTAAGTGAGACAAATACAGAAATCATGGTTGCTACTGCGACCGTAACACCAAATTGACTGTAGAAGGCTCCACTTATTCCTTTCAAGAATATGGTTGGTAAGAACACGGCCACCAATACCAAGCCCATGGCAATCAATGCTCCACCAACTTCATTCATCGTTTTTCTTGCAGCTTTCTTGACCCCCATACCGTTCCTCAGGTTCCGTTCCATATTTTCCACAACAACAATGGCATCATCCACCACGATACCGATGGCCAATACCAAACCAAAAAGGGTCAAACTGTTCAGCGAATATCCCAATGCCTGCATCACCGCAAAGGTTCCGATAAGGGATACGGGTATCGCCAAAATGGGTATGATGGCAGCCCTCCAGGTCTGGAGGAACAAAATAATCACCAACACTACAAGGATGATGGCTTCATAGATGGTTCCTCCTACCTCATCGATGGATTGCGCGATAAATTCCGTTGGGTTATAGGCAATCCTGTATTCCACCCCTTTTGGGAAGTCTTTGGATACTTCCTTCATGGTATTTATAATGGCATCCGCAGTTTCCAAAGCATTGGTTCCCGGCCTTTGAAACACGGGAAGTGCCACGGCAGGATACTTATCCAGATAACCTTTGGTGGCATAACTTGCCGAACCCAGCTCCACACGACCAATATCCTTGACCCTTACCAACTGGCCCCTATCGCCGTTTCTAACAATAATGTCCTCAAATTCCTCTTTGGTATTGAGCCTCCCTTGGGTCTGTATGTTCACCTCAAAGGCATTCTGGTCCATTAAGGGTTGTTGGTTCAGGGTACCACCAGCCACTTGGACGTTCTGTGCCCTCAAGGCACTGAGTACCTCGTTGGGTGTCATGTCCATACTGGCCATCTTATCCGGGTTGAGCCAAATTCTCATGGAATATTGATCCCCACCGAACATCCTTACATTCCCTACACCATCAATCCTTGAGATTTTGTCTATAATCTGGAAATTGGCATAATTGGCCAGATAGGTCTGGTCATACGTATTGTCTGGAGAAATCATGTGGATGACCAACATAAGGTCTGGGGAACTCTTTTGCGTGGTGATGCCGAGTCTTCTTACCTGTTCGGGCAACCTAGGTTGGGCAATGGCCACCCTGTTCTGCACAAGTACCTGTGCCTGGTCCACATCTACCCCCTGTTTAAAGGAGATGGTGAGGTTCAGCAACCCATCGTTGGTGGCTTGGGACAACATATAGATCATCCCCTCCACTCCATTGATTTCCTGCTCCAACGGCGTGGCAACGGTCTTGGAAATGGTCTCCGCACTCGCCCCTGGGTAGGCAGCGGTCACCACCACCGTAGGGGGAGCCACTTCCGGATATTGTGATACCGGAAGCGAGAAATAAGCCAGTCCTCCAAGGATCATCAAAATGATGGAGATCACAATGGAAAGAATTGGCCTTTTAATAAAATTATGCGTGAATTTCATATTGAAATATTGGTTTTTGATTTACTACGTATTAGTTGTTCCTTTTGAATTTTGAAAAGACCTGTCCCTAACCTACCCCATCCATAATGGGATAAGCCTGTAAAAAAGGGCTTTGTAAATGAAATACTTACATGCCTATTCAAAAAAGGATATTGGATGCTTACATGGCTGCCAATGAGGTATCAGGTTCAACTTTGAAGGTCTTTTGTTCCGGTTGGATCTGAATTCCAGGACGAACCTTGAGCAAATTGCCACTGATGACTTTATCACCAGGTTCCAAACCACCCAAAACAATTCTGTACTTGTGGTTGTACAACTTGCCTATCTGGATGGGTTTTACCTGAACCGTATTGTCCTCACCTACTGTATACACTATTTTTTGTGACTGGTTGGTGGTAATCACTTCCTCTGGAATCAGTAAGACCTCGGTTTCTTGTCCCAACAATCGCATGCGCCCGAACATCCCTGATTCCAGTTCCATGTTCTTGTTGTCAAAAACTGCCCTTCCTCGAATGGTACCGGTGGTTTGGTGGATTTCATTGTCCACAAAGTCCATATAGCCGACCCTATCATAGGAAGTTTCATTGGTCAACTTCACCAACACTTGTTTTTTATTGGTTGAAGTTTTTCCATCACTGGCTCCAGGATTTCCAAAGAAATCCGTTTCACTGGCATCAAAGTAAAAGTGCATTGGATTTACTTGAAGGATTGTGGTCAAAAGACTCGCATCGGCCGACCCTCCCGAAATATAGTTTCCTGCGTCTACATACTTTTCGCTTACCTTTCCACTTATGGGGGCTTTAATGGTGGTGTATGAAAGGTCCAATTGGGCTTGGGCCAACCGCGCGTTTGCCGCCATTAACCGTGCTTCGGAGGACTTAGCAATCTGCTTACGCTGTTCTACTTCTTCCGTGGAAACTGCCCTGGAATCCTGCACGGACGAAACCCGATCATAGTCACTCTTGGTCCTTTGTAGATCAGCCTCCGCTTGTAACTTTTCGGCCTCCGCTTGTTTTAGCGCCGCATAATAAGGACGTTGATCCACAACAAAAAGCACTTGGCCCTTTTCTACGAAGTCGCCATCCTTGAACTTAACGGATTCTACATATCCGTTTACCCTGGATCGTATCTCAACTCGCTCCGAAGCTTCAAAACGACCGATATACTCATCCCAATTTGTGATCTTTTCGATTGATGGGAGAATATAGGGTGTTGCCATGGCAACCACCTTTTGTTCCGCAGCGTTGGAATCGGCACAAGACGTTAATACCGACCCTATGATTGCCATAACGCATATGGCCAAAAATGTCTGTAAATTTTCCTTTTTCATGGTGTTGTTGTTTTTGGTTATAATGATTGATAATGCAAATACCCAAACCCCAATACGGGCCTGGTACGATAAAATTCTTTTAATGTTTAAATGAAAATACCCTGTCACGAACCGATCGGTCGGCCGTGATATGGTCAATGTCCAAGAACAAAAGTTTGTTTAGATGATGTGCTTTCGTTGTTTAATTGAGCATACGATAATCGTTCGGGGAATACCCCACTCGTTGTTTGAACAGTCTCGTGAAATGCTGCGGGTACTTGAACCCGAGCTCATACGCGATCTGGCTTACTGATTTGGTGTTGTCAAAGATTCGCTCCTTGGCCACATCGATCAATTTTGTCTGTATATATTCCTGTGCGGTCTTACCGGTTTCCTTTTTGACCAAGTCACCAAAGTAGTTGGAAGACAGATTAAATTCTGAAGCAAAATATCCAACCGAAGGTAGGCCTATGTTCTTTGGGTTTTCCGACATAAAATAATCGTTCAGTAAACTCTCAAACCTGTTGAGGACTCCTTGGTTTTGGTTATCCCTAGTGATGAACTGTCTGTCGTAAAAACGCAAACAGTAGTTCAGGAACAGTTCAATGGTTGAAACGATCAGTGTCTTGCTATGTTTGTCAATGGCCTGTTTTAGTTCAAATCCTATTTTTGAAAAACAATCCAAAACAATTTCCCTTTCACAATCCGAAATATGCAATGCCTCATTTACTTGGTATGAAAAGAAGTTATACATATTGATGTTTTTGCCCAATGACGTTCCTTTGATAAGATCAGGATGGAATGCCAATGCATGACCTTTGGGTTTCATTCTTTTACATTCCTTTTTTGACAACTCCTCTGGTTTTGGAGCTCTACCGGCCACTTGTCCCGGGGCCATGAACACCAAAGTTCCTTCTTGGTAGTCATAATAATGTTTTCCGTATTGCATGTCCCCACACTTCACATCCTTTAACATCACCAAATAAAATCCGAAATTCATTTTGGAGGGCACCTTTGGGTCTACCTTAGAAAAGTCGATGACAGAGACCAAAGGGTGTTCCGTTTTTACTCCATAATGCTTGTTGTAATCACAAATGCTGTCAAATTTTATGATCTTTTCCATGGTAATTATCTCTTAACCTTGATCAAAGGTAAATCATTCTCCTGCTCATGGTACATCCTGCGGTAATAATGGTATGCTTTCGGTAATTTATATAACACCTCCCTATACTGGTCCGCTATTTTGGAACAGAATGGAAGTTATACAATTCATTTACAATAAATTAAACTAGATAAATCTATTCATTTACCTAAAAAGATAGATGTAATGGGAGGATAAGAATCGGTATGAATATGACCTAAAAAAGGGGGGTGCCCTAGGAATAGGAATTGCAAATTACCCTTAAAAAGGGTAGAACCATGCTTTGGATTATTTTCACATCAATATCGTGGTACCGAAAACATGCCCTCGGAAATTACCACGGAATCTAGCAATTCCGTTGTTCCTCCACTCACATCGTACCACAAAAGAGTGCCTGAAAATGTTCCACTGATCTGGGTGTTTGTAATTTCGGTAAAGCTTATGGTAGCCAATTCATAGAGCGCCTTTGGCCCAGGGTTCAAAGCTGCCGAGTATAGATTTCCTTGACCGTCATAATACCCCATCAAGAAAACGGAGTTTGGGTTTACATCTCCTTCATCTTCTACGTTGGTATACCTGACGCTTGTTGCAATAGCATCCGAATCACTCAAAAAAATGGTCAGCCTGTTTTTGGTTCCGCTTTCAAAAATATTTTCCATACCTGCAATACTGGCAATATTTGTATTGGTACCGCTATCAAATAGAATGGATCCGGTAAGGTTTACCTGGGTCTCCGGTTGGTATTCGTAACTTACCTGAACTCCATCCTCCTTAAAATGAAAGTAATAATCCTCATGTTGATTATCATTCGGCTCATTGTCATCAGAGGAACAACCCATTAAGACAAACACCCACAGTAGCGTACAACAAAATACCCTATTTTTCATCATTTTGTCCGCTTTTCCTTTTTGATGCATCCATAAAATAGCCAATGGCACCGCCAATCAACATAAAGACCACCACTCCTATCATGGCATCCCATATAATATCCATCCCATTGCCTACAAATCGGTCCACATCATCCACAATGCTGACAAAGTTCTTTACGTATCCCGTGATGCCCCCTGCCATGCGCTGGACCATTTCGGATTGAAAATAGTAGCTAAAAGGAATACCCAAAAATGCCCCGATCAAGGCCAAGATCAGCATTTTACCTGCCATTTTGTTCAGGATCAAATACCCCCCCAAATAAGCCAAGATTCCTAATGGGATGAACAATAAGGTGAGTACAACAAAAACGATCCGTATGACTATGGGCTGCAAGTTCAACCTTAGTGCTAATTTGCTGCTGACACCTAATAGTATCTTTTCCTGACGGGTAATGAATTGGATGATTTTCTGCGTGTCCATTTGGCTTTTGGTATTGATTATTGGTTTAAAAGTATGCGAAGCGTTCTTTACCTTAACCCATAAATGATTTTCTGCCAACACCTTCTTATTTTCTGTGTTACATAGATTATTCTTTGTGAAAATGTGTATTTTCATTTTGCCTTCACCTAGATTAATTGGTTGCCGTATGAAATACATCTTAATGCTGATGTTTTTTTTGTTTATCATGCACTCTTCCGCCCAACAATTTCAGATGGAACTGGACTCCCTATCCAAAAAAATCAATTCAAGTCCGTTGTTCAATCAAGAAACCATAGACCTTAGAAACCAATACACCAAACAGGCCCTTTTTACCAACCCTTCGGATACCACGCTTTTGGCATTTTCATTAAAAACTGTTGGCTTGGCCACGGAACTGAGATATTGGAAAGGACTTTTGCTTGGTTATGAGCGGGTTGCCCTTGTCTACCAGTATTCCCTTTCCAATCCATACAAGGCATTGGAATATTATCACAAAGCATTGGACCTCATGGAAAAGGACAAGGGCTTGGAAACAATGGGTTGGAGCATTTATGGAGGCATTGGTACCCTTTATTATGAGCAAGAGGAATATGGGAAAGCCCTGGAGCAGTTCAGAAAGGTATTGCGAAACGATAAAAATCTTGAATTGACCGCTACCGCCAATATTGCCAATATTTTTGGCTCTTTGAACCATTTGGATTCTGCCATCTATTATTATAACAAAGCATTGGACCTAGAACAGGTTTCTAACAACCCAACCTATAGGGCAAACCTATATAGCAATCTTTCCTTGATCTATAGTCAAGCAAACCAAATGGACTCCGCAATGGCTTCCGCTGAAAAGAGTGTTGGCCTTATTGATCAATATGGAATAGAATTCGTAAGACCCACGGCCTATGCCAATGCCTCAATGGCTTATTTGGGCAATAAGGATTATGAAAGTGCCGAGCAATACGCCAATGAATCTTTACAACTTAGTGAAGTACAGGGAAATATATTTCTTCAAAAGTCTGCTTGGGGCACCCTTGCCGATGTATACTCGGCCAAGGGCGAATATGCCAAGGCACTTCAAGCCTATACTACATTTTCCTTGTTAAAGGATAGTCTCAACAACCAGAACAGGCGTGTAGAGATCAACCGAAGGCAACTGGAGTTCGAATTTGAAAAAGAAAGGGCCGTTGCCCAGGCGGAAATCCATAGGCAGTCGGCCATTAAAGCTGCTACACTTCTGGGCGGAAGTGGCCTGTTGGCGGCATCGGTTATTGGGTTTGTCCTTTACAAAAGACGTAGGGATGCCGTGGAACAGAAAAAGGAAGCGGAATTCAGGGCATTGGTGGCAGATACCGAATTAAAGGCACTGAGGGCCCAAATGAATCCCCATTTCATCTTCAACTCGCTCAACTCCATTGGGGATTATATTCTGAAAAGCGACAATGAAACGGCTTTGGAGTACCTGACCAAGTTTGCCAAGTTGATGCGCATGGTGCTCGAAAATTCTGAGAACAAGTCAATACCCTTGGAAGAAGACTTAAAGTTTCTTGAACTCTATCTGCAGGTAGAGGCCAAAAGACAGCCTGGCAAATTTTCATATTGCATTGAGGTAGATGAAGGATTGGATACTGCAAATACCTTGGTCCCTCCTTTGCTGTTACAACCTTTTATTGAAAATAGTATTTGGCATGGGTTTCGGGACAAGGATGGGCCAGGACATATTTTGGTTCACATAAGGGAAGATCACGATTTGCTCCTGTGCTCGGTCAAGGATAATGGAAAGGGAATACGGTTTTCGGAAAATGGAAATGCAACCAAAAAGTCTTTTGGGGTGGCCATAACCGAAAATCGACTTGAAATCCTGAACAAGCAACAAAATAAGAAAGGTAAATTGCAGATTATTGATCTAGGTGAGCAACAGGGCACTCGGATAGAAATCAGCATACCCCTTGATCGCCTTTTTTAAATGGAACCAAACCTTACATGAAAGTAGCCATTATAGATGACGAGCAACACTGTATAGACCATTTGTATGCATTGTTAAAACCTTTTGGTGCGGGTATGGAAATATCCTGTTTCGGGAATGCGGAAGAAGCCATTATCGGGTTGGAAAAGCTTCAGCCAGATATTGTTTTTCTCGACGTGCAACTACATCAAAAAACCGGTTTCGATGTGTTGTCCGCCATTTCAAAACGTGATTTCAGCTTGATCTTTACCACTGCATACGAGTCGTATGCCATAGAGGCCTTCAAGTTTTCTGCCATAGACTATCTTTTAAAACCCGTGGACAGGGACGATTTTGAAACGGCCCTTCAAAAGGCCATCGATAAAGTAGAACAATCGCAACTCCATGATCGGATCAAGGTGCTGTTGTCCCATGTTTCAACGGACAACCATCTCAAACGCATCAGTGTTCCCTCCAATGAAGGCTATGCCTTTTTATTGATAGATGATATCGTCCGATGCCAGGCCGATGTGAACTACACCCATATTTTCACCGTTGATGGCAAAAAATATACGGCATCCAAGACCTTGAAGCATTTTGAAAAACTCTTGGAAGGTCGACACTTTTTCAGAATCCACAATTCGCACTTGATTAACTTACATTATGTGGCCTCTTATCATAAGGATGGATATGCCATCCTAAAGGATGGCCTTAAATTGGAAGTCTCTACCCGAAGAAAAGAGGCTTTCATCAAAGAATGTGGGAAATTCTGAGTTTTGTGAATCCTGAATCGTTGAAAACAGTAAAATCGTTATTCTACCTGATACCCGATAAATGCTACTTTTTTGCTATCCGGACTCCAAGATGGTACATTGATGGTTCCCTGTCCGCCAAAAAAGATAGGGGTTAAATCTCTAATTTCCTTAGACTCCACATCCATCAATCGGAGTTTTACATCCTTACCGAACAAATGCTCCTGCTTTTGATCGGAGGTATACGCAATATAAGCCACCCACTTATTATCCGGGGAAACATGAGGAAACCAATTGGAATTTTCATCAAAGGTCAACTGTTCAGGATCACTGCCATCCACTTTCATGCGCCACAATTGCATATGGCCTGTTCGGTATGAGTTGAAATAAATGAACTTGCCATCCGGTGAATACTCGGGTCCATCATCCAATCCTGCGGTAGAGGTCAACCGGGTTTCTTCTCCTCCATTCACATCAATAGTGTAGATGTCATAGTTACCGTTCCGTTCGGCACAATAGACGAGTGTACTCCCGTCTGGGCTCCAACCGTGCCAATAAGAAGGCACTTGGTCGGTTACTTTTCTAGGGTTCCCTCCCTGAATAGGGAGAATAAAAATAGCAGATTTATAAGATTTAAGCGATGGATCTTCCCTATCATTGCTGCTCACCACCAACCACTTACCATCTGACGACACCCCATGATCGTTATTACATTCGATCACGGATCCTGTGTAGAGTGCAGCCATTTTTCTATCCGAAATATCATAGGTGTAGATAAATCCCTTACTGTTCATGATCAAATACCCATCAGGATGCCAATTGGGCGCCTCAAAGTGTTGGTTCAATTTTAGGATGGTGTCTATTTTACCTGTTTCAATATGAACGGATTGTATATAGCTGATGGTGTTCTTTGCCTTTTGGGCCTTAATATGTCCTACATAGCCCAACACCAACAGAAATAGTACACGAAAAACCATATAAATAGCACTTACTTTAATATTTGTAATTGAAACGAATTGAATTGTACTACAAGATAAAATCTTTTCCCATCTTTTATTTATACTGGACAAATAATCCCTCTTATATGGATAGGGCGGTCAATGTATACCACCTGCGGCGGATGAAAGTGAGCAGTGCAAATCAAGTGCACGAGATCGACTCATTTTGGTGCTGAAGTTAACGTTTATTTTTAATTTTTTTTCTCATTGATTC
>NZ_JAAAMI010000019.1 GCF_010500845.1 Flagellimonas sediminis | reverse complement strand
CAACACTCAAATAGAATCGATCTTTTTAGTGGCTCACGTTCATCCGCCCCACTATGCTCACTTTGGTCCGCCGCGGGTGGCTCACTTTGACCCGCCGAAGGTGGTATACTATGCCCGTTTTTTGCACCTTTGCCCAGGGAGTGTATTTTTCTTAAAACCAGGCCAAACCCATTTATGGAAATTTGACAGCGAACCTGATGGTTTCATATTTTTTCATACGAGGGATTTCTTTGAAGTTGGCTTTTCGGATACCAAACTTGAACAATTCCCTTTCTACTTTTCCAATGAAAACCCACCAAACCTTCACATAAATTTGGATAATCTTGAACAAATCAAGACACGGTTTGCCGAATTGAATTCCGAATACCATAAGAACCTACCCTTTAAAGAACAAAAGTTACAGAGCTTAATAAGACTAACCTATATTGACCTGACCCGATTATATTCCTCAAATGAATCGCACAAAATTATAGCTTCAACAACCTATCTCAATACACTAAGAAACTTGGAAACCTTGATCCAAAAAAATTATCGCAAGGAAAAAACGGTGTCGTATTACGCGGAAAGACTAAACATATCAACCAAGCATTTGAACAGAATCACCATGGAATCCATTGGCAAGTCACCCTCAGAACTAATCCAAGAACGTTTATTATTGGAAGCCAAGCGACTCTTGGTACATTCAGAAAATTCTTTAGTAAATATCTCTGATTTTCTGGGCTTTAAGGATTATGCCCATTTCTCTAAAGTTTTTAAAGCTAAAACAGGAACCACACCAACAGATTTTAGAAAGAAATACAAAAGTTCAGTTTAATGACTGAACCATCCTGACAAGTTCACGATGAGGGAAATAGTATGGCTTGCAGACCTACTCGATATAGAGCCTGATATGATATGCTGAATTAAAATAGCTCATACGACTACTAGAAAAACATCTAAAAGCATAACTTTTCAAAAGCGAGCGGAACGTAGTGAAGTGCTGCAAGCGTCCTAAAACTTACCAAACTAATACTACTGAGCGAGGCAAATTTTTCAATTGATTTGGCACATGCTTCATATCAATGAAGAGAATCCAAAGGTCTGTTGGCTTCACGCTTATATCTTTCCAATCTCCCTTCCGTTATCTCCAGCTTAAGGTAACTCTTCCCAAAACTGCCCTTGACCACTTTGACCTTATCAAGGATTTCCTTTAAATCTGTTTGAAGTGCGGCTGCCTTTTCCTCCAAATGTTCATACTTGATCCTGGGCACCATTACCTCACCCTCGTACTTTGGATATGGCTTTGGAGGATTCTTTTCGATCATATCCTCAAGGAAATCATCTTCTTCCCCATCATTGTCCAGTTCTTGATTGAACAAGGCCTGCATCATTCCAATCGTGGGTAGTGTCTGGTTCTTCTCAATGTCCCTAATAATGGCAATGACCGCATCCGTCCGTTTTCTGTTCTTGATAATCTCTTGACCTATGCTCTTTTCAAATCTTTCAGAGGGTAAAAACCCATGCCACTCAAAAAAATCCATGACCATATCCAAGGTATGGGAATAACTCTTGCCCACTTTTTTAGAAAACACCTTAAATCTGGACAAAGTCCTTTTCTTTATCCTAACAGCTCTAAAATCATCCATATTTCAAGTTTTAAGGGGTACAATTGTTACAATTCTTTTCAGTGATTACAGGAAACCCCGGCGTTATTGTAACAATAAATTTTGTAGTTCCTAAAATCAAACATTTCCAAAAACCCTTATAAACAGGTATTTTACGAAGGAAAATGAATCAATAGCGTCGCTTTAGCGCGCTATCCTCTTGCTATTCCTTCGTCCCGCAAGCGGGACCGAATAAATACAAGCTGATTTAAAAATCAGCTGCCAAATAAATTTTCTTTGGTTTGTACGGACTTTAGGAAAGTCAAATCAATTATTTATTTGCCGCACAAATTATGCTTGAAAGCATATTATAAATATAACCTTTTTACTAAAAGAAAAATACGTTGTGAATGGATGAATGGTAATATGAACTGATTTGAATAGTTATTTTTTTTAGATATAACAATCACTTATTTATTAATCCATACAATACGAATGGCAAAATAATTGAGCCAAATGTAAGTGCCATTGAATATATGAAATCAGTTACACCTCCGTCCCTATCAGTCTTCGGTTCTTTCTTAAATAATCCTTTGTATATTCTTCGAAGAGGCCATTGCAACATTAAAAAAGTTAATGGCATTAAGGTAAATGGCCCTAACTTTTCAGTTATTGTTTTTGGAAAATTATTTACAAAATCCCCCCCATAAACCATCAATACAATTGCTATTGCAAAACAACCTAGATACAGAATATCTTTTTTAAGCATTTCATTATCAATAAAAAACCAAATAGAAACTCCGGCATATAAAAACCAAGTTGCTCTTTCTTTTTCAAGCATGTCGCTATCTCCATTGATATACAGAAAATGAAATATTAATAGTATGAAGAGTACCAAAGATATTATGGTAAACCTTCCTTCAATGGTTTTAAAGAATTGCTTCTTATCAAAATAGAAACTCGCTTTTTTAGAAACTATAATAGAATCTATCGGTGATGTGCTTACTGGTGTTAACTTAAAAAATTCTGGAATGCTGGAATTAACTTTTTTTATTCCACCACCAAAGTCAATCTTGAAATGAATATTATTTTCTGTAACCACATAAACGTTATCATATTCAGTATCATCGGAAGAAACATAAATCAATATGTCCTGGCCTTTAAAATCACTAGTCTCATCACGTCCTGTATATCCCAATATTTCAATTGGTCCCTTTATATCCACAGGGTACTTTAAATAGTTAATTAAGAAAAATAACAGTTGGTTAGAAATGTTATCGATTCTTATTTGGATTGAGTCTTCAAGTTGGAACAAATTAAAGGTCTTTTCGTTATCTAAACTTTCGAAATACAAATCAATCCATTGTCTGATAGCCAACTTTAGATACTTCTCGGAATAACCTTTTACATTAATCAATCCTTCCATTTTTCTAATAGTTATGCTATATTTTTTGGATTAGACTATGATAGGCTTCAGAAAACCAACGAATCTCCTTTTCTTCGTGATACCTTATATATAATTCCAGAAAAAGTCTCAAAACAAAGTATAAGATAACAAGTGTCCAGTTGGAAATAACAAACGCCAAAATCAAAGAAGTCAAAATACCCAAAACATTTATGGTCTTGACCAAAATTTTCAAGGGTTTGATAAAATCTGTTTGAACAACGAATTGATTCTTTCCGTTCAATTTTCCCTTAACTCTGTAAAACTTATAAGATTTTTGCCGTACCAATTCGAATTCCTGCATTTTGACAAAGCCTTTATATTCACCTAAAGATATAAGCTTATGTAGAGTCGAAATAGTATAATCTGTTTTGGTAAGTGTAATATTCAAAATTTTATTTTAAGTCTTTGACCAACCTAAAAAATGCCATAAAACGAAGTTTGACAATTTCTATGATAAAGAAATAGAACTAACGATTAAAACAAGTGAAATTATTATAAATCGATTTGAAATTTAACAAATAGGTCGTTATTGTGTTAAATCTTGTTAAAAATGTGGTGTTTGCAAATTGTTTGAAAAAAATAAGCCTCAGAAAGATAAACTCTCTGAGGCCCTATGAATACTAGTGACCTCAAGAGGACAAGGTTCTAACTTTTTGAAGGAAGATATCGAAATCATTATCAAAGAATCATTTCATATTAGAAGCACTTGATTCTCTTTCAATAATCCTTTTCAGAGTATTTTTATTCTTTCCTTTTCACCTCTAGTATTTACTCAGACGGACACCTCCTAGTTTGAAACTGTCATACTCTGTATGAACATAGATTAAAATTTATAAGCAATCTTGAACATAATAATTCGGGGCACAATATAGATACTCCTTTCTTGAACTATAAAATCGGAAAAGGAACTTTCCCGTTTTGCATTCACATTGAACAGATTTGTAGCCTCCATTTCAAAACTCCATGGGCTATTCTCTTTATTGTAGTAAATAGAAGTATTTGCTAGGTCAAAAAGATTTTGGATCCTATTTTCCCGATTTAGGAACCGATTCTTGGAGTATTCAACAGTGAATTTGAAATCATCGAAAAATCTGAATTCCGAACTTACGAACAATTCGGAAGATAGGTATCTTGTTCTTCCATCCTTTCCCCCGTAATTTGAAGGAGAATGTTCGTATGAGATTTCAAAGTTTGGACCCTTTTCAAAATAAGTTTCGGCCCTGATTTTCCCCGATAGGTCAGTCAAAAAAAAAATTGACGCCTCTGAATTGAACACCTGAAAGAACTCATCATAACTGGCCTCTCCTTGAAAATGGAATTTTAGGTTGCTTATTTCTTTGCTCAAATTAAAGTTTCCGGCCAAACTGTTTTCTGGAGAATAAAGTATTAGAAAGGTACTTGATTGATCGATTCCATTCAATACCACATTTTTCTTGATGTTTTGGGCTCTTCTTAAATATACCAGAGAGGTATCAAAATATAACCCCTTGAAAAAGTTTAGCTTATAATAATTCAAGGAAAGGGAATGGCTTTTCATTGGACCCATACTCGGATTACCTTTTGTAACGACATTGAAATCGACAATTGAGTAATTTTGGGAAAATTGGGAAGTATCGGGAAACCCAACATCAGTATCATATTTGATGATCAATTTTTCACTGTCATTAAACTCCACTCTCAGTAAAAATTGAGGCAAAATTGTTGAGGAACTGTTTGTAAAGATGTTCGTTGTCTGTCTGTTTCTCCAAAAATACCTATGATAAATAAGGCCAGGTTTAAAAATTAATTTCCCTATTAAGAATTTATATTCAAGACCTATGAAGATATCATTAAAGTTACGATCGAGATCATTGGAAAAACTATCTTTTGGGAAGTCGATACTGTCTTGATCTGTAAGTGCTTGACCCGAACTGGACAAATAATTGTCAAAAGATATGCCATATCCCAGTGTAGTATACAAGTGATTGTAATTGTTCAATATCCAATAATCTTTTAAAGCAAGGTCAAAACTGGTTTTCCTTAATTCCCTCTTTTGGTTTATGCTGTATGGCATATCAATTTCCAAAGGTAGCAGGTCTTCTAAAAACGACTCATTGGATATCCAATCCCCAATGGACTTATTTTGAGAATGACCCAGAGTAGCCTCTACACTAAGAGTCTGGGCTTTGGAGAACTTCTTATTATAATCAATGTTTTGTTTTAGGTCTAAGTATTCAAAACTATTAAAAGTCTGGAGACTATTGTTCTGGTATGGATTGATTGAGATCAAAGAGCCAAAGGAGTCATTCTTTCCTAATTTAACCAAAGTATTGGCTGAGATGTTTAAGTTTTGCTTCGAATGATGGCCGATGGATAGTTTGCCTAGAAGGAAGGAGATGTCATTTGATTCCAATTCCTGTCTATTTTCGATGAAAGGTTCATCGGCAAGGTAATTATTGACCGTTTGGGTTTCTGTTTCTGATTTGCTATTGGTTATAATGGCATAGGAGTTTATCTCTGTCGTGGGGGAAATGGACTGTCTAAGGTTAAATGCCCCAAAACTATTTGAATTTTCCTTGAAATCCATGTTGTTCAAATGGGAAGCAAAATCATCGTTATAAAGAGAGACAAAGTTTTTGTTATTGGACATAAGTTTTCCAAACCCTCCTTCAAAATCAATGTAGTCCGTAATAGAAAATCCTTTCTCACCAATATTGTTCAGGTCTCCAATAATATTGACATTTGTCTTGGGGCTATAATAAAAAAGGGCAGGGTGTGCCAAGTACCTTTCCTCCAATCCATAACCCAATTCGATGTCACCGAACACAAACCTTTTCTTTTCTTCTTTCAATTTGATGTTCAAAGCCTTTTCCTGGCTATCTTCCAGCCCTTTTAAAAATCCGATGGCACTGTAATTGTCCAAGATTTCAATTTGGTCGATGACATCTACGGGAATATTGTTCACGGCAAGTTTGCTGTCCCCGGTAAAAAAGGTTTTTCCCTCCACCAAGACCTTCGTTATTTCTTTTCCCTGCGCACGGACATTACCCTCTCTATCGACTTCTATCCCCGGTAATTTATTTAGGAGTTCCTTAAGTTTACGTTCTTTACCGGATGCAAAGGCAGTAACATTATAAATTGTAGTATCCTTTTTGATCTGGACAGGAAGTTTATAAGTTAAAAGGACTTCATCCAATTCTTGGACCAATGGAAGTAGGGTAAAGTCCTTTTTGGCACTATTTTCAGCAATCAATGAAAACACCAGTGGGCGGAAACCAAGATAGCTCACTTGGATTTCATAAGTAATATTTTTTTTTAGGGTCAATGAATATTCCCCCTTTTTATCTGTGATTGCAAATGGGGTTTTTTCTGAATTAGAATTTGGGAATGCAATAATATTTGCGTTGGACAAAACAACACCACTGGAATCCTTTACCTGACCAAAAATTTGGATCTCTTGTCCTAGAGCTATAGTACTGCCCCATAAAAAAGCAATAAAAAAACAAATCTTCTTCAATAACCTTTTTTCTTTATATCCGCCACTTCTTTTTCCAGCATAATATAATATTCTTGGTAGGATATTTGATTGTTTAGTTTCGGTTTTTTGATTTTTACGTTCGCTTTTTCAATCTTGTTCAAGGTATAGATCATTTCCTCGAATTTAAGTTCAACAATGAATCCGGGAAGTCCTCCAAACCCCAGAGGCCCAAAACTGTAGGGCAAATCAGAGGTAAACCATGCTTCAACTGGGGTCTTGACCGTCCCTTTTTGCCGAACTGTGGTAGCTTTGTAAACTTTATAATCTCCAAAATTCTTTGATTCTTTGGTAATGTCCCATTCCAATTTTTCATCAAGTAGTAAAGTCATTGGTTTTGAATCGTTCTTCTCAACAATCTTGGTACCTTCCAAATCATTGACATACCAAGTTTTATCTCCTTGGGAGAATACCAATGCTTGATAATAAATATAGGGGGATATATCATCGGGCTTCAACTGTTCCTTCCGATTGAACAAAGACTCATGGTCCGATATCAACAATTCAAATTCAAAATCTTTCAATACAGAAGCTATTGAAATCATTATATTTTTTACTTCAAAGTTTTCCATATCATCAATGTTCTTTGCAGATTTGACCCCATACAACGCCCTAACACCATCTTGTTGGGCATAGGTTGTATGAAAAACTAACATTAAAAGGTATATTATATGCTTGTTCATTTTGATATATTTTTTCATTAAAAATCCCCAAAGTTTGTTTCTTTGGGGAGAATAATATTGGGGGCCAGAATTCGCCTTCTGAATCAAGTCCTCATTCGTATTTGGCCCTCAATTCGATGCATCCAACATACGCTGCCCTAAATGCTTCAACACTTTGTCCCCTAGTGAGTTCCGTTGCGATTGCAACACATGAAAGATAAGCCTCATCGGAAGCTTTGGTGCATGAACAGTCGTTTTCTTCAATAGCATTGGCATTGGTAGTAAGAATTAGGGCCAATGCAAAAATCCCAATGATTTTTTTCATAATAAAATGGTTAGAGTTAATATACATGTCTCAATATAGATAAATTTTTCATAAAAATGAAAAAACTTACATTGTAAGCAAATAATATCCTTAGTAAGTGTGGTCTGTTTAAATCAGGTTTAAGATTTGTTTATGTTCCCTTCGGGCACAAAATGGCTACCTGTCAATGCCATTTATGATAATATCCCTGTCCTGAATCCTTCAAGTGTCTAGGTATAGTTCCTTTGCATCATGGAACTGGCTAAAAAACTGAAAACAAGGGATTTATCCTCTTTGTCTTCCAGAGATATTGATGCCGTGTGTCAATGCAGAATCATGTCGAGGGTCTTGAAAATTTCCCCCAATGGAGCTATCCCATATTCAGTTTATAGCAGTATTGATGAAATCGCTGGGTTATTCGATATCCCTTTCCGGTTGCTTTTTTTCCACCAAACGATCCGTTCTTTGTTCTGTTATATGGGCATATACTTCTGGGTTATAAATTAGATATTTGACTCCATTTGGTTCAGTACCTCTAGGATTTTCTCTTAATTTGCCTGTAAGTTGTGCATCAATAATGTTAATGATTATTGCTTGCAGTAGTTTGCACATTTTTTTAACGTATCATAGGCATGGGTAATGTAAAAAGCAAAAAGTGGGTTAAGGAATCGACGGAATATTCTAATACTAAAGTTGCGCTTGAAAATCTTTTTATAATTCAGGGGGAGCAAATTCCTGTAAACGAAATAGAAAGAGACCCTAAGTATCCAAGAATTGAATCTATAGTGAATTTTCTGAACAGAAACGGTATAGAGAACTTGGTAGTTGAATTAGGGGAAGATTCATTACGAAAAATCCCATTCCCTTGCTTAGCTCAAATTATAGAAACCGATGATAAAAATCTTGAAAAAGGACAGGTTCGTTTCGTAGTATTAAATTCTCTTAATGGCAGACTCTGTAATTATTTAGATTCAAAAAAGGGGTGGGTAGAAATAGAGGTGGATACTTTTCTCGATATCAGCACGGGAATCTTTGTTTTGGTCTCCAAGCCGGAAAATGATGATGTGGACAGTATATCAAACGTCGTGACTGATGCTGAGGACGTTCCAAGTATGTTCTCAGTGGGGACTTCAGCAGCTATTTTCTTCATTTTATTGATAGGCTACATTTTTTTTGCTAAGGTGGATAAGCCGGGTAAACTGACCCACCTTCGCCGGATAAAACTGACCATAGCAAACGAACTGCCCAGATTTGATCTATCCTTGGGTTAAACTTAGTTTTTATTTTTTAATTTTCTTCTCATCGATT
>NZ_JAAAMI010000018.1 GCF_010500845.1 Flagellimonas sediminis | reverse complement strand
ACACAACACCGGCTATAGTTCATTGCTTCTGACTTTCCTTTCGGAAAGTCCTTGCAAATTTGCTATCTTCGGTTTACGGCGGAAAATCCGCGCGGATTTTCACGCAACGAAACCATAGCCAAACACGTTGGCAGCAAGCTAAAACGACAATGAAACTTATAACCTACATATTGACCTTTTTTATTTTAGCTAGTTGTGGTCAATCAAATTCTGACAAGGAATCTGAAAACGAAATTTCAGCCGAATCCAACACTGTTATGGTGGAGTCTAAAGCAGATACTACAAAACTAAACTTGAAACAAAGTTCATCCGAACAGACTGAGCAGAATAATCAAGATTTGAATAATGAATTTAAAGAAGCAACAATATTCAAATTGACCGACACAATAAACGCAGACTTTAACGGAGACGGAAATAATGACCAAGCAGTTTTCAAAAAAGAAAACGAAACTTCAGGGATTATTATAACTCACGGACTAACTTATGAGAAAGTAAAAATTGGCTTTGGAGAGCAATTTGCTCACTTAACGGAATTTAATTGGGCTGATTATTGGGGACTTGTAAAAGACTCTAAATCTTATGAAATCGTTATTGAAGACGCTGAAATTATTGGAGAAAGAGAAGTCAAGCTTGACTATCCATCAATTGTGGTTAGAAAAGAAGAAGTTGGTGGTGGACTAATAACTTTTAAAGACGGAAAATACATTTGGATTCATCAAGCCGACTGATAATAAAAAAAGCCAGCTGCCAACATCGGCTATAGCAAATGCGGGCTGACTGCTCAAAAATGAAGATTTTACAACTAAATAACATTCGGTCTGGCGGACAAGGATTCGGTTTCAAAATCCCGCACTTGCCATAGCCAGGGCCGTTAGCAGCAAATATGACTCTCAAATTCAAAATATTATCTTTCTTCATTTGTTTATCTCTTATGGCTTGTAAGAGTAAGAATGAAAATGAGGTTGCCCAACATAAAGTTGAGAACTTAATTAAATTAGCAGAGATATATGGAATAGTCAAGTATTTCCACCCTAGTGACGAGGCTTATAATTTAGACTGGGACAAGTTTGCCATATATTCTGCGGAAGAAATTTTAAAATGTGAAAACCAAGAACAGTTTGCACAAAAAATAGATTCACTTTTTCGACCAATAATACCAACATTAAATTCTAATACTCCTCTAGAAAAAAAGGGGCTTTCAGAAATTTTTTGGTATCATCAAGGAGTTGGTTTTGGAATGAAAAATAAAAATGGCCCTTATTTCAGTAAACGTTTCAAAGTAAATGAAACAAATGACACCATACCTTACAGACCTCATTATGGCGATACTATAAACATTGAGCTAGAAAAGGAAAAGGTTTTCTCAATTCCAGTAGTGCTCTTAGAAAATGAAAATGGAACCCAGCCAAAGTCCAGTCTAAAATCAATAGAATCCCTCAATAGTAAATTAGAAAATCATGAAGTTGATGAAAGTGGTCTGGCCTTTAGAATGGGTAATGTAATAAGCACTTACAATGTATTTCAGCATTTCTTCCCCTATTTCGATGTTTTAGGTATTGACTGGCAAAAAGAGCTAAGAAGTGCTATCGTTCAATCTTTTGACGATTCTTCAAAAACCGAGCACATCATTACCTTGAGAAAATTCACAGCTCCATTAAAAGATGGTCATATTTCAGTAAACACGATTGGAGAGAAAAAAGGCAACTATTATCCACCAATTTCGTGGGAATGGATTCAAAACAAATTGACAATAACCCACATTTGGGACAATAGTCTAAAACTCAAAGTTGGTGATGAAGTAACTAAAATTAACGGACAGGATTCAAAGGAGTATTTTGATGAAATAGAATCAAGAATTTCTGCAGGGACAAAAGGTTGGTTACGACACAAATCTGAAATTGAATCTTTAAGAGGTCAGAAAAATTTGAAATTCACCATTGAGGTGAACGGAAAGGAAATTGAACTGACAAGAGGTATGCATGTTTATGACCAAAATAAAGGTTTCAATCCCTATGAAAGATTTGAAAATAATATTCATTATTTAAATCTTACTTTACTGGATTGGGAAACGATAGAATATTTGTTGCCTGATTTAGAAGAGTCAAATGGAATTATTTGCGATTTAAGAGGCTATCCGAATGGACAGCAAAAATTTATCAATCACTTACTAAAAAAAGCCGATACTGCTAAGGGTTGGTTGAGAATACCAAAAATTGTCTTGCCTAACCAAAAAAACATCACTGACTTTGTCGAAGGTGACTGGAATGAAATGATGATACCGGCACAACCCTATTTGGGAGATAAGATTATTGTATTCATAACCGACGGTAGCGCTATAAGTTATGCAGAAAGTATAATGGGTTTTGTAAAAGGTTACAATCTTGCCACAATAGTTGGACAACCCACCGCGGGAACTAATGGGAATTTTAACACTTTTACCTTGCCTGGAGATATTGAAATTAATTGGACTGGCATGCAAGTTTTAAAACTAGACGGGACACCATTACACGGAATTGGAATATTGCCCGATGTTTACATGGAAAAAACTGTTGAGGGAATAATCAATGGGAAAGACGAGTTTTTGGACAAAGCTCTTGAACTTGTAAATGAAAAAATATCTGCTGCTAACACTGTGTATAATTAATTTGCGGTCGGAATTTCCAACTGGAAATTCATGCAATCAATTATCTTTAGTCTCAGGCGGACATTTCCCGCTGGAAAAGTCCGCAACTAATCATACACAAGACCGTTGTAGTGCATTTGACACAACCATAAGGCAAATTCAGTATCTAATAGTAAACAGATTTATGAAAAAAAATTTCATACTTATTGTAATAAGCATTTTATTGTCAAATTGTTCGAATGATGATGATAATGGTATTGATTGTCAACTTTTTGACCCCGCATTTCCAAGTTTATATATTAAATTAGTTGATTCAAACGGTAATAATTTAATTGAAAATGGTACTGTAAACCCAGAAGAAATAACACTTCAAAATGGATTAGGTTTCAGATTTAATCCTCCTAATGAATTTGCTAATCCTGATTCTGAAATTAGGGAGTTTGATAATACAATTGAATTATTTATACCAAATGAATCGACCTTTCAATACGTTATTAAACTAAACGATACAGAAACTGTTACCTTGGATTTTTTAGCAGAATTGACTAAAATTCCCTGTAATATAACTTACTATACTCCAACTGGAGTGGTTTACAATACTCAAAATTTGGAATTAAGAGAAGGTTCCTCACTCGAATTTATAACGGATATAGAACTCTGAAAAAACGCACTACAACAATTCCTAAACGTAATGCGGACTTTAGGGCTCAATCGAAATGTCTGTGTATATTTATGAAGTCGCTAAATCTTATGGATTTAGCTTTAGAATAGAAAAAATAAAACTAAACAATAAGCTTTAGCTTCGTGCACAGACGGAAACGAAAAAGTTTCCTTACCACCGCACTACGCTTAGCCGAGACGTTGTGCGTCACCCTAAAAACCCACCGCACATTTAGCACATTTGGTTTTTCCGACACTCAAAGCCAACGCTAAAAAACCAAAAGAGCTAAATCACCCACCGCTGACAAAGAAGAATTGTTAAAAACTATAATTAAGTATTTGCTTAAATAAGAAAACTATTTGTATTTTTGCTGCGTTATTAAATCCTAAACAAGGAAATTATGGAAAACAATCAATCGTGTATCCGTGTGTTTGCCGACAAGGTTCAAATAGACAATTGTAGAGAAATACTTCAAACCAACGACAAGGCATTCAGTCAACTGAGTGGACTTTTAGCATTGGCAGGAAACGAAGTAAGGTTAAAAATCTTATTTCTCTTAGAAGAAGAAAACGAACTTTGTCCTTGCGACCTTTCAGACATTCTCGGAATGAGCATCCCTGCCGTTTCGCAACACCTCAGAAAACTAAAAGACGGAAACGTCATTGAAGGTAGAAGAGAAGGACAAACCATTTTCTACTCTTTGAAACAGGAGCAACTTACTTTACTTCGTCCATTTTTTAAACACATCATAAACAATTCAAAAAAGGAAACAGTATGAACAAGAAAAACAACAGACTTGTCGGAGCGGGTGTGCTTTCGGCAGTAGCAGCATCACTTTGCTGCATTACACCTGTATTGGCTCTTATTTCAGGAGCTTCAGGAGTGGCATCTACCTTTTCATGGATGGAACCAGCAAGACCTTATCTAATCGGTATCACCGTTTTGGTATTGGGCTTTGCTTGGTATCAGAAACTCAAACCACGAACAGCCGAAGAAATCCAATGTGATTGCGAAGAAGACGAAAAAAAACCCTTTATGCAGACCAAAACATTCTTGGGAATTGTAACCGTGTTTGCAGCCTTGATGCTCGCTTTTCCAAACTATGCACACATTTTCTATCCTTCAAACGACAACAAGGAAGTTGTAATCGTCAATGCTTCTGACATCCAAACGGTAACTTTTGATGTAAAAGGAATGACTTGCAATGGTTGTGCTTCACACGTAGAAAATGATGTGAACAAATTGCCAGGCATTGTTAAGGTAGATGCGATTTATGAAGAAGCGACTGCCAAAGTAGAATTTGACCAAACCAAAGTGAGTCTTGCTCAAATTGAAGAAGCCATCAACGGTACAGGTTACAAAGTGGTTGGCAAGAAATAGTATTTTTTTGCCCCTCGTATTTAAGAACTTAATTAAATAATTATACTATGAAAAAGAATTTAATTCTATTGAGTGCTTTGTTCCTAATTGGAATTGCTCAGCTTAATGCTCAATGTTGCAAACCGACTGACAATAAAGCACAAACAGCAAATACAACACAGCAAGAAGGTAAGACCCTGCAACTGAAAATCACGGGAATGACTTGTGCAGGTTGTTCCAACCATATTTCAAATGCCCTCAAAGAAGTGGACGGCATTATTGAACACAAAGTGGAATATCCGGGCGATTTGGCAACTATCCAGTACGACCCAAGCAAAACAAATCCTGAAGCTATCATAAAAGTAATTGAAAAAACAGGTTATAAAGCCGAAATCATTAAAGAAAATTCTAAATAATATGAAAACTGTAAAATTAATTTTAGGCATTGTTACTATCGGGATGATAGTAGCTAGTTGTAATAAAGAAGTACAGGAACCGGAAGTAAAACCAACAAATTCTTCAACTCCCGGTACTAATTCTTCCACCCCAACAGGTACTTCGACCATTTCTTACACAGATTTGAGTGCGGAACAAAGCACCATTGCGATTGGGGCAACCACAAAAGTAACAGCTACAGCAACAGGAGATGGTCTTTCTTATATCTGGAGTGCATCAGATGGCGATATTATAGGAAGTAAAGCATGTTTGCAGTAAAACCCCAAATAGAAAACTTATGAAAAATCAACGAAAATATATTGACGGTCAATTAAACGACATTCTTTTTTCTGAATTTAAGATAAAGAATAGCGATTTTATTTTACGAATATTTCAAGAATTGATGCAAGGCAGTTCTATATCTAAAAACAGATTTTATAAACTAATAAAAGTGTCCAAAGATAAAGCGGACGCTATTTTGAATAAACTGGGCGAAACCGATGTACAAGGAAATATTATTGCATTTTCTGGTCTATCTACAGTTCCTACCAAACATCGCTTTATTGTAAATGGTAAGATGTTATACACATGGTGTGTAGTAGATGCCATTCTGTTTGCTGAATGGTTAGATGTGGAAGTCAATGTTCATTCGTCCGACCCAATTGATAGTTCTCTCATAGAATTACAAATAAACGGAGGTCAGCTATTATGGACAACTCCTTATCCTTTATTTATTTCTTGGGTAGAATCTGTTGACACCTGCAATATTAAAGGGTCGCTATGTAATCACGTTTCATTTTTTGCAAGCGAAAGAACAGCAAAACAATGGTTAAAAAATAATCCTGATGGAAAAATATTGACGCTTGAGGATTTCTTTGAGCCTAAAAACATAGGAATGAAATGTTGTTAAGTATAGTCCTAAATAAATTAAAAAAATAAGATGAAAGAAGAAAAAATAAAATTGGAAATTGCAGGTATGACCTGCGACCATTGTGCCACAGGAATAAAAAAAATGCTTTCACAAAATGAGGGTGTTAAAGAAGCCAATGTGAGCTACCCAAAAGCTACTTGTGAATGTTCTTTTGACCCTACCAAAACAAGTAAAGAAGAAATCATCAATACCATTAACGGCACAAAAAACTATCGTGTAAAAAGTGAAATTTCTGAAAATGGAAATAGTAGGAATAATCAATTTGATTTAATCATTATCGGTGGCGGTTCGGCTGCATTTTCGGCAGCTATAAAAGCCGAAAGTTTAGGTTTAACGACCTTAATGGTAAACGGTGGTTTGGACTTTGGCGGTACTTGTGTCAACGTGGGTTGTGTGCCTTCTAAAAATCTTATTCGTGCAGGCGAGTCGGCTTATCACGCTACACATTCCAACTTTGAAGGCATCCGACCAAAAGGCGTTGATATTGATTTTGCTCAAATCATCAAAGACAAGAAAAAATTAGTAGCCACACTTCAAGAGAAAAAATATATGGATGTGGTAAGCGATTTTGAAAACCTGACTATGCTAAAAGGTTGGGCAAAATTCAAAGACAACAAAACCATTTTGGTTGATGGCAAGGAATACAAAGCCTTCAAATTTTTAATTGCTGCGGGAGCTACGACCAACATTCCGACTATTGAAGGATTGGACAAAATTGACTACTTGACCAACGTTTCCCTTTTCGACTTGGAAGAAAAACCCGAAAGCTTGACCATTATGGGAGCAGGTTACATAGGTTTGGAAATTGCAATGGCGTACAATCGTTTAGGCGTTAAAGTCCGAATCATTGAATTTACCGACCGTGTTCTACGGACACAAACCCCAGACATCAGTGAAGCATTGGAAACCCAAATGCGAAAAGAAGGCATTGAAATCTTACCTAATTTCAGAGCCGTGAAATTCGAGAAACAAGCGAATGAAACCATCATTCACTGTAAATGTCCTGACGGTTCATTTACGCAAATTATAGAAAAAGGTAAGGTAGTAATTGCCACAGGCACAAAAGCCAATACAAGCCAATTAGGGTTAGATAACATTGGTTTGGAACTCACCAAAAGCGGACATATCGCTGTGAATGAAAAAATGGAAACCAATCTACCTAACATTTACGCAGCAGGTGACGTAACCAACACCCCTGCATTTGTTTATACAGCCGCTTTTGAAGGTAAAATTGCCGTTGAAAATGCGTTCTCAGGAACAGATAATAAAGCCGATTATTCTTCTTTACCTTGGGTGGTGTTTACTGACCCACAAATTGCAGGGGCAGGTTTAGATGAAGCACAGGCAGAATCAAAAGGCATTCCGTTTGAAGTGTCAAAATTGGAATTGAAAGACGTACCGAGAGCCATAGCAGCCAACGACACAAGGGGTTTCATCAAACTCATTCGTAACTCGGAAACTGACAAACTTATAGGTGCAAGAGTAGTCGCACCCGAAGGTGGAGAACTCATACAACAATTAAGTATGGCAATCAAATACGGAATAATGGTGAAAGACTTAGCAGACAGTTTCTACCCTTATTTGACTTTGGGAGAAGGTATAAAATTAGCAGCAATAACTTTCGGAAAAGACGTATCAAAATTAAGTTGCTGTGCCAGTTAATCCGCCCCAAAGGCACACACTCTTGCAAGTCGCACCAGCCAACGCTTGACCAAAACTTGCAAGAGAGAGTGCCTTCCCTACCCCAAAAAATCCTACCTTTGAAAATTGACTAAACCGACTGAAAATAAAGGGCGAACGCACAACATTGTGTATAAGCAATAGCGGGTGAAGTGGTAAAATCAAGGTCTGTGCTTTTAATAAGCTTTGTGCTAAACTGAAAGGTTTGTACTTTCAAATCCGCTACTGCTCATACACGAAACCGTTGTAGTGCATTTGACACAACCATAAGGCAAATTCAGTATCTAATAGTAAACAGATTTATGAAAAAAAATTTCATACTTATTGTAATAAGCATTTTATTGTCAAATTGTTCGAATGATGATGATAATGGTATTGATTGTCAACTTTTTGACCCCGCATTTCCAAGTTTATATATTAAATTAGTTGATTCAAACGGTAATAATTTAATTGAAAATGGTACTGTAAACCCAGAAGAAATAACACTTCAAAATGGATTAGGTTTCAGATTTAATCCTCCTAATGAATTTGCTAATCCTGATTCTGAAATTAGGGAGTTTGATAATACAATTGAATTATTTATACCAAATGAATCGACCTTTCAATACGTTATTAAACTAAACGATACAGAAACTGTTACCTTGGATTTTTTAGCAGAATTGACTAAAATTCCCTGTAATATAACTTACTATACTCCAACTGGAGTGGTTTACAATACTCAAAATTTGGAATTAAGAGAAGGTTCCTCACTCGAATTTATAACGGATATAGAACTCTGAAAAAACGCACTACAACAATTCCTAAACGTAATGCGGACTTTAGGGCTCAATCGAAATGTCTGTGTATATTTATGAAGTCGCTAAATCTTATGGATTTAGCTTTAGAATAGAAAAAATAAAACTAAACAATAAGCTTTAGCTTCGTGCACAGACGGAAACGAAAAAGTTTCCTTACCACCGCACTACGCTTAGCCGAGACGTTGGCAACAATTTGACAAAAACATTTAGAATGAAGAAGCTTACAATACTGTTACTGTTTTGGACCTTCTTTGCTTTACTTTCCTGTGAAACTAAAAGCAATAGTCATTTTGTTGAAATTCAAGGTAGACAACAGCATGTTTTGACATGGGGAGAAGGAGAACCCGTAATTGTTTTTATCAGTGGTGGTGGAAGTGATTTAAAAGACTTTGAAATTGTTCAAAAGGAAATTTCCAAAATCACAAAAACAATCTCATACGACAAACTAGGAATTGGAAAATCGGAGCTCACAGATTCTCCAAGAACCCTCGAAAACGTATCTGAGGAATTAAAAGAATTATTGGAAAAAGAGAAAGTGATTGGCGTTCCAATGATTTTTGTTGGTCATTCCATGGGAGGTTATGTAGCTCGTTATTTTCTTCATCGTTATCCAAAAAACTTAGCCGGACTTGTATTGATTGACCCTGGAAGTGAATTTCTTGAGCAGGAACTTAGAAAAATCCAGACTCCACATGAAATTATGATTGCGGATAGTACACTAAACGCTCAACTCAAGTTAGTCCCTAAGGGTTTTCAAATGGAGGTAAATGCTTACCCGAAACACGATTCTACACTGAAAACCATTTCAATAAAAACTGATATTCCAATTACCTTACTAGAGTCAAATAAAGTCGACGAAGACGACCCTTTTGAAGTAAAATTAATCGAAATTCAAAAAAGACTTTATCGAGATTTTCAACGGCAGGTACCTCAAATGGAACTAATTTCAACTGAAAAAAGCGGACATTTTATACAATTGGAAGAGCCCGACTTGGTAATTAATGCAATTAAAAAAATTATAACCGAAGTGGAATAAAACTGTTGCCAACAAGGGCTATAGCCCATGCCTATCGCTTGGCCATTTTTTCCTAACTTGAATGTATTAAAAAACGTCTGGCGCTGGCCACGGGGCCATAGCCGGGACCGTTGTAAGTAATGCCGAGAAACCCAGAAACCGAGTGAAAAAGACAATATTTGAAATTACCAAAATGGACTGTCCTTCAGAGGAAAATCTAATCCGAATGAAATTGGACGGAATTTCAAGTATCGCGAATCTGGACTTTGATATTCCGAATCGAAAATTGACTGTTTTTCACAGCGGAGAAATTGACCAAATCGAAAAGTCAGTTATCGAACTGAATTTAGGCGGAAAAAAAATCTCAACGGAACAAACCGACCAAACGGAATTTAAAGAAAACGCAAACCAAAAAAAGCTACTTTGGTCTGTACTTGCAATCAATTTTGCCTTTTTCATTATCGAAATGACAACAGGAATTATCTCAAAATCAATGGGACTTGTTGCAGACAGTTTGGATATGCTTGCCGACAGTTTCGTGTACGGAATTAGTTTGTTTGCGGTTGGAGGAACTATAGTTAAGAAAAAGCGGATTGCAAAACTTGCTGGATATTTTCAAATAACACTTGCGATTATTGGATTTGTGGAAGTTTTAAGAAGATTTTTTGGAGACGAGAAACTTCCCGATTTTTCGACAATGATTATCGTTTCGATTTTTGCACTTATCGCAAACGGAATTTGTCTTTACATTTTGCAAAAGTCAAAAAGCAAAGAAGAGGCTCATATGAAAGCGAGTATGATTTTTACATCAAATGATGTGATTATCAATTTAGGAGTAATAATTGCTGGAATTTTGGTAAATTGGTTGAGTTCGAGTAAACCTGATTTGATTATCGGAACAATCGTTTTTATTTTGGTAATTCAAGGAGCGTTTCGGATTTTGAAATTAAGTAAGTGAATTAAAAAGCACTACTTACAACAATGGTAACCGTTGCACAAGCCTCTGATTTCAGAAAAACAGACTTCAAATAAGCCCTTTTAAGGGGCTTTTTATTTTTAAGCCAACCTATGGGGCATTGTTTTTCCGGGCCATGAAGGGCCCAAAACAGCTTTTGGAACGCACTTTTTACCAAAATGGTCAAGGCGGACGTTCCCACGCTGGATAAGCGTGAAGCAAAAATCCGATAGGGCGCAACCTGCTTTTTGGATTTCAGTAGCCCATGTCCTCACCAGTCCCCCTAGCCTTATCGATACCCCTTCCAAGGGCTTTGATGATCTTGGCCGCCATTTGTACCTTATTGGTTGGAATACTCGGGGCTTTGACACCCATTGTTTTAAGTAGTTTGAAGGCCATGTCCTTTTCCTTGGTGGGCAATCCCATCACCTTGGCAAAGAACTTCCCCGGTTCCTTGGCATGGGCCTTTCTCCCTACATAGGATTCCACAAAGTTCCGTTTGAACCCTGTTGTCCTGTCAAAGGTCTTTTCGGCTGCTTGGTAAAAGCTGTCCCGATCAAATCCTCTCTTGACCGTTTTTCCGTTCAGCTCCACTTCGGAGGCACTGTGCTTGGCCATCGGGGAAAGGGTGTAGGTGTTGGTCACATCTTTTCTGCTGACAATAATATGGATATGGGTCTGTGGCCCCTCTTTTTGCATCCCTGCGGCAATGAGCTGTCCGTTCTGTTTATGGGGTGCCAATCTTTCTTGCTCTTTGATTCCTTTTTCAAGCTCCTTGACATTCCCGATGGATTCGCCCCGCTCCACTTTCCGTATCTCGTTTCTGAGCCTTGCTATCTCCCCTCGGTAGGGAGCATTCTCCTGTACCTGTCTGTCAGTGCCCCGATAGGTGCGTTCATGCTCTATCTTGGCGTAATATTTCAGGTTCTCGGCCTTGACCTCTTGGTTACGGTGGAAACTCTTGGCATAGTCCTCCATGAGTTTCCTTGTATATTCCCTTAATAGGTTCGGGTCATTCCCAATGGTCTTCAATTCCCTTTGGTTGGGACTGACCACTATCGAATAGAACTTGGGGTCCTTCTGCCTTAGTTTCGCCGTATTGGCATCTATTTCATCGATGACCGTTTGTCGGCTTACGCTGTCGTTTTCTTGGTCAAAGAATTCCTCCCTCTGTTCTGGTAATCTATCCTCATTTTCCTTTTCCAGATAGTCCACATAGTTCCCCACACTGGAGTTGTAGGTACTGCCCATTTTCTGTGCTGAAATGGTTAGGTACATAAGCTTTATTTTAATTGATATTTCAGGCTTTCAAATTCCCCGATGCCCATATTGATCTTTAGATAAGGCTTTCCCATCATCGGCTCTACCTTCTCCACATTGTCGATGATTTCAGTACATCGCTTTTTATATTCTTTGAATTCTTGCAGTATTCTGTCATGCTCCGTTTTTGGAACCGTATTCCTAGGCTCCAAAAAATCCATTCGCTCTTCCTGTAACTTAACGGGTTCACGTTTAGGTTTCCTCCCATCCTTTACATAGGCCTCGTAAAGAATGAGCATCATTTCATAGGTGGGCCGGATACTGGTCTTTTCCATGTTCTTGATAATGGCGATGAGCCTATCGATTTTTTTCATCATCTGACGCTCCAATTTTTTGATACTGTCAACGATGATCTTAGTTCCCTCCCCAAAAGGGTCAAGGTTGTTCTCCTTGAAGTAATGTATCATCCCGTCCAATACCTCACTATGGGACTTGTTGAACTTTTTGGAATAGCTCCGAAAACGTGCGGCCGTTTCCTTCTTTACCGTGATGTTTGAATAACCCCCCTTCCCATTCTTTGTTCTGCCTTTTGTTGATTGCTTTTCCATAGGTGTGATTTTGTTTTTTAGTGAAATTGCGTCAATTTTTGCGTCAAAAATTCCCAGTGTTTACTGGGCTTCCCAAAGGGTTTACTGTAGATTTCGGAAAAGTCTACTGTAGCCCCTGATTTTGTACAGTATTCCAAAATTCATTCAATTAACTGGTTTTCAACTTGTTGAAGACCAGAAAGCAACCGTGATGGCGCAATTTGCGCATCACCCTCTTGCTCTACCGTTTTTCCAAAAAGTGGAAAATCGCTACGACCAGTGGCCTTTGTCCCCAGCGTTTTAGGGCTGTCTATGAATATATAAATTTTTAGGAGTCACTAACTCATAGGACATGAGGTATCCCATTGATTTTTCTAAAAGTCTGCTAGCCCCTTGTTATTGAGCATTTTCAATTGTCATAAGGCAATAGGACAATCATATAAATCGTATTTATTCCAAATTATGTATACTTTACCATGACCCGCTAGAAGGACTGAATAAATACAAGCTGATTTAAAAATCAGTTGCCCTATAAATAATTCTTTGGTTTGTACGGACTTTAGGAAAGTCAAATCAAATATGCCGTACAAAAAAGGGATATACCCTAGTTCTATAAATATAGGTCTTTATTGGTAATTATTAAAATAGGTCTGTTGTCCATTGGTTTTGAATAAAGTTTCTATAACTCATAAAACCTAGTTTCCTAATCATTTTAAAAGGGTTCCGTTAATACAAGTGCCTGATAGCGAAATTAATTGATAACTTAGGGACAAACATTCTAACAATTAATCTATGACCATTAACTATAACAAATGGAACCTTCTTTAAGGTAGCTACCTCATCAATTTGTCAATTGTGAGTATATTAGAAATATGATCACTGATTATATATAATCAACTTATTACTTTAGAAAAAATGAAATTAAGCTTATTAATATTCTTTCTCATTACAAGTCTTACCTCCTGTTCGCAAACTGATAAATACGTTGGAGAGTACATTTCCAATAATAGTTCCGGAATCAAGCAACGTTATAAATTGACTCTTAATTCAACCGGAACCTTTGAATTTGAACAACATTGGGCACAAATTGGTATGAACAACGAAATCCAAGCTACTGGAATCGAAAAAGGTCAAGGTACATGGACTTTTAAAAATAAGTCGATTATACTCAGTTGTAATAACGAGACAGACATAACACAGGATTATCGATTAGATTTTGATAATTCCAAAGTCAGCATTTTAAATGACTCTATCATTCGTTTCACAGAATCGAAACTTTTCTGGGTAGAAAATATGGACTTAAAAAAAAGTAAATCATAGAGTTACACAACAAAGAACGGAGTTAGATTAAAGTTCAAGTAAACGATGATTTATTTACCTTCCATTCTTTCCACCAACATTCTCATGTCATCACCAACTTTTCTTTCCAAAACCCTTACATAAATTTGGTTGGCAGTTAGTTTGGATATGGCATTAAGGACTTGTCTCCTTTAACGGTAACAATTCTATTGCCAATTGCAGTACCTCAACTATATTGTAATCGAAGCCGTTTACATGAAGAGGCGGCTCCACGTCCTCCTGTAGACAGGTAACGCCCAACAACAGTAGTGACCTTGCTTTGCACAGCATCTCGAAGCTGTTGTCGAATTCAAGCCTGCGCACATAGGGCTCCACTGTTGTACGATGTGCATTGGGCGTTTCCAAATCTAGTTCTTCCTTATGATTGAAAATACCATTATCGATATTGCGTTTGAATATGGACAGCTCCCGATGGAACAGGGTCTTGATGTCCTTAGTGAACAATGACAATTTTTGGGTCAGCTGTTCCAGTTCATTTTTGGTAATCGTGTAGCTATGGGTATAGCGGGCGGATGAATAGGCATCCTCCAATAGGTCGAGCAATTTGCTGTCCATATCGGATTCCATTTGGAACGTGCCACCGAGCTTGTCCAACATTTTCAATACATAGCTTTGATGGTTCTTGATGCTATGGCATATCTTTATCCTCCCGCAGATGAAACGTTCCAATATCCTATAGCCCTGTTCAAAGGTCTGGTGTAGCATAAAGGCACTCTGGGGAAGGTTTCCCAATTCCCTAAAATAACTGGCTCCCTTCCTATAGGATTTCAACCGGGCCATGTCCCGTTTGAATTCCCTTTTGGCCGTTTCGTACAGCTTGTTCGGCTCCAAGTCGGGAGGGATAATTAGGGAGTTGTCCTCACAGTTTTTGTATACAAGGCTGCCTCTATTGCAGTTATTTAAAAAGTACAAGTTGGCTTCTTGGGCTTCTTTCCGTGCATAATTGGTTGTAAAGACACTGTAAACAACATCGGGGTAAGGTTTCATTATGGCATCGATAACTGGCCGTACCTGCTCGGGAAAGTCCCTTTGAGACGATCTTGCCAGAATGTCCAGCCGATGTTTAAATACATGTCGATCCTTATTCTGGTGGATACAGTCGATTTCCAGCTCCTCGGTTATTTTGTCGATGATGTGTTGGTCTGTTGTATTCATAGTTATATTATTTAGTAATGGCTAGGGAAATCAATATAGATCTATCAAGTCAGCTATCTTTGTTATGGGGACTAACTCCCTGACCCTTTCCCTAAAGGATGACCGCTCCCATATAGTGCCATTTTTGCCATGTAATACCAATTCAAAATCGTCCAGTCTGGACCGTAACATTGTGACCATTCCCTCTGGGATGTCCATTTCGAGGATGTCACTTTTTGTGTTGTCCATCCTGAGCAATAGATATTTGGCATTGACTTGATTCCTTGAAAAGATTGCCCATTCAAAATATCTTACAATCGCAATGGGCTCATGCCCATTAAGCAGTTCTTTGATTCGTTCGGCCTCCATTTTTCTCTAATGATGTGTGATAAAGGAACTAATGGAATATCACGTACCGAAACAGAATATCACGTATCGCACCATGGGAGGGTTGTATTTTACGGATGCACGGTATTATTAAAAAATCCTATATTTACGTAATGGAAACAGCTACAAAAAACAACCATATAGGAAGGAAGATAGGCCGCATCAGGGAACTGAGGGGTATGAAACAAGAGGCCCTTGCCATGGAGTTGGGCATCAGCCAACAGGCCATTTCAAACATTGAACAATCAGAGACAATCGAGGATACAAAATTGGAGGAAATTGCCAAGGCCTTGGGAGTAACGCCTGAAGCCATTGAAAACTTTTCGGAAGAAGCTGTTTTCAACATCATAAACAACACTTTTAAAGATAACAGTTCAAACAACAATAATTACCTGTGTACCATAAATCCCTTGGAAAAAATCATTGAACTTTACGAACGTCTAGTCCAAGCTGAAAAGGATAAAGTCGCTTATTTGGAGCAACAGTTGAAAAAATAAAGAATTCAAATCTAAATATTGAATTTTATAGTAAAAAGGAGCAAATACCATTGCTCCTTCTTTGTTTCATGTAACTGCACTTTTTTTGGTTGCCTTTTCCTTGAACCTGATCAAAAGATTGCCAATGTCCTCACTTATCTTGGATTCCACGACCCTGGCATAAATCTGTGTGGTGGAAAGTTTGGTATGTCCGAGAAGTTTCGAGACTGTTTCGATGGGCACACCATTTGACAGCATCACTGTTGTGGCAAAGGTATGTCTTGCTACATGAAAGGTCAGGTTTTTATCGATGTCACAGGAATCCGCTATCTCCTTTAAATAGGCATTGGTCTTTTGATTGGAACTAATGGGCAACAAGCCTTCTTTATTTTCCATTTCCGGACATTGCATATACTTTTCCAAAATTTCCCTTGCCTTTGGGAGCAATGGGACTTTAACTGGCTTGTCCGTTTTTTCACGCTTGGTACTTATCCAATGGCTTCCGTCAATCCCCTTTACAATATTGTCACTGTTCAGCTCCTTCACATCCACATAGGAAAGGCCTGTATAGCATGAGAACACAAAACAGTCCCTTATCCTCTCCAAACGTTCGTTACCCATTTCAGCGCTTTCCAATTGCTCCAGTTCCTCTTCGTCCAGAAACTGCCTATCATATTTGTTATATTTCAACTGGAACTGGTTGAACGGGTTCTTGTCCATCCATTCCAATTTGACGGCAAGGTTGAGCATCTTCTTGAACCTTTCCAGATGTTTCATCACACCATTGTTGCCCATTAAGAGCCTCCTCTTTGAATCTCTGTAATTGCGCAAAAAATGCTCAAAATCCGTTACAAAGGCATAGTTCAACTGTTTTAGGCGGACATCGTTTACCTTTCTTTTCTTGGCTAAAAACCTGTGCAGGTACTTTTCCGTCGTATAATAGTTCTTCATCGTCCCCTTTTTCAGGACAATCGACATATTCTCATTATGGTACTTGATAAGCTCCCTTAAGGTCTTGCTGTTGTCATCCTCCCCTAGATAACGAGACTTGATGGCATTTGAGGAAACCACCCTGTTCTCTTCCAAAAGTTCTTTATGGCAGTCCAATAGATTACTGTAAACGCTGTCCAGATAGGCGTTCAATGCCCTGATCCTCTGTGAACCTCCCCTGCCCCGGTTCCGTGAATTGTCCCACTCCTTGGAGGGAATACTTCTCTTTAGGCTGATCTCGGCACGTTGGCCGTCCACAGTTATGCGGACATAGATGGATAATTGGTTTGGGACGCTCCTTGATTTTCTGGTAAAGAAAATTACGGTGAAAGTGTGTTTTGATTTCATTTTCCATGACTTTGGTTAAACAATTAATTGTAAAGACGAAAGTCAAATCGTACTCTAAAGTCCTTTCAAGTTAGTACATTCCGGATTAATCGTTGTACACCGAATTGCACACCTTTTATTTGGTTTTAAATGATATCAAATGAATGCATAAAAAACAAAAAACACTGAAAATCATATGATTAACAGTGTTTTGTTGTGACCTATTTCTAGGTTCGTCGGGGTGGCAGGCCCATCCCTTGAAACATAAATAGTTGATTTTCATTATTTTACACCGTTAACTAAGACCAGTTAACCGAACCCTGAACCGTGTTCAAATCGGCACATCCAGAGGCAAAACTTATGGGAGTCTTACACCACTAATTTAGACATTTTTTATCAATCTTGATACCCCACTTTTATTAACTGATACTTTATCCGAAACATTACTATGATTGGAAACCCGGACATTGTCTACCACCCTCACCGAATAAAATTGAGTACCATTGAACATGATGACCAATAATATGGCATCCAAATATTGGATGTTTCAAAAGTTCTCTTTTTTGGTGGTCCCAACCATCCGACTCATCTTAATTTGGGTATAAAAGGATAGTAGAAATTCTTTCAATGAGCCTGCTCAACGACTAAATGCTTCTATCAATACAGGAAGTTCTCATAGGTTGGAGTCTCATACCATTATCATCATCAAAAAGTCATCTTAAAGCTTTCTATCTGACCTTTATCCTTTGAGTAGTATGCTTGGTAAAAGTCAAACTCTTTCCTACTATTTTCTTTACATTTTTTATCTATAATCTTCATAATTTGGAGTTTGGCGGAATTTGGTGTCTTTATGCCAAAAGTAATGGACTCCAAATCCTTGAAATCGTACCTTAATTTTCTGCTGTCCTTAGTGGAATAATCAATAAAATCCCCGTGGACCACCAATCGATATTCATTTTCATAAGACCATTCCCTAAGTTTTATCTTGAGACTGTCATTAAAATTTTTCCAGTATTCCTCCTGCCATTCCTCCTCTTTTTCGGGCGAATCAAAATGGGAAGCACAAACACTCTTGTTCCCATCGGGATCTTCATACCATAATTTGTCCAGTTCAATTTTGGGTAACCTGCCCATAGACCTGAAGAAATCGATTTCAACGTGCTTGTTATGGTACTCTATTTTCCGAAAAGTATGGGGTCTCATTCCAATGATTGGTCCAGAACCATATCCATATTCCGTATTCAAGTTCAATGCCAATTTACCCTCGTTCAATATGGGTTTGAATTTCAGGCAAACCCCTTTGTGATTATCCCCATAATGTCCCCAAACAGCAGAATTTTCATTGCTTTCAAGGAAAGAGGCAGAATACCAATCTGGATAAATATCATTCTCCAATTTCGTGACAAACCTGTTTGGAAATTCTGAAACCAGATAAAAAGCATTTGATTTACTTTCCCCTTCCCAGTGTTTGAACTCGATATGTAGTTTATTGGATTGGATATAGAGCCCAATGGTATTGAAAAAAATATCACTTTGACCCTTATTGTTTTCTTCTTCCAACTTATTGAACAATTCATGTAAAAAACCCGATTTCTCGATGACACTTTCAAATTGGCCCAGGTCTTGATGGTATTGCAATTTGTAGGTCAACTTGTGTTTATAATAGATTTCTGAGATGCTGTTTAGGAAAAAGGGATGGATGGTCTGCAGGTAGGACAACAGTTCGGAGCGTCGAATCGGTGTTCGTCTTTTGGACAATCTGATCGGCAATTCCCGGATAAATTTGGTCTTGAAGGTTTGATCGATAATTTCCTTCACCAAAAATTTCCTTTGCGGGGAGGCGTAGCGTAATAATCCGGATGAAACAACCAGATCATCATCCGTGATACTTTTGCTATCGTTCAATAGTATGGTCAAGACAAAAACTCTTTCCAAACTTTTGAGATAGTTAATGATCAAATTTTTCCAAACAATCCTGTCCCCTTTCCAGAAAACATCCCTCAAACCTTCCATTGGATCGTTCAATTCTTCTGGGGAAGCAAAATATATTTCCTGGTTTTCCAGTTCATTGTACTTGTCCAGTAAACATTCTATTGTCCTAAATCGATACATATAGTTGTTGGTTCTTGTTGAAGGATCGTGGGGAGCACCATATCTGGTCAGTTCAGCATCTCCTGGCTCAATTTAAGTGTATTTTAAATAATGGTCCATGAATTTTTCCTTGCTTATGGTTCTATTTTCAGAATAATAGTACAATTCATTTTCCTCCATCCCTTGTAAATTATCGATGAAAACTGGAAATTCCATTGTATCGACAAACTTCTTCCAATATTTCTTTATCAGTTTGATTTCCATAATGGTTTCCCGAATGGAACCATACTCAATGGCAATCTGGTTTCGAAACTTTTCCAGCCCGGTTTGACCATACCTTGTTTCATATACACAGGCTATGTAGTATCTGTATTGGACCTCGAACAAATAAAAGTTCTCAATCTGATTATCAAGGAACTTGAAGGTCATGGTGTTTTCATTTATGAGCTCGTACAGATTTTCCTCCGATTTCAGGTAGGCGATTTCATTACTCTTGGACACCTCTTCCATTAGGGCCCGAAAATCATAATCCTCGACATATACAAAGGATTTAGGGATGGATATCGTCAGCATATACCGATAGGTGAAAAGCTCTTTTTTGAGCATGGAATTCTTGGCCAAGGTATCTCCGTTCAGGATCCAGATCAAATTGTTCCTACCGTAGAACCGTTCTCTTTTTTCCACCTCCATCAGCTTCAACGGTGAATTTTGGACTTCAATGACAAGCCCATTGTCCAACAAAATATCAGCTCTATGGGATATCCCATTTTTCACTAGCGTAACCTCCCTATTCTTCACAGGAAATAGATTTTGCCAGGTCAAATGCCATTCCGAAATGGGTTCATGCCAATCATCACAATCGGTTCTTTTGTTTTTATAATGATACCAATGTTTGATGCGTTGTTCACCTTTTCGGCCTTTGACATTTGCCTTACAGATTTCACATACTGCAAGTTCACCAGAAAAACTGACCTCTATCTTTTCCTTTTTATCATTTAGTGCATATCTCATGGGTTTCCAAGATAGCTAACTTTAAAAATATGAATCTAAGAAACCTACCCGAGCTTTACCATTTTCGGTTCTCGAACAAATCGCTCATTTGATGACTCTAGCATAATACTTCCAGTTGCTGCTCTTGCTCACACTGCGGGCAGGTCGTTTGACCATCACAAAGTGGGGTTCATATTATTTTGGTGTCTCAGATCAATGGCCTAGGATAGACCCACCTCCAACAGCATAAATAATGGTATTTGATGCCAAATGAAATAGTTATGGTTATTTACTTGAATTTTTCTAACTGAACAATGACAGTTTCTCCTAAATAATCAATAGTATACTCCTGACCCATTTGAATTGGTTTATATTGTATTTTTGTATAAAAAAGTAAAGTACTACAAAACATTATATAATTAAGCTAAGCCTATATCGTGTTTTGAAAGAGTCTAATAATATAGACAATGAATCGAATCAAAGAGGTATTAAAAGAGCAAGGAAGAACACAAACCTGGTTGGCTGAAAAAATTGGTAAAAGCTACGTAATAGTAACAAATTATTGCAACAATAATGCTCAGCCAAGTATTCAAGTGCTAACTACTATTGCCGAAGTTTTAGACGTTGATATAAGAGCCTTATTAGTTCCAACAAAGGATGATAAAAAACTAAAATGAGCACACAATATAACATATTTAAAAACGGAAGTTGCTGGCTTAAAGCTGACTTTCATTTACACACAAATGCAGATGCTGAGTTTGCGTACAGTGGAGAGCAAAATGATTTCGGGCGGCAATATATTGAACAATTGCGAGCTCAAGAAATAGGTATTGGTGTAATCACTAATCATAACAAATTCGACAAAGGTGAATTTGTCTCTTTACGAAAAAGAGCTAAAAAGGAAGGGATAGGGCTATTTCCAGGTGTTGAGTTCTCATTAAAGGAGGGAATACACATCTTGATTGTTTTTGATGACGAATGGTACAAAGGAGAGACCGATCATATAAACAAGTTTATTGATAATGCCTTTTACGGTATAAACAATTATGACAAACCAAATTACCCAAATTCAAATTTCAATTTAAAAGAAGCTGTCGAGGCTTTAAATAAAATTGGCTTGGATTATTTTATTGTTTTAGCTCATATAGATGACACCAACGGACTATTTAAAGAGTTAAGAGGTAGAACTTTAGAGGATTTCATCAAACAAGAAGCATTTGAAAAAGTGCTGGCTGTCCAAAAAAGTGCCAACCTTGAGAATTACCAAAAACTTTGCAATTTTGCCAATAGAAAAGTTGCTTGTGTTGAAGGTTCTGACAATGCCCACGGAGGAATTGAAGCAATTGGTAATGGTCGAGTGACCTATATTAAAGTTGGTGATTTTAATTTTGAGGCACTTGAGTATGCCCTTACCGATTCAAATTATCGTGTATCACCAAAGGACAAACCGGAAATCAAGAACTCTTACATTAAGTCAATTTCTTTCGAAGGAGGGCTTTTAGATGAAACCAGTATCAATTTTTCCCCAGAACTGAATACCTTGATTGGAATACGGGGAAGTGGAAAATCTTCTATTCTAGAAATAATACGATATACACTAGGCATTCCTCTATCTGAAATTGCAGTTGACCCGCGCTACAAAGACGGACTCATTGAGCACGTAATGAAAAGTGGGGGAAAATCTATAATTACGCTTGTGAATGAGCATCAAGAGGAATATCGGATAGAGAAAATCTACGGGCAGAAAGAAGATATTTATAAAGATAATATCTTGCAACCTAATATTTCAATAGATGCCATTTTCGATCACCCCGTTTATTTTGGACAAAAGGATCTATCCAACAAGGATGCTGATTTTGAATCGGATCTAATTCAACGACTTATTGGAACCAGGCTAAGACCTGTACAATCAAGAATCAGTAATAAGAAAAGAGAAATCGAAAGTTTAATTTCCGATTTAAAAAAGTTACAGAATCTAAACTCCTTAAAAAAAGAAACAGAGACACTTATAGAGAATTCCAAACATCAGCTAAAGATTTATAAGGAGAAAGGTGTAGAAGAAAAGTTAAAACAACAGACACACTTTGATTCTGATATTTCCAAAATTACACAGTTCCATAGTGGTATTGCCAATTATGTACAAGATCTTAAAAGTTTAATCTCTGAACATGATTATTTTTTCCAGCAGGAAATTTCAGGCTCTGAACTAAACTCTGATTTGTTTGAGGAAATAGATCAGATAAAAATCGAGTTAAAAATTGAATTTGATAAAATCAAAAAAGTTCTGGAATCATCCAATGCCATCCAAGAGAAAGTTAAGGTAGTCCTCTCGAAAATCCATGGTAAAAAAGAAGGACTTAAGGAAGAGTTCGCCAAAATCAAGAGAGAAATCAATACGGACACCATTAATCCAGATAATTTTTTGAAACTTAATCGGCAGATTGAAACTGCCCGACTCAAGCTAAAGGAAATAGAGAAGTCAGAAGCAAAACGAACTGAGCTAAAACAGTCTCTGCAAAAATGTCTGTCTGACTTGAACAATTTTTGGTTGGAAGAATACAAACTTTTGAAAGCTGAAGTCGATAGGATTAATGATGCCGACAGCAAGTTAACCATTGAGGTGCTTTTCAAAGATAGAAGGGATAAATTCATGGATAGGCTCAAACAGGTGTTCAGGGGTTCTGGCATTAGAGAATCTGCTTACCATGAAATTGAGTCAACTTATAAGGATTTCATTGAGATATATAAAGATTCTTCCAAATTGAATAGCATATTAAATGAAAATCAGGTAGTGGAATTTAAGCGGAGATTTTCCGAATACCTTGACGACCTGTTAACCTACAAGGTGGATAATAAAATAATTATAAAGTATAATAATAAATCATTGGATAAACATTCCCTTGGTCAACGCGCATCTGCCCTAATTTTATTTCTTCTCGCTCAAAGAGAGAACAATGTATTAATCATTGATCAACCCGAGGACGATTTGGATAACCAAACCATCTATGATGAGGTTATAAAGGAATTAAAGAAGATCAAAGGAAATATGCAATTTATCTTTGCAACCCATAATGCAAACATACCAGTTTTGGGGGATAGTGAGAAAGTGATTGCTTGCAGCTATGACGAGAAAACAATGATGGCTCACTCAGGTACAATAGACAATCATCAAACTCAGCGTTACATTGTAGACATTATGGAAGGAGGTGATGAGGCATTTAATAGAAGAAAGAACATCTATAGTATTTGGAACATAGATAAAATTAGAAAATGAACGCAATCGAATTACTAGATATTATCAGTACAGGTGAAACCAGTAAAGTTCAATTTAAAGAAACTTTACCACATCCTGAAAGCATGTCGAGAGAAATCGTTGCCATGTCCAACTCACTTGGTGGAATGATATTACTTGGAATAAAAGACAAAACCGGAGAAGTTATTGGTTTGACTTCCGAACAAGTAGAATATGCTGATCGAAAGGTAGCTGAATTTGCTGACAATGTCAAACCACCGGTTTACCTTGCCACAGAGGTTGTCAAAGTGGAAGACAATGGCGTAGAGAAGAACATTTTAATCGTTCATACCAAAGAAGGAATAAATAAACCATATAAAACCCCACAAGGGGAAATTTATGTGAAACAAGGATCAAACAAAAGACTTTTAACTGACAACGCTGAAATCATGCGCCTTTTTCAAAGCAGTGGAAACTTGTTGGCAGATGAAATGGAAGTTCATGGAACCAGCATCCAGGATATTGACCAAAAAGCCTTCTCTGATTATTTTAAAAAAGAGTTTGGGAAATCCTTTGAAGAAAGAGGTCTTACTTACGAACAAGCATTAAAAGCTAAGAGAGTAATTAGGAACGATCAACTCACTTTGGCAGGACTTTTGTTTTTTGGGAAAGACCCTCAATCCGTTAAACCAGCTTTTACCATAAAAGCCGTTTCATTTTTTGGAAACAATATTGAGGGGAATCAATTCCGTAGTAAACCAAGGGATTTGACAGGTACAATTCCAGAGATATTTGGAAAGGCCATGAGTTTTTTGACGAGCAATCTCGATTCTCTGCAGACTGGGGAAAGTTTCAATGCCCAGGGAAAACTAGAGGTTTCTGAAATTTCTCTTGAGGAACTATTGCAAAATGCGCTCGTCCATAGAGATTATTTCAAAAATTCTCCTATCAGACTAATGATATTTGATGATAGGATAGAAATCATCAGTCCAGGCAAACTACCAAACAGTTTAACTGTCGAGGATATCAAATTTGGCAATCCAGTCATTCGAAACAATCAGCTAGTGGCATTCAGTACCCATACACTTCCTTTCAGTGGGCTGGGTTCTGGTATAATGCGAGCGCTTGAACAGGAGCCAAACATTGAATTAATCAATGACATTGAAGGTGAACAATTTATTGTGAAAATACCAAGACCAAAAAAAGAATAATATAGTTCAAAGAAACTGAAGAAAAATGGAACCATATACAAGGTTCTTTTTATAGTAATAACGATTTGGCCTAAAATAATTTGAGATCACAAATTCATTATCTAGAGTTGGTTTACCCCCCAATTTCCAATCAGGAATCTGAATGGCTCAAGGAAGATTTGGAATCGTTGGATTGGTTTAAAAGAAGTAAGATTTATTTTATCGGACAAAGGGCCGAATCGAAGTTTGTCTTTGAATCAGAATCGAAATTTCTATTAAAATTTAGGATTAGCGGGAAAATCGAATTCAGTTTCAAAATGGGAGAAAGAGATTCTTCTGGGAGTTTGGATCTTGCTAGGTTGTTCAAGTACTACAATCTTCCGCTAACTGACTTTGGAAACCTAGACGTAGAATTAGGAGATAAACTTATAAGGATTTGGAATACCAATGACGTTCCTGAAGTAATAGATTGGTTTACCACCGAAAAATTCCTTTATGACCTCTCTCGTAAAGTACCTTTTTTCTCAGGTTTTGAAAACTATAGGGAGTTTACAAAATATCGATTGCACTACATAGGTATTTCTGAAAAAAATGATAGTTTTAATCGACTTGTTGTCAAACTGCAAAAAACGGGCATAGTATACCACCTTCGGCGGGTCAAAGTGAGCCACCCGCGGCGGACCAAAGTGAGCATAGTGGGGCGGATGAACGTGAGCCACTAAAAAGATCGATTCTATTTGAGTGTTG
>NZ_JAAAMI010000017.1 GCF_010500845.1 Flagellimonas sediminis | reverse complement strand
GGTCCAGTAAATCGAAAGATGTGTTGTACATCAAAAACATGGTCTGTCCGAGATGCATCATGGCCGTCAAAGGTATTTTGGACGATGAGGGCATTCCCTATATGAATGTGTCGTTGGGTGAAATAACCCTCAATGGGAAAATCACGCCTGAAAAACGGGAAGGTCTCAACGAACGACTTGAGAAAATTGGATTTACGATCATCAACGATCGTAAAGGTCAGTTGATAGAACAGATCAAAAACCTAGTGATTGAGGCGATACACTACACCGGACCCATGGAAAAGGTCAAATGGCCCGAATACCTTTCCGATGGATTGCATCTTGACTATAAGTATCTTAGTTCGCTGTTTTCCGCGGTGGAAAGCATTACCTTGGAGCAATATATCATCAACCAAAAGATTGAAAAGATCAAAGAGTTTCTTGTTTATGACGAATTGGGCTTAAAGGAAATAGCGTTTCAATTGGACTATAGCAGCGTTGCCTATTTAAGCAACCAATTTAAAAAAGTTACTGGAATGACACCTACACAATTTAAGAAAAGTGCCATACAAAATAGAATATCGCTTGATGATATTTAACCTCTACCATTAAGGGCGCAATACCTTTCCAAGGAACCATCCTCCTAAACGCTATTTAAAAAACACCTTTCTTCGCAAATGGGTCAAGGTTTGTTTTTTTTCAAACAACGCCCTTATACAGAAAGTGTTACTTTTCCCATACGTGTTGGAACCAACATTGTTGATTCTAGGTGTAAAATTGTTAAAATAAAAAATGATCACAACATGAAAAGAAGATACCAAATAGAAGGAATGACTTGTGATGGCTGTAGGGGGCACGTTGAAGAAGCTCTTTTCAATGTGGCCGGTGTAGCCGATGTAGCGGTCGATCTAAAAAACGCAGAAGCTACAGTGGAGTCGCAATTTGAGGTCCCCCTTGAAAAGCTACAAAAGGCATTGGAAAATAAGGGGGGTCAATATAAAATACAAGCGATGAACAAAGCCAATTGAACCGATATACGATAACTGGGACAGGTAAATTGTCAGGCCTACAATTGGAATGGAACAATACAATACTCGAAAGTCAAGGAATAATCACAATAACCAGATAAAATTTGCACAATGGAAGATAGTCAAAGGAAATCCAATAATTATTTAAAGTTTTTTGCGATGATTGGTACTTCAATGGTCGCCATGTTTTTTTTAATGTACACCCACTCATATCAAATCATTGATCACTTTTGGTATAGTGAGACTAGATTTTTCATGACTTTGATTATGGGGGGATCGATGATCATTATTATGCTGCTATATATGCTACAGATGTATAAAGACCGACGCAAGAACATGTCAATATTAGCCTTGGGTGTTTTGTTGATTGCAGGTGGGATATGGCTGGTCAGGAGTCAGGTCACCGTATCAGGAGTCGACTACATGGAAGGAATGATACCCCATCATTCCATTGCTATTTTGACCAGTGAACGTTCTCAAATAAAAGATGTCAGGGTACGGGAGCTTGCCAATGAAATTATCAAGGCACAACGCAGGGAGATAATGGAAATGCAGTGGTTGATAAACGACATTAAGGAAAATGGAATAGTGGAAACCGAAGCAGGAAAAGAAAAGCGGCCTATTCCTAAATTCGAGGGATCGCTTAGCGAAGAAACAAAGAATCTGGCCGAATGAGAGGCGATTATTTACTACCAATGTTCTTGTTTTGCCCCAAGTTCACTACAATGGTTTGTCCTATCGAATATATTCTAAACTGATCGGTGCAAATTCTCCAAAAAAGATTGACGTGGGCGAACCTGATTTCATAGATGTTGCCGAATTCTATAAACCACTCACCAATTATTAGTACTTGACGAGGAAAGATAAAAGTTGATTTTTCGGAAAATTCTACAACTCTTTCAGTAAATAACGTAACAGTCCATTTTAGGTCTATTCTGAAATTTGTACCATACAAATCGGAGTAGAAAATGGATGCAATCGATATTATTGAGGACACCGAAAGGAAAGCGAAGATGGTGTCAAAAAAATCTTTCCCGGTCACTGGAATGACCTGTGCTGCCTGTGCATCCAGCGTGGAATCCATGCTGGGCCATACCGAAGGGGTCTACAATGCCAGTGTCAACTTTGCCAACAGTATGGTCCTTGTGGAGTATGACAGTGCTATGGACCTAAGCGATCTTCAAAATGCGGTACGTCAAATCGGTTATGATATAATTGTGGATGCCGAGGATCCTACCGAAGTACAGGAAGAGCTTTCGAAAAAGCATTATGTATCCATAAAAAAGCGAACCCTTTGGTCCGCTATTTTGACACTTCCCATTTTCCTTCTGGGGATGTTTTTTATGGATTGGGTCCCGGGTAGGTGGATTTCGTTGGTACTTGCCGTTCCTATCCTGTTCTGGTTTGGCCGAAGCTTTTTCATAAATGCCTTCAAACAGGCCAGATTCGGTAAGGCCAATATGGATACCTTGGTCGCACTCAGTACGGGCATTGCCTTTTTGTTCAGTGCATTCAATACCTTTTTTCCTGAATTTTGGCTCAGTAAACGCATGGAACCCCATGTATATTATGAGGCGGCCACAGTGATCATCACCTTTATTTCATTGGGGAAATTATTGGAAGAAAAGGCGAAATCAAATACATCCTCCGCCATAAAGAAATTGATAGGGTTGCAGCCCAAGACCTTAAAGGTGATAGCAGATGGGGAGGAAAGGGAAATCCCTATTTCTTCGGTCAAGATAGGTCAAACGATATTGGTCAGACCGGGAGAGAAAATCCCTGTGGATGGAACGGTGTCCAAAGGAAGTTCCTATGTTGATGAAAGTATGATCACAGGCGAACCCGTCCCTGTAGAAAAGACAAAGGATGAAAAAGTTTTTGCCGGTACCGTAAACCAAAAAGGAAGCTTTCAGTTTGTAGCTGACCGGGTGGGAGGGGAGACCCTTTTGTCCCAGATCATCAAGATGGTGCAGGAAGCACAGGGGAGCAAAGCGCCCGTACAAAAATTGGTGGACAGGATTGCCGGTATTTTTGTTCCCGTGGTAATGACGATTTCACTGGTGACATTTATCACCTGGATGTTCCTGGGAGGTGAGGACGCTTTTACCCATGCACTGTTGACCGCAGTTGCCGTATTGGTAATAGCTTGTCCCTGTGCGCTGGGTTTGGCAACCCCCACGGCCATCATGGTGGGAATCGGCAAGGGGGCCGACCACAATATTCTCATCAAAGATGCGGAAAGCCTGGAGTTGGGTTACAAAGTGAATGCCATTGTCCTGGATAAAACGGGTACCATAACTGAAGGAAAGCCTGTGGTGACCGATATGGTCTTTGCGGACCATGTGACCGATCACAGGGCCCTGGAGCAAATTTTATATGCCATGGAAGGACAGTCCGAACATCCCTTGGCTGAAGCCGTGGTCTCCTTTTTAAAAAATAGAAAGGTAAATCCGGTCGAAATTTTGAACTTCAATAGTATTACAGGAAAAGGTGTTCGCGCTGAGGCATTGGATGGAACCCAATACCTTGTGGGCAATCATAAGTTGATGGTCGAAAAAGGAATCGCCATGGATGACAACCTGGGGCACATGGTCGAAGGGTTAGAGCAGGAGGCCAAAACGGTCATATACTTTGGCGGTGGAGGCAAGGTGAAGGCGATTTTGACCATTATGGATAGTATAAAGGAATCCTCAAAGGAAGCCATACGGGAAATGCAGGGGAATGGTATGGAAGTTTACATGATGACCGGTGATAACAAGATGACCGCCGAAGCCGTATCACAACAGGTGGGTATCAAAAGCTATGAAGCCGAAGTACTCCCATCAGAGAAAGCTGATTTTGTGAAAAGGCTTCAAGAAAGTGGAAAGGTGGTCGCCATGGTGGGCGATGGTATCAATGATTCGCAGGCACTTGCCCAAGCAGATGTCAGCATCGCCATGGGCAAAGGGTCCGACATTGCCATGGATGTCGCGAAAATGACCTTGATCACCTCTGATTTAAATGCCATTCCCAAAGCGTTGAAGCTCTCCCATAAGACCGTTATAGGTATAAGGCAAAATCTTTTTTGGGCCTTTATATACAATATCATTGGAATTCCTATAGCTGCAGGGCTGCTGTATCCGATCAATGGATTTTTGTTAGATCCGATGATAGCTGGTGCCGCTATGGCCTTTAGCAGTGTATCGGTCGTATTGAACAGTTTGAGACTTAAAACAATTAAACTTTAATAATTCTCTAATTTAAAATTGATGAACATGAGTACATTACAATTCAAATCAAATATTAAGTGCAGTGGGTGTGCCAATACCGTAAAACCATTTTTGGATAAGGTGGATGGCGTGACCGATTGGTCGGTTGACTTTGCCTCCCAAGACAAATTATTGACCGTACAGACCACAAGTGCCACGGAAGAGGAAATTACCTCTGCCGTTGAATCGGCTGGATATCATTTGACCAAGAAATAAAGGAATGTCCAGAAGAATATATTAAATGGTTCGAATAGGATTGGGGGTTACCTTAATCCTATTCGGGTTGGATATGTTTTTTGAACTTCTTCCGCACAACCAAGTGATGATCAAAGAATTTGTGTTCGCTTGCCATGGGCTGCTGACCAATGAATTTATAATGTCCATGGTAGGTGTTGTCGAACTTATATCCGGAATATGCTCGATTATTGGAAGATGGATAATCGTTGCACTATCGGTCATGGTCTCCATTGCTTTTGGAATCCTTGGTTTTAACTTTAAGGTTGATATATAGCCTTTTTATTGATATTTTATAACCATTGGGGTTGCCATATCCCAAACCTCTTTAGAAGACACGGCCGTAATTGCTTCGTCCCTATCTCATAACTTGCACACATGACGATATAGGTCGTGTTAAAAATCAAGCTGAACTCCCTTTAGGAAACCGATGTGTGTAAGCCATGATCAATCTTATTCCGGAGTTGTACATCCAAACACAATAGTAGGATTTAGTTCATCTACAATTCCAATGCTTTCGGTATAGGGTTACAGTAAGCTAATTGGTGAAATGGGTAATAGGGGAATCAAAGCTCCTCTTCATATTTTTTTAAAAAACAAATCATTTAAAGATTTTTTTATAATTTGTTAACGTTTTTTGGTATTTATTCTATTGGTCACTTCAGATCAAAGAATTGAAATAAGGAGCTTATACAGCTTCCCTTTATTAAAAATAGCCCAAGATTGTATTGGGGGATTTTTATGTAACGGCACTTTTTCGTTTGAGATAAAGGTAGTTCATGCCACTTTGCTTGAACTACCGCTACGTTAAGAGCGTGAGACAGGTATTGGTGATACAATGGAAGTATTCCCAATGGTCGCGCGCTGAATGACCAAGACGAAAATATATGGACCAAAAAAAATACAGTGATGAACATCTTCTTGTTGAGCAGCTGAAAGAAGGCTGCCAAGAAGCCTATGGATACCTTTTTGGGATATACCATAGAGAACTGTGCAATTACATGACGGTGGTCTCTGGCAGTACAAGGGTCGCCGAAGATATAGCCCAACAAACTTTTATTAGGTTATGGGACAACAGGGAACGGTTGGTTGTCCAAGAAAACAAACTAAAGCATTACATCTTCAAAATAGCCTACCACCTCTTTATAGACTCAAAACGGAAAAAGAAAAAGGAATTTGAGTTGTTGGAGAGTCTCAAACAAGAAGCGTATCTGGAAGTTGCAGATACCGATGCTTCACTTTTTGAGGAACGATTGAAAAGAGTGGAGACCGAAATAGAAAACCTCCCCGAACAGTGTAAGCGGGTCTTTATAATGAGTAAAAAGGAAGGCCTTAAATACCAAGAGATCTCCGAGAGACTTGATATATCCATCAAAACTGTTGAAGTGCATATGGGCAAAGCACTGAAAAGACTTAGGGCCCAACTGACCATTTTCTTCTAAAAACCTCTCTGTAGGTTCATTTTCCCTGAATTGTTCCTTCTAAAGTTTCAGGGCAAAAAAAGCATACTCCATAATTTTTGTGTTAAAAAAATAAATTCAGGTAAGGGTTTTTTGAAAAACTGCGTCTGTTTTATAAAAGAGATAAATTTTCACCGATGACCAAGTTCGATATAAGAAGAACTATTACAAGATACATCAACCAGGAAGCTACCCAAGAAGAATTGTCAATGTTGTATGAGTGGGTAAAAAAGGGGAACAACCAAGAAGTGTTCAAAAAGTATGTTCAGGCAGATTTCCTGATAAATTATCAGAACAGATCTTGGAAGTCTGAGGAAGCCTTCAAAAATTTCTTGGAAACCATAAAAGAGAATGACTCCAAAAAGGTAAGGTCATTGTTGGTACGCGGAGATATGTGGAAATATGCGGCTGCCATAGTGGTAATTGTATCCACATCCTTGTTTGCATTGCTATACAGTACTCCGCAAGAGGATATGACTCCTCGAGTGGACTTAAATATGATAACGTTGCAATTGGAGAATGGTGAAGTGTTGAATCTAGACCCAAGTGCCAATGGAACGATTAAAAGCAAAAAGGGAAATACTGTTTTTTCTTTGGTAGAAGGAGTACTCACCCAAAAGAATGGAACCAAAGGGAAGAAAGTGGAAAAAAACAATGTACTGAAGATCCCTTATGGGAAAAAGCTCTCGGTAACCCTACAAGATGGTACCGTGGTCATGTTGAATTCGGGATCTACATTGAGCTATCCGGCTAGTTTTTCCGGGAAGGACAAAAGAGAGGTGTATTTGCAGGGAGAAGCCTTTTTTGAAGTGGCCAAGAACCCGGAACAACCGTTTTTTGTCAAAACCAATACAATATATACCCAAGTGTATGGTACAGTGTTCAATGTATCCGCTTATACAGAGGATGGAGTGGCGGAAGTGGTTTTGGTAGAAGGCTCGGTAGGAGTTGGGGAAGTTGATGTAAATACCTCCAAAACCCCACAAATGCTAAAGCCCTCACAAAAAGCTTCAAAGCTACTTGATGTGGAGAGTGGTTTTGTTGTGGAAGATGTGGATGTTTCTTCATATGTGTCGTGGACCAAAGGCATATTGACCTTTGAAAACGAGGCGATGTCCAACATTATAAAAAAGCTGGAGCGTCAGTATAACATACGGATTATAAACCAATTTGAAGAATTGGGTGAGCGAAGATTCACGGGAATGTTCGATGTGGAGGACATAGACCGGGTTTTGAAAACAATTCAGACCCATACCCGCTTCAGCTATCAAAAAGAAGGAAAAACAATAACAATAAAAGAACCTAACAAACAATAGTGCCTATGATTTGAAGAACCAGTAGACCAAAAAACGAATACTTAACTAACTAGACTAAAAGAATTATGAAAAAAACCAAAACTATCCATGCTTTGTCGCCAAAGGTCGGTAGAAGAATATTATGCTGTTTTTTCTTACTGTTTATATTCGGCCATTTGAAAGCGGCATCATGTACGCAAGAGGATATTGTTGCCATAAGCTTTGAGAATACGAAGCTAGGGGATGTATTTGAAATGATTACAGAATCAACCGGATACAAGTTTTTCTATGAAGCTTCCGATGTTGACCTGAACCATAAGGTATCCATATCCCGCAAAGACCTTTGTGTTGAAGATTTCATGAAAGAACTTTTCAAGGATACGGACCTGTACTTTGAGGTGATCGCAAGGCAAATTGTGGTGAAGCACAAAGACAAGGGGCCACTGCCCAATTTAGTTCCCCAGAAAAGAATTGATGCACCAAAGCCGCAGTCCAACCTTTCGGGTACGGTTCTGGACGAAGCAGGTATGCCCTTGCCGGGGGCAAGTATTGTGGCCAAAGGGACCACAGTGGGTACAACTACCGATTTTGACGGGAAATTTACCATTACATTGCCAGCAGGTGTTACCGAAATCCAAGTAACCTATATTGGGTATAGACCCAAAGAAGTGAATGTGGCAGGACAGACCTCCATCACGGTTTCCATGGAACAGGATGCCGCTGCCCTTGAAGAAGTTGTGGTAGTGGGGTATGGAACATTGGCCAAAACCAAGGTGACAGGTTCTGTAGTCTCCATTACCCCAGAAACCATTGTTGAGGTTCCCGCACTGACCCCGGAAGGTGCCCTGATCGGCCAAGTTTCCGGTGTGCAGGTACAGGAAGTCTCCGGTGAACCAGGAGCGGCCCCTAACATTAGGGTGCGTGGTTCAGGTTCTATTTCTGCGGGAAACGACCCATTGTTTGTTGTGGACGGAATCCCTATTTCGCGTAACCTTACCTCATCAAGTCAGTTGGGAGGTGTTGCCAATAGAAGGGCTACGTTCCAACCCCCGACCATTAATCCATTGGCTACGCTAAATCCAAATGATATTGAATCCATTCAAGTACTCAAGGATGCAAGTGCCGCAGCTATTTATGGATCTAGGGGAGGTAATGGGGTTCTTTTGATCACCACCAAGAAAGGGTCCAACTCTGAAGAAGGAGTATTTTCTTTTGATTCTTATGTGAGCATACAGTCCGTTGCCAATAAGTTGGATTTGATGAATGCCCAAGAATTGATAGACTATACTACGGATGCCAGGAACAACAATTATCTGGCCTCTGTTGATGGAGCTTCCATCAATGATCCCATAGGACCCGGAGATAGAGGGAATGCCAACTACGAACTACCGGAATCCTTTGTTAACTGGGATGGTACGGATACTGATTGGCAAGACCTTATCTTTAAGACCGGGATAGTTCAGAGTTACAATTTTTCATACGCATCACCGGTAAGGAACAAGACAAGTTTTTATGTATCCACGGGCTATTTTTCCCAAACTGGGGTTATAGATAAGGCGAAGTTTGAGCGGTACTCCGTACTGCTGAACCTAAATTCCCAACTTGCCAAAAAGTTGAACTTGGATGTAAGATTGGCCCCGACCGTTACCGAAAACCAACGGGTACCGGCATCTTCACCTTATTTTGCCACGCCTCCAGGTATCGTCTATTCAGCCATAGTGCATTCTCCAACAGTGAGTCCATACAATCCTGACGGTACCATAAACCAACTGAACAACCAATCCTATTTGGGAGGTGGGACCACAACGGCAAGTAATCCTTTGGCAATCATCGAAGCCGTGGATGACCAAATATTCCAATTTCAGACAAGGGGAAGCCTTGCATTGACTTACGATATTTTACCGGAGTTGAGTTTTAAGACCTTCGGAGGGGCATACATTAATTTGTACAATCAGGATTTTTACCGTGCCAACACATTGTTGTACAGAAATTCGGCGGATGGTAACCCGTATGGACAGGCATCATCTTCCACAGAGACCAATTGGCTTTGGGAGAATACCCTCAATTGGAAAAAGGAATTTGGAGACCATTACTTGGATGCTGTTTTGGGATATACCGCCCAAAAGGACAATTTGACATTGAAACAGGTATTGGCCAACAACTATCCGGATGATTTGGTTCCCACCATCAGTGGGGGACAGGTGTTTGGTGGCACCTCTGTAAAGGAACAGTGGTCGTTATTGTCCTCTCTATTCAGGGTCAACTACAGTTACAAGGACAAGTATTTGTTTACCGGTACGATTCGTTCCGATAAATCATCCAGATTCGGAAAGAATAACCAAACGGGATATTTTCCTTCTTTCTCGGTTGGATGGCGATTGAACGAAGAATCGTTCTTGGTCGGGTCAGAAACCGTTTCCGAGCTAAAACTTAGATTGAGTTGGGGGCAGACGGGTAACTTTGAGATTCCCAATTATGGGGCCGTTGGCCTATTATCCCCCCAAAACTATAACTTGGGAGGAAATGAAATCAACGGTTTGGTCCAGAGTACCATTCCCAATCCCAATCTGACTTGGGAGAAATCGGAACAGATTGATGCAGGTATTGAACTGGGATTGTTCAACAATCGAGTTTTTCTTTTGGCCGATTACTACGATACAAAAACCAGAGATTTGTTGTTGAATGTTGCCATTTCCTCGGTATCTGGGTTTGAAACTACGTTGAGAAATCTTGGTGAAGTACAAAACAGGGGATTTGAGATTGCGTTGAGCACCAAGAATTTTGTAGGAGATTTTACGTGGAATACGGATATCAATTTTTCAACCAATAAGAATGAAGTGCTTTCGCTCAATGAAGGAAACGAACCCATTTATTCTTCAGGTAGTGCCGGTGTACGCCACGTAACAAGGGTAGGAGACCCGATAGGAAGCTATTACGGATATGTAGTGGACGGTATATACCAATCACAGGCAGAAATAGATAGTGCTCCCCTGGATACCCAGGCTCCTGATCCAGGTGTCGGTGATTTCAAGTTCAAGGACATTGATGGGGACGGAGAGATCACTCCAGATGATAGAACGGTTACCGGGAGTTATTTTCCGGATTTTACCTGGGGGGTAAACAATAGGTTCAAGTACAAGAACATAGATTTGAGCTTCTTGATCCAAGGAGTCGAAGGGAATGAGATCTTGAACCTTACCTCAAGACATATGAAGAACGGGGAGGCCAATTTTAATTCCTATGCCATTTTCAATGAACGATGGAGGTCGCCTTCCGACCCTGGGAACGGGTCGATTCCACGGGCGGACAGAGAATCTGGAAATCATGGAAATAACAACAGACCGTCTTCTTTCCAAGTAGAGGATGGGTCGTATATCCGATTGAGGAATGTGACCTTGGGTTATACATTGCCAACCAATAATCTTTTTGGAAGCAACATCCAGAAACTTAGGTTCTATGTTACGGGAACAAATCTTTTTACGATTACCGATTACCTTGGTTACAACCCAGAGGTGAGTAGTATTACCACGAACAGTTTAACCCCGGGCGAGGATTATGGAGCATTTCCATTGACCAAATCCTTTACCCTAGGAGTAAACTTAAAGTTCTAACCTAAAAAATGGAAAACATGAAACGAGTTCTATATATAATACTATGCACGGTTCTATTCGCCGGATGTAGTGAAGACTTTACCGACCTTGCACCAGTATCCAATAGGAATGAAGCCGATTTCTATAATTCTGCGGATGATTTTGAAGTGGCCATCAATGCAAGTTATTCAGGGCTTCAAAGCACAGGAATTTATGGAAGGGGGTATTGGACCATGTTCGAGATGCGAAGCGATAATACCGATCAAGGTCCGGATGCCACAGGGTTGGCACGTCAATACACCGAAATCAATTCCTTTACCGAAGATGCGTTGAACGAGCAGATTACTTCCGCATGGAGTGAATCGTACAAGGTGATTGCCAATTGCAACGTGATTTTGGAACGGATACCTAATGTGGAAATGGATGCCTCCCTAAAGAACAGGGTCACAGGAGAAGCACTGTTCATTAGATCATTGGTGTACTATCATATGGCCATCGGTTTTGGAAACATCCCTTTACAGCTTACACCATATATCTCTGGGGAAGAGCTGACACAGGTCGACCAAAACACGATTTTGGGACAATTGGTCACGGACCTGACCGCGGCCGAAGATGCCTTACCGGTTTCTTACTCGGGCAGTGAAGTGGGAAAAGCAACAAAGGGAGCGGCTGCTACTCTTTTGGCCAAGGTATTGCTGACCTTGGGTGAAGATTCTGCTGCTGAAACGGTACTTCGGAGAATCATAGCCAATTATGGATATGAACTGCTTCCAGACTATGCCGATTTATGGGGTGTGGCCAATGAGAACAATGCGGAATCCATTTTTGAGGTGCAATACATCAGTGGGGGGATTGGACAAGGAAGCCTTTTTACCAACGATTTTTCACCCAGTACCGATTTGCAAACAGGCTCAGGATTTGGGCGAAACCGACCTACGGTTTCCATGTTGGAGGCATATGAGGACGGTGACCTTCGGTATGATATATCGATGGGGGATTCTTATGTGGATTTGGAAGGAGAGACCATAGAAGCTAGGTACATCAAAAAGTACCGATCTGATTTGGCAATTGAAAACGATTCCGATACCAACTTTGTGGTTTTTAGATATGCAGATGTACTTCTTATGCTGGCCGAAGCATTGGGGGAAACACCCGAAAGCTATGATTTGATCAATGAGATTAGGAATAGGGTAAATCTTCCCGATATTGATGCCTCCACTCCAGGAACCTTCGAAGAAAAACTATTGCAGGAAAGAAGAGTGGAGCTTGCTTTTGAGAACCATAGATGGCCAGATTTAAAACGCTTTGGTATGGTGGATAAAATCCAGGATGCTGAACCCTTCATCACCGGGACAAGGGAGTTTTTCTATATCCCACAACGTGAGATGGACATTAACCCAAATTTTGTACAGAACTAAGCAATGACTTTGATTACGTTATAATGTGTTTTCATTATTTAAGTTAGTTTGATTGGTAGCGCCCCAAAAGACCATGAATCCCTACTTATGATGCTATGGGTGCCATTGTCAAAAAGGACAGGGGTCCGTTTCATAAAGTTGCTTTAAAAGAATCGACCAAAATCACAATTATTAAATTTTTAAGGAACCTAATATAGATTATACGATGAGAAAATTAATGATGGCAATTTGCCTTTGCTTTGCCTTTGCAACCATCCAGGCACAAGAAAAAAAAGTACTCAATATTATAGCCATTGGGGCACACCCTGATGACTGTGACTCAAAATTCGGGGGTACTGCAGCACTCTTTGCAAAAATGGGCCACAATGTGAAATTTTTGGCGTTGACCAACGGAGACGCAGGCCACCAAAGCATGGGAGGAGGGCCATTGGCCAAAAAGCGCAGACAAGAGGCCAAGGATGCGGCCAAAGCTTTGGGTATTGCGGAATACGAAGTTCTGGATAACCATGATGGGGAGCTGTTTCCCACTTTGAACGTTCGACTGGAGGTAATCCGAAGAATACGTGGCTGGAACGCTGATATCGTTTTAGGGTTGAGACCCAATGATTATCATCCCGATCATAGAAATGCAGGTTCCGTTGTACAAGATGCAGCCTACATGAACATTGTGCCCAACGTAGCTCCGGACACACCACCCCTTAAAAAGAATCCAGTTTTTCTATACATGAGCGATCACTTTAAAAAGCCATACCCATTCCAAAAAGACATTGCGGTGATAGTGGATGATGTGATCGATACCAAAGTCAAAGGTTTGGCGGCCCACGATTCACAAATGTTCGAATGGTTGCCATGGACCAATGGAATGGACCTTGCCACCATTCCCAAAGGAGAAAAGGAAAGACTGGCATGGCTGAAGGACAGATGGATGAACAGAAAACCCGATGCCGGCACTTTGGAAGTCGTAAAGAAGTGGTATCCCAACGTGGATGTCTCCAAAGTAAAGCAGGTGGAGTTCTTTGAGATTTGCGAGTATGGAAAACAACCGACCGAAGAAGAAATCAAGGAATTGTTCCCCATGCTGGGTACAGAATAGGAGTGGACCAATATTTGGAACCCCAAGATTAAAATAACCAACCAAAAATGGAGCACAACAAGGCCACAACCAAAAGATATTTTCACATCATTGGGTTGGTAATGATCGTATTCTTTGTAATATCCTTCATCACCAACATACTGAACTCCATAATAGTGGATGTTAAGGGTAGTTTTGATCTAAGTCTGACTTTGACAGGCCTACTGCCATTTACATTCTTTATCGCATATGGGATCATGTCCATACCTGCAGGGTTCCTTTCCGAAAGGTTTAGTGAGAAGACCTTACTGTCCGTATCCTTTCTGGTAATGGCCATTGCCTCTATGGGCTTTGCCCTTACCCCACAGTACAGCGTGTTCAGTATTACACTATTTATACTGGGTTGTTGTATGGCGGTCCTTCAGGTCATTATTAATCCCATGTTACGCGTGGCCGGAGGTGAGGAACATTTTGCCTTCAACTCGGTACTGGCGCAATTGGTGTTTGGGTCAGCGTCTTTTTTAAGTCCTTATCTCTATAAATACTTGGTGAACAAGGAAGAGGTTTCCAACGATATGATTGCAGACATGTTGCGGGGATGGGTGCCTGAGGATTTGCCTTGGGCCTCGCTCTATATTGTGTTTGCCGGAATATCCCTTTTGTTGTTTTTCTATGTTTTTTTTACCAAATATCCAAAGTTTGAAAAGACTGAGGAGGAAAGGGCAGGGGACAAAAGCTCCTATTGGGATTTATTGAAAAACAAATGGACCTTACTGTATTTTATAGGGATGTTTTGTTATGTGGGTACGGAACAAGGTGTTGGAAATTGGATATCCCAATTCTTATCCGAATACCACGGACTTGACCCACAAACCACAGGAGCTGACACTGTATCCTATTTTTGGGCCATGTTGACGGTAGGATGTCTGCTGGGCCTTCTATTGTTGAAGTTTATGGATAGCCGGAAACTGTTGATTTTGGCAACATCCATAACCATAGTCTGTCTTATTTTGGCCTTGACAGGCTCATCCCAAATGGCATTGATAGGTTTTCCAATGGTAGGATTCTTTATTTCGGTAATGTATTCCATTATAGTTTCATTGGCGCTCAACTCGGTAAAGGAACACCATGGTTCGTTGTCCGGAATTTTATGTACCGGTATAGCAGGTGGGGCGGTCATTCCATTTATGGTAGGGGGGCTGGGTGAAATGTTGACCCTGAAATCTGGAATGTTTTTTCTGATACTGCCCTTGGCATTTATTCTTTCCATCGGCTTTTGGGCCAAACCCTTGGTAAATAATAAGACGATAAGCTTAAAGAAGGAACAGTGAAAGGGATTGGAGCAGAGGTTCTTGGGGTTGATATAGGTGGAACTAAGATCAAATCGGGCAGGGTGATGGGAAACAGAATAGTGGATACCCATCTCATTGAAGTAAATCGAGATGATTCAGAGGAAATTGCCCTCAATAAGGTGTTTGGGGCCATTGATGAGCTTATGACTGATTCAATTCGAGCCATAGGTATAGGTGTTCCCGCGGTAGTAGATCCAGATTCAGGAATGGTATATGATGTACAAAACATTCCATCTTGGACAAAAGTTCCTTTGAGAAGAAAAGTTCAAGATCGGTACAATGTGCCTGTCCATATTAACAACGATGCCAACTGTTTCGCGTTGGGCGAGAAGCATTTTGGGAAAGCCATGGGATATTCGAATTGTGTAGCGCTTTCATTGGGAACAGGATTGGGTATGGGCATTTTGGTGGATGGAAAGCTATACAATGGCGTACTGTGCGGAGCGGGGGAAGTAGGTATGATTCCTTATAAGGATGGGATTATGGAGCATTATGCAGGTAGTTTTTTCTTTGATGAAAAATACGGGGAGTCGGCCAAAGCCTTATTCAGGAAGGCCATGGATAAAGATAAGTTAGCTCTACAGGCGTACAAGGAATACGGAGTTCATCTAGGAGAAGCCATCAAGGCCATTCTTTATATGTATGCTCCCCAAGCCATAGTCCTTGGCGGATCCATAAGCAAGGCATATGCGTTTTTTAAAGAATCGATGCATGAAACCTTAATTTCATTTGCTTATCAAAAACAATTGGAACAAACAAAAATTGAAACATCAGACTTAATGGATGCTCCCATATTGGGCGCGGCTGCATTGTGTCTGTAAAATGTATAATCGTATTGCACAAATGAGAATACTAGCTTTAATATTACTTACATGTTTTTTGCTTAAATCCTGTGGGACCCCAGAAAAGGGCAAGCAGGTCAACATTACCATAGAGAACAATAAAGAAGGTGCACCAATAACCCTTGGAATTCCTTTTCCAAAAGGTACACTCCATTCGGTGGACCATCTACGTCTGTTGACATCCCGAGGTACTGAGATTCCTTGTCAAACCACAGAAGTGAGCAATTGGGGGCCAACCGACGAAAGTGTTAAATGGGTATGGGTTTTCTTTTTCTCCGAAAAAGACTCAGAATACATATTGGAATATGGTGATTCTGTAATACCCATACTTCCCAAAGAAAAGATTGTTTCCATGAACAACATGCGGCCCCAAGGTGGGATAGAGGTGAATACAGGGCCTTTGTCCTTCTCCATACATAAAAAAGGGAATGGTTTTTTGGATGAAGTGTTTTTGGATTCCAACAAAGATGGAAAGTTTGATAAGGAGGAGCTCATTGTTTCTTCACCAGGAAAAAATAGGGGTTCTTTTCTCGATCTTTTGGATGATGCCGGAATAGATACTTCGAAAGCGGTGATAAATGAGGTGTTCAGGGAGAAAGGATCTGGCCCGATGCACAGTATATTCCGGATAGAAGGAACCTATACCTATAGCAGATCGGATAACAATCTGTCCCCTTTTACCATTTGGTTGCACGCCTATGCGGGAAAAAGCTACATAAAAGTTTTGCATACCATGACCTATACAGGAATCCCGGACAAACATAAACCACAAGAAGGGGAACATGCCAATATTGCCACACAAAATAAGATAATCGTAACGGAGAACACTGAGAACGATATGGGTTGGACTCAGCCCAATGATCAAATTGCAGCCTGTGGGCTTCAGCTTAAATACCATCTGGATAATGAAGTAAATGTTTCAATGCCTCTATATGAAGGAAGCTGGAAAGAAGACAAAGCCAATACTTTTCTGGAGGAAATCGCTGCCAATGGGGAATCCCCAGTTCAACTTTTACAACAAGGCCCGGCAAGGAGAAAGAGCACCAGTTTAAGAAGTTTGTACCTCAACGGTTTCAAAAAGGAGGACGATGGGAACAATCCCGATACGGCTTTGGAATTTAGGGCCACTGTTTCAGAAGGGGAAGAAAGTAAAGCAATAGTGGAAAGGGCTAAAGGATGGCTCAACGTTACCGACGGAAAACGAGGAGTAGGCGTTGGGATTAAAAACTTTATGAAGGAATATCCCAAAGGGATTGAGGTCGATCCTGCCAATGGAACTCTTTTGGGCAGTGTTTGGCCCAAGGAAAACGGTCCCATGAACTTTGCTAGACATAATACCGAACCGGATGGGGGCATGTTGGGCAATTTTGCCCAAGGGATTACCAAGACCACAGAGTTTGTCTATTACTTCCACAACAACGATGCTATGGATAAAGTAGGGAAAAAGATGGATTATATCATCGAAAACCCAGTGGCGCATGCCACACCTGAGTGGTATACCCAATCCAAGGCATACGGTAATATGGCCCCTTTTTCATCCAAGCATCCGGAATTTGAGAACGCCCTGCAATATAAATACCAATGGTGGGCCTATAACCAAAAGCATGAGCCGTGGTATGGGATTTTCAACTATGGGGATGGGAAAAGTTACTACTTTAATGGAAAATGGGTACAATGGACCAATAATGAACCCACAGTGGACTTCATGCTCTGGACCAACTTTATGCGGACAGGAGACCCCAAATATTATAATTTGGCCCAAGCCATGAGTAGGCATACCATGGATGTGGACAATGTGCATTGGCCCAAAAAAAGAACCTATTATGGGGAGATAAATGATGCCATAGACTTCTGGAACTATGAGGATGAACCCAAGTCCACCCCCTATTTGGGCATAGGAAGAAGGCATGCCAATGAACACTGGTATGCTCTTTTGAGTGCCCATGTATGGATACAAGGTTGGATTGCATCATATTACCTTTCTGCCGACCATAGGGCCCTCGAAGTGGCCAGAATGACTGGGGATACTTATATCAACAGAATATGGGGGGAGCATGATCTAAGGGGAAGAAGGTTATATCTATCCGTTTTAAACCTTGTTGAACTGTACGATGCCACCAAGCTCCAAAAGTATAAGGACGAACTGGACGATAGGGTCAAGTTAATGTTGGAATTCCAGGAACGTCAGGGAGGAAACCTACTCTTGGATAGATATGGGTATAGTCAGACCTATGTTGCCCAAGGACTTTATAAGTACCAACAGATAACCGGTGATGAAACCGTGAGACAAGCTCTTTTGAAACATGCTCGCTGGGTCAGGGATGTGCCTCCCTTGAACCATGAGATGGAATCATATTTGGCGACCATATATCCATTGTTGATAGGATATGAGTTCAGTGGGGAAAAAGTGTATCTGAATGAAGCTCTTGAGAGAGCCAAAGTACTAATGATCGGAGAACTGCCCAAAGAACCAGCGTCCTATGAAAATGCGGAAGCTTTTAGCGAAGATCTGGTCAAGATTTCCAATTTGCCAAAAAGTAAAAAGAGCTTTACCAATTGGGAAACCAATCAAGGACTTCGCGTATTTGGATGGACCCATGCCTATAACATTCCTTACCTGTTGTACTGGATGGACAAGGAACATATGAATTAAATCTTGTAATCTTTGCGAAAAGAGGCGGTTCGATCATAGATCAACGCCTCTTTTTTATATAACCATACCAAATCAATTCAAAAAACATGTCATATAAACGTATGGGCCTTTTACTTGGTCCGATTCTGTTTCTTCTCATTCATTTCTTTTTTAGCGGGGAGGGTCTCTCCTCCCAAGGAAGGGATATCTTGGCCGTTACCTTATGGATAGGTGTTTGGTGGATTTTGGAGGTGCTTCCGATAGCTGCCACGGCGCTGCTTCCCATTGTTTTGTTTCCCATGTTGGGGGCACTGGGCCTAGAGGAAACCACAGCTAACTATGGCCATAAATATGTTTTCTTGTACATGGGTGGGTTTATGTTGGCAATGGCCATAGAAAAATGGAACCTGCACAAGAGAATCGCATTGCATATCATAAGGGCCATTGGTACCAATATGTATACCATTGTATTAGGATTTATGGTGGCTACTGCGTTTCTTTCCATGTGGATATCGAACACGGCCACTGCAGTGATGGTAATGCCGATGGCCATATCCATTGTAAAACAGTTAAAGGACAATCCACGGACCGCCAAGGACGAAAATGCTGTTTTTGGCAAGTTGCTGATGCTTTCCATCGCATATTCGGCATCCATTGGAGGGATAGCAACATTGATAGGTACCCCACCCAATCTGGTTTTCGCCGGTTTTGTACAGAAGGCCTATGGGTTGGATATCAGTTTTTGGCAATGGATGAAGTTTGGACTTCCGATATCGATTCTACTGTTGATTTTGGCATGGCTATACCTTACGCGGATTGCCTACCCGTTGCGGCAAGGAAGATTTCCTGGGGGAAGGGAAGAGATCCATAGGCTTATACAGGAACTGGGACCTATGAAAAGGGAAGAAAAGATTGTTATGGCCGTTTTTGTTCTTACCGCACTCTGTTGGATAACACGGTCGTTCTTATTACAAAAGATTGTTCCTGGGATAGATGATACCATAATAGCCATTGGAGCGGCACTTGTTTTGTTCATTTTGCCTGCTGGAAAGGGTAGGAAGATGATAAAATGGGAAGAAGCTGTTCAGATTCCTTGGGGGATAATTCTGTTGTTTGGTGGAGGAATGGCCATCGCTAGTGGTTTTGAGACTAGTGGGTTGGCAATTTATCTGGGTTCACAAATGACATTCTTTGATGGATTACCCTTGCTTACGTTGATATTATTGGTCATAACCTGCATAAATTTTTTGACGGAAGTCACCTCGAATTTGGCCACTACGGCCATGATGTTGCCTGTTTTGGCACCATTGGCGGTGACCTTGGATGTTGATCCGTTCGTGTTGATGGTTGCCTGTACCACTGCCGCTTCCTGTGCTTTTATGCTTCCAGTGGCAACGCCCCCAAATGCGGTGGTCTTTGGATCGGGCTACCTTAGAATCCCCGATATGGTACGTACTGGTTTTTTAATGAATTTAATTTCCATTCTTGTGTTGGCCATTGCGGTGTATTTCCTATTGCCTCTATTTTTGAAAATATAAGGGATGGTGGAGGAATGTATGTTCACATCAAAGAGAAATTTCTAGTAACATATTGAGTGGTTTGTTAAAAACCTATACCAATAATATCTTGTGACTAATTAATATCAAGGCGGATCATCGAATAATCTTTTTAATCAATATGTCAAGTTTTTTGCGCATAAAACTTGACATGTAATTTATTTGGATATCTTTGCATTGTAATGACAATTGCGAAAAAAATAGCGGATAAAATAGCGGAACTCCCGAAGGACAGTACTTTTGGTTATGCCGATTTACCTATTCGGTCAGAAGAATATGTAACCGCTGCAAAGGCCTTGGAACGACTACAAAAAAAAGGAATTATAAGAAAATTGTCCAAAGGCATTTTTTACAAACCCAATGTAACGGTTTTTGGAGAACTAAAGCCAAGGGAAGAGGATATTCTAAGACCATATTTATACGAAGATGGTAAGCGAATAGCCTATATAACCGGAACCTCTTTGTACAATCAGTTGAACCTGACTACCCAAATACCGTCACTATACAAAATAGCAAGTGCCGAAAAGCGCATATATATTAATAGAGGCGGCATCAAAGCAAAGCCCGTAAAGAGCTACGCACCCGTTACTGATAAAAATTATAGGATGTTGGGTTTTTTGGATGCCATGAAAGACCTTAATAGCATTCCGGATGTTGATAAAAAATCCGCTATTCTTATTTTTTTAAGACGTTTAGGGAAAATGACACCCAAAGAATTGGATGTACTCATCAAGTATGCTCTCTTGTACCCACCACGGGTAAGGGCTTTGTTGGGAGCACTATTAGAACAACTTGATGTGGCAATCGATATAAAAGAATTGAAAAACTCACTTAATCCACTTACTATCTATAGATATAATTTGCGTGATACCACATTGACAACACAACCAAATTGGAATATCGTATGAATCTGCACACTAATAGTGAACTCTTTGCTGAGGCGATAAGGGCAACTGCCCAACGTATGGATATTCTAGAAATTTACGTGGAAAAGGATTATTGGATATGCTATGCCCTAAAGCTCATTTATGAAAGTGCAAACAAAGATGAGGCCATATTTAAGGGGGGTACAGCTTTGTCAAAGTGTTTTAAATACATTGACCGTTTTAGTGAAGATATTGATTTGGTAGTATTGCGCAGGGAAGAAGAGACGGGGAGCCAATTAAAGAACAAGCTTAAAAGAATAACCAAGGAAATAGTAGAACCATTCGAGGAGGTGGATATTGATGGAATCACCAATAAAATGGGAATGATAAGAAAGATTGCCTATAACTATCCCAAAATCTTTGAGGGCGATTTTGGACAAGTAAGGGATACTATCATTGTTGAAGCTACGTGGTTAGGTCACTTTGAACCATATATTAAGAAGGTCGTCAATACGTATATCTATGAAATGATGGTTGACTCAAACCAAACCAAACTAGCAGAGACTTATGGATTATTACCCTTTGAAGTACTTGTGTTGGATGTCAAAAGAACACTTTGCGAAAAAATAATGAGTTTGGTCCGGTTTTCCCATACTAAAAACCCAATTGAGGATTTGAACAACAAAATTAGGCATGTATACGATATTCATCAATTATTAAAGGATGAAACGGTTCTAGGATTTTTCAATTCGGGTGCATTTGATAAAATGCTCCTAAGGGTAGCCCATGATGATACGCAAAGTTTTAAGAACAACAATGATTGGTTAAAGTACCACCCAAAACAAGCATTGATTTTCAAAGAACCTGAAAAAACATGGAACCAACTTAAAGATACCTATCGCAATGAGTTTGAGTATTTGGTTTATGGAAAATTGCCAAAAGAGGAAAGCATTTTGGAAATAATTCTGTCCATATCAAATAGACTCACAAAAATAAAATGGGAGAATGTATAATGTAGATCAAATAGTAGACCAAAACAAGGACACGAAATGCAAATCTTTAATCTACTTATCTCTACCTACCCACTATCCAGCAGAGGAAATCACTTCTGCCGTTGAATCGGTTGGATATCATTTTACCAAGAAATAAAAGGAATGTCCAGAAGAATAGATTAAATGGTTCAAATAGGATTGGGGGTTACCTTGATCCTATTCGGATTGTATAAGTTTTTTGGATTTCTGCCTCACGACCGTGTGATGACCGAGGAGTCCATTGCTGTTTACAAAGGACTATTGGCCAATAAATTTATAATGCCAACAGTGGGTGTGGTGGAACTGTTACCAGTTATACTTTTGGTCGTTGGTAGATGGATAATTGTTGCATTGTTAGCTATGATTCCTATTGCTTTTGGAATCATGGGTTTTCACTTTGCGGTGGATATACAGGGCATTTTTTGGGGAATTTTGATAGCTTTTGGGCTTGTTTACCTTCTTTCAATGCATTTTTCTAACGTTGGATACCTAATCAAGGAAGTGGATACCATTGGTTGAATATCGTGATTTTCCATAAACCGCAACCAATAATTGAATTTATTGGTTTTTGAAAATTCCTTTACTATAATATGTAAAGTTCAATTTTTTGTTTGTAATCGCCCCAAGGTGTCTTTGGCTTTTAAATTAAAGGGATATCAATCAGGAATATAAAGGGTAAGCGATATTTGAGGAAGAACGTTTCAATCTTTCATGGGTAAATTCCCTTACCTTGAAGGTGTATAGGATACGTAAAGTCAATGGTCTCAAAAATCATCAGTATGCGTTTTACCAAGTAGGGTTTGGTTCTCTGGGTGGTCAATATCCCGCAGCGGTATCGTCCCCTCGTTTGTCCGCCCCGCCCTCAAGTCTGCCGTCTTCCAGCACTCGGATGGCGTCTACCTTTCCTATGATCCGGGTCCTGCCCTCATTGATTTGGTAGCCTTTTGCCTTTAGGGTTTCAATGGTTTCCAAAGGAAAGCCTTCGGGTTCGAACACGACTACATCGGGCATCCATTGGTGGTGGAACCGCGGAGCGTTCACGGCATCCTGCATGCTGAGATTGAACTCGTGGACATTGAGTATGGTCTGGGCCACGGCCGTGATGATCGTGGAACCTCCAGGGGTGCCGACGACCATGTAAAGCTCGCCGTCCCTTTCCACTACGGTCGGTGACATACTGCTCAACATTCGTTTCTCGGGTGCAATACTGTTGGCCTCGGAGCCAGGAAGACCGAACATATTGGGAACACCGGGCTTGGTACTGAAATCATCCATTTCATTGTTCAGGAAAAATCCCAAGGCATCAATATAAAGTTTGGAACCGTATCCACCGTTCAGGGTCGTGGTCGCACTGATGGCATTGCCCTCCGCATCGATAATGGAGTAGTGGGTGGTCTCGCTGCTTTCCACAATTTCCACCGTTCCATGGCCTACTTCCGAGGACAAGGTGGCCCTATCAAAAGTAAAATCGGCCATTCTGCACTTTAAGTAGTCAACGTCCATGAGCCCCTTATAGGGAATGTCCACGAAATCGGGATCACCAAGGTAATGGTTCCGATCCGCATAGGCTCTTCTGGAAGCTTCGGTGAACAATTGGATGGCCCTTGTCGAATTGTGGCCATAGCTAGCTATTTCATAGGGTGCTATCATGGTAAAGATCTGATCCATGGTCATACCACCACTGCTGGGGGGACCCATTGAGATGATCTTGATGTCCTTGTAGTCAAATACAATGGGCGATCTCCACTTGGCCTCATACCTAGCGAGATCCTCCTCCGTGATCACACCTCCCTTTGCCTGTACATAGGCCGCTATTTTTTGGGCTACCTCCCCTTTGTAGAACCCATCACGTCCCTCGTTCATGATCTTTTCCAAGGTGGTGGCCAATGCCGGGTATTTGATGGTATCACCAGCTTTGTACACGGTCGCGAACTTGGTGCTGTCACTATTAGCTTCAATGAATCGTTTTCGGGTACCTTCTAATCTTTTGGCCTGTTTTTCGGTCACCACGACCCCTTTTCTCGCCAAGGCAATGATGGGTTCCATGATTTTGTTGAGGGGCAGTTTTCCGAATTTCTTGTGGACTTCCAGAACCCCGGCCACGGTACCTGGGACACCTACGGCGGTTCCCCCAGATGTGCTCAGCCCAGGTATGACATTGCCCAGGGAGTCGAGATACATGTCCCTATGGGCGGCCAATGGAGCCTTTTCCCTGTAATCGATACTTCCCACTTCACCATTACTCTTGCGATAGACCATAAATCCCCCGCCCCCGAGGTTTCCCGCAAAAGGGTAGGCCACCGCTAGGGAAAGTTCGGTGGCTACCATGGCATCGAAAACATTCCCGCCTTTTTTCATGATTTCAACGCCTATCTCCGAAGCTTCCCTACGTGCAGAGACGACCATGGCATTTTCCGTGACCAAACCTGTCGGTTCGGCAGGTAACTCACGGGTACATTGGGTAAATAGTAGTAAGGGAAGAAAATATAGCATTCTTTTCATGGGTTTATTTTTAAGGTACTTAATGTTGCTTTTCTGGATTCCGGGTTTTGCTCTTTTGTCCGGGTCAGGGAGTGTCCTTGATACGCTCCAACATGATCTCCATAAGTGCTTCGGCGCCCTTCTCCGCCTTTTCCTTTAAAAAATCCCTTGGGGTATTGTCCCCGACCTCAAAGACCAAGGCCTCGGCGCCATGTTTTACGAAGAAATAGTTCCTTGATACCGTGGTAGGGACCAAATCCCCATTAGGCTTGATATTGGGATCATATCCCTCGATGCGCTTCTTTAGGCCATCCAGCCAGGTGGAGACCAAATTGGGCATGTTTCCATGGAGTTCCGGATCCACGGTATAGTAAATATCATCCCAAGTGGAATGGAAATCTATGCCGAAATAGAACTTCCCTTGGGTCTTCTCGACCATCCCTTCCATGAAATCCTTGACCGCAGAGGTTTCCGGTTGGTTAAAATTGGCCCAATCCCGGTTGAGGTCTATTCCACCGGTATTATGTCTCCAAAACCCATTGTCGACCCCGTCAGGGTTCATCAAGGGGACCACATAGATGGTAAATTCCTTTCGGAACTTTTTGGCCAATTTGGTATTCGAGGAAAGGGTCTCCACAAAGGATTTCATAGTCAGGTACCCTGTTACCTCAGGGGGATGCTGTCTGGAAATGATCATAATCATATTTTTGGAGTCCGTATCGCCAATGCTGAGCAAATTGAGGTTCCGGCCCTCACGGCTCTTTCCAATGGTGTTCTTGGTCACGAACTTTTTCTGGGAAATACTGTCCATCCAGGCATTTACCCGGGCCGAATTTTCCAATTCTTGTCCAGCGACCCAGAGTGTATCCGGGCCCACTTCCAATCGCATTTTGACCTTTTCAGGCAAGGAGCCGGGGCCAAAGGCCTTTTCTCCCTTACCAATCTCAACATAACGAAGGGAATCCAATGCGGTCCAGTGCACTCCGTCATGGCTGAGCTTTGGATAGTACCTGTGTTTGTTGTCCGCTTGATAGGTCAGCCATACATCAATGGTCATAGGACGCTTTCCCCAAACCTTGAACGCATACCATGGACTGGTATTGATCGGAGTGTTCTCCGAAGTGATCAATAGGGTATAGGTACTGTCATTGTTCTGGACCAAGCCGTTCAACCGGGCACCGTCGAACTCATTGGAGAAGGTTATACCTTGATCCGGAAAGGCAAACTGTCCCTTCCATTGCTTTTGGACCGGTTTGGAATCCGTTGGTACGGCATTCACAGGGGGTTGGCCCTGGAACCGTTGTTCTTGGCCAAATAGGTTCGCTATGGCCAACAGGCTTAGGAGTACAAAGATTTTTTTCATAATAGGATTTTTAAGCTAGTGGTTTTTGCAGTTCAATTTTCTTGAAATAGGATGCGTTGGCCGCATTGATGCGCGGTGCCAATAAAATCGCCGAAACCATGGTGGGGATGGACATTAGGGCAAAGCTGATATCGATGATGCCCACGACACCGGCCAAGGAGGAAACCGAGCCAAGGAATATGCCCGCGATATACAGGTAGTTATAGATGTTCCGATATTTGGCTCCAAACAGGAATACCACACATTTCGATCCATAATAGGAATAGGTGAACAAAGAGGTCAATGCGAATATGGCCACGATAAAGATCAACAACGGGGCACCTATTACAGGCATGGCAGAAACGAAAGCTTCCAAAGTAATGGACACACCACTGAGGTCCGAACGCTGCCAACTTCCCGTGACCAAGATGGCAATGGCGGTCAAGGTACATACCACTATGGTGTCGATAAAGGGCCCCAACATCGCTACCAGTCCTTCCTTGATCGGTTCGGTGTTCTTTGAGGCACCATGTGCCAAGGGAGCGGTGCCGATACCTGCCTCATTCGAAAAGGCGGCCCTTCGTACCCCCATAATGATGATGGCACCCAGACTTCCCCCCAACACCGCATCGCCGGTCATGGCATCCCTAAATACGTCCATTAGGACCGGAATGATCCTACCATGGTTGACCACCAAAATATAGCTAACAGATAAAAAATACAAAGTGACCATAAAAGGGACCAGTCGACTGGCCAGGTTTGCTATGCGCCTGATTCCCCCAAATATGACCAGACCCACCAAAAAGCAGATTACGATCGCCACCATTGAAAGGGTCAGGTCCTTGGATGGTCCCATAAACGAGAGGGGCATCACTTCCACGACGACCTGGGTCAACTGGTTTGCCGTAAAAATGGGAAGTGAGCCAAAGATCCCTGCCATTGAAAAGAAAATGGCCAGGGGTTTCCATGGTTTGCCTAGACCATTGACGATGACATACATGGGCCCCCCTTGAGATTCCCCCGAATCATCGGTACCCCTGTACATGACGGAAAGGGAACAGGTATAATATTTGGTCGCCATCCCGATCAAGGCACTGATCCACATCCAGAAAAGGGCACCAGGCCCACCCATCGTAATGGCAAGGGCCACCCCTGAAATATTGCCCATGCCCAAGGTGGAGGACAAGGCTGTGGTCAATGCCTTGAAAGCACTGATCTGTCCAACATTCGAGGCCGTCTCGTACTTTCCCCTGATGACCTGAAGGGCATGCCAGAAATGCTTGAACGGCAATAACCTGGAATACACCAAAAGATATAGTCCGCCACCCACCAACAGCAATAATAGGGGAAATCCCCAAATCCAGTCACTGATTCCGGTTATCGTTGCTTCAATTTTTCCCATCTATCTATTCGTTCTGGCCTAATTTGGAGGAATAGCGTTTGTAGTCCAATTGTTGTGGTCCTTCCAAATCGATCTGCTTGCCGCCAATAAATGCCAAGGTCAACGCATTGGTCTGTATATCGAGTGCATCCCCCTTGGACACAAATAGACTGGCTGTCTTGCCCATGGCAATGGACCCCAGCTTATCGTCAATTCCCAGAATTTTTGCGGGATGCAAAGTAATGGTTTTCAGGGCTTCCTCCTTTTTCATCCCAAATGCCACCGATGTTCCCGCATAAAAGGGCAGATTGATGGAGTTGGACAACGATCCCACATGGTACATGGATACCTCGATGCCCATCCGTTGCAATTTTGTTGGCAAACCATAAAAGGCATCATAGTCCATATCATCGTTTCTGGGGAGGTTGTAGGTAGGCGGTACAATCACCGGAACTTGGTTTTCCTTGAGAAAATCGACAACTTCCAGGGAACCCTCAGAGGCCACCAAGGAGATTTGGTCAATGCCAAAGGACTTGGCAAAGGTGATGCTCTGTATGATTTCCTTGGGTTCATTCGCATGGATGACAAGTACCCTTTCTTTTTGGAACAGATTCGTTAAGGCCTCCAACTTCAAATTGGTTTGGGCAGTGGGCATTTGTTCGTATTGCTTGGCATCGGAGAACAATTTTTCCAGTTCACCGGTAATCTTTTCGTAAGAAGTATTGGGGCGGAGCATCCTGCTGTTCGTCTCGGCATCATAATAACTCGATAGGGCAGAGGGCCAATCGAGGTGTATGGCCGCAGCCCTTTTGAATACGGCTTCCTCCCAGTTCCAGCCATCCAAGGACATTACCGATGAGGTGCCTGGAATGACACCTCTTGATCGAATCGATTCAATGTAAAGAACCCCATTGAACCGCAAAGGTGGAAGAAAAGTTGATGTCATATCAAAGGCGTAGACTGTTTGTAGGTTGGGAAGATAATCCCCTTCCTCCAAGGTATCATTGGTATGCGGAACGCCACTGATTTCGTTGATACCGATAATGGAATTCAAAAGGATAAAACCCGGATATACCTGTTGTCCGGTTATGTCTATGATCTTATAATCGATCCCATTGGCGTCCAGATCAGAGGCTTTGCCCAAGAAGGTAATGGTCCCCTTGTCAAATCCGACCGCGGTGTCCTCCAGTACCCGGCCATCTCCGGTATGGACGGTCCCCCCAACCAAAAGGATGGGAGTTTCCTGCTCCTTGGCAACCATCGGAAGAATCTGGGCATCCAATCCTTCCAAAAGGCTCGAAAGGATCAGTATCATGGTCAATATCGTATACAATGTCTTGTTTTTCATGTTCTTGATTATTTAGTACTGCATCTCCAAGGACTCACAATGGAATTCCAACCGTTCCAAGGATATTCTGGTTGATACGTTCTCGGTGCCTTCCAACCCTTCCATTTTTTTGAGGAGTCTGGCACGCTCTTTTGAATTCTCCCTGCGCAACTGCGCATCCTTGGCCAGATCAAAATAAATGGCCCCTTCAATGATGGTCTTTTCAGGTTTGGAATAAAGCGACAGTGGATCTCCTGTCCAAAGGACAACATCCGCGGATTTACCGACTTTGATACTTCCCATGGTATCGTCCAGGTGCAAGAGCCTTGCCGGGTTCAAGGTGACCATTTTAAGGGCTTCCTCTGGTGTGAGCCCCCCATATCTGACCATCTTTGCTGCCTCATGGTTCAAGTGTCGCATTGTTTCACCGCTATCGGAGTTCAATGCAGTGACCACACCTTCACGGTCCATGATGGGGGCATTGTACGGGGTCCCGTTCCTAGCCTCCCATTTATAGTTCCAACGATCGGAAAATGTGCTGCCCCCGACCCCGTGTTCCTTCATTCGGTCCGCGATCCGATAGCCCTCCAAGGCATGGGTGAACGTGTTCAGGGCAAAACCAAACCGCTCCGCGACCTCCATCAACATCAACATTTCCTTATCCTGGTAGGAGTGGGCCGTAATGAACCGTTTTTTCTCCAAGATTTCCAACATGGTCTCATGAAGAATGTTTTTACGGGGTTCCACTGCGGTCCTTTTTTCCTTTGTGCCCAAGCTTCTATAGGCATCCCATTCCTTTTTGTAATCCAAGGCCTCAGTGAAGGCATTGGTATAAAATTGTTCCACGCCCATCAAGGACCTTGGAAATCGTATGGATACGTTGTTTTTTGAACGTTTCACGTTCTCTCCAAGGGCAAATTTTATGAAGGGGTCAGCGCCCTGGATCAACAATCCCTTGGCATCCTCCCCCCATTTGAATTTTACTAGGGCGGACTGGCCCCCAATGGGATCCGAAGATCCATGTAGGAGCTGCGCCGCAACGACGCCCCCGGCCAAAGCCCTATAAATGCCCGGGTCATCGGGGTCGATCACGTCCTGCATCCGGACCATTCCCGAATTTGGTGCCATTTCATTGATACCGCCCAAGGCAATATGGGAATGCTCATCAATGATTCCAGGGGTCAGGTGCTTGCCCGTACCGTCCAATACCAAGGCATCCTTGGCACTGAGATCGGTCCCGATCTTGGCAATCTTGCCATTTTCAAGAAGCACGTCCGTGTCCATGAGGATTCCTTCATCTTCGTTCGTCCAAACGGTGACATCGGTGATTAAAATGGATCGGGATGCAATCTTTTCCGGACTGCCAAAGGCCAAGAATGGATAGAATACCTCACCCAAGTCGACAGGACCCTTATCCTGTATCTTTTGAGCTCCCAAGGTGCCCCTTCCTTTTTCTTTCATCCGGGCGGTCCAAGGTTGGTCCTCCCCAAAGTTCAGGGTGCCAGTACCGTTAAGCACGGTCATTCCCTTTTCTTGTTTGGTCCAACCTTTCAGATTGTATTGGCTTCCCTTGACCGTGAATTTAAGGACAGGAAGATCCCCGTCCATTTTAAATTCCACCTTTTCCTTTGATCCATCGGTCAATGTCAATTCGGCTTGGTACTTAGTGCAAAAAACGGGCATAGTATACCACCTTCGGCGGGTCAAAGTGAGCCACCCGCGGCGGACCAAAGTGAGCATAGTGGGGCGGATGAACGTGAGCCACTAAAAAGATCGATTCTATTTGAGTGTT
>NZ_JAAAMI010000016.1 GCF_010500845.1 Flagellimonas sediminis | reverse complement strand
GCAACACTCAAATAGAATCGATCTTTTTAGTGGCTCACGTTCATCCGCCCCACTATGCTCACTTTGGTCCGCCGCGGGTGGCTCACTTTGACCCGCCGAAGGTGGTATACTATGCCCGTTTTTTGCAGCCAGGCGACAGATAGGTAAAAGTATAACATTAGCAGATGTGCATAAATACGTCGATGACGAGCTTTATATCCTGTTCAAGATAAAAAGGGAATTGACCAATCAATCAAAAAAGAATATTGTTGAACGACCTGAGCATATTGCGTACCTTAAGAAGTGGTGCCTAAAGAATGAGAAAAATGGAGATTTCGAACATGCTTTGGGACGGTACCAATCCAAAAATTACCTAATCTGTGAGTACCTGTGGTTCTTTGGAAGACGCTATGATTTCAAATACCAAGAGTCTACCTATTTGGACATGCTCTGGGTCGATTATCATTTGGAAAAAGGTGGCGTGGTAGGGTACGACTATATTTTGGAGCAAGTGGATATCGATAAGATCAAGGCCAGGGTTATCAAAAATTTACATAATGGTTTGGAAGAGTTCATTGTTTTCATCAATCATGCAGAGTTCGCGCTATCTCATGGGTTGAGCGAAGTTTATTCACTGATTGGGGACTATCTGTTGGACCAAAGCCAAAACAGATATCGTCGTTGGAAATTGCTGGGGTCATATGTTGAGACCACAGGAGATGTGCAGTTGCTTCGGCACATTTTGGAAAATGAAGCCCCTGTAGAGGACGATAACAGTCTTTATTGGGATGCCACTGGTCACTTAATCAATTTAGGCCAGAAGGAAATCGTAATCAAAAAGACCATGGAGGTATTAAAGAAAAATAAGGGGGGCATGGAAGGGTTGACCGCCATAAAGTATCTTATTAGGGCAGGTCATCCCAAGGCTCTTGCCTTTTTCAACAAGTGGCTTAGAGCTGGCAATAGGTACAATCGCAAGGAACATCGGTTTTTCAGCACTGTGGACTTTGGCGATTTTTATGCACCTGGAGCCATCAATGCACTATTGGAATTAATTGAACTATCGGTGTCTAAGGAGATCAAAGGGGATGATTTTTTTGACCCCATTCGCACCGTGTATGAAATCCTGAAATCGTTCTATGAAAATGCCAACCAGAAAGATTTCACCAAACTCCTTACGGGATTGGAAAACAGCAAACACCGATTGGCCCAAATATCAGGATTAGATCTGTTTTATATTCACGACATTATCAATGAAGCCAGGGATGCCTATTTCAAAATGCGGTCCAGACCAATGGCATTTGCTGAAATAGCTGAAAGAATTGATGCCTCCAAATATCTTATTTAGAACAAGAGGCTTTTCCTGCTTGATGCCGATGTAAACGAGCATTCCAATTCCTAAAAGGTGTATTTCCTCGAGGATTCCGCTACAATTAAAGTGAAAGCCAGCTATACTAAGGGAAAATTTGTAAGTTAAGAACTACATTTAATAGCTGAACTGACCAAAATGAAAATAAGCAAATTGCAGATTACCCATTTCAGGGGAATCCAGGAGGCCACCCTTTTCTTTAAGGACCATACCTTATTGGTGGGGAAAAATAATATTGGCAAATCCACCATATGCGAAGCCCTTGATCTAGTTTTGGGTCCAGACCGTCTCAACCGGATGGATGCCATCGATGAATATGATTTCTACAATGGGGATTATTATTATGAGGAAGGTGAAGCTCCAAAACAAATCCATATAGAGGTTATTCTCACCGACATTTCAATAGAGATGCAGGGCGTCTTTCGAAATCATATGGAATTTTGGCATCAAAAACGGCAAGAAATCCTTGATCAGGGGGAGATTGAAGCAACCGATGAAGAATTCGTTGAAATGTGCCTGCGGTTACAATTCATTGGTCAGTATGATCGGGATGAGGACGAGTTTTCGGCAAAAACCTACTTCTCGCATTCCCCCGATGAAGATGAAGGAGAGTTTAGAGAAGTCCCAAAACGCAGAAAAAGAGAAATAGGGTTTCTCTACCTCAGGGCATTAAGAACTGGAAGAAGGGCGTTGAGTCTGGAGCGGGGAACCCTTTTGGATATCCTACTTCGAATTGGTGAAATTCGGCCAAAATTTTGGGAGAAAACAAGGACCAGACTTGAAGAGCTAGACCCCCCTTTGGAGGAGAGCATCGGAGTTCTTAGGAAAGTACTCGATAACTTGGAGCTGCGTATAGGACAATATATTCCCCTTCCCAACGACGAAAAGGCTTCCACTCTTCATGTGTCCCAATTGACCAGGGACCATCTTCGAAGTACTCTATCTTTTTTTATGAAATCTTCGGGGGAGCAGAAACCGGTTCCATTCCAGAGATTGGGCACGGGAACACTCAGCACTATGGTCTTTGCAATGCTTTCCGCGATAGCAGAACTAAAGAAGGAAAACATCATATTCGCTATGGAAGAACCGGAAATAGCGGTGCCTCCCCATACACAACGACGAATCATTGAGTACTTGTTGGAACAGACCACTCAGGCATTTGTGACCTCCCATTCCCCATATGTAATAGAAATGTTCGACCCGGAGAACATCAAAATACTGAAAAAGGAAGAAGGCTCCAAGGTGACTGGTGTGGATATTACCTATGCCGGTTTAAAACCAAAGAACTATCGGAGAAAAATACGGCATTCCATAGCTGAGGTAATCTTGGGAAATGCTGTCATCGTTGGTGAAGGTCTGACTGAATTGGAAGTCTTGTCAGCTGCTGCAAAAATACTGGAGCAGGATCGGGACAATTTTCCATTCGATTTATCAGGAGTGACCATTTTTGAAGCTGAAGGTGATGGAAATATTACGGATTGGGGGAAGTTTTTCAAATCAATAGGACTTTCAACCTTTGCTTTTTTTGATAAGATGCAGCGCTCCGCCGACCAGATCCAAGAACTGAATGAAGCTTTTGACTTCTACAAGGAAATTGACCATAAGGCCATCGAGAAATTATTGGCGGACGAGGTGCCGGTAAGCATTCAATGGGCATTTCTACAAGAGCTCAAAGAAAATGGAGAGATTGCAAATGGACCACATCTCCCTGAAATGCAACCGGATGATGTCACAGTGGGAAAGTTATTGGATGAGGCATTGAGACAAAAGAAAGGGGAAAGGCGCTCGGCTTCTTTAGTGGAAAAGTGTACCATGGAAGAACTCCCCATTACAATTAAGACTTTCCTGGAAGAAATCTACCGTAAGTTCAAACAACCTGAGGAAGTGCCACTCATGGAATTTGAAGAGGAGGGGAATGGAGCCACAGAACCAGATGAGGAATAGCCCATGGCACTTGAGATTGATGAAAATAGACGTGCCATCCTTGACTGTAAAAGAAACTTGTTGGTCATAGGAGGCCCGGGGTGTGGCAAAACCACCATTGCCCTGGCCAAAGCATTCTCCTATATTCGGGAACAATCATTGAACCGAGGCGAGAAAATCCTTTTTCTCAGTTTCTCCAGAAATGCCAGGGCCAGAATTTTAGAATCTGCGGAAAACTTTCCTGATTTCAAGGAACTTGGTGCCAAGTTGTATGTTCAGACATTCCATGCCTTTTTTTTGGAAATTATAAAGACCCACGGCTATCTTTTGGGTTGTCCCAAAAAAATATCCATCATACCACCCCATGATGAAGCTGCTTTGAAAGGGGACAGGAAGGACGATGACCCAGCTTGGCTAGTGGAAAAACAAGACCTTTTCAATCAAGAAGGAAAGATAACCTTTGACCGTTTTGCAGCAATTGTATTGGAACTCATCACCAGGAGTGAGCGTATTCGGGATTCCATTGGGAGCGCCTTCCCCCTAATCATTGTGGATGAAGCTCAAGATACTGACACGGAACAATGGCAAATTGTACAAGCTTTTCACGGGATTTCCCAATTGTTGTTGTTAGGCGATTTGGATCAACAGATTTTTGATTACAGACCAGATATTGATCCGAGACGGCTTTTGGAAATAAAGGAGCAAATCAATCCATTGGAAATAACATTGGCATCGGATAATTTCCGGAATCCCAATACAGAGATTCTAGATTTTGCAAGGGACTTACGCGATAATAGTCCCAGAGATAGGGGATATAAAGGTATGACATCCATGAAGTATGCTGTAATTGCGAAATATCGTGACCGTAGTATTTGCCAAAGCGTAGGTATATTAAATTCCAAAATCGAAGAAGCAACTGGAGAAAAACCAAAGAACATTGCCATCCTTACCCCCTGGTGGAAAGGAGTTAAAATGGTTTCAAGTGCACTTAAGGCCCGAAAAATACCACATAGGGTTCAATTTGATGAGACCGCCACTAACTTTTCCAGTAGATTGGTAGCCTGCCTGATGGAACCCATTTTGGACAAAAAGCAACATTTGGTTTGGGTTTTGGTAATCCTAAGGGACTACCAAAGTGCAAAAGGAAACAGAAAGGAAAGTACAAAATATGATGGTTGGATAGCTAAAGTAATGGAGGACGGAAAAGTTAGTGGTAAGACCATACCCTATTTTCAAGGAGTGATTGAGAAAATTAGTCAACATCAATTTTCAGGCAATCCAGCACAGGATTGGAAATATGTACAAGAACTTCTGTTTACTTGTGAAATGGGGCCAATACAAAAATTCGCACGACAATCGGAATTTTTAGTAGCATACAACCGAGGGAGAATCATCATGAGAGACTTGGGAAATGCATGGTTGGAACATTCTGGATATGTGGATGCACGTGGAATCCTACACAGGGCAGTTTTGGAATCCCAAATGTCATCAGATGTGGTCAAAGAGGAGGGCATACACGTTATGACCACCTATAAGTCCAAAGGGAAGGAATTTGATGGTGTCATCATTTTTCAAAATGAACACATTTCCCCTATCGAATTGCGGGATGACAATGCTGGAATGGACAGGTCTAGAAGACTATTGTTGGTAGGGGTGACAAGGGCAAGACACCATGTCCTTATTTTAAGACAGGCCGGTTTCCGTTCAAAGTTGTTGGATATGTTCAATTTGGATGGGTTGTGAAAATAATTGCAATGAAATGGTGTTAGCTGCTGTCCGAACTTTTTGATTTTACCAGAAAGGTTATGCCTCTCTTAACATCGCAACTCGGTTGATTTTGGATAAAAAATGAATATTCTTCCTATCGGTACTTTGATTTAGGGCAAGGTCAATCTTTTCCTGGATTCTTTGTGCTGGCGAAATTTTTTTCATGTACTTGTTCGTAGCCCACTGTGAAAAGTTGAAAATCGAACCTATTGGAAGTCCCATGGGACTCCCTATAATCTCGAATAACGTTTGGACCCCTAAATCCAATAAGCGTTCCGTTTTTTGTGTTTTACCAAGATATCTGGTTACCTCCCGATTATAGAAGGCAATTTTCTTCTTTTGCTCATCCAATGAGAGATGGGAAAGGGTCTTGATTAAACGTTCGCTATTGGGAAATACAATTTCCTTGCTCAAGACCTCTTCGAATTCGAGAATGGAAGGGTAGGGATTGATTTTAATCAGCTCAATGGGTAAAACAAAAGTATTTCCATTGGCCAAAAAGGACTCACAATCCGTAAAATCCTTAAGGTTACTTATTGTTGCATTCCTGTAAAAATTCAGAAGCTTCCCCATAACTTCTGCATAACTTTCATCAGTATACCCTTCTTCTCCCCTGACTGGAAAATAGGTAGCATTTAAAGAATGTGACAGATGGGTGGCATAAGAAAACATCTTCAATAAAAAGCTTGTATCTTCACTAATATCACTACTGGGAGGATTATCTATAATTTGGTCCACCCCGTAGAGGGAAGCACTGAGAACACCTCCCCGGTGTAAGACCTCAAAGCTTTTACGTCGGGCCTTGATAGGCCAAACTAATGCATTATAGAGCATCTTTGTATCCTTTTTTAATTCTTTGGCCAAGAATTCACTTATTAGTTTCAGTTCTTGAACCAATTTCATTTCATTAAAGATGTATCGATTTGACATTTCTACGATATCACATTGTTGCAGACAAGAAACACCCCTTTTAGAGATTATGGCGTTGGGTCTCAATTCATAAACCTCATTTAAGAAACCCAGGTCATATCTTGAAGTATCATTTATAAGAATCAGCTTTACGCGCCCTCTTTCAATCAAGGTCAGTAATTCCCGTACTGTTACATCAAAACCCTTTAACCATTCAGAAATCTTCGTATCCAAGGGAGGTGACAAATACATCGTTTGATAAAGCATTAAAAAATATCGCAAGTCAATATTGGGAAAAGCACTAAAATCAGCATAACAGGAATACTCTTCTTTGTCATAGAAATAAAGATGTTCCTTGGTGTACTTTGATTCAAAAATGGCGTCGATGTTGTCGAACCACAAGGATTCGTCCCTTTGAACAAACAGAGGTTTCTGGTTTTTTTCTCTCACATAGGTAAAGGTTCCACCACGTTCATCAAATCCTTGGGTCAATTCCGGTTTTTCCTCAAACTCATCAATTATAATGTTGAATGTGATTGGACTTTGGTGACTTGATATAAAAGCTTCCAATTCTGCAATAGAAAATATATCTGCATACACATACTTGGTCTCCTTTCCACTTTTTATTTTATAATTGGCGATATGTATGCCAACGACCCCGTCGTCATCGGAAATCTTGTAAAAATTGATTTTTGGAAATTTAGCGGCTAGAAGAAAAATCCATTCTACCTTGTTCATGAGCATTCCTTGAAATCCCTTGGAGATTTCTAAATCCGATAATCCCGGGATAATCTCCTGAAAATGTTCTGGCTTTGTATTGACAAGTTTTACTGGAGTGAGCAAAGGCCTTATTTCATTTTCGAATCGTTCTGTTAGAACTTTAAAATCCCCACTAAAGTTGGTCACATAGATGAGATATTTATTTAGCTCAATTTTATAAATGGTTGTTGCCAATTCGGGAAACAGCGTTCTCAAATTCAAGTCCACTCTTTTTACAGGTCCAACCCCATTGTTCATTTTCATAATTATATTTATTTGGGATAGTTTTGATATCGGTATAACCTTCTTAGCAATGCCTTACGTCTATATTAAGTAAATTACTCAAATTTGTGCAATAATAGGATGGGAGAGATAATAAGAACAATTTAAAACAATCCTTTCATTTCATTTAAAAATCATCCCAATATCATGGTGCACTTTTAGATAATGCTGCTCCAGTTCCGATTCTGAAACCAGCAAAGGCTTGGACAATCCTCTTTCAATTTCTGGCTTTTGAAACTGCACCTTTCTGTCCTTCCCATCTGCAAAAACCACAAACTCCCCCTGCTTTAACCGAAAAAACACCTCGGCCCTACGCTTGGACACTTCCTTTTCCCCTTCCGTGATGCGTCGTTCCAGGTTCAACCCTGAACTCTTGCTCACACTACGGGTCGGTATCTTGACCAGTTCAAAAAAACGTTCATAGTATCGAGCGGTGTCTGGGTCATTGACTTTCCCGAAAAACTGATAAGATAAATTTGAGAGAATCGCTTTACTGGCCTTCTCCCCGTACATCATATCGTTCTGGATCTTGTCCTGCAACACATAGACACTAACAATGTCATAACTCCGCAAAGTGGCTGGAATCCGATGCATGTTCAACAATCGCAAAGTAGAAGCCTCTTCCAACAACATAAAGGAAGGTTTACGGTTGCGTTGGCTCATCTGCTTGGAAATGGTATGGATAATGGTAGCAATCACCGGGGAAAGGGAAGCATCCTTTTGGGGGTTGTTCACCAAGGCAATGATGGATGGATGGTCTTCATTATTGATATCCAAGGAGATCTCATCCTTGGAAAGCACCATAAAGATCTTTCGTGTACTGATCTTTTTAAATCCATTGGCCAGGGTACTGAGCACCCCTGCTGTCTGTCGTTCCGATCCTATGCCACTGATAAAGGCATCCGCCATGGCACGGGAGGTGATGTTTCCCTTTAGGAACTTGATCAAGCTCTTGGTGGCCAATTGTTGGAAAACAGCCATGAGATGGGGCAAGGTGCAATAGTGTGGATAATCGGTCTTTAATCGCCAAATCAATCCACTGATCAAGCCCTCGGCTGCATCCTTAAAAAAGCGGGAGGTACTGTTCTCGTCCGAGTCCCTATGTTCCATCAAATTCTCCAATAGCACCCTTGACACCTCATGCACACTTTCCTCATCGGGCAGGTATCGGGGAGCTATTGGATTGACCCGATTATAAATAGGTCCAAAAGAAACAATCTTAAAGGGGATCTCTTCACCATTCCACAAGGGATAGGCCATTTCGGTTATCTCAAAATCCTTGTAATCATGGATGACCCCGGAGAAATGCTCCTTTTGAAAATGCTTTAAAAAATTATAGATGACACTCTCCGTCTTACCGCTTCCTGCAGAAGCCATCACTGAGACCCCCCTTCGGATGTTTCCCAGTACCAATGGCCTCCCCTTTACCCTCATTTTCACCTCAAAGACTTTGGAGGGTTTCTTATTGTCCTTGTAGTAATCCACCAGACCATAGATCACCACATGGACAAAAAACAATGGCAACCAAAGGGTCAATGATCCCTTTATGATACCATCCCATCCTCCTACTAAACCATTGGCCACCGCTAAAAGAACAATTCCCAAAACCCAAATCACAAACCCATATTTGAGAAATCGATTTACTGCAACCGAGATTCCTCCCCCGAATACGATCCCAGATACTATTTCAATCCATCCTAAATTTTCCATATCTACACTATTTAAATTCCAATGGATCCCGATTCCATGGCCTTTCCGATGCCTTTTTTGAGCTGCATCATCGCTTTATAGGCCAACTGCGCTTTATTGGTGGGGATGCTCGGCACTTTGATTCCGGCCTTGAACAACAATTGATTGGCTGCCTGTTTTTCATTGCTTGGTAGTCCCAAAAGGGCAGCAAAGAACTGTTTGGGATTCTTATCCAGAAGGTTTCGGGCATGGTAGGTCTCCACAAAGTTCCTTCTATATCCAAACTGCCTATCGAATGTTTTTTCAGAGGCCCTATAGAATTTGTCCCGATCAAACCCCTGTTTGACCTTTTCCCCATTAAGGGTAGTTTCCGAGGTGCGGAACTTGGATCCCGGGGAGAGGCTATGGGAATTCGTGATATCCTTTCGGCTCACAATGATATGGATATGGCTCTGGTGGCCTTCCTTGGCCATGCCTGGAACAATACGTTTCCCATTCTGTTTATGGGGTGCCTCCATTTCCAAGGCATTGATTTTTTCTTGAAGTTTGGCCATGTCCCCTTGCTCCCTACCCTCCTTGATGGCCCTGACCTGGTGTTGCAATTCCAAAATCTTGCTGGCATAGGCTTGATTCTCCTTGACTTTCTTGTCCCTTTCGGAATAGGTACGTTCCCTTTCCAGTTTCGCGAAATACAATACCTCATTGACCGTCACCTCTTTGTCCCTATAAAAGGAGGCCGCATAGGTCTTCATGATTTCCCGGGTGTACTCTTTCAGCTTTTCAGGGTCGTTCCCGATATGGTTGAGCTCCACTTGGGATGGACTGACCATGATGGAATAGAACTTGGGATCCCGTTTCGAAAGTTTGGCCGTATTGGCATCGATCTCGGCAATGACCCTTTGCGCATCGATATCATTTTCGGTCTGGTTGAAAAAAAGCTCTTGTTCTTCGGGGGCCTTACCTTCGTTCTCCTTTTCGAGATACTTGACAAAATCACTGGCACTGCCGTGATAGTTATCTCCCAAGTGTTGTCTTGTGATGGCGATGTACATGCTTATAGATTTTTGAGTTTGGTGCGGTACTGTTCAATGGCTCCGGGTTTGAGGTCCACTTTTAGGTGGTCCTTTCCAAAGCGGTTCTTGGTCACGGACACATGATCCAGAACATGCGCAAAATCCTCCTTCAGTTCCACCAATTGCTCTTTTAGTCTTTCATGCACGATCTTGGGCACCGTGGTCTCCTTGTCCAACAGTTCAGGATTGGTGGGGGCATTGATCTCGGTCAGTTGCTTTTCAAAAAACTCAAAGTCCCCTTCCCATTCCTCGCCATCTTCAGACTCCAGTTCCTGCTGAAAGAGGGCCTGTATCATACTGACCGTGGGCAGGGTCTGCTCTTTTTCGATACTGCGCATAATGGCCACCATGGCATTGAATCGCCGTTTGATCAAATATTTAAGGCTTGCAATGGTCTCGTGCATCCGTTCATCGGGCGATATACCATTATGGTCAAAGAACTCCACCATGGCCAACAAGGTCATGGAATGGGACTTTCCTTGCCGTTTGGAAAAGCTCCGAAATTTCAGGGCCACCGAGATTTTGATCCTCAGTCCCGCAAACGTCTCTTTTTCGTATCCTTTATCCATTTTTTCAACAAAAATTCCTTGGTTTTACTGGGCCCGGCCCATTTTTTCAACAAAAACCAAAAGCTCAAAATTTTATAAAATACCCCAAACCCCTATAAACAGGGCCTTGCGGAGCAATCCTAATCGGTAGCGCTGCGCCAGCACGCTATCCTCTTGCTTCTCCGATTTGTCCCGAAGGGACAAAATCGTATCGCACAACATGGGTCAAAACCAATAGGAATTGAACCCAGTTGCCTAATCTGTAAAAGTCAAATCGATGGGTACGGAACAAGGAAAGTCAAACTGATCTACCAAAGCAGATCAAAATAATTCCGCACCTAAAATGCTGTTGAAAACTAACACTTTAAAGATATAAAAACCAAGATTCAAGACATAAAAAAAGCCCATCATAATGGATGGGCTTCGATAGTGTGTTTTAGGTTTTACATATTGAATACAAAATCATAATTGTATAGATTTCACATGGCTTCCTCTTCCATGAGGGAATTATAGTCCAAACCATGGGTTTGGGCAAATTGTCGCATTTCAGTCCCGGAACGACTTTCCACACCTTCTTTGGATACGGAAAGCAAACGTTCCTGGGTTTCGCTATCAAGGTTGGTAAAATTCAAATAGACCATAATTCAATGCTTAAAAATTTCATTGTTTATAAATCGTAAAGGCTTGGATCGAACCCATCGGGATAATAACTAGGGTCGTTTTGTTCTTCCAACCATTTCTCAAGTTCAGTCATTTCTGTATTCGCTTCCATGACCATTGGATTAAAGAATTCCATTATCGGCAAAACTGTAATACCGTCCGTCTGGGGCAAGGATGATATGGTCCAAAATCTTGACGTCAAAAAGCTGTGCTGCCTCTTTGATTTTTTGGGTCAATTGTTTGTCCTGATAACTGGCCTTGAGTTGCCCAGAGGGATGGTTATGGGCGAGTATGATCCCCACGGAAAGAGTCTTTAGCGTAATGGCAAAAAGGATGCGCAGATCTACCAAGGTACCTGTGATGCCCCCATGGGATAATGGATAAATGCCCTTGACCTTGTTGGATTGGTTGAGCAGTACGATCTTAAAGGTCTCATGAAGGCCTATCGTCTTGTTGTCCCAATTTTGGAACAATAGATTCGCCACCTCATTGGAGTTCGTCAAGGATAGGGATTTCAGGGTACTGAGCTTTTCCCGATAACTGATCTGTATTTCATTGACACGGTGTTCCATTTCAAATATGTTAAGGATGAAAAAAGAAAGGGATGCCCAAAGACTGGACCCCCCCTATCCATTTTACTCGGTGGTATTGTTATCACCACCACCCAAAAGCAGGATCTCACTGGCCACTACCTCGGTCACATACTTTTTATTGCCCTCTTTGTCCTCATAGGATCGGGAGGTCAATTTCCCTTCGATGGCAACTTCCTTGCCCTTGGTCACAAAACCTTCGATGATGTCGGCCAGTTTTCCCCATGCGATGATGGTGTGCCATTCGGTATTGGTCACCCGTTCCCCTTCGGAGTTCTTGTAATGTTCATTGGTGGCCATGGTGAACCGTGCCACACGTTTCCCCTTGTCAAGGTCTGTAATGGTGGGGTCCTGCCCCACATTTCCGATAAGTTGCACTTTGTTTCTCAATGTACTCATGATAAAAAGTTTTAAAGGCCTGCCGTCTTTCAGTTTGGATAAATCAGCAAACAGGGTTAAAAATTTCCCCTCTATTTTTTTGGTCATTGTTTCCCAAATTTTAAGGGGCGTTTGTTTGCTTCTTACGTGCGTAGCACAATAAAAGAAGGGGGTTCTGTCAAGGCTTTTGGACGGAAATCAGGAGGCTCCGCGACGTAGTAAAACCTTAAGGTTTTCAAGGAAGTGGAAACCCTATTTATGGACAAAACCTGCCTTGGCCTTGACAGGTTCGATGAGGGCCTTAGGAATTCCATCCGACCCATTGGCAAGGGAGCGTACGGGAAGTTAAGCGACTGCAGGCGATGGTGTCCTGATTGGAAGTCCTTGGGCCCTGCCCTGTTTTTCGATGCCCCGAAAAACAATCAGGGCTTCTTTTATTACCGACCCCTTAAAATTTGTTGGGCGGTCAAGGGGATTTGCGGCCTTACAGGCAAAACCCCAAGAAGGGTTTGCAAAGGAAGGACGCACCAAAAATCCGTTTGGGAGACTTCCGTTTTGACCAAATGAAGTTTCATCAAACATTACGACAATAAGGGAACAAACGTATTGGAGTTACCCTACGACCGGATTATTTTTCATCTACAGTGATAAGCATTTCGTAATTGTTCGGATAAGATTCTTTATGCCCGGAAGCTTCCATATTGTCTCATAAGTCCTGTCGCCGTTTCTCGAAGAATCAGACTCCTAACCTTCCTGAAGTCCCCTCCAATACACGGACAGTAGTTTGGGTGACACAACCTGCGAAGCCTCTTATGCACAATTTTATTGAAGGTCTTGGCCAACCATGGGGCTGCCAATAACAGCTGAAATATAAGTTAGCCCAAAAAATGGTTCCTCTTTGAAACTAAGTGTTCCACTTCATCCGCTGAAGTCGAACAGCATTCAATATTGCCAATAAGGCAACCCCCACATCAGCAAAAACTGCTTCCCACATCGTGGCTAGGCCTCCCGCTCCAAGGATGAGCACAAATGCCTTCACGCCAAAAGCGAGCCCAATATTTTGCCAAACTATCTTTCGGGTGGAGCGTCCTATTTTAATGGCTCGTGCCATCTTGCTCGGTTGGTCTGTCTGAATGATGACATCTGCTGTTTCAATGGCCACATCACTACCCAAGCCTCCCATGGCAATGCCCACATCGCTGATGGCCAGAACGGGCGCATCATTAATGCCATCGCCCATAAAGGCCACTTTGGTGTCGGATTGTTTTTTGAGTTCTTCGACTTCGCCGAGCTTATCTTCTGGTAATAGGCCGCCCTTTGCCCAATCAAAGTTCAACTTTTTCGAGACTTGTTGCGTTATGGAATCTTTGTCACCCGAAAGCATTATGATTTTCGAAATCCCGGCATCCCTGATTTGTTGGATGGCTTGATGGGCATCTTCCTTGAGTTCATCTGCAATGGTAACATAGCCTGCAAATTTTTCATCAATGGCCAACATTACAATAGAATCTACAAGATCATCGGTTTCCGAAGGTACATCAATGTTGTTTGAGGCCATTAGGGCTTTATTGCCCACCAGCACTGTTTTCCCATTGACCGTTCCCCTTAATCCCTTTCCTGCAACTTCCGATACATCGGTTGCCTTTATATCCGTGCCTTCGGCTTTGTATTCCAAAATTGCTTTTGCTATGGGATGGGTAGATTGTTCCTCCATGGCCATCAAGTATTTCATAAACTTGGCTTCCTCAAATTGGGCAGTCTTGATCTCCTTGATTTTAAAAACCCCTTTGGTAACGGTTCCCGTTTTGTCCATCACTACCGTGTTCACTTTGGTGATTGCTTCCAAAAAAGATGCACCTTTGAAAAGAATCCCATTTCGGGATGCCGCTCCCAGACCACCAAAATAGCCGAGCGGAATGGAAATGACCAAGGCACAGGGACAGGAAACCACTAGGAATATTAAAGCGCGATAAAGCCAATCCTTAAATACATAGTCATTTAGAAAAAAGTAGGGCAAGAACGTTAATCCAATGGCAAGGAAAACCACAATGGGCGTATATATTCTTGCAAATCTTCTAATGAACAGTTCTGTCTTTGATTTTCTGGCTGTAGCGTTTTGTACCATATCCAAGATTCGAGTGATGGAACTGTCCTTGAATTCTTTGGAGGTTTCTACATCGATAACACCCTCGAGATTAATACTTCCGGCATAGACTTTTTCGTCTCTATTTATCGTATCGGGCTTACTTTCGCCAGTAATTGCCGCCGTATTGAGGGAAGCTCTTTCGGATAAGAGAATACCGTCCAAGGGGATTTTCTCCCCCACACGTACTTGTATCCTTTCGCCAATCTCGACGGTTTGGGGATTTACGGTAACGAAATTCCCGTTACGAAACACCAAAGCTTCGTCCGGTCGCGCATCCAAAAGGGCCTTAATATTTCCCTTTGCCCGATTGACTGCTGCATTTTGGAACAGTTCGCCCACGGCATAAAACCACATTACCGCCACGCCCTCTGGGTATTCGCCTATGGCAAAGGCCCCTAGAGTGGCAATAGACATCAGGAAAAATTCAGTAAAGAAATCACCATGCTTTATACTGTTCCAACCTTCTCTGATGACAGGGAAACCAACAGGCAAATAGGCAAGGGTGTACCATGCGATCCTTATCCAGCCCTTGAAAAACGGGAAAGCATCAAAATAGTCCACTGCTATGCCGATGATGAGCATTACAAAACTGAAAATGGCCGGTAAATAGGTCTTGAATTTAGATACACCTTCAGGACCCCCATGGTTATGGCCACTTTCGTGTCCGTGTTCGCCCTGGCGTTCCTTTGAACCTAGATCACGCAGTTTTACTTTTTTCTTTTTCATAGACGGTAAGGTCGTTATTTGTTTCATGCAACGGAAGTGCAATTATTGCCCGCTGCACTTGTCGCAGATTCCCTTAATGACCAAATTGGCATTTTCTGCCACATACCCATCAGGTAGATTGATATGGGGAATCTTATGCTCAGTGAGACAGACCGTTTCATCACAGTTATCACAATGAAAGTGCAGGTGCAGATCTTGCTCCATTTCACAATTGCAACCTGGTTCGCAAAGGGCATACTTTGAAATATTGGTGCCATCATCTATTTGGTGCACAATGCGCTTTTCCTCAAAGGTCTTCAGGGTCCGGTACAATGTGGTTCTGTCCGCTTTTGAGAAAGCGTTCTCCATATCGGTCAGGGCAATGGCCACTTCCTTTTCAGCCAAATATTTATAGATCAAAATACGCATCGCCGTTGGGCGTACACCTTTGTTTTCCAATGTTTTTTCAATTTCTGTCATCATATTGTAATTTTATCAATGGCTATGTCCCGTATCCCCTTTTTTCATTTGGGCCATTAAATAGTAGGCATTGTTGTATGCAAATGTAGTATATGGCCCAACGGAATCTACAAAATCGATGGTGACCCAATCCCCGTCATTTGGGCCTGTGTTAATTTCGACAGGTTTGAAGCTCCAGTCATTGCCTTCACGCTCCGCTTTAAAAATATACTTCTTTCCCTCGTTCGAACTTATTGCACTTTCAGGCACCGCAACGGTCTCGGATTTTTGGATTTCAATCCGTCCTTCAACATACATCCCTGGAATCAGCTGCCCTTCCTTGTTCTCGATTTCAGCATGGACGTGTATCGCTTTGGGATTTTGCTCGAAAGTTTTCCCTACGGAATAAATTTTCGCAGTAAGTTCCTTTCCGGGAATGGATTGTACATTGAAGGATACTTGCTGCCCTACCTTTACTTTGTACACATCCTTTTCAAACACCATTAAATCGGCATGGACGTGATGGGTGTCAACGATTTCAAATAGGTCGGTCTGCGGTTCTACATACTGCCCGGTCTTCACCGCTACTTTCTGGACAAATCCCTCAATGGGACTTCGCAATGCCACCCGTTGGTAAATCGTACCGTTTCTCACCCCGGACGCACCAATGTTCAATTGTTGCAACTGTGCTTCCAATCCCTTTGCCAGGCTTTGGGATGCCCGGTATTCCGCTTCGGCCTTTTGAAAGTTGGCCCCGCTGCCCACCCCGGCATCATACAGGGTTTTTTGTCTTTCAAATTCCTTTTTCAGAAACTGGCTGTTACTGTAGGCGTTCAGGTAATCGGTCTGTTTCTGGATGATATTGGGGTGGGACAAATAGGCGACCGTTTGTCCCTTTTTTACTTTGTCGCCTTCAATGACCTCTATGGACACCACATTGGCACCCACGACCGTCGTAATGGTCGCTTCATTCTGAGGTGGGACCTCCAGTTGGCCATTGGCTTCCACATACTGCTTCATAACACGTTGGGCAACGGTATCGATTCTCATGTTAAGATTCCGGCACTGCGCCTCCGTAAGCATGGCTTCTTTGGCTTCACTTTCTTTGTGCATTTCGCCCATTTCAGGTTTTTTTTGCTTTGCTTCCTCAGTATCGGCTTTGGAATTCCCACAGGAAGTAAGAACCAAGAGCATCGTCACAAGCCCAATAACGTTATATTTAAAAAGATTGTTCATTTGTCTATTGTTTAAAATATTGTAATTCAAATACTGATTCTAGATAGTTGTCAAGAGCGTCAAGTGCATCCATTTCCGTGTTTATGGCATCCCGAATAATCTGTGTGAACGCTGCATAGTCCACCGCACCCTCCGCGTAGGCCAACAATGCTCCCCTGCGCTGCTCTTGGGCAAGAGGCAAGGCCTTGTCCCTATAAAATTGCCACGATGCGCTCCATTTCTGATAGGCTTGCACCGCCTGCCGATATTCGGATTGCAGCTGGCGTTTGGTATAATCCGCATTGGTCTTTGCGATTTCACTTTCAATTTTGGCGGCCTTGGCTTGACTACGCTGTCCACCTGAAAACAAAGGAACCGAAATGCCGGCTTGATAGGTGTAGAACCCGCTATTGCCATTGACCTGTTGCAGTCCGCCCTGAAGGTTGAACTTAGGCAGCAGGTCAGCCCGTGCCGCATCATATGTCGCCTCGGCCTCTTCGATGCGCCTTTGTGAAAGTTCCAGCTCTGGGTGTTTTCCCAAATCCCCGTCCCATCCCAAAACCGTTACCGCACTTTCATCAAGCTTTTCTGGAACGGAATAGTAGATGTCCGAAACCAACCAAAGATTGAGCTTTTGCAGGGCAATGGCATAATCACCTTCGGCCTGTTGCAGTTTATTGTTGATTTGCAAGGCTTGATTTGTGGCCGATGAATATTCCAGCCGGGAAATGGCTTCTACCTCGAAGTTGAGTTCTATTGCTTTTTTAAACTGTGAATAAATGGAATCCAGTTCACGGTACAGTTCAAATTTCTGTCGTTGTCGATAGGCTTCTGACCAAGCCTTTTTGACTTCCTGTTCCACTTGCAATTCGGAAAGGTCCAGAGCTGTCTCGGCCAAAGCGATGCGTTGTTTCTGCAAACGCTTTTTTGCACTGATGCCCAAAAGGTCGATATTCTGTTGTCCAACCCCTACCAAGGTATAAATTCCCTGTCCATCCATAATTTCTTCGCCACCTGTGAAGACCTGGGTATTGCCAAGGTCGTAAGCCATTCCTTTTAGGGCGGTTTGTTTTTGGACCTCCCATTGTTTCGCTTTCAAAAGCGGGTAGTTTTTCTTGGAAACTTCCACCGCCTCTTCCAATGAAATAGCGGGCAGTGAATCTTTGGGCTGGATCTGCCGTGCATTTTCAAAACCTTCTTGCGCATGCATTTTGGCAGGCAGTGCGGTGGCGAACAAAAGAAGGACCATGACCACAGGGGTAACCCATTTCGGGTCGGGTTTCTTCATCCGTTCTGAACGTCCCTCGACCCATTGGTAAAAGATGGGTAGGATAAAGAGGGTCAAGAGGGTCGAAGTTATCAAGCCACCAATGACCACGGTGGCCAAAGGTCGCTGTACCTCTGCCCCGGCCGAAGCCGAAACGGCCATGGGAAGAAACCCTAAAATATCCGTAAAGGCCGTGAGCATAATGGGACGAATCCGTCTTTTGGTGCCTTCTATAATTCTACCTTTAAGATTGGTCACGCCTTCTTCCTTCAGTTCATTGAGACCATTTATCATGACCAGGCCGTTCAGAACGGCCACCCCAAAAAGCACTATAAAGCCGACCCCCGCGGAAATACTAAAGGGCATATCCCTTAACCAGAGGGCGAACACACCGCCAATGGTGGCCATCGGGATAGCGAGGTAGATCATCAAGGTCTGTGGAAAGGACTTTAGCGCAAAATAAATCAATATGAAAATCAGGAACAAGGCAATAGGGACAACAGTTTGCAATCTATTGCTGGCGCGTTCCAGATTTTCGAAAGCACCACCATACCGAATGTAATATCCTGTGGGCAGGTCAAACTGGGCATCCAATTTTTCTTGGATATCCTCTACAACGGATTTTACATCACGGTCGCGAATATTGATGCCCACATAGGTCCGCCTATTGGTATTGTCACGGCTTATCTGCATCGGGCCGGGTTCATAACTTACCTCGGCAATTTCCCGTAATGGGATTTGCGAACCATTGGGCAGGTTGATGAACAGGTTCTGGATGTCCTCGATGCCTTGCCGGTTTTCCTTTTGAAGTCTTACGACCAGGTCAAACCGTTTTTCACCCTCGAAGATTACGCCTGCCTTTCCTCCTGCAAAGGCGGCCTGTACCACTTTATTGAGCTGTTCGATCTTTAGACCGTACTGTGCCAATTTATTGCGGTTATAGTCAATGGTGATTTGTGGCAGGCCGTCCGTGGCCTCAACTTTCATATCCGCCACACCGGGAACGGCGGCAATGATTTCCCCCATTTCCTCGGCCTTGCTTGCCAATATGCCGAGGTCTTCCCCGAACAATTTAATGGCCACATCTTCACGAACCCCCGTAAGTAGTTCGTTGAAGCGCATTTCGATAGGTTGGGTAAACTCAAAATTCACACCGGGTACGATACTGATGGCCTCCTTCATTTTTTCCACCAATTCATCCTTGCTTTCTGCAGATGTCCATTCATCCGTTGGTTTGAGGATAACGAAGACATCGGCGATATCCATGGGCATCGGGTCCGTTGGTACATCGGCGACACCGATACGGCTGAGAACGGTTTCAACTTCGGGAAATTCGGCCTTCACGATACGTTCAATATTTGTCGTGGTTTCGATGGTTTCCGACAGGGAACTACCGGGTTTCAAGATTGCGTGAAAGGCAATATCACCTTCGTCCAGTTGTGGGATAAACTCACCACCCATTCTCGTAAAGACGAAAATGGCAATGGCAAAAAGGCCAAGGGCAATGCTTACTACCACTTTGGCCTTAGAAAGTGATTTGGTCAACAACGGTTCATATTTCCGCTCAATCCAATGCACGAACCTATCGCCATAGGATTGTTTTTTGGATTTTGGCGGCCGTAGGAACAATGCCGAAACCATAGGCACATAGGTAAGGCACAATAGCATGGCCCCGATCATGGCGAAAATGAAGGTGAGGGCCATGGGCCGGAACATTTTCCCTTCGACACCCTCCAAGGCCAAAATGGGCAGGAAGACAATCAGAATGATCAGCTGGCCAAAGAAGGCGGCATTCATCATTTTTTTAGAGGCCTTAGCGGCAATGTCGTCCCGTTTTTCTTTGCTTACGGCTTTCTTTTTAACCACATAGGAATACATTAAGAAAACAGTACCCTCTACGATGATCACCGCACCATCTACAATGATTCCAAAATCGATTGCCCCCAAGCTCATCAAGTTTGCCCATACGTCAAAAACATTCATCAAAATAAAGGCAAACAATAGGGATAAGGGTATGGTCGAAGCCACAATGAGTCCGCCACGCCAATTCCCCAACAGCAAGACCAGCACGAAGATCACGATAAGCCCACCTTCCAGAAGGTTCCCCGTTACCGTGCCTGTTGTCTCGGTGATCAATTCACTACGGTCAAGGAAAGGTTTGATGGACACTCCTTCAGGAAGGGACCGTTGTATCTGTTCCACACGTCGGGTCACGTTCTCGATCACCTCGTTGGAATTTGCCCCTTTGAGCATCAAGATCATTCCGCCCACGGCTTCACCTTTACCATCTTTGGTAAGCGCACCGTAGCGTATCGCACTTCCCATGCTTACCTTACCTATATCCTTCACTTTGATGGGAATGCCATTAACGGCCTTGACCACCATGTTTTCAATATCCGATATGGTCCTGGCCAGCCCTTCACCACGAATGAAGTTGGCGTGGTGGTTACGCTCGATGTAGGCCCCACCTGTATTCTGGTTGTTGTTTTCAAGGGCCGAGAACACTTCTGTAATGGTGATACCAATGGCGCGAAGTTCGTCCGGGTCAACCGCCACTTCGTATTGCTTTTTGTTTCCGCCAAAGGCGTTTACCTCCACCACGCCGGGTACCATGGCCATCTGTCTCCGTACAATCCAGTCCTGGATCGTACGCAGTTCCGTTGCTGAATATTCACCTTGATGTTCATCATCTACTTCAAGGGTATATTGATAGATTTCGCCCAATCCCGTTGAAATTGGCCCCATAACGGGTTTGCCAAAGCCAGAAGGAATCTGTTCCTGAACCTCGGGCAGTTTTTCGGCTACAAGTTGTCTGGGCAAATAAGTGCCCACCTCATCGTCAAATACAATGGTCACCACAGAAAGCCCAAAACGGGAAACAGAGCGGATTTCCTTGACATTGGGTAGGTTGCTCATCGCAACTTCCACGGGATAGGTCACGAATTGCTCAATATCCTCTGTTCCCAGATTAGGTGATTGGGTGATGACCTGCACTTGATTATTGGTGATATCCGGTACGGCATCGATGGGAACTTGGGTCATGCTGTAAACGCCCGCACCAATCAATGCGAGGGTCAGCAGACCTATAATAAATTTGTTATTGATTGAAAAATCAATGATTCTGTTGATCATATAAAATGTGTTTTAATTCAGTTGAACCAATGCAATAGGGTTGCAAGTATGAGGGAACAGGTCTTTGAAAAGTTCAAAGTCCATAAACCTCATAATCGGATATAGCTATCCTGTAAAACTGAATTAAACCTGTGGAGGTTGAAATAGTGGGTCGGTAAATTCCTTGCCCAATCCTTCAAAATGGGTGAAATCATCTTCAAGGTAAGTCTCTTGAAGCGGCTGGAATCGAGCTATACCAAAATCCACCGTGTACACATGGCAGCAATGGCAGTGGCAAAATGGTGAGCATAGTTCACAATTCTCGCTGTGTTCACCATCAAATTGAACCAGATAAACACCTTGGGAGTCTTCTGTTACGTTACCCGCATCACTGCAAGGAACCACATTGAGTGCCAATACGTAGATGGATAATATGACGGTAAAAAATTTCACTTTGCAAAGATAACAGAACTTTGGTGCAACTGCATTGCAAAATTCGGAAAGGACCTATTGAAGATTTAGTGTGTGGAACCAAGAGCATTCCATTTCAAATTTCAAGGGATGATCAAATGGGGCAATCCGGACCATCCAAAATTCAAGACAGGAAATTTCCAATCCATTCCAACGCCCCAAAAGGCTATGGCTTTACCAGAGCACGTCCCAATCCCAATTCGTCTGGAAAAAATCAAAGTATCCAAGAACGCTCATATAACCGAAAAAATAAATCACTGCTGGAACAAGCCTCTACAACTGCCATGCAACACGAAACAAAGTACAGTTGGCAAGTGGAACAAGCAAACGTTCCTTGCAATGGACAGGTGTCCAACTGACCGTAATAAACGGTCTTAATCATAGTACAAAATGGTGGCCTAAAAGATTCAATTTATGTAGCGGGCAGTACTAAAGGCCACGTCGGATGTATAAAAGTCCTATTCAAAAGGGGCAAGTTGACCTGTAATGGGATGCTTCCTTGAAGGATAAGCCAGTCGTTCCATAAACCGGTCATAAAAAAACACAATTTATTTAAGCATTTGCTTATATAATGATATAACCTTATCTTTAATAAAATTTTTATCATGGCCCTTGAATTAAGTTGCACCCGCGCCGAGGCGGACCAAAAGCAGTTGACGCGCTGTCGCGAGACACTACGGATGAGTTCGAATTCAATCAACACTATTGGTAAGGTACTGGCCCTAGCAGGAAATGAGACCAGATTGAAGATTCTTTTCCTGCTGAACAAGGAAGGTGAGCTCTGCCCTTGTGATTTTTCAGATATACTGGAAATGACCGTACCCGCAATTTCGCAGCATATCCGTAAGATGAAGGATGCTGGATTGATTACCTCCAGACGGGAAGGTCAAACCTTGTATTACTCACTGGTAAAAGGCCAAAGCGAGGTGTTGGAAGGCATCTTCAGCAGGCTTCAGGAAAACAAAAAAGTTGCATAGAATGAACATAGAAAAATCATCATATTCAGCAATGTTCACTGGAGTTTTTACAGCGATCACAGCTTCATTATGCTGCATCACACCTGTGCTTGCATTGATTGCGGGCACCAGCGGAATGGCATCTACCTTTGCATGGCTGGAAGCTTTCAGACCATTTTTTATAGGCCTGACCGTATTGGTACTTGGATTTGCCTGGTACCAGAAGCTAAAGTCAAAATCGCAGCAAGAAATTGATTGTGCCTGTGAAAATGATGTAAAACCTTCCTTTCTACAATCAAAAAGGTTCCTGCTATTTGTTACCCTCTTTGCGGGACTGATGCTGGCATTTCCATATTTCTCAGGGCTTTTTTATGCCCAACCGACCAAGGAAATCATATATGTGCAGCAGGACAACATGGTAGATATAACCTTTACAGTGGAAGGAATGACCTGTTCCGGCTGCGAAAACCACATTGAGAGCGAGGTCAACAAATTGGACGGTATCGTTTCAGTAAAAGCAAGCTATGAAAAAAGCAATACTACAGTTAAATATGACCGTGCCAAAGTTACGGAGCAACGAATCATAAAGGCCATCAACAATACGGGCTATAACGTTTCCGAATAATATGGATACAAAAATATTATCTACCATTACCTGTCCCAAATGTGGGTACCAAGAAGAGGAAGAAATGCCAACCGATGCTTGCCAGTACTTTTATGAATGTAAAAACTGTCACGAAGTAATTCGACCTAAAGAAGGCGATTGCTGTGTTTTTTGTTCCTATGGCTCTGTCGCCTGTCCACCCATACAGAATAAATCTTCCTGTTGTTGACGAGAATAGTGGTAGACCACCCTTTTCACAACCATATATTGCAGATAAAATATAAATTATGATACCAAAAGATTTAAGCCAGGACATCAAAACGAGACTTCAAAGCATCAATGGACAGGTAAACGGTTTGGTCAGGTTATTGGACGAAAGTTCCGACCCCGAGAAGATTTTGGTACAGTTCAAAGCAGTGAAGAACGCCTTGGACAAGGCACATCACCTGCTCCTCGATGAGACCTATCGAAAGACCCTCGCCATCAAGATATCCGAGACTGTCGAGGCCTGTCCAGGAAATTGCGGCAATGAAGAACGTATCGAATTTATACGAAAGCAATTTCCAGATTTGGAATTGGACAGCCTAACGGAAAAGATGAAGGAAATAGATGCGCTCAAGGCCAAACTCGAAAACCACAAAAATGCTTGACCTCCCCATAATCACTACCGATTGGATGGCCTGCACGATGCGGGCTTTTTTTTTGAAATTTTATTTGGAGACCACCCTACCCACCATTCTACCTTTGATGCATTGTTTGAATTCCATGTCGCGTACAGGAAATTTTAAACTATTTAAAAAACAGAAACATGAAACGTCAAGTAGAAGTATTTACGGCCAATTGTCCGGTCTGTGACCCCGTGGTCAAAAAGATTAAAGAACTGGCCTGCGATACATGTGAGGTAACGACCTATGATCTGGTCAGGCAATGTGAGGACAAGACCTGTCTTGATAAGTTGGATGAATACGGCATCAAGAAAGTGCCTGCTGTGGTCGTGAACGGTGTGCTCTTGGAATGCTGTAAGGATTCGGCCATTACCGAAATGGAATTGGTGGAAGCAGGAATTGGCAGTCATAATTGAAAAGTGTTTGCATATGATTTGTAGAATATTCCTGAACATTCGCTATGTCAAATTGATATTGCTATTGGCCATATCAGGATCGGTGATGGCCCAGGGCCACGGCCCCCTCTATGGGCTACAGACACCGACCCTTGCCAAAGGCGGGGTGGATTTGAACGTGGCCGGGATGAGCCTAGGCACAGAAACCGAAACCTCCTATATGTTGCGCTACCTATTTTCCTATGGCATTACAGAAGATCTACAGGTAAACCTTACCACGCCCACAATGATAGAACGGTTGGGTGAGACGCCAAGGACACGGGGCAATAGCAATATGCCCGCCAATGGGGATATCGAGGCTTCCCTTTGGTACCGTTTTTTCTCGAACGCCTTTGGTGTGGGTAAGCGGTTTGAGTCCACTGCCGTCGTGGGTGTTTCCGCTCCTACCGATAATGTCAGGGGACAGGTCAATGTCGGCAACGCTATACATGCGGCCATTTCCACGGGCTATGCCTCACGCACTTGGTATGCATGGATCGGTGGCGGTTACCAATATTATTTTGAAAGAGATGACGAACGATTGGGCGACCTGCCCTATGCGAGTGCCGTTGTGGGGTACCGGCCCAATATCTTTATGGGTGATTACCCAAAACCCGATTGGCGCATCTTTATCGAATCATTGGCCGAATTCCCTGGAGGCAATAAAATTGATGGACAACTGGATTTTAGCGATACGCGCAGTACAAAGGTTTTGGTGGGACCTTCTTTCCTAGGACTTTACGGTGCTTGGGGCATATCCTTTGGTGCGATGGTTCCAGTAGTACAGGATTTGACACCCGGTTCGGTAAAAGAAAGGTATCGGATTGCCGTAAATTTAAGTTATTGGTTGTAAACACAGTATAAATTAAAAAGCACATATAATGAAAAACATCAAAATGATGGCCCTGATCGGTATTCTTGGAATAGGCACGATAAGCGGCCAAATCGCCAGGGTTGACCAAGAAGTCTATGGAATGGACTGCGCGCCCTGTGCCTATGGATTGGAACGCGGGTTGAAAAAGATGGACGGGCTTCAGGAGGTTCGCGTCAGCCTGAACGATGGAAAGGCGTATTTGGGATTGGCCGAAAAGAATGACCTTACCTTACGTAGCATTCAGGAAGAAGTCAAAAAGAACGGTTTTTCGGCAAGGAAAGCCGAAGTGGTTCTAATGGGTAACGCAACAAAAGAGGATGGCCAATGGTACATCGAGACCGATAACGAACGGTTTGCGGTATCGCAGAATACATCTATCGAATTGGTTCAAAAATTGGCGGTGGGCAGGACAACGCTAAGTGGCACGGTACAGGATGAAGATGATGATAATCTCTCGGACCAATGGGAGATCATACTGTCCAAAATAGAATAGGCCTTATGAAAGTAATTCTCAAAATGGTATTGGGCACCAGCTTGGTAGCGGCCCTTCTTCCGGTAATGTGCTGTTTGGCCCCGACCTTGTTGTCGGTCGTGGCGGGACTGGGTTTCTTGGGTGGGAATTTTGAATGGGTGCATCCCGTGCAGCCCTATCTGACCACTATTTCGGCAGGAACGCTTGGGTTCGCCCATTTTAAAAACATCAAAAAAGAAAAGAAATGTGGGAATGCAGGTCCTTGTCTAAACCATGGACAAAAGCACCTCATTAATTCGTGGACGCTTTGGACCGTTACATTTCTGGTTTTAATACTTACGATAGTAAACTATGGATATGAATATTAGACCCGCACATATTATTCAGGTTGTTTTTTTATTGTCCCTTATGTCAAGTTGTGAGCAGCCCGAGAAACAATGGCAGTTCGAACGGAAGATCATGCTGCCCGAGGAAGCCCGACCCTTGGCTTTGGCCAAAGATGGTGATGCGATATGGTTTTCCGACCCTGATTATTTTAGGCTTTACAAGATCGACCGGGACGGAGAGCTGTTGGATTCGATTACTGGTATCCAGCGACCAATGAACATCCATTTTGACAATGGCACCCTGTTTATTCCCGAATTTTTGACGGACACCATCTGGCAATATAGAGATGACAAAAGATGGCCTTTGAAACTATCCAAAAGGCCACAGGCCCCAGCAGGGGTTTCCATTTACGGAGATACAGTTCTTGTAGCCGATTTTTATAACCACCGAATCATCGTACAGACACCGAATGAATGCTTCACTATTGGCAGGCAGGGGCACAAAGATGGGGAGCTGTACTATCCGATAGATGTAAAGATGAAGGATAACAGGATATATGTGGCCGATGCGTACAACAGCAGAATACAGGTATTCGGGTTCAATGGAACACACCTAAAAACCATTGGTGGAAATGAAAAAATGAATGTCACTTCCGGTATTGCAATGGGGGGAAGGGAGTTCGCAATTACCGACCAAGAAAATGGCCGGGTGTTGATTTACAACTTTGATGGATCATTGCAGCAAGTCTTGACCGAAAGCATCATGTATCCAACGGATGTGCAATTCGACGGGGAATACCTATACAGCACGAATTTTAAGGAGAACGCAATTTTAATCTGGTCCAGAAAATAGTGAGGGACATTGGACAATTCACTTGTTCCTTAAAAAGTTCGCTTTACAAAACGACCATCCTTTAAACTGAGCGGGAAACCGATTAAGCCATTACTGAAAACAAGATTCCCAGAATCATGTTTTTGTCCCAAATTTCAAGGTTCACATTCCCGCTTGTTGTTTGAACAATCCAATCGAAAAGTCCAAAATCATCGAACCTTCATTGATTTAAAATTTCAGAACCAATGTTCTACGTATACAGACCAGGACCCTTGACCTCTTTAATCAAAAAAATTCAATGTGTTTCTAAGTATGCCATATCAGCTGTGAGCCCTATCGTAGGGAGTCCGAACCATCATTCCAGGTAGTCGGCATTGTATTGGGCCTGTTTGACCCAAGTAGGGTTTGACGTATGCCAATTGTTATATTACTAAAACAAATAATAAATCCTTAAATCTTAATTTTTATGAAGACCCTTTTGAAAAACTTGGGAATTATCTTTGGAACAATGCTTTTGATAGTATCCTGTAGTGACAACAATGAAAATGACAATGTAGAGAAGGAATCTTATCAAACAACCCTTAAAATGACCGATGCACCCATTGACAATGCGAAAGTGGAAGCGGTGTTCATCACGGTCTCCGATGTAAAGGTGAACGGAAACTCCATTGAGGGGTTCTCCAAGACCACTTTTGACCTTTCGGCCTTGGTCAACGGCCAGACGAAGACCTTGGGCAATCTCCAAATGGAGGCAGGGACCTATTCCAACATTGAATTGGTCCTGGACTATGCCAATGACATGAACGGCAACAGTCCCGGATGTTATGTGGAAATGGCCGATGGGACCAAGGACAGGATAGAGGCCTCTTCCAATACTGTGGACATCACGGATTCCTTTGAGGTCTTTGCCACCAATACCAATGAGATCATCATCGATTTCGACCTGCGAAAGACCATAAAGGAAGAACAGGGGACCTTGGAATCAGACTTTGATTTCGTGACGCTTTCTGAGCTTTCCGCAGGTATTCGGACCGTAAACAAAGAAGCGACGGGAGAGATTTCGGGTACGGTCAACGATTCCCAAGATACTTCCGATAAAATTGTGGTGTATGCCTATGAAAAGGGCACATACAATGCCGAAGTGGAGACCCAGGGCCAGGGTGAGAGCAGTATCAGGTTCGCCAATGCCGTGACCAGTGCTGAAGTGGGCGGAATCAACAACTCCTATAGCCTTAACTTTTTGGCCGAAGGGGAGTATGAACTCATCTTTGCTTCCTATACCCAAGATGGTACTGAGTTTTATTTCAACTCACAATTGGAAGTGGAGTCCACCACAGGTCTCGACCTGGGGGCCATCAATATCACATCGGCCCTACAGTTGAGCGCCAATGTCACCGTGACCGGGACCGCTTCGCTATAGGCAATCCCATCGATTATAACAAGAAAAGCCCCAGAACGGGGCTTTTTTTATTGTCAAAGGTTTTATTTGCCACCATTGGCCTGTAAATCTGCCAAACAGGCGGCATCCAATCCTGGAATGGTGCCGCCACTGATCATATTGATGAGCCCCTCACCGGTTTCCGCTGTCCAATACATCAGACAATCCTCAGTGGTACAATGCTTTCCGTGTGGCTCATCCTGATGCGCACTTTGCAATGGGGTACCGGCATTTACCAATCCCAATAGATGTCCAAACTCATGGTCAAGGACCGTGGTCTCCAGAACCGCAGTGCTCGGGGCCAAGGGTTGTCCGCTAAATTCCCGGATGGTATCCGCAAAGATGACAAAGGAGGTGTTCCTGTAGGCTACCCCCAATACGGAACCGTTTTCCGTGTTCTCGGAATATTCCCCATCAATAAAAAGGCCAAAAACCTTTAGGATACCCTCTTGGTTATAGGCTGTACGTATATCTTCCTCCAAGTTCCTGATATCCGTAATGGAATAAACGGCCTGCCCCGGGGATGAAATCTCTGTAAGCGCAATGGTAACCCCATCGGGTTTATGGAGCCGTTCCATCAAGAAGGACTCAAAATTGTCCAAGGTTGTTGCACTGGGCTTCAGGCCTTCCACATAGAATATTTCAAGGTGCAGTGCTGGAAAACGGGAACCATCCAACAGATCTGCGGCCGAATCCCCGACGGACTTACGGTTCTGTGAAACATCCATTGTGTCGTTCAATCCATTTCCATCATCCGCTTGTCCAGAGTCGGCACTGCAGCCAAGACCCAAAATACCAAGCAATCCCATTAAACAAATGGAACAAAATCTTTTTCTTACATGTAATTCCATATTTACCCAACGGCAGATAAAAAAGGATAGTATGCTCTTGTCCCGTTTATTTTTAAACTAAATTCCCCCGACCTAACATTTCGAAAGTCCTTTATGGACAATCGCCTGAGCACCACCTTGCGGTGGCAAAATATCGATCTTTTGCTTTTGGGCAGCAAAGAGTAGCTTTCACGACCTTTGGGGAAGGGGAATTTTTTACCACCATCAAATATATCATTGTGGTGGACATAATTATCCCAAGTCTATCCTATACCTTCAGTAACGCAAAGAACAAATCGCGGTTCATTGATAGTGAGTTTGGCAAAAAAGAATTTTAAAAGTAATACCCTAGATAAAAAACATGTTCCCCACTCTTTTTTTGGTGTCCATGCCCATAATGGAACCATAGGTTTAATTAAGGGAAGGGATAAAGGAAGCTATCCCATTACCTTGGTCCATTCAGTAGAACCCTGGGAGCACAATAATCAGTTGGACATTATAGCTTACATAACGATGTAGATAAACAATGGATGTCCAAAAAAAAGAGACCTGGTGACAGGCCCCTTCCATCAATCTTTGTTAATCCTCAATTGCCTTGGCCTGCCGTTCCAGAACTATAATCCTTTCCTTGATCCTTGCTTCACGCTTTTGACGACTTTCTGCATATGTTTCTTCAATGGCCGAGATCTTTTTTTTGTAAAAGGATAGCATCGCCACATAGAAAGATTGATTGGTCAGGTCATTGGTATGGTTGCTTTCCCCAAGGTGTACCTGCCGGGTCAACAAAAACCGTATCAGTTTATAGAAGGTCTCTTTCTTGAAGTTTTGTTTGAACCGGGCCACCAGCTCCTCTCGGGACAATTTGGAATCCTCCCCAATGAACCCCTCAAAATGTTCCCTTTGACTATAATATCCAATGTTGTTCTCGAACAGTGAGATGGAGATGGCCACCATTTCATCCGTGGTCAAAGGTTTGTCCCTATTGATGTAATCCGTTTCCCGGATCATATCCACCACTTCCTTGAACTGGTGGTTGTTCTCGATCTGTTTTTTCCTAAGTTCCCGTGTATGAATCTTGATGATCTGTTCCTCTGGGGAACATTCAGCCATCTTCCGTTTCTCCAAGGACTTGGCACCTGAACTTCCATTATTGGTTTCTTCCCTGACCTTTACAAAAATGGACTGTGTCAAGTAGGTATCCGTTTCCAGTAGAATACCCTTTTCAAATCCATTTTCCACGGCCTTGTCCCATGCCTCCTTTTCCTCGGTGAAGGATTCCAAAGCTTCGTCAAGGAATTCAGCCAATTCTTCCTCGGTGTATTCATAGTGCCGGTGCTCTTCTTTAATGCTTTTCATGGTAGGCTCAACAGGCTCCTTTAAAATTTCGAATTCATTGGTCAAATGTACTTCTAGACCTTCTTTTTCCATTTGGGCCATGACCCACTGGTTCCGCTCCTCGTCCACCCAATATTTGTTGATGTTGGGCACCAGTTTCAATCCTTCCTTTTTTACTCTTTTCAGGAGTTGCAAAAAGGTCTTTGTCTTTTTGTTCTCAAAACAGGAGGTCCGGGTACAGACCATCTTCCCTTCCCCGAACAAGTTGCCTTGGTTGGCAGCGTTGAAAGGGCAGGCAACACATGCCCCTGCTTTGGGCAATAAGGTCTTATCTGTCACATCAAAGCTGGCCTTGGTCAGGTCAAAGGTTCGGCTCTCGATCATCCGTTTGATCCGATGTTCCTGAAATTTCCCTTCCAGGCTTTCCAATAACATCTGTTGTTCGCCGGGCTCAAAAAGTGCCACTGCGACTCCCAAGGACAAGGTCATTTCCCCATTTCGGACAAAGGCCTTGAATCCCTCGATCAAACCGGCCAATTTGATACGCTGGCGGATAAAGTTCTCCGAACGCCCGAGACGTTTGGCAATCTCAACGGGTTCGTAACGGTCCAACAAAAATTGGATGGCCTCGGCCTCCTCAGTAGGTTCCACATCTTTCCTTTGGAGGTTTTCGATGATCTGGACTTCCAAAATTTCAGAGCCCGCATATTCCCTTATCATGGCTGGAATAGTAGGCAATCCTGCCAATTTACTGGCTCGAAATCGCCTTTCACCCATGATGATGATATAGCCGTCATCAGATTTTCTCACAGTGATGGGCTGCAATACACCATGCTCGGCAATACTCTGTGCCAAATGATTGAGACTTTGTTCATCCAAGGTTTTTCTGGGTTGTGTCGGATCTGGCGAAACCAAACCGATTTCCAACATCTGGATCTGTGGAACAGAGTTCCGTTCCTTCTGCGGTGTGGGTCGCTCTGCTTTTGATGATTGGTCCGCATTCCTTTTGCTTGTCGCTCTTTGTTTTGTTTGTGTTTCCATGATTTTTTGGATTTTTGGTTAAACAATATTTGAGCGGAAACCAAGCGGAAGACAAAATTTTGGAGCGGCAAGGAAACGGAATAAACAGTGACCATCGGAACGGTTTTATGCCGTCCCTTGTCCGAGAAAATAGTGCGAGCTTAACTTTCGGGAATATTGGTAAGAAAATAAAAGTTATAAGGCAAAATCAAGCGTTGGTACCTGATGTGATTTATAATGGTTTCAAAAGCGCTCCTTGGGAACCCAATGGTTGCCCTTGCCATGCATATAGACAAGTTTAAGAATTTTGGCCCAAGAGCACACTGTTCATTAATTTGTTTATAACACACCGTCGACAAAGCCCCTACCCCATTGACTTTCTTCCTGGAAAAAACTAACTTCACTACATGGTAAACATCGGTGTTCACAATTCACTCGAAATATCAAAATAGCTCGTGAACACCGATGTTTACCATGTGTAAAATTTGCCTAGTGCTGTTGGTCTTGACCAACAGCACTAGGTTTACACCCTCCATCTTTTGTGATTTTCACTCTTGTCTCCCCAAAAATTTATTCGTCACATTTTTTTACTAAATTTGTGACGGAAAATAAGTTGCAAAATGCCCATACCCACTGAAAAACTTATAAAAAACTCAATTTCGAACCATAAGCGTGGAAAAATTTTTTTCCCGAAAAACTTTTCCAAATTCGGTACATCTGAAGCGATAAGGCAAGCATTGAAAAGGTTAGAGGACAAAGGTTTTTTGATCCGATTGGCCCAAGGCATTTATCTATATCCCAAAGAACACAAGCTACTTGGGACGTTATATCCGTCTTTGGAAGAAATTGCCAAAGCAATCTCTAAAAGGGATAAGGCCAGAATTATTCCCACTGGGATTCAGGCACTCAACCAACTGGGGCTTTCCACACAGGTACCTTTGAATTTAGTTTACTTAACGGACGGAACTTCCCGTACCATATCCGTTGGGGAAAATACAATAAAGTTTAAAAAGGCTTCCCCTAAAATTCTAGCCGTCAAGAGTGAGACCAATATCCTTATCATGCAAGCCCTGCGCCAATTGGGCAAACACAATATAGATGACAAAACCTTGGAAAAAATAAATATGATACTCCAAAAGGTTGACAGAGAATCAATAGTTCATGATATGAAACTAGCTCCTGTTTGGATTTCTGAAATTATGCAAAATTCACTATCAAAAAGGGAACCGACATGAAGGAATGGTTTGATTTATCCGAACAGGACAGAAGAGAAGTGATTGTTCAAACAAGTATTTTAAAAGGCCTTCCACAGGCGGCCATAGAAAAGGATTGGTGGGTGGTCGCTGTCCTTCGTACCCTATTCGAAACCAAATATTCAAACCACTTGGTTTTCAAAGGAGGTACGTCCTTGAGCAAAGCATGGAGACTTATTGAGCGCTTTTCGGAGGACATAGATCTGGGTATGGATAAATCCTTTTTTGAATTTGAGGGAGATCTTTCCCGAAAACAGGTTAAAAAACTTAGAAAGGCATCATGCAAGTTTGTGAGCGAGATACTGCCGCAAGATTTAGAGGATAAGCTTCATGAAATGGGCATCAAGGATTTTACCATCCATGTCCGCGATTTTGAAGAATCAGATACTGATCCCTTGGCCATTGAAATCCGCTATAAGTCATTGGTCGACAAGGTTCCCTATTTAGAACCAAGAATACTGGTTGAAATAAGCTCCAGGTCACTTCGGGGACCCTTTGAAAATAGAGAAGTTATATCGTTTATTGGGGAAATGTACAGAGGCCTATCCTTTGCTGATAAAGCCGTTAATATACCCACAGTTTTGCCTCAACGCACATTTTTGGAAAAACTGTTCCTATTGCATGAGGAATTTCAGAAACCAAAAGAACGGGGACCAATAAGAGGTCATCGAATGACAAGGCATTTATATGATGTATCCAGAATGATGGATACAGGATTTGGGGAATCGGCAATAAAGGACAAAGCATTGTACGACAAAATTGTGGCACACCGAGAAGTATATGCACGAATATCTTGGATCGATTATTCAAAGCATGGTTATGAAACTTTGAATTTCATTCCACCTGAAGAAGTTATGGCAGAATGGGAAGAAGATTATGCGGAGATGAAAGAGAGCATGTTCTATGGTAAAACGGAAAGCTTTAAAGATTTAATCAACAAGCTGACCGGCTTGAGAGATAGGTTTAATTCAGCCTAGTTCATTTTGATTCCAATTGTTCTCAAATAGCCCAGAAACAGGACTCAAATGTTAAAGTAGCGTTGAAGTAGAGTCCCTTTCCGCGACAGCTGACTTTTGACCCCTTGAAACTAAGTGTCCTGTCTTATCTGTTGAAGTCGAACTGCATTCGATATTGCGCATAAAACAACCCGCTCATCAGCAAAAACTGCTTTCCTGAAAGGTATTCTAAATAGAAATAACAATACCCCTACAGCTCTACCGTACAATTCTCAAATTGGAAACCCCACTGGTATCTTGAATTTTATGGCTGCTCTCATCCAATATGTTTTTCAATTGGGCCATGTCCTTACTGATTTTCTTTTCCACCACCCTTGCATACTTTTGGGTCGTGGAAAGCTTGGTATGCCCCAAGAGCTTGGAAACGGTCTCTATGGGTACGTCGTTCATAAGGGTGATTGTTGTTGCAAAGGTATGTCTGGCCACATGGAACGTTAGGTGCTTATCAATATTTGCCCTTTGTGCAATGATCTTTAGGTATTGATTCACCTTTTGATTTGAGTACACAGGAAGAACAATATCTTCATTTTTGGGAAAATCCGCATACTTCTCCAAGATTTTCTTGGCTTTGGTCAATAGGGGGACCTTGACTTCGGTCTTGGTCTTTTGGCGCTTTACATCGATCCATAGTTCCCCATCGATGCCGGATACGATACCGTTGGGTTTGAGAAGTTTGATCTCAATGTAGCTCAGTCCAGTATAGCATGCAAAAAGGAAAATATCGCGGACCAGTTCCATCCCCTTTTCCTCGAATTTCAATTGGCCCAGTGCCAAGATTTCCTCCTCTTCCAGAAAAGCACTGTCATAATCCTCCATTTTCACTTTATAGAGGTTGAAGGGATTCTTGGGGATGCAATCAAATTTATAGGCCATGGTCACCAATTTCTTGAACCGTAGCATATGTTTCATGATGCCATTGTTGTTCAATGTTTGGAACGACTTGATGGGTTCGCAGTTCCGCAGGAAGTTTTCAAATTCAATCAAAAAGGCATAGTCAATGGAGGCCAACCCAATATCGGGCACCCGATATTTTTTGCCAATGAAACGTTTCAGGTAGGTCTCTGTAGAAGAATAGTTCTTGACTGTCCCTTTGGCCAGTTTGGGCAACTCATAGGTTCGGTTATACTCCAAAAGGTCCAATAGGGTGAGCATCACCTTGTCCTTCCCCAGATATCTAAGCTTGATGGATTGTGCCGTTATAAAGTTGCTCTCCGCACAGAGTTGTCGATGGCATTCCAGTAATTTTGCCCGGACGTCGTCCAAATATTTGTTGACAACAACGGATTCACTGGCCCTATGGTCCATTTTTCCCAAAATAGGACACCATCGTTCTTCAAAAGTTGATCGATGGACACTGAGATCTGCATTTTTTCCTTTACATCTGATTCGGACATAAATTGGAAAACGTCCATCTTTTTTTCTTCCTGATTTTTTCAGCCAAAAACTGATACTGAAGGCGTTAGAGGTATTCATGTGTTCTCGCTTTAAGTTAAACTTTGGATTAAGCGAAAGTCAAATCACACGAAAAATCAATTACGGAAGTACAATTTAGGGAATTTTTCCCGACAAAAATAGGACACTCTATAGGACATCCTCATCGATGGTTTCAGATGGAAATAAAAAAAACCAGAAAAAATTAATTTTCTGGTTTTCAATTAATTAAGGTTTTACTTAGTGTCATAAAACCATGGTTCGTCGGGATGACTGAATCATCGACAAAATCTTATCGTATTGAAAATCATTGTTTTAACCCTGTAATCTTGAAGGTATTCCCGTTTAGAACACGGAAAGCAAAAAACAACTTTCGAACACAAATCCTATGTGTTTATTTTAAATAAAAATACTTAATTCATTTCAAAAACAAATACAAGGTACCCGTAAAAATTTATTCTTCACAGGTATAATCTAATGAATTTTATTTACGGTTAATACGATTTGTGGACTACCGTTAAAGTACTCATAAATCAAAATTTCCGGGTCTTTTGTGGATAAAATCATTCTCCCGGTTTCGATTGCAATACAAGCTGGAATAGCTGTTAACAAATGAATTTCGCAATTCTTGCCACAATCCTTTTGAATCATATTTAATAGACCCCTAAGTTCATATTTATATGTATTTAAATCAATTTTACTCTTTAAAAACTTTGGATTCGGTGACTTTATTGAAAGTTTATAAATATTGAAATCTTTATCCTCAACAATGTTTTGATATTTGTCTTGTTCCAAATAATCACTTAATGCTAATAATAACAGAACTTTCTTTGAATTAGTTTTTCTTATCGTTTCAACGGTATATTTTGTAATTACATTTTTATCCGAATCTATCCAATTAAATCTCTTTTCCGGCAAATTATTTGCCCGAGCGTGGAAAACGTCGGCTGGAAGTTTATCATTAAATTTAAACCCAAAATATATTAGGAGCGGTATCGGTGCAATTCCAAAAACTGATAGATTATTAATTTCAGTATTTAAAATTCTTCTCTCAACTTTTTCATATTCCTTATCTATTAGGCTAATTACATATTGCCAATGCGAATCACTGTAATCAAAGTTATCTACCTCAATTGTATGCCAATAAGCTGGTAACGAATCAGGATATTTTGGTAGAACTGCATTGTAAACACTTTCATTATTAATTACTATCGTATTATTTTTAATCGGACAAGAAAATTTTAAAATACTAGTCTTATCTCGAGGTGTGTCTAAAAGGAATTTGATTCTCTCCTCATGCTCTTTTTTCATTTCAAATAATACCTTTGCAGGATATTCGGCAATATTATTACCGAAATCAATTTCTTTATGGCATTTCTTGCATAATAGCATTAAATTTTTAGGGTCAGTTTGAAGTTTTGGTGAATTCCAATTACCTCTTGGCCCTCTTCTACTAGCACCAATGACATGTGCCAACTCACCAAAAGGCGTTACTCTTCCCGTAATATTATTATACCATAAATGGACATTGCATCCTCTAAATTCACACCTCCCCGCTGCTTCAACCCATACTTTATTCCTAATTGCTACAGGTATGGAATCCCGATCATCTTTTGACATTATTTAGCTTTTTAATTTTAAGATTTTCTCTATTACCTTCCCAAACACCAATAGATTCTGTTCCAACAATAATAAAGTATAAGTATTTCGTGGAAAAAACATCCTTTTTTAAGATTCTAGTCCAACTTTTGATGTCAACTGATGATGGAGATGGGTTCTTTTCAGGATGTGTATGCCATTCACCTAAATAATTACAAGTGCCTTCCGATTTTTTCCAAATTTCATTTATTATTTTTTGATGCCGTTTTTTACCTCTTTTAAACCTAGTCCGAGATCTAATATCACCTTCCATAGGCTCAGTATTTACATCAATTACTACGTTATTTGACTCCTTAATAACCCTGCCTAAAATAACTCCTCCAGCTTCATCTTTTTCATCCATGTCTTGTACATAACTTAACATACTTTTAATTGGTTTTTCATCTATTTTAAGCTTCTTTCCGTTAGAAACAGAAAATACCATATCACTTATTATACTTGGCATACGGGGCATTTATTATCAATATATCCATAACGCGTATCAAATAACTCATTTTCCGATAGTTCAAATCTTTTCGAAGTAATAAAGCCTGCATCAACAAACTCCTGTTTATCACCTTTCCATGATAAATAAGGATTATTACTAATATTTCCTTTGAAAAAATTCTTGATTACGCCTAAAGTTAAAACAGCAGTTCGATGACTATCCAAGGAACTAAATGGGACGAATGAACTGGAACATCCAGCTAATTTTTTAGAAAAATGCTGACCTGGCAAACAAAAGGAACCTTTATTAGATAAATTTTCGTCATATAGGCAGTTATAGCAGCCATATTTATTTTGAACCAATAAGCTGTGACCACCTATTCCATACGGCTCATTCCAACAGTAAATTATTGGAGTCTTAACGTTGTTTTTAAAAAGGAACTTATTGAGGTAAAAGTTTGTATTCGGACTACCCGTTGCACTTATTATAAAATCATAATCTTTAAAATTGACAATGCCATTTGAAATTAAATTCTCTATAGAATCAACCAATGGTATAATTGTAGTGAAAGGGTAGTTTTCATTTAAGAACTTAAACATTGCTTCAGCCTTGTTCTTTCCTAAAAAATTAAGTCCCAATTGATGTCTATATATGTTATCTAGGGTAATAAAATCGTTATCAACTATAGCAATATTATCTATTCCGAATTTAATTAGTTCTGGTGCTAAAATACTTCCAACAGACCCACAACCAACCAATAAGACCTTCTTTTGGTTTAAAGAGTTATCTCCACCTCCTCTTGGTTGAATAATTTCCTTTTCAATTCTTGTAACTTCAAGAGGGCTAATTTCAAAGCTTAAGTCATCAAAAGTCAAAGGATGACAAACTTCTTTTAGCTTTTTATAAACCACGCCAAAAATCGAAAAGCCATTACTTTTTGGTTGTGAAACAACTATTATTTCTTCCTTTTTGACGTTATTGTAGTCGTGAAGTAATTCATCTAATATTTGTCGATTTTCATCACTAATATTATGATATATATTAACCTTAAACTCTTTAGAACTCCAAAATTCATTATAGTTTGGGGGTAGTAAAGGTTCTGCTAGTGGAATGTATAAGCAGTTTCTATATAGGGCATTTAAGTTTTTTGCAATATGGAATTTAGTCGCAATTTCTCTTATTACATTGTCATCAGCGCCAATAATAATTTTTCCGCCAATTTTAGCTCTTCTTATAATTTGCACTTTATTGGTCGGTCTAAAAGAAGAAAGTACTTTTATGGAAAGTTTAGTCCGGTTTCTCGACCAATAATCTTCAAATTCCTCAATAAAGTCTGCATCATTTTTTTTATTTAATCCCTTTTCTAGTGTATCTATTACCTCGAGCAGCGTACTCTCTAGAATTTCTTTAGGTAACTCGGGATTAAGAATAATATTATCTTCAGTATAACATATATATCCATCACTTTCCACGTGAGGTATAAATCCAAACTCATCGTAGTTCTCAATAAAATATAATGGTTTGTTATATGGATAATGGTTATTAAACCCAATAATTAATGTCGAAATTGTGCCATTAATTTCAACATTCCCGCTAAAACCAAAATCAAGATTCCATTTTTTCGATGGAAATTCATTTAATTTAAGTTCCTTCAAGAAACTAAAACCCTTAACGGATTTGACCATATTTAATAATTCTCTAGAATCCAACCTTTAAGCTTGGTCTGGAGAACTAACAATTGCGGGGGAATTTCGAACCTGAGCAGATTCTTTTTTAGTTATTTCAGGAAAATCCTTACCGAATACTTTTATCAAAATTTTGCTTGATTTATTTGGGTCAGTCTCGTTAATTGCTTCATCCAGTTTATCCTTCAAATCATTTAATTTTTTCTTGAAATCGTCTTTTTGGATATCCGTCATTTTTTCAAAAAGATTATTGTAAGGTTTAACAGGTAACCTTACTTCGATATCATCGATCCAAGAAAATTGGTTTAAAATATAATCAACCAAATTTTTAAGAGCCTCTATATCATTTCCCTTATATGTATTTGTAAATCCATTGTATTCTAGTGTAGGTACAAAACCATTTAAAGCCAATGCAGTGATACTTATCCCTGTTGGTTTTCCACTATCTGTATTAATAAATTTGAAATCTTTCCACCTTTTTAAATAACGTATACATCTTTTAAATTGATGCCTTTCGTCATCAACAGAAAATTTTCCATTTACAAGCTTTTTAAGTTCTTTTGGTTCTGCATCTTCCCATTCTTCGTCATCACTTGCATATTTTGGTTTTTTGGAGAGATAAGTGCTTCCATTTTGATTACCATTAGAATATACCGCTAAATCAACGTGGTAACGTGTTTCTCCAGATTGATGATATTGTACTCGAACACATGGTTTTTTTATCTCAACTGTCCTAGGATACTTATTTAAAGCATTATAAACCCATTGCTTTACTTCTTTTGCAGTATAATCTTCTTTTTCAATATTAAAAAGAAGCATAATATCTATGTCGTAATCCTCTCCTGATAATGGTTCAATCCCAGTACTCATTGAGTAGCTACCTTGATTTTCATAAGTGAAGCTAATTTTAACACCCTCATCTTCAGCCTTCTTTTTCAGGTAAACTCTTACTTCGTCAATTATCATATCTCGTTTTCCAACAAGCACCTGATTATTTTCAAAATCAAGCTTTATGTTTGAATGAAACTTTATAAACGCTTCTTGTATGTTATTTGCCATAATTATAGTTTTATTACATTCTCAACAACACCTTGAATCCTAAAATTATCAGTAAGTATTATTGGTTGATGTATTTTATTATTTGATTTTGGTTTTAGAATAACCATTCCGTTACTCTTATTATATTCTTTAACAGTAGCTTCATCATCGATTAAAGCTAATATTCTATCTCCATTTTCCGCATCTTGTTGTTGTTTTATTAAAAGTAAATCTCCATTATTAATTCCTGCCTTATCCATAGAGTCTCCTTCCGCTCTTAATAGAAAATATTTACACCCCTTTTTTATCATTTCAACTGAAATAGAAACTTCTGCCTCAATATTCTCATCTGCAAATATTGGTATTCCACACGCGACACTTCCTAAAAGTGGTATTTTTACAGTTTGTGCTCTTGAACCGTAGTCTTCTGGTATTTCAAAATCAACGATCTGATAACTACCATCCATTTTTTTTCTTAAAATTTCCTTTTCTTCGAGACTCTTCAATAGAACAGCAGAAGAACGTGGTGATTTGTAATTCAAACCAATCATTAATTCGCGTACACTTGGAATCCTTCCTTGATGGACTAGAGAATTTCTAATGATTTTCAGTGCTTCTAATTCTTTATCACTTAAATTATAAAACATACATAAATATACACTCTACATACACTTAATTGACAAACGTAAATAGTTAGTTATAAAATAGTTGTCAACATTCATGTTTTGTTAATTTAAATTTTGTGCACCAGTAAATGATTGCTTCATGGAATTCTGTATTGAGAATAATAAATGCTGTAATAATTCTGTTCCAAACGTATTCCCCTTACCTATCACACTCCAAATCCTATAAAAGTGGCTCTAATAACTCATGAGAATTTTTTAGAAAGCATCGTAAAAACTCTTTCTTCAAAGTAAATGCAGATAAAATAATGAAGAACATAGCAACCCATTGTAGTCATTTTGTAAAAAGTCAATTTTAGAACATCCAATAATGCCGAATTAAAAAATATAAAAGAGCTGTAAATTAATTTTCAACGCCATTTAATAAACTAACAAAAAAACTCAATGGGGTGAACTAAATGTTATAAGAGAGCCCACGCGTTGTATATGCAGTTAGCATTTAGTGAGTGCCATTGACCTCACCTTATGGGCGTACAAGCACCCTCAACCATTCTATTCAATCAATAATTAATTCCAGACCAGCTTTCTTAGCCTTGTATTCTATTTTGGTCATCAAATCATAGTAGCTCCAATTTCTTAATACAAATCCCTCTTCTTTAGCAATCTCTTTTTTTTCCCCTTGATTCAAAAGTATGAGGGTTCCTGCGCTATGTTTAACACAAAAATCAATCAACCTCCGGCTATAGACATGCAAACGGTTATGGACATAGTTACGTTCCTTTTGACCAAGTCTTTCAACTGCCTTTAGTTTTCGTTTAATACCTTTACCCGATTTGGAATAGGTTGCCCCGACCTTAGCCCGTCTGTGTGCCGATTGTATCGCCAGTCTTCGGTATAAAAATTCTTCCTTTGTACCAATGGTAAGCCTTGCCTTGCCAACCTTTACAACAATGGGATATTCAAGGGACAGGGAAGCCTCTGCAATAATCTCTGGTCTTAGGTTATGGTTTTCTTTTTCAATCTCGAATACTGCCAATAAGAAAATCTTGCCATCCTTTAACTTGATGTGTGATGTGCATAGTTTGGTCTTACCCTCGATTACACGCTCCAACAATTTCCGTTTATCCGTAAAATCCTTTCCCAAGTAAGTTTTTGGAAACGCCGGACATAGTATACCACCCTCGCCGGGTTAAAGTGACCATAGCTGGCCGGACGAAAGTGACCCACCCTGGCCGGGCCAAAGTGGACCACTTTTAGATTCGATCTATCTGTAAAAAGT
>NZ_JAAAMI010000015.1 GCF_010500845.1 Flagellimonas sediminis | reverse complement strand
GGTCCAGTAAATCGAAAGATGTGTTGTACATCAAAAACATGGTCTGTCCGAGATGCATCATGGCCGTCAAAGGTATTTTGGACGATGAGGGCATTCCCTATATGAATGTGTCGTTGGGTGAAATAACACTTAGCGGAAAAATAACGGATGAAAAACGGGAAGTTCTCAACAAAAGACTTGGGAAAATCGGATTTACGATTGTCAATGATCGTAAAGGTCAGTTGATCGAACAGATTAAAAACCTTGTAATTGAGGCAATCCATTATGCTCGATCTATGGAAAAGGTCAAATGGCCCGAATACCTTTCCGATGTATTGCATCTTGACTATAAGTATCTGAGTTCGCTGTTTTCCTCGGTGGAAAGCATCACTTTGGAGCAATATATCATCAACCAAAAGATTGAAAAGGTCAAAGAGTTACTGGTTTATGACGAATTGAGCTTAAAGGAAATAGCGTTTCAATTGGATTATAGCAGTACCGCATACCTGAGCAATCAATTCAAAAAAGTGACGGGTATGACCCCGACTTTTTTTAAGCAAAGCTTGAAGCATAATAGAAAGTCTTTGGATGAGATTTAAATTAAAGGAAATTAAATATAGAAGGCTTCTGAATTATATCTTATTATAAACGAAAATGTGATTAAAGAATTGGTTTTGGCCTTGTCTTCAATCTTCTGCAATGTCTTATAAGTCGAATTTAAAATATTCTTATCATGGAAAACGAAAAAATAACTTGGGGTATCTTCTTTTCTGGAGGTGGAAGATGTGCAAAGGATTGTTTGGACCTTTTAACGGAGGGACGACTAAGGGGACATAAAATAAAATGTGTGGTGACAGCGGGGCAGCCGGCTGGAAACCTCAAACACTTTTCGGATAATCAAATCACTATTATTGATCGATATCCGGGTGATTTTGGTTCCATCACAGAGTATCAGATTTGGTTGGCGGACATTCTTCAGAAGAATAAAATTGATTATCTTTTTTTGTTGGGATATAAGTATAGGATAAGGCCTGAATTATTAGTGCCATTTAAAAATAGAATATTGAATATTCACCCTTCATTGTTACCATCATTTAAAAACACCCAAACAGCAATACAGGATGCAATGGATTTGGGGGCTAGGGTTTCAGGAGTAACCACTCACCTTATAGATGAAAAAATTGATGAAGGTTTTATTCTGGATCAAGAAGCCGTTAGAATTCCGCGGAACACTAATTTTACAACAATTGACATTGCTTTTAACAAGGCAGGAATAGAACTTATTGAGCGGACCTTCAATTTAGTGAAAAATGAACATAAGCCCAAAATCTATTTGGATAGTTATATAAAAGAACATTTAGGTCGGTCCAAAACATAGTTTGATCCATTCCATTACAATAAATAACCATGCCCTTATGACAATTTTATAATTCTTTCGGCGAATTCTATAACTTCTCATCATAATTCTGTTCTGAAATTTGTACCATACAAATCAGAGTAGAAAATGGATGCAATCGATATTATAGAGGATACTGAAAGGAAAGCGAAGACGGTGTCCAAAAAATCATTCCCGGTCACTGGAATGACCTGTGCTGCCTGTGCATCCAGCGTGGAATCCATGCTGGGCCATACGGAAGGGGTCTACAATGCCAGTGTCAATTTTGCCAATAGTACGGTCCTTGTGGAATTTGATAGTGCTATGGATCTTACCGATCTTCAAAATGCGGTACGTCAGATCGGTTATGATATTGTTGTGGATGCCGAGGATCCGACCGGAGTACAGGAAGAGCTTTCGAAAAAGCATTATGGGTCTATAAAAAGGCGAACCCTTTGGTCCGCTATTTTGACACTTCCCATTTTCGTATTGGGGATGTTTTTTATGGATTGGGTCCCGGGTAGGTGGATTTCATTGGTGTTAGCCCTACCCATCCTGTTCTGGTTTGGGCGAAGCTTTTTCGTCAATGCCCTCAAGCAGGCCAAATTCGGCAAGGCCAATATGGATACTTTGGTCGCACTCAGTACGGGCATTGCCTTTTTGTTCAGTGTATTCAATACCCTTTTTCCTGAATTTTGGCTCAGTAAAGGCATGGAACCCCATGTATATTATGAAGCTGCCACAGTGATCATCACCTTTATTTCATTGGGAAAATTGTTGGAAGAAAAGGCAAAATCAAATACGTCCTCGGCCATTAAAAAATTGATAGGGCTGCAGCCCAAGACCTTAAAGGTGATAGAACATGGGGAGGAAAGTGAAATCCCAATTTCTTCGGTCAAGGTAGGCCAAACGATATTGGTAAGACCAGGGGAGAAGGTCCCTGTGGATGGAACGGTGTCCAAAGGAAGTTCCTATGTTGATGAAAGTATGATCACGGGCGAACCCGTCCCTGTAGAAAAGACAAAAGGTGAAAAAGTTTTTGCCGGTACCGTAAACCAAAAGGGAAGCTTTCAGTTTGTTGCTGACCGGGTGGGAGGGGAGACCCTTTTGTCCCAGATCATCAAAATGGTGCAGGAAGCACAAGGGAGCAAGGCGCCCGTACAAAAATTGGTGGACAGGATTGCCGGTATTTTTGTTCCTGTTGTGATGACGATTTCACTGTTGACATTTATCACCTGGATGTCACTGGGGGGTGAGGATGCCTTCACCCATGCACTGCTGACCGCAGTTGCCGTTTTGGTAATTGCTTGCCCCTGTGCACTGGGATTGGCAACCCCGACCGCCATCATGGTAGGAATCGGCAAGGGGGCCGAACACAATATTCTCATCAAAGATGCGGAAAGCCTGGAGTTGGGTTACAAAGTGAATGCCATTGTCCTGGATAAAACGGGCACCATAACAGAAGGAAAGCCTGTGGTGACCAATATGGTCTTTGCGGACCATGTGACCGATCAGAAGGCCCTGGAGCAAATTTTATATGCTGTGGAGGCACAGTCCGAACATCCCTTGGCTGAGGCAGTGGTCTCCTTTTTAAAAGATAGAAAGGTAAATCCGGTCGAAATTTCGGACTTCAATAGTCTTACAGGAAAAGGCGTTCGAACCGAGGCATTGGATGGCACCCATTACTTTGTGGGCAATCATAAGTTGATGGTCGAAAAAGGAATTGCCATGGATGCCAATCTGGAACATTTGGTCGAAGGGTTTGAGCAAGAGGCCAAAACGGTCATATACTTTGGCGGTGGAGGTAAGGTGAAGGCGATTTTGGCCATTATGGATAGTATAAAGGAATCCTCAAAGGAAGCCATACAAGAAATGCAGGCGAGCGGTTTGGAGGTCCATATGCTGACCGGTGATAACAAGATGACGGCCGAGGCCGTATCACATCAGGTGGGTATCAAAAGCTATGAAGCCGAAGTACTCCCATCAGAGAAAGCTGATTTTGTGAAAAGGCTTCAAGAAAGCGGAAAGGTGGTCGCCATGGTGGGTGATGGCATCAATGATTCGCAGGCACTTGCCCAAGCAGATGTCAGTATCGCGATGGGCAAAGGGTCCGACATTGCCATGGATGTCGCGAAAATGACCCTGATCACCTCTGATTTAAATGCAATCCCCAAGGCGTTGAAACTCTCCCATAAGACCGTTGTGGGTATAAGACAAAATCTTTTTTGGGCCTTTATTTACAATATCATTGGAATTCCTATAGCTGCAGGGCTGCTTTATCCGATCAATGGATTTTTGTTGGATCCGATGATCGCTGGTGCCGCTATGGCCTTTAGCAGTGTATCGGTCGTATTGAACAGTTTGAGACTTAAAACAATTAAACTTTAATTATTTTCTAATTTAAAATTGATGAACATGAGTACATTACAATTCAAATCAAATATTAAGTGCAGTGGATGTGCCAATACCGTAAAACCATTTTTGGATAAGGTGGATGGCGTGACCGATTGGTCGGTTGACTTTGCCTCCCAAGACAAATTATTGACCGTACAGACCACAAGTGCCACGGAAGAGGAAATCACTTCTGCCGTTGAATCGGCTGGATATCATTTGACCAAGAAATAAATGGAATGTCCAGAAGAATATATTAAATGGTTCGAATGGGATTGGGGATTGCCTTGATCCTATTCGGATTAGATAGTTTTGTTGAACTTTACATTTAAAAATGTATACATAAAATTTTCGGCAAAGAAAGGGCCGCTATAATTTATAGCAGCCCAATTTCCTTTCATTCCTATTATTCCTTTTTACTAATCACCAACTCATACACACAAGGAATTACAATTAAATTCAAAAGTGTTGCAGAAAGCAAACCTCCCAAAATGACCACCGCCATGGGGCTTTGTATTTCACTACCGGGTTGCCCACCTTTTAGAGCCAATGGGATCAAGGCCAATCCTGTGGTAAAGGCCGTCATTAAAATAGGGTTTAATCTATCCAAGGCACCTGCTTTGATAAGGTCTATTCCTGTTTTTCCTTCCTGTCTTAAATCTTCGTATCGAGATACCAATAGAATACCGTTTCGGGTGGCAATACCGAACAAACTGATAAATCCAATGGTCGCTGCTATGCTTACGATGCCAGAGGTGAAGTAGACGATCAAAATACCCCCAATCAATGCCAAAGGCAAATTGATGAGCACCACAAAGGCCAATTTCACATTTTTGAACTCATAATACAGTAACAGGAAAATGATACCGATTGCCAAAAATGCTGTGACCAATAACAATTGGGATGCTTTGGATTCACTTTCAAACTGCCCGCCATATTGTACACGATACCCCTCTGGAAAGGTAATGGTACTGTTGACCACCGCTTCAATCTCGTTTACGGCACTCCGCAAATCCCTTCCCTGTACATTGGCGGCAATCACAATCTTACGTTGTACGTCTTCACGGCTGATGGTATTAGGACTACTTACTGAACCTATGGTCGCCAATTCACCCAACACCGTTTGTCCTCCGTTGGGCAGACTGATCAAGGTGTTCTTGAAATGCTCGATATTGTCACGAAAGGGTTTATCATACCGGACCACGAGGTCAAAATATTGATGCCCTTCATAGATCTCGCCCACTTCCTCACCTGCAAACGCTATATCCACCTGTTCCATCAAGTTGCCAGCTGTCATACCATAAGCCGCCAATATTTGGCGCTTGGGCTTTATCCGAATTTGGGGAACTTCTATTTGCTGGTCAACCGCAACATCCGCCAACCCATCAATGGATTTGATGTTCTGCTCCACTTGTTTGCCCAATTCGAACAAACGCTGTAGATCGGGGCCAAATATCTTGATGGCGATATTGGCCCTTGTTCCCGATAGCATATGATCGATACGGTGTGCTATGGGCTGCCCAAGGGTGATGTTGACGCCGGGCACCACACTTAGTTTAGTTCGGACTTCCTCAAAAAAAGCTTCCTTGGATTTACCATCCAATATAAACGGCACATCAATTTCGGCAGCATTGACCCCTTGTGCATGTTCGTCCAATTCCGCACGTCCAGTTCTGCGGGTCACCACTTCAACTTCGGGCATTTCCAACAACAAGGTTTCTATTTGTTTCCCAGCCTTGTTACTTTCTTCCAGAGACATTCCGGGAGGGCCAACTGCACTGATCACCAACGAACCTTCATTGAACTCGGGCAAAAAGCTTCTTCCCAATTGGGTCGCCAATGCCAAACTCAAAATAAAGGCAATCACAGTTACACCGATCACCGTTTTTGGGAATTTAATCACCTTGTCCAATGTGGCTGCATACCATTTTTGGAGCCATTGTTCCACTTTTGTGCCTTCGGCTTGTTTGTTCAACAGCTTTTCGTTGTTCAATAAATACGAACATAAAACAGGGGTAACTGTAACCGCAACAATCAAGGACGTTAATACAGAGGTTACAAAAGCAATTCCTAGCGGTTGTAATAATCTGCCTTCCATGCCACTCAAAAAGAACAAAGGAACGAACGAAACAATAATGATCAAGGTCGCTATGATGATGGAGCTACGTATTTCCACAGAAGCATCCCGCACGACAGTAATTACGGATTGCTGAGCTTCTTTTGGCAAACGACTGTTTTCACGCAAACGTTTATACACATTTTCCACATCAATGATTGCATCATCCACCAAGGCACCAATGGCGATGGCCATACCACCTAAACTCATCGTGTTAATGGTATATCCCATTAATTTTAAGATGATGATGGACACCAATAATGAAATAGGAATGGCCAACAATGAAATTACCGTGGTTCGCCAGTTCATCAAGAAAATGAACAATACAATCACCACAAAAAATGCACCCTCCAACAAGGTGGAATTTAGATTGCTTATGGAGGCCTCGATAAAATCGGATTGCCTGAATATCTGGCTTTTGATTTCCACACCTTTGGGCAAAGTTTTTTGTAGATCGGCAATGGCCAAATCCAACTGATCTGTCAAATTTAAGGTGTTGACATCGGGTTGTTTGGATATGGTCAAGACCACCGATTCCTTCCCATTCAATGAACCATCACCGATCTTGTCCGATGCCCCGATCTGTACAGTGGCTACATCTTTGATTTTAATGGTCTGACCATTGATCTGCTTTAAAACAGCTTCCTGTAGGTCTTCCAAAGCATAGGCCCTACCACTACCTTTAATGATGTATTGGTTCCCATATTGATTTACAATGCCACCTGGAGCATTTACATTGGCTTCCCTAACGTGGTCTACCAATTCTGATAAGCTCACGTTATAGTGCTTCAACTTTTCGGGATTGGCAAATACTTGGTATTGTTTGTACTCGCCACCAATGACCACCACATTGGCGATACCGCCAATCGCTTTGATGCGTGGGCGAATCGTCCAGTCAGATAGGGTACGTAATTCCATGGGTGACAAACTATCAGATGTTACTCCCAATAGCATAATCTCACCCATAATGGATGAAATGGGCGCCATCGTTGGTGCACCGATACCTTCAGGCAGATTTTCACGCACCATCGGGATGCGTTCACTTACAATTTGCCGTGCCCTGTATATATCCGTTCCCCATTCAAATTCGACCCAGACAATGGAAATACCCGCTGCCGATGAGGAACGAATACGCCTTACATTGGGCGAACCGTTCAGGGCGGTTTCCAATTGATAGGTCACCAGTTTTTCCACTTCTTCCGATTCCATTCCGTGGGCTTCGGTAAGAATGGTTACCGTAGGTGCTGTGAGGTCCGGGAATACATCAACATTCATTGTTTTTGCATAGTACACACCCAATACACTCAACACTACGGCTCCCAACAAAATCAGCAAACGATTATGTAGGGAACTATTTAATATTTTAGTCAACATAATTTTTGCTTTTTAATGTTCATGGCCATGTGCAGGGGTTGTTCCTGACATGGAGGCCATTTTTACCTGATACGCACCTGTGGTTACCACGACATCCCCAGCTTGAAGGCCTTTTAATACCTCTACATTTTCACCATTGCGTTTTCCTATGGTAATTGATCTCCGCTCAAAGCTTTCTCCTGAAAGTTGCACCATAACCGAATAGTTGCCGTAATCTTCCAACAAGGCCGATTCGGGAACAAGTGTGGTTGGTTTGCCATCACCCATTGCTATATGTACTTGGGTTAAACTACCATCTGGAACTGGAACAACGTCGTTCACTCTGGCAAACACAGAAATCAATGGACTGTCCTTTTCCACATCTTTTGAAATGGATAGGATCATACCATCTGAATCCGAAATGTTCTTCCAATTACCAGTTTCCGTTTGATACCATAAACCTTTAAAGTTCTCCATGGTCAAACCATAGGTGGGTGCAATCTGCGATTTCAACACTTTTGAATCTTCTGTCGCCACACTGATCAATACAGCTCCTTGCTCTACATAATCACCATTGGCCACATTCACAGATCTAATGAATCCATTAAAAGGGGCTCGAATCTGTTTGCTGTCACCCGAAACTCCCGAAGCAATGGATTGATATTCTGCTTTTGCTATGGCATAATTACTTTCCACTTTTTCAAATGCAGCCTTTGGAATGATCTTGCTCTCATAAAGTTCCTTTTTTCTGTTGTATTCCGAAGCTGCCTGATCATAATTGGCCTTTGCTTTGGCTACTTCGGCACTCAAATTATTGGATGCCAAGCCTTGGCTGCTCACACTTAAAAGCAATTGCCCTTTTGTTACCTCCATACCCTCTGTAAGGTTCAGAGTTGAGAAGTTGACGGTTCCATTGGTCGTTGCCACCATTGTTTTTAATGCTCCTTGGGCTGGTTGCCAAACCCCAGAGGTCTTGATGACATCGAATATTTCACCTTTTATTACGGGTTCAGTTTGGAAAGCTGTTTTCCAAGCCTGTTCTTTCAAAAATGAAATAGATCCATCCTCGCCCGCTTCACCCAAGGCCTCTTTGGCTTCATCCAAACTGGCATACACCATAATATCCTCGATTATGATTTTATCAGTGTATTGAGGAGTGGTAAGGTCAAAAATCAATTGATGTTCACCTGGTCCTGTTGGCTGAAGAAGTGGAGAAAATATTCCTGGTGACGAGGGAGCGTCAGCAGTTGACCGTATTCCTTTTTCCCCTTTGACCAAACTTACCGTAACCGAACCCTCACGTACTGGCTGATGTTTGTCCAATACCGTGAAATGTGCGGCGAATTTGCTTGGTTGCCCCACAATCAATGCTGGGAACTCCACAAACAATTCTGTGTCATCCGTCCAAATGGTATAATCCAATCGGGGTTTTTCATCCCCTACATGGCTGCCATCTGGGTTATGGGCATGGTCTTCTTCCTTATTTTGTTTACAAGCTGTTGCCATTAAGGCAAGCACAATTATTAAATACTTTTTCATTTTGATTAAAGTTTAGTGGTCGTGGTGTGTTACTCCATCCTCGTGGGTATGGGTCCCTTCTTCGGTCCCTGTTGAATCCTTGCCAACAGTGAACTCTTCTTGTTTCACTTCTTCCTGTTCATGCGTATGATCCGCACCTTCCCCATGGGTATGTCCATGGTCGTCTTTTGCTTCTTCTTTTTTGGTGTCACGGCATCCTGTAATTCCTATTGCAATGAATACCATTGACGCCATTAAAATTTTTGATACTGTTTTCATCTTTTAGTTTTTTAAGTTGTTACAATTGATGTATTAATAATTGTGCTTGTAATAGCTGTAGTTGTTTTTCCATTTCCAACATCCTATCGGTTGCATCCCGATAAAACTGAACTTCCATATAATATTCCAAAAAGGAATATTCACCCAGATTGTAGGCTTTAAATAAAAGTGCCTCACTATCTAGGTTGGATAGCGTTTCTTGATATTCGGTGTATTTGTTGAACAACAAAAGGTATTGGTTGTATTCCTGTTGGAATTGTGAATACATCAATGCCCTTGTTACTTCTGAATTGGTTTGTTGGTACTCAAAATTGGCCTTTGCTGCCTTCACTTTGTTATTACTGTTCCATAAGGGAATAGACAAACCGCCAAATACTCCTGAATAGTCATTGCCGTTTACACCTTGGTAGTTATATCCCAATGAGATATTGGGCAGCACTTTGTTCTTTTCCAGTTTGACGTTCTGAAAAGCAGAGGCTTCCTTGGCTTGGAGCTCGATCAATCTTGGGTCATTGGCCAGTTTTTCACTCCAAATAATTTCCAAATTTTGTAATTGGACAGGACTCTCCAACTGCAAATCATTCATTTCAATGGATTGTCCACCATTTAGCGTTTGCAATTCAGTCAGTTGGTTTTGAATGTCAGCTTGTAACTGTTCCATTATAAACTGTTCCTGAATCCAAGCTACTTTCGCCTTGTTAAGATCCAAGATTCCAACCTGTTCCTTGTTATACATTTCTTGGACTTGTTGGAAAACCTCCATACTTTGGGTTTTTCTGACTTCTTCTATCTCCTTCCGTTTTTGAAGTAGATTGAGATTGATCAACCCCTCTTTGGCTTTCAAAAGAATTTCTTGGCGCTTATTGGTGTACATCGTCTCCAACTGGTCTGCCCGAAGCTTGTTCCACTTGTTACGGGCCAAATACACCGTAGGAAATTCGAATGATTGTGAGACTTCAAATTCAGCGTAATCGTCCGACTGGTGGTCACCAAATGGCAAATAATACCCAAGAACCTCGGGGTTCGGCAAATTGTTACCGCTTTTATTTTGCAGTTGTTGGCCATTAATGTACGATTGATAGGCCTTCAACTCTTTATTGTTCTGTTCTATTTGGTTCAGCACTTTCTCCATCTCAGTGGATTGGGAAAACACTTTGCCAAAAAACAGGTACACGCAAAGGGCGCATACGAATTTAAATTTCATAATGATTTTGATTAGGTTTATCAAAAATTGAGAAACAAACACATTGATTCAATTATCAAAAAGAATCAGCTTGTCTACTTGATTAACCTAATGCTGGGGGTCCCCGAAGCGAGAGATTGGGGAAATGGTCTTTTAGTGGGGTATTCAGTGGCTCGTGCCAAATTTTATCCAAAAGGATGTCTTCCCATATAATCTGGGCCACTTCTGGTATGCGAACCGTTTTTATCTGTTGCTTTTGGTCCGTTATTTTGTGGACGGAAGAATGTTCCCATACCAATACATTGGTCGGTGTGTTGGAATGGGTGTGGAAATCCAAGAACCAGTCAAATAGGCCCTTGCTCGGCTTTTTGTCCTCTGGCTTTCCATGATGGTGATGGCCATCGGCCACATGGTCGTGATCATGGCCTGTTTGGAACTGTTCGGTCTGGTGTTGATGGTGCCAATGCGGAACGATTTGGTGCATGAGCAACATACTGAATATGCCCAGGAAAAAAAGTGCCTTAATGTTTTGGTATTTCCGCATCTGATACAAATATAGGAATCTATTGAATCAAGCTAAACTACAATACCACAACTTTTTAGTAAAACCCCAATGCAAATCCAAAAACCATAACCTGAAAGGTTAAATAAACTTCAGAATGTAAACTATTTATTTAGTACACGGAAATGAACTTTAACAAACCAGTGGACTCGATTTACCATTAAAGTTCAAAAAAACATGATTTAAATTCAATTAATAAAAAATGTCTCTAAAATTTATTAATTTGGCCATAGAAAGCATATCGGAACGGTCAAAAGTTACCTATTCGGTTACCTTTTTTTGAAAAAACAACGTAACATATTGGTTTATAGAGATGTACTGGTTATTTATTGGGCCAGTCATCCCGACGAACCTTGGTTTTATGGCACTAAGTAAAACCTTAAATAATTGAAAACCAGAAAATTAATTTTTTCTGGTTTTTTTTATTTCCATCTGAAACCATTGGTGAGGATGTCCTATCTGAAAAGTTCAGAGTATCTGATGTTGGTCTGGCCTCAATCGATTATGCCTTTTTGTTGGATTTTGAAAACTACATGCGGAACTGTGAACCCATAAAAGCCTTCCCGCCCTTGAACAACAATGGTATCATGAAGCATATGCTACGTTTCAAGAAGTTGATGAACATGGCCTATAAGTTTGATTGTATTCCCAAAAACCCTTTTAACCTCTATAAGGTGAAAATGGTGGACTATGACAGTGACTTTTTGGAAGAAGAGGAGATCCAGGCGTTGGTGCAACTCGAATTGGCGGAGAAAGGAGCTGACTTGGTCCGTGATATCTTCATGTTCGCTTGCTTTACGGGACTCAGCTACATTGAGGTAAAACTACTAAGGCCCAGGGATATTGTATCGGGTATCGATGGAGAGTTGTGGATCGATGTAAGGCGCCAAAAGACAAAGACCCCGGTAAAGGTTCCTCTTTTGCCCAGGGCGAAATGCATACTGGAAAAGTATGAAGCCTTTCCCAAAAAAGAGAATACCTTGTTGCCGGTGTATTCGAACCAAAAAGTGAACCAATATTTAAAAGTGATCGCCCAAAAGGCAGGTATAGATAAACACCTGACATTCCATGTGGCCCGACATACCTTTGCTACCACGATTACCTTAATGAACAATGTGCCCATTGAGACAGTTTCCAAACTTTTGGGGCATACCAAACTTTCGACCACACAGAAATATGCAAGAGTGGTGGAGAAAAAGATCTGTAAGGATATGACCCAATTGAAAGATTTATTGGCCAAAAGTCCACTAGCGGAAAAGGATAACGGTCAAAATGTGGCCAAAACCCATGGACTTCGAATAGTTCGATAAACAGGACTGTAACCTTAAAGACCCATGTTTGTGATGAAACCTTTAGGAAGGCTGATCAGGTTAATCTCTTTTTGGTCAACCCCGATGGTCCCTAAGAACCAAATATATGGTTGTATTGGGCCTCGATATCATTGATATCGTCTCCATTGAGTTCTGAAAACTCCTTTTCCCTTGCCCGTTTCGACAGTTTACCGGCATTTTGGTTAAGGAACTTTATCAATAGATCCACTTTGGTATCGGGTAGCGTGACATGGGAATTGATAAAATCCATCATGCGATCATATTTTTCGAGATAATCCAATTCTTCAGGAATGATCTGTTCAATGGTCTCTTCGACACATTCATACAAGAATTCCGATTGTAGGGTGAGGTCGAAGTAGCGGTATAGGTCAATGGTCTCGTTAAGGACATCAATATTGTGATCGGATGTTTCCTTCCATTCGATCAAATCCACCCTCTGGGAGGAGTAATGCTCCAGAATGTCCTGGTATTCGTCAATGCGTTCCAGAATGGCAGAGGATATGGGAAAGATCATCCCTCGTTTGGTATAGCCCATCCGAGTGAGTAAATGGTGGATGATATATCGGTGTATCCTGCCATTACCATCGGATAGGGGATGGATGAAAACAAAGCCGAATGCAATGGTGGCCGCGGCCAATACCGGATTGTAACCGGCTTGCTGTAACAGTGCATTGGTGTCGAGCAACCCTTGCATCAACAAGGGCAGGTCTGAAGCCTTGGCGGAAATATGGTCGGGCATAGGGGATAGGGTTTCCCTATCATGTTCGCCTATAAAGCCTTCCATGGTCCGTATGCCCATATGCCTTAATTTTTTGCTTCCGATGACAATGTGCTGCAACCGTTCGATCTCTTCGATGTTCAAAGGGGATTTTCCCGATTGCCCAATGGCCTTTCCCCAATTTCTTGCCCGCATGCTTGGGGGATGCTCCCCTTCAATGGCAAACGATGCCTTGGAATCTTTCAACAGTAAAAAGGCAGCGGTCCTTCGTATGAGATCCTTGTCCCGCTTTCCCAATCCCTTTTCTATGGTTTCGGAAAGATCTTTTTCAATATACCTCTCCAGTTTCTCAGTCCTACGAATCATTGGACAGAATCCCGGAACCCCGGGCAAGTTGTTCTTTACACGATGCCGGGTGGAATTCTCGGATTGGCCCGCATATTGCAGGGAAGGGTCCACCACCTCCACGTAGGTGCCTCTGTTCAGGTTGGGAACATCGAGCGTCTTCCCGGTCAACCATTCATATAAAAACCATGCCCTTCTTGTATATTGCCCCGTAGGCTCTTCTTTCAACATTTGGTGTATGATGGCATCACCGATCAACTCGAAAATCCTTTTCAATATATATAGGTCCAAGGGCTCGTATTTAAGAGCAAAGACCAAATGACTTTTCAGGTCTTCCTTGGGTTTATGCCTAATGGTAAACACCTGCCATTGGTCAGTGTCGTAGCGTTGGTGCTTTTCTGTTGCCATGGCCATTATATCGGGCAGGGGAACTGCCGTGCCAAATTGGTTTCCAATGACTGAAATCAATAGGGAATAGCCGACCAGGTAACCTTCCTCAGGTAATTTACGTCCGTGAAAAACAGTTACTTTATGTGAAAAAAAATTACTTTTCATTTTTTTGTATGAAAAACAGTGACAAATATACCATGAAAAATGATTACTTAACGTGAAAAATGATTATTTATAATTATTTTTTATGAAAAAATGTTATTTTTGAATTGGGTTTTGGTGCTATTTTTATCAAAAATCGGAAATTGAGGTTAGTAATCAGTGTCTTGCATACTTGAGGTCAATGGTGCGACTGCCTCTTTTTTCCCATAGCTGTATCCTTAATGTTTCCTCGTTTCCCAGGACAAACTTGGGTGTCACACAGACAAAGTGTTCATGATTTCCAGTTCGAATGATACTTGGGTTTTTATGGATGTAGGCCACATCCAATGGTATTTCTTGGGAGGAAGCTCTTCTTTTTTTACTGCCATTGGTGACAGTTATGGCCAAATGACCCAATTCGAAATCAATGGCCGATGTGTTTTTGATATCAATAACCAAGTACACTTCATTGCCATGATAGGTCATGGATTCCAAGCGTAACCGAAGTCCACTTTTTCGTTTGGTCACTAAATTTTTGGGGTTGTGTTCCAATAGATATGAACAGCGTTCCTTGTATGTTTTCTGCTGCTTTGTAAGTGAATCCACGACTTTTGAATCCAGTTTCTTATTGTTTAGTTTGGGTGGAAGGGTCCCTATGCTTTGTTCCGTTGTTATAAAGTGGTTGTAACGCTGAAGTGTCTTTGCATATGCCAAATGGAAGGAGTAGACCTTACCACTGGTAGTCATGACCAATAGATTGCTCGGTCTTCCTGGAACTGCCTGTAACAAACCAAGGTGTTCTTCCTGTTCCCTGTTGTAGGTGAATACAAAAGCGGGATGCCCTGTAATCGCTTTTTGCACGGGACTGGGAAAGAAAAAGGCCACGTTATGGTGTTCATTGGCATAAATGGTGTCCATGGCTGGTTGGCCATGTGCCTTTATCGAAATCGTTGAAATGATGATGAGTGTGTAGAGCTGCTTTAAATACATGATTAGGGTTTTAATAGGAATTGATAGTTATTGGAGATTTCCACCTTGATGGCGCGATTGTCCTTACGGAAGATATTCTTGATGCCACTACCAATCTGAATGCTGCGGAATTGGAGGGTCGTTATGGGAACCGTGTAAGGTCCCGGATGCGGGAGCTGTTCAATCTGTTGGCATTTGATAAGGGGAGTTTGGACAAACGTAAATGAAGGAAAGGGAATTCTTTACATTTTTTTGTCCCTTGATGTCCGGATTTCAAGGATAAGGTCAAATAAAATGAATCTCAGTATCCAGGGACATTACCTTGACAGCCTTGAACGGTGCAAGTATGGTAAGGGTGTGTTCTTTATTTGCAGGAATTATAAATACGCTGCCCACGCCAAGGGTATGTTCGCCATCGGCCATTCTTAAAAGTGCTTTCCCCTCATTGACCATCAACAATGCTTCCCCGGTGTTGTGGTGGTATGGTATGACCATTCCAGGAATTCCATTCAGCAGTATTGCCTTATAGGTTTCACCTTCGATCAAAGTATGTAGTTGGGGCATGTTGGTTGTTGCCATATCAAATATTCTCAGTTGCTCCCCATTGCTTTTTCTCCATATCGGTCCATAGCGTTGGGAAGAATTTTCGTTGTTGGTATCTGGGATGTAAATATTTTTTCCATTGGGATCCCCCGGTTGCAGCTTTTTTACAATCAGGACCTTCCAAATAATGTTCGGCCGTCCTTAAATGGACCAGGGGCCATTGCACATTGTAGAGGTGATCGAACTCTTTTAGGCGGTCAATCAGAAGGGTTGTCGGTTCGGGCAAATCATTGATCTTGTCCTGAAGGGTGCGACCCTTGACCTTTTTGGCCAAGGCAGTAAAACTTTCAAGGTACCGCTGCTCAAACCTTCTCAAGGTCAAGGTCTTTTTACCGGTGGTGCGGTCAAATCCGGCATCCCTCCAGTAAATATGCTCAAAATAATCCTCCATGGATGGATTTTGGGGAAGTCGTTCCCTGCCTTCATCATTGATGAGATTTTCCAGAGGGGTGCACAAGATCTCGATATATCGGAACTGGGCACTCTGAAAACCACTGGCGGGGGTCAGGGTCTTCCGGAATTCTTGGTATTCCCCATGGTCCATTCCATCTTTCATGATATCAAAGGAACCGATCAAGAGGTTGGTGTAGCGAATGCACCGGTTGATTTTTGGGAGCACGAAAGCGGCATCGATTTCATTTTGGTCAACCAGCTGCTCCAATTCGTGCCGCATCATTTTCAGAAGGAGCTCGGTGACCTGGTGGTACATGATGAAGATGGTTTCATCCTTGAAGTGGGTGCGGGGCTTTTGTAGGGACAAAAGGGTATCCACTTCGATATAGTCCCAATAGGTGAGGGGTGAGGCATGGAGGAGACCTTCCAGATAGGTTTCAGGATTTTCACCAAGTTCTTGGTATTTGTTGATGATCTGTGCTAGTGTTTGGGTCATGGTATCGTTGTTATGTTGTTAGCTGTTGTTTATGGAAAATATTGGTGTCCGATCTCAATGGTACCGGAATATTTGTTCTTAAAAGGTTATTTCTTCCATATCGATATGGTATTTTTTCTGATTCAACGTGTGATATAGATGATTGATGATATCAGCTTCTGAGAATGTGGTTTTGTATTCGAATCTGATCAGTGGGCTATTGGCATAGCACAAATTGTGCTCCTTTGTACGATTTGGTCTATAGGGAATTTGAAAATGTTGGGACAATCGCTCGACAAAATCCGCTTTGATGTCGAGGTTGACCAATTCCTGTATGGAATATAAGGATCGATCGTCCCTTTTGACAAAGATATCCGAGAGCTTAACCTTCATGGTCCCCATGGGTTGTGTTGGCTTTCACATAGGCAATCTTCAGTTGGAACATCTCCGCCATTTTTTCGGCACGAAACTTGGCCTCGGCCGCCTTTTCACCAATGAAATTGTCATCAACGGTCTGTATAAAGAGTAGTTTCCAACGGTCAAAATGTTCCCCTTGGACCGGTAGCCTGGCATGGGGGGCGAAAGGACTGCCATAATACGTGTGCTCCCCCAATAGGACGGTTTGCCAAAAACGGTACATTTTTTCCAGATGCGCCGGCCAATTATCCTGGATCACTCCATTGAAAATATCCGCCAGTAGGTCATCTTCCCGGACCTTTCCATAAAAAAGGTCCACCAATTGCTTGATGTCATCCAGGGTTGTAATTTCTTTATTTTGCGTCATTATGTGAATGAAAATATGAATGTGACCCGTACCAATGCTTCCTTTTGGAAACTTTAATGGGACAGCACTTTATAGGGTATAAAGATACGGGGAATTGAAAAATAACGGATAATTTTGTCCGAAATATTTAATGCGATGGGAAATACGGTCAAATCACTAAAAAAAGAAATCAGGGAGCAGATGTTGGAAAGACGGAATCGGATGTCCCATAGGGAAAAAACCCTTTATGACCATGCGGTCTGTGAAGTACTTTGGGGTCTAGTGGAGCAAAAGGAAATCCAGTCCGTGCATACCTATCTCCCCATGGGCTCCGAGGTCGATATCGTGCCGTTCATAGCGCAATGTCTAGAACATCAGTTAACCGTTGTAGTCCCCCAAACCTTGCCCGATAGACAGTTCAATAATTTGGTGCTTTCATCACTTCAGGGGTTGGAACGGGGCGTATTCGGGACCTCATATCCTTCCGGCAATAGGGTGTACAAGGGCCTTTATGATCTTATCATCGTTCCAGGGCTGGCTTGTGATGGCAATCGGTCCAGGCTTGGGTATGGAGGTGGGTACTATGATACTTTTTTGGCACACCACCCCAAGACCCGCAAAATGGGGTTGTTTTATCCCTTCCAACGTATCAGGCGGGTTCCAACAGAGGACCATGATGTTCAACTGGATGAAATCCTGATCTTGGGAATGCCTAGATGAAACTTTTTTTGATTTTTCTTGGGTCTTTCCTTTATTTAATGATTATTTTATCGTCTATTGATTTTGATGTGATCTCATATGCTCACCAATGCTGGAAAATATGCCATCAGGGCTGTTATGTATTTGGCTATCCATAGCAACGCCAATAAAAAAATGGGCGCCAAGACCATTGCCGGGGCTTTGGACATCCCCCAAGCGTTTTTGGCCCAATTGCTCCGTACTTTGACCACAGACAGGTTGATCTCTTCCTCCAAGGGTCCAGGGGGAGGATTTTACTTGGAGGATGCCGATCGGGAACATACGTTATGGCAGGTGATTGTGAGCATCGATGGGGAACATCGGTTCCATGAATGTTTCTTGGGGCTTTCCATCTGCGATGATGCCCATCCCTGTCCCGTGCACCATTTGGTATCCCCCTTCAAAAAAGAGCTGCTGTTCAATTTTCAGGAACGGACCATTGGCCAATTGATCGAAGAAATCAAGGATAACGGTACCGTAATTTCCTTAAAAATGCCCTTTCTGGAAGATTGAGCAAAGAAATCTGTTTCCAAAGACTTTGTTGAACGTCCCATGATATCCCATGAATTGATGTCTTGCCGGACATTATGGGATTTATGACACCTGGGGTGGGGTTATTCACGTTCCATGGTTTCCAAGTTGGTTCGTTTGACAGGTTTTACCTGATCGTTGCAATGATAATGGCGCAATCCATGTTCCTTTTGTCTGCCCGAACTGAAATTGGAAACCCGTTTGAGGTACCCGATGACCCGGGTGGCATGGTCCACATTGTGTGAATGGCATGAACTGCACTCCCATAGGGTCCGTTTGTCGATATGGGCGCAATCATTGCATATGGTGATACGGATGTTGAAACAAAAGTAATTGCACCCGGCCCTGGCCGTGGCATGGATCAGTTTTTTGAACCCTTCTTGGTTGGGGGTTTCCTCCAAATTGAGATGGAGGGCCGATCCCCCATCCAAATATTGGATGGTATCCTTTCCGTGCAACATGATCTTGTCCAAGGTGTTGGTCCGGTCATCCTCCACCACATAGAAATAAGAGTTGTAACAGTCCCTGGAAACAAAAAATCCGTCTTCCCGGTCCCACTTGGCGTTTTTGACCCCTAGGTTTTCGGCAGGGACGAATTCAGTGTTGAACAGGTAACCAAAGGTTTCACGGGCCTTTCTGTTTTCTTGGTATATGGCTTTGAGATAATGATTGACAAAATCCTTGTACATTTCATTGTTGCCCACTTGTATCCCCTGGCTTTCAGCAGCCTCCACCATGCCGTTGATGCCCACGGTCAGGAATTGTTTGTCCAGTGATATCAACCCGGCATTATAGACCGGTAACATCCCTGCTTTTTCATAATCATCGATAAGCATTCTAAAAGCTACCTGGTACTTGTGGACCTTTTGGACCGCTGCCACAATATCGGATCCTTGTTGCACCAAGCGGTTCATGTTCAGCGTAATCACATTGATGGAACCTGTGGCAACGCCACCAGCTCCAAGGGAATAACTAAAAGTATTGTCACTGATCTCATTGCGCAATCTGCAACAGGAGGCCAGACTGTCCGCATTTTCGGACTGGTAGATAAAAAAGGAGTTGCCCTCGCTCAGTTCCCGGGCACATAGGTCGGTAAATTCCAAGTCAACGGGGGTTCCATCCTTCGTCAACATGGCGGCCGTCACCACGGGGAAGGTCAGGATGGCCTTGGTACGCTCTTGGTTGAACCAGTCCATGAAAAAGGCTTGGAGCTTTTTGACCCGATCCCATTGGGGCCTGCCCATATCAGGAAAGACAAAATCCGCGAACATGTTATCAAAGTAGGGCCTATCGTAGATGGAAATATTCCAGAAAACCGATTGGTAGCCCCTGGCTGCAGCAGGTTGGTTGATGGCATAGACCACATGCTGTAAATGATTGGCAATGATATGGGTGTGGGTCCTTAGGTAATCTGGACCATAATCTTTGGCCGCAAAGTGGTCGAAATACATCAAAAACTCCACAGTGGCCAGGGCACCGGCAAACTGGGAACTTACCGCAAACACCAAATTGACGAATTCCCCGCAAAAGCTTTCCAAGTGCTTTGGGGCCTGACTTTCCCCACCCAATTTGGTCAGTCCGTCCAAGAGGAAGGGATACATGCTGATAGAGGCACAATAGGGCTTGAGCGAAGTCTCATCGTGGACATAGATTTCATGGGACTCGATTTGCCGTGCATATTCCAGGGCAAGTGCTTCCCCGAACAAGGAAGCGATCTTACGCTGGACGAGGGCCCGGTTCACCTGAATATTGATGTCCTTGTTGAGTTCTGCTTCCATGGTAGCGATGTTCTTGGAGGTGACATTGGCATTGGCGTCGACCTTCGAACCATCCGCGGCATTGTCGGAATTGAGGTAATGGTCGATGAATGCCATCTTTTTGGAAATCTGATCATGGGTCAGTCGTATCATATTAAAATTTATTTAGGATTGAACAAATGGTTGAGCATGGTGTTGGTACTGACTTCCTTGAACATTTGGTTGGTAGTCTTGCGGTCCAGCCCCCCTAGGTACCGGTTCCACTTGCCTGTCTTGATATAGGTCAGATGTTCGAGGATTTCAGGTGGTACGTGATCGGCACCCGTGTAAAGGCATGTCCTGTATCCCTGTTGCCGGGCATGTTTCAAACGTTCCACCAAGGTTCTTGAATGCCATTCACCACCCATAAAGAGCACACAACTTGCAAGACCGGTATATTGGTCCAATCGTTTTTGGAAATATTCGGATGTCAGCCTGGTGCCGCTTCCTTCCTTCCATAAAAAAGGGGAGTGGCATCCCTCACAGTGCAAGGGGCAACCCGAGATGGAAAAGCAAAGACTGATCTCACCAGGTACTTCTTGGAGGACGACCTGAAAATCATAAAAGAACATAAACAGGGTGTTTGGTTTTGATCCTCCATAAAATTAAACTAAGGGGATTTTGAATAGGGGAAGGAGGGCAAAAGTTATAAAATGACTTATTAACAATAAAATGACCTTTTTATCATATATTGATGTTTGAAAGTTGGGTGACAATGAAATTAGGGATAAGACATTCAACATACTATGAGGAAAAAGGCCTTACACTATCCAAACGTCAATAAGAAACTTCGAAAATACCTAAGTCAGGTTACCTATCTGGAAGATTAAATGATATGGAACAAAACGACCAAGGTATTGAAGACGACGCTCATAATCAAAAGATTGAATGTCGTCAAGGGTCTTAATTGGGCCAGTACTGCACCGTTGAACGCCATGCAGAGGATGGTTACAAAGAACAGTAAAGTCATTTGTATGGCCGTGTCCAGTGTCCCCATCAATAATACCATGGCAGCCGCGGAACCTAGACAGCTTTGGCCAATGATCGCAATGGTGGCATAGCCCATCTGGCCCTTTTTGAACTCAGTGAACCATTGATGATGGATTCTAGTGAAGACATTTGTGTGTTGTTCAGTTCCAGAAGGGGTCATCGGTATTGTCTTTGAATTTTTCATGGGTATGGTGTTTTTCCAAAAGGTGCAATTGGGAAGTGGTGGCCACATGTTGGATATGGTTGAACAATTGGCGTTCCTCAAATCGGATATGCTGTTCCAACGTTTCCTCGATCTGTACCAACGTTTTGATATCTGGCAGGGCTATAGTGAACAGCCGGGTCAATCTTCGATGGTCCGTTAATGCTTTTTTGATCCACGGGTGGTCATTTCCGATAATGGGAAAGATGTAAAGCTCCTCCATTTCGAAATGCGGTACCAAATAGGTTTTGTAAAACCAATCCGAATAGGTTTTGATCCGTTCAGGGGCCACTTTTTTGGATAGTCCCATCCGGATTTTCCAACACAGGAGCAGGCCGTGATGGTGTTCACGGCTTACCTGCTGAAGGGCCTTGTGTCTTTTGATGTGAGCGTGGTCCAAGGCAATTTTAGTTTTGGGACAATTTTTTTTCCAGGGCTTCCGCTTTTGGAAAGAGAATATTGTTCTCCAAATGGATATGGCGGTGCAGATCTCCCTCAAACTCTTGAAGTAGGGAGTAGGTGACCCTATAGGTGTTACAGGCATCATCGGGCGGGGTGTAATCACCGCTCAATTTGGCGATTTTTCGAAAGCGTTCCCCTTCGTTGTCGTGCTCTTCCATCATCATTCGTATGGGGTTTTTGACGGTGTCGAAATGGGGGCGGTCCAATTCTTCACCTTGGGTTTGCCCCTGCACCATTTTGCGGATGTGTGGGAACAGGATCAACTCCTCTTTTTTCATGTGCATGGCCAGTTCCCCGGCCGAGGCAGTAAAGTGTTCGAAGATGCCATATAGCTCGGGATGATTGCTCCCGTGGACTTGGCATAGTTTGTTGAGGTATTGCTTTAGGATGGGTATACGTTCCTCCACATAGCGGTGGTGTTTCTTTTCGATATAGTCGATCAATAGGTCCAACGGCCATGTATTGAAATCGGGCAGGTCGCTTTGACTTTCTTTCCGGGCTTCCCCCAATTCCTGCAACAGAACTTCGAAATCCAGGTTTTTGTGTGCTGCAACCTCTTGCAAGGTCCGGTTGCCCTTACAGCAAAAGTCAATCTTGTGGTTCTTGAATACTTGGGCAGTTCGGTAGTCCTCGGCCACCAATTGGCCCACTGTTTTTTCCATCGTAGGGTTCATAATAACGGATTTACTGGTATACTTATTAATCGGACAAAATTGTCCTTTATTTGATCAAATTTTTTTAGCGTTTCAAATAGGTCAATCCCACCTCGAGTCCGGTTGCCAGTTCATATAGACTGGTGCTTTCCAACATATGCCTAAGGTCCGTCCGGATATCCACGAACTTATCGTGCAGGGGACAGGGTTTACCCGCATCGCACTCCTTGAGACCAAGCCCGCAACCCACGTATATTTGGTCTCCGTCAATGGCCTTGACGACCATGTTCAATTTCACGGCTTCCATATCGGTACGTTCAATTTCAAAACCTCCTGTGGGCCCTTTTACGGAATGGATGACATTGTTTCTGGACAGCTGTTGCAAAATCTTGGCGGTGAAGGCAATGGGAGAGTCGATTTCCTCGGCAATCTCATTGACACTGACACGTCTGCCTTCCAAGGATTGCAGGGCAATATAGACCGCTGCCCGAATTCCATATTCACAAGCTTTTGAAAACATCATGGGAATCTATTTCAGTACAAAGATACGTTTAAAACCAATTCGGACAAATTTATCCTTTATTATTTTTTTGATCCATGGAACGATGGTTGCCAAATATTACTGGTTAATGGTTGTGGTTTGATGCATGGTGTAAAAATTCAGGAGGGCAACCGGTTTTTAAGAAGCATCCAGAGCAATGACAAAGGAATCAATAGACTGCCCACGGCCAACGTTTCGGTATGGCCATCCCAAAGGGGCCATTGTAGCCATCCTGCCATACCTCTGTAAAAAATCAGGATTTCCATGGTCAGGAACCCTAAAAAGTACCATTGAAACGGTCTTCTTGAAACCTGGAACAGCTTGAAATAATCCATCAAGAAGAAGAGTCCTATACTGATCACGCCCAAAAAGGTCAGATGCAGGTATCCAATGATAAGGTCAATATGACGAGTGGCCATTTGTACAAAATAGGGGAGTGTGGTCAGAAGTTGCAACAGCAGTTTTATGCAAAACAGGACCACAACCAATTTGAGGAGCATCACCTGCCACTTGGTGAGGAGCAGTCTGGCAGCCTCCCCTTTGAACTGTACCCACAAAACCCCAAAGGCACCCAATTGGGCCAAGGTCCCAATACCTGCAAGGACATAGACCGTTGGGGATGGATCCGTCCAAAGTGTGGAGAGGAAAAAAGTAAGGACGATTCCAATGTTCATGCTCCAAAAAAAGCGGGAGAACCTTTTTTTGGGGAACGCCATGCCCTGTTGTTCCAAGGCAAAAAGAACCAACCCTATCAAGGCCAAGACCATCCACCCGTTGTACTGAAAATGAAGGTAAAAGTAAATGGCGATGCGATACCAAATGGATTGGGAGCCCAGGAGGGTCATGATCATGCCCAGGGCCCAAGGCCCCAAACTGGAGATGACCATATACCAAAGGGCCGCCTTCATACATTGCAGTGCCCTACTATCCTTATGTTTGGGGTCGATATTTTTTAGGAAATGATGGAAAAAGATATAGGACATGATCAAAAACAACGTGGAAAAAATGATCGAGAACAAGGCATAGCCTTGGAACGGGAAGGTCAGCATCATGCCGATCAATGTTCCCTGCGTTGCCCAAAAAATCCAGTTGTATCTCTTATGGGCCGTTGTATCGTTTTTCACAAAACAATAATGAAGGATGGTGGTCAGTGCAACATACACCCATCCCAATAGGGCAATGTGCGAGTGGGCATGTACCACAAACCGATAATTAAAAGTGAAGGAGGACAAGGGATAAAAGCGTAACAGGACACCGAGGAGGGCGGCAATGGTAAAATAGAGCATGGCCAACAAGGCATGTCGTCGGTATTTTCTTTTACTCGCTTGGATGTTGTTCAAATGGCCCACACCTTTCCTAAAAATCCTTTCGTTTTGCCTTGTATCCCAGTCCTAACACGGGCAAGACCGTCCAGCACAGCAGTATGGCCATGGAAACCAGGAACCCAAGATCGGTCCCGAAAAACTTTTTAAAGATGGCCCCTGTATAGCCTAATAGAGCAGAAATGTCCAATTTGAGAAGTATCAATATCCTGGAGAGATCAATGGGATTGAGCATGGTGGCCACCAAGGAAAAAGTATCCAAGGGATACTCCTCAAAAACAATAAGTGACATTAAAAAGAGCCCGTCATAGACTACTGCCAGAAAGAGCCATAACAGTACGGCATACCCAAATCCTTTGATCTTGTTTTCGTTGGATATGGCAATGACAAAGGACAACCCCACAAAGATGAAGGTCAGAAAGGACCCGGTAACCAGCAGGAGTGAAAAGTCAAAGATGGCATCACTGCGCAAAAGCCCATAGAGTAGAAAAGGGATGCCGAGTCCAAGAACCAGACTCATGGTCAGGGAACCGGCCACACCCAAATACTGGCCCATAAAAATAGAGGTGCGATTGATCGGCTGTGCCAAGAGCAGTTCGGTAAACTCCCGGGAATTGTAATAGTACATCACTCCGAAAATGGTCCCTATCAAAGGAATCAATACAATGATCACGTTCATTAGGGTGATTACGGCCTTGGAGACATCGTTGTTCAGGAACAACAATACAAATCCCAGAATCAAGTAAAATAAAAAATAGACATAGCTCCAGCGGCTACGAATAAGGTCGTAAAAACTATATTTCAGTATTTTCAGCATGGTTTTCAGAAGTGGTTAGGGTTGCAATGGCATGTTCAAAACTGGACTGCCCTGTCTGTTTCTTAAGTTCGGGGATGGTTCCCTTAAAATAAATGTCACCTTCCAACAGGTATACGATCTGGTCGGCCATTTCTTCCACAAATTGCATGATATGGGATGTGATGAGGATGGTCTTTCCATTGGATTTTTCCTTCAAGATCAACTCCTTCAAACGAATCAGGGCCATGGGGTCCAGCCCCGTTGTCGGTTCATCAAGAATGAGCAAGGGGCTGTCGAACATAAAGGTCAGTACAATGTTCACCTTTTGTTTGGTGCCCCCGGAGAGGGTGGACAGTTTTTTATCCAGAAAGGGTCCAAGGCCAAAGAGGTCTATCAATTCCTTTTCAGCACTGGGACTGTTCCGCAGGTCCTTAATCATATGGATAAGCTCCTTCACTTTGATGTTCGGTGGAAAGTTGGCAATCTGTGGGAGATAATCGATCTGCTTGCGGTACTTCCATTGTTTTTTGATAGGCTTGTCCAATACGGTGATATGACCTTTGTCGGGAAGCACCATACCCAGGATACTCTTGATCAAGGTGGTCTTTCCCGAACCGTTAGGGCCCAAAATGGCATATATCCGGCCCTTGTCAATGGTCAGGTCGACACCTTTCAATACCTGGTTCTTGCCAAATTGTTTATGAAGGTCTTTTATGTCAATGGTCATGATCGTATTTTCATTAAAGGTTGGGCATCTTTTAAATTGTCCGGGGTGAACACCGGGGAGACCCTTTCGGAGAAATCAATGATATCCATGAAAAGGCTCCGCAACAGGACAATGGTCTCCGGAGTTCGGTTCACTACATACGAAAAGAGCTTGACCGGACGGTAGGGCACATCCCCGATACCATCCTTGTCCAGATCATATCCGGTATAGCCACTCCAAAAGTTGCCCTCGAACACATTGTCGTTCAATTTGCTGTTATAAGAAATATCGAAGGAGTTGTACAAGAAATTATTGCCCCTGAAACTATTGGTATAGCAGGCCCCTATCACCCTAATGGCCCAACCATTGCCTATAAAATCGTTGTTGGTATACCGGATTCGGTTAGATCCCTCAATATTGATACCGATGGTGTTTTCCTCAAAGGTATTTCCAATGATCTCGGCATCATTGATTTCCTTCAACAGCATGCCGTAGGCAGCCGTTCCCCAGTTTTTTCGAAAAGTGTTGTCTTTCATGGTTATGAACTTGGAGAACATGACCGCAACACCGGCACCATTGTTTTCAAAAGTGTTTTGGGTATAGATATCGTTGTTGGAAAACATGAAATGAAGCCCGTATCTGAGATTGTCCATACTAGTGTTGCCCGTAATCGTAATCCGATCGGAAAACTCCAGATAAATGCCGTCCCGCGTTCCTTGAACATGATTTTTGGACACCTCGATGTCCGAGGAATACCACAATTGGATACCGTTCCCCGAATTATATTCGTCCACTGCCTCACCAATGATTCGGTTGTGGTAGACTTTGCCGTGGGAGGATTTTTCCAAATAGATGCCGAAGAACAATTGCTCCAAAACCATGTTCTGGATTCGGAAATCCTTGCTCCGGATCACCCGTATGGCCGCATTGTCCTTGGTATAGCTGACCCCCACATTGATGATGAAAAGCCCGTCGAGCGTCACCCCGTCCGATTGGATCTGGAAGATTTCCCCCTTTTTTTCGCCATCCACAATCGGATAATCCGTACCCTTGATGACCAAAGGCTTGTCCACCACAATCTCATATTCCCGATAGGTTCCCTTTTGCACCAACAGGGTGTCATGGGCCTTTGCCAGTTGGATGGTCTGCTTGATGGAACTGTATTCACAGGTAGTACAAATCTTCCAGGTCTTGGCCCAAATTCCTTGACCTAACAAGGAAAAGATAAGGCAAAGGATGTATGTGTGATAAGGAGTCTTCAATTTGATACTGTTGTTTGGTTAGCCCAAAGGCGACCTTCTGGCTTATGAAGCTATGCTTTCTTTATCGGATAATCAAAAATTTGGCATCAGAAAGGGCCCTTACCCAATGTTCAACTTCCTTGGAAAAACCAAAGTGTTGCTGTGGCAATAAAGTGACGCTTTGATTTTCGATGTGGAAATCAATGGAACCCTCCAAAACGACCAAATGGGCATCTTTAGGGGAAGTGTGCTTAGGAAAGATGGCATCCTTGGCCAAACTGATGCTCAAGATTTCCATAGATTCAGTTTTGGCCAGTTTTTCAATCTGTAGTCCGTCAAAGGGTTGTTGGGCAATGGTATTGTCTATATCTATTTTATACATAGTTGTGTAATTGTTTCACTATTGATATTGTTGCTTTAATTCGTTCCAGGAAAGCAATTCACCTCCATTGGCATCCAGTGCATGTTGGGCAGCTCTTTCTTCGGCAAAGGCACTGAGATAGGCGCCCATGGGGCTCGGAATGTTCTCGCTGATCAAATAGGTGGCACCGGTGGCATCGATCAGATCCCCTGGCCGGTCAAAATCATTGGCCAAGTACAAGGAGATGGTGGATGTGTCCGTTTCCTTCAATTGGTTCATCATGCACTCCACGGCATCAAAATTGAAGACCTTACCCTTGGTGGTGACCAACTGTGCGGCATGTTGCTTGTCCACAATGGTCATACTACAGTAGTGGCAGGCCACATGGCCATAATCAATGGGTTTGGGAGCTACAGTGCATGATATCGAAAGCACCAATGTCAATAGCAATGGCAAAAGTTGTTTTTTCATGTTTTAATTTTTTTGCTTTTCCATCCAAAGTATCCGGCAGCCAAGGTCAACATCATGCCCAGGAACATCAGCCATGCACCTGTAGCGGGCAAAGAGGTAACATCAAAGTTCAACATCTTCACATGGCCCAGTAGTGGGGGTTTGTAGGTCATTGGGGTTCCATCAGGATTGGTCAATTTCATAATGGCATTGGGGTCCAAATTGGTGCCGTAGTCCACCAACCATTCATTGAAATCATACATCCCAAGTATGCCCATCAAGGACATCAGAGCGAACCATCCCAGGAACCATTTGTAGCTTAGTTTACCAAGAAAACCCAAAATTCCGATCAGTACCCCGAGCCCAACCATGATTCCGATTATTATTGGAAAGGTGCCAAATTCCCACATATCCTCTACTTTGGGAAGTGTGTGCATGCCGATGTAATGGTTCAATCCGTCAATGTTTTGAATATCAAATTCGTTAACGCCCTGTAGCCCATTGATATGGATGTTCAAGCCCAATGGGTCGGGATATTGTGGGGCACCCAACATGATATTCCAGAGTGGGAAGACATACAATCCCAATAAGAAGAGCGGGCCAATGATCATTAATATACTAGCCTTTTTCATTTTTTTTTTGATTTAAGGGTTACAAACTGAGTTCGGTTTTTTGGTAGACGGTTGTTTTTCAATTTGTAAAAAAAGCGGGCAGGTCATGGACACAGCCCGCTTTATTCCATGGTAAGTCAATCCGAATCACTCACCGAGGGACCATTTCAGTTCCACGTTGGAATTGGCAGGGGAGACCCTGACATAGCCTTGCATCTCTTGGTGCAAAGCAGAACAGAAATCTGTACAATAGAAGGGCCATACCCCAACTTGCTTGGGTTCCCAAACGGATGTTTTGGTCTGTCCTGGCATGATCAACAGCTCGGAGGTGTTTTGGCCCAGGATGGAAAATCCATGGGGCACATCAAAGTCCTGTTCGTGGTTGGTGATATGGAAATAGACCTTGTCGCCTACCTTGATACCTTCGATGTTGTCCGGTGTGAAGTGGCTACGTATGGTAGACATATAAACATGTACCTCGTTGCCATCCCGGACCACTTTGGACCCATCCGCTGTAGTGACTGCATAGGGGTGCCTATTTTCGTCCAAACGGTAGATTTTTTGTGACCTTGGGGCCAAAAGCTCCGCTGGACATCCTGCTGCATAATGGGGTTCCCCATGGGTAGGGAAATCATAGATCAATTCCATTTTATCCCCGGAAATATCATAGATCTGCGCGGAATGCTCCATCTCCGGACCAGTGGGCAAATAACGGTCCTTGGTGATCTTGTTCATGGCCACAACGTACTTGCCAAATGGCTTTCTGGAATTACCCCCGGGAATCATCAAGTGTCCCACAGAGTAATAGGTGGGTTTTCTGTCGATAACCTCCCAGGTTCCCAACTGCCATTTCACGACTTCCGAAGAGATGAAGAATGTGGTGTAGGCATTGCCCTTACCATCGAATTCGGTGTGCAGTGGGCCAAGACCTCCACTTTTAACCTGTCCGGCCAAGACATCCTCAAACTTCAAAATTGGAATGCCATAGGCTTCCCCATCGAATTTCTCCCCTTCAATGGCAGCGATCATTTTATCAAAAGAATGTACGGTCAAATCAGCAGATAGCTTACCATTGCCTATGATATACTGTCCGGTCGGGTCTACGTCGCAGCCATGGGGGGATTTTGGTGTCGGTAGGAAAAATACGGCACCGGGAACCTTGGTGGGGTCCACGGTAAGTACTTCATCCTTCATGGTCGTTGTCCCGGTATGGGAATGCTCATCATACACGTTGTGTGCATAGTTGGCCGGCATTTTGGTGCCTCCACCGTTGTTCACATATTCTTCGATCTTTTTCCAATTGATGGCCGCGATGAAATCCTTGTCGTTTTGGGAAGCATTCACTTCCAAAAGGGTATTGGCCTCTTCAGTATTATAGGTGGTAAAGAAAAACCAGCCATGGGACTTGCCCCTTCCTGGGTGGGAAAGGTCATAGTTGAAGCCCGGCATCAACAATTGGAACTTGATGGCCATGTGGCCATGTTCGGGATCTACACTGATAAATGTAAGGGCACCTTTAAAGTTTCCTTTGTATTCACTGATGGACATGTCCCGTTGGGGCACGGGTACGGCAAAACGGGTACCTGCCACCACATATTCGGTGTTTTCCGTAATGAATGAGGAACTGTGGTTCCCTGCACTGTTGGGAACCTCGATGATCTCCGCAGTCTCAAAGGTGCTTAGGTCCACCCTAGCGATACGGGGGGTATTATTCCCGTTCACAAAAATCCATCTTCCATCCAATTCTCCGTTGGTCTGGGAAATATCAGGGTGGTGCAGGTCATCCCAGGGCACAAATCCATGGGAGGTGTTCAACATGGGGATTGTCTCTTCGGAATAGCCGTATCCCGATGTAGGGAACTGCGAGAATACAGGGATTTCCTTGAACATCCGCCCGGATGGCAATCCGTAAACGGTAAGGTTACCACTATATCCCCCAGAAAGGAAGGCGTAAAATTCATCCTGTTCCCCAGGAGCTACATAGACTTTTTCGGCGGCACTGGACGACAGGGCCCCGTTCGAACTTTGGTTCTGCTGTCCACAGGAAGCCAGCATAAAGGCCGCTCCCAAGGTCAGTATCAAATGGTGTTTTACTTTCATTGTGTTAGGATTTATTCGTTTTATTGGTGTTTATCAGTTATTGGGCAGGAGGGAGGATGACCTTGTCCACGACATGGACAATCCCGTTTCCAGCAGGTACACTGGCGATGATCTTGGCCCCTCCGACAAAGACATCGTCACCTTTTACTTCCACGGGGACATCTTGGTTGTTGGCCTGCCCCAGTTTTTTGAATTTCTTCAAAAAGTCCTTGGAATAGTTGCCGGGAGTTACATGGTATTTAAGAATGTTGGCCAAAGCCTCTTTGTTCTCTGGTTTTAAAAGATCTTCCACGGTGCCTGCCGGCAATGCATCGAAGGCTTCATTGGTTGGGGCAAATACCATCAAAGGTCCTGCGTTGACCAGGGCATTCTCCAGTTGGGCAGCTTGGACCGCTGCCACCAGTGTACTATGGTCAGGGGAACCAATGGCAATCTGAAGTACGTTGGGAGTGGATTCGTCATCTTCGATAAAGGCCTGTCCTTTGTTGCTCTCCATTATGGCTTCGGATGCATTTGTGTCAGGGCCGGTTGTTTCGTTCTGGGCCCTATCCTTACAACCGACGTGAATCGCAAGCAATAAGGTCAGCCCGAGGGTACTGAGTTTAATGGTTGATTTCATATGGTTTAATTTAATGTCCTGAAGTATTCAAGTATGGCGCGAGCCTGCTCTTCGGTCAACCCTTGGTTGGACATGGGCGATCCGTTGAACTCTTGGAGCAAGTCTTTGGCCAGGGGATCCTGTTGTACCATTTCCTGGGGGTTCAAAATCATGTTCATGATCCATTCCGGCGTCCTTCGTTCCAATACCCCATTGGGTGGAGGGCCTATAAATTTTTTACCCACTCTATGGCAGGCCAAGCACATTTGGTCATAAATGGCTTTGCCGTTGTCTGCCATGGCCTGATCGATCTCTGGGGCCAAGGTCACGGATTTGATGGGACCGACGCCTTTGGTGGACATGTCTACACGTTCGGAAGCTTTGGTCTCCGTGGCAGGGCTTGTTTCAATAGGTTGTTCCGTTGTGGCCTTTTTCCGTTGGACACTAAAGCCATCCTCTTTCTTCTCCTCTTGTTTTCCTCCGCAACCGATCATGATCAGCACGAAGAGCAATGTTATTCCTTTGATTATCGTCTTCATATGTTAAATGGTTAAATAATTTGTGTCAAATGTAACCAGGGTTACTTACCCATAACATGATATAAATCATAAAAAGGATAAAAATGTCTTTTAATCTTTGTTAGCATATTGAACCTATGTTATCCAATTCATCCAAATATGCCATAAAAGGAGTCCTGTACTTAGCCCTGAACTCCGGTGAAGACCAAAAGATTTTGGTCAGGGATATGTATGAATCCATCCATGTGTCGGAGACCTACTTGGCCAAATTGTTGCAGGAGCTCTCCAGGCATGGAGTCATTTCTTCAACCCGTGGTCCCAAAGGAGGGTTCTACCTAAACGAAGAAGACCGGAAAAGAACGCTAATGGATATCGTAAAGGTCATCGATGGTGAGAAACGGGTGAAATCCTGTGTCATGGGGCTTAAGGATTGTGATATGGACCATCCCTGCGTACTCCATAAATTGGTGGGTGCCAACAAGGCGAAATTTATCAAAGTTTTGGAAAGAACGACCATTTTGGACTTGATAGACGGAAAACAGGACATCGAAGAGTTTTTTCCTATTTGACCCGCCCCCAATCTTTTTATAGTCGGTTCCCAGAAACCTCTTAAACCCCGAACCTATATTCATAAAAATGGCCATCCGATCACGGATGGCCATTTCCAACAAACGAATAACCTAAGATGCCATGGAATTAAAATTCCAGTTCAAAAAATAGGCTACTTTCTTCATTTTCCTCTGTAATGTCCTCACCTTTCAATACATCCCCGTTGTCATTGAGAAGTTTTAGATTGATTTTCCAGTAACCGGTCATGGTCAGGGAAAGTTTTCCAATGTAACTGCCCGATTCGGGATCAAAGATCAAATCCTCATTGTTAGGGGAACTGTGGTTGCCCATACTGGGCATTCGAGGATCTATGGTGATCGTGTGATCCGCAACCGGGGGAAAATTCATCATGGTCTCCATTTTGAAGAGTACAGCCGAAAAGTCGTTCACGGCGACTTCCGGGGCAAAGGGCATCATGGTCAATATGTATCGGACATTATCCGTTCCGGTGAACACGTTGACCGTTTTCTTTCCGTTCACAGGGGCATTGACTACAATTTGATCAGTGACATTATAGGTGGTGCCCCCGATACGATATTCCAGGTTCAGTTCCCAATATTCATCAGTATTGCTGGCCATCTGGAAGACTATATAACCCTTATAGACCGTAGCATCCCCTGTTGCTGTAATCTCAGATCTAGGGCAGGAATGGGTCTTGTCGGTCATATGCATGATGGGATTCCATGCGATGGTCGCATCGGGAATGTAGCTTTCGGTGGCAAGGTCCTTGATACGGACATAGACCTCGTTATAGCCTAAGAAATAACCGTCCTGATCCGAATAGAGCTCCAAGACATGCCCATTGGCCTCAAAACTGGAGGTAAGGTTGAAGGCTTCAAGCGGATTGTCCGAAACGGGCATGGGATCATCCGTACTATCGGAACAGGATACCATCCCCATGGACAAGAATAGAAGTGCAAATATGGATTTTATAGTTTTCATTGTTATGTATTTTTAATTGGATTGATAAAAAGTTTTAAGATCAATTGATGGCATAGGAAAGGGTCATGAAAAAGTTCCTTCCCATCCGAGGAATGTTGTTCCAGTCGGCATAGGTGGAATAATAGGTATCGAAGATGTTCTCGATTCCCATCTTGGCATACAGCCTGTCCTGGCCCATCGAAAAGGATTTTCCCATGGACAGGGAGAGCAGGGTGTAGGCAGGGGTTCGGTCCTCACCAAAATCCGGACTAAAGTTGTTTTGCTCCAATGCTCCCGAAAGGCTAAGGGAACCGGAAAAACTTCCATCACCATAGGTGAATCGGACACGATAGTCCACGGGACTTATAAAAGGCAGGTTACGGCCATTTTGGTCCGTGCCCCGGTGGTAGGAGATGGATCCGTTCCAATCAAGTTCCGAAGTGATCTTGTATGCCATGTCCAAGGAAACATTGTAAAGGTTGGCATATTCAAGGTTGGTATATACCTTGACCCCGTCGGCACCAATGGTCATTACATCCAGAACAGGATCGATCTCCCCTATGATGTAATCCATGGTATGGAAATAATTGCCTTCCACACCGATTTCAAGGTTTTTTAACGGCAACGCCAACTTGAAATGGGACTCCAAGGCCTTTTCATTCTTAAGGTCCGGGTTTCCAATATAGTCGTGGTTGTCAAAACTGTTGAACAGATAAAAGCCAAAACCTTCCGAGACCGATGGAGATCGGTCCCCATAGGCAAGCCCGCCACTGAAGTGCACCCCCTTGAACGCCTTGTGATAATGTGCGGAAATGCTCTTCATCACCCGGGTCTGCCGTTGGGTCATATCCGGATAGAAGATCCGAAGGCTGTTCAAACCGAACCTATCGGCCACATTATAGGCTTGGACAGCCACTCGTGTTGAAAACTTCAATGATGCTTCCTTTAGGGTAATCTTGTCCTCCAGATAGATGCCCGAATTCAAGGTCCGCACATCGGGCCAGGTCAACATGAACATTTCTTGCTCGTTGGGGTCATTGGGATGCATGGTCATCTCCGCGAGGGAACGGTTGTAATAGCCGTCAAGTTTACCCATAAGCACATGATTGTCCACGGACAATTCCGTCTGGGTGTAAAATCCATAGGTATCGCTCCAGCCGGGCATGTCCATCCGAATGGGCACATCGGGCCGTTGGCTATCGTCCATGACATGCGTAATGGTATTCGCATAGACCTTGGTCTCCCAGTTTTTGAAGCTTCCCACAAATTTTGATTGTATCCAGCTCACGGAGCCTATATATGCCCTGGCGAGGGATACATCCATGGGAAGCGCAGGATACCCAACATCCCGTGCCTCGTCAAAAATAAAACTGGCCAACAGCTTTTGGTCTTCGGCAACTTTGTACCCCGCGTTAGCGGACAGGTTGTATTTTTCAAATTGGGAAAATGCAATTTCTTCACCACTACCTGCGGTATAATTATCCGCTTTGCGGTAAATGATGTCAGTATCCACATAGAAGCGCGCATCCGAAAAATTGAGTTCCCCTCCCACAATCTGGGATGCATTGTTGGTCTCATAGCCCGTTTCCACGGAACCGGTCCATCCCAAGGACTTAAAGTTGCTCTTTTCCAAACGCATGTCCAAGGCTCCTCCAATGGTATTGCCATGTTGGGCACCCTGTTGTCCACTTTTGACTTGGACTTCAGAAAGATTCGATACATCCACATAAGAGGTAATGGGATCCATTTTATCAGTGCAGGCCCCAAAGATCCGCATACCATCAATGGTGATGGACAAACGCTCGGAGGTCATGTCATTGAGCATGGGGTCCCATGCATAGGCCCCTCTTTTGATCATGGATACTTTCTTGGAGGATTCCAAATACTGGTCCAAAGTGGACAGGGGCTTGGGCTGTGATTTGTGCGATATACCCCTTTTAAAGACAGAAATGACAATCACTTCCTCAAGATTTATGGGGATAATCGAGTCCATGGTCGGAACCGGTACAGGTTCTTGGGCCTGTAGTTTTTGGTGCAGCAGAACAACAATGCATAGAACCAGGGTCCATACAACATACATCGAACTGCGCAAACCGGTCCCGGATGAATTTTTGTTTTTCATTGTTAAAACGGTTTTGAACGATTTCAAAAAGGAATAGGGGTACTTTTCCGAATTCCTAGGACTATGGAATAGGTTGGGAAAGTACGTCAAAGGGTATCAGGTCAATTCTGGGGGATGGGTAATGTCTGCCGTTAAGAGTAGAACAATCATTCCTTGATAATAAAATGTACTGTTCTTGGTAGCTATAGTTGTTTGGCGTCCAAGATCTATTTGTGACATGGACTCAAAGTAGACGACATGTTGTACTTCCGCCTTGGACCTTTGTTCCCCAAAGGGGTTTTTGTCTTGATCGTTCTGCTCCTGCTCCAATAGTTTGGCGAGGTAGCATTTGCCGTTGCATTGAAGTTGCGGTTTGTCCTTGTTCTCGCATAGTACGTTCGCGATGTAATCGTAATTGTTCACATATTCCATAATCGGCCAAAGGGGCTTGACCAACATGGTGAGTGCGACCAAAAGAATTACCATGCGCTTCATGTGAACAAAAATAAAGGTAGGAAATGGAGAGGTCCATGACAATTGTCATAAATAGGATAAAAATATCTTTTTTTCGGATTTTATTGTATGCTACCTTCTGCAATATCCCAAAATCATTTCGGTCACCAATTGATAGGGACAGGGATGGGCTTCCCCAATCTTGCCGTACCTTTGTTACAGTATGGTGTTTGGGCATTCATGAAGTCTTTACTTAAAGAGCTGATCCAATGCGAGGTGTCCATAGCCATTTTCAACAGAAACGATCGTATCCATCTATGACAAATACGGAACAAAAATTAAAGGAACGTGTCAAGGAACTGACCTGTTTGTACGAAGTAACCTCCATTATCGTTAATTCCAATTATGACCAGTTGGAAGCCTCCTTGGAGGCCATCGCTTATTGTTTGAAACGGGGATGGCAATATAGTGATGTGGCGGAAGCATATCTATCCGTTGGGGAATATCAGGTGGGCACCGAAAATTTCCACAAGGATATGGTAGCATTGACTGCCGAGGTTAAATTGTTCAATAATTCGGAAGGTTATATTACAGTAGGCTATCCCCGCCCAAAGTTTTCAGACAACGATTTTTTGGAGGAGGAGCGTACCTTGCTCAACAATATCAGTCTTGCGGTTGGGAGTTTAATGGAACGAAAACAGATCCGGGATGCTGAGGAAGAGACAAAAAGACAAATGGAGCGTGCCGATAGGTTCCACATTATGGGAGAAATCACTGCTGGGATAGCCCATGAACTCAATACACCATTGGCCAACATTTTGGGCTTTGCCGAATTGTTGATGGAAAGTACCGATGATCAACAGGCCAAAAGGGACCTTCAAAAGATCAGGGACAATGCCATATTCAGTCGCGAAATTGTCAAAAAACTCATGTTCTTCACCTGTGAGATGCCCCAGGAAATGGAGCTCATCGAGTTGAACGGTATCGTGGACAACGTCCTACGCCTATTGGGCCCCTCCCTGAAGGACAAGAAGTTGAAAGTGGTCAAATCCGATACCCGTGGTCCGGTCCTTATTCAGGCCAATTCGGTCCAATTGACACAGGTATTTTTCAACTTGATCATGAACGCGGCCTATTATTCCCCAGAAAAGGGTACCATCACGATTGATATGGATGATTCGGAGAGGGAAACCGTGATTCAAATCGCAGATCAGGGGCAAGGGATAGCCCCAAGCCAAGCCGATCGTGTTTTTGAACCGTTTTATACCACCAAACCCCTTGGAGAAGGTACAGGGCTAGGCCTTAGCGTTGTCCATGGGATTGTCCGAAGCTACAAGGGAAACATAATCCATAGACCCAATAGACCCAAAGGAACTATATTTGTCCTAACATTTCCAAAAGTATAGGCATGGCGCTTCATAGGGAGAATATTTTGGTGGTTGATGACGATACAGGAATATTGGAGCTATTGTCCAGGCAGTTGAAAGGTCTCGAGTACCATGCCTACAAGGCTATTTCCGTTAAGGAGGCCTTGTTCATTCTAAAGGACGGTGCCATCGATCTTTTGATCACCGATATCCAGATGCCCGAAGTGGATGGTCTACAATTGCTGAAGTACGCCAATGAACATTATCCAAAGATGCCGAAACTGGTGCTCACGGGCTATCCCTCGGTGGACGGAGCCCTTGAGGTCCTTAGATCCGGTGCCGTGGATTATCTGACCAAACCCTTTACCATGGAGGAACTCAAGTCGGCTGTGGAGAAGGCATTGGCCCATAGACCAAAAGTAAATGAACCGGTCGTGAAGACGCCCCAGGTCGACAAATCGGTTCCCGTCTTTCGGGAAATGGTCGGGGATTCCAAGGCTTTTCACCAAATCAACAATATCATTGACAGGGTCAAGAACAATCGGGCAACCGTACTCATTCGTGGAGAAAGCGGTACGGGGAAGGAGTTAGTGGCCAGGGCAATCCATTATTCCGGGGCTTTTGCCAAAGGTCCGTTTGTGGCCGTCAATTGTGGGGCCATTCCGGAGAACCTCCAAGAGGCAGAGCTGTTCGGGTATGTCAAAGGAGCCTTTACAGGGGCCAATGAGAACCGAAATGGTTTTTTTCAAGCGGCATCAGGGGGAACGTTGTTTCTGGACGAAATAGGATCGGCTTGCCTCGCGGTCCAGACCAAACTGCTTAGGGCCCTGCAGGAAAAGGAAATTACCAAGGTAGGTTCACGAAGAACTGAAAAAGTGGAGATACGGATCGTGGCGGCAACCAATGTCGACCTGGTGGAAGCCATAGCTAACAAACAGTTCCGGGAAGACCTCTATTACCGGCTGACCGTTGTGGAGATCAATGTTCCCCCGCTTAGGGAACGTAAGTCGGACATCCCTCTTTTGGTAGATCGTTTTCTTCACAAATATGGTGTGGAATACAAGGACCGTCTTTTGCGCATAAGCCCTGAAGCCCTGAAAATCCTGGAACGCTATGGGTGGCCAGGAAATATTAGGGAACTGGAAAACGTTGTGCAACGTGCGGTCATCATGTCCGATGGCCAAATCGATGTAAAGGACCTACCGACCAACCTCAAATTTCAGATTGATTTTCCCGAAACACCCTTTCTTCCACTCCGGGAGATGGAAAGGCAATACATAAAAAGAGTATTGGACCATACCCAGGGAAACAAGAGCAAGGCTGCAGAAATTTTGCAAATCGATCGTAAAACCCTCCGTGACAAGCTGGATTGAGTTGGTGCAATATTCCCCAACTGGGGAAATATTCCCCATTTCTTTGATTTCTTCCATATTTAAATAAAATATTAAATAGCTGTTTTTCAGAAACTTGAATGGTTTCAAGTTGTTTATGTCATTCTTGGGCATAGACTTTGCTCCTTGTATGCCAAAAGATGCCCATCGTGAAATGGAAGTTATCCTGAAGGCACGGAAAAGGTTAAACGGTAATCAAGTACGCTTATGAAATATGGAAACCTCATTTTTGAAAAGAACGAGTTTTTGATGACCAGAAAGTTCTTGAAAGGGAACCCATTGTTGGAAGACTATGCCCATCAGTATGTGTTGGAAACATTGGAAAAAAATCTGGACAATGCCATAGTGATGGACAAAGGTCAGGTGCCTTCCGACGTTATCGGGCTGTATTCTATGGTTACCATTGTTGATTATTCGGGTCAACGCCGTTCTTTCCGTCTGGTGCCCCCCAATGAGATCGATGCCAAAGAAGACCACATTTCGGTCATCAGTGGATTGGGAGCCTCCCTGATCGGATTTTCCAAAGGCGATAGGATTTCCCACGGCCTGCCGGGCAACCAAAGATCCTTGCTCATTGAAAATGTGGTACAGGGCCCCGGAAGGATGCGTCTTTCCATTTCGGATGCGGATTTGAGGAATATGGTGGTGGACCCTCGAAAAAACAAAGAACCCAAAATTGATATGATATGATCAAATATGTAATTGTCCTTTTGTTCAGTACGGGCCTGTTGAGTGCCCAAGATACTTCAATTCCGGCCCGTTTGGAGGTCAATGTGGGCGACGTCCTTGAAATAGGCAAGCCCGAATCGGCCCAATACCGGTACATTGATTTTCCCAGGGCCAATTTTATCATCAAGAAAGGAGGCATTGCCGATTTCAAACGCTTGATCGGTGAGAGGGTAACCGTAGTGTCGATCAAGGAACGCAGGGACGGCCGTACCAAGATAAAGATCAAACGCGCCGATGGTAGACGATTTTTTGGCAGCCATGCCCAGATAGGGGCCGAATTTGAACATGCCATGGAATCCGGTGAACTGTTGGCCGTAAAATGAATTGAAGACCGGTTAGTTGATTGATGTGGTCCACCCGGAATCCCAAAGTTAGTTTAGCTCAGGTAGTGTCGGAGACCGGGTGGATTTTCAGTATTGGACAGCACAAATTTTGAACGAATAAAACCTTTATAGCCATGATTGCAAAACTTTCAGTCAAACAACGGATACAGGTTGGTCTGATCTTGAGTGTCGCCTTTGGACTGGTCCTTGGGTCCAACCTCATGGATCGGCGACATTTTTCGACCATTGAACAATCCGTAAAATCCATTTATGTGGACCGTATCGTGGTACAGGACTATATCTATCAGTTGCAGAACCATGTCCATAAAATGGCATTGGATCTTATCGGGGAACAGCAGCAATTTGATACCTACCATCCCCAAGGACGTATCGACGGCCTCTTGGGGGATTTTGCGCAAACCCAATTGACTCGGGAGGAGGCCCGGCTGCTGGGGGAACTGCGACAGCAGTTTTCTGCCCTGGACCTAAAGGATAGGGAACCCGCCCTGGCCCAATTGCAAAGAATAGGGCAAACCTTGGATGGGCTGGAGCAGATCCAGTTGGACCAAGGGAACAGACTGACCGAGCTATCTGAAAAAACCTTGGGTGTGAACCGGATGTTGTCCAATTTGGAAGTGGTGTTCCTGGTAATCATTGCCATTTGCATCATGCTCTTGATCTTTTATCCTGTCAAGATATTCCAACCCATCCATTGGAACTGACCATTGAAAACCTAGGAGAGATAAAATAAAACATATACCACATGAAAGAGATCATCCGCAGTTTGTGCACAACGTGTCTGTACCTTGACGATTGCTCGTTGAACACGGACAAAACCAAGACCCTGGTTTGCAATGAATATGTCCATCGATTGGACGATTCCAGGGAACCGGCCATTATGGTCACCGATGAAATGTAAATCAACAAACAATGGACCGAAGGTCCGTTTAATTTTCAACAATGACAACAACGATAACATCTGAAAAAAAACAGCCCAAACAGGGCATGTTGGACAATGTCATGCGCCAATTCAACAATGCGGCCGACATCATCGAACTGAACAAGAACATTCGCAAGATCCTAGAGGTGACCAATAGCGAGTTCATCGTGCATTTTCCGGTCCGTATGGACAATGGTGAGGTGGAAATCTTTACCGGGTATCGGGTACAGCACAACAACGCTTTGGGTCCCTATAAAGGAGGGCTTCGCTATCATCCAACCGTGGATATCGATGCCGCAAGGGCATTGGCCATGTGGATGACCTGGAAAACATCGTTGGCCGGATTGCCCTATGGCGGGGCCAAGGGGGGCATCCAATTGGATCCGACCAAATATTCCCAGGACGAACTCCAACGTATCACCAGAAGGTTCACCTATGCCCTGGGGGACAATATCGGACCCGAGTTGGATATTCCCGCTCCCGATGTGAACACCAATGCGCAGACCATGGCCTGGATACTGGATACCTATATGTCCACAAAATCCCCCAACGAACGTTCCAAAAACCTCCATGTGGTCACTGGTAAGCCCATTGGGGCCGGAGGTTCCGAGGGAAGGGACAGGGCCACGGGCTATGGGGTCTATTTGACCATCAAGTTTTGGGCGGAATCCAAAAACACGGACTTGAAGGGCAAAAAATTCATTGTACAGGGATTCGGTAATGTGGGGTATTGGGCCGCCTATTTTTTGGAAAGGGAAGGTGCAGTGCTCACGGCGGTACAGGATGCCTATGGCAGTATCCATAACGATCAGGGCATTTCCACAGAGAACCTTATGGCCTATACCAAGGCAAACAAGGGGAGCATCCTTGGATTTGCAGGGGCCAGTCCCATGGACAACGGAGATTTTTTCTCATTGGACTGTGACATTTGCATTCCAGCGGCCTTGGGCAACCAGATCACGGTCAAGAACGCCCATACCATCAAGGCAGGACTCATTGCGGAAGGTGCCAACGGACCGACCGATGTACAGGCCGAAGAGATTCTATTACAGCGGGGCGTGGACATCATTCCCGATATTTTGTGCAACTCCGGCGGGGTGATTGGTAGCTATTTTGAGTGGTTGCAGAACCGTAATGGTGAAATTTGGACCTTGGAGGAAGTATTGGACAAATTGGAGAAAAAGATGAGGGAATCCTACTTTAAGGTGGCCCAAAAGGCAAAATCCAAAAAGGTCGATATGCGGACCGCCGCCTTTATCATTGCCATTGAACGGCTGGAGGAAACCTATGTCCAAAGAGGCATATTCCCTTAATGGTTATGCCCCCACAAGGATCTGCGAAGAGGTAATGGACTAATATTATACATGTTAAGATGAAATACGGCAATTTAGTTATAGAAAAAAAGGAGTATGTGTTGCTCAAGCGGTTGATGAACCTAACCGGGTATTACAAGGACAACACCTTACGTAGCTCTGTCAAGAAATTGGTCGGGGAGATGGAAACCGCCCAAATCTTGGATGACGGCGAAATGCCGAAAGATGTCATCCGGTTCAATACCATGGTCACCATCGTATCCGAGGCTGGATGGCACAAAAAATTCAAATTGGTACTGCCGAGCAACAGCGATGTCAAGAACAACCATATTTCCATCCTCACCCCTATGGGGGCAGCGGTGATCGGTTATGCGGAAGGGGATTCGCTGGTTTGGGAATTCCCTTCGGGAAACCAACAGTTACAGATAGAAAAAGTAGAACAGGAAAACCAATCCATCAACCTAGATATGGTATTATGAGCACCATGAACCGACCTTATTTTCATGAATCGCTGAGCCAGATCATCGTTAAGAAAGACAGGGCCGAGATCAGCAATTGGACCGAAAGCATGGAATTGATCAACGAGGAACTGCAAAGTCTGATCCTGTTGGAAAAGCAGGTGCTTGGCAGTCCCCAATGGAACCAGCAGCTTGTAGCGGTACAACGTGAGAACCAATTCCGTCTCGGTGCACTGTATCGCTACGAACGGACCATGACCAAAGCAATCAAATGCGATACCACCGAATGTGATGCATATTATTTGAACACCCATGAAAAGAACCGAGACGGTTACATGGATCATGTTTGCAAAAAACGGGCATAGTATACCACCTTCGGCGGGTCAAAGTGAGCCACCCGCGGCGGACCAAAGTGAGCATAGTGGGGCGGATGAACGTGAGCCACTAAAAAGATCGATTCTATTTGAGTGTTG
>NZ_JAAAMI010000014.1 GCF_010500845.1 Flagellimonas sediminis | reverse complement strand
ATCAATGAGAAAAAAAATTAAAAATAAACGTTAACTTCAGCACCAAAATGAGTCGATCTCGTGCACTTGATTTGCACTGCTCACTTTCATCCGCCGCAGGTGGTATACATTGACCGCCCTATCCAGTCAAACCACATGATAAAAGATTAAGGATATTGTCCAATGAATTTCCTCAAAACTTTGGTTCTCGAATTACCGATGAGATAGTCTTGTTTTTCTTTGATATCAAATCATTAGAAATCAAACAATATCAATATCCAACTGATTTTAATGAGATCGGCAAGAATGAATTGGAGAATAGATTAAGGATTTTCAAAGATGCAGAAAGAGCATTCGTCCGAATATTGGACACCGATTATAATGAGGTTAAATTCAAGAACTATCCTAATTATATGAATTCATTGTTCAATTCCACAGTCGAACGATATTCCTTCTCCATCAATGAAGATATTGAATTTGTGACCGATAAAACCACAATTTATGGGGACCGCGATTTATATGGTCTAACCGGAGCCTATGCTGATTTCATTTTTGTAAATAAGGATGATGGTACTGTAGAATTGGTGAAAATGAAAAATCAAGGTTGAAATTAATGCCGACTGGAATGTGGAATATCACACATAAATGTCAATGTCCGGTAAAGATTAAATAGTATCCTTTTCATTGGAAAATAACATTGATTTTTTAAAAGATTTTGGAGGCCACCCTTATATATATAGATTCAGGGGTAATGCTGTAAGGACCCTATCTGAACTAGAGGAGGGTTACGTCTATTTTGCCAATAGAAATGAACTCAATGACCCTTTTGATTCTAATCCTGGAATGGTAAGCGTAACAAAGGATACCTGTGAATTGGAGCAGTTCTACAACTTCATGGCAGGCACATTTCCAAACGAGTTTACCAAAACAGATTTTCTTAAAAATTATTCCCCAGTCACCCTTCGGGATTTCATGGTTGAAAAACTAGAATTTTATATTCTACATTATGGCATTGTCTGTTTTTCTATGCAATTGGCCAATTACCCTTTATGGGCCAATTACGCAGATAACCACTCAGGATTGTGTCTTCAATTCAATATTGAAAAGGACATCAGATTGTTCCGAGGTGGTGATCTTCGCCCCATTGAGTATGTTTCCGAGCCAAATCGATTTACTTTCAACCCGCATCCCAATTGGGATACTTTGACGAAACTATTTTTTCAAAAGACATTAGACTGGAATTATGAAAGGGAAATCCGTTTGGTAAAGGTTTTTACGGGCAGGCATTATTTCCATAAAAAAGCTTTGGAAAAGGTCATTTTAGGGTACAGATGCCAACCTGAATTTATCAATAAAGTTAAAGAAATTGTAAAAGCAAACTACCCGGAAACCCATTTGTTCAAAATGATGGAGCCCAAAGAGTTCAACAAAATCTCATTAATTCCAATGTGAAATACAGTTTAGTCATTTGCCATATCGTCTATTTACGATATTGGTAAATAAAATATAAAACAACGGACAAAAAAAGAGGTTACCCCCTTTTCCTTCTAGTTTCCATGTTCTTGGTTTGAAAAGCTGGAAATATTATAACTCCTTCGTTGGGCCAAATTGACCCAAAAAATATATTAACAAGCGTTTTAACATAAATCTTCTGGGACTAGACTTGTGATGGTCATAAATTCCACTTTATATTTATTCCAATATCAACCTTTCCTTTCTAAAAGGTGCAAGTTTAGAAGAAATGGAATTGGACATAAACCTTTATAAATCAAACCTCTTTCTTTAATAGTTGGTTCACTTCATCCAAGAACTCCCCTTCTTCAAAAGGCAAAAGTTGTGTGACCAATTCCAAGGTTTTACGGATATCCTCTCCCGGCTGTTTTACATGCGGTGGGGAATATGGCTCCCCTTGGGTTGCCAAGATGCATACATTGATTAAAGCCTCTATAGTATCGAAAAGATCCAAGTATCCATCCAATAAAACAAAGGATGGTCTGAACTTACCTTTTTGTAGATTGGTAGGCTCCAGTACCTCCAACTTATATCTTGCGGATTTCATTAGTTTCTTCAATTCCTTTTTACTCTTTTTCATAGCTATCCCATTATTTGTTGTTTTAGCATTCAGTCCTCCTATTTAGGTTTCTTTTCTCCCCTATAGAACTCGTTCAAATGATCCATCAAAGCTTCTTCACCGACTGGCATCAAACGGTTGGCAATGGTCATCGCCTGATGGATGAATTCCTCCTCGTTCCTTTCCATTATATCGTCCGAACCCAATTCGGGGTTTATTGCCCTCATGGAAAGGTATATCAATGCACGAACGGTCAATAATAAATCGGCGTGGCCGTCAAGATAAAAGAACGTGGGTTGGAACTTGTCCTTGAACCATGGATGGGGAACCAGGGTCGGGTCATGGTCGTTCCCATGGAATCTTAATTTCTTTATGAGTTTTTCTTCGTTTAGGTTAATAGATTCATTTTTTGATTTCATACTGAGTTTTTGGTGTTAATCATTGGATGGAGTTTCTGAAAGCAATTGCCTCACCTCATCTAGAAATTCCATTTCATCATAGGGCATGAGGTCAAGAATATGACCCATTGTGTCAGCTATGACAATATCAGGTTCTTGTAACCATTTTGAGGCACCATGGGGATATTCAATGGACATCATGCATACCTTAATCAGATTGGTGATCAACAACATGGTTTCTTGGTATCCGCCGTTAATCAACTTAAGACTGTAGTTCTCCTCTCTTTCTTTGGAAGGATCCAACGTTCCACAATATTTCCATTCCAATTCCCTAAGCCTCTGCAATAAAGAGTGTTGTTTTAGATTGATATCGCTCTTTGATGGCAGGGATTCTTTCAGGGTTGACTGACTTCGTCCTTCAATCCTCCCTTGGCATTTTTCCAATTCAGCAGGGATGTATTCCTCTAATTTTAGGATGAACATATCCACAGCTCCTTTTATCAAATCGACCTGTTCCTCCTCTATTATAAAGTCTTTGGAATACCTGCTCTTTATATAGGATTTGTCTAGTTTGTTCAGTAACCGGATATCTTCTTCAATGTCTTGGGGGAAAATTTCCCCGAAAGCACTGCTAAAATCACCAATAAAGTTTTGATGCTCCCTTATGGAATGCCCTTTGTGGGTGTGGCCCAAAAAGAAATGCTCGGCCAACCGATATCCCATTTCCAAGGTTTGATGGAGCATAAAGCCCGCTAACTCAAAGTTTCCCTCATCCATGAACGGTATAGCCCCTTTTCTAAATGCCCTCACCTTTTCAATCTCTTTCTCGTAATATGCCTTCGAACTATTAAGGACCCTTGGTAGAACTTCTTCGTCGAACGGGGCTAGACGCCTATCATCAAAACAGGTATATATCATGTTTTCCCTATTACAATTGTTGACAAAAAAGGTAGTGCCTGCTGACTCTTGCTCCCCAATCTGGGTGGGCGTAAAGTAACTCACAACACAATCGGGATACATACCGAAAAATACTTTCAGGAACTGTTCCTTCTCTTCCCGAAACCTATTGGCATAATCTCCCGTCACGATTGTGAACCAATATTTATAGGGTTGTAGTTCCCCACCAATGGTCAGATAGATATGGTTGGTATCCACCTTTTCGACCACCCTGGACACAATTTCCCTAATTTCGTCCGGGTTGTTCGTCCCTTCCAAGTTAAATGTGCGTTGATCCATAATTTATTGTTTTACCTAAAGCAACGACATTGTTCCTGTGTACCCAACCATCCAAAGTTGTAACCAACCACAGCCATTGGTAATTTACCCGTATATTTAAATCTGGAATGTTTATTTTTGGGATATGGAGACAGTAAAAAAAAACAACCACATTGGAAGAAAGATTGGCCGCATCCGTGAGCTACGGGGCATGAAACAGGAAACCTTGGCAGAATTGTTAGGTATCAGCCAACAAAGTGTTTCCAAAATCGAACAGTCCGAGACCCTTGACACGGAACGTCTGGAAGCTGTCGCCAATGCCTTGGGGGTCACACCTGAAGCAATACAGAACTTTTCTGAAGAGTTGGCTATTAATTACTTCAACAATTTTTACGACAATAGTTTTAGCAATAGCCAAGGAACATTTCATCCAAATAATTGCACATTCAATCCCTTAGATAAAGTAGTTGAGCTTTATGAGCGTCTAGTTCAGGCTGAAAAAGATAAGGTAACTTACTTGGAAAAACTATTGGACAAGAAATAATCCAGTCTTAGAATCAGATTTTTTTATAATAAACTTTCAAAAAAGCTACCGGAAGGTATTGAATTGCTTCAAGCGTCCCAAATTCTTACCCTTTAACTTATACTATTAGCAAGGTAAAATATACCCTATCTTTCATTTCCCCAGAAGCATAACTTGATTTTACTGCTCACTTATCTTTTCTTAACACGAAAGATATAATTATCACTAATAATTTTTTGGTCAAATTGTTTCGAGATTTTAGTAGAAAAAATATATGAGCACAAATACTTCATCCTTTAAATCTTTATCTCACCTTTTATTTTGCAATGAGATCAAAATAGAAAGTATTCTGAAAATTGATTTGTAGGAAAATATATTTATCTTGTACATCTCCCCCTTACCATTAAAATTCTGAATAAATATAGCAGGAAACCAAATAAAGTTGGAATCCACGGATACTTGTAATGGCCACTAAATGTGTAAATCCGTAATCAAAATAATAATTATGATACTATTTTAAGCATTTCAACAAATTGAGAATATGGAAATAACCGATAAGCTACTAATAGAATTACAAAACCGACTTAAAGTTGGTAGCCGAAGGGGTGTTCATTTAAATGCGATAACAGGACGTTCACGGTATAAATTTGATCTGACTAGACTTTCCCATATTGATGAGAATCTACCGCAAAATTTTATTGATTCTTTACTTTCAGAATTGCCTTTGAAATTTAGGATAAGTTGGAAAGACAATGTGCCCGATTTAAATTCTCTCTTTGAGGAAGATCAAACACAACTGGTCCGAATTACAAAATCATTTGAAAACCTTATAAACCAAACCGAAGCAATTGAATCGGAAAAGGGAATAAATACTTTTGGATTTGGCTTCCCGATTCTTGTGCGCAGGGATCAATCGGACAATAAACTGACTGTTGCGCCAATTTTGATTTGGTCCTTAAGAATTAGAAGAACCAAAGAATTCAATACTTGGGAAATCTTAAGAAATGATGAAGACCCAATTTATATAAATGAGGTTTTAATAAATCATCTTCAAAATGATTCTAAAATTGAGATTGACCAAATCTCAAGCGAACATCTAGACGATGGATTAATCGACAGAAATGAACTACTGGATATCTGTGTAAACATTATTGTATCCATAAATAGTTCAACCCCAAATAACCTTCGAGAAACATTTGAACAAAAGTTGGATGACATAAAACCAATTTCTGACAAGAAATATTATGAAAAGCTGCCTTTAACATCGAACAATTCATTTATTGATTTCAGTGGTTTGTTTTCAATTTTTGAGGTTCAAAAACAAAACATCATAAATGACTATTCCAATTTATTAGATCTTAAAGGTGCAGAAATAGACCTTGAAGAAATGGATGAGCACTTTTTCCAACCAATATCTTCTATTGAAACCGATCCATCACAACAAGGTATTTTACATTCACTTAACTCTTCAAGAAATATATTGATTCAAGGGCCGCCAGGTACAGGAAAAAGTCAATCACTTACTGCCATATTGGTAAATGCCCTTGAAAACCACAAGAAAACCATTGTTGTTTGTGAAAAGCGCACAGCATTAGAAGTTTTATACAATGCACTAAACGAAAAAGGATTGAATTATCAAACAATCTTAATCAAAGATATTGTAAAAGATAGAAGAAATGCAGTTGACTCTGTTCGTGACAGAGTTGATAATTCAGCATATCGCAGATATAGATACACTCATTCAAAGGAAACTTTGGACAACATCATTGAGAAATCAAAATCTTTGATCGACACTATCAACAAACGACATCAAAAGTTAGGAGAAAAACTTATCGGTAATAAAAATTGGACAAATGTTGTTGGGTCCCTGTTGGCTGAACTTAAGGATAATTCTGAAGATTATGACCTTGATCTGAGTAAAGACATGTTCACTTATGAATCTGTTGAATTAAACACTTTGCTAGAACTAATTAGAAGAGGGCAAAACTTGTATAATGATTATAAACCTTACAGTGAATTATCGTTTCTCAATTCCTCAAAATTAGTTGGTGAAAATCCATTTATCATTGAGCAAAAAATCAATGAAGATTTCAATTCATACAAAACGAAATTAGAACTAGTCAACCGACAGATTCTAAAATATGAACAAGAGTTCTACAAAGTAAGAAAGGAACAATTGAATCAACAGGAAGTTGAAATTAAATCAATTACCGATTCACTTTTAAAAGTCCTTTCCAAGTACCATAAAAACGATGTCTTTTTCAATCAGGAGAAGACCAGAAGTTTTCTTTATAAAGCTTCATCCATTTTCTCCAAATCGAAAAAAGACACTCTTAATGACCAATTACTTGTTAATACACTTTATGCAGACTTAACAAATAAAATATCGAATTGTAAAGATTTTCCTGCCATCCCAACAGCATTAACTATTTCTGACAAAGAATTTAGCATTAAAACCTATCTCCAAGAAATTACTGCGACGAAAGACAATTTTCAGGATAAGATCGAGAAAGAGTATTCAAATCTTAATCTCTTACAATCAGTCGACAAAAAATTTGAAACAGAAACATTAGTCTCAATAAAGTCCACCCTCAATAATTTAAGATTATCAATAAATGAAGATAAATGGGTCAATCAATCTATAAAATCTGATAATCACAGTTCACTTATATCGAGTATAGAAAACATAATCATTTCCAAGAATACTTTTTTCAACAATGAAAATGATGTCTACTCACTAGAATTCAAGTGGTTCCAATATTACAATTCCCTTTCACAAGTAGAAAAACAAATAATCGACCAGCTGAGAAATAAAGAAAACTGGCGTAAGACGTTTTTGATTTACTATCTAAATTCCTTGCTCGTCAATTCAGCTAACATTGATTTACCAACAAATGATCTTGACCACATTGAATTAGGCCAATCTTTATCAGAACTTGAAAAAGAACAAATAAAATATATTAGGGAATATTGGTTTTCAAAACAAATTGATTCCACTAGAAGTTTTGATGTCAACAATCCGAACATCGCCGTAGAAAACCTCTACAATAAACGAGCAAGTAAAAACCATAAAAGACTATCCCTGCGAGAAATTGTAAAATTGGATATTGATTTGTTCACTACTTTCTTCCCTATAATTTTGACAACACCCGATGTGGCTAGCAATCTCTTTAAAGGCCAAAACAAATACTTTGACATTGTAATGTTTGATGAGGCAAGTCAATTAAAGTTAGAAGACAATCTACCTGCCTTATTGAAGGGTAAACAAATAGTCATAGCTGGAGATGAACACCAAATGCCTCCCTCCAACTATTTTAGCAAAATATTTGACGGCACAATTGAAGATGAAGATGAATTTGAAGATGAAATTGAACGTATCAAAAGTGATGCAAGTAATTCACTTTTAGATTGTGAATCACTATTAGACTTCGCATCTGAGTTAGGGTTTGACAAAAGACATTTGGATTTCCACTATCGATCTCGTCACCCCTACTTAATCGACTACTCAAATTTTGCATTTTATAATCAGAGATTAAAACCTCTACCAAATGACTTTGACTACATTCCTATCAAATACATAAATGTTAATGGGACTTATTCAGATAACTCAAATGATACAGAAGCAGAAACAGTTTTATCAATAATCGAAAATAATATATCACGACTGCCGAATGGTGAATATCCATCTGTTGGGGTTGCGACATTTAATATTAACCAAAGAAACTTAATCCTTAGTAAGATTAACGAAAGAAGAAAATTTGATCGATTTAGAGAGTTCAATGACAAAATAGTAGAACTTGAAGAAAATGGTTTCTTCGTCAAGAACTTAGAAAATATCCAAGGTGATGAAAGAGATGTCATTATCCTATCAACAACCTATGGTATTAATAAAGAAGGGAAATTTGCTCAACGTTTCGGCTCAATTAACCATCAAAAAGGCTACAAACTACTTAATGTCATCGTCACCAGAGCAAAATATAAGGTTTATGTATGTTCATCTATCCCGCAAGAAGTATTCTTAAACTACAAGGAGCACTTAATAGTAGAAGGATCAAATAATAGAAGAGGTGCATTTTATGCATATCTGGCATATGCAAAAGCTGTTAGTGAACAAGACAGTGATTCAAGATTGGCAGTTTTAAATGCTTTATCCGAAAACTCTTCGAAAAAAACTTCAATTGACAATTTCAATGATGAACTTGAATCACCTTTTGAAGAAGAAGTTTACGAAGCCCTAAGGGAACATTTTGAAGAGTCTCAAATAATTCCACAGCTCCAATTTGCAGGTTTTAGGATTGATTTGGCTTATGACACAAAAAAACCGGGAATACCAAAAATTGCAATTGAATGCGACGGTGCCGAATATCATTCAAGTCAAGAAGCCTATTTACATGATAGACATCGACAGAAGATTTTAGAGAGGCATGGTTTTGTTTTTCATAGAATATGGAGTACAAATTGGTGGCGAAATCCTAAGAAAGAAACACAGAAACTAGTTGAATTTATCAAGAGTATTGAAAACAGCAGTCCATCAATATTTGAAGACAAGTCCAAGACAGGATTAGCGTTTACTGATAACATAACAGTTATTGAAAACGAAATTGCCAAAAATTCTCCAGATTTAAAGAAAGACTTGAAAGAACGGATTGAAGTATTAAGTAAGAACGAGAAAGTTCAAACAGAATTATTCAAGGAAACCGTAGAACTCAATAGCAAAGTTAAAGTTAAGTACCTAAATATTGATAAAGACTTGAAAGTTCAGTTGGTCGAACAAGTCAATGGCAAAACCGATAAAATAAATGGAATTCAAAAGATTAATATCAAGTCTCCATTAGGCGTCGCACTCAAAGGTAGATCTGTTGGTGACACAGTCAGGATTGGAAGTTTAGATAAGTACGTAAGAATCCTAGAAATAGTTAAATAGCCCATTTAAAGTGGTGGTTTTACCATCTATTCGGACGGGTTTCCAGAGTAAATACAACAATTATGTTGTTGCTAATTTAGTAGGGAAAATCATGTTTTACACTTCAATTGTCCCAAATACTTACCCTCAACTTTTGCGCATGGATCCTATCGGGTTTTTGTAGTGTTCCGGTAGATAAGCGTAAAGCAAAAACCCGAAAGGGCGCAACCTACTTCTTTGATCTCAGTAGCCCATATCCTCACCCGCACCCCTTGCCTTATCAATGCCCCTTCCAAGTGCTTTGATGATCTTGGCCGCTATTTGTACTTTATTGGTCGGTATACTTGGTGTTTTGACACCCATCGTTTTAAGAAGTTTAAAGGCCATGTCCTTTTCCTTTGTGGGCAGTCCCATCACCTTGGCAAAGAACTTCCCTGGTTCCTTGGCATGGGCCTTTCTACCAGCATAGGATTCCACGTAATTCCTTTTAAACCCTGTTGTCCTATCAAACGTCTTCTCCGCTGCTTGGTAAAAACTGTCCCTATCAAATCCCCTTTTGACCATCTTTCCATTAAGTTCCACTTCGGAGGCCTTGTGCTTTGCCATTGGGGAAAGTGTATAGGTGTTCGTCACGTCCCTTCTGCTTACTATGATGTGGATATGGGTCTGTGGCCCTTCTTTTTGCATCCCTGCGGCCACTAATCGCCCGTTCTGTTTGTGCGGGGCCAATCTTTCTTGCTCTTTGATTCTTTTTTCAAGCTCATTGACATTCCCAATGGATTCACCACGCTCCACTTTTCGTATCTCGTTCCTGAGCCTTGCTATTTCCCCTCGGTACGGCGCATTCTCCTGAACCTGCTTGTCAAATCCCCTATAGGTGCGCTCATGCTCTATCTTGGCATAGTATTTCAGGTTCTCGGCCTTTACCTCTTGGTTACGATGGAAACTCTTGGCATATTCCTCCATGAGCTTCCTTGTATATTCCCTTAGCATATTGGGGTCATTCTCTATGGCCTTCAATTCCCTTTGGTTGGGACTGACCACTATGGAATAGAATTTCGGATCCTTCTGCCTTAGTTTAGCCGTATTGGCATCTATTTCATCAATGACCGTTTGAGGGCTTACACTGTCATTTTCTTGGTCAAAGAACTCCTCCCTTTGTTCAGGCAACCTATCCTCGTTTTCCTTTTCCAGATAGTCCACATAGTTTCCTACACTGGAGTTATAGGTACTGCCCATTTTCTGTGCTGAGATGGTAAGGTACATGGACGTTATTTTAATTGGTACTTTAAATTTTCAAAATCCTCGATGCCCATATTGATCTTGAGATATGGCTTCCCCATCATTGGCTCCACCTTCTCAACATTATGGAGGATTTCATTGCAGTGTTTTTTATATTCTTTGAATTCATGCAATATTCTATCGTGCTCCACTTTGGGAACGGTGTTTCTAGGCTTCAAAAAATCCATTCGTTCTTCCTGTATCTTAACAGGTTCAGGTCTCGGTTTCCTTCCATCCTTTACATAGGCCTCGTAAAGAATGAGCATCATTTCATAGGTAGGGCGGATACTGGTCTTTTCCATGTTCTTGATAATGGCGATGAGCCTATCAAATTTCTTCATCATCTGACGCTCCAATTTTTTGATACTTTCAAGGATGACCTTCGCTCCCTCTCCAAAAGGGTCAAGGTTGTTCTCCTTGAAGTATTGCACCATTCCATCCAACACTTCGCTATTTGATTTGTTGAACTTTTTGGAATAACTGCGAAAACGTGTGGCCGTCTCCTTATTTACCGTGATGTTGGAATAACCACCGATTCCTTTCTTCGTTCTGCCATTTGTAAATTGCTTTTCCATAGATGCGATTTTGTTTTTTAGTGAAATTGCGTCAATTTTTTCGTCAAAAATTTCCAGTGTTTATAGGGCTTCCCAAAGGGTTTACTGTAGATTTTGGAAAAGTCTACTGTAGCCCCTGATTTTGCACAATATTCCAAAATCAATTCAATTAACTGGTTTTCAACTTGTTGAATACCCGAAAACAACCGTGATGGCGCAATTTGCGCATCACCCTCTTGCTATTCCTTCGTCCCGCAAGCGGGACCGAATAAATACAGCATGATTGAAAATCAGCTAGCCTATAAATGTTCTTTGTTTGTGCGGATTTTTGGAAAGTCAAATCAAAAAGGAAAACCCGCCCGTACTATTAAATAGTAGTATTCAATAATATAAAGATACAATTTTATTAACTAAAAAAATGACCTCATAAAAGTCCTCTATCAGGGTTTATATTGTTAATCGTAAATCCCTAAATTTATATAGGTTTAAATAAAGTATTTTAATGTACAATAGAATTGCCCATATCGCTTTGGTTGTAAAGGACTATGATGAGGCAATTCATTTTTATACGCATAAACTGGATTTCGTACTTCTTGAAGACACAAAGATTGATGAATTTAAAAGGTGGGTGGTTGTTGCATCATCCGGAGCAAAAGAATGTTCTTTATTGCTCGCCAAAGCTGCCAATGAGAAACAATTGGCCAGCGTTGGGAACCAAACAGGAGGCCGTGTTGGATTTTTTCTTTTTACAGATGATTTCAATAGAGATTACGACAAACTGGTCAATCGGGGGGTAACATTTGTAAGAACTCCTAAAAAGGAGCCTTATGGAATTGTGGCCGTGTTTCAAGATCTTTATGGTAATTTATGGGACCTTTTGGAGCCTAATGAAAATAATAAGGGAGTAATAAGATAAAAGAATCCAAAGCTCATATAAACTATGATAGAATACAATGTAGAACACAATTTGAAAGTTGAAGAGTTCAAAGAGGTTTTGGTAAATTCCACTTTAGGTAACCGTCGGCCAATAGATAACCTTGACACCTTGAAGAAAATGGTTGAGATGGGGAATCTTATTATTACAGCTAGACATAAAGGCAAACTTATTGGCATTTCCAGATCGCTAACTGATTTTTCATTTTGTATCTACCTGTCAGATTTAGCAGTTGATATAAAATATCAGAAAAAAGGGATAGGAAAAGAATTGATTAGAAGAACGAAAATGGAAGCACCAGAAGCCAAATTAATTTTACTGGCCGCGCCTGAAGCTATTCCTTACTATCCTAAAATAGGGATGACCCAATATGAACATTGCTATTATTTAGATAATATTCAAAACTTAATTTGAGTTGATAAAGTTCAAATAAAAGATAAGCCTTAAACGGAAAACATTCAGATATAGCCAACCTCAAATGAATCTGACCAAAAAACAAATAGTACTCGCATCCCCTATTTTGATAATTGCAATCAATTTTGGTAATGCATTTATATTTGGGGGAATTATTGGTAAATGGGCCTTTATACCAATAATATTGATTGAATGGTGTTTATTTCTGTTCTTCATTTATAGGTATTCCGATAGAGAAATAAGAACAAAATGGCTGCAAAGGCCAAAAGGGCCATTTCTTTGGAACCTTTTGGCATTGCTGATTGGTTTTTTGCCACTGCCTTTGTTTTTAATGCATTATCAAGCATTGGGGAATTGGAATGTTTGGGTTCCTTGGATTTTATTGGCTTTGATCAATCCTTGGTTGGAAGAATATTATTGGCGTGGACTGCTGCTTGAGCATTCCAAAAAATGGTCGAACTGGGCAGCGATTCTTTTTACAAGTCTGGTATTTGCCCTTAACCATGCCGTTTTTGGGGTAAATTCGGAGCTAAACAAGGGCATGACCATTATAGTATCAACTTTCATTATGGGGATTGTTTGGGCATTGGTTTTTAAAAAAACGTCGAGTTTACGATGGATTGTACTAGCGCACTTTTTGGTCGACTTTTTCAACTTGTCCGCAGCCTCATTTTTAGACTTGTATGAAAAAGGAAATTGGTAAAATATATTTTAAAAATTAAACTTTTTGAAAGCTCTGTATTTTGATACTTGACTTTAAAGTTCAAATAAACGATTGCTCACAAAGTATAAAACAAAAGATATGATGAAGAAATGCCACATTACCATAGGCTTTATTTTTATGGGCCTAATGGCTTGTAAAACCAATAACCTGAGCTACGATGAAGCATTGTTTAACCAAATCGAGAATGGTGGCTTTAATGGCAATGTACTCGTATTCGAAAAAGGAGAGATCAACTTAAAAAAAGCTTTTGGATTGGCAAATATCAATAATGGCGATTCCTTAAAAATTGGTTCTATTTTTAGACTCGGGTCGGTCAGCAAACAATTTACCGCGATGGCGGTTGCCATACTTGAAGAAGATGGAGTACTTTCATATGACCAAAACATTCAGGATGTTATACCGGAACTTCCATATATTGGAATTACAGTAGAACACCTTTTGCAGCATACTTCGGGTTTACCGGACTACTTAGATCTTATGATAAACCATTGGAAGCCTGAACTTGAAGAGAATGACCCCGCTAGGTATATTTCCGGTAATGAGGATATAGTTCAAATGATGATTGAGAAAACGCCTGAAATTCATTTTGAACCTGGACAAAAATGGGAATATAGTAATACAGGGTATGTTTTATTGGCGACAATAGTTGAGCGCGTTTCTGGAAAGCCGTTTGAAGTATTTTTGAAAGAAAGAATTTTTGAGCCTGCCGGAATGACCAATACATCTGTCTATAAATTCGTTGACGGTCAAGACCCCAAAATGCCGTTACGGGTTTTTGGTTTTTCAGATGAAAATGGAGAACGAATATTAAATGATACTCATTTTCTAAATTTTGCCAAAGGAGACGGAGGAGTGTACTCTACATTAGAAGATCTTTTGAGGTGGGATAGGATTCTTCATACGGATGAACTTGTTACGGCAGCTACTCTTGAAAGGGTTTTTACAGCTGGCAAGTTGAACAACGGGGAAGCGTTTGAGTACGGTTTTGGATGGTTCTTGGACAATAAAAATCCTAGGATTAAAATTGTCTATCATGGTGGTGGTTGGGTCGGATTTGGAACCTATATATACAGAGATATTTCTCGTGATTCTTGTTTTATAATTTTGACCAATAATTCAAGTTGGCAAGAAGTCGAGACCCTTGTTGAGAAGTTCAAAATCATAATGGCAAACTAAAAGTTCAATATAGGGTGGAGGCCAAATATGATAAAATAGGAGTTAACTACAATGTCACAAGAAAGGCCGACCCATTATTAGTTGCAACTTTTCTAAAACATTTACGGCCAACATTGGAGGGCCATTATTTGGATATTGGGTGTGGAACAGGAAATTATACAATTGAATTCCAAAAAGAAGGCTATCAATTCATTGGTATCGATCCCTCCCATGCAATGCTTGAAAAGGCAAGATTGAAAAATAAAAACATTGATTGGAAAAAAGCTACTGCTGAAAGCATTCAACTCGCAAACAGTTCGATTGATGGAATCGTTGGATGTCTGACCATTCACCATTGGACTGATTTAAATAAGGCCTTTCATGAAATTTGTAGGGTACTCAAGGTCAATGGTAGAATCGTGATTTTCACATCAACACCAGAACAAATGAAAGGATATTGGCTTAATCATTATTTTCCAAGAATGTTGGATGATGCGATTGCACAAATGCCAAGTCTTTCGCAGATGGAAAATATCGTTAAAAAATGTGGTATTGAAATCATCGAAACAGAAAAGTATTTTATCCAACCCAATCTTCAAGATAAATTTCTGTACAGTGGAAAGCATAACCCTGAATATTATTTTGATGATCAAATAAGAAATGGAATTTCCTCATTTTCGTCATTGGCAAATCAAATGGAAGTGAAAATGGGATTGTCAAAATTAAGAGCGGACATTGATAATGGGGAAGTTTTTAAAATCATGGAATCCTATGAAAATGATGAGGGCGACTATCTCTGCATAGTAGGTAAAAAGTCTATAATCAAACCGAGTAGTCAAAAAGTTTAAATAAACGATTAGATATAATGAGATTCCTCTTTTGTCTTGTTTCATTTATAATATCAATTCAAGGGTTTGCTCAAAACCCAGTAATAGAACCTTATGTTAACTTTTTAAATCATATAGATAAGACATCTGCAAAGGATTACATACTTCAGAAATTTGATGACCATGACATTGTGATTCTATGTGAAAGGGACCACAGTGAATTCACCCAATATGAATTGGTCAAAGAAATCCTATCTGATGAACGCTTTCAAAAAAATATAAAGAACCTATTTACAGAGATTGGGCTCATCAATCTACAACCTGAAATCACCCAGTTCCTTAAGACTAAAGGATTGGATAGTGTGATTGTAGACAAGAGATTAAGTCAGTTTCAGCGGGATGCTTCCTTTTGGGTCATTTGGGATCGTTACAATTACCACTTCCTTTTGAAAACAATCTATGACATCAACAATCTCTCGGACAATCAAATTCACTACTACCCATCCGATGTTGAATTTGATTGGCAAAAAGTGAACAATGTTGAGGACTATGACAAGGAACAAGAATTTGAATTAGAACCACGGGATAGTTTGATTGCACGGAACATCATCAATACCTATAAAAGGATCAGTTCCAAGGGCAACAATAAAGCCCTGATCATTCTTAACTACAGGCATGCTTTTAAAATCAATATGGTGACCAGTAATGGAGAAACCGTCAAAAATGCAGGTAAGTATCTTCAAGATTATTTTGGGGAGCGATTGGCGAGTATCTTGACCAACAGGCCAATTTTCACATCCAATGGGAATGGGTTTGTCTATGGACTCATCCAAGATGGTAAATGGGATGCATCATTCAAATCAGAGAACATCCGAAATATGGGGTTTGATCTGCATGAAACAGTCTTTGGAAATGATGGTTTTGATATGTGGAAGGGTAACACCGACAACTTAAAATATGAAGATGTTTTTGATGGTTTTGTTTTTTATGAACCCCTAGAAAACCACAGACTGTTGGATTACTATAAAGGTTTGGTGCCAAAGGAACATGAGAAAGAATTTTTTAGACGATATAGAATCCAGATGGAATATATTGATAATGATGAAGTATTGAAAAAGCTTGATAATAATGATTTTAGGGAATCACTTTTAAAAGAGGTGAACACGCCAAAAGAAAGGAAGTACCCCAACTTTGATCAATTAATGGAAATCAGGGATGAAAATCTACGGGATTAAATCAAATAACATATCTTAAAGTTCAAATAAACGATGAAAATCCTATTACTTGGTGCAACAGGGAGAACTGGTAAATTGGTGTTGAAAAGGGCTCTTGATAAAGGTTATCAGGTAAATTGTCTTGCTCGTAAAACAAAACGGATTGAAAGAAATGATGGATTGTCAATCTTTGAAGGAAATCCAACTAATAAAGCTGATTTGATGAAGGCAATATCTGGATGCGAAGGCGTTATCAGTGTTTTAAATATTTCAAGAAAATCTGATTTTCCTTGGTCGCCTTTGAGAACACCAAGCACATTTCTTTCCGATGTGATGACTACCTTAGTCCCAATAGCTATAAAACAGAATGTCAATCGAATTACAGTTTGTTCAGCTTGGGGAGTTTCTGAAACCAAAAAAGAAATTCCCAAATGGTTCAAATGGTTTATAGATAATAGCAATATAGGTGTTGCATATAAAGATCATGCAAGGCAAGAGAAAATAGTATTGGAATCGAACTTGGAGTGGACAATTGTTCGTCCAGTCGGACTATACAACTCAAATAGAGAAGAAAACATCTTGGAGACTTTTGACAATGTGCCTAAGCCAAATCTTTTGATAAGTAGGCAAAGTGTTGCGGAATATATTCTGGAGAGTATGGAAAATGACATGTTAATCAAAAAAAAGGTTGTTATATCGAAGGGATAACTGGTTAAAATGAAGAATGACTACTATTATTTAGTGATGAAAGAACAAAGAAACATAAGGTTGATTGGGTTCCTTCCTACGATTGGAATAATTCTCTTTATCGGTCTATTTGTTTATTCATCTTTTTTATACCCAGGAGGTTCACAGGTAAATTTGGAAAGTGTTGGGTTTGATTGGGTCAACAATTATTGGTGCAACCTAATGAATGAACGGGCAATGAATAATATGATAAACCCAGCAAGACCTTTTGCCATTGCAGCCATGTTCGTTCTTTGCTTAAGTCTTATGCTATTCTTCATTCAGTTTGCTGGAAATTTTACAAAAAACCCCATTTGGAAAATTATCATTCTGATATTTGGAATTTTATCCATGGTATCAGCGTTTCTAATGTTTACTGAATTCCATGATTTAATGACAACACTTTCAAGTATCTTCGGAGTGCTTGTTGTTTTGGGGATAATCTGGGAAATATACCAGAGTAATATGACCAATTATAAAATAGGGGGTATTATCTGCATTGCTTTATTGGGACTGAACAATTACATTTATTACAGCCAACAGTTCATACTGTTTTTACCCTTATTGCAGAAACTGACCTTTGCTTTAGTTCTAGGTTGGATAATAGGCCTTAACTTTAAAATGATGCGGAAAAATAAGTCCCAAATAAGCTTAAAGTAATTAACCGATTCTATTCAATTGAACTTTTTGTTTCTGTAAAACTTATCGGAGCACCCTAATTTCATAAAAATCATATCTTTAGGGAAGCAACTTCTACAACTCATGTACAATTCTTCTTTAAAACTCAAAAATGGAAACAGACATTCATAAATTGATACCCCATCGCTCCCCTTTTTTATTTGTGGACAATATTCTTGTTTCCAATGATAAGGAAGTTGTGGGCACAAAAAAATTCGATAAGAAAAATAATCAAATGTTGACTGGAAGTTTTCCCGAATTCAATTTTGTTCCTGGAATGATCATTATTGAGTCAATGGCACAATGTGGTGGTGCGGGAATAAAGAAAGCAGGCTTGGCAGACGGTTTTTTTGGACTTGTTAGCATGGAAAATGTTAGGTTCTTTAATGGCGCAAAATATGATGAGGTAGTTAAATATGTTATCAAAAACATAAGGATAAGCAACAGGCTGATTAAGCAATCTGGAATTGCTTATGTTCAAAATAAATCTATTCTGGAAGCTACATGGATATGTGCAAGAATCAACAACTAACGAATGATAATTGAATAAGTTCAAATAAACGATTTCCAATAAGCCAATAAATAGGTTTAACTTCCAAAGTAAAACTCAATGAAACTGAAGATTTATGCCATAACCGGATTAGTATTTTTAATCCTAAACCAAATAATGGTTCTTCAGGGAAATCAATTTATCCAAACCCAAAAACCGATTGACTATGCACATTGGTTATTGCTTCTGGGTATCCTCTTAAGTCTATCCCTAAACTATATTTTTTCAAAAGGCATTTTCAACAGTACAGCCGCAGTGATTACTACATTAGGAATCATAGCCCTTATGGGGCAGGCAGTTATAGATTTTCTTTGGTGGAGTTACGGGACTGACTATGAAGGGATGAAAAATTTGACAAATCAAATAATGAGTAATCCTTCGATCAGTATTCCATTTATGACCATAGGACCAGCTTTGTTTTACCTTGGATTGGCAATGCATGCTGGAAAGTTCATTAGAGAACGGACAATATGGTCTATAATAACAATTTTAGGAGTAATCATGATAGGAATAGGGTCGTTTGTGTTGGATAGTAGATATGTTATACTTTTAGGACATATTGTTATGGCATTCGGAATTAAAGGCCTAATCTCAATGAGAAACATTGAGCAACACGAAACAGAATAAAGTTCAAAAAAAAGATGCTTTATTTACCTTCCATCCTTTCCATTAACATTCGCATATCATCACCAACTTTTCTTTCCAAAACCCTTGCATAAATTTGGGTAGTGGTCAATTTGGTATGACCTAGCATTTTGGAAACGGTTTCAATTGGAACACCATTGGAGAGTGTTACCGTTGTGGCAAAAGTGTGCCTGGCAGTATGGAAAGAAATATTCTTATAGATTCCACAAGCCTTTGTAATCTCCTTTAAATAACTGTTGGTCTTTTGATTGCTTAATACAGGTAACAACTTTCCGTGCACCAATCTTTCATTGCAGTTTTTATATTTATCCAAGATTTGTTTTGCTTTGGGAAGCAAGGGAACCTTGACCGCTTCATCAGTTTTTTCCCTTTTCGTATGGATCCAAAGGTTCCCATCTATACCGAACCGCATATGATCAATATCCAGTGCTTTTACATCTCCATAGGCCAATCCTGTATAACATGAAAAAAGAAAAGTGTCCTTGACCCTCTCATACCCACTTCCTGAAAATGTTGTTTCCTCAATGAGCCTGAGTTCCCTTTCGGTCAAAAAAGAGCGTTCACTCTTCTTATAATGTTTTTTATAGTTTACAAACGGGTCTTTGTCCAACCATTCCAACCTCACGGCAAGGTTTACCATTTTCCTTAACCGCTCCAAATGTTTCATGGCCCCATTATTGGTACACTTCTTTCCCTTTTGCAGATCAGGCCCATTTATCAAATAGTTCTCAAAATCAGTAATGAACTTATAGTTCAATCGCTTTAAGTTGATGTCTTGAAGTCTACGGGTATGCTCCAAAAACCTTTTGAGATATTTTTCTGTACCATAATAGTTCTTCATGGTTCCCGGGCGAAGTTTACTCTTTTGTGATTCGTAATGATACTTGATAAGCTCCATAAGGGTCTTGTGCTCTTCATCCTGTCCCAGATAACGGGCCTTGATGGCCTGTGAGGTTATAATCTTGTCCTCACGCAACAACTGTTTATGGGTATCCATGATCTCTCCATACACCTCATCAAGATAGCTGTTCAATAAACGGGCCTTGTGGGTAAGTCCATGGAGTCTTCCCTTATTTTCATCCCATTCATTCACCGAAACATAACGTTTCAAACTTATCTCGGCACGTTTTCCATTGACGGTGATACGGGCATAAATGGTCAATTTTTCAGGGTTGTTGGAAATGTCCCTAGTGAAGATTAGAACCTTTAAAGTGTTGGAATTGCGCATAATACATAATTTTTGGGTTTGACAAAACTGGTTTGTAAAACACCCATAAACAGCGTCAAACTGAAGCTAAATTATGCACAAGAAACGTACCGAACCATTCACCGAACTCTACACCTTTTATATGGTTTTATTTGATATCAGATGAATGCATAAAAAACAAAAAGCACTGTCAATCAGTCGATTAACAGTGCTTTAATACCACCTATTTAGTGGTTCGTCGGGGTGGCAGGATTCGAACCTGCGGCCTCCTGCTCCCAAAGCAGGCGCGATAACCGGGCTACGCTACACCCCGAACTATATTATAGAAAAGCGGAGAGACTGGGACTCGAACCCAGGCATCGGTTACCCGATGACAGATTAGCAATCTGCTCCGTTACCACTCCGGCACCTCTCCTAATTTCTTTTTATGAACGTGCATTCTGAAAATGCGGATGCAAATGTACCTTTTCAAAAGTAAGATCGCAACTATTTTTCCATTTTTTTGGAGCAATAGTTTTTAAGTATCCGTTATTCAGGATATTCCACCCGCAAATGATAGATGTTGGTCAACTTTTGCTTCAATACTTTCTTCACCATTTCTATTTCTTTGAGGGTAATATTGGCATTTAAAAACTGATTGGCCTGCATTTGACCTTTCACGATCTTTTCCACAAACTCATCAATAATGGGAAATGTCGGGTTCTTCAAGCTCTTGGATGCTGCCTCAACGGCGTCCGACATCATCAAAATCGCTGTCTCCCTAGAAAATGGTATAGGCCCCGGATACCTGAAATCCTCCTCATCCGCTTCAGCATCCAATTCTTGTTGCTTTTTGAAAAAATAATAGACCAATGTGGTACCGTGGTGCGTTCTAATAAAATCGATGATGCGATCAGGAATATTGTACTTTCTAGCAGTTTCGACCCCATTGATCACATGCTCAATAATAATCTTGGCACTTTCCTTTGGCGGTAGATCATCATGCGGGTTTACGCTGGTTATCTGGTTTTCCGTGAAATATGTGGGATGCTCCATCTTCCCTACATCATGGTAAAGGGCTCCCACCCTGACCAACATGGCATTGGCCCCGATTTCGTTGGCTGCCGCCTCGGCCAAGTTGGCCACTTGCAAGGAATGGTGAAAGGTACCCGGTGCCTTGTCCGATAGCTCCTTCAACAATTTGGAATTGGTGTCGGACAATTCCAACAGGGAAACATCGGAAACAAGGCCGAACATCTTTTCGAAAATATAGATCAAAGGCTGTGCAAAAAGGGTCAACAGTCCATTCAATACAAAAACACCAAAAAGGATCCATTCAATATTTTCAAGGTTCCCTTCATGGATAGCATGGAAGGCAAAATAGCCAATAATATAGATCAACGTAATCTGTCCTACCGAAATGAAGAGATTGGCCCTTTTATATAGCTCAGAAGCCGTTAAAATGGTCACAATTCCTGCAATGATCTGTAAAAAGATATATTCAAAACTGTTTGGCACAACAAACCCTAAGATCAAAACCGTAAGCACATGGGCAAACAGGCCCAATCTGGCATCAAAAAAGTTTTTTAGGATCAAGGGTAAAATACAGAGGGGGACCACATAAATATAATCCTCATAATGCTTTACCATCAACGTGGTGGCCAGCACCATCAACAATATATTGAAAAATATAAAGGTGACCTTGTTGTTGTTCCTGTAAATATCGATTCGGTACCTTTTTAAAAATAGGAAAAGCATGATCAATACAAGGGCCACCAAAATGGTATATCCCAACAGGATAAAGTAATAATTGTTTCCCAGCCAAAGTTCCGATTCATATTCATCCTTCAAGGAATTCAACACCTTAAAATCCTCTGCCTCTACAATTTCACCTTTGGCAATGATCAATTTGCCCTGGGCCACCTCGCCACGGGTGTATGATATTTTGGACAGTTCATCATTCAAGGCACTTTGGGTCAAATCCTCATCATACAAAAGATTGGATTTAAGATTGTTCCGAACTATTCCAATGACCGGGGCAATGCCTGCCATTCTTAAGGCAGAAAATCGCTCGCCAACCAATTGCTTTGCGGTTTCAACAAGCAAAAACTTGTTGGGCGAAACAGGCAACGCCTCATTGTTCTTGACGATGATCACGGATTTGGATTCGGGCCTATCTGAAAAAATACCCGTTTCATAAACCTCAGCCAGAATATCCTGCGCTGTTTGAGATAAAATCCGCTTTTGTTGGGAGGTATATGATTCTGACTGAAAGAACGTAGTCAATTCATTTTCAATGGTTAGCCCCACTTCTGAAACCATTCCACTATCAAATGTATAATAATCGGTTTTGCCATTACGGATAGATTGTTGTTCCTCCGCTATTTCTTCCTGGGATTTTTTAATGGAAAAATCGATGGGGGCATATAAATTCTCATATTGCCAAGGTTTTCCTTTTTGGAACTCGTATTTGAACTTTCCTCCCTTCGGAAAAAAGAAAACGATCAGGGCAACGGAAACCACATAGAGAAAATACTTGTACACCAAAGATTGGTGCCTGTATACGTTATCCAAAGTTTTTCCCATTCCGTATTACTGTTGACATCAAAAATAGAAAATATTAATAAGAACTGGCGTAATGGCTATTTTCGAGCTTTGCATTTAAATTTAGTATTTTCGCAGGAGAAAAATGCACATATGAAAAAAGTTGTGATCGTAGCGGCCGCCAGAACCCCAATAGGGAGTTTTATGGGTGCCCTTTCCACCATTCCTGCCCCCAAATTGGGCGCAGTGGCCATAAAAGGAGCCCTTGACAAAATTGGCCTAAAACCCGGATTGGTTGAGGAAGTCCTTATGGGAAATGTGGTCCAGGCCGGTACTGGGCAGGCCCCTGCAAGACAAGCCGCCATTTTTGCGGGAATACCCAATACGGTGCCCTGCACCACTGTGAACAAGGTCTGCTCTTCAGGGATGAAGGCCATTATGCAAGGTGCACAATCCATCGGTTTAGGTGAAAACTCTATCGTGGTGGCCGGAGGCATGGAAAATATGAGCCTAATTCCCCATTATGCTTATCTGCGAAACAGCACTAGGTTTGGCCCGTCAACTTTGTTGGACGGCATGCAAAAAGACGGACTTGTTGATGCCTATGATGAAAATGCAATGGGGGTCTGTGCCGATGCCTGTGCCGTTAAGTACAATTTTAGTAGGGAAGATCAAGATGCCTTTGCTGTTCAATCCTATACACGGTCGGCCGAAGCCTGGAAAAACGGAAAATTTGATAATGAGGTGGTTCCTGTTGAGGTGCCTCAGCGTAGGGGCGAGCCAATTTTGGTCACCCAGGATGAAGAATACACCAATGTAAATTTGGACAAAATACCAACGTTGCGTCCTGCCTTTACCAAGGAAGGAACGGTAACGGCTGCGAACGCATCCACTATCAACGATGGTGCGGCCGCGGTGGTTTTAATGAGTGAGGAAAAGGCGGCCGAACTAGGCTTGAAGCCTCTGGCCACCATTGTCGGATATGCGGATGCCGCGCAAGAACCGGAATGGTTTACCACAGCCCCTGCCAAAGCGTTACCAAAAGCCTTGGACCGCGCAGGTGTTTCTTTACAAGATGTTGATTATTTTGAGTTCAACGAGGCCTTCTCCGTAGTTGGTTTGGCCAACATGAAAATCCTTGGTTTGGACGATTCCAAAGTCAATGTGAACGGTGGGGCCGTGTCCTTGGGCCATCCCCTTGGGTGCTCAGGTGCCAGGATCACCGTTACGTTACTGAACATATTGGAACAGAACAATGCAACTTTGGGAGCTGCGGCCATTTGCAATGGCGGTGGAGGTGCCTCGGCTATTGTCCTGAAAAGGAATTAGAGATTCAATTAAGTATACATGCAATATGGAATTTGCCCGCTGAGCATTGTTCCCATTAGAACAAATCCGGATGATGGTACAGAAATGATTTCCCAGTTACTTTACGGGGAGCATTTCAAGGTTCTGGAGAGTCGAAAAAAATGGAGCAGGATTCGAGGAGGGGTTGATAGTTTTGAAGGTTGGGTCGCCAACAACCAAATTATTTTGGTTTCCGAAGAAATTTACGAGGGTTTAGACCAAAATACATCCCCAAAGATTTCTTCGGACGTCATTTCCCATATCTGTACTGCGGATGGCATGTTGCTACCCATTTTACTCGGGTCCATGACCGAAACATCCTCCATTTTAAACCATACATTTGAAGGGCATATCTGCGAAGGTCGGAAAAGCAAGGAAAGTTTGGTAGACACCGCTTTTTTTTATTTAAAGGCCCCTTATCTTCCAGGAGGTAAAACTCCATTCGGAATAGATGCTTCTGGATTGACACAGATGGTATACAAAATCAATGGTTATGCTTTGGAACGAACGGCCGCTGCACAATCCAAACAAGGGGAGCCCCTTAGTTTCATTGAAGAAAGTGAACCTGGCGATCTAGCTTTTTTTGACAACAGCGATGGGATCATTGACCATGTGGGCATTATCTTAAAGGACAACTACATCATCCATGTGAACGGTCATGTAAGGATCGATCGTATTGACCATACCGGCATCTTCAATACGGAAGAAAAATTGTACACCCACAAATTGAGGGTCATTAAAAAGATCATATAAAAAAAGGGACCGATAATCGGTCCCTTTTTTACTGGAAGAAATTTGATTATTCTCCCAATAACTTTTTAATCCTCATAAAGTTTTCGGTATCTCCCAAAGCACCATATATGTTCTTCAACTGGGTAAGAACACTTTGGTTATCGGGGTTGGATTTTAGAGCATCTTCCAAAACAGTGGCGCCTTCCCTAAAAAGACTATCTTTTTTCTCTTTCAGTTGATCGTATTTGGCGATATCGGCCTTAGAGGTTCCTAAAGAATTCATTTCATCGATCAAGCCGTTTCCTTCATTAATGTAAGTGGTTGAAAGGTTCAAAAGGGCATTGATATAACCTGGATCCACTGCAAGTGCTTTTTTATAAGCATCCCTTGCGGCTTCCAAGTTACCTTGCTCCATGTTGATCACCCCAATATTATACAACAAATCCGGGTTGTCAGGAGCCATGTTGGAGGCTTCGGCCATCAATTCCTTGAACTTGTCCTTATCTCCTAACGTGTAGTGTAGGTTTGCTTCACCCAAAACCAAATTCACGTCGTCCGGACTTTCGGCCCTTGCATCGGTATAAGCTTCCAAAGCCTTTTCATTTTCTCCCAACTGTTGGTAGATCAATGCAATATTTTTAACGATTTCAGGCTTTTTAGAAGGACTTTTTTCCTCTTTTGGGTCTTTGTGCGTACCTGCTTTCACATAAAGGTCACGCGTAGATTTGTCCATAGTTTCGGTTTCGCCCGTTTCAATGTTCACCGCCGTAAAGGTAACATCACTACCATCATAATTTACAGCCTTAAGTTCATTGTAATAATCCAGGGCTTTTTCATATTCCTGTCCATTCACCGCACTACTTGCTGCGTAATAAAGGTAAACGGTATCCTGTGGGCTAAGCTTATAGCTCATATACAGCTTATCTGCTGCTTGAGCATATCTCTGATTATTGTTATCATCAACAGCCGCGTTCACTAAATCAGCAGTCATTTGGGCCATTTTTTCTTTGGCCACTGAAGTGTACTTAGGCTTTCCGCTGGCTTCTTCAATGGAAATTACTTTGTTGTAGGCATCTAAAGCATCCTTAAATTTGGAAGCATCTCCCTTTTGTGCCAAATCATAATTGGCATTACCCAGATCGGCATAATATTGTGCCTGAGTTTTATCATCAGCGGAACCTATGGTTGAGGCCGCGCCTTGAAGTGCAGCCAACGCACCTGCAGCATCTCCGCTCTTCATGGCCTTTTCAGCTGCCTTGATCTCGTCCTTCTGGGCTAATCCCATCGTTGAAATCCCTATGGCAAGTAATATCAAAACTTTAGTCTTCATGTCAAAAAAATAATTATTTAGTGTTTATCGATTATTCATTGTTTTCGGTTTCCCCTTCAATAGCCGTGCCATCTTCTCCCTTCACCTCAATATCCAAGATGCTGGCATCGTCCATGGCCTCATCTTCTTTCATGACCTTTGCAACAGCTGCGATGGAATCCCCTCCTTTTAGGTTGATGAGTCGCACACCTTGGGTGGCACGCCCCATGACCCTCAGGTCTTCTACACTCATACGAATGGCAATACCGGATTTGTTGATGATCATGAGGTCATCGGTATCGGTTACATTTTTGATGGCTACTAGACCACCTGTCTTTTCGGTGATGGAAATGGTCTTCACTCCTTTTCCACCTCTATTGGTGACCCTATAATCGTCCATATTGGAACGCTTACCATAACCATTCTCGGAAACTACCAAAATATCGTCTTCCAAGTTATGCACAGATACCATGCCGATTACCTCATCGTTGTCATCCGCCAGAGTAATACCACGAACTCCGGAAGCACTTCTACCCATTGGTCGTGTCTTGCTCTCTTCAAAACGGATGGCTTTACCTGATTTCAATCCAAGGAAAATTTGGCTGGTACCTGTAGTCAGTTTAGCTTCAAGTAACTCGTCCCCATCCCTTACGGTTATGGCATTGATACCGTTTTGTCGTGGTCGGGAATACTGCTCCAAAGAAGTTTTCTTCACCACTCCTTTTTTGGTGGCCATGATTACGTAATGACTGTTCACATAATCCTCATCCTTGAGATCTTGGGTACAGATGAAGGCTTTTACTTTGTCATCCGTTTCCATATTGATCAGGTTTTGGATGGCTCTTCCTTTGGAAGTTCGACTTCCTTCAGGAATTTCATAGACCCTCATCCAGAAACATTTTCCGTTTTGGGTAAAGAACAACATGTATTGGTGGTTGGTACCTACGAAAAGGTGCTCCAAGAAATCTTCGTTACGCGTGGAGGATGCCTTCTGACCTACACCTCCCCTATTCTGGGTCTTGTATTCGGTCAATGGGGTCCTTTTGATGTATCCTGCATGGGAAATGGTGATGACCACTTGTTCATCTGGAATCATATCCTCAATACTAAGGTCGCCCCCGGCATAATTGATCTCAGATCTTCTTTCGTCACCGTATTTTTCCTTCACCTCGGCCAATTCATCCTTGATGATCTGCATCCTGCGCTCTTTCTTTTCAAGGATATCCTTCAAGTCTTCAATGGTCTTCAACAATTCCTCATATTCCTCACGAAGCTTATCTTGCTCAAGACCAGTAAGTTGACGCAAACGCATCTCTACAATGGCTTTGGCCTGGATTTCGGATAGTTTGAAACGTTCCATTAAATTGTTACGGGCATCGTCCACATTGGAAGAACCACGGATGATCGCAATCACCTCATCGATATTATCCGAGGCAATGATCAAACCTTGAAGAATGTGCTCCCTTTCCTCGGCCTTTCTTAGTTCATAAGTTGTTCTGCGAACCACAACCTCATGTCTGTGCTCCACAAAATGGTGTATGATTTCTTTCAAGTTCAACAACTGCGGCCTACCATTGACCAAGGCAATGTTATTTACACTAAAAGAGGATTGAAGGGCCGTGTATTTGTAAAGGGTGTTCAGTACAATATTCGGTATGGCATCTCGCTTAAGGATGTATACGATCCGCATCCCTTTCCTATCCGATTCGTCACGGATGGAGGCTATGCCATCTATTTTCTTTTCGTTGATCAGATCGGCCGTCTTTTTGATCATATCGGCCTTGTTTACCTGATAGGGAATTTCGGTCACAATGATGCATTCCCTTCCTTGAACTTCCTCAAACGAAGCCTTGGCACGCATGACCACCCTGCCTCGACCAGTGTGGAATGCCTCCTTTACACCATCATATCCATAAATTATTCCCCCAGTTGGAAAGTCGGGGGCTTTGATGTGCCTGATCAGTTCATCAATCTCGACCTCAGGATTGTCGATATAGGTAATGGTACCATCTACCACTTCGGAAAGGTTGTGGGGCGGCATGTTGGTTGCCATACCTACAGCAATCCCAGATGCACCGTTCACCAAAAGGTTCGGGATCCGGGTAGGCAACACGGTTGGTTCCTGTAACGTATCATCAAAGTTGAACTGATGGTCTACGGTTTCCTTGTCAATATCTGCCAACATCTCGTCGGCGATCTTCCGCATCCTGGCCTCGGTATAACGCATGGCCGCGGGACTGTCCCCATCCACGGAACCAAAATTACCCTGTCCATCAACCAACATGTACCTAAGGCTCCATTCCTGGGCCATACGAACCATGGTATCATAAACAGAGGTATCTCCGTGTGGGTGGTATTTACCCAAAACCTCCCCAACGATACGGGCAGATTTCTTATGGGCACTTGTAGACCTTACTCCCAGTTCGTGCATTCCGAAGAGTACTCTACGGTGCACTGGTTTCAAGCCATCACGAACATCTGGCAGGGCACGTGACACAATGACCGACATCGAGTAATCGATGTAGGCAGATTTCATCTCATCCTCAATGTTGATAGGAATTAACTTTTCTCCTTCCGCCATGCTAAAATCTTATTGTTTTTTGTGGTTAAAATATCATGGCAATATACAGAAAATAGCAGCTTTTATACCGCTTTGCGCTTACTTTATTAAAAAAATTATCAACATTTGAAGCAAGTCCCCTATTGTGTGGTAAAGCTTTGTTAAACAAGTAAAAAATTACCCTTTATTCCGACATTTACAACTAGTTTATCGAATATGGGTACGGTATTTGACCACGGTAACAATACTTTTATTAATTTTAATTGCTGAAAAAGAAACGTATGGACGACAATTTTTCCCCCAGAGTAAAAGACGTTATAGCATACAGCAAGGAGGAGGCCCTAAGATTGGGCCACGATTTTATTGGAACGGAACACCTGATGCTGGGTCTTTTAAGAGATGGAAATGGCAAGGCCATTAGTATATTGGACGCACTGGATGTGGACCTGGAACACCTTCGCCGTAAGGTGGAGATCCTGAGTCCCGCCAATCCAAATTCGGGCACAATGCAGAAAGACAAAAAGAACCTGCACCTGACCCGACAAGCGGAACGTGCCCTAAAAACAACCTTCCTTGAGGCGAAGCTTTTCCAAAGCTCTTCCATCAATACCGCGCACCTTTTGCTCTGCATCCTCAGAAACGAGAACGATCCCACTACCAAATTGCTGCATAAGCTAAAAGTGGACTATGATAACGTAAAAGAACAATTCAAATCGATGATCACCAGCGACGACGATTATGTAGATTCCCCGCAGGCTGAATCCTTTTCTGGGGATCCAGACGACTTGGGTGAGGGCAAGGACAGTGCTTTTGGCTCCGGTTCCGCCCAAAAAGGAAACAAAAAATCCAAAACCCCGGTTTTGGACAACTTCGGTAGGGATTTGACCAAATTGGCCGAGGAAAACAAATTGGACCCTGTTGTGGGCCGCGAGAAAGAGATTGAACGCGTTTCCCAGATTTTGAGCCGAAGGAAAAAGAACAACCCTTTGTTGATCGGGGAACCTGGTGTTGGTAAAAGTGCCATTGCCGAAGGCTTGGCATTGCGCATCATCAACAAAAAGGTATCACGAATCCTTTACAACAAACGGGTGGTTACCTTGGATCTTGCCTCTTTGGTGGCAGGGACTAAGTACCGCGGTCAGTTTGAGGAACGTATGAAAGCCGTTATGAACGAGTTGGAGAAGAACGATGACATCATTCTTTTCATTGATGAGATCCACACTATTGTGGGAGCCGGTGGCGCTACAGGAAGCCTGGATGCATCAAATATGTTCAAACCTGCCTTGGCAAGGGGAGAAATCCAATGCATAGGTGCCACTACCCTTGATGAATACAGACAATACATCGAAAAAGATGGTGCCTTGGAACGCCGTTTTCAAAAGGTTATGGTAGAGCCGACCTCTGTTGAGGAAACCATAGAAATTTTGATGAACATCAAAGGCAAGTACGAAGATCACCACAACGTTTACTACACAGACGAAGCCATTATGGCATGTGTAAAATTGACGAACAGGTACATGACGGACAGATTCTTGCCGGACAAGGCCATTGATGCCTTGGACGAAGCGGGTTCCCGTGTGCACATTGTGAACATGGACGTTCCCAAACAGATTTTGGAACTGGAAAGCCAGTTGGAAGATGTTCGTGAACTGAAGAACAGCGTTGTTAAAAAACAGAAATACGAAGAAGCCGCCAAGTTGCGCGACGACGAAAAACGCCTTGAAAAAGATTTGGCCACGGCCCAGGAGCGTTGGGAAGAAGAAAGCAAATTGCATAGGGAAACCGTAACCGAGGACAACGTGGCCGATGTGGTTTCCATGATGAGCGGCATCCCTGTAAACAGGATAGCCCAGACCGAAAGCAACAAATTGGCCAAGTTGCCCGATTTGATCAAAGGTTTCGTGATTGGTCAGGATGAAGCAGTGGCCAAAGTGGCCAAGGCCATCCAAAGAAACAGGGCCGGTTTAAAAGACCCCAACAAACCCATTGGTTCATTCATCTTTTTGGGTCAGACCGGGGTTGGAAAAACCCAGTTGGCCAAAATTTTGGCCAAGGAACTTTTTGATTCTGAGGATGCCCTTATCCGCATCGACATGAGCGAATACATGGAAAAATTCGCCATCTCCCGATTAGTTGGAGCACCTCCAGGATATGTGGGGTATGAAGAAGGCGGACAATTGACGGAAAAAGTACGTCGCAAACCGTATTCTGTGATACTCTTGGACGAAGTCGAGAAAGCCCACCCAGACGTATTCAACATGTTGCTACAAGTGCTTGATGACGGTTTCCTTACCGACAGTCTTGGTCGCAAGATCGATTTCAGGAACACCATTATCATCATGACCTCCAACATTGGTGCACGCCAATTGAAGGATTTTGGACAAGGTGTCGGATTCGGTACAGCTGCCAAACAGGCCCAAGCCGATACCCATCAGAAAAGTGTGATCGAAAGTGCCTTGAAAAAGGCCTTTGCTCCCGAATTCCTAAATAGGATAGACGATGTGGTCGTGTTCAATCCCTTGGAAAGGGAAGACATCCACAAGATCATTGATATTGAGTTGAACAAACTCTATGGAAGGATCAAAGACATTGGTTATGACCTTAGACTTTCCGATAAAGCCAAGGATTATATAGCTGAAAAAGGATTCGACAAGCAGTATGGGGCACGCCCTCTAAAAAGAGCTATCCAGAAATATATAGAGGATACATTGGCAGAGGAAATCGTGAACTCCAAACTGGAGGAAGGTGACAGCATCTTTATGGACCTGGACGAGCAAAAAGACGAGCTTACCATCAGGATAAAAAAGGCCGAAAAATCCACCGAAACCGAAAATTAAAATGACCTCAACATAATAGAGCTGGCCCATGGGCCAGCTTTTTTTTGACCTAAATTACCATTTAAACGATATTTACGCTTTTAATCTAGATTTTTTCCCTTCACTCCCCTTTACATCTACTTTCGTTAGCGAGACACTATAATGACACTTGGGAATGAAATTTACTTCTACGAAGAAGACCGTTGTTGTACGCGAGTACCGCTTGGATATTGGCACTGTACAGGTTTATGATGACTACATGGTCTCCTCTTTTGATGAAGGCAGCACCATAACTCTGGAAAGAGCCTATCAAATCATCGGCATATCGGAAATTCACTTTAGGGACAAGGATTTTGGCTATATAAGCCTTCGTAAAAATTCCTATGCCGTAGATCCTACCATTTACAACTATGTAAGAGGATTGGACAACCTTAAGGCCTTCGCCATCGTTTCCAAGAAGGAAATAGACATGCATAACTTCAAGATTGAAAAATTGTTCTACAAAAAGAGCATGGAATTTTTTATTGAGTTTGACAACGCTTTGGCCTGGGTAAAAAAAAGATTGAAGAACAGTAAAGGAAAATCCAAGGATTAGTTCTCTTCTTGCGGTTCCGCTTCGGGCTGTCTGAGCAACTCCATAAACGCATTCCCAATATTTGAAATAATTGTCGAGGCCTTTAAAGCCTCATACCCCATTTCGGAAACTCCTATGTCTCCGGCCAAGCCATGCAGGTACACACCAAAAATGGCGGCATGTAAGCTAGTATATCCTTGTGCCATTAAGCCCGTTATCATACCCGTCAGCACATCGCCACTACCGGCGGTAGCCATCCCAGGATTACCCGTAGTGTTCACAAAGCCCTTATCCTTATAAACCGTTATGGTATGGGCGCCTTTGATCACGACAACTACATTATAATGGGTTGAAAAAGCTTTCACTTTAGAAAGTTTTTCAAAGTCGTCGCTCCAATTTCCAACCAATCGTTCCAGTTCTTTGGGATGAGGCGTTAACACTGATAATTCGGGTATATCTTTCAACATCTTTGGATGTTTGGCCAAAATGTTCAATCCATCGGCATCAATGACCATAGGCTTTTCCATTGATTTCAGCAAAGCACCAAAAGCGTTCGCGGTAATTTTATCCACCCCGATTCCCATTCCAATTCCAACCACAGTTGGCTCAAAAGGAAAGGAAATCTTGGAAATAATTTTTTCTCCACCATCGGTCAAAACCATAACTTCTGGCAATGCGGTTTGTATAGCTTGATATCCACAAAGTGGCACAAATGCGGTGACCAAACCACTACCTGAACTCAAACAGGCGTCACTCGCCAATTGAACAGCACCAATTTTCCCATAACTTCCACCAACGATAATGGCATGTCCATAGTTTCCCTTATGCGAAAATTTAAGCCGTGGGCGATATAAGGGTAACACTTCTGGCCTACCAATCAGCTCAAATTCGGTTTCGGTTGTTTGTAGATATTCCGGGTCCAAACCAATGTCCAATAGCTCCCATTGATTCACAAAAACCCCTGTTTCTGGCAAAAAGAAGACTAATTTGGGTACTTGAAAAGTAAGCACATAACTGGCCCTAATGGCATAATCCGGATTCCATGGGCATTTATCCGTAGGCAAACCGGATGGGATATCCACAGAAAGTACAAAAGCTCTGGAGTTATTAATGTGCATGATCAAATTGCCCACCCAGGTGTTTGGGGCCCGGTTCAATCCAATGCCAAATATGGCATCAATAACAATATCATCCGGTGAGATGGGCGGGAGTTCGCTTTCATTGTTCAGAAAGTCAGGCCAAAGTTTTGCGCTCTTCAATCTTTCAAGGTTCAATAAGAAATCCTTGGAACGTTTTTCACTAAAGTTGACCACATATACTTGAATGGTATACCCATGTTCATGTAAAAGCCGGGCCAATACCAAGCCATCACCGCCATTGTTACCGATTCCACAAAACAGCTTAAGGGTTACTCGAGTGCCTCTCAACCTAGCATGGATCCACTCAAATAGCTTGGTGGCAGCCCTTTCCATAAGCTCCTCACTGGAAATTTGTTGTTTTTGTATTGTAGATTTATCAGCATCTTGGATTTGGGAAGCGGAAAAAATTTTCATTCATTAAAAAATATGGATGATTCGTAAAGATTTCGCAAAAAATCTCATCATTGATTTGATGAAGTATTCAAATGTACTACTTTTATCACCTCATTATTGAATAATGCAAGTAAAACAAACGGATATCAAAACAAGCTGGATGAATGCTTCTTCATCTATCTTCACTATTACCACCACAACCCCTTTGGGGTAATTCTGCTATATATCATCCGTCCGTTTTTTTGTCCCTATTACAATTTTATTTTCAATAATATTTCATCATGAAAGTCTTAAAATTTGGCGGCACTTCTGTTGCCAATCCAGAAAACATAAACAAGGTCAAGTCCATTGTTGCCAGTCTCAATGACCCAAAAGTAGCTGTTGTTGTATCCGCTTTTGGCGGGTTAACCGACCTCCTATTGCAAACTTCACAACTGGCTTCCAAACAAGATCAATCCTATAAAAAAGGTCTTGAAGAAATCGAGGCAAGACATTTATCCGCTATCAAGGAATTGCTTCCGGTACAATCACAGAGCAGTGTATTGAGCCAAGTAAAAAGCGACCTGAATGTTTTGGAAACTCTTTTGGAAGGTTGTTATCTGATCGGGGAATTGACCCCAAAACTATCCGACAAAATTGTTAGCTACGGGGAATTACTTTCCTCATTCATCATCAGTGAGTTCTTTAGATTCCAAGGTTTGGATGCCCAATTCAAGGATAGCAGGGAACTGATCATCACTGATGAACAATACGGAAAGGCAAACGTTGATTTTGATAAGACCAACGCCAAATGTCAAGCCTATTTTTCGTCCATCAATCATCGGATTACCGTGTTGCCTGGATTCGTTTCCTCCAGTAGAATGGGCAATTCCACTACTTTGGGCAGAGGTGGATCGGATTATACCGCCGCCATCATCGCGGCAGCCCAACAGGCAGAAATACTGGAAATCTGGACCGATGTCAGCGGGATGTACACCGCCAATCCACGATTGGTGAAACAGGCCAAATGCGTATCCCACATCAGTTATGAGGAAGCGATGGAGCTCTCCCATTTTGGCGCGAAGGTTTTGTACCCGCCTACCATTCAACCGGTGTTGAGCAAAGAGATCCCGATTGCCATCAAAAATACTTTCGACCCTGAAAATCCAGGTACATTAATAACCAAAAACCATAATGGGAACGGTAAAACGGTTCGGGGCATCAGTCATGTGGGGAACATTAGCCTACTTTCTTTGGAAGGTCCAGGTATGGTCGGGATTCCCGGCATCTCGAAACGCTTCTTTGAAACCCTTTCGTTAAAAAATATCAGTATTGTGCTCATTACCCAAGCATCATCCGAGCACTCCATTTGTGTGGGGATTGCCGATGATGATGCCGATGCTGCCGCCTATGCTGTAAACGAAACTTTTGCCTACGAGATTTCGAGCAAAAAGATCAAGCCGATTTTGGTAGAAAAAGACCTGACCATTATCGCCCTTGTGGGCGATAACATGAAGAGCCATCAAGGGTTGAGTGGAAAAATGTTCAGCACATTGGGTAAGAACAACGTGAACATCAGGGCCATTGCACAAGGCGCTTCGGAAAGGAACATTTCCGCCGTCATCAAAAAAGACGATGTTAAAAAAGCCCTCAATTCCTTGCACGAGACCTTTTTCGAAGAAAACACCAAACAGTTGAACCTCTTCGTGATGGGGGTTGGTAATGTGGGAGCCAAATTTTTGGATCAAATCCGTCAACAGAAAAAATATCTAAAGGACGAGTTGAAACTCAATGTGAGGGTTGTCGGGATCAGTAACTCACGCACTATGGCCTTCGATGAAAACGGTATTGCCTTAAAAGATTGGGAAAGTGTTTTGGCAGAAGGTCAACCCGCGGACAGAAATGCATTTTTTAATCAGGTAAAATCGCTCAACTTTAGAAACAGCGTTTTTGTGGACAATACCGCTAGTTCCGACGTTGCCAAATCGTATGCGGATTACCTGCGAAACAGCATTTCCGTGGTGACCTGCAATAAAATTGCCTGCTCTTCGGATTATGATTTTTACAAGGAATTGAAACAACTGGCGAAGCAGTACAATGCTCCGTTCCTTTTCGAAACGAACGTGGGAGCCGGTTTACCTATTATCGATACCTTGAAACACCTCATTGCATCGGGTGACAAGGTCAGGAAAATTCAAGCCGTGTTATCCGGGAGCCTCAACTTTGTATTCAACACCTTTAATGATAGTGTCACCTTCCACGATGTGGTGAAACAAGCACAGGAACAAGGCTATACCGAGCCCGACCCGACCATAGACTTGAGCGGTGTGGACGTGATGCGGAAGATATTGATCTTGGCCCGTGAAAGTGGACACCAATTGAACATCGAGGACATTGAAAACATATCCTTTTTGCCCAAGGAAAGCTTGGAGACCAACTCCAATGACGCTTTTTTTGAGTCCTTGAAAAAATACGAAAGTGATTTCCAGAAACTGTACAAGGACGCTGCCGATGCGGACAGCAAATTGAAATATGTGGCCCAATTTGAAGACGGTAAGGCGAAGGTGGGATTGCAAAAAATTCCTAGAGGACACGACTTTTACAATCTTGAAGGAAGCGACAACATTGTGCTTTTCTTTACCGAACGCTATCCCAACCAGCCGTTGATCATAAAAGGAGCAGGAGCCGGTGCGGATGTAACCGCATCAGGTATCTTTGCCGATATAATCCGAATCGGAAACTTTTGACCATGGAAGAAATCAAAGTATTCTGCCCCGCCACCATTGCCAACGTTTCCTGTGGGTTCGATGTGCTCGGACTCGCCTTGGATTCCGTCGGGGATGAAATGATCGTTAGAAAGACCTCTGCAAAAGGAATCCGTATTACAAAGATTTTAGGTCAGGATCTTCCTTTGGAAACGGAAAAAAATGTTTCTGGAGTGGCCGGTTTGGCCCTTTTACACGAAAGTAATTTTGACGGCGGTTTTGAAATCGAAATCGACAAACGCATCAAACCTGGGAGTGGTATCGGTAGCAGCGCGGCAAGTTCCGCAGGAGCCGTTTGGGCCATGAACGAATTACTGGGTAGGCCCTTCTCCCATTTGCAATTGGTAAAATTTGCCATGCAAGGAGAAAAATTGGCCAGTGATGTGGCCCATGCCGATAACGTGGCCCCTGCCATTTACGGTGGTTTCACTTTAGTGAGAAGCTACGACCCGCTGGATATCATCCCGATTCCCACACCTTCTGAGCTAGTGGCAACGGTGATCCATCCACAAATCGAGATTAAAACTTCGGATTCCCGGAAAATTTTGAAGACCACCATTTCACTGGAAAAAGGGATCAAACAATGGGGCAATGTGGGCGGACTTATCGCAGGGCTTTTTCAAAACGATTACGACCTGATTGGCCGTTCACTACAGGACCATATCGTGGAGCCCATCCGTTCCATTTTGATTCCCGGGTTTGACGAAATCAAGGCCAACGCATTGGCTTCCGGAGCATTGGGATGTGGAATTTCAGGCTCCGGGCCTTCCATTTTTGCATTGAGCAAAGGTATGGAAACCGCTCAATCGGTGGCCGAATCCATGAAAGAAACCTATTCGAAATTCGGGATTCCTTTTGACATCCACATTTCCAAAATCAATACCCAAGGGGTTAAAAAAATTGCCTAGTCCCATGAAATTTTACAGTCTAAACAATCCCGATTTACAAGCTTCCTTCAAAGAGGCCGTTATTGCAGGAATCGCTCCTGATAAAGGGTTGTATTTCCCTGATAGCATCACTCCATTACCAGCGGATTTTTTCAAAAATATAGAACAGTTGTCCAACCATGAGATAGCCTTCAAGGCCATACATCAATTTGTGAACGAAGATATTCCCAATGCGGTTTTGAAAGAAATCATCGCCAATACCTTGGATTTTGATTTTCCTGTGGTTCCTATGGAAGAAAATGTGGCCACTTTGGAGTTGTTCCATGGCCCTACCATGGCCTTTAAGGATGTCGGAGCACGGTTTATGGCCAATTGCCTGGGTTACTTTTCCCAAGGTGAAAAACAGGATGTTACCGTTCTGGTGGCCACTTCTGGAGATACGGGTGGAGCCGTTGCGAATGGATTTTTGGGTGTGGAAGGCGTAAAAGTGGTTATCCTCTATCCAAGTGGGAAAGTAAGCGATATCCAGGAAAAACAATTGACCACTTTGGGCCAGAATATTGAGGCCATGGAAGTGGACGGCACTTTTGATGACTGCCAACGTATGGTCAAGTCTGCTTTTTTAGATAAGGAAATCACCGATCACAAAAAACTCACCTCTGCCAATAGCATCAATGTGGCGAGATGGCTACCCCAATTGTTCTACTTTTTGTTCGCGTACAAACAAGCAAAATCAAATGGAAAAGAGATCGTGTTTTCGGTACCTTCGGGCAATTTCGGAAACATTTGTGCGGGAATGGTTGCCCAGAAGTTGGGCATGCCCGTAAAACATTTTGTGGCCTCTACCAATGTGAACGATGTGGTTCCCAAGTTTATGGAAAATGGAATTTACGAACCTGTTCCATCCAAAGCCACCATTTCCAACGCCATGGACGTAGGTGATCCTAGCAACTTTATACGTATTCAGCATTTGTACCAAGGCAACTTGGAAACCCTTCGGGAAAATCTATCCTCCTATTCCTTTTCGGATGAAGAGACAAGAGAGGCTATGAAGAAAATCCATGCCCAATCCGGTTATGTGATGGATCCCCACGGGGCAGTGGGTTATCTGGGTTTGAAGGAATATCAAAAAGATTATCCCGATACCTATGGCATTTTCTTGGAAACGGCCCATCCCGTCAAGTTTTTGGATGTAGTGGAACATACCTTGGGATTGAGTCCCGAAATTCCACCCCAAATCCAAAAAGTGATGGGCAGGGAGAAGAAATCACATCTGATCAAAACATACGAAGACCTGAAAGCCTTCTTACTGGCAACAGCTTAATCCAATTTGGGCAATTTGAAATTATCCAACGGGCTGGGTTGTTTCATCATAGCTTCAATGGCCTCGGTAGTCCTGGGTGCCATCGCCGATAGCACAACCGGACCATCGTTGGTGATCAGCACATCATCTTCGATACGGACGGCAATGCCCCACCATTTTTTATCGCAGTTACTCCCTTCCGGGATATAGATACCCGGTTCTACCGTAATCACCGTATTGGGCTTGAAGGGTCCGTAGGTGCCATCATCATGCACATCCAATCCCAAATAGTGGGAAGTGCCGTGTGGAAAATAAATGCGGGTTTCCTTTTCTTCCTTTATGATACCCAATTTCAACAAGCCATCGGCAACCACCTGATACGCTGCCTTGCCCGGTGCCTGAAAGGGTGCCCCTACGATACTGGCCTTTATTCCAGCTTCTTGGGCATTGTACACGATGTCATAAATGGCTTTCTGCTCAGATGTAAATTTCCCATTGGCAGGAATGGTTCTTGTCACATCGGCCGTGTAACCATGATATTCTGCGCCAAGATCCATCAGCACCAAATCATTGCCAACGGTAGTCTTGCTGTTCTCTATGTAATGAAGGATGCAACCATTATTACCGCCGCCTACAATGGATGGATACCCTTCATACTCGGCACCATATTTTTTATAGACGTATTCGTGAACGCCCTGTATTTCCGATTCCGACATATTGGGATGCATGGCCTTCATCACTTCTATTTGCCCTACGGCGGAAATTTCTACGGCTTTCTTTAAAAGTTTGATTTCTTCAGCAGTTTTGGTTTCCCTCAATTTGGCCATGGCCATGGGCAACACCTTGGAATCGAGATTGGAAGACTGTTGAATGACCAACACTTTGTTCTTGATTTCCTTTCTGATGTCATCGTTTGACGCATTCACAAAATCATTGAGAAATTCATCATCCTGTAGATTGGGATAACGGTTCATGTACTTCTCTACAGTCTCCACCAACTCATCGGTTTTGGACCCGTCATCAGCGGAAATCATACTGTATAAATCATTTTTGATAGGATTGTAATCCGAGGGATAGTTTGCTTTTTCCTTAAAAGTCTTGATCAGGTCAAAAAGGTCCGCATTGCCCGATTGATCACGGTAATCATTTTGAAAATCCACAAAGGAAACGATATCAAACGAGGCAAAATCTATAGGAAAATGCTCAAATTCCTTTCCGTTATAGACCATATCAAAACCCAGTTTTTCCTTTACCCCTTCCACACCCAATCGCTTACCGGTCCATTGCTCTGCCCTGGCATTTCTTTCTTGTACATAAATGATCTCATCAAACTTTTTGCCCGAGGCATCCGTTTGGGGTTCCGAAAAAAGTACGAGTACTGCGTTCGGTTCCTTGTACCCTGTCAAATAATAAAAGTTAGGATCTTGATGGTATACGAAATCCACATCGTTGGCCCGGTTTCGTTCCGCATTGGCAAATAACACCACGGCAGTGTTGGGAGGTAGCAGTTTTCTGACTTCATCCCTTCTCTGTTTATGAAAATCGGCAGATAGATAATCGGTTGGGGTACCTTGGGAAAAACCCACGGATACGATGGATAGCATTACAAATGTGCTGAAAATGACATTTTTCATCAAAAACGATATTTGGGTCAAAATACAAATTTTACTGCGAAGCCATTTGTTAAAAATGGCTACCTATTTTTATGGAAATCATAAGAACTTTGAAGGCCTGTATCCTTAATTATTTCTATAAATTTGCCAAGCTTAAAAATGTAAGAAATGAAAAACACAGCACTTTTTGAAACCCATAAGGCTCTTGGCGCCAAAATGGTTCCTTTTGCAGGCTACAACATGCCAGTTTCCTATGAGGGCGTGAATGCTGAACATGAAACCGTGCGTAAGGGCGTTGGGGTCTTCGATGTTTCGCACATGGGCGAGTTTTTGATCGAAGGACCCAAGGCCTTGGAGCTTATTCAAAAAGTGACGACCAACGATGCATCCAAATTAACCATCGGAAAGGCACAATACAGTTGTTTACCTAACGAAACTGGCGGTATTGTGGATGACCTAATCGTATATCGCGTTAAGGAAGAAACCTATTTGTTGGTAGTAAACGCTTCCAATATTGATAAGGACTGGAACCATATCTCTAAATACAACGAAGGCATTGGAGCCGATATGAGGAACCTTTCAGATGATTATTCCCTATTGGCCATCCAAGGTCCAAAGGCTGTGGAGGCCATGCAATCCTTGACCTCTGTGGATTTGTCAGCTATCAACTTCTACAATTTTGTGGTAGGCGATTTTGCGGGAATCGATTATGTCATCATTTCGGCCACGGGGTATACGGGATCGGGCGGATTTGAGATCTATTGCAAGAATTCTGAAGTAAAACAAGTTTGGGACAAGGTGATGGAAGCCGGTGCAGCATACGGTATCAAACCCATCGGATTAGCGGCCAGGGACACCCTTCGTTTGGAAATGGGCTATTGCCTTTACGGAAATGATATTGATGATACCACCTCTCCTTTTGAGGCCGGCTTGGGATGGATCACCAAATTCTCCAAGGATTTTGTGAACAGCGAAGCCCTGGCCAAGGAAAAGGAAGCAGGTCCCAAAAGAAAATTGGTGGCTTTCCAAATGGAAGAAAGGGGTATTCCAAGACACGACTATCCTATTTTGGACAAGGATGGCAACGAAATAGGCATCGTTACTTCAGGAACTATGTCCCCTTCCCTATCACAAGGGATCGGACTGGGTTATGTACCTACTGAGCATTCCGAACTGGGTTCCACTATCTACATCAAGATCAGGATCAATAAAGTACCTGCAACCGTTGTAAAATTGCCCTTTTATAAAAACAGCTGATAGCGTTTGAACAAAAAGAAGATATTGATATTGGGCGCGAGTGGATTTGTGGGTAATGCCATCTATAAAGAACTCTGCTCCTATTTCGACACGTACGGCACGTATTTTACCAACCGTTCCTTCTCTTCCAACCAACAATTTTTCAGGTATGACCTGGAAGAGGATGATGTTTTCCATATTTTGGAAAAAGTACATCCCGATGTAATTATTTCATCGCTCCGGGGAGATTTTGCGGCCCAAATACAAGCCCATCAGCATATGATGGAATATTTGATGCGGTCCAAGGCAAAACTCTACTTTATTTCCTCTGCCAATGTTTTTGATGCGTATAGCAAATTTCCATCCTATGAGTACGACAAGACCTTGTCTGAAAGTGTCTATGGCCGTTTGAAAATCAAAATAGAGAACATGATGATGCGGATACCTGCGGAAAAGACCGGAATCTTAAGAATCCCCATGGTTTTTGGAAACGCATCGCCACGCATCAGGGATATCAAGGCAAATTTGGAGATCAACGAACCTATTGAAGTGTTTCCCAATCTGATCATCAACGTGACCAACGATGACAAGCTTACGCAACAGATCCATTATCTCATCAATCGGAACAAGACAGGTATCTATCATTTGGGCAGTAGTGACCTTATTCAACATGAGGAATTCATCAAGGAAGTAATCCAACGTATGGGAAATTACCATCCCGTTTTCAAAAGGGTTTATACTACAAACGAAGATCGCTACCTCGCCGCTTTACCAAAGGATAACAAGCTCCCCAAAAATTTATTGGTCAGTTGCCAAGAAGTGATAGACCATCATATTCCAGTGTGATGTTTTAGCTTGACAAGGGTGCTTTTTTTGCTAAATTTGCCATCCATAACATCAATATTACATGGGAAGAGCATTTGAATTTAGGAAAGCACGGAAAATGAAGCGTTGGGCGGCCATGTCCAAAGCCTTCACTCGTATTGGTAAGGATATCGTAATTGCCGTTAAAGAAGGTGGACCTGATCCCGATGCCAACTCCAAGTTGCGTGCCGTGATCCAAAATGCCAAAGCGGTGAACATGCCCAAAGAAAATATTGAAAGGGCCATTAAACGTGCTTCCGATAAAAACCAAGGAGACTATAAAGAAGTCCTTTTTGAAGGCTATGCTCCCCATGGAATTGCCATTCTGATCGAGACCGCCACGGACAACAATACCCGTACCGTGGCCAATATCCGAAGCTATTTCAACAAATGTAATGGGAGTTTAGGCACTTCTGGATCCGTGGAATTCATGTTCGACCACACCTGTAACTTTACCATTAAGGGAGAAGGTTTGGATCCCGAGGAACTGGAATTGGAATTGATCGATTTTGGTGCCGAAGAAGTTTTTGTGGACGAGGACGGCATCCACATTTATGCCCCTTTTGAAAATTTTGGATCTTTACAAAAAGAATTGGAATCGCGGGAGATAGAAATCATTTCTTCCGGGTTTGAACGCATCCCCCAAGTGACCAAGGCACTCTCCGAAGAAGAGATGGCGGACGTAGAAAAACTATTGGAAAAAATTGAAGAAGATGATGACGTGCAGAACGTGTACCACACCATGCAGGAATAAATACGCTCACACCCTTTAAATACACGTAAAAGCCTCTATATCAATAGAGGCTTTTATTGTTTATAATCGTTTATATTTCATTATATTTATGCATATTCCGAACTAATACCGAACTAATGAATTTCAACTATTATCTTTCCTCTTATTTAAAAAAGAACGGAACCCAATTAATCAGACTTAAAATTGAGACTTCTAAAAAGGATGTCCAGTATATTGACTCTGGAATATCCGTACTAAAAAACCAGTGGGACGACAAAAAGAAAAAAATAAAAAGGCATCCACTTGAAGAAAAACTGAACGCCAATCTCCAATCCTTATTGATCTCTGTTCAACAAATCTATTACAATAATAAAGGGATTTCGGCCAAACGCTTGCTCCTTCTTTATAAGAATAACAAGAAGTATGATACTAGTTCTTTTTTGGACTTCTATCAACAAATAGTCGATGAAGCTAGGTTAAAAGGTAAAATCCGCACTGCCAACACACAACAGAAGTACATCCAAAAACTAAAAAAATTCTCGAGCTACGTTTCATTCTCCGATCTTTCCGTACAATTCGCCAAGGATTATGAAAAATGGATGCTTGAAAAAGGGAATAAAATTAATACCGTCGCCTCGAATTTCAAGTCAATGTATGCAGTTCTAAATAAAGCAATGAAAATGGGTGTTATAAAGGAAAATCCCATAAGAGGCTATACAATAGTAACTGAGAATGTTGAAAAAGACTCATTGACTTTTGAAGAAATCACCAAACTTTCAGAATTGGAAATCCCTGTAAGATTCAAAGGGATGATCAAAGCCAGGGACATGTTCCTATTTTCCTTCTATACAGCTGGTATGAGATTTTCTGATATATGCAAGCTTAAATGGGAAAATATTGCCGGAAATGAAATCGTATATACTATGGGCAAATCCAGAACTAGAGCCGGTGCAAAAAGAACTTTGCCTTTGACTCCTAAGGCTGTGGCTATACTAGAAAATTATAAAGGTAGAAACAATACTTTTATCTTTCCTCCCCTTTATGGAATGGACAATAAAAATGCAGAAGAAATAGAACACAAATTATATATTGCCAATAATGCTATAAACCGGTCATTGCGTAATGCTTGTGAAAAAGCAGAAATAGGAAAATGGGTAAATATGCATATGGCAAAACATTCCTTCGCCGACTTTGCGGTAAAAAAAGATACTGGGTTGTTAATGATCTCCAAACTATTGGGGCATACCAAATTGTCCACCACACAGCATTATTTAAAAGATTTTTACCATAAGGAAGAAGCAGAAGAAATGAATCGATTGTTCGGTTGAAGTGCTTTTCATGCAATACTTAAACTACTTCATTAATAGTGATATAATACCCTTTGTCCACTCTTATGGATATTTCCCCCTTTCTGAGTTTTTGATTGACCGAATAAATGTCTTCATAAGCATACAGGTATTTTTTGCCAACTTTGAAAAAACTGACTAATCCTAGATCCCGTAAAGCCTGCATGATCTGTCCATTGTACGATACACCAAGCTTTTCGCAAAACGCCTTACCGGTCAGATTAAGGGGTTGTATGTTTACTTGATTGCCCATTGAATTTTACGACACTCTGATTCGATTTATTTGTTCAATCCCTTTCTTTTCTTCTTTCTTTTAGACTTTTTTCTGGCACCATGGTCAGTAAGTTCCAGCTTAAAAGGATTCCATTCCGATTCATCCATTAAAGACTCGACTATTCCATTTTCCTTAATTTCTCCCACATGACTTTTTGATTGTTGAGCAGAATTTCGAGTGCCTTTTGCAGTCCCATTATTTCTTGGTTCAACCTTGACTGTTCCTTCAACGTTTCCTTCGTCAGCTTGATCAGTTCCTCGTTCTTTTCCATTAGCCGATAATATAATTGAACGGTCTCTTGTTTGCTCATAATCGATTTGTTTTACAATACTGTTCCATGAAAAAATTTTACCAAGGGTACTGCCTTTATATACCACATTTTGATATTTGAAAGATATCCCCGAAACCCTGCCTGTGGTTTCGCTTACGTTGAATCTTGGCAAGATATTTTGCTCTTGTAGCAACTTGATAAATTCTGTTGTGTCCATTGCTTTTGAGATTGCCGAACCAATTCGCTCCTGTAGGACAAGTTTGATAGGTACATCGCCTGTTCTCAGGGTTTTCTCTATTTCCTTTTGATCAAGTGATTTTTTTCCACCAATTTTTGTTGAAATTTGAGTCAACCCATATTTCCTCTCCAAATCATTGAGCACTTCCCGGCTTCTTCTTTTAATGTTACTGTCACTCGTTATCCTACCCGAATACCTGACCCTATTGCCCACTATATGGATGTGTTCGTGTTCCGTGTCCGTATGACGGTACATAATGAACTGGTTGTTATCGAAACCCATCTTCATTAGATAGTCGCATCCCAATGAAGCAAATTCATTATCGTCCAATTGGTCAGAGTACGGCAGGTTCAAGGAAACATGAAGGACCGCATTCCCAAGTCCCGGACGCAATTGCCTGATCAAATTGAATTCCTGTGTCATGTTTACCGCTGTGGAATACTCTATATTGGAATCGATCACATACCCTACACCTTCGCCTACCTTTTTCTCATTGTAGGCAAGAACACCGTAAAAATCCTTTCCTATTGTTATCTTACCTATCATTGTTCGCTATATTTGATTTGAGCTGTTGCAACAGCATTTTTACCTCCTCCAATTGTTTAATGATATTGAACGGGTCACGGATACCTGAGTTTGAGACCCTGGCAAGTTGGTTCAGGTTGTTTCCCACCCGGCTCAACTCGACAAAGAGTTTCCTGTCCAATGGGGTTATCTTTTTATTCGGCAAGGATTTTCCCGTACATTTTCTTCGGATATATTCGGCAACGGACAGCCCGATGGTTTCTGCATTAACGGAAACTTTGGAATGATCAGCAGCAGTCATCCTGACATTGACCTGTATTGTTTTTAATAACCCAAGTTCTTTTTTTGGCCTTCCCATTTCAAATGATTTAACGGATCACAAGGCAAACTGCAAACAAGGTGCGCAGGGTTTTTGTTAGCAAAAACACAACTTGCTTCGTGACCTCCGATCAACTATATCACAAACCTATAGTCTATGGATTGATTACAAGGGCTTTGCCGTACATGGCCTTATGTACGGTAAATCATTGGAGGGTCTTTTCAGAAGGGGAAAACCAAAAACGGAGGAAACAACAGCAGGGGATTTCCATGGAAAGGGAAAAGAATGGCCAACGCATGCACGCTAAATTTTTAATCCTTTTACCGGATTGCCATTTTTTATTGGATCAAGTCAAGCAATATCTTTGCCATGAACCCATGGAAACCAAAAACCTTGACATTTCGTACATTTATTTTGATGAAAATAGAATCACCCAAAGGAAAGTTTTATGGGAACCACACCACAATCCTATGAAGTGACAAGTTAGAAGACTAGGACAACAAGGCGATTAATAGAAGCTTTCTAAAATTTTTAACATTAAATTCTGTGCCTCTCCGGTTATTGTTAACTAATCAAACTCTTAAATATCAATATAAATTTGATTGTCAAATTGGTTAGCGGAATACAAGTCATTTATCATTTTATCCAAATCATTTTTGTTTAGTAGATTTTGATATTTGGGGTACTTCGTTATTGTTTCCTCCAGAATATCAATTGGATTAAAACCATTGTCCTTAAGTTGACCAATTTTATCAATCAAATATTTCTTTGTGTTACTAGAAAATTGTATTTGTTCTTTCTTTTTTAGATAAAACGCCCTAATGATATTGGCTTCAGTGGTCGGATTCAAATTTTTATATATAGGGGATTTCAGTAAAATATCCAATCTTTTATTTTTCACATATGACCTATAATGCTGTATGTTTAGATTAAAGGTATGAAGGTTAATGACCAAAGAATCGTAATTGTAGAAACAGCCTTTGGCAATACTGTTTAATTTATCTTTTTCGTTCAATTTGACCAATTCATTCTTAAAAGCCCAATTATTTTCAATACTCCACATATCTACTACAATATTGTCAAATTGTAATTTAATCCCTTTGTGCCTATTTATTGAATACTGACAATTAGATTTATCTATAATCTCAATTAATTTTTCATCATTTAAATCTATAATAATATCTAAATCTCTTGACTTTTTAGAGTTTAAAAAATCTCTCAAATACCCCCCTACAATATATGCGCTTCCATAAACGAAAATTTCATAAAGAAGGAATTTCAGTCTCGGGTTATTATTTAACTCCGTACCAAAATGCTTTTTAAATTGTAATTTAAGGTGCTTATAATCCAAAATTAAATTTTAATGCCTTTGAGTTCTTGAAACAACCTAATTGCATATCTATCGGTCATTCCGCTAATAAAGTCGACGATTAATTGCAAAGTTTTATACTCATCATTTTTATATTTTTCAATGTCCTCGAATACTTTTCTATGGCTGGTAGAAATTATTTTATACAACCTAGATTCCAAATTGTTTCCAGACGCAATAAAAGAATCACTTTTGGAGGCTTTAACAAAAATTTCTAACAAACCATATATGGCCTCCCATCCTGCTATTTCTTTTTTAAGGATCGACTTATCATCAAATACAATGTACTGTAATTTTTTATATGCTTTACGTATATTGGATAGGGCGGTCAATGTATACCACCTGCGGCGGATGAAAGTGAGCAGTGCAAATCAAGTGCACGAGATCGACTCATTTTGGTGCTGAAGTTAACGTTTATTTTTAATTTTTTTTCTCATTGATT
>NZ_JAAAMI010000013.1 GCF_010500845.1 Flagellimonas sediminis | reverse complement strand
CGTCGATACTAAAGGTCCCATTTACCGCGATCTCATCCCCTTCTTGCAGACCCTCCTTGACAATGAAACCATTTCCCAACGATGGTCCCAAGGTGACATCGCGCAACACAAAATTCACCCCATTGGATGTGGTATTCTTGATGTATACTACAGAACGTTCCCCGGTCCACATCACTGCCGATTTAGGAATGGTTATCGCTTCTGACGCAATGGGCTGTTTTGCTTTCACGGTTCCGGAAGCGAACATTTCCGGCTTTAACCTTAAACCGGTGTTCCCGATCTCGATTCTGGCCTTGGCAACCCTTGTCATGGGATTGATCACCGGGTCGATATAGGAAATCCTGCCTTTAAAATTTTCGCCCGGGAGCGAGGGTATGGTAAAGACCACTTCATCGCCTTTTCTTACCCAGGGCATGTCGGACTCATAAATATCGAACAGTACCCAAACGCTGTTCAGGTTGGCAATTTGATATAATGCCTTGCCCTTGTTGACATAGTCGCCAAGGTTTACCATTTTTTCGGTAACGTAGCCTGAAACATCGGCATGTATCGGCAATTCCTCCTTAACGGTCCCGGATTGAAGTATCTGTGCGATTTGGTTGTCGGAAAGCTTCCAGTTTTTTAATTTTTCCTTGGCGGCATTAAAAAACTGCGGTTGGGTGTCCGCCACCTTTCTTGCTTCAAAAAGTTCCTCTTGTGCAGTGACCAGGTCAGGGGAATAAATATAGGCGATGATCTGCCCCTGCTTGATATACTCCCCTGTAAAATTCACCATTAGCCTTTCCACCCTGCCGGGAATATGGGAAGATTGGGAATAGATCGATCGTTCATCCGCTTCCACCTTGCCATTAAGATCGATCAATTTGACCGGGGCGGTCTTGCCCACGATTTCCGTAGTGACATTGGCAAGCTGCATGGCGGTTTTCGACATGCTAACGGCCATGGGGTCAAGTTCCGAACCGTTGTCATTTTCCAAAGGGATCAAGTCCATCCCACAAATGGGACAATCTCCCGGTTCCGTCTGTCTGATCTGGGGATGCATGGAGCAGGTCCAAATGGTTTCTCCCGATACTTCCGAAGTATGTTGGTGTTCCTCTGTGGCATTGCCCTTGGAGCCCCCGAACAATAGCCATCCCAGCAAAAGTCCAAGAACCAAGGTGGACAAGGCTATTTTTACTATTTTTTGTGTTTCTGATTTCATCTGATTATTTTTTTGCCGTGATATAGTTAAACTTGGCCAACGCTATTTCATATTGCGTCAATGCGCTTATTTTCAATTTAGTATACTTCAACAATTGTTGTTGCATTCGCAACACCTCCTCGAAGTCCTTCCCGGAATTCCCATAGGCTGTGAACAACAGATTGAGTGCTTGTTCCGATTCCATGATCTGTTCATCGAAGAGGGAAATCAGATCGGTCTGCTGCCTTATGTCAAAAACGGCCATTTCATAATTGGTCTTCAATGTATTGGTGACTTCCTTTTTTTGCAGTGCATAACTTTCCTGCATCAATTGGGCCTCCTTTTCGGCTGCCCTGTACTTACCCCTGAATAGGGGCAGGCTCAAGGTAACCATGGGCATCAATACATCCTTGCCATTATCGGGAACCACCATGTCGGTACGCTTATCGACCATTACATAGTCCAGTCCGACCCCCACTTTTGGCAGGCCTTGTTTAAGGGCTGCCCTTTCGGATGCCGCTGCAGCCTTGACCTTTAATTCCAAGGAATTCAAGAGCGGATGGTCCACTACCAAGGAATCTTTGACATAATCAATGGGCAGTACATTGACCCCAAAGGTCTCAGGGATGTTTATTTGTTCATCTTCCTTACGGTCCAATAGTTTATTGAAGGACGCCAAAAGGGGGATTTCCTTATGTTTAAGGATACCCAGATTCGTCCGGGCTTCCTTTAAAAGCACGTCCACCCTTAAGACATCGACCAATGATCCCAGGCCATTTTTGAATTTCGTATTGGAAACCGTCCTGTAGGATTCCAGAATGGCGATGTTGTCCTCTTCAATCCGTACCCACTCCTTAAGTTCGTACAATGGGAAATAAGCTGCTGAAACCTCGTAATAAAGTTTGTTCCTGGCATCCAAAAAAGACTGGTACTTGGCCTCTGCCATAAGTGCAGTGGCATCACCTTGGGCCTTTAAGGTTCCAAACCAAGGAAACATCTGAGTCAGTGAAAACCTTGCCTTTTGGGGCCCTACCCGGGTTTCGACCGGGGAGATGAAGTACCCAAAGGACAGGTTTGGATCTGGCAAAGCCTTCACCTGCGGTACTTTTTGTAACGCCGCCTCAAAATCTTTGTACTGTGAAAGCAACCCTGGATTGTTCTCAGCCGCTACCTTAAAGTAATCCTCCAAGGTCTGGCCGTTGGAAAGGATACTTGTCAAGACAAATATGATGGTCAATACATTTTTCATTTTACTGTATTTTTTTCAATGCTTTGTTGCGATTTTTAATGACTGTTTCCCTCCAATAGGCTTGGAGTACCGGGACCACGAACATGGTCATGATCTGAATGGCCATTCCCCCAAAAGTCGGGATGGCCATGGGAATCATAATGTCGGCCCCTTTTCCGGTAGAGGTCAGCACGGGCAAAAGGGCGATGATGGCCACGGCGGCCGTCATCATGGCGGGACGGACCCTTTTTTTCCCTGCCTCCAAAACCGCCGCTCTTACATCCGGTACGGTTTGAGGGTTCTTTTCCTCAAAAACCTGGTGGATGTACGTACCCATGATGACACCATCATCGGTGGCAATACCGAAAAGTGCGATAAAACCAACCCAAACCGCAACGCTTAAATTGATCGTGTGCATTTGGAACAGATCCCGCATGTTGACCCCTGAAATGGCAAAATTCATGAACCAATCCTGACCATAGAGCCAGAGCATTATGAAACCTCCCGCAAAAGCAACAAAAACCCCGGAAAAATGGATGGAGGATGCGATGACCGTCTTGAACTGAAAAAACAGGAGCAAGAAAATAACGATCAAACTGATCGGTATGACAATGGACAGTCTTTTCACTGCCCTGATTTGGTTCTCATAACTCCCAGAAAACTTATAGCTTATTCCGGCGGGAACCGTTAATTCACCTGCATCGATTTTTTTCTGGATGGCTTCCTGGGCATCGTTCACCACATCGACTTCCGCAAAACCGTCCCGTTTATCAAAAAGCACATAGCCCACCAAAAAGGTGTTTTCGCTCTTGATGGCCTGAGGCCCGCGGACATATTCAAAATCCACCACTTGGGATAAGGGAATTTGCGCCCCTACCGGTGTGGGAATCAAAATTTTCTTCAACGATTCCGGGTCGTCCCTCAATTCCCTCGGGTAGCGCACCCGCACGGGAAAACGTTCCCTACCTTCAACGGTGGAGGTGATTTTCATCCCACCGATCGCTGTTTCGATGCTTTGCTGCACATCTTCAATGTTCAAACCATATCGGGATATCCCGTCCCTGTTGATATTGAGGTGCAAATAAGGTTTGCCCACTATTCTATCGGCGAATACGGCTTCTGCCTTGACCGAGGGCACTTCCTTCAAGATACCTTCCAATTGCATCCCAAAATCCTCGATGGTCTTCAGATCGGGACCAAAAACCTTGATCCCCATGGGAGCGCGCATTCCGGTCTGCAACATCACCAACCGGGTTTCTATGGGCTGTAATTTGGGAGCAGAGGTTATGCCCGGGATCTTGGTGACCTTTACGATCTCATCCCAGATATCGTTGGGGGATTTGATATGAGGCCTCCAGTTTCGGAAAAACTCACCGTCCTCATCCACGATCAGGTCCTTCTCGGCAATCCCTAACTGCAAGGCCTCCTCATTGGTCAAAGTGTCTTTATGCTGGGTAATGAACCTGTCCTTTCGATCTACTTTATAACGGACCCTATGTCCGTCTTCATTCACAATGAATTCAGGTTTATAGTTGATGATGTTCTCATACATGGAAATGGGTGCAGGGTCCAGTGCGGATTCAACGCGACCGAGTTTACCGACAACCAAGTCCACTTCGGGTATGCTTCCCAAGAGCATATCCAACTGTCCAACCACCCTTTTGTTGTATTCCACCCCTGAATGCGGCATGGATGTCGGCATCAACAGGAACGAACCTTCATTGAGCGATGGCATGAACTCGGATCCTATTCCCGGGAATCTCTTGGAAGCTGCCTGCCATCCCGAGGTCTGTCTGACACTTTTCCAACCTACCGATTCAAAGCCTTTGGCCACGATTCCAAAGGTGCTATCGAACCCCAGCCAAACCAATACCCCAAAAAACAGGGTCACGAATGGGATGAGCATGAACTTTCCTTTGTTTTCCAGACACCACTTTAGGACCGGGGTATAGAAATGTACGATTCCCATCAAAGCGGCCAGAATGATACCCACTAGGAACAACACAAAAAAGTAGTTGACCACAATACCGTTTTGGGGTCCCAAGGGCATCCATTCCTCTGTCAGGAAGAACGAAGCGATAAAAACGGTCAGTCCCAAATTGATATAGTTGGGAAACGATTTATTGTGCTCCGGCCATTTGGGTTCCATCAAATTGTTCAACCCAATGAGTGAAATGACCAATGGCAACCACATCTGGGCATAGAATGCAAAAATAAGCCCGGTGGATATCAATAGAATGGACCAAAACCGTCGCACCCGTTTCTTGTCATAATCCACCCCCATTACAAAATGGGCCAATGCCGGAAGCACAACGATTCCCAGCACAAAGGCGCTCAACAGGGCAAAGGTCTTGGTAAAGGCCAAGGGCCTAAATAGCTTCCCTTCTGCCGATTGCATGGCAAAGACAGGCACAAAGCTCACGACGGTGGTCGCCAATGCGGTCGTAATTGCCGAGGCCACTTCCACGGTGGCCTTATATATTACCTGAATGAGTTCCTTGCCCTTGGCACCATGGTTCTCGGGCATTTCCAAATGACGGATAATGTTCTCGACGAACACGATCCCCACGTCCACCATCACCCCTATGGCAATGGCTATCCCGGAAAGGGCCACCACATTGGCATCTACCCCGGCATATTGCATGACAATAAAGGTCATTAGGACCCCGACAGGCAATAGACTGGATATGATCACAGAGGCCCTCAGGTTGAGGACAAGTACCAGTACAACGATGATGCTGATCAGTATTTCGTGGGACAGGGCATTTTCCAAAGTACCTATGGTCTCGTGGATGAGCTGTGTCCGGTCATAAAACGGGACCACGGTCAATTGGCTTTCCACACCATTGGCCAATGTCTTTTTGGGCAAACCGGGCGCGATTTCCTTGATCTTGTCCTTCACATTATTGATGACCGCCAAAGGATTGGAACCATAACGGGCGACCACGACGCCACCTACCACTTCGGCGCCCCCTTTATCGAGCACGCCCCTTCGTGTGGCCGGTCCCAAGCTGACCACCCCAATATCCTTGACCCGAACCGGGACATTGTCAAAGACGGCAACCACGGCCTTTTCTATGTCTTCCGTATTTTTGACATATCCCAAGCCCCTGACCAAATACTCCGCCTGATTGACTTCAATGGTCTTGGCGCCCACATCCCTGTTCGACTTCCGTACGGCCTCCATGACCTTATATAAGGGGATATTATAGGCTTTCAGGGCATCTGGATTTACATCCACTTGATATTCTTGGACGAAACCACCGATCGAAGCCACTTCGGACACCCCGTCCACGGCATTCAACCCGTATTTCACATAAAAATCCTGGGCAGTCCGTATTTCGTGCAGATCCCATCCTCCTGTAGGGTTCCCATCCTTGTCCCTTCCTTCCAGGGTATACCAATATACCTGTCCCAATGCCGTGGCGTCAGGACCCAAAGTCGGGGTTACCCCATCGGGCAACAGCCCTGCGGGAAGTGAATTCAATTTTTCAAGGATCCGGGAGCGCGACCAATAAAATTCCACATCATCATTAAAAATGATATAGATACTGGAAAATCCAAAGATGGATGAACTACGGATCGTTTTCACCCCTGGAATTCCAAGTAAATAGGTCGTCATTGGATAAGAAATCTGATCCTCGATATCTTGTGGCGATCGCCCGGGCCATTGCGTGAAAACAATTTGCTGGTTTTCCCCAATATCGGGAATGGCATCCACGGGCACCGGGTCTTTTGGGAGAAAGCCCGTATTCCAATTGAAGGGGGAAGTGACAATCCCCCAGGTAACCAACGTTATTAAAACGAGAACGGTCACCAGTTTGTTCTCTAAAAAGTATTTTATGATTTTATTGAGCATATCATGAGTTTATTGTGTTGGAAATAATGAAAATGTTCCAAAGGCAATAAATACCTAGGGCCATGCCAAAAACCATAGCACGGCCAAACGTCATCGATATGCTCTTAAATAAGGAAAGTTTGATCAAGAATCTGAATATCCTTGACCAAAAGGGGCGGAGGGTAATGTACCACAGGATCTATATTTTCCTGTAATCCCTCAAAAAGATTGATGTAACTGTAGGTGAAGGCAACCAGGAACTGATGCTCCCCAACACTTAAATTTTCAACGGAAAGCAATAGATCCCCATTTCCTTGTACGGAAAGGGTTTCGTCATCACAACACCGCTTTTCTTGCAGCTTGTGCTCGTGTGAATCCGATGGCTGCTGCATATCCATTCCACAGGATTCCGCTTTGCCGAAGAAGGAAAAATCAACAAGATCTTCCCCACAATAGTGTTGTGCCACAGCAAAGGAAAAGGTGGATGCCAGCACGTTGAGTGCCATAAAACAAGATAATATTTTGAACCAAAATATTCTCATAAGCGGTTACAAAACTACAAAAATTTTAACAACCTCATTAAATTTAACACAATTTATACAAGGATTCCGCATAAAGCCCCTGCTTTTCAAAGTACCGACCATGGCACCCCATACTTTTGACCATCAATCATTTATACGGCCATCGTATCTGGTCCGGGACGGTATAAAGCACATCGTGGTTCGAAGGCCCTCCTTACTGGCAACGGATGGAACCCTGACCAATAGCATTGTATTTTCAACCCGATTAAAGGTGGAACCCTTGTCTTCAATCGAACCATAACAGACCTTAAAGTTCCTCGATACCGAATCCGATCGTTGGACAGCTGACGGTCATTCCTTTCCCCACATATTGTATACCAGTATAGTATTGTGATCCTTGTGGTGGCCCAATGCCAGTACTTTTGGTAAACCTGATATTTGTCATGTTTTTTCCGAATCCCATACCTTACATTTGGAACCAAATCCTGCTGAAATCACACACAAACAGTAATCATATGGATAACTGCATAATTGATTACAGTTTTATTTTTAGAAGGTTAAACAAAATTTAGTAACTTTAGGAAGTGAAGCAAACCGCATCGAAAATATTGTCTCTGTTCTTGGCCTGTTCTGTATTGATCAGTACCACTTCCTTTGCATCGAGTGCCCATTTTTGCTGTAACAAGTTGGTCAGTTTTTCTGCGACCGGCAAGGCAAAACCCTGCGACCAAAAGCTTCAAAATCCCAAAGACACCTCAAGGAAGTGTTCTTTGGAGCAAAAGGATTGCTGCAGCACCGATACGTATGCCAATATTGGCAAGGATGACCTGATGGTGCATTCCTTCGACCTTGATTTCGGCACACTTGTATTTCTTAATGCCTTTATCTTTTACCATATCGATCGTTTCGAAGGGCTACAGGAAAACGTAATCCCTTTTAAAGACTACAATCCCCCGTGGATCGAACAGGATCTCCTTGTCCTTCATGAAACTTTCCTAATTTGATTTTTACACTGGCGGAACGTCAATGCAATCGTTCGCTCTTCACATTGGTCATGGCCACTAATTGACCTTTTTTGTCGTGTGCTATCTCCACGACGGCATATCCTGATCGATTCTCCTATCGGGTTTTGACCCGATATTATTTACGCTTAACAATAACTCAGGCGCCATGGATTCCAAAAAGGAATACTGGATAAAGCATATGGTCTGTAGGCGATGCCTCAAGGTCATAAGACAAGAATTGCATGAATCGGGCATTGAGGTACTATCCCTTGAACTCGGAAAACTTACGGTAAATGCTCCTGAAATAGGGATTGCCGAAGTTGACCAAAAAGTCGTGGACGTCCTACATTCCAATGGCTTTGAAATAGCCAAAAGCGAAGAGGAAATGATCGTTGAGAAAATCAAGATAGGCTTGATTTCCTTAGTGACCAACGTCCCGATTAACCACAAAGGGAACACCTCGGATTACCTTGTCGATTTATTGCATCGCGATTACAAAGTACTGAGCAAGGTTTTTTCCAGAAATGAAAACATCACGATCGAAAAGTACTTTATCAAGCTCAAGATCGAAAAGGTAAAGGAGCTCATCCAACTGGGACAATATTCATTTTCCGATATCGCCTATATGCTCGATTACAGCAGCGTCAACCATTTGTCCGGACAGTTCAAGGAAATTATGGGGATGAGCATGACGGATTACAAAAACGGACAATTGTGGCAAAGGGATTTTCTTGACGAAATTATATAGAAATCCAGGAATATTATGAAGATGGCCTGTCAGGTCAAACAGTAGTTTTAACGCAACAACCTAATAAATAATAAAATGAAACTTACACAAAAAAAATCGATACCCATAATGCTAACGTTCCTAATGACCCTTTTGGCTCTACAGGTAACCAGAGCACAGACCCAATGGGAAGCCCCGGCCAGTGCGGACAATTTGAACAATCCCTTAAAAAATGATGCCACGGCGGCAGAAAGCGGCAAACGGACCTTTAGAATGCTCTGTGTGATCTGCCACGGGGCCAAGGGCAAAGGGGACGGCATGGGCGGAGCCGGATTGACCCCAAAACCCACCGACTTGACCAGTACCGAGGTGCAGTCCCAAACGGATGGTGCCCTATTCTGGAAATTGACCAATGGTAAGCCCCCAATGGCTTCCTATGAAACCGCACTTCCCGAAAACAAAAGATGGGAATTGATCAACTATATCAGAACCTTGAATAAATGAAAAAACTACTAATGACCCTAATTATCTTAGGGTTGGGATCTTCGGCTTTGGCCCAGACCTACAACACCTTTGAACCCAGTAAGACGCAGTTCATGCTGCGTGGTTACGGACACACCGGATTTGAATATTTGGATACCGGTGGTGAACAAGAATCCACCTTTTTAGGGGCCACATTCGCCCCTATATTCCTCTACAAGCATTCCGACAAGCTCATGTTCGAGGCCGAACTGGAGTTTGAGCTCGAAGGAAATGAATTGAAAACGGGACTGGAATATGCCGATGTGATGTATGTGCTCAACAAGCACATGACCGTAAGGGCCGGTAAATTCCTGCTTCCCTTTGGAACCTTTATGGAGCGTTTGCACCCTGCATGGATCAACCGACTTCCAAGCAGACCCCTTGGATTTGGTCACGACGGAATTGCACCGGCCTCCGATATCGGCGTCGAACTCAGGGGGGCATTCGATCTGGGTGGTCCCAAACTGAACTATGCGGTTTATGTGACCAACGGTCCGCGCATCAAAGATGGAAGTGAGGAGCCTGAAGAAGCGGGTATGCTGGATTTCGGTTATTATGAAGATGTGAACCTGGCCAAGGCCTTGGGTGGCAGGATCGGCCTACTCCCGCTCTCGGATTCATCCATGGAATGGGGGATTTCCGCCTATACCACCAACAGTACAGGTGCAGAGGACTCCGATTACAAGGATGTGGGTGCCTTTCTTTGGGCGCTGGATCTTTCCTATGTAAAATCGATCACCCCCTTACAAGGGGTTGTGGACATCAAGGCCCAGTACAACAGTTCCAATGTGGATACCGCCACCTACTATGAAATCGAAGATGGGATTTCCGAACCTTACTCCTTTGACAACCAAAGCAGCTCCTTTTATACACAATTGAGCTATCGACCCATCATGTCGGGAAGCGACTTTATGAAACAACTTGAATTTGTGGGTCGATATTCCGATTTCAACGCACCTGAAGGAGCGGAGTGGGAAGAGAAGTCAACGCAGTACGCTTTTGGTTTGAACTATTGGCTGAGTTGGCGTTCCGTGGTCAAATTCAGCTATCAAACCACCAAGATGGAAGGTGGTCATGACAGTGATGGCACGACCCGTACCAATGGATTGTTTGTGCATTGGGCCATTGGATTTTAAAATCAAAAAAAGAAAGTGAAATGAAAACAACAACGAATTTTAAAGCAGCAATAATCCTGTCCGTCATGGCATCGATCATGGTCGCCTGCTCCTCCAATAAAAAACCCATTGCGACGGATACCGCGACCGAGGTGGCGGGGAGTGAAGTGGATTTCAAAATTGAAAAATCCGGGGCGCAGCTCTGGGGCGAGGTGTGCAACCGATGTCATATTGCCCCTTCACCCGCGGATTACAACGATACCGATTGGGAAACCATAAGCCTGCACATGCGGGTTAGGGCCAATCTGACGGAAGAGGAGATCACCAAAATCGAATCCTTTCTGAAATCAGCCAATTGACGATTAATCCTTAATTCATATACAATGAGAAATTTAGTAATTATTTTTTCTGTGATAGGGCTTTTGTCCTTGAACGGTTGCAAACAATCAACCAATGTACAAACCTTGCTTCAAAACGAGGAAACCAGAAGCGAGATCCTTAAAGATCTGGTACAAAACCATGATTATATGATGGAATTCATGGAACAGATGCAAGGGAGCGACCATGCCATGCAAATGATGCAGGGAAACAAAAAAATGATGGGCACCATGATGAAGGGACAAGGCATGCAAATGATGATGGGCGACAGCACCATGATGAACCAAATGATGGGCAACAGACAAATGATGCATTCCATGATGAACGGAATGATAAAGGATGGCGAGATGATGGGCGAAATGATGCAAATGATGCAAGACAAAGGGATGATGAGCAATGATTGTATGGAGTCGTGCATGAATATGATGAAGGAAAAGGGAATGGATATGGAAGGAATGGGAATGATGGATGATGGTACAATGAAATCAAAAGGAGATGACCATTCTGAGCACCATTAACACATAATAGGTAACGAAAAAATAAAAATCATGAAAGGACATTGGATTTGGATGGTCATCGGTTGTGGTCTCCCGCTATTGTTGATTTTTTTTGCGCCTGCATTTGGCATTACAGGGTACAATGGGCTTTTTTCCTTTATCATCGTGATGTTTTTGATACACCTTTTCATACCTCACGGTGGTCACGGGCATGGTGATCATGGAAAATCTGATAACAGTAAATACCATGATCATGACAAAGAGCAAGATTCCACTGAGACCCAAGAAGATCACCGGGGGCATCGGCACCATTAAAATATACTTTCGAAATGAAGTACAGATATCAAATTAACGGAATAAGCTGCGGTGGCTGTATCACAAGAATCAAGAAGACCTTGGAAGAACATCCTGAAGTAGAGCAAGTAGAAGTTTTTTTACAGCCTATGGGCGCAACCATTGTAACAATGAACAAGAAGCTTACGGTAGAAGAACTGCAAGGGCAACTCAACAAACTTGAGGGCTATACCATAGCAGAGATTAGTTAAAATCATAAAAACCTTCAAATTAAAAATATGTTTTACAAAGATGGATTTTTTTGGGGCATGCACCTGATCTGGTGGGCCATTTGGATTGTGGCATTGGGCTGGATTTTCTTTGCCCCAACCAGTTCCTCCTATGAAGAGATTGAGGGAGATGACCCACTAATGTTGCTCAAAATCCGCTTCGCGAAGGGCGAGATTTCCAAAGAAGAATACGAGCAATCTAAGAAACTTTTACAATCGGACAAATAGTCCGAAAACAAATAATGTATAACCTTTAAAACTAAAACTATGCATTTTTTCGACGGACATTGGGGCGGCATGCACGTCATCTGGTGGGTCATATGGTTGATCCTCTTGATATGGATATTCTTGGTGCCATATGACATCCCTTACAGAAAATCAAAGAAGGAAGACCCACTTTCAGTTCTAAAAAAGCGCTTCGCCAATGGCGAAATCTCTAAGGAGGAATATGAAGAATCAAAAAAGATCTTGAAATCAAATTAAGGAATGTAGGGCAAATATTAATTACTAAAAAAAGTCAAAATGAAGATAAAAGTTTATAAGACAGGCATAATGGTATTGGCTACTTTACTCATTTCGGCCTGCTCACAAAAACAGGGTAGTTCTGTAAAGGATATGCTCGAGGACCACTCTCAGCAAGAAGAGGTATTGTCCGCACTTGTCGAAAATCACGATCTGGGCAAAAAATACATTGCCAACATGATGGATAACGACCATGCCATGGGAATGATGGTGGACGAACTCGTAAAAGCAGCGGCAAAGGATACCATACTAGCGAACAAATTGAGCGATATGATTACTAGATATCCTGACCTTATGCTACTGACCACCCACCATTTTATGCCGGTCATTGCTTCGGACAGCCTTTTGACCGATTCTTTTTGTGATCACACGCTAGAACACGAGGATCTCGCCAAGGCCATGCACAATAAAATGGAATACAAAAAGAGCCTTGAGCGCAACCATTGACTCCAACTTTGGTTTTTGCACATGAACAAACTCATAAATGAATAATAACAACAATAAACATTAAAACAAGAATCATGAATCGTATCAATGTAAAAAAATTCGGTTTTGCCATGGGGCTGACCGCTGCAATCCTCTACGCCGGCTGCATGATTGTTTTGGCGACAGCAGGACAAGAAGGAAGCATAACCTTTTTCAACAGCCTGCTGCACGGCTTGGACACTACCAGTATAATACGGGTAGACGTGCCAATTTGGGAGGCACTTATTGGCATTGTCCAGACATTTATCATTGCTTGGCTCACAGGTGCCCTGATTGCAGCATTTTACAACACACAGATTAAGAGTAGATAATCTGAACAAAAGATCGGAGAGACTTTTTAGGAACCGGTGTCGCATCGACCACAGGCAATTTGTTGGCGGAAAGTGCCAAAGAACTGAGCAATTGACAATAGAATCCCGGAATTCAACCTAGAGTACAACCATATAAAGTAGAATAAGTGAATAGTACTGCAAGAAATATCAAAACAATTTTCACCCAAACGGCAATATGGGGGGGCATTTTCTATTTCCTTGTCCATCCTTTTACCATGGTGCTCTATTGGTTTGAATTTAGCAATACACCATTTTCATTTTCCCTGTTTTGGGACGTCTTAAAGTCGCAGTTTTTAGAATCTTTCACTTTTGATATGAGAGGGATGAGCGTCTCGCTTACAATCCTTGGCATTTTCCTAGGGATAGTTTCCGGTCTATTTTTCATAACCCTCAGGCGAAAGAACAAGCTTATAGGCACACAACAGCAGTTGTTACTGCGTGATTTAGAAGAATTGATAGAGGCGGGTGAGAATGAACGGGTAGAATTCAAGTCATCTATTCGTTACGATTATTTTAGGAAAACCACGAACCGCGAACTGGAACTAGTCATTGCCAAGACCATCACTGGTTTTATGAATGCAAAAGGTGGAAAATTGATCATTGGCGTTGACGATGATGGCAACATTGTGGGCCTTGAAAAAGATTTCAAGACCCTAAAGCACAAGAACAAAGATGGATATGAGCGTGAAATTTTCAGGATAATTTCAACACAGTTAGGTCACGAGGCTTGTTTTAGCAATCACATTTCATTTTACAAATTAAATGGTGAAGATGTGTGCGTAATAGCTGTCGAACCTTCTAAAAAACCAATCTATGTCAGCGATACCGAAAATACAACCTTTTATGTCAGAACGGGGAATGCCACCTACCCCTTGACGGTCAAGGAAGCGGTTGATTATTTAGAAACCAGAAAATTATAATCTTATGCAATACGTTTGGTTTATATGGTCCCTTATCATACTGGCCCTTTGGGGCGTGGTCTATCTTTTGAAGAAGGATTCCCGTAAAGAAATGTTGAGGATGAGTTGGATAACCATGCCCTTTGGGCTAACCGAGCCGCTGTTCGTTCCCGAATATTGGCACCCGCCATCGCTCTTCGATTTGGCGATAAAGACCGGGTTCGATATTGAAAGCATCATTTTCTCTTTTGCCATCGGGGGTATTGGCACCGTACTTTACAATCTTATTTTCAAGCGAAGGTATGTTAAAATACCGCATACCGAGCGTAACCATTATAGACATAGGTTGCATCTATATATCCTTTTCGTACCGGCGGTCGTGTTTTTGATATTGGCCCTTTTCACTCCCATGAACCATATCTACTGTGGAATATTGGCCATGTTCTTGGGTGGAATGGCCACGTTATACTGCCGCCCTGACCTTAAGACCAAAATCTGGATAAGTGGATTTCTGTTCACGGCATTGTACTTTGTTTATTTTGGAAGTATTCTCCCGTTTTACCCCGACTACGTAACATTGTTTTGGAATCTGGAAAACCTGAGTGATATTCTAGTGGCCGGCATACCAATCGAAGAGCTTTTGTTCGCTTTCACTTTTGGCATGTATTGGTCAGGCCTCTATGAGCATTTGTATTGGAGAAAATTAATCAAACCAATTGTTTTGAATCAAAATTTTTAAGTTAAGTCTATAAATAAAAACGAAGAAGATGAAAGTATTACTCGCAATTGACGGCTCTGAATTCAGCAAAGATGCCATCGATGAACTAGCGGCAATGTCGCTGCCAAAATTAGTTAAAATATATGTTCTAAATGTTTATGAAAATCCAATGTTAACTGTACCAGGGGCTTTCCCCTTAAGTGGTATCGGCCATTATAAAGAAGAAGCCATGTCAAATGCGAAAAAATCGGCTGAAACCATCGTTAACAATGCTGCAAAGTCGTTAAAACAAAAGAACGGCAAGTTGTCGATAACGACCAATATTGTAGAAGGGTTTCCCAAAAATGCAATCTTGGAAAAGGCAACTGATTTGGAGGTGGATCTTATCGTATTGGGATCACAAGGCCATGGCGCATTCTCGCGCTTTTTGCTTGGTTCGGTCGCCCAATCCATTGCCATGCACGCGCATTGTTCTGTTTTGATTGTCAGAAAAAAACATCAAAAATAAAATATGGCCACTTACAATGTGACAGGATAAATTTTGTCCGTAGAAAAATAAAAGAGCAGATCATGGGAAATCAGAATACCTGCATATCAAAGAACAATACCGATGCCAACTGTGAAGTGATGGAGTCTGTTTGTTTGCCCAAAACATTTTTGCCGCGTATAGTGGTTGTGGGTGGTGGCTTTGCAGGGCTGGCCCTGGTAGAAGGCCTTAAAAACAAGGAGGTACAGGTCGTGCTGATAGACCGTAACAACTTCCATCAATTTCAGCCCTTGTTCTATCAAGTGGCCACCAGCGGTCTTGAACCGGACAGTATCGTATTTCCCTTCAGAAAACAGTTCAAGGGCTATGGTAATGTGAGCTTTAGGTTTGCCGAAGTGACGCAAATCGAACCCGCTTCCAACACAGTTGTAACAGACAAAGGCAAGCTCACCTACGATTATCTGGTCTTGGCCACCGGAACCAAGACCAATTTCTTCGGCATGAAAGAGGTGGAACAAAACAGTCTTGGTATGAAAGACATCAAGGACTCGCTAAACATACGTCATATGATGTTGCAAAACTTGGAGCAGGCAGCCATAACCTGTGATGATGAAGAACGCGATGCGCTGACCAATTTTGTGATTGTGGGCGGTGGCCCGGCCGGTGTCGAAATGGCAGGTGCCTTGGCGGAATTCTGTAAGTACATCCTTCCAAAAGACTATCCCGAGTATCCGAATAGCATAATGAACATCTACCTGATCGAAGCATCGGACGAACTATTAGCCTCAATGTCCAACAAAGCCTCGACAAAAACACTTCGGTATCTAAAAAATCTAAATGTGCAAGTGTTGTTGAACGAGGCCGTGAGCGGTTACGACGGTAATGTGGTATCTACCAAAAGCGGAAGGAAAATCATGGCGAAAAACCTGATTTGGACGGCAGGTGTAACAGGCCAGGTTCCAGCGGGCATCAATCAAAAACATATAATTAATGGGAACCGTCTAAAAACGGATACCCATCTAAAAGTGGAAGGCATGGATAATGTTTTTGCCATTGGGGACATTGCCGGGGTAATCACCGACGAGACCCCTAAGGGCCATCCACAGGTAGCCCAAACCGCCATTCAACAGGGCGGTCATTTGGCCAAAGTGCTATTGAACACCGTTCAATCAATGCCTTCCAAACCATTTAGGTATAAAGATAAAGGTTCATTGGCCACAGTTGGCAAAAGAAAAGCGGTCGCTGATTTAGGAAAGCTCCACTTCGGCGGGTATGCTGCCTGGCTTTTATGGTCCGTGGTTCACTTGCTTTCCATCAGCGGGTTTCGAAACAAATTTTTGGTGGGCTTCAATTGGGCCATCAGTTATTTTACCTACGAAAAAAGCAACCGGGTAATCATAAGAAGTTTCAAACGTGATGCTTATATGAAAGCCTCCTTAAAATATAGTTCCAATAATGAATGGGAAAAGGATGTAAATCCCAAAAAATCCAGCATTGATGCCTAGCCATTATTCAAATAACAGTATTATGAAATTCTTCGGCAGCTCGATCAAAAGACTGCACAACTATGGCATTGTGCTCTTTATCACTGTTGTTATTGCTATGGTGTGGGCCAACTCGCCATGGAAGGGATATTATGTCGGCCTAATGCAAACCGAATTTGCCTTTAGTGTGGGTACATTTCAGCTATCTGAGTCGCTACTGTTATGGATCAACGATGGCTTAATGGCACTATTTTTTATGCAAGTCGGTCTAGAGCTGAAACGTGAAATAATCGGTGGTAAACTGTCGTCCCCAAAGGATGCAATACTGCCCATCGGTGCAGCAATAGGTGGTATGGTGCTCCCTGCCCTTATTTATTTTATGTTCAACAACTCGGGCGAGGCTTCCAATGGTTGGGGCATTCCCATGGCCACGGATATTGCATTTTCATTAGGGGTTCTGGCCCTTGTCGGAAAAAGACTTCCTTCGACCTTGAGGGTTTTTCTTATTACACTGGCTATTGTGGATGATCTAGGTGGTGTCTTGGTCATTGCCCTCTTTTATACCTCAGGTATCTCGCAGATGGATCTACTCCATGGACTATTGTTCTTCGCGGCTTTGATAATTGGTAATTATGCGGGAGTAAGAAGCACATGGTTCTATGCCATTATTGGCATCGGTGGTGTTTGGTTGACCTTCTTTTTTTCAGGGGTACATCCAACCATTGCCGGGATTCTGACCGCATTTGCCATTCCTGGTAGGGTAAAAATTAAGGAGACTACCTTTTTAGAGCGTTTAGACCGTTTACATAAGAGATTTCAAGAAACCAAGTCCATAAAGGGGACGCTTATCTCAAAAACGCAATTGGAGATATTGGAGGATATAAAGACTGCAAGTTCCGAGGCCGAAACTCCACTCCAAAAATTGGAAAGGACTTTAAACCCAATAGTGGGCTTTGTAATTCTTCCCTTGTTCGCTTTGGCAAATGCAGGAATACATCTTCATGGAGATTTGCTGAAAGTACTATCCAGCCCGGTTAGCTTGGGGATTGGTCTAGGTCTCATTTTTGGCAAGTTTATCGGTATTACTGCTTTTTCAAGACTACTCGTTGCATTTAAACTCGCCAAGCTTCCGGAAAACGTGAATTGGAACATGATTTATGGTATAGGTTTTCTTGGCGGTATCGGTTTTACCATGTCGTTGTTTATAACCGAACTGGCTTTTACGGACGAGTCCCTAATATTTACGGCCAAGGTAAGCATCCTATTCGCTTCATTGACAGCGGGGGTAATGGGTGCTCTATTATTATACAGAAACAGAAAACAATTAAGAACAGTTAAACATAAAAGAACATGAAAAACATTGCAGTAGTAGGATACGGAGTTATCGGGAAAAGAGTGGCCGATGCCATTAATGTACAAGATGATATGAGCCTTATCGGGGTTTGTGATGTCATCAGCGATTGGCGCATACAAAATGCGGTGCGAAAAGGGTATGCAGTTTATGCGGCCACACCCGAAGCCGAAAAAGAAATGAAAGCAGCCAATATTGCCATTGAAGGAAGTATGCAAGACATTTTAGAAAAAGTAGATCTTGTAGTGGACTGTACGCCAAAGAACATCGCCGTGAAAAATGTGGAAATATACAAAGGGCAAGGGATCAAGTTTATCGTACAGGGAGGTGAAAAACACAAGACCACAGGCCACTCCTTTAGTGCCGAGAACAATTATAGCACTGCGGTAAATCTAGATGCTACCCGGGTGGTTTCCTGTAACACCACATCTATCTTAAGGACATTGACCGCTTTAAAAAAGGCAGATCTATTGGATTATGCACGGGGAACATTATTAAGAAGGGCGACCGACCCATGGGAAAGCCACTTGGGCGGCATCATGAACACCATGGTGCCGGAAAAGGACATCCCGAGCCATCAAGGTCCCGACGCGCAAAGTGTCGATCCGGATTTGGATGTCATTACTTCTGCGGTCAAAGTTCCCGAGACTTTGAGCCATATGCATTACTGGAACGTTAAGCTACGAAAAAAAGCCTCAAAGGAAGAGGTGTTGAACGCCCTCAAAACCTCAAGTAGAATCAAGTTCATTCACTATGATCAAGGCTTGGTCTCCAACAATACCATCAAAGAAATGTTTTTGGATATGGGTAGGCCTTGGGGCGATATGTACGAGGTGGCCCTATGGGAAGACATGCTCAAGGTTGTGGGCGATGAACTTTTTTATGCCTACGTGGTCGATAACCAAGCGATTGTAATCCCTGAGACCATTGATGCCATTCGGGCCCTCACGGGTATTGAGACCGATGCACACAGATCCATCGAAAAAACCAATGCAAGTTTAGGAATCGGATAAAATTTCATTATGAAAACTTATGATAACATAGTCGCGCATTTAGGGGACAAAGCATCTTTCTATTTAGATCATGTAAGCCAGAAGGTCACCAAAGATGAACTGCAGTTGCCCGATAAGAATATTGTGGACAACGTATTCGTCAATAGTAATCGAAATCAACAAGTACTCCGAAGCCTTTCGCAATTATATGGCCATGGTAATCTGGGAGGTACGGGGTATCTCAGCATTTTACCGGTAGATCAGGGAATCGAGCACAGTGCCTTATTTTCTTTTTACAAGAACCCCGATTATTTTGATCCCGAGAACATTGTAAAGCTCGCCATCGAAGCCGGTTGCAACGGTGTGGCCTCCACTTTTGGGGTGTTGGGCCTTTGTTCTCGGAAATATGCGCATAAAGTCCCCTTCATTGTCAAGATAAACCACAATGAATTATTGTCCTATCCCAACACTTATGACCAGAACCTGTTCGGAAAAGTCAGGGAAGCGTGGAACATGGGCGCGGTTGCAATCGGGGCTACCATTTATTTTGGGTCCCAGGAAAGCAATCGACAGATAAGGGAGATTGCGGAAGCCTTTGCCGAGGCCCATAGCCTTGGTATGGCCACAATTTTGTGGTGCTACACCCGCAACGATGCTTTCAAAACAGACAAAGAGGACTATCACACCGCCGCGGATTTAACGGGTCAGGCCAACCATTTAGGGGTAACGATACAGGCCGATATCATCAAACAGAAGTTGCCCACGACCAATTTTGGTTTCAAGAACCTGAAATTCGGCAAGTTTGATGATGCCATGTACGAAACACTGACCACGGAGCACCCCATAGATCTATGCCGGTTGCAGGTGGCCAATTGCTACATGGGCAAAATAGGTTTGATAAACTCAGGTGGCGGTTCACAAGGCGAGTCAGATATGTCGGATGCGGTCAGAACTGCGGTCATCAACAAAAGGGCAGGCGGAGCAGGATTGATCTTAGGGAGAAAGGCCTTTCAAAGACCTTTTAAGGACGGTGTGGAATTATTGCATGCCGTGCAGGGCGTTTACCTTGAAGAAAGAATAACAATAGCATAAGTCATCTGATAAAAGAATGCTGGATACGGAAATAAAATCATTAAAATCATTAAACCACTACCTACAAAGGTTGGTTGAGAACCGGCTTTGGCTCAAAGTTATCATTGCTTTGTTTCTTGGTGTTGGAGTAGGCCTGTTGTTAAGTCCCCAAAACGGTTGGATCACCAAAAGCACCGCCGATGTTCTGGGGAATTGGCTGGCCCTGCCGGGCATGCTCTTTTTGAAATTGGTCCAGATGATCATGATACCACTGATCGTGGCCTCCATCATCACCGGCATAGCGAGTAACGACAAGGAAAATCTGAAAAGATTGGGCGGGGGCGTACTCTTATATTTTATATCGACAACGATTATATCGGTAACCATAGGTACGGTTCTGGCCTTGATCTTTAGACCGGGAAAGTTTCTCCACCAACAGGCGGAAGTCGATCATGCAAATGCTTTGGCCAATACGGACGAAAGTACGGAACTGTCGTTTGGAATAAACGATATACCGAATGTCATTACCGATCTACTGCCTGAAAACCCATTGGCCTCGATGGTCAGTGGTGAAATGTTGAGCATTGTGATTTTTACCATTATAATCGGGGTTGCCGTATTGTCGCTGCCTGACGATTTGCTCAAACCTGTCAAGCTGCTCTTGGGTGCCGTACAGGAAATCTGCATGACCGTGGTCAAATGGGCCATGTTGTTGGTACCCATCGCAGTATTTGGTTTAATGGCGCAACTTACATCCAGTGTTGGTCTAAACTCCCTTTCAGGTTTGGGCTTTTATGTGCTCGTGGTACTGATAGGGTTATTCCTTTTGGTCGGTGTTTACCTGTTATTGGTAAGTCTATTGGGCCAGAGCAATCCGTTTAAATTTTTGAAAAAGATCACGGATGTTCAACTATTGGCATTCTCGACCACGAGTTCTGCCGCAGTAATGCCCCTTTCCTTAAAAACAGCGGAAGAAGAGCTCAAAGTGAACGGCTCCATCAGCAATTTCATTATTCCGATAGGGGCTACCGTGAACATGGATGGAACAGCACTTTACCAAACCATAACGACTTTGTTCATCGCTCAGGCTTATGGCCTTGAAATGGGCCTTCTGAATATTATTGTTGTCGTGGTCACCATAGTTGCCGCCTCCATCGGCACCCCTGCCATACCCGGTGGCGGTGTGGTGATTTTGGCTTCCGTTTTGTCAAGTGCCGGAATACCGGCTGAAGGCATTATCATAATTATAGGGGTGGAGCGCTTGCTCGGCATGTTCAGAACTGCGGTCAATGTTACCGGTGACCTAACGGCCTGTATGGTTTTCAACCGTTTTTATGGAGCAAGATCACAAGAAAGCAAAGAGGTAGATATAACTACAAATACACCATATTCCAATGTGAATGTTTAAAAACGAGATGATGTTAAAATCAATTGAGGAAATAGAACTTTCACCACGCCCAGACAAGAAATATTGGGTAAACTGCCATAGGGAATGGCGTGAGGAGATCATTTACTTTCTTATGGTTGACCGGTTTCATGATAGCAATGCACGGCACTCAAAGAATTTCGATATCCGGCACCCTGGTTTCGGGAATGAAGATCAATTGCGAAAGCCCTTTGGCGGTACTCTTAAGGGGATCATCAACAACATTGACTATATCAAAAACTTGGGCTGTACGGCCATCTGGCTAAGCCCCGTGTTTGAAAACAATCCAGAGTCCTACCATGGCTATGCCATTCAGAATTATATGGATGTGGACAAACGCTTGGGCACAAAGAAAGACTTGGAAAAACTCGTTGACAAGGCACACGGGCTTGATATACGGGTCTTTTTGGATATCGTTCTGCATCATTCTGGCGATAATTGGTCCTATCCCTTTGATTACAGCTATTATTATTTCAAAGGAGAGCGTTTTCCGTTGGGTGATTGGCGAGAAAAGGACAGACCGATACCCCTTGAACTGAGAAATCCCGAAATGTATAACCGTAAAGGGCAGATCAAGAATTTCGATGCGTATCCCGAGACCCAGGAAGGCGACTTCTTTACCTTAAAAACATTTCGGAACGATGGTTCCCCCGCCAGTGAAGACTTACAGGAGCTACTGGCCAAAATCCATTGTTACTGGATACGTGAGGTGGATGTTGATGGTTTTCGTTTGGATGCTGTCAAACATATGAAAGGGCAGGATATCAGCCGTTTTTGTTCGAGGATTCGGGAATATGCTTACTCTTTGGGCAAAAGAAACTTTTTCCTGTTCGGTGAAATTATCGGCAACGATGAAATGAGCAATCCCTATATAGGCCCTAAAGTACTGCCTGAAGACCGTAACATCTATTATGGGCTTGATTCTATCTTAGATCACCCCCTGCACAGTGTCCTGGCGGAAGTGATAAAGGGCAATTCATCACCGAACCTATTGATACGGCGCTATGAAGAACTGCAAAAGAATGCCCTTCACCGTGGCGAGTATGGCGAATTTCTGGTGACCTATATCGACGACCACGACCAGGTTGGGATGGATTTTAAGCACCGCTTGGGCCACAATGCCGCTCCCGAGCAAATTGTTGCGGGCATGGGCTTTCTCATTTGTGCCCTTGGCGCTCCATGTATTTATTACGGTACCGAACAAGGTTTTGAGGGCAACGGTACTGATGATCGGTATATCAGGGAGGGCATGTTCAATCCCGATGATAAGGAGACCAACGTATTGAACCAAAGGTCATGGCTATTCAAGAGAATTTCGTTCTTGGCACATCTTAGGCAAAGGGAAGCCATTCTAAAATTCGGTAGAATGTATTTTAGGGAAACTTCAGAAAATGGGCTCGATTTTCGGTTTCCAGATTGTGAACAATGTCTTTTGGCATTTTCAAGGATCCTTTATCAGGGCGAGATACTTGTCGTCTATAATTCTTCTCCAAAGAATACCAAAGAAGGATACGTAACCATAGATAACGCTATCAACAAAGAAAATCTTCTAATGGAATGTATCTATGGGAACAAGAAAAAAGTCAAAATCGAAAAAAACACAGCTTTAGAAACCGATCGCCTTTTCATCAAGGTAAAACTAAGACCCATGGAGTTTTTGATCTTCAAGAACAATTGGGTGTAAGAAAAAACGAGGTCGGGTTCGACATAGGATAATGAAACATGCAATGATGAAAATAGCGAAAAAGACCTTTTGGGCAGTATTGGCGATTGTGGCACTCATCATGTCGGTAGCGGGATACCAATACCTTACGGTCGCCGTAGCTCCTGAATATGATCCAGAAACCATGCCCTTGAACTATGAAATAGTGGGTTCGGGAGATAAAAACATGGTCTTGATCCATGGTCTGGCAGGTTCAAAAAACTATTGGAAAAGGGGTTTGGAACAAATTACCGGAACGCATAGACTTCTTTTGGTCGATTTGTTGGGCTTTGGCGACTCTCCCAAGCCCCAAAGCGAATATACCCTCGAAATTCAACTTACGGCCCTTGAAAAGGTCATCTCGGCAGAGGGGTTTGACAAAGGAGGGAGCCTTATTGTCGGTCATTCCATGGGAGCCATAATATCGCTGGCATTATTCGAAAAACATCCTAACTGGTTTAAGGGAGCGACCGTAATCGGCTTTCCCGTCTTTGAAAGCAGGGATCAATTTTTGGAACAGATGCCCGATGGTTCTTATTTTGATACGCTCGCCGTAGGCCGATATGGAAAATTGTTCTGTATGCTACACCCCTTATACATTGTTAAATGGTTCAAGCCCGAAAATCTGACCGATGACGTTTTTAAGGACTCAAAAAAACATACTTGGCAGAGCTATTACAATTCGTTGAACGAAGTAATTCTCAACACAAATTTATTTGTACTTGCCAAAAACATACGTGACCGGAAGATCCTCTTTATCCAAGGCACAGTCGATAAATTGGCACCCTACGTAAATGTAGAGAATTTTGCAAGTCTATTTACCAAGAGTAAGTTAATGCGTGTGGAGAATGGTGACCACCAACTCTTTCTAAAAGAGCCCTTTAAGGTTTGGAAAGCGATAAGCGATTTTTTTGATCATTAACCGCAATGAACAATATTGGAAGAAATGTAAGGACAAAATGAAAATGAAAGAACAAAAAAATCATATTGATCAACTCTACGGATTGATACACACTGATGTCGAGGGAATCGATGACCTTTTGGAACTTGCCCTGAACATTCGCTGGTCATGGAACCATGCCTCGGATAAACTATGGCAACAATTAGACCCCGAACTTTGGAAACTTACCCAAAATCCATGGGTAATCTTGCAGACCGTTTCACGCGACCGGCTTGAGGGGCATTTGAACGATCCAGAATTCCGGGCGAAAATCAAAAGCCTTTTGAATGAGAACGAAAAAGCACTATCGGCCCCGAACTGGTTTCAACAAAACTATGCCAAGACCCAGCTTAAGTGTGTTGCCTATTTCAGCATGGAGTATATGCTGAGCGAGGCACTGCCCATTTATGCAGGCGGCCTGGGCAACGTGGCCGGAGATCAGTTGAAATCGGCAAGTGACCTGGGCGTACCGGTCGTGGCCGTGGGGCTACTCTATGCCAAAGGGTATTTCCGTCAGGAAATCGACAAATTTGGCTCACAAAATGCCTTGTTCCCGCACAATGACCCAGGGCAATTGCCCGTTACGCCCTTACGCCTACCCAACGGGGAGTGGCTTCGCATAAAGGTATCGTTGCCCGGTCACCCGCTATGGCTAAGGACATGGCAGGTACAGGTAGGAAGGTCAAAGCTATATCTATTGGATAGCAACGATGCCGCCAATTTGCCCCTCCATCGTGGTATTACCGACGAGCTATATGGAGGTGGCCCCGACCATCGCATAAAACAAGAGATTGTTCTGGGTATCGGGGGCTACAAATTACTTAAGGCCCTGAATATCCAGCCAGAAGTGTGCCATATGAACGAAGGCCATGCAGCCTTTCTCGTGCTGGAACGTGCCAGCGATTTTATGAAGATGAATGGAACTTCTTTTGAACGGGCACTTGCCGTTACCCGGGCAGGCAACCTGTTTACCACCCATACAGCGGTTGCTGCCGGTTTTGATCATTTCAGTCCAATGCTAATGGAACAGTTTCTTGGCCAATACGCCAAAAACGAATTGGGTATCGATTTCAATGACCTGATGGCCTTGGGCAGGGCAGATTCCAATAATCATTGGGAGAGCTTCAACATGGCCTATCTGGCCATTCGCGGTAGCGGTGCGGTGAACGGCGTCAGTCGTTTACACGGCGAGGTTAGCAGAAATCTTTTTCGAAATCTCTTTAAGCGATGGCCGATACAAGAAATACCTGTTGGCCATGTCACCAACGGGGTTCATATGCCCTCTTGGGATTCTGAATATGCGGACAAGGTATGGACAGCAGCCTGCGGAAAAGATCGCTGGCGGGGCGAACTCGATGACCATTCGGCACATATTTCTAAGCTATCCGACGGAAAACTTTGGGAGTTTAGGAACCAATCCAGAAATCGTCTTGTCGATTTTATAAGGGAAAGGTTTGAGAGACAGGCAATAGTCTCGGGCCTACCATCTGAAGTGGTCGAAATCGCCGACCAAGTTCTTGACCCGGACACATTGACCTTGGGCTTTGCCCGCCGGTTTGTGCCTTACAAAAGACCGGATCTCTTATTGTACGATCCCGAACGTTTGGTCCGAATTCTGACCAATTCGGAACATCCGTTACAATTGGTTTTGGCCGGCAAAGCGCCCCCATTTGATGAAGCGGGAAAAGGGTTGATACAAAAGTGGGCGCAGTTCATCCAACAACATAATTTGTACAGGCATGTCCTTTTTCTAAGTGATTATGACATGCTGTTGACGGAAAATTTGGTCCAGGGCGTTGATGTATGGCTCAATACCCCGAGACGGCCCTGGGAAGCCAGTGGTACCAGTGGCATGAAAGTACTTGTAAACGGTGGCCTCAACTTATCGGAACTGGACGGTTGGTGGGCCGAGGCATTCACCCCAGAAGTGGGCTGGGCATTGGGTGATGGACAAGAACATGGTGATGACCCTGCTTTGGATGCTGCCGAGGCGATAGCTTTATATGAAATTCTGGAGCAACAAATAGTACCCGAATTTTATTCACGTAACAAAAAAGGCATCCCTGAACAGTGGGTAGGGAGAATGCGAAAAAGTATGGCGACCCTAACGCCCCGTTTTTCGACCAATCGAACGGTAAGGGAGTACACAGAACAATTTTATCTGCCTGCAGCAGAAAAATACAAGAGGCGTGCGGCAAAAAAGGGAGCTGCTGGAAAAAGGATTTTAGACACGCAAAACGAACTTATGAAAAGATGGGATACCATAAAATTCGGAAAAGTTCAGATTGAAAGTGAGCGCCATAAACATCATGTTAGAGCACCCATTTGGCTGAATGGTATTGACCCCAAGCATATTCAGGTAGAACTTTTCGCAGAAGGTGTTAACGGCAAAACGCCCGAAAGAAACACGATGAAATTTGATTGGATGGGCGAAGAAGGGGAACATAACTTTTACGCACAGGTAATTACTGACCGGCCAATTGATCACTACACGGTTCGTATTGCACCGAACTACGAAGGTGTATCCGTACCGTTGGAGAATAACTTGATATTATGGCAGCATTAAATCAAATTTCAAATAATCGGACAAATGAAAACACTGGAATATCACGAAACCATATTAAAAAAAGTCAGCTTCGACAAGAGGTTGTTGAGGATGGAACTGAAAAAGGCGGTCCGCAATACCACGTCTTTCGAACAGCCGGCCCTTCTTGAATGGTGCGGAGAGCACCTTGGCGAGGAATACAAAAAGATGGCCGCCGAATTTATGGAAAACAAGAGCTGTGCTTTTGAAGATAACGATAACCAATAAAATCACAAGTTAAAATGTACCTGCAAAACCCACTCCTTTTAACAATCAGTGCCGGACCATCAAATATTAGGTTCACAATGTATGAAATGGCAGAAAATCCCGTGAAGGAACTTTTTGGTGATATTCGTCACCTCGGATCCGGCAAAGAGGTTTTCAGGGTTACCCATGTTAAAGGCAATGAAAGGGAAAATTCACGGATATACGCTCCTGGCTTTTATCAAGCGACCGTTTTTTTAATAGGTTGGCTAAAAAACCAACCCGGCTTCGATCGTATTGGTTACATAGGACACAAGATAACATATGGATTGAACTATCCTGGGCCGAAAGTAATCGATACCGCCCTATTGAACGAACTGAAACAGATTGCCGACTATAATATTCCTAACTGTCTTTCAACTGAGATTGAGATTGTTGAAACGTTCACAATGCGATTTCCGGCATTACAGCAGGTAGCTTTTTTTGATACCAGTTTTCTGGTGAACCTGCCCAAGGCTGCCAAGATACCCCCTTTCATTCCAAGGCATTTTGAACGGGCACGCACGCACGGGCATGGCTTTCATGGGCAATCGTTTTCCCATATCATGATGGAACTTAAAAAAAGGATAGGTATTCAAAAAGCCGATGGAAGGCTCATTCTTGCACATCTTGGCAAAGAGGCCAGTATAACTGCCGTCAAGGAGGGCAAGAGCATAGATGCCGGCATGGGGTTTACACCACTGGGGGGGTTCGTCATGGGTACAAGAAGCGGAGATTTAGATCTTGGCGATTTTGCGCATTTACTGAAAAAAGAACGGATGGGGTCAAAACAGCCCAACAGCTTAACAGATGATGAGGGCGGTTCGCCAAAAATCTCCGAAACAAGTACGAATATGCTTGATTTACTTTTAAAAGAAGATGTTGACCGAAGGGCAGCGGAAGCTGTAACTTCCTTCTGCTATCAAGTAAGAAAGTGGATCGGGGCGTTTACCGCTGTCTTGGGCGGTTTGGATGTGCTGGTTTTCTCGGGTGACATCGGTGAAAATTCCCCAATAATACGATCCAGGATTTGTCAAGGACTTGACTTTTTAGGTATTGGGCTCGATGAGGGACAAAACAGAAAAAATTCATCTAAAATCTCTAAAGAGCAAAGTAAAGTGCTGGTCATGGTAATTCATGCCGATGAAGAATTGGTTATTGCAGAGAGCTTGGCCAATCAATATTTTAAAGATAAAAGTTATGATAAAGTAATTTCACCCCAAAAGAGGGGAGGGCAAAAAAGGCCAAGGGTTTCCACTCGAAAAAATATTGACAAATTCACCATATGGGATGGGTAAAAAGAATATTCCGGTTTCCCTGTTCCGGTCCGGTGCTAAATATCCGTTTGTCAGAACGAAGCGTTGAAAACCGGGCTGGGTGATTTTCTTGTAATATACCTGTAAAAAATTATGAAGAATAAGAGTATGAAGACTATTAAACACATAGGCGTATTCACATCTGGGGGCGATTCCCCGGGAATGAACGCCGCCTTGCACGGGGTGGCCAAAACGGCTGAGATGAACAACCTAAGGCTCAGCGGTTTTAAAAAAGGTTACGAAGGCCTAATCGACGGTGACCTAGTACAGTTGGATTCCAGTCAACTGAAAAAGAACGTTCACAGAGGCGGCACATTGTTGAAAACAGCAAGGAGCAAGCGGTTTTTGACGCTGGAGGGAAGACAACGAGCTATGCAAATTCTTGAAACGAACAAGGTCGATGCCCTGATTGCTATTGGTGGTGATGGCACCTTCAAAGGGCTATTGGCATTTTCAGAAATCTGTGACCTGCCGTTCTTGGGCATTCCCGGCACCATCGATAATGATCTGGCAGGTACCGATTTTACACTCGGTTTCGATTCTGCAGTGAACACCGCAATTGAAAACATTGATAAGATCAGGGATACGGCGGAGTCCCATAATCGAATATTTCTGATAGAGGTAATGGGCAGGGACTGCGGGTATATTGCCATCCATTCCGGATTGGGTACGGGTGCAGATGCCATTTTGATACCTGAAAGTGGGCATGACTTTACTCAATTGTTGGAAAAGGCGGGAAGCTACGATCGTGAAGAGGCCTTTGTTGTGATTGTTTCAGAAGGGGATGAACTAGGGGTCGAGCCGGCAGCCAAAAAGATAAAGGAAATAAACCCTGAAGTGGACTTGCGCATTGCCAAACTGGGCCATGTACAACGCGGTGGAAACGCCTCGGCATTTGATCGAATGTTGGGCATACGGCTCGGCACTGCTGCCGTAGAGGCACTTTTACATGGAAGAAAGAATGTCATGGCGGGAATCTTGAACAACCAACTGAGCCTTACCCCGTTTGACCAAGTGGTAAAGGAACATCAAGTGAACGATGAACTGCGGAGTCTCTTGAAAATTTTCGGAAGCTAAAATTACAATGAAAAGAGCGTCGACCAACATAGCGATTATTTTCTTGCTGACTGCGGCTACCATAGTCTTCGAGATAAGTCTGTCAAGACTGTTCTCGTACCTTCTTAGTTTTCATTTCGTCCTCATTATCATTGCATTTTCCATACTGGGTTTGGGTATTGGCCAGATCACGTATGCCAAATATTCCAAGATGATTAATCATTCATGGCTTTGGTGGATGGCACTACCGTCCGTCACGATGTTTCTCAGTTTTGCCCTTTTGCTCAGCCTTTCACAACTGGGCGTTTCGTCGTCCACTGATTTTGGCCTGCCCATTTTTATATTCTTGTCAACTATTCCGTTCATGGCCATCGGAATAGTCTATGCCCATATTTTTGAAACGGATAATCGGCACTTGTCAACCTTATATGCCTTAGACCTTATAGGGGCGGCCACAGGTGCACTCACCTCCGTTTTTTTGCTCAACACGTTTGGCTTGGCACAGGTGGTGGCGATTGCTATAGGGTTACTGCTGCTGGCCCTGGTAGTAGCCTTGATAGCACACAAGAACCGTTATTCAAAAATACTGGCCCCCTTAGTGCTTGGCGTTATTTTTCTAATGGGATTTGCAAAAGATGCCCTGAACTTCGATATACTCGTTGCCAAAGACCCGTCCAAGGATTTGTACCGATTGATGGCCAACCCCGCTTTTAAAAGCGAAAAAATCGAAAGCCGCTGGAGTGCTTTTGGTCAGACGGATCTTGTAAAGTTCACATATCCTGATGGTACCGTGTCCAAATCAATGTTTATAGATGCTGCTGCGGGAACCAAAGTTATCGATATCGATGAACTTGCAAAGGATACTGTTAAAATGAGAAAAGTATTATCCGGATTTCCGGCCGTATTTGCTTTGAACTTTTTAAGCGAAAAGGAAAAGGATTCGGTGCTGATAATAGGTCCCGGTGGTGGAATAGATATTGCCACAACATACTTCATGGGCTTTAAATATATCGAGGCAGCAGAGGTCAACCCTTCCTTTGTAGCATTGATGGAAAAATACAATCCCTCTACCTTCCTCGATAAGGAGAACATAAAGGTACATGTGAACGAAGGAAGAAATTTCATAATTGAGAACAAGGGAAAATTTGATGCCATCATATTGACCATTCCGGTGACCAAAAGTTCAAGGGGCACCGATTTTTATGGACTTACCGAGAACTATCTGTTCACCATGGAGGCACTTGCCGATTATTTGGATGGTTTAACGGAAGACGGGGCCATCTATTTTACGATGCACGGAAGGCAGGAGGTATATAAAATGTTGGCGAACTTTTTGGAGCTCCAGGATCGGATGGGGGTCAATCAAATAGAGGCGTTAAAAAAGGTGTATATCTATTCCGACGAAATGAACCCTGTATTGGTCATTAAAAAGAACCCTTTTGAACAAAAAACAATGGAGGAGGCACATAATACCGCACACTATTATGGATTGGACAAGGAGCCGTTTTATTTTCCGTATATCAGACAGGAAAGTTTGGACACCATCGTGCAGAACGTAAACTATCAATGGTTCATGTTCGACAAACTGTTGTACGATATCTCCAACGGATCTTATGCGTATGATGAACTTTGGAAAGCCGCTTCCATAAACTTGAGTCCGGTTTCCGATGATTCCCCCTATTTTTTTAATTACAACAATGGCCTACCCGATGCCATGACCACCCCTTTATGGCTTGGTCTGTTCATCATCGGGTGGTTCATTTTCAATCATATGAACGGATGGAAATCGGTCTCTTTTTCAGAAAGCACCTCTTTATATATACGAAGAAAATTTAGGGCCTGGGCACTCGTTTCCTTTTTGTTGGGGTTCTCATATATCCTCGTACAGGGATATCTTTTTCAGGTACTCAACTTAAAACTTTCCAATCCATCACAGTCTTTTTCATTGCTGCTTTTTACATTTTTGTTGGGCAATGGCTTGGGCAGCCTTGTGACGGGGGCTTTCAAAAAAAATCTTTCCCGAAAGCTCATCACATACACGGTCTTGGTTATTTTGGTTTCCTTACTAACCGTTTACGTACTGCTCCCTATATGGTATAAACAACTATCTGAATTCTGGATCGCCCTATTTTTGCTGCTTCCGTCTTTCTTTATAGGAATCCCTTTTCCGGTATTGCTGAAAAAGGCCTCCTCCCTGAAAGAGAAGAAAAGCATTCCCTATTTATTGGGTATATCAAGCGTGGCAGGCGTTGCCGCCTCGATCTTTGCCGTTGTCATTTCCATCCTTTACGGTTATAGATTTGTATTCCTTCTTGCCCTGTTAGGATACGGTTTGGTGATAGTGCTGGCGTACAGATCAAAAACCCTTAAAATACAGAACACATGAAAAAATGGTCCCTCTTTATTGGAAGCTATGCGGGCATCAAGGTCTTCGTCCACTGGACGTTTTGGATCATTGTCGGATGGATATTCATGATGCATTTTGAAATGGGCCATGGTTGGACAGAAGGCATAAAGGGAGCATTTTTCATCATCGTTCTCTTTGCCTGCGTTGTCCTACACGAATTTGGCCATGCGCTCGCGGCCAAAAAATATAATATCCCAACGCGTGATATTACGCTCTATCCCATTGGTGGCGTCGCCAGTCTCAATAGAATGCCGGATAAACCTGCCCAGGAACTGGTGGTGGCACTGGCCGGCCCTGTAGTAAATATTGTGATTGCCGGGACCCTTTTTGTTCTTCTCTACGTTAACGATGAACTGTTGCCAATTTCGAAAATAGACCACATGAGCGGTGAAGATTTCTGGTTTAACATCATGGCTGCGAATTTGATCCTAGCGGTCTTTAATTTGATACCAGCTTTTCCAATGGACGGTGGAAGAGTGTTGAGGGCACTATTGGCATTCAGGTTAGATAAGCTGAAAGCAACGACCATTGCCGCACGGGTAGGCCAGTTTTTAGCCATAGTATTCGTTTTTCTTGGTTTTTTCTCTAATTTCTGGTTGGTTTTTATTGGCCTGTTCATCTATCTAGGTGCCGGAGTCGAGCAAATGCACGAAAGTGGCAAATCTGCTCTGGTCGGATTTACCGTAAAGGATGTTTTGATTGCACAATATACCTGTTTATCGCCCACGGAAACCTTGGGAAACCTGGTGCAGATATTGCAAAGTACCCAAGAAGAGGTTTTTTTGGTCACAGAAAATAATCATGTGCATGGCGTGCTGACACGAAAGGACCTGATCAAGGGGCTTTCCTCATATGGCAATGATTCCTATGTATCCGATCTTATGAGAAAAGATTTTGTAACAGTAGACACAAATATGCCCCTACAGCAGGTGTACGAAAAGCTCATGTCTAACAATTCCCAGTTTGCCACGGTCTTGGATGACGGGCAGCTGAAAGGAATTGTGACCCTGAAAGGAATTAATGAAATGATAATAGTTACAAGGGAAAGAAAAAAATAATGCAAACACATCAAAACATAAGTGAGCTATTAAGCCCCTACATTCTGGGGGTACTCCTAAGCACGGGTATAGGTCTTATCCTTGGACTGGAAAGGGAATATGACAAGCTAAAGGATGAGCAGGGGTTTGCCGGTATTCGAACATTTCCGATAACGGCCATAATCGGTTTTATGTTGGGCAGTTTGAACGAGACTTATACCTCTTGGCTTGTCATTGTTAGTTTGGCGACCATTATTTTGTTCTTTGCCATCAGCCATTTGTCCATTGTGCAGAAACATTCCATGACCGGTAATACCACAAATCTCGCTTTGATTGCCACATTTATTCTTGGTGTTATGGTTTCGGGCCATTTGTACAAAGAGTCTATTGCCACGGCCGTAATTGTGGTTACGTTGTTATCCCTAAAGACCACCTTCCGCTCGTTCATAAAGAATATCACATCCGAAGAACTGTTTGCCTTTATCAAATTCTCAATCATTGCACTTTTGATATTACCGTTTCTGCCCGATAAGGATTATGGGCCAGAGGGCCTTCTGAACCCTTTTGAGATAGGGGCTATTATAGTCATTGTTTCCTTTTTGAACTTTATCGGCTACTTTTTGGTCAAATATGTTGGATCAAAAAAGGGAATCTTGTTGACGGCTATTCTGGGCGGTTTAATATCGAGTACGGCGGTAGCTTGGATCTATGCCTCCAGAAGTAAGGAGTCTCCCGAGCTTTCAAAAAAATACGCAGCGGGTATCATTATAGCATCGGCGATTATGTTCCCTAGACTTGCGGCTCTTGCCTATATTTTCAATATTGCTATCCTGAACTATCTTACAATTCCCTTTGCCCTGCTTACGGTGGTCTGTCTCGTAGCTTCCCTGCTTTTGATACGGAAGGATGACGATCAGCCGAACACCGACATCAATTTGGGAAATCCACTTAACATCTGGAATGCGATCGGTTTTGGCGGCATCTATGTGGCCATCCTGTTCTCGGTTTTTTATGGAAACAAATTTTTTGGCGAAAGTGGTCTTTATTATTCGGCATTGATAGCAGGTTTGGCCGATACCGATGCCATAACCATCAGTATGGCAAAATTTGCCTTGCAGAATGAAAAGCTGATTTTGGCATCGAATGTCATCATTGCAGCGACCCTGAGCAATATGACCGTGAAATTGGGCATTGCCTTTTTCAAAGGCTCTCAAAAAACAGGGCGACTAGTGGGCTATGCCTTTGGGGCGGTCGTCCTTCTTGGCATCCTTTATATTGTACTTAATTCTTGGATAAATTGAGATTTTAATAGCAGAAACCAAAATGAACACAACAGTATATAGCACACACAAGTTTGAAGAACATTATCTAATTCAAGCAAATAATAATAAACATCAATTAATACTACTTGATGTTCGATTGACAGAAGAAACGGCTGTTCTAGCTAAAGGTTCTAAAACAGTTAGCTTATTTACAGGTGATGATGCCTCAAAGAATGTACTAAAAAAACTAAAAGTCATTGGCGTAGAAAATATCGCATTGCGTTCGGCTGGTTTTAATCATGTTGATTTGGCAGCAGTTACCGAATTGGACATAAAAGTAGCTAGGGTTCCTGCCTATTCCCCCTATGCCATTGCCGAACACACCATAGCGTTGATACTTGCATTGAACAGAAAACTGGTTAGGGCCCACAATAGGGTCAGGGATATGAATTTCTCGCTGAACGGACTCACAGGGTTCGACCTGAACGGCAAAACGGTCGGGGTATTGGGCACGGGAAAAATTGGTGCGGTCCTGGTCAAAATACTATATGGTTTTGGCTGTAAGATACTGGCATACGACCTAGAGGAGGATAAGGAATTGAAAGAAATGTATGGTGTACGATTCACTGACTGCCAAACACTCTGCAGCGAATCGGACATCATAAGCCTCCACGTTCCCTTAACCCCCGAAACGAGGCATATCATCAGTGCCGAACAAATCGAACGCATGAAAAAAGGGGTAATGCTTATCAATACGAGCAGGGGCGCGCTGGTCGATACCAAAGCGGTCATAGAGGGACTGAAATCAAGGAAAATCGGCTATTTCGGTATTGATGTGTATGAAGAGGAAGAAGGGCTGTTCTTTGAAGACCACTCCGACGAGATTTTACAAGATGATGTAATTGCCCGATTAATGACCTTTCCCAATGTCTTGATTACCAGTCACCAGGCTTTTTTGACCAATACGGCTTTGACCAACATTGCTGAAACCACCATTTATAACATTGATTGTTTCGAAAATGGAACCGTTTCAGGAAATGAAATAAAAACGAAGTGAAACAACCCATAAAATCATAGTTAAGATGAAAAACATATTGGTACCCACAGACTTTTCAGAGAACTGCAATAAGGCGGCGGAGTTTGGAATCAAGATGGCCAAGCTCTTCGAGGCAGAAATCCATTTTTTCCATTTGCTGAAAACACCGGTGGATTGGGTAAAATTGGATAAGCAAAAAGAAAAGCGATATCCGGAGACCCTCAAAAAAATTGGGGCAGCAAAAGCCTCATTACGTGCATTGGAAAAAAAGGCCGAACAAGAAAACCTGAAATGTCAGACCTTTTTGCAATTTCAGGTGGACCAGGAAAACATACTGAAACATTCTGGCCATTATGACCATGATTTCATTATTGCGGGCAGTAGTGGCACCAAGGGCATTGTACGGGAACTTTTGGGAAGCAACGTCGAACGTTTGGTAAGAAGATCTGATGTTCCGGTCATTGTGGTAAAAGAAGATGATGTAAGGTTTCCTTTCAAGGATATCGTCTTCGTTTCAGATTTTGTGGAGGATGTGGGCAATGCCTTTAAAGAGGTACTATCCATCGCAGTAAAATGCAATGCAAAAATTCACCTTTTGCGCATCAATACAGAATCGGACCGTAACAGTATTGCCCTCGGCCTAGACCCTATTCGAAAGTTTTTGGAGGGTTTTCCCAAACTCAAGAATTTCTCTATGAACGTCTATAACGAAATGACGGTGGAGACGGGCATCAACACTTATTTGAAGCAAAACAAAGCTGACCTGATCGCCATGCGCACACATGGCAATACAGGTTTTTTGAGTTTGTTCTCAAAAAGTATAGCTGAAGGGGTTGCAAACCATTCATCACTGCCGGTAATGACTATCAAAATTTGAAAAGTATAACACTATGTCCGATAGCTTAGGTCAAATACGAGAAATAGCCTTCTACAAATTATTGTTGGACAGAACGGTATTGCCCCTGGTTACCATTTTGGGAATAGGCATCCTGTATGTCGTTTTGATGTCGATGATAGACCACCCCTCTTTTCCATTCCACATAATTATCGTTGCGGCAGCACTTGGAAAGACCATTGTGATAACGGCAACTACCCTGAAACGCTTGTCAAAATTGATCAAGATCTGTCATTCATTGGAGAGATTGCTTTGGGTTTTTGGATTGATTATCATCATTAGCATTTTCTCCTATGCGACCGACTATGCTTGTCTTTTCCAATTTAACCATACCACATTTGAAGGCGTTCCTGATTATTCGAACTCGTATCTCTACAATTTGTATCACTTTTTTTATTTCAGTGTGATCACATTTTCAACGGTGGGCTACGGCGATATTGTTCCTACTTCAGACGTAGCCAGATTTGTTGTCATGCTCGAAATATTCCTAAGCTTTTTCTTGGTCGTCTTTGCTTTGGCCAATATTAAAAAAATACACATTAATGGATAAGATAACAATTATAAAAGCAAGCGGCGAGAAGGCACCTTTTCAAATGGAAAAAGTAAGGCGGTCATTGGAACGGGCCGGTGCGAATGAAATAACAATTAATGAGATTGTCAAAAATATTGAGGACATCGTTTTCGACGGAATGACCACCAAGAAGATATATCAAATGGCCTTTAAGATGTTGAAAAGGAAATCTCGGGTAAGCGCATCAAAATACAAACTCAAAAAAGCGCTGATGGAACTGGGGCCTTCAGGCTACCCCTTTGAAAAGTTTGTCGGCAAATTGCTGGAACACGAAGGATTTCAGACACAAGTCAGTAGCATCATACAGGGAAGCTGTGTGACCCATGAAGTAGATGTCATTGCCCAAAAGGATAAGAAACATTATATGATTGAATGCAAATACCATAGCGACCAAGGCAGGTTTTGCAATGTCAAGATTCCACTATATATACATTCAAGATTTTTGGATGTCGAAAAACAATGGGAAAAACAGCAAGGCCACAAAACAAAGTTTCATCAGGGTGGAGTGTACACCAACACCCGTTTTACAACTGATGCTATACAATATGGCACCTGTGTTGGGCTGATGCTTACAAGTTGGGATTATCCGGAAGGAAACGGTCTGAAAGAACGCATAGACAAATCCGGCCTACATCCCTTAACCTCTTTAACAACCTTGACGAAGGCCGAGAAATCCAAATTATTGGATAAAGGCATTGTGCTCTGCAAAGAGCTTCACGAAACACCTACTTTGCTAAATGAAATCGGAATAGATAAAACAAGGCACAAAAAGATTTTGGAGGATTCCGAAGCACTGTGCAAAAACCATTAAAAAAATAAAATCTTAAAAATAACTATCATGAAAACAGAAGAATTAAAGAAACAAAAGAGTATTGATTTAGAACCATTTTACGAAGCATTGGAAGATGACCCAAAACTGCTTGAAGAAGCCTTGGAAATACTATTGGAAATGGTAAACTTTGAACCTTTATCCATTAAAAAGTTAGCCCTTTTTATCAAAGAGGATTCGCGAAATCTTTATAATGAAATAGTAGAGTTGTACAAATCGACTCAAGACAAAAGTAACACACCTTCTTGCTGTGGTGGCCACTAAAAAAATATTATAAAAATGAAAAATAATAAAATAAACATCCATTTTTTGGGAGCGGTTGGTACAGTAACCGGTTCCAAATATTTAGTGGATACTGGAAACAAAAAAATACTGATTGACTGTGGATTGTTTCAAGGCTTAAAAGAGTTACGTCTCAAAAACTGGGAATATCTCCCTGTGAACGTTTCAGAGATTGATGTGGTTTTGCTCACACACGGCCATATGGACCACACAGGCTATCTACCAAGATTGGTCAAACAAGGATTTAATGGTTTTATTTACGGTACAAATCCAACCTTGGATATTGCCAAAATCATTCTGAACGATAGTGCTAAAATACAGGAACAGGAAGCCGAACGTGCCAATAAAGAAGGTTATTCCAAGCACAGCCCAGCAGAGCCACTATACGACTTAAAGGATGTTGAAAAAACCGTTCCACATTTTAAGGGCGTTCCGCAATCACAATGGATTCCATTGTTTGATGGCGTAAAAGCCCGTTTCCAATACAATGGACATATTTTGGGAGCAACTTATATCGATTTGGATGTACATGGAAAACGCTATGTCTTTTCAGGAGATATAGGTAGAACCCATGATTTACTGTTATACCCACCATTAAACCCGAAAAAGGCCGATGTACTGTTTATTGAATCCACTTATGGCGGAAGATTTCATCCAGAGGAAGAAGAAGCCATTCCACAGATTGAAAAACTGGTCAATGACACCCTTGATAGAGGTGGCAGTCTATTTGTCCCAAGCTTTTCGGTAGAACGTGCCCAACTTATGATGCTTATTTTTTGGAGATTGCTCAAGGAAAATAAAATACCAAAAGTGCAAATGATAATGGACAGCCCTATGGGGACTAATGTACTAGAACTATTCCACCGCACAAGGGATTGGCACAGATTAGAAGACAATGAATGTGATGAAATGTGCTCGCACTTTACCGTTGTAAGCAGTTATCGTGAAACTATGGAATTGCGGACTGATAATAAACCAAAAATTGTCATTGCCGGAAGCGGAATGCTTACTGGAGGAAGAATGCTTAACTATCTTGAAACCCAAGCTCAAAACTCCAATAATACCCTTCTATTTGTAGGTTATCAGGCCGAAGGTACACGTGGCAGGAAGTTACTGGAAGGTGACAAGGAACTCAAAGTTTATGGAAAATGGGTTCCTTTTAACATGGAAGTTGTTGAAATTGAAGGGCTTTCAGCGCATGCAGACCATAAAGAACTTTTGGGTTGGATGAGTAAGATACAGAACACGCCTGAACGGATTTTTATTGTACACGGTGAAAATGAAGGTGCAAAGGCATTGAAAAACGACATTGAGAGAACTTATAGCTGGAAAGCAGAAATACCGCAATTATACAGCATTGAAGAAATAGTATAGGCCATGGAACAACATTCAAATATTTTAAAATATAAACATCTTGGTATCTATACCCAAAACGAAAATGTGGTATATATGCGTGATGATTGCCTCGTGTGTATTTCGGAAGGGTTTGAGGCACTCACAAGGATAAGGGTTGCTAAAGTAACCCGTTCAATAGTGGCAAGCCTCAACGTCATAAATTCAGATATTCTGTTGCCCAATGAGATAGGTCTATCAGACGCTGCTGCAAAAAAACTGAATGTTTCCCCAAATGATATGCTGTATGTTTCCCATTTGGAACCTATTGAATCGTTGAGTCACGTAAGGGCAAAAATTTATAATCAAAAGCTCAATTACGATGCCTATAATCAGATCATAAAAGACATCGTGGAGGGAGATTATTCAAATATCCATCTTTCAGCATTTATCACAGCCTGTGCAGGAGACCGAATGGATATTGATGAAATATCCGACCTAACAAAAGCGATGATTGCTTCAGGAAAGCAACTAAACTGGAACAAAGAAATAGTTGTGGATAAACATTGTATTGGTGGATTGCCTGGAAACCGAACCACCCCCTTGGTAGTGGCTATAGTTGCCGCTTACGGGCTTACAATGCCCAAAACATCGTCCCGAGCCATTACATCACCAGCAGGTACGGCGGACACAATGGAAGTTCTCACCAACGTTGCGCTTTCTGCTGACGAGATAGAGAACGTAGTAAATCAAGAAGGTGGTTGTTTTGTTTGGGGCGGTACTGCCCAACTAAGTCCCGCAGATGATGTGCTCATTAAAATTGAAAAAGCATTGGATATTGACAGTGAAGGGCAGCTAATAGCTTCCGTACTATCAAAAAAAGCTGCAGCTGGTTCTACTCACGTTGTTATCGATATCCCTGTAGGTGAAACTGCCAAAGTTCGTAGTATGGAAATGGCTGAAAAGCTGAAAAATCATTTGGAAAATGTCGGTAAGGCTGTCGGCCTGAAGGTAAAAGCAATCATAACAGATGGCTCTCAACCTGTAGGCTATGGCATCGGCCCAACATTGGAAGCTATCGACATATTGAATGTGCTAAAAAATGAAGAAGATGCACCCAAAGACTTAAAGGAACGTGTTGTGCTGTTGGCTGGAGAACTGTTAGAACTTTCAGGAAAGGTCGAAAAAGAAAAAGGAATGGAAACCGCCAAAGAGGTACTTATATCTGGTAAGGCCTACGAAAAATTTCTTGCCATTTGTAAAGCCCAGGGGCGTTTTACACAACCTGTTTTGGCACCTTTTAAAACAGAAATCAGAGCGGAGACTTCGGGGATTTTGAAGCGTATTGACAATAGAAAGATAGCGAAGCTCGCAAAACTTTCAGGTGCACCCCAATCTAAATCTGCGGGAATTTCATTGAATGTCCATTTAAATGATAAAGTTGAAAAAGACGGCTTACTATACACGCTTTTTGCAGAATCACAAGGTGAGCTAAACTATGCTTTAGAATACAAAAATCGCCATAACGATATCATAACCATTAAATAAAAAACAAAATGAAAACTATATTATTCAGTCTTCCCGGAAATCAGGAACTCACCGAGTTGTTGGTTAAAAAAATGAAAGCGGAAATCGGGGAATGCAACATAAGAAAATTTCCGGACGGTGAATCCTATACACGCATACTTTCCGATGTAAAAGATAAATGTGTAGTTTTGGTCTGTACCTTACACGAACCAGATGAAAAACTATTACCGCTCTATTTTTTAAGCCAAACAGCAAAATCACTTGGTGCGATGTGTACCTGTTTGGTAGCACCCTATCTTGCCTATATGCGGCAAGACAAGATTTTTAATGAAGGTGAAGGTGTAACTTCTGGTTTTTTTGGGAAATTGATTTCGGGTTTCGCAGATAGCATCACCACCATTGATCCCCATTTGCATCGGATACATTCGTTGGGCGAAGTATATAGAATTCCGAACAGAGTCATCCATGCCGCTGACGAAATCTCAAAATACATCAAGGAAAATATCCATAATCCGGTACTGATCGGGCCCGATTCGGAAAGCGAGCAGTGGGTTGCAGATGTGGCAAAAAAAGCGGGAGCACCTTTCACAGTCTTACAAAAGACTCGCCATGGTGACCGTGATGTTGAAGTCTCCGTGCCTGAAGTTGACAAATTTAAGGACGCGACCCCTGTTTTGGTGGACGATATCATCTCTACGGCCCGTACCATGATAGATACTACGGAGCATTTGAAGAGTACGGGAATGAAACCTGCAATATGCATTGGCATTCATGCCGTATTTTCAGGGAATGCCTATCAAGATCTCTGGGATGCCCATGTCAAGGATATCATTACCTGCAATACAATTCCACATCAGTCAAATAAAATTGATTTAAGCGATACCATAGCCAAGGAAGTAAACGAACTGATGCACCATCAATGAAAATAGGATTGCACTTTACAGTATTCATTTTTATGGTCGTTTCTGCATATGCACAGAATAAAATGTTGATCGGACAATTGTCCGATAGATGGGTGGAACGGGAAAGTTTTAATAAAAATGGAGACTTTCTGAACAAGCAGACCTTTAAGGCGGGAAAGCTAAAAGAAGTCGATGGATATTATGAGGTTGAAGTGGTTGCCGAACTGTTTGACAAGGACAAAAAATCTACTGACAAATACACCATGACGTATCGCTGCAAGCCCGATGAAGCCAGTATAATGGTAATGGCCTTTCCGTTTTCGAACCCAAAATCCAAGGAAACCGAAATCAGTACGACCTCTGAAAATTTCAAGGAACTCTATGATCTGTCGAACTTGGATAGTGTCGAACTCGAAATGAGTTTCGACTCCGGATTGTTGAATTTCTTTGGTTCTAACAGCAAAATAAAAATTTATGACCGGGTGTTGGAATCCAATGGTAATGGGAAAACAATCAAATCCAAAATCAATATTAAAGCCTACGCCATTGGTATACGAATTAAACAATTGGACTATGTTGCAAGTGAAAAACTTACAAATGAGAACTTGTTATCATTCCAGAAATTTACCGAGAAAGACGGCAGCTATTTTACGATGACATACAAACCATAAATTATGAGAAACTATGACACCCTATCAGAAGCAATTAATGATTTACAGATCAGGGGATATACCTATGATTTCAACTTGAAACCAGAATGCTTGCAATGTGCCTCACTGAAAATGGAAATTCAGCCCGAAGATTTTGATGTGGATGAAACCCATCGTTTTGAAGGTATGAGCAGTACAGACGATAACAGTGTTCTTTATGCCATTTCATCAAAAGATGGTATAAAGGGGCTTTTGGTAGATGCCTATGGGGTCTATGCTGAAAATATCTCGGAAGCAATGCGAAGAAAATTACGATAAAACTGTAACCTATGATAGACTTAAATACAATTTCAACCCTTCCTCCCGCAGGTAGCTCAAAAAAACAATCCAAAAAAAGATTGTTAGGGATACGGGAAGAACTTTTTGAGCTTCAGAACAAATTTTATGCCGATGGGCGCTTTGGCTTGTTGATTATTTTGCAGGGAATGGATACTTCTGGAAAAGACGGTACGATTCGTAATGCGCTTAAGGGCATGAATCCACAGGGTGTTCATGTAAAATCATTCAAAAAGCCGACCGAAGAGGAGCTCAGGCACGACTTTCTGTGGAGGGTCTATCCGCACTTTCCCCAAAAGGGCATGATACAAGTTTTTAACCGCTCGTATTATGAAGATATCCTGGTACCCAAGGTTACCAATTCCCTCGAAGAAGAAATACTTGAACACCGTTGCAAGCTATTAAAATATATGGAACAGCATCTTAGGCAAAATAACATTCATGTACTCAAATTTTTTCTTCATATCTCCAAAGAAGAACAGAAAGAACGTATCAAAGAAAGACAGACCAAACCTTATAAACGCTGGAAATATAGTGCCGAAGACGAAAAAGCGGCCAGCCAATGGGAAGTTTACAGAGAGGCTTATAATATGTTAATGAACAACTGCAACGACCCTCAATGGCACATTATTGCAGCCGACAAACGTTGGTACCGCAACTATTGCGTTGCCAAAATAGTATTGGAACACCTTAAAAAACATAATTTAACATATCCAAATACCTAAAAATAGAACACTATGGACAATCACAAAGAGCACAAGGACAAAAAAATGGACCATTCTAAGATGGATCACTCAAAAATGGATCACAGTAACCATGACCATGCTAAGATGGACTCCTCCAAAAAGCAACACCAAAGAGAAGACCATTCTAAAATGGATCACGGAAGTGGAGACCATTCGGGCCATAACCCCGCTCACGGACAAATGGGGCACGACCACCATAAAATGATGGTCAAGGATTTTAGAAAACGGTTTTGGATATCTTTAATCGTTACCATCCCAATATTGTTCTTATCGCCAATGATACAGGAGTTTTTTGGGTATGACCTATTGCTCCCCCGAAATCCGTATATCCTATTTGCACTATCAACATTTGTCTATTTCTGGGGCGGCTGGCCATTTTTAAAGGGATTTTATAATGAAATAAAATCCAAGGGTCCGGGCATGATGGCCCTAATCTCAATGGCTATAAGTGTGGCCTATTTCTATAGTGCCGCTACAGTTTTCGGACTCCCTGGGGAGGACTTTTTCTGGGAACTGAGCACCTTGATTGTCATCATGCTGTTGGGACATTGGTTGGAAATGAAATCGGTGCTGGGCGCATCCAAGGCACTCCAACTTTTGGTCAGTATGCTGCCCGCTGAGGCCCATAAAGTTGTGGGTGATAAAATTCAAGATGTAAAACTAGAGGATTTATTAAAAGATGACATCATATTGGTTAAACCCGGCGAGAAAGTACCCGCGGATGGCATCATCACCGAAGGATCTAGCTACCTGAACGAGTCGATGCTGACAGGCGAGTCAAAACCGGTAAAAAAAGAAGTACAGGATAAGGTCATCGGAGGTTCCATAAATGGCAATAGTACCTTAAGGGTAAAGGTAGAGCATACTGGAAAGGACAGTTACCTGAACAAGGTGATCAAGATGGTCGATGAGGCACAGCGCACGAAATCGAAGATGCAGAACCTTTCAGATCGGGCGGCCAAATGGCTGACCTATATTGCATTGGCCATTGGCTTTGGGACACTCGCGGTTTGGCTGATTTTAGGTTTCCCATTTGTTTTTGCATTGGAAAGAATGGTAACGGTCATGGTCATTGCCTGTCCACACGCGCTCGGTCTTGCCATTCCGTTGGTTGTCGCTATATCTACAGCGGTATCTGCCCAAAATGGTTTATTGATCCGGAACAGAACGGCCTTTGAAGAATCCCGAAAAATATCGGCTTTATTGTTTGATAAAACAGGAACATTGACCAAAGGTGATTTTGGGGTGACCCGAATTGAATCAGTGAACGAATTGTACACCAGAGATGAAATTCTGAGGTTATCCAGTGCTCTGGAACTAAGCTCCGAACACCCCATCGCCGTGGGGATCATCAAAAAGGTCAAAGAAAAGGACATCGAGATTCCAAAGCCCAAAAACTTCAACGCCATAACGGGCAAGGGTGTAGAGGCAATCGTAGAGGGTAAGAAGGTCAAGGTAGTAAGTCCGGGATATCTTCGGGATGAAAAAATCCAAATTACCGAAGATGCCTATAGTGATGCCGCAGAGACCGTAGTTTTTGTTCTGATAGATGGAAAATTAGCAGGATATATTGCACTGGCCGATGAAATACGGCCAGAATCTGCCGATGCCATCAAAGTATTCAAAAAGAATAACATCAAAGTCTTAATGGCTACGGGCGATAATGAAAAAACCGCAAAGGCTGTGAGTGACAAACTTGGTTTGGATGGGTATTATGCCGAGGTGCTACCCCATCAAAAAGTGGAAATCGTAAAAGAGCTGGAAAGCAAAGGAGAGTTTGTGGCCATGACGGGAGATGGGGTCAATGACGCACCTGCATTGGCAAAAGCTGATGTAGGAATTGCTGTTGGTTCCGGTACCGATGTTGCCGCGGAAACCGCCGATATCATTTTGGTAAACAGTAACCCAAAAGATATCGCCAATCTGATATTGTTCGGTAAAGCCACCTATAACAAAATGATCCAGAATTTGGTGTGGGCAACAGGCTACAACGTTGTGGCCATACCGTTGGCCGCTGGGGTTTTATATTCTTCAGGATTTGTGTTGGGGCCAGCAGTAGGTGCCGTATTTATGAGCTTGAGTACCATCATTGTTGCCATAAACGCTCAATTGTTAAAAAGAAAAATCGGAAGCAACTGATGAACAGGAAAGAAAAACTCGGTAGAATATTCCTAGTTTTATTGAGTTTGTTCGTAGTGATGTTGGGCTACGGCATTTTATTGCCTACCCTCCCATATTATACCGAAAGGCTGGCTTTAAAAGACAATCTGGATACGGACCTTATCAACTTCCATATCGGAATGTTGACCAGTATTTATCCGTTGTTCCAGCTCTTGTTCGTTATCGTCTGGGGCAAGCTTTCCGATAAACACGGCCGTAAACCTATAATACTATTAGGGCTTGTAGGTTTTGTCGTGATGAACTTGCTAACCGGTCTTGCCACTTCTCTGTCGATGCTATATATAGGCCGTATCATAGGGGGCATCTTTACGTCAGCGGTCATTCCGGTCAGTAATGCCTATTTAAGTGATATTACCTCTGAAAAGCGAAGGACCAAAATAATGGCCTGGTCTGGGGTCGCTATCAGTTCCGGGGTGATATTTGGCCCTGTTCTGGGGGGATTTCTGTCGCAAACGAACCTACATTATACATACTCTTTTGGGGTGTTCCACTTAGACCGTTTTTCGGTTCCCTTTATTTTGGCCGCTCTTTTGGGCTTTGTGGTATTACTGATAATCATAAAATGGCTGAAGAATACCGAAATAAAAAAACGTATTGTTTCTGAGGCGGTCAAATTCAGTTTTTCCCTGAGTAACTATTTTATCATTTTGTTGCTCCTATCCTTTGCGATACAGTTTGTGGTTACCCTGTTTGAGACCGTGTTTTCAATTTATGGGAAGGATGAGTTGGCATTTACAACCAATCAGGTGGGTATCGGTTTTATGCTCTGTGGTTCTGTAATGGCCATTTTGCAGCCTGTGTTCGCGACCTATGGCGAAAAAATGCTGACCTCAAAACAGCAAATAACATTAGGGTTATTAATATCCGGTGTTTCGTTAATTGTCTTCCCCTTTGTGAGCGGTGAACTATACATTTACGGTACCATAATAATTTTCGCAGCTGGGGGAGCCATGGTGACACCAAACCTGCTTTCGGCAGTTTCTTTGATTTCCCGGGATAATACGGGAAGGAATATATCCATTCAAAGTTCCACGAACAGCATCGGACAGATTTTGGGCCCGGTATTGGGGACTTGGCTGATAGCTGGTGGGTTTTATTACCCTTTTATTATTGCCGGTGCAACCATTTTTGGTGCTATGGGACTGGTTTACTTTTTGAAGCGACCAAATAAAGGGATTGACGCGCCCTTATTGGCTGACCAGCATAAAAAACTATAGGGATGGATCATAGAAAATGTAGTAAAACAGCACTTCAAAATGCTGCTGACAATTCGAAATATGTTGAATTGGTTCGTTCGGGAGAAGACTATTTTTTAAGGCTGGAAAAGCTAATCGATAAGGCAGAAAAAGAAATCCATATACAGACCTACATTTTTGAAAACGATGATACGGGAAACCGTATAGCCTCCTGTTTGAAGAAAGCCGCTCAACGAAAGGTAAAGGTATATGTCTTATTGGATGCCTATGGTAGCGCTGCATTACCCAATAGTTTTGCCCAAGATTTGGTGCAGCATGGTATTTTACTTCGTTTTTTTTCGCCTTTATTCTCTCTGAACAATTTTTATATCGGTAGGCGGATGCACCATAAAATTGTGGTCGCCGATGAAAAAATGGCATTGATAGGCGGAATCAATATTGCCGATAAATACCACGGAACGACAGGTTCGGAACCTTGGTTGGACTATGCCGTTCAGTTGAACTGCCCGGCAGCTGAAAATCTACAAATATTATGTAGCGATTACTTTTTCAAAAAGGGGAGTTCAAAAAAAATACCGCCAGTGTTACATTCGGCCGGTAGCGCACTGGTGGGAATTTTACAAAACGACTGGCTGCAGCGAAAAACAGAAGTCTGTGATGCCTACACGAACGCCTTCATTCATGCCGAAAAGGAAATAGTAATCGTGGGCTCGTATTTTTTGCCTGGAAGCAGATTGGCAAAGGCTTTGAAAAAGGCCTGTAGAAGAGGAATAAGAACAACGGTGATCTTAGCGGGTATTAGCGATGTGCCGTTGGTGCGGCGGGCAACCGAACATTTGTACTCCTCCTTTTTGGACCATCATATGAGAATTTTTGAATGGAACAGATCCGTAGTACACGGTAAAGCTGCGGTGGTTGATAACAAATGGTCTACCATAGGCTCATTTAACTTGAACAGTCTTAGTTGCTATGGCAGCATTGAAATGAACGTAGAGGTTCACTCAGTAGAATTTGCCGAAAACCTTCGGGCTGACTTTGAAATAGTTATAAGCGAGTGTAGCGAAATTACAAAGGGGAGTCTAAGACAAAGAGCCGGTATATTCAATAAGTTGGGTAATTGGATTTTTTACCAAATGGTACGAACGATTATGCTTTTTCTGACCTTTCTTCCGCATTTAAGGTTTTTGAAAAATTATAGGTTATAATATGTTGGCAAGTGGTTAAATGGTTGGGCTCGTTTATCTGTCTTTACGACCCGAGCAGCAAACCATACGGCACAAGAACCTAAAATAAGGAAATATACAATCAGTGGCGGAATGCAAACTGTAACTGCGCTAGGCACCATACATATAAAACGATTAGTAATATTGAAATACATTAATAATGACAGATTTAACACCAAACGCGATCGAACGCATACTCAGGAACAATTACCTCGGCCACTTGGCCTATCTATGGCAAGGGAAGCCCCATGTGATTCCCTTTACCTATTATTTTGACCCTACGGACAATACGATCATTAGCTATACCTCGGAAGGCCATAAAATCGATGCGATGCGAGCCAACAAATCGGTTGCCGTTCAAGTCGAACAAGTGCAATCCATATCCAATTGGGAATCGGTCATGTTACAAGGTACATTCGAAGAAATTCGAGGCAGTAGTGCCAAACAAAAATTACATCTATTCACCGAAGGCGTGAAGGACATTATCCGTAGAAAAGAAAAACAGAGAGGTAGGGTTCATCAATGAATTTTCCAGTAAATCATCTGCTAATGGCATTCCAGTCGTCTTTCAAATCAAAATACTAGAAATGTCGGGTAAAAGAAGAAAAAAATAAAAGATAGATTTCAAAAAGAGACCATCTTTTTGAATCATAGGATTCCGAAATGAGAAACGAAAAGATTTTAACGTGGTTAAAAAAAATTAAACAAGGCCAAAATTCGTTTAAAATTGGAATACGATTTTTAAGGTCTAAGTAATCTCTAATCTAATAATTGAAGAAAATTAAGCTCACGGCGTATTGTGGCAAAACCATTCTGGGACATTTTAATGACCCTAAAGCAATAGATCGGAACATTATATTGGATCCCGACACCAAATCTGACCTATTATCTCCTGAAAGGATTCATAACCACAAACAGAACCCAAATTCACGCAAAATTTAGAGAAATCACTCTTAACTGTTAATCACATTTGCCCTTGCTGCTTAAAATTAAGGTTATTATACTATTAAACGATCCTGGTTTGGGAGGTAAGCATAAAAAGATTGGGGCATCTACGAATCAGCTTTTAAAATTGATCAATTGCAAATGATATAATTCAATTATGAATTCAGGCCTCAGGATTCTGCATAAAGCACACAACCAACATGTTATAAAGTTCTGGATGTTTTTTTTTGAGTAAATCTGGACGTTCAAAAAAATACTCTGAAGCAACTGCAAAAAATTCAACAGCGTTTGTTCCACCATATTTTCGAATATCAGAATGGTCACTGTTTATCGCTTCCATTTCCTTATGGATCAAATTTATCCAAGGTATGGTATATTGATGCTCTAATAATCTTTCCGGAATACCATCTGCAAAATCATCAAGCTTATCTAAAAGGTGTACAAATTCGTGTATGCCGGTATTGCTTTTATCACTTTGGTTCACAAAACCATGGTATAATGCCTTTTTTGATAATATCATCTGTTTTTCAAAACGTCCGTTACCAACAATTCCACCAATATTCCGTGTTTTTGCCTTACCATTGAATTGCATGTCCGCATTGAAGTAATCGGGATATAACAAGATTCCACTTAAATTGGTATAATGCCACTCTTCAAATCCAAAAACAGGTATAATTGCACTTGCCGCAATCAAAACCTTATCAAGATCTTGTAATTCCAATCGCACACCTTCAATGTAGACTTCACTTAGAAATTCCATCATTCTGCGTTGAAATAGCATTTGCTTGTTTCCAGGAAGATTTCGGTAGTAAACCACATAAGCCATTGCCAGCTCATGCCAGTGACCAGGAAAAGGCCGAGGTTTACGCCGTTGCGACTTTCTATAGTTATAAACAAAAAATAGAAGAATAACTATTAATACAAAAACATAAATCATATTTGTGTTACTTCAGTAAAGTGAATCTCTTATTGAAGATTCCCAATTTAAAGATCTTCAAAAACTCCTTTTTGTGCGACAGGTCTAGAATCTCCAACGGGGTATATCCAAACCAGTACAATGCCGCGATGATACTTCCCGCACTGGATCCGGAAACATCTTCCGGAAATATCCCGTGGTCGTTAAGGGCCTGAAGGACCCCTATATGGGCAGCTCCCCTTGCACCTCCTCCTGACAAAGCAATTCCAATCAATGGCATCTTTTAAATTGTTTTTACTCCTTCAACAATTTAAGTATAATTGGAAGTACCACCAATAACAATGGCAATGCGAAGACCAACCCTCCGATGACGGCAATCGCCAAGGGCTGGTGCAACTGGGCCCCTGCTCCGATACCCAGGGCCAAGGGGATCAAGGCCATGATTGCGGCAGTGGCTGTCATTAATTTGGGCCGCAATCGTTGCGCTATGGAATATTCGATCTTTTGTGGGTGTGATAACGAAACATCACATTCTTGGTACTGTTGATAGGTAAAAATGGCATTCTCCCCGATAATCCCAACTATCATAATGATACCTGTGTAACTTCCTACATTCAAAGGTGTTCCTGTCAATAATAGACTCAACAGACAACCTGCAACCCCTAAAATGGCAATGAATATGATGGCAAGAGCAATCTTGATCTTTCTGAACAGAAACAATATGACGGTAAAGACCAACAGTACCGCGGCAATCAAAATGAGCATCAATTCCTTAAAAGCCTGTTGTTGTTGCTGGTATTCCCCTCCATATTCAATATGATACCCCGGGGGAAGGCTGATCTTCGTGGACAGATTGTTTCGGATATCGGTCAAGGTAGACCCAAGGTCCCTGTTGTTCAAGCGAGCCGTAACGACCCCTATGGATTTTTGGTTTTCCCGATTGATCTCTGCCACTCCCTTCCCTATTTCAATTTTCGCCACTTTTTGTAAGGGTACAATATCCCCACTGGGCAATTGCAGGGTCATTTGTTGGATATCGGAAACCGAATTGGTGTTGGTGCCGGGAAATACCAACCGGATATTCACTACCTGCTCCCTTTCAATTATACTACTGATGACCACCCCTTGGATCTGGGTTTCCAGTTGCTCGATATTGGCGAACTGGTTGTTCTCGATCTTGGTCAACAAGGTCAAGCGCTTGGTCATTTGGGAGAGTCGCTGTATATCCCTTTGGATGGAAGTGAGTTGTTCGAACTGCTGGTCGTCCAATGGTTCCTCCATATTGATCACGTTCTCGATCTTTGCCTGTATAATGGCCAAGGGGGTCTGCATCTCATGGGATACATCCTCCGTATATTGTTTCAGGTTCCGATAATCCGAACGGACCTTATTGGTCAAGATCTTGATCTCTGAATTCAATTCGGAGAACTCCAGGATTCCACTGTCCATCAGGGCGATGGGAGCATCGGAGCTGAGCGAAAACCGTTTCATTTGCTCCAGGTTGTGGAAAAAAGGGGTCCACAGTTTTTGGTTCCTCGAACGATTCACATAAAACAGGAACAGGAATACCAAAAGGATGATCACCAAATAGGAAATGACCACGGCGATCAGGATATTCTCCGATTCCACCACAAGTGCGCGGACCGTGATCCTATAATTTTCACCATTGATGGCGGAGAAGGTGGACAGTTCCCTGAACTCTTCCATTTCATCTTGTGAGGGATCATAGATGATGGTATCCTTTAGCACCTCATTGCCCAACCGGGATACCTTTTGGATCTCGACCACCGGGGACAATTGAAAAGGCTCCGGATTTTCGATCAGGGAACTTTCGATCCGTGCCTCTGTCGAACGGAGCTCTTCCTCCACTTCAGACTGGAGCAGGTTCCTCAGATAGAAATAAAGGGCCACCGTACTGACCAACATCAACAGGGCACTGATCCCCAAAAAAGTTTTGGAGGTCTTTCTGATCAATCGTATTTTTTTCAAGGTATCCCCCATAGATCACTCTTCCACGAACTTATACCCACTTCCGTAGGCCGTTTTGATATACTTGGCCCCTGCTTCGGTCAATTTTTTGCGCAGGTTGTTGATATGGACATAAATAAAATCAAAATTATCCGCAAGATCGCTATGATCCCCCCATAAATGTTCGGCGATGATCTCTTTGGAAAGCACCCGTCCCTTATTGGTGACAAAAAAAAGCAAGAGATCGAATTCCTTACGGGTCAAGGAAAGGGCTTGCTCATTGACATAAGCGGTCCTAGAGCGCGTATCAATGGAAATCTCGTGGAACTCCAAACGGTCATTGCCCCCAAACTTGCCCCTTCTCAAAACCGCCTTTATCCTCGAATTGAGTTCGGCCAAATGAAAGGGTTTGGTCAAATAGTCATCGGCACCCAGATCCAATCCTTCCAGTTTATCGTCCAAGGAATTGTTGGCGGAGATGATGATGGTCGGGGTCTCCGAACGGTTGCGCTTCAACAGTTTTAGGATATCCAATCCACTACCGGTGATCAGGTTGATGTCCAGGACCAACAGATCATATTCATAGAGGTCAATCTTATAGAGGGCCTCGTGGTAGTCTGAAGCCATTTCACAGACATTGCCATCCCTTTCCAAATAGGTGGCAATGGATTTCTGGAGTTCGGTCTCGTCTTCTGCAATAAGGATCTTCATACCATAAATTTATGGTATAAAAATAGATCTCAAATCTTTAGGAATTCTAAAGTCGCCATCTACACTTCCAGCAATGGATCAGGTTGTTGCGACTGATGTCCCTTTCATTCCTTCACTAACAAACTATCCATGACTTGAATCGGACGGTTGGATGACAATGATATGCTGATGTGCCAATGCTTTTAATACAGCTGGAAGCCAGTTCCATTTTTCCTGAGGTGTACCATTCCTATTTCATTTCCTTTCTTGGCCAACACTATAACCTTTGTTATGGCAAAATTTTGTTTTCATGTTAAATTATATACCCTATAAGGGATTCCACTTCTCTTTATCGATAGGTCAATAGTTGAGCTCCAACCTTCTGCCTCCACGGCTTTCCAAGAGAATCAGTCTTAGATGCTCCTTATGGGATAGGACAAATTTGGGTAGCACAAGTACAAATCGTTGGGAAGTCCCGGTTTTAATAATTTTGGGTCGTTCAAAGATATAGTGGGGTTCCAACCTGGTTTCTTGATACGAGGATCTCCGTTTCAAGCTGCCATTTATCCTTAGGGCCTCAAGGGTGCCTACTTCAAAATCAATGCCTGATCGGTTGCGCACCTCTACAACCATAAATACTTGAGCGTTTCGGTAGACCAACCTTTTCAACAGCAATCGGATTCCCTTTCTTCGCACCGATGCCAAGGCACCATTCCCATCACTTGATGGCAATCCACTTAAAAAAGCAAATCGAGCTGTGTGGGAAGCCAAGGAATCCCCTTTTTTACCAGGTAATGGCTGTACTGGACCAATGCTATGCGCCTTGTCCACAAAAAAATGGGTTTGGGCAACGTTTTCCCTATAGGCCACCTTAAATTCATATGCTTGTCCGTCCATGGTGACCACCAAAAGGTTGGTAATGGTGTTGGCTGTGGACTGCAATAGCCCAAAATATTGAGCTTCTTCCCGGTTATAGGTAAAGATCGCTTTAGTGTTTCCCGTTATAGCCTGTTTGATGGGACTGGGAAAAAAGAGGGCCACGTTCATTTGTGAATTGGCTTGGATGGTGTCCAAAACCTTTTGGCCCGATACGGTGTGCCCATAGGCCATTAGCATTACTGCAATGATGACGTTTAGTGTTTTCATGATCTAGGTATTAAGAAAAATTGATAATGGTCGGAAATCTGAACTTTAACGGTACGTTGATCACGCTGAAATATGCGTTTGATCCCATTGAACTGGGGCACACCCGGCACATTGATCTCTCCAAGGCCCTCATCCAAAGACCGATCCACCACTTCACCCCGCAGATGGTTCTTCACATAAATCCCTTCCTGCCCATCCTGGGCATCATAGGCTTGCATATCCATAAGGGTTGTCCCCAATCGGGTAAGTTCCACCATCACCCGGTTGGGCCTTATCTTTACAAAGCCATAGAGGCGGGTACCTCCTGGCATCCTTTTCCCATCCACAACATAGTCATGGGCGAGTCGCAAGTCCAATCGTTGTCCATCCCGAAGGGTCTGGTCCCCATCCACATACACCTTGGCCACAGCAGTAGTTGGTAAATTTCCATCGGAACGGTTCCTTTTTGGATTGGAGGCAAAGAACAGTTGATGTACCAATCCTAGCTCCGTTTCCGTCCTTGGGGAACCCATTGTCAACTTTTCATCGTCTACCTTTACCTTCTTTACAGTCCCCAACCTGGGCATTACGCCTGCATCCGACACAGAAACTTTTTTCGCAGTAAAGGCATTGGTATCAAAGACACTGTCTATGATACGCTGCTTTTCATATTCCATATAATCGGGATTGAAATACCCTTTATCATCCACCATGTGGTCGGGATACACTTGTGGTGCCGTGGATTGTTTTTCCACCTTGATGGCTTCCACGGCTTCCAGTTTGGTTTCAAACTCCACCGAAGTGTCCTCCAGATCCGGCATGGGGATCCTCCCTACATCAAGGCTTTCCTTTTTTGGCTTACCAAAAGTGACGATGCTATATATGGTGATAAAGAGTACCATACATGCCAGTACCAGCACAAAAACTATTTTATTCTTCTGTGTTTTCATGAGTTTCTAGTTTACGAAGTGAGTTTTCAAAAAAATCAGTGATCAACAATCCATGAGGATTATGGGGAAAATTCCGTTCCACCTGGATCAAATGTCCCGAGGTCACCAGTTCATAGGTATCGGTGACGGTTCCCCGATTGATCCGTATATGCAATTGGGTCCTAAACGCAAAGGAAGACCCATCCCAATCCAGCTCTGTATCGATTCGGATGACCTCTTGCACAAGGGAATATTGCAACAACCGGTTATAGAAACCGTCTGCCTTTTTCTGTTGAAAGACAGCACCAACGGAGGCATTGCCCAACCAAAGGGCCCTTTCCATGTTCTTCTCATAACTGCCGGCATCCACCCCATAAAACCACCTATGAAACTGTTCCAAATGGGCCAGGGCCTCCACTTCCAGATGATCCCGTTGTTCGGCCCAGGAAAGCGGTATGACCTCCCCTTCCCCATTGACCACGAAGGCCCCGTTCAACGATTCACGGTATATCCTGCCCACTAGGACCATAGCAACCATACAGACCAAAACCGAGGCGATAACCACGGCAAGAACCACAAAACGGTTGAGCCGCAGCACATGAACAATACTTTTAAAAGGTGTTTTCATAGACTTCAATTTAACCGGTGAACAATCGAAGGGTAAAACTGGTCGCCCTTCGGTACAATTTAAATTTGAGCAAGACAATAAAGCCAATGGTCCCGAGTTCAATGATCGGGGCAAAGAATTCACTCCCAAAATCAAAACCAAAGAGGTTCCCCCAGAAGTTGGTACTGATCTCCGTATAAAGGTTGTTGACGAAGACATTGACCAAAAAGAAGGCGGGCACCAGCATATATACAGCTGCATACAACTTAAAAAACTGATAGGCCAAGGGCCTGAATTTCTCAAAGACGGCCAAACTGATGACCAAGGGAAAAAAGGCCTGTAGGATTCCCAACAGGAAATACCGCTCCGCAAGGAACAAAGGATAGATGAACAGGTCCATCAACCAAAGAATGACCCCGATGATAAAGGCCAAGACCTTCAAACCGTACAAAGGGGTCACCAGGGCCTCATACAACAGTGCCATGGCCTTTTTGGCGGCTTCCAAGGCACCCACATCCCGTTCCAGATCTACATCCTGCAGCTGCAATGGGAGGAGTGCCGGAGCCGTGTCCCGGTATTGGACCTCAATGGCCACCAAAATGCCATCGAAGACTCCCAATACCTCTGTGGAGAAAATGACCAGCAGCACCACCAAAAAATTCTTGGCCAGTTCCGTTGGGGTCAATCCCCAGGTATGGCCATCGATGGTGGCGATGCCCTCATTGTATTTCTTCAATATATTTATCAAAAAGAACAGGACGGCCAAGGTCTTCATCCCCACAATGGTATATTGGGAGAAATCACTGTCCTTGATGGTCTGAAAGACCGCATCCACATATTCCAATCCTATGCCCAAAAAGTATCCCGCCATCAGTATTCCGTTTCCCGATTATTGATAATATCCTGCATCCTCCGAAAGGAGATGATCTCTCGATAGCGACGGGTCTTGACCTCAAGCTCGGCCACCATTTCCTGGGACTGGACTTTCTTTTCCATCAAAATGGCGGTACGCTCCGCATCGGTCATCTTCAAAAAATCACTGGACAAGATCTGGTTCACAAAATCCAGGTCATCAATGGCCGTATCCATAATCTGTTCAAAGGCTTTGGATACCTGTTCCACCTCTCCTGCCTTGATATAGGGGGAGTTCAAAATGTCACTTAGATCATTTTGCACCGTCCGAAACAAAATCTCATTGTTACGGGCCAGTTCCCGGACTGCCTTCAATTGTTTGATGGTATTGTTGACCTTGACAATATTGTCCTTCTGTTCCTTTAAAAACTCCACGGTCTTCAATAATTCCGAGGTCTGTTTGGCCGATTCCAACAAGGACTTGGTCATACTGATAAAGTTCGTATTGTCATACACCGGCATCCCCTGGGCCGTAGCACGGCCGGGCAAGGAAATGGCCAAGATCAGTGCAAATATCAAAGTCTTGGGATTCTTCCAAAGGGTTTGTTTTATTGTTACTCTCATATCATTTTCTTTTGTTGATTTATAAATTCAGTAATGGCCCGTTCCATATTCCCAAACTGTTCAAAGAGCTCCATAAGCTGGCCATGTTCCACCCCATCGGTGAGATAGGCGGCATAGACCTCTGGGGGCACCTCCAAGCGAAAGACATTGCTTTCCTTCCCGATTTTGATAAAGATTTCGGTGTATTTGCGCACCCCGGTAAGGTTGTTTCTAAGGGACTTCAATTGATTGAGATCATGGTTGGAGAGGTGCAACCGTCTAACCAATTCATCATAGCCCTTCTCGTTCCGTAAACTGTACACGACCTGCGTATTCTCCAGGATACTTGCCGAAGTGGCATTTTCCGGTAATTGGTTGATGGATTGCAGGATGATACCAATGGCCCCGTTTTGCTTTCGGATGGCCTGGTAATAGAACTCCACACTCTCCAATACATGGGGAAATTTAAGCTGCTTGGCAAACTCATCGAAAAGAATAATGCCCCGTTCCGACCTGTTCCTCCAAATGGTGCGTTGGATGGCGGACTTGATCAATTTGAGCATTACGGACAGGATTTCCTTATTGTCTCGCACTTCGTCCAGTTCAAAGACAATCAGGCGCTTGTCCTCTATTTTATAGGTCTGGTCTTCTGCCACATGGAACAGAAAACTGTACAGTCCCCCATCCACATATTCGGAAAGAATGTGCAAAAATCCATAGACATTGAAATCGGATTCATGAACTCGGGTCTCCTCGATCAAGGTATCCTTGTGCTTATCAACAAACTGATATAGGGAAGCCAAGGAATGCCCCGCCCTGACAGCATCATAATAGTGCAACAACACTTTTTTCAAGGCCACTTCCTTGGATTTGGTCACCTGGTTTTCAGCCAAGAGCTCCAAAAGAAAGAGGGCCAGATCTTCCAGTCGTTCAGGGGTCAAATCGGACGGATCGGCGATATAAAAGGGATTAATACCCAAATTCTTGCCTTGCTCATAGCGAAGGACCACGTGATCATCGGGATACAATTGGGCAAATTTGGCATAAGAACCCCCTAAATCGATAATGACCAGTCGTACATCCGCCTCAAAGTATTGACGTAGGATATTATTGGCCAAGAAGGATTTCCCTTCTCCTGTCGGGGCAAAAATGGCAAAGTTCCGGGCCTTGATACGCCTTTTCCCCTCGTCCCATACATCCTTGACCACAGGAATATTGTACTGTCTATCATTAAAAACGATTCCTGTTTCATCAGAGCGATAATTGGTATTGTTGATATACAGACAAAGGGCTGCCTTCAGGTCCATCACAAAAAGATCTTCATTGGAAAAGTTGGAAGCATAACTGGGATAGGAGTTCAAAAAATAATGTTTGCGCTCCTCCCCATGGGGATGATAGGGTCGTATATCCAGTTCCTTCAATTGCGCCTTGATGCCAGAAGCAATTCGCTTCAACACCCCAACTTCCGTATGCCAATAAACAATATTCACATGGCCACGAATTATTCGTGCGGTATCATCCCCATTGATCCTGTCCAAGATATGTTGGACCTTGTTGCGGACCACTTTGTTCTGGGAACCAAAATTGGAGCTCTTGGAGAGTTCCTCAATTTTTTTATCCAATAGTTTACGCCATTGATGGGTATCATCTAGATATAGGATTTGGTTGATGATATGGTTCTCCCCCAATTCCAGTCCCAGACCGTCCAAAAAACCTTTATGAAAACTGAATCCGTCCGAACTGAATTTCCCGTTGGGCACACTGCTTTGCACGGTTTCTCCAAAACATTCTTCATGGTTGATGGCCATCACATCAAAATAATGGTCACCAATTTCTATGGGGCCTTTCCCAAACTGGATATCCGTATCAAAATCAAGATTGTATCCATTGAAATAAGCATGGGTATGCTCCAATATGGCTTCAGGTTCCATGGGTACCATGGACACGCTTTTGGAGTTGTTGATATAGGATACCGCATCGTTGACGGCGGTCACAAATTCCGCTACCTGCACATCCAGTTTCCGGTGCAACCCTTTCTCTACTTTTCGAAAGGGATTGACATATTTGGTGGCATTAAGGGCTTTATCAAGAGGAAGTACAAAGAAGAGATAACTCTGATGGTCCAAATGCTCCCTACCCACAAAATAATCATGGGTGGCCTTGGCCAGAAAGGTTTCCTTTGGAAGGTTCCTAGCATCATAACCTTTCTTTTGATACCTATCCTGCTTATGGATAATAGCACCCACGGGCAAGGATTTAAAGGCCTGGAACCACATCCCGTGCAGCTCCTCAAAATCCGTCTCAGAAAGGGAGTATATCTCAGGTAATTCCACTTGATAACACAACACCACATCGCCATTGCTCCCAAAAACCACATGGTTCTGGATATCCAGGATTGGGTGATATGCATTGAAATTGAGCTTAGACATAGTCAATGGGATTCAATTGTTTGAGGCTTATAATCTTGGGAAAGGTTTGCACTACCTTGAATTGGAAGGGTTTCTTCACCCACTGCAACAATGCCCCATAGAGCAGGGCATTGAAGAGCAGTAGGCACACGATGACACCAAAATGAAAAGAAAAAATGATGATCAAAAGCGAACCGATGACAGCAACCATCATCAAGGCAAACAGGGAAATGGACAGTCCCATGATCATGGCCCGTTTTCGTATATTTCTATAGACCTCGAACTGTTTCATCAGACCACAATTCCGATGAGATAGGTAAAGATGCCCACAACGGCCCCGGCAATCAACACAAAGACCAAGACCCGGGTAATGCCCCTTTTTAGGTCAGCATTCTCTCCAAAGAAATGTCCGGCATTAAAAAGGAAGCCCACTAAAAAGATGACCCCCAATATGATGGGAAATATGGCCCGAATGGTGTCTGAAATATCGTTGACCGAATCCTCAATACCCCCGATCTGGGCCAAAAGGGCACTGGAGGTAAAAAGCAACATTAAGGTGATGAAGAAAGATTTTCGCATATCGTAAACGTTTAAGGGTTAGACGATTATTGATATGTGAAAATTAATGGAATACACATCACAAATAATTGATAATCAGTTATTTGTGAATATCATTATAGTTGCATTGAAACAGGTTCAATTGGTCTGGAATCCATGCAGATTTAATGAAAAAGCGAACACTCCCTGTTGATAAGTGCCATCTGGTTCCAATCCCTCCAGCCCAAAAACGTCAAAAGTGGCTGATCGGCCCATCAAAAAGTGTTGCAATTCGCCAAAATTCAAAGCTACATACTACACCGCCACAAAACCTTATTTTCTTTTGTCCTTACTGTCCTTATCGAATCCCACTAGGTTAAAGAGTTCCCGCATTCTTGACCTTACTCGGTTCCCATACCTTAATTCGAGTTCCTGTGCATTGAGATTGGTGGTGGCATGGGTCTTGATCTTATGGTCAGTGAACAGCTCATAGCGGGACAATAAGATCTCCCCCATGACATTGCACTCCTTTCCAAAATGGACCCCATCAGGTTCCACACCCAGGTCGTCAAAACAAAAGGATTGGGTGTTTCCATAGTCCCCAATAATCTTATAGCCCAAATGGTTGAAGCCAAAGACAATGTTCCTGGAGGGAATGACTTCATAAGGCCTTTGGTGGGGCACCATGAACTTGAACAGTTTCATCAAACTGGTCTTCCCACAGCCTACCGGACCTGAAAGGAGAAGGCCCTTATCCACATCGATGCCCAACTGTTTGCAACGTTCCCTGTCCCGGATAAAGTAGAGACTGAGCTTGTACAGCATTTCCCGGTCCTCCCTATGGATCCTGAACTTTTTGCCGAACAGGAGTTTTCCCTTGGCATCGAGATAGACCAGTATCTTCTCGAAATCGTATTTGATCTCCCTGCCCTTCAGGGAGCCCAGTTCATAACTTATGTCACCTTCGGTGATGATATGTGGGGCCTTAAAATTCATAACGGCTCATTGTAGTCCTTGTCTTTGCTGGTCCGCAAGTTGTCCAGATATGGGACAGTGGGGGTGCGTTTGGCATTGTTTTCTTCGATCTCAAAAACTTTCTTTTTCATTTTCTTTTGTTTCTTCCCGTTTGTATTGTTTTTAGTTGTTTGTATATGTTTGTTTATAGGTACCAATGCTTGTCCATTGCTTGTCCCGAATTTGGTACGGTGGTTGTCCATAGCTTGTCCAGTACTTGTCCCAAAATCGAACATCTTGATCCGGCTGCCCTTGTAGGGGTTATGGGATGGAGTATACAGAATATAGTTCCAGTGACTGAGCTCGCGGATGCAACGGTGATAAGTCGATTTGGACCCGATCTTGGCATAAGCCATGGCCTCTTCCCTACTGATAAAGAACTCGGCCACAAAATAATTTTGGTTCCATAATTGGAACAGTCCGATGTACAGGCTGATATGGGTCGGGTTCAACCGGTTGTCCTTGGCAAACTGGACAAACACCCCGTTCAGGTGTTTGATATAATTGATGTCCTCCATCTTAGATGCGGTTATGGACCTTGTTCTGCTCCAGTACTTCCATGATCTCATGGTATTCGTAATAGAGCACCCCTCCTATCTTTGTATAGGGCAGGGTCCCATTGATCCTTAGGTTTTGAAGGGTGCCCGGGGATATGCCCAAGAGGTCCCGCACCTCATTTGATTTGAGCCATTTTTTGTTGCGTTGTCCCTTTTCGTTCTGCAAAAGGTCCTTGATGTCCTCCAACAGTTCTATCTTGAACTCCCTTAAATCTTCGGTGGTAATGATGGTCGCTCCCATGTGTTTTGTGATTTAATAGGAAGGGCCACTACATGATTTTCATGTCATTTGGTGACCCATCCACTGATTTGACTTTCTGGGACAAAACTCAAAAACAAAATTGAAAAAACTTCCCAAGTTGGTACCAAGGTGGGTGTTTTTTTCAATGCATAGGATTTGATGGTATTTGGTTGAATTTGACCTTTGTAAACCTATTGAAAACCTCAGAAAACCCATAATCCTGGCACTATGGCCCATCAAAATGCAAATTCCCAAGTTGGTACCAACTTGGGAAAAACTAAAACTCATTCATCCAGGGAATCCATCCGTTGGTTGAGCATCTCAATGAGCTTGTCCAAAAAGCGGGTCTTACTGGTCTTTCGGGACCGGATATCAATAAAAGTGTGGTAGTAGTTACCGAGGTCCACATTGTAAAAATGTTCAAAATGCGAGGCCAACTCCTTGATGTCCGTGGTACCGCTATTGATGCATTTGCTGGATTGGAGTGCATATAAAAGTTCGATCAAATCGGTCTTGTTTCCGGTCCAGAAGAGTTTTGAAGGTTTTTCCATGGTCATGTTCTTTTGGGGTTCTAAATTGTTTTGTAGGTCATCCACCTCCTTTCTCAGGTACACGATGAGCATGTCATAGGCCATAATCGTGGCCACGGTACCATCCTGACAGGTGGAAAACTGGTCATCGATCAAAAAGTGGAAGGATTCAAGGGGAAGCCTTAGATCTCGGTTCCCCCTAACAAAATATTGTTCGTCCAGGGACATCGCCCCACGACGGTAATAATTATAAAACTCCAGATTATCGTTAAAAAAGGTCTGGAACTTGTCAATCTGAAGTTGTAGGTACTTGATCTGTGCCGTATCATTTCCCCTAGGCCGCTTGCTCTCGATATTGAACAATTTTACATAATAGATCAGCTTACTAAAAATTTGGGGTTTGACATGCTTAAAGAAGTAGATTTCGTCTGCTTGGGTATCAAAGGTCTTGCCCGTAATCTGTTTTTGTAGTTTTCGGATGCTCTTCTCCACAAGTACGATTCCCTTTTCCGCTTTGAAAAGGATATCCCCGTTCCCGCTTTCCAACGAATCCAATTGGCCTTCAAATTCTGATAGCAGCTTTTGGTATTTCATGACGATTTTCCATTAATGCTGGCCTTCCATGATTCCGAGCAATTCCAGGATGAAATTGTCATTGGTCTGGAGATAGGCATATTTTTTCTCTACCGTTGCACCGAGTTTCCGTTTCTCAAAGGCAGCGGTCAACCCAAAATCGATTTTGGGAATGCCCAATCCAATGGCCCGTTCAATGGTCCGGTAGAGCAACTGGCGATAAATGGCAAACTCTTCCAGACCGTCATAATCCATACCCACAAAGGCCGGCACATAGACTTGCTTCAAGTTGGTATAGCAGAACATTACACCCACTATCTTTTCAGGTTGGTATAATGAACAAAGGACAATAAACTCCCACAAATGGTTTTCGTTCATCTTTTCAAACAGGGAGTCCGGAAAGGAAAAGGTATTGAGCCCCAAATTTCTGGACTGTACTTCCCCGAACAAGGATTTGACCTGTTCAATTTGATTTGTTGACATGGATGGGAGAACAACTGTCTTTGCCCTATCGAGATAGGGTTGGACATCCTTTCGAAAATGTCTTCTGTTTCTGGAGGACAATCTTTGCAAATAATCTTCCATGGAATCCACCTCGTCCAGGACAACATAACAGGAGTTGGGCATTTGCACCCTTAAAAATCCCTGCCCGTAAAGCGGTTCGTTCCATGAAGTATCTTCACCAAAGTCACGTAACACGGTCATTTTGGCTCCAAACTGCTGTTCCAGTTTTTCCATGGTTGCCAATAGCTTGTCCCTGGCCTCCTTGCCCAACCTATGTGATGCATTCCAATACAGGTGATCACCTTCAGTGAACAGACAACCGAGGGACAGGACCATGGATGACAAATGGTAGGGATTTGTTTTCCTTTCCTCCTCAATGGCAGCAGAAATTTGTGCTTGTGCCAACATATCATCCTTCCAAAGGGAAAGCGTCACAAAGGTCATCAATACTGGTACCCCATCAGCATCCTTGATGACCACATATCGAAACAACCAATTATGTTCCTTTCTTGGGTTACCCTGGAATACCTCTTCCAAAAACTTCAGCCCCTCCCAATCGTAAACCCCCTGCCCACCTAAACTTTGGTTCCATTCTTCCTTTTCAACTTGATCAATGGTATCGAATACTTCAACGGTAAGTTCAGAGGATACTTTCGGTCCACTTAGGGTCCTTGGTTCCATTTTAAAGGCGTGGAATACCCTTTGGGCATCTGTCTGGGTATCTTCCAATGCCTTTGGAAAATGATATTCCATGGCGTCCACCAATGCTTTGATTTCCTCTTTTTGGTTATGCCTTGAAATCGTAATCCTTACACCTGTATTCTTTACAGGTACTGCTGGAAAGATACCGAGATTGACAAAGAAGCCCTCCCCCATCAAACGGTTCACAAAATTGTACCCGGTCTTGGGCATACCGGTCCCGATATAGAACACCGGTGATTCATTTCTATCGATCAAGGGAAGTTCCGTTATCAAAAGGCAATCATTGAAATAATCGATACGTTCCCTCAATTCTTGTTGAAGCACATAAATCTCCGGGGATAGATGGATTTGTGCCGAGGCCATGGCAGCAGCTACCGAGGCTGGTTCCAATTGGGCAGAAAAGGTCAACGGTCCACCAAAGGTCTTGATCTTATCATATAGTTGTGGGTTGGAACAGGCCAATACTGCACCACTGGCCCCAAAAGTCTTGCTCAGGGTACCGAAGAGCAATACATTTTCGGGCAATTCCCCCAATTGGTCCAACACATATCCGGTACCATTCCTTCCCACCCAACTCATGCCATGAACATCATCGAAATAAAAATGCAATTGGGAATATTTCTTTGCCAACCCCATCAGTTCCTTAACCGGGGCATAATCCCCGTACATGGAATAAATGCCATCGGCCATATACCAAATCCTGCCTTTGGAATGTTGGTACTTTTTGATCTTGTCCTCCAACATTTCCAAATGGTTATGCCGGATCATTTCGATGGGAACACTCCGGGTCTTTAGCATTTTGGCCGCATTCTGTACACTCCAATGGACCTGGTGGTCCAGAATGATTACGTCGTCATCATCCACGGCACTTGGAATGACACCTAAGTGCCCAAGGGTACTGTTTTTGGTAATGACAATGGGATAGCCATACATTTCGGAAATCGAGTTTTCCAATTTCTCATATAACGGATTGGAGATATAGGATTTGGATAAGGGAAATTGCGTCCCATAGCTATCAATGGCCTCCTTGGCGGCCTTTTTCAATCTGGGATCCAGTTCCAACCCTAAATAACCCGTGGTCCCAAAATGGTACAGTTCCCTTCCGCCAACTTCTATCGTCCTTCCCGAAAAAGACTTTCCGCCGGCATAAAGGTGCAATACCCCAGCTTGTTTTGCATCAGTGAATACCTCATGTACAGTGTTCAAAAAATTGTGGTGTTTGATCTTGGCCATTTTATTTGATATTATTTGTGATAAAAAGAAACGGATTTTGTAAGTTGATAAATCATACTTATTCTATTTAATCCCTTTCAGATAACAAATACTCCTTTTCAGATAACCAAAATCCTTTTATTAACGTCAATAGCTCTCCTGTAAAAAAATCAATTGCAGTAATTTTGTAAATTGATTGCGCTAACCAGTTTTCCGGAGATGAAAAAAACACATGAAAACAGCTATGCCATATATCTGTTGACTGATGATCTTTTACATATTATCTACAAGAAAGTGCCGTGTATCAACCGTAAGGCGGCACAACTCATAGTCAAGGATCGGATGGAATTACAAGAAGGTAAATCGATGCCGGTGCTATGCGATATACGGGAAGTCAGAAATATCGATAAGGCCGCAAGGTGGATAGGGCGGTCAATGTATACCACCTGCGGCGGATGAAAGTGAGCAGTGCAAATCAAGTGCACGAGATCGACTCATTTTGGTGCTGAAGTTAACGTTTATTTTTAATTTTTTTTCTCATT
>NZ_JAAAMI010000012.1 GCF_010500845.1 Flagellimonas sediminis | reverse complement strand
TACAGATGACCAGACCTTGAGCCTATCCGGGAACACCCTATCCATCGCCGATGGTAACAGTGTGGACCTATCCGTTTTCAATAACAGCGGAACCGATGATCAGGCCTTGAGCCTGAGCGGCAACACCTTGACCCTTGAGGACGGTGGCAACGTGGACCTGAGTGGATATTTGGACAACACCGATGCACAGACCCTTTCCTTGAGTGGAACCGATCTTAGCATTGCCGGTGGCAACACCATCGACATCAGTTCCATTGACACGGATACCGATGACCAGACCTTGAGCATTTCAGGTTCGGATCTGACCATTTCCGAAGGAAACACAATAGACATTTCCGGTGTGAACACGGATTCCCAGACGCTTTCCTTAAGCGGAACAGATTTGAGCATCACCGGTGGCAACACCATCGACATCAGTTCTATCGACACCGATACCGACGATCAGACCTTGAGCCTATCCGGAAACACCCTTTCCATCGCGGACGGGAACAGTGTGGACCTGTCGGCCCTGGACAACAGCGGAACGGACGACCAGGCCCTGAGCCTGAGCGGCAACACCTTGACCCTTGAGGACGGTGGCAACGTGGACCTGAGCGGATATTTGGACAACACGGATGCACAGACCCTTTCCTTGAGCGGAACAGATTTGAGCATTGCCGGTGGCAACACCATCGACATCAGTTCCATTGACACGGATACCGATGACCAGACCTTGAACCTATCCGGAAACACCCTTTCCATCGCGGACGGGAACAGTGTAGACCTTTCGGTCTTCAACAACAGTGGAACGGATGACCAAGCATTGAGCCTGAGCGGCAACACCTTGACCCTTGAGGACGGTGGCAACGTGGACCTGAGTGGATACTTGGACAACACGGATGCACAGACCCTTTCCTTGAGTGGAACCGATCTTAGCATTGCCGGTGGCAACACCATCGACATCAGTTCCATTGACACGGATACCGATGACCAGACCTTGAGCATTTCAGGTTCGGATCTGACCATTTCCGAAGGAAACACAATAGACATTTCCGGTGTGAACACGGATTCCCAGACGCTTTCCTTAAGCGGAACGGATCTGAGCATCACCGGTGGCAACACCATCGACATCAGCTCCATTGACACGGATACCGATGACCAGATCTTGAGCATTTCAGGTTCGGATCTGACCATTTCCGAAGGAAACACAATAGACATTTCCGGTGTGAACACGGATTCCCAGACTTTATCCTTGAGCGGAACGGATCTAAGCATTACCGGTGGCAACACCATCGACATCAGTTCCATCGACACGGATACGGATGACCAGACCCTTTCAACCAATGGAACAGCGGGGCACATTGCCATCTCGGAAGGTAACAATGTGACCATCAATGTGGATGATGCGGACTCTATTGTCGGGAACGAATACAATACAGGGGTATCCATGAACTCAGGAAGCCTTCAGGTTACCGACAATGGTGGGACCCTGTCCACAGGATTGATCAGTACCGATGCCAACAACAACATTACTGCCGGTACCGATGGTGCCCTTTACCTGAACGTGGCCTCGGTATCCATAGCGGAGACCAACACGTCACTTTCCTTTAATAGCGGTACCAACCAACTGACCTATACTAACGAATTGGGCAACAACCCGGTCATCGACCTATCGGCATTGGACAACAGCGGAACTGACGACCAGACCCTAAGTTTGAGTGGTAATACCTTGACCTTGGAAGATGGTGGCAACGTTGACTTGAGTGGATATTTGGATAATACTGACGACCAAGCATTGAGCTTGAGTGGCAACACCCTTACCTTGGAAGATGGCGGTAGCGTAGACCTGTCCACCTTCGACAACAGTGGAACGGACGACCAGGCCCTGAGCCTGAGTGGCAATACCCTTACTTTGGAAGACGGTGGCAACGTGGACCTGAGCGGATATTTGGACAATACGGATGCACAGACCCTTTCCTTGAGTGGAACCGATCTTAGCATTGCCGGTGGCAATACCATCGACATCAGCTCCATTGACACGGATACCGATGACCAGACCTTGAGCATTTCAGGTTCGGATCTGACCATTTCCGAAGGAAACACAATCGATATTTCAGGTGTGAACACGGATTCCCAGACCCTTTCTTTAAGTGGAACGGATCTGAGCATCACCGGTGGCAACACCATCGATATCAGCGGCATCGACACCGATACGGATGACCAGACCTTGAGCCTTTCCGGTAACACCCTTTCCATAGCGGACGGGAACAGTGTGGACCTTTCGCCCTTCAACAACAGTGGTACCGATGACCAGGCATTGAGTTTGAGTGGCAATACCCTTACTTTGGAAGACGGTGGTAGTGTAGACCTGTCCACCTTCGACAACAGCGGAACGGATGACCAGGCATTGAGCCTGAGCGGCAACACCTTGACCCTTGAGGACGGTGGCAACGTGGACCTGAGCGGATATTTGGACAACACCGATGCACAGACTTTATCCTTGAGCGGAACAGATTTGAGCATCACCGGTGGCAACACCATCGACATCAGTTCCATTGACACGGATACCGATGACCAGGCACTTAGCCTGAGCGGCAACACCTTGACCCTTGAGGACGGCGGCAACGTTGACCTGAGCGGGTACTTGGATAATACCGATGCGCAGACACTATCCTTAAGTGGAACGGATTTGAGCATCGCAGGTGGGAACACCATCGATATCAGCGGCATCGATACGGATACAGATGACCAGACCTTGAGCCTTTCAGGGAACACGCTTTCCATCGCGGACGGGAACAGTGTGGACCTGTCCGTTTTCAACAACAGCGGAACGGATGACCAGGCATTGAGCTTGAGTGGAAATACCTTGACCTTGGAAGATGGTGGCAACGTGGATTTGAGTGGATACTTGGACAACACGGATGCACAGACCCTTTCCTTGAGTGGAACCGATCTTAGCATTGCCGGTGGCAATACCATCGACATCAGCTCCATTGACACGGATACCGATGACCAGACCTTGAGCATTTCAGGTTCGGATCTGACGATTTCCGAAGGAAACACGATAGATATTTCAGGAGTGAACACTGATTCCCAGACCCTATCCTTGAGCGGAACGGATCTGAGCATTGCCGGTGGCAACACCATCGACATCAGCGGCATCGACACGGATACCGATGACCAGACCTTGAGCCTATCCGGAAACACCCTTTCCATCGCCGATGGCAACAGTGTGGACCTATCTACTTTCAACAATAGCGGTACGGATGATCAGGCCTTGAGCCTGAGCGGCAACACCTTGACCCTTGAGGACGGTGGCAACGTGGACCTGAGCGGATATTTGGACAACACGGATGCACAGACCTTATCCTTGAGTGGAACCGATCTTAGCATTGCCGGTGGCAACACCATCGACATCAGCGGCATCGACACCGATACCGATGACCAGACCTTGAGCATTTCAGGTTCGGATCTGACCATTTCCGAAGGAAACACAATAGACATTTCCGGTGTGAACACGGATTCCCAGACGCTTTCCTTAAGCGGAACAGATTTGAGCATTGCCGGTGGCAACACCATCGATATCAGTTCCATCGACACCGATACAGATGACCAGACCTTGAGCCTGTCAGGGAACACGCTTTCCATTGCAGATGGTAACAGTGTGGACCTATCCGTTTTCAACAACAGCGGAACGGACGACCAGGCCCTGAGCCTGAGCGGCAACACCCTGGCCCTTGAGGACGGTGGCAATGTGGACCTGAGCGGATATTTGGACAACACGGATGCACAGACCTTATCCTTGAGTGGAACCGATCTTAGCATTGCCGGTGGCAACACCATCGACATCAGCGGCATCGACACCGATACCGATGACCAGACCTTGAGCATTTCAGGTTCGGATCTGACCATTTCCGAAGGAAACACAATAGACATTTCCGGTGTGAACACGGATTCCCAGACGCTTTCCTTAAGCGGAACAGATTTGAGCATTGCCGGTGGCAATACCATCGACATCAGCTCCATTGACACGGATACCGATGACCAGACCTTGAGCATTTCAGGTTCGGATCTGACCATTTCCGAAGGAAACACGATAGATATTTCCGGTGTGAACACGGATTCCCAGACGCTTTCCTTAAGCGGAACAGATTTGAGCATCACCGGTGGCAACACCATCGACATCAGCGGCATCGACACGGATACCGATGACCAGACCTTGAGCCTATCCGGAAACACCCTTTCCATCGCCGATGGCAACAGTGTGGACCTATCTACTTTCAACAATAGCGGTACGGATGATCAGGCATTGAGCCTGAGCGGCAATACTTTGACCTTGGAAGATGGTGGCAACGTGGACCTGAGCGGATATTTGGACAACACGGATGCACAGACCTTATCCTTGAGCGGAACCGATCTGAGCATCACAGGAGGCAACACCATCGATATCAGTTCCATCGACACCGATACAGATGACCAGACCTTGAGCCTGTCAGGGAACACGCTTTCCATTGCAGATGGTAACAGTGTGGACCTATCCGTTTTCAATGACAGCGGAACGGACGACCAGGCCCTGAGCCTGAGCGGCAACACCTTGACCTTGGAGGACGGTGGCAACGTGGATTTGAGTGGATACTTGGACAACACGGATTCCCAGACGCTTTCCTTGAGCGGAACAGATTTGAGCATTGCCGGTGGCAACACCATCGACATCAGTTCCATTGACACGGATACCGATGACCAGACCTTGAACCTATCAGGGAACACCCTATCCATCGCCGATGGTAACAGTGTGGACCTATCCGTTTTCAACAACAGCGGAACCGATGACCAGGCACTTAGCCTGAGCGGCAACACCTTGACCCTTGAGGACGGCGGCAACGTTGACCTGAGCGGGTACTTGGATAATACCGATGCGCAGACACTATCCTTAAGTGGAACGGATTTGAGCATCGCAGGTGGGAACACCATCGATATCAGCGGCATCGATACGGATACAGATGACCAGACCTTGAGCCTTTCAGGGAACACCCTTTCCATCGCGAACGGGAACAGTGTGGACCTGTCCGTTTTCAACAACAGCGGAACGGATGACCAGGCATTGAGCTTGAGTGGAAATACCTTGACCTTGGAAGATGGTGGCAACGTGGATTTGAGTGGGTATTTGGATAATACAGATGATCAAACTGCCTCAGAAGTAAATTCTGACACTCCAGTAGATATAGATGGAGATGGCGCTACCGAAACCACCGTTGAAGATGTGATTCAGGCCATTGCACCAATCACTTCCAAAGCCGCTCGTATTTTCTATCCACCTTCGATTGCTATTGATGCATCATCCAATGGAACTGGACTTACCGTTAACCTTTATGCCCAATATGTGGCTCAATATGGTACGCCGGCAGTGGCCAGTACAGGTGCTCCCGCAGCGCTTCCAACCTATGCGGCAACAGATTTATATTATTATGTAACCTATGCAGATCCAACGGTTTTTGCCAATATGAGCATTAATGCCAGTGGGGTTCTGACTTATGATATTATCGGACAACCAGCAGATTACAATGCCTTGATCAATGTGGTATTCGTTGTAAAATAATAATGATTAAAGACGCATAGATTTGAATTCAACTAACCCATACAAGTCTTTACTCATTGGACTGTTCCTCATGTTCATAGGAGCGGGTACAGTAAATGCCCAGTTTTTGCTCCAGGCACCTAACACCGGCGATGAGAACAATTATAGATGGTACGAAGCTTCGGATTTGGCTACCGTTTTAGGGACCAATTCCTTTTACGAAGCTACCCAACCGGGAATATACTTTGCCACTTATGATGGTACCCTTTGTGGTTCCAATGCAACAGGATACTTCATTCTAACAGACTGTAATGCTCCCAACAATCAGGTAACTCTGGATATTTCTGCCAGCATTCCTTCAGGGGTAACCGTAAGTTGGAGCCCTGCGGTCAGTGGAGACCAATCCCGGCCAACGGTGACGAGTACCCAAACGGTGACAAGATATGTGGCGACCATAACCAAAGCAGGAAATAGTTCAGCTTTACCCAGGTTTACAGTGGTGTGTATGAGTCAGGCTGCAAATTTGGTGGATGACCTGATTGCTGTTAACGAGGATGAAAGTATCGTCGTTCCTATTTTTGATAATGATTCGGACCTGCCCACAAATGGAACGTTGTCCATTACAGGACCATCCAATGGAGCAGTTTCCATCGATGATAACGGTACGGCTAATGATCCATCGGATGATGTGGTAACCTATATTCCTAACCCGGACTTTAATGGAAGTGATAGCTTTGACTATACCATTTGCAACAGTTTTGGCGATTGTAGCACTGCTACCGTAACCGTAGATGTGTTGCCAATTGTGGATACCAATGATGATTCGGTTTCTACGGATATTGATACGGATGTGGTCATTTCATGGCGCGCCAATGATAATGACATTCCTACATCAGGAACGATCACAGCGACCAATCCTACCAGCGGAACCATTGTTCTTAATGAAAATGGTACACCGAACAATCCTTCGGATGACAATATTACTTACGTCCCCGATCCAGGTTTCAATGGCACCGATACCTTCGAGTATACGGTTTGTGATGCCAATGGAAATTGCGATACGGCCACTATTACGGTAATTATCAATCCTCCTGGAATTGACTTGGATAGTGATAATGATGGAATTGTTGACAGTTTTGAGGATTTGAACGCTGACTCTGACAATGATCCTTCAACCGAACCAACGGATACCGATGGCGACGGATTCCCGGATTATTTGGACATTGACAGTGATAATGATGGAATTCCGGATAACGTTGAAGCGCAATTGGCCTTGGGCTATATACCTCCAAGTTTGGTGGATACCAATGCCAACGGACTTGATGATGCCTATGAACTTGACGGCAATGTTGGATTGATTCCTGTAGATTCCGATAACGATGGCTTGCCCGATTATGTGGATTTAGATAGTGATGATGACAATGTTCCCGATGCTATAGAAGGCCATGACCATGACCATGACGGTATCCCAGAAGTAACGTTCATCGGTTCGGACAAGGACAATGACGGTTTGGATGATGGATATGAAGGTGAAACGGTCATTGATATCGATGTGAACGATGAAATGGACGAGCCAAGCTTGTTCTTAACTGACACGGATTCTGATGGCATCCCTGATTTTAGGGACTCGGATGATGATGACGATGGTATTGAAACCATCGATGAAGACCTTGATCAAGATGGCAATTACGCCAATGATGATACCGATGGTGATGGAGTACCAAATTATTTGGATCCTGACCTTGGCGAAACAACAGTTGATGAAATAGATGTGATCAATGTAATCACTCCGAATGGGGATGGTGTACATGATGTATTGGCCATCAACGGAATCGAAAATTATCCAAACAACACAGTAAGAATTTATAACAGATGGGGTGTCATGGTCTATCAAACCAGGTCCTATAACACCAATGGCAACGTGTTCGACGGTACCTCGCAAGGTAGGGTCACGGTTGACCAAGACAACAAACTTCCCGTAGGAACGTATTTCTATGTTCTGGATTACGAGGATATGGGAGGAAACATGAAACAGCTTTCAGGCTACATATACATTAACAGATAAGCAAAATGATTACTGTGGAGAAAATGATTTTGAACCGAAACATCCAATGTTTGCTAGTGTTTCTTGTGCTTGGACTTGGAATTCTACAGGCCCAACAAGATGCCCAATATACCCAGTACATGTACAATACCGTGAGCGTGAATCCGGCCTATGCTGGTTCCCGAGGTCATTTGAGCATAGCTGGGTTGTACCGTAATCAATGGTTGGGATTGGATGGTGCCCCGGAAACCCAAACGTTCAATATCCATTCTCCGATTGGTTACCGAGGGGTAGGATTGGGTGTTTCCATTGTAAATGATAAGATTGGTCCTACTTCGGAAACGTATTTTGATATGGACTTTTCCTATACCATCCAGACTTCCTGGGAAGGTAGATTGAGCTTCGGTCTTAAGGGGAGTGCCCATATGCTGGACATCCGTTATTCGGAATTGGACGAGTTTGAAGTGGATCCACAGTTACAATCGCAACAAGATATCCAAAACAAGTTTTCACCCAATTTCGGTGTAGGGGTCTACTATCACACGGATAGGTTTTATGCAGGACTGTCGGCACCCAGAATTTTGGAAACCACCCATTTTGATTCTTCTTCCGTATCTACTGCCAAGGAACAAATCAACATGTACCTCATTACTGGCTATGTGTGGGATTTGAATCCCTTCTTGAAGTTCAAACCAGCATTGTTGACCAAGGCAGTCCAAGGAGCACCCTTGCAAGTGGACGTTTCGGCCAATTTTATGTTCAACGAAAAATTCATCGGGGGATTGGCCTACAGATGGGATGCCGCTTTCAGTGGGCTTATCGGATTTATGTTGTCCGATCAATTTATGGTAGGTATGGCCTACGACCGGGAAATTACCGAATTGGGAGCCGCGACCTTCAACGACGGTTCTTTTGAAATCATTATTCGATATGACTTCATTAGAAATATTGGAAACCTAAAATCCCCACGTTTCTTTTAGCAAGATTTAAGAACCCGCTACCGTCTATGTCCCACAAAGGTCATATTTTTGCAACATGGTAGAGGAACATGTGATACTGGTGAACGAGTCCGATGAACCCATTGGTCTCATGCCCAAGATGGAAGCACACGAGAAAGCCCTTTTACACAGGGCATTTTCCATTTTTGTGATGAATGATAAAGGGGAAACCATGTTGCAGCAAAGAGCAAAGAACAAATACCATTCACCGTTACTATGGACCAACACCTGTTGCAGCCATCAAAGGGATGGGGAAAGCAATATTGGGGCAGGAAAACGAAGGTTGATGGAAGAAATGGGCTTTACCACAGAGTTGAAGGAGCTCTTCTCCTTCATTTACAAGGCACCTTTTGATAATGGACTTACAGAATATGAATTTGATCATGTGATGATAGGCACTTTTCTTGGGGAACCGAACATCAATCCTGATGAAGTTGCGGATTGGAAATGGATGCTTCCAGGGGATATCAAAAAGGATATAGAGGAAAATCCGGATCGGTACACGGCATGGTTCAAGATTATCTTTGAACGTTTTTACGATCATCTTATGCAAAACATTCCTACAACATGAAAGTAAAGGTTAGTAGAAAGGCTATCTTCAATGCAGCGCACAGACTTCATAGACCCGATTGGGACGATGCCAAGAACCAAGAAGTTTTCGGCAAATGCAATAACCCTCGTTTTCATGGTCACAACTATGATCTTATCGTAAGCGTTACTGGAGAAATTGATCAGGAAACGGGATTTGTGATGGATCTTAAGGTGTTGAAGGAAATGATCCAAGAGCATGTCATAGATGTTTTGGATCACAAGAATTTGAATACCGATGTACCCGAGTTCAAGAATCTGAACCCGACAGCGGAAAATATAGCGGTGGTTATTTGGAATAGATTGAGGCCACTTATAAACACGGAAAATGAATTGGAGGTTGTTCTCTATGAAACCCCACGGAATTTTGTAACCTATTCAGGATAATGGAACTATATCCCTTAAAATTTAAACCCATTTTAAAAGAACGCCTCTGGGGTGGTACCAAATTGAAAGAAGTCCTCGGAAAACCCATAAAAAGTGATATTACCGGGGAAAGTTGGGAACTCTCTGGGGTGTCTGGAGATATTTCCGAGGTGTCCAATGGACCCTTGGCTGGAACTTCTTTAAACAACCTTATTGCCAACCACGGGAGGGACCTTTTGGGTAAAAGCGTTACCGATCGCTTCGGGGACGAATTTCCGATTCTCATAAAATTTATTGACGCAAAACAGGATCTTTCCATTCAATTGCACCCGAATGACGAGTTGGCCAAACAAAGGCACAATTCATTCGGGAAGACCGAGATGTGGTACATTATGGATGCGGATCCTGGGGCAAAATTGATTGTAGGATTCAATAAGGATGTGGAAAAGGAAGAATATGTGCAAAGCTTGGAAGAAGGTTCCCTATTAGATCTTATGAATTATGAGGAAGTGGAAGAGGGTGATACCTTTTTCATCAACACCGGTAAGATTCATGCTATTGGGGCCGGAGTTCTTTTGGCCGAGATACAACAGACTTCCGATATTACCTACAGGGTCTATGATTTTGACAGAAGGGACAAAAATGGCAATTTGAGGGAACTGCATACCAGTTTGGCAGTGGATGCCATCGATTATAAACAGAAGGACGACTTTAAAGTGAGCTATTCGGTTCGGACAGATGTGGTGAACAAAATGGTGGATTGTCCCTATTTTAAGACCAACTTTATGGAACTTTCAAAATCCATGAAACAAGATATTTCCGATAGAGATTCCTTTACCATCTATATGTGCGTAGGAGGGAATGCAACCATTTCCAATGATTGGGGGAGTGCCTCTATCAAAAGGGGGGAGACCATTTTGGTGCCTGCCTTGAGTAGCAAGGTGGAAATTGAAACCAAAGGCACCAAACTTTTAGAAGTGACCATTTAATTAGTACCTTTAATAAAAACACTGATATGGCAAGTATTCGCGATTTAAAGAAAGATATCAATTTTGTGCTCGGAGATATTATCGAGGCCGTTTACATATGGGAAGCCGGTGACGGAAATAAGGAATCCGAAGAAGGAACCGTGATCATAGACAAGGCCATCGATATTTTTGACGAATTGATGGACAAGGTCAACAAAAAAGATGTGGAAGACCGCAAGGCCCACTTCAGGAGCATCCGAAACGAATTGGAAGAAAAAGCTACCGAACTGGTAGACCAATTGAACAGTTTGGCCGGCTAGTTCTTATCCAATAATTCCTTCAACATTTTTCCATATTTTGACGATGCCACTTCTGGGCTAAGTCCTTTATAAATAGAATCCAAATATTTTGGATTGGCTTGGCTTGCCTCTGCCAGCATCAGATATGGAGTGGCGTAAGAATCGCCATTGTTCAATCCAAAGTTAAGGGCGTACCTGTACTTCCTAATGGTATTTTGATCAATTTGGTTTTGAAGTGAATCCAAGGCCAAGGAATCATTTTGAAACTGGGGTAAGGTAGCTTGTTGTACCAACATTAGTTCCTTAATATTGAATTTGGAAGTCATTTCGTAGAATTCTTCCATTTTTTCCTGTGACTTGGAACCGGTGACTTCCGCCTTGGTATCAAAAGTGTTCCATGCCGTTTTAACGGTAATCAATCCAGGTTCACCAAAAATGGTAATTCGGTCGTTGATGTCGTTATTGTCTTTTTTGTTCAGGTATAGATAATAGATATCCGGGTTTTCCACTTCTTCGGTAAACGTAAAGCTCCCATCTCCCTTGATTTCCAAAGAATCTAACACCACAATGGTGGAATCTTTTAACTGTTGTAGGTATAAGGTCCCTTTTTTAAGACCTTTAATGTTTCCTGTGAGGGTCATGGTGTTCTCTGTATTCTTCTCGCAAGAAACAACCACCAATCCCAAAAGCATTACGAACAATATCCGTTTCATCATTAAATTTTTGCAGGGCAAATATCAATAAACTTCTGAACTTTTTAAACTTTGGAGGCCACTTCCATTAACAAAGCGCATAAATAGGCGCCTGCGGTGCCTACCACGTACCCAAAAACGGCCAAAAGAATGCCCACAGAGGTAAGGGATGGATGGAATTCCGCTGCCACAACGGGTGCGGATGCAGCCCCGCCCACATTGGCCTGACTTCCCACGGCAAGGAAAAAGTAGGGGGCTTTGATCAATTTGGCGACCAGGATCATCAATAAGGCGTGAATACTGATCCAAATAAGCCCGATGGCAATGAGCCCTGGATTTTCCATAACCTTGCCCAAATCCATTTTCATACCTATGGTGGCCACCAAAATATAGATGAACAATCCACCTAGTTTACTGGCCCCGGCCCCTTCGTAGTTTTTGGCTTTGGTAAAAGACAATCCGATGCCTAACATTGTGGCAAAAAGTACCACCCATAAAAATTCGGAACCAAGGGAGGAAAGAATTTTATCCTTATCACGGATCACTTCAAAATTATCCTGAAGAAACACCACAAAGTGATGTCCTAAAAAATGGGAGATGCCCACCCCTACAAATGCATAAAAAAGGATCATGATAAAATCCTGCAAGGTGGTAACCCGGGCAATTTTTGCGGTATAGGTAGATACTTTCTGTTTGAGTTCCTCAATGGACGAAGTATCCGCCTTCAACCATTTATCAATTTTTTGGCTTTTGCCCACTCCAAAAAGGATAACGGCCAGCCAAAGATTGGCTACAACAATATCAATGAGGACCATACCTCCATAATTGTCTTGGTTAAATTTGAAGACCTCCAGCATAGCTGTTTGGTTGGCACCACCTCCGATCCAACTTCCGGCAATAGTGGCCAAACCGCGCCAAACCGCATCAAAGCCTACACCGCCAACTGTTTCTGGCGAAAAGATGGAAACGATCAATATGGCAATAGGACCGCCTATTATAATTCCAACAGTTCCTGTTAAAAACATGATAAGGGCCTTGGATCCCAGGTTCAAAATGGCCTTTAGGTCAACGCTTAATGTCATCAAGATCAAAGCTGCCGGTAACAAGTATTGACTGGCTACCGAATAGGTCATGGAGGAAGATTCGTCCACAATGCCCACACTGGCCAAAATGGCGGGTAATAGGTAGCACATGAGCACTGTGGGCACCACATTATAAAACTTGCTCCAGAATCCGGTCTTAATGGATGAAGTATAAAAAACAAAGCCCAAACAGAGGCAAAGCAGTCCGAATATTACAGTGTCATCGGTAAAGGGTAGTTGGTCCATATTTGTAAGCTATGGTCCCAAATATAGGAAATTCAAAGGGGAGAAAAAGTTACAAGGACCTTTCAAAGGTCAACTCCCAAATCTTACAACATCTCCACGATTTGAATGTTATTGCCACAGGTGTCGTCAAAAACCGCAATTTTAACGGTACCCATTTCAGTAGGTTTTATGCTGAAGACCACGCCAAGCGCAGAAAGACGGTCGTATTCCTGTTGCATATTTTCAACATTGAACTGTGTGTACGGAATGCCTGCTTCAAAAAGGGATCTTTGATAGGTCTTTGCAGGTTCAAAATGTTTGGGTGATGGTTCCAGTAAAATTTCGGGGCCATCTTGCTCTTCCTTACTTACCACCGTTAGCCACCTGCTGTCTTCACTTAAGGGCACATCAACTTTCTTTACAAAACCTAATATTTCGGTATAGAAGGCAAGGGCTTTTGCTTGATCTTGGACCGGTATGCTCAATACTTTTACTTTCATTGGCTATACTTTTGGATTGGATGGTCAAAAATCAAAAATCTCCAATGGACCGACTTTGTGAAAATTGCTTTTTTTGAAAGTTGCTAGGCATGTATCCCGTCTTTTTTTTGAAAAGTGTACTGAACGAACTTGGGCTTTCAAACCCGACCAGATAGCACGTCTCTGAAATCGTTATTCCCTTTTTTAGGTAAAATTTTGATTTCTCTATTCTTTTATCAATTAGAAATTGCATTGGGGTTTGCCCATAATAGCGCTTGAAGAGTCGCAATAGGTGATATTTTGAGGTAAACCCAGCATGGGAAAGGCTATCCAGATTCAATGGCTTGTCGAAGTGTTTCTCAATATAATTCCGGGTTGCAACCACTTTCTGGATCTGCGCGGTATTGGCATAACACATGTTTTTGATCCTAAGGATCTCATTTTGATAAAATGTCACAACAAACTTTTTTTCATTATGTTATAGATTTTTGAATCCCTTCAATATTAGGGAATCGTGCTCTGAGAAATGGATAAGCATCCCAATGGCTTAATTTCCTTATTGTACTTCTAATTTCGGCCAAAGATCATGACTGTTCTCATCAAAATAAGTCAAACTCAATTTCCAAAGATATTCTTCCGATTTGTAAAATTGCTTGTCAAGTTCATACATATCATTCACTAGGGCCTCATTCTGAAATAATTCACCAATTGGTAAAATTTCATGTAATTCATGATTGTCTAAAAGATTTCTTAGGCTTTCAGGTGAAACGTTATGCTTTTCAAGGATCTTTACTGCACTTAAAAGCAAACTTTTGTTGAAACTTGCTCCGATTTTGTCTAAACTTTCAATAGTTCCTTTTGTATATCGACCTGTTGAATTCGTGAAAAATTGCAAAAATCCGCCATTATTGACTTCCTTTTCCAAACAATCAATGAAGTAAAAAGTTTTGAGGGGTTCCGGCATTTCCTGTAAAGAAGTTATTCCGTAGTCATCACTTTTTCTGATTTTTTGTACGAAATAATATAGTAATTCCATTCTTTCCTCTTCAGCCGCATTTTCATAAAGTTCCTTGTTCAGTTTGGCAAACCTTACTCTATAATGCCATTCTCCTTTCGGTTTTGAAGGTGTCGGTTTCCCGAATTTTACCAATCGGGGAATGATATACCCTAAAATGGCCAGAATAGCTATAATGATCGTAAAATTCATGCAGACTATGCTTGTAATGCCAAGATACACACATTAGCGTCATCTAAATACCCCATTATTTGAAAAAGAAGACGAAATCGGTTTTGAGTCAACAATTGCATGAATCGCGCTAAGGTTAGGGAAAGGGATGCCCTAACTTTATTGTTATAAACACTAAAACATAGAAATCATGAGAAGTTTACTTTGGTTGGTTGCCGTAATATGTATCATCATTTGGGTATTGGGCTTTTTTGGAATTGTTGCCGGAATGGCCACCAGTAGCTTGATCCATGTATTATTGGTAATCGCAATTATCGCAATTTTGTATAATATCATTTCTGGTCGTAAACCTCTGTAATCCTGAGCTGACCGAAATCATGGTTATCCACCTAGAACAATGACTTTGGAAGCAATAAGCTTCTGTAAAAGAAACAGCCACAAAAACTTGTGGCTGTTTTTATTTTTAAATAGTGGGTTGTTTTTTGGTGCTCAGTTCAATTTCCATTTATCAGCAAGTGCTTTGTTGTAACCATCACCTGCCTTCGGGTTGGGCTCGCCCTTACCTGTAGTGATCAATTTGTACAGACTGTTTTGGATGTAATGGGTCCATGCTTCGCGGCACACGTTGTAGCATTCATAAAAATGGGTCAAACCCTCTTGGGTAAAGGTCAATCTGGTTTTGTCACCTTCACTTTTAATTTCAAAAATGAGATGATTGCCCACCCATTCTTCTTGGTCTTTCACAAAATTGAAACTGTTTTCCACAACTTCCCAAACCACTTTTTTGTCGGCTTCAAGAGCAACCACCTTCATTTTGCATAGATGGATATCCTTATAGTGATAAAACCATTCCTTGTTCAGTTCATCCGTTGGGCCCTCAATTTCTTCGGACCACCACCCGCGGACATTGTTTATGGCCTTATACACTTCCGAAGGAGTCTGGTTTACAAGGATAGTTGTTGTAAAGTATTTATTTTCCATGTTTGAAGTCTTTTCTTGTTGTTTAATTTCCGGTTGAGGCGTTCCAATAAAGGAGCTAAAGAGTAAGAAGAAGAGTATGATCGGCGTTTTCATGAGCTTATTTTAGGTGTTCAAGTTGTTCTCGAGGGCTTCCATATATTGCGTCCATGCCCCGGAGCATCCTTCAAAGCATTCAAACTGAGGAACCAATCCTAGGTGGGTAAAGGTCACTTTGGTATCATCTACAAAACTTTCAATATCAAATTGCAGATGTGTTCCCACCCATTCGCTATGGTTGGTCACAAACTGTAGATGGCATTCCCTGATTTCCCAAATAATCCTTTTATCCGGTACCAATTCTATCAATTTTTGTTTGGTATAATGGGCGCCTCCACCCGCTTTAAACTCAAATTCATCCCCAACCTGCTTACTTGGACCGGCTATGGTTTCCTCAAATATCCCCGACCACCAAGCTGGAATGTTCAATAATAAATTAAATATTTCCTGGGCAGTCTTTTTTGTTCTGAATGAATAGGAGTAGCTCAAAGTTGTTCCAAATTCCTTCGTTGTAGTACTTAAGGTCTTCATTTTCATTGAAATGTTTTGGTGCTAGATTAATATTGTTAAAACAAAGATATTGTCTAAATTGACCTTAAAAGAGGTGTTATTAGACATTTCAGTAGGTTGATATGGACATTATCCCTCCATACTTTTGCTAAAATTGAATTATGAAACATTTGACAATTTTGGTACCCGTTGGTCAGAATAACCTTAGTAGTATTGTTGGCCCCTATAAGATTTTTGATCGGGCCAATACTTATCATCAACAGTCTGGAAAACAGAAAATCTTCCAAATAGAATTGGTCGGGACTCGGTCCCAGGTTGATTTTTACAATGGATTATTTACGGTCAATCCACAAAAATATATTTCCGATATCCACAAGACGGATTTGATTATCATTCCTTCATTGAACCATAATTTCGAAGAAGCAGTTTTTGGAAATGAGGATTTGATTTCTTGGCTACGTAAACAATATAAATTGGGTGCAGAGATTGCCAGTATCTGTACCGGTGCCTTTTTATTGGCTGCCAGCGGGGTTTTGGATGGAAAGCATTGTTCAACACATTGGGCCGCTGCGGAGAATTTTAATAAAAAGTTTCCAAAGGTACATTTGAAAGCCGATCAATTGATCACGGATGAAAATGGTATCTATACCAATGGCGGTGCCTATTCCTTTTTGAACCTCGTGATATATCTTGTTGAGAAATTTTACGATAGGGAAACGGCAATATATTGTTCCAAAGTGTTCCAAATCGATGTAGCTAGGAACATGCAATCGGAGTTTTCCATATTCAATGGGCATAAAAAGCATGATGATGAGGTAATTCATGAAGCCCAGTCGTATTTGGAAGAAAACTTTAGGGAAAAGATCTCCATACAGACCTTGGCCAAGAATCTGAACATGGATCGAAGAAATTTTGACCGTCGCTTTAAGAAAGCCACAGATTTTACCCCCTTGGAATACTTGCAAAGGATAAAGGTGGAGGCGGCCAAAAAATCATTTGAAAACACCCGTCTCAATATAAACGAAGTGATGTATGACGTTGGTTATAATGACGCTAAGGCCTTCCGTGAAATTTTTAACAGGATCACAGGTATTTCACCAGTGGATTATCGGGCCAAATACAATTATTTTTTTTCCACTAAGTAAAGTAAGGATTCCAACAACCTAATGCTTTTTCAAATGAGGCTCCCTAAATGTTCAACCAATACGTCAGTTTTAAGTTGATGGAACGGTTCCTTGGTACAAAAGAATTTACAAAATAGTTGTCGTTATACACCAAAAATAGGTCCGAAAGTGGGGCAAACCGCCATTGAAGCCTTGAGTTGAAACCTAAATTGTCCAATTGGTTGCTGTATTGGACCAAGGTAGACCAAAATACCGATTTGTTGAAGGTGATGTTTATTTTAGGGCTCACCAACCAAAGGTCTTCACTTTCATAGGGTTCCGGTAGTTTGATGCTGTTATAGTTTAGTCCCAAAGAAATAAAAACGGTAGGCTGAAGACGGAGGCTCAAATCACCTTCCATTACAAATCGGGTTCCATTATAAAAATCCCCATAGCCTGGCTCCAAAGAGTAAGAGACCACTTTGCGACGATCACTTTGGAATTCGACCTCGTAACTGGTATAGTAATATCCGATATCGGCAGGTAGTTCCACCCCATCCTTGCTTCCAGTGGGATCAAACCCATCGGTCAAATATGTATATCGGTTAAAAAGCCTAACGGCAATCTCTTCTTGGGTTTTGAATTTGGCCTGCCATCCGGTGTAAAAAAAGTAATCGGTATTCTTATAATCCAATGTGGGCCGCCAAATCATGGAGGGTCTAAATAGGAATCCATGTGTGTTCAGACTTCCCTTTCTGGGCCAAAAGTTGATTTCGACATGGGGTTTTGCCACCACAATATCCTCCCTTGGAATATAGCCCAGATCCGATCTAAAATCATTTCCAACGAAATTTCCCCGAAGCCCAAAATTCAGATATCGGCTGTTGTATTGGAGATTGGCCCCGCCCGAGGCATCCCTATTGCCCATTGCATGGGCAAAAGATTTGTGATAGTAAAACTTACCGGTCCAAGTATTGTTTGCGGAAGCCAAGTTGTAATCGATACCCAGCACCCTGTTATATCGGTCAATTTCGTCCAGAAAATCGTAATCATCAAAAGTTTGGCGATTTACAAAGATGAAACTAAGGTTGGATCTAGAGAACATTTTTTTCTGTAAGGCAAAAACGGTGTTGTTGTTACTGGGGATATGGTTCGCCTCATCTTTCTCGGTTTGTATGTTCAAAAGGCCCAAACGCCAATCTTCCGTAAGTTTCCCGCTTAACCGAATACCACCCAATATTCCATTCTCAATGGTTTCGTCATCTAAATTCTGGGCAATCCCAATCCTTCTGGAGAAAAAGGGGTTGGAATCCTCTTCACTTCCAAAAGACCCAAAAAGATCACTGTTGTCAATAAAGAATTGCCTTTTTTCGGGAAGGGAAACCTCAAATCGGGTAAGGTTGGTCACTAAATTGTCCACTTCAACGTTCGAGAAATCGGGGTTAACCGTAATATCCAGGTTCATCCCGTTCCCAATGGATACCTTGGCATCACCACCAAAATCGAGCTTGTTCAGTTTTTCATCATATTCATGATCCTTGCCCACAATACCATTAACATAGGGAATGAGTGCCATGGGTGTCCTGGATTTGCCCAAGGGCTTTTCAAATACCATGTCCCCCATAAAGGCCAAGCTATAGATCAATTGGTTCTGCGGGATTTTTGTCCAAGTACTTGTCTCGTTGGTCTGCATATCAAACCGATAACTGTTGAACCGCCATTTGGTTTCCCCTTGTTTAAACTTAAAAGAGGTTAGGGGAATTGCTATCTCACAGATATAGTAGCCATCGTACAATTTGGTTTCCCCTTTCCATTTAACATCCCAAGAAGTTGTGAAATTACTTGGGCCTGCACCACCATTTGAAATAAGGGCCTCCCTGCGAACCCCATAAGGATTCATGCCAAATAGAAAGGCATTGGTGCCATCGTTAAAAGTGTCGAACAATAGACTTATGTTGTCATTTCCACCGGCACGGTAATCGCGTTGCAAAGATGGAACAACATAATTGTTTCCTTGTGTCATTAACTTGATGCCTATGTACAATGTGGTATTGTTGTAGAGCATCTTTATGTGGGTCTGTTGTACCGCCAACGTTGTATCGGAGGGAAAGTACTGATGGAAGTCTTCCGCACTCTCTGCTTGGTTCCATACAGGTTCATCCAGAATTCCGTCGACTTCGATGATCTGGTCAATATACCTAACAGTAAAAGTATTATTGGATGTTTGGGATACCAGGGCAATCGGAAATAGGAAAATAGCTATAATGATCAGTAGCTTAGGCATTTGTTTAGTTTAGTTGGTTTTCCAAATGTAAGGGTATAGTTAAAATATTCCCAAAAAAATGATTGGGCATTGTGCATTGCAAAAAGATTCAGAAAATTGATCTTTGTTATTTCCATAGTGTAAACCTTGTATTTCTTTATTCAGCCAAAATGAAAAAGACCTTCCTATTGCTCCTTTTGTTGCCCATGTTCATGTTCGGGAACGCCATTTGGAGCAAAACAGGGCACCGGGTTACCGGACAGATTGCCCAAAACCATTTGAAGGGCAAGACCAAAAGAGCCCTGAACGACCTGTTGGATGGTCACAGTTTGGCATTCGTTTCTACTTATGGGGACGATATAAAGGCAGACCGTGCCTATTCCAAATATTCGCCTTGGCATTATGTAAACTATCCTCTAGGGATGAACTATGTGGATTCGGAAAAAAGCGAGGATGGCGACATTATTACTGCCATAGAGGAATGTAAGGCTGTCATCAAGGATAAGAATAGGCCAAAGGAAGAACGCATTTTCCACCTAAAAATGTTGGTCCATTTGATCGGGGACCTTCATCAACCCATGCATGCCAGTAGGGAAGAGGATAAAGGTGGAAACGACATTCAAGTGCAATGGTTTGGCCAAGGCAGCAACTTGCACAAAGTGTGGGACCAAAATCTTATTGAATCCTACGGGATGACCTATACTGAATTGGCCCATGAACTGGACAAGGTTTCTACCAAACAGGTTAAAAAAATCCAGGAAGGTACCATTTATGATTGGGTAGACGAATCCCATGATATTTGTGGTGAACTGTATGGCTCCGTTAAAGTGGGGGATAAATTGGGCTACCAATATACCTATAATTATAATGACCTCCTGTTCGAACAACTTCAAAAAGGAGGTCTTAGATTGGCAAAGGTCTTGAACGACCTGTTTGATTAAACGTTTTTTATTGCAGCACCGTTTTTAACTGGTTGCGGTATTCCGAGGGGTTTTGTCCTGTAAATGCCTTGAAAGATTTGTTGAAATGCGAAAAATTGTTGAAGCCGCTATCATAACACACCTGGGTTATGCTGATGGGCTGCTCGGCCAATAATTTGGAGGCATGTACCAAACGGTATTCGTTCACAAACTGGGTAAATGTCTTGTTGGTGATCTTTTTAAAGTACCTACAGAAAGAGGGTACCGTCATGCTCACCATATCCGATATTTCCTCAAGACTAATGTCTTCCTTGAAATTCGCCTTTACGTGGTTGAACACGATATTGATCCTATCATTGTCCTTCACCTCGGTCTCCAAAGAGAAACCTTCGGCATTCAGCACGTTCATCTCATCCGAGGTGGCCAATTGGTTCAATATATTAAGGATGGAAAGTAACCGTTGAAAATCGGTCTGGTATTCCAAGATTTCCATTTTCTCTCCTACCTTCATTTTAGTCTTTCCATAAAAGGCAATACCGCCTTTGGCCACTTCAAAAAGCTTTTGGATGTTCTTCATTTCGGGAATATTGAAAAAATCACTACCCAGAAAATCAGCTTTCATTTGTATTAGGGTCTCACTTTTGTTACCGGTGAGCTTATCCGTAAATCCACAGTGGGGAAGGTTGGATCCAATAAGGATCAGATCCCCGTTTCTATAATAGGATACGTGGCTGCCTATCTGTCTTTTTCCTGAGCCCCCATTCACATATACCAGTTCCAGTTCCGGATGGTAATGCCAGCCATTGTTCTTGTTCTCATTGCTTTCGTTGAACTTTTGAAAAGTAAACGAATGACCAAAACTTGGGGCTATGGCTTCAAATGCAGGTTTTTGAATCATAAGTTCCAATTTTTTATTTGGTAATGTAAAGTTAGGACGGTGTCCTTTATGCACTTATCTGCAAAATTACCACAAATGTGTGTTAAATTAACATTAACGTCCAATTAACATGCCTACTATGGTAAAATTGCACATAAAATGGAAAAGATGGTGGTATTCCTGTCCTCAATTGCGCCATACATTTGTATTGTAATCTTAAAAAAGCGAAATGTTATGAAATCAGTAGTTAAAAATCTAACAGTAGCAGCGGCCCTTTTGGTTAGTGCCATCGGGTTGGCTAATGGAACTGCAGTTGATTTTGGTAAAAAAACAGCTGCCAAATACGAAGTTGAAAAGAATTTGGTGAAAGTTAACCTTGATCCAGTATTTGTAAAGAAAGGTCAAAAAATCATGATGAACCTTTTGAACATCTCTCAAGGGAAAGTTCTTCTAAAAGTTTATGATTCCCAAAACAGACTTGTTTTCGATGAGGCTATCGAAGGGGATATCGTTGTTGAAAAAGCTTTCAACTTTGAAAAAGCGTACCAAGATAAATATACCGTAGTTGTAGTGGACAAATTTGGTACCTACAAAGAAACTATGGTAGTAAGATAGTTTGTTTAGTTAATTTTTATGTGCATTGGGGGCCGGGAGGCCCCCTTTTTTTATGCCCATTTTTTTAAACCTTCCCTTTTACTTGGGGGCAATGCCTCATTGGTAATGGCCCATTGCAATAATTTCTGGTCCTTTTCCCTGTTGAACAATAAACCATAAAACTGTTGGATGGTCAACGGATTGGAAGATTCCTTTACCAGTTCCATATGGTCTCCTGTACTGACTTCGCCCTTTTCCAATATGCGAACATAAGTACCAGGAAAGCCATGATCAATAAATTCCTTTATAATATTTTGGTTGCCGAACCGGATGCCCAATTTAAAACAGGGTTCTCGGGGCTGGGTAATTTGAACCAACGCTGAACCCAATTTGTAAATGTTGCCGATTTTCAACCCGGATTCATCAAGACCTTCCATGGTCAGGTTTTCGCCGAACATGCCCCAATCCCATTGCAGGTCTGGGTATTTTTGTCGCCAATAGGGATATTGGTCCGAAGAAAATAAATAGCATGCCTTGAATGCTCCGCCATGAACTTTCCTATTGGCAATGGTATCATTACGAACTGCTTCCGTATCCAAATAAATGGGACCGGTAACCGGATATTTAAAAATACCAGTGGTCGTTTTTTCATTGTTCCACATAATTTCCGTGGAAGGGCCTAAGTTGGTGGAGATAACTTTCATGCCACCAAGATAAAAAAAAACCACCGCGATGGGCGGTGGTCTTCATAACAGTTCTATCATTTTTTAATTTTCCTTCTCAAGGCGTTTGGTCATTGTAAAACCGACCAATAAACCTGCACCTGCCAAGGTAAAGATGGTTCCAGGGTAGGCCACACTTTCTTCCATACCAAGATTGTAGACCATAATGGATCCCACAAAAATGGCAACCCCTATACCGATGAGTAAAAGTGCGATGTTTAGGATTACGATTTTCCAAAAAGGAGCGGCTCCTTCCCGGCGTCCCTTTACAAAGATGCTGGCATCGGCACCTTTTTCGATCAAGGCCAACCTTTCTTTGTTACGTGTTGAAAAATAGAGGTATGCAATAGCAAAGATGACCCCAAAAATTACTGGTAAAATGATTACTTCAGATCCCATGACGATTCGTTTTTATGATTATTTATATTTTTTGTTCATAGCTTATGACGACGCTTTTTTGATCTAGGTTACATAATTTTATAAAAATTGTTTTCCATGTAACCTAAAGGGTTCGCTAGTCGTCCAATGTGCAATGCTGACCAACAAAGAAACAGATCTGATCGAGGAAATACGCCGTGGCAATACCAGGGCCTTCACCGATTTGGTGGAAAGCTATAAGGATTTGGTGTTTACCTTATCTTTAAGGTTGTTGGGCAATAGGGAAGAGGCCGAGGAAGTTTCACAGGATGCCTTTATAAAAATTTATAAAGCTTTGGCTACCTTTAAGGGAGATTCCAAATTATCTACCTGGATCTATAGGATTGCGTACAACACCGCCTTAGATCGGATAAAAAAGAACAAAAGGGCCTATGACCATGTGGAGATCGATCAAGTGAGAAAAATGGGTTTGGCCGATATGGACGATGCCCTTGACAAAATGGTACAGGAAGAAAAAAGACAGTTGATCCATCATAGTTTGGCCAAATTACCGGCTGAGGATGCAGGGATCATTACCTTGTTCTATTTTGAGGAAAAGAACCTTTTGGAGATGGAAAAGATTTTAAAACTTTCCGCCAATACGATAAAAGTAAAGTTGTTCAGGGCCAGAAAAAAACTGGCCAGTATCATGGAAACCAGTTTAGAACGTGAAATACTAGAAAGCAATGGATAAGCACGAAGAGAAGAAATTGGAAGAATTTGTGGATCGCCTTATGGCCGATGCCCCATTGGAATCCCCATCCGTGGACTTCACCAAAAATCTAATGCTTCGGATTGAGGCACAGTCCCAAAAAGAGGCCTTTCAGTATAAACCCATCATGTCCCGATCTGTTTTGGTAGGGTTATTTGTGGCTTTTTCGGTATTGATGGTTTATGTGATCTCACAATATGACTTGGGAGATGGAACAGGATGGTTCGATAAGATTACTTGGGAGCCCAACTTTAAACCGTTTTGGGGTTGGTTGGAAAACTATACCTCTTCCAAAGTGTTGGTATACGCAGTGCTGCTATTTGGGTTGCTGTTTTTTGTGCAGGTACCTTGGCTCAAAAAACACATGGATCGTACGGCCATGTTAGAATGAAACATAATTGTAAGCCCAATACATAAGTCCAAACTGTAACGGAATCCGAAGGATCAGGACCCATTTGGGAATTCCCATCGCAGCTTTCTCGTTCGCCAACATATAAAAATGAACGGGCAGGAAAGCAATCAACATGCAGATAATCCCTATGGCGGCCCAAGTCCTGTCAGCTTCAAAGAAAAGCCCTAGTCCCAATAAAATTTCTGCAATTCCACTCAAAATAACCAAGAATTTGGCATTGGGTAAATAGTCTGGAATGATGCGTTGGTACATTTTTGGCCGCGCAAAATGCATAATCCCGGCCAAAATGTAAAGGATGCCCATAAGGTACAAGTGCCATGGTGCCATATCCTTAATTCTTAAATTTCCAAAAAGGGATGACCGCCTCGGTAACGGTAACAACCGTATCCTTTTTCTTTTGCTTCCTTTTTAAACGCAAGAGGTGTTTGCCGTCATCCAAATGGGAGATTTTAAGGAAGGTCTCAAAACCAAGAAGATTGTTCATGCCGGTCGTCAAAATAAAATCCTCGTCCATTTTCAAGGTGTCAATTTGAAAGGAATAAATATCGTTGAAGGTTCTGAGGTACACTTTACGTATGCTGTCCTTTTGGCTGAGGCTTGTGATCTTATCACTCCAATTGGTGTTTATTTTTATGCTGGAAGTAAGCCCGCGTCGGTCCTTTTTGGGCCTTAACGAATCATTGTACAAGAAAATGCGTTCTTCCATATGTTCTGAAAAAGGAATAAAGACATTTAAATAGGAGGTACTGATCACTTTGGATGGGATGACCACTTCACCTGGAAAATCTCCATCCTCCACCAACATATCCAAATAATTTTTTTTGTTGGCAAAAACTTGCGATGAGTTAAGATCCTTTTCCAAATAATTGGAATGGCGGTATTCCAAGCTGGTAATGATCAAGATAACAATGTAAATGGGAGCAAGCAACAAAATCAACCGTTTTCCAAATTTGTTGTCCAAGAAATTATAGACCAAAGGTCTATATAGAAACGAAAAAGTCAAAAAACTGAAGACCCAGTACACGGGGAAGTAAAATTTGGCCACCCACTTGTTCTTTTTGAGCAGGCCTTGCGTCAAAAAGTCAATAAAGGTCAGGAACATGCCCACGACGATGAAAATAATCATAAAGGCTCCCAAAATCTTGCCCAATTTACTGGGTAACCAATCCCCTTCAATGACAAAACTGGCCACCAAAACAATGGAAATAATAATGGTAGTCATGGCCAGAACATAGAAAATCAACAAAAAGGAAATGGCGAAAAGTATGCTGCAATAATTTTCTAGATTGGCAATATAACGGTCAAAGGAAATAATCTTTTTTTTGAGGTAATTGGTAAACCGTTGTGCATAGTTGAGTTGATCAAACTCAATGTCACCCGAAACATACCGAAGCCCTAAGGCCCCGATCCACAAACCCCTTAATATGACATGCAATAACAGGTTGAACAACAGTATGGAAGCGGCAATGTGGAGGATAAAATAGGCTACAAAACGGTAAATATGTTGCTCATTCTCGGCGTTCCACATTTCCAAGCGCAAGGGTTCGTAAGCGGTGAACAACCCAAAAATGGCAAACCCCGAAATGATGAGTTCCAACTCCCAGCTTTGCTGCTGCAGGGAATCCAGTAATCTTTTAAAGGCCGGACTATTATAATCGTTGTTGCCCACGGTTTGGTCGATTGATGCAACAAGATAAACATTAAAAAGAAAAACCGCTCAAAATGAGCGGTTTTGTACATCATACTACTATGCAAATCTTTATTTGATCATTTCATAGCTGCGAGCGATGAACTTGGTAAGTTCTTCACCCTTCAACAAACCTTTGGACAGGCGGGCCAAATCCAAGGATTGGTTGATCAACCGTTCCCGTTTTTTGGCGGTCTTCGTATTTAAGATTTCACCCACCAGTTCGTGGTTGGTGTTCACGATAAGGTTGTACATATCTGGCATGTTTCCCATCCCGAACATACCGCCACCGGTACGCTGCATTTCCTTCATCCGGCGCATAAACTCTGGTTCGGTAATGATGAATGGTGATGCTTGACTGTCCATGGCTTCCAACTGGATGGTATAGCCTTTGCTTGAAATCACCTCTTCCAATTCGGTCTTCAACTGTTCCTTTTCCTCATCGGAAAGTTTGGATATGGCGGTATCCTCTTTTTTGATGAGGTTATCTATATGGTCGGCATCCACTCTAACAAAGGACAGTTTTTCCTTTGTGATCTCCAGTTTTTGGAGCAAGTGTGGTACAATGGGCGAATCCATCAACAACACTTCATAACCTTTGGCCTTGGCAGCTTCAATATAGCTGTGCTGTGCCTCAGTATCCGAAGCATAAAGGACCACCAACTTTTCATCCTTGTCGGTCTGGTTGTCCTTGATCTTGGCCTGTAACTCTTCAAAAGTGAAATATTTGTCATCCACAGTGGGGTATAGGGCAAAGCTTTCCGCTTTTTCAAAGAATTTTTCTTCGGAAAGCATGCCGTATTCAATGACCACCTTGATGTCGTTCCATTTCTTTTCAAAATCTTCACGATTGTTCTTGAAAAGGGAGCTCAACTTGTCCGCCACCTTTCTGGTGATGTAGGATGAAATCTTCTTTACTGCACCATCGGCCTGAAGGTAAGAACGCGATACGTTCAAAGGAATGTCAGGGGAATCGATGACCCCGCGAAGCATGGTCAAAAACTCCGGTACGATGCCTTCCACATTGTCCGTTACAAAAACTTGGTTTTGATAAAGTTGAATACGATCTTTTTGTATGTTGAGGTCATTCGTCAACTTGGGAAAATATAAAATTCCAGTAAGGTTGAACGGATAGTCCACATTCAAATGGATGTGGAACAAAGGCTCCTCAAACTGCATGGGATATAGTTCCCTGTAAAAGCTTTTATAATCCTCATCGGTCAGATCAGTGGGTTGCTTGGTCCACGCCGGATTTGGATTGTTGATGATGTTGTCCACCACTTGGGTTGGTGCGGGCTCATCTTCCTTGGCTCCTTCCGGTTTGGGCAAGGTTTCGGTTTTGGTCCCAAACTTGATCGGAATGGGCATGAACTTGTTGTATTTGACCAAAAGGCCACGGATTTTGGAATCATCCAAAAACTCGGTGGAGTCCTCGGCTACATGCAGGATGATCTCGGTCCCCCTTTCCGTTTTGTCCGATTCAGAAATGGTGAATTCAGGGGAACCATCACAAATCCAGTGCACTGCTGGGGCATCTTGATAGCTTTTGGTGATGATCTCCACCTTTTCAGCCACCATGAAAGCGGAATAAAAACCTAGACCAAAGTGCCCGATGATTCCTGCATCTTTTCCGGCATCTTTGTATTTGTCCAAAAACTCTTCGGCACCTGAAAAGGCCACTTCGTTAATGTATTTTTTGACCTCTTCCTCGGTCATCCCGATTCCTTGGTCTATAATATGGATGCGTTTGTTGTCCTTGTCCACCTTCACCTCAATGATCGGGTTGCCATACTCCACCTTTGCCTCTCCAATGGAAGTAAGGTGTTTGAGTTTCAAGGTTGCATCCGTAGCGTTGGAAATAAGCTCCCTCAAGAAAATTTCATGGTCGCTGTACAGAAATTTTTTGATCAAGGGAAAAATGTTCTCTACTGAAACATTGATTTTACCTGTTGCCATCGTTTTGTGTTTATCATTTGTACATACCGAGTTAGTCAAAAAAAATACCAGATCGGTAAATATGACAAACTGACACGGGAATGCGTCATTTTTTACAGCCTATAAATTTTAACATAATTTTGTTTATTCTTTTTTTGTAAAAATTAAACAAAATGTCGTATCTTTAAAATGTTATAGGAAAAAATTGCTGTGAAGAAGTTCTGCACTATAACAAGTTTGTTTATTTATTGGTTAGGTTGTGGAAAATGCACTTTCGCTCGGAAGTGCATTTTCTTTATTCTTTCGCCACAAGTTGACCAAAAAGTATCACCCTTAAACAAAGTATTATGGCAACATCGGTAAAAACCAACATCACAGAGGAAAAAGTAATAGAATGGTATATGGATTCCGTTTTGGAAAATGGAAAGGTTCCCGAATCGGTTTACAAGTTTTGCAAGGCGCACAAAATTGGTGAGGACACATTTTATGGATTTTTTGGATCTTTCGAGTCCTTACAACAAAGAATTTGGCAAAAGTTTTTTGACAATACCATGGCTTTGCTGAACAAGAACAAGGATTACGCCGCCATGTCCAATGAGGATAAAATGCTGACCTTTTTCTTTACTTATTTCGAGAATCTGACCTTGAACCGCAGCTATGTGCTGTTCGCACTCAGGGAACACCGGCATACTTTTGAAGGATTGGCCCAACTGAAGGTACTACGCAGATCTTTCAAGGAGTTTGCTACCGAATTGATCCATGTCCGAAATGAGGAAAAGAACTTGAAAATCTTAAAATATAATGAGCCACTTTTTTCTGAAGGGGCTTGGCTCCAGTTTTTGTTCCTTTTAAAGTTTTGGATGGAAGACAGCTCGCCAGGCTTTGAAAAAACAGATATCGCGATAGAGAAATCCGTGACCACGATCTTTCAGATTTTTGAGAATACCCCTTTGGAAAAGATTATTGACTTTGGGAAATTTCTGTACAAAGAAAAGTTTGTGTAGTACCACATGAAAACATTGGATAAAATACCCACCGGAAAAATAGAGCGGGCGGGAAAATTGGTGACCACCGGTGTCAAGATCGGCGGGAATTATGTGAAGTACTATGGCAAGAAACTCGTAAATCCGGATACTTCCAAAGAAGAGCTGGACCATGACAACGCCGAGGATATTTACGATGGACTGAAAAGTCTTAAGGGAAGTGCCCTGAAGGTGGCCCAAATGCTGAGTATGGAGAAAAACCTGCTGCCTAGGGCCTATGTGGAAAAATTTTCCCTTTCCCAGTTTTCGGTACCACCCTTATCGGCCCCTTTGGTCCGCAAGACATTCAAAAAATACTTCGGACAATATCCCGAGGATATCTTTGATCACTTTGAAAAAGATTCCGTAAATGCGGCCAGCATTGGTCAGGTGCACCGTGCCACTAAGGATGGCAAGGAATTGGCGGTAAAGATCCAATATCCGGGAGTGGCAGAAAGCATCAGTAGCGATCTTGCGTTGGTGAAGCCAGTGGCCATTAAAATGTTCAACCTGAAGGGGAAGGATTCCGAGAAATATTTCAAGGAAGTGGAGCACAAGTTGATTGAGGAGACCAATTATATTCTGGAATTGGAACAAAGCAGGGAAATCACCGAAGCCTGTGCCGTGATTCCTGGAATGGAATTCCCAAAATACTATCCCGAACTTTCCAGTGAACGTATCCTGACCATGGATTGGATGAGCGGATTGCATTTGGGTGAGTTCACCAAAACCACTTTTGATGCTAACCTTGGCAATCGATTGGGTCAGGCCCTTTGGGATTTTTATATGTTCCAGATCCATCATTTAAGAAAGGTGCATGCCGATCCACACCCAGGAAATTTCTTGGTAAGTGAAAATGGCAATCTGATAGCGATAGATTTTGGCTGTATCAAGGCCATTCCAGATGAATTTTACATTCCTTATTTTGAATTGGCCAACCTTGACATCCTCAACAACAATGTGGTCTTTATGGAAAAGCTGTATCAACTGGAAATCCTGACTCCAACGGATAGTGCAGAGGAACTGGAATTTTTCAAAGCGTTGTTCAAGGAAATGCTCAGTATCTTCACTTCTCCCTTCAACAAAGAGGAGTTCGATTTTGGGGATGCGGACTTCTGGTCCAAAATTGCCGAATTGAGCGAACGTTATTCCAAGGATCAACAGATCAGGAAGATGAACGGGAACCGTGGCTCCAAACATTTTCTGTATATGAACCGCACCTTTTTTGGACTTTATAATCTGCTGCACGATCTTGGAGCCAAGGTGGAAGTGAACCATTTTAAAAAGTACATGGTCTAATTTTGTTAATATATATCCAGTTCTTTGGATATATTTTTTACTTTTCCATTATTTAGCCTATACTTTTTTCAAAAATTTCTATTTAAGCACTTCGCAATGTATAACTCAAGAATTTCAGGATTAGGATTTTACGTACCTGAGCGTGTGGTGACCAATGACGATTTATCCAAACTGATGGATGCGAATGACGAATGGATTCAAGAGCGTACCGGAATCAAGGAAAGGCGCCATGTGGTGAAAGGGGAGGACACTACGACCTCCATGGGAGTGAAAGCCGCAGAAAAAGCCATTGAACGTGCCGGAATCGATAAGGATGAGATTGATTTCATCGTTTTTGCCACCCTTAGCCCGGATTATTATTTTCCTGGCCCTGGGGTTTTGGTACAACGCGATCTTGGTTTACGCACGGTTGGTGCCCTCGATATCCGAAATCAATGTTCGGGCTTTGTGTATGGCATTTCTGTGGCCGATCAGTACATAAAAAGTGGGATGTACAAAAATGTGCTCGTCATAGGATCGGAACTACATTCGTATGGTCTGGACATGACAACCAGGGGCCGAGGGGTTTCGGTCATTTTTGGTGACGGGGCAGGGGCCGCTGTTTTGACAAGGGAGGAAGATTCTTCCAAAGGAATCCTCTCTACCCACCTGCATTCCGAAGGCCAACATGCCGAAGAACTTTCCTTGATTGCACCAGGGATGGGAAAAAGATGGGTGACGGATATCATTGCCGATGCCGATCCAGAGGACACTTCCTATTTTCCCTATATGAACGGACAGTTTGTGTTCAAAAATGCAGTGGTCCGTTTTAGCGAAGTGATCATGGAGGGGTTGCAAAAGAACAACCTTACTCCACAGGATATCGATATGTTGATTCCGCACCAGGCCAATTTGAGGATTTCCCAGTTCATTCAGGGTAAGTTCCGATTGTCCGATGACCAGGTGTTCAACAACATCATGAAGTATGGCAATACCACGGCCGCTTCTATTCCAATTGCCTTAACAGAGGCATGGGAACAAGGAAAAGTGAAAGAAGGGGATTTAGTCGTTTTGGCCGCTTTTGGTAGTGGATTTACTTGGGGTAGTGTCATCATCCGATGGTAGCAAAATGAAAATAAACTAAAAAACAAAACCCCGATCCTTTAGGATCGGGGTTTTTTATTGATGTCCTTGAAAGACTAACCAACCAACACTCTGACTAGGACCATCAAACTATTGTTATAGGATACCACCGCCACCTTGCTTGGTGTTGTCGTCCCTTCTCTTACGCTGTTTGGCACTGTTCTTTCCACTTCCAAAACGATAGGAAAGTCCTACATATACATTGTTGCTCTCCCAGTTGAAGGCACCTTCCTGTGCATAGGGGTAATCCCCTTCAAAGGCAAAACGCATGGTGTTGAAAATATCATTGTAGTTGAAGCTGATGGTGCCTTTGCCATCGTCAAAACTATAGCGGGCACCCACGTTTACAAAGTACATGGGGTCGGCATCAAACTGGATGCTCTTGTTTCTTCCGCGATAAAAACCAAACGCTTGAAGCGTTAGTTTTTTGGTCACGGTGAAACTGTTGTTCATCCTTACGTTCCAGGCCGTGTTCTCCACTTCAACCTGCTCTGTAATAATATCATCCTCCGTGGCATCGGGGTCCGTGGTGTCCAAGGTTTCCGAAAAGCCTCTTTGGGTTTGGGAGTACATATCAAAACTACCGTTGACATTCCACCATTTTAATGGTTTGTAATTTCCGGATACTTCCACACCATAAGCAGATGTTTTGTCAAAATTGTCATAGGTAAGGATGGTCTTGTTCAGATCCAATCTATCCACATAAAGTGCCCTGTTGATCTCATCCGTAATACTGCGGTAGAATACCCCGGAGGTAATGCTGCCGTTTTTAAGTCTTTTGGTGTAATTCAACTCATAGGAACTGGTAAACTGTGGAACCAAACTCGGGTTACCGAATGAGGAGATCAATGGAGTGGCAAACTCCCTGATAGGGTTTACCTGATCCAAACCAGGTCTATCTACCCTTCTACTATAGCTCAATTGCATTTGGTCCTTTTCGTTTGGACTATACGTTACAAATGCCGATGGATAAATCTCAGTGTATTTGTCGGTAAAGGCACGTACTGCATTAGTGTCAGCTTTTACTTCCACGTCCTCTACACGAACCCCCATTTGGTAAGACCATTTTTTATAGGTCTGGCCAAAAGTTGCATAGGCGGAGTAGATGTCCATGGCATAAATGAACTTAGTGGAAGGCGTTGGAACCAGATTGCCTTGGGAGTTGAAGGATTGTCCGGTTGATGAATAATCCACTTTGGACTCAAAATTCCTTGACTGCAACCCAAGCTCCAGTTTGGAAATACTGTCCAACGGGTTCACATAGTCCAAGTTGGCCGTGGTTTGGGTACGTTTGGTGTCCACAAAATCCTTGTAATTTGGATAAACAACGGCACCAACCGATCTAAAGTCGGCATCCTGGCCACTGTCGAACAAGTTATGGTCCACTTCCAACTCAATGTTGTGGCCTTCCTTTCCAAAATCAAGTTTATAATCAAAGTTGTATTGCTCGCTCGTATTGTCGGAAAGGTCATCAAAATATTGGGTCAAGTTGTTCGATGGGGCTTCAAAATAGTCGATGGCCACGGTTCCAAATCCTTTCCCGTCATAGATGTTTTGATTGGTGAAGAAAGAGATGGTATTCTTTTCGTTCAAATAAAAATCGACCCCTAATTTGTACAAGTGTGACTTGTTATTGTTTAGGAAATCGAATTTTTGGCGTGAGTTTTCATCCACCCTCAAAATACTGCCATCATTTACCCATTTACCAATGTTATTACCGTAGTTTCCATAGAAATTAAACTTGCCGTTACGGTAGTTCAAGTCAATGGAGCTGTTGAACTTGGCCTCTATACCTTTGGTAAGGCCCATGCTCACATTTCCATTGAAACCAATATTGGCATTTTTATGCAATACAATGTTGATGATGCCACTCATCCCCTCCGGATTGTACTTGGCAGATGGGTTGGTGATCAGTTCAATGGATTTAATGGAGGTAGATGGAATCTGTTTGAGCAACTGCGCTATGGGCACGTTGGAAAGCTTTCCGTCTACCATCACACGGACGTTGGAATTACCCCTTAATGTAATATCCCCAGTTTGGGCATCCACATTTACCGAAGGGATGTTGTTCATAATGTCCGAAGCCGTTGCGCCGGAAGTGGTCAAGTCCTTGCCCACGTTGATCACTTTTCTGTCCACCCGTTGTTCAATGGTCGTTTTTTCGGCCACCACTTCAACACCTTCCAGATTTTGGGTCTCTTCCACCAAGGTGATGGTACCCATGTCCAGATTACGTTTGTCCTTATTGATGACCAATTTTTGGGAATACGTTTTGTACCCGATATACTGTACTTCAAGAATGAAATTGCCATCGGGCAGTTTTTTAATGTCGAAAGTACCATCATCCAAGGTGATGCCACCAGTGATGGTTTCGGTACCGTCTTCCGATTTAATGACTATTGCCGCATAGGCAACAGGTTGTTGTAGGGTGTTGTCAATTACCTTTCCTGAAATGGAGCCCAAGGCGTTTTCAGGGTCTGTGGTATTTGCATGTGTAGAAAATAATGCGCAAGAAAGCAGCGCAAAAAGTAGGGTCAACTTTTTCATGAGTTGTTCGTTTTTTGATTGATGAATTCGATTGATTGATGATATACTTAAGACGCCGTTGATCGTAGAATGTTACAGCTTCACTTGATTTTAACATTCTTTAACAGTATGGAAAAATGTAATGTATTGATTGTAAGTATATCGCTCTAAAAGAGACCAACAGAAAAAGTTTTAAAAAGAAGAAACCCCGGTAAAAATACCGGGGTTGATACATTGATAAGCTATACTAAACACTAACCATTAACTATAAAAAATACAGTCTTACCAATGAAATATTTTATATATACAATAGACGGAAATTTTTTGTTATCGTTACAGTCTATCTTTAAGTTTAACACTAAAATTAACAAATGGCAAAAACACTTGTTTTCGGGGCTTCTGTAAACCCAGGAAGATACAGTAACATGGCAGTTCGTAGGCTGGTCGATCAAAAAATTGAAACAACCGCATTTGGGATACATGGGGGAACTGTATCAGGAGTACAAATTAAAGACAACTTAGTTGATTTTCAAAATATTGATACCGTAACTTTATATCTGAACCCAACCCACCAAAGCGAATATTACCAAAAAATTGTGGATTTATGGCCAAGAAGGGTCATTTTCAACCCAGGAACCGAAAATCCGGAATTCTATGAAATCCTAGAAAAAGAAGGCATAAAGGTAGAAGTTGCCTGTACTCTAGTGTTGTTGGCTACTGGACAATACTAGGTTCCAATTCCTTTTTTTTGATCAACCATAGCCCAAAAAAAGTCAACAATCCATTGAGAGGCAACAGTTCATACCCCATTTGATATCCACCTAAATAGGAGGCTGGGATGTTAGCCACTAAAATGATAGTGGTAACCGATAATACCGCTACGATCCATACATAAGCATCCTTGATCTTGTGTTTGGTGAAAATTCCAAAGGAAAATAGTCCTAACAAAGGTCCGTAAGTGTACCCGGCTACCGTTAGAAGACTATCGATCACATTACTGCTCAAAATATATTTAAAGGCGATGATAACCACGATCAGCATCACGCTCATCCCCACGTGGGTCTGTTTCCGTATTTTTTTCTGCTCGTTTTCTTCTTTATGCTGAACGTTGAGGAAATCTACACAAAATGAAGTGGTCAAAGAGGTAAGGGCGCTATCGGCACTACTGTAGGCCGCAGCGATCAATCCCAACATGAAAGTAATGGATAGGGCCAGTCCCAGTCCACTATTCAGCGCAATTTCGGGGAACAACAAGTCAGTTTTTGGGGTGCCGTCCATCAAAGGAATGGCCACTCCGTTGCGTTTGGCATAAATGAACAACAAAGCACCCAACAGCATGAACAAAAAGGTGACCCCTACCAAAACAAAACTAAAAGAAACCATATTTTTTTGAGCGTCTTTCAACGATTTGCAGGTAAGGTTTTTTTGCATCATGTCCTGATCCAATCCGGTCATACAAATGGTCACGAACATACCGCCCACAAAGGATTTAATGAAATAATTTCGACTCAAAAAGTCATCGGTGACCAAAAAGGAACTGTAGCTTTTCAGTTCTTCCGATCTTAAAAACTCCCCAAAGCTCCACCCCAATTCCTGATTGATGAAGATGATGGAAAGGATAACGGCCACTATCATGAAAAGGGTCTGCAGGGTATCGGTCCAAACAATGGTTTTGATACCGCCTTTGTTGGTGTAGATCCAGATCAATAAAATGGAAATGACCACCGTAAACTCAAAACGCACCCCCAATCCATCAAAAACGAACTGCTGCAAAACAATGGCAACCAAATACAACCGGAAGGCTGCCCCTAAAACTCGGGATAGGAAAAAGAAAAAGGCCCCGGTTTTATGGCTGACCTTTCCAAAGCGTTCCGCAAGGTATTCGTAAATAGAGGTGAGGTTGTACTTATAATAAAGGGGCAGTAAAACAAAGGCTACCACAAAATATCCAAAAAGATATCCGATCACTACCTGTATGTAGGTAAAATGGATATCGTCCACCCAACCAGGCACCGAAATAAAGGTAACCCCTGACAATGAGGCACCTACCATTCCAAATGCCACCAAGTACCAAGGCGATTGCTTGCCTGCTTTAAAAAAATCTGCGTTCGAATCGTTTTTTCCAGTAAAGTAAGAGATCAATATAAGCACCAAGAAATAAGCACCTATAAGCAAGAGAATCTGTGTGGCTGACATAAACGGTATTTGATTTGCAAAGTACGAAAGTAAATTGGTAACACTAAAATCGTAATTTTGTTGGAGATTTGATGCTATGGAGTTTTCATCCAAATTATTGGAAAATGCCGTGTACGAAATGTCTCAATTGCCAGGAATAGGCAAGCGTACCGCCTTGCGTTTGGTGCTTCACCTGCTCAAACAGCCCGAGGAACGTACAGAGCATTTGACCCATGCCCTTTCCAAATTGAAAAACGAGGTGAACTTTTGTAAAAGTTGCCATAACATCTCCGATACCGAAATCTGTGAGATCTGTGCCAACCCTAAAAGAGACGAGAATTTGGTTTGCGTTGTGGAAGACATCCGCGACGTAATGGCCATTGAGAACACATCCCAATATAATGGATTGTACCATGTACTTGGAGGCAAGATTTCCCCTATGGAAGGAGTGGGGCCGCAGGATTTGAACATCGTATCCTTGATCAATAAAGTGAAGGAGGGAAAAGTAAAAGAACTCATCTTTGCCCTAAGTTCCACTATGGAAGGTGATACCACTAATTTTTATATTTACCGTCAGTTGGAAGGGTTGGAAGTGACCACTTCTGCCATTGCAAGGGGGATTTCTGTGGGCGATGAATTGGAGTATGCCGATGAGGTGACGTTGGGACGAAGTATTTTGAACCGGGTGCCTTTTGAAAATTCGATGAAAGCGAATTAGGTGAGTTGCCAAATAATGAACATAAAACAATAATAAGTGATTTACTTTAGTATTTTTGCAAAATAAGAGTCCAAATCACTTTGATAAATAGGAATATGTCAAAATTTGAATTGAAATTACCGCAAATGGGCGAAAGTGTTGCCGAAGCTACCCTCACCACCTGGTTGAAGGAAGTGGGCGATACCATTGAAATGGACGAGGCCGTTTTTGAGATTGCCACGGACAAAGTAGATTCTGAAGTGCCCAGTGAAGTGGAAGGTGTTTTAGTGGAAAAGCGGTTTGACGTAGATGATGTCATAAAAGTTGGGGAAGTGGTAGCCGTTATCCAGTTAAATGGGGATGTGGAGGTGCCAACTGGGGATTCCAAAATGGAGAGCCCTGTTTCCGAATCGGTTGAAGAGCCTGTCACGGTTCTGGAGAACGATATGGCCCAGACCCAAAAAGCAGTTGCCGTACCTACCCCTAATTTTTCAAATTCGGATAGATTTTATTCCCCATTGGTGAAAAATATTGCCAAGGAAGAAGGTATTTCAATGGAGGAACTGGAAGCCATTGTCGGAACAGGTAGTGAAGGTCGCGTTACCAAAAACGATATCATGGCCTATCTGGAAAACCGAACCACAAAGGACGCTGCAAAACCAGTTGAGGCTCCGGTCGTGAAAGAGGTAAAACCAGTGGAAGCCGAAGTTAAACCAGTGAGGGAAGTTGTTGAGAAACCAAAATCAGCCCCAATTCCCGTTGGTGATGGTGATGAGATCATCCCGCTTACCCGAATGGGCAAATTGATCGCGCACCACATGATCGAGAGTATTTCCACATCGGCACACGTGCAAAGTTTTGTGGAAGTGGATGTGACCAATGTTGTGAACTGGAGAAATAAAGTAAAAAATGCCTTTGAGCAGAGGGAAGGGGAAAAACTCACCTTTACCCCAATTTTTATGGAAGCGGTGGCCTTGGCCTTAAAGAAATTCCCGATGATGAACATTTCTTTGGATGGGGACAAGGTCATCAAAAAGAAAAACATCAATTTGGGTATGGCGGCAGCCTTACCAGATGGAAACCTTATCGTGCCCGTGATCAAAAACGCCGATCAATTGAATTTGGTGGGTATGGCCAAGACGGTTAACGATTTGGCCAATCGTGCTCGGAACAACCAATTGAAGCCCGATGAGGTTAAAGATGGTACTTACACCGTAACCAATGTGGGGACTTTTGGCAGTGTTTTCGGTACGCCGATCATCAACCAACCGCAAGTGGGCATCTTGGCATTGGGCGCCATTAGAAAAATTCCTTCCGTGATTGAAACCGGTCAAGGGGAGTTCATCGGCATCCGAAGCAAAATGTTCCTATCGCATAGCTACGACCACCGTGTGGTGAACGGAGCCTTGGGTGGAATGTTCGTAAAAGCCGTTGCGGATTATTTGGAAGCTTGGGACGTGAATAGGGAAATCTAATGGAAAATTCCATTTTTTCTTTTCACTATGTGTAACTTTAAGATTTTGAAGTCCCATTTATCCATTCAATGAATACCGCATGCAATTACAATTGACCAAACCCATTTGCTTTTTTGATCTGGAAACCACAGGTACCAATGTGGCCAAGGATCGTATCGTAGAAATATCCATTTTGAAGGTATATCCGAACGGAAACAAGGAAAGCAGAACATGGTTGGTAAATCCTGAAATGCCAATACCGCCAGAGTCGGAGGCCATTCATGGCATATCCAACGAAAAAGTGGCCAATGAACCCACCTTCAAACAATTGTCAAAAGAAATCTACAAAATGATCCGCGACAGCGATTTGGCAGGTTTTAATTCCGATCGTTTCGATATTCCCCTATTGGTGGAGGAAATGTTGCGGGCCGATGTGGATTTTGATATGAAGAACATGGTTTCCGTGGATGTGCAGACCATTTTCCATAAAATGGAAAAACGCACCTTGGAAGCGGCCTATAAATTCTATTGCGACAAAAGTTTGGAGGACGCCCATAGTGCCAAGGCCGATACCATGGCCACTTATGAGGTGCTCCTTGCCCAGTTGGAAAGATACCCCGAACTGGAAAACGATATCAAGAAACTGTCTGAATTCACCACTAGGAAACAATCCCTCGATTTTGCCGGATTTATAGCCCTTGATGAAAACGAACAGCCTGTTTTTTCCTTCGGAAAGCATAAAGGAAGGTCCGTGGATGAGGTATTGGAGGCGGAGCCTGGTTATTTTGGCTGGATCTTGAACGCCGATTTTCCTTTGTACACTAAAAAAGTATTGACGCAGATTAAGTTGAGCAAGCTCAACAATAAAATATAATGCAACATAACCCCCTAAAACTGAATGAAACTGATTTGTATAGGACGTAACTATGTGGACCACATAGACGAACTGAACAACGAACGCCCGGATGAACCTGTGGTTTTCATAAAACCTGATTCTTCCGTTCTTCCAAAAGAGCAGGATTTTTATATTCCCGAATTTAGCGACGATGTACACTATGAGGTAGAAGTATTGGTGAAGATCAAAAAGGTCGGAAAACATATCGCCAAAGAATTTGCCCATAAATACTATGACGAAATTGGCCTCGGCATCGATTTTACGGCAAGGGACCTTCAGTCCAAACTAAAAGCAAAAGGCCTGCCTTGGGAAAAGGCGAAGGGCTTTGATGGATCGGCCGTAATCGGGAACTGGGTGTCGAAAAATAGATTCAAGGATGTGGACCATTTGAGTTTTTCCCTATCCAAAAATGGTGAAAAAGTTCAAGATGGGAATACCGCTTTGATGCTTTGGAAGATAGATGAAATTATAGCCCATGTCTCCACTTATTTCATGTTGAAAAAAGGAGATATCATTTTTACAGGTACGCCTGCCGGGGTTGGTAAAATAGCCCCAAATGACTACCTTGTTGGCACCTTGGAAGGTGAGAAGCTATTTGAAATTAATGTACGATAATGATTTACAGCCTCGATAAGTTAAATGAAATGGCAGAGGGAGATAAGGATTTCATTGTTTCCGTGATCTCTGTTTTTTTGGAAGAAGTACCCGAAGATCTTGAAGGTTTGGAAAAAGCCATAGGTGCTCGGGATTACGATACTATTTATAAACTGGCGCACAAGATAAAACCGAATGTGGACATCTTGGGCATGGAACAGACCAGGGCCATGGCCCTCGATATTGAGACCATGGGCAAAAGTGAAGCCAGTATGGAGGATATTGAAAAGAAATTTCCCCTTTTGAAAAAGGATGTTCTTCAGGTGGTCTCCGAATTAAAGAAAGACTTCGATTTATAAAATGCAAGCCGAGATTATCACCATTGGGGATGAGATTCTCATTGGGCAGATTGTGGACTCCAACTCAGCTTTTATAGCCAAGGAGTTGAACAAGATCGGTGTTTCCGTCTATCAGATTACCTCGGTACAGGATGATCGCGAGCATATATTAAGGTCATTGGAAGAGGCGGGCAACCGTTCCTCTGTGGTCATAGTTACAGGAGGACTGGGCCCTACAAAGGATGATGTGACCAAACCGACGCTTTGCCAGTTTTTTGATGATGAGTTGGTGCGTGATGAAAAGGTCCTTGCCCATATTGAGGAACTTTTTAAAAAGTACATCAATTCTCCCATATCCGATCTAAACCGTCAACAGGCACTGGTCCCTACCAAGGCCAAGGTGTTACACAATGCCTTTGGTACCGCTCCAGGACTTTGGATGAAAAAGGATAAAGTTTCCTATTTTTTTCTGCCCGGTGTTCCGTACGAGATGAAGAATCTAATCCTGACATCGGTGTTGCCCGCTATCATTGAGGAGTATGAACGTCCTCACATTGTGCACAAGACCATCATGACCTATGGAATGGGAGAAAGTACCATCGCAGAAAAAATCGAAGATTGGGAAAACAACCTACCCTCTGCCATAAAATTGGCCTATTTGCCCAATTTAGGAAGGGTAAAACTTAGACTTTCTGCCAAAGGCCAGGATAAAGAAGCGTTGGTGTCCATGGTAGAAGATGAGGCCAAGAAACTATATCCCTTGATCGGTGATATTATTTATGGTGAGGAGGAAGATGGCGCCATTGAAGTACAGATAGGAAAGTTGCTGACCGAAAAGCGAATGACCTTGGCCACTGCCGAAAGTTTTACAGGGGGCAAAATCGCGGAACAGGTTACTTCGGTGCCCGGAGCGTCCCATTATTTTAAGGGAAGCGTGGTCTGCTATGCCACGGAGACAAAGATCAAGGTGTTGGGGGTGCCCAAAGAATTGGTGGAACAGTATTCCGTAGTCAGTGAAGAAGTGGCAGTTGCCATGGCTGAACGGGTGAGAGACCTTTTGGGATCGGATTTTGGGATTGCCACAACAGGTAATGCAGGGCCGACCAAAGGAGATTCCGACGCCGACGTGGGAACAGTGTATATTGCCATAAGTTCCCCAAAGGGCTCTTTTGCCCAAGAATTCAATATGGGAAACCATCGGGAAAGGGTAGTTAAGAAATCTGTAGGCAAGGCTTTTGAGCTATTGTACAAAGAAATTTTAAATTTCTGAAAAAGAATTTTGTACGTCCCATTAAAATGGTATAAATTTGCAGCCTCAATAAAATCACTCAAAAGTTAGGGAGATGTCTAAAGTTTGTGAAGTAACAGGAAAAAAGGTGATGTTTGGAAACAACGTTTCCTTTTCTATCAATAAGACCAAAAGGAGATTCGACGTAAACGTTTCCAAAAAGAAATTTTACGTTCCAGAAGAAGATCGTTGGGTAACCTTGAACGTTTCGTCAAGAGGGTTGAAGGTCATCAACAAAAAAGGAATCTCTGCCGTATTGAAGGATATCAATTCCAAAAAGTAAGTAGTAATAGCGTTTTAAGTACGATACAATGGCAAAGAAAGGAAATAGGATTCAGGTAATTTTGGAGTGTACAGAGCACAAAGAATCTGGTATGCCAGGTACTTCTAGGTACGTTACCAAAAAGAACAAAAAGAACACGCCAGATAGGATGGAAATCAAGAAATACAATCCTATCCTGAAGCGTATGACCGTTCATAAAGAAATTAAGTAATCACTTTTTTCACTAAAAAGTAAACACAATATAGGCCATGGCAAAGAAAACAGTAGCAACACTTCAGACCGCCTCTAAAAGATTGACCAAAGCCATTAAAATGGTAAGGTCCCCAAAAACTGGTGCATACACATTCGTAGAATCTGTAATGGCACCCGAAATGGTGAACGATTGGTTGAACAAGAACTAAGGAGAACAACCACATATATAAAGAAAGCCGCTTTTAGAGCGGCTTTTTTTTTGAGTTTTCTTTTTGTTCGGAATTCATTCCACTTATTAGTTCTTGTTGGCCCTATATGTGATATGCCGGTTGGTCACCACGGTATTTACCTGCAATGTTAAAGTAGCGGTGTTCGAAATTGTGGATCCGCAAACAAAGGCATCATTACTCAGAACCACACGAAATTGGGTGTTGTTCTCGCCAGGCGTTGGGTTGGTGATCGTCAATGTCTGGGACGATGTGCCGGAGTAAAATCCTGAATCTGTAAGGTCGGTCCAAACACCTACGTTGTTGAATTGCCATTGGTACTGATCTGCCATGGAAGTTACCGTTATGGCTGTAGTACAGCCAGGACAAGTAGTAGTATCCACTGGTTGGGAAGTAATGGTCGGTACAGTTCCGACTTCCCGATAATCATAGATCGAGTTGGAATCATTGTCCGCTGGTACTGTATAACCATCTACACCACTGCTTACTAAACCATCAGAATCGACTGTCACACTTGACGGCCCTAAAACACCATCATCATCATTATCGGTAAACCCAGCTTCCAACACACCGTTACATCCGTCTCCATCGGCATCCAAAACATAAGCATCATAACTGCCATCAGAGTCCGAATCCAAAATGGCATAGGATAATATGGCATAGGAGGTGTCGTTGTCCTCAATGTCAGTAAATAGACCATTGGAACCAGAGCCAGATGTCGCCCCATCAATTCGGCCATCATTGTTACTGTCGGAAACACCACTTATATCGAGTACCCCGGATTCAACTATATCCATAATACCATCATTATCCGAATCAAGGTCAAGATGGTTGCTGATACCGTCCCCGTCCGTATCACAAACCGCGCTGGCAAACAACTCGCCCGTAAAGCCTTCAGGACCTGGTCCTGATTGGTTGGTAATGGTAAAGGTATTATTGTTTCCAGATATCCAATTAATCGTATTGAAAGGGGTGCCGCCTTGGGCTTCCATGATTTCCAAGGTTGTGGAAGTGGTGGTCCGCGTACCATACAAGGCTGCTTCGCCGAATTCATCCACGATCAATCTTAGTCTGGGCAAGCCATTGGAATTTGCGGTCCAAGGCGTGCTGATAAAGGCTCCATCCGATTGAAAAACAAAATATTCATCTCCGGCATCAAGGGCCCCATTTTCAAATTCCAGAACGGAGGGGTGCACCGTGGTGCCATTGATATCCAATTGAAAGGAGTTGTCCATGGAAGAAAAATCCAAACGTAAATACCCGGTATCTGTATGGTTCACCACAACCGATCGTTCCCCTACATCTGCCGATGTTAAGAAAGAGGCATTTATTGTGGTGCAATATTCTTCCTCGTCCGTTATTCCATCGTTGTCATCATCAAGATCCACAGCATCACTGACACCATCTCCATCAGTATCGGTTGAAGGGATTGATGTTGCGGCAATCGTAACATTATCTATATATACACGGTCGCTGCTATCCGACCAATTTCCTCCGCCTTTCATAAAACGAATGGTGGTGTTGTTCGATAGGTATGCCGAAATATCTTGGTTAAAAGTGCCGCTCTGGTTTCCAGAAAAGATGTCCAGGGTTGTAAAGGAAGATCCATTGCTGGAAATCTGGATGGCAAGGGTTTCCCCGGATTCGAGACTGGAGGTCTGCCAATCAAAGGAAAGAGTTGCTGCGGTATAACTACTAAGGTCGGCGGTTCTCCTTATATTTTCTGTCCAGATATAATAAAAGTAGAGCTGCCCGCCCGTTATCCTAATGTATCCATTTGAAGCGGAATTGTTATCATTGTATTCCACCCAATTTCCTGACCAGTTTTGGGTACCGTTGTTGTTGGAATAGGATACGGAGCTAAAGGTATCAGAATAGGTTTCCTGAGCCTTTGCCATAATGCATAGCATCATTATGAATACTAAGATGAACTTATGTAAAAGATCTTTCATTGCAATTGATGAATACTATGTTAAGTTAAATGTATGAAAGTTGTCCAAGGGCCTAAAAATTTTGTTGTGTAGCCGTGCATTTCATCGGTAAAACCTTGTATGTCCGAAGTTTGTAGGGGTATTGGGCTTATTGCTCGCCAATATCGCCATCTTACTTAGGAGCAATTTGATTTAACAAAACTCCCCTTACTTTCCTATATTTGACATTCAACTAAGAATACGAGATGAGCTTATTCAAAAATATATTTTCAAAGGACAAAAAAGAGACTTTGGACAAGGGATTGGAGAAATCCAAGACCAGTTTCTTTGGCAAATTGGGCAAGGCCGTTGCAGGGAAATCTAAGGTGGATGATGAGGTACTGGACAATTTGGAAGAGGTGTTGGTGACCTCCGATGTTGGCGTGGACACCACCCTAAAAATCATTGAGCGTATTGAGGAACGCGTTTCCAAGGATAAATACATGGGAACGGATGAACTGAATACCATTCTACGGGAAGAGATTGCCGGGCTCCTTTCCGAGACCAACATTGGCGAAGAAACGGAGATTTCCATTCCCAAGGACAAGAAACCCTACGTGATCATGGTGGTGGGTGTGAATGGTGTGGGGAAGACCACAACTATTGGTAAGTTGGCCCATCAATTTAAGAACAAAGGATACAAAGTGGTGTTGGGTGCGGCGGATACCTTTCGTGCTGCGGCCATTGACCAGTTGGAGGTTTGGGCCAAGCGGGTGGATGTACCCATCATCAAACAGAAAATGGGAAGCGATCCCGCTTCCGTTGCCTTTGATACGTTGAATTCTGCCGTGGCTGAAGGGGCTGATGTGGTTTTGGTGGATACCGCCGGTCGTTTGCACAACAAGATCAATTTGATGAACGAACTTTCCAAAGTAAAACGGGTCATGCAAAAAGTGGTGCCCGATGCTCCCCACGATGTGCTATTGGTTTTGGATGGCTCCACAGGCCAGAACGCGTTTGAACAGGCCAAACAGTTTACCAAGGCCACCGAAGTGACCAGTTTGGCAGTGACCAAGTTGGATGGTACGGCCAAGGGCGGTGTGGTCATCGGTATTTCAGACCAGTTCCAGATCCCAGTGAAATACATTGGTGTAGGTGAGGGTATAGAAGACCTTCAAGTATTCAACAAATACGAGTTTGTAGACTCCTTTTTCAAAATATAGTTTTATGCACAAGTACCTTATCGGCTGTTTTCTTATCGTAGGTTTGGCTTCCTGCAAGCAAAAAAATATCGAACCTGAAAAGGAAGTTGTTCTTTGGACACCTTATAACGATTCATCCGAAGTGGCCGCCAGTCAGGATAATGAAAGCGCCAGGATGCGGTACAAATTCATCCAGAGCAAGGTGCTTGACAAAAACGAAGTATTTCTTCCCTTATATGATGAGGTTTCCAAATTTCCCGAAGAGCAGTATGAAAAGATGAAACCCCTAGTGTTGGAACAGGACATTCCAACCCTTCAACAACATATAAAAGATGACGATTTTACCTATGAGGATTTGGTACTTTTCTACTTACATCGAATATACAAATACGAACTTCCGAACAATACCACCCTGAATACGGTAATCGCTTTAAATCCGAAGGTGCTTGAAGAAGCTCGCAAACTGGATGCAAATGCCGATGGTCACCATTTGATCTATGGCATGCCCATTTTGCTGAAGGATAATGTTGGTACTTCTGAAATGCATACCACGGCAGGTGCAGTGGCTCTACAAAATAACCAGACCAATGATGCCTTTATTGTGAAACGCTTGAAAGCCAAAGGTGCCTTGATACTAGGGAAGGTAAACCTGAGCGAGTGGGCCAATTTTATCTGTGATGTTTGCCCGAATGGCCAGAGTGCCGTGGGTGGACAAACGTTGAATGCCTATGGCCGGAGGGTTTTTGATACTGGTGGTTCCAGCGCGGGTAGCGGTACTTCCACAGCGGCCAATTACGCTGTTGGTGCAGTGGGTACAGAAACCTCTGGTTCCATTCTTTCGCCATCGGGTCAAAGTTCCGTAGTGGGGTTAAAGCCAACGATTGGTTTGTTGAGCAGAACCGGAATTGTACCTATTTCCAGTACTTTGGATACTCCTGGCCCCATGACCAAAAATGTAACCGACAACGCCATTCTGTTGGATGCCATGTTGGGTAAGGACGAAAAGGATGCAAAATCGGTAGCAACTGATCAGGATATTCTATCCTCTTGGATGCAGCCGGAACCACTCAAGGAAGTTAGGCTCGGCGTGATGAAGAACTTGATGGAGCGGGATTCCATGTATGCGTTAGCCGTTGAAAAATTGAAGGAAGCCGGTGCGCAACTTATTGAATTTGAGCCTGAAAATGTACAGTTGGATCATTTTACGACCTTGTTAAATCTTGATATGAAAAAGGATTTGAAGGCATATCTCAATGCAGAGGTGAAGAACAAGGACGTTGTAAAGTTGGAAACAGTGGAAGATGTGGTTCGGTTCAACAGTCAAGACTCTTTGGTACGGATTCCATACGGGCAGGCCCGTTTTGATGATATTTTGACAGATTCCACAACGCAGGATGAATTTGAAAAGATCAAGACCGATTTGATGGCTTCGGGTAGGTCTTTCTTCAAGATCATGGAAGAAAAAAATCTTGACGCCGTGTTGAGCATCAACAATTACCATGCGGGATATGCTGCTGTGGCGGAGTATCCTGCGTTGACGATTCCTATGGGATATAAGACAACTGGCGAACCTGAAAATTTGACGTTTATTGGTAAACCTTTTACGGAAGCCCAACTGTTACGAATTGGTAAGGCATACGAAGACCTTACCCACGCGCGAAAAATTCCGGAAGCGTTTAAGGATTAATTGATGTAGGCACTCAACTTTTCCCAAAGCAAATTATCAAAACTGGATGGGCCCAATTGACTTCCTCCAGCATCGTCCCCTAATCTTACAATCACCAGATTTTGACTAGGTACTACATACAATTTTTGGTCAAAGGCACCCAAACCTGAAATGAGGTCACTTGGGGCTTCAGACATCAATTCACCACTGAAGGTGGCTTCATTGCCAGGAACCTTAAAGTTGGCTTTGCCGTTTAACCACCATAAATAACCGTAGGATTGGTTCAGGTTTTGGGAGGTGTTCGTCATTGCGGTAAAATAGGACTTGTCCGAAAGAATTTCCGTTCCGTCCCAGATGCCTTCATTGAGGCACAACAGCCCGAACCGGGCCATACCTCTGGTGTTGCTGAAAAAGAGGTTGTTGTAATTAACTTTGACCCAGGTGCCCTGCATGCCTATCTTGTCCCGTATCTTTTGATAGGAATACTGTTTAAAATCCATGCCTGTGGCGTTGGTCACGATTTGGTCCAATAGGGTGTAGGCCGCATTGTGATAATACCAAAACGTACCGGGTTCATTTTTATACAATAGACATTCCTTATCATAGCAGAAAGGGTCGTCCACGGTATAGTCCAAACCTGTGGTCATGGTCAAATGATGGCGTACGGTGATATTGGCTTCCTGTTCCGGCGTAAGCATGGACCATCCTTCACCCAAATAATCCATGGAGGAATCTTCGATGGACAAAAAGCCTTCCTCTTGAGCAATGCCGACCGTCATGGCCGTCAAGGTTTTACCAGCAGAGTTCCAGGAATGGCTATCATCTGCGGTAAAACCACCAAAATACCATTCCACCACAATTTTTCCATCTTTTAAAATGATGAATCCATCGGTTCCTTTTTCCTCCAAAAAGTCATGAAGGGGTTGTTCGGCATCCGTGTTCCAATTTAAACTGGTGGGTGACACTGTTTCCCAAGTGACCAAATCGTTGGGAGGAAAATACAATTCACCAGTTATTGGGTCTGGATTCTCATTGTCCTTGGAATCATCCCCGGAGGAACACCCGGTTAATAGAATGAATAGAAAGAGAGATAGGGCAACCAGTTGTTTCATAGCATTACGATTTTGTATAGGACTATATTTTGTTCCTTAGGTTTAACGTTGGAACAGGAAAAATATGCAGGCAAATCGATGTAATGCGCTGTGTTGTTGTATTTTTGCACTCCATTTATAGCAACTATGCGCACAAAATCGCTTAAACAGAACAAAATCAATGTGGTAACCTTGGGTTGTAGCAAGAATGTCTATGACTCCGAAGTACTGATGGGCCAACTACGTGCCAATAACAAAGAGGTGGTACATGAAGAGGAAGGCAACGTGGTGGTGATCAATACTTGTGGTTTTATCGCCAATGCCAAGGAAGAGAGTGTGAATACCATTTTGGAGTATGTTCAAAAGAAAGAAGATGGCTTGGTGGACAAAGTTTTTGTTACGGGTTGTTTGAGTGAGCGCTATAAACCGGACTTGGAAAAGGAAATCCCCAATGTGGACGAATATTTCGGGACCAGTGACCTTCCCAATTTGTTGAAGGCCTTAGGAGCGGATTACAAGCATGAATTGATAGGGGAACGTTTAACGACCACACCCAAAAACTATGCTTACCTGAAAATTGCCGAGGGTTGTGACAGGCCTTGTTCGTTTTGTGCCATCCCGATCATGCGGGGCAAGCATAGGAGTACACCAATAGAAGATTTAGTGGCCGAAGCGGAAAAATTGGCTGCCAAAGGCGTAAAAGAATTGATTTTGATTGCACAGGACCTTACCTACTACGGATTGGACCTGTATAAAAAAAGAAATTTGGCAGAGCTGCTCGAAGCTTTGGTTAAAGTGGACGGCATTGAATGGATCCGTTTGCATTACGCCTTCCCAACAGGATTCCCGATGGATGTTTTGGAAGTGATGCAAAGGGAACCTAAAATCTGTAATTATATCGACATTCCCCTGCAACACATTTCGGATTCCATTTTGAAAAGTATGCGTAGGGGCACTACAAAGGCCAAAACAACCCAGTTGCTGAAGGACTTTAGGACGGCGGTACCCGGTATGGCCATCCGTACCACCTTGATTGTGGGTTATCCTGGGGAAACCGAAGCGGATTTCCAGATTTTGAAGCAATGGGTAACCGATATGCGCTTTGAACGTTTGGGCTGTTTTACCTATAGTCACGAGGAGAATACCCACGCTTACAGTTTGGATGATAATGTGCCCGAAGAGGTGAAACAGGATCGCGCCAACCAGATTATGGAAATCCAATCCCAAATCTCATGGGAGCTGAATCAAGAAAAAATCGGGAAAACCTTCCGTTGCATTATCGATAGAAAAGAAGGGAATTATTTTGTGGGCCGCACCGAATTTGATTCACCCGATGTGGACAACGAAGTATTGATCGATGCGACCAAGCATTATGTGCAAATTGGTGACTTTACCTCCATCAAGATCAACGATGCCTCCGATTATGACCTATACGGGGAGCCCGTAGCTTAGCATTTTTTTTCAGAAAGGTATTTTTTATACTACTTCGCAAAAAAGTAGGGTATCGATCATGGTATATATTCAAGTTGATTTCCTAATCCATGTATTTCATAAACAGATAAACTGACAATAGTCATGGTTCAAGAGTATCTCTGTTGGTAATTTTATGGTTCATAACTAAAGAATCTTTGTTAATTTACCTTGTTTTAGTAATTGATTATCAATAGGAAATAAAGAAAGGGTTAACAACTAAACCAACAATATGGACCAAAATCAAAATAAACTGAAAGTGAGTGTCACGCTACTTCGTATTCTTATAGGGTGGCACTTTTTATTTGAGGGAATCGTGAAGCTTTATAATCCTGAATGGACTTCCTTTGGGTATTTGGCCACCGCGCAGGGCCCTTTTAAATGGTTCTTTACCATGCTGGTGGGCGATGCAACCATCGGTTGGGTGGACTCTCTGAACATCATCGCCCTTATGGTGGTGGGAATCACCTTTACCCTCGGAATTTTTGAAAAGGTAGGTGCCTTTGTAGGGATGGGACTTTTGGCCCTCTACTTTTTTGCGCATCCTCCATTTCCTGGGCTTACCCAGTTGAATGTGGAAGGCAGCTATTGGTTCGTGAACAAAAACCTCATTGAACTGGTGGCTTGTTTGGTCATTTACCAATTGCCAACAGGCCAATACTTTGGATTGGATTACCTACGGAAAAACAGACTAACTAAAATGCAAGAGCAATGAAATGGACTAGAAGAGACCTTTTGATCGGATTGGGAGGACTCCCCATACTGGGAGCGGTATGGTGGGCCGGAGCAGCCAATACTGTAGGGACTAGAAGAAAACGTTCCGAAATTTTGGAACAGCTCAACATTACGCCATCATTGCCACCGGCAGTGCCAGGTATCGGAGGGGAACCTGTTCGGGTTGGGATCATTGGATTCGGCATCCGTGGGGAGCAACTTTGTAGGGCCTTGGGATTTGCTACCGGAACATGGAAGGAAGAAATGCGTTTGGCCGCACAGGAAGATCCGGACAACCATGCCCTTGAGGATTTTATGGGTCAAGAAAAACTGAACGTAAAATTAGTTGGTATCTGTGATGTTTTCGATGTAAGAGCTCAAAGTTTTATCGATTCCTTCTCAACCCCGGAAAACCCAATCAAAAGATACACTACGTATAAAGATATGATAGGAAGCGGTGATGTGGATGCCGTGGTGATTGCCACTCCTGACCATTGGCATGCCCCTATTTCCATTGAAGCTTTGAACCACAACGTGCATGTGTATGTGGAAAAACCCATGACGCATACAGTGGGGGAAACCTATCTTTTGCGGGATGCTGCTAAAAACTCCAAAGCGGTGTTGGCAGTGGGGCATCAACATAGACAGACCTTGAGCTTTAGTACGGCCAGGGATATTGTTGAAAAAGGTACGTTGGGCCATGTATCGCTTATTCAGACCAATACCAACAGGAATGATGACAATGGTGCATGGAACTATGATATCCATGAAAAGGCGAGCCCCGAGACCATTGATTGGGAACAATTTTTAGGTTCTGCACCAAAAGTGCCGTTCAACAAAAACCATTTTTTCAGATGGCGTAAATGGTGGGCCTATGGATCTGGACTTTCAGGGGATCTGTTGACCCATGACTATGATCGCTTGAATTGTGTACTTAATATGGGCATTCCCTCTTCGGTGAGTGCTTCAGGTGGTATTTATACCCATAACGATGGCAGAAATGTGCCAGATGTGATCCAAGTGAACATGGAATTCCCCGATTACAGTACTGGAAGCAGCCAAGCCAAGGGCAAGGAAAAGGGAATGACCTTCTGTTATAGTGCCACGTTGGGTAACGGTTTCAACAGGCCTACCATACTGATGGGGCATGATGCTACCATGGAACTGGGCAATAAATTGACCATTTGGCCCGATGGGGCATCTACCCGATATGCCGAAATGATTGAGGCCGGGAAAATGAATCCGGGAGTACCCATTTATCAATATAACCCAGCGGCCAATGTGCCTGATGCCATCTCTTCTGCCACATCCCAATATTTTGCGGACAAAGGCCTTATGTGGACCTATATCGATGGGGTCCGTGTGGATTCCACTTTCTTGCACATGAGGGAATGGTTGAGTGTAATCAAAAATGGAGGCAAGGTAAGCTGCGGTATCAAGGAAGGGTTCGAGGAAGCTATTTCCGCCCATATGGCAGGTCTGTCATGGAAATTGGGCCGAAAAATCGAATGGGATCCCAATACAGAAATGTTGAAGCCCATTGAAGGCATCGACTTTGATCAAGTATTGCTGGCCAACGATAATTGGGATGTAAAACCCGAAATGGTTGGTTGAGGTTTCTAGATTTTTATGTTTTTCTAATCCGGGAAATGGGATGTTGCCTCCAAGGAATTCGGCTCCATATGGCAGTGTCCCATTTTTCATTGTTAAAAAACGCAGAGCGGGTAAGTATTATCTTTTTCGCTGGAGTTCGTACTGGTACAATTCCCTTCCCAATTGGGCTAGGAATGGGATGCCCACATCGTCATATTCGTAGGCATCGTCATTAAAAATACCGTCGCTGTTCACCAAAATGGTGGCTACGATCATAAAATCCACTTGGTTTTTGGTGTCCTGTATGTAAGCACAATCCGTTAGGGTGCCATAGGCATAACCCACTTTGTTGTAAATTTTGATATGTTCCGGTGTGGGGTCCGTGCTGTCCCCGAACATAAAGAACTTCACATAGCTATCATAAAACTCTACAGGGTCGTAACCCAATTTTGGAGGAAGGGTATTCATGGCTTCAAAAAGGAATTGGTGTTGTTCTGGGCTCAAATCAAACCGTTTTTCCTTTGGAAAGGCTTCAGGAAAAATGATTCTTTTCAATAATGCCGACTGTGCCTGAATGGGGAAGTAATTTTTAAGGGAAAAATCAAAAGGTTCCAACACCAAGGAATCGTCCGCATAAAACCCTCTGCCTTTTTTAATCCGTTTTAACAATAAAGGCTTGGCAGGTGTATTGATGATGGGTTGGGTCACCGCGGTGGTGGAATCGTTTAAATAAATCACCAAAGGTTTGGTAGTAACATCATCACCATTGGGGGCCGATAATCTATGTGCAATACGGATGGGGGTTACGCCTTTTCGGGCAATCCTGGTATTCAGGTCGTCCTGTCCTAAAAATTCCACCAAGCGATTATTGGCGGCATTGTCGGAAACGGCAAAGATTTCCGAAATGCATTTGGCAAAAGTGGTTTCCACAGAATCCCCCTCAATATAAAAGGGGGTGTTAAGGTCTAGGGAATCAATTTCGTTAAGTTTTTCAAGTGCGGCAACCGCAGCAGGAAATTTGGCGGTGCTTGCGGGATAAAAGTATGCTTCGGCATCAACCTGAAAATCGAAATCCGTGAAGAAAATACTGTCGTTTCGACGGTCAATTTGGGTATATCGAATTTGTACCTCGTGTTCCCTCAAATGATCCATCACATTTTTGATCAGTGGATTTTCAGAGGTCAACACCTGTTCCAAAGGATCAACGGCAACAACCGTATCTTTGCAGGATATTGCCAAAAGGGTCAATGTGGTAAGTGTGATCCTACTCCACATGATAGCTGGTTATAGATCTCCCGTGTAAACCTGTCCCCTGTGCGGTTTTAGAATGTCCTTTACCTCCTTTAGTTCAAACTCGGCCACCACCAAAAAGGCGATGCTATGGGTAGGCCCAAAATGCTCCACTCCCGATAGGTCAAATTTCAATTCTTCCACAATTACAAACTCTTCAAGGTGTTTGCGGTAGTGTTCGGCGGTTCGGGCGGCATTGGGGCCCCTGAAGTCCCAAATAATCTTGATTTTACGGTCCAAAATTTTTTCCATGGTTATTGTGAGTCGGTTGCGGAAATTCCCTCTTCGGCAAATTTCTTAAAATCTTGCATATAAATCAAGGTTTGTTTTTTGAATGCACGTGGCATCAATAATCCCATCAACTTCATTCCAAAGCCTGAAAACTGAAAATCCGTTTCAGTGACCCAACGTGTTTTACCACCCTCATCCTTAAAATAGTTTTTTTGGAGGTTATGTACTCCTTTGGCATCGTAACTGGCGTGCATTTCTTCGGGCAAGTTTTTTTTGATGATGGTCTCCACAAGAGTGACCTCCCGTTTTCCCATTTGGTAGCTCAGGCTCATTTGGGCTCCTTCCTGCCCAGGATTTTTGGAAAGCTGCTCATATTGGGTCAGCCCCCTTTGCCAGTGCTTCATGTTATCTGGATTGTCCAATTTCTTGATGAATTCATCCCGCGGGATGTCCACCAAAATTTGGGTCGTATACTTCATTTGATTTGGTTTTGCACTAATGTAACGATTTCTTTTTTGGCGAAGGGTGTCTAATAAAAATCTGTTAATGCGAATGGCACTTACTTGTATGGGATTTAGTAATTGTTATTTTTGCGAAATGCTTAAGCTCCAAAAAAATAGCTTTTACCTACTTTGCTCCCTGTGTACCTTGATGGTCACATCCTGCGAAGGTCTTTTTAATAAGGAAGTAGAGAGGGAACCATTGGCAAGAGTGGGGGACACTTATCTTTACAAAGATGATGTTGCTGTATTGATCAGTGATGACATGACCCCACAGGATAGCGCCTTATTTGTTTCCAATTATATCAACAATTGGGCCTCCAAACAATTATTGTTGTCCAAGTCCAAGATCAATTTGCCCGAAGAGAAACTCGCGGAATTTGATCGTTTGGTTGCCGATTACAGGTCGGAACTGTATACCCGCGCCTATATTGAAGCCCTTGTGCTACAGGCCAACGATACCTCGGTGACCAAAAACCAGTTGCAGGATTACTACGAACGGGAGAAGGAAAACTTCAAGTTGAACGAAAAATTGGTTCAGCTCCGTTTTGTGGGTATGCCCGCCCAGTTTTTGGATATAGATGGGGTAAAGGCAAAGATCAGGAATTGGAAGGATGCCGATAAAAAATACTTGGATTCCATTGCGGTGCAGTTCAAGAAAATCCATTTTAACGACTCCATTTGGGTAAGTTCCAGTAGGGTTGTAGAGGAAATTACGCCCCTAACTGCCACAAATGAAGCCAACTACTTAAAAAAATCACAATTTTTTGAGCTACAAGACTCCATAGAGGTATATTTGGGCATGGTCACCAACGTGTTGGATGTCAACGATACAGCACCTTTTGAGTATGTGGAACCAGAAATCAGACAACTGATTCTCAATAGAAGACGTTTGAACTACGTAAAAAAATTGGAAACCGAGATTATAGATGAAGCAATCAAGAAGAAAGAATTTGAGGTGTATGAATAATATGATGAAGGGGATTTTGGCCCTTGTTTTCCTATCGGCCATTACCGCCAAGGGACAGGAAACCGATGAAGCACTGGGAGTTAAGGACACAACCGCCTCGACCACCAAAGTGAAGTTGGATGGTATTGCCGCCGTAATCGGTGATTATGTGATCTTGGAATCGGACATAGATAAAACTTTGATTGATCTTAAAAACCAAGGGGCCTCCACGGAAGACATTACCCGGTGTGGGCTTTTGGGCAAATTGATGGAAGACCGTTTGTATGCCCACCAGGCCATTCAAGATAGTTTGTTGGTTTCGGACGATATGGTGAACGCGCAAAGTGATAGACAGATCCAACAACTTGTTGCACAGGTTGGATCTATGGAAAAAGTACTGAAGTTTTACAAAAAACCTGATGTGGAAAGTTTCCGGACCGAGCTTTTCGAAATCAATAAGCTACGCATGCTTTCGGAAAAGATGCAAAGCAAGATAGTGGAGGAAATTGAAGTGACACCTGAGGAGGTTCGTCAATTTTTCTTCAACATTCCCGAGGATGAGCGCCCTGTTTTTGGTGCTGAACTGGAAATTGCACAGATCGTAAAATCTCCCAAGGCACCTGAGGAAGAGAAACAAAAAGTGATTCAGCAGTTGAAGGCCATTAAACAGGATGTAGAAGAAAATGGTGCCAGCTTTAAGGTGAAGGCCATTTTGTATACCCGCGATGATTCTTCAAGGGCAAATGGTGGGTTCTATAGCATGAACAAAGAAACCCAATTTGTACGCGAATTCAAGGATGTGGCCTTTAGTCTCCGTGAAGGTGAAATTTCGGAACCTTTTGAAACGGTTTATGGGTACCACATCATTTATATTGAAAAAATTAGAGGGCAAGAAATTGATTTGAGACACATTTTGATGATTCCTGAAGTTCCTCAAAGTGCCATTGATGATGCAGTGAAGGAGTTGGATACCATCCGTCAGCATATATTGGATGGCAAATACACCTTTGCGGAGGCGGCCTTGAATTTTTCCGATGAAAAAGAAACCAAAAATGATGGGGGTCTATTGCGTAACCCGATCAATTTCGATTCAAGGTTTGAACTGACCAAAATGGACCCAACCTTGTACAATCAGGTAAGGAACATTAAGGATGGGGAAATTTCAAGACCTATAAGGGAAGATGATCCTAGGGGAGGACCTCCCAAGTTCAAGATCATGAGAATCTCCAATCGATACGATGAGCACAAGGCCGATTTTGCCAAGGATTATTTAAAGATACAAGAGTTGGCCCTTAGGGAAAAGCAGTTCAAGGCCATCAAAAAATGGATGGAGGAACATATTGAGGATACCTATATCCACGTGAACGTTGACAATAGAGGCTGCGATTTTGCAAACAACTGGGTAAAGGAGTAGGCGAATGTCAGACGTAACTGCGGTAGAAAACCTGGTAAAAAAACACCAAGAACTAAAAAGGGAGATTGCCAAGGTCATTGTGGGCCAAGAAAAGGTAATCGATCAAATTTTGCTATCCATTTATACAGGGGGGCATTCCCTATTGATCGGTGTTCCCGGTTTGGCCAAGACTTTGATGGTCAATACAATCGCACAAACGCTCGGACTGGACTTCAAAAGGATACAATTTACCCCAGACCTTATGCCCAGTGATATTTTGGGTAGTGAGGTATTGGACCAGAACAGAAACTTTAAGTTTATCATGGGGCCTGTTTTCGCCAACATCATTTTGGCGGATGAGATCAACCGGACTCCACCAAAGACACAGGCCGCCCTGTTGGAAGCCATGCAGGAGCGTGCGGTGACCATTGCGGGCAAGCAATACAAACTTAACCGTCCGTATTTTGTGTTGGCGACCCAAAACCCTATTGAGCAAGAAGGTACGTATCCCTTGCCAGAGGCACAATTGGACCGTTTTATGTTTGCCATCGAATTAAAGTATCCTTCCATAGAAGAGGAAATACAAGTGGTAAAATCTACCACTACCGATGATGAGGTAACGCTGAACACCCTTTTCAATGCGGATGACATTATTGCCATCCAGCATTTGATCAGGCGGATTCCCGTACCTGATAATGTAATCGATTACGCGGTAAGGCTCGTCAATAGAACACGCCCGGGAATTGAAGGTTCCTTGGATTTTGTAAATAACTATGTGGATTGGGGCGCTGGTCCTAGGGCTTCCCAGAATCTCGTATTGGGTGCCAAAGCGCATGCAGCCGTCCATGGAAAATTTTCTCCGGACATTGAAGACATAAAAGCGGTCTCCCTTGGTATTCTTCGTCACAGGATCCTAAAAAACTACAAAGCTGAGGCTGAAGGCATCTCAGAGGAAAGGATTATTGCAGAATTGTTATAAATATCAAATCATAGATATTTATTTAGCGCGATTCTAATTCCAAAATCCTTCGTTATTTAGTAAATTTACCGAATTACTAAAATCTTAAAACTCAATTGTAGAATGGCATTTGATATAGACATGATTAAGGGCGTCTACGCTTCCATGGGGGAACGTGTGGATAAGGCCCGTGAACTGGTAGGTAAACCATTGACCCTTTCTGAGAAAATACTATACTCACACCTATGGGATGGAACACCGACCAAAAAATTTACAAGGGGAAAAGATTATGTTGACTTTGCACCGGATAGGGTTGCCTGTCAGGATGCTACCGCTCAAATGGCATTGTTACAGTTCATGCACGCTGGTAAGCCAAAGGTTGCAGTACCTACCACAGTACACTGTGATCACCTGATCCAAGCAAAAGTTGGGGCTGAGGCCGATTTGAAAAGGGCCAACCAAACGAGCAACGAAGTTTTTGATTTCTTGGAATCCGTTTCCAATAAATATGGCATTGGTTTCTGGAAACCAGGTGCAGGTATCATCCATCAAGTAGTTTTGGAAAACTATGCTTTTCCAGGAGGTATGATGATCGGAACCGATTCGCATACGGTGAATGCCGGTGGATTGGGAATGGTAGCCATCGGTGTTGGTGGTGCCGATGCGGTGGATGTAATGGCTGGAATGGCTTGGGAATTGAAATTCCCTAAATTGATAGGGGTGAAACTGAAAGGAAAACTCTCTGGATGGACCGCTCCAAAAGATGTGATCTTGAAAGTAGCCGATATTCTTACCGTAAAAGGGGGAACAGGGGCCATTATCGAATATTTTGGCGAAGGAGCCACTTCTATGTCCTGTACTGGTAAAGGTACCATTTGTAACATGGGTGCTGAGGTAGGTGCTACTACTTCAACCTTCGGTTATGATGAATCCATGGATAGGTACCTAAGAGCTACCAACCGTGCCGATGTAGCCGATGCGGCCCTGGGCGTGAAGCAACACTTGACCGCGGATCCTGAAGTGTATGCCAATCCAGAGCAGTATTTCGACCAAGTGATCGAAATCGATTTGGATGTATTGGAGCCACATTTGAACGGACCTTTTACTCCGGATTTGGCTACCCCAATTTCTAAAATGGGTGAGACCGCCAAAGCCAATGATTGGCCTTTGAACGTAGAAGTGGGCTTGATCGGTTCTTGTACCAACTCTTCCTACGAAGATATTTCAAGGGCAGCTTCCTTGGCCAAACAAGTGGCCGACAAGAATTTGAAGACCAAATCACAATTCACTATAACACCAGGCTCCGAGCAGGTACGTTATACCATCGAAAGGGATGGGTTTATCGATACCTTCAACAATATTGGTGCAACCGTATTTGCCAATGCCTGTGGACCATGTATCGGTATGTGGGATCGTTATGGTGATAAAGCATCAGACGGACCACGAAACACCATCGTTCACTCTTTCAACAGGAATTTTGCAAAAAGAGCGGATGGTAACCCCAATACCTTGGCATTTGTGGGGTCGCCAGAATTAGTTACCGCCATCGCCATCGCCGGAAGATTGGATTTTAACCCTATCACCGATAAGCTATTGAATGAGGATGGTGAAGAAGTGATGTTGGATGAACCAAGAGGTTACGAGCTTCCTCCGGAAGGATTTGCCGTGGAAGATGCCGGTTATATTGCGCCTAAGGAAGACGGTAGCAGTGTTGAGGTGAAAGTTGCCACAGATTCTGAGCGTTTGCAACTCTTGGCCCCATTTGAACCCATTAAACCAGAAAGTTTAAAGGGCATGAAACTGTTGATCAAAGCCTTTGGTAAATGTACCACCGATCATATCTCCATGGCCGGACCATGGTTGCGTTACAGGGGGCACTTGGACAATATTGCCAATAACACGTTGATTGGAGCGGTAAACGCCTTCAACAAAAAAACAAACTTCGTCAAAAACCAATTGACAGGAGAGTACGGTGGAGTGCCCGATACCCAACGTGAATACAAAAAAGCTGGGATCAAAACTTTGGTGGTGGGTGACCACAACTACGGTGAAGGTTCTTCGAGAGAGCATGCAGCCATGCAGCCAAGACACTTGGGTGTAGCAGCTGTTTTGGTAAAATCCTTTGCTAGGATCCACGAGACCAACTTGAAAAAACAAGGGATGTTGGCATTGACCTTTGCAAATGAGAACGATTATGATTTGATTCAAGAAGATGATACCTTCAACTTTTTGGACATTGACCAATTTGCTCCGGACAAACCATTGACCATTGAAGTGGTGCATGCCGATGGCAGCAAGGATACCATCATTGCCAACCATTCCTATAACGATGCGCAGATTGCATGGTTTAAAGAAGGTTCTGCATTGAACCTGATCAAGAAGGAGAATGCATAATTTGTATCTAAGATAATTTTGTCTTAAACTCCTGATATTGATTTGGATATCAGGAGTTTTTAATTTTTGGGAAACATCCTTTTTCATGAAGATCAGTAAAAAAACCATTTTCAACATTGTATTGATCCTTTTGGTGCTTTCGTTCTTTGTAACACCGATCGGTTACTACGGAAAAATATTCCTGAATCGAATTTTTTCGTTTTCACCTCCTATCATCGAGCAATCGGAAAGACAGAAGATCACCGATTATGATTGGGTACTCAAAGATGAAGAATGGAACTTCTTCAATTTTGAAAAATCAAGGGGAAGGGTGGTCTTTATTAACCTTTGGGCTTCCTGGAAATTACCTTCCGAAGCGGAACTCGCAAGCATTCAGCAGTTGTATGACAAGTACAAGGGCAAGATGGATTTCTATATCATCACAAATGAAAACCGACCACCAGTGGAAGCTTTTATGGCCGAACACAACTTTACTTTTCCTGTTACCTATTTGATCATTGGTGAAAAAATGCCCATTGATTCCAGTAAGGTGCCTTCTTCTTATTTGATCGATAAATCGGGGAATATTGTGGTTTACAAGGAAGGTATTGCGGATTGGAGCACCGGAAAGGTTTACAGGTTGTTGGATGAATTGATCACTGAATAATTCCTTATGAAGATTACCAAGGAACAGATAGGTAACGGTATTTGGATTTTAGTCATTGTGTTGATCCTGTTCACCCCTGTCGGATTCCATGTTCGGGTGTGGGTCAGCAAGGCTGTGGCAGAGGTTTTTTCTGCGGATGTGGTAGAGGATGATGAACAGATAACCCTAGAGGATTATCATTGGAACCTGGTGGATCTGGATGGCAAACAAATGAATTTTCAATCCGCAAAAGGAAAAGTTGCCGTGGTTAATGTTTGGGCCACTTGGTGCCCTCCCTGTGTTGCCGAACTTCCCAAATTTGTAGCATTGCATGCCGATTACAAGGACAAGTTGCTTTTTGCCTTTGTAGCCAATGATGATAAGGAGAAAGTAGTGACGTTTCTAAAGAAAAAGGGATATCAGTTGCCCGTGTACCTGCAAGCTTCAAAGTCACCCTCGGAATTGGAAAGCAGCACGATACCGGCTACCTATATCATCAGTAAATCAGGGAAAATTGTTGTGGATGAAAGGGGAGCGGCCAACTGGAACTCCGAAAGTATACGGGCCCTTTTGGATGAACTTATTTTAGAATAGCCCTACTTTTTAAAATATTTAAAAGGAACCAAGAGCATTCCAAAACATTCCCCGTCTTCCTTACCCAAATGTTTGTGGTGCATTTTATGTGCCCTTCGTACCCCACGGGCGTACCAATTGTTGGCATTCCTCAAAAGCTTGAACCTTTGATGTATAAAGATATCGTGTACCAGAAAATAGGCAATTCCGTATGCTAGGATCCCAAATCCCAAGGGCCATCCATACCAAAACGAAGTGTAGTTGCCCACGAAGAACAAGGTCATACTCACCACGGCATAGAACAGAAAAAAGGCATCGTTGCGTTCAAACCAAGAATCATGGTCCTTTTTATGATGGTCTTTGTGTAGGCTCCATAGAAAGCCGTGCATTACATACTTGTGAGTGAACCAAGCCATAAATTCCATGAAGCCAAAGGTGACCAAAAAAATGAGTATCCAAAGTGCTACCTTCATTGTACCAATTGTAATTTATAATTGAGGTATGATTGGGCCAAAAGTCCGAATTTTTGATAATTGGGCACGCGTATCCTGGCATTTTTAATTTCTAGGGGAGGAGTACCCTGTAATTTATGTAGTAGTTTCTTGTAATAACGGTAGGCCGTATAAACTCCAAATTTGGCCTGCTCCGGTAACTTGATGATACCCGAATACCCTACTGCAAAATCGGCCTTTATCTCATTGACGATTCTTCTCTTGGACTCTTCATCCAGTTCCAAAAGATTGGTGTTGGGGAAATAGGTCCGGTTCAATTCCTCATAATCCGCCTTCAAATCCCTTAAAAAGTTCACTTTTTGAAAGGCCGATCCCAAGGCCATGGCAGATTCTTTCAATTCTTCATACTTCTCCTTATCGCCGTTCACAAAAACACAGAGACACATTAACCCTACTACATCCGCTGAGCCATAAATGTACTCCCGATATTCATCAAACGTTTCGTATTTCTTCTTGCTGAGATCCATACGCATACTTTTCATAAAGGCTGTGACCAAATGATGGGGGATATCATATTTATGGTACGTATGCTGAAATGAGTTCAAAATGGGGTTTAGGCTGATTTTTTTCTCTATGGCCTCTTCCATTTCCTTCTCAAAATTCACGAATAATTGTTCCTTGTCGTAATCGTGGAAGGTGTCCACAATCTCATCGGCAAACCGAACAAAGCCGTAAATGTTATAAATATCGGCCCGGATCGAGGGTGCCAACATTTTGGTGGCCAAGGCAAAGGAAGTGCTGTAGGATTGGGTCACAACTTTACTGCAATGGTAGGATACTTGGTCAAAAATGCTTTTCATCTTTTTACTTCTTTGGTGATTAAATCGGCCACCAGTTTACCAGAGATCAGGGATGGTGGCACTCCTGGTCCCGGAACGGTAAGCTGACCGGTAAAGAACAGGTTCTTTACCTTACTACTTTTTAGGTTAGGTCGTAAAAAGGCAGTCTGCCGTAAGGTGTTGGCAAGACCGTAAGCGTTGCCTTTATAAGAATTGTACTGCTCCACAAAATCGTTTACACAGAAACTTTCCTTGAAAACAATGGCATTTTTAATCTGTTGATGGGTCAGTTTCTCAAACCTATCCATTACTATGTCAAAATATTGGTTTCTCAATTCGGGTGTATCCTCCAATCCTGGGGCAATGGGAACCAGGAAAAATCCTGTTTCATAATCCTTGGGAGCCATGGAGCCATCCGTTACCGAAGGAAAATTGGCATAGAACAGGGGATTACTCGGCCATTGGGGGTCATCGTAAATTTCTTTGGCATGTTTTTCAAAATCGGTATCAAAGAACAGGTTGTGGTGCTCAACATTCTTCAACTTTTTGTTGAAGCCGATATAAAACAACAGGGAAGAAGGCGCATAAGTCTTATTTTCCCAGTATTCTTCGGAATATTGACGGTATTTTGGATCCAGGAGCGTTTCGGAATGATGGTAATCCGCTCCGCTTATCACATAGTCGGCCAGGTGGTTATTACCTTTGCTACGGATACCGATTACCTCCCCATCGGACACCAAGATATGCGTGACAGGACTTTTGGTATGGATTTTTACCCCCAGTTCCTCAGCAAGGTTTTTCATAGCCTTGATGATCTCGTACATGCCACCTTTGGGATGCCAGGTTCCCAAACCAAAATCTGCAAAATTCATGAAATTGTAAAAGGAAGGTGTATTGCTCGGTTTGGCCCCTAAAAACAGTACGGGAAATTCCAACGTGGACACCAGCTTCGGATTTTTGAACCTCTTGCGTACTTCCTGGCTGATGGTCTTGAAGAATTGGTCTACCCGAAGAACGGTTTCCTTGGTAACCAGTTCCAAAGGGGAAAGGCCGGGCCGGAGTACCACTTTGTTGATCGCGATGTTATAGTTTTCTTGGGCTTGCATGATAAAGCGTTTGAGATGTGCGCTACTGCCCGTTTCAATACGTTCAAATTCCTCACAAATGGTTTCCATGCAATCCCCAATGGTAAGGATATCGTCTTCAAAAAAAATTTTGTAAGCGGGGTTCAGTTTATCCAATTGGTAGTAATCGGAAGTCTTTTTTTCAAAGTCATTGAAAAACTTGTCAAAAATGTCGGGCATCCAATACCAACTGGGGCCAATATCAAAAGTAAACCCATCTTTTATCAATTGTCTGGCCCTGCCACCTACCGTATCGTTCTTTTCATGGATTTCTACCTCAAATCCTGCCTTTGCCAAATAACAAGAGGCTGAAAGTGAGGAAAACCCAGAACCGATGACGATGGCTTTTTTCATACTTATACGGTTTCCAAAAGTTCGTTAATGGATTTGAAAATCTTGATGCTACCGGGCAGTTTTTTGTCAGAGACTTGTTGGATTTGATAGCCTAGAACATACAATTTTGATCCAGGAGACATATCCAGGACTTCTTGAAAGCTATTGAAATAATCCTCAAGTTCGTTCAGCACTGGAGAAACCGTAAAATAGGAAACGAACCGGATGTTGTTATAATATTTGAGAAGGTCCACCAAGTTTTCCACGGGCATGGTCTGTCCTAGATAAATAGTTTTGTACCCTTTGTTGGCAAGTTCATAATTGATGTACAATAAACCAATTTCATGTATTTCGTTCTCAGGAAGAAAAAGGACGAATACCTTATCGTTCTGAGTTGGTTCCTTAGATTGTACCTGTTCTGTATGGATATAGATTTTTTGCTTGATCAGGTTAGATACGAAATGTTCATGGGCAGGACTTATGGTATGTGTTTGCCATAATAGGCCAAGTTCGTTTAAAAAGGGAATGAATACGTCTTTAAAAATTTGAGTGAAGCTGCGCTCCTGAAGCAAGCTATTGTACGTTTGCAAGAAAAGTGGCTGGTCAAAATTGAGCATGGAAAGCTTAAGGGAATTCAGAGCGTGGCTCTTTTCACTGTTCTTGGCCACAATATCCCTTACCAGCATTGGAATCTTTACATCGTCCAGTTTAGCAATTTTTGAAATTTTATACCCATTGTTGTAGAGCATGGTCACATTCAACAACTTTTGTAGGCTTACCAAATTATAGGTGCGGATGTTGGTATCGGTTCTTTCCGGGCTGAACAGATTGTATCGCTTTTCCCAAATACGAATGGTGTGGGCCTTTATTCCCGACAAATTTTCCAAATCCCGAATGCTGAAAGATTTTTTTACGTTGTTCATCTTTTCATACTAAACGTTAAACAAATTTACAATTTAAACGATGCCAACCTATTTTTTTGTCTTAAAATTTAGGGTATGGTTCCAAAAAATCAGAAGTTATGGACAATTTTGTTTAGGCGGCGCAGAAAAATGCCTAAAAAAAAACCGCAATAATTTGCGGTTTTGTGCCCACGACTGGATTCGAACCAGCACGTCCTTACGAACACCACCCCCTCAAGATGGCGTGTCTACCAATTTCACCACGTGGGCCAACACAGGAAACAAAAAAAGTTAAGTGTTTTGCTTAACTTTTGGTTTGCAAATATAATTGTTTTGTATCAATCGAAACGTTACAGATCTTGTTTTATGGCATTTGTATGATGGGATAATTGGTGCAATCCATTGTTTTTTCCTTGATCCTGATATAACTGAAGGAATTGCCACAAGTGTTTGAAATACAATTTTATTTTGCTATTTTAGTTTGGATACACAAAATCCGAGTAAAGTTTACAATATCATAATCTCTGGCCTATCTTATTTTTATGAAATTTGTACTCGATGATAAGTGCTCCAACAACAAGGCCACTCCCGAAAAGTTAGCCAAAATGATCAATCAATCCAACAGGAATGCATTCAACTCCTTATTTGGGATGCTTTGGGAGCCCATGTACATTTATGCATCATCGTTGGTCATGAACAATTCCATGGCCAAGGATTTAGTACAGGAAGTTTGGATCGACTATTGGCAACGGAGGGAAACAATCGAGGTCCAAAACATAAAATCCTATCTCTTCAAAGCTATTCGATACAAGTGCTACAATGCACTGAGGGATATGAAATTCAATAAAATCCAAATAGAAGTCGCCCATTCCATTTGTATCAACTCCGAAGTGGAAATGGAAGCCGATCTGGTAGATTTGTCCAAACGCATAGATCAGACAATTTCTAGCTTGCCAAAAAGATGCCAGGAAGTTTTCATCTTGAGTCGCATCAACCAAGTCAACAACAAGGAAATTGCAGAAAGGTTGAACATTTCCCAACGTTCGGTTGAAAATCAAATTTCGTTCGCTCTGCGCAGACTTCGCAAAGAGCTCTCCGCTGTTAAATCATTGTTTTTTTAACATATTTCTATTTTTACCTAAAGGTTAATAAGAATCCCTTAAGATTAAGTAAATATTAAAACTCATTTTTTTAATGTGCGTAATCGTGTGTCTTTGGTACTTATATATGAAATGAGCACACAATGACCGAAAATGAAATCAAGGGATTGATGGAAAAGTACTTAAATGGTACCATTACTAAAAAGGAAGAATCCCTTCTGGAGCAGTTTGATGTTGATCTTTTATCCAGAAATTATAAAGACACCTTCAAAAATGAAAACCACCGCAAGCGGGTTGCAAAGCAACTCTCCCGCAATATATCAGAGCATGGTAAGGGAATTTCCTTTCTAAAATGGTCCAAGGTTGCGGCGTCTTTGGCCCTATTGGTAAGCTTAGGATATTTCATCCACTCCAAGATGGGGACTAAGCCGGTTGTTGAACCCATTGTAATAATGGAGAAGACAACGGAATGGGGCCAAAAGTTGAACATTATCTTGGCCGATGGCACGCAGGTGAGGTTGAATTCCGGAAGTACGTTAAAATATCCAAGTCGATTTGAGGGGGATTTCCGCCATGTGAAATTGGTTGGAGAGGCCTTCTTTGAAGTGACAAGGAACCCCCAAAGACCCTTCGTTATTGAATCAGGGGAAGTGAAGACCACGGTTTTGGGAACTTCCTTCAACGTAGATACGTATCCTGACAACGACCAAATTGCAGTGACTGTCTCCACGGGAAAAGTAAAAGTGGCCTCCCGGGAAAATGAAATTATTCTGGAACCCAACGAACAAGGGGTCTTTCATAAAAAAACTAAAACCATGAGCAAGGAAAAAGTGGATATTTCAACCGCTCTCAACTGGAAGGACGGCGTTATCCATTTTGAGGATGTGCCACTTTCGCAGGCTTTGAAAACCTTGGAAAAATGGTATGGTGTATCCTTTGTGTTGGAGAACAAGTATGCAGGTAATTGCCATATCAGTGCCAGCTATAACAATGAATTGCTTTCAACGGTACTGGAAAGCATAGTTTTCGCTAAAAAAGGATTACAATACGAATTTTTGGAGGATCAAAAGATCCTGATCAAGGGAAAATGCACCGACTGAATCAACCTAACAAAATAACTAAGCCTATGATGTAAATACAGCCAAATAAAAAACAGCCTGTAACACTTTGGCGAGCGGAAACAGGCTGTAGAAAAATCAATGATTACAAATACTTATAACCATTTAAACATTATGTGAAATTATGAATTCACTAACTATTAAACAATTTATCAAGTTGACATTCCGTACATTTTGCTTTATGATCATCTTGGCACTGTTGAATCCGGTGCTGGCGGCCAATGTAAGGGGACAAAAACTAGAGAACTACAGGGTGGATCTGTCCGTAAACGATGCCACAGTAGTTGAGGTCTTGAAACAGATAGAGGAACAGACAGACTTCAAATTTGTGTACGATCGCAAAGTGGAGCGTTTGCATAAGACTTATGACATTGTCTACAACAAGGTGTCCCTTAAATCTATCTTGGAATTGATGGCCAAGGATGCAGACCTTACTTTTAGAAGGATCAACAATACTATTTCCATCGATGTGAAACCCAAAGCTCCCAAAAGAGTGGTGGAAATCGTCTTTATCACAGTATCGGGTACGGTAACGGATGAAAATGGAATCCCATTAGCAGGTGCATCGGTACAGGAGAAAGGAACTGGAAATGGTTCCATTACCGATTTTGATGGTAATTATTCCATTGATGTGCAAAGCGACGCAATACTTCAATTTTCATATTTGGGATATAGTCCAAAAGAGGTTGCCGTGGATGGCCGTACCACTATCAATGTGCAATTGCTGGCAGATGCAACACAATTGGAGGACGTAGTAGTGGTTGGGTACGGTACCCAAAGAAAGACCGATGTTACCGGTTCCATCGCCTCAGTGGAAAGTGAGGATTTCAACAAAGGGATCGTGATGAATCCAGGGCAACTTTTACAAGGTAAGGTTGCGGGTGTGAACATTTCCAATGTAAGTGGTGAGCCAGGTGCAGCGCAGGATGTGATCATCCGAGGTGTGGGAAGCTTACGTTCCGGAACCACTCCTTTGTATGTGATAGACGGTTTTGCATTGGACAATACCGGGACTGGCGTGCCTACCAACCCATTGAACTTCATCAACCCACAGGATATTCAAAGCATTGACGTATTGAAGGATGCTTCTGCCGCCGCCATTTATGGGGCCAGGGCTGCAAACGGGGTTATTGTTATCACTACCAAAAAGGGGAAAGCGGGACGCACTCAAATGGATTTGAGTGTATCCACAGGCTTCTCAAGCTTGGCCAATAAAGTTGATGTCTTCAGTGCTGACGAGTTTCGTCAACAAGTAGTGGCCGCAGGCGGTAATTTGGAAGATGGTGGTGCCAACACCGATTGGCAAGATGCCTTGAGCCGTACCGGTTTCTCCAAAAATGTGAATTTGTCCATGGGCGGCGGTGCCGAAAAGTTCTCTTATCACGCTTCCTTGGGTGTAAATGATCAAGAAGGTATTTTAAGGGCCAATGACCTAAAAAGGTACTCAGGCCGTTTGAACCTGACCCAAAAAGCATTTAACGACCGTTTCAAGGTGGAATTCAACATGACGGCCAGTAGAACGGAAAACCTTAGGGCAGATGCAAGATCCATGGTTGGTGACATGCTTCAGTTGAACCCCACCCTTCCCTTGTATACCGATGGGCAACCCACTTTGTTGGACAATGCGTTGAACCCTTTGACGCGCGAGAAAATCTTTAGTGATGAGGCCGTTAACCATAGGATTTTGGCCAATGTGGCACCTTCCATTGAAATAATAGATGGGTTGACCTATAAACTAAATTTGGGTGTTGATTATTCCACTACCGATCGTGACGAGCAATACATACCCTATTCTTTGTTGGAAGGCTACGCCAATGGATCATTGACTTCAACATATACGACCAACAAAAATAGTTTGGTGGAGAATACCCTTACCTACAATTTTGCCAACGACAAACACAACTTCACATTTTTGGCTGGGCACTCTTACCAAAAAACTTTTGTGCACCAAAAGAGCTTTGAGTTGGAAGGTTTTGCGAATAATGGCATAGAACCCAAATACCAAGATCAGATCAGTGGAGAAAGCACCCAGACCTATATGTACACCTATGCTACTGAAAATGAACTACAGTCTTTCTTTGGTAGGGTCAATTATGCTTTTGACAATAAATATTTGTTGACTGCTACTATGCGTGCTGATGGTTCCTCAAAATTTGGAGGTAATAATAAGTATGGTTATTTCCCTTCCGTTGCCTTGGGTTGGAACATCATGAACGAAGATTTTTTGAGTTCCAACACCACTATCAACAACTTGAAATTAAGGGCCAGTTGGGGTAAGACCGGTAACCAGGAAATCCCGTCCAAGATTACCAAATTGAGCTATACCGACAGTAAGGATGGTAACGATTCATATCCTATCAATGGCAATGAAAGCTCTTTGGAAGATTATCCATACGGTACCATTTTTACGCGATTGGCTAATCCCGATATCCAGTGGGAAGTATCCCAGCAGACCAACATAGGTTTGGACTTCGGTTTGTTCAACAACCGCTTGTCAGGAACCTTGGACTATTTTCAGAAAGTGTCCAAGAATATTTTGTTGGAAGTTACTCCTGCCGACCCCATTCAACCTACCGATAAGTACTGGACCAATATTCCAGATATGGAAATCAAGAACAACGGTATTGAATTTGCCTTGGATTACCACAGCGACTATAGCAAGGATTTTTCTTATAACATAGGAGGAAACCTGGCCTATACCCAAAATGAGGTGGCCAATTCGCCTTACAAGGTATTGACCACAGGTGCCGCACAGGGGGCGGGTCAAACGGATGCCACCATCAACGGAAACATTAATGGTGAACCAATCGGGTCATTTTATATGCAAGAGTTTTTGGGTATTGGCGATGATGGGCTGAGCATCTTGTCCGAAGATAGAAAAGTAGTGGGCAGCGCTCTTCCAGATTTGGTGTATGCCATTTATCTGAACTTTAAGTACAAGGATTTTGATCTTGGGCTGAACTTCAACGGGGTATCAGGCAACAAGGTATACAACCATACTGCCATGTCCTTGTTCAAAAAAGGATTGTTGGCCTCCAATTTTAATACCACATCGATTGCATCGGAGTTTCCAAATGAGGACATAACCAATTCCAACGCCGTTTCAACACGCTATTTGGAAAAAGGGGATTTCTTGCGCCTGAACAATGCCACATTGGGGTACAGTCTGAGACCGGCCCTCATCGGGTTGGATGGATTGGTGAACACCATTCGTTTTTCCGTGACTGGCCAGAACCTTTTTGTAATCACGGATTATAGTGGTTTTGATCCTGAGATTAATTCCAACTTGACCATTGATGACATCCAGACCTTCGGGATCGATTATTTCAATTATCCCAAGGCTAGAACCGTGGTATTTGGCTTAAATGTATCATTCTAATCAAAAAAAAACTTCAAAAATGAAGAACAAAATAATATTAGCACTATTGGGGATTTCCTTATTCTCAAACTTGAGCTGTACCGATTTGGAAGAAGAAGTTTTGGACGAATCCTTGGAAGGAAGCGGACAAGCGGAACTCATCAGTGGCGCCATTGCACCTGCTTATGGACAAGTGGCTTGGACCTGGAGACACACCAACTATTACGGCTTGCAATTGATTGCTGCGGACGAGGCCATTTTGCCATATCGCGGAGGAACGGATTGGTATGATGGAGGAAAATTTTTGGAAACCCATGCCCACACCATTTCTACTGGAAATGATCTGGTGGGAAGCTCATGGAACGAGGTGACCAAGAATATCTCACGTGCCCTCTCCGCAATTGAAGTACTAAAACCCCTGGCCGAAGCAGGGGATACCGAAGCTGAAGGCGCCCTTTACGAAATGGTTGCACTTCGCGCCTATATGAACATGTTGGTGTTGGATAGCTGGGGATTGGCCTTCAAAAAGGAGAATTCCGATGATCTTTCGGAAATTTTAAGGGGACAGGCTGCCATCGATTATATTGAGAGCGAATTCTTGTCTGTCGTAGATCTTATCAATACTAACAGGGGTCCAGGAAGGATTACCCAATCGGCAGTCTGGGGCTTCTTGGCAAGATTGAACCTCAATGCGGCCGTATACCGTGATCCATATGGCACACCCAATTTTACCAATGAGGATATGGACAAAGTGATCGAGTACACGGATAATATTATCAATTCAGGGGCATTTTCCCTGTCTCCAGAATATTTTGATCTGTTCAATGATGATAACAATGACAATTCCGAGATCATCTTTGCTGCGGACCAGCGAGGTGTCATGAAAAATGAGCACAGTCGTTGGGCCTATTGGTCGTTGGCGGGGTCATGGTTTCCAAGACCGGAATTCCCGGACGCCGATGGTACAGATGGTCCTGCAATCACTTCCGATTTCTATCAAACATGGGTAGATGCCTACGGGGGTACAGATCCAGCAATGGCCGATGCGAGATTTTTAATGGAAAACCAGATGATCCCTGCTGAATTGCAGGATTTGACAGGGGTTACCCCAGAAAATGATGAAGATCACTATTACTGTGTTTCCGCAGAGGATTTTGAGATTAACAGGGGGATTATCCGTGGCGTTATTTGGGGGCCTAGAAAAGATGAAAGCGGTAATTTTTATACTTGTGATGGTGGATACCGAATCTATCCTGTGATCCAAAGAAAAGGAAACGGCCCCGACAAGAATGTGGACTATGTGAACCATGTGTTGCAAGTGGATTTCACCAATGAAGGAAGGTTGCACAGAAATGGGTACCGGGTATCCAAATATCAGTTCAGCCACACTTCTCCCAATGGTAACAATTATAGCAGCGTGGATCTTGTGTTGATGCGTTTGGCCGAAATTTATTTGATGCGTGCCGAGGCAAAATTGAGGAAAGGCGACAGTGCGGGTGCCTTGGTGGATGTGAACACCGTTCGCACCTCAAGAAATGCCCGCCCAGAGCAAACACCGGCAGCTCTGCCAGGTGTTGATTTGGAAATTCTGTATCGAGAGCGCGGTTTTGAACTATACTGGGAAGGTTTTAGGAGAAGCGACCAAATCCGATTTGGACATTATGAGGATGCGTGGACCGAAAAAACGGATACGGATGTTCACCACAGATTGTTCCCGATTCCACAGGATGCCATCGATGGAGCATCGAATGTGCCAGGCTATTTGGAACAGAATGAAGGTTATTGACCAAGTGTATTTTTTAGCACATGCGGCAAGTTGGGATTCCACTTGCCGCTTGCTTTTTTAAATAATTTATTGAATGATTATGATGAAGATTACATTTCCTAAAATTTTGGCTTCCATCTTTGTTTTGGTTGTGGCAGGCTGTTCAACTAAAAAGGAGGGACAAGTGGAAAAGAGCCAACAAGAACCATTGAGCATCATCTTGATGATTGGTGATGGCATGGGCGTTCCCCAAGTATCCTCGGCCTACTACTTCGGAGAGGGAACCCCTAATTTTTCCAGGTTTATCCATATCGGTTTGCACAAGACTTCTGACAAGAGTTCCAAGATAACGGACTCAGCCGCAGGCGCCACGGCCTTTTCAACGGGGCAGAAAACGTATAAAAGAGCTATCGGTGTCTCCGTGGACAGCATTCCACAGGAGACCATTTTGGAGCAACTTCAAAAAGAAGGTTATCAAACAGGTTTGATTAGTCTCACATCTATTACCCATGCTACGCCGGCCAGTTTTTATGCCCATGTGACCGATCGTGATATGCATGAGGAAATCGCTGAGCAATTGGTGACGGCAAAGGTGGATTTCTTTGCAGGGGGCGGAAAAAAATTCTTCAACCAAAGAGAAGATGAAAAAGACCTCTTTCAATCTTTAGTGGAGAAAAGTTATCATTTGGATACCGTACAACTTTCCAGTCCTGTTGTAGATCAACCCAATGCCTATGTGTTGGCCGAGGATGGTATCCCTTCAAAAATTGATGGTAGGGGGGATTTTCTAAAGGATGCCACAGCAATGGCCTTGGATTATTTTGATCAGAAAAAAAGACCCTTCTTTTTAATGGTGGAAGGTTCGTATATTGACTGGGGAGGTCACGCAGAAAATGCCGATATGATGGTTGCCGAAGTCCTGGATTTTGATAAAACATTGGGAACGGTCTTGGATTATGTAAAAGAGCACCCCAATACGTTATTGGTGGTCACCGCCGATCATGAAACTGGTGGGGTCAGTATTGGCAAGTACTATGAGGTAGATGAAAGTACCGGTAATAAGACGGAAGTGGCAGACAAGGTTGAAGTGTATTTTAATTCCAATCAGCATAGCGGGGAGTTGATTCCTGTTTTTGCAGAAGGAAAAGGTGCTGAAAACTTTCAAGGTATCTATGAGAACAACGAAATTTATCACAAGCTTTTTAAAGCGTTGAACCAGAACAAAAAATAGGATGAAAAAAATTATTGGAGCAGTAGCAATGGTACTTTGGTTTTTAAGTACACATCAACATCTGCTGGCGCAAGAAACGTACAAAGTACATTCCCATAACGATTATGAACAGGAACTACCATTTTTGTTTGCCTACAGCAATGGTGCGGCATCCATTGAGGCAGATGTATTCCTTAAAAATGGAAAGTTGTTCGTGACCCATGCCGAAAATGAAATCGAAGAAGAAAAAACTTTGGAAACCCTTTACTTGGACAAATTGCAAGGATTGGAAAAATCGGGGAAATTGAGGGAAATTCAGTTGCTTATAGATATCAAATCCGAGGCCTATTCCACCATGAAGAAGTTAGTTGAGGTATTGAAAAACTACCCAACTTTGTCCAAGGTTAAATTTGTGGTGTCCGGAAACAGGCCCAAGCCGGAAGACTATAAAAATTATCCTGATTTCGTTTGGTTCGACCATCAAAATTTGGATGAATTGGACCACATTGATTTAGCCAGGGTAGGCTTGGTAAGTGTTAGTTTTAAGGATTTTTCGGTTTGGAATGGCTATGGAAGAATGACTTCACCCGACTTTGAAGTGGTACAGAATGCCATTGCAAAAACCAAGAGGTCGGGAAAACCCTTCCGTTTTTGGGCCACACCCGATACCAAGACGGCTTGGGCCCGATTGGCCAAAATGGGCGTGGATTATATCAATACAGATGAACCTGCCTTGGCAGTTCAATATTTGGGTAAGCTCGATGGAAATACCTTCCGACTTATAGACCCAATTGAGGTTTATGCACCAAAATATGAATACAATCCCGAGTCCAAGCCCAAAAATATCATTTTAATGATCGGGGACGGCACTGGATTGGCCCAGATTACCTCGGGTATGATTGCCAACCGTGGAAAGCTTACCCTTACTGGTTTGAAAAACATCGGTTTGGTAAAGACAGCGTCGTTTGATGATTTGATTACCGATTCAGCTGCAGGGGCAACGGCCATGGCCACTGGCAACAAAACAAATAACAGGGCCATTGGTGTGGGCCCCAGAGGCGAAGTTTTGACCAGTTTGATAGATATTACAAGCGAAAAAGGGTTCAACGCGGCCATTGTTTCAACCGATGCCATTTACGGGGCCACCCCATCCGCTTTTTTTGCACATCAGGTGGAACGTGACAATACCGAAGGTCTTGTGACAGATTTAAGGAAAAGTCACTTGGATTTTTTTATGGCAGGTGGCCAAAATCAGGAAGCAACTGTTTCCAAAGTATTCCAGACCCAAACTTTGGACGGCTTCTCAGATTTCTCCGAGCAAACCGCGGTTTACTTGGGTGAGAATAAGGCACCATCCATGGAAAAGGGAAGGGGAAAAACATTGCCTGAGGCGGTTAAAAAATCGTTGGATGCGCTGGGAGCCAGGTCAGAACCTTTTTTCTTAATGGTTGAAGGAGCCCAAATCGATAACGGTGGACACTCCAATAGTACCAGCGACATTATACAGGAAATGTTGGATTTTGACCAAGCCATTGCGGAAGCCATCCGCTTTGCGGATGCCCATAAAAATACGTTGGTGGTCATCACTGCCGATCATGAAACTTCTGGTTTCGGGATAGTGGGCGGAAGTTTGCAAGATGGGACGGTCCACGGTGATTTTTTAACTATTGACCATACGGGGATTATGGTGCCCTTGTTTGCGTATGGCCCCCATGCAGAAGATTTCAATGGAGTTTATGAAAACACCGAGGTTTTTCAAAAAATCTTGTTGGCCCTAGGGTCTAAATAAGATTTTGGGTGCGCTTGCCTATGGTAGGCGCACCATCTGTTTTTCCTTTATTTAAATGGAAACCTTGTTTTAATCAAGGCTCACTTTGATTTTTTTTTGGGCCTTTGAAGCCTCTTTGCCCCAATTGGAAATGGCATCTAGAACGGGGATCAATGTTTTTCCAAATGTTGTGAGTTCATATTCCACTTTCAGAGGTGGTTTGTTGGTGTATACTTTTCTGCATATAAGCCCATCGGACTCCAGTTCCTTCAGTTGAAGGCTTAGAGTACGCTCGGTAATGGTGGGTATTTCCTTCCGGAGTTCATTATATCTTTTTTTTTCTTTGGCAAGATGAATCAGAATTACCGATTTCCATTTTCCTCCTATATACTTCATTGTGAGGCTGGTACTGCAAGGATAATGTTTGTTGTCGACAGAATACATGGAATAAATAGTTAAAAAAATAGCTGCTATACATTTTGACCGTTATTGCAAAGATATAAAACTATATATATGTTTGTAACTATAAAAAGTATAGTTTAATTCAAAGCATAGAACTCATGGATTTTTTACAACTGGCTGAACAGCGATATACCACCAAAAAGTACGACCCCACCAAGAAAATTCCAGAAGATAGAATTCAAGATCTCAAGGAAATTCTGCGGTTGAGCCCTTCATCGATCAACAGTCAACCATGGCAATTCATCTTTGTTTCGGATGAAGCCCTAAAAAGGAAGCTTGCCGAACAATCCTTTTTTAATGATCAGAAGGTGAAAGATGCCAGCCATTTGGTGGTGTTCACAGTGATCAATGATCTTAAAAAATTTGAAGAACAAATAGAAAGGCATTTGCAGCCGGGGAGTGTGGGGTACTATAAACAATTTCTAAAACCCCTTGATGAAGATGTTATCCAATCTTGGTTGTCCCATCAAGTGTATTTGTCACTCGGCTTCTTTTTGGGTGCGTGTGCCTCAATGGGTATAGATTCCACACCCATGGAAGGCATTGAAAAGGAAGGGTACGATTCCGTTCTACAATTGGATGGATATACATCTTTGTTTGCTGTGGCCATAGGCTATCGTGATTCCGAAGATCCCAATCAACCAGCCCTGAAGCAAAAATCCAGATTGGATCTGGATGCTGTTGTGCAGTCCATTTAACCCCATTTCCTTTTTACCGTTTTCAAGTGGTTTGACCAAGAGTCGCCCACCTAAATCCTTATTATTCAAAACAAACTGATGAAACACTTACATATTATCAACGCCCATCAATATTATCAAGGTATTTCCGAAGGAAAACTGACCAAAACCTTGGCGGAAACCACCAAGACTTTCTGTGAAGATCATGGATATACCTATTCCGAGACCATTATCGAGGACGGATATGATCCTGCAGGGGAAGTGGAAAAATATGTAAAGGCCGATGTGGTTGTACTACATACACCCGTCTATTGGTTCAACACGCCTTGGATCCATAAAAAATATGTGGACGAGGTCTTCAATACGGGGTTGGCTTTGGGTAGATTGTTGAAAGACGATGGACGTACCCGAAAAGATCCATCTAAAAACTATGGCACCGGTGGACTGATGCAGGGAAGAAAAATGACCATGGTAACTTCATGGAACGCGCCGGAAGAATTCTCGGGGAACAAGGACCAATATTTGTTGAGTGGAAAGACTGCGGACGATGTACTGTACAATGTTGGGATCAATTACCGATTTTGCGGATATGAGGTACTGCCCAATTTTCATTGCTTTAATGTGATCAAGGATCCGCAAATTGAGCAGTATCTTCGCGAGTACAGAAATCATCTCGAACAAATCATAAAGTAAATAACCATTAACAACGGCATCATGAAAGTATATGTAATTGCCATCATTACAAGTAAACCGGAATACATGAACGAGGTTAAAAATGCCTTGGTAGAGCTTATGGGCAAAACCCATAAAGAAGAAGCATGCATTCAATATGACCTTCATCAGGACAAGGAGGATGAAAACCGATTCATCTTTTATGAGATTTGGGAAGATCAGGAAGGTTTGGACAGGCATAATGGACAGCCCCATATCAAAAAATTCCAGGCTTTTGCCAACGGAAAACTTCAGGAAGCCCCAATGGTCATAAAAGCTGACAGGGTTATATGATTTTTAGGGCGAGAGGCTAATATTCCATTTCTGAATAAGGCGTTAATAATTGTTCGGAGCTCGAAAGGATGCCGTAATTTTGCAGCATGTTTTCAGAGATCATTTCAATGTACAAGGATTGGGGAAGGTTGCTTCATGACTACCTTCTAAAAACAGGAATGGGGGAAGTTCTGGCTTCTTACCTTAACTTATTGATTTTGTTGGTCGGGGTTTTGATCGTGGCCTTTGTGCTTGATCTTATTCTATGGAGGGTGCTACGTGGAGTTTCCATTCGTTTGGCCCGAAAATCGAAGAATAATTTTGATAATTTTTTGGTGATGCACCAAGTGCCCCGCTATGTGGCACATATATTTCCATTATTGCTCTTGTTGGAATTTGTTCCCATGGCGTTCATGGATTTTGATTATGCAGGTGGCATAGCCTTGAAGGTGATCAAGATTCTATTCGTGTTTCTTACCTTGATCATTTTCAGGAAGTTCTTTAAAAGTACCAATGGATACCTAAAAACACTTCAAAGATTCAAGGACAAACCAATTGATAGTTACGTACAGGTATTCATGATTTTTGCCTGGGTGGTGGGTGTCCTAACCATATTTGCCATTGTCACAGAAACCACCGTCTGGAAGTTTTTTACCGCTTTGGGAGCGGCCTCTGCCATTATACTCCTCATTTTTAAGGATTCCATTTTGGGATTGGTGGCCAGTATCCAGGTCACTATAAATGACATGGTGCGGATAGGGGATTGGATCACCTTTGAAAAATATGGTGCCGATGGGGATGTGGTCGAGATTTCCTTGGCCACGGTAAAAGTCCAGAATTTCGACAAGACCATTACCACCATTCCCACATACGCTTTGATTTCGGATTCCTTCAAAAACTGGAGGGGAATGCAGGTATCTGGCGGAAGGCGAATCAAGAGGGCATTGATCATCAGTCAAAAAAGTATACGGTTCTTAACGGAAAAGGATATTGTCGAATTGAAAAAAATCCAGTTAGTGGAATCTTATTTAAACACTAGGAGTGAACAGATAAATGCCTATAACAAGGATAACAATATCAACAAAGAACTTTTGGTGAACGGACGTAACCTTACCAATTTTGGCGTGTTCCGAAAATACGTCACCAATTATCTTCAAAACCATTCGGCCATCAACAAAAATATGACCTTGATGGTCCGTCAGTTGGAACCCACCGCAAAGGGAATTCCCTTGGAAATCTATGCGTTCAGCTCCGACAAACGTTGGGAAAACTATGAATATGTCATGGCCGATATTTTTGATCATCTTTTGGCCGCTTTGCCTTATTTTTCTTTGGAGGTATTTGAGTTTCCCACATCCATCACCATGGACGATTCGGAGCATTGAGGTGAATTTTTCGGAAGGTTTTGTACACCTTTTGCTAAGGGCTGATTTCATGAAGTAATCCAAATAATTTGATTGGTAATTCCATAATTCTAACTGATCCAAATCAGGAATAATCCAAAAGTTGTTGCCGCAACATCTATTGGACAAATCTTGAAAGATTAAAGCCTTATTTTTGGGAAAACCAAACCTCATAAATATGAAGCATAAAGTTTCCCTTACATCATTTCTTTATTATTGCGTGGCCCTATTGACAGGTCATTTTGCAGCTGCCCAAGAATGGAACGGATATACACCAACATCCTTCCAAGAACAGGAAAAAATGGAAACCCTGTTAATGCAGGGTATGGATTTTCCCGGTTATCGGGAACATTTGAAAAAATTAACGGAAAGACCACATATTGCTGGAACCCCGGCCAATGAAAAGGTGGCCGATTATATGGCAAAGGTCATGGAGGAGGCCGGTATGATGGTGGACCGTTATCCTTATGACATTTATATGTCCACAAATGGTGGAACCTCCAACATTGATCTTGTAACACCGATCAGGTTGCCCCTTAACCAGCAGGAATATATTATGGAAGAAGATCCGTTTTCCGCTGACCCTACCTTGGGCAAAGGATGGAATGCCTATTCTGGAAGTGGGGATGTAACTTCTACCGTTGTCTATGCCAATTATGGTACCAAGGAAGATTTTGAAAAGCTCACGGAAATGGGCATCGATGTTAAAGGAAAAATTATAATTGCCCGTTATGGAGGAAACTTTAGGGGATACAAGGCCAAGTTTGCCGAACAATATGGAGCGGCCGGTTTGATCATCTATACCGATCCGGCCGATAGTGGTTATATGAAAGGTCTTGTTTATCCTGATGGGGTATATTATGACGAAAGTGCCATTCAACGTGGTTCCCTTTTGACCACGGATTACGAAGGCGACCCCTTGACCCCATTTGAGCCATCACTTCCACTGGACGGAAAGAAAAAAGTAAAACGATTAGATCCATCGGAAGCTGGTCTGCACACCATTCCGGTGCTCCCTATTGCCTATGGGGCCGCCAAGGAGATCTTTGCCAGAATGAACGGAAAAGTGGTTCCGTCCGGATGGCAAGGAGGCTTACCTTATACCTACCGATTGGAAGGTGGGGAAGAACTTACCTTAAGGTTGCAAGTGGACCAAAAGAAAGATTTTACCCGGATCAGCAATGTGGTGGGAACTTTTAAAGGTTCCGAATATCCGGATGAATGGATCATTTTAGGTTGCCACTACGATGCTTGGGCGTTTGGGGCCACCGATCCCAATAGTGGTACAGCTATGTTATTGTCCTTGAGTGAAGCCTTGGGCAAGATGGTAAAAGCAGGGCATTCTCCCAAGCGCTCCATACTTATTGCCCATTGGGATGCTGAGGAACACGGTGTAATTGGTTCATCGGAATGGGTAGAGCAAATGCGTGATGTTTTGGGTGCCAAAGCGGTGGCTTACCTGAATTTTGATGGCGGGGTTTCAGGTAAAAATTTTGGGGCCGCTTCGTCCCCAACCTTAAAAGGTCTCGTTACGGAAATGGCTAAAAAAGTAGATTACCCTTATACGGATAAAACGCTTTACGACGAGTGGCGAGGGGAGAAGGAGGTGCCCAGTATCGGTAACCTTGGTGGAGGATCGGACCATATCGGTTTTTACATGCACGTAGGGGTACCCTCTCTAAGTGGTGGTTCTGGTGGACCTACCCTTTATCACACCAATTATGACGATTTCCATTTTTATGAGACCTATGTGGACCCAGAGTTTAAAATGGGCGGAACAATAGGGCAATGGGCAGGTTTAATGGCGCTGAGAATGGCGAATGCGGAAGTGATTCCCTATGATGTGAAAAGGTATGCGGTCGATTTAAAAGGGCATTTTGAAAGTGCAGTCAAAAAGATTCAACAATTTGATAAGGAGTTTGCAGGCTTTGGAAAGGTGGAAACCGCTTTGGCGGTTTTGGAAAGGAATACGACAGTTTTAGATGCTGCCCTTACCAGAGCTTTGGGGGAAAAGGCACTTTCCAAGAAGGAACTGAAAAGTATCAATGAACAACTGATCGCTTTGGAAAAAAGCTTTATTGATGAAAAGGGCATGTACTATGGTTCTTGGTACAAATCCTTGTATGCATCAACCGATCCTTTCAGTGGATATGCCTCATGGATCCTTCCGGGATTGGAATATGAAATTTCCCTTGAATCATCAAACAGGTTGGAAGAATGGGATCAACGTTATGCCGCTGCGATTGAATCTTTGGCGAACAAAATTTTGATGTTGGCAAAAAGCATCTCCTAAGAAACTTGAAAAGCGAATATGGAAAAGCAGGCCATTGGCTTGCTTTTTTTGTGGTTGTTTATTTTGGGTAACCTATTGCTTGGTATGGTTCTTTAGGGAATCCTGAAAGAATAACCTTCTCTTTGTCAATTTCTTTGATCGGTAATAACATGGATCTATATCCATTTTCGTATAGAGTGCCAAAATAGGTGTTGTCCATTTTCTCCAAAACAAGTTTTCTTCCTTCCCAACCCATTTTTTTGTTGAGTTCTTGTATTGTTATGCTATCCAAGGATTGATTAAACTTAAAATCAAGTGTTTCGTTGTTCCATTCTATAAAAAAATGAAGCTTTTGTATTTCCTCTTCAGTCAACTCCGTCAGAGTAGGTGTTAACAACTCATAGTCCATGGCAAATTCGGTGTCCTCTGTTCTGGATTCGTTTTCATTGATTACGGAATGCTTTTTTCCCATCGGAAAAAACCGAATTTGATTTTCATTTAGGATTTCATTTTTAGTTTCCGACCATTTTTCGCTAAATGCAAACTTCTTTTGCAAGAATCCATCTTTCAACAGGTCCAATATTTCATAGTGTAATATTTGGTCCCCTTCAAATTTGATGACCCTCGGCTTTCCATAATAATTTCCATCATTGGTCATTAACCAAGTTCCACTTAAACTTTGACTATTTATAGGATTTAGAAACATTTAACGACGTTGATTTTATTTTGATATGTGGATTTGCAGGCATGAATGCAAAAATATCATTGTTCCTCCAGGACGGGAAGGCTAGGAGCGAGATATGTTATGCTAAATGTATGGATTTTAATCTTATTCCAAATTTGGCATAACATTAGTTATGGACGTAAGCACATCAATGGCCTAAAAGGAAAAAACCTTGACAATCTTTGATTGTCAAGGTTTTGGATTTTGTTTGGTGACCTGGCCGGGGCTCGAACCCGGGACCCTTTCATTAAAAGTGAAATGCTCTACCAGCTGAGCTACCAGGTCATTCAATAAGTGCTTGGCAGTTTTGCTAAGCGGGTGCAAATATAACATCAATAATCTATTTTACAAGGTGAATTAATGATAAATTTGTGTTTTTTTGAAATCACAGGAAATTGATGCATATGAAAGTAGTTTTGATGGGATATATGGCAAGCGGAAAGTCCACCGTTGGACGACTGTTGGCCAGTGAATTAGGAATTCCATTTCTGGATCTGGACTCGTATATCGAAGAAAACGAAAAAAAACCCATCAAAACCATTTTTTCTGAAAAGGGAGAGATTTATTTTCGAAAATTGGAACACCAAATGCTTGCCAAAATATTACAGGAGCATGATTCCGTTGTGCTTTCAACAGGCGGGGGAACCCCCTGTTATGGGAACAATATGCAGACCATTTTGGGGAAGGCGGACCATGCCATCTATCTCCAAATGTCCATTCCCGATTTGGTGGACCGCATTGCCACGGAAAAAGAAAACCGCCCCCTTGTTAAGGACATTCCCGATGAAGATTTACCGGAATTTGTGGGGAAACATCTTTTTGAACGCGTTCCCTATTACTCCCAGGCCCAACATATAATCAATGGAAAAGGTAAACCTGAAGAAGTTGTTGCCAAGATCAAAAAAGTCCTATTCTAAGTAGACCGCATCGTTATTGGGTTCAAAAACCACTTTTATGTGCTCGTTCAATGAAGTGGAAAGCGAAATCCCCTTAAAATCAGCCTTGATGGGGTATTTTTTATGATTCCTATTGACCAGAACGGCTGTTTTTAATTGTTTTATCGGGGTCTTTAAAAAGTAATGGGTACCGTAAATTAAAGTAGTTCCGGAATTCAGCACATCATCCACCAATACAATCGATCTGTTCTTGTATTCTTTTTCGTCCATAGACGTACTGACACCGCTCTCCAATGGATTTTTCTTGTCCATGTCCATTTTGAGGAGTACAATTTTTGCGTCGGTGATTTTTTTAAGGATATCTGTGATTTTTTTTGCAAAACTAACCCCACCACCGTTAATACCGGCAATGATAATTTCTTCCTCATCCACATTGGTCTCATAGATTTGGTAAGCAATACGTTTGACAATATGCTGGATCTGATCGTGGGTAAGTATGCGGTTCATCATATGGTACTTGTTGTTTCAAAGATAAAACAGATCATTCAGATTCGTCCAAATAATCATCAATGTCCCTCCGGTCTTTTTTGGTGGGGCGTCCCAATCCTTTTTTTCGGTAATGGGTTTTGGCATGTTGCAACAGTTCGGTGTGCTCAAAGGCCTCTTTTGGTGTGGTGTCCTTTCTATAAATATCCACCAATTTGGCCCCAACGCGGCTTTCGGGAATATCCAGTACGGTCAATTGATAATCCACTTGATCCTTCCTGATTACGATCTTGTCCATGGGATACACCTCTCTAGATGCTTTGATTGCGGCACCATTGACCTTCACCTGTCCTTTTTTAACGGCTGTGGCGGCAAGGTTTCGGGTTTTGTAATATCTGGTACACCAAAGGTACTTGTCAATACGCATGTCTTCGCAATTCTTTGTTAACGGACAAAGCAAAAATAGCGGAAAATTGTATCTTGCGCAGCTAAATGACAAACTTGATGAAGTACCGGATTTTAGTTTCTTTGATTTTTGTAGCGGTTGTTTTTTCTTGTAAAAAGGATGATGATGGTATTGTGGAGGTACCACCAAGCCTATTGAGCGATGTGGCTCCCGAAGACGATGCAACGATCAAGGAATTTCTGAATACCCATTTCTACAATTACGAAGATTTTGATGAACTGACCATGCCGGAAGGATTCGATTATAAAATTGTGATCGATACTTTGGCTGGTGATAATGCAGGTAAACGCTCTTTGATGGAAGATGCACAATCCGTAAAAATCAAAGTAAATTCTGATTATTTGGGATTGAGTGCCGGCGAAGAAGATATTGAACATACGCTTTACTATATTGTGGTAAGACCTGGAGGAGGCGGAAGTCCAACATATGCCGATTCTACTTTGGTTCGATACCAAGGTTCCCTTTTGAACGGAAAATTGTTTGATGAAAGCCAGGATTTTGTTTGGCAAGAACTCCCTGTTACTGTAAGGGGATATGCCAATGGTGTGGCAAAGTTGAATGCCGGAACCGAAGATCAGATTGTGGAAAACGGCGATGGTACGTATGACATAATGAATAGTGGAATGGGAATATTAGTGATGCCGTCTGGGTTGGCATATTTCAACAGGTCAGATTCATCTCTGATACCCAGCTATTCACCAATATTGTTTAAAGTAGAGCTGGGGCTTTATGTTGAAGATACCGATCGTGATAATGATGGAATTCCTTCCATTGAAGAGGACCTTAATGGAAATGGGTATTTAAACGATGACAATACCGATGCTAAGGATGAAGGCCGTTTTGCCGTTCCAGCACCTAATTTTAATGATGCCGATGACGATGGCGATGGGGTTTCAACACGAAGAGAAATCTCCGATGGTAACGGAAATATTATAAAACCATACCCGGACAAAGATGGGGATGGGGTTCCGGATTACTTGGATCCAGATACCAATTAAGCATAAAAAAGCCCGATGATTTCATCGGGCTTTTTATATTTCAATATGCTTTTTCTACAGCTTAAGGGAGAGTGCAAAAATTACTTGTGAAGGTCTGGAATCTACCCTACCGGAAATATCGGTAACATTATTCCCGATGAACTGGGCCTCATTTTCAGAGAAACCACGTTCATAGCGTACATCCAATCCAATATTGCCAAGATTTACGCCCACTCCGGCATTCAAGCCAACAGTGAAGTCATTTTTAACGTCCTCTACCTCCAAATCACCTAAATCGTTTTTCAAGGTATACTGAAACGCCGGACCCGCAAAAATGTGCAAAGGCCCGATCAATTTATACCCTAAAAGTACGGGCATGTCCAATTTAGAGATGTCATAATCTTGGGAATCCCCATCAACTTCATAGGAACTTTTGGTCTTGGAATATACCAATTCAGGTCTCAAATAAATCTTTGGGAAGTCCAACTTTCCCCAGAAACCAAAATGGTAACCGGCTTTCCCTTTGGCTCCTTCAGTAATGTCCTGTCCGCCTTCGCCAACTGAACTGATCAGGTCCCCATTTTTGTTATAGGATAAACCCGCCTTAATTCCGAATCCGGAGCCACTTTGGGCAAATGCTGTTGCACCGATCAGTGCAAATACTGCTACAAGAAGTGTTTTTTTCATAAGTGTCATTTTAAAAGATTTATTACCTCCAAAGGAGGTATCTGAAACTATTTACGTTTCAACACCCTTAAAACGGCTTCTTCTATTGCTTTATTGTTCAATCCGTACTTCTCCATAAGCTGTTCGGGGGTTCCGCTTTCTCCAAAAGTGTCCTTGGTAGCCACAAACTCCTGGGGAGCAGGATGGTGCATAGCCAATACTCCGGAAATGCTTTCTCCCAGACCTCCCAAGTAATTATGCTCCTCAGCGGTAACTACACATCCAGTTTTCTTTACCGAATCCAAAATGGCTTTTTCATCCAAAGGTTTAATGGTGTGTATGTTGATCACTTCTGCAGAAATACCTTGGTTTTCCAAGCTTTCGGCGGCCAATAGGGCTTCCCATACCAAATGTCCGGTGGCAATGATGGTGACATCGGTTCCTTCATTCAACATTAAGGCCTTACCGATCTCAAACTTTTGGTCCACTGGGGTGAAGTTGGGCACTTTGGGGCGACCAAAACGCAAATAAACGGGACCATGATGGTCTGCAATGGCAATGGTGGCCGCTTTGGTCTGGTTAAAATCACAAGGGTTGATGACCGTCATCCCAGGTAGCATTTTCATCAAACCGATGTCTTCCAAAATTTGGTGGGTAGCTCCATCTTCACCTAGGGTTAGACCCGCGTGGGAGGCACATATTTTTACGTTTTTGTCCGAATAGGCAATGGACTGGCGGATTTGGTCATAGACCCTTCCGGTGGCAAAGTTGGCAAAAGAGGACGCAAAAGGAATTTTTCCACCAATGGTCAGGCCGGCTGCAAGGCCCATCATGTTGGCTTCGGCAATCCCCACTTGAAAAAATCTCTCGGGGTTTTCCTCAATGAATGTTTCGATCTTCAGTGATCCCACCAAATCTGCGCAAAGTGCCACCACATTAGGATTGGTTCTTCCCAGTTCCGTCATTCCGGCACCATAGCCGCTTCGGGTATCTTGTTTTCCTTGATCTGTATATTTAGTCATGGTATGTTTTTCTGAAATTAATAATCGCCTAAGGTTTCTGGATTCTGAGCCAAAGCAACGGCCAATTGCTCGTCGCTTGGAGCCTTACCGTGCCATGCATGGGTATGCATCATAAAATCCACACCGTTGCCCATTTCAGTGGTCATCACGATGCAGACAGGTTTTCCTTTTCCGGTCCTGGACTTGGCTTCTTTCAATCCGGCGACTACCTGATCAAGATCGTTACCGTTTGCAATCTCCATGACGTCCCAACCAAATACCTTGAACTTTTCGGCAACATCGCCCAAAGGCAATACTTTTTCTGTGGGACCATCTATTTGCTGGCCATTTCTATCCACTGTGGCGATAAGATTGTCTACCCTGTTTCCGGCAGCGTACATGATGGCTTCCCAGTTTTGACCTTCCTGAAGCTCTCCATCACCATGAAGACTGAATACCAAATGATTGTCCCCGTTTAATTTTTTGGCCAAAGCGGCGCCGATGGCTACAGACATTCCCTGACCCAAAGAACCAGAGGCAATACGTACTCCGGGCAGTCCTTCATGGGTGGTTGGGTGGCCTTGCAATCTAGAATTGATCAAGCGAAAAGTGTTCAGTTCCTCAACGGGAAAATACCCTTTGCGTGCCAAGACACTGTAAAAAACAGGGGATATGTGTCCGTTGGACAAAAAGAAAAGGTCTTCGCCGATTCCGTCCATGTCAAATCCCTCCTTAAGGTCCATCACTTCGTTGTAAAGGGCAACAAAGAACTCCGTGCAGCCCAATGAGCCACCGGGGTGCCCTGAATTTACCTTATGGACCATACGTAAGATGTCCCTTCTGACCTGATAGACCAGGTCTTGCAATTCTTGATTTTTTGCCATTGTTTTCAATTTATCTTTCAAAAGTAAAGGCTATCTTCCTCATAAACAAGTGTAAAAAACACATTTATAAACCAAGAGCAGACCAAAACTTTATTTTTTTGTTAAGGGTTAAGGAAAATGAGTTGGTTATATTTGCGGTTTTAAACGTACGAGTTGGATTTTACCTTAATTCATAAAGATAGCAAAAGTAAGGCAAGGGCAGGAGAAATAACAACGGATCATGGAAATATCCAGACGCCAATTTTTATGCCCGTGGGAACAGTGGCTTCCGTGAAGGGAGTTCACCAGCGGGAATTGAAGGAGGAGATCGATCCTGATATTATTTTGGGCAATACCTATCACCTTTATTTACGCCCCAATACCAGTATTTTGGAAGAAGCTGGTGGCCTGCACAAGTTTATGGGTTGGGACCGAAATATCTTGACCGATAGTGGGGGATATCAGGTGTATTCGCTTTCCAGCAATCGAAAAATAAAGGAAGAAGGGGTAAAGTTCAAGTCGCACATTGACGGCTCTCACCACGTTTTCACCCCGGAAAATGTGATGGAAATCCAACGCACCATAGGTGCGGACATCATCATGGCCTTTGATGAATGCACGCCGTATCCTTGTGATTATCAATATGCCAAGCGCTCCATGCATTTGACCCACAGATGGTTGGACCGATGTATCAATCATTTGGAGAAACTTCCCTTCAAGTATGGGTATTCCCAGAGTTTTTTTCCCATTGTACAGGGTTCTACATATAAGGATTTGAGAAAGCAATCCGCCGAATATATTGCTTCGGTTGGGGCAGAGGGGAATGCCATTGGCGGCCTTTCGGTGGGTGAGCCGGCAGAGGAAATGTATGAAATGGCCGAGCTGGTCTGCGACATTCTGCCAGAGGACAAACCCCGTTATTTGATGGGAGTGGGAACGCCCATCAATATTTTGGAGAACATTGCATTGGGTGTGGATATGTTCGATTGTGTTATGCCTACCCGAAATGCCCGGAATGGGATGTTGTTTACGGCGCATGGTACCATCAATATCAAAAACAAAAAGTGGGAAAACGATTTTTCACCAATTGACGAGATGGGAATCACCTTTGTGGATACGGAATATTCCAAGGCTTATTTGCGACATTTGTTCGCGGCCAATGAGTATTTGGGCAAGCAGATCGCAACTATCCACAATTTGGGATTTTATCTTTGGTTGGTACGTACGGCCAGAGAACGTATTTTAGCAGGGGATTTTCTGGAATGGAAAAACCGGATGGTACAACAAATGGATAAAAGACTCTAATGCTCACCATACTCGATAGGTACATTCTTAAACGCTACTTGGTCACCTTTTTGGGGATGCTCATGCTCTTTGTGCCCATTGGGATCATGGCCAATTTGGCGGAAAAAATCGGGAAGATCATTGATAACGAGGCTCCCTTGTCAGAAGTGATTGTTTTTTATGGGAATTTCACCTTGGTGATCGGCAACCTATTATTGCCCATTTTCCTTTTTCTTTCCATTATTTTCTTTACCTCAAAGCTGGCTAGTAATACTGAAATTGTGGCCATTTTAAGTTCTGGGGTTTCGTATTGGCGATTTTTGCGCCCTTATTTCATCGGGGCAACCTTGGTGGCCATTCTCATTTTTATGATGGGAATGTTCATCGTTCCCCATGCCAGTATCGGGTTCAATGAGTTTGAGTACAAGTACTTTAAAAAAGGACGCCAGGATAGGGTAACGGAAAATATTTTCAACCAACTGAACGAAACGGATTATATCTATGTGAGCAGTTTTGATCCCAACCGCGAAATCGGGTATAATTTTACTTATGAGCATTTTGATACCATTGGTAAGTTGGATTATAAAATTTCTGCCAGTAACATTAGATGGGTAGAAAAGGATAGTGTGTACAGGTTGACCAATTATGAGAAGCGTGAAGTAAGGAATGAAACGGAATACATTAACTCCAAACGAAGGTTGGATACCATTTTCGCCTTCAAGATCGATGACCTTACACCGGTATCCTACGTGGCCGAGACCAAAAATCTTTTTGAACTCAACGACTTTATTGAGGACCAAAGGAGCAAGGGGGCATCCAATATCAACGCCTATGTATTGGTAAAATACAAACGGTGGGCATTGCCCATTGCCGCTTTTATCCTAACGGTGATTGCCGTTGCCGTTTCCTCCGTAAAAAGAAGGGGAGGCATGGGGCTCAATTTGGCTTTCGGGATTGGAGTGGCCTTTGTGTACATTTTCTTTGATAAGGTGTTCGGCACGCTTGCGGAACAATCTGGGTTTTCCCCCTTGTTGGCCGTTCTTATTCCCAATCTTTTCTTTGGTGCATTTGCCGTTTATATGCTGATGAAGGCCAAGCGTTAGATGGTCAATTCCATTTAATTGTTTGACGTTAAATGGCTTTCACAATTTATTTGGGTAACCTATAATGTTATATATTTGTCCCCATTGTTTTTATTGAAAATTTCAACTTTCCATGGAATATCTAGAATTTGAACTTCCCATCAAAGAACTTGAAGAACAGCTTCAAAAATGTATGATCATTGGGGAAGAAAGTGATGTAGATGTAAGCGAAACATGCACGCAGATTGAAAAGAAACTGGAAGATACCCGAAAGGATATCTATAAAAATTTGACCGCTTGGCAGCGGGTACAACTATCAAGACACCCCAACAGGCCGTATACCATGGACTATATCCGGGCCATTTGCGGGGAAACCTTTTTGGAACTGCATGGAGACCGAAATGTGAAAGACGACAAGGCCATGATCGGCGGATTAGGTAAGATCGGTGATCAGAGTTATATGTTCATAGGGCAACAAAAAGGATATAATACAAAAACACGCCAGTTCAGAAACTTTGGAATGGCCAACCCAGAAGGCTACAGAAAGGCACTGAGGTTGATGAAATCTGCCGAAAAATTCGGAATACCCGTAGTGAGTTTTATAGATACCCCAGGTGCCTATCCAGGAATAGAGGCCGAGGAAAGAGGACAGGGTGAGGCCATTGCAAGGAATATTTTGGAAATGACCCGCCTTAAAGTACCGATCATAGTAGTCATCATTGGTGAAGGAGCTTCTGGCGGAGCCTTGGGCATCGGTGTAGGTGATAAGGTACTCATGTTGGAAAACACTTGGTACTCCGTTATTTCCCCTGAATCCTGTTCTTCCATTTTGTGGAGGAGTTGGGAATACAAGGAACAAGCTGCCGATGCTTTAAAATTGACCGCAGCCGATATGAAAAAGCAGAAATTGGTCGATGAAATCGTGAAGGAACCACTTGGTGGTGCACATACCAACAGGGACAAGACTTTTGAAATCGTAAAAAACAAAATTTCGTCCCATTACGAGGAACTTAAAAAGTTATCACCAAAAGAACTGGTCAAGTCCCGCATGGAAAAATACTGTGAAATGGGCGTCTTCGACGAATAAGTCATGGTTTTCAGAGGTTAACCTTTGGAATTAGGTTATAACCCGTATTTTTTTTATGTTATTAACAGGTATTTTTAGTTATCAACATTTTATTTGTTGAGTACCTGTGGAAATCGCTTCCGTCAATTTTAAAGTTAACTAAAGGTTAATTAGCTACTTTCGCATTCATGGACAAGCCTAGCCCCGTCATCGGACACCGAGTGGACAAATCTACTCTTATTAGCCTTGAGAAAGGAAAAATACCTCCACAAGCTGTTGATTTAGAGGAGGTTGTGTTAGGTGCTATGATGATTGACAAGAAGGGGGTGGATGAAGTGATCGATATTCTTCATCAGGATGTGTTCTACAAGGATGCCCACAAGTATATTTACGAGGCCATCTTCAAATTGTTCGAATCTTCGGAACCGGTGGATTTATTAACCGTTTCCTCGCAATTAAAGAAAGATGGCAGGCTGGAAGCCGCAGGAGGGGATTTTTATCTTATAAAGCTCACCCAAAAAGTGGCTTCTTCGGCACATATTGAGTTTCACGCCAGGATCATTCTCCAAAAATATATTCAAAGGAGCCTCATTAAAATTTCCAGTGAAATTATTGAGGACGCTTATAGCGATTCCACAGATGTTTTCGATTTGTTGGATAATGCCGAAGCTAAATTGTACGAGGTAACCCAAGGCAATTTGAAGCGTTCTGCGGAGACCGCCCAAAATTTGGTGATCCAAGCCAAAAAGAAAATTGAGGAAATCTCCAATAAGGAAGGGTTAAGTGGGATTCCATCGGGATTTGATAAACTTGATCGGTTGACCTCCGGTTGGCAGCCCAGTGATTTGATCATTGTTGCGGCAAGACCAGGTATGGGTAAAACTGCGTTGACTTTGTCCATGGCCCGAAACATTGCCGTTAATTCGGGTAATGCGGTGGCTTTTTTCTCCTTGGAGATGTCATCCGTACAGTTGATTACCCGTTTGATTTCTTCAGAAACCGGTCTTTCATCAGAAAAGTTAAGGACTGGTAAACTGGAAAAGCACGAGTGGGAACAGTTGAACGTAAAGGTTAAAGCTTTGGAAAAAGCACCTTTGTTCATTGATGATACTCCTTCGCTTTCCATTTTTGACCTTCGGGCAAAGGCACGCCGATTGGCTTCGCAACATAAGATCAAGCTCATCATTATCGATTACTTGCAGTTGATGACGGCCGGTGGTAGCCAAAAAGGAGGAAACCGTGAACAGGAGATTTCCACCATTTCCCGTAACCTGAAAGCTTTGGCCAAAGAATTGGATGTTCCAGTGATTGCCCTTTCCCAGCTTTCAAGGGCGGTGGAGACTCGTGGTGGTAGCAAACGCCCCATACTTTCCGACCTTAGGGAATCTGGTGCCATTGAGCAGGATGCGGATATTGTATCCTTCATCTACAGGCCGGAATACTATAAAATTGACGAATGGGACGATGAGGAACGCACCCCAACCCAAGGTCAAGCAGAGTTCATTGTGGCCAAGCACCGTAATGGCGGTCTGGATAATATTAGGTTAAAATTTGTGGGTGCTCTGGGTAAATTTGATAACTTGGATGACTTTGATTCCCCATTCGAATTCCAATCGAAGATGAATGCGGATGAAGAAAATCCCTTTGCTACGCCAAAGTTCCCTAGTGCGAACGAAGCATTTGGCAGCGCAATGAACAGTGACGATGACCCAGATGATAATGACGTACCGTTCTAAAATTCTCAAATACTTGTCATTTCGAGCTAACGCGAGAAATCTCACGATTCTTTTATTTTTCTTATTGATCGGAAAGTCCTTCGCCTCCGTCATTCTTATTCCCATGGATGCCGAAGGTCAGGAAAACCATTTGAAAGCCTACGGAATTACCTATTGGGTACTTACCAAACAACAAAAGGTACAATGGTTGCTCAACTATCGTGGAGGTTCTTTTTTACTGCCCGATGGGGATGCCATACGAAAGGAATGCCAAATCAGGGGAGTTTCCTTTGAAGTATTATCTGACGGGCAGGCAGAACAGATTTTGGATGAGATCAGCAGCCCTTCCCAAAACCAAGATGCCGTAATTTTGGAAAAGGCCCCTCAAATTGCGGTGTATTCCCCAAAGGAAAACCAACCTTGGGACGATGCCGTTACCATGGTACTGACTTATGCAGAAATCCCTTATACCACCATTTACGATGAGGAAGTCTTGGGAGATAAATTGGCTTTGTACGATTGGTTGCACCTTCACCATGAAGATTTTACGGGTCAATATGGTAGGTTCTACGGACATTACAGAGCGGCACCATGGTATATTGAAGCCAAGGAGGAAGCAGAGGCATTGGCGCAAAAACTGGGTTACTCCAAGGTATCGGATGAAAAACTGGCCGTGGCCCTGAAAATCAGGAATTATGTCATTGGGGGAGGTTTTATGTTCGCCATGTGTTCTGCAACCGACAGTTTTGATATTGCCCTGGCTGCCGAAAATGTGGATATCTGCGAACCTATGTTCGATGGTGACCCTTCGGATGCCAATTACCAAGCCAAGCTGGAATTTGGAAACACCTTTGCCTTCACCAATTTTATTCTGGAACGGAACCCATTGCGTTATGAATTTTCTTCCATAGATATGACCAACAGGCGTGGCAACGTTCCCAAGGAATCCGATTATTTTTCGTTGATGGAGTTTTCGGCCAAGTGGGATCCTGTACCTACCATGTTAACGCAGAACCACACCAGTTTGGTGAAAGGGTTTATGGGCCAGACCACCGCCTTTGCAAGGGATGAGATAAAGCCAACCGTGATGGTGTTGGGGGAAAACAAGATCAATGGAGAGGCCCGTTATATCCATGGCATCAAAGGAAAGGGCTTTTTTACATTTTATGGAGGCCATGACCCGGAAGATTACCAACATAGGGTAGGGGATCCCAAAACAGAGCTGGACCTTCATCCCACTTCACCTGGATATCGATTGATTTTGAACAACGTTTTATTCCCTGCCGCAAGGAAGAAGAAACAGAAAACCTAGAGCAGTTTTTCCAAAACGCGTTCTACCCCAAAATCGTTATTGCTGGTGGTTTTGTATTTGGCAGTCTTTAGCACATTGGGGTGGGCATTGGCCATGGCAAAACTGTATTCGGAAAGTTCCAACATTTCAAGATCATTGTTGTAATCGCCAAACACCATAATCTCATGGGGAGCTACAATATGTTGCTCCATCACTTTTTGCAAGGCATAGCCCTTGTGGGCGTTCATATCGGACACATCTACCCAATTGGCCCCGGATACTTTTACCTTCAGCTCGCTTTCCAAATGTTTTACCGCGGGATAAATGAACCTTTCAGAGCTTTCAAAATGGTAAATGGCAATTTTTAGGACTTCATCATCTACTCGTGATTGGTCTTTAACAATCTGAAACTCGGAGTAATATTCCTTTAGCATGGTGATGAAGGCATCGGAATCCCCTCCTACAAAGGCGTTGTTTTGGCAGCAGAGCACTGGGTGCACATTTTCCAAAGGAGCTACGGTTTCCAAAATACGGTTTACCTCGGATCCATCAATAGGGGTGGTCAGCAATGCTTTTCCCTGTTGTTTTACCAAGGCACCATTTTCGGCTATCACTATAATCTCATCCTTAATGGAATCCAACTTGTCTATCATGCTGTGGTATTGTCTTCCACTGGCGGCAACAAAGGTGATGTTCCTTTTTTGTAGCTCTTTGAAAATTTCAAAGAAACGAGGGCTCACTTCGTGGTTGGAATTCAACAAAGTGCCGTCCATATCGGAAACCACCATTTTTATCTGTGATAGGTCCATGCTAAAAAATTAAGCTGCAAAGGTATTCCCTTCCAATCAAAGAATCATGGTTGTTTGGTAAAGTTTGTATTAATTTCGTGCAGAATCAGTATCACAAACATGCATTTTTATCAAAAGGAAATACAATTGAGACCTTACAAGAGAGGCTTCCATTTAATTACGGAAACTGTTTTGGAGTCATTGCCAGAGATCGGTAAGATTGGAACGGGAATGTTGCAGGTATTCATCAAGCATACGTCTGCCAGTTTAACTATTAATGAAAACGCCGATCCAACTGTTCGCAAGGATTTTGAAAGTCATATGAACAAGATGGTACCCGAAAATGCTCCTTATTATGTGCACAATTACGAAGGGCCAGATGACATGCCTGCGCATATCAAGGCATCTTTGATGGGAGCCTCGGTTCAGATTCCGATTACCCACGGACGATCGAATATGGGAATTTGGCAGGGAATTTATCTTTGTGAACACCGCAACCACGCCTCGGGAAGAAGGTTGGTCATCACTGCTTTTGGACTGTAAGCAATTGTCAATTTGCAATTTTCAATGAACAATTCAAAAAGCTAATATCGGACGAAAATTGGTTTGTATATTTTTGATCAAAACGAAAAAACAGAGCCATTCGAATCAATTCGAATAATACGTATCCAACTTGTTTTAGGCCAATAAATTAAAAATCCCGCACTAGGCGGGATTTTTAATAAGCGGGGTAAGTTTATATTGATTTTTATTTTACTCTTTCCACGATGGCCTTGAAGGCATCTGGGTGGTTCATGGCCAAATCCGCAAGAACTTTTCTGTTAAGTTCGATTCCATTGGATTTGATTTTTCCCATGAATTGAGAGTAAGACATTCCGTGCAATCTGGTACCGGCGTTGATACGGGTGATCCATAGGGAACGGAAGTTACGTTTTTTGGTCTTTCTATCGCGGTAAGCATATAGCATTGCTTTTTCTACCGCATTTTTGGCTACTGTCCAAACGTTTTTACGTCTTCCAAAGTAACCTTTGGCCTGCTTCATCACTTTTTTTCTCCTAGCGCGTGAAGCAACTGAATTTACTGATCTTGGCATAATGTTTCATTTTTTTGTAGTAGGCGTCCCAAAAACGGGAACTTTAATGGCCTAACTCCAGGGTTAATAAATAATGTACCGATTGAACAATTATTTTAAACGCAATTGTTCCAATACGCTGTTCTCATCTGATGGGTGTACCAACGTGGAATGAGTCAGCTTTAGCTTACGCTTTTTAGACTTTTTGGTCAAGATGTGACTCTTAAAAGCGTGCTTTCTCTTGATTTTACCAGAACCGGTAAGCTTAAATCGCTTTTTGGCACTGGATTTTGTTTTCATCTTAGGCATTTTCCTAGTTTTTAACTCCGCTTATTATTATGCTGAACAAAGGTTCAGTATTTTTTATTTCTTGTTTGGCTTGGGCGCGATGAACATGGTCATACGCTTTCCTTCCAATTTAGGCATTTGCTCCACTTTGCCCCATTCTTCCAATTCTTGGGCAAGCTTGAGCAACAAAATTTCACCTTGATCCTTGTAAACGATGGAACGCCCCTTAAAGAACACGTAGGCTTTTAGTTTGGCACCCTCCTTCAAGAATTTTTCCGCATGTCGCTTCTTGAAATCATAATCATGGTCATCTGTCTGCGGACCAAACCTAATTTCCTTGATGATCACTTTGGTTGCCTTGGCCTTTAGGGCCTTGTCCCTTTTCTTTTGTTCGTAAAGGAACTTTTTGTAATCGATAATCTTACAAACGGGAGGATTGGCATTGGGCGAAATTTCCACCAAATCCAATTCTTGTTCGTTGGCCATTTCCATTGCTTTTGCAATGGGATAAACACCCATCTCCACATTATCGCCCACCAACCTTACTTCGCGGGCTTTAATTTTTTCATTGATATTGTGAGGGTTTTTGTTCTCCCTCTGTGGTTGGGGCTTAAATTTTCTTCGTATTGCTATGACGTATACTTTTTAGTTAAACTTGATTTTTTAGAACGACTTTAAGGTACTATTTATTTCAGTAGATACCAAGTCGGAAAATGTATCGGTGCTCAGGCTTCCCAAATCCTCTCCCCCATGCCTTCTTACCGATATGGTTCCGGAAGCTTCTTCTTGCTCCCCGACGATCAACATGAACGGGATTTTTTTGAGTTCGGCCTCACGGATTTTTTTCCCTACCGTTTCATTCCTCTTATCAATGAGCGCGCGAATTTCGTCATTTTCCAGTGAATTCAAAACTTTTTCGGCATATTTTTCATGTTTCTCACTGACGGGCAATACAATAGCCTGTACCGGAATGAGCCACAGCGGGAAGTTACCCCCAGTGTGTTCCAGCAATAACGCCACAAAACGTTCCATACTACCAAACGGCGCGCGGTGAATCATAACGGGGCGGTGCAGTTCATTATCACTTCCTTTATAGGTAAGGTCAAAACGTTTCGGTAAGTTATAATCAACCTGAATGGTACCCAACTGCCAATTACGGCCAAGGGCATCCTTCACCATAAAGTCGAGCTTTGGTCCGTAAAATGCTGCTTCACCACTTTCCACCACATATTTCAGTCCTTTTTCCTCCGCTGCGTCGATAATGGCCTGTTCGGCTTTCTCCCAATCCTCGGCATTTCCGATATATTTTTCAGGATGTTCCAGGTCACGTACCGAAACCTGGGCAGTAAAATTGTTGAAGCCCAAAGAATTCAATACATATAAGGTAAGGTCGATCACATTTTTGAACTCGTCGTTCAACTGTTCGTTGGTGCAAAAAATGTGGGCGTCATCTTGTGTAAACCCTCGTACACGGGTAAGACCGTGTAGCTCTCCACTTTGTTCATACCTATATACAGTACCGAACTCGGCATAGCGTTTAGGCAAATCTTTATAACTGAACGGATGGCTGTTGTATATTTCACAGTGATGGGGACAGTTCATTGGTTTCAACAAAAACTCCTCATCCTCTTTTGGGGTATGAATGGGTTGAAAACTATCCGCACCATATTTGGCATAATGCCCAGAAGTAACATATAGTTCCTTTTGCCCGATATGGGGAGTGACCACCATTTCATAACCGGCCTTCTTTTGTGCCTTCTTTAAAAACTGCTCCAAACGCTCTCTTAAAGCCGCACCTTTCGGTAACCACAAAGGAAGACCTTGACCTACTTTTTGTGAGAAAGTGAAAAGCTCCAGTTCCTTCCCTAATTTACGGTGGTCCCTCTTTTTGGCCTCTTCCAAAAGTTCAAGGTATTCGGTAAGCTCTTTTTGCTTAGGAAAAGAAATACCATATACCCTGGTCAATTGTTTGTTTTTTTCATCACCACGCCAATAGGCCCCTGCAACACTCAACAACTTTATGGCCTTTATGATTCCGGTGTTTGGAATGTGTCCTCCACGACAAAGGTCGGTAAAGGTACTATGGTCACAAAAGGTAATGGTTCCGTCCTCCAGGTTTTCAATAAGCTCTACCTTATATTCATTGCCTTGGTTCTTATAATAGTTAAGGGCATCTGCTTTGGAAACGCTCCTCATTTTATAGTCAAACTTCCCGCGGGCAATTTCCAAGGCTTTCTTTTCAATTTCGGGTAAATCCTTTTCTGAGATGGATTGGTCGCCAAAATCTACATCATAATAAAAGCCATTGTCAATAGCTGGCCCAATGGTCAGTTTAATGCCAGGGTACATTTCCTCCAAAGCTTGAGCCACCACATGCGATGTGGAATGCCAGAAAGCTTTTTTTCCTTCATCATCATTCCATGTATATAAAGTAAGGGAGCCATTTTCCGTTAAAGGGGTTGTGGTCTCCACAGTTGTATCGTTGAATTTGGCTGAAATAACGTTTCTGGCCAAGCCTTCACTAATACCTTTGGCAACGTCCATAGGCGTAGTTCCCTTTTCTACTTCTTTTACAGCACCATCTGGTAGTGTGATCTTTATCATGTGGTTTAAACTTCTAAGTTTTACTTTCGAGAGGACAAAGATAATATCTTGTATAGATGCTACAATACCTACATAATAGGTTTACATGAATATTCTACATATAATAAGGTGGAATTAATTGGCTTTTTTGGTTTGATATAATAAGAAAGGTTTGGTTGTTTTGAAGTTTTAAAAAAAGTTGTATTTTTATAGGCTTTGTTTTCAGTGACTTGAATGTAAATATGCTGCAAAGGCAAAAAAAACTCTTGTATATTATGGAAAGGGTGTTACATTTGCAGCCCGAAAAACAACAAAGGGTTTGTTTTTAGGTTAGTACAAAAGCTCATTGACATACTGTTTTGATAAGTCGGAAAGGCTTGAAAAAAAATATCAAATAAAGCATTGTGTAATCAAAAAAAGCATTTTACATTTGCAGCCCGAAAAACATCGAGGTGTTCTAGGAAAAAGTTCTTGTAAAATGATTGTTTTGAGATAAAGAAAAAGCTTGAAAATATTTTTCAAAAAGCTTGCCGGTTTAAAAAACAGTTGTACATTTGCAGCCGCTTAACCGATAAGGTAGTGCGGTCAAAGCCGAGAGAAGATTGATTTAGTGAGATTGAGACTCGGTTTTAGAATAAAGAAGTTCATATACATATTGTAACGACAGCGTAAAGAGAACAAGAACCATTTTGATGCGGGGACTCGGGGTTTCCGGGTGTCGGACAGACATTCAAGGAAATACAATGAAGAGTTTGATCCTGGCTCAGGATGAACGCTAGCGGCAGGCCTAACACATGCAAGTCGAGGGGTAGGGGGTGCTTGCACCCCTGAGACC
>NZ_JAAAMI010000011.1 GCF_010500845.1 Flagellimonas sediminis | reverse complement strand
GCAACACTCAAATAGAATCGATCTTTTTAGTGGCTCACGTTCATCCGCCCCACTATGCTCACTTTGGTCCGCCGCGGGTGGCTCACTTTGACCCGCCGAAGGTGGTATACTATGCCCGTTTTTTGCAATCAAGGTATTCTCCTTGCTATTTTGACTTTACCTGTATGGAAAATTCGTCTTCTGGCATTCCTATTCGTTTTAATTGCCTATTTGTACTTTTTTGGTTTTTCGAAAGAGAATAAAATTAACGGAACAATAATCATTAAAGTAATCATAACGAAAGTGAATGTTCTTATCATGTAGACCACTTTAATCTCATTAACCTCTAATTCAAAAACAAGTGGTGCGATCCAAGAACACAGCGACACGGACATTAATAGGGCGAATATCCTTAAGAAGGTGTCCGAATTAAATTTTTTAATTTTTCCCATAACTCATTGATTCTTTAATCGATAACAAAGATGATTAAATTTAGGTGTTCATATCAAACATCATCCATTATGGATTCCGATTATATAGTCTTTATTCCTATTTGATTCGTTTATATGGTTGTCCTGCCCAAATTGATCTCAACTTTTGGGTAAGGGAAATTCCACTCCCATTCTCCAATCCAAAACATTCATCTTTTCTAAAAATCCTTGGATTCCCTTGACCAAATTTTCATAGGCTGGGGAATCCCCATAAATCATTTGCTCTTGCATGGTTTTATAATCTGCCTTCCAATCGTCCTCATACTCAGGGGGTGGGATGGGCCGTATATCCTGAGGTCGATGCAGATTATAATCGACCCCACCAAGTTTTGTGAATACATATCTATGATTTACAATGGTTTCATATAAACCTTTGTCGTGGATGGCATTGACCGCAAATTCCGTTTTCGATAATTGGAAAATATCGTACAAATGACGGCTTAGCCTATCCACCCTTATCTTTTCCTTGGGACGTTGGAATTCCTCATGCAATAGAAAAAGTTTTTCTAAAAAAGTCCTTTCAGGGGTTACGGATGGAACCTTTACTGGAGGCGCTACAAATTCGGCATCGGGATATTCTTCGTCCACAAAGGAGCTTATCGGTTTTGATTGAAATGGTTCCCTTAGAGAACGACAGCCAATTTCAACTTGTACCCTTGGTTGGATGTATCCGGGGGATTTGGTCAGAAATGGATAATAGATTTCTATGATACGAGGGTCTTGGTCGCTTGATTCGGCCGGAATGATATTGAAACCCACATCCTTAAATCCATTGCTCTTAAATCGCTGCTGCAACTCTGGATAAAATTTCCCTGAAATATAGGAACTCGTTTCTTTCCTCAGCTTGGTCAGCTGTTTTTTTGATAGCTCCCCTGAATATCCAAAAAATCCCCGGTCAACGGCAAGGTCGATATCTTCGCTAAATCGATCGATCAGTTTCCAAGCCTTGCTTAGCGACGTCCCGCCCTTAAAGACCAAATGTTCCGCTATCCCCATTTCAAATATTATTCCCAATGTACTGACGACCCACCAGTCCTTTTCAACCGCAAAATCTGGTATTCCCGTTTTGCCTTCTACATTTTTAAAGATGGCAAGCCTATCTTCTTTGGGTATATCGTAAAATTTCATTTTATTCATTTTTATTCATTGTCCAAGCTCTTTTCCATAATTTTCCGAATCCATGCCGGGGCCAGTGCTATATCGTGAAGCAGGTCTTTTTGGTCTTCTTTTTTCAAGAGGGCTATTATTTTAGATTCTTCCTCGTCCGTTACTTGTTCCTTTCCAATCTCGCGAAGGGCCTGTATGACAAGTCTGCTTATCTCTCCCTTGGCCGATAAATTCTTGGGAGTGGTCTTCTTTAGTTTTATGCTTCGTTTCCCCAATTTTATTTCCCGGGGAGCTCCATCGGTAAGAAAGACAAGTTTCATGGGTACCTGTGTGCTAAGCCCCAATGCACTTAAAGCATATACCCCGGTAGGTACCAACCTGATCTTGTCCCTTTTGGCTATGGCCATGGCAATCTCCTCTGCCGTTGGCAATACCTCTCCCGCATATTTACTTATCTTGGGACGGACATAGATTCCTTGGGCCACTCTTTTTATATAACCTTCTTTTTCAATCCTGTGGAGGGCCAACCGTATAGCTTCAGATGAACCTAATCCCCGAAAATCATCGGGGAACACTAATTCTCCCCGCTCCTTTTTGGAAATGGATTTTTTTATTTTGGACTCAACACTCTGCATAACACATTCATCTTATATGTAACAAATTTAGTAAATTTTTGTTACAAAATACTTTTGGGATAATTATTCTATTCCTACCATAATTGCGTTCCAACTTGTTTACCTAAAAAAATCGGCCAAATATATAACACACAGAAATGGATGGTAAAAACATTGAACAAAAATCTTATACGAATGGAACTACAAAACACGTTCCGCAAAGGTATGGGACCCCGATAGGGGCTTCCATACTTTTGCATCCCGTTTCGAGGGGGTTGAAAATCAGTAGCCGGAAAGACGACCGAATGCGAGCCAGCGCAGCGTGCTCGCTCGGTCAGGCTTGAAGGTGGAGGGTTTTCAATTCCCGCAGAAACCATGGGGAGGGAGAGAAAAAGACGAACCAATAAGAACGATCATTCCAATGGTAAGATCAGGAATATGGCCTCGGCCATCTTTTAGCGATATAATATCCCCAGACCGATAGTTCCATTGCACCGAAGAGCCATACCAGATCTTTTATAAATGGAATGCCGACCATGATGAAAAGAAAAAGTAGAAACGGTATTCCCAAAAAACGTTTGAGCCTGAGAATTCCCTGTAAAATAATCCATATAAAAATAATGAATCCCAAAAAGGGAAGTTTTTCGTAAAGAATTTCAAGCGATAGCATGTATATTGGATTTTATGGGAAGCGGATTCGTCCTGCCCGTTTCAAGGTTTACGAATGCCCCGTGATATTTGATTTTTTTGTTCGTTAGTAGTTCATAAAGGCAATGGACGGCCATCGATGACAGGGCATCATTGATGAACAGCGATTGTTCCTGCAACTTGTCCGCATAGCTACATCCCATTCCCTGTTCGACCTCTTTTTCCATCGCCAATAGGTCGGGGAACAAATCAACGATATGATATAACTTTTGGTTTTGCACCTCCCCATTCGAAGGCCGATCATTGTGTTGCAGATTTCCGAGGACATACTGACCAAAGTATTTTCCGTTGCCCAGATCCAACCAATAATGTTGGTTCTCATAGGGATAGGAACTTGAGTGTGGGTGTTCCAAAACCTTTGCCAGTTCCAACCGAAAATCGGCACCGTCCACACAGCTAATGATCAAATTGGCGTGCAATCTTTTATCGTCCGCACCTATCCGTTCGGGAACGGCATCCCATTGCAGTCCGAAGGTATGGTTGACCTTGGTTACGGCACAAATGGCCTTGTTGCCCCCAACGTCCTGTGGGGCATAGAGCTGTCGGCCCACGTTCGAGGGCTGTACCAAGTCCCCGTCGAAAACGGTCACATAGAGGCCTGGATGCCCCAACTGCACCAAGGCATGGTCGAGCCTTGACAAACGTGCCAATATAAGGGAACCGTTGCCCCCTGCCCCGACCAATGCAATGGTAATGGGATGTGTGGGTGGATGAGCCGGGTAAACTGAGCCACCCGCGCCGGATTAAAGTGAGCAGTGTAAATCAACTGCTTGGATTTGACCTGTCCGTGGGTTAAACTTAGTTCTTATTTTTCAATTTTCTCCTCATCGATTCACCTTTTATGTCGATTCTGTGCGCTGTATGCACCAGACGGTCGAGTATGGCATCGGCCAGTGTTCTCTCCCCGATGATGTCGTGCCATTTTGATACGGGCAATTGTGATGCTATAATGGTCGATCTCTGTCCGTGGCGGTCCTCGATGATCTCCATGAGCGCATGCCTGTTGATGTTGTCCAGTGGCTTTAGCCCAAAGTCATCAAGTATCAGTAGGTCCTGTTTTTCAAGCTTGCCTATCTGTTTTGGATAGGAACCGTCCGCTTTTGAGGTCTTCAACATGGTAAAGAGCTTGGCCGTGTTGAAGTACATTACCTTTTTCCCCATGGAACAGGCCTGGTGGCCGATGGCCGAGGCCAGATAGCTTTTGCCGACCCCGGTGCTCCCGGTAATGAGTACATTCTCCTTCTTTTTGATAAAGCCACAACTACCGATTCGTTGTACCTGGTTCTTGTCCAATTGTCTGGAAGGCCTGTAGTCCACCGCCTCCATAACGGCTGTGTACCTAAAGCGCGCCGATCTGGTCAGTCGCTCTATCCTGCGGTTGTGGCGGTCGTCCCACTCGCATTGCACGAGATATGCAATGATCTCGTCATTGGTATAGTCGGTGCCCATACCGTTGGGGCCCAAGGTCGTTTCAAATGCCCTGTGCATGCCATGGAGCCTGAGCTCCTTCATCTGTTGTATCGTCCTTTCGTTCATATGTGGTATTTAAGTGTTCTCATTCATAATATTTTCCGCCCCGTATGTTCTGGTGCTCGGGCATTTCCAGATTGTCATCGGTGTCCTCATCAAGCTTGTCCCAGCCCTTTTTTAGGATGCGCTCGACCATGTTGTAATTGTACGCACCGTATTCGGTTGCCCTCCTGCAGGCATTGTCGAGACGATCCCTGCCATACTTTTTGGCAAGGTGCAGTACGCCAAGACAGGATTTATAGGATTGTTCGGGATGCTGCTTCTTGTCCAATATGGCCATGATGTAGCCTTGACAGCTTTCCCCTATGTTCCCGGCCCAGGCGATGAACCTTTCGCTGCTCCATTCGCTGACGAAGCGGTGGTGGGAGGGCATGTGCCCGGCCAGAGTGGTATAGCCGTAACGCTTCCTGTTCCTTCGGTGCACGGCCAGCCTTTCATGTTTGTGGTAGACCTCGACCATACTGTCGGTATAGACAAGCTTTACCTGTTTGCCGATATGTCTGTAGTGTACGCTGTAATAGTGCTTGTCCCTGCCAAGGTAGATATGGCTGTTCTTGTGCACCGTGGCCTGGGCGTACCGTTTGATCTCATAGCGTTTCTCGGGCAGGGGCATCAGTTCCCGGCTTTCCACTTCGAGGAACAATGAACGTCGGGAGTATTCCCTTCCCCTGAAGGACATGTCGTTGTGCTTTTCCAACAGTTCCCGGATCGCGGTGTTGATATCGGCCACACTGTGGAAGGTCTCGTTCCGTAAGGGCGCGAACACCCTAGTGTAGATGATGCGCACGGCGTTCTCCACTATGGCCTTGTCCCTTGGCCTATAGGTGCGCGTGGGAAGGACCGCCGTTTCGTAGTGCTCGGCAAAGTCGGCGAACACCTCGTTGACCTTTGGTTCATAGCGGCTGCTCTTGGCAACGGCCGACTTAAGGTTGTCGGGCACCAGTGCCCTCGGCACACCGCCGTAGAACCACAGTGCGTTCTCGGTGCAGCGGATGAAGTCCTCGAGCTTCTGGCTGGCACAGGCCTCCACGTAGGTATACTGGCTGCTGCCCAGTATGCAGACGAACACTTCCAGTTCCTTGAGCTCCCCGGTGTCCCTCTCGACAATGGTGAGCTTCTTCCCCGTAAAATCGATGAAGAGCTTGTCGCCGGCCTTGTGCTCCATCCGCATCACGGGGGAGGTCTCCTTTTGCCATTCGGCGTACCAGTACTTGAACTGTGAGAGCCTGAACCCATCGGGGTGCTTGGCATAATATTCCTCCCAGAGCAACTGTCGGGTCACCCCGGTCTTTCTTATCTCCTTGTCAAAGTAGGGAAAGTACCTCTGTAGCTCTACCAGTTTTGGGCTCTTTGGCCTTTGGTCGGCCTTGAATAGGCCGTGCAGTTCCTCCAGGGTCATCTTCTCCACCTCATAGGCCGTCAGGCGGTAGCGCTTGAAGAAATCGATGTACTTGGCCACCGTGTTGCGGGAGATGCCCAACTGCTGGCTTATCCGCCGTTTGCTCACACCCGAGGTGTGGAGCTTGAATATCCGTTTTATTTTTCGCATGTCTATCTGCTTGTTCGCCATGGTCCTTTTTCACAAAAAAAGACCTTTGGCGCATTACAGGCAGATCAGATCCAAAAGTGGCTCACTTTCGTCCGGCGGGAGCGGCTCACTTTCACCGGCCAGCTATGCTCACTTTGGCCCGGCGAAGGTGGTATACTATGTCCGGCGTTTCCAGTACGGCCGATTACTTGAAAACTAAGTCAAGGTTTCACGATAAACCGATTGATAGTTATATTCAAGTCTTCATGATTTTTGCTTGGATCGTTGGTGTAATGGCCGTTTTCGCTATAATTACCGGTGTTGAAATTTGGAAATTTTTTACCGCCCTCGGTGCGGGCTCCGCAATAATCCTATTAATATTCAAAGATTCCATTTTAGGGCTCGTCGCAAGTATACAGGTCAGTATAAACGATATGGTAGGTATCGGCGATTGGATTACTTTCGATAAATACGGAGCGGATGGCGATGTTATCGAAATTAACTTGGCCACGGTAAAGGTGCAAAATTTCGACAAGACTATCACAACGATCCCGACCTACGCTATGATTTCAGATTCATTTAAAAATTGGAGGGGCATGCAGGTTTCCGGTGGAAGACGAATCAAACGGGCAATGATAATCAGTCAAAAAAGTGTTCGTTTTCTTTCAGATGAAGATTTGACCGAACTCACGAGAGTACAATTGATTGCCGAATACCTAAATACCCGAACCAGCGAAATCAACGCATATAATACTCAGCAGGATGTAGATAAGTCTTTGAATATAAATGGCAGGAACCTGACAAATTTTGGGGTATTTCGTAAATATGTTTCTTCATATCTTGAAAAACACTCCGCAATCAACAAGACCATGACCTTGATGGTCCGACAACTGGAACCGACACCACAGGGCATTCCTTTGGAAATTTATGCTTTTAGTGCCGACAAGCGGTGGGAAAATTACGAATATGTCATGGCCGATATTTTCGATCATCTTTTGGCCGCCTTGCCTTATTTCGAATTAAAGGTTTTTGAGCTGCCAACTTCTTTGGGTGGGGAAAAATAAATCAAGAGCTTTTTAGTTCCTGCTCCATTTATGATTGGGTTCGTCTGAACTTTTTGATTTATCACACTAAACAAAATCAATTATTTCCCAATATCAATGGTAATCCGGAATCGCCACTGCCAACAATGACTGCTTTCGAGTTAGGTGACTTCGCTAGTTCCAATGTTGCGTCGATACCCTTGTCCCGCAATATCTTATCTGTCAATGAAGCACTTAAAATTCTGTTCGCATCCGCCTTTCCTTGTGCTTCAATTGTTACTTTTTCAGCTTCTTTTCTAGCTGTAACCAAACGAAACTCGTATTCCAACGACTCTTGCTCTTGTTTTAGCTTACGCTCTATAGCTTCCTTTATGGTAACTGGCAAAGTGACATCCCTTACCAATATCTCATTGAGTTGAATATACTGTCCGTCAACGATCTTTTTGGTTTCTTCATAGATCTCGGCCTGTATCGCATCTCGCTTACTGGAGTACAATTGCTCCGGGGTATACCGCCCCACAACGCTTCTTGCCGCCGATCGAATCGTAGGTAATAGTACCCGTTGAATGTATTCCGAGCCTTTTTCTTGGTGTAGCTTTCCCAAAAATTCCCGTTTTGGTTCAAACCATGCGGAGGCGTCCAGTTTTATTTCCAATCCGTTGGAAGATAGTACCTGCATTTTTTCAAAAACTTCCTGCTGTCTTACCTCATATATAAAAACTTTGTTCCAAGGTGCTACGATATGAAAGCCCTCGCCCAAGGGTGGTTCGTCGGTCACAACGCCTCCACCAAAAGTTTTGTATAATACACCGGACTCTCCCGAACCGATTGTCACTGCGGATTTTGCTATTACAATAACCAGTATAATAAATATGATTATTGCGGGTAAGGCCATTTTAGGTAATTTGTCCATAATCTTTTGTTTTGAATTAGTACTAAATTTTTCGTTTTTAAACGCAATCGATTCCTTAAACTCTTAATGCTTAGGTTATGGGGCGAACAGTTTTTTTATGTGTATCCCGCTCTATTTTTTGCATTACGCTTTGCCCTTTTTCCTTTAATTTTCCTATCCATACCATTTGTGAGTTTGCATTATCAAATATCGGTCTGAATGAATTTCTTGACTTTTAATTATCTTGTGAACCAAATTGTTCTTTTCAAATATTATTGTACTTAATATCTATTTAGATAACTTTAGTCAAAGGTGCAAAAGAACCATAAAGAGTTTGGCACATAAATATTGATAAACATTACATAATTCACACGTTTCAAAACAGCCTTTAAGCACTAAGCCTTATATATGGATATATATTTAGTGATTGCATCAAATTTATATGAACTATTGATTGCGATTTTAAGGTCAAATAAAACGAACGTGGCCGTTGCAAAACTCCAATAGATATCAATTTTTCGCGCTTATAAATGTGCGGAAATCAGTAAATTAAAGATAGGCGAAGAAGAAAGAAGTATACCGAAAAACTGTGTGCGGTTTTCTAGGACTATCCCATTTGTGGTCTCTTTCGATAGTTGTGTCGATATACCCTTTACAGAACTATAAGGTATGCTACTTCTCATTGGATTCAAGTAACCAATAAAATTCGCGACAAATGATATTAGCAATACAATCTTCAAAGATTAAAGCGTGTACCCATAATATTTTCGATTTTGGCACATAGACTACTTTTTGTCTCTTCATTAGCCGTAATTGTTCCCACTAGAAGGTTCCTGCCTAAAACATTCCACCAGCATTTTATACAGTTCCGGATGTTTCTTTTTTAGTAAATCGGGCCGTTCAAAAAAGTATTCGGAAGCCACGGCAAAAAACTCGGCTTCGTTGGTTCCCCCATACTTTCGGATATCGGAATGGTTATCGTTTATGGCTTCCATTTCCTTGTGGATCAACTTTAGCCACGGGATTGTATATTGATGTTTCAATAACCGTTCTGGCACTCCATCGGTCACATCGTCTATTTTATCTATGAGGTGTACAAATTCGTGAATACCAGTGTTGCTTTTATCGGTGGTATTGGCAAAGCCATGGTATAACGCTTTTTTTGATAGAATCATCTGTTTTTCGAACCTGCCGCTACCGACCAGTCCCCCTATATTTCGCAGTTGTCCCTTACTATCGAATTCCAAATCTTCGTTGAAATAATCAGGATATAGAAGTATACCGCTCAAATTGGTATAGTGCCATTCCTCAAAACCAAAAACCGGAATCACGGCACTTGCGGCAATCAATATTTTGTCCAGTTCTTCTAATTCCAGTTGTACCCCATCAATATATACCTCGCTTAAGAACTGCATCATTCGTTCCTGAAAAACTACCTGCTTTGCTTTTGGAAGGTTCCGGTAAAAGAGCACATGACCCATCAGCAACGGATGCCAATGTTTTGGGAAAGGCTTTACCTTTTTTCTTCCTATTCTGGAAAAAAAATAAACGGCAAGCACAAGAAGTAGTCCAAAGATTATGGTGTAAATCATGATTGGCGGAGTAGTTTACAAAACAGCATTAATTTGAATTTACACTTTCGCCTTAAATCCAATATTTTGGAGCGTAGTATTTACCTCCTCTTCGAATGCTCCATTGCTTTCCACTGTCCGGGTTTTATCAGGATTAGCAGTATCCACTTCCCAATTTTCAAGCCTGTCTTGCTTGTTTAGAAAAGGTGTTGCCTTAGATGCACATTCACCACAATTGATATTTGTTTTAAATTTTAAAGTTTTCATCGTGTTTGAACTTATTCTTATTAAAGTTTTACTCATTTTAGCCGTAAGCTGTTCGCTACAAACGATACGCTACTGAATGCCATTGCTACTCCCGCAATCATCAGGTAAAAATCCATCAACAGGCTAAAACTCCTGCGAGTTTAGGAATTCCGATGATATTATATATGAATGCTCAAAACAGATTCTGACATATACCCATTTCGGTTTTTTTGACAGTTCCAAAATGGATAAAGCAATAAACTTAATAGTAATTATAAAACTAAAAAATTATTTAGAATCTTTCTCAATAAGATTGCGCCAAACCAAAAATTATCCTACGTTTGCACTTTATTTTTATTCAATCTAAATAAGTATAATATGAAATGGTTTTTAACTGTATTTTCAATAATGCTCCTGACAGCGAATTTAGGATTATCACAGGAAAGCAATGATGGCAAAGATTCAACTGTCCTGAAAACGGAAGTCTTAAACGAGGTCATAGTCAATGGAAGTGCAATTCTAGGGAGTAAATTTGAAGCCAGCAACAGAACGGGTTCCGCAAATTATATATCGGCGAAAGAACTCCAAAAATTCAGTTATAACGATATTAACAGGATATTGAGAAACGTGCCCGGGGTCAATATCTACGAGGAGGACGGTTTTGGATTACGGCCCAATATCAGTTTGAGGGGTACTTCTCCAGAACGTAGTGCAAAAATCAATCTTATGGAAGATGGGGTACTTATAGCCCCCGCCCCCTACAGTGCTCCTGCCGCATATTATTTCCCCACGATCGGAAGGATGCAGGCCGTGGAAATATTGAAGGGAAGTAGTCAGGTGCAATATGGGCCAAATACTACGGGTGGCGCCATCAACATGATCTCTACCCGGATACCGGAGCGGTTTATGGGAAGAGCGACCTTATCGGCCGGTAACTTCAATTCAAAGAATACCCAGATCGTGGTAGGCGATAGTTTTAAGAACTTCGGATTCGTAAGCGAATACTATAACTACAATTCAGACGGTTTTAAAAATATTGACGGAGGGGGAAATACGGGTTTTGATAAATCGGACTATTTGGCAAAGTTTCGAATGAATACCGATGAAGGTGCCAAAGTCTATCAATCCCTTCTCTTTAAAATCCAATTTTCCGAAGAAAGGGCCAATGAAACCTATTTAGGGTTGACCGATGCCGATTTCAATGAAAACCCGTACCGCAGATACAGGGCATCCTCGGAAGATGTGATGGAAGCGGAGCACCAACAATACCAATTAACACATTTTCTTAAACTTTCCCAGGCCCTGTCCATTACCACCACGGGATATGTGAACAAGTTTAAGCGCAACTGGTATAAATTGGACGATGTAAATCTTGGGGAGCGCATTGGAATAAACAATGTGCTCGCAGATCCGGAAACCTATGCCATGGAATACAATGCCCTGTTGGGAAACACGGATACCCCGGAAGATGTGTTCGGCATAAAAGCGAATAACAGGAGGTATACCTCCCAAGGAATACAGTCCATTGCCCGGTTGCGCTGGGGCGCTGACTGGTTACAAAGCCTGGAGCTGGGTATACGGTACCATGAGGATGAGGAGGACAGGTTTCAATGGGTAGACAGGTATGGTTTTCAGAACAATGAACTAATACGCACAACAGTCGGCATCAAAGGGGCGGATGCCAACCGTATCGGCAACGCGAAGGCAGTTGCTGCACATACCTTGTACAAACTAAATTTGGGCAGGTTTACATTCACCCCGGGTATTCGGTACGAGAATATTACGTTGGGCAGGATAAATTACGGTACCAACGATGCAACGAGATCGGGTACGGACCTTTCCGAACGTGAGAACCAAGTGGATGTTTGGATTCCGGGAATAGGGGCAAATTATACCTTTGCCGAAAATCTTTCCGTTTTTGGCGGGGTGCACAAGGGGTTTTCCCCTCCCGGCAATAACGAAGGCCAAGATGCGGAAAGCAGTATAAATTATGAATTGGGTACCCGTTTCAATTATCATGGAATTCAAGGCGAAGTGGTAGGCTACTATAACGACTATCAAAACTTGTTGGGGAGCGACCTTGCGGCTACAGGTGGTACGGGCAGCTTGGACCAATTCAACGCTGGCGAGGTAAGGGTCAGCGGTGTAGAAGTATCGTTGAACTATAACCTTTTGAATAACAGCTCGGAAAAGGTCCGCTTACCGTTAACGTTTAACTATACTTTGACCGATACCGAGTTTCTTAGTTCATTTGACAGTGCCAACGCTATATTCGGGGAAGTCTCGGTGGGTGATGAGATACCCTATATCGCCAAGAACCAGTTCAATTTGAACCTTGGCCTGGGGCATGAAAAGTTTGGCATTGACATGGGTGCACGCTATATCGATGCATTCAGGACACAAGCAGGAACAGGGACCATTCCCACAAATTTAAGGGTAGATTCCAATTTTGTCGTTGACCTGTCCGGTCGCTATTTCTATAATAGCCACTTCACCTTTTCCGCCAATATCATTAACTTGTTCGATACGACCTATGCGGTGTCAAGGGTTCCTGCCGGATTACGGCCTGGGCATCCATTTGGGATTAATTTTTCAATAACCTATGGATTTTAATAGATTTAATGACTGCTTAAAATTGAACTAGCCTACTGAATTATCTAAAAGGGACGACCAAAAATTTAAAAATAACCATCGTTATTTGCGATATGTCAGTACCGGGGAAGAAGATAAGGCAAAAAAAATACGGGAACGGATACAGTTCTTGGCACCGGACTTTTTACATACGGAGACCAAAGCTATTAATGAAAAAAATAAGGGAATACCAACAAACAAGAAATAAAATGAATTGCCAAAAAACAACTGGACCGATCAAGAACTATATGAAACAAGTAAGCAACAAACCATTCTTTTTTTCGATTCCAATAATCATATCCATACTATCTTTTAGTCTTTCCTTTGCGCAAAAAGATATCATCGATAAGGCGATAGCAGTTTCGGGAACCGAAAAATTGAAAAATGCAAAGGCTTCATTTGATTTTCGGGATTATCATTATAAATACAAAAGAAACCAGGGGCGATTTGAATACACAAGAATCGGCAAGAAAGGCGATAGCACGGAAATACGGGATGTCTATACCAATAAGGGGCTGGTCCGCTATGTGGCCGATACCTTGATAAGCCTTACCGAAAAAAGAGAGAAAGCCTATACCAATTCGGTAAATTCAGTGATGTATTTTGCGTTTTTGCCCCTTTGGCTCAAAGATCCCGCGGTCATTGTAGAAGACCAAGGTAGAAGCGTGATAAAAAGTAAGGAGTACTATAAAATCCGTGTTACTTTTAAGCAAGAGGGCGGTGGCGATGATTTTGAGGATGTGTTCCTCTATTGGTTCGATGTTGAGGATTATAGTATGGATTATCTGGCTTACAAATACTTTACCGGCAAAGGGGGAATGCGGTTTCGGGAAGCATACAACCAGCGCAACGTTAATGGGGTCGTAATACAGGATTACCGTAACCTACAACCTAAAATAAAGGACGGCATTGATTTTGATGAAATCGAGAAGGCTTTTGAAAATGACCAACTGGAGGAGCTCTCGCTCATCGAATTGAAAAATGTGAAAATTGAAAAGATACCCAGAACCTAGTCCAATTCATTCAAAGACCCGAAGTAGGTTTCCCGTAAGTTCTGTCTGGAATATTTTCAAAGGGTTGCTCGTAATACTGTTCAAGGGCTTTCCGGTTTGGTCAAAGCGTGCGCCATGGGCAGAACAATAGTAAATACCGCCGTCGTTCTCCACAAACCTAACTTCCTCGGTCTGTTGATGGCTACATACCTGACTTGCCGCCACATACTGCCCCTCCAAGTTTTTGGCCACCACCACAAATTGCTTCAAGATAAAGCCCCCATTATTCTGTAAAGGGGCACCTTCCTGAGAGTCAAGATCGACCGTAAAATCAATTCCTGTAGGGACTGGAAGCCCCCCCACCGCACCGTCTTTTGAACATCCGTTCAAACAGGGAAAAACAAGGGCAAAGGCTGCACCTGCCCCTAGATTCTGTAAAAATTGTTTTCTTTCCATAACAAAGACTTTTATAAATAAACGTCTTTTGCTAAAAAATCGTATGCAAAGAACACATGTGTAGTCTTCAGCGCATATTATAGAAGATAGTAAAATCAATAATTTCTCTACATGGGGGTCTAATTGAGTGTTTGAACGCGTCCTATTTATAGTGTCCTATACCCAAAAGCACAAATAAATTTTTTAGTACTGTGCTGAGTGTATTTATCCAAAAACAACCATAGCCTTTATTGAAAACCAAGAATTCAATAGAAAGTATTAGAGGGAAATTATATAAAAAAGAAAGAAAATTATGTAGATAAAGATTGCTGGGAACAGATACTTTTAACTTCGACAAGACATAATATTCATGAAAAGAAACGCAGTGGGCTGCAGGATTACGAGGTCAATACGATGCTAGGAAAATAATGGAGGACCCCTCGTCTTTTGACAGGAGTTTATTGCCTTGTTTCCTTTGGGCTTAACATAAAAGAATCTAGACGACAAAATGATAAGCCTAAATGAATTAAAATGCAGGCTGACGAAAAAGGCAAAATAATTCAAATTGTTTTTACAAGGACCTGTTCACTAAAGCCGAATGTGGGGTTTCGCTTACTCTGAACAGGTCTTACTACCCAGTATATTACATAAGAAAATTGTTATGCAGATAAAAAATCTTCGACCCTATACGATGTAATCATAGTCGGCTCCGGCGCAGGTGGTGGCATGGCGACCAAAATACTCGCCGATTCGGGCCTAAAGGTAGCCATTGTGGAGGCCGGGCCGTTCTTTGACCCCAAGGATCCCGAACTGATGACGCAATTAAAATGGCCTTGGGAATCTCCAAGGAGAGGGGCGAATACCGTCAGGCCTTTTGGCGATTTTGACAGCGCATACGGAGGTTGGGATATCGAAGGAGAGCCTTACACAAACAGTGACGGGAGTAATTTTAAGTGGTTCCGATCGCGAATGTTGGGCGGTCGGACCAATCATTGGGGCAGGATTTCATTGCGCTTTGGCCCGAAGGATTTTAAACACAAAAACGAGGATGGATTGGGCGATAACTGGCCCATTGGCTACGAGGATGTAAAACCCTATTATGACAAAGTAGATAAATTAATCGGGGTTTTCGGCACCAACGAGGGCTTGCCCAACGATCCCGATGGATTCTTTCTGCCCCCACCCAAACCTCGATTGCACGAGCTTTTTTACATCCGTGGGGCACGGAAATCGAATATACCCGTTTATCCCTCAAGGATGTCGATCCTGACCAAAATGATAAATGAGGATAGGGGCATCTGTTTTTATTGCGCGCAATGCTCCAGGGCCTGCATGGTATATGCCGATTTCTCGGCGGAAACCTGTTTGATCTTCCCGGCACAGAAAAACGGCGGCCAGATCGATCTGTTCCTAAATGCCATGGTAAGGGAGGTTACCACCAACGAAGAAGGTAAGGCAACCGGCGTTTCCTACATCAATAAAGAGGATAGAAAGGAATATAAGTTAAAGGGCAAAGTCGTCGTCCTTGCCGCATCTGCCTGCAGCTCGGCCCGGATACTCTTGAATTCCAAAAGTGCCCAACACCCGAACGGATTGGGCAAAAGCAGCGATATTGTCGGAAAATATCTTCACGATTCCACGGGGGCGAGTAGGGCGGCCTTTATTCCGGATCTGATGAACCGGAAAATTTCCTATAACGAGGACGGCGTGGGGGGCATGCACGTATATTCCCCTTGGTGGGGCGACAATAAGAAATTGGACTTCCCCCGCGGATACCATATTGAGGTATGGGGCGGAATGGGCATGCCCAACTATGGGTTCGGCTTCAATGCGAACGAGTTCAATAAATTTTTTGGCACTAAAGTGGGAGCTTATGGCAATGTCCTCAGGGAAGATGTCAAAAAATACTATGGTTCCGTAATTGGTTTTGGTGGTCGGGGAGAGTCCATCGCCATGAAGGACAACTATTGTGAAATAGATCCTACCAAAGTAGATGAGTTCGGAATTCCGGTGCTTCGGTTCAACTACAAATGGTCGGATCACGAACGAAAGCAGGTAAGGCACATGCAGGACACTTTTGAGGAACTGATCCACAATATGGGCGGGGAAGCCTTGGGCGCAAAACCCACCAAGGAACAGGACTATGGTATATCGCCACCGGGATGGATCATCCATGAAGTGGGCACGACCAGAATGGGCAATGACCCCAAGACCTCCGTAGTGAACAAGTTTCAGCAACTCCACGATACCGACAATGTATTTATCGTCGATGCCGGGCCCTTTGTTTCCCAGGCCGACAAGAACCCCACCTGGACCATCTTGGCGCTCTCCTGGAGAACATCCGACTATATAATAGAACAGTTGAAACAGCAAAACATATAGGAAAATGGATAGACGGAATAGCATAAAATCGATTATACTAGGCTCGGTCGCCGGTGGATTGGCGGTTCACGGCTGCAAACCGGAAGCGGAGGCCAAGGCGGAAGATGCCCAGATACTTGAGGGATATAGTTACAAATATGGCCGGACCCCAAAGGAGAAGGAACGGATCGTGGAACTGGAAGCGGAGCAATTTTTCAACGGACACGAATTGGGTACCATTGCCGTTTTGAGCGATCTGATTTTGCCCGCTGATGATAAATTTGGCAGCGCAACGGAAGCAGGGGTACCGGATTTCATCGAATTTATGGCCAAGGATATTCCGGAAATGCAGACAACCCTCAGGGGCGGGCTCATGTGGTTGGACCACGAGAGCAATACCCAATTTGGCACGGAATTCAAATCGGCTTCCGAAGACCGGCAAAAACAACTATTGGACACCATTGCCTATCCCGATATATCGGTTCCGGAGAACGAACTCCCCATGGAAATACAGTTTTTTTCCTTGATGCGAAATTTGACGCTTACCGGTTATTACACCTCGGAAATCGGGATACAAGATTTGGGCTATAAAGGTAATACACCCAATGTATGGGATGGTGTACCCGAAGATGTCTTGAAACAGCACGGCGTAGCCTACGAGGAAGAGTGGCTTGCAAAATGCATAGATCAGAATAGAAGGGGAATCATGGCCGAATGGGATGAAAATGGAACGTTGTTGACGTAAAAGTTGATTGGATTTTTATTGAAATTAGGTACTGCTCTTCTCTACTTAAGGGCTTTTGGAGGATTCAACTGTTTTTTTACAAACATGACGATCGTCATGTTTGTGTTTGATCACTTACGTTACTTTTGAAAAATAATATCATTTAAATTGATTCTAACTACATAAAAATTAGATTATTATATATTTTTCAAATTGACCCTTAATTTTAAAACTTAAACAGTTTTTTGCTAATTTTAGAGTATGAAGCGCTTTTTACGTAAAATAGTATCCATCGGTTTGACGTTCGCAATACTTTTTGCGACCACATCCTTTAGCGCTGATATGCATTTCTGTTGTAACAAATTAGTGGATATTGCCGTATTTGGTAAGGCAAAATCTTGTGATGATAAAGTTCAAAAAAGCGAAAGTCCTTCCAAGGAGTGTTCTGTAGGAGCCGAGGATTGTTGCAGGAATGAAACATTTAGCAAGGCCGGTGATGACAACGTTAAAAAGGTTACCGCGGAATTCAGCATCGAAAACTATGTTTTCTTACATAGCTTTTTTTACACCTATATAAATCGATTTGAAGGGCTAGATAAAAACATCGTTCCCTTTGTAAATTACGATCCGCCATGGATCGAGAAGGACATTCTTGTGCTTCATGAAACTTTCCTTATTTGATTTTTATTCAAACAGATTATTGATCCAATAATCTGTACTTCTTATTGGCCGACATCGCGTTCTGCCCTCTAATGTCGTACCCTTTATTCCAACGACACTCGCTCCAATTGGTCAAAATACCAAATAATAATGAGTCCTTATGGACACAAGCAATTAGAACATTTAATAAACCCTAAAGTATGGATTCTCAGAGAGAATACTGGATCAAGAATATGGTCTGCAGTCGGTGCCTTAAGGTCATAAAGCAAGACCTTGAAGAAATCGGTGTGGAAGTGCTTTCCCTTGAACTGGGCAAACTATCAGTCCGTATCACTACTGAAATCGATAAAAAAATCGATTTGAAAATAGCGGAGGTGCTTCATTCCAACGGATTTGAAATCGCCAAGAACGAGGAGGAAATGATCGTTGAGAATATCAAGATCACCTTAATCGAACTTGTAACAGACCTTCCTTTACATATTAAGGAAAAGACTTCAGAACATTTGGCAGCGGAACTACATCGGGATTATAAGATGTTGAGCAAGGTTTTCTCCAAAAAAGAGAACGTCACGATTGAAAAGTACTTTATAAAACTGAAGGTCCAAAGGGTCAAAGAGCTCATACAGTTGCAACAGCATGGGTTCTCGGACATAGCCTATCTACTCGATTACAGTAGCGTGAACCATTTGTCCAGTCAGTTCAAGAACGTTACCGGAGTAAGCATGACGGATTATAAAAACAGCCAAATCTGGAAACGGAGCTTCCTTGACGAAATTATATAAGGAAGAACGAAAATTATGCAGACAAAGGCTTATGGTAACAGCTACTTTTATCAACGACACTAATTTAATATGAAAACAAAATGTTTATATACATCAAACATATGGTGAGTTTGCGCTGTAAGATGGTGGTAGAGCAAGAACTGCGAAAGCTGGGCCTGCGTTATGTCAACGTAGACCTTGGATCCATCGAAATCCTTGGGAATATCACTGATTTCCAAAGAGATCAGCTACGTAAAAACCTGAAGGCCTGCGGTCTGGAACTGCTTGAAGATAAGCGGAGGATCATGGTTGAAAAGATTAAGGCCTTAATTATTGAAATGGTCCATTATTCCGATGAATTGCCCAAGGTAAACTACTCGGATTACATCAACGAAAAACTGGGTTATGACTATACCTATTTGGCAAATACATTTTCCGAAGTAAAGGGAATCACCATTCAGCAGTACATTATTTTAAACAAAATTGAGCGCGTCAAACAACTGTTGCTGTATGATGAATTGAATCTAACGGAAATATCCTATAAGCTGTCCTACAGTAGCGTCTCACATTTGTCGAACCAGTTTAAAAACGTTACGGGGTTCGCCCCATCTTATTATAAAAAACGGAAAAAGAAACGAATTAAATATCTAGAGAATTTGTAGTCCATGGTAAAAATTGTTCGAATAAAAGCCTTTTTGGTTCAAACCCTACCTCGCCGTCAGCTAGGTTTGAGGCTCTTTTTAGGCACGAACATTAATACAAAGAATGTGGGAAAAATATAACTCTTCCTCTTTCTTATGTAACACAATAATAGCAAAATTCCCTCAACTTTAAGTTTAGGGAATGGAAAAATAGAATTGACGAAAATAAGTAGCAATTAAAAATCAAATATGATGAGAACGATAACAATTATTTTATTGGCAATGGGCTTAATAAGTCTATCCAGTTGCGAACAGAAAACAGATCCTAATGCAATGCTTGAAAATTCACAAACGAGAACGGAACTCTTTGATGCAATTGCCAGTAATCACAGCTATATGACCCAATTCATGGACAATATGCAAACCAACGACCATGCCATGCAGATGATGCAGGGCAACCAAAAGATGATGGGCCATATGATGCAGGGTGGCGGAATGCAGATGATGATGAAAGACAGCATGATAATGAAAAACATGATGGGCGATCAACCTGTGATGCACGCAATGATGGACAGAATGATGAAAAGTCCGGAAACAATGAATTCAATGATGCAAATGATGCACGAAAACGGAATGATGAGTGAAGATTGTATGGAGTCGTGCAAAAAAATGATAGAAGAAAGTGAATTAGAAGCCAGGGAACGAGGCGAACTCGAATTGAGCAAAAGCCAAAGCCATGGCGATCATCATTAAAGAATATAACATTTAACACTAATAAATAGAAATCATGAAAGGTCATTGGATTTGGATGGTCATCGGTTGCGGTATTCCGTTACTGTTAATTTTTTTCGCCCCGGCACTGGGTATCACAGGCTACAATGGAATTTTTGCCTTTATCCTTCTAATGTTTGCAGTACATCTTTTAATACCGCACGGGGGTCATGGCAGGCATGGCGGGCATAAGAGCGGCAGTCAAGGCCACGCCGGCCATGGAGGTGCCGATCATGAACACCGTAAGGCAGAATCGATAGCAGGTACTGAAGAAGAAGAAGAAGAACACAAAGGGCATCGGCACCATTAGAAATAAATAGAAACAAATGAAACATAAATATCAAATAAACGGAATAAGTTGTGGCGGCTGTATCACAAGGGTAAGAAAAACCTTGGAAGCGCACCCGGCCATAGAGAAGGCCGAAATCTTTTTAAGCCCGAAAGGAAAGACGATCATCAGCATGAACAAGAAGCTTACGGTCGAAGAACTGCAAGGGCAACTCAATGAACTTGACGGCTATACCATTACAGAGATCATTTAAAATAATACGAACCTTAAAATTTAGAACATGTTTTACAAAGATGGATTTTTTTGGGGCATGCACCTTATCTGGTGGGCCATTTGGATCGTGGCCTTAGGCTGGATATTTTTTGCACCTTCCAGTACAACTTACACAGAAACCATAGAAGACGATCCGGCCACAATGCTCAAAATCCGGTTTGCCAAGGGCGAGATTTCCAAGGAGGAATATGAGCGATCAAAGAAACTTTTAAAATAGGAAAGACAAACAACTATTAACCTTTAAACCTAAAACTATGCATTTTTTCGACGGACACTGGGGCGGTATGCACTTCGTATGGTGGATCATATGGTTCATTCTTTTAATATGGATATTCTTTGTGCCATACGACATCCCTTACCGAAAATCAAAGAAGGAAGACCCTCTCGCAATTCTCAAAAAAAGATTTGCCAATGGGGAAATTACAAAAGAGGAATTTGAGGAATCAAAAAGGATTCTAAAGTCAGAATAGTGTCATTTCTACTTTAACATGACACTAGGAAGTAGCAGCAATTAGTAACACTTAAAATGAATCAAAATGAAAACAGAAATCAAAAAAGCAATAGGGATTGTATTGGCCGTTTTCACATTATCGGCCTGTGCACAAAAACAGGAAAGTGCTGTAAAGGATATGCTTAAGGACCCGTCACAACAAGAGGAGGTTTTGACCTTGATGGTCGAAGACCACGATCTGGGCAAAAAATACATTGCCAAGATGATGGATAACGACCATGCCATGGGAATGATGGTGGACGAACTCGTAAAAGAGGCGGCTAAGGATACCATACTTGCGAACAAATTGAGCAATATGATCACTAGATATCCTGACCTTATGCTACTGACCACCCACCATTTTATGCCGGTCATTGCCAATGACAGCCTTTTGAGCGACACCTTTTGTGACCACACTTTGGAGCATGAGGAATTGGAAAAAGCCATGCACAATAAAATGGAATACAAAAAGAGCCTTGAGCGCAACCATTGACTCCGACTTTGGTTTTGACACATGAACAAACTCATAAATGAATAATAACAACAATAAACATTAAAACAGGAATCATGAATCGTATCAATGTTAAAAAATTCGGTTTTGCCATGGGGCTGACCGCTGCAATCCTCTACGCCGGCTGCATGATCGTTTTGGCCACAGCAGGACAAGAAGGAAGCATAACCTTTTTCAACAGCCTGTTGCACGGCTTGGACACCACCAGTATAATACGGGTAGACGTGCCAATTTGGGAGGCACTTATTGGCATTGTCCAGACCTTTATCATTGCCTGGCTCACGGGTGCTCTGATCGCCGCTTTTTATAATGCACAACTTAAAGCCAAATAAAACCTTAAAATTATTAAAGACTCTAAAATTATGGACAGAAGAAATTTTTTGGCAACGGGTGCCGTATCTACGGCGGGCATGCTGTTTTTTCCCGGCAATCTCTTGGCCGAAAGTGCCAAGGAGGCCAACAAACAACGCTTAACACAACCCCTACCCTTTAAAAAAAATGGCGAATGGAAAGAATTTGAACTTTACATCGATATCAAGGTACACGAACCCGCCCCGGGTTTTAAATATCACACCTTGGCCTTTAACGATATGATTCCCGGCCCTGAGATACGGGTCGACTATGGCGATAAAGTACGGGTGAAATTCAAGAACAAAACCGGCATCAACCACACCATACACTGGCACGGTATCTATGTGCCCTGGCGTATGGACGGGGTCCCCTACGTGAGCCAGCTGCCGGTAATGCCGGAGAACGAATTTATTTACGAATTTGAGGCAAAACCCGTGGGCACCCATTTTTACCACTGCCATTGGGGCACGGTCATGCACATGCAGGCTGGGATGTTCGGGAGCATAATCGTAGAGGATCCAGACGATCCTATTAAAAAACAGTTTCCGTACGAACGGGAATATACCTTGGTATATGGTGCGCACGACGTCAACTACATCCGCAATGAGATGAACCGGATGCTGGATCGTATGAAGGAACGCAACTACCTTATGAAGGAAGGCCGCTTCGATCCGGAGCGCTGGGCCGTGTTCAATAACCACGACCAGTTTGCCGAATCCATCAAGAACGGATGGGAGCCGCCCTATGCATTGAGCCGCAGGGCCCCGGCAAGCCTGCCACAGGCAGACTGGTTCACCGTAAACGGCAAGTCGTATCCCGAGACCCCGTACCTTTTTATAAAATCGGGCGAAAAGATACGGGTACGCCTTATCAATGCTGGTGCAGAGATACATAACCTCCACCTGCACGGGCATGACTTCTGGATGGTGGCCGATGACGGAATTCCTTTATCTCATCCTTGGAAACGCAACACGGTGCCGTTGACGCCCGGCAAAACTTTCGATATCATTATTGAGGGGGACAATAGGGGTATCTGGACCTTTCATGACCACGATACGCGAAAAGTGACCAATAATGGCTTATACCCTGGAGGAAATTTGTTGGCATTGGTATACGAAGACTTACCCGAAGATGAACTCATCATTACCAAACACAGTGGCAACACCATGTTCAACAAGGGCATGGGAATGGAAGGAATGGATATGGATATGGGCAAACCAATGAATATGGACAAGATGCTGTTCGGGGACGATAAGCTCCCCAAGATCGCCCTGGACGAATAATTATTAATAAACCAAAAAAATAATCATGAATAAAATATATGTAATCCTATTTTTTGCACTTTTCGCATTGCCGGGTTTTGCACAATTACCGGGATCGGAGCAATTGAACAGGGAAGATATGCTGCCCGAAATAGAACTGGGCATCAAGACCGTTTCTACGGGAAATTTTTACAGCAACCAGGGCAATGCCTCATTGGCCATACCCGTACTCAACGAAGGCGACCAGGTCCTTTCCGATTTTTCGGATTCCTACTTCCTCATTGGCGCCCGCCAAAAACTGTACAAAGGTTGGCGGGGCCAAATGGTATTGGGCTTCTCTTTCCCAGACGCCAATAGCGGCCTGGGGCAGGTTTTTTACAACCAGGTGATGGCACTTGTGGAAAACAAGAACAACATCATAAGGATCGGGCGTACCACCTCACAGACCATTTTGGGCGAGTTCAATACCATACGCGATGACGATGCGCTGCAATATACCTATGTGCTCAACCCCTTCTCCAACGGCCTCAATACCGAGGACAACCAATATGCGAACGTACTGGAATACACCCGCATCTTTGGGCAGCGCCTCTATGTAACCCTGCACGCCGAAAATTATCAGGATTTTGAGGAACCCAATGATTATTCCATCAATGGTCTTGGGGGCAGCATTATATATCGCCAACCGGAAAGCCAGTTGTGGAACCGGAACTTCTTAAGGGAAATAGGCTTTAGCTGGAACAACTTTTTATTGGACAGATCCGATCTGGCGCCCAATGCGGACAGCAACGAAACCTTGACCAGTTTTATAGGGAACGCCACCTTCAGTATATTGCCCGATCCCGTACATTTCGTCGATTTCAAGGTACAGGGCATCTACAATGACGGGCTCTCAACTATTGAAAACATCACAGATTATACCAGTTACACGCGCTCCCGCAGTACGGCGGCCTTTGGGATGCTCCGCTACCTGAACCGCAAGCTGGAACGGCCCAATTTCCAGATAGCCGCCGGGTTCGGGTACAAGGATTTTTCCAATACAGATGGCAACACCAACCAATATATGGCCATCGGCAATTTCCTGTACCGTGTGGGAAATAATTTCGACCTTATATTCCAGTACCGCTACAACAAGAACAATGGTGCGCTACAGCCCTTGCTGGGCGAGAGCCAGCACCGGGTGCAGATAGGCCTGGCCTATACCTTCAACAAATTGTTCAACAGCCAGTTCGATGGCAGGAATTCGTTGCTGAACCTGGAACACGGTTATATAAAATAGTTTAAGGAAAACGACCAATGAAAGTTAAAAGGACTACATCAAAAATAGGGACCATATTCATTCATGCACTCGTGGGAACAGGTATTTTCTATTTCCTTGTCCATCCTTTTACCATGGTGCTCTATTGGTTTGAATTTAGCAATACGACCTTTTCATTTTCATTATTTCGAGAAGTGTTGCAAGAACGCATTTTTGAATCATTTACCTTAGATATGCGGGGTATGGGTGGATTACTGGCTTTATTAGGGGCACTTCTGGGAACCATTTCTGGTTTGTTTTGGATAATCCTTAAAAAGAAAAATGAACTTATTGGTACACAACAGCGCCTTCTGCAACAGGATATTGCAGCCCTTGTAAATGCCGGCGAGAATGAACGGGTAGAATTTAAGTCATCCATCCGCTATGATTATTTTAGGAAAACCACCAACCGCGAACTGGAACTGGCCATTGCCAAGACCATTGTAGGTTTTATGAACGCGAAAGGCGGCAAACTAATTATTGGTGTTGATGACGATGGAAGCGTTTTGGGCCTGGAAAAGGATTTTAAGACACTCAAGCATAAAAACAGGGATGGCTACGAGCGGGAGGTCTACAGGATTATATCCACTCAACTGGGCCATGAAGCCTGTTTCAGCAATCATATTTCCTTTTATGTCGTCAATGAAAAGGAAATATGTGTCATAGACATTGAACCATCCAAAGACCCTGTTTACGTTAACGATGGTGCGGACACGACCTTTTACGTGCGCACCGGTAATGCTACATATCCCTTGACCGTAAAAGAAACCGTGGATTATTTAAAAACCCAAAAAACGTAAAAATTATGCAATATGTCTGGTTCATATGGTCCCTTATTATTCTAGCCCTCTGGGGCGTGGTCTATCTAATGAAGAAAGATTCTCGAAGAGAAATGCTGAAGATGAGTTGGATAACCATGCCCTTCGGGCTTACAGAACCTTTGTTCGTTCCTGAATATTGGCATCCGCCGTCCCTTTTTGATTTGGCGATAAGGACAGGGTTCGATATCGAAAGCCTAATCTTCTCTTTTGCCATCGGAGGTATAGGCACGGTACTGTACAATCTAATTTTTAAGCGAAGGTATGTTGAAATACCGCACACTGAGCGCAAACATGCCATGCACAGACTTCACATATACATTCTTTTCGTCCCAGTTCTTGCGTTTTTGGTGTTGGCGCTGTTCACGCATTTGAATCATATCTACTGTGGAATATTGGCCATGTTTTTAGGTGGAATTGCCACGCTTTACTGCCGTCCGGACCTAAAGACCAAAATCTGGATAAGTGGGTTTCTGTTCACGGCATTGTACTTTGTTTATTTTGGAAGTATACTTCCGTTCTATCCCGATTATGTAGAATTGTTCTGGAACCTAGAAAATCTGACCCATATCCTTGTTTTGGGTATCCCCATTGAAGAATTATTATTTGCCTTCACTTTTGGGATGTACTGGTCAGGATTATACGAACACCTCTATTGGCGAAAACTCATTCAAACTGAAATTATAATTCCACTAAAAAATTAACACTATGAAACCTATTCCATCACATAGGAAAAACAATACTACCCAAGGCATTACCATTAAAAATCCAATGCGAAAATTATCCATTGGTACATTCATCCTTTTATTGTTTTCAATATTATTTCTATCCTGTTCCAACAAGAAAAAGAAAGTGGCTGAAAGTAAAATCCAGCCAACTGTTGAAACATCCCTAACAGCAGATGAAGCCATTATGCCATCCGAAAATTATGAAATCGTTCCCAACGAAAAAGTATGTATGGTCAACGACCGATATATGGGTGTGTCCCAAATACCTATTGAAGCCAACGGAACTACTTATTACGGATGTTGTGAAAATTGTGTTGAAAAGTTACAGAAAAACCTGGATGATGTCCGCTTCGGAAGCAATCCACTTAACAATAAAAAAGTTGATAAAGCTTTAGCAATTATTGTCCAGGATAAAAACAGCGGAAGTGTTTATTATTTCACTTCTCAAGAAGATGCCCAAACATTTATTAATAAGAATAAAGGATAGAAAGCCTTTATTCATAAAATTTCAAGTTATGAGGATAGTATTGGCCATAGATGGCTCTGATTTTAGTAAGACGGCCATAGATGAACTTGCGGCGCTACCGTTGCCGTCAGATACCGAAGTTCGTATCATATCGGTTTTTGAGAGTCCTGTTGTGGCCGCTCCGGGAGTAGTTTCCATGGGCGGAGGGCTTGGTAATTATTATGAAGAGGCCTTGTCCCGAGCAAAAAAATCAACAGAAGAAATCGTTGACCTGGCGGTCCAGATGTTACGAGAAAAAAATCCCCGACTATCGGTAACAACAGCAGTTGTGAACGGGTGGCCTAAAAATGTGATCTTGGAGGAGGCAGAAGCCTTTAACGCAGATTTAATAATTGTAGGGTCACAAGGTCGCGGGGCGGTATCAAGGTTTCTGCTCGGCTCGGTTTCCCAGTCGGTGGCAATGCACGCCCGCTGTTCGGTCATGATTGTACGAAATCGCGGAATGAACAAGAAGGACCAATAATAAATATTGGTTATAAGCTGAAAAATGAAAGACAGTGTATCATCCAAAAGACAAATCATGAAAATAGTATTAGCAATAGATGGTTCTGACTTTAGTAAAGTCGCCATAGATGAACTTGCAGCGCTGCCGTTGCCTGCGGGTACCGAAGTATGTATTTTGAATGTGTCCGAAAATCCCATGTCGTCTGTTCCCGGCGTCCTACCATTTGGTGGCACGCTTGGCAACTATTATGAAGAAGCCATATTCGATACAAGGAAAATGGCAGAAGATCTTGTTAATGAAGCTTCAAAATCATTAAGTGACAATAATAGCGCATTGTCTATAACAACAGCGGTGGTCAATGGCCTTCCCAAAAGTGCAATTTTGGAAAAAGCGGAAGCCTTTGATGCCGATTTAATCGTAGTCGGGTCGCAGGGTCATGGTGCATTTTCCAGATTTCTGCTTGGCTCGGTTTCCCAGTCCTTGGCAACGCATGCCGGCTGTTCCGTCATGATAGTACGGAAACGCGACTCGAAAGAGAAAAATAACCGGTAAAAAGTGAATGAAACAGAATCAAATGTTAAACGGTATCGACGATCATACATGCAAAGTAACGGAAGTAATCTGCTTGCCAAATTCTAGGTTGCCACGGGTAGTCATAGTTGGAGGGGGCTTTGCCGGTCTGGCATTGGTGGAAGGGCTGAAAAATAAAGATGTTCAGGTGGTACTGATCGACCGCAACAACTTTCATCAATTCCAACCCTTATTTTATCAGGTAGCCACTAGCGGCCTCGAACCCGATAGTATTGTGTTCCCTTTTAGAAAACAAATTAAGGGATATAAGAATGTGAGCTTCAGGCTGGCCGAGGTAAAGGAAATTCAAGCCTCCACCAATACTGTCATAACGGACAAAGGCAACCTTACCTACGATTATCTGGTCTTGGCAACGGGAACAAAGACCAACTTCTTTGGTATGGAAGAAGTGGAAAGAAATAGTTTGGGCATGAAGGATATCCGAGATTCCCTAAATATCCGCCACATGATGCTGCAAAACTTGGAGCAGGCCGCGATTACATGCGATGATGAGGAACGCGATGCCCTCACGAATTTTGTGATTGTGGGCGGCGGCCCCGCCGGAGTGGAAATGGCAGGTGCCTTGGCGGAGTTTTGCAAATACATCCTTCCAAAGGACTATCCCGAGTACCCTTCCTCCATAATGAACATTTATTTGGTAGAAGCTATGGACGAACTACTTGTGGCGATGTCCGACAAAGCTTCTTCAAAAACCCTAACCTATTTGGAAAATCTAAACGTGAAAGTATTGCTGAAAGAGTCCGTTAGCAATTATGATGGTAGGATCGTACAAACCAAAAGTGGGAAGACGATTTTGGCCAAGAACTTAATTTGGACGGCAGGTGTAAAAGGGGACTTCCCAAAGGGTATCGATGAGAGGCATGTAGTGAAGGGAAATCGCTTAAAAACCGATGCTTATTTGAAAGTAGACGGTCAAGAAAACATTTATGCCATCGGGGATATTGCCGCCCTGATTTCCGAAGAGACCCCAAAAGGCCACCCACAGGTAGCACAGGCGGCCATCCAACAGGGAAAATACCTTGCCTGCACATTGATGGGGATCATCAATGATAAACCAATAGGGTTATTTAGCTATAAGGACAAGGGTTCTTTGGCTACCGTTGGTAAGCGCAAGGCTGTTGCAGATTTAGGTAAACTAAAGTTTGCCGGCTATTTTGCCTGGTTGCTGTGGTCGGTCGTACACCTGTTATCCATTAGTGGGTTTCGAAACAAGTTATTGGTCGGTTTCAATTGGGCCGTAAGCTATTTTTCCTATGAAAAGAGCAATAGGGTAATTATTAGGAATTTCAAACTTAATACTACTGCGAAAACTCAAACAAAGGATAATTCCGAAAATCATTTGGAAAAGGATGTAAACACAAAAAAATCCAGTATTGATGTCTAAACACCATACAAATAACAGCATTATTAAATTCTTCGGCAGCACGGCCAAAGAACTCAATAACAGTGGTGTTGTTCTCTTTATCACGGTCGTCGTCGCAATGGTCTGGGCCAATTCGCCGTGGAAGGAATATTATATCGACTTAATGCAAACTGATATTGCCTTTACCGTTGGCAGTCTTCAGCTATCGGAGCCACTGCTGTTATGGATCAACGATGGTTTGATGGCCCTCTTCTTTCTACAAGTAGGTCTGGAGCTGAAACGTGAAATAATCGGTGGTAAACTTTCATCCCCAAAGGATGCGGTGCTACCTATTGGTGCAGCTATAGGTGGCATGGTACTTCCTGCCCTTGTTTATTTTATGTTCAATAGCTCGGGCGAAGCTTCTAATGGTTGGGGCATTCCCATGGCCACGGATATTGCCTTTTCTCTAGGGGTCCTGGCCCTTGTCGGCAAAAGACTGCCAGCCTCTTTAAGGGTTTTTCTTATTACGTTGGCGATAGTGGATGATTTGGGAGGCGTCTTGGTCATTGCCCTATTTTATACTTCCGGTATATCCGAGATGGATTTACTGCATGGGCTATTGTTCTTCGGAGCTTTGATTATAGGCAATTATGCTGGAGTGAGAAGCACTTGGTTCTATGCCATCATTGGTATCGGTGGTGTTTGGCTGGCCTTCTTTTTTTCAGGGGTACATCCAACCATTGCCGGGATTCTGACGGCATTTGCCATTCCTGGTAGGGTAAAAATTAAGGAGAATACCTTTTTAGAGCGTTTAGACCGTTTGCATAAGAGATTTCAAGAAACCAAGTCTATAAAGGGAACACTTATCTCAAAAACGCAATTGGAGATATTGGAGGATATCAAGACTATAAGTTCTGAGGCGGAGACTCCCCTTCAAAAATTGGAAAGGACTTTAAACCCAATAGTGAGCTTCGTCATTCTTCCCTTGTTCGCTTTGGCAAATGCCGGAATACATCTTCATGGAGATTTGTTGAAAGTACTATCCAGTCCCGTTAGTTTGGGGATTGGTCTAGGTCTGATTTTTGGAAAATTTATCGGTATTACCGCTTTTTCACGACTGCTGGTCGCATTTAAACTGGCCAAACTACCGGAAAACGTGAATTGGAACATGATTTATGGTGTGGCCTTTCTTGGAGGAATAGGCTTTACAATGTCATTGTTTATAAATGAATTGGCTTTCACGGACGAGTCCCTAATATTTACGGCCAAGGTAAGCATCCTATTCGCTTCGATGATAGCAGGGGTAATGGGTACTCTATTATTACACAGAAGCGGTAAAAAGTTGCTAAAAGTAAACAACCTCGGGGCAAGCCCACGAGGCATTCGTAAGGAAACGACTTAACATATCGAGGCAAGCCTCGGAGCATTTAAATCTCGATTATCGAGTAAATAGGCAAAAAATATGACGACACTGACCAAAACAATAGACAAGGTACTTATAAAAACCTTTTTGAAAAACATAAGCGACCAAACATTCACGCTTGTGTTCTGGGATGGGGAAACCCATGAGATCGGGGAAGGGGAATCCAAATTCAAAATCATCATCCATAACTTTCCCGGCAAGAAAGAATTGTTTGCCGACCCCAGCACCGCCTTGGGCGAAGCCTATATGACCGGTGATATCGAGCTGGTAGGCAATCTACAGGAAATCGTGGAAAGTATCATGCGCCGTAATAAGAGCTTCTTGAACGAAAGCAAATTATTGGGCATGTTGGGGAAATGCAGCCCTGCTGGAAAAAGGAAATCGGAACGCGACATTGCCCATCATTATGATATAGGCAACGATTTTTATGCACTATGGCTGGACCCGACCATGAGCTATTCCTGTGCCTATTTTAAAACGGGATCGGACAACTTGTACGATGCGCAAATGAACAAGATACACCATATACTGAAAAAGCTCAACCTTAGGGAAGGGCAAACCTTATTGGACATTGGCTGTGGTTGGGGATTCCTGGCCATCGAAGCTGCAAAGAAATACAGAGTAAGGGTGCTGGGCATTACGCTAAGCAAAGAGCAGCTAAAAAAAGCCCAAGAACGGATCAAGGACGAAGGCCTGCAGGTCCTGGTGGCCGTAAAATTAATGGACTATAGGGATCTGGAAAAAACCGGCCTCAAGTTCGACCGTGTGGTCAGTGTGGGTATGGCCGAACACGTAGGGAAGGCCAATTTGCCCCTCTATTTAAAAAACGTGAACGCCGTACTGCACGAAACCGGCCTGTTTTTATTGCACAATATTACGAATATGTTGGAAACGGAAGTTAATGGGTTTATTGCAAAGTACATCTTTCCGGGCGGGTACATACCATCGTTGAGGGAAGAACTGTACCTAGCCGCAGATCTGGGGTTCCATACCATTGATATAGAAAGTTTAAGGCTACACTATATGAAAACGCTTATGCATTGGGCAGAACGCTTTGAGGGCAACATGGATAAAATCGAGACCATGTTCGACACCAAGTTTATACGAATGTGGCGGCTCTACCTTAACGCCTGCGCCTCGGCATTCCATTGTGCCAAGATAGATGTCCATCAAATACTATTATCAAAAGGGGCCAATAACCAATTGCCCTTAACACGGCAGTATATATATGATATGCCCGGTAACAAATTTGGAAATCGATAGTGGATGTTATTTGGGCTTTACATCCTAATACATAAAGAACACCAAAATGAAAACAAGAAAATGAATTATTAATATTTAAAAAGTCAAGATTATGCAACAACAAGTAGCAATTAAAGGAATGACTTGCGGAGGGTGCACCCAAACCGTTGAAAAAGCCCTGAAGCAGGTAGCAGGGGTAAAAACGGCAACGGTAAGTCTGGTCCCGCCACAGGCGGTTATACAAACGGACCATGAAATAAGCAATGCACAATTGCAGTCCGCTTTGGCAAAAGTGGGAAACTATAGGGTTGCCGGGAACGTCACGGATAACGAACCAAAAAAATCTGGCGGTTCCTGATGTGGCTGATCAAAATCCAATATGAAATTCAGATAAGTGAATAAAGTGGATATGGATATGGAAAAATATGATGTGATCATCGTTGGGGCGGGGCCCGCAGGCCTGAATTGTGCCAAACAGCTCGGCGGTACCCCATTGAGGGTATTGGTTGCCGAAAGAAACGACGTGGTCGGTCCCAAAGTCTGTGCGGGCGGTTTAACGGGCAAAAGCATAGAAAATTTGAACCTTCCCGACGAATTGATAGAATATAATTTCAACAAAATCCACCTGAACCACAAAAACAAACTGTTCTATCTGAAAGATGACGAGGACTTTACCTATACCATAGACCGCAAGGAACTGGGGCAATGGCAATTGAAACAACTGGGGAAATTTGACAATATCGAGGTAAGGACAGCCTGTGCCGTCTCAAGGATCACAAAGGAATATGTAGTCCTGAACGGCCGGAAAATAGGCTATGCCCATTTGGTCGGGGCAGATGGGGCCAGTTCGTTGGTACGAAGGTACCTAAAATTGCCTTCAGGGAAGGCGGAAATCGCCATGCAGTATATTATTAACGAAACCAAATATCAGGATCTGGAAGTTTATTTTGATTCCCAATCGTTTTCGGCCTGGTACGCCTGGATTTTTCCGCACAACAATTCTGTATCGGTCGGTTGTATGGGCAACCCAAAAGTAATTTCATCCAAACGGTTGACAAAAAATTTTTCCGCTTGGCTCAAAACACACCATATCGACGTAAGCGACGGAAAATATGAGGCATTCCCAATAAACGGGGATTTTAAAGGGTATCGGTTTGAAGGGAATATATATCTGGCAGGTGATGCCGGCGGGTTTGCTTCAAGGTTGACGGGCGAAGGCATTTACCAGGCCCTTGTTAGCGGTGGGGAAATAGGGAAAATGATCCTGGACAATAGGTATCACAGTAAAGAAATCGATGAATTGATCAAGTTGCAAAATAGGCACAACAAAATCTTGTACACCTTGATCGGTGCCGGAAAATTCAGGCCTTTATTGGTAGAGGCGGGCAAATATTTTTTAAGGTCCAGATCCATCAGCAAAAAAGTGATAAGAACAATAGCATAAAGTATAACAGGCCCTTATGCCAAAATTAAGCGATAAAGGCGATTCTTTGGGATAATGGCTTTAAATAGGCGTAAAACAAAAAAGTGTAATTATTAATTAAAATGAAAAAAATGAAAAATGTAGCATTAGTAGGATACGGCGTCATCGGAAAAAGAGTGGCCGATGCCATCAACGTACAAGATGATATGGACCTTATCGGGGTTTGCGATGTCATCAACGATTGGCGCATACAGAACGCCGTGCGAAAGGAATATGATATCTATGCGGCCACCACCGATGCCGAAAAGCAAATGAAGGCTTCCGGCATTTCGGTAAAGGGCAACTTGCAGGACCTTTTGGACAAAGTGGACCTCGTGGTCGATTGCACTCCGAAGAATATAGCGGCAAAGAACGTAGAGGTCTATAAAAAACAAGGTATTAAGTTCATTGTTCAAGGTGGCGAAAAGCACCAGACCACAGGACATTCCTTTAGTGCGGAAAACAATTACAAATCCGCTGTAAATCTTGATGCTACAAGGGTGGTTTCCTGTAATACCACATCAATCTTGAGAACATTGACCGCTTTAAAAAGGGCAGATTTATTGGATTATGCACGGGGAACATTATTAAGAAGGGCTACCGACCCATGGGAAAGCCATTTAGGAGGTATAATGAACACCATGGTGCCCGAAAAGGACATCCCAAGTCATCAAGGGCCCGATGCGCAAAGTGTCGACCCGGATTTGGATGTGATCACCTCGGCGGTAAAAGTGCCCGAAACCCTGAGCCATATGCATTATTGGAACGTGAAGCTAAAGAAAGAAGCATCTAAAGAAGAAGTGCTCAACGCCTTTAAAACTTCGAGCCGTATCAAATTGATACACTATGACCAAGGCTTGGTCTCCAACAACACGATCAAGGAAATGTTTTTGGACATGGGCAGACCATGGGGCGACATGTACGAGGTGGCACTTTGGGAAGATATGCTCAAGGTTGTGGGCGATGAACTTTTTTATGCCTACGTGGTGGACAATCAAGCGATCGTAATCCCCGAGACCATCGACGCCATTCGGGCCCTTACTGGTATTGAGACCGATGCGCACAAATCCATCGAAAAGACCAATGAAAGTTTAGGAATCGGATAAAAAAGGACAATGAAACATCTATGACCAAAAATTTTGTCACACAACGAAATGATTATATGGATGTTACATATGGCCGTTGAAAAACAAAAAAATAAACACATGAAAACATACGAAAATATAGTGGAACAATTAGGGGACAAAGCTTCCTTCTATCTGGACCACGTAAGCGAAAAGATCACCAAGGATGAACTACAATTGCCTGATGCTGATTTTGTCTCCAAAGTTTTTGTCAATAGTAATCGAAGCCCACAAACGCTTCGAAGCCTTGCCCAATTGTACGGGCATGGCAATCTAAAGGATACAGGGTATTTAAGCATACTTCCCGTAGACCAGGGGATTGAGCATAGTGCCGCTTTTTCCTTTTATAAGAATCCCGATTATTTTGATCCGGAAAACATTATAAAACTGGCCATCGGTGCGGGTTGTAACGGGGTGGCATCGACCTTCGGTGCGCTGGGTCTCTATGCCCGTAAATATGCCCATAAAATCCCCTTTATTGTGAAGATCAACCACAATGAGCTCCTGTCCTATCCCAATGCCTATGACCAAAACCTTTTTGGGAAAGTCAAGGAAGCTTGGGAAATGGGCGCGGTTGCTATTGGTGCCACTATCTATTTTGGATCCAAGGAAAGTAATCGACAGTTGAAAGAGATTGCGGAAGCCTTTGCCGAGGCCCATAGCCTCGGTATGGCCACAATCTTGTGGTGCTACACCCGCAACGATGCTTTCAAAACGGATAAACAGGACTATCACACCGCCGCGGATCTAACAGGGCAGGCGAACCACCTTGGAGTAACAATACAGGCGGACATCATCAAACAAAAATTGCCCACAACAAATTTTGGCTTTAAAGACCTTCAATTTGGGAAGTATGACGATGCCATGTACAAAACCCTGACAACGGAACACCCCATCGATTTGTGCCGTTTACAGGTCGCCAATTGCTTTATGGGCAAAATTGGATTGATTAATTCTGGCGGGGGTTCCAAAGGGGCGTCCGATATGACCGAGGCCATCACAACGGCTATCGTAAACAAACGAGCTGGAGGGTCCGGGCTTATTTTGGGAAGGAAGGCCTTTCAAAGGCCTTTTAAGGAAGGGGTGGAATTGATACATGCGGTCCAGGGCGTTTACATTGAGAAAAGAATCACAGTGGCATAATACAGATATAAGCATGCTCGATACGGAAATAAAGTCATTAAAATCCCTAAACCACTACCTGCGTAAACTGGTAGAAAATAGGCTGTGGCTCAAGGTTATAATTGCCTTGTTCCTCGGTGTCGGGGTCGGCCTGTTGTTAAGCCCCCAAAACGGTTGGATCACCAAAAGCACAGCCGATGTTCTAGGAAATTGGCTGGCCCTGCCGGGTATGCTCTTCCTGAAACTGGTGCAAATGATCATGATTCCCTTGATCGTGGCTTCCATCATTACAGGTATCGCTAGTAACGATAAGGATAACTTGAAAAGGTTGGGTGGTGGCGTACTCTTATATTTCATATCGACAACAATTATATCGGTAACCATAGGCACCGTACTTGCACTGATCTTTTCCCCCGGAAAATATCTGCACCAACAGGCGGAAGTCGATCATACAAATGCATTGGCCGACGCTGCCAAAAGTTCGGAACTATCCTTTGGAATAAACGATATTCCGAATGCCATAACCAATTTACTGCCCGAAAACCCATTGGCCTCCATGGTAAGTGGCGAAATGTTGAGCATCGTCATTTTTACCATTATCATAGGGGTCGCCGTATTGTCGCTGACCGACGACCTGCTCAAACCTGTAAAATTGCTCTTAGGGGCCATACAGGAAATCTGTATGACGGTGGTCAAATGGGCCATGTTATTGGTTCCGGTCGCCGTATTCGGTCTAATGGCACAGCTTACGTCGAGCGTTGGCCTGAACTCCTTAACGGGTCTGGGATTTTATGTGCTCGTGGTACTGATGGGATTGCTCATATTGCTCGGCATTTACATCATGCTGGTCAGCATACTTGGCCAGAGCAACCCTTTTAAATTTTTGCGAAAGATCACGGATGTACAGCTTTTGGCGTTCTCAACAACAAGCTCTGCCGCGGTAATGCCCTTATCGCTAAAGACAGCGGAGGAAGAACTTAAGGTGGATGCCTCCATCAGCAATTTCATAATCCCCATCGGGACTACCGTGAATATGGACGGGACGGCCCTCTATCAGACCATAACGACCTTGTTCATAGCACAGGCCTATGGCCTTGAAATGGGCCTTCTCAATGTCATCGTTGTCGTAGTTACCATAGTCGCCGCTTCCATTGGAACCCCGGCCATACCGGGTGGTGGCGTGGTGATTTTGGCCTCTGTACTATCCAGTGCAGGAATTCCCGCCGAAGGAATCATCATCATCATCGGGGTCGAGCGCTTGCTCGGGATGTTCCGCTCTGCGATCAACGTTACCGGAGACCTAACGGCCTGCATGGTATTCGATAGGTTTTATGGAAATAAGCCAGGGGGAACCAAAGAGAGCGATGTAAAAACAACTACGGAATATTCAACTGTTTAATTATTAAAAGAAACGGATAATGATAAAATCAATTAGCAAAATAGATCTTTCCCCGAAACCGGGCAAGGCGTACTGGGTAAACTGTCACAGGGAATGGCGGGAGGAGATCATTTATTTTATGATGGTCGACCGGTTTCATGATAGCAATAAACGACATTCGAAGAATTTCGACTTCAGGCATGCCGGTTTCGGGAACGAAGACCAGTTGCAAAAGCCTTTTGGGGGCACCCTCAAAGGCATTATGGACAATATCGATTACATCAAAAATTTGGGCTGTACGGCTATCTGGTTAAGTCCCGTGTTTGAAAATAACCCGGGATCCTACCATGGCTATGCGATCCAGAACTATATGGACGTGGACAAACGCTGGGGCACCAAGGAAGAACTGGAACAATTGGTGGACAAGGCACACGGGCTTGATATAAGGGTCTTTTTGGATATCGTTCTGCACCATTCCGGGGATAATTGGTCCTATCCTTTTGATTATGATTATTTCTATGCTGGTGGACAACGTTTTCCACTAGGAGGTTGGCGCGAGAAAGACAGGCCGCTTCCAGTCGAACTGGCAGACCCCGAAATGTATAACCGAAAAGGGCAAATCAGGAATTTCGATGCGTATCCCGAGACCCAGGAAGGCGACTTCTTTACGTTAAAAACATTTAGGAACGATGGTTCTCCCGCCAGCGAAAGTTTACTGGATATATTGGTCAAGATACACTGTTATTGGATACGCGAGACGGATGTGGACGGTTTCCGATTGGATGCCGTCAAACACATGAAGGGTAGCGATATCAGCCGTTTTTGTTCCAACATAAGGGAATATGCCTACACCTTGGGCAAAAGAAACTTCTTTTTGTTTGGCGAAATTATCGGTAATGATGAGATGGGCAATCCCTATATAGGCCCCAAAATGCTGCCGAAGGACCGGAATGTATATTACGGCCTAGATTCCATTTTAGATCATCCGTTACACAGTGTTCTGGCAGAGGTCATAAAGGGGAATTCATCCCCGAACCGATTGATACGGCGGTATGCAGAACTGCAAAAGAATGCTTTGAGCAGGGGCGAATATGGGGAATTCCTGGTGACCTATATCGATGACCACGACCAGGTGGGGATGGACTTTAAGCATCGCTTCGGCCATAATGCCGCTCCCGAGCAAATTGTTGCGGGCATGGGCTTTCTTATTTGTGCCCTTGGCGCCCCATGTATTTATTACGGTACCGAACAAGGTTTTGAGGGTAACGGTATGGATGACCGGTATATCAGGGAAGGAATGTTCGATCCCGATGATAAGGAGACCAACGTATTGAACCAAGGTTCATGGATATACAAGCGAATTTCGGTCTTGGCACATTTAAGACAGAAAGAGTCCATTCTAAAGTTCGGTCGAATGTATTTCAGGGAAATTTCAAAAAACGGGGTTGATTTTCATTTTCCCGATGGCAAGGAATGCCTATTGGCATTTTCAAGGATCCTGCATCAGGGCGAAATCCTTGTCGTCTATAATTCTTCCCCAAAGGATACCAAAGAAGAATATATAGCGGTCGATACCGCTATCAATAAAGAGGGTAGTCTTATGGACTGCATCTATGGTAACAAGAAAAAAATCAGAATAGAAAAGAATACAGATCAAGAAGCTGGCCGCCTTTTCATCAAGGTAAAGCTAAAACCCATGGAGTTTTTGATGTTCAAGAACAAGTAGCGGAAACAGAACCTCGTTAAGAATTTGGATAGGATAATGAAATACATAAAGATAAAAAAAATGGTTTTTTTGGCAGTAGTGGTGATTCTGGTATTGTTCATCTCGGTAGCGGGGTACCAATACCTAATGGTCGTGGTAGCTCCTGAATATGATCCCGATACCATGCCCTTGAACTATGAAATAGTGGGCAAGGGCGAAAGGAACATCATCCTGATCCATGGCATGGCAGGTACTAAAGATTATTGGAAAAAGGATTTGGAACAAGTTACCGGAACGTACAGGCTTCTTTTGGTCGACTTGTTGGGCTTTGGCGATTCGCCAAAACCCCAAAGTGAATATACCCTCGAAATTCAGCTTGCGGCACTTGAGAACATCATCACGAACGAGGGCTTTAATAATGGCAACACCCTTATCTTGGGCCACTCCATGGGCGCGGTAATTTCCTTGGCCCTCTTTGCGGAACGCCCCGACTGGTTTAGAGGGGCTACGGTCATAGGCCTCCCCGTTTTCGAAGGCAAAGACCAATTTTTGGAACAGATGTCCAGTAATTCCTTTTTTGACAAGCTTGCCGTAAGCTCCTATGGGAAAGTGTTCTGTATGCTCCACCCCTTATACATTGTCCAATGGTTCAAGCCTAAAAACCTGACCGATGACGTTTTTAGGGACTCGAAAAAGCATACCTGGCAGAGCTACTACAATTCGTTGGACGAGGTCATTCTAAAAACGGATCTCTACGCCCTTACGAAGAACATAATCAATCGAAAGATCCTCTTTATCCAAGGCACCGATGATAAAGTGGCACCCTTTGTCAACGTGGAAAAGTTTGCAAAGTCTTTTCCCCGTGCAAAATTAATGGAAATACGGGATGGTGACCACCAGCTCTTTCTGAAGGTACCACTTGAGGTTTGGAAAGCGATAGATAATTATTTTGACGGAAAATCACAATGAACAGGAATGAATACTAATCTGAAAATGAAATAGAAAGATGAAAAAACAAAAATACAGTACAGATCAATTCTACGGATTGATGCACACGGACGTCGAGGGAATCGATGCCCTTATTGAACTGGCCCTGAACATCCGGTGGTCATGGAACCATGCCTCGGATGAATTATGGCAGCAACTAGATCCGGAACTCTGGGAATTCACACGAAACCCATGGGTCATTCTACAAACGGTTTCACGAGATCGACTGGAGGAGCGTTTGACGGACCCGGCTTTTCGAGAAAAACTTAAAGGCCTATTAAAGGCAAACGAACAAGCGAATTCCGCTCCTTCATGGTTTCAGGAAAAACATCCGAAGGCAGCACTTACGACCATTGCCTATTTCAGTATGGAATATATGCTCAACGAGGCCCTGCCTATTTATGCCGGTGGCCTGGGCAATGTAGCGGGAGACCAACTGAAAGCCGCCAGCGATCTGGGCGTGCCCGTTGTTGCCGTTGGGCTACTTTATGCCAAAGGCTATTTCCGTCAGGAAATCGATAAATACGGCACGCAAAATGCCCTGTTCCCCTATAACGACCCGGGGCAATTGCCCGTTACGCCCTTACGCTTACCGAACGGGGAATGGCTTCGTATAAAGGTATCGTTGCCCGGTCACCCGATATGGCTCCGGGCCTGGCAGGTACAGGTAGGAAGGGCGAGACTCTATCTTTTGGATAGCAACGACGCCGCCAACTTGCCGATTCATCGTGGAATTACCGATGAGCTGTATGGGGGTGGGCCCGAACTGCGCATAAAACAGGAGATCATATTGGGTATAGGAGGCTACAGATTACTAAAAGCCTTGGATATAAAACCCGAAGTCTGCCATATGAACGAAGGTCATGCGGCGTTTTTGGTCCTGGAACGTGCCAACGATTTTATGAAGGCGAACGGCACTTCTTTCGAAGAGGCGCTTGCCGTAACCCGGGCGGGCAACCTATTTACCACTCATACAGCAGTTGCTGCCGGTTTTGACCATTTCAGTCCCTCGTCCATGGAATACCATCTAGGTGCTTATACCAAAGAAGAATTGGACCTGGATTTTAATGATCTGATGGCCTTGGGGCGTGCGGACGCCAATAACCGATCGGAAAGTTTTAACATGGCCTATCTGGCCATTCGTGGTAGCGGGGCGGTAAATGGCGTTAGCCGTTTGCACGGAGAGGTAAGCAGAAATCTTTTCAACAATCTTTTCCCGCGTTGGCCGGAAGCTGAAGTTCCGGTAGGCCATGTGACCAATGGAGTGCACATGCCATGCTGGGATTCCAAATATGCCGATGAAATCTGGACGGAATCCTGCGGAAAGGATCGCTGGAGGGGCGAACTCGATGACCATTCAGCACATATTTCGAAACTATCCGACGAAAAACTCTGGGAATTTAGGGCCCGATCCCGCAATAGCCTCGTCGGCTTTGTCAGGGAAAGGTTTGAGACGCAGGCAATAATCTCGGGCCTTCCGGCGGAAGTGGTTGGGGGCGCGAAACAGGTTTTTGACCCGGACACCCTGACCTTGGGCTTCGCCCGCCGGTTTGTGCCGTATAAAAGACCGGATCTCTTGTTACACGATCCCGAGCGGTTTGTACGAATCCTTACCAACCCGGAACATCCGGTACAATTGGTCCTGGCCGGTAAAGCACCGCCATTTGATGAAGCGGGAAAAGGATTGATACGAAAATGGGTGCAGTTTATCCAACAGCATAATCTGCACAGGCATGTCCTCTTTCTAAGTGATTATGACATGATGTTGGCGGAAAATTTGGTCCAGGGCGTGGATGTATGGCTCAATACGCCAAGACGGCCCTGGGAAGCCAGTGGTACCAGTGGCATGAAAGTACTTGTGAACGGTGGCCTCAATCTTTCGGTACTGGACGGTTGGTGGGCCGAGGCCTATACTCCCGAAGTAGGCTGGGCCTTGGGCGATGGCCAAGAACATGGCGACGATCCCGCGTGGGACGCGCACGAGGCAGCAGCACTATATGAAATACTGGAGCAGCAGGTCGTCCCCGAATTCTACGCACGTAACAAAAAAGGAGTATCGGAAATTTGGGTAGAGCGCATGCGAAAAAGTATGGCGACCCTAACGCCCCGTTTTTCAGCCAACCGAACGGTTCGCGAATATACGGAGGACTATTATCTGCCAGCGGCGATCAACTATAAAAAGTGCGCAGCGAGAAAAGGGGCTAAAGGGAAAAGAATCGTTGGCGCAGGCCATGAGCTCAAAGCTAAATGGGATGCCATAAAATTCGGACAAGTTCAAATCGAAAGCGAACGCCAAAAACATCACTTTAAGGCACCTATCTGGTTAAATGGGATAAACCCAAAACATGTTCAGGTAGAACTGTTCGCGGAAGGGATCAACGGTGGGGCACCCGAAAACATCAAGATGAAATTGGATTGGATGGGGGAAGATGGGGCACATAACTTTTATGCAGAGGTAAACACTTCCCGGCCGACGGATCATTATACGGTGCGCATTGTACCCAGCTACGAAGGTGTATCCGTACCGTTGGAGAATAGCTTGATACTATGGCAGCATTAAATCAAATTTCAAATAATTGAACAGATGAAAACACTGGAATATCACGAAACCATATTGAAAAAAGTCAGCTTCGACAAGCGGTTGTTAAAGATGGAACTGAAAAAGGCGGTACGTAATACCACCTGTTCCGAACAACCGGCTCTTCTTGAATGGTGCGGAGAGCACCTTGGCGAGGAATACAAAAAGATGGCCGCCGGTTTTATGGAAAACAAGAGCTGTGCTTTTGATGAGTCGGATTCATGACTGGTGCGAATAGTCATTTTGGTCATGACACCGAGTTATCAATATTCTAATTTTAAATACCTAGAACAAAAAATGCTTCCGGAAAATTCAAATCTCTTAACGATCAATGGCGGTTCATCCAGTATCAAGTTCGCTATGTATGAAATGGCCATAAACCCAAAGCCCTTATTTTTCGGGAGTATCGACCGCATTGGGTTGGATGGTACCACCTTTAATTTAACCTATCCTGAGAATGATGAAAAGATAGGTAATAGGATATATTGCCCCGGCTTTTATGAAGCTGCCATATTTCTGGTCCTTTGGCTCAAAAAACAACCTTGTTTTGATAGGGTCACATGTATTGGACATCGCATTGTCCATGGTTTGAACCACACACACGCAGAAGTAATAAACGCATCTTTATTAAAGGAATTAAAAGATATCCGTGATTATGATCTAGATCATCTTCCTGCCGAGATCGAAATCATCGAACTGTTCAAAAGCAGATACCCCGACCTGTTACAGATAGCATGTTTCGATACTTCCTTTCACACAACGATGCCCCGTATTGCTAAAATACTGCCCATACCAAGGCGATTTGACAAAGCAGGTATTCAGCGGTATGGTTTTCATGGCTTGTCCTATACCTATCTCATGGAAGAACTCAAAACAAAAATGGGAGTTGAGTCTAATGGGAGGGTCATTCTGGCCCATCTTGGGAATGGGGCCAGTATGGCAGCCGTTAAGGATGGAAAAAGCATTGATACCACCATGGGCTTTACCCCCACAGGTGGTTGCGTCATGGGCACACGGAGTGGCGATCTGGACCCCGGCGTGGCTTGGTATATGATGAACAGCGAAGGAATGAACACCAAACAGTTCAACCATTTGATCAATCATGAATCAGGTCTTCTGGGAATTTCCGAAACAAGTGCCGATATGCAAGATCTGTTACAAAAAGAAAGCTCGGACGAAAGGGCGGCAGAGGCAGTAGCCCTTTTCTGTTATCATATACAAAAGTGGATCGGTTCGTTTATGGCCGTGTTGAGAGGCCTTGATATATTGGTTTTTTCCGGGGGTATCGGCGAGAAAGCACCGATCATCCGTTCAAGAATTTGTGAAGGCTTGGGCTTTGCCGGAATTGAATTGGATGAGGACAAAAACAATCAAAATGGGTTTCAGATCTCCATGATAAATGGCAAAGTAAAAGTATTGGTAATGCCTACAAATGAAGAGTCGATCATTGCAAGAAACACAACGGATTTGTATAACAAGTCCAAAAACAAAGAAAGACAGCTATAAAATAAGTAAGACATGGAAAATAAAAATAGTAAAAAGGGACAAATGGAAATAGCTCCAGAACTTTTGGATAAAATGGATGCATACTGGCGGGCGACCAATTACCTATCCGTAGGTCAGATATATCTATGGGATAATCCCCTGATGCGGCAACCGTTGAAAGCGGAACATATTAAACCCATGTTATTGGGGCATTGGGGCACTACCCCGGGCCAAAACTTTATATATGTCCATCTAAACCGTATCATCAAAAAATACGATCTGAAATGATTTTTATCGGGGACGCCTTATTTCCGGGGGGCAATGACTATTCGGTAAAACAGACTGGGGTGGTTTCTATAAGTGTAAGGAATCCCCACGAAACGAAACGGATTATCGAAACAATTAACGCATGTCTAAAAAATTAAATAAAAGTATTAAAATAAAATCAAACAACTAAAACAGTAAAAAAATGAAAAAAGAACACAAAAAACAAACAGACCATACAGGCAAGGGCCACGAAGGGCACAAAAACCAGGGTGATCAGCCCACGATGTCTGAACAAATGGCTTACGAAATGGGCCATGACGGCCAGGACATGGCGGCTATTGTTCGCGATCTGCGCAACCGTTTTTGGATCTGCCTTATTTTCACGATCCCGATCTTTATCTACTCCCCGATGGGAGGCTTCTTCACTCCGCCGCAACCACCGTTTGGTCTGGACCTAAACCTATGGCTGTTTTTATTGGCAAGTGCTGCGGTACTTTATCCAAGCTGGCCGTTCTTTGTTTCTGCCTGGCGTGCCCTAAAAAAAGGCATTCTAGGTATGGCAGTACTGATAGTACTGAGCGTGGGTACGGGCTATATCTTCAGTGTCATCAGTATATTCTTTTTGGAAGGGGGCGACCAGTTCTTCGAGGCCATAGCCGTTCTGTTGGTTTTTATCCTGCTCGGACATTGGCTCGAAATGCGCGCCCGTGCCGGAGCCTCATCGGCCATAAAGGCATTGATGGACCTTACGCCTGCAAAGGCATCGGTTATCCGCAACGGTGAGGAGATCGAAGTCCCAACTGCGGAAGTATTGCAAGACGAAATCGTCGTGATGCGCCCAGGTGCCAAAATTCCAGTTGATGGAACGGTGGAAAGCGGAGAATCGTTGGTTGACGAGTCCATGCTCACAGGAGAATCCATGCCTGTCAAGAAAGGTCCCGGCGACACCGTCATCGGTGCCACGATCAACAAGACCGGTAGCTTCCGCTACAAGGCGACCAAGGTTGGGGCCGACTCGGCACTGGCACAGATCGTAAAACTGGTACAGGAGGCCCAGAACTCCAAGGCGCCGGCACAACTTTTGGCGGATAAGGCAGCACAATTACTGGTAATTGCCGCAATCATCATCGGCCTTGCAACCTTTTCGGTTTGGTTTTGGTGGATTGGGGAGCCGCTGATGTTCGGACTGACATTGACCATTACGGTATTTGTGATCGCCTGTCCGGACGCCCTGGGCCTTGCAACGCCAATGGCGGTTATGGTAAGTACCGGCCTGGGCGCCAAGAACGGTATTCTTTTCAAGAATGCATCGGCACTAGAAGACGCGACAAAATTGAACGTCATCGTCTGCGATAAGACCGGTACACTTACCGTTGGCCAGCCAGAGGTTGTGGAGATTGTTACTGCAAAAGGTATTACCGAAGATCAATTGCTTACTGCTGCCGCTGCCGTAGAGCAGGGATCGGACCATCCGTTGGCACAGGCCATACTGCGCAGGGCGGAAAAACTGACCGTGGAGGCACCTACAAAATTCGAAAGTCTTGACGGTATGGGGGCACGTGCGGAGACCGCCGCCGGAACGGTGTTCCTTGGCAACCGCCTGCTAATGGATACCCAGAAGCTCCCACTTGATGGTCTGGAAAGCGAGGCCACTAGAATGCAGGAAGATGGTCGCACCGCTGTACACGTGGCCCAAGCAGGTCGTGTGATTGGGCTTATCGCTATCGCAGATGCCATAAGGCCATCGTCAAAGGCAATGGTAGAAAAACTAGGTAAGCGCGGTATTGAAGTGGTTATGCTTACAGGCGACAACGAAGCCACCGCAAGACGAATCGCCAAGGACCTTGGGATAGATAACGTCATGGCCGATGTGCTACCGGCCCAAAAAGCCGAAAAAGTGAAAGAGCTACAGGCGCAAGGCAAGAAAGTTGGTATGGTTGGCGATGGAGTTAACGATGCGCCCGCACTAACACAAGCCGAAGTAGGATTTGCCATTGGCGCCGGGACCGACGTTGCCATGGAAAGTGCGGACGTGGTACTCATGAAAAGCGACCCCTATGATATCGTAGGTGCCATAGAGCTCTCCCGTGCCACTGTACGCAAGATGCACCAGAACCTCTGGTGGGCCGTTGGCTACAATGTGTTGGCGTTTCCGCTGGCGGCAGGGGTTTTGTACCCTTTTGTGTTGAGCCCCGAGGTTGCGGCACTTTCAATGTCCGGCAGTACCCTCATTGTAGCGGTCAATGCGTTATTGCTGAAGTTTATCAAACTGGAAGGCATCCATACACTGGACAAAAAACCGGCCTAAAATGTAAGAAAAGATCAACACTAAAAAACAATATTCAATGAACACTAATAAAATTAAACATATAGCAGTATTTACTTCTGGGGGCGATTCCCCGGGTATGAATGCAGCTTTATTTGCCATTGCAAAAACTGCCGAAGTGAACAGCATAAAATTAAGTGGTATCCGAAAAGGATATGAAGGCCTAATAGATGGCGATGTGGTTCCCTTGGATACCCGCGAATTGCAAAAGATGGCGCATCGGGGAGGAACACTGTTAAAAACAGCTCGGAGCAAGCGGTTTTTGACGTTGGAGGGAAGACAACAAGCTTTGGAAAATCTTAAAACGAACAAGATAGATGCCCTGATTGCCATAGGCGGTGACGGTACCTTTAAAGGGCTATTGGCATTTTCAGAAATCTGTGACCTCCCGTTTTTGGGCATTCCCGGCACCATAGACAACGATCTGGCCGGTACCGATTTTACGCTCGGTTTCGATTCTGCCGTAAATACGGCTATTGAAAACATCGATAAGATCAGGGACACCGCAGAAGCTCATAACAGAATATTTCTGATCGAGGTGATGGGTAGGGACTGTGGTTATATCGCCATCCACTCTGGATTGGGTACCGGCGCGGATGCCATTTTGATCCCTGAAAGCGCACATGACTTTATCCAATTGTTGGAAAAGGCGGGAAGTTACGATCGTGAAGAGGCCTTTATCGTAATCGTTTCAGAAGGAGATGAACTCGGGGCCGAGGTGGCAGCGAAAAAGATAAAGGAAATAAACCCTGACGTGGACCTGCGCATTACGAAACTGGGGCATGTGCAACGCGGGGGCAACGCATCCGCTTTTGATAGAATGTTGGGCATACGGCTTGGTGCAGCTGCTGTAGAGGCACTTTTGCGCGGAAGGAAGAATGTCATGGCGGGAATCTTGAACAACGAACTGAGCCTGACCCCATTTGACCGAGTGGTAAAAGAGCATCAAGTGAATGATGAATTGCGAGGCCTATTAAAAATTTTCGGGAGCTAAAAATAGAATGAAACGATCGACAACCAATATAGCGATAATTTTATTGCTGACTGCAGCGACCATAGTCTTTGAGATAAGTCTTTCACGCTTGTTCTCATACCTTCTTAGTTTTCATTTCGTGCTCATTATCATTGCTTTTTCCATACTCGGTCTTGGCATTGGCCAGATAACGTATGCCAAGTATTCCGAGAAGATAGATCATTCATTGCTTTGGTGGATGGCACTACCGTCAATCACGATGTTTCTCAGTTTTGCCCTTTTGCTAGGCCTTTCACAAATAGACGTTTCGTCATCCTCGGGTTTTAGCCTGCCCGTTTTTATACTCTTGTCAACTATTCCGTTCATGGCCATCGGAATAGTCTATGCCCATATTTTTGAAATGGATAAACGGCATGTGTCAACCTTATATGCCTTAGATCTTATAGGGGCGGCCACAGGCGCACTCGCCTCCGTTTTTTTGCTCAACGTATTTGGCTTGGTACAGGTGGTGGCGATTGCCATAGGTTTACTGTTGCTGGCCCTGATAATAGCGTTGACAGCAGGCAAGAACCGTTTTTCAAAAATACTGGTCCCTTTGGTGCTGGGCGTTATTTTTTTAATGGGATTTGCAAAAGATGGCCTGGACTTCGATATACCCGTTGCGAAAGATCCGTCCAAGGATTTGTACCGGTTGATGGCCAACCCTGCTTTTAAAAGCGAAAAACTGGAAAGCCGTTGGAGCGCATTTGGCAAGACCGATCTGGTCAAGTTCACTTTTCCTGATGGTACCGTGTCCAGATCTATGTTTATCGATGCCGCCGCGGGCACCGATCTCATCGAGATCGACGAGCTTGCCAAGGATACCGTCGAAATGCGAAAAGTATTATCCGGATTTCCGGCCGTATTTGCTTTGAACTTTTTAAGCGAAAAGGAAAAGGATTCCGTGCTGATAATAGGTCCCGGTGGTGGAATAGATATTGCCGCAACATACTTCATGGGCTTTAAATATATCGAGGCGGCAGAGGTCAACCCTTCCTTTGTAGCATTGATGGAAAAATACAATCCCTCTACCTTCCTCGATAAGGAGAACATAAAGGTACATGTGAACGAGGGAAGAAATTTTGTGGTCGAGAACAAGGGGAAATACGATGCCGTTATGTTGACCATCCCGGTGACCAAAAGTTCAAGGGGCGCAGATTTTTACGGACTTACCGAGAACTATTTGTTTACCATGGAGGCACTTTCAGATTATCTGGATGGTCTAACGGAGGAAGGGGCCATCTTTTTTACGATGCATGCAAGGCAGGAAGTATATAAAATGCTGGCGAACTTTTTGGAGCTTCAGGACCGGATGGGGGTAGGTCAAATAGAGGCGTTAAAAAAGGTTTATATCTACTCCAACGGGATGAACCCGGTATTGGTCATTAAAAAGAAACCTTTTGAGCCGAAAATAATCGAGGAGGTACACGGTACGGCACATTATGTAGAATTGGATCGAGAGCCGTTTTATTTTCCCTATATCGAACAAGAAGGTTTAGATACCATCGTACAGAACATAAATTATAAGTGGTATATGTTCGACGACCTGTTGTATGATATCTCCAAAGGCTCCTATGCGTATGATGAACTTTGGAAAACCGCATCCATAAACTTGAGTCCGGTTTCCGATGATTCCCCCTATTTTTTTAATTACAACAATGGCATACCCGATGCCATGACCACCCCCTTATGGCTTGGTCTGTTCATCGTCGGGTGGTTCATATCCAACCATGTGAACGGATGGAGATCGGTTTCTTTTTCAGAAAATACCTCTATGTATATGCAAAGAAAATTTAGAGCCTGGGCACTTATATCCTTTTTGTTGGGATTCTCATATATACTCATACAAGGGTATCTTTTTCAAATACTCAACTTAAAGCTCTCCAACCCTTCCCAGTCCTTTTCATTATTGCTTTTTACGTTTTTACTGGGCAATGGGGTGGGCAGCCTTTTGACGGGAACTTTCAAAAAAAATCTTTCCCGTAAGCTCATCGTATACTCGGCCTTGATCGTTTTGGTTTCCTTATTGACCGTATATGTACTGCTCCCTATATGGTATAAACAACTATCAGAATTCTGGATAGCCTTATTTTTACTGCTTCCGTCTTTCTTTATAGGGATCCCTTTTCCAGTATTGCTAAAAACGGCCTCCTCGCTGAAAGAGAAGAAAAGCATTCCCTATTTATTAGGTATATCAAGCGTGGCGGGTGTTGCTGCCTCGATCTTTGCCATTGTCATTTCCATCCTGTATGGTTACAGGTTTGTATTCCTGCTCGGCTTGTTCGGATACGGTGTAGTGATAATGCTGGCGTACAGATTAAAAACCCTTAAAATCGTACACACATGAAAAAATGGTCCTTATATATAGGAAGCTACTCAGGAATCAAGGTATTTATCCATTGGACCTTCTGGATCATTATTGGATGGATATTCATGATGCACTTTGAAATGGGACATGGATGGGCCGAAGGCCTGGCAGGCGCCCTCTTTATCCTAACTTTGTTTGCCTGTGTGGTACTGCATGAATTTGGCCATGCGTTAACGGCCAAAAAATATGGTATCCCAACACGTGATATTACGCTCTACCCCATTGGTGGCGTGGCCAGTCTCAATAGAATGCCCGAAAAACCCGCCCAAGAGTTGGCCGTGGCCGTGGCCGGCCCCGCGGTAAATGTCATAATTGCCGGGATTCTCTATATTTTTCTGTTTTCGACCGATCAATTGTTGCCCATCTCGGAAATAGACCATATGAGCGGTGACAATTTTTGGTTCAACATCATGGCCGCCAATGTGATCCTAGCTGTTTTTAATTTGATACCGGCTTTTCCAATGGACGGCGGAAGAGTGTTGAGGGCAGTTTTGGCGTTCAATATGGACAAGCTCAAGGCAACGACCATCGCTGCACGGGTAGGACAATTGCTGGCCATCGTATTTGTATTCCTAGGGTTCTTTTCCAATTTTTGGCTGGTGTTCATCGGCCTGTTCATTTTTTTGGGGGCCGGGGCCGAAGCGGTACAGGAAAGCACGAAATCTGCACTCCTCGGATATACCGCAAGTGACGTTTTGATTCAAAAATATACCCGACTATCGCCCATGGAAACCTTGGAAAAAGCAGTACAGTTGTTGCAGAATACCCAGGAACAAGGCTTTGTGGTCGTAGAGAACGATCAGGCAATAGGTGTCCTGACACGAAAGGAACTGATCAAGGGGTTGACCGCATATGGAAATAATTCCCGCGTGTCCGATATAATGCGAAACGACTTCGCAATAGTTGCGCCAAATACGCCCCTACAACAAGTGTATGAAAAGCTCGTGTCCAATAACTCTCAACTTGCCGCGGTCTTGGATAATGGGCAGTTGACAGGTATTGTGACCGTAAAGGGAATTAATGAAATGATAATGGTTACAAGGGGAAGAAAAAAATAATGCAAACACATCAAAACATAAGTGAGCTATTAAGCCCCTACATTCTGGGGGTACTCCTGAGCACGGGTATAGGCCTTATCCTTGGACTGGAAAGGGAATATGACAAGATAAAGGATGAGCAGGGGTTTGCCGGTATTCGAACATTTCCGATTGTTGCCATAATAGGCTTTATGGTGGGCAGTTTGAACGAGACGTATACTCCTTGGCTGGTCATTGTTAGTTTGGCGACCATTATTTTGTTTTTTGCCATCAGCCATTTGTCCATTGTGCAGAAACATTCCATGATCGGTAATACCACAAATCTCGCTTTGATTGCCACATTTGTTCTTGGTGTTATGGTTTCGGGCCATTTGTACAAAGAGTCCATTGCCACTGCTGTAATTGTGGTTACGTTGTTATCGCTCAAGACCACCTTCCGCTCGTTCATTAAGAATATAACGCCCGAAGAACTTTTTGCCTTTATCAAATTTTCAATCATTGCCCTGTTGATATTACCATTTCTGCCCGACAAGGATTATGGGCCTGAAGGCCTACTGAACCCTTTTGAGATCGGGGCAATTATTGTCATTGTCTCCTTTCTGAACTTCATCGGATATTTTTTGGTCAAATACGTTGGGTCAAAAAAAGGAATCTTGTTGACCGCTATTCTGGGTGGTTTGATATCGAGTACGGCAGTTGCTTGGATCTATGCCTCCAGAAGCAAGCAGTCTCCCGAGCTTTCAAAAAAATACGCAGCGGGCATCATCATAGCATCGGCGATCATGTTCCCTAGACTTGCCGTTCTCGCCTATATTTTTAATAGTGCCATCCTAGGCTATTTGGCAATCCCCTTTGCCCTGCTTACGGTGGTCTGTCTGGTAGCTTCCCTGCTTTTGATACGTAAGGATACCGATCAGCCGAACACGGACATTAATTTGGGGAATCCGCTCAATATTTGGAATGCGATCGGTTTTGGCGGCATCTATGTGGCCATCCTGTTTGCGGTTTTCTATGGAAATAAATTTTTTGGAGAAAGTGGTCTGTACTATTCGGCATTGATTGCGGGTCTGGCAGATACCGATGCGATAACCATCAGCATGGCTAAATTTGCCTTATTGGATGAAAAATTGATTTTGGCATCCAATGTCATCATTGCAGCGACCCTGAGCAATATGACCGTGAAATTGGGCATTGCCTTTTTCAAGGGCTCTAAAAAAACAGGGCGACTCGTGGGCTATGCCTTTGGGGCGGTCGTCCTTCTTGGCATCCTTTATATCCTGCTTAATTCTTGGATAAATTGAAATTTTAAAACTAGAAACGAAAATGAAAACAACCGTATTCAGCACCCATAAATTTGAAGATCCCCATTTGCTATCTGCAAATAAAGGCAAACACGAGCTTAACCTACTTGAAGTACGGTTGACCGAAAGCACGGCTTCCTTGGCCCGTGGCACCGAGGCCATTAGTTTGTTTACGAGCGATGATGCCTCGGCGGTAGTACTTGAAAAACTTAAGGACATAGGAATCAAATATATCGCCCTGCGTACCGCTGGATATAACAACGTAGCTGTCGAAAAGGCTGCTGAACTTGGCATAAAAGTAGCCCGTGTCCCAGCCTATTCCCCATATGCCATCGCAGAACACACCATGGCGCTGATACTTGCATTGAACAGAAAACTGATGAGGGCCCACAATAGGGTCAGGGATATGAATTTCTCGCTGAACGGACTTACAGGGTTCGACCTGAACGGGAAAACAGTTGGTGTAATAGGCACCGGAAAAATTGGGGCTATCCTTGTTAAAATACTGCACGGTTTTGGTTGTGATATTTTGGCCTATGACAACTCTGAAGATGGAGAACTCATCGAAAAGTACGGGGTCCGCTATACCGACTGCTCAACAATCTGCCGCCAAGCTGATATTATAAGCCTGCATGTGCCTTTAGTGCCTTCCACCAAACATTTGATCGATGCCAAGCGTATTTCATTGATGAAACCAGGGGTAATGCTTATCAATACCAGCAGGGGTGGCTTGGTGGATACCAAAGCGGTCATTGAAGGTTTAAAAACAGGAAAAGTCGGATACTTTGGGATGGATGTTTATGAAGAAGAGGAAGGACTGTTCTTTGAAGATCATTCGGACGAAATACTACAGGATGATGTCATTGCACGTTTGATGACCTTCAGCAATGTTCTGATAACGAGCCATCAGGCATTCTTGACCGATACAGCCTTGACCAACATTGCAGATACGACCATACATAACCTTGATAGTTTTGAAAAAGCAACGGTTTCAGGGAATGAAGTAAAAATAAATTACAACAACTTGTAAAACTTAATAAGGATGAAAAATATACTCGTACCCACCGATTTTTCGGAGAATTGCGACAAAGCCGCTGATTTGGGCATTGAAATGGCTAAACTATACGATGCGGAAATTCATTTCTTTCACTTGATACATACTCCCGTAGACTGGGTAAAACTGGACAAGTTAAAGGAGAAAAGATACCCCAAGACGCTTAGGGAAATCGGGGCGGCCAAATCCGCCTTGCGGGAATTTGAGAAAAAGGCGGAGAAGGAAAATCTAAAATGCCAGACCTTCTTGGAGTATCAGGTTGAGACCAGTAATATTCTAAAACATTCCGGTCATTTCCATCATGACTTTATTATCACGGGGAGTAGCGGTACGAAAGGCACCGCCCGTGAACTTTTTGGTAGCAATGTTGAAAAAATCGTGCGAAAATCCGATGTGCCCGTAATCGTGGTGAAAGAGGAAGAGGTCTCCTTCCCTTTTAAAAATATAGTTTTTGTCTCTGATTTCATGGAGGATGTAAGTGGTGCTTTCGAGCATGTAATTTCGATCGCAAAAAAATGCAATGCACATATTCGTTTGTTGCGTATCAACACCCAAACGGATACCAATAGCATTACTGCTGGATTGAATCCAATTAAGAAATTCTTGGAAAAGTTTCCTGATTTGAAAAATTATTCGATGTACGTCACTAACGAACCTTCTGTGGAAACGGGAATAAATACGTTCCTAAGACACGAACCTGCGGATCTGATTGCTTTGTCCACCCATGGCAGTACAGGTTTTTTAAGCTTGTTTTCCAAAAGTATCGCCGAAGGTGTGGCCAATCATTCCGCACTTCCGGTAATGACGGTTAAAATCTAAAGGCATGAATGTCGTGAACGTCACAAAATATTCGGGCGAATTGCAAGTCTTTGACCTAAACCAGCTTATTGGCTCTTTGCGGCGTTCGCGAGTAACGGTAAAAAAATTCTCGAAGATTCAGAAGAATTATGTAAAGCACATTAAACCAATAAACATCTATTAACCCTAAAAAAGAATACAGATGAAAACTAAAACATTAAAAAAACAGGACAGCATGGACCTAGAGCCATTTTACCAAGCAATGGAAGATGATCCAAGCTTACTGGAAGAAGCCTTTGAAACATTACTGGAGATGGTAAACTCCGAGCCCGGATCCGCCAAGAAACTAGCCCTTCTTATCAAAGAGGACTTTCACGATCTGTACAAGGAAATAGCGGAGCTATGCAAACCGGACCAAGATAAAGGGAACACACCTTCCTGTTGTGGGGGACTTTAAAATTTGATAAATGATCAAGACCTCAAAAACCGATTGGATCCATTGAATGGGTTTGTTAGCACATGAAGTCAAGAACCGTGAGTACAGGAAATCGGTAAAATAATAGTGATTCTTTCTTTATACAATAAAGAGAATTTAGAAGATCCGTTAGAATTATTTATGACCTAATAAACTGTAAAAAAAATGAAAAATAACAAAGTAAACATTCACTTATTAGGAGATGCAGGAACGGTTACCGGTTCAAAGTATATGATGGAATCCACCAAAAAGGAAATTCCCATTGAATGTGGTCATCATTACAACGGTATCCTCTTGGCCTCCAACTTTTTAGGATTGAAGGTAAACGACAAGCCGCTGGTGTTTTGGGGCGATATTTGCCGCACCGAAGAACCATTCCCGTACTCGCCCCAAAAACCTATAAAAGATACTTATGGCTGGGAAGCTGAAGTACCACAGCCTTACGACATTAAATGGTTGGAATTAAAACCACCAATCAGAATTGTGTACAAAGTAAAGGAAAGAATCAGCATCAACTAAGTTGTTCGATTTTATAAAAATATATACTTAGAAAAAAGAAATACAAAAATTATGAAAATCCAAAAAATTGAAGCGATCGAAATACTCGATTCAAGAGGGAATCCTACCGTAGAAGTGAATCTAAAGTTGGAAGATGGAACTACCTCCCGTGCAATGGTCCCAAGTGGCGCATCAACCGGAGAAAGGGAAGCCACCGAATTAAGAGATGGCGATAAAAAACGTTATGGAGGAAAAGGCGTTTTGAAGGCAGTTGAGAATGTAAATACTGTAATTGCGAAAGCCATTAAAGATAAAAGTATCCATACACAAAGAGAGCTTGACTATTTATTGATAGAACTGGATGGAACAAAAAACAAAGCCAAACTAGGTGCAAATGCAATACTTGGTGTTTCTATGGCCTATGCGCGAGCAAAAGCCCAGAGTGCTAAAATCCCGTTATATGAGTGCTTGGGAGGAAGCTATGCCCACATAATGCCCGTACCTTGTATGAATGTCATAAACGGCGGCAAACATGCGGACAATACATTGGATTTTCAAGAATTCATGATCGCACCTCATAGCGCGCCGTCATTTAGAGAAGCCATTCGTATGGGCGAAGAAGTGTTCCATTCCTTAAAAAATGTGTTAAAAACCAAAGGTTTAAGCACTGGAGTTGGTGACGAAGGTGGATTTGCCCCCGATTTAAAATCAAATGAACAGGCTGTCGAAATGATTTTAGAAGGAATTCATAAAGCTGGTTATAAACCGGGAATAGATGTAAGTATTTGTCTTGACCCCGCTGCCAGTGAAATGTGGGAAAATGGAATGTATAAATTTTTTAAAAGTTCCCAAAAGTTAGTTTCAAGCGATGAAATGGTGAAGCTTTGGGAAAGTTGGACAACTCAATATCCTATTGTCTTGCTTGAGGATGGTCTATCTGAAAATGACTGGGAAGGTTGGAAAAACTTAACGGATATATTAGGCGATAAAATTGAAATTGTAGGCGATGACTTGTTCTGCACCAATAAATCGATTTTAGAAAAAGGTATCGAAAAAGGGGTGGCAAACTCGATCCTGATCAAATTGAATCAAATAGGAACCGTAACCGAAACGCTTGAAACAACCGAGCTTGCTTATAAAAATTCATACAATTGTTTTGTATCGCATAGGAGCGGCGAAACAGTAGATAGTTTTATTGCGGATTTAACCGTTGCCCTAAACGCGGGACATTTAAAAACAGGAAGCGGTTGCCGTGGAGAGCGTATTGAAAAATTCAATCAACTTATGCGTATTGAAAATGAATTGGGCAAATCATCACAATTTGCCGGTTTGAAAGCATTTAAGAATGCCAAATAACACCTGACGAATAGTAGGGCTAATGATACATTTTCCACTTTTGAAGGCATGAGGAGTACCGATGACAATAGCGTTCTCTATGCCATTTCATCAAAAAATGGAATTAAGGGCCTTCTGGTGGATGCCTATGGCGTATATGCTGAAAACATTTCAGAAGCAATGAGAAAAAAATTACGATAACATTTAAATAGAACAGTATGAAATCGCCATTAACAACAAGTTTGCGAAAGCAAACACCAATGAAGATATAAGGCGATTCCATATAACCATTGAAAAACAATAAATATCAACATATGAAAACTAAATCATTTATCAAACTTGCTTCCATGGCCACCATTACCCTGTTCCTTATAAGTGGCACAGCCCCTGTCCAGGACAACGCCAGGGATATTATAGAAAAAGCCGACAACAAAAGACTCGGCAAGACCAGTTCCAGCACGATGACCTTAAAGATCATACGGCCCAAATGGACCCGAGAAATAGATTTAAAATTATGGACAAAGGGAAACGATCTTATGATGATTTTAATAACAGGTCCGGCAAGGGACCAGGGAACGGCCTTCCTGAAAAGGGGGGACGAGATCTACAACTGGGTGCCCCGTATAGAGCGCAGTATAAAGCTTCCGCCATCCAGTATGATGCAAAGTTGGATGGGCTCCGATTTTACCAATGACGATCTGGTAAAGCAATCTTCCATGGTCAATGATTACGACCATATACTGATAGGGAAGGAAGAAATAAGCGGCAGGGAAGCCTACAAGATCCTTTTAAAACCCAAAGAGGAAGCCTCCGTGGTCTGGGGAAAGGTGGAAGCCTGGGTAGATGTGGAAGAATCCCTTTTCCTGAAACTGGCCTATTACGATGAAGAAGGGGAACTGGTAAACACCCTGTTGGGCAAGAACATTAAAACAATGGGAGGCCGCACCGTAACCAGCCTTTTGGAGATAACCCCGGCCGATGAACCTGGCAATAAAACCACTTTGGAATATAAATCCATAGCATTTGACCAACCTATGGATGATAATTTTTTCTCTTTAAGAAACCTAAAAAACCTTAAATAAATGATTATTAAACTATCCTGGCGAAACTTATGGAGAAACAGGCGAAGGACCCTGATAACAGTAGCTTCCATAGTTTTCGCAATAATTTTAGCCAATATAATGGACAGCCTGCTACTGGGCCTGAACAAACAGATGGTAGATAGCCTGGTGGGCGTGTACAGCGGGCATTTTCAAATTCAGCAGGAAGGGTATTGGGAGGATAAATCGCTCCACAATTCCTTTGTGCCAAATGACAGCCTGGAAACGGCACTTGAAGGCACGGAAGGAATAAAAGGCTTTTCATACCGCCTGGAATCGGTTGCGCTGGCAGCTACCAATAAGATGACCAAGGGCACATTGGTAATGGGCATAGATCCCGATAAGGAGAAAAATATAACAGGTTTTGATAAAAAGATCATCCAGGGAAACTATCTTGGCGAAACCAACAATCAGGCTTTGGTAGGCAAAGGGTTGGCCGAAAAAATGAATATTTCGGTCGGGGACAGCCTGGTGCTGGTGGGCGAAGGCTATCACGGTGCCAGTGCTGCCGATAAATATGAAGTTTCCGGCATTATAAGGCTGGGCTCCCCGGACCTGGACAACAATATTGTGATACTAAAACTTGAGGATGCCCAATTCTTGTATGGTGCCTATGACAGGGTTACTTCCATCCCGGTCTTTTTGAGGCCAAACCAACCCCAGGAACAGGCTATAGCGAACTTGAAACCTAACCTGAATACTGATTTTATCGTCAAACCCTGGCAGGAAATGTTGCCAATGCTCACCCAGTCCATCGGCCTTATAGACGCGCTACGCGTCATTATAGTAGTGCTACTTTATGTACTTATTAGTTTTAGCATTCTCGGCACCATTATAATGATGGCGCACGAACGGATGACCGAGTTACGAATATTATTGTCCATTGGTATGCGGAAAAAGGTAATGCAGCTTATGGTATTGATCGAAACATTTTTTATGGCACTTTTTGGTGCAGTCCTGGGTTTTTTAGCGAGCTATCCTATTGTTAATTATTTCAAGGTAAATCCCATCCAATTTCGTGGCAAGGTAGCGGACGGTTGGGAATCGTTTGGGATTGACCCCATAATGCCCACTACGGTCGATTTTGGTGTTTTCACAAAACATACCCTGATCATACTTGTCATTTCGATCCTATTGTCAATTTATGCCATACATCAGATTTCAAGTTTAAAGCCTGTGGCATCAAAAAAATAAATATCGACAGATGAAACGAGCATGCTAAAAGCGTTATCACCCAAGGGAATGATTAATAGCGAACCGCATGTGACAGTTAAAAAACAATAAATATAAACACATGAAAACACTTTTAAAAATAGCATGGAGAAATATCTGGAGGAACACGACCCGAAGCCTGGTCGTGGTCATTTCATTGGCAATTGGTATTTGGGCAACGGTTATTATTCTGGCCGTTTCGGATAGTTTGCACATGGAAGCCTTAAAGGATGGTATTGAATATAAGTACGGGCATATACAAATCCAGAACCCCGATTTTATAAAGAACGAAAAATTGACCATAACCATCCCTAACGGGGAAAGAATACTGAAGGAAATTAGAACGGATGATGAAGTAAAAGCCGCCACGGCTCGTACCGAAGTATCAGGTATCATCGCCTCGGCCGGCAATTCTTCCAATGTAATCCTTATAGGTATATTGCCCGGGGCAGAAGAAAAAACCACAATGCTAAAATCAAGGTTGGCTACTGGGGAATACCTTAGCCAGAAGGTAAGGAACCCAATTATCCTTGGCGAAAGGCTGGCCAAAAAACTCAATGTAAAACCAGGGAATAAAGTAGTATTGGGCTTTGAAGGCAAAAGCGGGGAATTGATATCCTCAACGTTCAGGATTACAGGCCTATACAATGCCACCCAAACTAGGGATGAGGAAATGTTAGTTTATGCCGACCTTTATGATGTCACCAAACTGGCAGGAATTGAAGGGCAATACAACAAGATAGTTATTAAGCTCAAAGAACCTGAACAATTAGCCACTTATCTTGCTTTCCTACAGTCAAAATTCAGCCAACCGGATGTATTGGTCCAAGATTGGCGGCAGGCAAATCCTGAATTGGAACTTATCAGCGATATGATTTACCAAATGGATATTATAATGACTATAATTGTGCTTATTGCACTTGCCTTTGGGATAGTAAATACCATGTTGATGTCCATATTGGAACGTTACAAGGAATTGGGGATATTAATGGCCATTGGAATGAACAGGCGGCGTGTATTTACCATGATTGTTGTGGAAACCACCTACCTTTCTATTTTGGGCGGTGCCGTGGGGATGCTTATTGGATTTGTTACCGTTTCAATCCTTAGTTATAACGGTATCAACTTGAGCCTGTTTTCTGAAGCCTTATCAGGTTGGGGTTTTAGTGACGTTGTTTATCCAACATTGGAACCCAGGGTCTATGTGTTGATAACCGTTTTGGTCATCCTTACAGCTGTGCTCACTTCCATCTATCCGGCCGTAAAGGCCTTAATGTTAAAACCTAACGAAGCTATTAGCAAACAAAATTAATACAAAAAGTCATGAATGTCATAGAAACAAAAGACGTAAGCAAGATATACAATCCGGATACCATTCCGGTGTATGCCCTAAATAAGGTAAACCTAAACTTTGAAAAAGGGGAATTTACCGCCATTGTTGGGCCATCGGGCTCGGGCAAGACCACATTACTAAATGTTATCGGTGGTTTGGACGATGCCAGTAACGGTTCGGTAATGATCGATGGCAGCGACATCCTGAAATTATCCGGGGGCAAACTGATCGATTTCAGGTTAAGGCACATCGGCTTTGTCTTTCAGGCCTATAACCTGATACCGGTGCTTTCGGCCAAGGAGAATATCGAGTTTATAATGCTGTTGCAAAACTGGCCTACGAAGAAACGTGAGGACCGAACAAAAGAAATGTTGGAAGCCGTTGGCCTAAAAGATAAATCGGGCTCAAAACCATCACAACTTTCAGGCGGGCAGCAACAAAGGGTCGCCGTGGCCAGGGCCCTGGCTTCCAAACCCCGGTTTGTGCTGGCCGATGAACCCACGGCAAACCTGGATTCAAAATCGGCGGAAAACTTATTGGATATTATGCTGAAATTAAATAAGGAAGAGCATATCACTTTTATTTTTTCAACCCACGACCCACGGGTGATAAAAAGAGCGAGGCGGGTGATAACGCTCGAAGACGGCAAAGTAGTGTCCGACATACAACAAAATACCGAGCAGGCATTAGCAAGGCAATGAAGTTTTACCTCTATACCCTATTATTGATAGTGTTATACAACAGCAAGGCAATGGCGCAGGCCGAAGAAAAGAAATGGGAACTGAACGGTTATGTAAAAGGGCTCCAGGCCACTTCCTTTACGGATCTGGATTCCATTACCACCAACTCCCTGCTCCATAACCGGCTCAACTTCAGGTGGTATCCGTCCGATAGTTGGAAAGTTGGCATTGAAGTAAGGAACAGGCTGTTTGTGGGGGACCAAATTACGGCCAATCCGTTGTTGACCGGGATTGAGGACGATGGGATAATCGACCTCTCGGCCAATATTGTGGAAAAAAAGGATGTTCTCTTAAACACAACCCTGGACCGTTTTTGGGCACAATGGCAGGGTACCAGTTGGCAGGTTACTTTGGGTAGGCAAAGGGTGAATTGGGGCGTGGACAGGATATTCAACCCCAACGACATTTTCAACGCCTATTCTTTTATTGATTTCGATTATGAGGAACGGCCGGGCAGCGATGCCCTGCGAGTACAGTATTTTAAGGATACGGACTATACATTGGATATGGCGGTAAAGATCACCGATGACCCGGATGAACTGATTGCCGCGGCACTGTACAAGTTCAATAAATGGAATTACGATATACAATTGCTCGGAGGGATCTATAAACGCGATATTGTGGCCGGGGCCGGATGGGCGGGAAATATCAGGAACGCGGGACTTAAGACGGAACTCTCTTATTTTAGGAATTACCAAAACTTTGCCGGGGATTCCGGAACGTTTATTTCTTCGGTCTCGGTGGACTATGCCCTTCCAAATTCGCTGTACCTGTATGGGGCGTATTTTTACAATTCATCCGGGGCGAATCAAAATGCCATTGAAAATTTGGTTTCAATAAATCTGGATGTAAAAAACCTGTCTCCTTTTACGCACAACCTTTTTGCCCAGCTATCCTATGAATTCAGTGCCATAACAAACGTAGCAATGAACATTCTGTATTCCCCCGCCGATAATGCGGTTTTTATAAACCCGTCCCTGAATATCATAATGGGCGAACAATTTGATTTGTCCATTATTTCACAGAGTTTGTTTGGAAATACAAATAATTTTGATTTATTGTTCAATACAATATATACCCGTTTAAAATGGAATTTTTAAAAAATAGAATAATACAGAAAACTTAATTTAATAAACATGGAAAACCACAAAGATCACAAGGACAAAAAAATGGTCCATCCCTGCCTGCCGGCGAGGCAGGGATGGACCATTCCAGTCATGACGGCAATGCACCAATGGGAATGGCGGGACACGACCACCATAAAATGATGGTTGCGGATTTTAGAAAACGGTTTTGGGTATCATTGGTAATTACCATCCCAATTCTGTTCTTCTCACCAATGATCCAGGAATTTTTTGGTTATGATTTTCGACTTCCCGGTAATCCTTATTACCTATTTGCACTCTCTTCGTTTGTTTATTTCTGGGGTGCTTGGCCATTTTTAAAAGGATTTTATGGTGAAATGAAAACCAAAGGTGCTGGTATGATGACGCTAATATCCATGGCCATTAGTGTTGCTTATTTTTATAGCACTGCAACCGTTTTCGGACTCAAGGGCGAAGACTTCTTTTGGGAATTAAGTACCCTTATCGTTATTATGCTTTTGGGGCATTGGATAGAAATGAAGAGTGTTTTAGGAGCATCAAAAGCCTTACAATTATTGGTAAGCATGTTACCTTCAGAGGCACATAAAGTCGTTGGAGATACCATTCAAGATGTAAAGTTGGACGACCTTATAAAAGATGATATCATCTTAATTAAACCAGGTGAAAAAATTCCAGCAGATGGTGTGATAACTGAAGGTTCTAGCTACCTTAATGAATCTATGCTTACTGGAGAGTCCAAACCTGTTAAAAAAGAACTGGATGATAAGGTTATTGGTGGTGCTATAAACGGCAATAGCACCTTAAAAGTCAAGGTAGAGCATACCGGAAAAGACAGCTATCTTAGCAAAGTAATAAAGATGGTTGACGAAGCGCAACGCACCAAGTCCAAGATGCAAAACCTATCTGATAGGGCTGCAAAATGGTTAACTTATATTGCTTTAGCTATTGGATTTGGAACACTTGCAGTTTGGTTAATTTTAGGCTTTCCATTTGTGTATGCTTTAGAACGTATGGTAACCGTTATGGTTATTGCTTGTCCACACGCATTGGGTCTTGCTATTCCTTTGGTAGTGGCAATTTCAACTGCAGTTTCAGCTCAAAATGGATTGTTAATCCGGAATAGAACAGCCTTTGAAGAATCGCGTAAAATATCAGCTTTATTATTTGATAAAACAGGAACTTTAACTAAAGGAGATTTTGGAGTTACCCGAATAGAATCAGTTTCAGAAACTTATTCTGTAGATGAAATTTTGCGTTTAGCGAGTGCGCTGGAACAAAGCTCTGAACATCCTATTGCTGTAGGTATCATTAAAAAGGTAAAAGCAGATAAGGTGACTATTCCAAAGCCTGAAAAATTTAATTCCATAACTGGAAAAGGTGTCGAGGCCAATGTAGAAGGCAAGGAGATAAAAGTAGTAAGCCCGGGCTATCTGCGTGACGAAAAGATCGCCATTCCTGATGATGCGTATAGCGATGCTGCCGAAACCGTAGTATTTGTGTTGATAGATGGAAAATTAGCAGGTTATATTGCACTCTCTGATGAGATTAGACCAGAATCGGCTGAGGCTATAAAAACCTTTAAAAAGAATAATATCAAAGTATATATGGCAACTGGTGATAATGAGAAAACCGCCAAAGCTGTAAGCGATAAATTAGGATTGGATGGCTATTATGCAGAAGTTTTACCACACCAAAAAGTGGAAATTGTAAAAGACCTACAAGATAAAGGAGAATTTGTTGCCATGACAGGCGATGGTGTAAATGATGCACCTGCATTAGCACAGGCCAATGTTGGCGTTGCTGTAGGTTCTGGTTCTGATATTGCTGCCGAAACAGCCGATATTATTTTGGTAAACAGCAATCCAAAGGATATCGCCAACCTCATATTGTTCGGGAAAGCAACTTACAATAAGATGATCCAGAACCTGATATGGGCCACCGGTTATAATGTGGTTGCCATTCCGCTGGCTGCGGGCGTTTTCTATGCCTCAGGTTTTGTGCTGGGGCCAGCTATAGCAGCTGTATTTATGAGCTTGAGCACAATCATTGTAGCCATTAATGCCCAATTGTTGAAAAGAAAAATCGCTAAAAAATAATGGACAAAAAGGAAAAGCTCCACAGGATATATTTAGTATTGTTGAGTTTATTTGTGGTAATGCTCGGGTACGGTATTTTACTGCCTACCCTTCCGTATTACACGGAAAGACTGGCTCTAAAAGACAATCTGGATACGGACCTTATCAACTTCCATATCGGTATGTTGACCAGTATTTATCCGTTGTTCCAGCTCTTGTTCGTTATCGTCTGGGGCAAGCTTTCCGATAAATATGGCCGAAAACCTATAATACTATTGGGGCTTGTAGGTTTTGTCGTGATGAACTTGCTAACGGGTCTTGCCACTTCCCTGTCGATGCTCTATATGGCCCGTATCATAGGGGGCATCTTTACGTCAGCGGTCATTCCGGTCAGTAATGCCTATTTAAGTGATATTACCTCAGAAAAGCGAAGGACCAAAATAATGGCCTGGTCTGGGGTCGCTATCAGTTCCGGTGTCATATTTGGCCCTGTTCTGGGGGGATTTCTGTCGCAAACGAACCTACACTATACATACTCTTTTGGAGTGTTCCACTTAGACCGTTTTTCGGTTCCCTTTATTTTGGCAGCTCTTTTGGGCTTTGTGGTATTGCTTATAATCGTAAAATGGCTAAAGAATACGGAAGTAAAAAATCGTATTGCTTCTGGGGCAGTCAAATTCAGTTTTTCCCTTAGTAACTATTTTATCATTTTGTTGCTCTTATCCTTTGTGATGCAGTTCGTGGTTACCTTGTTCGAGACCGTGTTTTCAATTTATGGGAAGGATGAGTTGGCCTTTACAACCAATCAGGTGGGTATTGGTTTTATGCTTTGTGGTTCCGTGATGGCCGTTTTGCAACCCGTATTCGCAACCTATGGCGAAAAAATATTGACCTCTAAACAGCAAATAACATTGGGGTTATTGATATCGGGTGTTTCGTTAATCGTCTTCCCTTTTGTGAGCGGTGAACTATACATTTATGTTACTATAATAATTTTCGCAGCCGGGGGAGCCATGGTGACACCAAACCTGCTTTCGGCAGTTTCCTTAATATCCAAGGAAAACACGGGAAGGAATATATCCATTCAAAGTTCCACGAACAGTATCGGTCAAATTTTGGGTCCGGTATTGGGGACTTGGCTGATAGCGGGAGGGTTTTATTACCCTTTTATTATTGCCGGTGCAACCATTTTGGGTGCTATGGGGCTGGTTTACTTTTTGAAGCGACCAAATGAAGGGATTGACGGGCCTTTATTGGCCGACCAGCATAAAAAACTGTAATGATGGATCATTGTACCGGTACACCAACACGAACAGGGCCTAAATAAAAAAAGGCGGATGTATGAAAATCAAAATGCCTACAATGTATTTATAAAAGAATCAAAAGATGGGTAATAAAAATATAAAGTATTCTAAACATAGCACATCATCTGGAATGCTATTTTGTTAATTAAAAAAAGTGAATTATGTCAAAAAAAGTTGCAGACCTATTGGTAGAAAACCTCGTGAATGCAGGTGTTAAAAGATTGTATGCCGTAACCGGTGATAGTTTGAACCCCATAAACGATGCGGTAAGGCGGGACGGCAGGATCAGGTGGATTCACGTTCGCCACGAAGAGGCAGGCGCCTATGCCGCCTCTATGGATGCAGAACTCGATGGTATAGGCTGTTGTATGGGCAGTAGCGGCCCAGGCCACGTACATCTGATCAACGGCCTATATGATGCCAATAGGTCCGGAAACCCCGTAATCGCGATTGCCTCCACGATTAATACCGATAAACTGGGCACGGATAATTTTCAGGAGACCAACGTGGTCAAATTATTTGACGATTGCAGTATATATTGTTTTATGGCCAATACCCCGCAGCAAGCCGCACATGCTTTTCAAACGGGTATTCAGCATGCGATCGAAAAACGTGGCGTTGCGGTGGTGGGGCTTCCAGGGGATGTGGCCGCCGCAGATGCACAGGAAATCACCACGTCACATAAAAACTACAATACATGTGCCCGGCTCATCCCCGGGAAATTGGAAATGGAAGAATTGGCCCAGGTAATCGATTCCCATAAGAAAATCATGCTGTTCTGCGGCTATGGGTGCAAGGATGCCCAAGGGGAAGTCATGCAATTATCCGAAAAACTGCAGGCTCCCATGGGCTTCAGTTTTCGTGGAAAAATATTCTTTGACAAGTCCAGCAATCCTTTTGCCGTGGGACTCAACGGCCTATTGGGGAATAAATCCGGATTTAAGGCCATGCAGGAGGCCGATTTGTTGCTATTACTGGGTACCGATTTTCCTTACTCCGACTTTTTGCCGGAGAAAAATACAATCATCCAAATAGACGACAAACCGCAACGTATCGGGAGGCGCGCTAAAGTGGATTATGGCTATGCCGGAAAAATAAAGGACACCATAGAAGCCTTGCTGCCCATGATAGAGGAAAAAACCGATAAGGATTTTTTAAATGAAATGCGTAAACTCCACGAACAACAAGAAGAAAAATACGCCTCTTACGTAAAAGCCAAATCCAGTGAAAAAAACATACATCCTGAATTTGTGGCAGCGGTAGTTGATGAAGTGGCGGCAGACGATGCCATCTTTACCGTGGATACCGGCATGTCCGCAGTTTGGGCGGCACGCTATTTAAAAGGCCGGCGAGACCGCTACCTTACCGGCTCGTTCAACCATGGCTCCATGGCAAACGCCATGCCCATGGCCATTGGTGCCGGGCTTTCAAGACCAGACCGGCAAGTTATCGCCTTATGCGGCGATGGGGGCATAAGCATGCTTTTGGGCGATCTAATGACCATAAGCCAATATGATATACCGGTAAAAATTGTCGTTTTTAACAATCGGTCGCTGGGAATGGTTAAACTGGAAATGAATGTGGCCGGCTACCCAGATTGGCAAACCGATATGGAAAATCCTGATTTTGCCCAGGTGGCGCAGGCGATGAACATAGCATCTTGGAACGTGGAACAATGTGAAAATGTAGAACCCACATTAAAAAAAGCCTTTGCACACAAGGGACCTGCACTGATCAATATTTTTACAGATCCCGAAGCCCTGGCCATGCCGCCCAAAGTGAGTTTTGAACAGGTAAAGGGCTTTGCAACAAGCATGGGCAAGATGATGCTGAACGGCCAAAGTGCCGAGGTAATAGACACGGCAAAATCCAATCTTAAATATTTAAGGGAATTGTTTTAGATATAAAAACTGGGGAAGCTAAAAACATATTTTAAGTATCCTTGGGCCTATTGCCAATAATGAACGTAAGCTGAAAAAATAATATGGAGCATAAACGGACAACCCTAAAACCTCATGATAGGCTATTTCAAAATGGCACCGACAATACTGAACATATTGAGTTGGTCCATTCGGGAGAAGACTATTTTTTGCGGTTGGAAAAGTTAATCGCTAAGGCGGAAAAGGAAATCCATTTACAGACCTATATATTTGAGAACGATGAAACAGGAAACCGAATAGCTGCCTGTTTGAAGAAAGCCGCGCAACGAAAGGTAAAAGTATACGTCTTACTGGATGCCTATGGTAGTGCTGCATTACCCGATAGTTTTGCAGATGATATGGTGCAACATGGTATTTTACTTCGGTTTTTTTCGCCTTTATTCTCCTTGAACAATTTTTATATCGGCAGGCGGATGCATCATAAAATTGCGGTCGTTGATAAAAAAATAGCATTGATAGGCGGAATCAATATTGCCGATAAATACTATGGAACCGGAGCTGCGGAACCTTGGTTGGACTATGCCGTTCAGTTGAATTGCCCGGCAGCTAAGGATCTACAAATATTGTGTAGTGATTATTTTTTCAAAAAAGGAAGTTCAAAAAAAATACCACCCGTGTTACATTCGGCAGGTAGCGCACTCGTAGGAATTTTACAAAACGACTGGCTACAGCGAAAAACGGAAGTCTGTGATGCATACACCAACGCCTTCATTCACGCCAAAAAGGAAATAGTTATCGTAGGCTCGTATTTTTTACCTGGAAGTAGAATAGCAAAGGCATTGAAAAAGGCCTGTAAAAGAGGAATAAAAACAACGGTGATCTTAGCGGGCATTAGCGATGTGCCTTTGGTACGTAGGGCTACCGAACATTTGTACTTTTCTTTTCTGAATCATCATATGAGAATATTTGAATGGAACAAATCCGTAGTACACGGTAAAGCTGCGGTAGTAGATAATAAATGGTCTACCATAGGCTCATTTAACTTGAACAGTCTTAGTTGTTATGGCAGTATTGAAATGAACGTAGAAGTTCACTCGGTCAATTTTGCCAAAATTCTTCGGGCCGACTTTGAAATGGTTATAAGCCAGTGTAGCGAAATTACAAAGGGGAGTCTAAGACAGAGAGCCGGTATATTCAATAAGTTAGGTAATTGGATTTCTTACCAAATGGTACGCACAGCCATGCTTTTTCTAACCTTTCTTCCGCATTTAAGGTTTTTGAAAAATTATAGGTTATAGGGTGCTGCTAATGGTCAAGTGATTAAATGTGCCAAGGTAGAATACGAGATGTTTCAGGACAATGAAAGAAAAGTTATGATAAAAAGTTTAAGGACAAAGGAAGGCATCCGCCTACTAAGGGATAATTATATCGGACGCTTGGCATTTATATCCCAAGGAAATCCTTACGTTGTTCCGATTACCTATTATTACGACGAAACCAGCAATAGTATCCTGGGATATTCTGCTGAAGGACATAAAATGAATGCTATGCGGGAAAACCGATCGGTATCATTAGAAGTAGATGAAATAAGTTCCGTAAATAATTGGCGATCTATCTTGGCACACGGTGTTTTTGAAGAATTGCAGGGAAGCGAGGCCAAATTTCTCCTGCATCGGTTTGCCCAAGGTGTCAAAAATATTATCCTCCGTAAGGAGAAAATAATTCCCCAATCCATTAGTGAATTTTCAAGTAAACTGAATTCACCTAAAACCCCTATAGTCTTTCGAATCAGAATAGTTGAAATTACAGGAAAACAAAGGAAACCATAATCTATTTACGAATATGACATAAACCATTGTTGGTTTTAGATACGAACTATGAACCCAAAGTCATTTATACTTTTTAAGGAAGCGAAAGAATGAATGGCTTATTAAAAGATTTGACGATGAAAAAATATTATTACAACGAAGAACAGGAATCTTATGATGCGATTGTTGTAGGCACTGGCATCAGTGGTGGCTGGGCCGCCAAGGAACTATGTGAGAAGGGTCTTAAGACCCTGGTTTTGGAGCGTGGAAGAATGGTGCGCCATATCACGGACTATCCCACGGCTTACAAAGATCCTTGGGATTTTCCGAACGGAGGGGAGCCGACACAGGAAGACCTTAAAAAACAACCAAAACAAAATCGAACAGGTTACACGACCAATGCGGCAAGTGCACTTTGGTTCGTGAACGACCTGGAACATCCCTACAACGAAATCAAACGTTTTGACTGGATGCGGGGCTACCACGTGGGAGGGTGCTCCATCATGTGGGGGCGACATAGTTACCGTTGGAGCGATATCGATTTTACAGCCAACCGGCGAGAGGGAATCGCAGTGGATTGGCCCGTTAGATATAAGGATATCGCCCCTTGGTACGATAAAGTAGAAACCTTCATCGGGGTATCGGGGGAAAACCTGGGGTTGAAACAATTGCCTGATGGCCAGTTTTTACCGATGATGGAACTCAATTGTGTCGAACAACGTTTTCGGGAAAAGGTAAGTGAGAATTTCGATGGCCGAGTGGTGACGGCAGGAAGGGTGGCCAATATCACTGGAACCAAAAAATTCGAAGGGCGGCAGCATTGCATGTTCCGAAACCGCTGTATACGTGGTTGCCCATTTGGGGCGTACTTTAGCAGTAATTCCTCGACCCTGCCCGCCGCCGAACGAACAGGAAACCTAACGCTAAGACCCGATTCCATAGTACATGAAGTCATGTACGACCCCGATACCAAACGGGCCACCGGCGTAAAGGTCATCGATAGGGTGACCAGGGAAGCGTATGAATTCAACGCCAAAGTAATTTTCCTATGCGCCTCGGCTATTGCCTCGACATCAATATTGATGCAATCAAAATCCGATCGCTTCCCCAACGGTATGGGTAACGATTCCGATCAGTTGGGAAGGAACATTATGGACCATCATTTGGGAGTGGGTGCACAGGGCAAGTTTGACGGACTTGAAGACAAATATTATAAGGGGAGAAAACCGAATGGGGTATATATCCCACGTTTTAGAAACCTTGGTGGTGATTCCGACCGCAAAGACTATAAGCGAGGTTTTGGCTATCAAGGTAGTGCCGGAAGGGGCAATTGGGACGATGCCGTTGCCGAACTATCTTTCGGGAAAGAGCTAAAAGAGTCCATCTTAAAACCCGGTGGATGGACCATGGGCATTGGGGGCTTCGGCGAAGTGCTTCCGTACGAAGAAAACAGGATGACCTTGGATTATGATAAATTGGACGGTTGGGGGCTACCCACGGTAACTTTCGATGCCGAATTCAAGGAGAATGAATGGGCCATGCGGAAGGATATGAAGGAATCAGCCGTCGAAATGCTCGAAAAAGCCGGGCTGCGCGATGTGCAGCCTTTTGACAATCCCGGGGCCCTGGGCCTTGGAATCCACGAAATGGGCACCGCCCGTATGGGAAGGGACAAAAGGACATCGGTACTCAACGGAAACAATCAAGTTCATGATGTTCCCAATGTATATGTAACGGATGGTGCGTTCATGACTTCCGCGGCATGTGTAAACCCGTCACTGACCTATATGGCCTTTACGGCAAGGGCGGCAGACCATGCGGCAAAAGAACTTAAAAAAGGAAACATATAATGGATAGAAGAAAAGCACTTAAGAATATGGGGCTGGCCTTGGGATATTCCGTGGCCACCCCGACATTGATAGGTATGGTCCAAAGCTGCAAAAACGATAGGTCACTGGAATGGACCCCGGTTTTCCTTACCCCGGATGAAGGAGAGGCACTGACAAAATTGGTGGATATTATCCTTCCGAAAACGGATTCCCCCTCAGCCTCGGAAGTTCAGGTACACTTGTTCATTGACAAGTTCATTGATCAAGTAATGGAAAAGGAACAACAGGATTTTGTGAAAATGTCCATGGGCCAATTCTTGGAAAAAGCCTTGAAGGATGCCGGAAAGGAAAAAGCGCGCAATCTCACTTCAGAAGATTTGGAGCCGGTACTCGCCGAAGCCCTGAAAGTGACCAAGGAAGATGAGGTGAAAAACTTCGAGGCCATAGAGCAATACCATGAAGCCATTGCCGAAGGAAAAGAGCCCTTGTTGGACGATGGTATCTCACGCTTTGCATTTGCCAACAACCTTAGAGGCCTCACTATTTGGGGTTACAAGATTTCGGAATATGTAGGCGAGGAAGTACTGGCCTATCTCCCCATTCCGGCAGAATATATTCCATGTGAGGATGCACAAAAACTTACCGGAAGTATAGCATGGTCCTTATAAACAATCGCCCTGTTTCAAAACAGCTTCAAACAATTTGAAATTACAAAAACAATAACAATGACAGATTTAACAACTAGCGCGATCGGGCGTGTCCTCAGGAACAATTATCTCGGCCACTTGGCCTATCTATGGCAAGGGAAGCCCTATGTGATTCCCATTACCTATTATTTTGACCCTACGGACAATACGATCATTAGCTATACCTCGGAAGGCCATAAAATCGATGCGATGCGAAAAAACAACTCGGTCACCGTACAGGTCGAAGAAATACAATCGATGTTCAACTGGGAATCGGCCATGGTGCACGGAACATTCGAAGAACTTGAAGGAAGCGTTGCCAAGCAAAAATTGCACCTATTTACCGAAGGTGTCAAGAGCATTATTCGTAGAAAAGAACGGAGAGAGGTCGAGTTCATCAATGAATTTTCAAGTAAGATATACTCCAGGGGCATTCCAATTGTTTACCGTATTAAAATACAGGAAGTTATCGGAAAACGAAGGGAAACGTAAAGATGAAATCAGTAATTATGATAGAACTGTAAGACAATTTAAAAAGATAAAAATGGCAAAACCGGATACCCGTATTGGGCCCCTTTACAGGTGCGATAATTGCCAGTTTAATTTATTTGTATTTAAAATAATAGATGCTGCTATAGAGAAGAATCTTAATTCCTTTTAAAGATGATGTTATTGCTTAACGAGCTTCTGTATTTTATTAAAACGTCGCTTTGCGACAACCCGAAAATTCAATTTTAACCTTTTTTAACTTCACAAGAATTATGAATACTATAAATAAAATCCTTGTTCCATTTGATTTATCCCCGGCATCGGAACGTGCTTTACAATATGCACTTCATTTTATAACCCAAAATGATTCTCCAGAAATCATAAGCCTATATGCTTCCAGTACATCGGATGATGACGTATTGAAAGAAGTATTACAAGAAAAGATTTCAGCGATAAAGAAACAATTTCCTTATACATCAAAATCCAATATCGAATTAGTAATACGAAAAGGATTATTGGTCGATAGTATGTTGAAAGAACAAAAAGAGAACGACATAGATCTCATTATTATGGGAACTAAAGGTAGTGCTGAGGATGAAGAAAGTACCTTCACCAATACTTCACGACTTGTTTTAGAAGCGGATTGTCCTGTCTTGGTAGTCCCGGAAAAAGTCGGAGAGTTTCAAGTTGGTAAGATTGCTTTGGTATTAGGTAAAGATGAAATTGATGACCCTACTGCTTTAGGGACATTATTGGAAATCGCAAGAAGGTTTGACGCTCAAGTTCATGTATTGACGATTTGTAATGAAGACGGTACTTACGGGTATTCGGTAACCGACGAGAAAAACGAAAATACAATCAGCTATTACTTGGAGAAGTTTTATTCCCATCACATGTTTATGGAAAACACAGATGTGACCGACGGTATTTTTGATTATGTAAATAAAAAGGAGATAGATATGATAGCGATACTGCCTTCTAACCATTCCAAAAAGAATCGGCCCTCTGAAGGCAGACTCACCAAGTTCCTGACATTGCGTTCGCAAATACCTTTACTGACTTTGGATTGATAGGTGCTTCACCTAGGATTACGCTACCGTTAAAATTTAAAATACAACTATGTAAATCAATAAGAGGTCTTTTATACTATGGTTTTTTTTCATGATAATGCTCATGTTTATGCTGACCTCGCATTTTTAACTTTATAAAAACTTTTAAAAATTACACCTATGGAAATACTATCGAAAGCACCAAAAAATAATGACCTTGAAAAATATGGGTTAAAAGATGTTACTACATTTTGGAACCTTTCCCCGGAGACATTGCAAAAACTCACTGTAGAACAGGGAATGGGAAAAGAAACTGCAAACGGCACACTAGCTGTCAATACCGGTAAATTTACGGGCAGATCCCCGAAAGATCGCTTTTTAGTTGATGACGATTATACAAAAGACAAAGTCTGGTGGGGGCGTACGAATAAACCAATTACTCCAGATAATTTTAGTAAACTATACCATGAAGTGACCAATTATCTATCTGGAAAGTCAATATACATTCATGATGGGTATGTATGTGCCGATCCAAAATACCGAATGAATGTTAGAACCATTACAGAATACCCCTGGTCCAACTTTTTCGTTAATAACATGTTTCTTCGATTGGCAGAAAGTGAAATTGCAGATTTTGAAGAAGAATGGTTGGTACTTTGCGCCCCTGGATATGAAGCTCAAGATCCCGCAGCTTTTGGGCTTCGTCAAGGGAATTTCTCCATACTTGATTTCACGCGCAAAATAGCTTTGGTGGGAGGATCTGCGTATACTGGTGAAATGAAAAAAGGTGTTTTTTCGGCATTAAACCTTATTTTACCAATAGAGAAGAATGTACTCCCAATGCATTGTTCCGCAAATGTAGGTGAAGATGGGGAAACGGCTATTTTCTTTGGATTATCCGGTACCGGAAAAACAACACTATCTGCCGATCCTAAACGTAGGTTGATCGGTGATGATGAACATGGCTGGACAGCTGAGAATACAATATTCAATTTTGAAGGAGGATGCTATGCAAAGGTGATCGACCTTACCGAAGAAAAAGAACCTGATATTTTCCGTGCGATACGTCCGGGTGCTATTCTCGAGAATGTTGTATTCAAAGAAGGAAGCAAAGAAGTGGATTATGAAAATAGTAGTATTACTCAAAATACACGAGTGAGCTATCCTATTGATCATATCGACAATATTGCGGTCCCTTCTTATGCAAAAAACCCTAAAAACATATTCTTTCTAACCGCTGATGCTTTTGGCGTTTTACCTCCAATATCAAAATTAACACCGGCACAGGCGGCCTATCATTTTATATCGGGGTATACCGCAAAAGTCGCGGGTACGGAAGCAGGGATTGTAGAGCCTGTTCCATCGTTCTCCGCTTGTTTTGGGGAGCCTTTTATGCCATTGCACCCCACGGTATATGCAGAGATGCTGAGCAAAAAAATGACCGAAGCCAACGTAAATGTTTGGTTGGTCAATACCGGTTGGTCCGGTGGGCCTTACGGCGTTGGATCCCGCATAAAACTTAAATATACACGAGCTATGATATCAGCGGCAATGGAAGGTGAGCTTAATGATATTGATTATGAGCAACATCCAATTTTTGGGTTGCATATGCCAAAATATGTCCCTGGTGTTCCCTCTGAAATGTTGGACCCTATAAATACTTGGTTGCAGAAAGGGGCCTATGTTAGCAAATCCATTCAGTTAGCACATTCTTTTCATTTAAATTTTGACAAGTTTATCAATCAAGCTTCCAATGAAATTTTACACGGAGGGCCGCTGATCGACGCACATCAGATTTTAGATCATATTTAATCGGAACGAATTCCTCGAGGCTCTACGGGGTTTACGTTAAAATTATCGTTCATATCAAAGCAGGAATCAAAATAACAGAATTTTGATTTCTTTTAATTAAAATGAAACCGGCAAATACCTCTATGGCCGTGCCACGAGAATAGTCGGTTTCAAAAATAACTTTTATTCGAAAAACGTTGAATAGCTGTAATCCATTTATAGGACCAGTCAATTTAAAAAATAAGAGATATGGCCGTAAATAAATTGTTTTTTAGGAAAACAATTATCGCAGGAACCGGGCTTTTCTTGTGCTTATTTTTAATTGTACACCTTTCTGCAAATTGGATTCTATTACTGCCTGAGGAAACAGCACGCGAACTGTACAATTCGTACGCTACCACATTGCGGGAGAACCTTTTCATTAAGTCGATATCCTATATTCTGTATGCTTTTATCGTATTGCATGTAATCTATGCTTTGCTCATCACAATACATAATAGAAAAGCCAAACCACAGAAATATGTGGTCAATCATTTTTTGCAAAATAGTACGTGGACCTCTCAAAATATGGGACTTATCGGGACGATGATCTTACTTTTTATCGTAGTCCATCTTGCTAATTTTTGGGTACGTGTAAAACTAGGAATGGGTGAAATTATAGAACTGGATGCTATAGGTAATTTAGATGTATATGAAGTAACCTTTTCGCTGTTTCACAATATTTACTATGTAATTTTTTATACGATTTTAATGATTCCACTAGGACTTCATCTAAATCACGGACTTAAAAGTGCATTCAAAACACTCGGGTTTTATCATAAAAAAGGATTGCGGATTTCGGCGAAAGTTTCCCTCATATATGCAGTTATAATCTCCATCGGATTTGGGGTTATTCCATTTTTTGTATATCTCAAATAACTCATTAAGATGAAATTAGATTCAAAAATCCCGGAAGGAAGACTCGAAGACAAGTGGCGTAATTACCAGATAAAAGCGCAATTGATCAACCCTGCCAATAAAAAGAAACTAAATGTTATCGTTGTAGGGTCAGGGCTTTCTGGAGCTGGAGCTGCCGCTACACTTGCCGAATTAGGCTATGACGTGCAATGTTTTTGTTATCAAGATTCTGCCCGTAGAGCGCATTCCGTTGCTGCCCAAGGAGGTATCAATGCCGCAAAAAATTACCAACATGATGGCGATAGCGTTTGGAGGATGTTTTATGATACATTGAAAGGAGGTGATTTCAGGTCACGAGAAGCCAATACCTATAGATTGGCCGAGCTTTCTGCACCCCTTATTGATCATTTTGTGCAACAAGGCGTTCCTTTTGCCAGGGAATATGGTGGTGTATTGGTAAATCGAAGTTTTGGGGGCGTACAAGTACAACGAACCTTTTATGCCAGAGGGCAAACAGGGCAACAATTATTACTTGCCGCATATTCGCAGCTGTATAAAATGATACGTGCCAAGAAAGTAAAAATGTTTCCACGCAGTGAAATGATCGATTTAGTGGTCATCGACGGAAAAGCAAAAGGGATCATTGTTCGTGATCTAGTTACAGGTGAACTGAAACGCTATGTTGCAGATGCAATTGTATTGGCAACTGGTGGCTATTCTCGTGTTTTTAGATTATCTACACTTGCCATTGGATGTAACGGTAGTGCGATTTGGAAAGCCCATAAAAGAGGAGCCTTTTTTGCAGCGCCTAGTTTTACGCAAATTCACCCGACTGCATTACCTCAAACCAGTGAGGCACAATCCAAACTTACCTTAATGTCAGAATCCCTTAGAAATGACGGGCGTATTTGGGTGCCTAAAAAAAAGGAAGACATCAGGAAAGCAAATGATATACCGGAAAAAGAACGGGATTATTACTTAGAACGCCGCTATCCGAGTTTTGGGAATTTAGCACCTCGTGACATTGCATCAAGAGCTGCAAAAGAACGCATCGATGCCGGATACGGTGTGGGAAGATTAAAAAATGCCGTCTACTTAGATTTCAGGCACGCAATCGATAAATTAGGTATTCAAACTATAAAAGATCGTTATGAAAATCTCTTCGGCATGTATAAAAAAATCACGGGGATTGATGCGTATAAAGAACCCATGCAAATTTCACCTGCCGCGCATTTCTCCATGGGCGGGTTGTGGGTAGATTATGAATTAATGACTACCATCCCTGGACTATATGCAGTGGGAGAATGTAATTTTTCCGATCATGGTGCCAATCGTCTGGGAGCAAATTCATTATTGCAGGCCAGTATCGATGGTTATTTTATATTACCGAATACGATCAATAATTATCTGGCAGGTGCTTTAGAAGAAGATATTCCGACCACCGACCATATCGAATTTGAAAAGGCCGAAAAGGAAGTACGGGTTATCATAGACCGAGTTTTGAATATCAATGGCACCAAAACTGTAGACCATTTCCATAGAGAATTAGGGAAAGTCATGTGGCAAGAATGTGCAATGAGCCGTAATAAAAAGGGGTTGGAAAAAGCGATACTCCAAATAAAAACGTTAAAGGATGAATTCTGGAGTGATGTAAAAGTTACGGGAAGCGGTAATGAACTTAATACCGAACTAGAAAAAGCCCTGCGACTGGCCGATTTTATGGAGATGGGAATTTTAATGTGTACAGATGCACTAGAACGTGAAGAGTCGTGTGGAGCACATTTTAGGGAAGAATTTCAAACCGAAGATGGTGAAGCTGTACGTGTAGATGAAAACTATTCCTATGTGTCTGCCTGGGAGTACGATGAAGGTGATTTTAAATTACACAAAGAAGAACTAGAATTTGAATTTGTACAACCTTCGGTAAGAAGTTATAAATGACATATAATGAAAGTTACATTTAAAATTTGGAGACAAGAGAACCGGAATACCAAAGGAGCAATAAAAGAATACAAGGTAGATGGGTTAACAGAAGATATGTCCTTTTTAGAAGCATTGGATCACTTAAACGAATTGCTCGTTCTTAAAAACGAAAAAGTTATCGCATACGAGTATGACTGTAGGGAAGGTATCTGCGGGCAATGTGGTGTTTTTATAAATGGTCGTGCTCACGGTCCACACGATAATATCACAACATGCCAACTGCACATGCGCAGTTTTAAAGATGGGGATACTATTGTTGTAGAACCATGGAGGGCTGCTTCTTTTCCGGTACTAAAAGATTTGATCGTAGATCGTTCTGCATTTGACCGAATCATGGAACAAGGGGGATATATAACCGCAAAAACAGGGACTGCACCAGAGGCCAATGCCATTCTTATTCCTAAAGAGGTATCCGACAGTGCTATGGATGTCGCGGCCTGTATTGGATGCGGTGCTTGTGTAGCTACCTGTAAGAACGCGTCCGCGGCCTTATTTGCATCGGCTAAAATCAACCATCTTAACAACTTGCCGCAAGGACATCCTGAAGCGCACAAACGAGTACAGGAAATGACCTATCAAATGGAACTGGAAGGATTTGGCAGTTGTTCCTTTACAGGTGCTTGTGAGGTAGAATGTCCAGAGGGGATTTCAATAACCAACATAGCAGAGATGTATGCTAAATATACAAAGGCAAAATTATTTGGCTAAATTGAATCAACAACTTCCGAGCAAACCCGCGAGATATCCTAAAAATTGCCCGCTCCCCGATGGAGAAGGAAATCATCATTAGCAGGTTATTGGCGGTACTTGATCCTAGCAAAATAGGAATCAAAATCCGTAGTCTTAAAAAATGATTACGACAGATCCATGGGGGAAAAATGGAGGGAAGCACGAACGCAACATCAACGATGGAATAGAACTATTACGCAATTTAAAAAAATATAAAATGGGAAAATTGATATTGGTAAGACATGGAAAAAGTGAGTGGAACCTAAAAAATATATTTACAGGATGGACGGATATCGACCTTGCCGCGGAAGGCATTGAAGAAGCCAAAAATGCGGGTGAGATTTTGAAACGCAATACTATTGAAATAGATATATGTTTTTCCTCCTACCTAAAACGCGCCATCCGCACGGCTTGGATTTTATTGGAAACGGCCGAACAGATGCACGTGGACACCCGTTACCATTGGAAACTGAACGAACGGCACTACGGGGATTGGCAGGGTAAGAATAAGGAAGAGGTGCGCAATTCGATAGGGGAAGATTACTTTTTGAATGTTCGAAGGGGATATGACACGCCGCCCCCGATTCTATCCAAGGAAGATGAGCGAAATCCGAAATTTGATCCGAAATATAGCCGGGTAAATCCCTCTGTGCTGCCCTTGGGCGAATCATTAAAGGATACCTCGAAAAGGGTCGTCAATTACTTTTTTGAGGCAATTGCGGCCCAATTGGCAAAGGATAGGACTATACTTATCTCCGCACACGGAAATTCATTGCGCGCCTTGATAGCGCATCTAGAACATATTTCGACTCTCGATATTGAAAAAGTGGAAGTTAATACTGGGGTTCCTCATCTCTATGAATTTGATGGCAATCTGAACATATTGAATCATCACCGATTAAAATAGGGAAACAACTACTTTAGAAATCCTTAAAATAATCAGAATGATCGCTCTTAAAATAATTCAAAAAGCTGCAAGAGCACTATGGCGGTAAGAACAAACTGAGATGTTAAGTTATGCTAAAACAAACAATTTACAAATTATCAATTTCCTTGATGGTTATATGGGGATGTAACGACGATGACCAAAGTCCAGAACAGGTTAATCTGTTATTTACTGAAGATAATCTTGCAGGAGATTGGAAAAGGATGGCCGAATTTAAAGGGCGGCCCAATGATTCATTGGGATTGTCGGAACCAACAGAAGATCTATTTGCCCAATTCGAAAATTGCCGAAAAGATGATATAATCCGATATGTCAAGGCAACACAGCAAGAAGGAAACACTTATTTCTGGGGAATCGGGGAAGTGGCATGTCATAACCAGATAGCCAACTCATTTATAGAAATTGGCACTTGGACTATTCAGGAATCAGGGGAATTAAACCGCTTTTATTCGGATGTTAGCGAACCCTATATCGTAGTCTTATTAACGGGTAAACAATTGCGTATTCGAAAAGAATCGGGTACAAAAGAACCGGAAGGTAAGTTTTATGAATTTACTGAATATGTGCGGTCGAAATAGTGTCCAAAACTGAGGGAAAAGACGTAACCAAAGGACACTATCCCAACAAGTGTGTAAGTTTAGACTAACAGGGGTTTGACTTTTATTTAAAGTCGGATCCTTTTTTCATAGATTGCAAGGAACTGGTTCAGGATGATGCATCGTCCTGATGGGCATCTACCATTTCTTGGTGGCCTCCCTTGTGACCAAATATTCGGATTTCATTACCGCGTCGTCGGTCGGGAAGGAGAGCTTGTTCTTGGTGTACCTCCTGATCTTTCGGTTGAGGTTCTCGATAAGGTTGGTGGTATAGATAATCTTCTGTATCTCCAAGGGCAACTCGAAGAACACGGTAAGTTCGTCCCAGTTCTCCCTCCAGCTCTTGATTGCATAGGGGTTTGCCTACCGTTTATTGGCGAAGCTCTCCAAGGGAGCTTTTCATTGGGGGCGTTGTATTTTGTCACTTGCCCATATACTGTACGGCACATTCAAGGGCGGATCTGGCCGTTTTTGAAAAATCGAAAAGAACGAGAATGGTCGCGATTTTCTTCATGATCCACACTTTTTAATGGTTCAGGAAAAAATAGTCAGTGACTTTTGCAGAAAATATGACAATTATCATGTCATGGGAAAATAGGTCTTTTTAGTATTGTGTTCGAGAAAGAAAACTTCATTTTAGCGCAGGAATTTTCAATGGATATAGGGTCTATATGCCTTCTTTAAATTTTAGGTTTTGAAGGGGTTACGATTTCGGAAAGATTTAAAAACGTATGGTAAAATGCTTTCTTTTGATTTGGACTAAGACCCTTTTGGATGCATTGCCCTTATGGGTTTTTGGAAAAGTAATCGAACTCCTATTCCCGAACGCGATGAACCGCCATAAATGAAGCCTACCATGTTCTTCCACCCTTTTCGATTCATTTGGCCCAATGGGATTTTTGTATTGGCTTCCCTGCTTCTTATCACGGCGAAACTTTCAGGGCAAACCACTCAAACAATCGAATCGGAAACCCGAACGCTCCAATTCTACCTGAAAGACGATAAGACCCGTTGGTTCGCTTTCCATACCTATGCCCAACTGTGGACACGACTGAACGATAACAATCCGGGAAGCCTTGTTTCCGAAGAGCTTCAAGACCGAACCTTTGATATTTCGGTACGGCGATTCCGGTTGGGCTTTCAGGCGCAGCTTAGCGAAAGACTTTTGATCTATTCACAACTGGGCATCAACAACCTCAATTATTTATCGCCGCGCGGCACATCGTTGGACCTTTTGGATGCCTATGCAGAATATTCCTTTTCGCGATCGATATCCATTGGTGCGGGAAAAACGGCTTGGACGGGACTTTCAAGATACTCCGCCCCCAATACTTCAAAACTGCTTTCCTACGATCTTGTATTGCTCGCCCTGCCAACGGATGACGAAACCGACGATCTTATTCGAAAGCTGAGTATATATGCCAAAGGAAAACTGGGCCAACTGGATTATCGGTTGGTGGCCTCCAAACCTTTTTCTCCGGGCAATAGTCCCAATTTTGACGGGGAGCTGACAGAAAATGTAGCCAAGTTCAACGATAAGAGCAATGAGGGTGTTTATTCCAGCTATCTAAAATGGGAATTCCTAGACGCCGAACCGAACGACATTCCATTTTCCGACGGTACCTACCTCGGCAAAAAGAACGTATTGAGTATTGGTATAGGAGCGGAGTTTCAAAATGATGCACTGTCATCCTTACAAAGCGGAAGGGAACAAGACCACGATATGATGCTATGGGCCGTAGATATCTTTTTGGATAAACCTATCGACACCAAAAAGAATACGGTACTGACAGCCTATTTGGGCTACTATAATTACGATTTTGGACCCAACTATATTCGGAATACCGGCGCGAACAACCCTATAAAAGAAGTCGATGCCAACCTTGCCTCGTTCAACGGGCCGGGAAATGCCTTTCCCGTAGTGGGCACGGGAAGCTCTTTTTTCGGCCAGGCGGGATATTTATTTCCAAAAATGGGCAATAGCGAAGACCGTGGGCAATTACAGCCCTACGTATCTCTTCAATACTCCAATTTCGAACGACTGAAAAACCCTATGTTTTATTATGATATTGGAATCAATTGGTTGCTCAAGGGGCATCTTTCCAAGTTTTCCCTCAATCTTCAGAACCGTCCCATTTTTCAATCGACCGCACAAGGACTCGAACCGAATGATCGAAACTGGTCGGCGGTACTGCAATATATCATACGATTGGAATGAGACCGAACCGAATTTTTTATATGATACTTTTTCTTTTCCTGAACAGTGCCGGAACAGTTTCCGTTATGGCCCAAAAGAAATCGGGCAATGAACCGCTACGTTTATACTTGAATGCCAATGGAACCCAATGGCTACAGTTCAGTTCGTACTTGCAACTTTGGGGGCGGGTCAACGAGAACAATCCCGGTAGCACCGTAAACGATGAATTGGAAAACGTAACCACGGATATCTCGATACGCCGATTTCGATGGGGGGTTTCCTCCTCGCCTTGGGCGAAAACCTATGTTTCGTTTCAATTAGGGGTCAATAACCTGAACTATCTTTCCCCCCGCGGCACCTCGGTCGATCTGTTGGATGCTTACGTACAATACGATTTTTCCGAATATTTGGGAATAGGCGTTGGCAAATCGGCTTGGAACGGGCTATCGCGCTATACCTCGCCCAGTTCTTCCAAACTTATGGGATACGACCTCACTTTCGTTGCCCTTCCGACACTTGACAGCACCGATGACCTGATCCGAAAATTAAGCCTCTTTGCCAAGGGAAAGATGGGGGCCATCGACTATCGGGTTGTACTGGCAAAGCCATTATCGGTGCGGAACAGCAGTTCATTCAACCCCGAACCTGAGGAGAAATTGGCACGTTTTACCGATAACCGGCCGAAGCTACAGTATTCAGGCTACTTAAAATATGAGTTTTTGGAACGGGAGAGCAATACGAGTCCTTTTCACACCGGCACTTATCTCGGTGGTAAAAAAGTGTTGAACCTCGGAGCGGGCTTTACGTTTCAGGCCGATGCGCTTTGGTCGTTGGAAGATGGCGACGAACGCTATCACGATCTAAAGCTTTTCGCCTCGGATATTTTCTTAGATCTTCCCCTAGGTTCCAACAAACAAAAGGCTATTACCTGTTATTTGGGATATTTCAACTTTAATTTCGGGCCGAATTACATACGGCTTTTAGGAGCCAACAACCCCACAAATGGCGTTCGGCCCGAAATGGCCTCCTTTAACGGGAGGGGTAATGCATTCCCTGTATCAGGAACTGGCGAGGCGGTCTTTGGGCAATTCGGTTATCTTTTTCCCAAAATGGGTGCCGGCGGTAGCATGGGGCGGTTACAACCTTATCTTTCAGGGCAATATTCGGAGTTTGAGGGTTTCGCAAATTCCATCGTTCAATATGACCTTGGCGTAAACTGGTATTTTAACGGACACCTGTCCAAACTTTCGTTCAACGCCCAGAACCGGCCTATTTTGTTCGATTCGAGAAATGGTTTAGCGGCGCAAGATCGCAAATGGATGCTCGTACTGCAATATCAGTACAGGATGGAGTAAGGGTTGTTTCAGGGACGGCCATCAAAACCAAAAATCGGTCCTTGGGCGACCTCCCGGTAAACTTTCCGGGGTCGATACAGAGCGTTCCGTTTTCGGTTTCGGTGCCCATACCTTTATCCACCGTCAATTTTTGAAAGGTATCCCCGTCCAAATTTCAATGTGCAGTGATGTCTTACAACCCGGATTTTTAAGGTCTTTGTTTTGAGCTGTTTTTAGATAGTGTTTCTTCCATAATAATTAGATTTCAGTGTCGTTATCCTGTCGTCATTACAGCTGTGCCCATTGAGCGAATGGGACATAGTTTATTGATTAAATCGTTTTAATTTAATCAATGGCCAGTACGGGCACTTGGGAGTGTACTGCCAAAAATCGTGTCAACTGTCCTTCGGAAGGTTCGCCGTGCATTGCATGGTTTCTGGGCAGGATGGCGATGAGATCGATATCGTTTTTCGACACATAGGTCAATATCCCCTTGGCCACGTCCTTGTTATTGATAAAAACACGTTCCGCATAAAAATTTTCAAGATAGTACTCCACCGTATTCTCATTTTTTTCCTCTTCCTCGGAATAGCCGTAGCTGCCGGGCCGGTTCTTTACCGTTACCACATGCACCTTGGCGTTGAACCTTCGGGCAAACTTCAACAATATTCCCAAGGCTTCGGTATCGTCTATTTCTTCTTTTCCCAGCACCAGGGCAATGCACCGCATCCGGAAATCAATGTTGCCCTTGGGCACTACCAAAACGGGGCAGTCAGCTGCCAAGACAAGCTTTGAGGTGTTTGTCTCACCCGAATTGCCGTCCATTCGGGAGCCTAAAGTACCCATGATGACTAGGTCGATTTGCCTGGTTTTTTGAATATCCAACAGCGACTGCGTCAACGATCCACCTTGTATTTTCCATTCCATTTTGTTTTTGAGCACCAGCCTGTATTTCTCCTCAAGCTTTGTGAAATTTTCGGGAAGCAATTCGAAATTGCTATGTCCGGAGATATAGGCCAAAATAATCTTTATGTCGCCATTTCGTCCTATGAAGGCTACAGCGTATTCCAGTGCCCTTTTTGCACTTTCCGAAAAATCGAAGGGAATGAGAATAGTCGAAATTTTATCCATGATGCAAAGGTTTTGATTAATTGTTATAGACAAAATTACATGTCGATTGAGGCTCTAAAAATGACCATGGTCATATACTGTTGAAAAAATTTACGCTATAATTGATTCTTGAAAACAGCGAAGGTAAATTAGCGAAATATGGATTTAGTAGCAGGAATAGATATCGGGGGCACCAAGACCAAGATCGGTCTGGTGGACCAGCACGGCGAGTGCCACGAACAGCTATTTTTCAGAACACAGGAGTTTGAGAGTTTCGATGATTTTTTGGTTAGGATAAAGGATGGCATCGATGAACTTAAGGCAAAGATAAAGTCGCCGGTAAACCTGATCGGCTGCGGTATCGGAGCGCCCAATGCATCGAGCCGGAACGGCACCATCGAAAATGCCGCCAACCTCAAATGGAAAGGTTCGGTGCCGCTACTCGAAAAATTGAAGCATCGCATCGACCTGCCCATGCGGATCATGAACGATGCGAGTGCAGCGGCCTTGGGAGAAATGCTCTTCGGAAACGCCAAGGGCATGAATGACTTTATCGTTATCACTTTGGGCACCGGTTTCGGCGCGGGCATCGTCGCCAACGGAAAACTGATCGAAGGCTACGACGGTTTTGCCGGTGAGCTAGGCCATATCGATATGACCTTGAGAGATGGTCGATTAACAGGTCTCGGTATAAGGGGCGGACTGGAAGCCTATGTTTCGGCCACAGGCCTAAAACGCACCATAACGCATATGCAAAGTAAGTATATGGACGAGAGCAGGTTCCGTAACATCGCTTACAACGACCTGCACGGTGAGGACATTACCAAGGCTGCGGAAGAGGGAGACGCCATTGCTCTAAAGGCATTTGATTACACCGCAGATATCATGGGGTTGGCCCTGGCCAATTTTACAGCCTTTACCCAGCCCGAGGCCTTCTTTTTGATGGGCGGCCTGGTCAATACCGGCAAATGGTTGATGGAACCCCTTCAGACCTATTTTGAGGAATATCTATTGGAGGTTTACAAGGGGAAGGTAAAGGTCATGACTTCCGGTATGAAGGGAAAGACCGCTGCCATTTGTGGGGCGGCCGCATTGATCTGGGAGGGAAGGCGCTAACGGAGCAGAAATCAAACACCTCCCTTCGAATAACTTAAAAAAAAGATGTCCATTGACACCAAGACGATCCGCACGTCCTCTTTTTCTATGATCCTATTATTTTTTCGGGGCAATCGCCGCCTGAGATCGTGATGAAAAGTCGGCAATATTGAAATGCCCCAACCGGGCTCATAATCTGTTTCCACAATCGGCCAAGCTTATACACACCGATAAAATGGAACATCTCCAAGGCAAAAAGGCCAATGTCGTGGCCAAAACGACGTCGATCGGCCCCTTTCCGGACATACGATGAATAAGATTGTAAATCAAGGGCCAATTCCCAAGGCAAAAATCCGGCCAGTCTTTCTATTCCGATCAGTTCGGTACCTCTTGTTAAACGACCCCAATTTTTGACCCTGTTTCGTTAAATAAAATATAAAGAAGTATTTTTAAGCTATGCGCATTTTCGAAAAAAACAGCAACATTTTTCAGTTATTGTCCGAAGCGGTTTCAGAGGGCATTATCGTCATCAACGAGGAACAACTGATCGTTGCCGCCAATAGGCGGGCCAGTACTATGTTTGGCTATGAAGACGATGCGCTTGTTGGCGAACCCTTGCAAGTCTTGATTCCACAGACCTATCGGAAAGCCCATAAAGCCCATGTCTCGGGATTTTACCGGAAACAAGAACAGAGGCTAATGGCAGAAGGTCTTACCCTCTTCGGGTTGCGAAAGAACAAAGAACAGTTTCCCTTGGAAGTCGGCCTAAATCCGTTTGCCCTCTATGGAAACACCTATGTACTGGCCCTGGTCATCGATGTAACCGAACGGAAAAAAAACGAGGAAAGCCAAAAAATAAAGACCGCAGCCCTAGAAGCGGTCCTTAACGGTATTACCATTACGGACGCGTTACATGAGGACAATCCCATCATCTATGCAAACACAGCCTTTAGAAAAATTACGGGATACACAAAAGAGGAAATACTCGGTAGAAATTGTCGTTTCCTACAAGCCGGAGACCACGATCAAGATGCCGTAAAAAAAATGTACGATGCCATAAAGGAGGGCAAGGGCTGCCAGGTAAAGCTACGCAATTACAAAAAAGACGGTACGCTGTTCTGGAACGAGGTCTCTATCAATCCCATCGCCGACGAATCGGAACGGATTACCCATTATGTGGGCATTCAGAACGATATTACCGAACGTATGATGGCCGAACAGGAAATAGGGCATTTGGCGCGCATCTTTGATGAATCGCTAAACGAAATCTATGTCTTTGATGCTCATACGCTGCAGTTTATAAACGCCAACTACGGCGCACAGAAAAATACGGGTTATGTAATGGCGGAGTGTAAAAAAATGACCCCACTTGACCTAAAGCCGGAATTCTCCGAGGATAAGTTCAGAAAACTGATATCCCCTCTACTCGACGGTTCCATGGAAAAAATGGATTTTGAGACCGTCCATCGGCGAAAGGACGGTACCACCTATCCAGTAGAGGTTCACCTGCAAATATCGTCGTTGGGCGACAAGCAGGTAATCGTGGCCATTATTCTGGATATTTCAGATCGTAAAGACTACACCCAAAAACTCGAAAAGACCGTTGAGCGACGAACGGAACAGCTAAAAAAAGCTCTGGAAACCGAAAAGGAACTGAACGATCTCAAGACCAAATTCCTCTCCTTGGTATCGCATGAATTCAAAACGCCCCTGAGCGGTATTTTGACTTCCACCATTTTAGTGGGAAAATATACCGAGAAAGACCAACAAGAAAAAAGGGAAAAGCACTTGAAGACCATCACTGGAATGGTACACCACCTGACCCAAATATTGGACGATTTCCTATCCATGGAGCAATTGGAAAAAGGTAAGGAGGTCTACCACCATTCCGAATTTTCGTTGAGCAAGCTGGTCAACGAAGTCATCTACAATGCGAATATGCTGCTCAAAAACGGGCAACGGATCAACTATCCGCAGAATATCGATGATGTAAGTATCTGCCAGGACGAAAAAATAATGGCCCTTGTGCTGACCAACCTTTTGACCAACGCCGTAAAATATTCCCAAGAAGATACAGAAATAGATTTAAAGGTAGATTTAATGGCAGATAAGATTATTATTCATGTTAAGGATCAAGGCATCGGCATCCCTGAAAAAGACCAAAAACATATTTTCGACCGCTATTTTAGGGCTGAAAACGTATTGACGACCCAAGGTACGGGCATCGGGCTCAATATGATAAAGGCGCATGTGGAGAATTTAGGAGGAAGTATTTTCTTTATTAGCAAACAAAACAAAGGGAGTACTTTTACAGTGGAACTACCTTTGGGAAAAGCCCCCTAGCCCACAAAGGGGAAATAATGACGGTTTGTAAAAAGTGGGCAGTTGCAGTTGGCTGTGAAAAAGTTAGGAGTTCAGAATTATGCGTTTAAAGAAGATATTACTTATCGAAGACGATACCGTGCTACGGGAAAATACGGCCGAACTGTTGGAACTTTCCAATTATGAAGTACGAACGGCGGCCAATGGAAAAAAGGGCGTACAACTGGCCATGGAATACCTTCCCGATGTAATCGTCTGTGATATCATGATGCCCGAACTGGACGGTTACGGGGTTTTGGAGACATTAGCTGAAAAAAACGGGACAAAGCGCATCCCTTTTATATTCCTTTCTGCAAAGACGGAGCGAAAAGATGTGCGAAAAGGCATGGAACTGGGGGCGGACGATTATCTGACCAAGCCTTTCGAGGAGGCCGAACTGTTAGGTGCCATCGAGAGTAGGCTGGCGAAAATGGCGATATTAAAAGAGGAAAGTGCAGGAAAAACCCGTTCAGAAAAGTCTTCGCACGCGTGGCCCAAGACCATTTACGACCTCAAAAACCACATAAACGACCATGGGAAGGAATACGGTTTCGGTGCGGGAGAAAGCATCTACCGGGAGGGCATGTATTCCACAACGTTCTATTTGGTGCTAAAGGGAATCGTAAAGACCCATAAACTGGACAGCAATGGCAAGGAACTGATTACGGGCATCTACAGGCCCGATGATTTTTTCGGTTTTATTTGCTTTACGGGGCCCACCACCCCTACCGAATATGCCACCGCTATGGAAACGACCAAGTTGGTCGGTATAACAACGAAAGAAGTTAAACATCTTCTGGAAAGAAACCACGACCTGACGATGGAACTGATGCAATTTCTTTCCGGGAATCTTTCCAAAACCAAAGAACAATTGCTAGAAATGGCCTACGGGTCCGTCCGCAGGAAAACGGCCAGTACCCTCCTCAAATTTACCGAAAAATTGCAAAAAGACCCGAAGGGCAACCTACACGTACTACGTAGCGATCTTGCCGGCGTGGCAGGTGTGGCCACCGAGACCTTGATCCGTACCCTTTCCAGTTTTAAAAAGGAAGGCCTCATCCAGATCGAGGGCCGCAATCTCAGGATTGTTGATGTGGATAGGTTGAGGCGAGTGGATTAAATTTTTCTCCTTCCGAACATGACCATAATCATATTATGTGGGTTTTGAAGGCTTTAATTTTACGGCAATACCAAAATTTAGGCTGGAATGAAGCAGATCTTGATCCCCACCGATTTCTCCGACAACGCATGGAACGCCATAAAATACGGCCTTGAAATGTTCAAAAAAACGCGATGTACTTTTTACCTCATGCACGTCAACACTATTCCACACTATTCCGGTGCGGGGATGGCGGTAGGTGCAGCGGGTGAAAACATTAATACTATCATTCTAAAGGATAGCAAAGAAAAACTTCGGCGATTGTTGGATCGCATAAAAAAGGAGATCCCCCTGAATACCGGACATACTTTTGTTCCCCTCGCCCTCTTCGATATTTTTGTGGATGCCATAAAACGGCAATCTGAAAACAAAAGGATCGACCTGATCATTATGGGTACCAAAGGCGCAACGGGGTTAAAAAAAGCTACCATCGGAAGCAATACCGGCGATGTGATCACTAGGGTAAAATGTCCGTTATTGGTAATTCCCGAAGATGCGGAATATGCCGCTCTCAAGGAAATCGCATTTCCTACCGATTACCAGATCGGTTACGATATGAATGTATTGGATACTCTGATCGAAATGCTTACGATGAACAAGACCAAACTCAGCATTTTGCATATCTCTAAAAATGTAAAGGAGTTGAGCGAGGAGCAACATAACAACAAGAATTTTCTTCACGACTATCTCGTAGATGTCGATCATAGTTTTCATTCGGTAACAGGCCAAAGTCTTGAAACTGCTATCCAACACTTTGTCGAAAGCAGGGATATTGATATGATTGCTATGGTTGCCAAGAACCTAAATTTCTTCCAACGGATTTTATTTCGACCGGAAGTGGAGAAGATCAGTTATCATACCGAGGTGCCTTTTTTGGTGCTACATGAATGAAAAATATTTCAGGTTTCCCTGGTTTCAAGCTTAAGATCAAGAAAAATAGTTGGTCAATAGTAAGGGGGGCTTTATTAAAGGGGGGTACCCTGAATACGACCGCCCCATTTTTTAAACTGACGAATATCACGGTTTTTGACTGGTGCCCCAATTATTTTGGCCCAATCTAGAATTTTAAAACGATGAAAAAAATAATCCTACCAACCGATTTTTCCGAAAATGCGTATAATGCCATCCGTTATGCAGTACAGTTGTTTAATGATGTGCAGACTACTTTTTATTTGCTCCACACCTATACCCCGGCCATCTACCAGACGGAATATGTATTGCAAAGTCCCGGTCAGATCGGGCTGGGCGATTCATACCAAGAAAGTTCCCAAAGCCGACTGGAAGAACTGAAAACCAAGCTCGAAGAAGAATTCGATGATCCAGCACATATTTTTATACCCCATAGCGCCTTGAATTTTTTGGTAGACGAAGTAATTCAGACCGTAAAAAACGAAAAGGCCGACCTTGTTATCATGGGTACCCAAGGGGCAACGGGGGCGAAAGAAATATTGTTGGGCACGCACACAGTACATGTCATCAAAAAAGCGACCTGCCCGGTTATCGCCGTACCTTCAGGCCATGAGTATGAAAATCCAACGAAAATCCTCTTTCCGACCGATTATGAGATCGATTATCAAAAAGAACAGTTGCAACAACTTTTGAACATTGCCATAAGCCATAGTGGCGATATAGAGATAATACACGTTTCCTCGGGCTTTGACTTGACACAAAATCAACTGAAGAACAAACAAAAACTAAAGGATGTTCTTAACGGGATTGCCCACCTGTTCCACGATTTGCCGAGCCAGGAAATAATTACTGCCATTAACGGTTTTCAGGTAAAGAAACGAACGAACCTCTTGGTCATGGTACAGAACAGGCATACTTTTTTGGAGCGGTTGTTCATTGAGCCTACCATTAAAAAGATAGGGTTTCATATTACCATTCCCTTTATGGTCATTCCACATTTAGATAAATAGTTTTTATTTGCAATCGTAGATCGCTAAGAGATATTAAAAATTTAATCAAAAATGCCACCACATTCATTATTTATAGCATAGAACTCATTGAAAAATTAAAATCAAGCACTTCTAATATGAAATGATTCTTTGATAATGATTTCAATATCTTCCTTCAAAAAGTTTGAACTGTGTCCTCTTGAGGTCACTTGAAAATCAAGGCCTTAGAGATTGAACTCTTTAAGGTCTCTTTTATTTGCACTCAATTTGCACTCAAAAATTGATACTTTATGGTTTTATATGGCTCCATTTTAGGCAACTTTTTGATTGTTTTTACCTTAAAATCCAAGTTTTTCTTCTTCTCCCTGTCCACAAAAAGCTCCCGAAGGGTGCTAGAATTTCAATAAAAAGATATTTTTAAAGTGGGCGTTTCGAAAAAGGAGTATGTGTGAAATCATAAAAAGGAACGGAAAATGTTACTGGCTAAGTCTGTACGAATACTATCTTTCATTGTTAAATAAAAAGATTTTTGTGTGTAGGATGAAGTCAAACAAAACTACCTCAAGCAGAATTTTTGAGGTGTTTGGTAAAATTATAACCCCTGCTATTTCGAAGCTTCTAACTTTTCACAATTCTCATTATATTAGTGGACAGTAGTCTCCAGTTCTACTTCTTTTCTTTATTAAATGAATCTCTTTAAATGGTATAAAATAGTACACTTTTAGCTAAGTATTTAAAGAAAACTGAAATAACAGTTAACGAAACGGAGTGAAGTGCTACAAGCTCCAAATCATAGACAAACTAATTTACTGAGCGAGGTAAAATCAGTTAAGATGTAAATTTATGTCTGAATAACCTTCCTAATTTTAAAAGAATGATTTAGTGACTTAGTTCTACTGATAGGACGTTCACTGCAGTTTCAGATAATTCGCTCGATACCTCCAGTAACTGATAACGCCAAGAACTAACAATCCAAAGGCAATATATTTCACATAATCTGGGGTAATGGCTGCGGAACCCGACTGCGCGTAGCTATGAAGGCCGACCAAAAAGAAATTAACCCCAAAATAGGTCATCATAATACTGCCATAGGCAGCTACACTCATAAAATTGTAAATCCATCTTCCCCTTAGTCCAGGTACCAATCTCATATGTAGAACAAAAGCATAGACCATGATGGAAATCAATGCCCAAGTTTCTTTGGGGTCCCACCCCCAATAACGTCCCCAACTCTCATTGGCCCATTGCCCTCCCAAAAAGTTGCCAATGGTGAGCATCACCAAACCTACTGTTAAGGTCAGTTCATTGATAATGGTCAACTCCTTCAAGTTAATTTCCATTTTCCTTTTGTTCTTTTTGTTTGTCAGAATAATAAGAATCAATGAAACCACACCCAAGATCATGCTTACTGTGAAAGGACCGTAGCTGCCTACAATTATAGGTACATGGATCATAACCCAATAACTATCCAAAACAGGCACCAGATTGGCAATGGAAGGGTCTACCCAACTTTGGTGCCCAATCCAGAGCAGCATCGAAGCGACGAAAGCACTTGCAGCTAGGGTCAAGTCACTTTTTCTGGTAAAAAGCAGTCCCATGCCCAATGTCGCCCAGGAAACATACAGAATACTTTCATAAGCATTACTCCAAGGGGCATGCCCCGAAATGTACCAACGTAATACCAAGCCTGCGGTATGCCAAATAAAAAATAAAATAATCGTCCCCTTTAAGAAATAGGTTGAGGCCTTCCAGATTTCCCTGTCCTTAAAAATCCTGAATATTAGAATCAAGAACAACAGCACTCCCACCATCATATAATATTGGTACAGACGATTGAATATGTTTAGCTTGTTGTAAATGATTTCGGCTTTTACCTTTTTTTCGGATAGCAGTACTTCTGAACCATGATTTCTTTGGTTTTGTTTAAAGGCTTCCAGTAGCTTATCGGATTCTGAGTAATCCCCTGTATCAATAGCACTTCGTAAAGTATTAATGTAATATGGAAGACTGTTCTTTATAAAATTGGCATACAGGGAATCTTGCACCTGATATTGACCTGAACGGAATTCCACGGCAGAAACCCATTTATTGTTCTCATCGTTCAACAACGGAAAAATTTTCAATATGTTTCCGCTCAATGCCATTTCCAACAAAGAGAAGCGTTCATGAACTTTGATAAAGTCTTTTTGGAATTCATTGGGATTGGTCGTAGAGCTTGCCTCTTCCAAATAGGGCCTTAGTTTGTACATGCCTGTAGCATCGAACAATTCAACCGGCTTAATGTAATCATTTGTTTTTTTTACCCCCAATATCTGACGAATACTATCATTTTGCCATTTACCGACTTTGATAAATTCCGTATTGTACCAAAGGGGTGGGTTCATCATCATGGAAAGGAACACCTGATTGGAATTCATATCCTTGAATTTGTCCTTACCGCTGAGCTTACGCAACAACTCAGAAGTAAAAGTATGCAAGGGCTTCATTCGCCCTCCTTCATCTTGGATTACCAGTTCTCCAAATTTATCCGCATGTTTCCCACTAACAGTTGTGGCCTTGATAAGCGAATCTATTTGCTGCTGAGTGGGCAAGTTGTTATGGGATTCTTCATGTACTTGTTGTGCCGACCCTTGAAGACAACCAATCATAAATAACAAAACTGATGCCATTTTTGCCTTGTTCTTTTTCACTTTTTCCAATGCCTTGCCCAAGTCCTTAAATCGCGTTTTACCAAAAAACATAATTCCCATTAATCCAGCATAAAGTAAGAAGTAGCCGGTATAGGTAATCCATGTTCCCCAAAAATCATGATTAACGCTCAAAATCGTACCCTTTTCATCTGGCATAAAACTGGCTTGAAAAAAGCGATAACCGTCATGGTCCAAAATATGGTTCATATAAATATCATAATCAAAGGAACGTTCATCCTCGATAGTTACTTTGCTCATAAAGGATTTGTATACATTGACAGTCCCGGGGTACTTTTCTGCGATAAAGTCATTGAGTTTCACACCAAAAGGTAATTGATAAGGTCTAGAGCCATATCTCAGTGAAAATTGCAATCCCCCTAAGGAAAACGGGGCAGCAAAATCTGAGGGTCCCTTACTGCCCAATAATTTCTTTTCCATTGTTTGCCCATCTGCAGTTACGGCAACTACCAAAGCGTCCTGGGTCTGTTCCGTGATTTCATTCTCCGGGACTTTGACCACACCATAATGCCCTTTAAATAATGGCTCAGGTAAAACAAATTGCATTCCGGCCATAGAATACAGAGAACGCAGCTGTAATTCCTGAAGGCTATCCTTTACCACTTTTCCCTGAAACTGGTCAGCCATTCGCATAAAATTGCCTTCAAAAGGAGCTTCTATAAAATACCCTCCTTCCCGAGTATAAAAGTTAATTGCCCCTTTGGTCTCCTTATTAAGGGCAAACAGGACATTATGGATGCTGGCAACGGTTCCATCCTCTAAAAAATGTTCGTGCCGTTGCCCATTACCTGCCTCAACAATTTTTAGATATTCTTTGCCATTTTCATCGGGAATGAGGCCTTCCTTAGCTCCTTTTATAAAATCTACATATTCAATTCTGAATTCATTTCCATTAAAATCATCGTTCCAAGGCAAACTTGATCTTTTCCCTTCTTGGGTAACCAAAATTTCGTCTTCTAAAATCTTGCGCCTTGGTTCTCCCTCAATTTCTCCATTGATATAGGCGGTGAGAAAAGTTTTATCTGAATAAAAGACATTTTCCGTCTGGCCTTCGCGAATGGGCATCATTCCTTCGTAACTTATATATCGTGTTACGAAAGCTCCTATAATTATCAATATCCATGACAGGTGCAAAACCAAAACGGGCCATTTTTTCCATTGCAAAAGGTTGTACCTATAAATGTTTCCTAAGAAATTAATTACAAAGAAGACCATAATGGCCTCGAACCAAGTGGCATTGTAAATATAAATACGGGCGGTTTCGATGCTGTACCAAGTTTCAATGAAAGTTGCCATGGCCATTGCAGTAGCAAAAAGAAGAAACAAAACGGCCATTAATTTGGTGGAGAATAGGGTTTTCTTGAGTAAATCGAGCATAATGGATTCTTAATTGGAATGCAAAAATAAAGCTTGGAGAGGACTTTATAAATTTTAAAGAGCTCCTATCAAGCCTTTTTAATAGGAAAACAATATTTAGTCGTCTTTTAGAAGTTATAGCCTTTTAATTTACAGACCCTTCCATCCAGTTGATTTACCCCAAGAGAGTATTTATAGTCGCTTTTTCTTTCTCTCATTACAACCTTACCATTAAGAGGAAATGATATCAAATACTTTTGCTTCTATGAATGTATTTTTTCCATCAAAGTGTTGTAATATTTTTATCATTTATTTTAATGTTGAACTTTTTCTCAGATCTATCCTTTTTAAAACTACGGAACGTCTACACAGATTTAAAATGAAATTCCTCCGCCCTTATGTTTTGACCAATCGGTCAGTTCGTCCCTGAATTCGTTAAAGAACTCCACTTGTTCTTTGTCACTATCTCTCAATAGGGAACCGATGACATAGACATCTTTTCTGAGCAAGCGGTTCTGTTGGATACTGGTTTTTCTTTCCATGGCCCTCTGAATGGCTTCCCGGAGTCCATTGTCCATGTGGTGCTGTACAATATCACGGTGTTGGTTCGGGTAAATCTTTTCGGCTGTCAACATAAAGGCAACTCTGTCGTAGAATCCCAATTCCATCAAGTGGCCTGTCCCTAGGTTCTTTAGATGGTTCCTTCCGTTCTTTAACAAATCCTTGATAACGGCTTGCTGTCCTTTTAATGTTTCGAACAAATTTGGGATGGAGCTCAAATAAAGATTTGTTCTTTTGGGCAATACATAACTTGATGCTTTGTCCGTATAAATGGACTTGATCTCGAGCGCATTTTCCCCCTTTACAAAATAGAAACCTTTGGCATTAAAAAAGGAGATATAATCCTTGGCGGATCTCTCGAAAGGGGCATGCATCCGTTCGGCATGCTCTAGATATGAACCCAGTGCAGTATGTTCGTATCGTTGTCTGTAAACGGGATGCATCCGTTCAAAAAGCTTCGGAAAGACCATGGGCAGAAAAAAAGCAGTTGCAGTCAACTTGGAACCATTATCGGAATTTTGTGCCGTCAACATTTCCAACAGCAAATGGTTCTGCCGGACAAAACCTGTCGATACATATTCCTCCATGTCCTTGGGGGAGGGTAGGTTTCCCAAAGCTATAGGAATCGAATGTTTGCTGGAGTCCGCGAAATACAATCGATCATCACGGTATTCCACTCCCAATGCTTGGAACAAATACCGAACGCTTCCCCCTTTGACCCCTACATCGAAAATACCCTTTTCCAATATATCGCCAATAAGCCTGAACTTGCCTTCGAGGGTTTCCCTTTCCTTTTTTGTTTCCTGTCCGACCAATCTGTCCCTGACAATTGGGAACATATTTTGAACCGCTTTCCTGAACAGTACCTTTTGATTGTTTGGAAGGTATCGCTCCAAGAATCGGTACTTTTCCAATGTGGTCAGATCTTGAAGAACATCCCGCAGGTTTTTGGTCTCTATATGCTCCGAAAACAATCCTGTTCGTTTTTGGGTTTTCAAATACGATGTGTAAAAAGCCTCCTTTATCAGTTTTTGGATTTCCAGTCTGAACTGCTTACTTTCGATATCCATCTCAGTGGGGGAATCGCCCTTACCAAAAATGTCCAAACGGTTCCGCATCTTGATATGTTTACCTAGTTCCGATTCCTTGAACACATATCCCGATTTGTCATAAATCGTATATCCTTGAACAATATCCCCTTTCCTGTCCAGTCTTATATCGATGCCCTGGTACACCTTGAGCACATCGGCCAGTTCATTCGGCCGAATGGTCTTGAAAAGGGCATAGGTGGTCCCTACCTGTTTTGACAGGCGTTTCCGGTGCATGGGCAACAACTTGGAACTGGAATTGATATTGAAGACTTTCTGAAGTTTTGGGCCGCTCAAGTTTCTATGTACTGTGGAACCGTTGATGAACCTTGTCCTGTATCCGTTTTGGTTGTCCAGTCCATATGAGACCCCTATCCTTCCTGTTTCGTTCTTCGTCAGTTTTAACTCGATGTGATAGGGCCTGACCAGTCTGGCCAGTTCTTCAAAACCCCGAACCTTGTGCTTTTGAAGGATACCGTTGAGCACATCCTGTAAATAGAACTTCGTTCCCTGGGCATGATCCATGTCGGACTGTAATTGGGGCAATCTATAAAGGGGGAGTTCCCTTTGCTCTTTTTTCTCCGGAGAAGGGGATAGGCCATACTTTTTTTCAAGATGGCGCTGGGTGGCCATGTTCCTTCGATGGCTGTTGAAGATCCCGATGACCTTTCCCGCTTCGTCCACATTGGTAGTCACGATATGGACATGCTCGTGCTTGGTGTCGTTATGCCTGACCACTACATAGGGTTGTTCCCCATAGCCCATTTGTTCCATATATTCCCCCGATAACTCACGGAAGGCTTTGTCATCAAGATGTTCACCATGGGGAAGGTTCAAGGTGATGTGGGCATAGCGGTTTTTGGTGGCATTGCGCTGCCCTTGAAAATGGAGTACGTTCCCGAAGAATCTTTGTGATATGTCCTGAGAGTACATATTCCCATAAGCAAGGATACTCATTCCTTTCTTGCCGAACACATAGTTCAAAATTCCTTGGCAGTTTTCCCGGTATAGTATCCTCCCTATCATCCTATTTGTTTTCTCCTACAATCTCAATGAGTGAACACAGGAGTTCATTGGTCTTCCCAATTTCGTTTTCCAGAGAGGTGTTTGGACTTCTCAAATTTTTATGATGTGCCAGTTTCACCAATTGGTTGATGTTGTTCCCTATCCTGTTTAAATGGTAGGAAAGATTCGAGGTGTTCGGGAGCTTGTCCTTTTCCTCCAGTTGGCCGTTCAGGACCAACCTTCTCAACAATGGACTTATGGTTCCCCGTTGAGAAATGTCCAGATGGTAGGATTCGCAGATCGATCTCAATTTTTCATATTCCCTGTCGTTGAAACGCAGCATTACGTTATGGTTCCGCTTCCTGTTTCCCAAACGTTTCCGGCCCTTTTTCCTTTGTTCCATTTTAGCTGTTTTTTTAGCGGGAACACTTCGATAGAAGTAGACAATTCTGAGTTACTTAGAATACAACTTGCAATCCGTTCCACGGATAAATATAAGTTATTGATTTTAAATGTAAGTAATTAAATATCAATATTTTAACTGGTAAAATCATATTGATTCATATGGAACCAAATGAGTACAATAAGCATTTTTAAATGTTCCGATATGGGAATTGTATAACCACAAAAAGGAAAGGAAAAGTGTGTCTGTTTTTGTGGGTAGGGAGATAAAAGAGCAAGCGGCAAAAGGCCGCTTGTGCTTTTGGGCGCGCTGAGGATGTCGGGCGGCTTCCGCAGGGGCTTGGGTTTTATTTTGAAAATCTTTTTATAAAAAGCACATTCGTTTAGGAAGGTTGTTTTAATACTCATCACATGAGATAAAAGAAAAACTTGCCTATTTTAGTATGAAGAAGGAAAAGACTTATGAAATGGATAGGATAAAGGCTGTTTATAGAAGGAAATGCTATTGAAAAAGCTGATAGAACAAATGGGAAAGAGCTATGACATGTTCAATTTCTACACTCAGAATCAAAGACAGCATAACTCGGAAGATTTATACTGGTTTGCAGCAATTTTAAATGTTGGGGTCAGCTATTAGTAGAACAAAAAGAAAAGAAGTAGGCTATGAACTATAAATACCAACTAATCATGTTAGGTTCAGATGTCAAGGAAAAACAAGAATTATTGAGTCAAATTGATATTGAACTCAAAAACCTAAATCTGCCTAAAGAGTTCATTAAAGTCATTCCAGCATCTTCCTTGGAGACAGAATATAAAGGAAATCAACCTGCATTTGCTCTTTATTTTGGGGATGTAAATGGTGACTTTAAGGATTTAGATGCAATACAAAATCTTTTAAAAGATGGAACAATGGTACTTCCAATCTTTTTTAATGATTTTCGTACGGATATTCCTATCATTCTGTCAAATCAAAATGGAATTCAATACAGTAATAATGAAGTAAATCGAATTGCCAATATTGTGTTGGAAGCTTTTGAATTACTACGTAGTACAAGAAAGGTCTTTATTAGTTATAGAAGAACAGAATCTACTTCCATAGCTATTCAGCTTTATGAGGCGTTAGAGAGTAATAATTTTGATGTATTCCTTGACACTCATTCAATTCAAAAAGGTGAACCTTTTCAAGAAGAGCTGTGGCATCGAATGACAGATTGTGATGTAATTGTGTTATTGAACACTCCAGGGTTTCTTGAAAGCCATTGGTGTAAAGAAGAATTTGCAGAAGCTGGTGCAAAGCAAATTGGAATTGTTCAATTGGTATGGCCAAATCATCAAATCAAAGATATTGATAGTTCCTCTCATATAAGTTATCCAATTCAGTTAAAAACAGATAATTTCATTGATGGGGTTTATGATAATAAAGGTAGATTTATTCAGACATTTGTGGAGAATGTCCTTCAGGAAGTGGAATCTGTTCGTGCAAGGAATTTGGCAGCAAGACAAGACAACTTAATAACAGAGTTTAGGAATATTGCTGAGAAAAACAATAGGATGGTGACCGTTCAACCAGAAAAGATTCTAACCGAAAATAGACCCAACGGAGAACACATTATATACATACCTACTATTGGCATTCCCCAATCTACAAGCTGTCAATCCGCTGAAATTAAAAAAGAGTTGATGGGTTATGACGAGGTTTCTATTCGATTGATCTATGACGATTTAAGAATACGAGATAGGTGGTTAAAACATTTGGATTGGTTAAACGACAATTTTAAAAAGGATATAAAGACATTGAAAAAACAAGATTTCGAGTCATGGCTACAAAAAGCATAAAAAATATTTTTCTATCCGCAAGTATTCCGTTACCAAACAGAGATGCAAAATATATTGACACAGCAGACATTATTGCAATTAGAGATGCAGTTATTGCATTAACAACAGTAGTATTACCATATCATCGGATTATCTGGGGAGGTCATCCTTCCATAACTCCTTTAATCTATTACGTTATGGAAAAACTGGATTTGAATATCCAAGAACACGTCAAATTGTATCAGTCTTTATGGTTTGAAGAAAGGTTCCCGGAAGATAATAACAAGTTTGAAAACATAGTTTTCACTGAAAGACAAAGTGACATTCCTTCAAGTATTAAGCTTATGAGAGAAAGAATGTTTTCAGAAAATGAGTTTTCTGCTGCCGTTTTTATTGGTGGAATGAATGGAATTGAAGATGAATACAGGATGTTCATAGAATACCACCCCAATGTTTTATTAATACCAGTTGCAAGTACTGGAGCTGCAACCAAAATTGTTTATGACACTCTGGTTCCTGAAAATCTCAAAAACCCAAGGTTTGAAAAGGATTATGGATACATGTCTTTGTTCCAAAAGTTTATAATGGATAAAATTTAAAAATATGGCAAAAAAAGTATTCGTTTCCTATAAGTACAAAGACGAAAAAGTTGCAAAAATTCAAGATTTCTATTACGAGGAGGTCGACGGAGTAATGAAGTTCAATTATAGAAAAACGAGAGCTCGTGATTATGTTGATAGAATACAAGAGAAAATTGGAACAGATAACATTAATCTTGGCGAAAAAGATGGAGAGAGCCTTGAAGACTTTTCCAATCAACAAATAGAATCGGCATTAAAGAAAAGAATTCGACAATGTAGTATTACAATTGTCCTCATATCCAAAGGAATGAAAACCATGGAGTCTGAAAAAGAACAATGGATTCCGTGGGAAATATCATACTCTTTAAGGGTTGTGCCAACAGGCGGAAACACAAAACAAAGAAATGCAATATTAGGGGTTGTACTTCCAGATGAAAATGGAAATTATGATTGGTACTATACATCAAATCTTTATTGCAATAGTATAACTCATCACACAGGCCAATTATTCAAAATTCTAAAGGATAATATGTTCAACATTCTTGAAAAGGAGTTTAGGGAATGCAATGGATCAAAAATTCACATTAAAGATGAGCCTTCGTTCATTAAAACCGTGAAGTGGGGTGTTTTTATGAACGGTAATTCTTATGGCTACTACCTTGATAAGGCAATTGAGATAAAGGAGGATGAAAGCTCATATGATATTCATATTAACTTAGACTAATTTCCTTTTGGGTATAAAGAAACTTAAATTAAAGAAGTTAATATTGGAATAAGAATGACAGAAACCAACCGCATAGAATATAAAGCCGAACTTACCAAGGACTTAGATTTAGAAAAGGAAGTCGTGGCATTTTTAAACTACCATGAAGGCGGTTTGGTCTATATCGGTATCGATAAAACAGGAAAAACGTTGGGCGTTGCAGACTCCGATGCCGATATGCTGAAAATAAAAGACCGCATTAAAAACAATATCTCACCTTCGGCTATGGGCTTGTTTGATGTGGTTTCAGAAGAAAAAGATGGTAAAACCATCATCAAGATCATTGTTGCCAGTGGAAGCGAAAAGCCTTATTTCAAAAAGAAATACGGAATGACCGAGAAAGGCTGTTTTCTCCGTATTGGTACGGCAGCTGAGCCCATGCCCCAGAAAATGATAGAGGAATTATTTGCTTCCCGCACACGTAATTCTATTGGCAAAATAAAGGCCAATAGACAGGATGTTAGTTTTGAACAATTACGTATTTATTACGAAGAAAAGCGGAAGCCACTCAATAAACAGTTTAAAAGGAATTTAGAACTCCTTACCCCACAAGGGGATTTAAATTATGTGGGTTACCTATTGGCAGATGAAAACAATGTTTCTGTAAAAGTAGCCAAGTACAAAGACAGCACAAGGGTTGATTTGGCAGAAAGCAATGAGTATGGTTATGTATCGCTCATCAAGGCCACTAAAAGTGTACTCGACAAGATAGAACTAGAAAACCGAACTATCACGCAAATCACGTCTAAAGAGCGTTTGGAAAAAAGGCTTTGGAACAGTATTGCACTTCGTGAAGCGATTATCAATGCCTTTGTACATAATGATTACACTAAAGAAATAGCGCCCAAGTTCGAGATATTCCAGGATAGAATAGAAATCACTTCTGTTGGGTCTTTACCTGAAGGGTTAAGCGAAAGTGAGTTTTTTGAAGGTTTTTCCGTTCCGCGTAACAAAGAACTTATGCGGATTTTCAAAGATTTGGACTTGGTAGAACAATTGGGATCGGGCATTCCAAGAATCTTGCAATCTTATGGTAAGGAGTGTTTCCTGTTCTCCGATAATTTTCTGCGGATGGTGTTTCCTTCGGCAGAACCTGTTTACTCCACCGAACAAGTCACCGAACAAGATACCGAACAAGTCACCGAACAAGTTGAAAGCCTTATTCAAGCGATGAACAGTGATGAATATTCACGGGCAGAAATAATGGAATTGGTTGGGGTCAAACATCGCCCAACGTTTTTATATAACTATTTGCAACCGGCTATCGAACTAGGCATTATCGAATTGACAATCCCGGACAAACCCAATAGCAGCAAGCAGAAATATAAACTGACCCAGAAAGGTCGGGATAGGAAAGCTTAATAAAATTTACTGATGTTCAATTGGAAGCTATATTCATAGTCTAGCCAGAAAAAGAAGGCTGGTTTATAGAGACAAACCTTTGCCTTTATTTTTGTCTTTTTCCTTGCCCTCCTCTTTTAATGGATTGCTACGTGAATCTATAGACTTCCCAAGGTCCTTACTCTTAGATAGGGCCACTTCCTTAAAATATTGAAACATGCCTGCATGCACCGGATTATCTGGAGGTGCCTGGGAAATATCCTGACCTTGAAGCATGGGCCTTTCTAATTTCAGTTCCTTGGCCATCTCGTAGCCAAGATTGAATTCCCTAATATATTTTTTGTCAACTTTGTTTTCCATACTCGTATTTAAAAGGTTTCACGGGCGTGAAGTTCAAGATAGTCGTTCAAGGAATCACGGTCATAGAGTATTATTTTCTTTTGGGGCTGGGAATATCTGATCTTTCCTTCGTCCCTTAGCTTCTGTAAAGTGGTCGTGGATTTTATTCTGAGGATATGCATGGCTTCCTCGCCGTCGATCCATTTATCTGGCTTGTCCCTTCTTTTGGCCTCCACATGCTCGATTACTTTTTCAAACAGGGCATAAAAAGCTTCTTCTTGTAGACAGACGACTTGCATATCGATGGATTGGTTAAATGACCAATATCGGAAAAAATGGTCAGATTTCCAGTCTTTCCTGATATTCGTCCATAATATGGGTTGGAAGATTTTTAATATAGATCTCAGTGGTCTGGAGTTTGCTATGACCGAGCATTTTGCTCAGTGCATTTATGGGTACGTCATTGAGGATAAGATTTGTTGCCATTGAATGACGGCTAACATAACTTGTTAGTTTTTCTTCAATGTCGCACAGTTTGGCGATTTCTTTGAGCCTTTTATTATATCGCTTCCGTTCCCATTGTACATCATAGTATTGATCCTGTAAGGCTTCCCTTCTTACAATTGGAAAGATGAATTCCGATTTTTTCTTGTCCTTTAAATAGTAGCCAATTATAGAGGACAATTGTTCGGTTACTTTTATGTCATAAGGTCTGGCCGTTTTTTGTCTTCGGTATTGGATTCTGCCGTCAATGATATTGCCAACTTTCAAAAAGGCCATGTCAATGAAGGAAATACCGTTCATCAAATATGAACAGAGAAAATAATTTCGTGTATGGAAAAGCGGGGAATCCGGTGCAAGCTTTAAATCTAGAACGCGCTTGATTTTATTCTTGCTAATGGCTCGTTTTGCAGTGGGCTGTGATTTTATCTTGTACTTCTTAAAGGGATAGTTATCAGCTGATACTATGCCTTGATGTATGGACTTGTTGTAAACAGCCCTGATTGTACGCATATAGGTCGATAACCCATTGACACTATTCCCCTTCTTTAAATGAGCAGTCTCAAACTTTTTGAGAAAAGTATAGTTTACTTCCTCAAATCGTAAATTCTTCTTTCCATGAAAATTCTTTAAGGCTCCCAATACACTCTTATAGGCTCTGGCATTGCCAAAACGGTTAGCTTCTTCCATTTCGTCAATGAGTTGTTGGGTATATTCGAAGAAGGTGATCTTTTTTGTCGTTTTGGTTAGAATGTCTTTTAAGTCGGTTATACTTAGACCTTCTAAACGCTTATTTTCTTCTAGGCTATTTATGTCGTCCCGTAATTCGGTTTTCTTTTTGACAAGGAGATTATTCAAACGAGCAACGGACGAAACCCCTTTATAGGTTCTCTTGACTTCTCGATTTTTCTCATTCCAGTATTCCGGTGGAACGGCAAACCCGGTGGAAATGGCAATTGTTTTTCGATGGTGGCTCAATCTGAAAATAATTGGGCACATGCCATCTTTTCGTTTTCTCCTAGTGTCAATGGAAAGAGTAATATTGGTTTTCATATTTTGAAGATACGAAAAATTTGCACTCAATTTGCACTCAAAATCAAGTATTATATGGTTTTATATGAATTCATATAATTTTTAATTTACTGATTATCAGTATATTTAAATATTTTTTAAAATACATAAGACCATAAATCCGTTGCCTTCTAAGCAGACGGTCGAAGGTTCGAATCCTTCCGCGATCACTAAAGGGGATTTTCTGCAAATCGAGTGGAAGTCCCCTTTTCCTTTGCCCTTCAAATCCCCTGTAAACAAAGAGATTGCGCCAAAAATCTCATTGACCCGAAAAGTTCGAACTTGCTTGTTTTTGAAGTCATACCCAATCCCGTCCGGGAACACCATATATTGTATGGACCTTTTTGTTTCCAAATCCCCTAACTTCCACAGTGATGGTAGGTTACAGGCATAACCAAGTGCCAATTTTACGGACTTTTTGAGGTTCGAACTATTTATTCCCCCATTTTCCAATTTCATCTCCAATTCCCTTTGTTTAGCTTTCAGTTCAGGCATAAAAAGATCATATTGGGACTTTGTGATCTCGTTCAGCACGACAAATCTTCTCTCCAATGTGTCTATCCTTTCTTTGAGTTGGCCGAGTTCTTTGGTCAACCGCTTTTGGTCTTCAAGTGCCTCTTGGTTTTTATCGATCAAGGTGTCGTGTATGATATCGGCCAATGGCTCGATATACTTTTTGTCGGCCAGTGCATACCTGCCCAATACATTCAGAAACTCTTTATGGAGCTTATTGGCACTTCTGTTCTCCTTGCTGCCCTTACGCCTGTTCTTGTAATAGTACAGGCCTTTTTTCTTCACGATATATCCAGTGTAGGGTGTTCCACAGACCGAAGATCTGACAAACATCTTCAATGGCAGGTTTTCGTCATCGAACGAATATTTCTTCGGTGGCTCACCTGCATGGAGGAGATTGTGTATCTTAAGGAACATTTCTTTCGATATGAGGGCCTCGTGTTTTCCTTGGATCACTTCACCGGGAATAAGGCTGTTCACGATAAGCCCACAATAGAACGGGTTTCTAAAAAGGTCCGTCAATCTTTTTGCATGTATGTCCAGGCCCTTGTCTTTAAGTCGTTTTGCAATCTCGACATGTGACATGTCGGAATTTGCCTTCCATAAAAAAGCCTGTTTTAATAATCTTCCTTCCTCCGAGATCACAAAATTCGGAATCTTCCCTTTCCCGGGATTTGTATTGGTATATCCAAATGGATAGGCACCCGTCCAATATCCCCTTCGCAGCTTCTCCCGCATTCCCGTAATGGATTTGTCCCTACGAATCTGGTTGTCGAAGTGGGAGAACATATGGTACAGGTTTTCCTGGAACGTACCCGCACTTGTGGTCACATCGATTTCCTGGGTGGCCGATATAACGGCCACTCCCTGCTTTTTTAACTGTTCACTGATATAGGCGCCGTTCGCACCCGTTCTGGAAAACCTATCATAGGAATAGACGATGATATAGCCGATGTTCTTTCTCCTTTTTACATAGCTGAGCATCCTTTGGAACTCCCTGCGCTCATCGCTCTTGGCAGATTCATAGGTTCCCCCAAAATATTCCAATACTTCCAATTCTTTTCGAATTGCATATTCTTGGCAATATTTGAGTTGGGTCGTCAGGCTGGCATTGTTGTCAAATTGCTCCTTACTGGAAACACGGGTGTAGATAACTGCCGTATTGTTCTTTCCTATTATCCTTCCTTTTTCTTTTTTCGCAAATTGACCGAATCCCTCTAAGTTCATGTGTTCCCTTTTTTGAGCTATATTATCAGTTTTATGTTGTTCCATGATTTCCTCATATTGTCCCTTGCCATAGGCAACTTAACAAGCCAAATCTGTTCATTTTCCATTCTTCAATATGAAATGCCCCCATTTCTTTTTCCCCCTTTTTCAATACCAAGGTTGAAATTCTTCGAAAGGTTTTTTTTTTGACCTATTTCCCTTTGCATCCTGTTGATGGACGTATCATAAAAAAAGTTGATTATCGGCAACATATTGTTGTGTTTATCCGAAGCTTTGAGAGCATCGATATAGTTTTGCCTTTCCTCCTTCAAAATGATTATATGGGGGTGGCCGAACCTTCCCAATATGAAATTGGACAATAAACGCCCCAACCTGCCATTGCCATCTGGAAAGGGATGCGAGTAAATGAACATTTGGTGGAAGATCGCGCTCAGTTCCAAGGGGTGCGTCCTGTCCTCCTTGATGGCCCTATTGAAACTTTCCAACATTTTGGGCATATTGGCCACGGCCTTTTTGGTGTCCCTGAAGATAGTGTCCCCAGCGGCCATCTGGGTTTTTGAGTATTCGCCCGGCCTATATCCCTTATAGGAAATGGTGTTCTTGGTCAAAAGAACGTGCAGATGCTTTACAAGTCTTTCATCAAGTTCCGCTCCGGGGTGCTTCAGGACATAATCATAGGCCTTGAAATGATCCAGGATCTCAAAAGCTTCCAATAGGGTCTTGTTCACCAGGTTAAGGGCATAGCCCTTTTCCCTTAGCTCCCTTGTATCATCGACACTAAAGCTATTGCCCTCTATGCCACAGCTATGTGCGGAAAAAAGTATCTCATTGTACCTTTTAAAATCGGTCTCGTTGAAAGAGGAAACGATTATATCGGAGTACTTGCCCCTTAGGGATTCATATTTTTTCCGAATATCTATGAATGGATCTGTATTTCCCATTGTTTGTTCAGACTTTGTTGTTATCACTTAGTTGTTTAAAATGCTCTCGATGTTATCAATAAAGTATTGGTCAAAAATCTGCATGAACAATTCCTCTTTGATCTGGACTCCCTTTTTCGTCGGGAAATAAATTTCATCGCCAGAATCATCAAAGCCACGTTGGTAAAATCTGATGTCCACAAAATTGTAATCGTTTCCAAAATATTTTATCCGGGTCAACCGGACCACTTCGTAGGACTTTGTTCTCACCTCTTTGAGCAGTTTTTGGTACTCTATCTTATATTTTTGGTTTGGGTTCATCCTTTATCCGGATTTTGAATCAATTCCTTTTTTTCTCTTGGTTATGTCTTTTTCCCTTCCAGAACATTCATTTTCGAAATGGCTTTATGGTCAGCATTCTTCTTGTTTCCCTCCCCATTGCCCTGTCATGATTCAGTTCAAGACCTTGTCCTCGTTCTTTACCAAAAAATCAAAGGCCTTGTTGACCAGTTCGTTCAATTTCATTTTTTTCTTTTCGGCCATGATCGAAAGCTCACGGTGTATCTCGGTGGATGTACGGACATTGAACACTCCCTTGAAAAACTTATCGGGCTCTTTGCCCAGTTCCCTGCAAGTCTCAAGATAATCGTCGACAGACCCTTCAAAGGCCTCTTTCAGCTCTTTTACCGAACAGCCCTGATAGGTCACCAGATCGCTTATCCCGATGATCTTTCCGTGCAGCACACCGTCCCCTGAACTATACTCCACGGAACCGAAATAACCTTTATGTTCTAAATTATCTGCCATAGCTTCAATTTTTCCTTGATCTGCTTTGTTACATATTGTTTTACAATATTGCCGGGATGTGGTCCGGGCAGGTTTATCATATTGTTTCGGTCGTTCACAAACCTGACCCTAGATCCACCCGTCTTGCCCTTCTTGGTAATTTCATGAAAACCGTAATGGGCCAATATCTTCATCAGTTCCTCCCAAGTCAAATCCTTGGGATTGCCCATGAACTTGACAAGAAGCTTTTCTATTCTACTCATTATCAAAAATACTGAAAACGCAACTATTTTTCAGTTACATTATGTTTTTTTAACACGGAGCGTTCTTTTATGTTCCCTTTTTGGACATGGCCACAGACTATGTCGGCGAGTTCCCGGAGTTGTTCCACAATCTTTTTCGCTTCTTCCTCCTCGCAGTCTTCAAAACCATTATAAGTCTTGAGCCATGTACTGTTGAATGTTCTGTTTTTCCGCTTTAGCTCGATTATCGGGTTTGACATTTCCTATAAATAGCAATAGCTCCTGAATCTTGAAGGTCACTACCGTATTTGTAAAGCAGGCTTTAATTTACCTTTTTTAATCGATCTGATCCCTTATGGGATCATTGTTTTATTCCATACTTATGAGTTGTCGGTCAACAACTTTTGGTTTTTGCAACAGGGTCGATCTTTTTTCTAAAGATCCTGTTCACACAGACGATCTTACCATTACTTTGTTTGATCTCCAGATTTTGAAAATCATGTTGTTTCAACATATCGATGATACGCTCCCCTGTGTCCAATCGTTCCAGACCTTCAATGGTATCGACCTCCCCGTTCTTGATGATCACTTTGATGGACAGGAACCTTTTGCTGCGTACCATCTCCAATACCTGGATCTCGGAAGGGGACAATCCTGAATGTTCCTGCTTGTTGTTATCTTTCATAAGTTCATGTTCTACAGGCCCAGCCCTTTCCTTTTCTTCTTTCTTTTGGACTTTTTCCTCGCACCATGGCCATTGAGTTCCAGTTTGAAAGGGGTCCAGTCCGTTTCATTTGCCAAAGGCCAGGTCATTCCATTTCCCTCAATTTTTCCCACATGACCTTTTGATTGTTGAGCAGGATCTTCAGTGCCTTTTGCAACTCCCTCACTTCTTGGCTCAGGTTTGATTGCCGTTCTAAGGTTTCCTTCGCCAACTCTATCAGTTCCCCGTTCTTTTCCATTAGCCGATAGTATAATTGAACGGTCTCTGTCTTGCCCATAATCGATTTGTTTTACGATACTGTTCCATGAATATTTTTTGCCGAGCGTACTGCCTTTGTACACTATGCCCTGATAGTTGAACGATATGCCCGAGACCCTGCCCGTGGTCGTGCTTGTGTTGAATCTTGGCGAGATATTTTGCTCTTGTAGCAACTTGATGAATTCCGTTGTATCCGCTGCCCTTGAAATTGCCGAACCGATTTTCTTCTGAAGTACCAGTTTGATCGGTAAATCGCCAGTTCTCAGGGTTTTCTCGATTTCTCTTTGGTCAAGTGATTTTATTGAACTAACATTTGTCGAAATTTGGGTCAGTCCATATTTCTTTTCCAGATTATTGAGCACTTCCCGGCTTCTTCTTTTAATGTTGCTATCATTTGTTATCCTGCCCGAATACCTGACCCTGTTGGCCACGATATGGATGTGCTCGTGCTTCGTGTCCGTATGACGGTACATGATGAACTGGTTGTTATCAAAACCCATTTTCATCAAATAGTCACATCCCAATGAAGCAAACTCCTTATCGTTCAATCGATCCGAGTATGGCAGGTTCAAGGAAACATGGAATACCGCATTCCCAAGCCCCGGACGCAATTGCCTGACCAAATTGAATTCCTGTGTCATGTTTACCGTTGTGGATTGTCCGATATTGGAATCGATCACATATCCGACCCCTTCTTCCACCTTCTTTTCATTGTAGGCCAGAACTCCGTAGAAGTCTTTTCCTATGGTTACCTTACCTATCATTGTTGGTGATATTTGATTTGAGCTGTTGCAACAACATTTTTACCTCCTCCAATTGTTTGGTGATACTGAACTCATCACGGATACCTGAGTTCGAGACCCTGGCAAGTTGGTTCAGGTTGTTTCCCACCCGGCTCAGTTCGACAAAAAGTTTCCGGTCCATTGGATTTACCTTTTTGGTCGGCAGGGATTTTCCCGTACATTTTCTTCGGATATACTCAGCAACGGACAGCCCAATGGTCTCCGCATTATTGGTAATGATCATGTATTCACTTTGTGAAACCCTAAAGGCGATGACAATCGTCCTTTGCTTTGAGATATCCTTTTTAGGTCTTGCCATTTTCTATGGTTTTGGTATTGTTCTAAAGGTCATTTGTAAACGAAGTGCGCAGTTTTTGTTTACAAAAACACAACTTGCTTCGTGACCCCCCATCAACTATATGGCAAACCTATGGCCTATGGATTGTTTGCAAGGGATTTGCCGTACATGGACTTTTGTACGGCAAATCATTGAAGGGTCATTTCAGAAGAGAAAAATCAAAAACCACACTGAACTTGAACTTGGTATTTCAATGGACAGGGGCAAAACGGCCGATTTGTATTGTCCAAATCGATTTTAATGCCTGTATGGACTAAAAATGGAAAGGGAGAAAAGTACCATCATCGGCTTTAAATCATCATCGCAAGGTTCGCTTCGCCCCCTGATCCCGTTCCATTTTTCATTATCTAAATGATTAAATGTACGATCATACAAATCATCAAATATTTATTTGTGTCTTGCAATTGCCAAAAATCCAATTGCAACAACGGCCGTATGGCAAAACCACTATGGAATCCAAGGAAATATCCAACTTTTTCTTCCTTCTCCCTTTCCACAAAAGGGCACCCGGAGGGTGCACTCTCACATGGCAATATGGTACATGTATTGTGTTATATGATAATGCGTTAATTTTGTGTCAAAGTGAAAAAACGGTGAGTACATGGAAAGGACGGATACTGAGAACCACTAAATTAATCCATCTTATTTTATTGTAACATATTGTATATATGAACCTTATGATCTATTTCACTATGCTCATTGTTTTCCGTCTAAAGTGGTATACAAAGTCCGTTTTTTGCACTTGGAAGCGTCTACATGGATTTTTTTCTTTTTGAAATAATGTAGGAAAGAATTTACTAAGAAATCTTTTTGCATTTTTTTGGAGTATGTGGTATTTACTTTTGAATTTTTATCTTAAATGATTTAATACATACAATGTAAAAAATATCATGATTAAGTATTCATTCTTTTTGCACAGTGTCCTACGTTGTCTATTGTTTTTAACGTTTTTCAATCTCCAAGGTCAGATTGACCCCAACATATACAAATTTGATTCTGGAGAAGGACTTTCAGATGATGTGAAAAAAATTATTCGGGATAACGTCAAAGATAAGAGCGTTGTTTTTATCGGTGAATCTGTACATTATAGTGGTTCGGATTTTTTGGCTAAAACAAAGGTGGTCGAATATCTCGTCAAAGAATTACAGTTTACCGATATTGCTTTTGAAAGTGATTTTTTTGGACTTTTTTTTGACCATAGTAAATTAAATATCTTTCCTCACTGGTCAAAATCCGTTCAATGTCAAAAGCTTTTTGATATTGTTGAAAAAGAAAATGTGAACCTTTGGGGATTTGATAACCAGCTCCACTCCAAGTATTCTGCGAATCATTTTGACGCTAAGCTGAAAGAGTTTCTGAAGTCGCATGGAATTTTAGTTGAAGATAGGTTTTTGGAATTGACAGGAAAAGTTGCAAAAAACTATTATAATACAAAGGAAGTTTTGACCAAGACTGATGTTGAATATGTACACAAAAATTTGGAAATTCTTTTGAACAATGATAAAGTCAAGGATGACCTTCTGTGGTATCAGATATTAGATAGTTTCAGAAGCGCATTGCTCATATATACCACCCATTATAGTTTATCCAAAGCAGTACCCATAAGAGATGCCCAAATGGCTAAAAATTTAAATTTTATTACTAAAAGATTGGAAAATAGAAAGGTGATAGTTTGGTTGGCCAATGCGCATATGTCCAATTGCAACGAAAAATTTATGAAAGGTAAGACAATGGGCTTTCAGTATGCTAGAATGAACCCTAACTCTTCCTATAGCATTGCAGTGGGTTCCTTAATTTTGCCCCCGCGAACGGAAAAAGATATCATCAAGGCCCACAGGGATAGAGGAAGTCTAGTTCACTTTCTTCCTGCACTGAATGAAAATTTTTTTATTGATGTCATTGAAATAAGGAAGAAACGACCAGAAATTGCAAACGCAGTTTACAATGATAACGATATATTTAATTTGAATAATTCCAAAGCCAAATGGTTTCAACACTTTGATGCTATTATTTTTGTGACAAATGGAGAAGAAATAAAACGAATCGATTAGAAAAATATTACATTAAACTTCGCCCCTGATTCCGTTCCATTTTTCATGTACATATTTATCTAAATCATTAAATGTACGATCATACAAATCATCAAATATTATTTGTGTATTGCAATTGCCTAAAATCCAATTGACACAACGGCCGTATGGCAGAAACCACAGTGGAATCTAAGGAAATAACCTGCCTTTTCTTCTTTTCCCGCAAGAATAGCACCCGACAGATACTCACCCCATTGACCGAAATGTAATGGCTCTTTGTGGGCATCAACGAATTTTGATGGGATTTACAGGATTGAAAGTATTTTTCGAAGCGGTCGAATAAATGTAAGGGAATGATTTTTCAATTTCCGCCTTTAGATTATCATCAAAATATTTGTGTTAATTTTGTAAAAAAAAAGGATGACCTTTCAACACGTCGATGTAATAATTTTTGTGGTAAATAGAGGGGAAGTAAAACAGACCAATAAAAAAACTTTTAAGAAAAACTGCTACGCTGGATTCTCCCTGCATTTTGGTTTTCAAAAGTTCAAAAAAATGCCTGACATCCTTTTTGCAGATAAGCTGATATAAAGGATTGTAGATTGTTCATTTGAAATAGACCTAATTCTCACCTACTCTCAACCCGGGTAGGAGGCTTTTCTTCTCTAATTTAGACAAGCTGATTTTTGTGTTTTTTTTATGAATATTTATAAGATTGGGGGGTGTATTAAAAACGACTGACAAAATACAGTTGGAACAACAAGTCCCATCACAGCTTTCAGAAGAGATTATGGCCGGATAACGTTTTTCGTCGGTTGCCAGCCGCACGGATATGGTGTCCCCTGTCTTAAACGGATGCTCATTTGTGTATAGGGCTGCGGTCAACTCCAATTTTCCGACTTTTTTTTTGGTGACTTTTAAAACCCTTCCCTCAACACTATAGGTGTCGAAAACCTCAAAATTGTACAGAAAAATTAAAAAAATGACTATAACAAGCATCAAAACAGATGCCCCAAACCTTAATGTCCAGTGAAATGGCTTCTCAATTATTGAAATCAATTTTGGACTTGAATCATTAGAGTTTACCATAAATTAATCACCAAGCTCCAATTGGTTTTTTATAAGATTATAATACTTGCCCGTTTTTTGGACTAATTCAACGTGCGACCCAATTTCCTCAATGGCTCCATTTTCCAATACAATTATCTGGTCGGCATTTTTTACCGTGCTCAACCGATGGGCGACGACTAAAACCGTTCTTTCTTCAAAAAAACGCTCCAAATTGTCGACAATTATTTTCTCGTTATCGGCATCAAGGGCAGAAGTGGCCTCATCCAAAATTAAAAATTTGGGATTTTTATAAATTGCTCTGGCAAGGAGAATTCTTTGCTTCTGGCCTGTACTTAATCCCATGCCTTCATTTCCAAGGACCGTATCCCAGGTTTGGGGCAATTTCATAATAAAATCTTCAATATTTGCCATTTTAATAGCATTTAAAAACCGCTCTTTATCAGGCTCTATATTGCTGATCACTACATTTTTTAATATAGTATCATTAAAAATAAAATCTTCCTGAAGGACCACTCCACAATGATCTCTCCAAGCCTTCAAATCGATGGAGCTAAGATTTTGGTCTCCGACAAAAACAGTTCCTTCATCCGGTCTATAAAACCGTAAAAGCATTTTTAGCAAAGTGGTCTTGCCACTCCCACTTGCACCCACAATTGCCGTGGTCTTTAGCTGGGGGATTAAGAGATTAATGTTTTTAAGCACCAAAACATCTGAACCAGGATACCTGAAATTTAAATTTTTAATTTCTATATCATGAGATGACTTTGGGAGCTGTTTTGTCTCTCCATTGTCAGTCTCACTGGGTTTATTCTGGATTTCAGAAAGTCTTTGTAAGGATAATTTAGCGTCCTGTGATTCTTTAACAAATCCCACAAAATCGTGTAAGGGCGCATTTAAGCTCCCTATTATATAAGAAATGGCCAACATGGCCCCGATGGTCATGTTTCCTTCAATCACCAATAACGCAGAATAAAAGGTAATCAGTATGTTTTTCAGTTCATTGATCAATGCTGCACCAGCATCCTGCGTTTGTTCCAAACGAGTTCCCTTTATCAATACATTATAAAGTTCCACTCTTTTGTTTTCCCAGGCCCATCTTTGCTCTTTTTCGACATTGTTCATTTTGATTGTCTGCATTCCGTTTAAAAGTTCAACAACCAAACTTTGTTCTTGGGACATAAGTCTAAACTTTTCATGGTCAATTAGTTCTCTCCTTTTTAAAAAAAACAGGATCCAAACCACATAAACCACAGACCCAACCGCAAAAAGAAGGAACACATAAAAATCATAATAGGCTATAACAGAGGCAAAAATCAAAATGGAAAAAATGGAAAAAAGAATGTTTAGTGACGATGTTGTTATTAACTTTTCGATTCTCGAATGATCGTCAATCCTCTGTAAAATATCCCCTGTTATCTTAGTGTCAAAAAAAGAAATAGGGAGACTCATCAGCTTTTTAAAAAAATCTGAGACCAACAAGATGTTGATTCTTGTACTAAGATGTAAAAGTGCCCACCCTTTTATCAGTTCCAATGCTATTTTCCCCAAAAAGATGAACAATTGGGCGAGCAACAGGAGATATATTAATTGTACACTTTCGTTTTTTATTCCCACATCAACTATACTTTGTGTCAAAAAAGGGAAAACGAGTTGCAACAAGCTCCCTGCCAAAAGCCCAACACATAATTGAAGAAAAAGAGATTTATATTTAAGTATATACGGCAGAAGATGTTTGTATCCTGACTTTTTTTTTGGGGGCTCTGATTTTACACTATCAAAATACTCAGTTTTTTCAAGCAACAGGGCTATTCCTTCCGAGGGATTGTCACTATTATTGACACTGCTGGCCCAATGTTTAACAAACGCACCTTTTTTATATTTGATCAATCCAACTGCTGGATCGGCAATATGATAGGTTTCATTTACTCTTTGATAAAGGACCACATAATGATTATTGTCCCAAAATAGGATACAGGGTAACGGGGCTTTGTCCAAATTTTCTAGGCTCAGTCTTGCCCCGATCACATCAAAGCCAACATTTTTAGCAGCAAAGCTGAGTTTTTTTAAATTGGTCCCGCCTCGGCTGGTCTCGGACAACCCACGTAAATGTTCAATGGAAATCTTTCTCCCATAAAACTCGGCAATCATTTTCAAACAAGTTGGCCCACAATCCTTAAAATCTATTTGTCTATAAAAAGGAAAATTCTTCATATTTTGCTTTACTTCAAAAGTAACAATTGGATGAGTTTAAACTTTTTCCCTTGTTTTTTATTCATATTTCGATGAAACACAAACAATTGAGTTTTTAGCTGTTCTATTGAATTTGAGGAGCTTAGAAAAAAATATTCCGTAAGAGCATTAAATAATCCTTGAATGAAATCGACCCTATCGAAGATTGTACTCATAACCAAGCCCCCCTGACCTCTGCCAATAAAAGGAGGTCTTTTGGCAAAAAATTTTGTGATAATCAAATATTAACTTTTTTGTGTGAAGTTTCAATGTTCTTTTTGGTTATTTTTCTCCAATGAGATTTTTTGTGACAAATTATAATGTTTAAAATATTTTGGTGTCTATGAATATTCAAAGGAACATGGTGTTCTTCTTTTTATTGATAAGCTATATTGGTCTTTCCCAACGCATAACCTATACAGTGGCCGATTCTTTGACGAAATTCCCCATTCCTTATGCTAACATAGTTTTAAATTCAAATTCTGGAGTGATCACAAACGAAGATGGCAATTTTAGTTTGCCGGAAAACGAGAGGTTGGACAATAAAGAAATCAAAATTTCTTGTATTGGATATAAAACAAAAACAGTATTGTTAGAGGAAATAATAGATGAAAAAATTCTTCTCTCCCCTGAGATTGTACGTTTAAGTGGGGTAACGGTCAGCAATGTAAGCCTTGACCCCATTGAGATTGTCAACAAGGCCATCGAACATCTTGAAGACAATTACGCCCAACAACATACAAAGAGCGACTTTTTTTTACGACAGACCCTAAACGAGAATATTACAAAGGTTCAAACTGAAAAATTAAAATCCAACATCAGTGAGTTTACCCAGGTAAAATTGGATAGTCTGACCAAAGAAATACCTAAGACCATTACGAAATATACCGAAGTTTTGTTTGATTTTAACGAACCGTCGGGAATTAAATCAGATTTCATACTAAATCCTATCCGGATAGTCAAGCATGAAGAAAAGAACCAGGCATCCGCTTTGGACTCCATTAAAATTGATTTGATATCATTGTTAAAGAAACATTTACCGGGATCCACACAAATTCGGTTTAAGTCCGGTCTCTTCAAACTAGGCAGTGATATAGATATAAATGGAGATGGACCGCAAAATGACAAAACGGACATCAACAGGGACAAGGCCATTAACAGCAGTGGATACCTCGGGTCAAATTTTATAAACGATCTGTTATATAACAATCCAGACCAATTTGATTTTTTAAAGAAGCCCAAGTATTATGAGTTTGACCTAAAAGGTGAGATCAGCTATGGTGAACATAGTGTTTATGTTATCTCAATAGTGCCAAAGGACGATAAGGCAAAATATGAAGGTCAAATTTTTATTGATGTGCAGGACTTCGGTATCCATAAATTGGATGTGAATACTATAGCTGGGGTATCTGAGAAAATGTTTGGCCTATTGGGGATTCATTCGACCATGAACGGCCATTCTTATCGTATTTATTTCCAAAAACTCCACAATTCACAAGGCTATTTTCCGAAATATGCCCGAGTTGAGACGAAGGAAGAATTAAGAATCAACCGAAATATGCAAATTAAAAGTCTTTCTGATAATGGAAAAGAGAAACTTGTTTCATTTGAGGCCGACATCAATATCTTGGAACATTATATAGAAGAAGCAAGTTTTGGTAATCCAAACGTTACCAAAAGAAAAGAAAATAAAGCCTCCAATGTTGGTAAATCGGCCGTCGAAGTTATATATCCGAAAGAATATAGCTTCGAGATTTGGAGGGATTACGACATAATAGAACCAGAAAAAACGCTATTTAATTTTAAAAAAGCGGGAAAGTATTAAGTCTTTTTTTTAACTTACAGCAAATTTAATTTTTCCATTAACTAAAAAATTTATTATGAAAACATCTTCTTTAAATCAATTTAAAAAATTTGAAGTAAAAAATTTGGAAAGTGTGGTTGGCGGAGCAATCATATGTCTAACAGGGGTTTTGGACGGTATTAAAAAGAATACACGTCTTTGCTTCTTTTGTAAATGTGGGAATCAGTAATTGAAAATTTGCAGATTAGCACTTTCTTATTAAAACGAAGATTGGAAGGGGTTCTTTTGAATCCCTTTCTTTGTGTTTTTTTTATAATATTTCTTATCCCTTATACCTCTTATTCTCAGACAAAAGAACTGTCTGGATTCGTTGAATCCAATAATGGGGACGTTGTAGGACTGAACGTAATCAGCAAGAAAAGTGGACGAGGTACCATAACAGACCAAAATGGAAGGTTTTCGATATTGGTCGAACAGAATGATACATTGTTAATCAGCTCTATCCAGTACGGTTTGAAAATTGTTCCGGTCAATAATTTTTTACACCAACCGGACCCTGTTAAAATCAACTTACAGGAGACCCCAATAGAATTAAAGGAAGTGGTGGTGTCTAATCATTATTTAACAGGCGATTTATTATATGATATAAACTCTTTAAAGTTGGAAAAAGTGTTGTCCAATGAGGATTTAGGCCTACCCAATCCACAAATACGAAGGTTGAGCTATGCCGAAAGGGAACTGAAACACTCATCTACAGGCGCCATTAATTTACTGATCAATGTCCTTACCGGGAGGTTGAAGCAAGTAAAGAAAGAAATTAAGGCGGAGAAAGTTGCGGGATATTTCGATAGCGTTAAATCCAAATTAAATGATAGCTTCTTTATTGATCACTTAAACATCCCCCCCAATAATATAGACGGGTTTATTATATACTGTTGCGAAGATGAAAACTTAGTGCAAATTATTGAAAACAGTAATGATTTGGAGCTTGTTACTTTTTTTGAGAAAAAAAGTAAAGAATTTTTGACCCCAACAAATTACTCAGCCACTTCTTCCTTTAATCGATAGGCATTGTTCAAAATATTTTTTAGATACAAAATCCCGTACCTATAATATATACCATTAATATAAATGGTTGGTGTATCTTCAATGCCATTATCGACCGCAACTCTTTTGTGATTTCTTAAGGCCTTTTCTATATATTCCAGGCCATCGATTGTCCCAACCCTTTCAGATATCCATTTGTCAATAGATTTCTCATTTATGGTTTCCATGGAATAAATTTCCTCCATTATCTTTAAAAACCCCAATTTATCCTTACTTGACTTTTCTCGCCGATATATTTGAAAAGCCGATACAGCAAGGGCGGTATCTAGGTTGTCGGGCGATTTTGTAAAATCATTTTCTGATATTTCAGCCACTAAAAATCGTATGACTATCCTGAAATACCGCTGGTTTCTCTTTAAAATTTGGTCTATGTATTGGTGGGCTTTCCGACAAGAAGGGCATAACGGGTTTGTATAAATAAGCAAAATATTTTCACTATCCGGATTCCCAAGAACTATATCGTACTCATTGGTGCTTAGCGGCACACTTTTCTCTTCCTTAAGCAACCCATTGAAGACAACCGTATCATTTTCATAAACATATAGCTTCTGCTCTGTATCCATTAAAGAATTGCTTAGTGAATAGTTCTTTCTTATTAATTTCCAGATTATAAAAACCAATAAAAGAGTAAAAATAATGGACACAGGATAACCATTGAATAAAAAATCGACATTGAAACCTTCGATCAGAAATAGTGATAGAATAAAATTAACGACTATGATTATTTGTGTCCAGACACATAATGCACACCACTTTTTTATGACGACCCCCTGATAAAAAAGGGAAAAAAAGGTAAAAGGAAGCGCGGCTGTGTTTAATAATTTAATCAATCCAAGGGATAATTCTGTGCCGGGATATGATGTGGTATTAAGGATTAGAACCATCACAATAAATCCAAAAAAAATAAATCCCACATCACTAAAACTGAGCCCAAAAATTTTACTTGCTTTTGAATTGATTACCTCTGAACAGGAATTCGATGATTTTCCTTTGAAGGACAATATTCCGCAAAGTTTACTCCCATTGCCGGTTTTGAAATTATGTTCTTCTTTCACCAATAAAAAGCTTAAAATGACCCCCATAAGACTAAAAGCAAAGCTTATTTTTCCATAAACTCCGACCTTAGCTGGAAACGCCGGACATAGTATACCACCCTCGCCGGGTTAAAGTGACCATAGCTGGCCGGACGAAAGTGACCCACCCTGGCCGGGCCAAAGTGGACCACTTTTAGATTCGATCTATCTGTAAAAAGTC
>NZ_JAAAMI010000010.1 GCF_010500845.1 Flagellimonas sediminis | reverse complement strand
TTTCCATTCCGAACAGGGAAGTTAAGCCCGTTTGCGCCGATGGTACTGCCACACCAGGTGGGAGAGTAGGTCGCCGCCTTCCTCGAAGCCCCTTCACCCACGTGAAGGGGCTTTTTTGTTTCTGGTGCTCAAAGATTATCAGGTAAGGCCTTATCTTTGCCATCTGAATAAAAAATGTCTTAAACTTGACCCCAAAAACCAATCCTACACTACTTGAAGAACGGTGGAATGCCTATTCCCATGCCTTAGGAATTGTATTGGTGATAATAGGGAGCGTACTTCTTTTTCAAAATGATTTAAAAAGGATACCATTTCTGTATGGAAGTATCATTGTGTATTCGGTTTCCTTGGTATTGTTGTTCACTGCTTCAACTGTCTATCATTCAGTACAAAATCCAAAGGTGAAAAGGAATCTCAGGATATTGGATCATATCAGTATTTATTATTTGATTGCCGGAACTTATACTCCAGTTTGTTTGACCGTTTTATTGCCATCAAAAGGATGGCTACTGTTCTATTTGGTATGGGGTATTGCCTTGTTTGGAACCATTCTTAAACTATTTTTCACAGGTAAGTTTGAAACCTTCTCTTTGGTGCTCTATGGAATAATGGGCTGGTTAATAGTCATCGACCTGCCCTATTTATTGGAACATATGTCTACAACTGGCCTGCTTTATCTTTCCTTAGGTGGAGCCTTTTATACAATCGGGATTCTTTTTTATGCCATAAAAAAAATACCGTATAATCATCTTATATGGCATTTTTTTGTTTTGGGTGGGGCTATAAGTCATTGGTGTTTAATTTACCAGTATATCTAATAATTGTCAAAAAAAAATCATTTTTAATTCCGTTCCAACTTTCAGTATCAAAGTTTTTCTTAAAGATCAATAACATTCTGTTACTTAAGGAATTTGGATATCATTTTTTATTACGGTATAGATGTATTCGTTATAGACCAAAATTTTTCGGTATCAATATAGTGCAACACCTTTAATCTTAATGTTATTATTATTTTGCTCGTCACTCACGATTTGAATTATAACATAGGGCAATTGCAAAAAATTCGCAATCAGTTAAATTATTATGGGGCAATAGTACCAAACACTTACAAGCAACTATACCCAAATATTGAGCCCAATCCACATTGGTTCGAAGTCATAATTTAATTAATCGTATTTAAAGGACCAATTGGCTAGTATGGCAAATAAATTACCATCTACAATGTTATCCGTTATTTTAGAGGTTTCGTAATGTTCCTTGTAGGGTTTTATAACAAGTTCTATATATTCATCATAAGATTGAATGTTATCAAAAGAGCTAAGGTCGGCAAAATCTACTTCAAACAATTCATTTTTAAATGCGTCATATATACTTAGCGCAGACATTGCTTCTGGTAATTGGGGAACATATAAAGTTTGATTTTTGGAACTGTCATATATTAAACTAAAATTTTGATATCCTCCGTCTGATTTTCCATAGGTGAGAAATAATCTACCAACGGTATGGCCTATTCCTGAATTATTTATAACTATTTCACTATTATTTTGGGTGAAACTTGGTATCCAATCGGGAACATTGTAAGATGTTAATGGTTTACCCTCACGGATTGTGTTATATTGTTTTACACGAAAATGATGTTTGTATTTATTGAAAACTTCAGGATAGTAGTAAGCAAACTGATTCCCATACTCTTGCTGTCCCTGATTCATATAGATTCGATGATAGGCATCATTTTCAAAATCTTCATCCGTTTCATATCCAAATATTTCTAAAGATGGATTGTAGGCTCCCACTATGTTGCCCATATCTATAACTCCAGTTTTAACCAAATTAGTGGTAAAATCGTTTTTGTTAACTGTAAAATCAGTGTTCCAAGGATCACCAATCTTTAAGTAGCTATAGGGAGTGTTTTCAGATAATTGATATCCAATTAAATATGCATTATTTGGGAAGTATTGTTCATATCCTTGGTATTGAACTACTCTTATAGCTTGTTGGGATGATTCATGGTAAATTTGGAAATTTCTTCCCTGTGCCTGAGTATCGTCTGTAGCTTCAAAATTTATAGCTGGAACATTTTTTACAGAGTATGTTGAACCAAATGGAGGTGTGAAATGAATACTATTAAAGTTTTCCCTTGTTAGGTTCTGTATTGTTGTCATGTGAGTATCCACCCAGCTTAGGTGATCTTCATCAGCTATAAAAGAGACCATGAATTCTTTATCCATTGGAAACTCAGTTGGGGCATGAAGTACTATATTTTCTTCATTCAATTGAGCAAAATGATAAGTGATGGGGCTACCATCCATTTCTGAAACCAAAATCCAAAAGGAACGCCAGGAGCTCTCTAAAAAGCCTTCATCTATCTGAACTGTAAATAATCTTCTCAGTACCGTTGTATTTATTTGAAGTACAGTTTCGTTATTAAGATTGTCAGTTGCAGTTAACTTGAAAGTAGCATCCCCGATTTCAAAATCATTAGGGTTTATTTCAATTGATTTTTGCCCAGCTTCGGTACTCTCGTGCAACAAAGCATCGTTAAGTGAAATTTTAAATGAAGTAACTTCTGAAAAGAGATCTTCGACTTTGGGTTCCATTAAAAATAAGGTATCTAAAACGCTTCCTTCGGTTATGGCTTCCAATGTAATTTCCGGTCCTGTATTATCAGCAATGAAATTAACTTCATAGTTGGTTGTGTTCTGGGCCAAATCAACGGCTTCAATTTTGAAAACGTTATTTCCATCATTCAAGTCTAACGTGTTGATGTTGATCTCAAATACCTCATCGGTAATTTCTTGAAGCAGTTCATTGTTTAAAAATGTTTTAACCGAGGTAAGTCCTTCATTGTCACTTACCTCAAATGTTACGGCATTGGTATCTCCGTTTATAATACTTGCATTGGATAATGAAACATTTGCAATTGCGGGCAACTCATTGTCTATATGTATAATTTGCTCCGAAACACCTTCGTTTCCAGAAGTATCCGTCGCAACAATTTTTAGTATGTAATCTTGGAACTTTCCAGTACTTGGAATCTTAGAAGAATAATTTGAAAGGTCAATCGTAAGTTGAAACGGTGCACTATTATCCTCACCTACTTTTTGATTGTTTATAAATGCTTCCACTTTGGCAACCCCACCAGCATCCTGTGCACTTATATTAATGGTGATTTGATTGCTAAAAACAGATGGCTCACCAGTGGTATTATTAGTTGATCCTGCAATTTGGACGGTAACTGTTGGCGCGATTACATCTGGTTCCGGCTCCGGTGCTGGATCTCCAGAATCTGAGGAGCAAGAAATAACAAAAAGGAAAAAAAATAAAATTTGAAATGGTAAGTATTTTTTCATGCAAAAGGTTGAGTTTGATTTTTAAATCTAACCCAAATTGTCAATACCACAAAAATAGTATCAAAAAATGTTGGAATATTCGACAAGGGGTGTGGAGAGACAAAACTATTGTTATGGGTTATACCAAATAGGCAATACCAACTCCCAAAATAATGACCAATAATTTCCTCAAATTGAAGGCATGCCCTTGGGAGCTTTCAAATAGGATAATGGTAGAGATATGGAAGAACACCCCAATGGCCAAAGCAGTCAAAAATTGGCCATAATTAGCAATCCACGGTGAAGTGGACAGATAACTTCCCAAAGGTGTCATCAAGGAAAAGGCAGCTACAAAGAACAATATGGATCCCAGTTTCATCTTGGAGTTGATAAAAAAGATACTCAGGATAATAGCAATGGGAATTTTATGGATAACGATTCCATATAAAATGGAATTGTTCCCGTGAATGGGCACACCCTCTACGAGTGCATGTATGGATAGGCTCAGGAACAGTAAAGCCGGAAATTTGTTTTCCTTTAAATGGATGTGCATATGGCCATGTTCGGCCCCTTTGGAAAAAAATTCCAAAAAAATCTGCAACAAGATCCCTCCCAAAATGAACAGGGCAACAGTCTTGGGATTGTTTCCTTCATAGACTTCAGGTAGCAGTTCAAAAAAGGTAAGGGACAACAAAAAGGCCCCGCTAAAGGCCAAAAGAAGCTTAATGTTTCCCGTGTTTTGTGGCTTGATGAACCAAACAAAGACAAACCCGGTCCAAACGGCCAAAATGGGGATGATATAAACTAGAAGTGAAGGAAAATCCATAGGCAGACTTGAAGGTGTAAAAATAGCCTATTTTTGCGGAAAGATGTATTGAAGGTATGGCGGGAAATTTTAAAATGATGGCGAAGACCCTGTATGGTTTTGAACCCATTTTGGCAAAGGAACTTCGGGATTTGGGTGCCGGACATGTGGAAGAGGGCGTAAGGAACGTGACCTTTGAAGGGGACACGGGTTTTATGTACAAGGCCAATTTGTGTTTGCGAACGGCTTTAAAGGTGTACAAGCCGATCAAAACGTTTCTGGTTTTTAATGAGAAAGACCTTTATAACCATATCTATTCCTTGGATTGGCCCTCCTTGTTCGATGTTGAAAAAAACTTCGCCATTGATTCAACCATATCATCCGATGTGTTCAATAACTCCATGTTCGTGTCCTTGAAGGCCAAAGATGCCATTGTGGATAAATTCCGGGCGGTGGTGAGGCAACGTCCCAATGTAAGCACGCAGGATCCCGATGTTCGGATCAATATCCATATTTTTAAGAATACCTGTACCGTTTCCTTGGATAGTTCGGGAAACTCCCTTCATCAACGTGGTTATCGCATCCTCACCAATATTGCCCCGATCAATGAAGTTTTGGCAGCTGGATTGCTATTAAGGAGTGGTTGGGAGGGTCAATCGGATTTTTTGGATCCCATGTGTGGTAGTGGTACTTTTTTGATCGAAGCTGGTATGATTGCCTGTAACATTCCGGCCAACATCAACAGAGAGTCATTTTCCTTTATGCATTGGAAGGATTATGACGCGGACCTGCATCAAAAAATAGTGGATGCAAGTTTGAAAAAAACCAGAGAATTTCATCACAAAATCTTGGGATACGACAAAGCTCCATCGGCAGTTAGGAAATCTCAGGAAAATGCGGAAAACGCCAATCTAGCCGAATACATCACTGTGGAGCGAAAGGATTTCTTTTATACCGAAAAACCTGTGGATGGTGCATTGCATATGGTGTTCAATCCTCCATATGGGGAACGTTTGCCCATTGAGGTGGAAGAATTTTACACCAAAATAGGGGATACATTAAAGCAGAGTTATCCTGGTACGAAGGCTTGGCTGATCACATCCAACCTAGAAGCTTTAAAGCATGTTGGCCTCAGACCATCACAAAAAATAAAGGCGTTTAACGGAAAATTGGAATCCAAATTTGTGCAGTACGAAATGTATGAAGGAACCCGAAAGATTAAACATCCTAACAATCCAAGTTAAGAATGTAACAACGGGTTAAAAAATTTGGATAAGTGAATTAATTGATTAGCTTTGGGTAGTTTTTAAAAGCAAAAACTAACTAACTCAATCTAACTACGAAGAAAAAGAGCCTGACTGATCAGGCTCTTTTTTATTTGTCGGACCAAATAGCAAGTTCATTGCCCGAAGGATCTATAAAATGGAACCTTCTGCCTCCTGGGAACGAAAAGATTTCCTGAACAATAGTACCACCTGATCGCACGACTTTACCTTGAATTTCCTCCAAGTTTTCATGGTAGAGTACAACAAGTGCCCCGTTTATGATGGTACTGTCCGAATGCATAAAACCTCCTTCAAGCCCGCTATTGGAAAAGGCAACATATTCGGGTCCATAGTCGGTAAAGGTCCATCCAAAAGCCTGCCCATAAAATTCCTTGATCCTTATAAGATCGTTGGCCTTAAATTCGATATAGTTGATTAGAGTATTTTCCATTTTATTCTTGGCTAGGTTCTTTCTTCTTTTTGGACTTTTTATAAAAAGGAATCAGATAGGTGATGGAATAATTGTAGTTAACGCCAAAATTGCTTCCGTCGGTTACTTTATTAAATCCTGGAATCCAGAGATTCGGAAAGTTCTCATCTTCCTTATTTGTGACCAAAAAACCAAGTCGGGCACTCATCCCAACATAAATGTTGGCAAATAGTTCTGCTTTGATCCCAAGGACCAATTCTAGCCAAGAAGCCGTCAATCCTGTAAATTCGCGACCGGGTTCAGCACCTGCCAAGAATTCTTGGTTGTAGTATTGATTACTGTCAAAAATAGTGTAGTCATTCAAGGTTTGGCTAAAGCTCGCCACGGCATATCGTCCCCCTAGAATGATGGAATTGTTCATCCCAAACCAATTCTCATAAGTATTCATGTCCACACCCGCCTTAATGTAGCTTCCTGATGTTTCAAAATTGTATAAAAGGGTCTGTGCCAAGTTTTCGGATTGTGTTTTGGTTTCATTGCCAATTTCGGCGGCCAAATACAATTTATGGGTAAGACGATAGTCGCCAACCAGTTCAAGACCTGTATAATCCTCATCAACAAAGGAAAGTACCAATTTACTGATATCCGCACCCACTCTAAGGCCGTATTGCTCTTTGTACTGCACAGTATCCTTTTTCTGAAGGTCAATGGGCTCGCTTTGCCCCAATATCATCAAGGGCAATAAGGCTATAATGATACTAATAAAATATCTTGACATGGACGTTATTGGAGTTTTCTACGGATCCTTGGACCACTTTTATGTCCTGGACCCAGTTATTGGCACTTTCAGGTAAAGTAACACTTAGGCCGTCAAAGTTCATTACAAAACCGCAGGCCCTTGAAATAAAAGCTTCCCTGGTAGTATAAGAAAAGGTAAGGGTGTCAATGTTTCCAGTTTCTTCACCTGTGTCCGCATCGTCTGCAGAATTGGTGATAAAAGCGAAGGAAGTTGTGGTAGCATCTGAACGGATTGGAATTCCTATGGAATCCAAATTGCTTGCACGATCGATAAAGGTATTGACGGTACTGTTCAGGATAACCTCCTTGATCCGCAATGATGGCACATCCTTGCTGGCCGTGGTATCATTAATATCGTAAAAACGAACTACCAATAACGGGGTATCGCCGTCAACACAGATATCATCCTTTTCACAGGATGAAACATAAATGACCATGAAGATGATAAGTAGGATGGGGATTATTTTCTTCATTCCAGTTTACTGTCCTTTTAATTAAAGATTTGCCCGTTTTTCCAAAAGTACAACATTTTCAACGTGATGGGTCTGTGGAAACATGTCCACAGGTTGTACCTTTGTGACTTCATAAAGTTCTTTCATAAGAGCCAAATCCCTTGCTTGGGTTGCGCTGTTGCAGCTCACATAAACGATTTTAGGAGGGGCTACTAGAAGCAATTGCTCCACCACATTTTTGTGCATACCGTCCCTTGGGGGATCGGTGATGATGACATCGGGTTGCCCATGTTGCATAATAAATTGTTCGTTGAAGACATTTTTCATATCCCCAGCAAAGAATTCAACATTGGTAATGTTATTGTGTCGAGCATTGGCCTTGGCATCTTCAATAGCCTCGGGAACGGATTCCACTCCGATTACTTTTTTTGCCTTTTTTGAAATGAACTGGGCAATGGTCCCGGTTCCGGTATATAGGTCATAAACCAGTTCATCGCCTGTAAGCCCTGCAAAGTCCCTGGTTACTTTATAGAGTTCATGAGCTTGTTCCGAGTTGGTCTGGTAGAACGACTTTGCATTTATCTTGAACTGAAGCCCTTCCATTTCCTCAAAAATGTGGTCGCGGCCCAAAAAACATACTACTTCTTGGTCGTAGATGGTGTCATTTTGTTTGGAATTGAATACATATAACAGGGATGTGACTTCAGGGAATTCTTGTGCCAAATGGTTCAATAACAGTTCCCGTTGTTCCTTTTTATCTTCAAAAAATTGGATGAGCACCATAATTTCCCCAGTGGATGCTGTGCGGATCATCATCGTGCGTAGCAGCCCCTCTTGTTTTCGTGGGTCAAAGAAGGATAATCCGTTTTCGGATGCAAATCGTTTTGTCTCTAACCGGATGGCATTGGAAGGGTCTTGTTGCAAGTGACATTTTTTAATGTCCAGAATCTTGTCCCACATGCCCGGAATATGGAACCCCAAAGCCTTACGATCGTCTATATCCTTCTCAGAATTGATTTCCGATTCGGTCAACCATCTACTATTGGAAAAAGAGAACTCCATTTTGTTCCTATAGAAATATTGTTTCATGGAACCTAAAATGGGACTGATTTTGGGAAGTTCGAGATGGCCGATGCGCCTTAGATTGTTCTCCACTTCATTTTGTTTGAAACGGAGTTGGTGTTCATAGCCCATGTTTTGCCATTTACAACCTCCACAAACCCCAAAATGCTGGCATTCGGGCTGGGTCCTTTTATCGGAAAGGACATGGAAATGGGTTGCAAGGCCTTCAAAATAGGCGCTCCTTTTTTTGGTGGTCATAACATCCACAACATCACCGGGTACGGCATTGGAGAGGAAAATGACCCTACCATCCGGTGCCTTGCCCACCGATTTTCCCTTGGCCCCAGCATCAACAACCGTTACATTTTCAAAAATTTGTCGTTTGTTCTTTCTACGCATGGCGCAAAAGTAAGTTCTTTTTGGTATTTGGCAGCTTACAGCTTCTTAAATTGACCCTAAACTTTGAGTCTTTACGCCCGTGGAATCAAGTATTTCAACTCCTTGCTTTTGAACAATAATTTGTAATTTGCAGGCACTTCAAGGGATGATTTCTCTCCCACGCTGCTTTTTCGAATCCTCGAAAGAATAAAGGTACTGTAGGAATGGTTGTTTTATGAATGTAAAAAATTATTGAAATGGCTGTTTTAGAGCATTTAACATCGCGGCAAGCGATAGATTTGGAAAATAGGTATGGAGCCCATAACTACCACCCATTGCCTGTAGTTTTGAGTAGGGGCGAAGGGGTTTATGTTTGGGACGTGGAAGGAAAGAAATACTATGATTTTCTCTCTGCTTATTCCGCAGTGAACCAAGGACATTGCCACCCGAAGATTGTAGGGGCAATGATAGACCAGGCCCGAACCTTGACCTTGACATCAAGGGCTTTTTACAATGATATGCTTGGGCAGTATGAGCAATATGCCACCTCCACCTTTGGGTTCGACAAATTATTGCCCATGAATACCGGGGCCGAAGCTGTGGAGACAGCTTTGAAGATTTGTAGGCGATGGGCCTACCAAAAAAAGGGGATTCCTGAGAACAAGGCCCAGGTCATTGTTTGTGAGAACAATTTTCACGGAAGGACCACGACCATCATATCCTTTTCCAATGATCCTGTAGCAAGAGAGGATTACGGACCCTATACCGAAGGATTCATCAAAATTGAATATGACAATTTGATTGCACTGGAAAAGGCTTTGCAAAATAATCCCAATGTCGCCGGTTTCTTGGTGGAACCCATTCAAGGAGAGGCTGGGGTGTATGTGCCATCTGAAGGTTATTTATCGGAAGCTAAGGCCCTATGCGAAAAGTACAATGTCCTTTTTGTCGCCGATGAAGTGCAGACAGGAATTGCCAGAACGGGCAGGATGCTTGCGGTGAACCATGAAAACGTAAAACCCGATATTTTGATCTTGGGAAAGGCCCTTTCAGGTGGGGTTTACCCCGTTTCGGCCGTATTGGCCGATGATGGGATCATGGAGGTGATTACCCCGGGTAGCCACGGGAGTACATTCGGAGGGAATCCGGTAGCGGCCGCGGTGGCCATTGCTGCGCTGGAAGTGATAAAGGATGAACAGTTGGCGGAGAATGCCATGGAGTTGGGAGAAGTGTTCCGAGAAGAACTGGACAAGTTTATCCCGACTTGCGATTTGGTGACCAAGGTGAGGGGCAAGGGGTTGCTCAATGCCATTGTGATCAATGATTCTGAGGATAGTTCCACGGCTTGGGACGTTTGCATGGCCCTGAAGGAAAATGGTCTTTTGGCCAAGCCCACCCATGGGAACATCATCCGCTTTGCACCGCCTTTGGTGATGAACCACGAACAATTAATGGACTGCGTGGGTATTATCATAAAAACACTTCAGGATTTTTCCAAATAGGACGGTTAATCGATGATAAAACAAAAAAGGGCAGTGTTTCACTGCCCTTTTTTTAGGATTTAAAGTATCGATTACAAGAATTTATAACCAACACCGATGGTCAGGTAATTGCCCCTAACCTTTACATCTTCACTACCGGTATATGAGTTGTTGATTTGGAAGGTATATCTGGCTTCGATAAAAAAGTCATCATCAATGTCATAACCAACCCCTCCAGCAACGTCAAATTCAACACTGCTAAAATCCTCAACAGATTCTTCTAGGGAAAAAACCACTTGTGGGCCAACTTGAAAGTTGAATTTTTCAGAAATGGCAAATTTACCAAGAATGGGAAGCATTAACGCACCGGAACCATCAACATTGGCATAGAGAAGTTCTGGTTGGATATTAAAATTTTCAGAGACATTAAAATCAGCAATTGCACCTAGATAAAATCCAGATTCTGATGCGGATACACTAATACCATCAGCTTTGATGCTGGCCCGGGCATTAAGGTAACCTGCTGTTGCTCCAAATCTAACATCTTGGGCATAAGAGGAATACGTAAACGCAAATACTGAAATGACAACTAAAAAAAGTTTTTTCATGTTTAAATAAAGTTTATGTTACGGAGGTAAAGATAGAAATATAATTGAACGCAAATTGATTTGGACTGCATGGTGTAAAAATTAACGATTGGTATATACGGCATGCTAATTTTTTGACCAGTGTCCCTGTTCCCATGTAAACTTTCATGGTAATGCTATAGGGGAAAGGTTGGCGTTTTCATAATGAATGTGTGTCAACAAGATACCTGTGAATTATCTTGATTGCATTTTTTACGGTAACCGACCTGTTGTTTTTGAATGCCCTCGAATTATACATATTTTTCAGAATTGCTTATAGGCCTTGGTCATTTACTTTTAAAAGGACTCCTTTGATTCGATTGACATCTCACAATTGAACTCATCCGCAAAGAAATTGTCAAGTTCATCGGCCTTATGGGCCAAATGCATTAGGTTATTTTTTATGGACTCTGCTTCATCGGAGAAAAGGTCGGACAAGTGCACGCGATACGATACATAAATTTTATTGTCCCGAATGCCAAGATAATAAGGCGGTACGTTATCCTGTAACAGGTATTCCAATAATGCCTGCAAGTTATTTTTTGGCAAATTGTTCAAAGGTGAAGTAGCTACCAAATAATCCTTGTGGTAAACAAAGATCCGCACCAATGCACTTCCTTGGTGGAATTCCCAATAATCCCTTCCGGCACGGGCCAGTACAGGATCAATACGAAGGGCGGATATGGCCTCTTCCACAAATTTCGCGAACTTACTTTTTTCAAACTCATCCCACAAGGTGACATTAATGGAGTTTCCACAATTTTTACAGAAATCGGTCTTTTCTTGGATATAGGCATCACAAGAGTTGCATTTTACATTGAAACAAGGGGCATCGGTTTGGGCAAAATCATTGATTTCCTTCACAAGATCGGAATGTTTGATGCCAAACCCGACATTGTTGGCATTGCTGAACTTGGCCGTGGTGATCGCAATGAGTTCGCCAGCTTCATTAAGGATGGGTCCTCCTGAGTTGCCGGGATTTACAGCGGCATCCGTTTGAATGTAATTTCTGTTCCCTACCGGTTGGCTTATGGAGGAAACAATACCTTCGGTGATGGTAAAGGGCATTCCAAAGGGGAAACCGTTTATGTACACTTTTTGGGCGTTCGCGACCAAAATATTTTCGATCAATGGGATGCCCGGATAACTTTTCCAATCAATTTCCGTAATCAGGAATGCAAGATCCGCCTCCGGGTTGACCATGACCACCTTGCCTACAAAACGATTTTTTTTATAATCTTCCACGGCCACCATTTTTTCTCCTTGGAGCACATGGTAATTGGTGATGATATAAGGATATCCTGTAATGATGAACCCGCTACCTGTTCCAGATGCCGTGATGATCTTAAATACTGATTTTCTTGTGGTTTCCATTATAAACCTTGTTTTGTTTTACCGAAAAATTTTGAGAAAAATCCTTTATGGGACAAAGTTTTGGTGCTGATGAAATCATCCGCGGTACCATTCAAAAAGCGTTGGTAGACCTGCAGCAGTTGGGGTGCAGCTTCATCAATTTCTTGTCCGGAAACTGCTTCGAGCACGTTATATATGATTTTCTTATGGTGTTCCTCAACATTAAGTAGGTATAGAAAATACTGAAAATGCTCCTGCAAATAATAACAGATCATGAGGTTGTCATTGGTCTGTTTAAAATTGTTGACATTGGTTTCTATCCGCTTTGCCTCATTTTGTAGTGTCTGGGCAGAACTTCTCCATTTGGGTGAGATGAGGGATTCTGCATGATAAATGTTTTTAAAATAATCTTCCTTGCCCATATTACACAAATGCTCCATGAACCCGTAGCTTTTGTCTGTTCTTAGCTTAAAATCGGTTTGGGTATCAAAAAGAGTAACCACATACGATTCCAAAGTGGTACGAAGGGTGCCATGGACGTAGGGCATGTTCACTATTTTAAGGATGGATATGGCGGCGATGTCATATTGAAAATCGTTCCATCTTTTTTCCTGGAAGAAGGCACTGTATTTTTTATAATCCGAAAGGATTTCTTCCAATTGTAGCCAGACCAGTTCCTTTTCTTGATCATTCAACGGTGTAATCTTGGGTTCTTGGTAAAAGGTCGCATCAAATTTTTCGATGAACTCATCATCATAATTGTCCGCAAACAAGCTGATCTCCTTTAAAAGATCATACACCTTGTATGGATTGCAAAGTTCTACCTTAGTTTGATGTTCGAACCAAAGGATATCATCCCGTAATTGGATCTGGGTAAGTTTCAAGGGATGAAAATTGACCTCGGCCACCCTTCTGTACAAGGCAATCTTGTTGGTAGATTCTGTAGTCCTTAAAAAGGGCGCCCTGATTGAAAAAGCATCCTCCGTAATGTCAATTTGGATCACTGCAGATCCCTGTGGACAAACAATTTGAATGGGCCCTTCGATATTGGTCCCATTCAGTAAATCTGGATTGATGTAAAGCAAGGTATTGATCAACGCATTTCGATGATCCCTGGCATCGTATGCCTCCATCGCCTTGGTCCAGTATGCCAATTCCGAACGTGGCACTCCTTTACTTTCAATAGGTCTTCGAAACCTAGGAAGTACATGTTTCATTTACAGTAGGTTAGGTTAATAAGCGAGCTTAAAGGATAAGTGGGGTTGAGCGCCGCACAGAAGGGTTAGTGGTGCGAACTAGAAGTCTAATATCGACTTTTTTCCCAAATCGAAACGGTAGTCATCCTTAATTTAGGACCATGACTTTACGGATGCTGTGTTTAAACTGACGGAATAACCAATCCAGTCCATTTATAGTACTGCAGCTTCCAAAAGTTCCAAGGTCATTTCAGTGGCATTGAATGATGCAAGGATACCTACAGGAAGGGTAAAGTTATTGGGTACATGGCCAAAACTCATGCCGTAGGCTGCTGGTATGCCCAATGGAGCAATGCGATCCATGATGACTTCCTTTAACGTAAAATTGTCTTCTTTTTTCTCGCGGTCGCATCCTTTGCAAACACCGAATACGATACCTTTTGCCTTTTTAAAAGTAGGGCCCTCGATCAATTGGGTGAGCATTCGGTCAATACGGTATGGAGCTTCTTCCACATCTTCCAAAAAAACAAGCTTGTCCGTAAAGTCAATTTCATGCGGGGTGCCGATCAAAGCGTTCACCAAGGTCAAACTACCACCTGCCAATTCACCTTCACAAGAGCCTAGAGTGATGGTATAACGGTCATATTCGGGATTTTCCAGAAACTTGGGGTCCGTTAGTTTGGCATTTTTGATCTTTTGTACCTCCTTGCCTTTCATCAACACTTTTTTAAAGTATTTCTGGCTATAGGCATCATCAATGGTGCTGCCCACGGGTCCATGAAAACATACGAGCCCGGTTTCTTTGTAAATGGCTTGGATCAATACGGTAATGTCGCTAAATCCAATTAAGACTTTTGGATTGTTTTTAATTGTTGCATAGTCCAGTTGGTCCAAAATTCGGGTGCACCCGTAGCCACCGCGCGCGCAGAGAATACCATCTATATCAGGATTGGCGAACATTTCGTTTACATCTTTGGCCCGTTCCTCATCAGTATTACTGAAATAACCATGGTTCCCGACCAGCCTATTGGTATGAAAGGGTTTAAACCCCATTTCCTTTAAGGTCGCCAGTGCCTTTTCCAAAACCTCGGGTTTAATGGCGTACCCAGGAGCTACCAAACCAATGGTATCGCCTTTTTTAAGTTTTCTGGGTTTTATTTTGGGCAGTGTAAAGGATATGGAATCATTTCCCCAACTGGTATTGGGCAATAGCGTGGCAGCACCCAAAACAGTTGCGGATTTTAGAAAAGTTCTTCTTTCGGACATGGAGTAGCAATAGAATTGATATTTTACCTAGGCAAAGTGCCTGCGTAAATATCCATAAAAAATGTGGATTGCCCCAATCAGTCGCTGTTACGTTCGGTCCTTCGCAGCTGGCGTTGGATTTTCTTGATGGCCGACTCAATGGATTTTTCAGGTTCGATGATGTTGTATTCCCCCCAAAAATCTGGATCGGAAAAACCAGTGGCCTCATCGCTCATGATGATGGATTTTTTGATGCGTTCCCTATTTCGGGGCAGCTCACCCGTCATGTTGTTTTCCCAATCGGTGATAGCCATTTCGGCATTCATACTGTAAATGGAATTGAACCATTTGTCTTCCCAATCTACTTTGAACTCCATGGTAACACTGCTATATCCATAATACCATTTCCCGTTTTTTTCACGGTAGTCCACTCTATAGGAGACCTGGGTTGGCCAAACATTCACTCTGGCCGGTTTTCTGCGTACAAAGAGTTCCGCTGCTTTTTTGCGGTCCGTAATGTTGAGGGAAAAATTGGCATTGGTTAAAATCTTGTTTTCCACATCGATGAATAGCTCACCTTGGTAAAAAGGCTCCAAAACACTTTCTAGTTGGTTGAACTTGATCACATAGATCAGTTTATCGTTGATACGAGTTGAACGATCGAACCAAAACTTATAGTTGGACATTGATTCTGGAGAAAAGATATATTCCGGATATTTCATGATATCCACATAGAGGGTGTTATATGGTCCGCCCTGAAGTTTTAGGGCAACAGTGTCCAGTTTACTGTAATCGGTACTTTTTCGGGACTTATAGAGTTCAACGGCATCGTCCCTATTGGAATCATAGGGGGTTTTGTAAATGTTCACCACTGCTTCGGATAGGGACACGTTTTTCCGTCTTTTTTTAATGGTTTCCCTGTAAAAGGCCGTCATCAGGGTGGAATTTTCGAAATAATTGTCATCTCGGTGCGCCATGGTTTCCCGCACTAAAGCAGTAGCATCTTTAGGAGCATTGATATTGATCTCGGACAATTGGGTTACAGATATCTCCAACGAAATTTTGTTTCCCTCTTCGGAAAGTTGTGAAAGAGGCACCGTTTTGGATTTATAGCCCAAAAAGGATACGATTACATTTTGACTGATGACGTTTTTTGGAATTTTCAACAAAAAATTTCCCTCTGTATTGGAAATGGTACTGATGTTGGTTCCTTCCACGGCAAGTGTGGCAAAAACCAAGGGTTTGTTAGTCGATTCGTCAACTACTTCCCCACTGTATTGGTTGTAATCATTGGTTTCTTCCTGAAAACCCAAAGCTTGGGCAGGGCCCATAATCGCAACGACCATCATTGCAGAAAGCAAAAATGTCGATATTTTTCCCAAAAAAGGAACTGTTTTGTTTCGATGTGCATCCATAATCTTTACCCAAAATCCTATTAAAGATACGAAATTTTGCATATCAAAAAGCACACAACCTAACAGGGTAAGTTGTTAAAAATCAATAAAAAGGGATTTATTCTACCATAAACAAGGCATTTGCGAAGAACAATTTTCCGTTTTCCCAAAATCCTCTGAACAAAGGGTTGTCCACCATATAGATCACTTGGCCACGACCCACGCTTTCCGTTCCGTAAACCAGTGTTCCGGATACCTGTTTTTGTGCTTCACTTCCTGCAAATCCAGAGAAAGGTTTTGCATCTTTCTCCAGGTAAATGGCACTCCCGCCTTTCAGATAGTCAAAACTGGCACTTCCCAACTTTAAGGTGAAATAGTCTTTTCCATAACCATAGGCCAACGGATTGGTATTATCTACCTTGGCTTTGAAAATAGCTCCGGTAATGGCACTTTTTATGCTTTCGCGTTCCCAATCTTCATAGGGTTTGGGCTCGGTTTTGCCTGAATCTTTTTCCATTTCCTTTTTTTGGATGCCGAAACCTTTGTCACCATCAATGGCCTCTATGGCACCTCCCATGGCAATGATCTTCCCCCCTTGACGCACCCAATCCTTCAGATCGGCAAGTTCACTTTCATTAAAGTAGTTCCCATAACGACCATCGGGAAGTATCAAAATATTGTATTCCCCAAGGTCCACTCTTTTGGCATAATCCCCATCTAGCACAGTGATAGGATAGTGGAGTTGTTGTTCAAAAAAGTGCCAGATTTCACCAAAACGCAAGGTTGAGGTCGGTTCTCCTGACAAGATTGCAATCTTAGGTTTCGCGATCATTTGCACGTAAGAAGAGCCAAAATCTTTTCCGGCATCCACAAATCCAGTGCTTACCGGTGTCAGGTCTTTTTGAAATTTTTCTGCAGTATTCTGTAGGGTCTCGGCAAAATCAGCTTTGTGCTCATTGTCCGATTTGGTAATGATCAGGGTGCCACGTTCAAAAGATTTGCCTTCCATTTTAAAAGGCAGATTTGCCTTCCGTACCCGAACCCCTTCTTTGATCAGGGTAGCTAAAAACTTGGCGTCTTCAATGCTGTTCCAATCGGCAAGGTAAGCGTAGGTATTTTTATCCACAGTTGTTGAAATCCTCTTTTCCGTTGTATTTTGTGGCGAAACCAAAGTGGGGGAGGCAATGGCCTCCAAACCATAGGCATATGGAAGCGACCAAGCCGTGATGTCATAGGTCAACGAATCCGAAAGTTTGGCGTTGGGCTCGAACAAAACCGTGACCAAAGTTCCCTTGGGTTGATTGGTGGAAACCACCATGCCATTACCATTTACGGACATGCTTCCGCTTTTTCCGGTAGCATATTCATGTCCTTTGTATGATCCACTAGTTAAGTCACCGTATTGGATTTGATGTTTTTCCAAAAGAGATTTCAAGGATTTCAATTTGTCCTCATTCCCTTTAAGCACATAACTTTTGTATTTGAAATTTTGGTTTTTGTAGAATTTTTTGAATTCTTCGTTCAGTTTGGCTGCGTTTTGGGATGACACCTCCACCGTTGAAATTCCAGTGGTAAAGTGGTGGTCAATCCTATCCTTCAAGGTCAGTGTATCACCGTTTCCAGTGATGATGCCCAAACCGGCCCTTCCGCCGCCACCTTGCTCATAGGTCATCCCGATGGCTCCGTTGTATATGGGGTAGGTGTCGCCGTAACTTGGGTACAAAAGGTCAAATACTTCTTTGGTGAAATAGAACCATCCATTGGCATCAAAATACTTGGCATGGTTACGTCCCAAAGTCACCTGAAAATCTCTTTGAAAATTGGTGATAAGTTCGTGATAAGGTTCTGCAGCAGGAGCAAAATAGTAGGGATTGTTCACTCCTTGTTCGTGAAAATCCACATGCACGTGCGGCATCCATTGGTTGAACATTTTTAGGCGTTGTTGACTTTCCACCTGTGTCAACCAAGCCCAATCACGGTTCAGGTCGAACATGTAGTGGTTGCTGCGGCCACCCCACCAACCTTCATGGTGTTCCTTGCTGTTGGGGTCTACTTGGTTGGGAGTGTTTTTGTATTGGTTGTACCAGTTGCTATAGCGGTCCCTTCCATCTGGGTTGATACAAGGATCCATGATCACCATGGTATTTTCCAAGTATGCACTTTTACTGGTCAATAATTCATAAATGGTCTTCATGGAGGCCTCGGTGCTCACACTTTCGTTCCCATGTACGTTATAGCTCAACCAAACAATGGCCTTATCCGAGTTCCCTTCTCCTTTGGTTTCCTTTAAATGCTCCAACCGGATATTCTCCAGATTCGAAATGTTTTCTGCAGAAGAAACATAGGCCACGATCAAAGGCCTACGTTCATTGGTTTGGCCATAAACCGTAAGTTTTACCCTGTCGGGGGCGGCTTTGGCCAAATATTCATAATAATCCACCACTTCGTGGTGGCGCGTAAATTCGGTTCCCAGTTCGTACCCCAAAAACTCGGATGGGGATTTTAACTGTTGGGCGGAAATGGAAATGGATAAAAGTAGAGTGAGGGATACTAAAAATCGGGTCATGCTCGGTGTCATTAGTTGGATTCCAAATCTACTAATAAATTGTTCTTTGTACCATAATTTTTAAGTGTGAGGTCGGTCCGAAACACAAAAAATGCAATTAACGTATTTTTAGGACGACTAAAAAAGAAGTAAGTTATCTTTGAACACCTCATTACAGTTTGAATGGACGTAGATTGTATACCCTTTAAGGAAACAGGTTATTTTTCCAAACTTATTTGCGATTATCTGGACCGGCATGAAGATTTAAAACCATTCTTCAACAGGTATCCCACATTGAAAAACTTTGCGGAGCAGATCCAAGAAAAGAAAGCCAATTTTCCACATGGGTATAGGGCTGTTTTGGTCAATGCACTGAACAAGCAATATGAAGGAGTCGCCATTTCCGAGGGCACCGCCAACCACATTGCAAAACTGGCCGATGATACAACTTTTACGGTGGTCACAGGTCACCAATTGAACCTGTTCACCGGACCTCTATATTTTTTGTACAAGATTGTTTCCACCATCAATTTGGCCCGAAAACTAAAGGAACACTACCCCAAGTACCATTTTGTGCCCATGTATTGGATGGCCACCGAGGACCATGATTTTGATGAGATCAACTATTTCAAATTACGCGGGAAAAAAATCCAATGGAATAAAAAAGCGAACGGAGCCGTGGGCCGTTTGTCCACCGAAGGATTAGATCAGGTTTTTGACACTTTTGCTGGTGAGATTGGCCAGTTTGGGAAGGCAGAAACGTTGAAAAAGTTGTTCCAACAGGCTTATTTGGAACACGATACCCTGACCAAAGCCACCAGATTTTTGGCCAATGCCCTTTTTGGGGAGCAAGGATTGGTCATTGTTGATGGTGATGATGTGCAACTGAAGAAATTGCTCGTTCCCTATGTTAAGAAGGATATTTTTGAGCAAGTCCCTTTTGCCAAAGTATCCGAAAGTATAGCCGGCCTTGCCAAGATATCTTCGGATTATATCATACAGGTCAACCCAAGGGAAATCAATTATTTTTATTTGAAGGATAACGTTCGTGAACGGATTGTTGAGCGTAACGGCAAGTACCATGTGATCAATACCTATATCGATTTTTCTCCAGAAGCCTTGAAGGAGGAACTGGAAAACCATCCCGAGCGATTTTCACCCAATGTGGTTGCAAGGCCTTTGTACCAAGAGGTAATATTGCCCAATCTCTGCTACATTGGTGGGGGAGGTGAGTTGGCCTATTGGTTGGAACTCAAGTCCTATTTTGATGCACTTGGGGTAACCTATCCCATGTTGATGCTCAGGAACTCCGCCTTGGTCATTACGGAAAAGCAGTTCCAAAAAGTGGAGAAACTGGGATTAAAGGTTTCCCATTTGTTTTTGAAGCAACATTCCCTGATCAACAAAAGGATTAGGGATATTTCCAACATCGATATTGATTTTTCTCCCCAGAAAAAGCTCTTGGAAGAGCAGTTCAAACATTTGTATGAATTAGCAGAACAGACCGATAAAAGCTTTTTAGGAGCGGTGAAAGCTCAGGAAGTAAAGCAAAAGAAAGGCTTGGATGCCCTCGAAAAGCGTTTGTTGAAAGCCCAAAAAAGAAAATTGAAGGACCATGTGGTACGTTTGACCGAGCTTCAGAACGAGTTGTTCCCGAACAAATCACTTCAGGAGCGCCAATGGAACTTTTCCGAACTCTATTTGGAGATGGGAGATAACTTTATTTCCTTATTACTGGAAACACTTGATCCCTTCAGTGAGGAATTCATTGTTTTAAAACATTAGGTAATTCCTTCAAAAACAGACTCTTAGGATTTTTTTTAAAATAATCTGAAAATTTTTGGAAAACGAGGTAGGGTATTTCCCTGCTTGGTTGTTCCATTATTGAAAATTGCTATGAAAAAGTAAATATTTTGAGTTGGTTAACTCATATGTTTAGGTTGGTTTTGATTTTATTTAAAAGCCCCGGAGTGGTTCCCGGGGCTTTTTTTATGGTAATCTTCGCCTAATTGCATGAGTTGGGTATGTCCCTTGTTTCGGTTGATGTTTCAATGATTCTATCAATGGTAGTGGTACCCCGAACCGTAACTTCTATAAAATTGGCCTGTACATCGGTTACCACACCGGTGAAGCTGTTAAAGGCAAATTGGGTAAGAATTTCTTGTCCAGTCAGTTCACTGTTGTCTTCTCGGTATTTGCCCGAAATTCTAAAACGCTGGGCAAAGGGAACTTTTATGTTCACATATTGTTGGTATACATCAGCAACGGCAATTGCAGTTCCTGGTGGTACTCCTATTTCCCGGGAAACCGATACCTGTACTGATTTTTGGGTGCTGAGACTTCCAGATTTGGTATTGGTTGAAGTCAGGGATTTGGAATATTCATAGCTTCCGGTAATAGATCCAGAAGTTTTACCGCCTGTTCCAAAAAATTTAGTCTCAGCTTCATGTGCAATGGTCACGGAAACACTAACTGAATTTGTTGAGGATACAGACATACTTTCTTCCCAACCGGCCACTTGTGTGGTGGTGATGGTGTTGCTTTCACCTATTGTTTGAGTTAAGGAACCACTGCTGCAATTACGCAGGGTGCTGTTATAGGCACTGCTGGTTGCTGAAGAAGGCATGATCGGATTCATGAATTTGGAATCTACGGCCAGGATATCCCAATCTATATCAAAAAGCATGATCCTAAAGTATAGGGGTTCATCTGGATCGGGATTATCTGCAACTCCAAAGCCTTGCCCGGATAAAATCAGTGGATTTTCCGCTCCGTTGGGTACGATCTTGAAAAGTCCAGGTGCTTCTTTTATTATTTTAAACCAATAGTTAGGATAATCCAATACATTGGTGTTACCTCCATTTTGTATAATATTCGCTTTGCTTTGGATTCGGAGCTGAGTACCATACATGTACAAATAATGCAGGTCACTGTTATTATGTACCCCAATGGAATAGTATTCTTCGTTTCCAGGAATCTTTTTAAAATAATAAGTGGAAAAATCTTCCAATGAAAATGCGGCATTGGCAGTATAATCCAATTCTTGTCTATATCGGACATCTGTTGCCAGGTTTGTAGTGTTGGTATAAAGTTGGGAACTGGGCACCCCAAAAACTTCATTATCCATATTCACTACCTGCATAAAATACTTGAGGTCTTCCCTTAAGGTAACTTCTGCGAACAGGTCATCTAAACCATCGGCGGTAATCTCTTTTTCATTTGGACTGGATGCAAAGGAAAGTTTCGCGAAGTTTTGAGTTGCCAGAACACTATCATTTTCATCCAAAACCGTTACCGAGATTGGAATACCTTCTTTAAGTTCTTGTTGGATGGATTCATCCAAATCCTCATTTTTAAAGGATAAGTTGGCCAGATTGTTCAGTTCGTCAAAAAGAACGACTTGGTCCTCTATGTTTGAGGTGGACTCTATGGAAATTACCGCTTTGTAAGGTACATAACCTTTTTTTGCAATATCCCTACCGCTGATACTGATACCGATTTCCCCTTCATCAGTTTCAAATTCATTTGTGGAAATGGGGCTAGGTAGTACCTCTATCCCTTTTTTTGGAGGTTCTGGCGATTCATCCTTGCTACAGGCCATAAATAAAACGACCAGTAATGTGAGGGCCATTTTACTAAAATTATTAAATGTTGTTTTCATGATTCCGTGGTTTTGTGGTTAAACTTTTTAATGCGTTTTGTGCGACTCGCCCGGTAACGGTCTGCAGCCCTTAGCCGAGCAAGACCACAAAACGGTTTTGTCAAAATCATTGACAGGACAAACATAAAATGCTGATTTTGAGGAAGGAAATAATGGTGGTGGACAAAGGGTGGACACCCCATATTTTAATAAAGGGACATCAAGTGGACAGGGAGGTATTGATTTTATAGACTTAACACCAGGTCCTGAAGAGAATCCTCGGTGGCAATGTTCAGTTTTTTTCGGAGTCTGTACCGAGCTTTTTTGATGCCTTCTTGCGATATGTTCAAGATATTGGCAATCTCCTTGGAAGATAGGTTCATTTTCAGCAGTGCCAGCAAACGCAATTCATTTGCGGTGATATTGGGGAACCTGGCCTTTACGTTACTGTTGAAATCTTTATGGACTTCTTCAAAATATCGGGAAAAATTTTTCCAGTTATTGTCGTCCTGAAGGTCAAAATCAATGGTGCGGATGAGTTGCTGGTAACCATTTTTGGAAGCGTCGTTTTGCTTCAACTCTTTTGCTTTTTGTTTCAGGTCTTCCAGGACTTCGTTCTTTTTGGCCAAGTGAAGGGCATGGGTAGTAAGCTCCTTTCGCTTGAAGGCCAGTTCTGCATCCACTTTGGCTTTTTCCGCCTTGTTCCGTTTTAGTTTCTGCCGCACACCGTAAAACCCAAACCCAAAAACCAATACCGATAAGCCAAGTCCACCTCCCAAGAGTAATTTTTGAAGGTCACTTACCTTGGCCTCCTGTTCCAACAATACGATTTGCTGTTCCTTTTTTTCGGTTTCGTAAATGGTTTTCAGTTCTTCCGTGGCCTTGGTGCGGTTCAAGGTAAAGATGGAATCACTGATGGATTTGTTCTTCTTGAAATTGGTCAAGGCTTCCTGATAATCTTTTAGCCCTTCCAATGTTTCCGCTTTTGCCAAGTACACTTTGGCGAGAATTTCGGGGTCCCCCAAATCCTTGCCAATCTCCAAGCCTTTATCAAAATAGGTCATTGCTTTGTTCAGGTTCCCTTGCTTTTTGTAGGTCCTGCCCAAATATAAGAGGGATGTTGCCTCATTGTAAGGGGAGCCTATCGTTTCCCAAGTGACCAAGCTCGATTCGAAGTGCAATATGGCTTCCGTATAGGCATCCCGTGTAAACTCAAGAAGGCCTTTGTTGGAATACACCCTTGCTATGTTGGCATTGTATTCGAGTTTTTCCGAGAGGGCCAATGCTTCGTCCAAATCCTTTTCCGCGGACTCCAACTGTTTCAATTTGATTTTAGAGTCGGCCAGATAGTTCAGGGCCTGGGCCACACTTTGGTCGTTTTCTATTTTTTTGTAGTACCCAATGCTTTCCTCAAAAATGGCAATGGCCTTCTCGTGATCTTGAGTGGTCTGGTAAATGGTTCCGATTTGGAACAGATCCTCGGCCATCCTAAATTCATCGTTCAATGCTTTATGGATTTTCAACGCCTTTTGGGTTTCTTGCAGTGCTATGTTGAAAAATCCATTGGTCATGCCTATTTTTCCTTTCAGCAGATAGGCATTCCCTAAATGAACTGAATCCTTGAACTTGTTAAAAACAGGGATGTTCTCGTCCATAATGGCATTTGCACTTTCTGTGTTGCCTTGGTAATGGTCCAGTATCCCAATGTTGTGCCGGATCACCGAGGCGCGTAAGGTATCTCCCAACTTAAGGGATTTGTCCACCGAGGATTTAAGATAGCGTCGTGCAGAATCAATTTTGCCAAGTCTATAATAATAATTGGCCTTTTGGGCGTACAATTTGGCCACTCCCTTATCATTTTTGCTTTTTTGGTACAATGCCTGGGCCTTTTCCAGATATTCAAGGGTCTTGTTCTGGTCGTTGTACATGGTAAGGTCCGAGAGTTCCAGATAATTGCGCGCAGCAACGGTGTCAATTTTGGTTTGATTTATGATTTGAAGAATACTATCTATTTTTTTTTGATTCTCCTGACCCCGAACATTGGCAATTAAGCAAAGACAAAAGAGAAAGGCGCAGGGGATGTAGGGCTTCATGGAGGTTGAATTACACTCCTAAAATAACAATTTGTTCCAACTTTTTGAAAAAGAACGGATTATCGTGAAAAAAGTAAAACCTGAAAAAAGTTTTAGAAAAAATCCGAAAAGAAGGATTTGACCTCAAAAAAGGTGGCTTCTTTCATGGAATTGAACCTCACTTCCGCATGGCCCACCCTTTCCTCTGGGCCAATGCCCACACTGTGGAATCCTCCGGCAATGGCGGCATCAATGCCTTTTTCGGCATCCTCGAAAACCACACAGTTGCCGGGTTGCAATTTTAATTTTTCGGAGGCATATAAAAAGATATCCGGCGCAGGTTTGCTCTTGGCAACGCTGTTCCCATCCCCGATCACATCAAAAAAATGGGTGGCGTTGAGCTGTTGTAGCACTTTAATTGCATTTTTGCTCGCACTTCCCAAAGCGACCAAAAATCCCTCTTGGCGTAGATGGGTCAAAAGTTCTTTGGCGCCCGGTAGGTAATCGTTCGGGGTCATCGTATCCAAGCTGGCCACGTAGATGTTATTTTTTTTGGTGGCAAGTTCAACCACGGCATCATCGGTCAGGGTAACATGATTATGGTCCATGATGACTTTGATGGAATCCATCCGCGAAATCCCACGGAGTTTTTCATTGAGCTCGCGATCAAAGTGCCAGCCCATTTCATCCGAGAGTTTTTTCCACGCTTCAAAATGGAGTTCGGCCGTATCGGTGATTACTCCGTCCAAATCAAAAATGAATCCCTTGATCATGGTTTGGTTTATTTTGGTCTGCAAAGAAATGACGAAAACAGTTAAGAAAAAAACTACATTACGTTATGTTGATGACATTGTTCGGTAAGGTGCACAAATGATGTGGCCAATTGAGGAGGCAAACCCACTTCAGATGGAAAAAGTTGTCATAAATATCCATTAAAAGATACTTTTCCAACAAAACCAAATTGCTATTTTTGCCCATGCATAACAACGTACTTATTCTAGACTTTGGTTCCCAGTACACTCAATTGATCGCAAGACGCGTGAGGGAACTCAACATTTATTCCGAGATAAAACCGTTCAACAAACTGCCCAAGGACCTGTCGGATTACAAGGCTGTGATCTTATCGGGATCACCTTCATCTGTACGGTCAGAGCAGGCACCACACCCCGATCTTTCAGAAATAAAGGGAAAAATGCCTTTGCTGGGTATTTGTTATGGGGCGCAATACCTATCCCATTTCCATGGTGGAAATGTGGCGCCTTCCGCAACGCGTGAGTACGGTAGGGCCAATTTATCCTTCGTGAAGAATGACGAGGCGTTTTTAAAAGGACTGGACCAAGGAAGCCAGGTTTGGATGAGCCATAGCGATACCATCAAGGAGCTTCCTGAAGGAGGAATTCGATTGGCCAGTACACACGATGTGGAAAATGCAGCCTTTAAGATTGATGGAGAAACCACATATGGTATTCAGTTTCACCCCGAGGTTTACCATACCACGGATGGCAAGAAGTTGCTTGAAAACTTTTTGGTGAACATTGCAGGATTGAAACAGGATTGGACTCCTGACGCCTTTGTGGAAACTACCGTGGAGGAGCTCAAAAAGGAAATCGGGGATGAAAAGGTAATCCTGGGATTGTCAGGTGGTGTTGATTCCAGTGTTGCGGCCATGTTGTTGAACAAGGCCATTGGAGACCATCTTTATTGCATATTCGTAAACAATGGTCTTTTGCGCAAAAATGAGTTTGAAAGCGTTTTGGATCAATACAAACACATGGGTCTCAATGTGAAGGGAGTGGATGCTTCGGCACGTTTTTTGGATGCCTTGAAGGGTGAATCGGATCCGGAAGGCAAAAGAAAGATCATCGGAAGGGTCTTTATCGAAGTTTTTGATGACGAGTCCCACAAGGTCGAAAATGCAAAATGGTTGGCACAAGGGACCATTTATCCGGATAGGATCGAATCGGTTTCAGCAAGTGGAGGTCCATCAGCAGTGATCAAAAGTCACCACAATGTTGGTGGGTTGCCCGATTATATGAAATTGAAAGTGGTAGAGCCCCTAAAAATGTTGTTCAAGGATGAAGTGAGACGAGTGGGTGCCAGCATGGGCATGTCCGAAGATATTTTAGGAAGACACCCTTTTCCTGGTCCTGGTTTGGGAATCCGTATCTTGGGCGATATTACTGCAGAAAAAGTGGCCATTTTGCAAGAAGTGGATGCCATTTTTGTGGACGGATTGAAAAAATGGGGACTTTATGACAAGGTGTGGCAGGCCGGAGCCATGCTTTTGCCCGTAGATAGTGTAGGAGTTATGGGAGATGAGCGTACGTACGAAAAATGTGTGGCGCTCAGAGCGGTGGAAAGTACCGATGGTATGACCGCGGATTGGGTAAATTTACCTTATGAGTTCCTTCAAAAGGTTTCTAATGATATAATAAACAAGGTCAAGGGCGTTAATAGAGTAGTGTACGACATTAGCTCAAAACCACCTGCAACTATAGAATGGGAATGAAAAAAACACTTTTTAGACTGGTTTTGGCGGTTCTTTTTTTGGCCGTATTGCCAGCCACCGCGCAAAACTATGCCACGCATGCCGTAAAGGAAGGGGAGACGCTTCAGAGCATCGCACAAAAGTATCGGGTTACCCCATATTCCATCCTTCAGGCCAATAAAGAGATCAAGACTGCCACGGACGTTAAGGTGAACACGATTCTTGTGATTCCAATCAATGGCAATGCCACCCTCGAAAAAAAGGAGGAGAAACCCGCTCAGGAAGAGATCAAACCGATTGGATTTACCAAGCACAGGGTCCGTAAAAAGGAAACCCTTTTTGGGCTTACCCAAAAATATAAGATTACCGAGGAGCAACTCAAAAGATATAACAGGGAACTGTATTCTTCTTCCTTACAAAAAGGAATGGTCCTGCAAATACCAAAATTCCCGGAGGTTGACCCCAATGAAGAAAAGGACCTGGATTATGTAACGTATTTGGTACAACCAAAAGAAACCCGTTGGAGTATTGCACACAAATATGGGATTACAGTGGATAGCCTTCTTCTGTTAAACCCAGAGTTGCTAAAGAATACCGATTATTTGGCAGCTGGCCAGGAGCTTAAATTGCCAAGGCCCAAAGGGGATAGCTTAAAGGATCAGAAGGTGGAGCTTTTTTCTTCTTACACCGTTCCTCCAAAAATGACCCTGTACAGTTTGGGGAGGGAATATGGAATTCCTTCGGATTCCATAGTGAAGTTGAACCCCGAGATCATGAAAGAAGGGGGGCTTAAGGAAGGGATGGTCATCCGATTGCCTAAAAAGGCAAGTGACGCTGGAGTAGTAAATACTGAAAACTTTATTTTTTACGAAGTAAAACCCAAACAGAATATTTTCAGGATTACCCAAAACCTCAAAATTTCAAGGGATGAATTGTACCGTCTCAATCCTGATCTGGAAAATGGACTTAAGGCCGGTATGGTACTGAAGCTTCCAAAAGAGAAAGCCGCTGGACTTGAAGTGAAAAACGCCTTGGTTTTGGATCGAGTGAACCTAGTTGATAGTATTGATGTAGCCAACAGGCCCAAATTGGTGTTCATGTTGCCCTTTCGATTGGATAGGGTCAATATCAACGATGTGGAAAAGACCGAGGGCCAGATCAAGACCCGTAGAGATATGAACCTAAGTCTAGGTTTTTATTCCGGGGCATTAATGGCTTTGGATTCCATTAAAAAGCTTGGTGTTTCGGTAGATGTACAAACGTATGATACCGAATTGAGCCAGACCAAGGTCAAAGAGATCTTGTTTAGGGACAATCTTTCCGGGGTAAGTGCCATAATTGGTCCAGTCTCTGGGGCGGCCTTGGATGAGGTGGCCGTGCAGGCTGCCACCAAAAATATTCCGGTAATAGCACCGATTGCCTCGGAAAGTAAATTGAGCCATGGCAATGTTTTCTTTTCGGTTCCTAGGGATGCCGTCTTGCGGGAAAAGATGCTTTCTTATATGAAGAGGATCTATAACAATGAGAATGTGATCATCATTGCCGATTCAACCCATCAAGTGGCCAATGATTCCATTTTGGGAAAATTTCCGGCAGCACAAATGGCCAAATTGATAGACAATAAGTCCCTACATTTGGACCAGTTTTTGGTGAAACTCTCCGAGACCAAGGAAAACTGGGTGTTTTTGGAAACGGACCAACCCAATATGGTGTCGAGTGTCACTTCTATCCTCAACTCGGCCATTTCGGGTGATATCAAGGTACGTATGTTCACCACCAGTTATAATGGTGCTTTTGAGGACGATGCCATTTCCAAGACCCATTTGTCCAATTTAAAGTTCACCTATCCTTCCTTTTACAGGGAAGTGGGCACGGATAGTTTTACCAAAGCCTATGTAAAACGGTTTAATGGGAATCAACCGGACCGCTATGCAATCCGAGGTTTTGATGTGACTTTTGATGTTTTGTTGAAACTGGCACACAAGAACAATCTTTTTGAAACTTCCAAGATTATTGGGTTGACCGAATATACAGGTAACAGTTTTGATTATTTCAACGATTGGACTTCGGGATATTTCAATAAGGCATGTTACATTATGCAGTACGAAGATTTGCAAATCAAAGAAGTAAAACAGGATGACCTCAAAAGTAACCTATAACGGAAATCTTAGGACCACAAATGTACATGTACGGTCCGGGAACGAATATATTACGGATGCCCCATTGGACAATAATGGCAAGGGAGAAGCCTTTTCCCCAACCGATACGGTTGCTACGGGTCTCGCAAATTGCATGATGACCATGATGGGCATAAAAGCCCGTGATCTTGGTATTGACCTTACGGGTTCCTCGGCGGAAGTGACCAAGCACATGGCCGCCGATCCAAGGCGTATTTCCAAGATTGAAGTGAAATTGGAGATGCCCGCCGATGTTTCCGAAAAGAACCGAAAGATTTTGGTACATACGGCAAGGACCTGTCCGGTGCACTACAGCCTTCACCCTGATATTGAAAGAATAATCGATTTCCATTGGGTAAAATAATTTCCATAGGATGTTTTTTGTTCCTCAGCTTTTTGGGATTTGCACAAGAAATTGAGGAAGGCATTCCATGGGAAGAACATAAACGATTGAGTTGGGCCGATTTTAAGGGCAAAATTCCACCTGCAGCTGTCCCTGCAGCCACAACGGCCAGCGGTATCAGTTATACCTATTCTGCCAATTTATTGCACCATGAGGTGAAATTGGATTTTGAGGTGAATGCCTATTTCTATCCCAATGAATCGTGGTACAAGCCGGAACAATGTACGGACAATACGTTGCGCCATGAACAGCTCCATTTTGACATTGCCGAACTTTTTGCCCGTAAAATGCGCAATAGGCTGCACCGTACTTCCTTTTCCGATGATGTAAAGGAAGAAGTGCGAAAAATCTATAAGGATATTCTAAATGCTTTAAAGGATTACCAAGATCAATATGATTGGGAAACCAATTTTTCCAGAAACCTGGAAAAGCAAATGGAATGGAACCATAAAATTGAAGAAGCGTTACAGCAGGAATGGGAAGAATAGCATTTAGGGGTTTCCTGTAATTTAAACTGCTTAAAACCAATAGTATGAAGAAGATGTATTTTGTTTGGTTACTCTGTATGGCTTCCATCCTACATGCACAAAATGATAGCCTGCCTTTGCGGGGTCTGTCCATTGCTGCTCCCCAAAAAGAAAACGTGGCCCGTTTTGTAAAATTCATCTATGAGGAATTGGGTCCTAGAAAAGTGAACACCTTGGTATTACGGATAGAGTATAACTTTCAATACACATCACATCCAGAGCTTGTTTCGGATAATCCCCTTTCCCAGAAAGATGTGGATGACATTGTGAATGCCTGTCAGAACAATAATATTAAGATCATCCCCCAAATCAATCTGTTGGGGCACCAATCATGGGCCAGTAGTCTTGGCAAATTGTTGACGGTGTACCCTGAATTTGATGAAACCCCTAACGTTGCCATTCCTGAGAAATATGAGTGGCCCAATGATGATGGATTGTACTGCAAAAGTTATTGCCCATTGCATCCTGACGTGCACAAGGTGGTTTTTGATTTGGTGGATGAGATCATCGCTGCGTTTAAGGCAGATGCCTTCCATGCGGGGATGGATGAGGTTTTTTACATTGGAATGACAGAATGCCCAAGGTGCAACGGAAAGGATAAGGCCGAGTTGTTTGCAGGCGAGGTGGCCAAGATCAGGAACCATTTGGCACAGTCAGGAAAACGCCTTTGGATTTGGGGCGATCGATTGATCGATGGCAAGACCACCGGTTTGGGTATGTGGGAGGCCAGTATGAACACTACCCACAGAGCAATAGACCTTATCCCTAAAGATGTAATGATCTGTGATTGGCATTATGAACGTCCAGACCCCACCGCCGCCTATTTTGCCATGAGCGGTTTTGATGTGGCTACCTGTTCTTGGCGTAAACCCGAAGTGGCCCTTGAACAGCAGCAAATGTTGGTTGAATTAAGAAAAAATGCCACCAAGGAAATGAAACCCCGGTATAGGGGAATGTTGCATACCTCTTGGACCAGTGCGGCCAATTTTTTGGATATGTTCTATGAGGAAAATCCAAAAGGGGACAATGATGCCACCACTTTCAAGGCACTTTTCCTCAAATAAGAACTTTTCAAATTTAAATCGTCCTCAAATAGTCAATACTTTTCTTTAAGGCCAATCTTGGATTGTCCACCAAATCTTGCTCCACAAAAAAGTGTTTTACCCCTGATTTTTTGGCTTGCTCCACAATGGCTTTAATATTCATAGCCCCATCACCAACAGTGGTCATTTGCGGCCACAGTTCGATCCATTGGTCTGCAGATCCACCATCCCCTTTAAAATGGGTAATCTCCTTCATGTCCTTTAAATGAAGTGACACATAACGGCCAGGATAATTTTTTAGATATTCCACCGGGTCTGCCCCGCCAGCAATGGTCCAATAAATGTCCATTTCAAAAAAAACAAGATCGGGATCCGTGTTATTCAGGATAATCTGAAGTGGAATCTGGCCTTCCATTTCATGGATGCCGTACCCATGGTTGTGGTATAAAAATTTAAAACCTTCCTTTTTGGCGTTCTCCCCAATGGTATTGAAACGTTCCGCAATGCGTTTATAGTCGTCCAAAGTTTGTCTCAACTCATCCGGTATGGCGGATATGCCCAAATAATCCATTCCCAAAGTGCGGACCGATTCACCCACGGCGGGCATTTTGGTTTCCAGGGTAACAATGTCGATATGACCCGAAGTAGCTTTCAATCTATATTCATCCAACAGGGCCTTGAATTCCTTGGCGGTTTTTCCATAGAATCCACTTCCACTAAAACCTAAACTTGGTGTTATCTGTTTCCATCGTTCCTGTGCAGAAGCTGAGCTAAAAGGATACGGCCCATAAATTTCCACTTCCTTATATCCCATTTGGTGTAACATGGCCAGACTGCCAGCAAGATCTTGTTCGAGCATTTTAGGTAGCGAAAACAGCTGTATGCCAATGCTGTCCAAGCTTTTATAACTAGGAGTGGCACAGGCACCAAGCCCCATGAGCATGGTGGCACTGGATGCCATAGCCGTATTTTGGATGAATTGTCGTCTTTTCATGGTGGTTGGTTTGTTTTGCTTGAATTAGTGCAGAGGTTATATAAGGATATTACACATCACACCTCATAAATCCATCCTTTAAGGCTGCTAAGGGGTCTTCCCAAGTGGTAATGAACTCTTGGGCCACATACCCTTTGAAACCTGTGGCCATAATGGCCTTGATGATGGCAGGATAATACAGTTCTTGGGTTTCATCGATCTCATGACGACCGGGAACGCCGGCGGTATGATAGTGCCCAAAATACGGATGGTAGTTTTGGATGCTCCGGATGATATCGCCTTCTTGGATCTGCATATGGTAGATATCAAAAAGCAATTTGAAATTATCGCTACCCAAATGTTTGCACAGTTCCACTCCCCAAAGGCTTTTGTCACACATATAGTCAGGATGGTTCACTTGGTTAAAAAGCTCCATTTGGATGACAACCCCATGTTTTTCGGCCAATGGAATGATCTGCGACAACCCATCCACACAATTCTGTAGGCCCACGTAATCGTTCATGCCATTTCGGTTCCCGCTAAAGCAGATGAGGTTGGTATACCCTGCTTCTGCAACCTTTGGGATCATTTCCGTATAATTCTTGATAAGCTGCTCGTGGTACTTGGGATTGTTCCAACCTTCGGTAAGGCTAATTTCGGCACCGTTGCACATAGAGCAATGTATGTCGTATTTCTTCAACAACGGCCAATCTTTCGGTCCGATCAAATCAATGGCCTTTATGCCAAGTTCTTTAAGCGTCTTTAAAAAATCTTCCAACGGAATATCATCAAAACACCATTGACAAACGCTATGGTTCACATTGTTCTTCAATTTAAACTCCTTGGAATGCCCTCGATCGGAAGGCATAGCGGAAGTGGAGGCCAAACCTGCAGACCCGATGGCCGCAGTGGCTATAAAATTTCTACGTTTCATTATAAGGATTTGTTATTGGAAAGATAGTACTTTAGGCCTACAAATGGAAATCAAACCCGATTCAAAAGAGCTTTTGGAACTTGCCCATTATAAGATGCCCTTTGGAAAGTATAAGGGGCGTTATTTGGTGGATCTACCCTTGCCGTATTTGGTTTGGTTCCAACAAAAAGGATACCCGGAAGGCAAGCTGGGAAAGTTCCTGAACATCATGCTTACCATCAAGGATAACAGCTTGGAGCCCATGATACGAAAACTTCAAAAAGAATTTCCTCGCCAATCCTCCTGATTTCTGCGCGGCAATTTGTAACTTTACGCCCCGTAATAGAAAGATCAATATGTCACAGACCAAGTACATTTTCGTTACGGGAGGCGTTACTTCTTCCTTGGGTAAAGGAATCATCGCCGCATCTTTGGCCAAATTGCTACAGGCCAGGGGATACCGGACCACCATACAGAAATTGGACCCCTACATCAATGTAGATCCAGGGACATTGAATCCGTATGAACACGGGGAATGTTATGTAACCGATGATGGTGCCGAAACCGATTTGGATCTTGGCCACTACGAACGTTTTTTGAACGTACGTACCTCACAGGCCAACAATGTAACCACGGGCCGTATTTACCAAAGCGTTATTGAAAAGGAACGTAGAGGAGAGTTTTTGGGTAAAACCGTGCAAGTGGTGCCCCATATTACCAACGAGATCAAGGAGCGCATCCAAAACTTGGGGAAAAGTGGCGATTACGATATTGTGATCACCGAAATTGGCGGAACTGTGGGTGACATTGAGTCCTTACCCTATATTGAATCGGTACGTCAATTGCTTTGGGAATTGGGAGAACACAACGGCATTGTAATACACCTTACTTTGGTGCCTTTCTTGGCCGCTGCAGGGGAGTTAAAGACCAAGCCTACCCAACACTCCGTAAAAACGTTGATGGAAAGCGGAATCAAAGCCGATATCTTGGTCTGTAGGACCGAGCATCAGATTTCCGATGATATTAAATCCAAACTTGCTCTTTTCTGTAATGTAAGAAAAGAAGCCGTGATCCAATCTATTGACGCGTCCACCATTTATGACGTGCCTATTTTAATGCAAGAAGAAGGCCTGGATACCGTTACCCTTGAAAAATTGGCATTGCCCAATACCAAGGAACCGGACCTGGCCCAATGGAAGGAATTCTTGAAACGACATAAAAACCCAAAAAATAAAGTGACCATCGGGTTGATAGGCAAGTATGTGGAATTGCCCGATTCCTATAAATCCATTCAAGAAGCGTTTATTCACGCAGGAGCTACCAATGAGGTAGAGGTGGAAGTACGTTCCATCCATTCGGAGCACCTAACGGTAAACAATGTCGAGAAAAAATTGATAGGATTGGACGGAATTTTGGTCGCCCCGGGTTTTGGTGAGCGTGGTATTGAAGGCAAGGTAAAAGCAGTTCAGTATGCCCGTGAAAACAATGTCCCATTTTTGGGCATCTGTTTGGGTATGCAAATGGCGGTTATTGAATTTGCAAGGAATATTTTGGGCTTGACAGGGGCCAATTCTACTGAAATGGACAAAAATACCCCTTATCCTGTCATTAGCTTGATGGAAGAACAGAAAAATGTAAAGGACAAAGGCGGTACCATGCGTTTGGGAGCTTGGGATTGTCACTTAAAACCAGGCAGTCTTGCGGAAAAGGTGTATGGAGCCTCGGATATTTCGGAACGACACAGACACCGTTACGAATTCAACAACGAATATAAAAAGCAAATGGAAGATGCCGGGCTGGTGGCTTCAGGACTCAACCCTAAAACAGGATTGGTCGAAGTGGTGGAAATACCAGAACATCCATGGTTCATTGGTGTTCAATACCATCCGGAATACAAGAGTACCGTGGCAAACCCGCACCCTTTGTTCGTGGGCTTTGTAAAGGCGGTTTTGGCACAGAAACTGAAACAAAAGAATGCCAGTTTGGCATAAACTGCGGTTTTGGACATATATTTGCCACCGGATTTACCGATAAAGATTTCTACTAAATAATTTCCATGGAAGAAAAGAAGCTGGATATCAATTCCATTATTGGATTTGTACTGATTTTTGGGATACTCATTTTCATGTTTTACCAAAATCAGCCCACCCCAGAAGAGTTGGAGGCCCAAAAAGCGAAGCAAGAGCAAGTTGAGGCTGAAGCAAAGAAAGTTGAAGAAGAGGCCCAAAAGCCTGCCGTTAAGGAAACCCAAACCATCAATCTTAAGGATTCTACAGCCGTAGCCGCTTATAAAAGTGGAGTAGGGGCATTTGGTTTTAGTGCTGTTTCCGATGGAACCACCAAGTTGGAAAACGAGGTGCTGTATTTAGAGGTTTCCAATAAGGGTGGACAGATTGTGGAGGCTACCATGAAAAATTATGTCACCTATGATTCGGTTCCGGTATATTTGGTGAAGGATGGCAATGCCAATTTCGCCTTGAATTTTACCACCTCGGACAATAGGGTTCTGAACACGGCCGACCTGTATTTTGAACCATCGCTTTCCAAGAGCGGGGACAACCAAGTACTTTCCATGAAGGCCAAAGTGGCGGATAACCAGTTTTTGGAGTATCGCTACGAGATGAGACCGAACGAATACCTAGTTGATTTTACGATACGTTCCCAAGGATTGAACGGTGTGCTGAACAGTAGCAAACCGGTTACCTTGGAATGGGAATTGAAAGGTATTCGCCACAGCAAAAGTGTCAAATATGAAAATAGGTATACCCGTTTAACCTATAATCATGATGGTGACAACATCAGCAAGCTTTCTGAAAACAGTGAATTGGATGAGGAAACCGAAGAAGATGTAAAATGGATGTCCTATCGCCAACACTTCTTTAGTTCCATTTTGGCAACTGATGACCATTTTGAAACGGCCCAATTGAGTTCCAAAAACTTGGTAGAAGAAGAAAGCAAGGATATTCTTTTCACTAAGGAATACAGTACAAAAGCTCCTTTAAAATTACAAGGAGGGGAATTGTCCCAGCACATGCATTGGTATTACGGCCCTACGGACGTGAAAATATTGGATGATTACAAGGATTTGGGGCTTGTGGAGTCCATCCCGTTCGGATGGGGCATTTTTGGTTGGATCAACCGCCATGTCTTTACGCCATTTTACGGATTCTTGAGCTCCTTCCTACCTTTCGGGATTGCCATTATAGTGATGACCATTTTGGTGCGTTTAGCCTTGTCTCCGGTAACCTATAAATCGTACCTCTCCCAAGCCAAGATGAAGGTGTTGAAACCGGAGATTACCGAAATCAATGAGAAGTACAAGGACAATGCCATGAAAAAGCAACAGGAGACCATGAAACTCTACAATAAGGCAGGGGTTAGCCCCATGAGTGGTTGCATTCCAGCTTTATTGCAGTTGCCTATCTTTTACGCGCTGTTCATGTTTTTCCCGACCTCTTTTGCCCTAAGGCAAAAATCGTTCTTATGGGCAGATGATCTTTCATCTTATGATGTAGTACTTAATTTGCCTTTCGCAATTCCTTTTTATGGTGACCACGTAAGTCTCTTCCCCATTTTGGCATCGGTGGCCATCTTCTTTTATATGCAAATGACCACAGGTGAGAGCATGCAGATGCAACAGCAACCCGGTATGCCCAACATGAAGTTCATCATGTACTTATCACCCATTATGATGTTGTTCTTCTTCAACAACTATGCGAGTGGTTTGAGTTTGTATTATTTCATTTCCAACTTGATTACCATTTTGATCATGTTGGTAATAAAAAACTACATCTTGGACCAGGACAAGATCCATGCGCAGATCCAGGAGAACAAGAGCAAGCCTAAAAAGGAGAACAAGTTCCAGCGTAAAATGCGCGAAATGATGGAACAGGCCGAACAACAAAAAAAATCAGGCAAGAGATAATTTCATCGTAAATTGAATTAACGGATTAAACTTTTTTGAGCCAATTGTGTCCAAAAGGCAATAACCATTAATTCAGCAGTATGAAAAATCTAAAACTGATATTGTTTTTGTTTGCCCTCTTTTTTGTGGGCACTACCGAGTATGCCGAAGCCCAAGTAACGAGAGGGCAGGAGAGGAGGGTGGTTCGAAGAAAGGTTCGCCGTCATAACCGTAGGGTGGTCCGTAGGACTTTAAGACGGTTGCCAGCGAACACCAGACCGATTGTTTATCGTAAAATTTCCTATTACCCTGTTGGCGGCATGTACTACATCCACCGCAATGGAATCTATGTAAGGACTTTTCCGCCAAGGGGATTTCGGTTGGCCGTTGTGCCCACCACAGCAATGATTATTACAGTAGGTACTACTCGTTACCATTACGCTGATGGTGTGTTTTATCAACCTGTTGATGGGGAATATGCTGTGGCTGCCCCACCGATTGGCGCTGTAGTAAAGGAACTTCCAGAAGATGCCGAAGAAATCGATTTTGACGGGGTTACCATGCACGAACTCAATCAGGCGGTTTATAAGGAAGTGGAAAATGGATATGAAATCATAGAAGTGCTGGAAGATGATAGGGAACCATAAAGCCTTCGGGCAGTTTGATCAAGACATAAAAAAACTCCCTCAAAGATTTTTGGGGGAGTTTTTGTTTGTGGTTTAGTTTGGAAAGATTTGGGACTTCAAAGATGCGTCAACATCGCGGCGAAAAAAATTAATAGTTGTCAAACCATTGGTTTTTGTAGTGAAAATATCCCCTTATTGATGTGTCATCGATGAACGGTATTTTTACTACGATAAAAGCCCTCAGCATATTTAATGTTGAGGGCTTTTTTCTATTGATTATTCTTAATTAAGGTATATTAATGTACTAGTTTGTGGTGTCAGGGATCAATACCGTATCAATTACGTGGACCACTCCATTGATAGCCTGTACATCCACGGCTATAATGCCTATTCCTGTGTTTCCTGCACCATCGGTAATATCGGCAATATTATCACCAGTGCCAGGTAGACTGAAGGTAAGGGCATCACCTTCCAAAGTATTGGCGGTGGCTCCATTGCTCAAATCACCGGAGCGTACATTGGCACCTGCAACCACGTGGTGTTGTAAAATTGGAATTAGGTCAGCTTCTCCCGGAATATTGGGCAATGCTTCAAATGCAGTGTTGGTTGGAGCGAACACGGTAAACGGATCACTACCTGAACCACCTTGGGCCGAAAGGACACTTACAAAATCTGTACTGGGCGTCAATTCGGTCAAAGCTTGCACCAATGTAGAGAAGTTCGGGTCGGCTGCGGCAAAAGTGACCACGGTAGGCAAGTCGATTACGGCATCCACCACATGGATCACACCATTCGATGCCACAATGTCAGCGAAAATAACATCACTGGTCCCGTTCAAGGTCACCCCATCATCGGTGTTAATGTACAAGCTTAAGTTTTCGTTAGCTGCAAATTCGGCAGCCGTGTTCACATAGGAATTTTCCAAACCTGTAGAAAATGCAGCGGCGCCTATGACCACGTGATTGGATAAGATGGCATTCAAATCGTTCCCATTAGGATTGGTAAAGGCGGTGAAGGCATCATTGTTTGGTGCAAACACGGTGAAATCTTCATTTTCATTGGACAAAAGGTCGGTAAAAGTGGTATTGCCGCCACTGGTCAAAGCTCCTACCAATGAGGATAGGTTTGGATTGGCCGCGGCATGCTCCACAATATTTGGAATATCGATCACCGCGTTCACCACATGTACAATACCGTTCAATGCTTTTACATCGGGCACTTGAACTGTGGATACCCCGTTAAAGATGACATCTCCTGATGCATCAAAATAAAGGCTAACGTTTTCGTCACCAGCTCCCACGGCCAAAGTTTTGGTGTATCCAGAACCCAAGCTGGCCAAGTCGGCGGAAGTCACCTCACCACTGATTACGTGATTCAAAAGTACATTGGTCAACACATCTACAGGTATATCACTCAATTGGGCGCCACCCAAAAAGGTTTCAAAAGCTTCGTCGGTTGGTGCAAGAACTGTGAAAGGACCTTCACCTCGCAACACTGAGGGCAGATCACCGTCCGCTGCTTGAAGAGCAGCTACTAAACTTTCCAAATTTTCATTTCCCAATGCCAAATCGGTGATGGGTACCAAAATAATATCGGCCAATTCATCCAAAATAGCTTGGGGAAGCAATACTTTATCAATAATATGCACCACACCGTTGGAGGCTTCAACGTCTGGGGTAATCACCCTGGCGTCAACAGAAGTGGCATCGCCAATAAATACACCGCCCGTGGTGGAAACTTCCAAGGTTGAACCTTGTAGTGTGGTAATGGTCTGCCCATCACTCAGATCGGTGGAAAGCACGGCGGCCCCAGGTACTACGTGATACGTTAGGATCACGGCCAACAGGTCCTGTAGTTGTTGGGTGCTGAAATCGTCCAGGGAATCAAATCCATCCAATTGGGCCAACAGATCGTTGAAGGCTTCATTGGTAGGGGCAAAAACGGTAAAAGGACCTTCACCGCTCAAAGCGGCTACCAAATCATTGTTAGAGCTTTCATCAGCCTTCTGCAGTGCGCTGACCAAAGTGCTCAGTTCTGCTGTAGCTTGGGCTGTAGCCACAATGTTAACCTGTGTTTCAGGAGGGTTTGGTCCGTCGTCATCAGAGCATGAAACCATGGTCAATGTAAATAGAACAAACATTAATCTTGCAATTTTTTGTAGAGTTTTCATGTGTTTGTGGTATATTTTGTTTAACGTTTTAAAAATAATAGTAAACAAAATAGTTACAATATTGTTTAACATTTTAGCTTAAAAGTTTAACAAAAAAATGTTCATTTTGTGGGGATTAGCATTTGGACAACAGTTTTATACAATGGTAAAAGCTGTTTTTTATTCCATGCATTTCGTATTTTTGTACCCTTATAGCATTGAGATGAAAAAGGTTGTTGTAGGACTTTCGGGAGGAGTGGATTCCAGTGTGGCCGCATATCTGTTGAAGGATCAGGGATATGAGGTAATTGGCCTTTTTATGAAGAACTGGCATGACGATTCCGTGACCATTTCCGAGGAATGTCCTTGGTTGGAGGATAGCAATGACGCGTTGATCGTGGCCGAGAAATTGGGTATTCCTTTCCAAACGGTAGATCTGAGTGCCGAGTACAAGGAACGTATTGTTGATTATATGTTCAACGAATATGAACGAGGACGTACACCCAATCCGGATGTGCTTTGCAACCGCGAGATCAAGTTCGATGTGTTCCTTAAAATTGCCTTGCAATTGGGTGCCGATTATGTGGCCACAGGACATTATTGTAGAAAGGATATCATTAAAAATGCCGATGGTACCGAAACCTATCGGTTATTGGCAGGCAAGGATCCCAATAAGGACCAATCCTATTTCTTGTGCCAGTTATCGCAAGAGCAATTGGCCAAAACCTTGTTTCCCATTGGGGAATTGTTGAAACCTGAGGTGCGACAAATTGCCGCAGCGCATAATTTGATCACGGCCGACAAAAAAGATTCGCAAGGGCTCTGCTTTGTGGGTAAAGTGCATCTGCCCGATTTTTTACAACAAAAACTGAAGCCCAAAAAAGGAGTGATCGTGGAAGTGCCCAGCACAGCCTCGCAATTTGCTTTGACCGTGCCCGAGTTTCACAATGAAAAGGAGAAATTGGCCTTCCAAGCCGAAAAACCTATTTTTTCCATGGAAGATGGCAAAGTAGTGGGAGAGCACCAAGGGGCGCATTACTTTACCATTGGCCAACGTAAGGGCTTAAATGTTGGGGGTACCAAAGAGCCTTTGTTCGTTATTGAAACCGATGTGGACAAGAACATCATATACACCGGACAGGGCAAGACACATCCGGGACTGTTCCGGAATACGCTTTTTGTGAAAGAGGATGAACTGCATTGGGTACGCCCCGATTTGGCTCTGAAGGAAGACGAAACCATGGAGGTGATGGCTCGCATCCGCTACCGTCAACCTTTACAGCAAGCCACCCTCTATAAAGTAGGGAACGGACTTTATGTAGATTTCCAGGAAAAGCAATCCGCTATTACCGAGGGCCAGTTCGTGGCTTGGTATGTGGGCGAGGAATTGGTAGGTTCCGGAGTGATTTCGTAATCCTTCAGAAAATTGACATTTCGTCATTCTGAATTTATTTCAGAATCCTTTACAATATTATTTTTATTTTGATGGGAAACTGAAACAAGTTCAGTTTGACAATTATTCAATAGTACATGCAAAACAAAATTACCCAACTTTTCGGAATACAATATCCTATCATTCAGGCAGGTATGGTCTGGGCCAGTGGTTGGCGGTTGGCTTCAGCGGTTTCCAACGCGGGTGGCCTGGGTCTTTTGGGAGCCGGGAGTATGTATCCAGAAGTATTGGAAGAGCATATCGAAAAATGTAAAAAGGCCACCGACAAACCTTTTGGGGTAAATGTCCCCATGCTATATCCGGACATCGATAAGTTGATGAAGATCATCGTGGACCAAGGGGTGAAAATCGTCTTCACTTCCGCAGGAAACCCAAAAACCTGGACCTCCTATCTCCAAGAAAAAGGGATTATCGTGGTGCATGTGGTCAGCAGTGTCAAGTTTGCCATGAAAGCCCAAGAAGCGGGTGTAGATGCCATCGTTGCGGAAGGTTTTGAAGCGGGAGGCCACAACGGAAGGGACGAGACCACCACTATGGTATTGATTCCCTCCGTGAGGGAAAAAATAAGCGTTCCCCTGATTGCCGCAGGGGGCATTGCCACAGGTAGGGCCATGTTGGCCGCCATGGTGCTCGGTGCAGATGCGGTTCAAGTGGGTAGCCGATTTGTGGCAAGTCTCGAAGCATCGTCCCATGACTTATTCAAAAAATGGGTGGTAGATGCCCAAGAAGGCGATACCCAACTCACCTTAAAAGAGCTGGCCCCCGTACGCTTGCTCAAAAATAAGTTCTATCAAGATGTGCAAGCGGCGTATACCAAGGGAGCTTCTGTAGAGGATTTAAAAACCTTGTTGGGAAGGGCTCGGGCCAAGCGCGGCATGTTCGAAGGTGATATGGAAGAAGGGGAGCTGGAAATCGGTCAAGTTTCTGGATTGATACACGATATTAAACCCGCTGCCCAAATTGTGGCCGACCTAATCGCCGAATTCAACCAAGCCAAGGCGGAAATTCAAGACTACTAGTGTTTTACAGGGAAAGTTTCGGAAACTTTTAATACTTTTAGCGGGAGCAATGAGAACACTTGTCCCCACACTAGTATTTTTTGTGCTCGCTTCCTATTGCCATGGGCAAGTGGAACGGGACAAAGCACTCCATTTTTTGGGAGGAAACCTTTTTGGTCTGGCTGGAGCCGGAATCGCCAAACAGGCTTCTGATGGCAATCGTATCTGGACCTTTGTCGGTTCTGTGGCTGGGAGTACCTTGATCGGGTTGGCCAAAGAGACGGTGGATGCGGGCCAGCGAAACAATGGCTGGGACAACGACGATTTGGCCGCTACTATCCTAGGAGGTGTTACCGTTGGGGTTACCATTGATCTTTTCGCCAAAAAAGATGATAACAAACGGTTACGAGGTCGATATTCCAGCCTAGAGCGAAAGAAGAAAAAGCGCAATGATTTTTCTTTAGAACCCCAATTTGTAGTGTTGGATGGGAAGTTACCTAGTTTGAATACGCTTGGTCTTTCTTCTATGGATGTGACTAAATAAGTCCTCTTGCCTTTATTTCCAAGTATTTATTGATGGTGTTGATGGTGAGTTCTTCCGGTTTTGTCAATATGGTCTGGATACCGTGCTTGCGCAATTCGTTCACGATTAATTTTTTCTCATAAATAAATTTCTCCGCTATCGTCTACTCAAATATTTGATGGACCGTCTCCGCTTTTTGGGTGGCAAATTCATTCAGTTCGGTATTTTCAAAGAAAATCACCACCAAAAGATGTTGCTTGGCCATGGCAGTCAAATAGGGGAGCTGGCGGTGGAGTGCATCCAATGTTTCAAAGTTGGTATAGAGCAACAGTAGGCTTCGCTGGTTCAAGTTTCGCTTTACATCAACATACAATCTGCTGAAATCACTTTCGATAAAATTGGTTTCCAGATTGTATAGTGTTTCCAAAATCAGGTTCATTTGTGAACTGCGTCGCTCGGCAACCACCCTGTTTTCGATTTTGTCGCTGAAGGAGAACATACCAGCCTTATCTTGCTTTTTCAAAGCGATGTTGCTGATCACCAAGGTAGCGTTGATGGCATAGTCCAAGAGGCTCAATCCATTGAAGGGCATCTTCATTACCCGGCCTTTATCGATGACCGAATAGATGGGCTGCGATTTTTCATCCTGATACTGGTTCACCATCAATTGGCTGCGTTTTGCGGTTGCTTTCCAGTTGATGTTACGGATATCATCGCCCAAAACATAATCCTTGATCTGTTCGAACTCCATGGTATGTCCAATCCGGCGGATTTTTTTCAGCCCATATTCGTGCAATCGGCTGGTGAAAGCGATAAGGTCGTATTTCTGCAATTGCAAAAAGGAAGGATAAACTGGCACTTCCTGTTCTTGGTCGAACCGATATTTTTTGGCCAAAAAACCGATCGGGGATTTTGCAAAGACATTTAAGCTTCCAAAGGAGTACACCCCACGTTCTGTGGGACGAAGATGGTATTGGTAGAGTTTGGCCTGCCCTTTTTCCAATTTGCTTTCCAGACCAAAATCCCTTTTTTGGAACTGGAAAGGCATCTCATCGATGATTTTTAAGGTAACGGGAAAGAGATAGGTGTTTCCTAACTTCAACCGGATCAAATTATCATCCCCATTGGAAAGTTTGTCGGTCAATATGCGATGACCCTCAATTTTTCCTTTGGATGCAAAAAGCAAAAGCAGGTCGACCAAGAGCAACAAAATGAACAAAGCGAAAAGAATCTTGAAGGCCCCAAACAGGTTGGGAACCATAAAGGAAACCACAAATCCGGCCACTAAGGTCGTCAAGATTATGAAGAACCGTTTTTGGAGATATATGGGCCTAAAGATTTTTTTCACAGGGCTTATCTTGGAATTTCGATGCTTTCCACAATCTGTTTTACCACTTGCTCCGCGGTCAACCCTTCCATTTCACGTTCCGGGGTGAGCATGATACGGTGCGCCAAAACAGGGGCGGCCACCTTTTTAATGTCCTCAGGGGTTACAAAATCCCGTCCATTGATGGCAGCCAATGCCTTGGATGCCTCCATGATCGATATGGAAGCCCTTGGCGAGGCCCCTAGGTACAAATTGGCATTGGAACGGGTATTGTCCACAATGGATGCTATGTATTTCAGGAGGTTCCTCTCCACAATAATGGACCTAATGGTATTTTGATATTCCGCTATCTCGGCCGCGGATAGCAAGGTGCTTACCAAATCTTCCTCCACCTTGGTCCTTTGTCCATGCTTACTTTCCAAAATTTGGATTTCTTCTTCCAAGCTCGGGTAATACACATTGATCTTGAAGAGGAATCGGTCCAATTGGGCCTCTGGCAAGCGATAGGTGCCTTCCTGTTCAATGGGGTTTTGGGTAGCAAACACCAAAAAGGGCGGCTGCATGGCATACTCGATACCGTCCATGGTAATCTGCCGTTCGGCCATGGCCTCGAACAGGGCAGCTTGGGTTTTGGCGGGGGCACGGTTGATCTCGTCGATCAATATTATATTGGAGAACAAGGGTCCTTTCTTGAACTCAAACTCCGAGGTTTTCACATTGAAGATGGAAGTGCCCAAAATATCGCTGGGCATTAAGTCGGGAGTAAACTGGATACGGCTGAAATCCACGTTCAAGGTTTTGGCCAATAATTTGGCGGTCACCGTTTTGGCCACTCCAGGGACCCCTTCGATCAACGAATGTCCATCGGCCAGAATGGAGATGATCAACAACTCGATCATGTCCTGTTGCCCAATGATCACTTTGCCCAATTCAGATTTTATCTGGCCCATAGCTTCCTGAAGCTTGGTCAGGTCCACTCGGGAGCTGAACTGAAGTCCGTCGTCTTGTGTTTCTTGTTCTTCCATAGATATCACTGCTTAAATGCGGTTATTTTTTTGTTGAGTTCTATACTATCCTGCTCGGTGTGGGAGCTTTTGTTCTTTAATCGAATGATGAATTCGATCAATTTTTTGGTCTGGTCCAGGTCTTTGCCCGACTTGGCGGCCAATAGTTGAATGGTGCGCTCGTTCATTTGGGCGGTATCCACATGATATTGGGTGCGCATGTCGGCCAAAAAGTAATTGATCTTTTTATGGATCAAATCGGTGTAATCCTTATTTTGATGGTACAGGGAACCTACCGCTTTGGCAAATTCCACCGAGGAATTTTTTAAGGGTTCCACCACCGGAATGATCCGCTGCTCGCGTTTGCCCTTGAACAGCACAAAAAACAGAATGCCCAAAATGGTCAAGTAATAGGCCCATTTGAGTGAAGCTTGGTTCAATACAAATCGCATGGGGGAATCGATGATCACACGGCCTGCTTTTTTGTAATTGTCCCAATACAGCAGCTCACGGTCCGTTATATAAGAAAATGTTGAGGTTGCATAATCCGCGTTCCCTTTTAACATATAGTAATTGGCATAGGCCTGGGGTGTGGTGCTGAGTAGGAACTGCCCTTTCCCAAAATTGGTTTTGATAAAATTGGGACGGGTCACGGTTTCCTCGGGCTTGTCATCCAAATAAGTACTGCGGGTATAGGTAATGTGCCCCAAAATGGTAGTGCTGGTCGAATCCACGCTAGAAAAATGGGAATTGAACACGCCCCGTGAAAGCTCATATGTACGATTGACAAACGCATCATGGGTAAGATCCAATATAGCCGTACCTTCTTGCAACGAATAATCGGAGTCGATACCAATATTTAGGGTATCCATTAACTCTGGACCAAAACCAGTAGCGGCAATGAACACGGTATTGCCCTGATGGACAAAATCCAACAATTGATGGGTTTCTTGGGTGTCCAAATCAAGATATTCATTAATGAACAAGTAATTGGCTGCCTGTAGGGTATCTCGTTCCGTTAACACATCGTACACACTTTCCTGAACGGTTTCAATGGTACTTTCCGGGAAAATGGTTGGCAGTTCATTGTAAAGCACGTAGCATCCAAATGGGATTTTGTCCACTGCTGTGTACGATGGCCGCCAATTGATGGGTTTGGGACGCACAATTTCCGTAACGATGATGCCCAGCATCACCACTATAAAAACCACGATGACTATTTTTGATCTCCGGTCCATACTCAGCGTGTGATCAGGTTTTTAAGTTTGTTGAACCGTACATCGGTTTTTTCGTAGCCCGATTCGTCCAAGGGCTGTTCCCCGTACCAAATGTGTTCGTAGAGATAGGAAGCTTTCTTGAACTCTTGCCGGAGTTGGTCCTCCTTTATTTCCCGTTGATAGTCTGAATTGGTCTTTTCAAAATGCCAGGCGATCAGGTTTTGTTGGGACAAGAGTTTCAATAGTTTCAAAAATTGATAGCGCACCGCCAAGCGATAATCTTTGTTTTTTAGGGCATCGTTCATCAAGGCATCCAAATCGATGGACTCAATATGTTGTTCGGAAAGGTCAATATCGATGATGGATTTGGCCTTTTTGGTAAATAGGGCGTTGAACTGTTCGTTAACGAACATGCGCACCAGCAAGTAGATCACCAAGGCACCCATGAGGGCGTAAATGATGTACTCCAAAATCAACAAGGTCTGTGGGGATATATCGAAACCGAAGGTGTTGCTGACCAAATTCAGGAACCAGCGAATGGCCCGACTGAGTAGGTTGGCCGATTCTCCCGTTTTTACATCATAATCAAATTCTTCCCCAGCATATTTTTGGTTAAGGTCGTCGGGCAGTTTCCGTTCCGTCAGTACCGAATTTTGATCCTCGGGCAATACAATAGAGTCGTTTTGGGCATAGCCCAGACCAACCCACAGGAAGAAAAATACTATGTACAACCGTTTGCTCACTGTTCTGTTTGACCTATCTGTTCGATTTTGCTTCTTGTGTTGATGTTATAGGTTTTTTCATGAAGGGCATAGAACAACACCCCGTTTACGAACTGGGAAAGGCACTGCGCATACACCATCAAAATAAGCAACAGCCAGGTGCCCAAAGTATAGACCACAGTGGCTACCATCGAAGTGCCCACTTCTATATTGTTTTCCACCACATGAAAGGTGTAGATACCTATGATGATGCCCGGAACCATCAATATAATGAAGAACAGCAGGCCGTTGAGCAATCCCAGAATAAAATTGACCCCTACCGAACGCCAAAAATTGTTGATGACCAAATTCCAGCCTTCACCGAAACCTTCAATTACCCCCTTGTTTTGGCTGAACATGCTAAAAAAGGAAACCCCGATCCAGGCAGTCATCCCAAATTGGACAATGTATTGGGCAATCATTCCCAGTAACGGGATGAGGGCCATGATAAAGGCCACAATAAAAAAGACGAGGTAAATGGGAATCAACAAGAGAACAAAGACCAACGTATTCCCCAAGTTTTTCTTGGTGTGCTGCCATACTTCCCGTTTGTCAAAATCCATTCCTCTGTATTCCTCATATTTCACCAAATAGGAAGAGCTCAAACTAAAATTGAATCCTACTACCACAATGAAAATGACAATTAAAAATATGATTCCTGTTATTATATAGGTGACATAGCTTTCTGTATTGCCTAGATCGGCGCTTACCCCATACTGGTTGTAGCCCTCGGTGATCATGCCCACAAAACCGGACACCAAAAAATAACTGGTGATCAAGAGGCCGATCAAGAAAATGCCATTATAGCTGAGAAACACATTGGTAAACTTTTTCAGGTTCTGCCGAAGAAAATCAAAATAAACGGAAAGGATGTCTCCGAAGTCACGGTTGATCCGGAGTTCAATGTATTTGTCCTTCATGTACTTTTCGGTTTAGTAAGATGGGGTATAGGATATAATAGAAAACAATCAAAACCAAGGAGCCGCCTATGATTAAAAACGCCAGCCAGTCGGGCATTTCGGCGTAGCGGGTTATGAATCCTTCGATAAACCCCGCAATAATGAAAAAGGGGATGGTGCTCACAACGACCTTCAAACCATCCTTGGCGCCTTTCATGAACGAGACCCTTCGCGAATAGGTTTTGGGGAACAAAATACTGTTGCCCATGATCAATCCCGCACAACCGGCGATGATGATTACGGATATTTCAATGGTGCCATGGAGCCAAATCTGTCGGTTTGCCTCAAAAAATACGCCTTTGGTGTAAAAGAACGTGATAAAGGCACCCAACATGATCCCGTTACTGAACAAAATATAGGCTGTGCCAATACTGGTGATCACTCCAAAGGCAAATGCCAAAAATCCCACGCGGATATTGTTGATGGTAATGCCCAAAAATGTACCGATTTCGCTTCCACTTTTATAGATGGCTGTGGGTTCGCCCATGGCAATGTTGTTCAAAGTCTCATTTACATAGGCGTCCCCCAATATCAAACGTACAAAAGTGGAATCATTGAGGGCCGAAAGGGCACCAATGGCCGTGGCCACGCCAAAGATCAGGAATGCGATGAGCAGGGTCTTGTGGTATTGTCGAAAGAACAGAGGGAATTCCTTGCCCCAGAATTCCAAGATCCTGTTGCCGGATTCTTTTTTGTTCTTGTAAATTTTTTGGTGTGCTTGGGAGGCCAGGGAGTTCAAGTACAATAAAGTCTTGCTTTCAGCGTAATAGGTCTGCGCGTAGGCCAGATCGTTGGTCAGTTGGATGTAGCCATCCACCAAGGCATCGGGATCGGTATGGGAACGGGATGCAATTGCTTTTTCAAAAGCAATCCATTTTTCCTTATTTTGTTTCACAAAGGCAGCTTCGCGCATACGTGGAATTTCCTAAAATCTAAAAATACGGTTATATGGGTAACCTCCAAATCAATACAACGCAAAATGTCAATCTAGATTATAAAATCGTTGGCCTCGGGGAGCGAATCGTTGCTTTTTTGATTGATGGACTCATCCTCTATATGTATACCTATCTGGTCAGTGTGATCAGCAATATCATTGGATTCATTTATGAGGATACCTGGACCCAACGGGGTTTGGCGGCACTCATTTTTTTACCGGCCATGTTCTATTCCTTATTGATGCACAGCTTGTTCAACGGACAGACCGTGGGCAAAATGTTGATGAAGATGCGGGTGGTGCGTTTGGATGGCACTCCAGTGCACTGGAGCAATTTGTTGGTGCGCTGGATGCTCCGTTTGGTCGATATTTGGATTTTTTTGGGCTCCATTGGGATTTTGAGCATTCTTTTTTCCGATAAAAGACAGCGCGTGGGCGATGCCGCAGCCGGTACGGTCGTGATCAGCACCAAGAAGAAAACCAAGGTCACCCATACCATTTTGGAAGAAGTGGAGGAGGAGTATGTGCCTCAATTCACCAATGTGACACTGCTTACGGATAAAGATGTGCGTTTGATCAAGGAAACTTATCTCATAGCCAAGAAAAGTGGGGATTTTAAAACGTTGACCGCCTTGCGCGTAAAAGTGGAAAGCATACTGAAAACCAATTCTTCCCTATATGATCTGCCATATTTGGATACCGTACTCAAAGACTATAATTTTTACACCCAAAAAATGTAAGCATGCTGTACCAGATCATTGATATCTTGGGTACCGTGGCCTTTGCCATCTCTGGCGTTTTGGTGGCCATGGAAAAGCGATTGGACCTCTTTGGCGTACTGATAATAGCCTTTGTCACTTCCATAGGGGGAGGTACTTTGCGTGACCTGCTCATTGGGAACACACCGGTGGTTTGGATGCGGGACCTAACCTATGTGGGCACCATCTTCATAACCGTAGTCTTTGCCATCATTTTTGTGAACCAACTCAAGTATCTGCGAAAATCGTTGTTTTTGTTCGATACCATCGGGATAGGTCTATATACTATGCTGGGTGTGGAAAAGGGATTGGAAGCAGAGCTTTTGCCCATCATGTGTATCTTCTTGGGTACTATGACCGCCTGTTTTGGCGGTGTGATCCGAGACATTCTTTGTAATGAAATACCTGTGATCTTCAGAAAAGAAATTTATGCCACGGCTTGTATTGTGGGTGGGGCAAGTTATTTTCTGCTCATTTCCCTTTCACTCAAGGAAAGTTATGCCTATATCGTTGCAATAATAGTGGTCATTTCCCTTCGACTTTTGGCAGTTTGTTTTGGCATCAGCCTACCTAACATTTACAAATTTAGGAGCTAAAATTTGAGTCTTTTGCCTCCGTATACAATTGCTTAATTCTTGATTAATCCCATTAACCGTTTGTTAAGCATTATTACTTTTCCATTAGTCGTTCTTCATCATTGATAATTCTACTTTGGTTCTCATATTGCCAAATTCAGGGACAATGGTCCATTTTACGATGGGTCCTTTAAGAGCAAACCAATCAACTGAACAAACGATGAAAACAACACAATCACTAACAATTTTATGTTTTATCATGACCTCTTTTTTGGGGTCGCATATGGCCCAGGCACAAGGCTGTGTGGCCATTCGGCATTTTTCCTCCTGTGTGGGGAATACCCTGGAAAGTAATCTTTTGGGTCCCGGAGATATTCAAATTGGAACCAATTACCGTTATTTTAAATCCTTTCGCCATTTCCGCGGCACGGAAGAAGAACCTGATCGTGTGGCCAATGGATCGGAAGTGATCAATCATTCGCATTCTTGGGATTTCTTCTTGACCTATGGCATTTCCGATAGGTTGTACACGAGTATCACCATACCAACAGTCATCAATACACGATCTTCGCTGTATGAACACGGCCGTGAAGAACGAAACACCACTTTTTCGAGGGGGTTGGCCGATATCCGTGTAGGTGTGGGCTATTGGGTTTTTGATCCCGTGGCACATCAAAACGGGAATTTGGCCTTGGGCTTGGGACTCAAATTGCCAACGGGCAATTACAATGCTTCTGATATTTTCTATAATGTTGGCCCAGAGGGGAGCCCTCAAGTGAGGCCTGTCGATCAAAGTATACAACCTGGCGATGGTGGTTTCGGGATTACAGTGGATTTTCAATTCTATCAAAAGATTGCGGAACAATTTTTCGCCTATGGAGGTGGATTTTATCTTGTCAATCCTAGGGAAACCAATGGCACAAGAACTTTTAGGGAAACGTTGAGTCCCATTTTACAAAATGAGGCCATTATGGCTGTTCCGGACCAGTTTTCGTTGCGTGCAGGGGTAAGCCATGCTTTTGGCACGAACTTCTCCGGCTCGTTGGGAGCAAGATATGAAGGTGTACCGGTAAAAGACCTTATCGGGGGCAACGAAGGTTTCAGAAGACCTGGAAATGTCCTTTCCATAGATCCGGGTATTGCCTTCATGAAAAACAATTTTGCCCTAAATCTGAATGTGCCTTTTGCGGTCCGCAGGGAACGTCCACAAAGTGTGACGGACAAGCAGACGCAGGAATTGACAGGTAATCCGAGAAACGGGGATGCGGCTTTTGCCGATTATTTGATCAATGTGGGCATCTCGTATCGATTCGCCAATAAAAAGGTAAAGGTGGATCAAGAACTCATGAATGAATTCAGGAACTAGGGCTAAAAGGTAGGAAGGAACCGGGATGCAGTTTGAACTTCCCTTGACCTGTCCCACAAATATTTAATCGATTAAAATTCATGATTGTCCTTTGTAAATTTCGAATTACAACCTTCTATTTTATAATTTTTATTTTCTCAGGATATTTGAGCCGTACCCAAATAAATCTGAGTGGAAAAGTGGTTGATGCGGCAGATGGACAGCCTTTATTGGGTGCCCAAATTGTGGTGTCTTCCAATGGAAAGGGAACGCTTACGGATGATTTTGGAAAGTTTGTCATACAGGTAGGCAGGGAGGATCGCGCAATTGTGGTAAAGTATTTGGGGTATGAAGATGTGGAAATTGCCATTTCATCATCAAATACGGATTTGGGGACCATTGCACTCACTAGATCGAATACCACCTTGGATGAGGTCATTGTAAGTGCGTCGCCCAAAAATTTCAAGACAGACTTTGTGGGAAGTAATTTTCGAATCAATCCAGTCACACTTCAAAATATAAACCCTTTGAGTACCGAAGAGGTATTACGTACCATTCCAGGGGTGAACATTGTTGGTGACATGGGATTGTCCAATAGGCCCAACATCAGTATCAGGGGATCTTGGGGAAGGCGTTCCAAAAAGGTATTGCTCATGGAAGATGGCACCCCATCTGCACCGGCGCCCTATATTGCACCTGGCGCCTATTACAATCCAGTGAGTGACCGGATCACCTCGATTGAAGTCTATAAAGGAGCTGATTTGCTCAAGTATGGCCCGAACAATATGTACGGGGCCGTGAATTACATCACTGCTCTACCTCCCCAGAAACCAACTTTGCGACTGAAGTTGACCGGAGGACAACGAAACTATACTTCCGGGTTGTTTTCCTATGGAGGCACTTGGAACCAAATAGGTGGCTTGGTGGAAGGGGTCTATAAAAAGTTTGATGGGTTTACCGACAATTCCTCCGTGGAGATTCTCAACCTGAACGCCAAGATATTTGCCCAACTATCCGAGGACCAATCCTTGTATTTTAAAGTAAGCGGACAGTTTGAGGATAACCAGGCCTCCCTGAGTTCCCAAACACCTTTTACCTTTGAGACGGACTATACCCAAAATCCGTTGGATGCCGATCAGTTTACCATGAGGAGGTACGGAGTGGACATCATTCACAAATGGCTGCTCCATGAAAACTTGAGTCTTACCACAAAAGTATATGCCTCCGATTTTGAAAGGGACTGGTGGCGACAGGTGACGGCAAAAGTCAAGGCTTCGGAGGTCCAGGATTATGTAGGGGATGATATTTTTGCCGACCGCTACTGGTATTTGGCTGGAAAAACATTTGGCGATGAGGATTATGTGATAGTGGGCCGTGTTCAGAACGGACGTGAAAGTACTACGGATAGTCGATGGATTTATAAGGTTTCTGGAATCAAAGAGACCATCAAAGCAAAATGGGAAGCTTTTAACGCTCCTAGCGAATTTGAGGCGGGCATCAATTTACATCGGGAAACCTTTAAGGATGTTTTCCTGCAGGCCGATAGTTCCCGCTGGGCACGGAATGGAAGGACCACTACAGACCTCTGGTACCGGCTTTGGTCTGCCAATGGGTATGTGAGAAACGAGTTCCATTTTGGAAATCTGTCCGCAATTCCCATTCTACGCTTTGAACACGTGGACATGTATCGCCAAAACTTGTTGGCCTTGGCCCAAGATCCAGATTTGCAAAGTGCTTCCGAAGGTAGGGAGCCCAATGTATACAATCAATTTTTGCCAGGCTTGACCCTGAGTCATAGATATGGCAAAGGGGAGTTCTATGGCAGTATTTACGAAGGGATGATTGCTCCTTCCAAGGTGTTTGGATTCTTGGTGGAACAGAATGGGGTGGTCACCAATCCATTGGCAGGTCAGAGTATCAACATTGATCCTGAATTGAGTTGGAACAAAGAGTTGGGATGGAGAGGCAGCTTGCTGAAAAACTGCATTCAAGGACAATTGACCTATTTTCACAATGCCAGCAAAAACTTCTACGCAGGAGGTAGGAATGAAGTTTTCAGTGAGTTGGGCAAGATCAATGTGCAAGGCATAGAAATGGCCATCAATGCAGAATTGTTCAAAAAGAATGACCATCAACTCCATTTTTTGGCCAATGTAACCTACTTGCATTCCAAAGTAATGGAAGGTCGCTTGGAGGATAAAGATTTGTTCTCACAGGTCATCCACAGTACGGCTACACAAGACGAATACATCAACAAAGTAAATGCAAACAGAAACGCATTTGAAATTTATGTGGATGAAGGGACAGGTGAGACCCTTTTAACCGATGCCACTATCGATGCTGCCGACTTTGCCAATATTACCAAAAGTGTGATCACCTTTGGTGACGGTGGGCTATCCGATACCGAAGCACCTTACACTCCAAAAATCAACATGAACCTTGGATTGAACTATGATTGGAGGGGATTTTCAAGTGGATTAAGTGTGCAGCACGTAGGGACACAGTATACCGAGTTTCACAATTTTGTGAACGAATCCGCAGATGGTGCCATTGGGGAATTACCTTCCTACACCACCGTGGATGCCTTTGTAAACTATGATTTTAACATAGGTGATAAGGTAGATGCCACTGTTTTTGTCAATGGGAAAAATATAATGGATGACGTATACCGTGCATCAAGGTTGAATAGGGCCACTTCTGGCATTTTTGCTGGCGGCTTTCGTCAGGTCATTTTTGGAATCAATATGAAAATTTAATCTCAAAATAATGGACGCAACTAAATTAAAAACCAATCACAAATGGATTTCCATCGCCATAGGTGTTGTTTACCTATGGTTCGGGGCCCTAAAATTCGTTCCCAATCTGAGTCCGGCAGAGGGTCTGGCCAAGAACACCATTCACCATTTAACCTTTGGATTATTGGCGGATGAAGTTTCTATCATCCTATTGGCTATATGGGAGGTTGGGCTAGGCATTTTGTTGATCAGTCAACTCTTTAAAAGAACAGCGGTCATCATTGCCATAGTGCATATGGTTCTTACCTTTACTCCATTTCTTTTCTTTCCGGATGAGGTATTCACCAGTGGACCGTTTGCTTTGACATTGGTTGGTCAATATATCGTAAAAAATATCGTAATACTGGCAGCCTTGCTTTCCATTTATGAAGGAAAGAAGGTAAAAGTGGTGCATGTCCAAGGGGAAAAACCCGATAAAGAAGTTGTTTATGGCGGGGGTATCAGCCTACAAACACCTCTTCAAAAAACTTGGTCATCCGCAGCCAAGAACGATCGTTTGCCAGTTGATTGAACATCATTCCCTGATCGGGTGCATTGGCATTGGGATTGGTGAACGCATGACCAGTGTGTCCGAACACGTCCATCTCCCAAATAGCGTTCCTTTCGGTAAGCTCATATCCCAAGGAAATAATGTCTTTTGGAAACGCAAGGGGATCCTCCCAACCATGGAGCACCAAGATTTTGGATAATATATCACCTTCTTGTTCCAATCCCGGCGGATCAAAAATACCATGGAAACAAACGGTTCCTTTAATATCGATACCCGATCGGGCAAGATCCAAGGCACATTTTCCACCAAAGCAGAACCCGATAATGGCAGTTTTATCGGTATCGGCCAATTCATGTTTTTTAATTTCCTGAAAAGCCAAGAGCAACCTATCCAATAATGCTTGGCGATTTTCGAGCATTTCGTTCATGAATTCTTCGGCCTGTTCCGCATTTTTGGCCCTTTTGCCCTTACCATAAACATCCACGGCAAATGCCAAATAACCAAGTTTGGCAAGTTCAATGGCTTTGTCCGTTTCAAACTGGGACTGTCCCATCCAGGTGTGGGCAACCATGACAACGGGGCGTTTTCCTTCAAGGCTGGCATCATGGGCAATTACGCCCTCAAAGATATGACCGGTACCTTGGTAGCTGAATTTGTTAGTTTTAATCATTATGAGTTAGTTGTTCCGTTCAAAACTAAATTAGATTTTTTTTGATTCGGTCACAATACCTCGGCCTTTAGGATATAAACATTTTTTAAAGGCCAGTCCCCGTCACCAACGGTCACTTGATTGATTTTGTCCACCACATCCATCCCTTCAATGACCTTTCCAAAGGGGGTATAAGAGCCGTCCAAATGGTAGGATCCCGGTTTGGTGACCACAATAAAGAATTCATAAGGAGAGGCCAATTTATGTGGATTGTCCCTTTCGCTACTGGGCATGGAAATGGTGCCCCTGTCATGTCGGTATCCTTTTTTGGCATCTGGAGGCAACAGGTAACGTCCTATTTTTTGGCGCTTTAGAGCAGTTCGTTTGTCATCGGAATTTCCACCTTGGATAATGAAATCCTTCACCACTCTATGGAATTGGGTGCTGTCAAAATATTTTTGACGGGCCAAATAGATGAAATTGGCCTTGTGGTAGGGAACGTTGTCATAGAGTTCTAAGGTAAAACTACCCATGTTCGTAGTGATTTTGACCTTGTTTTTCTTCAAGGTTTTGTTGTAGTTAAAAAAGAAATCGATGGCATTTTCCTCTGTCAATACAAAGGCTGTATCTTTTTCATGTGTAATGGTGTCTTTTTCCATTTGAGGAATGGAGTCGATCTTTTCAATTTTTTCCTCAACTTTGTCTGCGTTATTTTTAGGGTTTTCGCCGCAAGAAATACAAAAGATAAACAGGATACCCGCGGTGAATATGGACGGTTTCAACAACATGAATTTTAACGATTTTTGTCAACGGGCTTTAAATTTAAAAAATCTCCCACTACCTGGTGAGGTTTCCCACCATAAAATGTCCCCGGCATTACGGATTCAGTGGTTAAAGGAAAACAAAATTGAAGATGCCAATCCTAAAAGGGCAGGAGTTCTGGCCCTTTTTTACCCTGATCTGGAACAGCAGACGCGGTTGCTTTTGATTTTAAGAAAGGTTTACGAAGGGGTCCATTCCAACCAAATTGGTTTCCCCGGAGGAAAATTGGAAGATCATGATAGGGACCTGTTGGACACGGCCTTAAGGGAGACCCATGAAGAGGTTGGGGTATTGCCATCCACTGTACAGGTGATCAAGGAACTCAGTGAAGTTTACATTCCGCCCAGTAATTTTTTGGTACAACCCTTTATTGGCATTTACCCCAATCCAAAGCCTTTTGTGAAGGATGAAAGCGAAGTTGAACGATTGGTGGAGGTATATTTGCGCGACTTTATGGACGATTCGAGTTTGATCCAAGAAAATTTAAGCACTTCGTATGCAAAAAATATAAACGTACCAGCTTATAAATTAAATGGTTATACGGTTTGGGGTGCCACGGCCATGATGTTGAGTGAAATCAGGGAACTTTTGCAACAAGTCCTTTAACCGCGATTTTGTAAATTTGTCAACAATACCAAACCCCATGGGCCTTTTCAAGAGAAATCCTTTTGGTCATATTTTGTTCCTGAAACGTTGGTTGATCCGCATTGCGGGTATGATGACGCATCAACGTTATAAGGGCTTCAATACATTGGAGATTGAGGGTTCACAAATAATCCGTGACCTTCCGGAGAACAATGTACTTTTTGTAAGCAATCACCAAACCTATTTTGCCGATGTAGTGGCCATGTTCCATGTTTTCAATGCCAGTTTAAGTGGAAGGGAGGACAACATCAAGAATTTAGGTTATCTCTGGTACCCAAAATTGAACATTTACTACGTGGCCGCCAAGGAGACCATGAAGAAAAGCCTGCTTACCAAAATTTTGGCGTATGCTGGTTCCATCAGTATTGAAAGGACTTGGAGAGCCGGCGGGCAGGATGTGAACCGACAGGTAAAATTCAGCGATATCACCAATATTGGGAAGGCACTTGATGATGGTTGGGTAATCACTTTTCCACAAGGGACCACAACTCCTTGGAAACCTTTAAGAAAGGGTACCGCTCACATCATCAAAAAATACAAACCGGTTGTTGTGCCGGTGGTGATCGATGGTTTTAGAAGGTCATTCGATAAAAAAGGGCTGCGTGTGAAAAAGAAAGGGATTTTGCAATCTATGCAAATTAAACAACCTTTGGATATTGACTACGACAATGAATCTGTCGATGCCATTTTGGAGAAGTTGGAGTATGCCATTGAACAACATCCTTCCTTTTTAAAAGTAATTCCGCAAGCCGAACTATTGGCCTACGAGGAAGAGAACCAAAAAAGAAGGTACAGCTACAAAGGCAATTAGATTTCCAATTTTTTCAGTTCATTGTAATTTTCCCGGAGCCTTTTGAGCAAGATTCCATATAAAAGCTTGTAGAACAGCCAGATCAAGAATAGGATAACAACTGTGAATACGATTGAAATGCCGATGACCATGATCCAAAAAACCGTGGAATTGCCATCTCGGGAAGCTGCTTCCACAATCTCTTTGCCTTCCGGTCCGTAGAGCAAGACCCCATACATATTGGTGATCAGATACGTGGTAAAGATGATTAAGTTGAACCAAACATATTGGGTTACGGTCCGCTTTACCTTAAGAATCGTTTGCATTAGTTTTTTGGAAGAATCAGTAAAGGAAATCTTCTTGTAGTTGTTGTAAAATTTAAAGATGAAATATAGGATGATAGCATAATTGACCACATTGAGTACCATGATCACCTTATGGATATGTAGGTCCTTTAACTCCTGAATGGAATCTGGGTCGTTGAAGATAAGATTGATGCCTGCCCAAAAAACGAATTCGAGAATACTGATGTAAAAGATCCATTTCACTATGGAAGAGGACTTTTTCCAGATCATCTTATATATTTGGTCATATGACAATTTAGGAAGGTCTGCCTCCCTTTTCTGCCAGTCTTTTTTCAAGAGCTCCAGTTCATCCATCATAATTACGGATTTAGTATGGTCCTTAATTTGTTTTTCACCCTGTTCATCTTCACCCTTGCATTTACTTCGGTAATACCCAAAGTTTCGGCTATTTCGGTGTAGTCCTTGTCTTCCAAATACAGAAATATCAGCGCTTTTTCAATATCACCCAGTTGTTTGATCGCATCGTACATCAGCTTTAACCTTTTTTCTTCCGTATCGTCATATTCGTTTGCTTTGATCTTGTTAATGACCGATTCGTAATCCTGGGTCTGCACCCTTTTTTTGGATTTACGATACAAAGTGATGGCGGTGTTCAAGGCAACTCGGTACATCCAAGTGCTGAATTTGGCATCTCCCCGAAACTTTGGGTATGCTTTCCACAGTTGTACAGTGATTTCCTGGAACAGGTCGTTATGAGCATCCTTATCGTTCGTGTACAGGCTGCACACCTTGTGAACAATATTCTGATTGTTCTCAAGTTCCGTCACAAAACGATGTTCCAGTTCTTTGTTCACTAATGGTTGGTGAGTTTGCTTTATTAGTATGGATAAAGCAGTTTTTGTTACAGCAACCCCTATAAATTATTTACGGTAGTCCAATGCAGGCGGCCTATTGCCCAACATAGGAACATATTTAAAATCCTTGCCCCTGCGCTCTTCCAGTTCGGCTTTGGCGGCTTTTACGGTATCAGGATTTTGGAATATGTCAATGGCAGTCAGCGCAATGGTTTTGGCGGCGACCATCATACCTTTGGTTCCAATGGACATTCCTCCAGCGGCAACAGCTTGCCAACTATGGGCAGGCGTTCCAGGAACCCAAGTAGCGGCTCCTAATCCAGCTGTTGGAACAGTGAAGCTTACATCTCCAACATCGGTGGAACCATAGGCCTGTGCACTTTCTTTATAGGGTTGGATGTTTTCTGCGGTGGCCAGATCCAAAGTCTCTTTGCCCAAGGTTTTGGAGATTTTCTCGCCAAAGGCTTTTTCCTCTTCGGTATAAGTTACTCCACCTACTTTGGTCAAATTGTCATACATGATTTTTTGAACGGTAAGGTTCGGAAGCAATTCATGTGTTCCTCCGATCATTTCATATTCCATGGTGGTCCCGGTTCCCAATGCCGCACCTTCAGCTGCTTTTACTATGCGATCAAAAATGTCGGTGACCACTTCCCTGCTAAAATGACGCGCATAATAGTAAACCTCGGCAAAATCGGGTACCACGTTTGGTGCTTTGCCCCCGTTGGTGATCACATAATGGATTCTGGTGTCTTGGGGAATGTGCTCACGCATCATATTAACCATCATGTCCATGGCTTCCACGCCATCCAAGGCGGAACGACCTTTATCAGGAGCCCCCGCAGCATGAGCGGATACTCCATGAAACCTGAATTTGGCAGACTTGTTGGCCAAGGCAGCACCGGCGCTGGCAGCATTGGCGGCACCTGGATGCCAGTGTAGGGCAATGTCAACATCATTGAAGACACCTTCACGGACCATATACACTTTACCAGAACCTCCTTCTTCGGCGGGACAGCCATAAAAACGAATGGTTCCCTGGATCTTGTTGGACTTCAACCAATCTTTTACAGAAATGGCAGCGGCAGTGGAAGCTGTTCCGAATAAATGGTGACCACAAGCATGACCGGCCGCTTTACCAGCTGAAACTTTTTCTGGAACCGCTTGTTGGGAAAGTCCAGGCAGTGCATCAAACTCGCCCAAAATAGCGATAACAGGATAACCGGAACCATATTCGGCCACAAATGCGGTGGGGATACCGGCAATTCCTTTTTTTACCGTGAAACCAGCATCGGCCAGTGTTTTTTGTAAGAGTCCGGAACTTTGTTCCTCCAAATACCCCATTTCGGCAAAATCCCAAATATTATGGGCTATTTCGCCATATTTTTTGGTCTTGGCATCAAGATCTTTCAATACATCGTCCTTACTTTCTTGAGCCAAAAGGGTAGAAGCACCCAAGAATAACAGGGCACTTAGCGGGAGAAATTTTTTCATCGTATGGAGTTTTTTGAGTTAGGCTTTAAAGATACTAAAAAACCCATCCCAAATGTGGTCGAGATGTGTGGGAATCCGTAATTTTACGGGCATGTCTAGCATGAACATTCCACAATCCAGTAATCCGAGGTTCGTCATCATAGGAGGTGGCTTTGGAGGTATAGCCTTAGCTAAAAAATTAAGGGACAAAGAAGCCCAAGTGGTTCTTTTGGACAAGCACAATTACCACAACTTTCAGCCTTTGCTCTATCAGGTATCTACTGGTGGATTGGAGCCCGATTCCATCGCCTATCCCATCCGGAAGGTATTGCAGGGCTATCCCAATTTCTACTTTAGATTGGCCAATGTGGTCGAAATTGATACAGTCAAGAAAAAGGTATTCACCAACATTGGCGATATCAACTACGATTATTTGATCGTGGCCACGGGGTCCCAGACCAATTATTTTGGGAACAAGGGAATAGAGGCCATGGGTATGGCTATGAAGACCATACCGCAGTCATTGAATTTGAGGAGCTTGATCTTGGAGAATTTTGAACAAGCCTTGTTGACCGACGATCTTCATGCCCGTGATGCCCTGATGAACTTTGTGATCGTAGGAGGTGGTCCCACAGGTGTGGAATTGGCAGGAGCTTTGGCAGAGATCAAGAAAGGGATTCTGCCAAAGGACTACCCTGACTTGGATACCAGAAGGGCACAGATCAATTTGATACAGGCAGGTGACAGATTATTGCCCGCCATGAGTGAGGTGGCCTCCCGAAAAGCTGAGCGTTTTTTGGAGGGATTGGGGGTAAATGTGTGGAAGAACATACGGGTGTCCGATTATGATGGGCTTCATGTGACCACAGATACGGATGTTTCCTTTGATACGGCAACTTTGGTTTGGGCCGCGGGTGTTTCTGCCGTGAGCATCAAAGGATTGGATGCCAAGGAATTTCTGTGTAGGGGTAATCGGTTGAAAGTGAACCAATTTCATCAAGTGGAAGGGTTCAAGAACATTTTTGCCATTGGTGATGTGGCCCAAATGGAATCGGAGGATTTTCCGAATGGACACCCCATGATGGCGCAACCTGCCATACAACAGGGTAGGAGTCTTGGTGAAAACCTGGTGCGCTTGATAGATGGCAAGCCCATGAAACCATTTGTGTATCGAGATAAAGGAAGCATGGCCACCGTAGGGCGCAACAAGGCTGTAGTGGATTTACCTAAAATTAAGTTCCAAGGGGTGTTTGCATGGTTTGTGTGGATGTTTGTCCACCTCTATTTCCTCATTGGTTTTCGAAATAGGGTAGTAGTATTCATCAATTGGGTCTACAACTATGTCCGTTTTGACCGGGAAGCCCGATTGATTATCCGACCCTTTAAAAAGCAGAACCAAGTGGAACGCAATAAACTAATGCAGGACTGATTCTCCAATGTATCTTCTTAAAAACCAGCGTTAAAGTTTGGCAAAACTTCTTTGTGAATAAGATAGGATGGGGTAATTTGTGGTAAAACACAAACCATGTCCATCCTCCGATTCTTTTTTATTATAGCCTACTGTATCTTTTATTTGGAAGCAGCCCAAGGTCAAACAACAAATACAACCCCGTTGTCTCCTGAGATTCCTATTTATCTGGAAGGGTTTGATTATCCCATGTTTGACAAAATATCCAATTATGCTTGGTTTAGGCTTAATTGGAAGGTGTTGGAAGGTACTGAAATCAGTTTGGGTGGGGAACATTATCGCAATTATTTTGCTGATCGTTTTACTGTTTCGGCCCAATTGAAGCAATACTTGGACCAAGAATTATATTTATTTGGCGGCCATCAACGGGAATGGGATCTATTGAACAAAGGAGCGGGTTATCCAAATCCGATTCCATTACAAGAGGCCTATTTTGGAGTGGGATACGATGTGGCCCCGAACCTAATGATAGAAGGAAGGGTTGTTCGGCCACTAAATAAGGCAGAATTCAATAAGGTTGGTTTTGATGGGTTTAAAACACGGGTGGAAATGGGTACCCGAATCAAGTTCTAAAGTTATTTTCGGGGATGGAACTCGTTCAACACTTTGGACAGGTGTACCCTGTTTACATGCATATATACCTCGGTCGTGGTGATGCTCTCGTGACCCAACATTTGTTGAATGGCCCTTAGGTCGGCTCCATTTTCCAGTAAATGCGTTGCAAAAGAATGCCTGAACGTATGGGGACTGATGCTTTTTTTCAACCCGATCTGTTCGGCCAATTGTTTGATGATAGTAAAGATCATGGCCCTTGTGAGTTGTTTTCCCCTGCGGTTTAGAAAAACAAAATCCTGATGCTCTTTTTGGATGGGTAAATGTACCCTGACCTGATTCCGATACAGGTTGATGTATTTTTTGTTAAAGTCGCTAATGGGGACAAAGCGTTGTTTACTTCCCTTGCCTGTGACCTTTATGAAATCCTCGTCAAAATAAAGGTCGGATAATTTTAGGTTGATCAATTCCGAGACCCTTAGCCCACAGCCATAGAGAGTTTCCAAAATGGCCCTGTTGCGCTCCCCTTCGGGTTTGGAAAGATCAATGGCGTTGATCAAATCATTGATTTCGGTAACGGAGAGGGTATCGGGCAATTTTCGTCCAATTTTAGGTGTTTCAATGAGTTCCATTGGATTGTTTTCTCGATAATCCTCAAAAATGAGATAGTTGAAAAAACCCTTCAAACCCGAAATGACCCTTGCCTGAGTGCGTGGATTTACCGTTTTGGCAAGATCATAAATGAATTGTTGAACGGTGTCCTTTCCAATTTTTAGCGGCTTCTCATCAATTTCCATTTCTTCCAGATAACCCGAAAGCTTTTGTAGGTCTAAAGTATAATTGGTAATGGAATTTTTGGAAAGTCCACGTTCTATCTTCAGATAATTTTGGTAATCCTTGATTGCCTGTTGCCAATTCATGGGATAAAGATAATCACAAAAATATTCAGGGGATGGGAGAGTAATTTCAAATCCATCAACCCAAAAGGTCAATCGGTCAAATGGGATCCCAAGGGTAACCATCGAATGAATACTTTTCGCCCCAAATGATACTAAGGGTATTGATTTTAAATGATCGACTGTGTTTTTGTAGGATTTTTAGGTCAATCGGACACTATATTCCTTGGGAGTGCGTTTAGTTCTTATTAAAAATCAACCATGAGAAAAAATACATTATTATTGGTAATCTTGGTAATGGTAAGTTTTACGGCCATTGCCCAAAGTGTAGACAGAAGTAGTTTTAAAGCAGGAGTTATGGCGGGGATGCCCATTGGGGATGCCTCGGACTATTCAACTTTTGCATTGGGATTGGATGTGGCGCACCATTGGGGTGTTTCCGAATTGTTCGACGCGGGTATAGCGACAGGTTTTATCCATGCTTTCGGCGAATCGGGTTCGTTAGGTGACGGTGCCATAACATACAAATTTGAGGACATTCAATTTATCCCAGTGGCTGCTGCCATACGAATGTACCCTACCTATGAATTTAAATTGGGCGCCGATTTTGGCTATGCCTTGGCATTGAACGACAATATGGACGGTGGTTTTTATATAAGGCCATCCATCGGATATAACATAACAGGAAATACGGAATTGAATGTTTCCTATATCAGCGTTAGCAACGATTGGAATTTTTCCATGGTAGCAGTTGGCTTGCTTTTCCTGTTTTAAATATGATTGAAAGGATACTGCGCTTAACCCCAAATTGGTGTAGTAAAACCATGAGTATTAAACTATAATAAAACGAAAATGAAAAAATTACTTTTTGTAATGGCGTTTGCCATGCTATGTTCAGTGGCCGCAAAGGCCCAAACCAGTTATAAGGCAGCATTGGGTTTAGGGATTGATGCCATTGACAATTCTACATTTGTTGGTGCCACAGGAAAATATTTTTTTACCGCAAATCATGTTGGTCAAGCCGATTTGGGATTTGAAAGCAATGCGACCATCATTACAGTTTTATATTCCTATCATAAATCTTTTCGTGGCGCCCCCGGACTACGATGGTATGTTGGGGCAGGGCCAAGCATTATTCTTCGGGATGGGGATAATTCATTTGCTTTGCGCCCACATTTGGGACTTGACTATAAAATAAACGGAGTCCCTATTGTACTGAACTTTGATTGGAGACCCTTCGTTGGTCTAGGAGATGCCGGCAATGAAGTAGGAGCGTTTGGATTGGGACTACAATTTGCTTTTTAACCGAGTCCAAAAAATATATGATAAAATGGCGGGAATATCCCGCCATTTTCTTTTTGTTGTATTTTTGGTTCCATGAAACTCATGATCATTAACGGGCCCAACCTCAATCTTTTGGGCAAAAGGGAGCCGGAAGTATACGGTAGCACGACTTTTGAAGACTATTTTGGGCAGCTTAAAACGAAATTTCCACAGGTGGAACTGTCGTATTTTCAATCCAATATTGAAGGTGAGATTATTGGCAAGATCCAAGAAGTGGGCTTTGATTATGATGGTATTATCCTGAATGCCGCGGCGTATACACATACTTCAGTGGGCATTGGGGATGCCGTAAAGGCGGTCAATGCTCCGGTGATCGAGGTTCATATCTCCAATACCCATAAACGGGAAGAATACCGTCATGTTTCCTTTATCTCATCGGGGGCAAAAGGGGTCATTTTGGGATTTGGCCTTCAAAGCTACGATCTGGCCATCCAGAGTTTTTTAAGCTAGTACCTTCAAGTATTTTTTATCGGCATAGAAAGTGCCGAAAGGCAACAGGGAGGCCAAGAACAAAATGATGAACCTTTTCAGGTTCCATTTGCGTTCCCAGCAAAACATTACGGCCACTAACACATAGAAAATGAACAATATCCCATGGGCATACCCCACATATTTATTCGGCTCGGGAATGTCTGCCCAATGTTTCAGGGGCATCGTCATCCCGAACAATAACAAATAGGAGATTCCTTCTAAAATGGCAGTGGCCCTAAAAAGCTTTAGCATAATAGAGATTATAGGTGGATCACTTCACCATAGGCATCAGCCACAGCTTCCATTACCGCTTCGCTCATAGTAGGGTGTGGGTGCACCGCTTTTAGGATCTCATGTCCGGTAGTTTCCAGTTTTCTGGCCACCACCGCTTCCGCGATCATATCGGTCACTCCTGCACCGATCATGTGGCAACCCAACCATTCACCATATTTGGCATCAAAAATAACTTTTACGAACCCATCAGGAGTACCTGAAGCTTTGGCTTTTCCGCTGGCTGAAAAAGGGAACTTGCCCACTTTGATGTCATATCCTTTTTCCTTGGCCTGTTTTTCGGTCAAACCAACGGATGCGATTTCTGGAGTACAGTAGGTACAACCTGGGATATTTCCGTAATCCAAGGCTTCTACATGCATGCCGGCAATTTTTTCAACGCAAAGGATACCCTCGGCAGAGGCAACGTGTGCCAATGCTTGACCAGGGGTAACATCTCCAATGGCATAATATCCTGGAATATTGGTTTGGTAATAATCGTTCACAAGGATTTTATCGCGGTCCACGGCAATGCCAACTTCTTCCAAACCGATGTTTTCAATATTGGTTTTGATCCCTACGGCAGAAAGAACGATGTCTGCCTCAAGCACCTCTTCCCCTTTGGAAGTTTTAATGGTGGCTTTCACACCTTCACCTGATGTATCGACTTTGGTTACCTCTGCGGAGGTCATGATTTTTACACCGGCCTTTTTGAAGCTTCTTTCCAATTGCTTGGATACATCCTCGTCCTCAACAGGAACAATGTTCGGCAGGTATTCCACTACGGTCACTTCGGTGCCCATGGAGTTGTAGAAATAGGCAAATTCGATACCGATGGCACCACTACCTACTACGATCATTTTCTTGGGTTGTTTGGGCAGGCTCATCGCCTCACGGTATCCTATGACTTTTTTGCCGTCTTGTGGAAGACTTGGCAACTGGCGGCTACGTGCACCGGTCGCTATGATGATATGGTCAGCACTGTATTCGGTAGTACCACTATCGGATTTTACATCTACCTTTTTACCTGGTTTCAGTCTTCCAAAACCATTGATGACCTCAATCTTGTTCTTCTTCATCAAAAATTGAACGCCCTTGCTCATACCATCGGCAACGCCACGGCTTCTGCTCACCACGGCACCGAAATCATAATCCACTTCCTTGGCGCTCAATCCATAACTTTCGGCATGCTTCAAATATTCGAAAACCTGAGCGGATTTTAAAAGGGCCTTGGTTGGGATACAGCCCCAATTAAGGCAAATGCCCCCCAAACTTTCCTTTTCTATAATGGCTGTTTTGAAACCTAATTGTGAGGCCCTGATTGCGGCAACATACCCACCGGGACCACTTCCCAAAACAATAACATCGAACTTGCTCATTGATCTTGATTTTAGTTGTTAGATTCGAAGCCTGCCTAATTGCTGGCAGGTGCAAAAGTACGGAAAACCATTTCCAAATCCCAAGTTGAAAAAAACCAAAAATGCGTTTGTTTGTGAAATCAGCTTTACTGGGAACCGAACATCTTTTGGTTGAAGGCCTTGGAGCCTCCTTTGGGTATGGATAGGGAGTTCCAATCCTTTCCCTTTATCATTTTTCCCAAGAATACTATTTGCCCTATATGGCTTGCATAATGTGCCAGTTGCCTATTGATGGCCTCCACTATGGTGTGTTCCTGACCACGGATTGTGATTTTGTTCCCGAAGTTGGAAGGATTTATACTGTCCAAAGCAGCGAACAGGCATTGCCAGCCTTTTTCCCAGGCCAAAAGCATTTCTTTTTTAGAGGGGTATGGGTCTTCAAATTCCATTTCACGGTCGCGCCAGGATTTCTCGCCATCCTCGATCAAAAAATGGGTCCATCTACTCAACATGTTGCCTATCATGTGCTTAACGATCAAGGCGATGGAATTGTCCCCTTCATTATATTTCCAATGGATTTCTTTCTCGGAAAGTTGAGCAAAGGTTTTATCTCCCAATGCTTTGTACCGATGGAATTCAAATTTGACGTTTGCCAGATAATTTTCCTGAAAATCCATAACCCATCAATCTTTTGGGTCGAAACCGATACTCACCGAATTGATGCAATAGCGTTGCCCCGTGGTTTCCCTTGGCCCATCATTGAACACATGGCCCAAATGGCTTCCACAATTGGCACAAAGCGTTTCGGTGCGGATCATGCCATGTGAAGTATCTCGGATGTACTCAATGGCACCTTCAACAGCTTGATCAAAAGAAGGCCAGCCACAACCGCTCTCAAACTTATGGTCACTCTCAAAAAGCTTCGCATTACAGGCCTTACAATGGTAGTCGCCGTTTTCAAAATGTAGGTTGTATTCACCAGTAAAGGGTCTTTCTGTCCCTTTCTGCCTCAGCACATAATATTCCTCCCTGGAAAGCTGGTCCTGCCATTCCTGTTCGGATTTTTGAACACCATATTTTTTGTCCATCTAATTAATTTTTACCGTCAGGGATAAAGTTAAGGGCTACGCCGTTAATACAGTGTCTTTTTCCTGTGGTTTCTCTTGGCCCATCATTGAACACATGGCCCAAATGCCCACCGCAAACGGCACAATGCTCTTCTGTCCGGGCCACGCCGATCTTGTAATCCACGTCATAGGCAACGTTTCCTTCAATTTCCCGATCAAAACTGGGCCATCCGGTACCCGAATCGAATTTATATTCACTTCGGAAAACAGGCGTGCCACATCCTGCACAAACATAGGTGCCTTTTGTTTTGATTTTGAGCAGATTACTGGAAAAGGCATTTTCCGTAGCTTCTTTACGAAGCACATAATATTGTGCGTCGGTCAATTCGGCTCGCCATTCTGCATCCGTTTTATTGACCTTGAAAGCGGTTTCTTTTTTATTTTCCTTTTTCTCTTCCTGTGATGTTCCCTTGCAGCCAATAAAAATCACAAGTACCATCAATAGCAATCTTTTTCCCATGTTTCGTTTTTATAAGTAGACGGTTTAAACCGGCAATCCTTTCAGAATTAAATGTTATTTAACAAAAAAGTCCCACTGAAAAACAATGAGACTTTAAGGTACTATTTTTGAAGAAATCAATTAAGATCCAATTTCAATACTTTATCTTCTTTAATGCCCAAGGCAGACATTACGTTTTCAATTTTGGAGGTGTCCAACTTGGATGATGTGGCATATTCGCTGGGTATGAACACAATCCTGAAAATTTGGTTGTCGGTAAACCCGGTGTCCAAACCGGAAAGGTCAAAATTACCGTCTATGAACAGTTCCAAATCCACAAAAGTGTGGGCAAACACATATTGCATGGTGCCTTCTGGCAAGAAGAAATTCTGCGGCAATTGGCTCCAGGCATCAGCAGTGGAACCATCGGAAAGGTCGATCAAACCATCATGACGGTAGACCAAAACGGCATCGGATTCGAACACTTCAAAATCAGTGACGTCGGAAAAATTGATCAAGGTGCTGAAAAGGTTGGAACCGGCATCATAGTCAAAGGTTACCCCTTCAACTTCTACCACTTGACCTTGAATACCGTCTTGACCGTCAAGTCCGTCCAAGCCATCAAGTCCGTCATATCCGGGAGGGCCTTGCGGACCTTCACAGGCTACAGTTAACAATACTATAATCGCCCCGAAAATTGTACTAAATTTATTCATGATTTTGGATTTTTGATTTGTCTTCATTTTTTGTTTGTCTCTGCAAGAAAATCAAAAAGCGTTCCAATTTTTAAAAAATGTTGTTTTAATGGGCAAAGAAGTTGTCAATATCAAATTCTTGGCCAAAGATGTGTATTATTGTAAAACTTAAACCCTCATTTATGTCCACGGTAGTTCCACATAGTTTTTTTACTGATTTTGATATCAACCTTTTTAAGGCTGGTAAGCATTTTAGATTGTACAACAAGTTGGGATCACACCTTACCGAGGTCAATGGGGTAAAAGGCACCTATTTTGCAGTTTGGGCACCGTCCGCCAAGTCGGTTAGTGTCATTGGGGACTTTAATTATTGGAATGCAGGAGAACACGAGCTCTATGTGCGTTGGGATAGCAGTGGCATTTGGGAAGGTTTTATTCCTGACGTCGATAAAGGTACCAAATACAAATACAAGATTCATTCAAACAACAATGATATTTGGACAGAAAAGGCCGATCCTTTTGCTCGGTTTTGCGAGTTACCACCCAACACCGCTTCATTGGTTTGGGATGCTCCCTATAAATGGAAGGACCAAGACTGGATGGACACCCGTGAGGATAAAAATGGCTTGGACAAGCCTTATTCCGTTTACGAAGTGCATTTGGGTTCTTGGAAGAAAAAGCATGGCTGGGAGTCGCTCACCTATTTGGAAATGGCGGACGAGCTGGTCAGCTATGTGGATGAAATGGGCTTTACCCATGTGGAGTTCATGCCCGTTATGGAATATCCGTACGATCCTTCTTGGGGGTATCAGCTCACGGGCTACTTTGCGCCTACCTCCCGATTTGGGAAACCGGAGGATTTTAAAGTTCTGGTGGATAAATTCCATCAAAAGGGCATTGGTGTGATCTTGGATTGGGTTCCGTCCCATTTTCCTGAGGATGCACACGGTTTGGGCTATTTTGATGGTTCCCATCTGTATGAACATCCCGATAGACGAAGGGGGTACCATCCCGATTGGAAAAGCCTCATCTTCAATTATGGAAGGAACGAAGTTCGGGCCTTCTTGATCAGTAATGCTGTTTTTTGGTTGGATCAATACCATGTGGATGGATTACGGGTAGATGCCGTTGCCTCTATGCTATACTTGGATTATTCCAGGGAAGATGGTGAATGGGAACCCAACATGTATGGCAACAACGAGAACTTGGAAGCCATGTCTTTCCTCAGGGAAATGAACCAAGAAGTGTATGCCAGCTTTAAAGGAATACAGACCATTGCGGAGGAGTCCACTGCATTTAGCGGTGTAACCAAACCTGTACATTATGGTGGTTTGGGCTTCGGTATGAAATGGATGATGGGTTGGATGCACGATACCTTGGAGTTCTTCAAAAAAGAACCTATTTATCGGTCTTACGATTTGAACAACATCACCTTCAGTTTAACCTATGCCTTCACTGAGAATTTTATGTTGCCGCTCTCACATGATGAGGTGGTCTATGGCAAGAATTCCCTGTTGTACCGTATGCCGGGTGACGAATGGCAGCGTTTTGCCAACCTTAGGTTGATGTTCGGATACATGTTTACCCACCCCGGGGCCAATCTGCTTTTCATGGGAGGTGAATTTGGTCAATCTTCCGAGTGGAATTTTTTGCAAAGTTTGGATTGGCACTTGACTCAATACGCATTCCATTCTGGGATACAAGAAACCTTAAAAGATCTGAACAAAATGTACAAAAGCAATCCCGCCCTGTATGAAAAACAGTTCAATCCTGATGGGTTTCAGTGGATCGAATACAACGACCATGAAAATGCGGTCATCTCATTCATCAGAAAAGGTAACGACCCCAAGGATGACCTGATCGTGGCCTGTAACTTTACTCCTGTTCCCCGTGAGAGCTATAGGGTAGGGGTACCCAAGACATCGGCCCTTAAATTGATCTTTAACAGTGATGATGTAAGGTATGCCGGCAGTGGAATGGGCAAGAAAACCATGAAACCAGCAAAGACACCTTGGAACGGCCATGATCAATCCGTTGTGATGACATTACCGCCTTTATCTGTGGTAGTGTACAAGTAACCAACATACTATAACGTTATAGTTCATTGAAGTTCACAACATCTTTTTCATTATTCACGCTAATGTGTTTCTTTTGTTAGCCTCAACTGACTAGAGATGATAACCAACACGGAAATAGAGAGAAGAGGAAACCAGTTTCCCAACCATATAGTCGATTTTAAACAAGAAAACGACAAGATATATTTCACCACCCAAAATGGGGTTATCCTGCAGATAACCATTCTTCGAGACAGTGTGGTCCGATTTAGGTACGCAACCGAATACGTTTTTGAGCCTGATTTTTCCTATGCGATCAGCGAGGATGTGAACTTGGGTTACAATGAACTTACAGTAAAGGAAGAAATTCCCGAGTATGTGATTACCACTTCCAAGATCAAGATTTATGTGAACAAAACGGACCTAAAGGTCCAGATTACCGATTTGAAGGATGTGGTGTTGAATGACGAGGAACTAGGCTTCCATTGGGAAGAGAACTTTGACTACGGAGGAAACGTGGTGAAGATGAGCAAAGTCTGTCATTCCGGCGAAAGCTATTACGGAATGGGGGACAAGGCTTCCCATACCAACCTGAAAGGAAAAAGGGTGAATAACTGGGTAACGGATTCCTATGCCTATGGTAAAGATCAGGAACCTTTGTACAAGGCCATTCCTTTTTACATTGGGTTAAAGGAGGGCATAGCCTACGGTATTTTCTTCGATAATTCTTTCAGTACCTATTTTGATTTTGCCAATGAGAAAAGAACAGTGACCAGCTTTTGGGCCGATGGAGGGGAAATGAACTACTATTTTTTCTACGGTCCCAAAATGAGCCATGTGGTAGAATCCTATACCGATTTGACCGGGGTTCCGGAACTTCCGCCATTGTGGGCCCTTGGGTTCCATCAATCCAAATGGAGTTATTATCCAGAGAGCAAGGTCAAGGAAATTGCCTCTTCTTTCAGGGAGCATCAAATACCTTGTGACGCCATTTATCTGGACATCGATTACATGGAAGGTTTTAGGTGCTTCACTTGGAACAACCGCTACTTCCCAAATCCCAAGAAAATGATCCAGGAAATGGAGGAAGATGGTTTTAAGGTCATTACCATGATCGATCCTGGGATCAAGATAGACCGCGATTATTGGGTATACCAGCAGGCCATGGATAATGAATTTTTTTGCCGAAGGGCCGATGGTCCCCATTTTAAAGGGAAAGTTTGGCCGGGGGAATGCAAATTTCCGGACTTTACCGATCCCGATGTACGCGAATGGTGGGCCGGACTCTACAAAGAAATGATTGCCGGTATGGGCGTTCGTGGTGTTTGGAACGATATGAATGAGCCCGCCGTGATGGAAGTACCCTCCAAGACGGCCAATTTGGACGTTCGTCACGATTATGACGGTCACCCATGTAGTCATAGAAAAGCACATAACGTTTATGGAATGCAAATGGTCAGGGCCACTTACGAAGGGGTTAAAAAATTTACCTTTCCCCGTAGGCCCTTCGTGCTTACACGTGCCGCTTATGCAGGAACACAGCGCTATTGTGCTACCTGGACGGGGGATAACGTGGCCACTTGGGAGCACCTTTGGATCGCCAACGTGCAGATGCAGCGTATGTGTATGAGTGGCTATTCCTTTGTAGGGTCCGATATTGGTGGTTTTGCCGAACAACCGAACGGCGAATTGTTTGCGCGTTGGATCCAGTTGGCCATTTTTCATCCGTTTTGTCGGGTGCATTCCAGTGGGGATCATGGCGATCAAGAGCCTTGGTCTTTTGGAGAAGAGATTACGGGCATCGTAAAGGAGTTTATTGAGTTGAGGTACCAATTGTTACCTTACCTATACACCATGTTTTACAAATACATCAAAGATGGAATGCCCATGCTACAATCTTTGGTGTTCTATGACCAGGAAGATCAACAGACCCATTTCCGTACGGACGAGTTCCTTTTCGGGGAGCAAATGTTGGTATGTCCGGTACAGGAACCCAATGCCCAAGGAAGAAGAATGTACTTCCCTAAAGGCGATTGGTACAATTATTGGACCGATGAATTGGTTTCCGGGGGAATGGAACGTTGGGTTCCCGCCGAGATCCACAGGGTGCCGTTGTATGTAAAGGCCGGTGCGATGATCCCTAAATACCCGGTACAACAATATGTGGGGGAAAAGACCATTACCGAGTTGGGTCTTGATGTGTACTACAAGGAAGGCAATGAAAATTCCATTGTGTACGAAGACCAACAAGACGGGTACGATTACAAAAAGGGAAGATACAGTCTTCGTAGGTTCCGATTGACCGGTAAGGGCAATGAATTGATCATACAACAGTTCAAGGACGGTAACTACATCACCCCATACGATAAATTCAAATTGACCCTTCACGGATTGCCTTTTATCATTGGTACTGTGGAGTTGGACAACGAGGAAGTGGACTTAAAGGATATCAAATTGAACGGAAACAATTCCATTGAGGTCAGTAAGGATTTCACCGAACTCCACATTATCGGAAAATAAATTTTTTGTACTTTACTTGTACTAAACACTGTTAATAATATGAAAAGGTTAGTTCTTTCTATCGCAATATTTTTGGCCGTTGCTTCCTGTAAAACCAATCCGTTTACGGGAAAGAGCACGTTGAATTTTTATTCGAACAGTCAAATGTTTCCCATGGCATTTGCCCAGTATGACCAGTTTTTGAACGAAAACAAAGTGGTAAAAGGGACTACGGATGCCCAAATGATCACGAGAGTTGGACAACGGATCGCATCCGCAGCAGAACGCTGGTTGGATGCCAATGGGTATCCCGGATATTTGAAAGACTACCAATGGGAATACAATTTGGTACAGGACGAGACGGTCAACGCTTGGTGTATGCCAGGGGGCAAGATTGTGGTCTACACGGGCATTTTGCCCATCACCCAGAATGAAACAGGTGTAGCCGTGGTGATGGGCCATGAGGTGGCGCACGCTTTGGCTGACCATGGGGCACAACGGATGAGTGCTGGAATGATTCAACAAATTGGGGCGGTTGCAGGGAATGTTGCCATTCAGGATCCTGAGAAAAGAAACATGTTCAACACCGCTTATGGTCTAGGTTCAACCGTTGGTGTTATGTTGCCCTTTAGTAGAAGCCATGAAACAGAAGCAGACCGAATTGGGTTGCAGATCATGGCCATCGCAGGTTATAATCCGGATGAGGCGGCCAGATTGTGGGAGCGTATGAAGGCCCAATCCGGTGGGCAGGCACCACCGGAATTTTTGAGTACACACCCCTCCAACGATACCAGGATCAGTAATTTGACCGCTTGGGCCCCAGCCGCAAAACAGGAAGCTAGAAAATTTGGGGTAACCTCGTTCAAATAAGTTGAAAACAAGCAAAAAACAGAGAATGTCATTTCGAGAAAACGAGAAATCTGATGCCCCGAAATTAGATTTTTCGAATGATGGTTCGAAATGACATTTTTCTTTTAAACCACTACATATGGAACAGGCTTTGGCATTAAAGGGTACCAAAAAATTATTGAACGCTTGGGCGTTTTACGATTGGGCCAATTCTGTTTATAGCCTCGTGATTTCATCGGCCATATTCCCCATTTTTTATGGTGCTCTTTTTCGGGTGTCCGGAATTGAGAAGGTGACCATTTTTGGCGGTGAGATTGCCCGCGCCCCCTTGATCAGTTACGTTACTTCCTTGGCATTCGTCTTTATTGCCATCGTAACCCCATTGGTTTCCGGTATTGCTGATTATTTGGGCAACAAGAGAAAGTTTTTGAAATTCTTCTGTTATCTGGGAGCGGTTTCCTGCATTGGGCTGTATTGGTTTTCCTTGGAGAACATCTACTTCGGACTTATTTGTTATTTCTTCGGATTGGTCGGGTTTTGGGTAAGTTTTGCCATCAACAATTCCTATTTGCCGGATATTGCCTATCCTGAACAACAAGATCGGATCAGTGCCAAGGGTTTTTCCCTCGGATATATTGGCAGTGTCATTTTGTTGGTCTTCAATCTGGCGATGGTCATGAGACCCGATGTGTTCGGTATTACCAATGACGGTGAGGTCGCCGAGATCAAGGCCATGAAATACTCCTTTATTTCCGTTGGCATCTGGTGGATACTTTTTAGCCAGTACACTTTTGCCAATCTTCCCAAAGGCTACAAAAGGGAAGGGGCAAGACAACATATCATTTTGAACGGGTTCAAGGAACTGAGAACTGTGTGGCATCAGTTGGGCGAGAATGTCCGACTGAAACGCTACTTGGGCGCCTTCTTCGTCTACAGTATGGCAGTGCAGACCATTATGCTCATCGCCACCTATTTTGGGGAAGAAGAAATTGCATGGGGTTCGGACAGTGAGCGCACCACAGGATTGATCATCAGTATTTTGGTCATTCAGCTGGTGGCCATCATCGGGGCTACGGTAACGGCTTGGTGTTCCAAGGTCTTTGGTAATATCCGCACGTTGATCGTGATCAACATCATTTGGGCCATGCTCTGTGTTTATGCTTATTTTCTTCAGACCCCTATGGATTTTTACACCGCAGCAGGCTTTGTGGGAATTGTGATGGGCGGTATCCAGGCCCTTTCCCGATCTACCTATTCCAAGTTTTTGCCCGAAACCACAGATACCACCTCGTTCTTTAGTTTTTATGATGTGGCAGAAAAAATAGGAATCATCATCGGTACCTTTTTGTATGGCGTGGTTGCACAGCTTACAGGCAGCATGCGAAACAGCACCATCTTTTTGGGCTTGTTCTTTATTATCGGTATCTTTTTACTGACTAGGGTCAAAAATAAAGATTGAACCAATGAAACAATTACTTGCCATCGCCCTTTCATTTTTATGGATAGGGTGCAACCTCTTTGCCCAAAAAACAATTGCCGAACAATTGGGCTATCCTGCCGATGCCAAACTACTTATCATTCATGCCGATGATTTGGGCGTGATCCATACCGTGAACCAAGCCACGTTTAGAGCCTTTGCCGATGGATCGGTCAAGAGTGCCAGTATTATGGTGCCTACGCCATGGTTGCCCGAAGTGGCGGCCTATGCAAAAGAACATCCCGATCACGATATGGGCATCCACTTGACCTTGACCAGTGAGTGGGAATACCTTCGTTGGGGTCCGGTGGCCCCTGCTGGGCAAGTTTCCAGTTTGTTGGATGAAAATGGATATTTCTACCCCGATTGTGCCCAGCTTTGGGAACATGCCAAAATAGAGGAAGTGGAAATGGAACTGAGGGCCCAGATCAAGAAGGCGATTGCCATGGGCATACAACCCACCCATTTGGACAGCCATATGGGATGTTTGTTTTCCAGTGATCCCAGATATTATGAACTCTATGTAAAATTGGCCAAGGAATTTGGCATTCCGGCCATGGTGAACCACCAAATAGAACAGTTGGGCGGAGTAGATGGCACCAAGATACCTGTGGTGATCAATGACATTTTGGGAGCCAACATTCCCGATTATGAAAGCAGTATGTCCGATTACTACGCCAATGCCCTTCGCAACCTAAAACCGGGCGTGCATGTGATGATCATCCATTGCGGGTACGACAATATGGAAAGCCAAGGGATGTCTTACGCACACCCGTATTGGGGGGCACAATGGCGCCAGCAGGACTTTGATTTCTTCACCAGTGACGCTTGTGCGAACATCTTGAAGGAAGAAAACATTCATGTCGTGACTTGGAAAGAATTGGGTTCCCTACTGAAGAAATAAAGGATGATAAAAAGCATCGATAATACTCCGTTTTGGGGGTATATGGATGTATTTTATGCTTATATAAACAAGTTGTGAGCAATTCCCCACATAAAGAAACTCTATTAATTTCTTAAGCTAGCGAGTCAAATTTTGTGTAGGAAAATTATACTAAATTTAACCGTTAGTCAGAATTAAAAACAACTTAGCAATTAATGAACGCATCCGAATTTCGAAAACTTGTAACAAAGCACTTTTCTCCAAAGATTAGAGAACTAGGATGGAAAGGTTCCGGATTCAGTTTTAAAAAAATTGACGATAATCATGTTGTAAATCTTTTCGGAATTCAAGGGAGTTGGATGGGAGGTTCTGTTTGTTGCGAAACAGCTATCCATTTTGACTTTTATCCTGACTTCGAAAAAATGACTTACGCTGGATGTGTAATTCGCAAAAGACTTTCTCCAGTCGGCGAAGGAGATTATCATTGGAGGTTCAGCAATAAGGAGGAAAGTAATATCGAATCGGTTCAATCAATTTGGACAGCTTTTGAAAAACATGGCCAAAAATTCTATAGGGACTTTGAAAGTTTCCCAAGTCCTTTTGATAAAATTCGACCTGAAGATTTAGAAAAAAACGACAGATATAAAATCTTGGATAAATATCATGTTCATAACCAAATCGAATTAGCTCGACTTTTAAAAGATATACATTTACTTATTGGTAATAAATCTTATGCGAAGGGATTCTCGGAATATGCAATAATTAGAATGGAAAAACTGGCAAAAAAATGCTTGTTGGAAGAAAAACTAAGGCGTATTATGAGACGGAGGCCTTTTTGCAAAAACAAATTGAGTCCTTGAAAATAAAATAAAACTGCTCACAACAAAACCTATAAGCAATAGCGCCCTGCGGGACGCTACTGCTCATAGCCAAACCGTTGGCGGTAATTGGGAAAACCCCGAAAGAAAACAGATAAATGTACATGGATAAAACAGTTTTAATTTCAGGAGCAAGCTTTGCAGGTTTAACTTTGGCATATTGGCTAAATAAATTTGGCTACAAAGTTACCCTTGTCGAAATTTCTTCTGGAATTAGAAAAGGTGGTTCCCCAATTGAAATACGGGGTGAAGCTTTGAACATTGTTAAAGAAATGGAGCTGTTGGAAAAAATAAGAGCAAAACGCCTGACAGTAAACCTCAACAAAAGAATGGTAAATGCGAAAAATGAAACACTTTTCTCGTGGAATCATTCGGAAGGAGATGATATTGAAATCGATAGGGACGATTTATTAGATATTTTAGAAGAAATTATTCCAAAAAATGTTGAATTTCTTTATCAGAACAGGATAGCAATAATTGAACAAAGCGATGAAACAGTAAATGTTACATTTAAAAATGGAGAAAATCGAAACTTTGACTTTGTATTTGGTGCAGACGGAACTCATTCTTCCGTTAGGAAAATGATTTTTGGAAACGAAGATAATTTTTCAGTTTTCTTCGGAGCATATTTTGCCACTTGTGAAACAAAAGAAATCCCAACAAATGAAGGAACAATTTACAATGAACCCGGCAGAATGGCTGGTCTTTTCCCGTTTAGAGACTCAACTCAAGCCATCGTTATTTTCAGATCACCCAAATTAAATTACGACTATAAAAATCAAACACAACAGAAACAGATTTTAAGGGATAACTTAAAAAACAGCGACTGGAAAATCCCTCAAATTGTAGAATTAATGCTCAAAAGCGAAAATTTATATTTTGATGAAATTTGCCAAATTAAAATGCCATCTTGGGCAATAAATCGCATTGCATTGGTTGGAGATGCTGCATATACCGCAGGATTTCCAACAGGAATGGGAACAACTTTGGCTATTCAAGGTTCTGCAACTTTAGCAAAATCACTATATGGGTCAAGAGGAGATTATAGGTCAGCATTTTTGAACTATTACGAATCGTACAGACCTTTTGTTGATAGTATTCAGCCTAAAATTATTGACGGACTAAACTTTACTGTTCCCAAAACACAAGAAGAAATTGACAATAGATTTAATAAATAAACTACCGCCAACAATGTATATAAAAAATAGGCGAAACAGTAGTAAAATCAAGGCTTGAGGCTCGTATAAATCTTTGTGCTTCACTGAAAGTTTGGTACTTCAAAATCGCCTACTTTTCATAGCCAAACCGTTAGAGGGCTTACCAATGATGGTTTCAAAAACAATTAATACATGTAATTATCAAGTTCTGATAGCAAATGCAAAAGTACTCCGTTTTAATATGTGTGATCATCTCCGGGCTTTTTCTTGTTATTGCCACCTTGTATTATCCGGGTGGTTCAATCCTTGATAAAAATGCTGTCGGCTTTGACTGGTCAAAGAATTTTTTCAGCAACTTATTCTTACCGAATGCACTCAATGGTTCTGAGAACCCTTCAAGGATTTGGGCACTTATCGGTATGGTTTTCAATTCAATTGGATACGGACTTTTCTTTATTCATACTTCTCGTAAAATACCCCATAAGCATACAAAGTTGGTTTTAATATCCATTGGTGTTGTTAATATGCTTTTCACCTTTCTTATTGCCACCCCCCTGCATGACATTATGGTAACGGTTTCAAGTACACTGACCATGATAGGTTTGTTTTACATTACCATATTTGTCTTAAGGACAAAGATTCACTGGTTGAAGTTGTTTTGCATAGTGGGTCTACTCATTTTTTATTCCACTTTGTATTTGTATGGTGCTGGGAACTGGGGATTGTTGGCTGTAATGCAGAAAGTCACTTTTCTATGTTTTATGCTGTTGGTTTTGACTATCGAATATTTTACGAAGGCTGAAGATTTTCATCAAAACAAAACTGACCAAGTGTCAAAAACGACCCGCTAAAATCACCCATACACATGGAGGTTTTTAGGGTTTTGATTGACAAAAAGTGTTAAATTTAATTCAGTCCTTCGCAGGAAGTTCAGAAGTAAAAATCCCTATTGCGTATAGTTGATAACCGTTGACCGTAATTATCCGATAAATAGAAAAAATAAAGTTTGACATAATGTTTACAGTAGAACAAATCGAATCTGCTCACGGGAAAGTTAAATCAGGAGCTGATTTCCCAAATTATATTCAAGAAAATAAGAGTATAGGAGTCTTATCTTTTGAAACTTGGGTTGTTGACAGTCACACTGAATATTTTGGAGAAAATGGATTTCAAACCAGCTCTAAACCAAAATACGGGAATTTAATAATTGCAGACATTTCTGATAAAGACAAATTTGGAGAATATTTAAAAATCCACCAGAAGGGAAATACCGATTATTTTACATTCTGCAATCATTGTGCAGAAACAGGAATCGAAAAATGGAATGTGAATCTTGAGAAAATGACTTTCACTTACTATGATAAAGCAGGAAATGAAATCTTAGTAGAAATTGTACCGACCATATAGAATACAGCGAACAGCCAACATAGTGTACAAGCATTGGCGGTATAGTGCTATTTGAAAAGTATAGGATAATCAAAGGTAAGTGTGCTATCTGATAGTTCAGTGGGTTAAAATCCACTACTTCCCATACACGAGACAGTTAGGCAAAATAAAGAGGAATCCTACCAACAAAAGAATTACTTATGAAAATATGCAAAGTCAATGTCCTAAGATTTACGGCTACAATAATTCCAATAATTTCCTTTTTTATAACCTGCGGTCAAATTCAAAACAAATCAGAAACAAGCACGCAAACTAAAGCTGAAATATTCAATTCATATTTATCTGAATTACATGATAGGGGACAATTTAATGGAAATGCGCTAATCATAGAAAATGGCGAAATCGCATATCGGGGAACATTCGGAATAGGAAATTTTGAACCTATTGATTCATTGAAACTGAATTCTGTTTTTAGGTTAGGCTCCGTAAGCAAGCAATTTACGGCCATGGGGATTATGATGTTGAAAGAGGAAGGTAAGTTAACGTATGAACAGGACATAAGGGATTTTATACCAGAGCTTCCCTACAATGGAATAACAGTAAGACATCTGCTGAATCATACCTCTGGCTTGCCGGATTACTCAAGGATCATGAACGAACATTGGAAAGTAGAGTTGGCATATGATGACCCGGAAAAATTTATATCTGGCAATGAAGATGTTATAATGATGTTGTGTGAATACAAACCCACTGTCCATTTTACACCTGGAGAAAGATGGGAGTATAGCAATACTGGTTACAATTTACTTGCTACTATTATTTCAAGAATTTCTGGTATGTCATTTAATGAATATCTGCAAGAACATATTTTTATACCTGCTGAGATGACTAGCACTTTGGCTTATAAGTATATCCCAGGTTTTGATGATAAAATGCCAAATCGGGTTTTTGGATTTGGGACCAAATTTAACGGTATCAACAGGTTTACTACGGATTCCCATTACCTAAATGGTGCCTATGGAGAAGGTGGAATATATTCTACTTTGGAAGACCTTATGAAATGGGACAGAATATTATATAATGATGTTCTTGTTTCAAAACAAACTTTGGAGGAGGCATTTTCACCAGGGAAACTGAATAATGGAAATTTAACGGATTATGGCTTTGGTTGGTTCATTGATAAATCACCAAACAATAAGAAAGTAGTCAAACACATGGGTGGTTGGGCAGGTTTCTTAACCAATATTTATCGTGAAATAGAAGAAAATAACTGTATAATAACATTAACCAATAACAATACGAGGTATTTCAATATGGATGATGGTCTAATCGATATTCTACACAACAAACCACCTAAATTCCCGAGAATATTTATTGCTGACGTAATAGGGAAAAAAGTTCAGAACGAAGGAATTAAAGCCTCCATACTATACTATAAAAAACTAAAATCAGAGCAACCGGATAACTATGTTTTTAATGAATATGAACTTAATTTTCTAGGATATGAATTGCTTGAAGATAAAAAGGTAGATGAGGCCATCGGTATATTTAAATTGAATATGGAGGAATATCCAAAATCTGCTAATGTTTACGATAGTTACGCAGATGCATTACTGTCAATGGGAGATACAGTAAATGCCTTGATAAATTTCAAAAAAGTTCAAGACATTGATTCTACTTTTTTTGAAATAAAGAAGAAAATCAATGCTATTGAAAAAAACACTATCCCTAACAATGACGATAATTAATTGCGGGTTATTACATTCAAAAGTGCATGTTATCCACAAAAAAAATGCCCCGAATCTCGGGGCATTTTTACGTTTTTTGATTGGTGCTAAACTCCAGATCAGCCTTTGGAGATATCTCCTGAACCTGATGATTTGGTATTAATTTTTTTAGGGTTGCCACGATAATGGATGTCACCAGAACCGGATACCCTGGCGTCGATGGATTGGTTGGCCGTAACCTTGATATCCGCGGAACCCGAAACGTTTGCCTTCACATTTTCGGCCTCCAATTCGTATGCCTTAATATCTCCAGAACCAGATACGGAAACGTCCAGATCATTGGTTCTTCCAGCTAAATTAATGTCGCCGGATCCTGCTAGGGAAGCTTCTACATTCTCTGCCTCAACCGTTAAGCTGATGTCCCCAGAGCCAGCAATACTGGTGCTGAAATCGTTGGATTTAATGGTAGTCTTGCCCACAATGTCACCCGATCCAGAAAGGCTTACGGAACTGATGGATTCCACAGGAACGGTGATCTTGATGCCCCTGTTCCAGGAAGAAGGCCTTAGGTTGATGTTGTTCTCGGTCTTGATTACCAATTTTCCGTTTTTTACTTCGGTTTGAATGTATTCCAAAAGGTTGGCCTCGCCGTCCAAGATAATTTCACCTTCCTTGCCGGCCACTAGGTCCACATCGAACCACCCTGCAAGGGCAACCCCGTCATATTCCCCGACCGAACGTTCAATGGTAACATAGTTACCGTCCCCCTTTACCCTTTTCCACCATTGTGCCTGTGAAACGGTAACTGCGCTCAAAGCAAGTGCCAGTGTGATGATTTTTTTCATGATTTTGTGTTTTTAACTGTTTTTTGATTTGATATTAATTTTGATAAAATGTGATGCCTCCGTAGTCGCTGGTAATACTTACCCTTTTTCCTGAGTTTTCACTGCCGTAGAAGCCTTTGTAATATTTTTCGGTTGATTTTTCCTTGCTGATGTTGATCTCAAAATCGTCCTTACCGCTCACACCTGCGTATTCGGTGGAAATTTCAAAATCAAAATGGTAATCGGGGTGATAGCCAATTTTGATGCCCGTGTAATCGGTCCGTATCTCAACGTTTCCTGCATCAGGCGCCAATTGGTCTATCTTAATGGAACCGTAATCGCTGATCAATGAAACGTTACCATGCACTTTACCTAATTTAATGCCGATATAGTCGCCATTGCCATCTACATTTTTCACCTCTTTGGCCTCTAGGGAGCCGTAGTCATTGGAGTAGTTTAGATTGCCCATCTCCTCGATTACGGCATTGGTGTAATCTGCCTTTATGGTCAGGTCACCTGCTTTTCCAATGGTAAAGCCTGAGTAATCTGCCACGATTTCGGCACTGTTGATATAATCAAAAGTAGATCTAGAGGTATAATCGAAACGGAGTTCGTTGTTACGCCCGCGTAGTTCACCGATTTCCATTTTGCCATAATCACAGCTGATCTTGGCATGCCCATCAATACGGTCCAAGAAAATGCTACCGTAATCATTATTGAGGTTTACACTGTTTTTTACAGGTAGTTTAATAGTGTAGTTCACCTGTACGCTCACACTGTTGCGTTTGCCCCAGTTCCATCCCCAGCCATTGTTGCGGTCCCCGAACAGGGTTCTGGCGGATACCATGCTGGAACTGTTCTCAAATTCCACATCTATTTCGTTCAAACGTTCCAACACACGCTCCTCGTTGTTGCCATTGGTCTTGATGTGCACCTCGATCTCCACCCGGTTTTCGTTCCAAGAGGTAATGTTGAGGTTACCGTAACTGTTGCTCACTTTAAAAAGAGCATCGGAGTTTACGTTGAATTCCTTTTTAATGGTTTTCTCCTTGGTGTATTTACCCTCCATGTTGTCGTGGTCTACACTTGCATGTATGGCAATGGGTAACAAAGCCAAAGCGAAAAGGATATTTTTAAATGATAAAGCTTTCATCTTTTTGTGATTTTAAATTCTTGATGTTTTCTATTTGGCTCAAAACTTCTTTCAATAAATCGATACGGGTCTGAAAATTGATGATCATGGCATTTAGGATAATTTTACTGTCCCCCCCGTTGACCAAGTCGCGCTCAAGTGCCGTATAATCTTTCTGCAATCTTTGTAATTGTGCCAAAGTGTCGTCCACCAATTGGGCGGTCTCTGGTGTTTTTTCGTCTTTTAGTTGTTGTACCTGCTGTTCGATCACGTTGGCAAAATAGAACTCGGTCTTGGACACTTCTGGGGCAATTTCCACTACTTGTTCCTTCAAGGAAAGTGTGGGACCAAAGGCTTGATATCCCAACAGGGCCACCAAGGCCACCGAAGCTGCTATGGAGAGCGGTTTCCACCAAGTAGGTCTCTTTTTGTTTATGGAAACCGTGCCGTTGGCCTGGTTCAATTTTTCCAAAAATCGTTCTCGGTGCCCACTTTGAGGCTCCTCAATGTCAAACTCCCCTCGGAATCTTTCAAACAGATGATCTATATTATCCTTCATGACTGCACATTTAAGGTTAATTTTTTTCTCAGGCTTTCCTTGGCCCTCGAAATGGTGGTTCTACAATTAGCATAGCTAATGTTCATTATTTCACTTATTTCTTCGTAATCGTACCCTTCAATCAAATGTAAGGTCAAAGAAACTCTGTAATTGTCTTTCAAACTTTTCATGGTTTCCATTACTTTTTGAGCCTTCAGTTCTGTATAACCATTTTGATCCGAAGCAACTCCGTCATTATCTTCGACCTTGTACATTACATCATCCAAATCCACAGCCCAATTTTTCTGCTGCTTTTTGTAATGATGGATACTGTTATTGATCACGATCCGTTTTAACCATGCCCCAAAGGTGACGTCTCCCTTGAAGGTATCCAATTTGGTGAATGCGCTCAGGAACGATTCCTGCATCACATCCTCGGCCTCGGCCGGATCTTTTACAATCCTATAGGCAGTATTGTACATAGCCTTATAGTAGCGATTGTAAATCTCTAATTGCGCACTTGGTTTTCCCTTTTTGCACAACTCGAGCAGTGCATCAATATGTTCATTTATGTGGCTCAAAAAATGAATGGTTTGTCTTATAGATTATGGAATTTACCAATTGTTACACTTTTTTCTAAAAAAATGCTTTTTAATGGCATAGGAATTGCCTTTTAAGAGAAGATAAAAACTGAAAAAGCTATCATTATTATTGAAAATGAGGATGTTGAATTGGTTTTTGATTAGATTTAATTTGATGTTTTTTTGTCGATTATGACAAAATGACCGAAAAGCAGATACAGGAGAGATGAAAATATCAAAATTTGACAATATTGACTTTCAGGGACTGGACGAGGATGCGGAATTGATTCCACTACTTACCCCTGAAGATGAGGAGCAGATGATCAACGAGGAGCTGCCTGAAACCTTGCCCGTACTACCCCTTCGTAATACAGTCTTGTTTCCAGGGGTTGTAATTCCCATTACAGCCGGAAGGGACAAATCCATTAACTTGATCAAGGACGCCAACAATGGAAACAAGACCATTGGTGTGGTATCCCAAAAGGATGAACTGACCGAGAACCCTGGGGTGGAAGATATCAATACTTTGGGAACGGTTGCCCGCATTCTTAGGGTGTTGCAGATGCCCGATGGCAATACCACTGTTATCATTCAAGGTAAAAAAAGGTTCCAGATCGAGGACATCGTTTCAGAAAAACCCTATTTGACCGCCAAGATCAAGGAGGCGAACGAGGAAAGACCGATCAAAGGCAGTAAGGAGTTTGAGGCCATCATCGATTCTATCAAGGATTTAGCCTTTAGGATCATAAAGGACAACCCAAATATTCCCAGTGAGGCCACTTTTGCCATCAAAAATATTCAGAGCAATTCGTTCCTGATCAATTTCGTATCCTCCAACCTGAACCTTTCGGTTGCTGAGAAACAACAATTGTTGGAGATTCCCAATCTTCAGGAAAGAGCATTGGCCACCCTGAAGTATATGAACATGGAACTTCAAAAACTGGAACTTCGCAACGATATCCAAAGCAAGGTCCGCAGCGATATGGACCAACAGCAAAGGGAGTATTTCCTTCACCAGCAGATGAAGACCATCCAAGAAGAGCTGGGGGGCATATCCTATGAGGAAGAGGTGGACGAGATGCGCGAAAAGGCCAAAGGTAAAAAATGGAGCAAAAAAGTGCGGGAACATTTTGAAAAGGAACTGGCCAAAATGCAGCGCATGAATCCCCAAGTTGCCGAATATTCCATCCAACGCAATTATTTGGACCTCATTTTGGATTTGCCGTGGGACAATTATTCCAAGGACAAGTTCGACCTAAAAAGAGCGCAGCAGATTTTGAATCGCGATCATTATGGTTTGGAAGATGTAAAACGAAGGATCATTGAATATTTGGCCGTTCTTAAATTGAGGAACGATATGAAATCGCCTATTCTCTGTCTGTACGGACCTCCCGGGGTAGGTAAGACCTCTCTGGGCAAATCCGTGGCAGAAGCATTGGGTAGGGAATACGTGAGAATGTCCTTGGGCGGATTGCGTGACGAGGCTGAGATCCGTGGGCACAGGAAAACCTATATCGGTGCCATGCCCGGCAGGGTGGTGCAAAGTTTGAAGAAGGCAGGGACATCCAATCCAGTTTTTATTTTGGATGAGATAGACAAGCTTTCCAACAGTCATCAGGGAGATCCCTCTTCGGCTATGCTAGAAGTGTTGGATCCCGAACAGAACAACGAATTCCACGATAACTTCTTGGAAATGGGCTATGATCTTTCCAAAGTCATGTTCATTGCCACGGCAAATAGCTTGTCTACCATTCAACCTGCTTTGTTGGATCGTATGGAGATCATCAACGTGACCGGTTATACCATCGAGGAGAAAGTAGAAATCGCCAAACGTCATTTATTGCCCAAGCAATTGAAGGAACACGGACTTTCTGCCAGTGATTTGAAGATAGGCAAAGCACAATTGGAAAAGATTGTGGAAGGCTACACTAGGGAATCCGGGGTTCGTAACTTGGAAAAGCAATTGGCCAAAATGGTTCGCTATGCTGCAAAATCCATCGCCATAGAGGAGGAGTATAATATTAAGGTCTCCAATGAGGATGTAGAGAAAATATTGGGTCCAGCCCGATTGGAACGTGACAAGTATGAGAACAATGAAGTGGCCGGTGTGGTCACCGGTTTGGCGTGGACCAGTGTGGGAGGCGATATCCTTTTTATCGAGTCCATTCTTTCCAAAGGAAAGGGACAACTCAACATTACCGGTAATTTGGGCCAGGTGATGAAGGAATCCGCTACCATTGCCATGGAGTACATCAAATCGAATGCGGAAACTTTTGGTATAGACCCTGATGTGTTCGATAAATACAATGTGCACATCCACGTGCCTGAGGGAGCGACTCCAAAAGACGGCCCTAGTGCGGGGATTACCATGCTTACCTCATTGGTGTCACTATTTACCCAACGAAAGGTGAAAAAGAGCCTGGCCATGACCGGTGAGATTACCCTAAGGGGTAAGGTATTGCCAGTGGGTGGTATCAAGGAAAAGATCTTGGCCGCGAAAAGAGCAAGAATCAAAGAGATTATCCTGTGCGAGGAAAACAAAAAGGATATTGAGGAAATCAAGGCGGATTATCTTAAAGGACTTACCTTCCATTACGTGACCGACATGAGTGAGGTGATTGATATTGCCGTGACCGATCAAAAGGTGAAAAACGCCAAAACGCTGTAGTTGGATGATAGGTGTCATAAAATTATAATGACATTTCTGCCTATTTTTGGCGCATGGGAAAAATTACAATAGCAATTGACGGATATTCATCAACAGGAAAAAGCACCATCGCCAAACGGTTGGCCAAATCGCTGAACTATATTTATGTGGACACAGGGGCCATGTACAGGGCGGTGACGCTTTATGCATTGGACCACGATTTGATCAATGAAAAGGGTGAGATCAAGGCACCCAAATTGATTGAGGCTTTGCCTGGTATTGCACTAAAATTTGTCCCCAATTCCGAAACAGGTCGTTCTGATATGCACATGAACGGACAGAATGTGGAAGAAGAGATTCGATCTATGAGGGTTTCTGGGAAGGTGAGCAAGGTTTCCGCCATAAAGGAAGTCCGGGAAAAGCTGGTAAAGATGCAGCAGCAAATGGGCAAGGACAAGGGTATTGTGATGGATGGTAGGGATATCGGTACCGTGGTTTTCCCCGAAGCAGAACTCAAGCTGTTCATGACGGCCTCCCCTGAGACCCGGGCCGCCCGAAGGTATAAGGAACTGTTGGACAACGGGGAAGAGGTAAGCTATGCCGAGGTGCTCAAAAATGTACAGGAAAGGGATTTCATCGATTCAACCCGAAGCATTTCACCGCTTAAAAAAGCCAAGGACGCCATTGAATTTGACAACAGTGATATGGGACTGGAAGAACAGTTTGAAAGGGTACACGACTTTGCCCAACGCGTGATTGCGAAGAAGGGGTGAAAAATTTAATAAAATTTCAAATTGCACTTATCGTAATTAGATATGAATCGTTTTAATGATTTATATCGACCGATAAGTGAAGTTAGTTTTTTTCTGGTTTTAATTCAAGTGTAAATGGATGGGTGAGTTTTTTGAATTGACCCAACCACGCTTTTGATTGCTTTGAATTCATAGTGAAACAAAAAGACGCCCTGAGGCGCCTAATGTTCTTAGAATTGTCACATCGAGCGCAGTCGAGATGTAAGCAAGTTCTTGACTGCAATCGAATTGACAAATTTTTCTACAAATTCGGGATGACCAACACCTGATCGGGGTGGATCAGGTCAGGATTCTTCAAAATATTGGTGTTGGCCTCAAAGATCTGTTTGTACTTCATGGCATCGCCATAGTAGTGCTTGGCAATCTTGCTCAACGATTCGCCGCTTTTTACGGTGTGGCGCGCGTAAACGGAATCGTCTTCCACTGTAATATTGGCCTTGATATCACTGGGGTGCTCACCGCCGATCTCCTTGATCTTGTCCCACAACAAGTTTTTTTCATAAGGAGTTGATGTCATTCCCTTTATCTTCAAAACGCCATTTTCTTCCGAAACATCGCCGTCCTTGACGTTCAATTTTAGGCCTAGATCCAAAACGGGTTGATACTTTGCTTTTACACTCATAATAGTAATTTTTATAGTTAACAATTAGAACCTTCAAGATAGCTATAAACCGCAAATTTTCCAGTTAAATAATGGTTATAGTTTTTTTGGGGCCAACCTTTCGTCCAGATACTTTGTGAATCAAGAATTTAATTGTATTTTTGCACTCCTTTTTTAACAAAGCAGCAAGAGGAGAAGGGAATTTAAAATCTATGTAAAAACCACTTCCGCGGTAATTGTTCAACTCTTGTAAAACGTGGAATACAAATTTTAAATCAGCACATGGCTGAAGAAAAAACAACCGTTGAGGCAACTGAAACTGCCACAGCACAAGTAAAAGAGGCAACTCAGGCCCAACAAGATCCAAAAGAATTTCTTGAAAATTTTGACTGGGACAAGTATGAAGAAGGAATTGAGCGTGTAGACGATAGCAAGCTTAAGGAATTCGAAAATCTTGTTGAGGAAAATTTTGTGGACACTGCCGATGAGGAAGTAGTGGAAGGAACAGTGGTTCACATGACCGACCGTGAGGCCATCATCGACATCAACGCAAAGTCTGAAGGGGTTATCTCCTTGAACGAGTTCCGTTACAACCCTAACCTTAAGGTTGGTGACAAAGTAGAGGTACTTATTGACATTCGCGAAGATAAGACCGGTCAATTGGTGCTATCACACAGAAAAGCCAGAACCATCAAGGCCTGGGATCGTGTGAACAATGCCCATGACAAGGAAGAAATCGTACAAGGTTACGTTAAATGTCGTACCAAAGGTGGTATGATCGTGGATGTATTCGGAATTGAGGCGTTCTTGCCTGGTTCCCAAATCGACGTGAAACCTATCCGTGATTACGATCAGTACGTAGGTAAGACCATGGAGTTCAAAGTAGTGAAGATCAACCACGAGTTCAAGAATGTAGTGGTATCTCACAAAGCTTTGATCGAAGCGGATATCGAAGAACAGAAAAAAGAGATCATAGGTCAGTTGGAAAAAGGCCAAGTATTGGAAGGTGTTGTGAAAAACATCACTTCTTACGGAGTCTTTATCGACCTTGGAGGTGTGGATGGTTTGATCCACATTACCGACCTTTCTTGGAGCCGTATCAACCACCCCAACGAGGTTGTTGAACTTGACCAGAAATTGAACGTGGTAATCCTTGATTTCGATGATAACAAATCTAGGATCCAATTGGGTCTTAAGCAGTTGGAGAAACACCCATGGGATGCCCTTGGGGATGAGATCAAAGTAGGAGACAAGGTAAAAGGTAAAGTAGTGGTTATTGCTGATTACGGTGCCTTTATCGAAGTAGCTGATGGTGTTGAAGGTTTGATCCACGTTTCTGAAATGTCTTGGTCTACCCACTTGAGGTCTGCACAGGATTTCGTAAACGTAGGGGACGAGGTTGAGGCTGTTGTTCTGACTTTGGATAGGGAAGAGCGCAAAATGTCTTTGGGCATCAAGCAATTGACTCCAGATCCATGGACCGACATCACTTCCAAGTACCCTGTAGGTTCCAAGCACAAGGGAATCGTAAGGAACTTCACCAACTTCGGTGTATTCGTAGAGTTGGAAGAAGGAATCGACGGTTTGATCTACATCTCTGACCTTTCTTGGACCAAGAAAATCAAGCACCCATCCGAGTTTGTTGCCGTGGGCGATACTTTGGAGGTGGAAGTTTTGGAATTGGACGTTGAAGGTCGTAAGTTGAGCTTGGGTCACAAACAGACCACAGCCAACCCATGGGATAAATATTCCGAGGATTTCGGTGAAGGTACCGTTCACACTGCTTCTATCGCTGAGGTGGTTGACAAAGGTGCTACCATCAACTTTAACGAGGATATCGTTGGATTTGTTCCATCAAGACACATGGAAAAAGAAGACGGTAAGAAACTTGTAAAAGGTGAAACGGCCGAGTTCAAGATCATTGAGTTCAACAAAGATTTCAAACGAGTTGTGGCCAGCCACACCGCTATCTTTAGGGAGCAAGAAGAGAAGAATGTGAAAGCTGCCAAAGGCAGGACTTCCACTTCTGATGAAGCAGCACCAACATTAGGTGATGCCAATGCCCAATTACAGGCGTTGAAAGACAAAATGGAGGCAGCTGCCAAAAAGAAATAATCACATTTCTTATATAAAGGAAGCCCCGCTGGAAACAGTCGGGGCTTTTTTATTTTAAATCTTGAACTTTGTATTTAGTTAAATTATTCTTGAACACATTCACCCTCTACATAAACTCCGCATTCAAATCCACGACATCCATTTGTATTATAACTGCACTCCAATGGACACGCATTTGGAAGAGTACTAATACTTTGTCTGCAATAAATTGTTTGACTGTTCACCTCGATATTTGTAAAATCAATGTAGGTATACGTTTCATTTTGAATATCAGATTCATTGATTTTTAATAATTTAATAATCGGTTCACCGTCTTTTTTTGCATATACTATATAATAATAGCCTAATTCTTCATTTTTTTGTGCATGGACATAATCTACATTGTCAAATAATGGGGAGAAATTCTTTTCTAATAGCGAATTGAGTGATTCATTTTCAATCGTGGTCAAATATTCACTTTCGAAAAACGTAATCAATTCATCGGATAAATGACTAGGATACTTTTTTTTAGGATTCTCAAAACTAAGGACCAAAAATCCAATGGCCACTGCGTATAAAACTAAAACTGCTTTTTTCATAATTAATGATTTTAAATGGTTATCCTTAAATATATAAAAGATTACAATTAAGAAAGAAAAAGATTACAAAATTGTTTAAAAATTAACATTGGATTTCCATTGCACCTGTCTTGACAAATCTTTCATTTTAAATTAATACTTTTACAAAATCTGTTTCGGTCACATCTTTTATGAGCCAAAAAGTACTGCTTACTTCCAAAGAGATCAACATCATACTGCACCGGCTGGCCTGTCAGCTCTTGGAAAACCATCTCGATTTTAAGGATACCGCACTGGTGGGTATACAACCACGGGGCGTTTTTTTGGCCGAAAGATTGGCCAAGATCCTGAAAACGGAGTACAAGGTGAAGGACATTGCCCTTGGTTTTTTGGACATTACCTTTTTTAGGGATGATTTTGGAAGGGGAGAAATCCTAAAAGCCAATTCCACCAAAATGGATTTTCTGGTGGAGGACAAAAAAGTGGTCTTTATTGATGATGTGCTCTATACGGGAAGAAGTATTCGGGCGGCCCTTACGGCCATTCAATCCTTCGGAAGGCCCAAGAGCATAGAATTGCTGACCTTGATCGATAGGAGATTTAGCAGGCATTTGCCCATTCAGCCCAACTATAGGGGTAGGCAGGTAGATGCCATCAATAAGGAGAAAGTTAAGGTGATGTGGGAAGAAAATGACGGGGAGGATATTGTTTATTTAGTTAGCAAATAGAAGAAAATGAGCGAATTGAGCGTAAACCACTTGTTGGGAATCAAGTATCTGAACAAAAAGGATATACAGCTCATTTTTGAAACCGCCGACCATTTTAAGGAGGTTATCAATAGATCCATAAAAAAGGTCCCAACCCTTCGGGACATCACCATAGCCAACATCTTTTTTGAGAACAGTACGCGTACACGGCTTTCTTTTGAGCTGGCCGAAAAACGGTTGTCGGCAGATGTGGTGAACTTCTCCGCAGCACAATCTTCGGTGAAAAAAGGGGAAACCTTGATCGATACCGTGAACAACATCCTATCCATGAAAGTGGATATGGTGGTGATGCGGCATCCCAACCCGGGAGCGGGCATCTTTCTTTCCAAACACGTAAAGGCTTCCATCGTAAATGCTGGGGATGGAGCACATGAACATCCTACCCAGGCTTTGTTGGATTCATTTTCCATCCGCGAGAAGTTAGGGGAAGTTGGGGGTAAAAACATTGTTATTGTTGGTGATATCCTGCATTCCAGGGTAGCACTATCCAATATATTCGCCCTAAAACTGCAGGGAGCCAATGTAAAAGTTTGCGGACCTAAAACATTGATTCCTAAATATATAACCTCTTTAGGAGTAGAAGTGGAAACGGATTTGCGCAAAGCATTGGAATGGTGCGATGTAGCGAACATGCTTCGCGTTCAGAACGAGCGTATGGACATTAGTTACTTTCCTTCAACCAGAGAATATACCCAACAATTCGGGGTAAATAAGCAGCTGTTGGACAGCTTGGACAAACAGATTGTGATCATGCACCCTGGGCCTATAAACCGTGGTGTGGAAATCACAAGTGATGTGGCGGATTCCGACCAATCCATCATTCTGCATCAAGTGGAAAATGGAGTGGCGATCCGTATGGCAGTACTCTATTTATTGGCATCAAAAATTAAGTAAGATGATTTTCGACAAGGACGGAACCACGACCATTGTTTTCCAGGAGAAGACCTCGCTCTCGACCTTCATGGAAAACCTGAACAATGCTTATCCCAAGTTGAAACACGATCATATTGTTGTCAACCTGTTTTCTTTCAACAAGATTTCGGCCAACGATATCTTGGAATTCTTGGATTTGTCTAACGTGCACAAACACTCTGGAAAATCATTTGTTTTGGTCACCGACAAGGTTTCCTATGACGAGATTCCCGATGAAATAAGTTTGGTGCCCACTTTACAGGAAGCCATGGATCTTATCGAAATGGAAGAAATAGAACGCGATTTGGACATTTAAGAATTGAAAATTATAAATTGAAAACGAATCCATTTGGTCAAAGAGAACATCATTCAACAAAAAAGTTTTGATTTTGCATTGAAAATTGTTCGGCTCACCAAACTTTTGGAAACAAAACAAAAGGAATTCGTACTTTCAAAGCAGCTATTGAGATCAGGAACTGCCATCGGAGCATTGGTTCGTGAAGCTGAACATGCAGAGAGTAAGAAGGATTTTATTCATAAAATGTCTATTTCTTTAAAAGAAGCCAATGAAACAAGATATTGGTTGGACTTGTTGAACAAGTCTGGTTTTGTAGAAAATTATGACTATGACGAGGTAAACAATGAAATTGTTCAAATCATTAAACTTCTAGCTTCTATCGTAAAGTCCTCAAAACAGAATGTTTAAATTCCAATGGATAGTTTTTAACTTTCCATTTTTAATTTACCATTAGTGAAATTAACCATACTAGGCTGCTACTCGGCAACACCCAGAACGTTTACCAACCCTACATCCCAGGTACTCGAAATCCAGAACCATCTTTTTTTGATCGATTGCGGTGAAGGAACACAAGTACAATTGAGAAAATACAAAGTGAAATTTTCTCGCATAAACCATATTTTCATTTCCCATTTGCATGGCGATCATTTCTTCGGATTGCCCGGACTTATTTCCACGTTTAGGTTGTTGGGAAGGGAAAAGGAACTCCATGTGTATGGTCCGAAAGGTATCAAGGAGGCAGTGAGCCTGTTCCTGAAATTGGGAGATTCCTGGACCAATTATCCCCTAATCTTTCATGAGTTGGAATCGAAGGAGTCGGAACTCATTATGGAAGACAGTAAGGTTTCTGTCCGAACCATACCGTTGGAACACCGAGTGTATACCAATGGTTTTTTGTTCAAGGAAAAGGAGGCCCCACGAACATTGAATGTGGAAGCGGCCCAACGCTATGGTATAGATCGGAGCCAATTCAACAATATTAAAAAAGGGAACGATGCCATGGATGAAAATGGTAAGTTGATACCTAATAAAAAACTGACACACAACCCGCCCAAACCCAAAAGCTATGCTTTCTGTAGCGATACTGTATATAATGAATCCGTTGTTCCTTTGATCAAGGGGGTGGATGCAGTGTATCATGAATCCACCTTTTTGGAGACCGAGGCCCATCTTTGCGACCGGACCAAGCATTCCACGGCCAAGCAAGCTGCACAAATTGCCAAGTCGGCCAACGCGGACCAATTGATTTTGGGGCATTATTCCACCCGCTACAAATCCATTGAATTATTTAAGGAAGAAGCGTTGACTGTTTTCCCAAAAGTGGAACTCGCCGATGACGGTAAGGTTTTTGATCTCTAGGATTGCGGTATTTGGTATTCTCAATTTGGAGCCAAACATGTCATTTTCGAATAAGCGTTGAGATGGGAAATCTAATTTTGACGAGTAACGATAATTTGTCCTTCAAGTTTATTTGGTAATCCTTGGTTTATGGGATATCTAGACTGCGCTCAAAATAATCCAGTTTTTTTCTTTTAACCCTGAACCATCAATCTTTAACCCTTTACCCTTCACCCTTAATAACAACCCTATACCAACCTCAATTGAATTATCATTTCATGCTTTGAAGACATTCGAATTTTAACGAACTTCACAACATGCAAAAAGACCTTGGCAATTACCGGAAATCATACGAAAAAAGCGAATTGACCGAAGATTCCATTAAGGAAAATCCGTTGGAGCAATTCCAAAAATGGTTTTATGAAGTAGAAGCTTCCGATGGGGTGGATGAAGCGAATGCCATGAACGTATCCACCATAGGATTGGATGGTTTTCCCAAGAATAGGGTCGTGTTGATGAAAAAATACACCCACGAGGGTTTTATCTTTTACACTAACTATAACAGCGAAAAAGGAAAGGCAATTGCTAAGAATCCTTCGGTGTGTTTGTCTTTTTTTTGGCCTAATATGGAACGTCAGGTCATCATAAAAGGCACAGCGGAAAAGATTGCGGAGAATCTATCGGACGGTTATTTTGAATCGCGGCCCGTTGGCAGCCAGTTGGGAGCTGTGGTATCCAATCAAAGTGAGGTGGTACCTTCCAGAGAGGTGTTGGAGAAAGCATTGAAAGATTTGGAAAAGGCTTATGAGGGGAAAGAAGTGGAACGTCCTGCCCATTGGGGTGGCTATTTGGTTCGCCCGATTTCCATGGAATTTTGGCAAGGAAGGCCCAACAGGCTCCATGATAGGATACGATATACCCTTCAAGAAGATTACGATTGGAAAATAGAACGATTGGCTCCATAAATAAACTAATATGAAACAGATTATTTTGATGCGGCATGGTAAATCCACTTGGGATTATGATGTTTCCGATAAAGACAGACCGTTGCAGGAAAAGGGTATAAAGGATGCCAATGTGGTTTCCAACACCTTCCGGATGCATGCCCCCAAGTTGGATTTCGCATTTTCCAGCCCTGCCATTCGTGCCCTTCATACCAGTATGATCTTTGTCCGAAACCTAGGTTTGGATCTTGCCCAATTCAAGGTAGAAAAATCCCTCTATGATTTCTCTGGTGATGGTGTGCAACAATTTGTTTCCAACTTGGACAATAATTTGCATACCGTGGCCATTTTTGGACATAATTATGCCTTTACTTCGCTTGCAAATAGCTGGGGAGATCAGTATATTGAAAACGTTCCCACGGCAGGGCTTGTCTACATTACTTTTGATGTGGATGATTGGTCCCGTATCTCAAAGGGGACCACTAAACAAATGGTCTTTCCAAAACACTTGAATAAATAAATGGTCAAAACAAAAAATGAATATATAAACCGGGAAATAAGCTGGCTACAATTTAATGCTCGGGTGCTTCAAGAAAGCAACGACAAAAAAGTACCACTGATTGACCGTCTTCGCTTTTTAGGAATTTTTAGTAACAATCTCGATGAATTCTTCAAAGTTCGCTATGCTACGGTAAAACGCATTGTGGAGGCGGGTAAAACCGGTAAGAGTGTGTTGGGGGGTGAAAGGGCAAAGGACCTTTTGGAAGAGATTACCAAAATTGTGATTGCCCAACAGGCCCGTAGTTTGGAAATTTTTAAAGCCATTGAAAAGGAATTACGGCAGGAAAATATTTTCATCATCAACGAGAGGGAGGTAACCGAGAGCCAGGCAGAATTCATCAGGGATTACTTTTTCAAAAAGGTGAACCAGGAGCTGATGACCATCATCCTGAACGATTTGAATGAATTTCCCCTTTTGAAGGATACTGCGGCCTACTTGGCAGTGAAAATTGTGATGAAAAATGGGTCAGGTGCGGGTAAACATAACCGCTATGCCCTAATCGAAATCCCCAAAGGCATTGACCGATTTGTTGTGCTTCCGAAAGAGGGTGATAAGGATTACATCATTATGTTGGATGATTTGATCCGGTTCTGTTTGGACAATGTGTTCACCATGTTCGAGTTTGAGTCCATTTCGGCCCATATGATCAAGATTACAAGGGATGCCGAGTTGGATATAGACAACGACTTGAGCAAGAGCTTTATCGAAAAGATCTCTACCAGTGTGGAGCACCGTAAGATCAGTGATCCGGTTAGATTCGTGTACGACAAGAAAATCGACAAGGATACGCTGCAGTTCCTTAAGGAAAAAATGGATATCATGGGTACCGATAGTGTCATTCCCGGCGGTCGATACCACAACAGAAGGGATTACATGGGATTCCCCAGTTTGGGAAGACATGATCTTATGTATGAAAAGATCGACCCGCTACCGGTAAAGGGGCTGAGCATGAAGGGAAGTCTCTTGGATATGATTGCCCATAAGGATTATATGATCTATGCGCCTTATCATACGTTTAGTTACGTGACTAAATTTTTGAGGGAAGTGGCTCTCGACCCGAAAGTCCGTACTATCAAAATCACTATTTATCGTTTGGCGAGCGATAGCCAGATAGCATCCGCTCTGATCAATGCCGTAAAGAACGGGAAACAGGTAACCGTACAGATTGAACTACAGGCAAGGTTTGATGAGCAGAACAACATCGAATACGCCAACTATCTTCAAGCGGAAGGAGTCAATTTGATTTTTGGTGTTCCCGGATTAAAGGTGCACAGTAAGATTTGTATGGTGGAACGTGAGGAAGCCGGTGAATTGAAACGCTATGGTTTTATAAGTACCGGAAACTTTAACGAATCCACAGCCAAGATTTACACGGATTATACCCTGTTCACCGCCCATGAGGGTATCCTGAAGGATATGAGCAAGGTGTTCGAGTTCTTCGAAACCAACTATAAGATAAATAAATACAAACACTTGGTTGTGTCACCGCACTATACCAAGTCTACCTTCATAAAGTTGATAGACAAGGAAATAGCCAACGCCAAGCATGGTAAGGAAGCCTATATCAAAATAAAGATGAACAGCCTCACTTCTTACCAAATGGTGGACAAGTTATATGAGGCCAGTAGGGCGGGAGTGAAGATTCAAATGATCGTGAGAGGCATATGTTGCCTTATTCCGGGTGTGGAAGGTATGAGCGAGAATATTGAGGCCATTAGCATTGTGGACAAGTTTTTGGAACACCCCCGAATGTTTGTTTTTGGAAATGGGGGAGACCCAAAAATTTATATCTCATCAGCCGATTGGATGACCCGTAACCTCGACTTTAGGGTAGAGGTAGGATGCCCAATCTATGATCCGGACATCCGCCAAGAACTTTTGGATACTTTCGATATTTCGTGGAGGGACAATCTCAAGGCCCGTATTTTTTCAGCCAAACAAGACAATGCCTATAGAAAACGCACAACAGGTGAAGCAGAATTGAGGTCTCAGTTTGAGATGTATTATTATTATCAAAAGAAATTGGAATCCTAACACCGCACTATTTGGTAGTCCGCAAATTTGCCGCCATTGATATTGGTTCGAACGCCATTAGGCTGCTCATCAACAATGTGATAGAACAAAAAGATAAACCTACCATCTTCAAAAAGAGTGAGTTGGTACGTGTGCCCGTGCGTTTGGGTGAGGATGCCTTTATTCGGGGTGAAATTTCTCCAAAAAGTGAGTCACGGTTGGTCAAGACCATGAAGTCATTCAACTATTTGATGCAGGTGTACGGCATTGAAAAGTTTATGATCTGTGCCACATCTGCCTTGCGCGAGGCCAAAAATGGGGTAGAGGTGGTACAGAGGGTCATCAAGGAAACCGGGATGCCTATAGAGATCATTGATGGTAAAAAAGAGGCCATGATCATTGCTTCCACTGATTTGAAGGATATCATCAAAATGGACAGGTATTATCTCTATGTGGATGTTGGTGGCGGTAGTACCGAGTTTACCATTTTTGAAAAAGGTGCGCCAAAGGTTTCCCGTTCATTTAAAATAGGTACCGTTAGATTGTTGAACAACCTGGTTGAAGATTCGGTTTGGGAAGAAGTAAAAACTTGGATCAAGTCCAATATTCCTTTGGATGGAACCGTAGAGATCATCGGTTCGGGTGGAAACATCAACAAATTGCATAAAATGTCCGGGCGAAAGTTGGGGCAGCCCCTTTCTTATATTTGGATAAAAGGGCAATACCAATTTTTGAACAATATGGCCTATGAGGATAGGGTTGCGGTTTTGGGCCTTAATCAGGATAGGGCCGATGTGATCATTCCTGCCATTAAAATATTCCTGAACGCGGCCAAATGGGGCAAGGCTACGAAAATCCACGTACCAAAAATAGGATTGGTAGATGGTATGATCAAAATGTTGTACTACCAGAAGGATTAACCATGCATGGTTTCCTTTTTGCCCAAATCTTTCATTAAACTCGCCTCGTAATCCAGCAAATCTTGCCATTTTTGGTCTACTTCCTCCTTATGTCCATATTTGCGGGCAAATTTGAGGAACATGGTGTAGTGGTTCGCTTCGCTCACCATTAGGTTTCGGTAGAATTCGGAAAGTTCCTCATCCTGAATTTCTTCGGAAAGCAAACGAAAACGCTCGCAGCTTCTGGCCTCGATCAAAGCAGCATATAACAGTTTGTGTACCAGATGGGTTTCCCTGCTTCCGCCTTTTGGGAAAAATTTCATCAGTTCAATTACATATTCATCTTTGCGTTCCCGACCTAGAACCCAGCCTCTGTTTATGATTTTATCATGCACCATGTTAAAATGGCCCATTTCTTCACGGGCAAGAGCTGTCATTTCTTTTACCAATTCCGATTTTTCAGGGAAACCTATGATTAGGGAAATGGCGGTACTGGCTGCTTTTTGCTCACAATACGCATGATCGGTGAGGATTTCCTCAATATTCTTTTCCACAATATTCACCCATCTGGGGTCCGTTGGTAATTTAAGGCCTAACATGAACGGTATTTTGAAATTTTAAGGTACAAAGATACGGGTAAGGGGCCTTACCCTAAAAATCAAGGTCGAATTCTTTGCGAAGCAATTCAATGGCCGGATTCTTTTCCCGCAGTTTTTCGTATTTCTCGGCAGGGGTAAAGGCAAATTTTTTGGCTACCTCCTCATTCACCGTGATTTGAAGGGTGATGGAGTAGTTGTTGAGCTTTTGTTTAAGGTAATCCAACATCAGGTTTTGCTCCCGCTCTATTTCCTTTTTCATGGTACCGTTGGGCAGTTCAATCCAAATAACCTCTCCATTTTTAAGCTTGGGGACATCTGTCTGAAAGTTACTGGCCAATATTTTCCTACCTTGGTTTTCTAGTTGATGCACAAAGTCATCCCAGTGCTTTTGCATCTCCTCTTCTGAAAAAGAATCCTTGGGCAAATCTTCATGGGCTATTTCAGGAGCTTTGGTGTTTTCATGCTCCTTTTTGATCTTGATGCTGGAAAGAGATAGACCGGAAACCCGCTTTTCCAAATTGCCGATCTGTATTTTTTTTGGTGGTTGGTATTCCTTTGCAGGCTCGCTAACGGATTCAATAGGTTCATTGACCAATTCTTCCTCTAAAACTTCTACATCAGGCTGATTTTGATCGGTTTCCGGCAAAGATTTTTGCACGGAACCATTGCTCTGGACCATTTTGGCCGCAGGTTCTCTTTTTCCGAAAAAAGAGGCTGGTATTATGAAATTAGAGTTTTTTTTTTCTCCATCGAAAGTGATGGACGCCAATTTCATGAGCGAGAGCTCTACCAACAACCGTTGATTCTTACTTGCCTTGTACTTCAAATCACAATCATTGGCTATATCAATGGCCTTCAAAAGGAATTCCTTAGGCGCCTTTTTGGCCTGTTCCTGATATTGCATTTTTACATCATCACCGACTTCCAATAGGTTTAGGGTATCAGGGTGTTGGCACACCATCAAATCCCTGAAATGGGAGGCCAGGCCGGATATAAAATGATGCCCATCAAAACCAAGCGACAATGTATTGTTGAAAAGCACCAAAAGCTCGGGAATATTGTTTTGCAAAATCAAATCGGTGGCTGCAAAGTAGATGTCATAATCCAGAACATTCAGGTTTTCAGTAACCGCCTTACGGGTCAGTTGTTTTCCTGAAAAACTGACCACACGATCAAAAATGGACAAGGCATCGCGCATGGCACCGTCCGCTTTTTGGGCAATAATATGTAGTGCACTTTCCTCTGCTTCAACCCCTTGTTGCTCCGCAATATATTTGAGGTATTCCGAGGCATCCTTTACCGTTATTCGCTTAAAATCAAAGATTTGGCAACGGGACAATATGGTGGGGATGATTTTGTGTTTTTCCGTAGTGGCCAAAATAAAAATGGCATGTTTGGGTGGTTCCTCCAAAGTCTTCAAAAAGGCATTGAAGGCGGATTGCGACAACATATGCACCTCGTCGATGATATAGACCTTGTATTTTCCCACCTGTGGAGGAATCCTAACTTGGTCTATCAAGTTTCGAATGTCGTCTACCGAGTTATTGGAAGCCGCATCCAGTTCAAAAATATTGAAAGCAAAATCCTCATCTTCTCGTTCCGTGCCATCTTGGTTGATTTTTTTGGCCAAGATTCTTGCACAAGTAGTTTTTCCCACTCCCCTGGGACCGCAGAACAAGAGGGCCTGCGCCAGATGGTTGTTATCAATGGCGTTCAGCAAGGTATTGGTAATGGCCTCTTGGCCCACTACATCCTTAAACGTCTGGGGACGGTATTTACGAGCTGATACGACAAATGGTTCCAATGGAGGAAAAATAGAGTTTTTACAAATATAAAAATAGCTTCCGTCAAAGCTACCTCTCTGTAACATGGATAGCCTTTTTTTATTAACAATTGGATTACCTTTGCAGCCAAGCAGGCCACCTTATCGCTGCAATTTTGGCAACAAGATTGGAGAGGAAAGTCCGGACACCGTAGTGCGGCATAGCGGGTAACGCCCGTCCGCCGAAAGGCGAGGACCAGTGCAACAGAAAGCAAGTACAGTTCGGCTGTAGTGAAATCAGGTAAACTCTATGCGGTGAAACGCCATGTAAACCAGTGTTCCGATAGCTATCGGAAGAGGGTAGCACGCCCGAGCTGGAGGGTAGGCGGTTGGAGCCTTTGGGTAACCATTGGCCTAGATAAATGGTAAGGGTATACAGAATCCGGCTTATGGCCTGCTTTTTTTATTCTTCTTTCTGTTGAAAGAAACTAAAGATGCTTCCCCCATATTTTCTTTGCTCGGAAAAGCTGGGGTGATTGGATAGATCCGTTTGGTCTGAATGTTCAATAACAAGCAGACCGTCTTCCTCAAGTAGTCTGTGTTCAAAAACCAAATCGGCAATTTTCAGGAATTGGCTTTGGTCAAAACTATAGGGTGGGTCTGCAAAGATGATGTTGAACTTTTCTTGGGTCCGTTCCAAGTATTTAAAAACATCGGCTTTTACAGTACTTATGGAAAAATCGAGTTCCATTGAAGTTTTGGCAATGTATTGGGTGCATCCCGGAAAACTGTCCACGGCCGTGATGTCCTCAACGCCCCTTGAGGCGAATTCAAAACTAATGTTTCCTGTTCCGGCAAAAAGGTCGAGAATCTTTAGCCCATCAAAATAAAAACGATTGTTCAAAATGTTGAAGAGCCCTTCCTTGGCCATGTCGGTAGTGGGGCGTACAGGCAATTTTTTCGGGGCAATCAATCGTTTTCCCTTATATCTTCCAGAGATGATTCGCATTTACAGGGAACTTAAAATGGAAAAATCAATGCTCTCGTTTTCCAATTCTTCCAAAGGAAAGGCAGTATTGGCGGGAACAAAGACGGAAACGTTTTTGATGTATTGGTGGCAAAGCTCAAAAATGGGGTCGCCCTCTTCAATGGAACCAAAAAGTTTTAGTTGTACTTTTTCAAGATCTATTTGCAATTGTTCCAAGCTAAACAGCAAGAAGTATAAAAAATCTTCCTTGGTCTTGTATTCAAATTGATTATAAAAGAGCAATCTTTTATCGGAGGCCACCATCATTTCCATTTCTTTCCCCGATACCTGTACGTAGCAGGTGGGTTCAGGAATGGTGCGGCTCTGGGACATTAGTGTGGATATGAGGACGGTTCCGCTGTGTTTGAACTCAAACTCCCCAAAAAGCTCGAAAATATAATTATTAATGTTGGTATAAGGGATGTACACATTCACGATGTCCTGGTTGGGAAGCTCATCATAGGCAACAAGGTCGTTGGCCATGATCTTGGCGTTGAATTTCAGGTAATTGGGTAGCTCCTCCTTGTTGAAAAGAGGTTTGGGCACCAATCCGAACATGTTGTTCTTATGTATGACGACCACTTCAGAGAAGTTACGGCCAATATTGCCCTGTTGGTTCAATTTTGCCTTAAGTTCCTTGAGCATTAGATATGGGGTAGAAGGTACTGTGAAAGTAACTTTCTCAAAGGCCAGTATCTTATTGGTAATGGTATCCAGAACACAAAAAGAAAGTCCATTCAAGCTAACCTGAATGGACAGTTTTCTAAATGCGTTATGTTCTATTGGCTGCGCTATATCAGTTGTCTTTTCTGTCATAGATTGGAGGCCAGTTACCATTGGTGCTCACATCGGTCAAGGAACCAACTTTAATTTCATCGCCATTTACTTCCTCAACACTCTGGTGGGCTTTTTCCCTATCTACCAAATCTTTTGGCTGGTCGTAAAGAACTACATCTTTCTTTACTTTAGCTTCAAAGACAGGTGCTTTATAACCGCTTTTGTCAATAATATCAGCCTTGAGTTCGAATTTTTCCGCATTTTGGGCATAAGGCACATCCATCATTGTTTTGTAACGATCACTACCTTTAAAAAGTGAATCTTTGATCTTTACCATTCCCAATGTGTCAATAATTATCGTATCTTGTTGAAGTTCAATTCCGTAGGCCTTATCGAACTTCATGAAAGAAGAGTCTCTTTGGGTTGTAATCGTATAGCTTCCTGTGTCAATGAATTTGATTAAGCTCTCAAAATTTCCGGCATATTTTCCGTTTACGGTTTTATAGGCCTCTTCAGCGTCACGGATATCCTTTAATTTTGCAATTACATGGGAAAATCTTTCTTTTCTTACCTTATTGAATTCGATGGGGGCATTGATGGACTGATATATTTTATAACCTAGGAAAATGCTCAAAAGTCCGAAGGCAATTACCAAAAAGGGCTTTACTTTTTGAGGTAAAAACCTGTCAATCACGAATACAAGCCCAAAGGTCACAAGGCATATTAATACAACAATAAGAATTAAGTTTAACATATCTGATACTGTCTTTCAAAGTTAATTTAGTGGTTACTGACAAATCTACAATTTTTTTTTAATCACGAAACTTTTTGCTTTAAAAAACCATGCTATCTTTAGATGCCCATGAACGATTTTACCACACCTGTATTTTTAAAAATTTTAAAGGAAAAATTCCCTCACACACCTACGGATAAGCAAGGATTGGCACTGGAAAAATTGGCCAGTTTTGTACTTGATGGTAAAAAGGAGGAAGTGTTTCTGTTGAAAGGTTTTGCAGGAACGGGTAAAACGACCTTGGTTGCCACATTGGTGAGCAGTTTGTGGAAGGTAAATATGAGTGCCGTACTGATGGCACCAACAGGACGTGCAGCAAAAGTAATGTCGGTCTATTCCGGTAACAAAGCTTTCACCATTCACAAGAAGATCTATTTTCCAAAAAAACAGTCGGGGGGAAATATCCTATTTGTATTGGCCCCTAATAAGCACCGCAATACCGTCTTTATTGTGGATGAAGCTTCCATGATACCTGATACCCCAGCGGATTCCAAACTCTTTGAAAATGGGTCATTATTGGACGACCTGATGTTCTACGTTCATTCAGGACATAACTGTAAATTGGTATTGATTGGCGATACGGCCCAGTTGCCCCCGGTAAAATTGGAGCTTAGCCCAGCCTTGGACGAGGATCGGTTATCCCTTAATTATGACAAGCAAGTATCGTGTTTGGAACTGGACGAAGTGATGCGGCAAACCGAGGATTCAGGCATCCTATATAATGCAACCAACTTACGGGAGCAGTTGCAGTCCCAGTTTTATGAAGGTTTCCAATTTGAACTGGACCACTATAAGGATATTGTTCGTTTGATCGATGGTGCCGAGATCCAGGAAGCCATCGATTCATCCTATAGTGAAAATGGAAAAGAGGAGACAGCTATCATTGTTCGTTCCAATAAAAGGGCCAATCTCTATAATCAGAATATCAGGGAGCGCATTCTTTTTCTGGACAACCAGATTTCGGTAGGCGATTATATGATGGTGGTAAAGAACAATTACTTTTGGTTAAAGGCCACCTCCGAGGCAGGCTTTATAGCAAACGGTGATATTATTGAAGTTTTGGAGCTTTTCGCCATCAAGGAACTGTACGGGTTTACTTTTGCGGAAGTGAAGGTAAAAATGGTGGATTATCCTTCCCAAAAACCGTTCGAGACCGTTTTACTACTGGACACCATCAACGCGGAATCGCCTTCGCTTTCCTATGAAGATGGTAACCGATTGTACCAAGAAGTAGTGAAGGACTATACACATGAGAAATCAAATTATAGAAAATTCATGGGCGTAAAGAACAACAAGTACTTCAATGCCCTTCAAGTGAAATTTTCCTACGCAATTACCTGCCATAAATCCCAAGGGGGACAGTGGGATACCGTTTTTGTAGAGCAACCTTATTTGCCCAACGGAGTGGACAAGGAATATTTGAGATGGCTATATACAGCCGTGACAAGAGCTAAGAAACAACTATACCTGATCGGATTTAAAGATGATTTTTTTCTTGATTAGGAATACCCTAAATTAGACCTAAGATGAACATTGAACCAAGTACCATAATAAGTATTTTCCTGGGAATCGGACTGGCAGCTTCGGCCGGGTTCAGGGTGTTTTTACCTTTGTTCGCGCTAAGTTTAGCTTCCCATTTTGGCGTTTGGGAACTGAACGAAAACTGGCATTGGCTGGGTAGTTTGGCCTCGGTGATTACCTTTGGGGTGGCCACCATGGCAGAAATATTCGCATATTTCATTCCTTGGATAGACAATGTCTTGGATAGTTTGGCCTTGCCTTTGGCAGGTATCGCCGGAACGGCCGTGATGGTGTCCACCATCACCGACTTGGATCCCGTGGTAACCTGGTCCTTGGCGATCATAGCCGGGGGAGGAACTGCAACTGCCATAAAAGGGGCCAATGCAGCAGGGAGATTGACCTCGACAGCAACCACAGGCGGACTTGCCAATCCACTAGTTTCTACAATGGAAACCGGTGCAGCCGTTGCGGTGAGCACGGCCTCCATTTTGGTGCCACCGATTGCCGCAATTTTGGTCATCATCATTCTGTTGTTCATTTTTACGATTTATAGAAAGCTTCGACCCAAAAAATAAAATCCAACCAATCCTTATTCAAGTGAAGATAATTTCCATGATACCCGCCCGATACCAAGCTTCTAGGTTTCCAGCCAAGTTGATGCAGGACCTTGCGGGTAAACCGGTCATTGTGAGAACCTATGAGGCGGCCGTGAACACCCAGCTTTTTGATGAAGTGTATGTGGTTACGGACAGTCCCATAATTGCCAAGGTCATTCAAGGGATCAATGGGAACGTGATCATGAGCAAGAACCAACACGAAAGCGGTAGTGATCGAATTGCCGAGGCCGTGGAGGATATGGATGTGGACATTGTGATCAATGTTCAAGGAGACGAACCTTTTATTGATGCAGTAAGTCTGGAAAAGGTTATCGATGTATTTAAAAAAGATGCGGACAAGTTAATAGACCTGGCATCGTTGATGACCCCGATTACCGATTGGGAGGAGATCTCCAATCCCAATACGGTGAAGGTAATTGTGGACAACCAAAACTTTGCCCTGTATTTTTCACGTTCACCCATTCCCTATCCTAGGGACAAAGAGGTTCAGGCAACCTATTATAAGCACAAAGGAATTTATGCCTTTAGAAAGCGTGCTTTAATGGACTTTAAAAAACTGCCCATGCTCACCTTGGAGGCCAAGGAAAAGATAGAGGCCATACGATTTTTGGAGTATGGCAAAAAAATAAAAATGGTGGAGACTCATGTCACCGGTATCGAGATAGATACCCCGGAAGATTTGGAACGTGCAAGAACGGTATGGAAGTAGATTTTTCGAACATAAAAGTAATTGGGTTTGATGCCGATGATACCCTTTGGGTAAACGAAACCTATTTTAGGGATACCGAAGAACGATTTGCCGAACTTTTGGAAGATTACGAGACCAAAAATAAAGTGGATCAGGAACTGTTCAAAATGGAAATGGCCAATCTGGAAATCTATGGGTATGGCATCAAGGGGTTTATGCTTTCCATGATCGAATCGGCATTGGACCTATCCAATAATCAGATTTCACAAAAGACCATAGCCAAGATTTTGGATTTGGGCAAAAGGATGATCGCCCACCCCGTGGAATTACTGGATGGAGTGGAGGAAGTACTCTCCCAATTGGTGGATAAATATCGCTTGATCGTCTTGACCAAGGGAGATCTTTTAGATCAAGAGCGCAAGTTGGAAAAATCTGGACTGTCCAAGTATTTTCATCATGTGGAGGTGTTGAGCGATAAAAAGGAAAGTAATTACAGCAACCTTCTGGAGCATCTGAAGATCGATGTAAAGGAATTTTTGATGATAGGGAACTCTCTTAAATCCGATGTATTGCCTATCTTGAATATTGGGGCCAAGGCCGTGCACGTGCCTTTTCATACCACATGGGCCCATGAAATGGTTTCCGAAGAGGATGAATTGGTGAACAACCATTTGAAATTGAACAGTTTAAAGGATATTTTGAAGTATTTGGATAATTAATGAAGATAGAAAACGGTTTGAAGAAAGCAAGCATAACCCCAAGTACCAAGACCCAGTATCGTAATTTTCCAATGGTGCCAAGGGTCATTTTCGGTTCAGGATGTTTTTCACAATTGGGTGATATTCTGTTGCCCATGCGTAAGAGTTCAGAGGCACCTTTTATATTCTTGGTAGATGATTTCTTTGAGAATGAATCATTCGTTTCCAGGGTACCCTTAATGTTCAATGACGAAATCATCTTTATTTCGGCGGATGAAGAGCCCAAAACGGCCCAAGTGGATGCATTGGTAGCCAGAATCAAAGAAAATTATACAGAGCTTCCTTCCGGTATCATTGGTATTGGAGGGGGAACCCTGTTGGATTTGGCCAAGGCAGTTGCCATCCTTCTGAACAATAAGGGATTGGCCGAAGAATACCAAGGGTGGGACTTGGTAAACAAACCGGCCTTGTACCATGTAGGTGTGCCAACCATTAGCGGAACAGGAGCGGAAGTCTCTCGAACCACAGTGTTGTTGGGTCCCGATAAAAAATTGGGCATCAACTCGGATTATACAACCTATGACCAGGTAATCCTAGACCCTGATTTTACAAGGACAGTCCCAAAAGAACAGTGGTTTTATACAGGAATGGACTGTTTTATTCATTGTGTGGAATCCCTCACCGGAACCTATTTGAACGCTTTTAGTCAAAGCTATGGCGAAAAGGCCTTGGAACTTTGCTTGGAAGTCTTTCTGGAAGATATTCCTGAGGAAGAATCCAGGGATAAATTGATGATGGCCTCATGGCATGGGGGCATGAGCATTGCGTATTCCCAAGTAGGTATTGCCCATGCCATGAGTTATGGACTTTCCTATCTTTTGGGAGTTAGACATGGTATCGGGAACTGTTTGGTTTTTCAGCATTTGGAGGATTTCTACCCGGAAGGGGTGGCCCTTTTCAAAAAAATGCTCAAAAAACACAATATCCATCTGCCAAAAGGCATCTGTACGGGACTTACCCAAAATGATTTTGACGTGATGATCAATGTTTCCCTTGGATTGGAAGCGTTATGGGAGAATGCCTTGGGCAGTGACTGGAAGAATATCATGACTGCGGAGCGCCTTCAGTCCATGTTCCAGAAAATATAATCCGGTGGTAATCGGTTTTCAATTAAAATTCCAAACAAATGCATCAGTTGGCCAAGTTCATATATTTCAAGGTTTTGGGATGGAAACTGGTCGGTACCTTTCCCAGTATGGATAAATGTGTGGTCATTGTGGTGCCCCATACCCATTGGCTAGATTTTTTCTTGGGACTTTTGGTACGAAAGGTTGTGAACCAGGAAATCAACTACATTGGCAAGAAAAGTTTGTTCAAACCACCGTTTGGTTGGTTTTTTAGATGGACGGGAGGGGCACCGGTGGATCGTTCCAAAAACTCCAACACGGTGGACAGCATTGTACAGATATTCAATGAACGACCAATCTTTAGATTTGCCTTGGCCCCAGAAGGTACCCGTAAAAAAGTGAAAGAACTAAGAACCGGGTTTTATCATATTGCCAAAAAGGCCCATGTGCCCATTGTAATGGTAGCTTTCGATTTTGGCAAGAAGGAAGTTAAAATAGGAGAGCCCTTTTTCCCTTCTGACCACCAAGAAAATGATTTTCAAAAAATCCATGAATTCTACAAAGATGTCAAGGGGAAAATACCTGAATACAGTTTTTAAAGTCTATTCCTGCATAGAATGATACACGTTCTGTATATCGTCTATTTTATATTAAATAACTGATATTGATTTAACTGTATTTAATTATATTTTTATTAGTTCGATATTAGTTCGATTTCGAGAGGTAATTCTAATGAGTGATTACTTTATTCTCACCAATGATAATCAAAATTTCAAAGAGATTGAAGTAATGCGGGGCATTCATTTGCAAATATACACAGGGGGAAAACCACAGTTTTTATGTGGATTTCCTGTAATGGGGTCTCAAATAAATTTTCTAAATTGGAAAACTCCCCCATTTTAAAAGCCACTCAAAATGAGGTGTGTGTATTTCTTACCCTAAAATTGGCTTCCCTAATTTTTTGAATATTTAAAAATTACCGAATATGAAAGCCACGTTCCACTCTTATTTCTCATTTTTTGCTTTTTTTCAGTACCAATTTCAGCTCAATATGGACGGTTTACAGAAGAAGAAAGACTTCGCGAACTCAGGAAAAATAGCGAACCATTACGTTTGCTTGTAGAGGATATCCGTAGGGCGGTTTACCCAAGCGAAAAGGACTTGGACGACTGTCTACCTCCTTTTACAAGTGGAACAATAACCCTTGAAGGGGCATCAGAAGGCGAGGCGGGAATTGAATTAAACCTAGTTCTGTTTAAAATAACATCAAAAAAGAACAAAGGGAAAATAAACAAATCTGTAATAACTTTTGTAAGGCACACGATTTGTAGTCCATTGATGGATAAAGTGAGAGATGGAAGCACGGAGAATTTTAATATTATTAGAAATCTTATTGTCTTATTGTTCAGCCTTTTCAGTTTATGAATTTTAGTGACTATTTGAAACCTTACCCTATTTTTGAAGTTCTTTTGTAACCCAGTCGCACGTAATCATTGTTATATTTGCAATTTGAAATTTTTGGCAATCATATTATAAATATATTTCTTGGCACTCAATTTTATGTCTGATATCTTACGATATAATATATATATATATATATATGACCTATCCTATGGAAAGCCTATTTCGCCCTCAAAAGATTCATGGATCTGCAGAATAACTAGTTTTTAGTGCTTCATGAAACCTTTTATCCCTGCTTTCAAGTTTTTGCACAACCTGTGCATCGATTAATTCTTACCTTTGTTGAAATTTATGAAAACACTTTTTTCCATATCAATGTCGCTATTATTCTTTTTTCAGGGAATTAGTATTGATATGGACTTTTGTGGACCCATTAAAGAAATTTCAAGCATCCTAATCCATTACCAAGACCATAAAGTTTATGGTGACTCTTTCCTTGAATATGTAGTTGAAGATTACTTTGGTAACGTAGCAAAAGCTGAAAGGCACCATAATGACTCTGGTAAGCAGAAAACACCAATCCATTCCCATCAGCAATGTTGCCACCCTTTAGTATTAATTATTGCGAACAACAATTCGGCTTTAATTAATCTATTAAAGTTTGAAGGGAAAGAACAGTTTAACTTATATAAAGTAAACTTCACTTCCAGATATTTGGAATCGCTTTTCCAACCACCTAAAGTATAATTCAGTTTTTTTAAGGATAGCTATATCCTTACGTGATGCTTTTCAAAATAAGCATCACATTATAAACGCATTGTATCTCATTGCATTGCGATGTTTAAACTGAATTAATACTTTTACTATGATTAACAAAATCATTTCATTTTCCATTAATAACAAGTTTATTATTGGGCTCTTCATAGTGGCACTGGTAGGTACGGGCATTTGGTCTATGGCCACTATAAATCTGGGTTCTGTCCCCGATATTACCAACAACCAAGTACAGGTTATTACAGTAGCCCCAAATTTAGGTACTGAGGATATTGAACAATTTGTTACCTATCCTGTAGAATTGGCAATGGCCAACCTTCCTGACGTTATCGAGCTGCGTTCGGTATCTCGTTTTGGGCTGTCCGTGGTTACCATTGTTTTTAAGGACGAAGCAGGCACCTATCTTCCCCGGCAATTGGTGCAAGAAAAATTGACCGAAGTCGCCGGGGAAATTCCCGAAGGTTTTGGTACGCCTTTTATGGCACCCATTACTACGGGTCTGGGCGAAATATTCCAATACACCTTAAAGGTAAAAGAAGGATACGAAGATAAATACGATGCAATGGAACTTCGTACCATTCAGGATTGGATTGTTAAACGCCAAATGGCATTAGTGCCCGGTGTGGTCGAGGTCAATGCTTTTGGGGGCTATGTGAAGCAGTACGAAGTGGCCATAAACCCTGACAAACTAAAAAGTTTTGGCATTACCATGGGGCAGGTTTTTGAAGCCCTTAAGGTGAACAATGCCAATACAGGCGGTGCCTATATTGAAAAAAACCATCAGGCCAACTTTATCCGTGGCGAAGGTTTGGCCCGTAGCCTTGAAGATTTGGAAAATACGGTGGTTACCACCCAAAATGGAACACCTGTTCTGGTACGTGATATCGCTGAGAAAGTGGGCTATGGGAATCAGGTACGTTATGGGGCGTTTACCCAAGATGGCCACGAATCCGTGGGAGGTCAGATTTTGATGTTAAAGGGAGAAAGCCCAAGTAATGTGATCAATAATGTAGAAAAACGAATTGACGAGATACAAAAATCGCTTCCCGAGGGCGTTTATATTGAACCGTTCTTAAGCCGTGCCGAACTTATAGCCAGGACCACAAGTACGGTAGAGAAGAACTTGATTGAAGGTTCATTGATTGTGATCTTTGTGCTTGTACTGCTCTTGGGGAGTTTACGTGGCGGATTGATTACCGCTTCGGTAATCCCGTTATCATTACTCTTCGCATTTATCCTGATGAAACAGTTCGGCGTATGGGCAAATTTAATGTCCCTTGGTGCCATCGATTTTGGTATCATCGTGGATGGTGCGGTCATTATCGTGGAAGGTATGGTATTGCATATCCATCAACGGATGAAAAAATCCAATACACCCATAGACCAGGCAGAAATGGACGAGATGGCCTATGAATCGGGAAGTACGATGATGAACTCTGCCTTTTTCGGTCAGCTTATCATTCTTATCGTATTTACACCAATCCTTTTCCTTACCGGAGTTGAAGGAAAAATGTTCCGTCCCATGGCATTTACCTTTGGTTTTGCCGTACTTGGGGCGATTATCCTCTGCCTTACCTACGTACCTATGGTTTCGGCCTTGTTCCTGAAACCTGCAAAAAACCCAGACCATTGGTTCGCCAAATTTGAAAACAAGATTGATAGGTTCAGTGATAAAATCATGGCAGGGTTAAACAAAGTGTATAAGCCATTGCTGTCGTTTGCATTGCGTTTTAAGGCTGGTATTGTTTTAGGGGCAGTTGCTTTACTGGCAATCGCAGGATTTATATTCAGCACTATGGGTGGTGAATTTATCCCAAAGCTGGATGAAGGCGATATTGCCATGCAGGCCCTGATAAAACCGGGCAGTAGCCTTGCCGAATCTATTGAAGCTTCAAAAAAACTACAAAATCTGGTAAATGAATTTCCCGAAGTGAAGACCATGATCTCGAGGATCGGGGTGGCCGAAATCCCCACCGACCCCATGCCCATGGACATTGCCGATAGTTACATCATCCTTGAAAAGGATAAGAGCAAATGGACCAGTGCGGGGAGCAAGGAAGAACTCATAGAAAAAATAAAGGAAAAGATTTCGGTTATCCCCGGCGTTAACTTTGTGTTTACCCAACCCGTAGAGCTCCGTTTCAATGAACTGTTGACGGGTGTGCGGGAAGATGTTGCCATCAAGATCTATGGTGAGGACCTGGATGTTCTGGCCGAAAAGGCACAGGAAATGGCGGCAATCATACAAACCGTAGATGGCGCTGGTGATGTACGGGCGGAAGCGACCAGTGGCCTGCCACAGATGACCGTTGTCTATAACCGGGCAAAGATGGCGCAATACGGGGTTACCATTGACAAGCTCAACGATTATGTGAGCGCCGCCTTCGCAGGGGAATCGGCAAGTGTCATATTCGAGGGCGAAAAGCGCTTTGACGTGGTCATCCGTCTGGCCGAGGCCTATCGAAAGGATATCAACAACCTTAAAAACCTGTACATAGACCTGCCCAGTGGTAACCAAGTGCCCCTAAAGGAATTGGCGGATATCAGCTATAAACCTGGGCCCATGCAGATTTCCAGGGACAATACCTACCGGCGAATCTATGTGGGGGTAAACGTTCGGGGCAGGGATGTCAAGTCCATGGTCGAGGAGGTTCAGCAAAAGCTCGATGCCCAGTTGAAACTGCCCCCGGGCTATTATATAACCTATGGCGGTTCTTTTGAGAACCTTCAAAGGGCGACCGACCGATTAATGATCGTAGTGCCTATTGCACTGTTCCTAATTTTCATATTGCTCTACTTTGCTTTGAGCTCGTTCTCACAGTCGGTAATGATTTATATGGCAGTACCCCTGGCAGCCATTGGTGGCGTGTTTGCCCTTTGGATACGGGGAATGCCATTCAGTATTTCCGCAGGAGTCGGATTTATCGTGCTTTTTGGTGTGGCAGTATTGAACGGACTGGTACTGATAAACAAATTCAATGATTTAAAAGAAAGTGGTATGACAAATTTAAAAGACAGGATCTACGAGGCAACCCACGAGCGCTTACGCCCTATATTGCTTACGGCAACGGCGGCCATTATGGGCTTTATCCCAATGGCGATTTCTACTTCCGGTGGTGCAGAAGTGCAGCGACCATTGGCAACCGTTGTTATTGGTGGCTTGATTACGGCAACCTTTTTAACATTGGTGGTAGTCCCGGTACTTTATAGTTGGTTGGAATCCCGTAAGGAGCGTAGAAATAATGGTGACGATACGGGTTATATCAAAAAAAACCAAGCCATCATTACAGTTTTATTGTTGGTTGGAGGATTTTTATCATCTGGTAACGTATCGGCCCAAAATAATCCCATAGCTCAAACCTTAACTTTAGATGAAGCTATAGTAATGGCAAGGGAAAATTATCCCACCCTTAAGGAAGGGCAAGCGTTCATAGACAGGGAAAAGGCCTTGAAGGGCACCAGTTTTGACCTTGGCAGCACGTTTCTATATGCCGGCAGGGAAGACCAAGGCCTGAATCAGGGAAGACTGCGTACCTTCGGGGTGCAACAGGGCAACATTGACCTGCTCTCCGGGTTTTCAAAATCCAGGTTCTATAAGGAACGCACCAAGCTGGGCGAGAAATTCTATGACCTTAGTGAGCAACAACTGGTTCGGGATGTGATGCAGGCCTATTATGAGATTGCCTACAATAAGGCCCGCTTGAAGCTTGCCGAGCGGCTGGACAGCATTTATGCCGATTTTGAAAGCGCAGCCAAATTAAGGTACGATAGCGGTGAGACCGGAAAACTCGCCTATATTTCGGCTACCTCGGAGTACCAACAAATACAGGTGTTAAAGCAACAGTCCTATGATGATATCGAGATTGCCAAAAGGGCATTGAAGCAATATCTGGGAATCGATGGTTCCATTGATACGATGGATGGGCCTTATGGGATCATAAACCCAATATCGGTTGTGGACACTTTGGATATAAGCAATAACCCGTTGCTGCAGTTCGACCTTCAGAACGCAGCAGTGGGCAAAGCGAACGTAAAGGTCGAAAAATCCCAGTTCCTGCCAAAGTTCAGCCTGAGTTATGACAATCTCAAGTATAATGATTTTACAGGGTTCAATGCCTATCAGGCGGGCATCAGCATCCCTTTGTGGTTCCTTCCGCAAAAAAACAGGGTAAGGGCGGCCAAGGCAGATGCCATGGTGGCCGAAAACCAGTATTTGACACAAAAGGCTACCACCGAGAGCCTGGTCTCCCAACTGTACAAAGCCCAGGACAAAACGTTGAAGTCGTTGAGGTACTATGAAGAAGCGGCACTGCCACTGGCAGAGGAACAATTGACCACTGCCGAACTGGCAAACAAGGAAGGTGAGATAGATTACATTAGCTATATCACGATTTTAAACAGTGCCATCAACATCAAAATAAACCATTTGGATTTCATCAACCAGTATAACCAACAGGCCATTGAGCTGCAATATCAATTGGGCAATCTATAATCTTAAAAAGAAAGAAAAATGAAGAATATACTATTAGTTAGTACCGTATTGTTTACACTTACGTTTCTGAGCTGTAACGATGCCCCAAAATCCGAGCTTGGGCATAACGAAACGGAAGGCGTATCAAAAACCGAAGCACCTGGAGAAGATGCGCACGGCGAAGAGGGTCACGACGAAGAAGAAGGTGGCCACGAGGAAGAGGGAGTTGTTGAACTTACAAAACAACAGGCCGAAACCATCGGTCTGGAAACAAAACCTTTGGAGGAGCGGAATTTGGGGAACAATATTAAGGTAACAGGAACACTCGAACTCTTCCCACAGGACAGGGCGAACATTAGTCCCTTTATCGGTGGAAATGTGAGTTCCATAAAAGTAGTACCTGGAGATAACGTAAGAAAAGGCCAGGTGTTGGCCTATATAGAACACCCGGATATCATCGCCATGCAACAGGAGTACCAGGAAAAAAACGATGAACTTGTTTTCCTTAAACAGGATTTCGAGCGAAAGCAGACTCTTTACGACAAAGGGGTTTCCTCTGGCAAGGAATTCCAAATGGCGCAATCCAAATTCCGTTCCACCACTTCCAGTGTAAACGGCCTAAAATCCAAATTGCGCTTGTTGGGACTGGACCCTTCCAAAGTGGCCGAAGGGGAGATCTATTCTGCTATCCCCATTATCACGCCCATTAGTGGCTATGTGGGCGAAGTAATGGTAAGCCTGGGGGATTACGTGGCCCCACAATCCAAAATGTTCTCGATAAGCGATAATTCAAAAATCTATGTCAATTTCAAAGTATATGAAAAGGACATCAAGCAGGTCAAGGAAGGGCAACAGATATATTTTTCAACAGCCTCAAAACCTAATGAATTGTTAAAGGCCACCGTGCGTTCCATAGGCCAGACTTTTGAGAGCGATCCCAAGGCCATAGAGGTATTGGCAGATATTGAAAATAAGGACAAAGACCTTTTGCCCGGAATGTATGTGGAGGGAAGAATCGTGCAAGGAGAAAAATCAGGCTTTGCTGTTCCCGAGGAAGCCATTGTCCAGGAAGGTGAACAGTCTTATATCTTCATCGTGGATGAGGATGAAGAACCTGTTGAAAATAAAATGAAATATAAACGCATCCCCGTGAGTACGGGGGTCAACGATCTGGGCTTTGTAGAAGTTAACCTGCCTGCAGGAACACCCGAAAATATCAAAATAGTAACAAATGGAGCCTATACCCTTTCTTCGGAAATGGTTAAAGGCGAATTGGAGCACGGACATTAATTCTCTAAAAATCAAAGGTTTTGATTCCGGGTTTGTTTATCGTCTTAATTGGTTAGTTAAAAATTAGAAAACAGGCTCGGTTCAAAATCGATTAAAAATTTAAAAATTTTAAAAATGAAAGAAATAAAAGCATTTGTAAAACCGAACAGGATACAAAGGGTCATCGAAGCCCTTAGCGATAACGGTTTTAAAAGTATGACGCTCTCACAAGCAGAGGGCACCGGGGCGTTCAAGGCAAAAGGAGCAAGACCCTCCCTTGATTTTAATATTACCGATAGCCCGGTGGTAAAAGTGGAGTTGGTATGCCAAAATGAGGAAGCACAAGCGGCAATCGATATTATTACGGAAAACGGTAAAACGCCCGACCCAGGGGACGGTATCATCTATTTATCGGATATAGAGGATGCCTTCCAGATCAAAACAGGAAAATCCCTTAAACGCTACGATCTGTAATCCTTTTAAAATGGAAAAAATTGTCAAAAAACTGGAAAGCAAGGGAATACGGCCCACACCGATGCGACTGTTGACCTATAAAAAGTTACTGCAAAGCGAGGTAGCCATCAGTTTGGGAGAGCTAGAGAATTTTTTCGAGATATCCGAAAGGAGCACCCTTTTCCGGACGATGAAAACATTTGAGGAAAAAGGCATCGTACATCAGATAGAGGATGGTACGGGCATTATGAAATATGCGCTCTGTGAGGAAGACTGTGAATGTGAGGTGGGCAACGACCTGCACCTGCATTTTCATTGCACTAGGTGCAACGAGACCGTTTGTTTGACCGACCGTAAAATCCCGCAGGTAAACCTGCCCCAAGGATATATGGCAGAGGATATCAATCTGGTCGTAACGGGAGTATGCAATAAATGCAATGGCAATTTGGAGTAACCTTTAAGGACAATAATATCAAAAGAATACGACGATGATAGCAATCTATAAAAAAGACCAAATCTTATATACCATCGCAGATCAAGAGCTGGATGCCGATGATGGGGCGACCTTAGTCAAGGCCCTGAATGAACATTTGAAAAGCAATGAACTGGCCGCTTGGTATATGGAAATGGAGCCTCGCAAAAAAGGAGTGAAGAAAAGCAGCGGTGAGAGGTTGGATATTTCCTTTCCCGAAGAAGCACGGCTTAAGAAAATAGCCTTGGTGGGCGAAAAAACATGGCAAGAACGGTTTACCGAATCGCTATTGCCGTTTAGTGAAGCCCACATAAAATATTTCGGACCTGAAGATGGAAACATGGCCAACAACTGGCTCGAACAAACAAGCAATAGCAATAGTAACTGAAACATGAATCTTTAAATCTAGAAAATTATGATGGACGATTGGTATTTTGGGGGAATGCACTGGATATGGTGGGGGTTATGGATAATCCTCATCTTCTGGATATTCCTGATTCCCTACCCCACACCGGGACAGAAAAACAGAAAGGACAGGGCAATGGAAGCCCTGAGGGAGCGGTACGCCCGCGGCGAAATCGACGAAGAGGAGTTTGAGAAACGCAAGACGTTCCTGTTAAAGGACAAAAAATAACAGTGTTTTGCTTTTGACCGAACGACCATAACACCGTTATCTATGCAAAGAAGAAAAATAGGGATATGGCTTTTGGCAGGCTTTGCCTTTGGGGTCTTTATACTGCAACCCTTGGGCCTATCCCTTTTTCTCTTTGACCGGTCGGGCGATTCCGGTCACTGGCCAAGCTATCTTGGCGAGGCTTTTGAAACCGTATGGGGTTTTACCGATGTTGACCAAGTCCTTAAAAACCTGTTGTTCGGAATATTGGGAAGCAGCCTTGCCTTGATGGTCTTTTTCAGAAAAAAGATTTTTCAACTGAACAGGAAACGGATGGATGGGCAAACCCTGCTGGAACTCATTAAAAAAGGCGAGAATGATTTGGTGGAGTTCAAATCAAGTCTGCGATGGGATTTACGTCAATCCAAAGTGAATAAACAGTTGGAATTTGTAATTATCAAGACCATAGCGGGTTTTATGAACACCAACGGTGGTAATTTGCTTATAGGAGTAGACGATAACGGCAACATCCTCGGTCTAAACCAGGATTTTGACACCTTGAAAAAACCTGACACAGATGGTTTTGAGCAATACCTGATGCAGTTGGTATCTCTGAAAGTGGGTGCCCATTTGTGTATGGCAGTAAATGTATCTTTTTACAGATATGGAGAAAATGACGTGTGCTACATAGAAATAGCCCCGGCCAAAATACCGGTCTATCTAAGTCAGGACGGGAGGTCACGGTTTTATATACGCACAGGCAATGCCACGCGCGAACTCGATTTGCCCGAAGCCATCTTGTACTTAGGAAAAGAGAAGGCACTTTATAATTAAAAAAAGTAAGTGTAAAGCCAATGGATATTTGCACTTACAATGCACTAATAATAATATTAATTTTAAAAGATGTTACAGATTACAGACATAAAGAGCGAAAATGTGGTTACCACAAAGGCTAGCGGTAAACTCAACCAGTACGACTTTGAAAAAATACATCCGCTTATCCATAGTATTCTTGAAAAAGGATTAAAGGTTCGGTGGTATTTTGAGATGAACGATTTTCAAGGCTGGCATATAGATGGGCTATGGAAAGATTTTACTAAAGATGTTGACCACGAAAAGGAGTATGAAAAAATAGCATTGGTCGGCGAAAAAAAGTGGCGAAAGTGGGCATCAGAATTTATGAAACCGTTTTGCAATGCCGAAATCAAATATTTTGGTTCAGACCAAAAACAGGAAGCCAAAATATGGATTGAAAGTGACTGATGACAGGTATTGGCTGGTTAATAAAAGAATAAACTAAAAGATATATTGATATGGGATTTTTAAAACATTTATTTCGAGGCTTTCAAAACGGAGGCCATCATTCCCGCGGACATCACAATAAACGCGGTTATGATTATAGGGAAGATAATTCAGGTTCAAAAGTTATGATACGTTGCACAGCCTGTGGTGAGAAAAATGATGAAAATGCAGCCTTTTGTAAAAAGTGCGGTTCACCTTTAGGCAAGTCCAACTGTAGCAATTGTAACGAGAGTGTGCCAGTCGAGGCAAAATTTTGCCCCAATTGTGGCACTGAAAGAAAATAATGATAGTGCAATACAGTAAAGAATTGAAGTTCAATAGTTGTATTAATAGCAGGCAGCTTTTATGATGCTTTTTTAAAGCAAAATGATTGATAGCATTAAAAGCTAAAGTAGAAGCTACTTTTTTTAAATTATACAATTAAAGATGGATATTATGAATGTTAAACACTTTATTTTAATAATCTTGTTGGTTAGCTATTTTAATGGTAGTGCCCAAAAAATTTACAGTACAAAAGAAGGCCACATTGAGATAATGGCAATGCTTGATAGTGTCCCCTTTAAGGCAGAAAGCCATAGCTTGGCATTATACCTTGACTATGATTCCAAAGTGGTCAGTGGTGTCCTCGACCTTAAAACGCTATCGACCAACAACCCTGAAATTAAAGCTATGCTGGCAGGGGAGGAAGACCCCTTAATGCTTCGGTTTACCGGTACGGTGCCTTCTGTTGATTTTTTGTCAAAACGGCACGACCCTATCGACTTTAATTGGCTGATAGATGTTACTTATCAAGGAAAAGCCTTTAAATCACAATTTAAAGCAACCATTACACATATTGAACAAGGCGTAAGTATGTCGTGTTTGATAAGTGCCAGAGGACAGGTTTTGGTGGCTGATACAGGCTTGGATTCCATCATAAAAGGTATCGATGATGCCATAGAAGTGCAGTTTGCACAAATGGTTTTAAAATTGGACAACCAGTAATTTAACAAATAAAAAATGCTCTTAAACAAACGTATATCCATATGGTCCTTTCTTAAATACATTAAGTATGATATTTTATTTATTGTGTTTTATGCCATAACTATGGGTATTTTAGACCAATTCGGTTTTCTAAGTAAAATTTCGATACCTATAGCCGTTACAGGGGTTTTTGGTACTGCCGTAGCCTTGTTACTGGGGTTTCGGACAAACCAGGCCTATGAACGCTGGTGGGAAGCCAGGATTATCTGGGGAGCCATTGTCAACGATTCTCGTACTTTGGTGCGACAGAGCATTACCTTTTATGATAAGAAGGATGACCAGTATGAATTTAGGATTAAAGAAATAGTTTTACGACAAATTGTGTGGTGCTATGCACTGGGTGAGTCCTTAAGGAAAGTGGACTTTTCCCCTAAGGTAGCCGGCTATTTAAAAATTCAGGACATTAATTACCAAAATGTTCCCAATGCTATTCTATTAAAACATTCTGAAGCCTTATCAGAATCCCTTAACGATAAGGTGGTCAATAAATTCCAACAGGTACAGATTGACAGCACAATTGCGCGCCTCTGCGATTCAATGGGCAAATGTGAAAGGATCAAAAACACGGTTTTTCCTAAGGCACATAGCCTTTTGATACACCTTATTATTTATGTTTTTGCCACAATGCTTCCGTTTGGTTTGTCCGATAATTACCTCTCTGTGGAAATTGGCCTTACCATCGCTATCCCTATCATCTTTATAGCCATTGAGAAGACCTCGATTTTAATGCAGGACCCCTTCGAAAATAATCCAATGGATACGCCTATGACCGATCTGGCCCAAACTATTGAAATTAATCTAAAGCAGATGATAGGTGATGAGGACATCCCCGAGAAAAAGAAACCTGAAACATATTACGTTTTATGATATGGATTTGCAAACTGAAATAACGCTGATTCCCAGATTATTGGTTGCCTTGTTACTGGGTTTCTTGATTGGGCTTGACCGGGAAATTCATGGTCACGACGCTGGCATAAGGACCTATGCTTCCGTTTGTTTGGGAGCGGCACTATTAACTATCATCAATACACATATTGAAGTGGCAGACCAAACCAGAATTGTCGCCAATATTGTTTCTGGAATTGGTTTTTTAGGAGCGGGTATTATTTTTAGGGACAGTTCAAAGAATACCATATCAGGGTTAACAACGGCCGCTACCATCTGGGCCAGTGCTGGTGTTGGCATTGCCATAGGATATGGGATGTACCTAATCGGCATAACCAGTACCTTTCTGATTATACTCCTGCTGGTTTCCCATCATTTTCCATTTTTTAAAAAGAAAAAACGATGAAAGGAATAGTAAAACCCGACGGAATGTATTTTATACCAACGTTGGAATGGGACACAATACAATTAAACGTGACCCGGTATGGGGGAGTTCGCTTCGGGATAATTGCACACCCTTTGCACGGTTATTTTATTTAGATTGACTAAAATTTATAAAAATGCTACAGAAAATAAACTTAGAACAGGAAAATCTCATTGCCGCTAAAATCAGCGGGAAACTTACGGAACAGGATATGCGTAAGCTGCACCCGCTTATTCATAATATCATAGAAAAAGGCCATAAAGTGGATTTCTATTTTGAAATGGAAGATTTTGAAGGTTATACCCTTAAAGGCTTTTGGGAAGACCTAAAGATTGATTCGGCACACTTGGGAGATTATGGTAAGATGGCCTTTGTTGGCAATAGGAAATGGCAGGAATGGGCAGCCAAGGCAACCGATTTTTTTACAAAGTCTGAAGTTAAATATTTTGATATTAAATATAAGGAACAGGCAATGGCTTGGGTCTCAACAAAAGGATGAAAAAGAAAAAACTACAGCTACGGGAGCTAAAAGGGAAACAGTCCTCTGTAATTTCAGCAAGCGAAAAAAAGTTCAAAACCTATCTGCCGGCAATTTTCAGCTTTGTGATGCTCATAGTTGGTATTGCCATTGACTATTTCGACGCCTTTCCTTCCTTTCAGGGATGGGTCAGGATTGTGTGGTACACGGTGGCCTACATCCCTGTTGGCTTTCCCGTCATCAAGGAGGGATGGGAAAGTATTAAAAATGGCGATTTCTTTACAGAATTTTTCCTAATGTCCATCGCAACCTTGGGAGCATTTGCCATAGGCGAATATCCAGAGGGCGTTGCCGTGATGTTGTTCTATGCCGTGGGCGAACTGTTCCAAAATGCTGCCGTAAACCGTGCCAAAGGAAACATCAAAGCACTCCTGGACGCACGACCCGATGAAGCATTGGTTTATAAAAATGGGGATTTTGTTTCGGTCAATCCAGAAACTGTTGAGATTGGTGAAAAAATTCAGGTACGCGTGGGCGAAAAAATTCCTTTGGATGGGGTTTTACTGTCCGAAAAAGCATCGCTGAATACAGCTGCCATTACTGGCGAAAGCAAACCCTACACCATAATACAGAACGAAAAAGTCTTTGCGGGAAGCATCAATCTCGACGGTGTCATAAAAGTAGAAACCACCAAGGAATTCAAGGACAGTTCCATCGCCCGTATTCTGGAGATGGTACAGAATGCCACGGCCCGGAAATCAAAGACCGAATTATTTATCAGAAAGTTCGCCAGGATTTATACGCCCATCGTGGTTTTCCTTGCTATCGGACTCACTTTGTTACCATACTTTTTTGTCGATGAATACGTGTTTAGGGATTGGCTATACCGAGCTTTAATTTTCCTGGTGATTTCCTGCCCTTGTGCCTTGGTCATTTCCATTCCACTGGGCTATTTCGGAGGTCTGGGTGCGGCATCGCGCAACGGAATCCTGTTCAAAGGTGCATCTTTTCTCGATGCGATGACCAAGGTAAATACCGTGGTGATGGACAAGACGGGTACAGTTACCAAAGGGGTCTTAAAGATTAAGGAAGTGGTGACCAAAAATAACTTCGCGCCTGCCCTGAGCGCAGTCGAAGGGGAAGTGGAATTTATGCAATACCTGATGGCGATGGAAGAACAATCCACCCACCCCATTGCAAAGGCAATTCTGGAATACAAGGCGGAAGGTGCTGATTTTAAGGCATCCGAAGTTTATGAAGTTGCCGGTAAGGGATTAAAGGGCATAGTCAACCATAAGGAGGTCTTGGTCGGCAACAAAGCTTTGATGACTTCCAATAATGTTGATGTTCCCCCTGAAACCGATGTGATAGTCGAATCTATAGTGATAGTTGCCATCGATGGAAAATTCGCAGGCTATGTGACCATTGCCGATGAATTGAAGGAAGACGCGTATCACACCATTCAACAGATTCGGGAGGCCGGAATAGCTAAAATCATAATGCTCTCTGGAGACAAGGATTCCATAACCCAACAAGTTGCCAAGGAACTGAATATTGATTGGGCCAAGGGTGGACTGCTACCGGAAGATAAACTGAACGAAGTCGAGAAACTCAAAACACAACCCGATACGACCGTAGCTTTTATGGGCGACGGTATCAATGATGCTCCCGTACTTGCTGCAAGCGATGTGGGTATCGCAATGGGTGGTTTGGGCAGTGATGTGGCCATAGAGACCGCAGATGTCATCATTCAGACCGACCAGCCGAGCAGGATGGCCCGAGGTATCCAAATTGGACGCTCAACACGCCGCATCGTATGGCAAAATATTGGTCTTGCTTTTGGGGTAAAAGGGATTTTCCTGGTTTTGGGTGCCATTGGCCTGGCAACGATGTGGGAAGCCGTTTTTGCCGATGTAGGGGTTTCGTTCGTGGCCATTCTCAATGCAATACGTTTGCAAAAAATGAATTGGAAATAATAAAAGTATTACCCTTTAAACAAAATACAAGCCCAAAAGTGGATTAAATCTTAATTAACGATAACAAAACCATTAATAATATGAAAGACAAGGAAAATCATAACAAAGACGATGGCCACAACCACGACCACGGCGGCATCTTCGGCAAAAACACAGAACTCTATTTTGCGATTTTAAGTGGGGTCACACTAATTACAGGTTTCCTGTTGGAAAAGTATACGGGGATTTCAGCCAACATCCATTTTGGGCTCTATATCGCAGCCTACTTTTTTGGTGGCTTTTTTACCCTGAAAGAGGCCGTTACCAAAGTGGCCAAGGGCGAATTTGAAATCGATTTCCTGATGCTGGTAGCAGCTGCGGGGGCGGCCTATCTGGGCGAATGGGCAGAAGGTGCCTTGTTGCTGTTCCTTTTTAGTCTGGGTCACGCATTGGAAAACTATGCAATGGGCAAGGCAAAAAAGTCCATTGCGGCACTGACCGACCTCGCTCCAAAAACAGCCCTTCTCAAGAAAGATGACGATACCGTTGAAGTGGGTATTGAAGAACTACAGGTGGGCGACATCATCGTGGTACGCCCCAACAGTAAAATATCTGCCGATGGTGTTATTGTAAAGGGCAATAGTAGTATAGACCAGTCACCCATTACCGGGGAGAGCGTTCCGGTGGACAAAACACCGATAGAAAATCCGGATAAGGAGTACACCTCAAAAAGTGATATCCCGGATGAGAACCGTGTTTTTTCAGGAACCATCAATGGCAACAATACCCTCGAAATAAAGGTTATCAAAGAGGCAAAAGATTCTACCCTCAACCGCTTGGTCACTATGGTTCAAGAGGCCCAGGACCAAAAATCGCCCACACAATTATTGACAGACAAGTTTGAGCGGTACTACGTGCCATCGGTAATCTTATTGGTCATAGTATTAAATTTTGCTTTTTTGGTCATCGATGAAACGTGGAATGAAAGCCTGTACCGTTCCCTGGCGGTACTTGTGGCAGCCAGTCCTTGTGCCCTGGCCATTTCTACGCCATCTGCTGTATTGAGTGGTGTGGCAAGAGCAGCACGAGGCGGGGTTTTGATAAAAGGCGGTCGCCCCTTGGAAGACTTAGGGGTACTTACCGCTCTCGCTTTTGACAAAACGGGAACACTTACCGAAGGAAAACCAAAGCTTACCGACGTCGAAAGTTTTGGCAGTATAGATAAAAAGGAACTGTTGGAAATCGCGATTGCGGTTGAGGAACTGAGTGACCATCCCCTGGCAAAGGCTGTTGTAAGGGATGGGATGGAGCGGCTTGGGAAGGACACCAAAATTCCCGATGCCGATGATTTGGAAGCCGTACAGGGCAAGGGCATAAAGGCAAACTATCAAGGGAATTCCATTTACATAGGCAACCTTGAGCTTTTTGAGGATATTGATAAAGGTGTTCCCAGCGATGTATCAGAAAAGGTAAGAGCGCTTGAAGGGGAAGGAAAGACCACGATGCTAATAAAAAGGGGCAATGAATTTATAGGGATGCTGGGGCTAATGGACACGCCACGGGAAAAAGCCAAGGAAACCCTTGCCCAACTAAAGGAAATAGGCATCAAGAAAATGATAATGCTTACCGGCGACAACCAGAAAGTAGCCGACGCTGTAGCCGAGGAAATCGGTTTGACCGAAGCTCGCGGAAGTCTGCTTCCCGAAGAAAAAGTGGAGGCCATCAAAAAACTTGCGGAACAGGAAAATAAACTGGCAATGATAGGTGATGGGGTCAATGATGCCCCTGCTATGGCAAACAGTACCGTTGGTATTGCAATGGGTGCGGCGGGAAGCGACGTGGCTTTAGAGACCGCAGATATAGCACTAATGGCAGACAAACTGGAAACCTTGCCTTTTGCCATCGGTTTGAGCAGAAAAGCGAAGGCGATAATCAAGCAAAACTTATGGGTTAGCTTGGGGGTTGTTGCCCTTTTAATTCCTGCGACCATAATGAGCTGGGCAAGTATCGGCATAGCCGTGGCGGTTCACGAAGGCTCTACGTTGGTAGTGGTGGTCAATGCATTGCGTTTGCTCGCCTATAAAAAATAAATCCAATAAAGGAGATTGCCTTTGAATCAAGATTAAAAAATGAACAAAACGGAAAAAATATTGTCAAGTCACGGTATTCGCCCTACTCAAATGAGGTCCAAGATATACAGGTATCTGAGAAGGAAGCAAAGTGCCGTGTCCTTTTCCGATTTAAAAAAGGTCTTTGCCGAAAAGAGCGAAACCAATAAGACAGCAAACAGAACGACCTTTTATCGCAACCTTAAGATTTTTGAGGAGAAGGGACTTATTCATCAGATTAATGATGGAACCGGAGTGGCAAAATTTGCAATTTCTGATGAAAACGTTAAAGGTAAATATGGTTCGGATTTACATCTGCATTTTCATTGTACCGAATGTAAGAAAACAATCTGTTTGCCAAATAAAATACCGGAAGAAAGTTTACCAAGTGATTATAAAATAAACGATGTCAACTTGGTATTAAAAGGGATATGCGTGAAATGTAAGGAAAAATAACAGGTGGGAGTTCCAGAACTTTGAACCCTTGCGCCCAAGAGGCAAGTTCAAGGTTCTTCCACCTTATTTAACCAAAAAAATACAATTATGGAAAAATATGATATAACAATTATTGGTTCCGGTCCAGGTGGCTACATGTGTGCCATACGTGCTGCACAACTGGGCTTTAAAGTGGCCATAATCGAAAGGTACAGTACCCTTGGCGGCACTTGCCTTAACGTGGGTTGTATCCCTTCAAAAGCCTGGCTGGAAGCATCGGAACATTACCACAAGCTCAAACACCAATTCGAGGATTTCGGCATTGATGTCAAGGAGGCGAATGTAGATATTGTAAAAATGAACCAAAGGGTTCAAGACGTCGTGGGGGAAATCATCAACGGGGTAGCCTACCTGATGAAAAAGAACAAGGTTACCGTTTATGAAGGCCACGGAAACATCAAGGACAAAAACACCATTGAAATTAAGGGCGAGGACAAAACACAAACCATAGAAACCGATAAAATGGTCATCGCCACCGGGTCAAAACCTGCATCCTTGCCCAACATAGAAATAGATAAAAAAAGGATTATTTCCTCTACGGAAGCGCTTGCCCTTAAAGAAATCCCCAAACACTTGATGGTCGTTGGAGGTGGTGTCATTGGGGTCGAGATAGGTTCGGTTTTCGCCAGGTTAGGTTCAAAGGTTTCCATCGTAGAGTATTTTGATGGGCTTATTTATACAATGGACAAATCCGTAGGGCATCAATTGTACAGGTCCCTAAGAAAACAAGATATCGAGTTCTATCTGGAACACAAGGTCACAAAAGCTGTGGCAGCAGATGATAAAGTAACCCTTACGGCACAGAACAGGAAAGACGACAAGGAAATGCAGTTGGAAGGCGACTATTGCCTGATGGCCATTGGGAGAAAACCTTTTACATCAGGCTTGGGCCTTGCAAACGTGGGAGTGGAAACCAACGAAAAAGGACAAATAAAAGTAGACGATAACCTGGAAACCAATGTAAAAGGGGTCTATGCCATTGGAGATGTAGTCCGAGGTGCGATGCTCGCCCATAAGGCCAGTGAAGAAGGTGTTTTTGTGGCCGAACGCATTGCGGGACAAAAGCCGCACATCAATTATTCCCTCATACCAAACATTGTCTATACACAGCCCGAAGTAGCCGGCGTGGGACTTACCGAAGAGGAACTTAAAGAAGCAGGAAGGGCTATAAAAACGGGCACGTTTCCCTTTAAGGCCAATGCACGGGCCAAGATAAGTATGGACACCGATGGCTTTATAAAAGTGATTGCAGACAAGGAAACCGATGAAATTTTGGGCGTTCATATGATAGGTCCGCGCATAGCCGATAGTTATACGGAAGCTGTCGTGGCGATGGAATTCAGGGCAGCGGCAGAGGATATTGCCAGAATGTCCCACGGACACCCCACATTTTCAGAAACCTTTAAGGAAGCCTGCTTGGCTGCTACCGAAGACAGGGCGTTGCATATATAAAATTATAAAAAAAACGAAGATGAAGAAAATTCAAAAACTAACCCAAGAAATCAACGAATTGACCCTAAGGATTGAACACGAATATCCCGAACTCTATCGGTATTTGGATGAGAACCCCATAACGATTCCCGTAGATGATGAAGCAAAACCGACCATTAAATCGTTCGCTGATTATTTGGAGAGCTTAAAATCGATTTTGGAAAAATATATGGAATCCCATAGTAAGTAAAGATTTAAAAGACCAAACGTAGAATTTAATACAGATTATTTAAATGTCCACTATAAACAAAAGCACTTTTAAGGTAAGTCAAATGGATTGCCCTTCAGAAGAACAGATGATACGGATGAAACTGGAGTCAAATCCTCAAATCAAATATCTGGACTTTGACATTCCGAATAGGAAATTAGATGTGTACCATCAAGGGAATGCCCAAGAAATAAACGTGGAATTGGGTGCATTAAAGTTGGGGGAAAAACTTTTGGGAACAGAAAAGGCGGAAGCACCTAATACTGAAGATGAGACCAAACAAAAGAAGATACTCTGGTGGGTCTTGTACATCAATTTTGGTTTTTTTGTTATCGAAATGACTACGGGTTGGATTTCTTCCTCGATGGGTCTAATTGCCGATTCACTGGATATGCTGGCCGATTCCATTGTATATGCATTGAGCCTTTTTGCCGTAGGCGGCGCTATTTCCAGAAAAAAGAAAGTGGCGAAATTCAGTGGCTATTTTCAGATGGCGTTGGCCCTGCTGGGATTTTCGGAAGTCGTGAGAAGGTTTTTGAGTAGTAGCGAAACCCCTTTGTTCCAATGGATGATTATCGTTTCCATTTTCGCCCTTATCGGCAACCTCGTTTCCCTATGGTTGATAAACAAGGCCAAAAGCAAGGAAGCGCATATGCAGGCAAGTGCCATCTTTACCTCAAACGACATTATTGTGAACGGCGGGGTAATACTGGCAGGGGTGCTGGTTTATTTTTTAGACAGTAAATGGCCCGATTTGGTCATAGGCGGTATTGTATTTGCCTTTGTGATGCGTGGGGCCATTAGAATTTTAAAATTGTCCAAATAACGTATTGGGAAGAAAAGAAATAGCAAAAGAAAGATTTTGGAAAGGAATCCAAATGCCATATCCCGAATAGGACTCAAAACTACCCTCGTAGGTATTTTGATCAGTGCATTATTGGCATTGATCAAAGGTTTGGGCGGGGTGTTCGGGCATTCTTATGCCCTTATTGCCGATGCGATCGAATCCGGGGCGGATGTGCTGACATCCGCACTATTATGGGCCGGGTTGAGATGGTCGTCAAGGCCACCGGATGAAAACCATCCCTACGGACACGGTAAGATAGAGGCCCTGGTGGCGGTGGGTATTGCCATAGCCCTAACCATTGCAGGTGGTATAATCATAAGGGACAGCATCGACCATATTCTGGTACCCCACAAAACTCCTGCACCCTTCACACTCTTCATACTGGTATTTGTTGTCCTCACGAAAGAGGCGTTGTATCGCTATGTCATGAAAACAGGTGATGAAATCAATAGTTCGGCCGTCAAGGCCGATGCATTTCACCATAGGAGTGATGCCATTACGTCGATAGCCGCTTTTATAGGGATTTCCATAGCATTGATCGGTGGCGAAGGGTTTGAGATAGCGGATGATTTCGCGGCACTCATTGCAGCGGGCATTATTCTGTTCAATGCCTATAAAATAGCTAGGTCATCGGTAAGGGAGTTGCTGGACGAAGCTGTGGAGCCCGAATTTCGAAATGAGGTTATCCGACTGGCCGAAGCCGTTCCTGAAGTGGTAAGGGTAGAGCGCTGCCATTCCCGAAAGATGGGAACGGCCTTTCATATCGATATGCATATTTGGATCGATGGGGAATTAACTGTGACCGAGGGCCATGATATTGCACACAAAGTAAAGGAGAGATTGTTCAGGTCATATTCCGAGATACTTGACGTGCACATCCATATCGAACCTAGCAAAGAGAGAAATGTTAAAATGACAGAATTATGAACATATGGCCATGGGTACTCGTTTTGGGCCTAGCGGCCTGGGCAGCACACTGGGGTGCGGATCGATTGTTGACTCCTTTAAAGTTGCTCCGCAAGCAATGGGGGCTTACCGCATCCGCTGGAGCCGCTTTTCTTGCCCTTGTAACGGCCAGTCCTGAAGTTGCCATCAATATAACCAGTGCGGCACGGGACGTTTCCGATATTGGCCTGGGCAACTTATTGGGTTCCAATATTATTTCCATTCCCTTGATGGTGACCATAGCTTATTTTGCTTCCAGGAAACAATTCAAGAACAACAAGGAACATCAAGAACATCTTGATAAAAACATTCTGGCGTTGAACAAACGTTCGGTTTCCGTACTGTCCCTTCCTTATCTGGGCATTATCGCCCTTGTGGCCATTTTAACTCTGCCAAAGCCCTGGCGTGGCCTGCAACCTGTGGACGGGTGGATTATGCTGGCGGCCTATGCTGCGTTCTTGACCCACGCAATCATAAAAGGCAAGGAAAAGGGCAAAAAAGTAGAATGGAACAAAAAACAGGTCTGGTTATCGATTGCCGGGGCCTTTGCGATAGCAGTTGGCGCTTTTTTCATAGTGAAGGCGACCGAAAATATTGTTTCTGCCCTAAATATTTCTGAAATCGTGGGAGGCCTTTTCATCACGGGCATAATGACCACGGCACCGGAAATATTCAAGACCTGGAGCGTGGTAAAAGGGGGCGAGGTGACAGCGGGCACCACCAGTGTTATTGCAGACAATGCCGTAACGATGACGGTGGCATTTTTTCCGCTGGCTTTGGTAACCACCCCCATTGAGGACTTTGAACTGTTCTGGGTCAACCTGGCCTTTGTCGGGCTTATGCCACTGCTTTACACACTATTTGTGCATCAAAGCAAGGAACTGCACGGTTTCTCTCGTTGGCAGATTTTTGTATTTGATGCGGCATATATAGTTTATTTACTGGTCATGGTTTTTTACGTGTTGAAACTTTTTTGATAGATGAAAGACGAACTTTTTAAAGATTGCTCGATGAGGCTCAATATGCTGGATGAAAACATCCACAAATTGGCCGTAAAGTATGCTAAAGAATACTATACGACAAACCAATGCTCCAAGGAGGAAGCCCTTGAACGCGGCATTGTAAAAGCAGAGATGGAAGGGCGAAAGCTCTAAAAAAAGTATACAATATGGACTGGACATTTGAAGATTTCAAAACAAAACTTGATGGCCTACAGCCGTCAGTTCGGAAGAAGGCCCTCAAAATTGCACAAGAATTGGTAAAGGAGAATGGGTATTCTCGTGAGAAGGCCATTACGGAGGGAATCAAACGTGCAGAAGAATGGTTTTATGACCTTAGGGGATAGCATTGGTGCGTTGATTTTAGTAAAGCACAGTATAATATGTCACGGGAAAGAAGAAAGCGGAGACTAGAGGAAAAAAAGGGGAATTCAATAAACAGGAAAGTAAGAACCAGAAAGGAGAAAGGGTATTGCTTGTTGGTTTTTGTGGCAATGTTCCTTGCGGTGCTGACAATTGCCTTTTTAGATGCCATTCTATATGGTTTTTACCTGCTTTTCAATTGAATAATTAAACCTAAAAAGAAAGATTAATGAAGTCAAATCAATAAAAACAAAATGATATGAAAGATAAAGGAATTTTAATACCCGTAGATTTCACACAGGTTTCAGAAAATGCGGTGAGCTACGCAATTGGGCTAGCACAAAAATTGAAATCAAAACTGGTTTTTGTCCACGCCTATTCAGTGGCATATCCATCCGGTACGCCCATCGGGATGGCAACTATGGCACACAATGTAACAGATACCACAGCATCACAAGAAAAACTCAATAAAGAAAAATTGGATAAGTTTCTAAGAGGCTTTCCTGAACTGGACAAGTTGGAATTTCAAGCAATTGTCGGTTTCGGGGCAACGGTCGATGTGATTTCTGGCCTGGCTAAGGAAATGAATACCAGTCTTGTCGTTATGGGTACCAAGGGCACGGCTTCGGGATTTGATGAAATTTTTATTGGAACCGTTACCGAAAAGGTGACACAAAAGGCGCCTTGTCCAGTACTGGCCGTACCTGAAGATGCCAGCTATACTGCATATAAGCGTATCGGGGTCGCAGTGGATACGGATAGTATGGATAATAGAATAGATTTTGAAATATTGTCCAGATTATTGCAAAACTATAATGCACAGTTGCACTTTGTACATATAGCGGACAAACAGGAAAGAGTGCCGGAGAAAGCATTTATTCGTGAAAGATTTGGCAAACTTCTTGTACCTAAGCAATGGTTCTTTACAGTTATCGAGGAAGACAAACCCGAAGAGGGTATCGATGAATTTTTGACTGAAACCCCAATAGACCTATTGGTTTTGCTTTACAGGGAACACGGATTTTTTGAGGCACTTTTCAAAAAGGGGCTAAGAAAAAAAATGCTGTATGCCTCCAAGGCCCCACTGCTGATAGTTAAGTAGCTTTTCTACCTATGTGATACTCTAGTAAATATTAGGTATAGCTTACTATGCGAAATTATCGTGCTCATTCTGGGCGCAGGTGGATTGGCTACCATGTGGGAAGCAGTCTTTGCGGATGTGGGCGTGGCGTTATTGGCGATTTTTAATGCGGTGCGGTTGCAGCGGATGAAGTGGGCATAAGCCCATAGTAAATATCGAAATATAAATTTTCATTCTGGCCAACCGACATTTCCCACAGTACGGGATTTTCATAATTAAATCAACAAACCCTTTAAGGTTTAACCACTTCTTTATTGAAGAATTTTACATCTATATTTAGACTTATCTAAAAATATATTTTATTTGGAATAAATATCATTATAGTAATGTCTAAAATCATTCATTTCTTTATTGGCCTGTCTTTAATCGCTCTATTTGGCTGTGAAAATTTGGGTCCGGAAGAACCTATGGAATTTGAGCTGTTGGACGGGCCATTGGACGGATTGTCCTTAAGCGAGCAACAACTGTTTTTAGCAGGGGATATAGCTTTTAACGATGATGTTTTCACGGTTGAAAAAGGTCTTGGCCCCTTGTTTGTTGGCACCAGCTGTGCAAGTTGCCATTCAGGGGATGGCAAGGGTCATCCTTTCAATCAACTAATCAGATTCGGTAACAATGACTTGAACTTACCCTCGATGTTATCCTTCGGTGATGGCAGGAACCAAATTCAAAATAAAGCCATACCGGGTTTTGAACCGGAGACCGTGCCTGAAGGCTTCCCATTTTCCATTTTGGTCGCTCCGGCGGTAACGGGATTGGGTTTGTTGGATGCTGTCCCTGACGCGAATATTTTGGCTCTCGCAGACCCTTCTGATGCAAATCAAGACGGTATTAGTGGAAGACCTCACTACAATATTCCTCCTGAATTCACCAAGATTCGGAATAATAGTGTTCCCCAGGGCAACAATTATATCTTCAGGTTTGGAAAGAAAGCGGGTAGTTATGATTTGTTGCACCAAAGCGTCAGCGCATATAACCAGGACATAGGGATTACATCTCTTTATGACCCCATTGACCCGTTCAGTGGACTTGAAGAGGATCTTGAAATTAGTACCCAAACCTTGAACGATGTCGTTTTCTACCTTAAAACCTTAAAAGCACCAATTCCCAGAAATCAAACAGACCCCGATGTCATTGCTGGAAAAGAACTCTTTGAATCGGTACAATGTGCTGTCTGTCACACACCCACGTTGACCACAGGATTTTCCCCAATTGAATCGTTATCCTTTAAGGAATTTCATCCCTACTCGGATTTGTTGTTACATGATGGAAGGGCTTCGAGTATTGAGGAGGCCATTGAATTGCACGGCGGTGAGGCCGATAATTCAAAAGCCCAGTATTTGTCCCTGACCCCAAAAGAAAAATCACAACTGATAAAATTCATTAATTCCCTATAAGTGCATAGAAAAGATTTTATTAAACAATTTGGATATCTGATAGCAGTCCTGCCAGCTTCCTCCGCTTTACTCGGTAGTTGCGCAGGCCTGTATTATGCATCCTTCGTTGAAGAAGGGGGAGTGCTACGAGTTTCAAAGGGGGAGTTTCAACAGGTGAAAGGGGGAAAGCAGATTGAACGTGATTTTGTGGTCATCCAGAGCGATTCCATGCGATACCCCATCGGAATATTCAAAACACAAAACAGTAATTATCTGGCCAGTTTGATGCAATGTACCCATAGGGGCTGTGAACTCAACATTGGCGGCGGCATATTCAACTGTCCATGTCATGGCAGTGAGTTCGACCGTTCAGGCAGGGTTTTAGAAGGGCCGGCCGAAGAAAACCTAAAATCATTTGAAACAACCGCCGATAATGAAAATATCTATGTGCATGGTTCGTAAAATATATGCAGCCCTTGCTTTAATGAACATTTACGTTTTAACCCTTAGCTCGCAAACTAGCGACAGGGACAGTATTAAGGAATCGATGAATATGGATGCGGTTTATGACCGTCCTTTTCTAACTTTCGATAAATTTCCAGTCAATCTGGGCGGTTATCTAGAGGCGAACTCAATCTACAGTATTGAGGACGGATTGTCCGAGGGGCTTTCTTTTCAGGCCCGAAGATTGACCCTTTTTGTCTCGGCTTCTATTTCAAAGCGCATTAAGTTTTTGACCGAATTGGAATTTGAAAACGGGACAGAGGAAATTGCTATTGAATTCGCCTCCATGGACATTGCTTTGCACCCCTTGTTGAACCTTAGGGGAGGCATCGTACTGAATCCAATAGGTTCCTTTAATCAAAATCACGACGGACCAAAATGGGAGTTTGTCGAGCGGCCAGATGTCAGCACCAATTTGTTGCCCGCCACTTTCTCCAATGCCGGATTTGGGATATATGGAAAGGCATATAAGGAAGCTTGGACCTTGGGCTATGAAGCATACCTCACCAATGGCTTTGATACAAGCATTATAGATAAAGAGGGAGAAAGAACATTTTTGGCTTCGGTCAAGGAGAATTCCTCGCGATTCGAGGAGAATTTTAGCGGAAATGCGCTCCTCAATGGAAAGTTGGCCATTAAGCATAGAAAATTAGGGGAATTGGGCATTTCTTATATGGGTGGGGCCTACAATAGGAAAGAAGTTGACGGGCTTCAGGTTGATACACAATCAGGGAGGGTAGATGTTCTTGCCCTGGATTTAAATACTGCCATTAAAAAAACGGGGACAAGGTTTATCGGTGAAATGGCCTACATATGGGTCGATGTTCCGGACACTTTTACCCAGCAGTTTGGTGATCGGCAAGTTGGTTTTTTTGTGGATATTGTCCAACCGGTACTAAAGACCGAAGTATTGGACTGGGAAAATGCCGTACTCAACCTGTCGCTCAGAACGGATTATGTGGACTACAACATTGGCAGGTTTGCCCAGACCAATACGAATGTTGGGGATGATTTATTCGCAATTACACCTGCAATAAGCTTTAGGCCCGCACCACAGACCGTTCTAAGGATCAACTACAGATACCAGTGGCAACAGGATATTCTCAACAATCCTGCCTCAAGAACGGCCACATGGTATTTTGGATTCAGCACCTATTTTTAATAAAATATTTTACATAGCTACTTTGATTTAATATCGGGTAGAATGTATTTAAGTAAAGTGTAATTTTGGAAGAGCAATGGTGGAGAATATTATTTTAGTATTTGCTTAAATAATTATATTTTTTTCAAAAACAATACTATGGCACTTGAATTAAGTTGAGCACGCGACGAGGCCGACCAAAAGCAGCTAATACGTTGTCGCGAAACCTTGGGAACAAACTCAGAGACAATTGTCGAAATCAGCAAAGTGCTAGCCCTGGCCGGTAACGAAACTCGGTTAAAGATACTTTTCTGGTTGAACGAGGAAGGTGAGCTTTGTCCCTGTGATTTTGCCGATATACTTGAAATGAGCGGTGGAAGCGGATGAACGATCGATCTATTCCCAATCTTCCCATATTCCCGGGAGGGTGGAACGGCTAATGGTCAATTTTACAGGGGAGTACATCAAGCAGGGGCAGATCATCGCCTATATTTATTCCCCTGACCTGGTCACTGCACAAGAGGAACTTTTTGAAGCAAGAAAGGTGGCGGACACCCAACCGCAGTTTTTTAATGCCGCCAAGGAAAAATTAAAAAACTGGAAGCTTTCCGACAACCAAATCGCACAGATACTTCAATCCGGGACCGTTAAGGAGGAATTGCCGATACATGCCGATGTTTCAGGCTACGTTACCGAAAAAATGGTAAACCTTGGCGACTATGTCAACAAGGGCAAGGCATTATATCAAATTGCCAACCTGAACAGCGTTTGGGTATTGTTCGATATTTATGAGTCCGACATGCCCTGGGTAAGGAAAGGCGACGAAGTGGTCTTTACCATACCCTCCCTCCCGGGCGAAAATTTTAAAGGCAGGATTTCCTATATCGACCCGGTGATCAATCCCATGACTAGGGTTGCCAAGGCCAGAATCGAGATCGGGAACGCCGGTTTAAGGTTAAAGCCGGAAATGTTCGCTTCCGGAACCGTGAAAGCAAAACAGCCCATTGCATCAGAAGCGATAACCATTCCTAAGTCGGCAGTGATGTGGACCGGGGAACGTTCTGTGGTATACATCAAGAATACCACGTCCAATGGGGTGAATTTTGTGTTGCGCGATGTCACCTTGGGACCATCGTTGGGAAATGGTTTCATTGTCAAGGAGGGTCTGCAAGAAGGGGATGAGATCGCGGTAAATGGGACCTTTAGTATCGACG
>NZ_JAAAMI010000001.1:1000394-1021641 GCF_010500845.1 Flagellimonas sediminis | reverse complement strand
GACTTTTTACAGATAGATCGAATCTAAAAGTGGTCCACTTTGGCCCGGCCAGGGTGGGTCACTTTCGTCCGGCCAGCTATGGTCACTTTAACCCGGCGAGGGTGGTATACTATGTCCGGCGTTTCCAACTATACTTTGGGGAAACTATACTTGCAGCACAACAACACACCATCAAAACCATTGACTTTTTGATTCAAAAAGCAAGGTTCTTTGATCAATACTCCCGTTTGATGAACGAACGCCAGCTAAAAGTAGTCCAACGTATGTTTAAAGCAGGATATAAGGGATTTAAAGGAGGGCTTAGTGCGGACAATTATATTCGTATAGCCCAAACATCTGCATCAACGGCCACACGTGATTTAAAGGATTTGGTCAACAAATCCATATTAGTCAAATCTGGTGAACTCAAAAGCACCCGGTACTCACTAAACCTAAAGTTCAAAAACGAAGTTTGATTTTATTTGACAATCATACACGTTTTCGTTTTATGAAATTCCCCAGGCCTCTTTCAATTTTTGGGCGGCTTCATAATTTGAAATCTTGAGATAACGACGGAAAGCCTTTTCTGATTTATGGCCTGAAATCTTCATGATGAGTTGCACATCAATACCATTTAGGTAAGCATTGGTGCAAAAAGAACGCCTACAGGTATGGGAACTTATCAATTTATATTTCTCCAAAAGTTGTGCTTCTTTAATTGTTCCCCGTTTATGTTCAATTTCTACTTTTTGGTGCAGCTTGGCCGAATCCCCAAGTTCCTTTATGCGCCTGTTGAAAGTGAATGAATCAATATCAGGGGCATATCCATCATATTTTCCCAAAATACTCTTGACCTGGGAACGAAGTGGCACTACAATTCGGCCAGAAGTCTTCTTTTGTCGGATATTCAAAAACCCATTATCATCCAAATACTCAGGTCGAATCCTCGAAATATCGGAAAATCGAAGCCCTGTCAAACACCCAATTACAAAGAAGTCTTTTACTTTCTCCAATTCTTTGTCGGCTTTACAATCAACGGCTGCAATAGCCTGAATTTCATCATCAGACAAATAGATGTGATCCACTTCTTCTTGGACTACCTTGAATGCCGAAAGATCTATGGGCTTAATACGGTTTCTGCGCATACGGTCGTTTAAGAAAGCCTTTAAGTTTTTAACCAACTTGCCTATGGTGTTGTTCTTCATTCCGACACCTCCATTTTTTAATGGCGCATGGTACGCTAGGTAATCCGTCCATTCTTGGTAGAAATGATAATCAAAAGCATTGAAATCGATGATGATTCCCGAAAATTCCTGGAAACCCTCCAAATGTTTTCTAAGTGAATTGTAATCCTTGATAACATCTTTGACCACCTTGCTCTTTTTGCTTTCCAGATAATGGTCGAATTCAGTAAAAAAGTCTTGGACAGGTTTTGAATTGATGGACGGTTCCCCTTCTTCAAATTGTTTTTTGAACATTTTTTTTGAAAGTGGCCTGCCCTGATTTCGATGGCTGGAAACAATTTGATTGGCCAAACTGTCCATTTGGGTAAGTTGAACAAATTCAGAACCCACTTCCTTTGATTTTTTAAGAAACGATTTATCCTTGTTCCAATACTTCATTGCAATTTCAATTCCTGTATCGATTTGGATTCTTACATGACGATTTTCATAGTATCTCAACTTGATACTATGGGTGCCATTTTTGTTTGGTGATTCTGAAATATAAAAATTGTAATTATACATTTGCGTGCTGCATTCGTGCTGCATTTTTCATGAAAAGTAGTGTTTTATGATGTAAAATAAAAATCAATATACATTTAATTAATTGATTATCAGTAAAATAATGTATGTTAATGATGTGTTAAAAATGTAGGGCAGCATCCCGTCCAGACCGCATAAGGCTCCGAAAATTCGGGGCTTTTTTGTTTTATGCCTTCTCAGCAAAATCAAAATCTTTCCTTTTTGGTCATGTACAATAAGTAGCTTACCAATGTTATACCGACAAAATAGACGCATGCCAGCAGGTGAATATTGATGGTCGGCATCACCGCTTTGTTCACCACCCCTCCCTGCAGGTAGGTGAACATACAATAGGTATATGGGATAATGTAGCCATATTTCCAACTGAGGGACGCAAGGGCTCCTACCCAAAGGATGAAACCTGTACCCACAGGAACAAGAAAATGTCTGTACTTCAAACTTAACAAGTACTGAAATGCCACAATGGGCAAACAGTCAACAAAGTATTTTAGGTCCTGTTCCAAAAAATATTGAAATGGTATGGGCGCCTTCGGATAGGGTACCCCACCAATGACCCAATAGGGAATAAGGGCCGACAAATAAATACCGATATTGAACAGCACAAAGAAACCCAGCATGATGACAAGAACCAAAAACAGTTTGGAAAAGAAAATGGTCGTAAGGTTCAATGGAAGGGTATGCAACTGCTTCCATGTATTGTTCCTGTACTCGATCTGGGTTATTAAACTGGTGGTAAGGATTGCACCCAGTGGCAATAAAAACAACGCCATCGACTCCCAGGAATTTTGCCAAAGCAACTTCCAAAAATCATCCGCAGCGTAAATTGAAGGTAGCGTCCTATATTGGATTATTCTTGCGACCGTCACGATCGCCGGTGTAAAAAATCCCCCGATGATCACTATCCACAAGGCAAGACTTCTCTTGGTCTTTAGCCATTCGCTTTGAAAACTATGAATGAAAGAAATGTTCATATTCAGTTTTTGATAAAATCCATAAAAATTGCCTCCAGATCATTCCTGACGGCCTTGATCTCGTAAACTTCAAGACCGTTTGCCACCAATTGTCGGTTGATTTTGGCAACCGTATCTTTGGAAATGGCGGGCAAAACAATCCTTCCTTCCTCCATACAGGGTGTCAGGTCATTATCCGCAATGATGCGGGTTGCTTTTTCATTGTCATCGGTTTCAAGGATAACGGACAATAATTGTTGCTGTTTCTCCCTTAGTTCACCCAAAGTCCCTTCGAACATTAGTTTTCCCTTGTTGATGATACCGATGTGGGTCACCAGTCTTTCTATCTCTGCCAACAGATGGCTTGATATGATAATGGTAATTCCTTTTTCCTTATTAAGCTTGAGCAGCAATTCACGGATCTCTATCATCCCATTGGGATCCAAACCGTTTGTAGGCTCGTCCAAAATGAGCAACGAAGGATCATGGAGCAGTGCAATGGCTATGCTCAATCGTTGCTTCATGCCCAAGGAGAACTGCCCGGCCTTCTTCTTGCCCGTATGGGCCAGGCCCACCAAATCCAGAACCTCCTGAATATTTGTCTTTGGGCATTGATATACCTTTTGAAGCAGGTTCAAATTTTCATGCGCTGTAAGATGTCCGTATAGTGAAGGACTTTCTATAAGGGAGCCTACGCGTTTTAGGATATCGATATGGTTCTTTTCCAACGGTTTCCCGAAAAGGGTAATGGTTCCCTGCTGCTTTTTCAGCAACCCCAATATCAGTTTCAGTGTAGTGGTCTTACCTGCCCCATTGGGCCCTAAAAACCCATAGATACTGCCTTCGGGCACCTCAAGGTTGATATTGTCAAGAACCATGTCATTGGCTGAAAAGTGATGGACAAGGTTGGTGATCTGAAGGCTGGACATAGTGAATGGTTTATGCTTTGTAAAGGATGACGATCGTTAGTAAGCTTTGTTACGATCAATAAGGCAGTTAACTGAAAGTCCCAACTCATCGGAAGTTTAAGTTTTTGAGGCCCTTACCCCAATCTATTACGAAAATCCGTAATCCATTTGGAGGATTTTGATCTATTTTAGAGAGGCCGATCAAAACCAACCCCATGCTCAAGAGAATAGCCCTAACCCTTCTACTCTTTTTTCATTTCATTGCATTTTCCCAACAATCAGAGATCAGTTTGGTTTCCTGGAACATCAGGGACTTTGGCAAGACCAAGAACAATGAGGAGTTGAATGCTATTGCGGATATTGTAAGGGATGTTGATATTTTGGCCATACAAGAGGTTGTGGCCGGATTTGGAGGGGCCCAAGCGGTAGCCAAGCTTACGGACATCCTCAATAGGAAAGGAGCCAAATGGGACTATGTGATCAGCAATCCCACTAATAGTCCCAAGTTCGTCTCCGAACGTTACGCCTTTATTTGGAAGACCCATCGCATCAAGATCAAAAACAGGGGTTGGCTCATTTCCGAATTGGATTCCCTGATTGACAGGGAACCTTTTTTGCTGCACTTTTATATGGATGGAAAACAGTTTACGGTAGTCGATTTTCATTCCAGACCCTATAACAAAGACCCGGAAAGCGAAATCAAGGCACTCTCCAAATTTGTCATCGATTCCCTAAAAACCCCAGTATTGATTGCCGGCGATTTCAATGTGGATGAAAAAATGCCCGTTTTCAACACGTTGAAAAAATCTGGGTTTCAACCGACCATCACCAACCAGAAAACAACCCTAAAATGGACTTGCGAACGTGCCGATTACCTCAACTACGCCATCGACAATATTTTTTATTCCAAGGATATCCACAAAGTGGGAGGTAGGGTCATCGACTTTGTACGATTTTGTGAAGAATTGGAAAAGGCCCGGAAATTATCGGACCATTTGCCTGTATTTTTGAGGTTTAAAATATAGAACAAACAACCTATTACCTTTTTGGTGATTACCTTCTTATTTGGATTAAGGCCTTGCTTACCAAATCAGTGAACTCCCCCATCACCTTTTCAGCAAGCAGGCCTATGAAAATCCGAAATGCAAACAATCAAACTATGACTGATGAAATTGGTTGAAATGCTTAGGAAATCAGTCGCTATATATTTTATAATGTATTTAAAAGAACTGGCGTTACGCTATTTGGAAATTAATAATCTCCAGCATGATTTTTTTCCACCCCCAAACCTAACCCCATAAAAAAACAATCCCTTACGGAAATCTGTAAGGGATTGTCATTTATTCAAATAATTAACCAAGAGTAATCAGATTTTGTCCTTCCGGATGAGCTTGGCCAACAGGTGATTGGTGTTCTTGGCCCCAAACTCATCAAATAGTTTACCAACCCTTTTATCAATGGTACTTTCACTATTTGGGGAAATGTTCCGTTGCTTTAACCGGGTTGAAATTTCCCTTTTGGTAAGACCGTCTGCCAAATCTTTCAGGATCAGGATATCGAATTCATCCAATTCAAACACATTGTCAGAAACATTTAGGCTGATATGCGGCGAAACGAAAGTGCGGTTATGGTACACCTCTTGAATGGCTTTTACCAATTCTGCCATCCCATGGCGACCTTTACAAACATAGGCATTGATGTTTTCTTCTTTAAAAAGGGTGTTCACCTTTGCAGGATTGTCTTCCATGGAATTGATGATCACCTTAAGATTGGGCTGCATTTCCCTTACGGCCCTGATGAGTTCCAAACCCGAGGTGAGTTTGCGGTCCACATGGTCCTGTTTAAAAAATAAATCGGTGATAAGCAATTCGAAGGGTTCATGATGGGACAGGGCCACTTTAAGGCGATTGTAGGCCTTGTCACAATACAATTCTTCCTGGATAACCGGAATGTTAAATTGGGTGCGGAGCGTATTCAAGATTCCTTGGTTGGTATCTTGGAAATCTTCGGCGATCAGAACTTTTTTGAACATAGTAGGTAACTGTTTTACTTCGGAATTTGGATGCGGGCCCTAAAACCTTCACCCTTACTTGAATCAAATGTAATGGTTCCGCCAATCGCCTGAATACGCTTTTCCGTATTCCGCAATCCGTTCTTGGAGTGGAGCTCTTTTTGGTTTGCTCCCACCCCATTGTCCAGGTACTCCACAACCAGCATTTTGGTACTGTCCTCAAACCCAATGGTTACCAAGGTTCCCTTACTGTGTTTGGCCATGTTTATCATAAGTTCCTGCAAGACTTTGTAAAGCACTTTCTTCACCCAGGGAGTTATCGTATCCCAATTTATTTCGGCTATTCCTGAAAGGTAAAGCTTTGCATTTTCCGGTGTCCTGAAACGGAGCATCTCCAAAAATTCTTCCTTAAAATGGGTGCTAGTATCCACTTCGTTGATTTCCCTTGAAAAGTTGCGACTTTGACCATAGAGCTGTTCCAACTTATCCAAAACCTTGGATGAATCGGTATCATTTTGTATCATAAGCATAACTTGGTTGAGGCCCGCCCCAAAATCGTCATGGAGCCGTCTCGACATTTCGGCTTCCGTTTCCAAAGTGGCTTCCAACTTTGCCGTTTTGTTTTCTTGGACCATCCTTTTGGTACGCTGTTTAAAAATGTAGTACAAAAAACCAATACCCGTTAGGAGTAATGCAATCCCTAAAAAAGCGATTATTTTTTGATTCCGTTGCCTAATTATTTCCAAGACCCTTTCGGCATTTTCCTTTTCCAAGCGCAGGTTTTTGTCCTGACTTACCTGGTTATCATACTTGTATTTGGCAAATTGGGTCTTTACATTCGTTTCTGCCCGATACAGACTATCCTGCAAAAAAATACGCCGGTCCCGAATTTGTACATTAGTAGGTTCCAAGGGCATCAAGAATTTCAATGCATCTACTTCTGCCCTCGGCATTTTTATAGTTTTGGAAAGCTTGATCACGGTATCTAAATAGGCTTTGGCCACTTGTGGTTTGTCTCGGGAATAGAACTCCCCCAAATGGGTATAGCTGGCAATCCGTCCTCTTTTATCATTTTCTGTTTTGCGGATTTTCAAAGCACCCAAAAAGGGTTCTTCGCTCTTCTCTTTTCCGGAAAGCCATCGGGCATAGGCAAGGTTATCCAAAACGCGGGCATATTCAATGGGTTTTTGAATTAGCACAGTGTCATCAACAATAGAAAGCAACAATGCAATTGCCTCGTCAAATTGGTTGTTATCTATATAGGTAGCCGCTAAGTTGTTTTTAAAAATCAATTTATCGATATAACTATTAGTAGTTGAAATGGCCTCGCTATAATATTGTAAAGCATCAGGATAATTAAATAATTTCCTGTGATTTGTAGCCAGCAAGTTGAGACTTTGGGCCATAAAACTACTATCCTTCGGATTCATTAGGTAAGGCAAGGCCTCCGTCAACGTTACCTTGCTTCCAAAAAAATCGTTTCGATCCTTTTGAATGGTGCCCATCCTCAATAAAGTCCTGCCCACCCAAGAACTGTCTTTACTTTCCAAATAAAAGCTTTTGGATAAGTTATATCTAATGAAGGCACTATCAGGCACCAAGGCCACACCTTCAAAATATAGGCCCATTAAATAGTGCTGTCGTGCAATTGCTCTAAAATCCTTGAATAATGATGCTTGCCCCAACAGCATTTTATCCTGGATCAATAAACTGTCATACTCACCCAAAGAATAGGTTATTCGGCACTTTTGGTACAGCAGATTAAAGGTAAGTGTGTCAGTCTTTAGCTTTTTTCCAAAGAAAAGTGCCTTGTTGATGGCCTCTTTTTTGTTTGCCCATGAGAGTGAATCATTAAGGGATTTTTTGTAATAAAATATAACACTGTCCCTTGTTTTCTGTGCCGCGGCATTGGTTTGGTCTCCAGAAAACCTACACGAAGCAAGTGAAACGAATAGGACAAAAAAGAAAAGCCTTTTCAAAAACATGAGGTTTTAAAAATAAGAAAGCCACACCCTAAGGTATGGCTTAATTTCTAAAAATATTCCTGAGCTAATCATCTCACTCACCTGGTGGTGGCGGAGGTGGTGGGGGTGGTGGGGGCGGATTTCCATCATCCCCTTCTGTTGCTACTGTGTGAAACATAGTTTCAGTGTCCGCTACATCATCTTGGGTACAAGAAAATAGGAACGTATTCAAAATAACGGCCAATAAGGCCAGGTACACTTTTTTCATTTTTAAAAAACTTAGGGTTGAACAAAGGGGTGGCCGTCCGGGAAATTCCCGGAATCGATTGCATGGCCTTTAAGCCACCCGTGGGTTTGGAGTACTCCTTTGTTTTTTGGAAAGTGGAGACTGAAAGTGGTTGATTTGGCTACTTTCCATCGGGCCAAATACCCCCGCTTTACAGAATCCCGTAAAAATGAATTTTCTAGAAAGGCTATGTTAGCAAGGCATAGCGGAATTCATTTATACTTCAAAGTAAACCATAAGGGAAATCAACATGGCAGACATGGAGTCGACTTGTTTTGGACTTCTATTAGACACCAATAATATCAAGGGATACAGAGGGGTCAGGTCCAAAATTTGTCCTGATAAAATTTGTATTTTAATACAATGGATGAGAAAAGAATAGAACAGATTGTCCTAAAAGTTTTTGAGAAAGCGAAAAAAGAACACGCTTCCCATACCAGATTTGCATTATCCAACCATATTAGTGAACATAGCGACTTGAGTTCAAAAACCCTTGAAAGGGCTTATGACCGATATATCAACAAACAGAAGAAATTTGGCGCGCCACATGCTGACAGTGTAAACTTGTTCTGCATGTACTTGGGTTATGACAATTACGCCGATTATCAAAAAAGGAACAGGAAAGGCAACAAGGAAAGAAAGTGGATCACCATTACGGTTTCCATTGCGTTTGGAACCCTTTTACTATACATTGGGATTCAAAATTGGCCTTTTGCCAACCGAAAAGGAAACATTCCCGATAATCAATGCATGGCCTGGGCCGACTCCCTTTATGTAAAGGTTGACTGTGCCACCCAGCCTTTTTCCAAGTTTGGCACCAAAGTGGAACCGCTTGATGCCTCGAGGCTAAATAATCTTAAAAAAGTGGAGGTCAACATGGCCTCCGATTTTTTTACGGAAGATGGTAAGCCCATGATCTGGTATTCTAAAAACAAGGATGGGGAAATTGAATTCTTTACGGCCCCTGGCCTACATCCCATAACCGGGGAAACCCTAAAAAAAATCACCCCCTACATTATTGAGACCTATGTTCCTGCCCATATCAATCGGAAGGGCTCTTTTGTTCAGGAACAATAGTGACTCGTTGATATTAAAAAAGCCCCGAAATTCGGAGCTTTAAAGTTTTCAATTGTTGATCAATTCCAGTGCTTTTTCCAACACCTCATCCCTGCCATCCCGTAACCCTTGAATGGTTGGGCGCACTTCAACGTCAATTTTCACTCCTTTCCGCTGGGTTTCGGTACCATCGGGATAAAAAATTCCTCTTCCTGAAATGGATGTTTTTATTCCGCCACCTAAATTCAAGGTTGATACATCACCATCAGCTCCGGCTGACTGACTACCAACGGTGATGGTATTATCAGCGGATTGTAACGCCATTACGTTAAACTCCCCTCGACTTTGTGTGATTTCATTTACCAAAACAATTACTTTACCCTTGTATTTTTCATAATTTTTTGAAGCCCGATATTGATGACCTTTTCGCCATACAAATTGACCTGGATAATCAAGATCTGGCTGAATCGCCTTGTAAAATGAGCGCTCCTCAAACAGATAGGATGATAATTTGTGGATTGCCCCTTTGGGGTAATTTCTACAATCGAAAACAATCGCTTTGGTATCCTTAAATTCATCCATCATTTCCTCAACATTTTTCCCTGTTAGCTTTCCCATATTCACATAACCAATATTGCCAGCCAATACCTTCCATGCTTCCGTTTCTTCCGATACAAGTTTACTATAAGGAATTAAAGCGATCTCAGCCTGTTTTACTTCCCCATCCCTTTGAAAGGTTATTTTTTTTGTGGATGGTTCCGTGGAGCGGATGATTTCATATCCCAAATTCCTGAACTTACTAGCTGGATTAGACCCCCAAACATAGTCCATATGGTTTTGGATCATACTTTCTACGGTCACATCATCCACTGCAAGAATGACATCCCCTCTTTTTATAGGCGATTGTTGAGCCAAAAAATCGTCATAAAATCCCCTAACCACCAATTGCTCACCTATAAATTGGGTTTTTATGTTGGAATAATAATACTTGTTATGTGAGGTAGCGATTCCTCCATGGGCATCATTTATTTTAACAATCATTTGTAATAAGGCATCATGGAAATCCTGCTCAGAACGGGCAGTTTCTAATTTTGGAATGGTTTCCAACAACACCGTGTCCCACGGCTGATCCGTTTGGTATTTATAGGGAAAGAAGTATTCCACATAATTCCAATATTTGAAAGCAATCAACAACCTCATATCTGGATTGGACCAATCCAGATTCTTATATTCCGGCTCATTTTTTAAGGCAACGTTGCCCACTTGTTTGTAGGGAGCATGTACATAATGTTGCTTCCCTTGAAATCTGTTTTGCTCAATAAACTTAAGTTTATCGCATAATTCTGGGGTAAAAACTTTGTCATCATACAACCATGAAAGGTCAAAGTTCTTATCAAAATATTCTTGATCAGTATCCTTGGTACATTTTTTACAAATAGGTATTTCTCCAAGTCCGGCAATCCAATTCAAATAGATTTTTGATAATGCCTCCTTACTATCGGCTGCCTTTACCTTTGGTAAAATTTCAAGAAGTTGGTTGTCCCAATCAAATTTTCCATCGGCCACCTGTGGATGATAGTATTTCAGAAAGCCCCAAATTTTTGCAGTTGAGGCCAATTTTTCAGTTTCAGGAATCTGTTCCGCTTTGGCGATTCCTTGCAATGTCAACAATAAAAATGCAAATAGTAGATGTTTAGTCATGTTGAATGGATTAGTGGTTCGGATTAAATATAACTATCTTCCTAACAGCCGATTAACCCCCCCTCTTTAACTTTAAGAACAATTAACGCAAAACCTGTAAAATTTAAGTTTCCTTTAATAGTTTGAACGTTTTTAGAACTGTCTGTAATTCAATTCTATGAATGGGTTCACCAAACGTTATAAAAAACATAAAACCCAGTAAAATTGGGATTTACGGACCATTTGCCCTATCTTTGCATCGATGACAATCAAGCTCCACGAGAGAAGAAATTGCAGGATTCTTAGTTTTGAATATCTGGTTTTTCGAAACCAACCAGATAAATTCATTCCTCCTACCCTCTAAATACTCAACCCCGACCGGGTAAATTTTGTGATATGACGTTGCGAAACTTGCTTTTGCAGCCCTATCATATCGTCCCTATTGCGACCATTAACTAAAATCCAAGAATTATCGTACAAGAAAAAATCATGGTAATCAAAACCTACGATGCCTTTACAAGGCTTTCCACCATGGAGGCCAACCGCTTTACCAACTTCCTTTTTGAACACCAAGAAGGGCGCAAGGCCACTAAAAAGGCCATAAGAAAAGCCATTCAGTATTCCACCAAGGACATACCCGGCTTGGGTGGTTACGTATTCTCCATGGAAGAAAAGGAAGAAATCCTGGGACTGGCCGTGGTAAACAAAACGGGCATGGGCGACTACATACCGGAAAACTTTTTGGTGTTCTTCGTGGTGCACCGAAACCATAGGAACCAAGGAATTGAACAAAAACTGTTGGAATACACCCTCCAATATTGCAAAGGGGATGTGGCCGTTCATATAACCGGCGAGAACCAGTGTCCCAACAAACAGTTTTTTGAAGCATATGGGTTTAACGAGACCCATACGGAAATGAGATTGAACAGATAAACAGGATATATGCTAAAAATTGAAGTAAAACCAGGAGAAAGTATAGAACGGGCCCTTAAGCGCTACAAAAGAAAATATAGGAACACCAAGCGCTTGGACGAGATCCGGGACCGTCAGGAATTCACCAAAAAATCGGTGGAAAAAAGAAAAACAAAGAAAAAAGCACAATACAAGGAAAAATTCCTGAACGAACAGGAAAATAGTTAAACACAAACCTATTATCATTATCAACAACAAAATGAGACTTTCAAAGATTAAAAGGGAAACCAAGTATGAAAAACGCTACAGTGTCAAAATGGGGGAACTCACCACCCAGGTCACGTACATCAAAAGGTACATCCTCGGGCTACCTGTGCGCACATTGCACAAGTACCGGGAAACCTATTATGGTAAGGTGAAAGACTGTAAAGATTGTAAAATAACCGCGTAACCCAATAAAAACCTTTTAACAAAAAAGAATGAAAGTATTAGTCATTGGAGCAGGTAACATGGGGCTTACCTATGCCACAGGTATGTCTAGATCCAAACTGCTGAAAAAGCGGAACATCATGGTTTTGGACAAATCAAAAGAGAAAATGGAGGAAGTGGACAAAATTGCCCATTTTGATGCCATAGACCGTTTGGAGGACTGCGTTCCCAAGGCAGACATCATATTTTTGGCCGTAAAGCCCTACCATGCCGAAGATCTTTTCAAACGCATGAAACATTTGGTAAACCCCGAACAGTTGTTCATCTCCATCATGGCGGGGGTCACCATTAAATATATCCAGGAAGCGCTCGGAATCCAGAAAGTGGTACGGGCCATGCCCAATTTACCTGCCCAAGTGGGCAAAGGGCTTACCAGCTATGTTTCTTCGGATGAAGTATCCCGACTGGAACTTTTTATGGTGGAAGGCCTGTTGGATACCACAGGGAAATCCCTTCGTGTAAAAAGTGAGAAATTCATCGATGCCTCCACGGGAATCTCCGGCAGCGGCCCCGCCTACGTATTTTATTTTATGCAGAGCATGATGGAAGCCGCCCTGCAGATGGGCTTTTCCGAAAACGTGTCCAAAGTACTGGTCAGCCAAACCTTTACCGGGGCAGTGGAACTCTTCAACCAAAACAACCTTACCCCCGACTCATGGATGGAGCGTGTGGCCTCCAAAGGAGGCACCACCCGTGCGGCTTTGGATTCCATGCAGGACAACAATGTAAACGAAATGATCAAGGAAGCTGCTTTTGCAGCCTTTAACCGCGCCGTGGAACTCGGCGAAGAATACTAAAAACATGTACAAAGAACTCGTGGTCATCAAAGTGGGAACGAACGTGATGACCAACAAGGACAATAGAATCGTTAGACCCGTGCTCAACAGTTTGGTACAACAGATAGCTGAATTGTATGAGCGTGATATCATGACCATTTTGGTCTCCTCTGGATCCGTCATTGCCGGTAAGGAGGTATTGGGAAAAGCCAAAATCAAGGACAAAACCCAACGTAGACAGGTATATTCGGCCATCGGACAACCAAGGATGATGCGCCATTATTACAACATTTTCAGTGATTATGGGATGAAATGTGCACAAGTGCTGCCCACCAAACGGGATTTTAACCCTGGTGTGCACCGCGACAATATGATCAGTTGCATAGAAGGTCTGCTGTCGGAAGGTGTGGTGCCGGTTGCCAATGAGGACGATGCCGTATCCGTGGCCATGTCCATGTTCTCGGACAATGATGAACTGGCCACCTTATTGGCCCAGTTGATGAATGCGGACAAGCTTATCCTGATGACGGATATTGATGGTTTGTACGACGGTCACCCGGAAAAAGCAAACTCCAAAGTAATCGAAAATGTGCAGCCCAAGGAAGATCTGGAGAAATACATTGAAGAAGGAAACAAGGCTGAAGGAGAAGGCCGGGGCGGCATGGGATCTAAATTGAACTATGCCCAAATTGCGGCTGCCAGCAACATCCCTTCCTACATTGTGAACGGAAAAAAGGAAAATGTGATCATAGATATTGTAGAAGGAAAAAAAGTGGGGACCAAAGTCTCCCTTTAACTTTAAAATGAAGAACATGAAATTATTGAATACAGATATAAAAAATAAAGTATTGGCCGATATGGAGCACATCCTGGATCAAAATCGGGAAGCTTTGCTCCAAGCCAACCAAAAGGACCTGGATGCCTTTGACCGGGACGATCAGGCCCTTTATGATCGTTTGGTGGTCAATCAGAAAAAGATAGACCAAATGATCCAAGCGGTAAGGGAAGTAAGATGGCAAGAAGATCCCGTCAACAAAGAAATCTCCACACGGGAACTGGACAACGGCTTAAAGATCATCAACAAAACGGCTCCGTTCGGGACCATCATGATCATTTACGAATCCCGTCCCGATGTGACCATCGAGGCCGCCGTATTGGCCTTTAAGGCCAACAACAAGATTTTGCTGAAAGGAGGTAAGGAGGCCTATCACAGTAATAAGGCTTTGGTCAAATTTTGGCACGAGGCCTTGGCTAAGAATGATTTGCCCTCCGATTTTATCCAATTCATGGAAATGGATAGAAAACAGACCCAGGCCTTTTTGAAGAACCCTGACCAGCAACTTGATCTGATCGTGCCCCGCGGTGGGGAGCGGCTCATCAATTTTGTGAAGGAACACGCCAAATGCGCAGTTTTGGTCAGTGGTCGAGGGAACAATTTCCTTTACGTACACAAAGAAGCAGATTGGCAAAAGAGCCTGGAAGTGATCGTAAATGCCAAGACCCATAAAATTTCGGCCTGTAATGCCCTGGACAAGGTCTTGATAGATACTAGAATTGAAGATTACAAAGGAAAACTCAACGAACTGAAACAGCTACTTTCCAACAAGGGAGTATCCATATTGGTAGATGGCAAGGTGAAGGAAACCTTGAAAGATGAGGAGGTCATTTCCGATCAGAGCGTATGGAAGGAAGAATTCCTGGCCATGAAATGTGTGATCGGCGCCGTGGACACTTTGGACGAGGCCATCCAAAGAATAAATGAAAATTCAGGTGGACATTCGGCCACCATTATGACCCAAAACAACAGTGTGGCGCAAACCTTTATGGAAAATGTGGACTGTGCGGCGGTGTACCAAAATGCATCCACCCGCTTTACCGATGGCGGACAAATGGGTGTTGGGGCCGAGCTGGCCATCAGTACGGACAAATTGCACCACCGCGGACCTCTTGGACTAAAGCAATTGGTCACCAACAAATACTATGTATTTGGGGATGGACAAATTAGGGTCTAGCATGGATTGGCATAAAAATATGAAAGGAGGCATAATGCCTCCTTTTTTGTCTAAAAATGTCGTGATGGAGCTTTCATTCACATAAAAACGTTCCAGGACTTGTCTTATTGGCAATTTTCCTAACTTTTACTGGTCATTTTTTAAGAAATTATCTAGATTTATTATTCAAAACAAATAAAGTATGGGAAAATTTGAAATCAAAACGGATAAATCTGGTCAGTTCAGGTTTAATTTGAAGGCCGGGAATGGTCAGGTTATTTTGAGCAGTGAAGCATATACCACCAAATCTGCCTGTGAAAATGGCATTGAATCGGTAAAAAAGAACTCCCAGGACGATGCAAGGTTTGAGAGAAAGACCGCAAAGGATGGAAGCCCTTATTTTAACCTTAAAGCATCCAATGGCCAAGTTATCGGAGCCAGTGAAATGTATTCCAGCACTGCGGCCATGGAAAATGGTATCGCTTCAGTTAAGAAAAATGCCCCTGGTGCTTCCACAGAGGATATTTCTGCTTAACCCAAAAACAAAAAAACACAACTAAACAGCCTAAACAGGCTGTTTTTTTATACCCATTTTTTTAGTGGGCACCAAGAAATCGTTCCCATCCCGAACAACTTCAAAATAAGTCACCAAACCAAATAGGTCATTCATTGGTTCAAATGGGTCATTCATTAATCCACCGAATACCATCCCATTTTTTGATTATATGTTTGTCTTGCAATTACGCGTTAAAGCTCGTTGAGAAAGCAAGATCAATCTTTAACGCATGCACATATAGCAATGCACTTTTTGAGACTGTTGGTCATAAAAGTGTTTAGTTTAGTTGAGGTTTCCGTTACGCCAAGGAATTTGAATCAAATTCCTTGGTTGTAATGGTTTTTATTTGGATAGGAATCTTTGCTCCACCCATATGCTACATGTCCCTTCATCCCCTCCTATTTGGACCAATCAACGATCATCTTCCCAGTAAAATAACATCAAAACAGGAATTGTAAAATTCCAGATGAATCCAATTGCTCCATTCATCAATTCAAAAAGCCATTCTATTTATTTGCCCCAGGCAACTCCCTTTATTTATACTCTCTTTGGCCCGATTTTAAGCTTTTCAATAACCCAAGCCTAATTATTAGGTCAAAAACAATTTTAACCATGCTATCAAAACATACCTTGTTGGGCATCGTGCTATTTCTTTCAATACACCTGCTCAAAGCACAATCTTATGAGGGCCTGCTCACCGACAATTACAGTGGTGTCCACGGCATCCTCTCCAATCCGGCCAACATTGCCGATTCAAGATTAAAACTGGATATCAACCTGATCGGTGCCAGCGCCTTTTTTGGAAACAACTATTTGGGATTGAACATGAGTGATGCCTTTAAAGATTTCGGAAAGACCTTTGATGAAGCCAGGACAACTCCCAAAACGAACAACTTTTTGGCTTCCAATCTCGATATCCTTGGACCTTCGGTCATGTTCAACCTAACCGAAAAAAGTGCTGTGGCTTTATACACACGGGCCAGACTTTTACTTAATGTGGACGACATCAACGGTGCGTCCATAGATAAGGAAGGGGGCTTCAATGAAGACGAGGACTTTTTTATCAATGAGGGGGATGTCTCCGGGGAAATCAACCTTTGGACAGAGATCGGTGCTTCATATGCCCGAGTCCTTTTTGATGGCGGGGAACATTTCTTAAAAGGTGGGGCAACCCTAAAATACCTTTCGGGAATCCACCATGCTTATATTAGGGGTACGGATGTTACTGTGGATTACGATTCCGCAACAAGGGATGTCACGACAACGGGAGAGCTTACCTATGGTAACGATGCTTCGGGCAGCGAAGGTGATGGATTGAGTGATTTTTTCACTTTCGGAAGATCCACCGGATTCGGAGGAGATTTGGGTGTTGTGTACGAATGGAGACCCGATCACCAAGATTACAAACTTACCGATGGTGCCGGAAACACGTACTTAAACAAAGGGGTCAACAAATACAAGTTGAAATTCGGGGTATCCATTACCGATATCGGAAAGATCAACAACAAAAAAGGGGAAGAGGACACCTATAATTTGAACAAGACCCAAAGCATTGATGATTTTGACGGCATGGACTTGGAGGATGGGCTCAGTAACAATTTTGACACCACTGGCCCCACTCATGAATCTGCGGATACAGGGTTGCCGACTGCCTTGCACGCCAATGTGGACTACCATGTAGGATCCAAATTTTATTTGAACCTGAACTCCGATGTCAACCTACAGGGCAAGCATAAGATCAATTCCAACCACATCCGCAGTGAGATTGCCTTGACCCCAAGATTGGAAACCGCTTGGATCAGTGTGTATTCCCCGATCAGTTTGATGCAACAGGTAGGGTTCCGATGGGGTGTTGGCTTAAGGGCCGGACCATTTTATGTGGGTTCGGGTTCTGCCTTGACCGCATTGTTCGGGAATTCGTCCAAATCCTTGGATGCCTATGCGGGAATCAAAGTACCTATCTACCAAAACAAGCTAAAAGATAAAGATGGGGACGGACTTAAGGATGATGTAGATGGATGTCCGGAAACGCCCGGTCCAGTTGAAAACAATGGATGCCCCTGGAAGGATTCCGATAGTGATGGTATTTTGGACAAGGACGATGATTGTCCAAACGAAGCGGGACCAAAAGAAAACAAGGGCTGTCCTTGGAAGGATTCTGACGGCGATGGCGTTCTCGATAAGGACGATGACTGTCCAAATACCCCAGGCCTCAAGGAATTCAATGGATGCCCCGATGCAGATGGCGACGGTATCATCGATCAAAACGATCGTTGCCCAAACCAACCGGGGAGCAAAGAAAATAAGGGATGCCCAGATACCGATGGAGACACTTTGGTGGACATTGATGACGATTGTCCTACCATTGCAGGTCCAGTCAGTAACAAAGGTTGCCCCGAGGTAACCATAGCCGTTCAAAAACAATTGAATGCATATGCCAAGACCATCCTGTTCGATACCGGAAAAGCAACCATTAAACCAGAATCGGTTAAGGTAATGGTGGATATCATCCAGATCCTGAACGAATACCCAAATGCCAAATTCACGGTGGAAGGCCATACGGACAGTGTGGGCAGTAACGAGAGCAATCAAAAGCTTTCAGAGGCTAGGGCCAATTCGGTAAGGGACTTCTTGATCAATGAAGGTATTTCTGGAACTAGGTTGACCGCTATCGGTTACGGGGAAGAAAGGCCCATTGCTTCAAACACCACAAGTTTGGGAAGAAAACAGAACCGTCGCGTAGAAATCAATCTGATAAAATAACCATGCTGTTTTAGTTCATTTATCGGTATAGAGCACAAGGTTTGGTGTATCTCGTGTCTTCTTCAACTACAGCAATGGTTGGGCCGCCAGGAATTCTTGGCGGCCCTCTTGTTTTTTGATGATTAGTTTCAAATTAATAATGGTAAGTAAAAGCCTACAATCATAATAGCTTAATAATCAAATCTTTTAAAGCTTCATAAATCCATTTCCTTATTCCATCAATTCTAAACCATCATAGGTTAATCCATCCACATGGGGTATCTGGATAGTCCCTTATTTTATACTTACCAAATCTATTTCTTGCCCAAACCTCATGCAAGAAACCTTCAAAACTTAACTGCTATGATTAAACTTTTACACTACTTTCTTTTCAATCGATCAATGGTAGAAAAAGGACATCCCTGTTGGGTAGCCTCTTCTTTTGTCATAAGGATCGTACAATGCTCAATTGCAATAATCTTGCTAACCCAAAGCAATACCCTTCAAGCCCAGCAACTGGATACTTGGTTTACCGCGGATAGGGCAGTGAATCTACCTCCGCTCCCAGGCCCACCCAATACTGATTTATGGTTGTTTGATCCATTGCCTACTGCAGGTCCTGTATCAATATGGTATGATTTTGTAGACTACGTGGCACAAGATGCCATTCCGCATCCCGCTGACCCATTCAATTATCCTCTTGCCTTCCCAAGTGGTTTTGACTATCCCTATCCGAATTCAGGTGGTGCATTTCCAAAGTACTTGAATCCAACAGGTTCTGTCCCCGGTGTTCCCACTTTAAACCTAAATGCCATGAATTTCAATCCTGTGGTCGAATTTGATGGTAATGCAAATAGTGGAAATGGTCAGGCGCTCCATTTTAAATCGGATTCCAGAAAAGAGATTACCGTATTCATTGTATTCAAGGCACAAGGTGCGGGCAATACAGCAGAAACACAACGTTTGTTATTTGGTGGGGACGTGGACATGCACCATATCAATTCCTTCCCCGATCAATGGACCACCAATTTATCCTTGGGAGTTTCCAATGGCAACCGATTTTCAGTTGGAAGAACTTGGTTTGGGGATTCTGGCGGTTACTTTCAAAGTGGCTCAATAGATCTTTTGGCCAAACCAACCATTGGTACCTTTCAAAGAACCATCGGAGTGGATGAGGAACGTTTGTTGACACATGTCAATGGTATTCCTGATATCTCTACAGCAAGAGGACAAACCATCGCAGACAACGATCTCTTCTTTTTTAACCGATTGGGAAAACATTTCAACAGTAATGACCCCAATCGTAATCTTACAGGCGAAATTGCCGAAGTCTTACTGTTTGATGGGCCCATCCCAGCGACGGCAATTCAGGTGGCAGAAAGTTATCTGGCCGTCAAATATGGTATTACACTTTCCAATGGCCCTGGTTTGGGTAGCGAAGTCGGAAACACCAACTATAACTACCTAGCAGCGGATGGAACCGTTATCTGGCAAGCAGAAGCCACTTATAAATTTGATATTGGAGGCATTGGAGCGGACAGATATAAAGACATGGATGGAGGTGACAATTCCACCAGTTATGATGATTTAAAGCTGCGTTTTAATCTGCATCAACGCATCTCCAAAAGTGAAAACCCCGAGGCTATAGTCACCATGTCCACCAACACCAATTTCACTACGGATAATTTGGATGACAATCGGACCATCATTGATAAAAGTGGTCTAGAATCGTACTTACACAATTTTCTGCTTTGGGGGAGTGATCGCGGCAACATCAATGAAATTTTAACTGAACTTCCTTTGGGCATAACCAGTAGGATTGAAAGGGAATGGCGGGTTCAAATGAACCAATCTGCAGGCCTTAGCCCCATTAGCGGGGTAAGTGTTCGCATCAACCTCAATGGATCGGATATTTTGGCCCATGGCGATTGTGCCTTAAAATTGATGATCGATACGGATGAAGATGGCGACTTTACCACCGGTCCCATCACCATGATAGATGCCACAAGTGTAGATGCTCTGGGATTTGCCTATTTTGATGGGGTCAATTTTGATCACAGGGACGTTTTCACGGTTGGTTTTGGGGATACTGTTCCCCCAACGGCGAGTAATCCGGCCACCATTGTTGTTTGTGATAGCGCACCCGATACGGATATATCGGTTGTCATTGATGAAGATGATAATTGTGCCGTGGATACGGTGACCTATATTGGGCAAGTCAGTGACGGAAATACAAACCCCGAAACTATCACTCGAACCTATAGGATTACGGACACTTCAGGCAACTTTACAGATGTTCAGCAGCAAATTTTAATATATACTACACCTACTATTGATGATATTCCGGACCAAACAGCCTGTGATTCCTTTAAATTACCTATCATAACAGGTACAAGCCTAAGCGGCAATCAAGCTTATTATGACCTTCCAGGAGGACCCGCAGGAGGAGGTAATCAATATGTCCCAGATCAAGTGATCTCTTCGGATATCACATTATATATATATGATGAAACGGGAAGTGTTCCTAATTGCTTTGCAGAAGAAAGCTTTTTCATTGATATTACCAATCAACTTGAAGCTGGCGTTGATAGTTCGATAGATTTTTGTGAAACTGGAGGAGCCAACACTGACCTATTCGCCGCACTTGGACCAACAGCAGATACTGGAGGAATATGGACTGATGATGACTCCTCAGGTGCAATCCTTTTGGACCCAACAAATGTGGATTTCTCATCCATCACAGCAGGAACCTACCATTTCACATACAGTTTCCCTCCTATCGGTGGGTGCTCTGCGGATTCTGCCATCGTTACCGTCAACATTACATCCCAACCTCAAGCAGGGCTTAACGGCTCTTTGGAACTTTGTGTTGGTAGTGGGGTAGGTACCAATCTCGAGGGCGCTCTCAATGGAACCCCAAATGGTGGTGGTATTTGGAGCGATGACGACCTTTCTGGTGTTGACTTATCAGACCCTGCAAAGGTTGACTTTTCTGGTCTTGCAGCAGGAACTTACCATTTCACTTATTCCTTCGCGGCCATTGGAGGATGCTCTGCCGATTCCGCCATTGTTACCGTGACGATCAACAACACCCCACTGGCCGACGCACCGGCCGATGTCGAGAGCTGTGACTCCTACATCCTGCCCGCACTGGCCAACGGCAACTATTTCGACGCGCCCAACG
>NZ_JAAAMI010000001.1:0-1000312 GCF_010500845.1 Flagellimonas sediminis | reverse complement strand
ATTTCGACGCGCCCAACGGCGGGGGCAACGCCCTGTTCGCGGGCGACCCGGTCAACAACACCACCACACTGTACGTCTTCAGCCCCGGTACGGGATCATGCCCCGACGCGCAGAACTCATTCACCGTGACGATCAACAACACCCCACTGGCCGACGCACCGGCCGATGTCGAGAGCTGTGACTCCTACATCCTGCCCGCACTGGCCAACGGCAACTATTTCGACGCGCCCAACGGCGGGGGCAACGCCCTGTTCGCGGGCGACCCGGTCAACAACACCACCACACTGTACGTCTTCAGCCCCGGTACGGGATCATGCCCCGACGCGCAGAACTCATTCACCGTGACGATCAACAACTTTGAAGTATCAACAGTAATTCAAAATGAAAGTTGTTGGGAAAGTATGGATGGTTCCGTAACCGTGAATGCCAGCAGTGCCATACTACCTATAACCGTCCAACTCAATTCCATGGTACCCATGGTTTTCAATAACAACACTTTTGTTATAGAAAACCTATCTCCAGGAAACTATGGAATGACAGTTATTGATAATGGAGGCTGCCAGACGGATACCAATTTTGAAATTCAAACCGGTGGGCCAAACCTTGGGGCATCAATATATCCTATTTACCTATGTGATGCCAACTCACCATTGAGCAATATTGAGGTAACGCTTGATGATCCATCCATTAGTAATGACATTTTATATGCCCTGGATTCCACAAACCCCAATGATTTTATTATGAGTCCAGAGTTTGGGAATATCACTCCTGGTGAGCATAGCTTATCCATCCTACATAACAACGGATGCATGATAGAAATTCCGTTCACAGTTGAAACCATAGAACCCTTGGCCCTAGCCCTGTCAAGCTTCAATATCAATGAAATCACTGCCAATGCAACAGGAGGAATTGCCCCATACACGTACTATTTTGATGGAAATGAGGGCACTTCATCCAACACCTATACCATTGATCGTAGTGGAACTTTCATCGTTAGGATTGTAGATAGTAGGGGTTGTGAATCCGAGGAAAGCATCACTTTGATCTTAACCGACCTCTCGATCCCGAACTTCTTCACTCCGAACAATGATGGGCAAAATGATTTTTGGAAACCCAGAAATATGGAGCTATTCCCTAATATCCAGACTTTCATTTTTGACCGATATGGCAGAAAAATCAAAATTATGGGTGCTTTGGACAAAGGATGGGACGGCCACTATGAATCTAAACCATTACCCTCTGGGGACTACTGGTATACTGTGCTGCTTAATGATGGTTCTGGACGGGAATATGTCGGACATTTTACATTGTACCGATAAAATTTGAATGACAAACAATGAGGAGAATTTTAGTTTTTTTGATTTTTATAAATGGGGGTTTGATGAGCGGGCAGGAATTGACCATCCCCCAATTATCACAATACCTATCGGACAATCCGTTTTTAATGTCCCCCACATATGCCGGTATAGGGAATTATGTGAAGGTAAGAATGAACGGGTTGACACAATGGGTGGGTATCCGGGACGCACCTGATACCCAATCCTTGTCCGCGGACGTTAGACTGGGAAACCGCTCTGGAATTGGTATGGTACTCTACAACGATTCCAATGGTGAGACCAAACAACGCGGTGGTAAGGTTTCCTTTGCCCATCATTTGACTCTCAACAAGTACGAAAACAACTATTTTTCCTTTGCATTGTCATTTAATCTGAACCAATTTAGGATTGACATTGAGAACTTTGAAGATAACGATGACCTTGGTATTGTGGATGACCGGTCTTCAAGCAATCCCAATTTTGATCTTGGAACCCTTTATAGAAGGGGCGGTTTTTATCTGAGTCTGAATGCTTCGAATATCCTTAACAAGGATTATAAAAAATTCAATTCCCTATTTGAGCCAAACACCTTGAGGAATTATTACCTCTACTCCGGATATACCTTCCGAAAAAGCAGAAGGGCCGATTTTGAACTGGAACCTTCCATTTTCTTTCAGTACTTCGAAAGTGACGGGCGTTCCGTTACCGACCTAAACACCAAATTCAAATGGTATGACTTTTTGGATTACTACTATGTTGGGTTTACCTATCGAATTTTGAACGATCAGTTGGGAAAACCCCTTTACGTGGCCCCCATTCTGGGGTTGAAAAAGGGTGACTTTTACTTTGGCTATAGTTACCAAGTCATCATGAACGAATTATTGGGATACTCGCAAGGTACCCATGTGGTGACCGTTGGAATCGACCTTTTCCAAGGTATATCAAATTGTACCTGTACTTATTGAAGATAATTTAATTTAAATTTTATGAATATACTCCCAAACAAACACAAAATCCTTAACCTACTTTTATTCACCTTCTTATGTTTCATCCATGTATCATGTAGCAAAGATGATGATGGGGGCTCTTTGGATGATGAAAAAGAGATTTTAATTGGATCTAAAACCACAGATACCATTGTGTATGCCACGGTGGACTCGTACAAAATTCCTATTTATCTATCCATACCTAGGAAGTGTGCTGGTGCCAGTTTACCTGCAATTGTAGTACTTCATGGTTCGGATGGCATGTGGAGCAACCATGATACCAATACCAAGACAATGTCAGGCCAAAACAATGAATGGCGGGCATTATTTGACGAGAATTGTATTGTTGGTGCCTACGTGGACAGTTATTCAGGAAGAGGGGTAACCACCCGAACCGGAAAGTGGGCCACCGCCCCAGATAATTTTAAGATCAGCTCCCAGTTTATTCGTCCAAAGGATGCCAATGCAGCCCTTGCCCTATTGAAAAGATTACGATTTGCCGATGGAAAGACAGTAATTCGGCCTAAGGATATTGCTCTATTAGGTTTTTCTGACGGTGCGAGCGCCGTTGCCGCTACTCTTTATAATACCCAAACCACGCCAAAGGATTGGAAATGGAGCCAAACATTTGATGGAAAAAAATATGATGTATCATCAGGTATTTTACCCCCTGATCCAAAACCTAATGACGGTTTCGCGGGTGGAGTATTTTATTACGGAGGGTCCGGCGGATACAACTATTGGGGGGTCAATGTTTGTGGCACCAATGCCTTGGAAGGCAATATTTACCGAACGTATGCCCCAATGCTTTATCAAATTCCTGAAGACGGCTACTTGACCGAAGGTACATTATGCATGTACAAAGTGCTTAAAGAGAAAGGGGATCCTGTGGAATTGAACCTTTATTCGGGTGTGGGTCATGGATTTGATTTTGACCATCTCCCTCAAAGTTTTGAGGCCAGGTCAAAAGCCATAGACTGGTATAGAGATTTATTGCATATTAACCTTTAACATAAAATATCAAGAGCATATCCAACAGGCAATACCGATTTTCATCTATCTCAGCTATTGCCAAAAACCTCCCATAAATACTCCCTTGAACCATAAAGACAGACCTTTTGGAACCATACAAAAAAGTCTACTTATTAGGGAGAACCATACCATCATCCTCAGAAAAGTAAAAAGTACCACAAAGTACGATCAGAACACCTAAAACAACTTGAAATGAGAGATAATTTTCTTGAAAAATGGATTTTGGACTTGGTCAAATCAGAATATGAATTTGGCAACATTCCCAGACAGGCAACCTACAGATTAAGGGAACGTATGGATGACTTTATTGAAGTTACCATTGAATGGATGGATTCTGGGAACAACAGTTACAAAATTGTTTATCATGCCCGATCATATGGCAGACTCAAGGCAGATGAGAACCCAGAAATTGAAAAAGACCCCGTCTTTGAACTGGAGAACTACTACACTTTAGAGATCCATACCTACATCAATCATATTAAACGGAACTACAGTACCCGAAAAATCGCCAATTACGATGTGATGGGGGTTGTGGGCCAATTTGAAAACATGGAAGAGAAAAAGGAGGCAAAATCTTAAAATGGTTGAATACGAATTAAAACACATGTATTTCATCTATGAAAACCAACACTTTATCGCGTGTTTTTAACTCGTCAATTGGGAAGGTACATTGGTATATTGTCCCCTTATATCCTCCCATTTTATTTGTTATTTCGGTGTGCACAAAGTTCCCAAGTTCTAATCCAAATTCAGTTACCTATGCTTCTTTTCACTATCATTTGGACCCTCATCTGCGCTGCAATCATCATTGGGTACCCTTTGTATCTTTTTAATAAATCAACAGCGCCAAATGAGCATTTAGGGCAGACGAGTTCAAACACTGTTGAACTGATTTCCTTTGATATCCGGGATCAACTGCCTGGGTGGTCTTTCTCCATTGACGTGCCACAACTGACAGAGGACATTGTTTTCAACAATCCCGTTCTTTTTTATCTGGAGTCAGAAAATGCATGCCTTAAACTACCCTTGAGCAATACCGCAATGGGTTACATGGCCCATGTCCATAAAAACGTGGGAAAGGTGTACGTTACCTTTAAATCCCTACAAGACGGTGTATCCAATTTCTACGTTCCAGCTTGGCATTTGAGCAAGTTGAAGATTTTGATCATCAAATCCAAGGACAATAGGATTTATGGGGATTGGGGAGCCAAACCTGAAAAATCTCCTTTACAGAAACGACTTGCCAAAGCTGGGGTTGATGTACATGATTATGAGGATTTGCTGGGATATGTCAGTAACATAGCGACAATTGATTTTAAGGGGCATTTTAAAACAAGAAGGCCAGTCAAGCAAAACACCAAACTGCCAACATTACTGAGACATGATCAGGAGTTATGCTCCGTCGGGTAAACGAAAATCTTTAGTGTTCATTTTTATTTGTTGAAGTGGGGCTCCTATAGGGTCCCATTTTACTTTTAGGCCTTTTTCAACTCCAATTATAATCTAGTCATTAATCGATAAGGCCCATTCATGAATTCAAAACGAGGCTCCATCAAATCCAACTCCGAGTATTTATATATCCGCTTTAGATTTATTCAAACAAATTAAACTAATGAACAATTATACAAGATATTGGGCTGTACTAAAAGGAAGCTTAGCTCCTTATCTTCTGTTCTGGCGATGAAGATCGTACAGCCCTACAGATTATATGATCGGCACTGATTCTAAATATTGACAAACTCACCACCAGTAATTCCTTCAAAAGCTGAAAGCAAGTATGGGGTTATGCTGCGCACCAGTAACAATAAGGAACGAAAGTGGTGAGTATCCCAAAGAGAACAGAAAAAGACCTTTTAATCTTGTACGATACCAAAGCATTAATTAACCCTTTCCCCCTCCCAAATCTTTAAGGAAACGAAATTTATCGTTGTATCCTAATTACTACGATAACCAAGTAATAGCAAGATGAACATCATAGGCGCAAAGCACCGGTGATATAACCTTGTTTGGTCAATACGAAAACAAAATCTTTCAAGGGGTTTTGTAGGGATTTGATTTGCAGATTATTGGGTATTCAGATTATCTTAATTACAGGTTTTATTTTTCATCGAATGGAAAAAATATGCCTAAATTAAGCAATGTCAAGACATGAAAAGAGTAATCGCTTCATATTAAAGACATCTAGACTATTCTTTTTCAAAGAATAGTTTTAACAAAGATAAAAAATAATATTATTCGTACAATAAATATAAGTAATTTCTTTTAAAATTTTTGAGCCAGAACCAAAGCAACCCTCCCATGTTTACCCCATCAAAAAACGATCATCAAACCTTGCAATTCAATAGTAAATCAATAATCCAAATTGTTTTAGAGAGGTTCAAACGACAAAAAGACAATTTCATCCTTGAATTGATTAGAAAGAAACTATTGATTCTTATCCTTTTCCTACTATCAAATACTTCATTCCAACTATTTGCACAAATTGATACGCTTGATAGACAGACTAAGGAATTGCCGTATTCCTACTATATTTCTGAAGATCCAGAAATTGATTTTGAAAATATAATAAAGGGACACTATATTTTTAAAACTAATGATGATTGGAGAATTGATGATATATATGCCACATATTGGATTAGAATTGATTTCATCAATGAACTTGACACTTTGGAAACCCAAAAAGAATGGTGCTTAAGACCAACTACATTCAGTTTGGCAACATTGTACTTCCAAAACTTGGATTCAATAGAACAAAAGCCAATTGGGACATATAATAAACCAAAACCTAATAACTCCTTATTATATGCACAAGGAATACCTTTCAAAAAAGATCAACTGATTAATGGGAGATATTTATATATCAAGGGAGTACGTTTTGTGTCAATCCCTAAAAGAGTCAGGTTTAGATACCTTTCTAACTATTCCAATCGATTTTACACAGATTATTATACTAACTCCGATATTAAAAAATTCCTTCCAGACCATGTTTATTTTGGGGCTTGCTTGATTATTATTTCAACCTTCATGTTAATTTTCCTCAATGCCAAAAGGTTAGAATTCCTCTACTACTCCTTATTTGTTTTTTTTTCTATGATTTATTTAACACGAAGGTTAAATCTTGAGTTTTATATGACGCTTCGTGAATCCCTGATTGGACTCTGGTTTTTAGCTATTTCGCAAATATTAATTAATCTAATGTACTTAAACTTTGCCATTAACTATTTAAACACAAAACTTCAGTATCCTAAACTTCATAAGTTCATTCAATTGACAATAATCATACTGGTTGCTTTAATTTTTCTGGACACTTGGGTTTATTTTAATGGAATGTACCAAATGCATGATACCTTACAAAACTTTCAAAGGATTCTAATGACAGTTTTCGGTCTATCTTCAATGATTTATTTAATCTTTAAGACAAAAGATAGGCTTGTAATATTTATTGTGCTAGGATCCTTTATTTTTTTGGCTGGAGCTTTGGGATTTCTGTTCACAAATGACAGACATTATATGATGACAGGTTCCTTAATTGAATTTATCATTTTCTCTTTGGGTCTAGCCTACAAAATTAAACTTCAATACGAAGCCAAACTAACGCTTCAAGAAGAAGTTTCCTTAAAGGAAATCAGTGCGTTACGCGCCCAAATGAATCCACATTTCATTTTCAACTCTTTGAGCTCCATTCAAAACCTGATACTGAAAAACGATCGCCCAGCCGCTTTGAAATACTTAACACAGTTTGGCAAACTGGCACGCAACGTATTGGAGAGTTCCAACGAGGCCGTTGTAACCCTTTCGGAAGAAATTGCCTTGCTAAAATCATACCTGGAACTGGAATCCTTACGATTTGACAACGCTTTTGAATACACCATTGAACTGGACGAAAATCTGGATGCCGGTAGTTTGGAAATTCCGCTCATGCTCATTCAACCTTTTGCTGAAAACGCAATCATCCACGGTCTGGTGGGTAAAAAGGAAGGTCTTAAAAAATTGATGTTCCGTTTTAAAAAGGAAGGGCCATTTACCATCATTGAAATAGAGGACAATGGCGTTGGTCGTGTTGTTTCGAGGATCCATGCCGAGGCCTCCAAAAAGCAACGGAAATCAAGGGGCATGGAAATCACCGAAAAAAGATTGAAAATGTTCAACCAGAACAAAGTCAACCAGAACAAGGTGGAGATTGTGGACAAATACGATGCCTACGGAAATGCCACAGGCACCAAGGTCATCATACAAATATTTAACCCATAAAAACAAACCCATGATTTTAAAAGTAGTCATCATCGAAGATGAGAAACACAGCAGGGAAACCTTAAAATCGATGCTCGAAGAGTTCTGTAAGGATGTAAAGGTCATTGCCATGGCGGCTTCTGTAGAAGAAGGCGTAAAAGTACTATCGGTTTATAGTCCCGATGTGGTGTTCCTGGATATCGAGCTGCAATCAGGTGTCGGTTTTGATGTGCTCAACCAGATCAAAAATCCCAATTTTGAGGTTATTTTTACCACCGCTTTTGAAAAATATGCCATTAAAGCCATCAAGTTCAGTTCGTTGGATTATCTATTGAAACCCATTGACCTCGATGAACTGCAACAAGCTGTTGAAAAGGCCCGTAACCGAATGGACACCAACGTGTATCGCGAACAACTGGACACATTAATGCAGAGCATTTCCAAAGGAAGCGTGCGCCCGGAAAAAATTTGTTTGGCCACCACCGCAGGGATTGAGTTCATCGCTTTGGAAGATATCATTGCCTGCAAAGCGGATGGATCGTACACTAGCTTTGTGCTCAAGGACAACAACACGCTTTTGGTAAGCAAACACTTGAAGGAATATGAGAACCTTTTGGGTGACCACCAATTCATGAGGGTGCACAACAGTTACCTGATCAACTTGAAAGAGGTGAAAAAATATATTAAATCCGATGGGGGATATTTGATCATGAGCAACGATATGCAGGTGAACATCTCCCCCAAGAAAAAAGACGACCTGATCGATGCCATGAAACGCCTTTAGTCCTTTTTGTTGATGAGCCCCTTGGTAAACTCGTTCAGGGTTTCCACCTTTTCCTCAAAATTGCCCTTGAGCGTCTTACGGTATTCATTTAGGTTTTGTACCAAGTCATCTATGTTATCTGGAAGCACATCTTCAAAAAATTGACGTAATCTTTTAGCCGTGGTCGGGGATTTTCCATTGGTTGAAATGGCCACCTTCACATTGCCCTTCGTCACAATGCCGCCCATATAAAAATCGCAAAAAGGAGGATTATCCGCCACGTTTACCAAAATGCTTCGTTCCCGGCAATCGTGATACACTTCTTCGTTTACTTTGGGATTATCGGTACAGGCAATCACCAAGTGTTTCCCTTCCAAAAATTCCTTATGATAGGCCGCTTGTACCAATTCAACGGAATGCTTTTGGGCCAGTTCTACCGTTTCCTTCAAAAACTCCTTGGCCACCATCCGCACTTGGGCATTGGGACTGGACTTTAGCAAAAAGGACAGTTTTTCCAGGCCAACATTGCCTCCACCCACAATCAATACATTGAGCTGGGATACTTTTAAGAAGATGGGATAGAGTTCATTCCTTTCCATAAAACAATTGTTTTGGAGTTTTCATGCTAAAGATACAGACAATTTACACAGCCTTATTTGAAGCAAAGAAGATGACACCTAGAAAGTGGGTTCTTCCAATTGTTTTTTGGGGGTTTTAAATTCATACCGCAGGAACAGTTCATGGGAACCACCAGTATAGCTTGCCAAGTTGGACGAGGTAAGATCATACGCATATCCGGCGCTCAGGTTTGGGTTGATCTGCATTCCCAACAAGGTAGCGAAAGAATCATCCCAACGGTAGGCCAGTCCAAAAGTGAAAGTTTCTTTGAGCAAGGCATTTATGGAAATATCCGCAATGATCGGGGCACCGGGTACCCATTTCACAAAGAAAGCAGGTTTCAATTTTACTTCTGGAGTTAGGTCCATGACCTTCCCTCCTATCACATAATAATGCAACCGCTCCGCGGCAATTTCCTGCTCTTGTCCATCATAGTGCTTTTGGGAAAAGAAATTGGGCACGGCAAAACCTAGGTAGCCTTTGCCCGAATTATAATAGATCCCAGCACCAATGGTCGGGAAAAATTTGCTCTTGATATTGTCCTGAAAAGCCACATCGGAATCCTCCGTCAATCCTTTGGAGAAATCCACATCAAAGATGCGCCCTCCCACTTTCAATCCAAAGGAAAGCTGTCTATTGGTGCTGTCCAGTTGAATGGTATACGATACATTCCCATCCAAAAAAGTCTCTGACGAAGGTCCAAGGGCATCATGGGCCAAAATGCCACCGACGCCAATTTTGTTCTCCAATGGAGCGTCTACCGAAAGTACTTGGGTATTGGGCGCACCATTTATTCCGACCCATTGCGAGCGATGCATCAGCAAGGCCGTTAGGTGACCATTGGAACCTGCAAAGGCAGGGTTCACACTCATGGTATTGTACATGTATTGCGTAAATTGGGGATCTTGCTGGGCCGAAACCGAACACATCCCTACCATAAGGATGGGCAAACAAAGCTGTCTTACTATTTTCACTGTTTGTTTCATGGTAAAAATTGCCATCCTTATCTGTTTATATACAACCAATCCGTTCGCGGTTCCGATCCGTCACCCAGATCCAAAACATAGTAATAGGTACCAACTGGTAATTGGTCCTCTTTTTGGACAATGGCCCGGCCATTGGGTGTGCCATCCCAGTCATTTTTGTAAGAACGGGTCTCAAATACAATATTTCCCCACCTGTTGTACACCTGCAACGAATTGTTCGGGTATTGGGCAATACAATCAATTTTGAAATAGTCGTTTACCCCATCGCCATTGGGTGAAAACTCGTTGTAGACCACCAAACAAGTGGGCACCACATAAGCTTCGGCCATATTGTTGGATTCGTCGGTGTCCCACTGATCCACATAGGCCAAACTGGCTCGGTTTACATAATCTTCTATATCCAAGACTTTGACCGTGATATCCAGAGTTGCTATTTCATCTGGTTGTAAGATTGTGATTTCCCAAATACCAGAATTGTCAAAGGTTCCCAAAGAGGCCACTGAACTGACAAATTCGTATCCCGAAGGCAATTGATCTTCAATACCGATGATAGTTGCCGGTAAATTTCCTTGATTGGTTGCCGTGATGGTAAATACCACTTCATTGCCCATACTCGGAGACATATTGTTCACCGTTTTGGTGATGGATATATCCGTAGTTTGAGGAATTACAGAAACACTGGCCTCGTCATCATCGACTATTCCGTCCAGAAAATCATCTTCATCCGGACCAACGGAGGGATCACTATCCGGATCCATAAAGTTGCTAGCCGTAATATAGGCTTGGTTCACATATTCACCTTCAGTACCGGTTGGAGCGTTCACAACTGCCAAAACCTCCAAACTTTCCGTATCCTGGTTCAGAATTGTTCTGTTAATGTTCCAAACTCCAGAATTTGGATTGTAAACCCCGGCAGTTGAAAAATGGGATTGATAACTAAAGCCTTCAGGCAATAAATCGGTTACCATCACTCCAGAAGCATTGGTGGGCCCGTAGTTGGTCACACTGATGACAAACCTGACCACATCGCCCACGTTGGGAGAAGCATTGTCCACCGTTTTGGAAAGAGACAAGTCTGACAATCCTTGTGGAACGGGTATTACCGTTGATTGATCATCTTCGGAACCTAAATTGTTGTTCGGGGTAGAATCTGGATCATACGTGTCCAAAGCGATCAACTCCGCCGTATTCACATAGGAACCTGAAGAAAGAACCATGGCCCTAATCTCCAAGGTTGCGGATGCTCCATTGGCCAAATTGGGCAAATCCCATGACCCAGCAATTTCATCATACGTCCCTGAGGTTGTGGTTGCCGATACAAAATTGTACCCACTGGGCAATTGATCTTCTATGATCAACCCGGTGGCATCGTTTGGCCCATCATTGGCTGCCACAATGGTAAACACGATTTCTGAACCGGCATCCGGACTCATATTATCCGCCGTTTTGGTCACGGAAATATCGGTTACATGCCTTGGGTTGGTCGTCTGTTCATCCTGATCATCCTCTGAAATCATATTGTTATTTGGAGTAGAATCCAAATCGAATAAAATGGCAGCAATTACTTCGGCAATGTTGTTATAATCCCCAGAAGGATTTACCTGAACCACCAAGTTCAACTGCAATTGGGCACCAGCGGCAATATTTCCAATATTCCAACGGCCATTGTTTGGGTCAAAGGATCCAGCGGAATCATCGGATACAAAGGTGTATCCTGAAGGCAATCTATTTTGGACCATTACCCCAATGGCATCACTGGGTCCTTCGTTCAATAAAGTCAAGGTAAAGGTCACATTGGTTCCCACATCAGGAGTGGTATTGTCCACGGAAACATCCAAATTCAAATCTGCTGAAGGAATGGGTGTGGTTCCTGCATTATCTTGATCGTTCTCGAAGAAATTGTTGTTGTTCGGGATAGAATTGGGATCCAAATTATCCGAAGCAAAAACTTCCGTTACGTTGAAATAGTCTCCATCCGGATTTACGGTTGCCACAATATTCAAGGTTTCGGTATTTCCATCCGCCATGGTTCCATTCAAGGCCCAAATTCCTGTTGAAGCATTATAGATCCCTGCAGTAGAACTGTGAGAGACATAGGAATATCCTGTTGGGAGTTGGTCCATGATTTCTACACCGGTAGCATCACTTGGTCCATAATTGGTTATGCTGATAGTAAAAATCACATCTTGCCCCACATAGGGACTCAACACATTCACCGATTTGCGCAATAAAAGATCTGAAACAGGCACCACAACTGGCGTTATGGTCTGTTGGTCATCTTCTGCTTCGCTGTTGTTTCCTGGGGTGGAATCTACATCATCCTCGGTGACACTGGTCAGTTCAGCAGTATTGGAATAAACCCCAGCTGGCAAAACTTCTACTGTAATATCCAAGGTTTCCGAAACGCCATTGGCCAAACCGCCAACGGTCCAAGAACCATTGGTTGCGTTATAGGTGCCGACGGAAGGGTTGGCGCTTACAAATTGATATCCGGAAGCCAACACATCGGTTATTACAACATTGGTGGCATCACTTGGTCCGGCATTGTTCACCGTTACGATAAACACGATTTCCGAACCCACTTCAGGAATAAATTCATCCACGGTTTTCGTCACGGAAATATCTACAATGGGATCAGGGTTCACAATCACCTCATCTTGATCATCTTCCCCTAGAACGTTATTATTTGGGGTGGAATCCACATCAGTTTGGTCATGACCCGTAATTTCGGCAACATTCACATAGTTCCCACTTGCGTTTACATTGGCCAAAATGCTTAAACTTTGAGATGCTCCATTCACAATGGTACCAACTGCCCAAATTCCCGTTAATTCATCATAACTTCCCCCACTATTATCGGAAACATAGGTGTAGCCAGAAGGCAATAGATCGGTTACCTCAACTGAGGTGGCATCACTTGGTCCATCGTTGGCAACGGTTATCGTAAACCGTACATTATCACTCACCAAAGGTGGAGATTTGTCAATTGTCTTGGTAAGGGATAGGTCGATGACCTCTTCGGGCACCACTGAAATATCCCCTTGATCATCTTCGGAAGAAACACCATTTGCAGGAGTGGAATCTGGGTCATAGGCATCGGAAGCTATCACTTGGGAGGTATTCGTATAATTCCCGGTAGGATTCACAGTAACATTAATTAACAATGTTTCCGTAGTGCCGGTGGCCAGTGTCCCCACTTGCCAAAATCCATTGGCAGAACTATAAGTTCCGGAGGTAGCAGTATAGGAAACAAAACTGAAACCTGACAATAGTTGGTCCACCACAACCACATTGGTGGCATCATCGGGACCGGAATTGGTCACAGAAATTTCAAAGCTTATTTGGCTACCCACATACGGATTTAGGTTATTACCTACTACAGATTTAGTCAAGGACAAATCAGCTTGTATGGGAGCGGCCGTTACTGACGCTTCATCATCTTCGCTTTGATCGCCATCGTCATTATTTGGAGTACTGTCCAGATCAAATTGATCAGCAGCGGTCACTTGGGCTATATGGGTATACTCGCCAGATGTTCCAGTAGGTGTCAATGCGGTAGCATTGAAAGTTAGTGAAACGGTATTGGTGCCTAATGGAACGGTAAGTCCGGTCCAAGAAATGTTTCGACTTACAAAACTGAAAGTTCCACCATTATTGATGGCCGTAACACTTCCAAATCCTACCGGAACCAAGTTTCTTACCGAAACCCCAGTGGCATCCACATCACCAAGATTGCTCAAATTGATGGTAAATGATACCACATCACCAATATCCGGAGAGGTGTTACTTGCCGAAGCCTCTAGTTGTAAATCCACTCCAACAATAGAAACACCAACGGTATTAGAATTGGTATCACAGGTGGCATCTGAAACGGTCCATTCGAAAATATAAGTGCCTGGTGCCGTATTTGTAACTTCTGTACTTGGGTCGCTGGGATCCACAAAGCTTACTATGGAGGGACCGGAAAGTTGGGTCCATGTACCTGTGCCCGCTATGGGGGAAGCTGCATTCAAAAACACTGGTGAAATCTGGGTCAAGGTTTGATCTGGACCAGCATCCACAGAGCACAGTTGCGCATACCCTGTTTGCATAATTGCAAGCAGAAAAAGCAGGGCCACTAAGAAATGGTTAGGTTTTTTCCGAGGTTGGGGTATGTTCATAGTTTAGCGGATGAGGTCGATCTTACCCGGTAAGACCCACCCAAACATATCAAGAACGCCCGTAAAAAGGGAAGTTATGTTGTATTACAGCAATCAAATGTTGTGAAACGTCGGATTAACGATGAAAGTCGGCCTTTTAATTTCTGTCCTCTCGGGGAGCTATGTTGGATAAATCAAAGGTGACAACCCTCGATTCCATTGATTTCAAAGAGATTACCTTAAAAAAGCCCGCCAATAAGACGAGCTTTACATCTTTGAAAAGATTGGATATCCTTTTGTGAAGACTACTTTTCTGATTCCCAGTAATTTCCTCTTTCCGGACGTGCGTTTTTTGCCAAACTACCTGTAAGTTTTCTTCTTTCCCTAAAGACAATGGGCATGGTCTCACATACATCCTCAAAAGGTCTTCGGTTTTTTGCCAACGGACCCATTAACGGTTCATGGTCATGATCTTTGATCACCAACATGGATTGTGGTTTAGGGTTCTTCCATGGTTTTCGGTTTTTGGCCTTTGGCCCTGTTAAAACATCTTCCTGACCATATGCAAAGAATGCTCCCAAAATCATCATCAAAAACGTAATATAAAAATTATAGGCCATATATTTTACGATATTATCAATTTAAAGCTCCTAAAATAGATATTTTTATATTCTGAAAATAGATAATGATTTGTTAAAATGACCGATTTCCATGTCAAATATTAGTTAACGTCAAAAGAGGTTTCCTAATGAAATCCAAACACTATTCGAAGAGTAAAGTCCCACCGAAGAAATCTGTTTTTTGACCCTTCATTTGTAAAAAAAGAGGCCTCGAAAGTATCGGGCCTCTTTTTGGCTTAGGTTGTAGTTAGCATTATGCTTCGCAACTGGCACATTCTTTCTTTTGTTTGAATTTTTGGGCAGCGTTCATGCTATGCTGGTAGTAGAGCGATTTCAATCCAAGTTTCCAGGCCGTTACGTGAATCTTATTGATCTCCTTGGTCGGCATTTCTGGGTGTACGATGATGTTCACCGATTGCCCTTGGTCAATATGGTTCTGCCTGTTTGCCGCTTGGTAAATAATATCCAGTTGATCCAACTCAGAATAGGTCTTGAAAACGGCTTTTTCTTCCTCCGTTAAAAAATCGAGGTGCTGTACAGAACCGTCCATATCACGGATGCTCTTCCATACTTCAGTGGTGTTCTGTCCTTTTTCCTCCAAAAGGTCCATCAAGTACGGGTTTTTGATGGTCACCTTGATCTTGGCGATATCCTTTACATAGCAGTTGGACCAAATCGGCTCTATACCTTGGGATACCTGCCCTAAAATAAATGCGGAGGAAGTGGTTGGCGCAATAGCGTTCAAAGTGGCATTTCTTCTACCGTACCCTTTCAACACTTCAGGTTCGCCAAAACGCTCGGCCAACTCGCTCGATGCTTTGTAAGAACGCTCTTTAATAGTTCTAAAAATCTCACTGTTCAGGTTATAGGCATCTTGACTATCAAAAGCCAATCTTTTGGACTGCAACAAGGAGTGCCAGCCCAATACACCCAATCCTAAAGCACGGTTTTCTTTGGCAAAATTATAGGCCCTTTCCATAAAAAGGAAGGTTTGTCTATCATCACGATCAGAAGAATCCCGATACGCTTCCAGTTTTTCCACAAACTCCGTAATCACGGCATCCAGGAAATAGACCATGGTCTCCACCGCATCGGTGTTTTTCCATTTGTCAAAATGTAAAACGTTGATACTGGACAACACACAAACGAACGACCAATTATCATTGGAAGGCAACATGATTTCCGTACAAAGGTTACTGGCATGAATCCTATGGTCCTTGTCCTTGTATACATCCACGGCACCATTGTTGGCATTGTCAGAGAAGAAAATGTATGGATACCCCATCTCCCCTCTGCGTTGCAATACTTTGGCCCAAATGGTCCTTTTGTCCACATCACCGGCAATCATTTCCTCCATCCACTGGTTGGTTACGGTTACGCCATGCGTCAATTGTTGGATAGGGTTACCTTCGGTACCGATTTCCAAAAACTCCATGATATCATTGTGATCAATGGGAAGGTATGGAGAAAAGCGGCCACGACGAACGGAGCCTTGACTAACCACATCCACCATAGATTCGAACAATTGCATAATGTGTACTGCTCCCGAAGCCTGTCCATTATTTTTTACCGGTGCCCCTCGGTGCCGGATCTTTCCGAAATACCCTGAGGTTCCACCACCCAATTTGGACATCATGCCCACTTCTGACTGAGTGTACAGGATGTTCCCCATGTCATCATCAATGTGCGAACCAAAACAGCTGATGGGCAAACCACGTCTTTTTCCAAAGTTGGACCATACTGGAGATGCCAAGGAAAAATACCCTTCTGACATATAATGGTAAAACTTATCGGCGTACCCTGGAATTTGCAAGATCTGTTCGGCACGATCTGCAATTTCGCGAATCCGTTGTTCTGGCGTGACCCCTTCGGTCAGATAGCCCGATGCCAAAAACTGGCGACTATACTCGTTCAACCATGCAAAACCTCCTTGGTCTTCCTTGGTCTTGATTTTGGCCAAAGCATCCTTTCTGGCGTTGACAAGATTTTGGGCTTTGTCTATTTTTTGTTCGGTAATGCTGGGGGTGTTGGTGTTGTTCTCCATAATTTAAAAAAGGTCGTCGCTGGTTATACTTTGTGTTCTCTTGCTATAGTTGATGGATCTTTTTACGAAAAAGTCCCCGTGTTTGGTTCCAATGATCTCGTCGTCAAACCATTCTGTCTGAGCCAACAATTTTTGATCGATCTTGAATATTTTTGGGATTCCGATACTTTCCAATGAATTGTTGAATCGGTTCTTGATGAATTCGTTTACAACAGCTTTAGGTAGGAAATCCAGTTCGCCTTCCTCAAAGATCCAGTCCACGATCTTGCTCTCGGCCTCAAAAGCGTTTTCACAGATTTCTTGGATCATGCTGTTATATTCCGCATCAAACCACTCCGGACGTTCCTTTTTTATGATATTGATGACATCGATACCAAAATCACCGTGGATCTGTTCTTCCTTGGAAGTGGCCTCCACCACATTGGAGATTCCCTTCAACACATTTTTGTGTTTATTGAAGGCCATGATGATCAGAAACTGGGAGAACAGGGAAACGTGCTCTATAAACAATGAAAAGAGCAAAATGGATTCCGCATATTCCTGGTTGTTCTCGCTTTTGGCATTTTTAAGGGCCGTCTCCAAATATTGCACCCTTTTCATGATTACCGGCTTTTTCTTCAAATTTTCGAACTCCTGGTTCAATCCCAAGATTTCCAAAAGATGGGAATAGGCATCGTGGTGCCTTACCTCACTTTCTGCAAAAGTGGCCCCAACGGAACCAATTTCCGGCTTGGGCAAACGATGGTAAATATCTCCCCAAAACGATTTCACAGCCACCTCGATCTGAGAAATGGCCAACATGGTGTTCTTGATCGCACTACGTTCCACTTCGGTCAACCCTGATTTAAAGTCCTGGATATCGCTGGTGAAATTGAATTCGGTATGAATCCAATAGGAGTGACGAATGGCGGGCACGTATTCATACAATTGAGGGTACTCATAGGGCTTTAGATTGATGCGCTTTTCAAAGATATCCGTCTGGCGCATTTGGGCCCTTTTGTTCCTATAAATGATGTACGCTTTGGCTACATCATGGAACTCGCTGTTCATGAGTTCGTTCTCCACTACGTCCTGCACTTCTTCTACGGTAGGTACATAGTGCTCGTTCAATTTCATTCTATCCAACAAAGCCTGCTCCACGTTGCCAGCAATGGTTTGTGCATCGTTGATCTGGCCATGGTCAACAGCCGTCATGGCCTTTAGGATCGCATTTGTAATCTTGTGTAAATCAAAAGTTTGGGTACTAAAATCTCTTTTAGTGATATGAGAAATTTGCATGCGGAAAATTGTTTGGAGTTGTGTTATAAAGCTCGATTGTAAAATTCATATTTTCTTTACTTTGATTTTACGTTGGCCGATTAGGTTCTCAACACTTTTATCAACAGTATCTGTTTTTGGTCCAAAAAATCATGGGAACAAACCTAAAATCAAGGCTCTGTAAAAAATATGATCGGTGTTATGCGGCTCAACCATTTTTCCACAAGGTTATCAACAAGATTTCATCAACAAGATCATTGCTTCCGAAAGGGTTTACAACCAAAGCATCGAAATACATCAAAAACAGTTCACTTTAGGTCGATTCCCATTTCCTTTTGGAATCAACATTAAATAAAAAATGATGCCTTAAAAAAATTAGCACTAATGTGATGACATTCCATAATGATTTCGATATGGATATATAAACCGTATCAAAAGTCCATTATGAGAACACCATTTTTTATTTTCATTTGCATTGCATTGGCCTGCAAGGAGCGTCCCCAAGGTCCTTATGGTTCTACCTATGACGACCACCCGGATGGGGAAAGTGCATGGAACAACAGCGCCGAAGATCAAAAGGAGCCCTTTTTTCAAACCAACCGTAAAAAAACGCATCAATTACGCGATGCCCGTACCGGAATGGTGGTGCAGAGCACAGAATACCCTTCTAACTGGAAAGTGATTTCCAAACCTATTTATACCATCGATCAGAAAATCCCCGACTTTCTTGTTCAGATTGAAGGACCAAATCACCTAAAAACCTTTAATACGCCCACCAAGTTCCATGTATACTACCAAAGCCAACAATTGACCCAGATGATGTCGCAAAATGGCATGGCATCCATGATACGCCCCATGGTAGGTAACCAACAGCTTTTTAAGGAAGAAGTGGAGCCCCGAATGCAGAATAGCGGCTACTCCTTTGTACGTCAACGCTCCATGCCGGAAGACGAAGCCTATGTGCAGCAAAAAATGCAGGAGAACGGGTTCGGACAAGGCTATTTGGAGTACACCGCTACGGAATGGAAGAACCAAAATGGCCAGAAGGCCTTGGCCCGCATCGTAAAAATAGCCATCCAACAACCACTCTTGAACAACGAGATAATGACCATGTGGCTATACACCACCGACTATGCTTTTGTGGATGAAGGGCAGTTTGAAGCAACCCTTGACCAACTCCATAAATCGACCGTGAACACCAAGGAAAATCCCCAATGGAAACAATATATAACCCAATTGAACCAACAACGGGCCATAGAGAATGAGCAAAAAATGCGCATTGCCGCACAACAGCACCAACAACGCATGAATGCCCGATGGGCGGCCTTTAACGCACACCAAGAAAACATGAGGGCCATTTCAGCGGCCCAGGATGCCAACCATGCCGCCTTCATGAACCGCAATTTTGGCGCCGGGAGTGATACGGGCCAACGCCAGTTCCTAAACATGATCAACGAGCAGGAGACCGTTTACAATCCCCTCACCGGGAATAATTATCAAGTAAATGCCGGTTCCACGGAATATTGGATGGACAGTGATGGCAACTACATTCAAAACAACGATCTCTTTTACACGCCCAATGGCGACATCAACCTCAACAACAGGGAATGGGCAAAGGTGGGCAATGCCTATTGATGACATTTTAACTGAATTACGATATCCTTAAAACCTTAAAAATCAAACAACATGAAACAATTTGTAAAATGCGCAATGTTCTTACTGGCCTTGGTTGCCCTATCCTGTTCCAAAGGTGATGACAACACGGATGATATTGATCTGTACACCGGCCAATGGATGGGAAATGTAACTGGAGATGACGGTGGCACGCTCAGCTTTTTCATCTACGAAAATGGCTCGGTCACTGGTGACTTCTTCACCAACGGCACACAGACCCCTATTTCCACAAGTGGAAACGTAAATACTACGGGGTCATTGTCCATTACCTTCAGCACTAATGAAATAAAAGGAAGTCTCTCCGGGAAATTGACAGAAACATCCGGAAACGGAACTTGGACCATCACCTCCAATCAAACCGAAGGAACCTGGACCGCCACAAAAAAATAACCTCACAAAATAGATCTTAACTTAAAAGTTAAACCAAATGAAAAACCTTACAAAAATAATTGTATCGGTTGTTTTTGCTATTATATTGGGCTGCAGTTCCGATGATTCCCCACAACCAGGGGACGACAATAATGGCAATCCTACCAGTGAATATGAAATGGTGGATGTTCAGGTGATTCTTCCCCAAAACCCAACCATTGATCTATCCAAGACTACATTGGTAAGCTTAGGCTCCACTAGCGAGGTGGATGGCTCCGCTAAAGGAAAAATTCCCTTCAATCCGGGAAGCGTGGAATTGGCCTATCTTTTAGACCAGGACAACAATGTATTATTAGCCGGATTCTTAAGTGATGGTAGAAAAGAAATCTCCTTGGAAACCACCGCAGAAGTCATCCTATATTATGGGTTGGACTATTACTTATTGCCTCCTTCGGCCAAGAAAGCCTTTTTGAACGGCGTGGGCCAGATTACGGATTTTGATGGATGGGTGAACAACCTAGGAACACTTTTCGCCAACGACCCGCTCATGTATTCCAAAGGGGCCTATCTTGAACTTTTGAATGATAAAATCGAACAAATATCCAGCAAAAATGGAAACTCTTCGGAAAACAGGATCTTCATCAACGACGTCTTGAATAAAAGTGGGATCGTAATCCAAAACCCGGATTCCGTACACGTGCAATTGCAAAATTTCTTTCCAAGGAGAACACATGCCTTTGTGTATAAAAAATTGGTATATGATCGTGATGGCAACCTGACCGAAATACCCGATTATTCCGAAAACCCCATGGTGCATTTTAATCTTAAGCCAGGAAAAAAACAACAGATAGACGCCTTTCAGGTAGGCAACCAGTTGAGTCAGGTTGGCACTCAAGCCTCTATCATAGAGAATGCCTCCGTCAGTGACCCCATTGCATTGCCCTTTAGCGGAAATACCGAATTTGTTGCGGAATATGAATTGGTAGTAGTGGGCTCCGGGGCAGAAAAGACCATTTCAAGGGACCTATCCTCCGTTGAAAAAGAGGCTTATGAAACATTGAATGTCAAGACTTATATTTTGGATTATTTTCTTCCAACCCTTTTGGATATTGGCGGCAACAAGGACTTACTACCTGCTTTCGGAGACGCCAAGGAAGATGCCCTCTATGATGCGGTACTCCCAGCATTACAGGCCAACAGCACTGTTTTGGATGCGGTAAAACAGAACAAGTTCAAGGAAGCGTCCGAAGTCTTTTTGCCGGAACTTTATGGGAATATTCGCCTGTCCGATGACTTGAGGAACATATTGACAGATGTGTACAACATCATTTCCAATGGAGGATCCATGCCCAACACCTTTGTGCAAAGCCATGAATTGGTGGAAACCGGCATACAACGTATGGAAATGGTCATGGATGCCCTTTACAAGAACATGAACTTGGGGCAAAAAACCAATGTAAAAATGCTCAATACGGAAGCTAATGCAGTGGAGAGTTGGATTATGGATTCCATTAATGCCGAGGTCACCATTTTTCCCACAGAAGCCGACGTATGTTTAGGCGACCCCTTGGAAATCCGGTCAGGATATTACACCTTCTACGAACCTGAAGTGGAAGATTTTGAATACCACTGGAGCACCTCGAACAAATTCGGAGGAAGGATACAGGACATTGAAGGTGATCCAAGTAACTATGGGGTTTCCATCGTGACCACAAGTAATATTGTATCCTATATCAGTGTGGCAACCGAGTCCGATCTCACCGATGGTGACAATTTTGAAACCGTGGAAGTTGTGGTCTATACCAAAAACCTGCAATCAGGGCAACTTACGGAAGTGGGCCGTACATCCATGGTCGTAAACAACAAGAAAACCTGTATCTCTTTCTTCGCCCCATTTGAGAAAGAGGTATTGATCACCACGTTCAGCTCGCAATTGCTTTGCGGCGGAGGACTTGTTTATACTGTAGGCGTACCAGGTTATATAGCCAGATTCAAGGCTGTGGAAGGAGCCACTTCCTACATGGGCAAAATCCTGAAAAAAGATGGGACATATGGCGATGAATTTGTCCTTTCGGATCTGGAAGATATTGGGGATGATATGTTGGAATACCATTTGGGGGTAGGCCCAATAAACGTTTTACAAACTTGCGATCAAGCCGAAGCCGAGCAGGAGCAACAGAGAAAATTGGACTACATGGATAACATTGGACATCAAGGAATTGAGATAACGCCCATATTTTAACAATTAAAACGGATTTACGGTAATTTTTATCGATGCCGCTTTTAATTTGAAGAAGAGAATATTAAATTCCCCATGCTTTCCAACAAAGTATGGGGAATACACACCAACAGGTAGATAAAATAGTCAATGGTTTCAGAAAAAATGATTCGGAAACCATGCGGGAAACCTACCAAGAAGTGTATCCAAAAGTGCGCGCCCATATCTTAAAGAACAATGGCAATGAAGACCAGGCCAAGGATATTTTCCAAGAGGCATTCGTGGCCTGTTGGAGAAACATCAAGGAGGATAGGTTTGTGGAAGGAAATGTTTCTGGGTATCTCTTTACCATAGCCAAGAACAAATGGACGGATTTTTTACGTTCATCGGATTATAAAAAAACCATCAACACGGATTCACAATCCTTTTTAAAGGTGGTACAGGATGACCCCATGCCCAAGGAAGACATCCTTGAGGAAGAACAGAACAGAAACGCCATGAAGGCCGCATTGGCCCAATTGGGGGAAAATTGCAGGAACCTCCTCAAGATGTTCTACTTTGAAAGGAGGTCTATGGAAGAGATTTCAAAAGAGATGGGAATGGCTCCCAATTCGGCGCGCAACCAAAAATACCGGTGCATGGAAAAACTGAGAAACCTTTGCCTTCAAATCAAGAACAATGAACGATAGCTCCTACATATCACAAGAACGCCAAGAAACCTTTGAAAGGTATCTTATGGACCAAATGGACAATCGGGAACGTTCCCAATTTTTGGAAAATTTGGAGCAAGACGCCCAATTGATACAGCAATTCAATGAATTCAAGGCCTTGTTCCATAACGTTGAGGAAGCTGCACTTCGGGAACAGATGGAATCTTTTCATACCGAATTGAAATCGCCATCCAAAAAAATAACAAAAGGCCGCACCTTCCCCATTTATAAAATTGCCGTAGTCATCACAGTTTTGGCAGCCATGGGTCTATGGCTCCTTTATCAGAAAGACCCCAATGAAAAACTCTACCAAGAATATTTCACCGTAGACCCCGGACTTCCAACCGTTATGGGAAACAGCAGCAATTATGACTTTTATGAAGCCATGGTGGATTATAAACAGGGGCATTACAAAACCGCCATCAGCAAATGGGAACAGCTATGGGCTGAAAAAAAGGACAACGATACCCTCAACTATTTTTTAGGTTCCGCGTATCTGGCAGATGGGGAGGCAACCAAAGCTATTTCCTTTTTTGATTTGGTGGTAGAAGACGAAAACGCCTCATTTAAAAACGAAGCTGCCTTCTATCAAGGACTTGCCCACTTAAAAAATGGTGACCCCCAAGCAGCCCTGAAAAGTCTTGAAAAAGCACAAGATGAAAAAAGTCGGGAATTGGTTAAAAAACTTAAGGACTGATCGGTGATGTTCAAGGGCCTATCACCTTTTCTCTTGATGTTTGCCCTTTTGTTGCAGGCATCCATATTCAGCCAACAACATCCTGCTCTAAAAAAACTGGATAGCCTTATATCCATCGATGCTTTTCAGGAAGCACAAGCTCTTATTGCCCAACAAATAGGGAATGACCAAAAAACTCCTTTACTGAATTTGGGCAAATTGGTATATCCACTTGCCAAAACGGAATTTTTGCAAGACCACCAGACCAGCTTTCCAAAAGCACAAGAACTATTGAAAGACCTTGAGGGTAGTCACCAACCGGATTCTGTTCGTTTTGATGCCCTCATGGGTATGGGTCTTGCCCAAATAGATAAGGGAAATGTCATCCAGGCCAATGAAACGGTCCTACGGGCCAATACCATTGCCGCAACCATGCAGGACCCGGAAAGAAAGCTTACATCGGAATACTATTTGGGAGAGATTGGTTTAAAGTTGGGGGATTTTGATCAACTCATGGACCGGACCGAAAAAGCGCTGCGAGTGATGAACGACCATCCAAAAGCCAAATTCCGATTGGCCCCACGAGTATTGAATTACAAGGCATCACTCATGCATTTTATGGGAAAGCCAGATAGTGTCAACTTCTATTTTGAAAAAGCCATCCAAAGTATTGACAAAACCGATGAAGATCCCGAATACCAATATTATCTTCCGAGTGTGATCTATGGCAACTGGACCTTGGCCAAGCAAACGGCCGGAGACTATGAAGCAGCCATGGAATTTACCCTGAAATGTATTTCCAGCTACAATACCTTTTTGCAAAAGACCCACAACCATCCGTTGACCGAAAAGGTTCACGGCAATCTTTCCATTGCATACCGAAATCTGGGGAGTCTTTATAACGATTTGGGAGACAAAGAAAAAGCCATTCAAGTGGCCACTTTGGGATACCATCATGCCAAAAAATACCTGTTTCCCAACACAGTGCAATATTTCAGTGCTATAGTGATGATGGGGGAAGCATACCTCTACGGGGAAAATCCTGAAAAGGCAAGAATGTATCTAGAGGAGGCCAAGGCATCATTGCAGACCATCCCTGGGGACAATTGGCTGTATGCAGCAAACCTGTATTCGGTTTTGGGCGACCTTGAAAAAAAGGACGGGAATATTTCCGAGGCCATCGTTTACTACCAAAAAACTTTGGAGGCGTATGAAAACAGTAGTCCTGACGAGTTCAGCCAAAATGTGGTCTATGCCCAGTTCAACTTGGCCCAGTCCTTTGCCGATGATCATCAGTTCAACAAGGCCGAAAATCTGATTGACGAAACCTATACCGAAACGGCAAAAATATATGGTACAGAAAGTTTTTTGGCCAAAACGGCCTTGCTCACCAAAATTCGGATTTCCTATTTAGAAGGGGATTTTGAAAAGACCATACAACTGTGCGAACAGTTGTTGCCTTCCCAAGAAAACGAAACAGAAGGTCAGGAACGGCTTTACCAATGGGGGGATCGAGCCGAGATTTTATTGTATTTGGCAAAATCCAAATTCCAATTGTTGCCCCATTCCTTGAAAAATCTTCAGGATATTGCCCAAACTTTAGATTGGGCAACAGATTTTGTTGAAAAACGAAAATCATTGGTCTCCTCCCAAAACGGTGTGGCCAACCTCATCGAAAACAATAGGGAAATATTCAATTTTGCCAAAAAGGTATATCTGGAACTGTACCAACAGACCCATGATGAAAGGTATCTCGAAAAGGTCATGACCCGCAACGAATCTTCCATTTACAATCGGATCAGGGCCAGGCTGAACCTTGCCAACAATGGCTTTTCACCAGTTGAAATCAGAGAGAAGGAAAACCGGCTGCGAGAACAGATTGATGAATTTTTCAACCTTGGGGAAGATCAGACCCAGTTCAACGCGGCAAAATGGGATTCCCTTTCCACCGCTTGGCAAGAACATCTGTCCTTGCTTCAAAAAGAATATCCGGAGTATTACAAGATGAGGTATGCCTCCATTTTGCAACCCTTGAAAAATCTCAAGCAACAAGTGCCTGCCAACACCACACTGGTCCGTTATTTTTCTGATGGCGACAAGGCCTATGCATATGTTTACCATGATGGCATGACCAAACTGACACAATTGGGAAACCTTAAAAACTTATGTACTTCTTCCATTTCAGATTATAGTGTTCCCGAGAACGAACTGTTCGAATGTCTGCATCAATTGTTTAAGATTTTGTGGAAACCGATTGAAGAACAAGTGAAAACGGAGAACGTCATTATTTTTCCTGACGGCGAACTTTTTAATCTGAGCTTTGAACTGCTCACGCCCCAAAAAATAAGTTCCTTAAAACAATTGGCCACCAACAGTCTTTTGGCCAAGCACAATATTTCATATAATTATAGCCTGTTCATGCTGGATCAGCAGCAGAAAGTCCTGGAATTTGAAAATAATTTCATTGCCTTTGTGCCAGAGTTTGACGAGCAAATGAAAAGTGAATATGTAATGGCCATCATGGACTCCCTTTATCTGGACAGGACCTATCTTACCTTGTTACCCCAACCCTTCAGTTATGATCTGGCCGAAAAATTCGGAAAAGTGTTCCATGGCGATACGTTTCTCAATGAAAGGGCATCCAAACAAGTCTTTTCCAAAATGGCCAAGGAACACAAGATCATCCATATTGCCACCCATGCCGAATCGAACAACCTGAGCCCGGAACTCTCCCGTTTGGTATTCGCCAAGAATACTTCGGACCTGGAAGACATCAACGACAATTATTTGTACACCTATGAGATTTATGACGAAAACTTAAGCTCCAACCTGGCCATATTGACGGCCTGCGAAACCGGAAAACCAACCTATCAACCGGGAGAAGGGATGATTTCCTTGGCCCATGCCTTTAACTATGCGGGCAGTGAAAGCATTTTGACCAGTTTATGGCAGATCGATGAAAAATCCAGTGCACAAATCCTAGCTTCCTTCTACAATTATCTTTCCGAAGGAAAGCGCAAGGACGAAGCCATTCGGTTGGCCAAATTGGATTATTTAAGCCAATCTGAGGGACGGACCCTGCACCCCCAATATTGGGCAGGCCTAATCTTGATGGGCAACACTGCCCCTATTGATCTTCACCGACCTATGCATTGGACCATTTGGGCCACTCCATTGATCGTAGTTTTGATCCTTGCCTTGGCTTTCTTCCGTAAAAGTAAAACCCCCGCAAAAACGGGGGCAAACTCAAACAACTAACTAACTTCGAAAAATCTTATCCCCCGGTATTGTTGGGAACATTGGGATCGTTATCATCCGGGTCCTCATTGGCGGGAACACCATCATTGTCATTGTCCACAAAAGTTCCGTCCCTACCCACAAAAAGCTGATAATTAATGGGAAAAAACGTGTCCATAACCTGGGTTTCATATTCGTTAGTGGGTGCCGTGGTCACCGAAATGGCAGAAAATGTGCCCCCTGCGGCATAGGTGGAGCGCACCCAAATCTGTGCAGTGATGCCATCAAAACGGAGCAAACGGGCTGTGAACTGAGAAGAAATACCTTCAAAAGTATTGTTGGCCGTGGTAGTGCAGAGCACTTCCGGGGTACCAGAAAATCCGTAGTGGGCAAATACCCCATTGATCTCATTGGCGATGATGCTCGTGGCGGACACTTGACCTGCTACCTGGGTATTGGGAACCCATCGAAATACCACCATATTATCATCGCGGACCAAGTTGACCCCGAGGGTCGCGGTCTGGGCGTCAGTGACCTCAAAGGCGGTAAAACCTGTTGGGTAGGTAAACCCGATCAATGGTTGCAAGCTGTGGATAAACTGTCCGCCCGGATTTTTGATGACGGGCACTTGGGCCAAAGGAGCGGGAATGGAATGGGCAAACTCCCAATAAACACCTGTAATACCGGACACATTGGAACAAAGACCCTGTGGTTCTGCATTGAGCTGCCCGTTGTCAGAATCCGAACTACAGCCCAAGCAAAAAAGAAAAATAAAAATGGCAATTAAAGTTTGAATGGTTTTCATGATGATTATGCTTTTTCCCTTTTATCGGTCAAAAAGAAAAATGTCATCATGTTTTACAAAACAATGCAGTCCATGATTTTTTGGCAGAACAATCGCTTATTCCAAATACTGCTTCAAAAGTCCAATTTTGGAGGAGTTCCTTAACCTGTTCAAAGCTTTTATTTTTATTTGTCTTACTCTTTCGGTTGTCAGGTCTAAATGAAATGCTATTTCTTCCAATCCCATGGAATCTTCTGCTCCAATCCCGAAGGACATTTTAATGATGTAGGCTTCCCGGTAGGATAGTATCTCCAAAATATCATCGATTTCCAGTTGCAACGATTGATTGATCAGCTTTTGTTCCGGACTGTCAAACTCATTGGAATGTATTGTATCATGTAAACTCAACCCACCATCTCCAATCTTTAACGGTTCATCCATAGAAAGGGGCCATGAAGATTGTTTTAAACAAATCTGAATCTCTGATAGCGAGAAATCGATCATTTCTGAAATTTCTTCCGCCGTAGGCAACCTTTGATGCATTTGCTCAAAATGGGAAGAGAAGTTGTTTATCTTGTTAATGACATTTATTTTGTTCAAAGGCAATCTGACCATTCTTGATTTTTCAGTAATTGCCTGTATGATCCCTTGTCGGATCCACCATACCGCATACGAAATAAACTTGAAACCACGTGTCTCGTCAAATTTGGATGCTGCCCTGACCAATCCAACATTCCCTTCGTTAATAAGATCATGTAAATTGAGACCTCGCGACTGGTATTGTTTCGCCACGGAAACAACAAATCTCAAATTGGCCGACACCAATTTTTCCAGGGCCATGTTGTCGCCCTGCCTTATAAGAACGGCCAAATTAACCTCTTCCTCCTCGGTAATCAAAGGGATACGGCTTATATCACTAAGATATTTGTTCAAGGAAAGGGTATCCCTTGCTGTAATTTGTTTTGATATTGAAAGAGGTCTCATAGGTTTTGTTTTTCATTAGGCCATTGTCCTTACATAAATCAGGTTTCCATTGCCCTTTGGATTTTTCCTGGAGCCAATTTCAATTTGACCCATGGATTTGACCAAAGGAGTCAACTTTTTGAATCCGTAGTTCCTGGCATCAAAATTGGGCTGCTTCTTTTGCAATAATGTACCCACCTCGCCCAAAAAGGCCCATCCCTCCTCATCCTCAACATCGGCAATGGTGGAAAGGATAAGATCAACGACCTTAGGGGTAATCTTATCTATCTTGTTCTTATCACTTTTCTCAGGAGTATTGGATTCCCCTACTTGGGTCTTATGAAGTATCTCAAGGTATATGAATTTATCACATGAAACGATGAAAGGGTCCGGGGTCTTTCGTTCACCAATACCAAAAACGGTCATTCCCGCCTCTCTTAGCCTAATGGCCAGCCTAGTAAAGTCACTGTCGCTGGAGACCAGTGAAAAACCATTCACCTTTCCGGAATACAGGATGTCCATCGCATCAATGATCATGGCACTGTCCGTAGAGTTCTTGCCCGTGGTATATCCGTATTGCTGTACAGGGGTAATGGCATTCTTTAGCAGGACATCCTTCCATTTAACCAAGCTTGGCTTTGTCCAATCCCCATAAATCCTTTTAATACTGGGGTTGCCATATTTGGCAATTTCCTCCAGCATTTCCTTTACATATTTAGAGGGAATATTGTCACCGTCTATTAGGACGGCAAGGTTTAAATCTTTGTTCATAAAATCACTCCTCGTTCCTTTTCAAATATTCTTTCCTATGAATCGCCTTTTTCAGGCCCTCTCTCTTCTCCTCGGATTTTTTGGTAAACTCTTCGTTGTCCCTGATACGTTTTAACTGCTGGGTACTCCTCACCTTGTTCCTATATCTTTTTAAAGCCCTATCTATATTCTCTCCTGGGACTATCTTAATTATCAACATATTTTCTTGTTATTAAAATTACTAAATACTGCCACTCAGGGCCAACATTTAAAAATGGCCTCTTTTTCAGGGACATGGCTGATTCCCTGGCATATACAACTTTGGACTTTGACCTATCTAGTCTGGCCTTTAAAAATGCGGATATTCGTTCAAGCAAAAAATAACTAAGAAGTGGCCCTTTGTGAATTGGAAATGGGAAAATTAGAGGGCTATCTTTTTATTTAAGGATTTGAGCAATCATCGTCCATGATCCGTGATGCGCTGTAAAGGAAAGGATTTAAATTGGAACTAAACTCGTTTGTTCTGTTTATTTTAGAATACGGAATGGTTCTACTTTCATAGTACAAAATCATTTTTTTGCTTTCAATTGCCATTGAAACGGCAACAGCACCTTTCAAATAGTTTGCCCCCTAAAACTCCTATTCTCAACAATTAACACATTATTGGGGAATACTCGTCAAATAAATGGTAAGTTTGACAGGTTAAAATCCGGAAAGCCCAAGTCAATTTAGTCTTCGCAGATCCTCAATTCATTTTCAGCTCTCTTCTTTTTAATTTATAACGTAGTCAAATATTTTAAGCCAAACGTTAAGGATGGTGAAGCCCGAGTGGATTCGGACAATTATGTAATGGTCCCCATATTTGGATAATTCTTCTACATGCCCAAGCCAATTACGCTTATCCATTATCCCATTACAACACATGCGCGACCAAGACCGAACCGCAATTAACTGCACTAACAAACCAAGATTTTCGAAAAACTCAGATTCTGATTTTTCAAAAACCCTGAGAAACAGGGTCAGCACCTATTTTAAAACGAACAATATCAGTAGGCATGCCAACAAGAGCATGGTTTTGAAGACCACGATTATGCTCACTGTTTTTTTTGCCCCCTTGATTTTCATAAATACCGGAATGGTGGTAGCCCCCTTGTTGCTTTTTGGTCTTTATATAATAAGTGGAATTGGAATGGCCGGAATTGGAATGGGCATCATGCACGATGCCATCCATGGATCTTATTCCAAAAATCAAAAAGTGAACAAATATCTTGGATATACCATGAACCTTATAGGTGGTAATGCCGCCGTTTGGAAGATCCAACACAATGTACTCCATCATACCTATACCAACATAGAAGGCGCGGACGACGACATCAACGCTCCTTTTTTCCTAAGGTTTTCCCCGCATGCCAAAAAGAATGGACTACACAGGTTCCAATACTTGTATGTGTGGTTTTTTTATGGCCTGTCCACCGTCTCTTGGATTACTACCAAAGATTTCATCAGACTTGACCGGTATAGGAAAATGGGATTTTTCGACAAAAAGAATGGCTACCGAAATGCACTAATGAAGATTGTTGGATGGAAGTTGATATACTTTTCATATGCCTTGGTCATACCCTTGTTGGTTGTGCCTCTGGCCCCATGGATCATCATCTTGGCCTTTCTAAGTATGCATTTTGTTACAGGCCTGTTGATCAGTATCGTGTTTCAAGTGGCGCACATCATGCCCAACACGGAATTCCCGCTTCCTAATGAAGATGGAATGATTTCAAGTGACTGGGCAGACCACCAACTGGCCACAACAACGAATTTTTCCCCAAAGAGCAGACTGTTTTCTTGGCTAATAGGTGGGCTGAACTATCAAGTGGAGCATCATCTATTACCCAATGTCTGTCATATACATTACAGAAAAATATCTGGTATTGTAGCGGATACTGCCAGGGAATATGGGTTTCCTTATAACACAAAAAGAACATTTATAGCTGCCATCATGGACCATGTTGGGGTCTTACGAAAGTTGGGGAAGGCGCAACCTGTTCTTGCCGGATAGAAAGGTGATTGTATAAGAATTGAACAGAATATTAATATTAAATATAAAGTAATGCAAGAAGGAACAGTAAAATTTTTTAATGAAGCAAAGGGTTTTGGTTTTATTCAGCCCAATGACTCCAATGATGATGTATTTGTACACCAAACCGGTCTTATAGACAAGATCCGTGAAAACGATAAGGTAAAATTTACCGTGGAAAGAGGTCAGAAAGGCATGAACGCCATAAATGTTGAATTATTGATCAACTAAGATCCCATAATCCAAGAACAAATAAAAACCATCTTTAAAAGATGGTTTTTTTGTGGGGCAAGGTCCCAAATTTGCTTTCACAATAATCCAATGCTACCTCCTTCATACTGTCATCTGCCCTGTTTAACAGTAGATAGATTACCCAAATACGGTCTAAGTTCACTGTCCAAATAAACCATTTCATTTGCACAGGTGTTGTTCTGGATCATACAGTAATAGACCTTACGCACATACAATCGCACAACAAGAATGACACTGGGCCTTACCTTTGCATAAACAAGATCGCCTTTTTTATATCTTTTTGCTATGTAATTCTTTTTCATAGGATATGCTTTTGTGTAGATAAAATCGATGCGTCATTCATTTTTTATAGTGGCACATAGCATCTTAAACTTATGATTTGCTTCAAAGGAACAGGGTGTAGAGGCGGGGATGATTATGGAATCCCCTCTGCGCATAAAGGTGGAATTACCGTTTATGACAACCTCGGCCCTCCCTTCAATGATGTGGATGAATCGAACAAAAGGTGATTCATTATGGGACAGTACCTTACCAAAATCAAAAGCGAATGCCTGTATGATACAGCTGTTCTGTACACTTATGTTTTTTACCACAATGGAATTGGAATTGAACTCCAGTATATCCGTTAGGTTAAATGTCTTGGATTCCTCAAATTCACCCTTCTCCATGATTAAACAATATAAGATTAGTATCTTTCCCCTATTCCGAACTATTTTTGGTGTTCCGCTTGGCCTTTTTGGCCGCCTTTTTTTCTTTAGGGGTTTTTGAGGCTGGGGTTTTTCCCGATTTTTTCTTTCCTTCTTTTTCTTTAGACATTGTGTATTTATTTAGGTTATCAATGCTTCACGGTAATATGCTGGCCAATACAAGCATTGTAATGAACAGAATAAAATAGATGGCACATTTTCTCATGACTGTATTTATTATTGACTTAGGATAATTTGGGATGGCCCTGACAATGACCATTAATTGTATTGGGGAAAGGGAAGGTAGCACCAAAAAAAAAGAGCAGTATTTTTTAGTTCCTGCTCTTTTTTGGGCTTTTAAAAATTAAAAGCACGTATCAACAAATTAAATTGCTTCAAAGCATATGAGCTAGCATTGCGTTAAAGATTACTTTCAGTTATTTTTAATTCGGATCAACCCAGGTACTAAACTTCTGTGTAATTCACTTTCTTCTTCATATTTAAATCTTAGCCCTTTTACAATTGCTTCGGGAAGACTGAGAAGTTTTTCCAGAATCCCTTTAACCGATATATCTTTTTTAAAAATGTCCATAGCATGGTTTATTATTAAGCTGATCATATAATAGCCAGCAATGAACAAAGATGCGCAAGAACTAGGTTAGGTTTACTACATAAATAATCCCAAGGTTTACACATATCACAGGTTTTCCAAGTTTTGTGTCCTTTTTTCCTTTAATTTTTTAAAATAGGAAGGGGTAAGACCGGTAACCTTTTTAAATTGATTGGAAAGATGGGCGGAACTACTATAATGCAGCTTGTATGCTATTTCAGTAAGATTGAGTTCGTCATATAAAAGCAACTCTTTCACCCTTTCAATTTTATGTTTAATGATATAATGTTGTATGGTGATCCCTTTTACTTCAGAAAACGTGTTGGACAAATACGTGTAGTCATATCCTAATTTCTCGCTCAAATACCCCGAGTAATTGATTTTTGGGATTTCATCAGTATGATGAATCATTTCCACCACTACATTCTTGATTTTTTCAATCAATATGCTCTTCTTGTCATCCAACAGTTCCAACCCAGACTTGAGTAGATTATTTTTTAGTTGGACACGTTTTTCATGGGTAATCTCCCCCATGGTTTCAACCATGCCCAAATTCAACGAGGCATAGCCCAATCCCAACTTTGTCAGCTCTTCCTTTACCAACATTTTGCAACGAAGACTGACCATATATTTGATGTATAATTTCATTCATTCATTTTAAAGGCTTTTCTCGATTGCGAAGATTTAATCAATAAACCTTAATAGCCTAAATTTTCTCAAACACCAATCGATAATGGTCCATTATTTCCTTCTCAAAGCATATTTTGTTCGGGCTGATCTTAAAGACGGCCACTTGATGTCTAAATTCCTTGTCCATAATGTATTTGGGAACCAGGGATAGATAGAGCCAATATTTTTTCAGGTTAAACTTCCTGAACTTCTTCCGCCATTGGCTTATCGTCTCAATGTAATCCAGTCTTCCACTACTTTGCGAGATCAACTTAAAACTCGGTTCGGCATTTCGTATCACCATTTCAGGGCCATAGGGTAGCCATGAACCCGGAAACTCCTTGACCATCAGCGCCATGACATGGGCCGCCGAGCCTTTTTTGGCCTTGACATCCAGTTCTTCATAATCGATCATATTTTTACTGAACGTCATGGTCTGCATATAGAACCTGCCTCCTTTTGGCAACAAATCGGCAACGGTCTTAAAAAAGTCACCGTACACTTTTTCCTGTTTCCCTTCTTTCCACTCCTCAACGGAACAGAAATGTTCCAATCCCCCAATGCAGCTAATGGCATCAAACATTCCAAAATCTTCCGGTACTACATAGCGACAATCCTTCACAAGGACCTTCATTCCATTTTTTTGGCAGGCTTCCGCCTGTCCCTCTGACAAGGTCAGGCCGGTACAAATGCCCCCCCGATCTTTGGCGGCATATTGGATAAAGGGTCCCCATCCACAGGCCATGTCCAAGACCTTACTTCCATATTTAACGTTTATGCTATCCGCTATAAACCTGTGTTTTTCCCTTTGGGCCTCTTCCAAGGAGATCGAAAAATCGCCATCATACTTGGCCCCGCTGTAATCCGCATTTTCACCCATGCTCAAACGGAATATCCTGTCTATGGTGGTGTAGGTAAAATCCAAATCCTTTTTATCGGCCATTTTGCAAATTTTAAGTTTAAGTACTTGTTATCAGGGCACATTATTAAGGACATTGCTTTGCCATACAAAGTCATGAATGCCACTTTTATATTAAACATCAAAGCCAAGAAAGGAAACGCCACTTCATTTTTGTTTCCTGTACCCTGAAGAATTGTGAAGTAATTGTAAATAGATGCGTAAAAAACCTTTGCCCAATTGGTGATAGGAAATATATAAGGCCTTGGCAAAGGATTTGAACAAAAAATATTCCTATAAAGGTAATCATTAAACTGTTCCCTCTAACCAGATATCCTGGCAACATTCGAACAATTTCCCATTGATGGGTACCACTTGAGTGTTTTTCATCCCACCACCGACACACAATTGTCCATAAAAAAATAAACCCCGACAATCAATTGATTGTCGGGGTTTTTCAGTACCTTGGGTGTGAATTTCAGTTTAATTTTATTTGATGCTATTTGTTTATAATTAGTTGTATATCAATTATTTATATAGATTTATCTCTTGTTTATTTTCCCTTCATTTCGTATTTTTAGACAAAAACCGTCACTCTTACGTCACTTTTTTATGTCAGTACAACTTCGAAGCAGAACTTTAAAATCAGGAGCAAAAAGCCTCTATCTGGACATCCATCATAACGGAGAAAGGTGGAGGGAATTTCTAAAAATAAAAATACTACCCAAGGACCCTTCCAAATTTGAAAAAAAAAGAATTGCCGAAAGAATTCGTGCCAACAGGGAATTGGAAGTTTTGTCCGATGAAACAGGGCATATTCCGCAGCACCTAAAGAAGATTAATTTTTTTGTTTTTGCAGAAAAATACATTCAGGATTATAAAAACAAGGATGTACGCATTGTAGCAAGCTCTGTGGAGAAATTTAAAGAGGCTGTCAACAATCCGAGGTTAACCATTACGGGGATCGGTCCCAAAACCATGACCTTGTTCAAAGATTATTTGATACATGATGCAGGTCTGGCCGGTGAAACGGCACATAACTATTTCACTAGGTTCAAGAAAGTTTTAAAAGCCGCAAAAATTCAAGGTTACCTGAATGAAATGCCAACAGCAGACATAAGGTTTTCCAATCCGAACAAAGACGATACATTAAAAAAACAAGTTTTGGATAAGGATGAACTTCAAATACTTGCCAATACCAAATGTGGAAATACTGCAGTAAAAAGAGCCTTTCTATTTGCTTGCTTCACTTCCCTTGGCCTTGCCGAAATCCGAAAGCTCAAATGGAGAAATATAAACAAGGGCCGACTGATAACAACTAGAAACAAAACAGGGGAACTGATTAATAACAGACTTAATCAAACAGCTCTTGACATCTTGGGCAAACCAGGGGAAAAAGATGATTTTATTTTCAATATACAATCATTAAGTGATAATGGAGCCAACAAAGCAATACGCTACTGGGTTAATAGGGCCCAAATTGAAAAGCACATTACCTTTTATTGTGCCCGGCATACTTTTGCCTGTCAATTACTTATCAATGGAGCCAACCTCAAAACTGTTGCCGATGCCATGGGTCATAGCTCAACCAGAAGTACTTTGAAATACCTTAATCATGTTCAACGATTACAGGATGAAGCAATTGACAAACTACCTTCTCTTAATGTTGATTTAATTACCCTATAGCACATTACTACAAGAAACCATCACTTTTAAAGTAGATAGGTCTATTGATTATGGATAAGAGATACTTGACCGATATCTTATACTATAATTATCATATGGATTAGTTTTCGGAATAATTACTTTCTAAAAGCCTGCAGATTTGTTCGGTATAGAATAATAATCCATTTGAAGACATCCCTTCAATAATAACCCTCACCTCTTTCTGTTCATTTAAGGGTACAGTGATTGAATATGGAATTTTTGAGTTGACCTCAATTTGGCTTTCCCACCAAATGGCACCATATCTCTTGTACAAAAATGAGGTGTAATCTGGATAATTTGGGCTAAAATAGCTTTGTGTTCGACTGAAACCCCCAAGCACGGAAAGACTTGTAAACCTTACTCTGTCAAACAATTCATCATAATCATACCGTAATGACAGTGAAATAAAAGGTCCTTGTCTGCTTTTGCTATAAATCATTGATTTTATAGAAGAAAGTGGCATGTTCATCAGCTCAACCGGGCTGGCCATCATACCTTCAACAAACACCGGTACAGCCCTAAGGCCAGGAGGGTCAATAATATATACCCCAATACCCCCTTCTTCTGGTTTCAGACGAGTAAGAAAGCCCAATATATGGACATAATTTTGAAAAGACCTATATCGATTCACTGTCTCTTTATCAATTATTCGTCCTTCAGCCAAAGCGGTTATTTGGAATTTGGTGTTATCCTTCATTTTTTCCGAAACAACGACTTCATCAAGGGATATCGTCCTTTCTGCTAGGTTCAGGTCTTCATCTATTTCTAAAACCAAAGCTTCTGGTTCAATCTGACTCAAATTCACCAACCATTTTGAATATTCAAAAGTGTCCACATGGTAATCGTCAAAATACAGTTCCGCTTTAGGTTTTCTGAGTTTTCCTTTTTCGTTCAAGACACTTACCAAGATAGAATCTCCCTCAAACAAAGGAAGGTCTCCTTTGAAGTTCTTATCTTTTGAAAGGTCAAAAAGATTTATGGCGCCTAATGTTTGCGACATTAAAGAAACTTGTTTTTCATTTTTGAGGTCGGCATCCAAAATCTTGCCTTTAAAAGCAATGTTTTTCTCAAATTCATATCTATTACTTTGGTTATGCCCCGACTTAACATATTGGTTAAACTTTTCAGTTCCTTCCATGAGCAATCTAGTATCCATTTGATAATCCCTTGAACGTTCTTTACCTTCAAAAAAATAGCGACCATCAATAAACTGTTGCCTGAGAAAAGGCTGTACCAAGAAGGATGAAGCTATAGAATTGTTAGGAAAATATGCATTTGATTCAGAGGGAAGCACCGACATACTTATATCAGCCGTTGGGCTTCCATTAGGAAGGATTAAATCTATCTGAAGGGAATCTTGGCTTTGGTTAAGGCAATAGCTCACTTCTATTGAATGTACATCTTTACCCCATCTCGGTTTGTTAAAAAACATACGTTGCGATACGGGTCGCATAGTTTCGTCCAAAATTACTGCTGTGTTGATTCCGTTGGGAATTTGATTACGGTCTACAGAAATAGGATTGTTATCCTTATCGAGCTCATACCGAAGAATGAAATTACCGTTTATATAGTTATAGATAGCCATTGAAAATTTCTCGGTATCACTTGAATCCAAAACAGATTTTGACCTTTTAGGGCTTAGAACAACAACGTCTTTTGCTGTGTTATCCACACTGATGCCCGTCCCCTGTTCTAGCTCAATTTCCAGTTTTTTGGTATTCCAAAGACCGTTTGCATCTTGGAATTTAAGAAGATATGATTTGGTAGGATCCGCAAAAAATCCAAACCTACCTTGACCCAACTGATTTGTTTGAATATTTGACTGAATTTGTTCGCCATCTCCCGTCATCAGCTGAATTCCATCCGTCTTTATTGGATGTAGATTCTCATTAAAAATCATCAAACCTACACTATTGTAGGCGTCTGCTACAATGTGTTGCCCTTCGGGATAAATCAAAATAGAAACATCGTTATTGGTATTTATTGTCGATTGCTTGGTTATTCCGATTATTTTTATCTTTTGAAGAAATGGTGTGGCAACCTCAAAATTCTTCATATAGTTGGTCCATGCCATCAAATAGTATGAATCTTCAACAAATGTCGAATCAATTGCTAAATCACCATGGGAAATACCATTGTCGGCCATAAACATTTTATGCATTAAAACCTTCCCATCGTTTGAAAAAAGGCCAACGTGTAGATTCGTGGTGGTTGCTGAGGGTAACCCCTGGTTTTGATTCTTTATATAGGCCTTAAACCAAAGGCGTTCACCTTTGAAAAAAGTCGTTTTATTCAAGTGTAAATGTATACTTTCAAGCAATCTTGGGGCTTCTGTATCTATGGTTGCTGCTTCTTGTCCATACGCAGCAACAGACAGAATCAAAAAAAAGAAGATTTTATTTATGCTTTTAGTACCTATCACAATGAAATAAAGATAACACATTCTCATTGGAGATTAAACTGTTGAACGCCTGCCAAATGTCTATTATATAAGATTAGGGCCTTGTAAAGCATTTTGAACTTTAATCATCCTCTCAAGCTATTTTAAAAACCATTAAAAGTAGCATGTGAAAAATGTAATAATCCGTAAATCCCAAATCTTACCCCGACTTCAGCGCATGGATCCTGTCCTATTTTTGTAGCGTTCGGGAAGAAAAGCGTTTATCAAAAATAGGATAGGGCGCTGTCCTACTTTTTGCCTTTTTCTTCCAACCATTTTTGGTAGAGTTCCTTTGCCTGTGGGCTCTCATCAAGGAATGCCCCATAATGTCCCATGGCACTGTCCCCTCCTTTGATATATGCTACCTCTTCCTTCTTTAATATCCTTGATAACTGAAAGACCGAAAATCCAAGTACCAACAGCACACAGACCAACAATCCCCAGGACAGTTTTATGGCCCAACTGGGCAATAGAATTGATTTCTCCACCTTGTGAAGGATACTTTGCATCAAACTTTGCTGTTCCTCAATGGTCTTCTTTTGATCGTTACTGTATTCTTTTAGAAGTGCTCTGATCTCAGTGGTATCAGGCCTCAATGGGAGATTTTGCAAATTTTCATGTACCCTTTCCAATCGGCCGATGCTCTTCTCAAAGCCGTTGATCTCCTCGGTCAGCAGTTCCGCTATTTCATCCAGTTTTGCCATGATGTTCTGTTTAGATTCCTATTCCAGTGTCCCTGACCACTTTTATGGCCAGCTTGATGGTTTTATTGATGATGGTCTTGGTGAAACTCATTGGGACATTCACTGTCCTACCCAAAAGTTCCATGCTCTTGTCCTTGGCAATCCGCTGTGCCCTTTCCTTTTCAAAGTTCATTTGGCCCGCTATCCTGCCCATGGACATGGAACGGTGCACTTCGCTTCCCTTTAGGTTGGTTCCCTTGTACTCAAAACGGAAGCCCTGTAACCGGTTCTGTTTGTTGATGCTCGGGATGACCTTTATATTGTTTTGCTCCATCGATTTGATGTACTGGTCAAAGTCCCCTGGCCTGTCCCTGGCCATGACCCTTTCATGGATCCGCTGTATTTCAGACCGGAGTTCCTGCATCCGGTACAGTTTTTCCTGCTGTGCCTCCCTTACCGTGGTAAGTTCCATCTGTCTGGCCACCCGCTCGGCCATCTGTTGACTACGTTTTCCAATGAAACTGTCATTGTAGGTCTTGCCCTCAAAACTTATACGGTTCGCATACAGGTGGACATGTAGATGCTCCTTGTCCCTATGGACAAATGCCACGGCCTGATGTTCCCTCAGCCTCATTTCCTTAAGGAACCGTTCGGTCATTTCCTTGAGCTGCTCTGCTTCCAATTTCTTGCCGTCCTCGATGGTGGGACTCAGCACAAAGCTGAGCGTGTTCTTTTTGCACAGCTCGTTCTGCTCTTGGATGATCCTGAACTCCTCGGTGATCTCCCTTGGGGTCTCCCCGGCCAGATATTGGCTGTGGATGATTTCGGCTTCTTTCTCCTCGTTCATTCCGTAGCTCATGGAGGCTGCGGTGTGCGATATGGATTTTCCCATGCCTATCATTTCCTGAAGTTTAAAAGGTGTTGTCGTATCTCTTTGGCCAGTTGGGCCGTTTCCTCCGCTAATCTGGGGTTCCGCTTTCTGAACATATTGGTGATCAACTTAAAGTTGCGTTGGTACTTCACCAATAGCTTATAGGCCTCTATCTGTTCGTCCGTCATCCGCTCCACAATACGGTCTTCGAAGGCGGCACGGCGACAGTACTCACTAATGGAAAGACCGCTCTTCCGGGCCTTGACCTTCAGCAGTTTCTTCTCGTAGACCGAGCATCGGAACTGGACGAACTCCTTCTTCATTTTCCTATCAACTTTTGCGACCTTCGGGAGCAAAAGCAAGATTTGTCATGACAATGACACATCTTGAATTCGTTGCCAAACTTCATCCTTCGCGCTTTTTACCTTCCATTCGTTTATATCTTTAAAACCTTCATAGAGGAAGGACAAATCCCTACTGTTCGGACACCTTTCCAATAAAAGTTCCGTCATTCTCATCCCCGTTCTGTCCCTATCAAGAAACAGTTCCACACTTTCATATTCCCCTATTTCAGAAATCATCCGTTTTACAAAGGCCGTGGTGTTCAATATCAAAAGGTCATGGCTGTTTCCGAATTCTGGCATCAGCTCCATTAGGGTGAGCATATCGAACATGCCTTCCGTAATGGCCAATTTCTTAAAGCTGTTCCCTATGATCGAAACATCCTTGGGAGAAGTGGACCCTTTCCAATATCTGTTTCGCAGTTCCCAGCCTCCCGACCTGTTCCGGAGTCCAATGGCAAAGTATTTCCTACCACCTATTTTATAATGGACCTCCCCGCAGAGTTTTCTTGAAGTCCTAGTGGATATTTTTCTAGATTGCAAATAGTTTTGAAGAGCTCTGTGTTCGATTTCCTTTTCCTGGATGATTTGAATCGGGTTGGTCCTATGTTCCGTCTTGGTTGGATTCGGCCGCCAGTGAAAAGAAAAATGGTCAATGTTCCCGGATAATCGTTCCAGGGCCTCCTTTACCGAACAGTTATTCATTTTCATTATCAGGTCTATGGTTCTGCCCCCTTCGAAGGTCCCGAAGTCTATCCAGTAGTTTTCCTTCAATGATACCTTGAAAGAGGCTTGGGTCTCGGTCCGAAACGGGCTGAGGAACCAAGCTTCTTTTTCCGTTTTCCGGACTGGAAAGTGCCCCGACTTGGCCAGCGTGGATACGATGTCAATGTTGCGGGCTTTTTCGCAGTCCATTATATATGTAGTTTTTCTTCTCATTGTCTCAAATTTTGTTATTTCTCCTACCTCCCTACCTAACCCAATGATGACGTGGGTTTTCAAGCTAGGTCAGATATTTTTTCAACTTACCTATCTTACCCATTAGGTAGGTTAGGTAACCTCTAGGTAAGATGGAAGTTATATATCCTACCTAAAGTTTTGCCCATGCTCTTTGGCTTTAGACTTCTTTAGGTAATTAGGTAGGTACTATTCTTCTTTCTTTGCAAATTCCATTTCCCAGGGGCTTCCCCCAAAGAGGGGTCGGGACAAATAGCCATAAACCTGTCGTTTGGGATGCTTTACTTTTTGAAAACCAAACCCAGCGAGTGCTCTCCCAATATTTATATGGTTCAACCTAAGGTTGAGACATGCAATCTCTACCATGATATCCGATGCCGTCCTGAAGTCTTTCATATCATTGGATTTTTCATAGTATTTGGCAACCACTTCTTGTTCGGAGGTCAATTTGGTATACTTCCTGTTCCGTTCTTCATTCTCCTGGATGTCCTCAATGGAAAGTTCGGAATCAAAGTTGGGGTCCGAGTAGGCCAAATGATACGCCTGTGACCAGATCTTGTTGATATCGACCTCTTTTGAATACGAAAAATCTATTTTTCCCTTTAGCTCAAAACAGAGCCAACGGACCGACCCGGTCTCATCGTTCAAAAAGGACGACATATTGGTGGAGCCCACAAAGGAGCAAATCCGGGACAGGGTCGTATTCTTTCTATCATATGGCAGGCGTTCATTTATAAAGGTCTTGGAAAAAAACGACTTTAGGGCATTCACATCCTTTTTGGACAGCACGGCCAGTTCATCAAGATTGTACAAAAAATTCCGGCACAGCTGTATCCGTGCATCCTTGTCATTGCTGATGTCCTCGGCCATGTATTCACTAAGCTCGGGCGGGCACAGAAATCGGCACCATGTGGACTTACCAGAGTTTTGTCCCTGATGGGAGAGCACGAAAGCCTGCTTATTGAAATAATTGGGTTCAACAGCACATCTAATGGCACGGACCAACCATTTTTTGAAATGATAGTTAAATGCCTTTTTCTCATAGGTCGGCACATAAGACGCCAACTTTAGGATATAGTCCTCTCCGTCCCATTTCGGGAGGTTGTTGAAATACTCCTTAATGGGATTGTACTTGGAAATCCACTCTGATCGTATCAGTATCTCCAGTTTTCCGGTCGGGATATCCACCCCGGCCTTGGCCAATTCTATAATAAGGGAGTTCAGGTTCAAGTAATGCCAATCCCTTGAACCCTTTAATGCGATTTGAAAGTCATGGGAAATCTCATTGTACATTATATCATATTTGGCCTCCAGATATTCCATGGTGTAGTCAAACACCGTTTTCTTCTTAGAGTCCTTGACAAAATAAAGATTGCCCTCATGCTTGATAGAAGCCATTACCCCTTAATTTTAAATGAGTGCTCCAAAGCCTTCCCATTGACTTCTTCTTGGGTCAATCTACTGTTTTGGAGAAGCCATCCATTCAGCTTTTTCCTTTCAAAGAATATCATTTTCCCATTGGGCTTGGAATGCGGGATATTTCCTGCTGCGGTCAGCTTGTACAGATAGCTTCTGGAAATCCCGGTATAGTCACAGGTCTCTTCAAAAGTGAGTACCTCTTTATTGGCTATCATGAGCCGTTCCAAACGATCTAGCCGTTCAAGTATCAATAAATTGTCCATTTGTTTCCTTTTTGGATTAAAAAATGAACAAAAGCGCTTTTGTTTTCTCTTGTAGAATTCTTGGAATAAAGGTAGAAACAAAAGAAGGCTGTATTTGGGCCAAATTGATATTAGTTATCCACAAAGAACTGATAAACAGATATTTGAAATAATTCAGGTTAAATGACACTAAATGTAATTTGACAAATTACATATGTTTAGAAATCGAACCTTTTGGGATTAACCAGAATTTTGAGAAATTGAAAGAATTTGAGTTATCAACAGTGGGAAAATGGTTTAATGATGGATGGATTATCAATCTTTGTCAATTTGGGATTCGGAGATGAGGATGTCAAATGTTAATTTTTGATAGAAATTAAAACAATATCTAACCTTTATTTTCATTCAAGCTAAATTGCTCATCCTCGATAAAAAACCGTCACTTTTACGTCACCATAAAAAACACAAAACCCTGAAAATCAATCGATTATCAGGGTTGTTCAGTACCTTGGGTGGGAATCGAACCCACACGTCCGAAGACACTGGATTTTGAATCCAGCGCGTCTACCAATTCCGCCACCAAGGCATCATGGCATTTTCAAAATGCGACTGCAAAGCTAACAAAATATTTTAATTTCCAACCAAAAAATACTTGCATTTATCCTTTAGCAACCCGAATAAATTTTTAAATTTGCACCTCTCTAGAAAATAGCCCTTTAAAAAGCTAAATAACAAGAGTTTGCAATGGCCTATCAAGTTCCCGAACCTAAAATTTTTGCGTGCAGCCAAAGTATGGTGCTTGGCGAGAAAATTGCTGCTTCCTATGGGGCCGAGTTAGGGAACGTTCTTTTTTCTAGGTACAGCGATGGGGAGTTTCAACCTTCGTTTGAAGAGTCCATCCGTGGAGCCAGGATCTTTATCATCGGCTCTACCCATCCCGGACCTGAGAACTTAATGGAGATGCTGTTGATGATAGATGCCGCCAAGCGTGCATCTGCCAGACACATCACTGCGGTTATGCCTTATTTTGGCTGGGCCAGGCAGGATAGAAAAGATAAACCCCGTGTTCCGATCGCGGCCAAATTGGTGGCCAAGATGTTGGAAACGGCCGGTGCCACCCGAATCATTACCATGGACCTGCATGCCGATCAGATCCAAGGGTTCTTTGAAAAACCCGTGGACCATCTGTTCGCCTCTACCCTGTTCCTTCCCTACCTGAAGAGTTTGAATTTGGACAATCTATGCATTGCTTCACCAGATATGGGAGGTTCCAAAAGGGCCTATGCCTATTCCAAGGCGTTGGAGTGTGATGTGGTGATCTGTTACAAACAAAGGGCCAAGGCCAATGAGATTTCACACATGGAACTCATCGGTGATGTAGAAGGAAAAAATGTGGTTTTGGTAGATGACATGGTGGATACTGCCGGCACCTTGACCAAGGCAGCCGACTTGATGATGGAACGCGGTGCCATTAGCGTACGTGCCGTAACAACGCACGGATTGCTCTCTGGCAATGCTTATGAAAGAATTGCAAAATCAATGTTGACGGAATTGATCATCACCGATTCCATTCCGATCGACCACAACCAGAAAAAAATTAGGATATTGTCGTGTGCCGACCTTTTTGCCGATGTGATGCATAGGGTCCACCACAACACCTCAATATCCTCGAAGTTTTTGATGTAGCCTTCGATGAAGTTTATACTGAGCGAAGTCGAAGTACTCAGGCCGCCAGAAGCACTTCGAAATAAAAGTTTAGAATTTAATTTAATTAGTTAATAGAAATTATGAAGTCAATTACAATCAAAGGATCCCAAAGAGAAAGCGTGGGCAAGGTTGCTACCAAGGCCCTACGTAATGCTGGAAAGGTCCCTTGCGTGCTGTACGGAGGGGATAAACCGATTCACTTTTCAGTTGAAGAATTTTCATTCAGAGATTTGGTGTACACCCCAAACGCTCACACTGCTGTGATTGAGTTGGAGAACGGCCAAACATTTGAAGCCGTATTGCAGGATATACAATTCCATCCTGTAACCGATAGTATTTACCATGTGGATTTCTACCAATTGTTCAAGGACAAGCCTGTTACTATGGACATTCCTGTTATTTTGGAAGGAAATTCCCCAGGGGTACGTAATGGTGGTAGATTGCTTTTCAGAAAGAGAAAGCTTACCATCAAGGCGTTGCCAGATTTGCTACCTGATTCCATCACCGTGAACATCTCCAAACTTAGGATTGGCGGTACCATTTCTGTGGAATCCCTATTGAGTGAAGATTATACCATTTTGCATCCAGACAACACTTCTGTTGTACAAGTGAAAGCTTCCAGAACTTCTGTTGCCGATGATTCGGAAGATGAAGAAGAGGAAGGTGCAGAGGCGCCAGCCGCTGAAGCTACAGAAGCTGCTGAGGCCACTGAATAGTCCAAACAACAACATTTTAAGCATCCCTGTATTTGTCTCTTACGAACAATTGGGGATGCTTTTGTATTTTTAGCCTTTTACAACCCAGTTGATGTTCCAATTCATTCAAAGATCATTTGGCAGACCATCACTTTTGGAAGAAACAGATCCCATGAAAAAATTCTTGATCGTTGGGCTTGGCAATATTGGGTCCGATTATGATGAGACCCGTCATAACATCGGATTCAAAGTCCTTGATTTTTTGGCCGAACAAGAAGCATTTACTTTTGAAAGTGCCAAACTAGGTTCGGTAGGTTCCTTTAAGCACAAAGGAAAAAGCATTCTTTGCCTTAAACCTTCCACCTATATGAACCTGAGTGGAAAAGCCGTAAAATATTGGATGGAACAGGAAAACATCCCCTTGGATAATCTGCTCATCATTACCGATGACATCAACCTGCCTTTCGGCACCATTAGACTAAAAACCAAGGGCAGCGATGGTGGTCATAATGGTCTAAAAGATGTCCAAAATGTACTTCAAACCGTTATTTACAACCGTTTTAGGTTTGGTGTGGGTTCCGATTTTGGCAAGGGTCGGCAAGTAGATTATGTACTGGGAAAATGGAATGCCGAAGAAACCAAGGCCATGCCAGACCGATTGATTGTGGCAGCAGACCTAGTGCGCTCTTTCGTATTCGCCGGGGTAAAGAATACCATGAACGTATTCAACGGTAAATAAGCTAGAATACCTTAAACTCGAACACTCCCGAATCTGAAGTATTACCTTCCAAATCCGTAGTGATCACTTTCCAATAATACACTGTGGAAGACTCTACGGATACGGCCAATTTCATGGTCGAAACATTCGTAGTTCCCAACAAGGTAGTGGGCGGATTTACATTGGAGAAATACACTTCAAAGGTGTCGATATCATTGTCCACATCGGCCCCAGACCATTCCAGTTCAACCTCATTGGCAATATTCTTTTGTACCGTGGCGCCCGAGGCCGGACTTACCAATTGGGCCGGAAACGGGGCATAGGTAGTCTGTGAACCTGCATTATAGAACAGCCATGTCTCACTTGTGGCCACTTGGTCCGATTTTGAGTTACGGGAGGTCACCGACCATGCAAATGGGGTGCCTTTGGCCAAGGACAAGCTAGCCGATGTGGCAGCTGTTGAAATATTCTGGGGAACATTGGTATTCAGGTTTACCACACTTAAGGTATAACTATCGGTATTTTTGCTCGTATTCCAACGAAACGTGACCTGGCTCAAGGTTTCATTAACACTTGATCCCGTAGTGCATTCAGAGTTTTCTTCCGGAAAGACCAATAGGGCACCTTGTGGTGCCGGTGGAGGATTATCCTTACCACAGGCCACCAAAAATCCCAGTACGGACAAATAGAGCAGTTTCCGCATCATCATCTCTTAATAAATTTAAACATTTCCTGTGCCCCATCCTTGGTCAATCCCAAATAATAAATCCCCTTTGGCAGCACAGACAAATCCATTTCTAGATTTTCCCCGTTGACCGTTTTTTGCATGGACATCACCAATCGTCCGTTACCAGAATAAATTTGGATATCTACCTTACCCTCATAACCTCCCAGATACACTTCCGTAACGGAATCCACTGGATTAGGCGATAATATGGGTTTGGTGGAGTAAAAGAATGTTTTTGCAATGACACCTTGGCATGGTAGATCGGAATAAACGCGCAACGTATTCACCCCTTCCTTCATGGGCAATTGAATCTTGGAAACTTGGGTTTGCGTCACCAATCCGTTCAACTCGACATTGTAAAAGGCGGCACCTCTAAGATCAAGGCTTAAAATTCCAGCATTGATCACGGCATCCACGTCCAAAATATCGGGTTCGGTGATGACTACACTAAAGCATACTTCTTCATAGGTAATCATGCCATTGGTTCCGGATATACAGAAAGAATATTCCCCGGCAGTCAAATTTCCAAAGGTTTGGGAATTGGAAAAATCAACAGTGGCAGGTGCACCTCCTCCATCAAAAACAATAGTATAGGTAATGGAGGTATCCGCTGGAGTGACCGTCACCGAACCATCGTTACTGCTTCTGCATGTTTCGCTTTGGATTTCCACTTCAAAATTGTCGGCATCAAATCGATAAACGGCACATCCATTGGTATTGACCGCAACACCTTTTGGAGTTCCCAAGCAAAGGTCATCACCATCATCAAAAACACCATCTTCATCAGCATCGGGCCTGTAGCTGCCTTCCACACAAACATCCAAAGAAAAACCGATCAGGGTACCACCATCACTTATGGCCGTATCCTTAATTTCCAAAATCCACTCTCCCAAAATAGATTCTCCCTTAAGGGAGGCAAGGGAGCCAATTGGACTTACGGTGCCTGAAACAGCCGGATTTCCTGAGCAAGTTATGGGGTCTCCATCATCATCGAACACCGCATTGATATTGTTAAGATCTCCGCAGGTATTGGAAAGCAAGGTTACCCGGGTACCTTCAGGAGAAACAAGGGTAATCACCAAATCCTCCAAATAGGTATGATCCAGTTCCAGATTTACATTAACGTCCGATATGGGAAGGTCTTCCCAGAAGAACACCGAAGTGCTTATAGTTGGGGTCCCTGTTGAAGAAATAGTTATTGGCAAATCACTGGATTCCATATTCTTACAATTCACTGGGGAAGTAATAAAACTAAAGGCCGCACCAAATGTTCCCGTACCACACCCATTACTTGGCCTTACCCTCCAAAAATATTCGGTCTCGGCCTGCAAGCTGTTCGTTTTATAAAAGCTAAAAGGCACCGTGGCGGATTCGATCACATTCACAAAGCCAGCGTCCGTGGCAACCTCAACATCATATTGTGTAAAAAACGGATTCTCTTCCCAAGTCAACTGTGTATCCAGGGAAACACCAATCTGCCCATCTGTTGGAGAAAGTAACACTACATCCGTGAAACTTGTATCTTCAATGGCAACCGAAAGCACCACACTCTTGGTCACCGTAGCCGAAGTAGAAGTCACGGTAATATCATAAAGCCCTGCAGCAACTGCACCTGTATTGGAAAGGGTCAAACTAACATTCGTATCGTTCGCAGTGGCATCGGTCGGAGCAAAAACGGCAGTTAGTCCGGCTGGTATATCGGCAGAAAAGGTAGATGTTTCGTTAAAGCCTGCATAGGTTTCATATACAAATGGAATCACAAGGTCATCGGGTTGACACACCTCAAATTCCAATTGATCAAAATGTAACACCACTTGTGATTGCTCAATGATAAAATCGGAGGCATTAACGGCAAAGAATACATTATCACTGGCCTTGACCATAATACGAGCACTGGTAGTGACGTCCCCCGGCACCAAGATATTGGCCGACCCATCATTAAGTTCATCTTGCGCTAAAATAATGGGAAATGTTTGCCCGCCATCAAGGGAAAGAAAAATATCGACCATCTGCGTATTGATCGGCAAAATATTGGTTTTGGCCACATCCCATGTAACTTCCTGGATCGAACCCGATGTATAAACTTCATTGGTGTTTTGGGAGGTGACCACAAAAGGTCCGGCTGCCTTTAACACATTTACGGCAAGCACATCTGAAATTACCTGTCCTCCACCCAATGCATTGTCCCTGACCGTGAAGGCAAAATTCAGGGTACGTTCAATTTCGGAAACGGTTTCCCAAGCCTCGTTTATGGTTGGGTTGACTTGGGTCAAATTGCCTTGGGCCACTTCTGATAGTTTTGGAAAATACCGTATGGGTTCCGAACTTGGAGGCATAGACCTAAAGTTGGCCCCACTAGGATTCGTTGGTCCAAAAGTAGTATTGGTGACCACTCCATCATCTATCTGTTCCCACGTAAAGGATAGCACATCGCCCACATCGGGGTCGGTCGCGATACCTTCCAACACAAACGCGGTTCCTTTCGGAATTGTGTAGTCCCCCACCGGTGTTAAAATCGGCGGAGAATCGGTTAAGGGAGTTATTTGGGCACAAGAGGTGGTCTGGAGATAATCCGATATCTGCTGTATGCTGTAATAATGAAAGTAATCATCGCCGTTGGGTGCCACGTCATTATCTTTGGTGATGCCGGCATAACCCATAATAGTGGTGCCGCTCCCAGGTTCCGCTTGAACACCGGTTCCTTCTGATTCGAAGGACCAGGTATGGTTGGCCCCGAATTGATGCCCGAGTTCGTGGGCTACAAAATCCATATCGAAAACATCTCCCTGTGGCGTGGCAGAAGCGGAAAATCCACTTCCCTTTTTATTGTCCACGCAGACTGCCCCTATAAATCCGGCATTTCCATTGTTCTGTTCAGGGTTGTCCACTTTATGGAAAAGATGCCCCACATCATAGTTGGCCTCCCCAATAATGGAGGTTATGGTCGCCTGTACTTCAGAATTCAAATTATTGCCATAAGGGTCAGTGGCAGGATTGGTGAAAATCAAAAGATCATTGTTGGCGATGAGTTCCAAGGTCACGCTTAAATCGGTTTCAAAAACCTCATTGATCCTGGTAATCGTGGCATTGATACCAGCAAGGGCATCCGCAACGGTACCTCCCTGGTCTTGGGTGTATTCACCTGTAGCGGAAACGGCTATCCTATATTTTCGTAACACCTGATCATCCACCAAAGGGATAATGGTCTTGGATGTGAGAAGGGTTTCCTTGGTTTCGCAGACAAAGTCATCTTTGGAGGTTAGTCCCGCCCCTTTTGCATACAAAACATAGGCATCTGTTTTGTTGGAAACAGGTTCCATAAATGTCTGTTCATGGTTTTTCAAATTGATGACCATACTCTCCAATCCATTTTGGGAGCTGCTCAATTTCACCTTATATTTTCCATTGGAACTTACACCGGAATACGATTTGATATTGGGATACTTCTTGGCCAGATCTGGGTGCAGTACCGGTGTTTCTTTCAAAGTAAAGGGGATGATGTTTCCCTCCCCATCCGGAAGGTAAACCACTTTTTTTCCGCTTTTTGAAGTGCCGAAGGCCTTCATCTCATCCATAAAAACCTGTCGGTCCAAAGAGAAGACTTTTTTCGCCTTGCCCATATCCTTGATAGAGGCACTCTTCATGGAAGATTGCTTGGTAATGTTCTTCCAATATCCCTGCTGACCGTAAATGCAAAAGCAACTAAAAAATATGGATATTGAAAAAACAAGATGTAATTTAGCTCTCATACAGATTTAGGGCATAGTATAATTTCAAATGTAAGCCTTTTTTATTTCTTGATCGCTTGGAAACAATCCAGAACATTTCTCTCTTCAAAGACATTCCAAATCAAACGATTATCACCATCGGAACCTTCGACGGGGTACATCTTGGCCACCAAAAGATATTAGAACGCCTCATGAATAATGCCAAAGCCACCAACCTGAAATCTACGGTGCTTACTTTTTTTCCGCATCCTCGAATGGTGCTCCAAAAAGATGTGGATATTAAGCTTTTGAACACCTTGGAAGAGAAAAAACAGATCATGGAAACTTTGGGGCTCGATTATTTGATCATCCATCCCTTTACCAAGGAATTTTCTAGGCTAACGGCTACTGAATTTGTGGAGGATATTTTAGTTGATGGCCTCAAGGCCAAAAAAATCATCATCGGGTATGACCACCGATTTGGGCGTAATAGAAATGCCAACATTCAAGATTTAATCGCTTTTGGCAGCACCCTAGGTTTTGATGTGGAAGAAATTCCCGCCCAAGAAATTGACGATGTTTCGGTGAGTTCCACCAAGATTCGGAATGCCCTTTTGGATGGCGATATTGAAACCGCAAACAGCTACCTAAGCTATGCTTATATGCTGACCGGCACCATCGGAAAAGGAAAAGGTTTAGGCAAGGAATTTGGTTTCCCCACAGCCAACCTTCACATTGAAGAAGAATATAAGCTTATCCCTAAAACCGGGGTGTACGTGGTAAAAAGTACCTTGGAAGGAAAGGAATATTTTGGCATGATGAACATTGGGTTCAATCCCACCGTAGATGGCACTACCAAAAGCATTGAGGTGAACTTTTTTGATTTTGACGGGAATCTTTATGGCCAGAAAGTACAGGTCAGCATCCTGCACCGCATCAGGGATGAACATAAGTTCAATTCCGTAGAAGAGCTGAAACAACAGCTACAAAAAGACAAGGTGCGTTCCTTGGAACTGATATCTAAGAAATAGTCAGTTTAATTTCAAAAGGAACAAAAAACAACATCTATTTAGATGCCTGATGGATTATTGTTGGGCACTTCTTCAGATTGAATTAAATTTGCCGCACAAAACAAGGCCATGCTTCAATTACAGACCATTAGGGAAAACAAGGAAAGTATCATCACCGCTTTAAAAAAGCGCAACATCGATGCAGCACCCATGATTGCTGCCGTTATCGAATTGGATGAAAAAAGACGTTCCATACAAACGGAGCTGGATGGTATTCTTGCGGAATCCAACAAACTTTCCAAGGAAATTGGTCTGCTTTTTAAATCGGGCAAGGCACAAGAAGCCAACGCTTTAAAAGAAAAAACCACTAGTTTGAAGGAAACTTCCAAACAATTGGGTGACGACCTTAATGCTACGGCCGCGGCTCTTCAAGAGCAATTGTACCTGATTCCCAATGTTCCACACACCTCTGTCCCTGCTGGAAATTCAGATGCCGACAACGAGGAGGTTTTTCGTGAGGGAGACATACCCGCCTTGTTCGAAGGTGCCATGCCCCACTGGGAATTGGCCAAAAAATATGACATCATCGATTTTGAACTAGGGGTAAAGATCACCGGTGCAGGATTTCCTGTGTACAAAGGAAAAGGTGCTCGTTTGCAGCGCGCCTTGATCTCTTATTTCTTGGATAAAAACACGGCGGCCGGCTACACCGAAATGCAGGTGCCCCACATGGTAAACGAAGCCTCTGGTTATGGCACCGGACAATTGCCCGACAAGGAAGGCCAAATGTACCACGTTCAGGCTGACGACCTATATCTAATCCCAACTGCAGAAGTACCAGTAACCAACTTGCACAGGGACGATATTTTGGCGGAAAGTGATTTTCCCATAAAATATACCGGTTACACCCCATGTTTCAGAAGGGAAGCCGGCAGTTATGGCGCCCATGTACGTGGATTGAACCGATTGCACCAGTTCGACAAAGTAGAAATCGTTCGTTTGGAGCACCCCAACAATTCTTACCAAGCTTTGGATGAAATGGTGGAGCATGTGAAAAACATTCTTCGTGAGTTGAAGTTGCCCTACCGAATCTTAAGGCTTTGTGGTGGCGACCTTGGTTTCACTTCTGCCCTCACCTATGATTTTGAAGTGTTCTCCACTGCCCAGGATCGTTGGTTGGAAATCAGTTCCGTTTCCAATTTTGAGACTTTTCAGGCCAACCGTTTAAAATTGCGCTACAAGGATGAAAACGGTAAAAGCCAATTGGCCCACACCTTAAACGGAAGCTCTTTGGCGTTGCCTAGGGTTTTGGCCGGTATCTTGGAAAACTATCAGACTGAAAACGGCATTAAAATTCCGGATGCCCTTGTCCCTTATTGTGGATTCGAGCTCATCGACTAGGTTTTTCATCCATTATTTGGATTCACTTAACAGAATCCCGGGTATTTCTGCGTTATATTTGAAATAAAACACGCTATTGCGCCCCCTTTTATTTCTCATATCGTTCCTCCTATTCCAAGCTACAGCGTTGGCCCAAGAAGATTTTTTGGCCAAGCAGTACTTCAATGACGGGGATTATGAAAAGGCAGTGGTGTTTTATGAAAAATTAGCAGCATCCAACCCTAGGCGCACCGATTATTCAGAAGCTTTGGTGGCTTGCTACCAACAATTGGAACGCTACACCGAAGCTGAAACCTTTCTGTTGGAAAAGTTACAGGACCCTTATGCTTTCCCTACCTTTTTTATTGAACTAGGCTATAATTATACACTACAGGATCAATCCGAAAACGCCACCGAATATTATGACAAGGCCATTCAAAAAATTGATGAGAACCCTAATTATGGGTATAGCGTAGGGTATCGATTCCAAAAATATGCACTGTTGGATTATGCCATCAAGGCATACACGAGAGCCATGGAACTGAAACCCGACCTGAACTACGACTTTCAATTGGCCCGCATTTATGGGGAACAGGGCGACATTGAAAAAATGTACCAATCCTACCTCAATCTTATTTGGGAGGGAAAGACCTCGCGCTCCAATGTACTAAGGAACATCGAAGATTTTATTTCCGAAGACCCGGCCAACGAAAACAATGTTCTACTGCGAAAAGTATTGCTTAAAAATGCCCAGAAAAGTCCAGATGTTTTGTGGAACGAACTGCTGAGTTGGCTGTTCATCCAACAGAAACAATATGGAAGCGCCTTCAGTCAAGAAAAAGCCATCTTCAAACGGGCGGAAGGAAGCAATATGGACCGATTGGAAAATTTGGGCGACATCACCCTAGGGGATAATGACCTTGAAAACGCTTCGGCCATTTTTCAGTTCATTGTTGACAATACCGAGGAACCTAGGGTCAAGTTGAACGCACAACTCAAATTGATCGATATAGAACTGAAGAATCCGACCGCTAAAACCCTGGACTCCGTTGAAAAGCAATTTGAACAACTGGTGGCCGAATATGGCAACAAAAGCCTCACACTTCAATTGCAGATTGCCTATGCCAATTTCCTGACCTTCAAACGTGAACGCCCTGAACCGGCCATTGCCATGCTCAAGGAAAGTCTGGAACTCCCCATGGGCCGTGTGGCCGTTGCCTATGTAAAACTGGCCCTGGGCGATATTTTGGTGTACGATCAACGGTTCAATGAAGCGCTGATTCTCTTCACCCAAGTACAAAAGAGCCTTAAAAATGATGTGCTGGGGCAGGATGCGCGTTTTAAAGTAGCGCAGACCAGTTTTTACAAGGGGGATTTTGATTGGGCCCTTACCCAATTGAAAGTCCTGAGGGGCTCCACGTCCCAACTCATTGCCAACGATGCCATGCAGTTGAGTTTACTCATCTCGGACAATTCCTTGGAAGATTCCACCCAAACTGCATTGAAGAAATACGCCCGAGCTGACTTGTTGGCCTATCAAAACAAGAACAAAGAAGCGATTGAGGTGTTAGAGGACATCCTTCAAAACCATAAAGGTGAAAAAATTGAGGACGAAGCCTTATTGAAGCAGGCAGAACTCTTGGCGGAGCAAAAGGATTATGAAGCGGCCGAGTTCAATTACAAAAAGATCGTTGAGTTTTATTCGGATGGCATTTTGGCCGATGATGCCCATTTTGCCCTTGGGGAGTTGTACCGAAATATTTTGAACGAGCCCGAAAAGGCAAAAAGTCATTACGAGAAAATCATCTATAACTATCAGGACAGCTATTATTTTCCGCAGGCCCGGATCAATTTTAGAAAGCTCCGTGGTGATGCCATAAATTAATCACATTGTCATTCCCGCGAAGGCGGGAATCCCAGCATAAAGATTTCTCAATAGTACCAATCACTTTTGGCACTCATTTCGAAATGACGTCAGAAACTATTGAATTCCCAAAAAATAGACTAATTTTCACCTCTTCGAAATTTAAAGAAACAAATGCTCATTTATAACGTAACCATCAATATTGATGCGGATGTTCATGACGATTGGCTTGTTTGGATGCGGGACAAACATATTCCCGACATGCTGAACACAGGCAAATTTTCCCATGCCAAAATGGTAAGGGTGTTGGTGGAAGATGATGGCGGTATCACCTACTCCATTCAATACACCACACCGGATCGTAAAACCCTGGAAGCCTACTACCGTGATGATGCCGAGCGTATGCGGGGCTATGCCCAGAAATTGTTCCCTAACAAGTTTGTGGCCTTTAGGACCGAACTGGAAGTGATCAGCCAACAAATACCCTAACCCATTGGAATATCTTTTCACCTATGGTACCCTTCAGGATTCTCAGGTACAGGAATATATCTTTGGCCGTATCCTAAACGGGAATCCCGATGCGCTCTTGGGTTTCAAAAAAATGGAAAACGCCGTTTACGGTCGTTATCCTTTAGTCATTCAAACCAAAAAATTAGAGGATAAGGTCAGCGGAACGGTTTATGAAGTTTCAGAGATCGATCTTAAAAAAGCGGATATATACGAGACCAGTGCCTACAAACGTGAAAAATTTCCCTTGGAATCCGGATCCAGTGCATGGGTCTATATCGAAAATTCCAAGTAACTTGCAAAAAAACCTCCTGTGTCCAAGAAAAACAAGAAAAAGTCCGCTCAGGGTGGGCATAAAAACCAACCAATAGGACAAGAGGAAGGTGCTGTAAGGGCCAAAAAACATTTGGGCCAGCACTTTCTGAAAGATGAGAACATTGCAAAAAAAATTGCCGACACGCTTTCTCTGGAAGACTACTCCAATGTTCTGGAAATTGGTCCCGGGATGGGCGTCCTTACCAAATATCTGCTGCAACGGAATTTGGATCTAGTGGCCATGGACCTCGATGAGGAATCCATTGTGTACCTGAACCACAGCTTTCCCTTGGAACACCAAGAAATATTGAAAAAGAACAATCGGTTGAATGTGGTGGAGGCCGATTTTTTAAAGTTCGACCTTTCTGAACTGTACGGGGAGGAAGAATTTGCCATCACAGGAAACTTTCCCTACAACATTTCCAGCCAGATTGTTTTTAAGATGCTGGAGATGCGCGGGCAAATCCCTGAATTTTCGGGCATGTTCCAAAAAGAAGTGGCCCAGCGTATCTGCGAAAAACCGGGCAGCAAAACCTACGGCATCCTATCGGTTTTGGTCCAAGCCTTTTACGATGCCGAATACCTGTTCACTGTTCCCCCAAGTGTTTTTGACCCTCCGCCCAAGGTAGATTCGGGAGTTTTACGGTTGAAAAGAAAGGGAAACCAAAAACTTCCCTGCGACGAACGGCTTTTCTTCAAAGTGGTGAAAACCGCTTTCAACCAAAGAAGAAAGACGATTCGAAACAGCCTTAAAACCTTTAATCTTTCCGATAATCTCAAAGAAGATGCTATCTTTGACCAACGCCCAGAACAGCTCGGTGTAGCAGATTTTGTAACGTTGACACAGAAGATAGCCAATGACCCCGTTTAAACTCACAGACGAGCTTTTAGAAGACATCAAGGCACTGATAGCGGAGCAAAAGAATGCCGAGTTACAGACCATGTTGTCCGAGTTCCACTATGCCGATATCGCCGAGATTGCGGACGAGTTGGAGGTAGAGGAAGCCACCTATCTCATCAAACTGCTTGATAGTGAAAAGACCTCCGACATCCTTGCAGAAATGCACGAGGATATCCGGGAGGCCGTACTGGGCAATCTTACCGCAAAGGAAATCGCAAGCGAGTTGGAGGAGCTGGACACGGATGACGCGGCGGATATCATCAACGAGCTTCCGAAGGAAATTATCCAAGAGGTTATCTCGGAAATCGAGGACAGGGAACATGCCAAGCATATTGTGGATCTGTTGCGTTATGATGAGGATACCGCAGGTGGTCTTATGGCAAAGGAGCTTGTGAAGGTGAACGAGAACTGGAACGTGCTTACCTGCGTGAAGGAAATGCGCTCCCAGGCCGAAAATGTGACCCGGGTACATTCCATTTATGTGGTGGACGATGAAGGTCTGTTGAAAGGCCGATTGTCATTAAAAGACCTCTTGACCACATCTACCAAGACCAACATTAAGGATGTGTATATCCCAAAAGTGGATTCTGTAAATGTGAACGAAAATGCCGAAGAGGTTGCCAAGATCATGTCCAAATACGACTTGGAAGCCATTCCTGTGGTAGATGAGATCGGTCGATTGGTGGGCCGTATCACCATTGATGATATTGTGGACGTAATCCGGGAAGAGGCCGATAAGGATTACCAAATGGCCGCCGGTATCTCTCGTGAGGTAGAGGCGGATGACAGCGTTTGGGAGATTACCCGAGCCCGTTTACCTTGGTTGTTGATCGGGACCTTCGGGGGACTTGGTGCGGCCAGTATCATTACCAGTTTCCAGCCTTTGATGAACGATTATAAAATTCTGCTCAGTTTTGTTCCCTTGGTACAGGCCACAGCCGGGAACGTTGGAGTACAATCTTCGGCCATCATGGTACAAGGTTTGGCCAACGATACTGTTAAAGGTGAAGTTGCGGCACGCTTGATCAAAGAATTTCTTATTGGATTGACAAACGGGGGAGCCATTGCTTCCATCGTTTTATTGGTTAGCCATTTTATGTTCAATACACCCTATTTGGTGTCCTTCACCATTGGCATTGCCATTATTCTGGTGATTATTGTGGCGGCCATCATAGGAACCTTCATTCCTGTATTTTTGGACAAGCGGGGCATAGATCCTGCTATAGCAACAGGACCCTTTATCACCACTAGCAATGATATTTTTGGCATTTTGATCTATTTTACCATTGCCAAATTGATATTGGGTGTTTAAAAGATTTTTAAAAAATGACCCCGAAAGAAGTAGTCTCCAAATGGGTAGTGATTTTTAACCAAGCGGATGCAAAGGCCATCGCCGATTTATACCACCCACATGCCATTAATCACCAAGTGGCCAACGAACCCATTGAAGGGAAAGAGGCCATTTACGAAATGTTCAAAAACGAATTTGCCGCTGCGGATATGGTATGTATTATGGAGAACATTTTTGAGGATGGGGAATGGGCCATTTTGGAATGGAAAGATCCCTTGGGTCTGAGAGGTTGTGGCTTTTTTCACATCATCGAAGGAAAGATCAAATTTCAACGGGGGTATTGGGACAAGTTGTCCTTTTTGAAAATGCATAATTTGCCCATACCTAACGAATAAACATAAAGGGATATGAAAGCCATCAACCTGAAACAAAAACATGCCGAGTTTACCAAACAATGGCATCCGCACCAAATTGCAATCGTGGATGATATGCAAATACTCCTGGCCAAATTACAGGGCGAATTTGTCTGGCATGCCCACGAACATGAGGATGAACTGTTCCAAGTGATCAAAGGCACCCTGTACATGCAGTTTCGGGACCGTACCGAAGTGGTGAATGAAGGTGAGATCATAGTGGTGCCCAAAGGTATAGAGCATAACCCCATGACTAAGAATGGTGAAGAGGTACATGTGTTGCTATTTGAAAAACTCACGACCGCCCATACGGGCCAAGTGCAACACGAAAAGACTCAGACCCATTACCCAAGAATCTAGGAATTGTATATTTGACGCATGAAAGTTCTCCACCTCGACACCAACCACCCTTTGTTGATAGAGCAGTTTGCTGCATTAGGATTTGAAAACCACGAAGACTACACTTCCACCAAGGAAGAAGTGGAAAAGAAAATACAGGAATACGATGGCATCGTCATCCGAAGTAGGTTTACCATAGACCAACAGTTTTTGGAAAAGGCCACCAATCTGAAATTTATCGGAAGGGTCGGCGCCGGATTGGAAAACATTGATGTTCGGTATGCAAAGATGAGGGACATTTATATGGTTTCTGCTCCGGAAGGCAACCGAAATGCCGTTGGCGAACATACTTTAGGTATGCTCCTATCCCTCATGAATAACATGTGCAAGGCCAACCGTGAGGTAAAAAAAGGCAAATGGGACCGAGAGGGCAACCGCGGGGTAGAGCTGGATGGCCGTACTGTAGGCATTATAGGTTATGGTAACATGGGAAAGGCCTTTGCCAAAAAACTGAGGGGCTTTGATGTGGAAGTCATCTGCTATGACATTGTTGGAGGTGTTGGGGATGACAATGCGCGCCAAGTGGGCATTATGGAATTCAAACAAAAATCGGATGTGGTGAGCCTTCATGTACCCCAGACCGAATTGACCCAAGGCATGGTGAACACGGAATTCATCAACGGGTTCCACAAACCCTTTTGGCTGTTGAACACGGCCCGCGGCAAATGTGTGGTCACCAAAGACTTGGTGGAGGCCCTTAAATCGGGGAAAATTTTGGGAGCAGGATTGGATGTGCTGGAGTACGAGAAAAAATCTTTTGAGAACATGTTCGTTCAAAAACCCAAGGCCTTCAAATACTTGAGGAAGGCAAAAAATGTACTGTTGACCCCACACGTGGCCGGATGGACAGTGGAAAGCCACGAGAAACTGGCACAGACCATTGTGGACAAGGTGAAGGCAAGATTTTGCTAATTTTAAAGGGTGAAAAAGACCGTTTTTGTTTTTTCTGCCCTTATCATCGCCTTATTGATTCTTTTCAGGCTAAGCCGTTATTCCTATTTATCCAATGATATTTCCGTGGAACTTACCATAGGTTCCATTGCCGTGATTTTTTTCTTCGTAGGCATCTATATCAACAAAAAAACACTTCATAAGGAAAAGCCGTCCCATACCCAAATCGACCATAAAAAAATTGAACAGCTGGGCATCAGCAAACGGGAATATGAAGTTTTGGTATATATTTCCAAAGGATTGTCCAACAAGGAAATCGCCGACGCCCTTTTTGTGTCGGAAAGCACCATCAAGACCCACGTATCCAATCTGTTGGTAAAACTGGATGCCCAACGCCGAACCCAGGCGATTAAAAAAGCAAAGGAACTTCAAATTTTAGGACATTAATGTCCTGATCCCACAAAATTGGTACTTTAGTATGAGTCCAGATTTGGGCCATCCATCTACTTTTGGATCAATCAAATAAGCAAGACCATGAAAAAGACAATCCTTAAATATGGGGCTTTCGGAGCCATCACCATTTGCGTGCTCTTTATTTTTAGTTGGTACGGTCTAAGTACCCTTTCACTCCCTGTGCAGGAGGTATTGGGCTATGTTTCCATATTTCTTTCTCTTTGTTTCGTATACTTTGGTATTCGCCATTTTAGGGACAAGGAAAATGGTGGAACGGTAAGTTTTAAACAGGCTTTGTTTATAGGAATCTTAATCAGTTTAATCACTGCGATAATCTTTGGATTGCTTGATGTTTTTTATACCGAAGTGTTGAATCCAGGTTTTATGGACTACTATTATGCCGAGATTGTGGAAAACATGAAAGACACCCTTCCACCCGATGAATTAAGAATCCGTCTGGCCGAATTGGAGGAGCAGAAAGCCCAATTTTCAAATCCCATTTTGTCCTTCATCTTTATGGCCACCACCGTACTGATGATCGGGTTGATCATTACTTTATTATCCGCATTGATACTACAACGAAAAGCGGAATCATGACCATAGACGCCAAAACCCCGGAAGAATACATCAGCAAAGTACCAGAAGATCGCAAGGAGGCCATCTCAAAATTGCGGGAAACCATAAAAACCAATCTGCCGTATGGTTTTGAGGAATGCATCAACTATGGGATGATCGGGTATGTGGTGCCCCATTCGCTCTATCCGGATGGATACCATTGTGACCCCAAGCAACCCTTGCCTTTTGCCTGCATTGCCTCCCAAAAGAATTTTGTGGCCCTCTACCATTCAGGGGTTTATGCCGATCCAAAAATCCATGATTGGTTTGTGGCGGAATACCCAAAATACGTAAAGACCAAATTGGATATGGGAAAAAGCTGTATCCGGTTCAAGAATATCCAAACCATTCCTTATGAACTTATAGGGGAACTTTGCCGAAAAATGACCGCACAGGAATGGATTAACCTATACGAACAAAACATTAAAAAATCATGAAAAACAGAGTAACGGGATTAGGTGGCATTTTTTTTAAGACCAAGGATCCAGATCAGATTAAAACGTGGTACAAAAACCATTTGGGACTTAACACCGACAACTACGGTTGTTCCTTCTGGTGGAAAGACCAAGACGGGAACGATGCCATGACCCAATGGAGCCCATTTAGCAATGATACCAACTATTTTGAGCCCAGTAAAAAACCCTTCATGATCAATTTTAGGGTAGAAAACCTAGCGGAATTGATGGAAGCGTTGAAAAAGGAAGGAGTTACCATTGTGGGGGAAATTGCGGAGTATGATTATGGCAAATTTGGTTACATCATGGATCCCGATGGTAACAAATTGGAACTTTGGGAGCCTGTTGATAAAGCCTTTCTTTAGGTATTGAATTATTTTTTACATTTAGAACACATTAACCAACACATGTAAAACAATGTCAGAAGAAAACAAAGACTTCGGGGACAAAGCCGAAGAAGCTGCAAAGGAGTTCAAGGAAGAAGCGAAAAAAACCGCTGAGGAATTTAAGGAAGGACTTCAAGGTGCCGGAGGCGACAATAAAAAAATATTGGCAGGGATCCTTGCCATTTTGGTCGGTTCATTGGGCGTCCACAAGTTTATATTGGGCTACAACAAGGAAGGATTCATCCTTTTGGGTGTTTCTATTGCAGCCTATGTGCTTTCCTGCGTAGGGATAGGACTTTTGTTCGTTTGGATTCCTGGTATCATAGGATTGGTAGAAGGCATTATCTATTTGACCAAATCCGATGCAGAATTTTACAATACCTACCAAGTGGGCAAAAAGCCCTGGTTCTAAAAAAAATGGCCAGAGAATTTCGCTCTGGCTTTTTTATTTCAAAATATTATCGTAATATTGCAATATATAATTTTAAAATGGGAGCGACCAAAACATACATATTTTCCACCAAACAGAATGAACTTGCCAAAATTGCCAAGGTTTTGGCCCATCCTGCCCGCGTGGCCATTCTGGAGTACATCAGCAAACAAGATGCCTGTATCTGTACCGATTTGGTGGACATTATTGGCCTGTCCCAGCCCACTATTTCCCAGCACCTGAACGAAATCAAAAAAATCGGCTTGCTGAAGGGAACCTTTGAGGGCAAAAACCTTTGTTATTGTATCGACCAGGAGCGCTGGAAGGAATTACAGGATACCTTTCACCTGTTCTTTTCCAATATTAACCGTAATTGTTGTTAACCATGAAAACATCAGAATTTTTATCCCTCTTAAAACAACACCAGAACAAAAGCCTACTTTTTGAATATGCCCCCAATAAACTTGTTGGCGCCAATTATCACATTACCGAGGTAAAGAACATTACCATAGATTCTGTGGACTGCGGTGCAGGAACCGGTTTTTGGAAGGAAACCATTGTACAACTTTGGGAAAGTTCAAAAGAGAAGGGTAAAACAGAATTCATGTCCGCATATAAGGCATTGGGCATCCTAAACAAAGTGGATAGGATCAAACCTATGGACAAGGAGGCCGAAGTGAAATTTGAATACAGCAATGACCATTTTCATACAGCCCAACTTTTTGTAAACGATTATGATCTGAGCGATTCGGAATTGACCATAAAGCTTTCTGTGGAAAAAACAGACTGCAAGGCCAAGGAAACTTGCGGCGTTCCCGTAGAGGCCGAAGCCGAAAGGGAAGCTTGCTGTGCACCTGGTTCAGGATGTTGCTAATACCGATACCATGACGATTAGAAACATGCAACCCTCCGATTGGGATCAAGTATCCCAAATCTATGCCGAAGGTATAGCCACTGGATTTGCCACATTTGAAACCCAAGTGCCCAGTTTTGAGCATTGGGACAAATCGCATACCCATCATTGTAGATTGGTGGCAGAAGAAAATGGCACCATCTTGGGTTGGGCCGCACTTTCCCCTGTTTCCAGTAGATGTGTTTATGGTGGAGTGGGCGAAGTGAGCGTGTACATCGCTGCCAACAGTCGGGGCAAGGGCGTTGGCAAACAATTGTTACAACAGCTGATTTCCGATAGCGAAAAAGAAGGGTATTGGACACTACAATCCGGTATTTTTCCAGAAAATAATGCCAGTGTTCAACTTCATGAGAAAGTCGGATTTCGCTATATTGGCAAGCGCGAACGAGTGGGCAAGCTCCATGGCGAATGGAAGGACAATCTTCTATTTGAAAAGCGAAGTACCCATGTAGGAATCGATTGAAAATCAACTTAATAACCATGAGAAACATATTGGTACTTTGTACCGGAAATTCCTGCCGAAGCCAAATGGCACACGGCTATCTGAACCATTTTCAGAAGAAATTGGCCAATATTTACAGTGCAGGTATAGAAACGCACGGCCTAAACCCCAAAGCTGTCGAGATTATGAAGGAGGACAAGGTGGACATTTCTCACCACACTTCCAACCATGTGGACGAATACCAAGGTATTGAATGGGATTATATCATCACGGTATGTGATCATGCCAAGGAACACTGCCCCTACATCCCATCAAAAAATGCAAAAAGGATGCATCAAAATTTTATGGATCCTTCCAAAGTGAAAGGTACAGAAAAAGAAATCCAAGAGGCTTTTAGGGCAACCCGAGATGAAATCAAGGCATTTTGCCATGATTTTGTTAGGGAAGAATTGATGGATTAAACCAAATCCTCGGGATTAGTGATCCCTTCGGCCATCTTTCGTTCCAATTCGGCTTGGAATTCCTCCATTACCGGTTTTACCGTACTTTCCGGTAAATCCGCTATGCGGATGTACATAAGTCCATCCACGGAATTGTTGAACAAGGGATCTACATTAAAGGCCACCACTCTGGCGTTTTGCTTGATATATTTTTTGATCAAAACGGGCAAGCGCAAACTGCCGGGTTCCACTTCGCTGATGAGCTTGTCAAATTTGTTCAAGTCCGCTTGGGTCTCATCAAAAACAAACTCCTTGTCGGCATCGTTGAGCTTAACCTTGAATTCCTTTTTGGGACGGATGTATTGGGCCACGTAAGGATCCCAATAATTGGATTTCATGAACTCGATCATCAAGCTTTTGGAGAAATTGGAGAATTGGTTACTGATGCTCACTCCACCGATCAGATATTTGTGCTCGGGATGCCGCAGTGTGGTATGCACAATGCCCTTCCAAAGCAAGAACAACGGCATGGGTTTTTGTTGGTATTCCTTTACAATGTAGGCCCTACCCATTTCAATGGATTTTTCCATCATTCCATAAAGTTCAGGTTCAAAACGGAACAAATCTTGAAGATAGAACCCATCTATTCCATACTTTTTGAAAATCTCGGATCCTAATCCCATCCGGTATGCTCCCACAATGGTCTTCTCCTCATCGTCCCAAAGAAAAAGATGGTGGTAATAGGAATCAAAACTATCCAGATCAATAGCATTGTTGGTTCCCTCTCCCACTTCCCTAAAAGTAATCTCCCGTTGTCTTCCAATCTCGTTAAGGCAAAAGGGCATGTCTTTCTGTTTGGCAAGGAACACCTCATAGTTTTTGCTTTGTAAAACCCGGCAATCCTTTTCGCGCAACTTTTTGATCTCGCCCTCCAGTATCTTGGTACTGATCTGGGTCGCTATTTTTTTGGGCGGCTTGGGGATTTTCAAAGAAGTTGGCACCTTATCGATCAATCGCTCCTTTTCAAAAACATTGGCCAAAAGATAGGTCTTCTTGCGTAGCAGTTCGGTAAAGGACTCCAACGTTTCCTCCTCTTGTTGGGCACTTACCGAAATGGGCTGTCCTATCCTAACCTTTATAGGTCTCATGCTCTGAGATGTCAACTCCGAAGGCAACTTGGCAGTTCGGAACACATCGTTCATTTTAGATAAAGTATAGAAAAGTCGACTGTTTCGGGCATGGAAATAAATGGGGACTACGGGTACTTCCGCTTTGCGGATCAATTTAATGGCCGCTTCTTCCCACGGCCGGTCCACCACCAATTTTCCATCTCGATAAGTTGAAACCTCACCAGCTGGGAATATGCCAAGGGGATGACCGTCCTGTAAGTGTTTTAGGGCATTCTTGAAACCCGTTATGCTGCTTTTGGCATCTTTGTGGGTTTCAAAAGGATTTACCGGCATAATGTACGGTTTCAGCGGTTCAATCCTATGCAGTAAAAAATTGGCAATGATCTTATAATCTGGGCGCTCGTTCAGCAATAGTTTCAGCAACAAAACCCCATCTATACCACCCAGAGGGTGGTTACTAATGGTGATGTAGGGTCCGGTTTTAGGCAACCGTTTGATATCCTCTTCCGGAATGTCAAAGTCGATCTCATAATGGTCCAGGATAGCATCCAAAAATTCGGGTCCCGGAAGCTCCTTGTTCTTGTTGTAAAACCTGTTTATGGTGGTAATCCTCGTGGCAACCATCAAAAGCCAACCCACAAAAGTGCCCAAAAAGCCATACTTGTCCAAATGAATCACTTTTGCAACTTCCTTTGCCGTAACCAATCCCATGTAGTTTCTTCTTTAGCTAGCCGTAAAGATAGAAAAATACAATTACTGGCCCCGTAAGCCCGAAAAAGAGATCAAGACCTTATTGTACAACCAATTGTACCGTTTCCTTGCCGCGTTGCTCCACAAGTACCGACTTCCCATTTTGTAGGGATTTTACAGCTTCCTCATCAAAATGGCGGATGGTGTACAAGGAAACGTCTTCGTGACAGACTACCTTGAATTTCTTTTTCAATTCTTCGAGCAGTGGCTGCAACCCCTTGAACTTGTTGTCCAAGCAGACGGAAAAACTAATGGCGGAATTCTGGATCATATCCACTTTCAATCTATGGTCATGGAACAGCTTGAAGATCTCGCTGATGTTATCCTCCACAATGAATGAAAAATCCAAGGAAGAAAGTTTTAACAACACTTGGTGCTTTTTTACGATGAAACAGGGCACCTTGGGTACGATCCCGATACCTTTGCCCACGGTAGTGCCCATATCTTTGGGATTCACAAAGGACTTTACATGCAAGGGAATCTCCTTGCGCTGTAATGGCTGTAATGTTTTTGGGTGGATTACGGAAGCACCGTAAAAGGCCAGCTCGATGGCTTCACGATACGATATCTGCTGCAAAAGTTGGGCTTCTTCAAAATTACGGGGATCGGCGTTTAAAACCCCTGGGACATCCTTCCAAATGGTAACGGACTCGGCGTTGAGACAATAGGCCAAAATAGCGGCGGTATAATCCGAACCTTCCCTGCCCAAAGTGGTGGTGAAATTATTGTCGTCACTTCCCAAAAAACCTTGGGTGATGTTCAGTTTGGACATATCTACCCGTACAGCTACCTCTTGTTGGGTGCGTTCCCAATTGATTTGGGCATCACGGTAGGTATTGTCCGTCTTGATCATAGTACGAACATCCAACCAAGTGTTGGAAAGTCCAACTTCGTTAAAATACGCACTCAAAATGGTTGTGGACAGCAACTCACCATAACTGACGACTTGATCATATACGAAACCATATTTTGGGGATTTGTTCCAAGCCAAAAAGCCTTTCACTTCATCAAAAAGTAACTTAATGTTTCCATAAATAGGATGGTTCGGATTTTCAAACAATCCGGATAAAATACCCTCATGATAATCGATTACCTCCTGAATGGACGCGTTCAACGCACCTTTGTCATAAAAGTAGGATTCCACTACCTTCTCCATGGCATTGGTAGTCTTGCCCATGGCCGAGATAACGACCAAGGTATCCAAATACCCTACTTCTTTAAGGACACTGACCACATTCCTAACGGCATCGGGATCTTTTACCGAAGCCCCACCAAACTTAAATACCCTCATGTTTATTTTGTACTTGTATCTTGAAAAGCTCAGTGAAGGCTTTCCATATAATTTTTGATTCCGTTTTCGTCCAAATGTACCACGTCCCAATCGCGGAGTACCTTGGCCCCTTTTTTCTCATAGAATTCAATTGCGGGTTCGTTCCAATCCAATACTTCCCAGCAGATTCTTTTTACCCCAAGTGAATGCCCATAGCGAACTACCTCATCAAGTAAGGCGGTACCAAGACCACTACCTCGCATGTTCTCGGACACGATCAAATCCTCCAAATGAATGACCGGTCCCTTCCATGTGGAATATCTTGGATAAACCAAGGCAATCCCCGAAATACCATCTTGGGTCTCGGCCACAAAGCAATGGAACATAGGGTTCTCCCCGAAGCCGTGCTTCAGCAAATCTTCTTTGGTAACCTCAACCGCGTTGGATTCTTTTTCAAAATCCGCCAACTGTTGGATCAAAGTCAAAACGTGCTCCATATCATTGGGTCGAGCATCCCTGATTGTAAATTCCATAATTGTTACAAATAAAACTCAAAGTTATAAAATTCTAAAACTTATCTTTACCGAAAACGTTGTAGTTTCACAAAATGCACGATATTTGTCCTTAAATAAAACAGCCTTCCATGTTTGACAATCAGCACCGCACCCTAGGTGAATTTATCATTGCCAATCAAAACTCATTTCAATATACTTCCGGGGAACTTTCGCGCTTGCTTAATGGTATCCGATTAGCCGCCAAAGTGGTGAACCACGAAGTGAACAAAGCCGGTTTGGTAGACATCATCGGTTCTGCGGGGGAGACGAATATACAGGGTGAAAACCAACAAAAATTGGATGTGCTGGCCAATGAAAAGTTCATTCAAACCTTAAAAAATAGGGAAATTGTTTGTGGCATTGCTTCTGAGGAGGAAGATGATTTTATCAGTATCAACAGTTTTGACAAACAACACCAAAACAAGTATGTGGTATTGATCGATCCTTTGGATGGTTCCTCCAATATCGATGTGAATGTTTCCGTAGGGACCATCTTTTCCATTTACCGAAGGGTCACACCTGTGGGAACACCGGTTACCCTACAAGACTTTCTTCAACCCGGAAGAAACCAGATTGCGGCGGGTTACATCATTTATGGCACCTCTACCATGCTGGTCTATACCACTGGCGATGGGGTAAATGGCTTTACCTTGAACCCGGCTTTGGGTACTTTTTATCTTTCGCACCCCAACATGCAATTTCCGGAAACGGGCAAGATCTATTCCGTGAATGAAGGCAATTACATCCATTTTCCGCAAGGGGTGAAGGATTATATCAAATACTGCCAGATGGAAGAGGGTGATCGTCCTTATACCTCGCGCTATATCGGTTCCTTGGTTTCGGATTTTCACCGCAATATGATCAAAGGGGGTATATATATGTATCCCAAAAGCAGTAAGGCCCAAAATGGTAAATTAAGGTTACTTTATGAGTGCAACCCCATGGCGTTCTTGGCGGAACAGGCCAACGGAAAGGCCAGTGACGGGTTCAATCCAATCATGGACATTCAGCCCAATGAGCTACATGAACGGGTGCCGTTTTTCTGTGGAAGTAAAAAAATGGTGGAAAAAGCAGAGGAATTTATGGCCAAGGCCAAATCTTAGTCCTCCCTATTCACCAATTCGAAATAATCCTCAAAAGGAATTTTTCCTCTGAAAATATTAATGGATTTATCGATGATCTCAGATGCTTTTTTTGGGGAAAAACCCAAACCAATGGCATACCTTTCAACCATTTTGCGCTCTCCCTCATCAATATCATGGTCAGAAAAGATGATCTGAAAAAACTCGAACAGCCTTTTGAATCTTTTTTCGCCACTGTGCGGTGTCTCGATAGGGTATTTGTTCTCCTTCTTCATCACCTCCTTGACCTCTTGTTCTGTAATATTGAGTTTGAAGGCAAATTTTTCAAGGATTGCTTTTTCTTGAGGGTTGATCTCTCCATCAATGGCGGCCAAACTTGCCAAAGTGGCAAAATGGGCCAGGTTCTTCCTATGGTCTCCGTGCTCGTAAAGATCTAAAATTGGCATATCTGAAATTTTGTGGCACAAATATAAATCTTATCGCAAAAAGGTCGGTACAAACCCTTGAAAGAAATTCGTAATTTTCAATCCAAAGTACTACAGGACTGCACCAAAACGAACTCTTTCATATTGCCGAAAACTGGTTCCAACTACAAGGTTGGGAACCCTTTCCTTTCCAAAGACAGACCTGGACTGCCTTTTTGGATGGCAAGCACGGCCTTTTGAACGCCCCTACCGGAAGTGGTAAGACCTACGCCCTTTGGTTTCCCATTGTTCTGAACTACATTCAAAACCACTCCGATTACAGGACCAAGCACAAAAAGGGGCTGAAAGCGATTTGGATCACCCCGTTGCGGGCACTTTCCCAAGAGATCAAACAATCCGCTGAACGCATCACCCAGGATCTGGGCACCCAAATGACCGTGGGCATCCGCACCGGGGACACCTCTACCAAAGAAAGATCAAAGCAAAGAATTGCCATGCCCGATCTTTTGATCACCACTCCCGAAAGTCTACATTTGCTGCTATCTTCAAAAGGCTACGCAAAACTTTTTAAGGATTGCACCGCCATTGTTGTGGATGAATGGCACGAACTTTTGGGCACTAAACGGGGCGTACAGATGGAATTGGGGCTGTCCCGCTTGAAAACCATCTGCAAAAACCTTCGCATTTGGGGTATTTCAGCTACCATCGGTAATCTGGAACAGGCAAAGGAAGTGCTTTTGGGACCCACCTCCAATGAACTGGAAAACTCGGTTTTGATAAAGGCCGAAATCAATAAAAAAATTACGGTCAAGAGCATTATCCCCAAGAAAATGGAAACCTTTCCGTGGCGGGGCCATTTGGGACTGCATCTTTTGGAAGAGGTGGTGCCCATCATCAATAATAGCAAGACTACCCTACTTTTTACCAACACGCGAAGCCAATGTGAAATCTGGTTTCAAAAAATATTGGAACAACACCCGGAATACGCCGGGGAATTGGCCATGCACCATGGTAGCATCAACAAGGAGACCCGACTGTGGGTGGAACAGGCCATCCGCAACGAGAGCCTCAGGGCCGTTGTCTGCACTTCCAGTTTGGATCTTGGTGTGGATTTTGCCCCAGTGGAAACCGTGGTACAGATCGGGGGACCCAAAGGAGTTGCCCGATTTCTACAGCGTGCGGGAAGAAGCGGTCACCGACCCGGCAAGGAAAGTGTGATTTATTTTTTGCCCACCCATGCCATGGAACTCATTGAAGCTTCGGCCATGCAAAAGGCGGTGCTCCACAATGCCGTGGAAGATCGTATACCCTATCTGAACAGTTTTGATGTGCTCATCCAGTACTTGACCACCTTGGCGGTGTCCGATGGGTTTTATCCCGATGAAATGTATCAGGAAGTAAAACAGACCTTTTGTTATCAGGCACTTTCGGAAGAACAATGGCAATGGCTGCTCAATTTCTTGGTGATGGGTAGCCAAAGCTTGAAGAGTTATGACGAGTACAAAAAAGTAGAGGTGGAAGATGACGGTAAGTTCATCGTGAACAGCAGGGCGGTTGCCATGAGGCACCGATTCCAGATCGGGACCATTGTGGGCGATGCCACCATTCATGTGCGCTACCAAAAGGGAGGATATATCGGAAGCATTGAGGAGTATTTCATCTCCAAATTGAGTCCGGGAGATGTCTTCACCTTTGCAGGTAGAAATCTGGAATTCATTCGGATCAAAGGAATGTCCGCCCATGTGGTCAACTCCAACAAACGGACCAATAAAGTACCCAGTTGGATGGGCGGCAGGTTAAGCTTCTCGGCTAAAATGTCGGAACTGCTCCGCCAAGAACTGTATACGGCAGAATTGCCCCAGGAGGAACAATCCGCAGAAATACGGTCCCTTGCCCCCATGTTCGCCAAACAACGGGAAGAAAGTTTGGTGCCCCAACCCCATCAATTTCTAATCGAAACTTTTAAGACGAGTGATGGCTACCATCACATTTTTTATCCTTTTGAAGGGCGTGCCATCCATGAAGGCATGAGCAGTCTGTTGGCCTATCGCATCAGTTTGTTGACCCCCATTACCTGTTCCCTCGCCTTCAACGATTATGGTTTTGAATTGCTTTCGGATAAAAAAATCGATATTCAGGCCATTTTGGACAACAATCTGTTTACTTCGGAATATATGCTTTCCGACCTTCAAAAAAGCCTGAACTCCAACGAGATGGCCCGACGCAAATTCCGTGATATTGCCGTGATCAGCGGCATGGTATTTACGGGTTATCCAGAGAAAGGGGTAAAAATGAAGCATCTGCAAAGCAGTTCCGAATTATTGTTCGATGTATTTAAGGATTTTGAGGATGACAATCTTTTATACCAACAAGCCTATACAGAAACCTTTGAGCACCAGTTGGAAGAAGGCCGTTTACGATTGGCACTGGAACGTATTGCCCAACAGGAAATCGTTTGGAAACAGTGCAAAAATCCAACCCCGTTCTCTTTCCCTATCATCACCGATCGATTACGGGAAAAACTGTCCAACGAAAAATTGGCGGATCGGATCAAACGCATGACAGCCAAGCTTACCCGAAAATAATACCTAACTTTCCAATTCTTTAAGTCATCGATGGCACACGACGAAAAATTGGCAAACCAAATCAGGGAAGCACTTATGCATTTGCCTAAAGTGGAAGAAAAAACTATGTTCCAAACCGTGGTTTTTATGGTCAATGACAAATTATGCATTGGAGTCAAGGACCAAGACATAATGTGCCGTGTAGACCCCGATGTTTTTGAATCTGTGCTAGAAAAACCTGGTTGTCAGCCCATGTACCAAGGAGAACGAATCATGAAAGGTTATGTATTCGTTGAAGAAACCGGATATACTAAAAAAGAAGATTTTGATTTTTGGATGGGATTATGCTTGGCATACAATCCAAAGGCAAAATCATCTAAAAAGAATAGGTCCAACAAATCTTAAATACCATCTATTTGTGAGAATCAAAAAAAACAATCAAAAATCAAACTCAATAATCTGGTATTATTTTGTTTTGGGTATCTGTTTTATTTCTTGTAGCTCTGATGGTCCAGATAATTTGCGCAGTACTTTCAAATGCTGTACAGAAAATATTGATGGCAATGTGAAAAATTTACCATTACAAGAAAATGGAGAAATAGCTGATGTTATGGTTACCAATGTCATTACTCCCAATGGTGATGGGATCAATGATTATTGGTTAATACAGAATCTCTATCTATACCCCAACAATAAAGTTGAAATCTATAATTCTCTTGATCAATTGATTTTTAGCCAAGAAGGTTATGAATCAGGTGGTGCCTATTTTCCCCCTGATAACATAGCACAAGGAAGCTATCGCTACAAAATTGTTATCGAAAATGAGGAAACCTATCTACAGCAAGGTTATTTATGTGTGGTAACAGAATATACCAATTATTTCAAGAATAATTCGGGTTGTGTATCACTTTACCTTGATCCATTTCTGCAATAACCCAATGGATGCCAATATTCAAATAAAAAACCAAAACTTCACACTCCACCCTTTGGGTGGCCTCTTTTGGGAAGAAAAATCCCTGTTGCTCATCAGTGATGTGCATTTAGGAAAGGTCTCCCATTTCCGTAAGTTCGGTGCGGCTGTGCCCCGAAAGGCCATACACAGGAATTTTGTTCTATTGGACAAGATCGTGTCCAATTTCCAACCCTTTCAAATCTGCTTTTTGGGCGACCTTTTCCATTCGTCCTTGAACAAAGAATGGGAGCTTTTTGAAAACTGGGTGGGCAAAACCCCGGCAGAAATCATTCTGGTATCAGGCAACCACGACATCATCGCCCCTGAAAAATTTGAAAAACTGGACGTTAAGATCTTTCCTGAGCTGATCTTGGATGATTTTTTATTGACCCATTACCCCGAGGAGCGCGAAGGGCTATTCACTTTTTGTGGACACATTCACCCTGCCGTGAAATTACAAGGCTTTGGACGACAGCATTTGAGACTTCCCTGCTTCTTCAAATCCAAGAACCAAATGGTATTGCCTGCTTTTGGTGAATTTACTGGAACCCATACCTTGAAACCGTCCAAAAAGGACGAGATTTTTGCCATTGTGGAGGATACTGTGGTGAAGGTTTAGATTCTTCACTTTCCTCACAATGACCCAGTGGTGCTTTGTCATTTTGACGGAGCAAAGCGACGAGAAAACTAAAAATAAATGAGTTTCTTCACTTCGTTCAGAATGACCTGAAACGTCATTTCGAAAGGAGATGCTGGGCATCGATTGAGAAATCCCAATCTTTTTAGATTTCTCACGCTCCTCTTAGTCGGTTCGAAATGACAATTATCCATCAACGCAAACAAATGAAATTATTTTAAACCTTTACCTTTTACCCTAGATCATTGATTATTTCAAAAAACATTTTCCCTAAAAACATTTCAGTTTATCTTTGCCGCAAAGTTTTTGGATTGACCAAAGCCCCGATTTCCCAACTTTTTGTACAGTCTCCCACCCTCGGGAAACTGAAGGATACGATTGCCCAATCCCTTGAATCCGCCCAAAATAGAAATCGAAGAATAAATGTAAAAGGACTCGTTGGTTCTTCCTTGTCCTTTGCGGTTTCCGAGGTTTTTAAAACTGTTGACTCTCCTTTTCTATTGATTTTGAACGACAAGGAAGAAGCGGCATATCTCTTGAACGACCTTGAACTGTTGATCGGGGAGAACGATGTACTTTTTTATCCGGGCAGTTACCGAAGGCCCTACCAAATTGAGGAAACGGACAATGCCAATGTGTTGTTGCGTGCCGAAGTGCTGAACCGTATCAACTCCAGGAAAAAACCAGCGGTGATCGTTACCTACCCCGATGCCCTTTTTGAAAAAGTGGTCACGCGAAAGGAATTGGACAGGAATACCCTGAAAATAAAACTGGAGGACACCCTCTCTTTGGACTTTTTGAACGAAGTGCTCTTTGAATACCAGTTCAAACGGGGGGACTTTGTGACCGAACCCGGGGAGTTTTCCGTTCGTGGGGGTATAGTGGATGTATTTTCCTTCTCACATGACCAACCCTATCGCATCGAATTTTTTGGCGACGAGGTGGACAGCATCCGAACGTTTGATGTGGAGACCCAACTCTCAACGGACAAGGTGAAGAAAATTACCATTATCCCCAATGTAGAGAACAAGTTCTTGCAGGAATCACGGGAGAGTTTTCTAAAGTATATCTCTCCTAAAACTGTGATTTTTGCCAAGAATCCTGCCTTGATCTATGACCGCGCCGATACGCTTTTTGCTAAGGCCGAGGAGAGTTTTGCAAAACTTGGCAAGGAAATCAAGCATGCCGAGCCAAAAGAGCTTTTTACGGATTCAGCTTTGCTGAAGGAACAATTGCAGGATTTTTTATGTGTTGAGATTGGATCAACTTCTGTCACTTCGAGCGCAGTCGAGAAGCAGACAGAAAATTCCATCCTAGCTTCTCCCTCGACTGCGCTCGGGAAGACAGCCAATAATAGCCTTACTATCCAATTCAACACCAAACCCCAACCCGCCTTTAACAAAAGGTTCGACCTGTTGATCGAAAACCTGAACGAGAATCGGGAAATAGGGTACACCAACTATATTTTCTGCTCCACCGAGCAGCAGGTTAAACGCTTCCACGACATTTTTGAAGAAGTGGACCAAACGGTACACTACCAGACCGTGGTTTTTCCGTTGTACCAAGGTTTCATTGACGATGACCTGAAACTAGCCTGCTATACGGACCATCAGATTTTTGAGCGATACCACAAGTTCCACCTCAAAAATGGCTATGCCAAAAAACAGGCCATTACCCTCAAGGAACTCAACAAGCTGGAAATTGGGGATTACGTGACCCATATTGACCACGGTATCGGGAAATTCGGGGGACTCCAAAAAATAGATGTGGAGGGCAAAAAACAGGAAGCCATCAAATTGATCTATGGCGACCGCGATATTTTGTACGTCAGTATCCACTCACTCCATAAAATCTCCAAATACAACGGCAAGGACGGGGCACCACCCAAAATCTATAAACTGGGTTCCGCTGCTTGGAAAACCCTAAAGCAAAAAACCAAGAGCCGGGTCAAGCAGATTGCCTTCAACCTCATCCAAGTATACGCAAAACGCCGATTGGAAAAAGGTTTTCAGTACGCCCCTGATAGTTATCTACAATACGAACTAGAGGCTTCTTTCCTGTACGAGGACACCCCCGATCAGGAAAAATCGACCCAAGATGTAAAAATGGACATGGAAAGCGAACGACCCATGGACCGACTCATCTGTGGGGATGTTGGTTTTGGAAAGACCGAAGTGGCCATTCGCGCGGCATTCAAGGCCGTGGATAATGGCAAACAGGTAGCCGTTTTGGTGCCCACAACCATTTTGGCCTTTCAACATCATCGCACTTTTTCCGAACGGTTGAAGGATATGCCGGTTACCGTGGATTACCTCAATCGGTTCAGGACCGCCAAAGAGAAAAAGGAAACCTTGGAGAATTTGGCAAGTGGCAAAGTGGATATTATCATCGGTACCCACCAACTGGTGAACAAAAATGTGCAGTTCAAGGATTTGGGGCTGCTCATTGTGGACGAGGAACAGAAATTCGGGGTTTCGGTGAAGGAAAAACTGCGTTCCATAAAACAAAATGTGGACGTGCTCACCCTAACGGCAACCCCTATTCCAAGAACACTTCAGTTCAGTTTGATGGCGGCCCGGGACCTATCGGTCATCAATACCCCACCACCCAACCGTTATCCCATCGAGAGCCAGGTCATCCGATTCAATGAAGAGATTATCCGGGATGCGATTTCCTATGAAATCCAACGGGGTGGACAGATCTTCTTTATCCATAACCGTATCGAAAATATCAAGGAAGTGGCCGGGATGATCCAACGTTTGGTGCCCGATGCCAAGATCGGTATCGGTCATGGGCAGATGGAGGGCAAAAAACTGGAACAGCTCATGCTCGCCTTCATGAACGGGGAGTTTGATGTGCTGATCTCCACCACGATCGTGGAAAGTGGGCTGGACGTGACCAATGCGAACACCATTTTCATCAACAATGCCAATAATTTTGGGCTGAGCGACCTTCACCAAATGCGTGGCCGTGTGGGACGAAGCAATAAAAAAGCGTTCTGTTTTTTCATTACCCCCCCGTACGAAGTGATGACCCCAGATGCCCGAAAACGTATTGAAGCCTTGGAGCAGTTCACGGATTTGGGAAGTGGTTTCAACATTGCCATGAAGGATCTAGAAATTCGGGGAGCTGGGGATTTGTTAGGTGGTGAACAAAGTGGGTTCATCAACGAAATAGGCTTTGAGACCTACCAGAAAATATTGACTGAGGCCATTGACGAACTTAAGGAAAATGAGTTCAAGGAACTGTACGAAGAGGTAGAAGGTCGCAAAGAGAAGGTCTACGTGAAGGACATTCAACTGGATACCGATTTTGAACTGCTCTTCCCCGATGACTACATCAATAACATTACGGAACGGTTGAACCTCTACACCCAGCTCAATGAAGTGAAGGATGAAGAAGGGCTCCAGAAATTCGAGGCCGACCTTGTGGACCGTTTTGGGGAACTGCCCGATCAGGCACAGGACCTGCTGAATTCCGTCCGGATCAAGTGGATCGCTACCCATATTGGGTTGGAAAAAGTGGTGATGAAACAGGGCAAGTTCTTGGGATACTTTATAGCCGACCAGCAATCCAATTTTTACCAAACCCCTGTGTTTACCCAAGTATTGCAGTATGTACAGGGCCACTCCCAACAGGCCAGACTTAAGGAAAAACAGACCCGCAACGGATTACGCCTGTTATTGACCTTTGACCGGATCACCAGTGTGGAAAAGGCACTGAAGGTTTTGGAGCCGTTGAAAGTTGTACCTATTCAAATTACCTCAAAGTAGTTTAGATATATTCACTTGCTTTCGAAATTACATTCAAAAGGGAAAAGAAGTTAAAAGTAGATGAAACCAATAATTAAGAACAAGGATGATATTCTATGATTTATTAAAATTGCTTATCGGATTGATTTTAATAGGATGTGGAATATATTTTTTGGTCAGGGTAGTTAAAAATAAAATACTCACATTCAATGATATTACAATGCTAAGTGGTTCTATAGCATTGATTATTACAGGATTTTTTTTAAGCATCAGGTCTTTACTTGAATTTCTTACCTAAAATTTATCCAATTCAATATCTTAAGATAAAGGGACAATTGAGAAATCTATTCACCAATACGGTCATGCTGTCCCGAAAGTTATTAGAATTGTTCAGCATCATAATAGAATGAGATTCCGTGTCAAGCACCGAATGACAATCCATCAAAAAACCTCGTACACCTGTTTTACAAACTCGCCAATTTTTGAGGGTTCCAACCAACGGGTCACGATGACCAAGCCACTTTTTTGGTCCACCACTATAAAATTGCCCCCAAAGCCTGCCGCATAGAACACATGCTCGGGCACACCTTCCCAATGCCATGGCCCTTTTTGGTTGAGCCACCACATATAGCCGTAGTTCACATTGGGTACCGAAGGTGCCGTGGCCTTTTTGATCCAGCCTTCACTGATCAATCGTTGGTCTTTCCATTGGCCATTATTCAAGAACAACATCCCAAAACGGGCCATATCTTCTGTAGAGATAAAGAGTCCTGCACCAGAATGCCCCCCGCCTGTTACGGATTTCATTTGGATGCCATCTACTTCTGTCCAAGCATTGTCATACCCAAACCAACGCCAAGTGGTCGTGGCCCCGATGGGGTCCATCACCTTTTCTTTCAAAATCATGGGAACCGGTTTACGCCATACATGCGTTAAGGAATAGGCCAAGACATTCACACGAACGTCATTGTATTCCATTACGGTGCCGGGTTCGTTCAGTTTTCGGAATTTCCAATCGTCCAATCCACCTTCACGAGGTGGGCGATCAGCCCAATCCTTGCCGCCCCATAGTTCCCCGGACCAATCGGAGTTTTGTTGCAACAGATGCTCCCAGGTAATCTTGGAGTTGTGTTCCCCATCGAAGGTGCCGTCCCAAATATAGCCGCCCACTTTGTCCTTGGTGTTCACGATCAACCCTTCGTCCTCGGCCAAGCCTGCCACGGTGGAGAGAAAGCTTTTGGTAACGCTAAAGGTCATATCCACCCGTTTGGTATCGCCCCAAGAGGCCAACAGATAGCCATTCTTAAAAATCATACCGGCAGGACCACCACGCTTTTTGGTAGGCCCCAAGATCTTATGAAAGGGTTCTTGTTTAAAGCCATCCAAAATGGCAATACGTAAATCGCGGGAACCGGAATATTCGTTGGCGTTGGCATAATCAACGGCTTTGGACAATTGGCTTGCATTGTACTTGAACTGGTCTTTTTCGGCAGCTTTCCACGTTTCGTTCCGTTCGGGGAAATACAGTTTTTGGGCCGATAAAGGGTTGCTAGCCATCAATAGTACGAGGAGGGAAATTCTAAAAAGAGGCTTCATGTAAAGGGTTGGTTAATTAATGCTTCAAGGTAATAATTGTTGATGAAATTCTTATCTCACCTTTGAAAACATCCAACATAACAATATTAAATGGGATTCTTTACTAAGTTCAGAATGACAAGTAGGTTTCATGGTCATTTCGAAATGAGGAGAGAAACGACCATTGAGAAATCTCAATCTATTGAAAAACAGATTTCTCACATGCGTTCGAAATGACAGTTCTGTCATCCTATTGGGTATTTCGACAGAACTTGGCGACGAGAATTCCAAAAACACTGGTCACGCTGAACTGGTTTCAGCATCACAATCAAAGAAGGGATTCTTCATCCCGATAGCTTTCGGGACGTTCAGAATGACCTTCTATGCCTATTGTCATTTCGAAATGAGGAGAGAAACGACCATTGAGAAATCTCAATCCCATGAAAAAACAGATTTCTCACGTTCGTTCGAAATGACAAATGGCAATATTATTCCCTAAAACCGCTTTTTATGCACTGGTTTGCCCTCTTCGTTGTAGTATCGCCAAGTACCCACTTGCTCATCGCTACGGAACCGTCCTGTGATTTTTTCGGTACCTTCGGGATAGTACTCCACATAGCGTCCATGTTTAAGACCATCCTTCAGGTCCACTTCGAACTTGGTTACCCCGTTCGCATACAATTTGCTGAAGGAATTAGCATTCAGGTCGGTAGGATAAATGGGCTTTAGGTCGAAAACGGCATCGGTGATTTCCTCTACGGCAGTATTTTGGTTTGTAGCGATAGGTGTTGGTTTCTTTTGCTCGAACTGGACATTCTTTTTTACCTCTTCCACATCTTGATAGTTGATGACCAACCGGCTTTCGAACAGATCATCCTCTGGGGTCAACTGTAGCCCAAATTGTGGGAAACAGATCAGAAAATCCTTGTTCTTCTTCATTTTTTGTTTGGTTTCAGCATCGGCAAGGGCATACATATTATCATACAGAATGGGCACATTGCTGTACACGAATATGGTGGATTCCGACGCGAACCTTTGATCAAATTCCCTAAAATCCTTGGAACCGGAAAGGGTTTCTTCCTCCACCACATCATCAATAATGCTTTTTAGGGTATTGGGATTGTCACTAAAGATCACATATTCATCGATCTGTGTAAAATAAGGTTTATCAAACTCATTGAACCTACCACCCAATAGCATTTTAAAAAAACCTTTTATGGAAAGAAAATTGATCTCGTAGTCCTTGTATTTCACGGCCTTGAACTTTACTGGGGTCTTCTTCCGGATCTGTTCCAACACAAAATCGAGGTTGGTCTTGGCCTTTTCGGTATCGTTCGCCTTCAATACCAACGCCATATCATTCTTTCCTTTGGAAATATGGGATTGTATCTGCAACAGGGCGATTTCGTCCCCGATCCAACTCACAAAATTTTCCTTAACGTCAATCTTGAGGAACTTTTCGACCTTTTGGATACCTTCCTGATAACTTTCAAACTGTTTGGGGTCTTTCTGTTGGACCCCTTCAAAGTTTTTGTAGAACTCTGCAAAGCTGTCAAACCCATAACTGATGTACAGGGCGGTGCGTTTCGGTGCTATGGTCGGGATGGTCCGCTCAGAGGTACCTGACTTTTGAAGGGCTTCCAAATAATACTCATTGGTATCACTAATATTGGTATACCCATTCGCCGTAAGGGTACTGTTCCGATCCAGATCAAAATAAAATCCGGAGAACAAGAAATTCTCGCTCACCCGCCGCACCCAATCCGATGGCGTGTCGGTAAACCGTTTTATATAATCATCAAAATAGTTGTATTGCACGTACAAACGGAACAAGTCTTCATGCCCCACTTTTTGGTTGATCTCAATAAAATTGAGATTTCTTCCCAGAATTGGTTCTTGATATTGATCTATGGATGCCTCTACCAATGTGTGGGTATACGAAGCCACTAGCTGGTTTTTGATAAAGGCCACGTACATGGTCTCTTTGCTTTCGCGGTCATGCACTTCCAAAATCTCATGGTTGTGGTAATTGCGTTTGCTCATCACATAATCGTCATTGAGCAAGGTGTTGAAATAGGTTTTGAGAAGCTGCAACTTGGCAATCCGTTTTAGATCCAGCACGTAAAAAATGCCGTAGTCCTTGGGCGAGATCATGTGGATGGAAATGAACAGGGAACGTCCATCAAAAAACTCGAACAACTTGTGATTATTGTTAAAAACGGTATCTACCCGCTGTATGTTCTCGGTAAGCTCCGCGAAGTAATCGTTCTTTGTGAGGTGGTGCCAAGCTTTGCTTTCGCTCACCTGTTTCCAACTTTTCACAGGCTTCTCCGATTCTACAATGAACACCGCATCCTTCGGGATCAAGTAAATGGATTGCAGGTTGGAGTTTGGGGAAAGTATAAAAATATAGGCCAAATAGCACAGGTACAGTGCAAACAGGGCCAAAAAACCGTAAAGAATCCTTTTTTTGGTCATCCTTCCTAAAGTGTCTCTTTCTAAAACGAAAGAGTTCCCAATTTAGTTTAGACCAATGGCCGGCACATGCAATTTAAAGCAATTTCAGGTCTTTGATGGTCTTAAAGGCCACATCCACCTGCTCATCGTTTACCAAAATGGTAAATTCGTTGGTAGTAGAGATCACTTCATAAAGTACGATACCTTCCCAGGCCAATCTTTGAAAAATAAAGTAATAGATACCGGGAACGGACACGTTCTCGGCGGGCAATTTCACGGTAATGGAGGAAAGTCCTTCTGCCTTTTGGGTACAGCGTTCGTGCTTAAAATACTTTTCCACCACACTGTCCATAATGTTACTGATCACAATATTGATCTCGTTCACCCCTCGGGAAGAAGTATAGAACACATCTTGGTTGGCATTCACCTCTTCCAACAATTTGGCCTGTTGCTCCAGTATGGTATCAGATGCCAAAAAGGTATAATCGGACAAGTTGGATCGTACGGTAATCTCACCGATGTTCTTTAGAACCTTTACGATCTTGTGCGTTGCGCGGAACTCCAAGTCATCGGAAAGACGCTTTAAGGCCATCACAATGGCTCCATCCTTTACATCTTTGCCCAATTCATCGGCAATTTCCGGTTTGATCTGACGGGAAAGGGAAGTGAGGTTAATAATACCCTGAGCCAGAGCCGTTTGGAGGAATGGTTTTTTCTTAATGTAGTGCTCAACTACTGCTGATATTGTTTTCATTGAGGATTGGTTTGGTGCAAAAATAACATATTGTTATAAAACAAACAAATGGTTAAAAATAATGAAATGCGTTTTCCAGATGTTCCAAAACCGTTTTGTCCTTCATTTTTATCACTTTTATGACATCAAAACGCACCTCAAGGTCCAGATCGTTATCCATTACAAATTGATGGGCGGCAAGGATCAAAAGTTTGATTTTTTTGGCATTGATCACAGCAGTCATATCTTCCAGAAACCCCATGTTCCTTGACTTTACCTCCACCATGGCCAATACGTTCCCCTTCTTGGCTACAATATCAATTTCCGCTTTCAAGTAACGGTAATTTTGGGCCAAAATCTCATACCCCTTATCTCTCAGATAATCAATGGCTTTCTGTTCGCCAAACGTTCCAAAATCGTTATGTGTTGCCATAGAAAAAATACAATATCAAAAAAAAATATGCATTTCGTCGAAAAATTTGGTAGTTCACGGACATTGAAACGTTTAGATTGTAATTTGTTGGCCCAATTGAACCACATCCAACATTAGCATAAACATATAGTTGCCCCAAAACTATGTACCTAATTAACGCCAGACATTGCTATGGAGTACTTCATCAATTGTAATACCTCAACTTTGGCACCGTACAACACTCCCTTGGATGAGTTGCGTGCGGCCCACTTGTACCGAAGACTCGGTTTTAGTGCCTCTGTGGAGACCATTAATGCTGCTGTTGGACAATCTGCCAGTACACTCGTGGACAGCTTGGTCAACCAGGCCCTGTCGGCTGCCCTGATTCCCGCGCCTGCTTGGGCCAACTGGAACAATGCCAACTACCCCGCCGATGACGACCTTGCCGGACAAATGAGACGGGCCCAACAAGAAGAATTTACCACCCAGTACGGTAATGCCTTACTGGACAACGGTCTTCGAGACAGGCTTAGTTTCTTCTGGAGCAACCACTTTGTGACCCAGTTGGAAGTTTATAACTGTAACCAGTTCCTTTATTATTACATCAATTGCCTTCAACGTAATGCCTTGGGCAACTTTAAGACCTTCACCAGCGAAATTGGTCTTACCAGTGCCATGTTGTATTATTTGGATGGCGTAAGCAACCGAGGAAACAACCCAAACGAAAACTACGCCCGTGAGCTCTATGAGCTTTTTACCCTTGGCGAGGGCAACAACTATACGGAACAAGACATTATTGAGACCGCGAAAGCACTTTCAGGTTATACCGAAAGAGGAGAAGAAGGATGTACACAGGTAACCTTTGACCCTACCGAATTCAATACCGGAAACAAGACCATTTTTGGTCAAACTGGAAATTGGGGCTATGATGATGTGATTGACATTTTATTCAATCAAAGAGCGAATGAAATTGGATGGTACATCTGCAAAAAACTGTATGAATTCTTTGTTCACCCCGATTCTACCGGTGATGACGGTAACGGAATTGCCCCTCAGATCATTGATGGGTTGGCCCAAACTTTCATTTCCAACAATTTTGATATTGCCCCGGTTATCCGACAACTTTTCAAGAGCCAGCACTTTTTTGATGAGACCGCCATTGGGGTCATCATCAAGAGTCCTGCGGACCTCTATTTTAACTTTATAAAGGAGACCAACTTCGCTTATGATGACATGGATGTCATCAATTTAGTGGATTCTTGTTCACTTATAGGTCAGACCTTCTTTCAACCCCCAGAGGTGGAAGGATGGCAAAGGGACAGAACTTGGATCAACACCAATTTCATCATTGGCCGTTGGTTGACCATGGAGGTGTTCATTGACCGTTTCTTCCAAAACGATCCTGAACAGTTCAGAACTTTGGCCATGGACGCTGTAGGTCCGGCCAATAGCAATACGAGCAATCCAGAAATTGTGGTAAAGGCATTGGTGGATAAGTTCACCCCAAAGGGCCTTTTGACGGATGCCGATTTTGAAAGGGCCATGGATGCCTTCAAGATTGATGACGTACCTGAGGAATACTATTCTCCGGACTATACTCCCGGCGGTACAGGGGAATGGATGCTGCAATTGAGTGCAGAGCCCCCCACACAGGTTTATATCCTGTTACGCCATTTGTCCAGAGAACCTGAATTTCAACTTAAATAACCCCACCATGTGCGATACCCATCATACCCACAATACTTTCCCATACAAAGGTCTTGAACACGAAGGTCATGACCAGGAACACACCAAATGGAGCCGAAGGTCCTTTTTACAAGCCCTCGGAATTGCAGGTTCAGGTTCCATGTTCCTGGGGAGCCATTTGCTATCGGCCTCTGCCCCATCCCCATTTACCGCGGCTGTGGCAGCAGCGGAGACCGATAATATTTTGATCCTGATCAGATTATCGGGAGGAAATGACGGTTTGAGTACCGTTATCCCGATCCAACAATATGATTCTTATGCCAATGCACGGCCCAACATCTATATTCCAGAAAGCAAGGTCCTAAAACTTACCAACGATTTTGGGGTGCCCACCTACATGAGTGCCCTGGAATCCCTTTGGGGCGATGGCCAGTTCAAGGCGGTGCATGGTGTAGGCTATCAAAACCAAAGCTTGTCCCACTTTACGGGATCGGACATTTTTGCCAACACCGATTTGACCACCACTGGTTTTTCAGGAGAAAACACCGGATGGATGGGCAGACATTTTGAGGAACTCTATCCAGATTACCTCATCAACCCACCAGCTGCTCCGGCAGCGATCCAGATCGGGAATTTGGCCAACCTTATTTTTCAGGGTGAGGAAACCAACTACGCCTTTGTGACCAACAACATTGACCAGTTGGAGCAAATCGCCCAAACAGGTGCCTTTTATGACATAGAAAATGCCCCTTTTGACGATTGTATGTACGGTGACCAACTTCGTTTTTTAAGGGGAGTTGCGAACACGACCTATGAGTATGCCGGTATCATCCACGATGCCTATATGAGAGGGCAGAACCAAGTGCAATACCAAGACAATGGGTTCGCAAGGCAGTTGGCATTGTTGGCCCGATTGATCAAAGGTAATTTGGGCACCAAAGTGTACATGATCTCCATGGGAGGATTTGATACCCACGGAAACCAACCCATAGTGCATGAAAGGTTGATGTCCAACCTATCTATTGCCATCAATAATTTTTATGAAGACATTGCCTTTACCCAGCAAGACGATAAGGTATTGAGCATGACCTTCTCCGAGTTTGGTCGAAGGATTTTTGAAAACGGATCCAACGGCACGGATCACGGTAAGGCTGCCCCTACCCTTTTCTTTGGATCGGGATTGAACGGCAGTGCCTTTGTGGGTGATCACCCTTCACTCGACGACCCCAACGATAGAGGTAATTTAGAATACACCATGGACTTTAGGGACCTTTATGGCACCGTATTGGCCGAATGGCTATGCGTGCCAAGAACTTCCGTAGAGCAACATTTGCTGGGCTACCAATACAAGGCCATCAATTTAGGATTTAGTTGTAGCGGGGAACCGTTTGACGACATTGCCATGGACAACGATCCACCGATATTGCCGGATACCCCGCCGAGTCCAGACCCAGAAAACCCAAATCCGGATATTTTGGACGGGATAGTACATGCAGCTGTTTATCCTGCAACATCACCCCGAAATCCGAACATCTATTTGAATATGCCCATGGCTGCACATGTTGACATTGAACTTTTCAATATTTTGGGACAACGGGTGGGTACCATTTTTAACGAAATGCTAATGGAAGGCCCAGTGGAAATCAACATCCGTGATCGTATGCGCGACACGCTTTCCACAGGAAAATATATTTACAGAATATCTATTGCAGGTAAAAAAATGAGTAAATCAGTGATGATTTCCTAAAGAAGCGGGACATTTTGTTATCTATTTTCGGATACCTTCGAGAATGCACCCCACACCCCAATACGGGTCGCATTTTCGGAGGTGTCCTTTTTTATGACCGATCCCGCTAAATTCAGTATTTTTGGGGCCTAATTTAAAGATTTCATGGCCCAGCATACCAATCCTTCAAGATATACCATTACCGCAGCCCTTCCCTACACCAATGGCCCTATCCATATTGGGCATTTGGCCGGGGTTTATGTTCCTGCGGATATCTATTCGCGCTATTTAAGACTCAAGGGCAACGATGTGGCCTTTGTGTGTGGGAGCGATGAACACGGTGTGGCCATTTCCATGAAGGCCAAAAAAGAAGGGGTCACCCCAAAAGAAGTAATTGATAAATACCACGGCATCATCAAAAAATCTTTTGCGGATTTTGGTATTTCGTTCGATAATTATTCCAGGACTTCGGCAGCAGTACATCATAAAACAGCTTCCGATTTTTTTGTGAAACTGTACGAACAAGGTGATTTTATTGAAGAGGAAACCGAACAGTTGTATGATGATGAGGCCAAGCAATTTTTGGCCGACCGCTTCGTCATCGGAACGTGCCCCAAATGTGGTAACGAAGAAGCCTACGGTGATCAATGTGAACGCTGTGGATCCTCGTTGAATGCCACCGATCTCATCAACCCAAAATCAACCATAACCGGAACCGTTCCTTCCCTAAAAAAAACCAAGCATTGGTTTTTGCCTTTGGATCGCTATGAAGGATTTTTAAAGGAATGGATCTTGGAAGGACATAAGGCCGATTGGAAACCCAACGTTTACGGCCAGTGCAAATCATGGATCGATGACGGGTTGAAACCCCGTGCCGTAACCCGTGACCTTGACTGGGGTATTCCAGTACCTGTGGAAGGTGGTGAGGGAAAGGTACTCTATGTGTGGTTCGATGCTCCCATTGGATACATCTCGTCCACCAAAGAATGGGCCGAACGCGAAGGCAAGGACTGGGAGCCCTATTGGAAAAGTAAGGATACCAAACTGGTGCATTTTATCGGGAAGGACAACATCGTATTCCATTGCATCATCTTCCCGAGTATGTTGAAAGCACACGGCGATTTTATATTACCTGAAAACGTTCCTGCCAACGAGTTTTTGAACCTGGAAGGAAACAAGTTGTCCACCTCCAAGAACTGGGCGGTTTGGTTGCACGAGTATTTGGAAGAATTCCCGGATATGCAGGACGTACTTCGTTATGCCTTGACGGCCAATGCGCCCGAAACCAAGGACAACGACTTTACCTGGAAGGATTACCAGGCACGCAACAATAACGAACTGGTGGCCATTTTTGGCAATTTTGTGAACCGGGTTGCCGTGCTCACCCAAAAATATTACAACGGAATAGTTCCAACTCCTGGTGCTCTTTCAGAAGTGGACAAAGAAACTTTGGAAGCCCTAAAAGGTTTTCCTGAAATTCTGTCCAATTCCTTGGAGCGTTATCGTTTCCGTGAAGGGAGTCAGGAATTGATGAATCTAGCACGTTTGGGCAACAAATATTTGGCCGACGAGGAGCCTTGGAAACTCATCAAAACCGATGAGGAACGCGTAAAGACCATCATGTATGTGGCATTGCAAATCGCAACGGGCCTTGCCGTGTTGAGTGAACCGTTTTTACCCTTTACTTCAGCTAAATTGAAGGGGATTCTTCGCCTTGCTCAGAATGACCAAAATAGTGCCATTTCGAGCGCTGTCGAGAAATCAATTAATTGGGATGATATTGCCTCAGAAGACATCTTGCTTCCCGGTGGGCACCAACTCAACCCCAGTGAATTGCTTTTCCGAAAAATTGAGAATGAAGAAATCCAAAAACAATTGGATAAACTGGAAGCCACTAAAAAATCCAATGCTGAGACTACACCCAGCATAGGTACAACTGAAAAAGAGATTATGCCACAAAAAGAGACCATTGCCTACGAAGATTTTGCCAAAATGGACATGAGGGTAGGTACTATTCTGGAAGCGGAAAAAATGCCAAAGGCCGACAAACTTTTGGTGTTGAAAATCGATACCGGATTGGATACCCGAACCATTGTTTCAGGCATTGCCGAAAGTTTTAAACCAGAGGAAATCATTGGTAAAAAGGTGACTGTTCTGGTAAATCTAGCACCCCGAAAACTCCGTGGTGTGGAAAGCGAGGGCATGATCTTGATGACGGAAAACCAAGAGGGGAAACTCGTTTTCATGAACCCCGATGAAGATGGGGTTGGGAATGGAATGACCATCAATTAGCATCAAAACAACTAATATATTTTAATCCTCTTTCTAGACCCAAATATTAAAGAAGGAGGCATGACCTACTATTCAAAAAAGGAAAATGCAACTCGTACCCTATATCGTCCAGCACACCCAATTACCGGAAAAAAGTGTGGAGCATACCGTGGCACTTTTGAACGAGGATTGTACCATTCCGTTTATTTCCCGATACCGTAAGGAACGTACGGGAAATTTGGATGAAGTCCAGATCGGGGCCATTGTGCAATACAAGACCCAGTTTGAGGCCCTCGAAAAAAGAAAGGCGGCCATCATAAAGGCGGTGGAAGAACAGGGAGCCCTCACCCCGGACCTCAAGGCCAAGTTTTTGGGCTGTATGGACTTGACCAGTTTGGAAGACCTATACCTTCCTTTCAAAAAAAGTAAAAAGACTAAAGCGGAAACCGCCCGTAAAAATGGGTTGGAACCGTTGGCCAAAATCATCATGGCGCAAAATGCCGATGAAATCGAGTTCATTGCCTCCAAATACCTCAACAAGGAAGTCCAGAACGAGGATGAAGCCTTGGAAGGTGCCCGCCACATCATCGCCGAATGGATCAACGAACGGGGCGATATCCGCAATCAATTACGTGGCCAATTGGAACGCCATGCCTTGATTACGACCAAAGTCGTAAAAACCAAGAAAGACGACGAGAAAGCCCAAAAATTCCAGGATTATTTTGATTGGAGCGAACCTTTGGACCGTTGCCCCTCCCACCGGTTTTTGGCCATCATGAGGGCAGAAAAGGAAGGGTTCATCCGGGTGAAAATCGAAATCGACGAAGAGCGTGCCCTTCAGAATATGGAACGCCGTTTGATCAAATCGAACAATGCCTGTACCGAACAAATCGAATTGGCCATTGCAGATGCCTACAAAAGGCTTTTGTTCCCTTCCCTTTCCAACGAACTTTTAAGTGTTTCAAAAGAAAAAGCGGACTTGGCCGCCATTCAGGTGTTCTCCAAAAACCTAAAACAACTGCTCCTTGGTGCACCCTTGGGCGAAAAACGCATTTTGGCCATCGACCCTGGGTTCCGGACGGGGTGTAAAGTGGTCTGTTTGGACGAACAGGGCGATCTGAAACACAACGAAACCATTTATCCCCATGCTCCGCAAAATGACCGAACTGGGGCCATTAAAAAAATAAGTTCCTTGGTGGATGCCTATAAAATTGAGGCCATTGCCATTGGCAACGGGACCGCATCGCGCGAAACGGAGCAATTGATCAAACGCATTCCCTTTAAAAAACCGATTGAAGTATTTGTGGTGAGTGAGGCAGGAGCCTCCATCTATTCCGCTTCCAAAATTGCAAGGGATGAGCTTCCCAATTATGATGTTACCGTTCGGGGAGCGGTCTCCATTGGTCGCAGATTGGCCGATCCGTTGGCCGAACTGGTGAAGATCGATGCCAAATCCATCGGGGTGGGTCAATACCAGCACGATGTGGACCAAACTCAATTGAAATCCTCTTTGGATACGGTAGTGGAAAGTTGTGTGAACGCTGTAGGCGTCAACATCAACACGGCAAGTGTTCCCCTACTCAGTTACGTTTCTGGAATTGGACCCAAATTGGCGGAAAACATTGTGGCTTATCGCAATGAAAATGGGGCTTTTAAAAACCGGGATGAAATCAAAAAAGTGGCCCGTTTGGGCGGTAAGGCCTTTGAACAGAGTGCCGGTTTTTTACGCATCAAAAATGGGGATAATCCTTTGGATGACTCCTCGGTACACCCTGAAAGTTATGGTTTGGTTGCCAAAATGGCGAAGGACCAAAAAATTCCACTTCAGGAAATCGTTGGCAACAAGGTTGCCCTGCAGCGCATCAATCTAAAATCCTATTGCACGGAAACCATTGGCATGCCGACTTTGGAGGATATTGTAAAGGAGTTGGAAAAACCAGGTTTGGATGTGAGGGAGAAAGCCAAGGTGTTCACTTTTGACCAAAACATCAGGGAAATTACGGATCTGCGACAAGGGCAATTGCTGCCCGGTATCGTGAACAACATCACCAATTTTGGTTGTTTTGTGGATGTTGGCATCAAGGAAAGTGGCCTGATCCATATCTCCAACCTATCCGATACTTTTGTAAAGGATGTCAACGAACATGTAAGCCTTCATCAACAAGTGATCGTTAAGGTGTTGGATGTGGATGTCCCCAGAAAACGGATTCAGTTGGCACTGCACAAATAACTTTTTACATGCTCAAGATTGCCTATCACCCCATTTACAAACATCATTTACCGGATGGGCATCGTTTTCCCATGGCGAAATATGAGCTGCTGCCCCAACAATTGCTCCATGAAGGCACCTGTAGTGAAGAACATTTTTTTGAGCCCTCCATTCCCGATGACGGACCTATTTTGGCCGTGCACGATGCAGGGTATTACCATGATTTGTTGAACTTGGAGATTCCCCCGAAAGAAGCTAGAAAAATAGGTTTTCCGCTAAGCGAAGAACTGGTTTTACGGGAACGCATCATTGCCGATGGCACCATAAAAGGATGTGAATTCGCCCTGGAACATGGTATCGCCATGAATATTGCCGGGGGAACCCACCATGCCTATTCCAATCGCGGGGAAGCTTTTTGTATGTTGAACGACCAGGCAATCGGCGCCCGATACTTGCAGCGTAACAAGCAGATTAACAATATCTTGATAGTGGACTTGGATGTGCACCAAGGAAACGGGACCGCTGAAATTTTTCAGACCGACCGTTCTGTTTTTACTTTTTCCATGCATGGGAAGGGCAATTATCCCTTTAAAAAGGAAGTTTCAGATTTGGATATTGCTCTGGAGAAAGGCACTACGGACCAGGAGTATCTTTCCATCCTAAAAAAAACCCTCCCATCGTTGATCAAAAAGGTACAACCCGAATTCATCTTTTACCTCTGTGGGGTGGACGTTTTGGAAACGGATAAACTCGGCACCCTCTCCCTTTCTTTGGAAGGATGCAAGGAGCGCGACCGGTTTGTGCTGCAAACCTGTCACGACGCCAACATTCCCGTGCAGTGTAGTATGGGTGGCGGGTATTCCCCAGAAATCAAAATCATTGTGGAAGCCCATGCGAACACCTTTCGCTTGGCACAGGATATTTATGCTTAATTTTGCCGATTATCCTAGCTTTCAACCTTCATGAGAATATTAAAATATTTGTTTGTCTTGATGATGGCCTATCCCATGTTTGGCCAAGAAAAGGAAACCAACCTCTGGAACGATTTCACCTATGACATCGGGAATATTTTTGGTGGAGTGGGGTATGCCTATTCCCGACCATTTCATTGGCAAGGAAACGATTGGGCCAACCTCGGTTATTTGGCTGGAGGCACCCTTATCTTGGCCACCGTGGATGACGAGGTGAACCATTGGAAAAACGGGTTCCGGGAAGATATCCCGGATTTGGTCATCGATTACGGTAATGAATACGGAAGCCCAGAGAATAATTACATGTTCACGGGTGGCGTGTATCTGGCGGGGTTGTTCACCAAAAATGAGAAATTGAGGCGGACCGGGGTCTTATTGATTTCTTCGGCTACTGCTGGTGGGTTTCTACAACAGGTAAGCAAACGAATCATTGGGCGGGCAAGACCCAAGAGCGGCGAAAGTTCAGACACCTTTGATCCCTTTCACCTGAACAGGGTCTACAATTATGATTCCTTTCCTTCGGGTCATGCCATGTTGGCCTTCAGTAATGCATATGCCATTGCAAAGCAATTCCACAATCCATGGGTAAAGGCAGGTATCTACACCGTTGGGTTGATTCCCGGCTTTGTTCGGGTCATGGATGATTTCCACTGGTTTTCCGATGTGGCCTTCAGTACGGTGCTCAGTATTTTTATTGTGGAATCCATTGATCGCTATCTGGATTCGAAATATGATGAAAAGTATAACAGCAATGCCAAACAGGTAAGTTGGAACCTATCTTTTGGACCCAACACCATGGGGGTATCGCTTCGGTTTTGATTCAACCTGAACACAATAGTGTTAATTTCTTATTTAGATTGAATTAAAATAATTATGTTTGCCCTCTCTGTTCCAAGTGATGGGAAAAAAGAAGAAAGAAAAAAAGAAACTCAAAAAAGCATTGCTGAAGAATTTGTCCAATCAAGGCAAATTAAAATCCAAATGCTGTGAAAAATTCAAAAAAGGGGAAAACAAACGTTGTTCCAAATGTCCCTGTTTTGACCTTTTGAAGAAAGTGGCCTAGCTTCTTCCCCACCTCCACTACTCCTATTCCATCCCTTTTCCTGATTATCCTATTTCCCAAGCTCCCGATTATGTTCTATTTTAGGGACAAATTAAAACCATCATGTTACGAAAAACCTCTCTACTCATCGCACTGCTGCTGGCCAACAGCGTATTTCTTCTGGCCCAGGAACAAGACCCTGTCGTTCAGGCCATCTTAACCGAAGCCAATGAAAACTCCCAACTCGAAACCCTTGGTCACGAGTTGATGGACGGTATCGGACCCCGATTGGTCGGAACCCCACAAATGAAAAAGGCCCATGATTGGGCCGTAGCCAAATATTCCAGTTGGGGCATTCCCGCCAAAAACGAACAATGGGGCGAATGGAAAGGCTGGGAACGCGGCATTTCACACATCGATATGGTATATCCAAGGGTACAAAGCCTACAAGGCACCCAATTGGCATGGAGCCCCGCCACACCCAAAAAAGGGACTACTGCCGAGTTGGTGGTGTTACCTATGGTAAAGGATTCCATGGAATTTGTAAAATGGTTGCCCACAGTTAAGGGGAAAATGGTGATGGTCTCCAAATTGGAGCCCACTGGAAGGCCAGATTACAACTGGGAAGAATTCGCCACCGAAAAGTCGTTCGAGAAAATGAAAAAGGAACGCGACGAACAGGACAAGGCTTGGAACGACAATATGAAAAACATGGGGTATAACTCCAGAACCCTCCCCGAAGCCTTGGAAGCCGCAGGAGCTGTTGGTATTGTTGCTTCCTATTGGTCAAAAGGATTTGGGGTAAACAAGATTTTTAGTGCCCGTACCAAAAAAATCCCGACTGTGGATTTGGAATTGGAGGATTATGGGATGCTATACCGTTTGGTAGAATCCGGACAAAAACCCCAAATCCATGTGGTGGCCGAATCCAAGGACTTGGGGGTATCGCCAACGTTTAACACTATTGCAGAAATCAAAGGTTCTGAAAAACCTGATGAATACGTGATCCTGTCCGCCCATTTCGACTCTTGGGACGGAGGCACCGGAGCCACCGATAACGGAACCGGAACCTTGGTGATGATGGAAGCCATGCGCATTTTGAAAAAAGCCTATCCCAACCCAAAACGAACCATATTGGTGGGGCACTGGGGCAGCGAGGAACAAGGTCTGAACGGTTCAAGGGCCTATGTGGAGGACCACCCCGAGATTGTTGCAGGCGTACAGGCTGTTTTCAACCAAGATAACGGTACTGGAAGGGTGGTACGCATTTCCGGAGGTGGGTTCCTAAATTCCTATGACTATTTGGGCAAATGGTTACATGCCGTTCCGAAGGAAATCACGGATGAAATCGAAACTACCTTCCCCGGGACCCCCGCAAGAGGTGGTTCGGATTATGCATCGTTCCAAGCCGCTGGTGCCCCTGCATTCAGTTTAAGTTCGCTAAACTGGTCGTACTGGAACTATACTTGGCATACCAATAGGGATACGTATGACAAGATTATTTTTGATGATGTGCGGAACAATGCCATCCTTACGGCCATCTTGGCCTATATGGCAAGCGAATATCCGGAGAAAACAGATAGGACAAAAGCGATATTGCCCATTAGTGACAGCACTGGGGAACCAGCGGAATGGCCATCGCCCCGTTCACCGGAACGTAAGGGAGGATTGGAAGAAAACTAAACGAGATAAAACAAAATCGCCCCGAAAATTCCGGGGCGATTTTTATTATAGACTAACTAAACTAAAAAATGCTAATTCCAACTCTGGGAGAGGATACGCGTAGACCTGCACCCACGTAGGTTCTTTTCGGATATTGGTAATCATAATAGGTGTAATAGAAATGGGCGTGACCGTAGTATTCCCTGCTATGATGGCAATGATGATCACAATGTTGGGCATGCTCGGCGTAGGCATCCTGTTTTCCTTTCATATAAGCTTTATAGGCTTCCCTGTCCCGTTTTCTTAAATCCTTTTCGTATCGTTTTTGGTCTTTCCAGAAATCCCTTTCATCCTCTTCATTGTTGGTGGCCAACGACTGTTCGTAAACAGCGTCCTCTTTGGCGCGTTGTTCGTAATAGGAAAGTTTGTCCTGTTCCTTTTCTTGACTTTCTTGGGCCGAGACCGATACTGAAACAGCCAAGGCCAAAATCATTGTTATCGTTCCTGCATATTTCATAGCTTCAAATTTTAGGGTTCTTAGAATAATTACGGAAGAACCGTTCATTTGGTTTTATAACAACTAAAAAATGATTTACCCTAATTTTAAAATGAGGAGGCGTACTTTCTACACCCATTACCCGAAACGTCCGATTCTCGACTGCGCTCGAATGGACATAACTTGATAACTCAAATGACAAAGGCCACCCATGGGTGGCCTTTATATCAATAGTAATCTAAAAATTATTTGCCTAGCATCAAAAGCTCGTTGCATTTGATTTCGGTGATATAGCGCTTTTCGCCCTCCTTGGTCTCATAGGCACGGGACATCAATTTGCCCTCGATCATGACCTCTTTTCCCTTGGCGAGATAGTTTTCCGCGATTTCCGCAATCTTGCCCCAGGCCACGATGTTGTGCCATTGGGTGTCCGTTACCTTTTCGCCTTCGGCGTTTTTAAAGGTTTCATTTGTGGCCAGGGAGAATTTGGCCAGTTTGTTGCCATTTTCAAGGGTTACCATTTCTGGGTCATTGCCCAAGTGTCCGATCAACTGTACTTTGTTTTTAAGTGAATTCATGATGTAAGATTTTAGCGTTAAACAGTTCATGCCATCGAATTGTCATCATTCGACAGGGCAAACATAGAAAGGGTCCAAAACCTCATTCGGTTTGAAATCATTTGCTTTCGTTTGTAATCGGATGTAAACGATTAAAAATAAATATAGGTGCCTTTGCGCTCTTTAAATGTGACCTTCCCTCCCATTCCGGTGTCCAATCAGAAATACCAAACCCCCAACGCTATGCCCATTCGCTCTATCAACCAATATACCGTGACCAAAAGGTTCAGTCTTGGCAAAAGAATGTATGACAAACTGGAAACCATCTACATTCAGGAACACGATGCCTTGCACGAGGAGCCGCAAAAAGTCTTCGATAACCACAAGGAATATGTAACGGATATCTCCGCAGATATTTACAAATGTCTAAGAAAAGGGTTTATCGTTGCCTCCGGGGACAACCAGTAAACAATCCTCGGGACAAAGCCTCCATACAAACGTTAAATCATGTTAAATACTTGGTATTCTGACAAATAAATGTATATTGATAGTATGGATGCAACAATAAAGCACTACACAGTCTTCTAGGTCGACACCTCGACCGACATTCCTATTTGGGAACTCCTTTTTCCCATCATTTAAACAAGAGCAAGCGCACCACAACACCTTAGGTAGGATTTTTTCCACCTGATTGTTTGCGTGCCCATTTCAACTGAAGTCAAATCAAAAATTTAAAAACATGGAAACCGTAAAAGCAAAAAACAAGACATTTAAAAAATTGGGATTCACCTATTTGGAAACCGCCGAGATCGTGGTCAACCTGAACACGCTGTTGGCCAATTACCAAGTATTCTACAACAAGTTGAGAAACTTTCACTGGAACGTAGAAGGTCCCGACTTCTTTGAACTTCACGAAGAGTTCGAGAACGAATACAACACCACCAAAAAGAACATTGACGTGGTGGCGGAGCGTATCCGGGTCTTTGGCATGAAACCCAACTTCACCCTACAAAAAACCTTGGATATGGCCCAAATCAAAGAGCCATCCAAAGAACTGACCGCCATTGAAATGGTGCGCGAAGTGCTTCGGGATTACGAAACCCTGCACAACAACATGCTGGATGGCATCAACGCTTCCTTGGATACCGGGGATGTGGTCACAGAAAACATGCTCACCGAGTTCATGACCCATTTGGAGAAAAGGAACTGGATGTTCACTTCCTACCTCAAATAATACCGCACAGAACCTTTTAAACGATTCATTAACGATAAAAAATAAAACCATGAAAACATTGACAACACTAGCAACACTTTTATTACTGACCGGATTTGTCGGATTTGGACAAACCAAAACTTCCGGCAACATGAACGCCACTACGTTTAAAACCTTTGCCATAGAGCGCAACGGTACCGAAATGCCCTACCACGTAAAAGTGGTGGAACAACGCAAGTACCCAAGGGATATGGAGAACAAAGACCTAAAACCGGAAGCCGCCAAAGTGACCAAACTTATTGCGGTAGACTCCGATAATGACAATGTGTACGAGCATTATCTGGTATTGAAGTACAACAAATCTGTTACGGACAGCTTTGAGGTGGTCCCCACCGAAAAAGGCTTTGCCGTAAAGGTAGATGACAAGTCCATGGAATACTTTGTGGGCAAAGGCATCTATTTTATCAACGAAAAAGACCAAGATTTCTTCACTGTGGAGGAATTTAAGGAAATAGGATAATTTTCAGGTTTTGTTTTTTGATTGACAATGGGCCGGGAGTTTTTCCCGGCTTTTTTGTTTGCCATAATCGAAGGATTTCCTCCTATCTTTGGGGCAAAACACTAGCTATGCAACCTTGGTTGAAACCCGTGACCCTTGAAGGAAATTTGGTAAAACTTGTGCCCATGAAAAGGGAACACAAGGTGGATCTGGCCTTTGCCGCATCCGATGGCAACCTTTGGGAACTTTGGTACACCTCCGTCCCTACCCCTGCCACCACGGATGCCTACATCAACACCGCCCTGTTGGAACAAGAAACGGGCAAATCGCTTCCCTTTACCATTGTGGACAAAAGGACCAATGCCGTGGTGGGCACTACCCGTTACATGAATGTGGACGCCCCGAACAAACGGCTGGAAATCGGTCATACCTGGTACGCCAAAAAAGTACAGCGCACCGGGGTGAACACCGAGTGCAAATACCTGTTGCTGAAATATGCCTTTGAGAATTTGGGCTGCGTTGCCGTGGAATTCCGGACCCATTTCCACAACCATCCTTCCCGAAATGCCATTCTTCGCTTGGGCGCCAAACAAGACGGTATTTTGAGGAACCACCGCATTGATGCACTAGGAAATTTAAGGGACACCGTGGTATTTTCCATCTTGGAGAGCGAATGGAAAACGGTGAAAACTTCTTTGGAATTCAAGATGCAAAGAGGGCCGTTGCACTAGCGAAAAATGCCTAAGCTTTGCTTGTTTTGAGCAGATGGGCAAAATTATAGCTGGTCAGTTCCAGATTTTGAAAGCTTTTGGCCTTGGCCTCATCCAAGTTACCGATCTGGTTTAAAATGGAAACGGCATAATCCAATCCCATGTGTTGCATTTCCGTGATGGTCACATCTACCGAACCACAAAAAGCGGCCACGGGAACTTGATACTTTTGGGCAGCCTTGATCACCCCGTTGATGGTTTTGCCGGAAAACGTTTGTCCGTCCAACTGGCCTTCCCCGGTAATGACCCAATCGGCGCCTTGCACCACCTCCTCAAAATTCGCCAACTGCATCACCAAATCCACCCCAGAGGTCAGGCTGGCGTTCAGGAACACCACGGCCCCTCCCCCAACACCCCCAGCGGCACCCGCCCCGGGAATTTGCTGCACATCTATATCAAAAGTGGTTTGAAGGACCTTGGCGAATTGTTCCAATCCTTGATCTAAAAAGGCCACCCCATCGGGTGAGGCTCCTTTTTGTGGACCGTAAATTTTAGCGGCCCCTTGTTCCCCATAAAACGGATTGTTTACATCGCAAGCCACTTGAATTTTGGCTTTAGCCAATTGCGGATGCACCTTTTTCGTATCGATTTGAGCTACCAACCCCAAGTTTTTACCCACAGGTTCCAATTCTTTCCCTCCGCTATCCAAAAACCGATACCCCAAGGCCTGGGCCATGCCCATGCCGCCATCGTTGGTAGCACTTCCACCAATACCCAAAACGATTGTTGTCGCCCCTTTTTCCAAAGCATCCAAAATGAGTTCCCCGGTGCCCAATGATGTGGTGTGCATGCAGTTCATCTCGGACTTTTGGAGCAGCTTGTAGCCCGAGGCTTCTGACATTTCAATAAAAGCGGTCTGCTTGTCTTGGGAAAGCAGATAAGGGGCTTCTATTTCTCGGAACAAGGGATCATGAACCCGCACGGGAACGGAAGACGCATTCAGGTAATGACTCACCACCTCAATGGTGCCATCCCCGCCATCCGCCAAGGGTCTTTTTACGATCTCCGCATGGGGAAAGACTTTTAGGATACCACTGGCCACCGCTTCGCAGAATTCCTGCCCGGTCAGGGAGCCTTTGTATTTATCGGGTGCGAGGAGGAATTTCATGGTCTATTTAATTTTTGTAACGGTTTCGGCCAGGTGTAATGGTGAAATCGGGACTGCCCCATGATGGGAACTCAATATCGAAATTGATCTAAAAAACTTGTTTTTTAATATCTCACATCAATATTAAATCCGACTCCCATACTGCTATGCTTCTTAAATTTTGCCTGACTTGATTTTTTATAGAACGTTCCACTATTGAACATTCCAACAGAAAAAAATATAGCTTCCCCTTTGTTGTTTTCTCCTTCCGTTTCCACCCATTCCAAGGTAACCATAACATCATCGTTCAAAACAATGTCATAGGGTTTTAGATCCACGGTTATTTTGCCGACTTGTTTTGGCTCAATGGGAACGATAATATTCTGCGTAAGCATGTTTTCTTTTGGTCTGTTATTTTCAATGTTATAAAAATTAACCCTAAAAATAGCTGTTGCGCTTAATCTATTGTATGAAATATTGAAATTAAAGGCATCTACAAAGGTCGAGGTTTTCCTAACGTTGATCTTAACACCCATTTCAGCGCCAAGTTGGTCATAACTAAATCCCGTACTTATAAACTTGGACTCCGTTTTGTTCCCAAGTGTTTTTTTCTTGAAAGCCTTTGCGGTGACGACTACTTCGTTCAATGTACTTATTTCTTCTTCCAGTTCTATGGATATAGGCTGTTTTCTTGACAAAAAATCGTTGACCAAAATTTCGACCGGTTTGTACCCAATGGACGAAATCCGTAGGGTATCCTTCTCCAATTCCTCATTTAAACTAAGCGTAAATTTTCCATGGGTATCCGTAACCGTCCCAATTTCTTTGTTCAAGATCCCGATGTTTACGTAGGGCAGCGGCTCATGGCTTTCATTATCGAGAACCATGCCTTCTATGTCGGTCCCCATTTGGGGTGTACCGGATATATCATAAAGTTCTTCGGTGACGTAGCTTGATTTACTTAAATTCTTCCAAACAGATTGAAAAACGGCTTTGTTCCCAAATGATTCCTTGAAAAAAGCCGTGGCCAGTTTTACGATATCGTCATAAATCTGCACCGAGCTTTTTGAAGCCTCCAGTATCGAGGGAATACATGTAAAATCGACATGGGCACCCTTTTTGAAGCGCAAATAGTATTTTTCGGAATTCAGTTGCCTGAAGTAGCTAAAGTCTTTTGAGGGTTGAAACCCGTCAAGTTTATCACCACTTTCCAAATAAAGGTACTTGATAGGTTGTGTTTCGGGATCCAAAAGATTTGAATCATGGATTTCTTGAATAAATCGGTCATTTTCATCCTCTTCCCCAAAATAATGGGTTTCTGTTCCGTCGAGCGATACAAAGGCTTTTGTGGTTGGGTTTCTATCGATGAAAACCGCAGAACTCATTCCGCCCCAACTATAGCCAATAATGCCAATAGTATTAAAATCGGCATTGAACAGGTTGTTCTCTTTGAGATAACGCATTGCAAATTCAGCGTCATAAACTTGTTCAAGCATATCTTCCTTTTGATTGGTCATATCGCCAGGATAGCGACCCACCGACCAAACAGAAACCACCAAAAATCCATTCTGGGCCAGCACCTCAAGGATCTTATAGTTTTCAAATCCCATTCCATTAAAACCTGCCATATAAATAATGACGGGGTGTTTAGACGGGGAAGGTTCGAGGTCTAAAAAGCTATTTGTTTCAATATTCAGCAGTTGTTTACCGTCTGCACCAACACCTAATTGTGCCACATAAAACTGGGCCAGCTCGTTCGTTATTCCAGAATAATCTTCGGTATCTTGATAGTTGACCGCTCGCTGTTCAAAAAGGTTGAACAGGTTCCCGAATTTTAAGGTGCTTGCCTTTTTGTCATTTGATGGATACCAAATGTCCAAATCCACGGGTCTATAATAGAGTTTGTCCGTCTGTTCCGTGTTTGGTTTATAGGTTCTTGTACTGTCTTTTAGTTGGAAAGATCTATAGCCAGCGTTATAGGTTTGGGCAAGGTTAACCCCAAAAGTCAGTAGGGCTACAAGGATGATCAGTTGGTTATTTTTCATTGAAAAGTACATCTATGGTTATAGACGTTCATAATATGCAAAGGGTTGTCTGTGTTTTTCAAAATGCGGTACAACGCCTAAGCTAAGAGGACTTAAGAGACTTTTTGGATCCCACTGGCCACCACCTCGCAGAATTCCTGCCCGGTGAGGGAACCTTTGTATTTATCGGGTGCGAGGAGGAATTTCATGGGTTTTGGGAGTTAGGCAAAAACGAGCTATTCCTTTTAATTATTGTTGGGAGAAGTTTTTTATAATTTGTTCATGTCAATTTTATATCCAGAACTTTTTAATTCTTTCGCAATTCGTAAATTCCAAGCGTCATCGTCATCCATTTTCACGTAAACAACTCCAGAAATATCATTTGGAAGTTCAATATTTCCTTTAACCAAAGCGCAGACGTTTTCTCGACCAATTTTCCCAATTAGATATCCGTGTTCAAAAACTACATTTTGACGAGCTCTGTTATTCAATTCTTCTTTCTTAGCCATAACTGCTCCAACATCACAAGGTGTGTAAAGAACTATTCCAAAACCTACATTAGAATATTTCTCAATTTTTTCAATTATTGTTTTTCCTGAAGTTGACTGCTCGTGCAATATTATAGGTTTTAGACCTAGTTTTTCAATAAATCGTGCGGTTTTTGTTCTTGCTAGTTCATCGTGTCCATGAACTATAAAAACTTCATCTTTAGAGAGTTCATGTGTCCTACTCACTATCGTTTCTAAAGAATTAGATTTTAATAAATTAGATTTAGCAGATAGGGATTTTAGGTTCTCTAATTTGTATTTGATTGTATTCCTTTTTGATTGTACAGGATTGCCTTGAACCTCTCCCATTGCTCCCAAAAAAGTATATCCTGCGTGGTTATAATTGCTTGCATATTCGTTATCAGGGATATCAAAAATCTGTTGTAAATATTCAAAATTATAATCATTCCAGATTTTATAGTCAGATTCTAAATTGTGCAATTCAGATTGATTAACAACTTGTCTTTGAAATAATTCTTCTCCAATATCAATTCTTTCAGACAATTGATTTTTAAACTCCGAATTAGAAATTGTTAAAATTGGTTTAGCATTGTAGTTATTGCTTTTTGCCATTTAATTCTGTTTTGTTCAAATTATAACCAACGTTTTCGGGCTTTTAGTTCGGGCGGGTTTCGGGGAGCAAAGTTTCAATTAATTATTAAAGTTTATTGGAAGCACGAAGCCCCAAATTTGAACGTCACCCCGCCTGACGCAAAACCCGCGTTACCTGCTGTGCTTTTGTAAATTTAGTTAAGCCTTGTCTTTACTTCGTAACCTGCTTCAACAAGAGCATCGACCGACCTTCTCAAATCATTCCTAGTTTCAAAATCGACATCAAAGGATAGTTTTCCGTCTTTAGCAGATTTTGGAATTGATGCCCTCATAACTCTACCACTAGAAAACACTGTCGATATTATTTTATCTTTTTCGGATTCTGTATCCTCAGCTTTTACTTCTATTGTTGAAGAGAATCCTCTTAAGCTTTCATTAACATTTGGCTCCCTAACACGGCTATATATTCTATTCATTTGCATAGACATTTCTTCCAGTCTATTTAAAATATATGACTGGACATCGTCACTTTTTGCAGAAACAACTTCCTGCATGATTTGAGACTTAACCACTCTGTATATGGGGTTGTCAGGTTCTTTTTCCTGAACTGCTTCTAAAACCATTTTTTGAAGTTTTGACTTTAATTCAATTACCCCTGCCATGTCATTATTGAAGAAAATTGTTCTTTCTGTTGCAATGTCAAAAGGTAAAATTGTCCCTGTTTGAACAACGGAAACAACTGGTAGTCTTTTGGCATGTCTAACTGCAAGTTCATACATCACGTTAGGATTTAATTCGGTTAAATTGGCAATTACAAGTTCTGCGTTAAGCAAGTGTTTTATTATTTGAGTTGTAATCGAACCTGGATTGTCAATTTCGTGCGGTGCAATAACTTCGAAGTCAAGTTCTATTAATAATGGTCGTATTACTGAATTGATTAGCCCATCCGCTGCACGTCTAGTATCTGAATTATCTTTACCGAGTGGAGAAACAATAAAACAAGTCTTCTTAGTTTTCATCTGTTTTGGTTCTGATGATTTATTCATTATGATTAATGTTTGTATTTGTTATTAGCATTGCACGTAACTTAATGTCCCTAAAACAGCATACTATCGACGCATCCAATCACCCTCTTCCACATCCCCTATTCAGTACTCAAGTTAATCAAAGAGTTCCAAGGATTTTACGGAATAGCGTATTCGCATGTGTAAAGTGGTACAGGTTTTGTATCTCACAGGGAAGTATTTACCTTTAAACAAAAATGAAACTATGAAAAAGATTATCCTATCGATTGCCGCTTTGCTTTGCACCACTACCTTTTTTGCCCAAACCAAGAGCTTTTTAGATGTGCCCTATCTGGAAACATCCGCCCAAGTGGACACCTTGGTAACGCCGGACAAAATCTACCTCAGCATCACCATTCAAGAAAAGGACACCAAAGGCCGTGTGTCCGTGGAGGAGCAGGAGAACAAAATGGCGCAGCGTTTCAAGGCCATGGGCATTGACATAGACAAGCAGTTGGTCATCAAGGATTTTAGCAGCGATTTTAAAAAATATTTCTTGCGCGACAAGGAGGTGCTGAAAAGCAAACAATACGCGTTGGAAGTCTATTCCGGCAAACAGGCCGGGGAGGTCATGGTTGCCTTGGAGCAATTGGAGATTGCCAATGCCTATGTAGAAAAGACCGAATATTCCAAAATGGATGAACTGGAACTGGAACTGAAATCCAGGGCCGTGAAAAAAGCCAAGCAAAAAGCCGTTGCCCTAACCAAGCCATTGGGCCAGAAAGTGGGCATGGCCATCCATATTGTGGATAACTCACAACCGTATTACCCCCGTTACAACCAGCCCGTGATGATGGCCAAAATGGAAATGGCGGCAGATGCAAGCATGGAGCAACCCTTGGACATCGATTTTGAAAAAATAAAAGTGGAATCCATGGTGAACGTCAAGTTTGCCCTTTCCAACTAAACCACAAAAACAACCACACATGAGACGCTTATTGTTCCTTTTATTGATGGGCACCGGCATCGTTTCTGCCCAAAAGACCATGCAACTGTCCGAAGGACAGGAATCGCCCAGTGCTTCATTAAAAGAGGTGGCTTGGATCGAGGGTCACTGGAGCGGAGAAGCCTTTGGAGGAACGGCGGAAGAGATTTGGAGTGCACCTTTGGGCGAATCCATGATGTTCGTGTTCCGTTTGGTGAACGACAATAAGGTCTCTTTTTATGAAGTGGGACACATTCAACAGCTGGAGAATTCCCTCATTCTCCAGCTTAAACATTTTGATGGTAATTTGAAGGGATGGGAGGATAAAATTGAGACCATCGACTTTAAATTGGTGAAACTGGAAAAGAACAAAGTGTACTTTGAAGGCCTAACCATGGAGTTGGTAGATAAAAACCACATGAACGTGTATGTGCTCATCGAGGAAAATGGCGAAACCGAGGAAATTCTTTTTGCATACACTAGGAAACCTTGATTTTTTACTTCGTTTTTACAGTTAGTTTTACGCTGCTTGTTGTATTTCCAATGGCTTTGAATTAGTATCTTTAACAGGATAACTAATTCCAACATTCTCGTGAAACCAAGACTGCTACTCCTATGTGCCCTGCTGCTGGCCATTTACCCTTTGCATGCCCAAAAACGAAACAAAAAATCCGACACTCCCGCGGTTGTCGTCAACGATTCCCTTTTCCCGGGATTGAAATGGCGTAACATTGGGCCGTACCGTGGAGGTCGAAGTGTCACTTCTACCGGGGTGGTGGGTCAACCACACACCTATTACATGGGCTCTACCGGTGGTGGTATCTATAAAACCACGGATGATGGTATCAACTGGGAAAACATTTCTGATGGCTTTTTAAAGACAGGCACCGTAGGGGATATTGCCGTTTCCGAAACCAACCCCAACTTGGTTGTGGTAGGCATGGGAGAACACCCTGCCCGTGGGGTGATGACTTCCATGGGCGATGGTGTCTATAAATCCACCGATGCGGGCAAGACCTGGAAACATATCGGTTTGGACAAAACCCGACACATTGGCGATGTGATCATCGACCCAACCAATCCCGACATCCTTTTTGTGGCTGCCCAAGGTGCACAATACGGCCCATCCGAAGACCGTGGCATCTATCGCTCCCTAAATGGGGGCGAAACTTGGGAAAAAGTCCTTTATGTGGATGAAAACACAGGGGCTTCCTCCCTTTCCATGGATATGAACAACCCCATGATCCTGTATGCCGCCATGTGGCAACACCGCAGGTATCCTTGGACCATGGAATCTGGCGGAGCTTCCTCCGGACTATACAAATCCACCGATGGGGGCACCACTTGGACCAAGGTGGACAAGGGCCTTCCAAAGGAATTTGGCAAATCGGGCATCTCGGTTTCCAGGGCCAATTCCGATATTGTTTATGTGGTTTTGGAGGCCGAAGGCGAAAAAGGCGGGGTCTACAAAAGTGTGGATGCCGGTAAGACCTGGCAACAGACCAGCAAGGACCGCATCAACATTGCCCGTTCTTGGTACTATATGGAAATCTTTGCCGACACCCAAGATGAAAACGTGGTGTATGTGTTGAACGCCCCCGTGACCAAATCCATTGACGGCGGAAAGACCTTTGCGCCTTTATCCACTCCACATGGGGACAACCATGACCTCTGGATACATCCGCACAACAACAAGATCATGATCAACTCCAATGATGGGGGTGCCAACATCAGCAATAATGGAGGAAAGAGCTGGAGCTCACAGGAGAATCAGGCCACTTCCCAATTCTATCGCGTGATCACGGATAATTTGGTGCCTTATAACGTATATGGCGGCCAGCAGGACAATACTTCGGTGGCCATTGCCAGCAGAACCCATGACGATGGTATCGATTGGAAGGATTGGTATGCCGTTTCGGGTTGTGAAAGTGCCTATTTGGCCTTTGACCCCAATAATCCCGATTTTATTTATGGTGGCTGCTACCAAGGGATCATCGAGAAATGGGTGCGGGCGTCACAAGAGGCCAAACCCATCAAAGAATATCCTGAACTTGGCCTGAGTAAAGTTCCGAAGGACTTTAAGTTCCGTTACAATTGGAATGCGCCCATCATCAGTTCGCCACACGATCCGAACACCATTTACCATGCCGGGAATGTGGTCTTCAAAACACAGGACGGAGGAAACTCTTGGGAAGTGGTGAGTCCCGATCTTACCCGCAACGACCCAAAACAACAGGGCCCAGGCGGTGGACCGTACACCAATGAAGCGGCTGGGGGCGAAAACTACAACACCCTGATGTACTTGGTGGAATCCCCACACGAAAAGGGAGTACTTTACGCCGGTTCGGATGATGGTCTGGTGCACATCACCAAAAACGGTGGCCAAAGTTGGGAAAACATTACCCCTCCCAATCTAAAGGAAGGCATCATCAACAGCATTGAGGTATCTCCCCATGACCCTGCCACGGCTTACATGGTGGCCATGCGATACAAGTTCATGGATTTGGATACGTATATCTTCAAAACCTCGGATTATGGAAAAACTTGGACCAAGATTACCCAAGGTATTGATGGTGAACACACCTTTGCCCGCGTGGTCCGGGAAGATCCAAAACAAAAAGGGCTCCTTTATGCCGGTACTGAAACAGGCTTGTTTATCTCCTTGGATGATGGACAACATTGGCAGCCCCTACAACTCAATTTACCGATTGTTCCCATCAACGACTTGGCCATTCATGACAACGATTTGATCGCTGCCACGGCGGGACGTTCCTTTTGGATCTTGGATGACCTTGGAGCCATTCAAAATAGTGTGAACCCAGCCACAAACCTGAGTATTGTCACTCCAAAACCATCCTATCGAATCTTTAACGGAAGCACCGACAAACCAGTTCAAGGGTTGGGGCAAAATCCAAAATCGGGGGTAACCTTCGATTATTATCTGCCCAAAAAATTGGATTCCACAGAGCTGAAACTGGAAGTGCTTTCGGGTGGAAAAGTGATCCGAACCATCACCAATCAACCCGCAAAAGATTTCAAAAGTTGGCCCGGTGGCCCATCAAAACCAGCGGTTCTACCTTCCATGAAAGGATACAATAGATTCACTTGGGATTTTAGCCGTGAACCTGTGCTTCCTGTGGATCAAGTTTTTGTCTACGGAAATTATCAAGGGGCACGCGTGGCACCTGGCACCTACACGTTACGACTTTCAATGGGTGATGCATCCGTGGAAACTAACGCAGTGGTGCTGGCCGATCCCAATGTGGAAGGCTCTCCAGCAGATTATGCAGAACAGCAGTCCGTACTTACCAAAATTGACGAGACCCTTAGCGGTATACACAAGGCTGTCAATCAAATCCGCAAAGCCAAAAATCAGCTTAAAACCTACAAAGATCTATTGAAGGACAACGAGAAAGCCAAAGACTTGCTAGAAAATGGGGATACGCTTTTGGAGCGCATTACTACTTGGGAAGAAAAGTTGATTCAGCCCAACCAAAAGACCTTTCAGGATGTGATCAACTTCCGAAACCAGTTGAATGCCGAATTCATGCATTTAAAAGGATTTGTTGATGTGGCCGAACCGAAGGTGACCAATGGCGCCAAAGAACGGCTACGAGACCTTTTGGCCCAATGGAAAACCTACGAGGATGAAAAAAACGCCATTGTAAAAGATGGCATGAAAGCCTACAACGACATGTTCAAATCGCTGGAAATTCCGGCTATCATCCTATCCGAAGAATAATGGCACAACCCTTTTGGTTCGATCAGGAGTTCACAAAGCAGGATTATTCGCAAAACAAATTGCCGAAGGGTGATTATGAGAATTGCCGTTTTGTGGACTGCCTGTTCACCAAGGGATTTTTGGACAATCAAAATTTTGTGGAATGCACTTTTGAAGGTTGCGACTTTACCAACGCCAACATTGCCCATACCATTTTTAACGAGGTCACTTTTGTGGATTGCAAAATGGTGGGGGTGCAGTTCGAAACCTGTAATCCAATGGTTTTGGCCTTTCAATTTACAGGATGCAATCTTTCGGTGGCTTCCTTTTACGGCATGGAAATCCCAAAAACCACCTTTTTGAACTGCAAACTGCACCAAGTGGATTTTTCCGAAGCCAATCTCAAAATGTCGCAATTCCCCAATTCAGACTTGGAAAACGCCATTTTCAACCATACCCAACTGGAACAGGTTGATTTTTCGTCCGCTTTCAATTTTTCCATTGATCCTTCCATCAACACCTTAAAAAAAAGCAAGTTCAGTAAGGAAGGATTGATTGGTTTGTTGAAAAAGTATGATATTGTGGTCACCTAATCTTATGCCATGTCCGAAAGAAAATGTTTGGAGTGCGGTGCAAAACTAGTCGGTCGGGTGGACCAAAAATTCTGCTCGGACCATTGTCGGAACTCCTATAACAACCGATTGAACCGCGACAGCAAGAACCTGCTGCGGAACATCAACAACAAGCTTAGAAAAAATTACCGCATCCTCGATAGCTTTCCTTTAAAGGAAGGAAAGACCAAGACCACCAAAATGCGTTTGCTGGATAAAGGTTTTGATTTTGAATACATCACCAACCTGTATACCACCAAAAAGGGCAGTACCTACTATTTTGTGTATGATCTTGGTTACCTACCGCTTGATAATGATTATTATATGATCGTAAAAAGGGAATAATCTATTTCCAACTATGGGCTGTCAGTTTAAGAGCGGCCACCACAATATCCTTCCGGCTGATCTGCCCCACCAAAATGTCGTTTTTCATAACGGGCAACCTACGCCTGTTATGCCGGGCAAAAACACCTGCGGCATCAAAAATGGACATATCATGTGGAATGGTCTCCACATTCTTGGTCATGAAACGCTCCACACTCTTATCCAATATGGGCTGGTTGAAATACCTGCTCTCCGAAATTTGCTTCATGCAGTCCGCTTCGGATACGATCCCAACCAAAAAACCATTGCCGTCCAATACCGGTCCTCCAGAAATATGGTGCTTGGCAAAAGTCTCCATGACTTCCAAAATGGATTGGTCAGGGGAAAAAGTAATCAGCTTTTTGGTCATATAGTCTTCCACCAAAATTGGGGCATTGTATTTCTTCTTGTTCTCCTCCTTGGAACGTACGCCTTGAAAACTTTTGATTGCCATATGGTTAGAATTTAAAGTTGAATTTTAAATATAGCCTTTTTTAGCGAAAAACCTAATTTTTCGCATCTAAATATGAGAACCTTTCATAAATTCATACATTTATGTTCCAACAAACCAAAACATGAAATTCTCCCGAACTCTTTCCCTTTTGCTTCTTTGTATTGTGGTGTATTGGAGCTTTAAATCCTTGATGCCTACTTACCATTCCGATTCCACTATTTCCATGGATTCATTTTCCACAGATCGGGCCTTGGTACATGTGAAAAACATATCCATGGAACCCCACGCGGTGGGCTTCCCTGGTCATGATCGGGTAAAAAGCTATGTCATTTCCGAATTGAAAAAAATGGGGTTGGAGACCACTACCCAAGAAGGCTATACTGCTGGTGACTGGGCCAATTTAAGCCGGGCCACCAATATTCTGGCCCGTATAAAAGGCTCCGGCGAAGGGAAGGCACTTCTTTTGTTGTCGCACTACGATAGCGGGCCTCATTCCTCCTACGGGGCCAGTGATGCCGGAAGCGGGGTGGCTGCCATTTTGGAAGGGGTACGGGCCCTATTGGCCAGTAACGAAACCCCGAAGAACGACATCATCATCCTCATTTCGGATGCTGAGGAATTGGGGCTGAACGGGGCCGATCTTTTTGTGAACCGCCACCCTTGGGCCAAGGATGTTGGACTTGTTCTCAATTTTGAGGCGCGTGGCAGTGGGGGACCCAGTTACATGCTCATTGAAACGAACCGGGGCAATGGCACCCTGATTAAGGAATTCACCAAGGCAAACCCTCAATTTCCTGTAGCCAATTCATTGGCCTATAGCATTTATAAAATGCTTCCCAACGATACGGACCTGACCGTTTTTCGCGAAGATGGCGATATTGATGGGTTTAATTTTGCCTTTATTGATGACCATTTTGACTATCACACCGCTTTAGACACTTACAATCGACTGGACAAAAAGACATTGGCCCATCAAGGGAGTTACCTGATGCCCCTGTTGCATTATTTCAGCAATGCCGACCTCAACAACCTGAAAAGTTTGGACGATTATATTTATTTCAACCTTCCTTTTTTTAGGTTGGTCTCCTACCCTTTCGAGTGGATCTGGCCCATGTTCGGCTTGGCCTTATTGGCTTTTGTAGCACTATTGGTCCTTGGGTTTAAAAAACAACGACTCAACACAAAAGAAATCCTGAAAGGGTTTTTGCCCTTGTTGATCACATTGGTGGTCAATGGAGTGGTGGGTTATTTCTGTTGGACCATCATCACCTGGTGGTATCCCGGTTTTAAGGATATGCTCCATGGCTTCACTTATAATGGGTATACCTACATCACTGTTTATGTCACCTTTGCCTTGTTCGTTTGTTTTTATACCTATCACAAGTTCAAAAAAATAAGTACTCCCAATATATTGGTGGCCCCTATTGTTATCTGGCTGATCATTTGTGGATTGGTGGCCACGTATCTAAAAGGAGCCAGCTTTTTCATTATTCCATTATTTGGGTTGTTGGCGGCCTTTATGGTGACCATCAATCAAGAAGAACCAAGTCCGTACCTTTTGGTGTTTTTGGCATTACCCGCGGTGTTGATCTATTCGCCCTTCATCAAAATGTTTCCCGTAGGCCTTGGTCTAAAAATGATGGTGGCCGCCACCCTGTTCACTACATTGCTGTTCGTTTTGGTACTTCCCTTCTTTGGACAATTGAAAAGTAAAGGGCGGTTGTCCTATCTATTTCTGTTGCTCTTCTTTGTTTTTGGCATCATGAGTCATTTACAATCCGAATTCAACCAAAAACGACCAAAACCCAGTAGCTTGGTCTACATTTACAATGCCGATAACGATACTTCGGTTTGGGGCACCTATGACCAAAAACTGATTGGATGGAATGCCCAATTTTTAGGTAATGACAAGAGAAAACCGGAAGCCGAGACCCTTTTTAGCAAGTACAGGACCAAATTGAACTACATTTCGGATGCCCCTAAAAAGGATATTGCCCTTCCACGAATCGATAAGATAAAGGACACCGTCATCGGTGAAGAACGAATCATTGAACTTTGCGTTACCCCTACACGAAATGTAAACCGTTTGGATGTGTACACCAACGCCGCTCCGGTAAATGCCGCCACCGTGAACCGAATTCCTTTATCTCCCTACTTTTTACAAAATCGGAACAGCAGGCTGATCACCCATTACATCACCAACAATGATTTTACGGAACTGGAATTGAGTTTTCCGAAAGATTCCGTTTTGGAACTTAGCTTTTATGAAGCCTCCAACGACCTGCTTACCAATAAAGAGTTCAGTGTTCCCCAAAGACCGGATACCAGCATTCCCATGCCGTTTGTACTGAACGATGCCATATTGACCATTAAAACCTTAAAGTTTGAGTAATAAGATTGGGGTTTTAGGTTGTGGGTGGCTTGGTCTGCCCTTGGCCCAGAGATTGGTCGAAAAGGGGTTTGAGGTGCACGGGACCACCACCTCTTCCGATAAATTGGAAGCACTTCAAGATTTGGGGATTATTCCCTATCGCATTTCCTTATCGGAAAATAGTATTGACGGGGACATCGAAACCTTTTTGTCCCATATCGATATTTTGGTCATCAATGTACCGCCCAAACTTAGACAGGGCAATGCGGAAAGTTTTATTGAAAAAATCAAACTACTGCATTCCATGATTCAAAATAGTTCCGTTTCCAAAATTTTATTTGTGAGCAGTACGGCCGTTTATGGTGATGAAGATGGTGATGTTACCGAAGATACCCCTCCCAATCCCGTTACGGAATCGGGCAAGCAATTGTTGGCCAGCGAGCAACTTTTCAGCAATGATTCCGACCGATTGACGACCATTTTAAGATTCGGAGGACTGATTGGCCCAAACCGACATCCCATCAAACAATTATCGGGTAAAAAGGATTTGAAGAATGGGCATCATCCGGTTAACCTGATCCAACTGGAAGATTGCATCCATATGATCGGCACCATTATCAATGAAGGTTACTGGGGTGAAATCTTCAACGGGGTCTATCCACTGCATCCCAGTAAAAAAGAATATTATTCCAATGAAGCCGAAAAACGTGGTGTTCCTCCACCGGAATACTTGGATCATCCCGCAAATGACGAAGGTAAACGTGTAAAAAGCGAAAACTTCCTTCAAAAAGGGCATCAATTTACCACTTCGATCCTTTCTTGATGCGCATAACCCTTACTTATGGGATTCTTAACAGGAGGGTAGCAATAATTTTTTTAGTTTTGGCGCACTAATTTGAAGATCAATGAAAAAGATTGTATTTGCGCTGTTGTTATTCATGGGAATCAATGGATTTTCTCAAACCAAGAGCGAACTATTGAAGCATTATGAAGCTTTTTACAACGAAATGCGCTTACAAGGCGATGTGAACGGGATCATTGGGGCCCTGACCCACTTGAATGTCCTTTCCCCATCCAAGGAGCGAAAGGACACCTTGGCTTTTGTATACATGAACAACGGTCAGCACATGCAAGCCTTGAACACCATTGGAATTGAAACGAACACAACCGATTCCGATTTGGCGGTACAGATCAAAGCAGTCTCCTTAAAAGCGCTGAACCAACCCAAAAGAGCTTTGGAACAGTTCGAAGAACTTTATAAAAGAGAACCATCTCCTTACGTAGCATATGAAATGGCGGACCTTAAAATACAGACTGGTGACATTGCCGGGGCAGCTTCCAACATTGAGTATGGTATCGCCAATGCCAAAGATGATATGCTCTATGCTTTTTACGAAAGACAACAACCTTACGAAGTACCTTTAAAAGCTGCATTTTACCATCTCAAGGGTTTAGTGGACTTTAACAAAGACAGGAACAATATCGATGCAGCCATTGTTTCCATTGACGAAGCCCTTAAAATTGCGCCCAATTTTAATTTGGCCAGTTTGAGCAAACAAGCCTTGGAAGCCAGGAAGAAAGAGGGAACGACCGAAGGAAACTAATTTTGCCGCTTGGCCTTTAGTTCAAGAAGCAATTCATCATCCTTTTTTTCCTTAATCTGGATAAGCTCGTCCACATTTTCATTGGGAACGGCAATGGACAATACATAATGGGCAATTTTCCATTGCCCATGTACTTTTTTAAGTACTCCTGAACCCCTACAGATTTTCATTTGGGTGTCCAATAGTTCATCGAACCAGGCAAAGGTTTTGCTTTCGTTCATGTATATATTGCGTTGTACAGAAGTAAAACTCCAAGCCTTTCCCCTATCAAAATAGGGCTTGGAAAAACTTTTGAATGCTTCATTCTGCCAATTTTCCATGGCATCGGTTCCCAAAAAAACGGCATCTTTCGTCATTAATCCGAAATATGCATCAAAATTGGCATTGGCAGCGGCAAGGTGCCAATTGTCCAACACTTCATTGATTTTTTGCTTTTCGGCCACCTGTGCATTAATGGACAGGGCGGTTACCATACACCACAAGAGAGAAAAAAGTTTAGTTTTCATCAAGGATCAATTTTTTGTCCAATTGACTGTTTACGATCGTATTAAATTGTTTACGCATGGCATTGTAGGCCTTTATCATATCCACAGTGGGTTCAGTGGTAGGTTGGTTCTCCATGATACTAGCCTTAACCTTATACAGATAGGTTCTAATTACTTGTTGTCTGCTCTTGATCTGAAACGTATCGAACAACTCTGGGTAATTACTGGCAGCCAATTTCTTTTCTTTTTCGATAAGGTCGTCTGCCGCCAACACCAAATCTTCGTTATTGGTGGCTTTATACAGTACATCGAAACTGGTATCGAACGCCTTGAACTCCTCCCAGCCATCCAAGATTTCGGTAGCCTTCGGGTTAATGGTGGCCCTTGAAGGTAATTTTTGGTAATCAAAGGCCAATTCCACATTGGTGGACTGGTGCTTAGTACCTTCATCAGTTTTTTTGCATCCTACTAAAACTGAAAAAACAAAAAGTGTAACTAACAATTTTCGCATAGGCGAATGTACAAATTTTAATAAAGGGTATCTTTGCCCCCAAACCGAATTAACTTCATTTTTAATGCACAAACCTATTCTTATTATTGGCGCTTGTGGCCAGATCGGCACAGAACTTACCATTGAACTTAGGAACAAATACGGTGGGGACAATGTGATCGCCAGTGATATCCGTGAAGGGAACGATTCCCTTATGCAATCCGGTCCTTTTGAGCTATTGGACGCCACCAATTATGCGGCAATTGAGGATGTGGTGATGCATTATGATATTGATGAAATTTATCTAATGGCCGCTATGCTCAGTGCCACTGCGGAGAAATTTCCTATGCGGGCCTGGAACCTGAACATGAACTCCCTGTTCAATGTGCTCAATCTGGCAAAGGAAAGCAAGATCAACAAAATCTTCTGGCCATCCAGTATCGCCGTTTTTGGCCCGAACACCCCAAAGGAAGGCACCCCTCAAAGCACCATAATGGAACCCAGTACGGTTTATGGGATCAGCAAACAATCAGGGGAACGTTGGTGCGAATACTATTTTAAAAAATACGGGGTGGATGTGCGCAGTGTACGCTACCCTGGATTGATCAGTTGGAAGACCATGCCCGGTGGAGGCACCACGGATTATGCGGTAGAGATATACCACGAAGCACTTAAAAATGGGCAATATGAAAGCTTTTTGAAGAAGGGCACCAAATTACCCATGATGTACATGGACGACGCCATCAGGGCCACCATCAATTTGATGGAAAGTCCGGCGGAACAGATCAAAGTGCGTTCCTCCTATAATTTGGCCAGTATGAGCTTTGCCCCGGAAGATATATCCGCCAGCATCCAAAAACACATCCCTGATTTTAAAATGAGCTATGCTCCGGATTTCAGACAACAGATTGCCGATTCGTGGCCGGGTAGCATTGATGATACCGAAGCACGGGAACATTGGGGCTGGGAGCCTAGGTTCGATTTGGACCAGACTACCCAGGAAATGCTTAAAAATTTAGGAAATTAGGGACTGATCAATAGTCGTCTTCGTCGTCATCCTCGTCGATGTCGTCTGCAACATCATCCACATCGTCATCGTCATCCTCGTTGTCAACATCATCACGATCGTCATCGTCATCGGTATCTACATCGTCACCGTCTGAACCTGAGAAATCGTCGTCGTTGCCTGGAATTTTGCCCAAATCTTCGGAGTCCAGATCAACATCATCCTCGTCTTCGTCGTAATTGGCCATACTGTGTTCCAATTTCAAACTGATCTTTACTAAATATTTGGTGTCTTCCGTAGACACTTCAACGGCTTCTATTAATTCGCCCTTTAAATTGCGGAAAGTGATCACATCATTGTCCCCATAACCATCGGGGTACTTTTCCACCAATAGTTTAAGTACCTCTGGGGTCAACTTCTTGTAATCCACTATCACTCTTCTGAGGTTGTTGTTCATGGTGCTTGTATTATCTAAATGATCGAGCTAAAATTAGAATAAAACTGATTCCTTGAAAAAAAATTATGAAAAAAATCGTTCGAAGCCAATTTTTGAGATTTCCAGAGCACGCAAACCTTCAGAAACACAGGAAAATACCCTATTTAATTAGATAAAAAAAATCCGATCATGATTACAATTGCTCGTCTACAAAATTAAAAAACCTACCACCTTTTGGTTGTACGTTTTGTAATTTCCATCCTGAAACAAACCAACTCTCTAAATTCAACCCCATGACGAAATTTTTATCTGTTCTTGTTTTCTTGGTTGCTTCGTTCACCATACAGGCCCAAACCTCAATAAAAGGCACTATCACCAATAATGAAACCTCTCAACCTTTGGAAGGTGCATCCATCTATGTGAGTGCCATCAACAAAGCAACCGCAACGGATACCTTGGGAAATTTTCGCCTGTCAGGATTTGGGAAAGGCTTTTACAGTATACAAGTAAGCTTTGTAGGTTTTGAAACGGAAGTAGAAACCTTTGAAATAGATGACGAACAGGAACTCAACCTGAACATTGCCCTTGAACCACAACCTTATGCCTTCAATGAAGTGGTAGTAGCCGCAGCCTATGAAAAACCCCAACAAGAGGAAACCTTTAAAATTGATGTAATCCCCAAACAACAATTGGCCAAGACCGGTGGTATGAGCGTTATGGACATCATGCCAAGAACACCGGGGGTAAGCGCCGTTTCCACAGGACCCTTGGTAAGCAGACCTGTTATAAGGGGACTGTCAAGTAACCGTGTTTTGACTGTGGTAGACGGAATCCGTTTCGAGACACAACAATGGGACGACGAACACGGTATTGGCATCAACGAATTGGGACTGGATCACATTGAAATAATCAAAGGTCCATCCTCATTACTTTATGGCCCCGAAGCCATGGGTGGCATTGTCCGTTTTGTGGAGGAAAAACCAGCCGAAGTGGGAACCATGGAAGCCGACATGGAAGCCATGGCCTACTCCAATAACCGCGGGGGAAGAGCCGAGGCCGGGGTAAAAAGCTCCATGGAAAAATTCAATTGGGGTGTCAGTGCCCTAGGCAAACTGCTTTCCGACTACTTTTATGACGGATTCAATTTTAGGGTCCCCAACACTCGTTTGTTGGAATATGGTGCCAAAGGTTTTGCTGGCATCAACAGATCTTGGGGAAATTCCAAACTTTCCTACACCTTCAACCAAGCTTTCTATGGCATTTTGGATGGAAAGGATATTGTGAAGGACGAAGATGGCCGCATCATCAATATTGATAGCCTGGAGAAGGAAAAATTTCCATTTGAGACCGAAGCACCCTACCATGGGGTCATAGACCATAGAATCATATCCAAAACAACCCTTTTAGCCGGTGCTTCCACTATTAAGGCCACTTTGGGCTACCAGAATAACCATCGCACCGAAAATGAGGAGCTCGCAGGCAATAAAAAAGGATATACGTATCTGGACATGATCTTAAAATCCTACACCTATGATGTAAAATGGCTGCTACCGGAAATGGGTCATTTTCATACTATCGTAGGTTCACAGGGCATGCATAAGAGCAATACCAATGGCGGCAAGGGCACTACTCAGCTGATTCCGGACGCGGAAATTAATGATGTTGGCATTTTTGGAGTTAGCCGTTGGGAAGAAGAGCATTTTAACCTTAGTATAGGAGCCCGTTACGACCATCGAAATCTGGACACGGAGGAAAGTCCCCTTGCAGCGGTCATCCAACCCGCCATTTCCAGAACGTATGATAATCTCAGTTACTCCTTTGGTGTGGCCTATGAACCCATGGAACATCTGATATTCAGGGCAAGTGTAGCCACTGGTTATCGGTCCCCAAACCTAAATGAACTCATGTCCAATGGGGTAAAATTGGAAAGCCAACGGTATGAAGTTGGTAGCCCAAATTTCGTGAAGGAGACCAACACTGAATTGGATACAAGCATTGCTTATGAAGGAAAACAATTTTCATTGGAAGGAAGCCTATTCTACAATGGCATCAACGACTACATCTACATAACACCCACTGGCCAAGAAACGAATAGTAATCTTGATCCAGAGGTGATGGTTCCCCTTTATGAATTTCAGCAACACGATGCGACCATTTATGGGTGTGAAATCATGTTAAACCTTCACCCAACTGGCATTTCCTGGGGACATTTGGAAACATCCCTTTCTTCCCTGAAGGGAAAACTAGCCGATGGGGGCGAGTATCTCTACCAAATGCCTCCCACCAAATGGAACAGCGATCTGTTCATAACATGGGACCATTGGGGCAAATTGACCGAATGGACGTTCAATATCGGCACCAATACCAGTTTTGAACAACACCAGGTAGCTTCCAACGAAATGGAAACTCCAGGCTATACCTTGGTCCATTTGGGATTGGACACCCATTACCGAAAAATGGAATTTTTCTTGAACGCCAACAACCTATTGGATCATAAATATTTAGATCACATGAGCAGGTTCCGTTCCTATGAGATCTACAGTCCAGGGCGAAATATTTCCTTGGGAATAAAAATGCCATTGCTATAGTCAAAACGAAAAATAAAAATACCTGTTACAGCGTTTTTACCAGAAGAACTTTGTGCAAGGTTGGAAAAGTTTTTTAACAAATGGACCGAGGATATGAAAACATAGTATGCATCATTGCTCGCGTTTACATTTTATCTAAAATTTAATTTTTAACACATTGTGCATCTTTAGATTATATAATTTTAGCTAGTTTTTTATACCCCACTTGTTAATGAGGAAGTTTTTTGTTGTTTTATTTTTTTCGGCCCTTATCCCCTCCGTTTCGGGACAACAAATGTTGCCCTTGAAAATGAGCCGCGAAAACATCAAGCCGCTTACAAAGCTGGTGGATAATTCTCTTCAAAACAATTTGGAAGAAGAAATCATGGGCAATGAGGCCTGGTCCCATTTGATCTCTCAAAATAAAATGGCCATTGGCATTGTAGATTTGAGCAACCCGGAAAAGGTTCGCTTTGCCAGGATCAATGGCAATTATATGATGTATGCTGCCAGCTTGCCCAAAATAGCCATTCTCCTTGCCGCTATGGAGGCTATTGAAAAGGGAGAATTGACGGAGACCCCAGAGGTGAAAAAGGATATGCGTTTGATGATCAGCAAATCGGACAATGCAGCTTCTACTCGTATGATCGACCGTATCGGTTATTCCAAAATAGAATCGGTTATGACCGACCCCAAATATGCCTTTTATGACGAAGAAAACGGTGGTGGCCTTTGGGTGGGCAAACGCTATGGCGGCGGCGGTGATACCAACAGGGAACCTTTGAAAAACCTAAGCCATGCGGCCTCGGTAACTCAGGTTTGCAGGTTCTATTATCTTTTGGCCAATGGTCAATTAGTGAACGAGAAAAGGTCCAAACAGATGTTGAACATCATGGAGAACCCTGAACTGCACCATAAATTTGTGAATACTTTGGACATCATTGCCCCAACCGCACGCTTGTTCCGCAAGTCGGGGTCCTGGAAAACGTTCCACTCCGATTCCATACTGGTTTGGGGAAAAGAATCCAATCGCAGATACATCTTGGTGGCACTTGTAGATGACCCTGATGGAGAGCAGATTATCCGGAATTTGGTGAAACCCGTGGAAAAAGTATTGAAAAAACCCGAAATTTAGACATTGGATAGTATCTCAACCAATGATCTATAGACTAGCGAACCAATTTTTTGATATACGAAAGGGAGAATACAAAATCTCCCTTTTTATGTTTTGCTACATTTTTCTGATCATTTCGGTATTGCTGATCATTAAACCCACTATCAATGCCCTGTTCCTTTCCGAACTCGGTGCCGAAAAATTGTCGTTGGCATATATTCTGGTGGCCCTTACGGCAGTGGCAAGTTCCATGTTCTACACCAAGATACTTGCCAAGTTTGGACTGAACCGCATCATAAAAACAACACTATCAACCTCGATCATCATTCTGATCGCCCTTGGCTTGCTTTTGATTTTTGGGTTGATGAATACCTCCCTTTTGTTTTTCTTTTATATATGGGTGGCAATCTACGCAGTTTTGTCCGCCTCGCAGTTTTGGGTCTTGGCCAACTTGGTCTTCAATGTAAGGGATGCCAAAAGACTATTTGGATTTATTGGCTCCGGGGCCATTTTGGGAGGTATTTTCGGGGGATACCTCACTTCCATATTTGCACCGGTGTTCGGTAATGATGCCATGATTTTTATAGCCGCGGTTTTGCTGATGGGATGTTTTCCCCTGCTCCGTTACATTTGGAGATTGCGCGTGAACAAACTCGATGAATTCAAGCAGAAAAAAAGGATTTCCCCCACCGATGGACACCCCTATCAACTCATCAAAAAGTCCAAGCACTTAACCTACATGGCCTTAACGGTGGCTGTTGGGGTTTTGGTAGCCAAGTTGGTGGATTACCTGTTCAGCGATTTTGCGGCCAAATCCATAGAAGATCCCGAGGAACTTACATCGTTTTTTGCCTTTTGGTTTTCCACCTTCAACTTGCTTTCCTTGGCAGTACAATTGTTTTTGACACATCGGATTGTGGGTATTTGGGGTGTTGGGTTTTCACTATTATTGTTACCTCTAGGTATCTTATTTGGAGCTGTCTTTTTTCTTTTTCTTCCAGAACTTTCGGCCATTGTGGCCATAAAGGCCATGGATGGGGTCTTAAAGCAATCCATCAACAAAAGTGCCTCTGAATTGTTGGCCTTGCCACTTCCTTTTGAACTGAAGAACAGGACCAAATCCTTCATTGATGTGGTGGTAGACAGTATTGCCACGGGCTTTGCTGGACTTTTGCTGATTTTCTTCGTGAACGGACTTGAACTGGGCACCTTGAGCGTTACCCTGTTGATCATCGGTTTGGTTTTGGTGTGGATCTTTTTCATCGGGATATTGCGCAAGGAGTATTACGCCACTTTCAAACATAATTTGAAATCGGCCACCGCCAAGGACAAGAATGTATCGGTATCAAAAACCAAAAATGTCTCCGTGGTGGAGGGAATGAAAAGTGTCTTCTCATCCGGTAACGAGGATCAAATCTTGTTCATGCTCAACAAGCTGATGGAAATCAATGATAGGCGGTTCACAAGCGATGTATTGAGGTTATTGGACCATCCATCCGTAAAAGTAAAGGCGGCCGCCATGCGTAACCTATATTTCTTGAACAGCTCTTCCATGGTGGTCCAGATCAACGAATTGTTGGGATATGGGGACGAAGACCTCACTTTGGCCACTTTTGAATACCTCTTATTGCATTCCGATCATAAGGAGGAATATGTGTTTGATCAATTTCTGGATTCCGAAAATGTATTGGTTAGGGATACTGCCCTATTCTGTCTGGCAAGGGAAAGTGCAGGCAATATGACCTTAAGGACAAGCCATGACCTTCAAGGAAGGTTGGCAAAACGTTTGTCAGATAGCGAAAATCCCATCAATCCACTTGTTTTAAAAGCTATCGGTGCCTCGGGCTACCCGCAGTTTTATCATGTGATCATGGACGGTTTGGACAATCAGGAAGAGATTTTGAAAAAAGCGGCCATTACCGCAGCAGGAATTAGTATGCATCCCATGTTCATTGACAAATTGTTGCATTTGCTGTCCAATAAACCCTATAGGTCCACAGTAATTGAAGCATTGAACAATTATGGCCCTGGCATATTGCCCATTTTGGTTTCGCAAGTCAGAAATAGATCAATAGATCTGGAAACGTGCCGTTTTGTACCCTTGGTCATCAAATCCTTTAAATCGAAAGAAGCCGTTCACTGTCTGTTCCAGCTTTTTGATGATGTAGATCTCAGTATCCGGTTGGAAGTGGTCCGTGCACTCAGCGATATCAGAAAGGACCGCCCTACCCTGCGTTTCAACCGATTCAAAGTTGCTTCCAAGGTTTTTGATGAATGCAGACTGTACCATCAGACCTTATCGGCCATGCATACCCAAATCATCATCTCATACCGCAACAGAAAGAAGTCGGGGTCAGGAATCGATGTAGAAGAAAGGGATGCCAGGGCTTCCCTTTTGGAACTCTTGGAACGACGGTTGGATGCTGGTCTTGAACGCATTTTTAAACTATTGGGGCTAAAATATGTGCAAGAGGATGTACAGAACGCCTATTTGGGACTTTTGAGCCCAAAACAAGAGGCGCGGAACAAATCCATCGAGTTTTTGGACAACTTGTTGACTGGAAACCTAAAACAGAAATTACTTCCCATCATTGAAGAAGCCACGATGGATTTTTCATCGGAAGAAGCAATCCAGAAAATCAAGCACAATATTCCGTCCGAAATGGAATGCTTTGAACAATTGCTACAGGTGCCTGACGTAAACTTAAAACTGGCGGTACTTTATCTCATCGGCAAACAAAAGGAAAGCAAGTACGAGCCTTTATTGAAAAGATTCACCTCGGACGAAAACCAAAAAATAAGGGATTTTGCCCAAAACGCCTTGGCGGAAATCAACCTTTCCTAACAATCTTATCTATGGCCGAGGCCAAATACATATGGTCAGAAGCAGAATTCTTTCGCAGTACGTTGGTCATCAACACCACCATATACCTACAATTGTCAGGATGTTCCACAATGATGACGGAGTTCATAAAATTTTGCACGTTGCCCATGTACTTTCCACATTCCTCGCCCTTGCTCCTATCGCATTTGTACAAGCTTCCCGATTTAAAGTAAACGGCTGCATCTTTCAACGCTGGGGATTGTGCATAACGGATCCTACGATCGGTCATATACATCAATCGCTTCATTTCCAGACTACTGGCCTCGTCAATAACGTTACCCTGTTCCAATTGGATCAAAAACTTCATCAATCCGTAGGGGGTACCAATACTTCCCCCTTTATCGCCCACATAGGTGTTGGCGCCAGTGGTGAAGAAACTGCCCAACCGCCATTCATCCGAAGTAATGCCCAAACTGCGCAAAGGAAGATTGACCACATCGTTGGCCAGATCGGTGAGGTCCTTTTTAGGGGTTTCCTTAAAATAAGTCATCGCCTCCTCCTCAGTAAGATCGGGGTATTTTTCCCCAAAAGCTGCCATCAAAAGAGCCTCACGCCACACAATACTGGCCGCACCATTGTTGCTCACCGAAAGCATATGATCGGCCCATTCGTACAAGCTGAATACATCGCTGGCAATAACCTGTCGTTTTACCAAGGTATTCTTTTCCACATTAAAAATAGGAATGGTATGTTCATCCGTAAGGCCCCATACCCCTGCCTTTACCACTTTATTTTTGAGCAATTGGGTCCGCAGCTCAAAGGAATCGGGGTAAATTTTGGCCAATTGTTCAAAAAGGGCGGTCAATACTGCCAATTTGCCTACACTCCCAGGTTGGTAGCCCAAGGTTTTGTTACGTTCCGCATACCGAACGCTATCGGGTTCGGAAATATCGAGAATGGTCAGGGAATAACTTTTATCCAGTCCACGGAACAATCCGTTGATGTCCTTTTGAAAAGACTCATCTATCTCAAAAAAAACGCCCACGCTGTCCGTTTTCCTGGAAAGGAGGTTCAACTGAATGTCTTCCCATGCTCTTTTGGCACCTTCGGGCAAAGGCGAAGTATCTTTCAGTTCGCCATTTTTGATCATTTCCAGCCGTTTGAGCCTTTTAATCCCCGTTCGCTCATATCCATCAATGGGATATTCCACAAATTCGGTAAAACCCAACCCTATTAACCCCAATATGCCAATTGCAACAATCTTTTTCATTTAGATTTTTTTGGAAAGTGAAATACGTTTGGCCAAGTCGATCTTTGGTGTGATGGATTCTAGATAAGTGGAACCCAACGCTTTTTTATTCTCTACAAAGGGCCTGATTTGAAACAGCCAAAGCTTGTTGTCCTTAAAACCCAGTTCTACATCATAGGCCCCTTGATAATCGGAATGCGTTTCTTTTGGAACGCGCTCCCGAATCATATGGGCCAATTCACGGATCTCATCGATATTGCCATCGTTCAGCACGCGCTTTTGAAAAGTGGCCTTTTTCCTTTGGGTGCCCCCTGTTTTGGGAAGTCCGTTGTAAAAACGTTCCCGAGCCGGGGCCAATAAGGTGTATCCACCCTCATCTTTGATGAGATATTGTTCCGCAGCCTGTCCATCCACAGCACCACCAGCTCCCCTGCTAAAAGCAACAGTCAGGTCCTTATCGGTGCCCATGCTGATACCCTTGGTGATCAATACTCCAGAATAATCAACATCCACACTGGGAATGACCAAAATGGATGGAAACACATTTTCGGGGTTCAACAGGTATTTTTGACGCCATTTGAAACTGCGTTCTGTGTAGGGAGAGGCCCAAACATCCTTGATTCCTGCCAAAATCTTTTCCCTTTCCACCGAATTGAAGATGGTTAGGTTGAGTCCGGCACCGGTAAAATCCTTTAGATCCTCCATGTTGGTATCGCTGCGTAGAAATACGGGGACGGAACCCAAATCGGAACCCAAAACGTCTTTGAAGCCAGTTTCCAATTGGTTGATAAAATCATCCTGTAACGGCATTTTTTTAATGGCATCCCTCAAGATTTCCAATTGGCGCAATTGGTAATTTTCAACTTCCTTTTCTGAAATACCGGATGCCAACATGCGATTGGCTTCTTCGAACATCTTGGTCAGGAAATTCCAATAGGATCCCTCTTGATCGGGCATTTTTTGGTCCATGTGCGTTCTGAAAATCCCAAAGGGAATCACCAAACCTTCCACAACTTTTTCGGGAAACATTTTTTTGAGTTGACCCAAATTCGCGGCTTTTGGGCCACATAATTTTCCCGAATCATCGGCATCCACATCCCGCATGTTAAGCACCTTGTTTACATCCAAACGGATCTGTTGAATGGGTACCTCGATACGTTCCTCTTTGCGTTCCTTTTTTTCAAAAAGTGCCAATTCATCCTTGGTCATTTGGCTTTCGGGTTTCAGGATAACATTCCCTTTATTGGAAACGGCATAAAACACCCTTGAACCGTCATATTTTTTTAGGTCTTGAAGATTTTGGTCCGATAACGCCGCATTGGGAATTCCGAGGTTACGGGCCAATAATTGCACGTGGGAAACCATATTGCCTTCAGCAACCGTTGCAATCCCAGCAACGGGTTTTAAATCGGATGGGGGACGTTGGAAGACATAGATCTTGTCAGAAGACACCTCAATATCATCCGAACTGCCTCCCACAACGACCAATTCCCCAAAAGCGTAGCCAGGATTCAGGCCGCGAATGGTACTCTGGTTTTGTATGTCCATGACTTTATTGGCCAATTGGGATTCGGCAGAAATGAGATTGCCCAATTCCCCGACACTTTGCCCTAGATGAAGGGCCACAGATCCTCTAATCTTGTCATCCACAAAACCTGCGGTAAGCGGTTCAAAAGCAATATATTCCTTTACGATGGCATCATAATTGGCCTTTACCATGGCCGCACTCCATTCCACTACGGAACGGGCACGGTTCAATACTTCTGTCAATTCGCCCAATGAGCGTTCGTCTGTTTCATAGTTGGTGAGGTTGCTTGCCAATTGCTCCCACTCCCATTGTTCCAAATACCCAGATCCTGTAACGGCCATTCCCAAATAGCAGATTTTATGCAACAGTTCCTTTAAGTTTTCAGGCTGGTAATCGGGAGAGCTTTTGAAAATGATCTCTTCCAATTTTAAGGAAACATCTAGTAATTGCAATCTGGCCATAGGCCTTTTTTCGTCCAAAAGCCCGTTCCTGATATCGAAGGACAACTGGGAAGCTTGTTCCATCAACAGTTTTGGATTTTCCATCAATTCCTTGTTAGCAGCAAAGCTTTCAATGGCTTTTCCTAAAAGGGTCCCTTTGGTAAGGGGTGCTCTTTTGGGAAGGGCGGTGATATCCACTGGCTTATGGAATTCCCTCATGGTGGCCACCAGTTCATCCAATTTTTTGGATAGATCCGTTGTTAACTTGGCACTATGCTTTTGTTTGAACTGCAGTACTTTTTGGATATCGCCATCTTCTGGCTGACTGTGGATTTTCGTTCTAAGATCCATGAAGGGCTCGTACAGGTCGGAAATAACTTTGGATTCGCTCCTCATCTTCTGGGCCACATTGTCGTCCCCATTATGTGGAATATCCTTCAACGACTGGCGAACCAGAAAAAATTCATTTTTTAGAACCTCATCATCTGCCAAAAGCCATTTGTAAAATTCGATGCCCCATGTTTCTTCGTCTTCGGATTGGATGGCGCCACGATAATATTGCCCCTTTTGGTTGATCCAACCGTTGTCTACACTTCTTAAATATTTATCGAGTTGGTATTGCTTCAACCTGGAATGATCATTGGCCACATCCCAAAATGGTTCTTGATCGGTATAAGTCAAAATCTGCCCTAAATAAATGTGATTGGTCGTACCCAAGGCCTCAACCTCATCCTTGTAACGGGCATGCTGTACCCCTGGCCCAATTTCATCTGGGCATGGGTCTTTTGGGGCGCGGATACTCCCATCTGTACAGAACCAACGAATGTCCTTGTACGGGCCACGAATATCCTTTTTTAGATTTTGTATCAGTGTTGCTATCTGTGCTGCCTCTTTTTTTTGGGCCGATACCTGAAGCATGGCCAACAATAGAAGAAAAGGTAGTATGCAAAAAGTAAATTTCAATTTCATCATAAAAGAATCTTTTGCAATGGGATTGATTTTTAACCTATATAAAGGTATTTATAAACCTACAACTTTGTTGATATTATGGCATTTTTAAGATGAATCCCTTATATGGGATATACTGGCAATCGCCAAAACACTGGGATATGGAACCTTTGTTATTTGAACAGAATGGTAAAGGTAGTTCCTTGATCCACCTTGCTGTCCACTAATATGGTACCACCAAGACTTGTAACATAGTTATGGATCAAATACAGACCAACTCCTTTGCTATCTTCCTTGGAATGGAACCTTTGATCCAGGTTGAATATCAAATGACCTACTTTGTCCATATCAAATCCCAGACCGTTATCGGAATAGGTCAAGGTTTTTACCCCGTTGATTTGTTCTGTTGTAATTGAAATGGCCGGAGCAACATGGGGTCGGCGGTATTTGATCGAATTGGTGATAAGATTAAGTAAAACACTCTCCATGTATGCCTCATTGAACTGTACATTTTTCAACCCAGAGAAATCCAACTGGAATTCTGTACCTGCATTTCGGATGAGAGAACTTATGGAATTTCTAACTTTCTCAAATACTGTTTTAAAATGGACTTCCCTCAGTTTAACAGCCGAAATGTCGTCATTCTTAAATGTATCCAAAAAGGAATCCATTGACGATTTTAGGCCTTCCGCAGAAAGTCTTATATATTGGATCAATTCCAATGTTTCCGTATCATCTATCTTGTCAACATTAATCATATTGACAAGAGATAATAGATTGTTAAGCGGAGATCGCAGATCGTGCGATGTAGTATAATTGAGTTGCTTTAGCTTGTTGTTCACCTTGGAAAGTTCACTAAGCTTAGAAATCCGCTCGGCCTCAAGTTTCTTTTTATGTGTAATGTCCCTGGCAATGGCATATATCAATTGTTCGCCTTCCATAGGAATGGATGTCCAGTGCAACCAAACCAAATTTCCTGATTTGCACACATATCGGTTCTCAAAATTGACCAAGGGAACATTCTCTTTCAATCGCTGTCTGTGGGATGCCGTAAGCGCGCGGTCTTCGTGATAGATAAATTCTGAAATCAATCTGGACTTCAATTCCTCCTCCGTATAGCCCAGCAAGGATATAAAAGCAGGGTTGATTTTTACAAAGTAACCATTGTAGTCGGCAATGCATAGGCAATCTTTGGAAAGGTCAAAAAAAGGATCCAATTGAAGATTAATGGAGTCTGGCTGCTTCAAGTCCATAGGAGTAAGTTTGTACTGCTTTTTGAGCAAACAACGATTTTAATGGTTACAACCATTAAAATTAGAAACTTATTGTATGGACTTCAACAAAATCCAATGAATTTAACAAGAGAATGAAAAATGTAATTTTAAATCCTATTGACAAACATTCATTGTCATCGTTTCCTTTAGTCCACAACAATGATCGTATGAACGGTGTACACAACAACAACCAACAGGAACAGGAGCAGGCCTATGGCCAAGAAACGCAACGACTTGTTAACGTAGCGGAACTTTTGGTCCGCTATTTTTGAAATGATAAAAATCTGTTGTCCCAACTGGTCAAACAGTTCCTCTTCTTTCAGACTTAGTTTGTAGAAGGTTTTTGAAAAGTCGTTGATCGTTCCAAATTTGGTGATCACATCCGCAAAGAAGAAGACATTTTTCTCAAACTTACCTTCAATAAAGGGCATGAAACAACGGATGCTATAATAAATGGATACCACGGTTGATAGGAACCAAAACCCCATTAGAATATATAGCATGAATTGTTGTGATCCTTGGGAAAGGATCAAATCAATTTTTTGAAAGATGAAATTAAGTAGTATCCCATAAAAAGAAAGCAACAACCCGGCCTTTATTTCCGAAGCTCTTATCAACCCGAGTACGTAGTTGATGCTGCCCCAATAATGGTCCACAAGCTCCTCCGCATGTCCTCTTGTCTCAATAATTTTTAAGAGTTCATTTTGGAAGTTGGGTACTCTTTTTTTGTGGTGTTTATACATCAGCTTTGAAATTCATTAAGCGTAAACATGCTCAACATTGGGTCTTGCACTGGACTTCATGGTATCGATCACAAAATCGAGGGCCGCATTCCAAGCTTTCAAACATTGTGGTGTACCATTTTCACCCATAACCTCTTCAATGGTTTCCATCATGGCTTGTTTTACAACGGGATAATATTCTTCCTTTACCCCATATTGCACATGGCTTTGCCCCAATTTCATCAATCCTTTTTTAAGATGTTCGGGCCGGGATAGGGAATAAACGATACCGCCCAACATATGCGTGAGCAACCTTCCTTGATCGGCCATATTGCTTTTGAATAAATGCTTTACGAAGGGTGCCAGCTTAAAAACTTTGTCGTAAAATACTTTTGCGAACGTCTCTTCATCTGCCAACATAATGTTCATGGAAGACTGAAGTTCCAACTGAAGGTCCATGTCATTGAAGCCGATCAGCTCATATAAACTTAAGGGATCGTCTTTCCCTGCCAGTTTGTTCAGGAAATTCTTTCCAACCACAACGGTATCCTTATTTATATTCTCAAAAACGGTATCCGAAATAAGAATATCGGTATTGGTAACCTTGGTCTCGTTTTGAATTCTACTGGCAACATTAACGGGATCACCGATCACAGAAAACTGTTTATGGGTGGGATGCCCCAGGTGACCAATGAAGGCATTCCCGAAATTGATGCCAATCCCTGATTTCAATTTCACGCCAATATCCTTTAGGTCGGAACGGTTCAAAAACTCCAGGGCATATTGCATTCCCAATGCCGCCCGTATGGCATCCTCACAATTTTTTTGGGCGGTTCCGCCGGTAGTCCCAAAAACACCTATGATTTCATCCCCCACATATTGATAAATGATCCCATTGTTCATTAAAATGGGTTCTCCCAATGCGGTATAGAACTTGTTTAACATGTAGGCAATGTCAAAATTCAAATTGTTGGAAGATAGATTGGTAAAGTTCCGAAGGTCGCAGAACAATATAGCGATCGGCCGTTCCTCAGCCAAACCGGTAGGTACCAGTTCCTTTTGTAGCGTATTGACCTCCCCACTGGACCATATCAACCGTTGAATGGTAACATCTCCCTTCGGACGCGCCTGGCAGGCCAACCGAATGGAGGGATCCCACTGTCTAGCATTACAGCTGGCATTTTCGTATTGGGTCTTAGGGGTTAGGTTTTGAATGCCTTCCAATACCCTTACCCTGCAGGTAGTACACACCCCATTGCCCCCACATTCGTGCAAATGTGGTATTTTGTTCTTGATCGATATATCCAACAACGAATCTGTGGTGGAATTGGACTCAACCTGTCTATTAATTGCTGCATAGGTAATCTTGTTGGTCATTGCTTTGGAATTAAAGAGGTTATTTTTTCTGTCGATCGATAGTGCCAAAGTTAGAACCCTACCCTCGGCTATTTTACCCCCTATTGTATGATTTTTAAAAATCATCCTATTGTTGTACCCCGCATCACACAATTGTGTGATATTGATAATCATGGTTTTATGTGTTGTGCGACTTTTTTAATTCGATAACTTTATCCCTAGCAAAACATACTTGCTTCAAACCATCAAAAACCAACTATGTCTGTGGAGGATATCATTCCATCCAAATACAAAATTGCCTTCCGAACAACACGGTTGTTGATTCTTTTCGCGCTATTGGGAAGCCAGATGGTCCTTGGACAATCGAAAGAATTGGATAGCCTACGGGCCGTGGTTAGTAACATGCCGGATGACTCCGTTAAATGTGAGACCCATTTAAGAATCGCATATCTGTTGTATGATGGTGAAGAAGCGGTGCAGCAGTCAAAATCTGGTTTGGCCTTGGCCAAAAAATTGGGTAGTCCAAGACTCATTGGAAAGTCGTTTCACCGATTGGGTTGGTGTACCGGTTTTGATGAAATGGATAAAAAGACGGCTTATTTGGATAGCGCTTCGGTCTATTTTTCACGAATCAATGACCTGTATGGATTAGGGAATGTTTATGACACACGCGGGGTAATCCTATTAACATATGGCTCTTTGGAAGATTCAAAGTTAGCCTTTCAACAAGCGTATGATTATTTCGCCCAGATACCCAACGAGGAACGGAAAGCGGGTATATTGAACAATTGGGCCGTTGCGGAATATACTTCTGGGAATGCAGAAGAGGGATTAAAAAAGTACCAAGAAGCTTTGGATTATAGATTGACGGAAAATCCTGTGGCCCATGTGGAGATTGCCAGGCTTTACCAAGGTTTGGGAGAATGCCATAAAATGAAAGGGAACTTGGAATTGGCGGCAACCAACTACTTAAAAGGATATGAACACCGAAAAGATGCAGAGGATGTTGGTGTTGTGGAATCCATGATGAGTATTGTTTCCATGATGTATGATGCTGCGCAAAAGCAAGTGGACACGGTTGCTATTTCGGATGTAATCAAAGCATACGGCTTTGAGAGCTCCACAGATATGATCCAAAAAGCGGAGCAAACCCCAGGGCTTGACGACAGGATCGGACTGAAGAATTATATCATGGATGTGAGGCGGGAACAATTTTTAATGAACAAGAATTATAAGGCCGCCTATGACCTGCTCCTAAAGCAAAAGCAAATGGAGGAAGAATATAAGCTGAGTGAAAGCAGTATTGAGGCCCTGGCCGATATGAAGATAAAATTTGAAAAGGATCAGTTAAAGATCCAATTGCTGGAAGAAGAAGTATTGAACCAAAAAAAACAAGATCACGTGAACATGTTGCTATTCTCTTTGGGAGGACTCTTGTTGATTACATTAGTCGGTTTTTTATATTATAAAAATAGGATGCATACCGCCAAGCTGGAGCTGCATGAGGCACAGCGGGAGCAGCAGATCATTTCCATGCGGTCCATGTTGGAAGGACAGGAAAAGGAACGCACCCGTATTGCAAGGGACCTGCATGATGGATTGGGAAATCTGTTATCGAGTTTAAAAGTGAACATCGGAAGTTTGCAGATCAATTTTGATGACAACAACTCCAAAAAAATATATGTTTCCGCCAGTCAAATGATCGATGAGGCCTGCACCGAAGTCCGAAAGATTGCCCACGAAATGATGCCTCAGTCCCTTAAGAAATTGGGACTCAGAAAGGCCATTGAGGACTTGGTGAAAAAAATGGACGCCATTCATCCTTTCCATGCCGAATTTCAGGTACATGGCACGGAGAAGGTATTTGATGACAATACCAACATCATGATTTTCAGGATTGTACAGGAATCTTTGAACAACATTGTAAAATATGCCGATGCAAAGGAAGTATTGGTACAGATTACCTATAGTGACGACTGGTTTGACCTTACCATTGAAGACGATGGTGTCGGCTTTGACCCGAAAAGTTTAAAAGCAGATAAAGGTATGGGATTGAAAAGCATCGCGTTCAGGACCGAATTTATTGGGGGCACTTTCGACATCAACAGCCGAGAAGGCATGGGAACATTGGTAACCATAAACATTCCATTGAACAAAAAGTACAGTACTTAGCATTTTAAATTGAAAATAGTATGGAAAAGATCAAGGTATTGCTAGCGGACGACCACCAAATCATGTTGGATGGATTAAAGGCCATTTTTGCAAAGGATAGGGAACTGAGCATTGTGGGTACGGCCAGTAATGGTCTTGAAGTTCTGGAGTTTCTCAAAAAAGAACCTGTGGATGTCTTGTTGCTTGATCTACAAATGCCGGTTATGGACGGATTGGAAACCACCATGCACGTGAAAAAATCATACCCGGATGTAAAAGTGATCATGCTCACCACCAATGACGAAGGCAGCATCATCACCTCCCTGTTCAAAATAGGGGCCAATGGGTATTTGCTTAAAAATGCATCCAAGGAATATCTCATCCAAGGAATAAAGGATGCCCATGAAGGCAAAAAGGTCATCAGTTCCCATTTGACCGCTAAAATGATCGAGAGCCTTACCGAAGAACCCAAAATAAAAGAAGGCACGATCCCAATGATCACAAAGCGCGAGATTGAAGTCATCAAATTGATAGCTAAGGAACATACCACACAGGAAATTGCCGATCTGTTGTTTGTTAGCACCAATACGGTAGTGACCCACAAACGCAACCTCTTTGTAAAAATGGATGTGAAAAACTCCGTCGGGATGATCAAAAAAGCCGTGGACTGGGGATTGATCCAATGATGTTGCAAGGCTCTTTGCCAACATCCCAGTAGGATTACTTATTCAATTCTTAGGATAACATCGCACCGCAAACCCCGAAACCAACCACCAACATGACCGCTGCAACAATAAAAAGGATTTTTGCGGTTTTTGGTTTCGACTTTAGTTTTACAATGCCAATGATGAACAATATGATCGGGGTCAACCAATACGCAATCAGCAGAAATATCAACAGTAGTATCATTATTTCATCCATAAGTTGAAGGTTTAAACTGCATTTTCCTTAAGTTTTTCCAAGTAGTCCACTTTCTCATCCCGATAAAATAGGTTCATGGTTTCAAATGGAATTATTTTATTGTCCTTGTTAACGATATGGACACACGACTTTTTTATCGCCCTTACATCAAAGTTATGTGCATCAATAAATTGCATGATGATTATCCTGAACAAATTGTCATACCCAAGATTTGGCGCCTCCACAAAGGGAAGGCAACAGAGTAAACTGTGCAATTTGGACGATGCTTTGTCCGTAGATGTCCCGGTGCTGAATATTTCGAACATTTTTTTATGCAAGGCTTCATCTTGCTCATACACAATGGTATTTTTGCCTTTGTCCAGCAAATCGGCTGGGTTCACATATCTTGTTAGTGGAATATTGTTGCCTTCCAGTTTTAAGACGTAGCCCATTACCAACGCATCAGGGTTACAGGGCACGGGTATTAGATCATCTGGTGTGAAAATGGGTGCTTGTTCCAGAATCTTCCGCCTTACTTCCGTTAGGGTAATCCTATCTTTTTCCGCATCGAAGTTATCCAGCCTGCCCGCAATTTGTGTAGGTTGAAACGTAACGCCCCTTACACATTTTTGTTGAAGGGCATAGTCGATTACCTTCCCGATTTCATGATCGTTCAACCCTTTTTGGAGAGTTACCACCAGTGTGGTTGAAAGATTGAGTTGGTTTAAATGGTCAATGGCCTTCTCCCTGATTTTCTTCAGGTTTGCACCCCTCAACGTTACCAGGGCATATTCCTCGAAGGAATCAAACTGTAGGTAAATTTCAAAGTCGGGCGAGTAGCTTTTTAACCGTTTTGCAAATTCAAAATCCTTGGCAATTGCCAACCCATTGGTGTTTACCATAATATGCTTTATGGGTAGGGTTTTGGCATAATCGAGGATTTCAAAAAATTGAGGGTGTATGGTGGGTTCACCCCCGCTGATCTGCACCACATCCGGTTCCTTTTCGTTAGCCACAATGGTATCCAGCATGGTTTTTACTTCTTCAAAGGTTCTATGTCTTCCATACGTTGGGGAAGAACCAGCATAGCAAGTGGGACATGTAAGATTACATCGGTCCGTAATTTCAATGATGGTTAGGCAGGAGTGTTGCTCGTGATCCGGACAAAGTCCACAGTCATACGGACACCCATAATGAGTTTTTGTATTGAATTTATAGGGCGTTTCGGAAGGCTTGTTATAGTTTCGGATGTTTTTATAATACTCAATATCATCAGCCAGTAAAACTTTTGAGTTACCATGTTCAGGACATCTCTTTAGCATGTAGACCTTTCCATCTTCGAAAACAATTTTGGCATCAATGCGCTTCAGGCATTCCGGACAAAGGCTGATGGTATAATCGTAATAGGTATATTTTCTAGTAGGCATTTCTAACCAATTTATTTAACGTGGGCAGGTAATACAACCAACACACTATACAAAGCCATTGAATACTACTCAATCCCAAAACGTAAAAAACATTGGGTTTCAGGAACTCTATAAAGAAACGAAATCCAAAGTACGCCAACATAAAAACCTTGAAAAGTAATCCATTTTCCCGTTCAAGGTAATTCGAAAATCGCTTCAAAAGGACAAACAGAAGTATTAAAAATACCATTTCATATAGTGAGGTTGGGTGCCTTAGCAATCCATCGCCCAAGTTCATCCCTGTAAAAAAATGGGTTTCCTTACCATAGGTGAATTCATTGGTGCCACTTAAAAAACAGCCTAAACGGCCAATAAGGATTCCTAATATAATTGGAAAAGTGAAAAGGTCCCCCGAAGATTGCTTTTCATGGATTATTTTTTTTGATAATTCAACACCAATCAATCCGCCAAACAAGCCTCCCATTATTGACTTTGTATTGAGCAACTGCAGCATGTTAACGGTGTTCATTGAAATCATCGGATTTTCCAAAAATCCCATAAGTCTTGATCCGATAAAGGCGCCAGCAATGGCACCGAGTATAATCGAAAGCCTGTTCCCGTTCGATATGTTGTCTTGGGACAACCTTCGTAACCGCACATAATATCTGAATCCAATAAAGAAAGCCAGATATTCCAATATAAGATGGATATTGATCTTAATTCCGAAAAGGGAAGGCTCGAAGGGTATGGTCAAAGTATTGATTGTTTATTGGAACATTTATAAATGTAGAGTTTTTCCATTTATCAAGAATTCTGGTTCTGGTGAAAAGAACAGTAGTCACGTAGCTTTGAAAATCCTTCTATTACAGTTACAAAATGCCCGGTACAAAGCCCTGTGAGGATACATAAGGAATTTTCATCCCTAAAATTCTGGATACTTCTACAATCTCTTACACAAAAGCTGTTGCTGGACACAAAGTTCATTGTCTTCCATGAATTGAACTGCTTTAAATACTTAAACCAAACCCCGCCTCCTTGCTTTTTGCACGGCCTCCAATTTGTTATGCACCTGTAGCTTTTTGTAGATATTCTCGATGTGCTTCCGTACTGTGCTGGGCGAAAGGAAGAGATTGTTGGCAATGATCGTGTAGCTAAGTCCCTCTGCCAGTTGTTCCAATACTTCCAGCTCCCTTGTGCTAAGTTCGACTCCATCCTCCTTTGTGGATAAAGATCCCTGTCGTTCGGGGTATCGCAATAGCTTTAACGTCTTCACCGCAATGGATGGGCTCATGGCGGCACCCCCGCCCATGGTCTCCGTTATAGCATCGTGTAGTTTGTCCGCCTCTATTTCCTTCAATAAATAGCCATCGGCCCCTGCTTGGATAGCATTGAAGATATTCTCATCATTGTCAAAAACGGTAAGCATGAGAACCTTAATATGCGGATATCTTTGTTTTATGATGTTCACGGTCTCTATCCCGTCCAATATGGGCATTTCAATGTCCATGAGTACTAGGTCCACGTTATGGTTTTTTTCCAGCCTGGCCAATAGTTCACTTCCATTGTACACCATCAATTTGATGTCCAAGTCTCCATAATCGGCAAGTTTTTCATGGATGGCCCTTGCCAAAAAAGTATTGTCGTCCACTATTGCCAACTTGATCTTGCCCATCGCTTTGTCTTTGAGTTTACACGTTCACCTTTAGCTCCACCTTGGTGCCTTTTTCCGGTACACTTGTTTGGCTAAAATCAATGCCTGCTTTCTGCGCCCTATTTTGCATGATGTGGAGTCCGTTTCCTGTTGATCCTTTTGTCGTATCGAATCCTTTACCAAAATCTTCGATTACGATCTCGACCTGATTTTCCAACTCTGTAAACGTTACGACTATCTCGGGGCTTTCCGAATGCTTCACAGCATTGTTGACGGATTCTTGGATGATCCTGAACAGGTTCATTCCCACAAAGGCATTGAGCACCTTGTCGGAAGGATTTCCCTCGGTACGCACTATGATTTTATTGTCTGTGGCCTCATGGACGGTCGCGGCCAATTGTTGGGTACGTTCCTGAATGTCTTCCAAACTGATCTCGTCCTTGTTCATGGCCCATATCGTATCCCGTAGTTCGGAGATGGTGACCAATGAAAATTGTTTCATTTGGGTGAGCTTTTCCATGAGGAAAACCTCTCCCTTGTCAATCCCTCTTTTGGCGGAATCGGTTATCGATGTGAGGTACGTGAGTTGGGAACCGATATTGTCGTGCAGGTCACGGGCAATGCGAATACGCTGCTCCTTCAGGTTCTCCTGCGCCTTGGCTTCGGCCATGGCCTTTTCCAGAGCGGTCTCACTTGCCATGTTCCTTGCTTTTATTTTTTGTTCACGGAACACCACAAAACCTACAATCAATAGTATTGCCAAAAGACCGCCACTGCCCATCAGCATATTGTTTCGCTTTTTTATGGACAATTCGTTTTCTACCAGCTCGTTCTGTTGGCGAAGGATTTCGTTCTCCTTTTGTTCGGTCTCATACTTTTCCTTTAGGTTGAGCATTTCCCGTGCTTTTTCCGAAAAGTAGAGGCTATCCCTTGCCGCTTTGTGCTTTTGATGATACTGATATGCTTTTTTGAAATCTGGCTTTTCTTCATAAATCAACGACAAAGTCTTGGAAAGCACATCTATGCCTGGAAGAAATTCGATTTGCTCCGCTTCTGCATAGGTAGCCAAGGCCAATTCTTCGGCCCTGTTTACTTTACCCTGTTTAAGATATATATTGGCTAAATCATTTTTTAAAGAAATCTGGGCCAAACGCTCCCCCCTTTCCTCTTGAAGGGCTATGGCCTGATTATAATAAAGTTCTGCAGCATCAAAATTTCCAAGGCCCCAACTTGCCAAGGCCATGTTCGTTAACGGATAAGCTTTATCCAACCTTGCGCCGATGGTGTCATAGCCCTCCAACGACTTTTTGGCATAGTCAAATGCCTCATCAAACTGTTTTTTTTCGAGATAAGCCGCAGCCACACTGTTATAGCTCACCGCCACAAAATAATCGTTCCCTATCTTCCTGTACATATCCGATGCCTTCAGGTAGTATTCCAAAGACAGGTCCGGTTCTTGAATCAACTTGTACCTGTTTCCCAGATTCAGATAGGACCCCGCAATCCAAATACTATCCTTTCCCGCAATAAAGTTCTCCAAGGCCTTGAACTGAAATGCTACAGAAGTGTCAAATTCAGTAAGGGCCTCATAAGCATTGGACATGTTGGTATAGAGACTTCCCAATACATAGTATTCTTTTGAATTTTCCAGAATGGGCTTGGCTTTCATATGATACTCCAATGCTTCTTTAGGTCTGCCAGCATCCCATGAAAGAATACCATATACCATCCAGATCCTTGCCCGATAATAATCGTCATCCAATGCATCTGCTTCCTTAAAAGCCAAGTCGACATAATATCTGACACTGTCCACATTTATGGAACGAAACTTCATTCCGACGTCCTTAAGGGCCAACACTTTTTCTCCGCCCTCTTTAATGGCCACAGTGTCCTTGAGCATTTTGAGCTCTTCCTCTAGGGTTTGGGCACTCAATGTGGTATGGAACATCCCTGACAGCACTAATACCGTCAAGGATGTAAGAAGTTGTTTTATCGAAGACATTTTTTAAAAATAGATAAATTTTCGGGCCTTATGACGCTTGTCCTTTCAAAATTAATCGGCCTTGTCCGCCAGTTTTTCCACAACGGCATCCAAATAGGCATCCAACCCTTTTTGGGCACCTTCCAAATATTTCTTCGGATCACACTTTACAATGGAAAAATTGGACTTTTCCTGATGGTCCACACTCCAGACCCTAAGCACTCCCCAATCGGTTCCCAGTTTGTCCCTGTCCGGAGTTTGGGCCACATCAAATTTTTGTCTTTCCATGACCCCAGTGACTTCAACCCCTCCCCGCGGGACAAAATGCCCCATATCAAACATTATACTGCTTTCCTCGCTGATCACAAAAGTGGTCTCCGCCTTTACCCTGGCATTTCCCGCGTGTCGGTTCAAAGTTCTTGAAACCTCGCTTTGGCTATCCTCAAAAACATTGACCACCAAAATAACTTTGTTGAAGATAAAATCGGTTTTCTGGTTCACTACCCGGCTTTCGGTATTCCCAGCATAATCGGCAAAGCCGGCGAGGGGTATTTGATCTTTGCCCATAGTCCTAAACGGTACCACAAACTTCTGGGTGGTGGGCCGTGTGAGAATGATACCGAATTCTTTCCCTTTTTCAGGTCCTTGACCTGCGACCAGTTCCCATCTGCTCTCACGGTTCTTGTCATAGGCCTTGTTGTTCCATAGTTCTTCAATCGGGGCAATCTCAAAGCCCTTTGATTTCAAATCCTCCACATAGTCCTGATAGAGTTGATCTGTCAACTTTTGAAGGTCGTCTGGATTGAGTCCGTCAAGCACCAAGGTAAGGGATGCTTTTGCGTCACCTTTGAGCCCCCCTCTCCATAGCTTGCCCCCTTTTTTGGAATCCTCAAGGTTAAGGGCGGTTTGGTAATTGACCTGAAAATCGGAGATCATCACCTTTTTGGGACTTTTTCTGTAGCTGAGGTTGGCAGGACCAAGCGTTTTGATCTTTACTTCTCCCACAGTTTGGGCGGAAACGGTAAGGATGGCAAATAGGATCAGTGCCATCAAAAAAGCTACTTTTTTCATTTGATTTTAAAGTTTGTATTGTTATATCTCATTAAGACAAACATAGGCCCCAACCCTACGACAATCAATACGGCAATTGACGTAAAGTGCCTTCATACCATCCTTGGTCACAAGTCAAAATAAAAATAGCTGAGGAAGCAAACGCCACATGCGGCCCAAATCAGAATGGCATTGATCCGACGAAGCTTCGGATTCAAGTTCTTGGACATGGTGTACAAGTGCAAACCAATGGACAGCAATAGTACCGGCAAACTGATATACAGGTTAAAGAGATAGAACCACAACCAACCGGTGCAAAACGCCCAAGTGGCCAAAGCGGAGGTCAACGGAGGAATATAACGGTCCATGCGCCCCACCGATTCGTCCGGAAAATGGAAATACAGAAAGGTGGAAAGCAACACCATTGGCCCAATCAATGCAATCAACAAAAAAACAATCCCTATCATAAGTCATCGGTTTGGTGGTATGGCACTATACCAGATAAAATTCCTCTTGGTCCATGGTCAACAAGCTAATGGGCCTGTTTCCATATTGCGTCATAAAAATGGTGATACCGTCCCCTACGGAAAGTTTGTCGTACAACACTGTATTCACTGTGATTGTTCCTTGAGTAGTCCGTATAGCGTTCGAGTTGGACCTTCGGTTGGAGGTGATGGTAAGTTTGTCCATTATCTTCCCTGAGATGCGATGTTTTATCCCGCGCCGTAAATCGATGGCAGTGGTCCCGACCATATACGCGATGATGCCAAAAAAGAACAGGCAAAAACCGATGAACACATACATCACCACCGTATCCCCTGCAAAACTGGTCTTGAAATCCTTGAACACAAAGGAAATGAACAACAGAAACATCCCAATCACCACCACAGGGAACACCAACATGGCGAACAATTGTTGTCTGAGTTTTTTGATATCGGCGGGCTCTAAGGGTAAATGCTCCTTTACTGGCATTGAAAATGTCTTTTTGAGAAGGATATCAATACCCCGTATAGATGAAGGGTGCCCAAAAATACGGATGGGTCTGGTCCCCATATACCCCTGCAATAAAATTACGCTTCACTTGGGCCAAGGCCGTTGGTGTGGCCATACTTTTATTGAACATCCTATCATAGAGTTCCACACTCAAAAACATGGTTCCCGAATCGCTCACACTCCACAGGGAAGTCAAGGTGCTGCTCACCCCCGCATTGAAAAGGGCCTGGTTGAGTCCCTTGATACCATCGCCCGGTGACTCAATGCCCAAGGCGGTCTGGCAGGCGCTAAGCATTACAAAATCGATGGGGAGGTTCAGTTTTTCCACTTCACCCACGACCAACATGCCATCTTCCCCATCCACAGGTTTAGGCTTTACGGTCATGGCGAAGGCGCTCAAATCAAATACATATGGGTGCACACTGGCATGACTGGAAAGATGGAGTGCCCTATACTTGCCCAGTTCGTTGGCCCGGCTCATCCGCTTGAGTTCGTTCTCGGTCATCATCTCATCAAGGCGTGTATCCGTAAGCGGTACCTTTTTCTTGATCAACACCACTTCATGTCTTCCCCCTTCCAAAAAGCCCATGGGCTCATCACTTTGAAACGTGGCAAAGGCATAGTCCAAGGGCAGTCCCTTTTCCAGATCTTCCCGCACCCGGTACCGCAACTTTTCAAGGTCGCCAATGGAGCTTAAAGGGGCCTTGGGAGCTGAATGCAGGGCATAGGTAGCCCCTCCAAAGGCCAAAACATTTTTCTCGAACTTCTTTTTGGGTTGTTTTCTAAGGCTGTACAACAAAGAGGCACTCGGAATGTAACCCATCTCGAACCGCTCGGCCAGATAACGCCCTTGCCAATCCATCAGAGCATCAAAAGGAATGGTCCCTATCAATCCTTCAGGACTTATGGTAAGCTTGGTGACACCCTGCAATTTATCCTCCAACCCGTCGATGAAAGTGATATAAAATCGACGGAGCAGGTCCGGCATCTTCTCCTTTTGATAGAACACATATTGCCCATCGACCACCTTGGCCTCCATATGTTTGCGAAGGTATTGGGTCATCAGTTTGAATTCCCCAAGGGCAAACATACCGTCCTTTCTTGTCTTCTTGCCATTCAGGTAGTCCAGATTGGGTTGGCGAAATTCATTCTTGGCCATTTCCTTTTCCAGTGCGATGAGTTCCTTGTCATTTTCCAACATATCGGCAAAGGCCCCAGCGGATCTATTATACTTTATGGTGACATCATTCTTGCGTACCAAGCACATCAGATAGGTGCCTTCGTAGGTGGTTCCTTTGGAAACATCGATAAAGGACAGATAGGCCTCGTTGGCTCCCAACACGGCCTGAAGTTCTTTCAATGGGAGTTGTTTGAAGGTACTCCTTTTATCGTTCAAAAGGGAATAGGATCGGTTGGATTCGATGACGTCATAGATCTTATCAAACTGCCGGGTCTCATAATAGGAGGCGGCCAAATTACCGTTTATCCGTTGGAACTTGTCCAAATATCCTCTTTGGGCCAAGATGGACAGTCCTTCCAGTATTTTAATTTCCTCTTCTTTCGCTTTTTCAAATTGATGAGCGGCTTCGGTATATTTTTTAAGTCCTACCAATGCTACGCCGTCATTATAGGCATTGCCTGTTAAGGCCACATCTCCTTCACCAAGAATATTTTCCGTAGCGGACAGTCCATCCGTCACAAAAGCAACGTAAGGCTGATCTTGCATCCCAGGAATTTTTAGGAACTCCTGGGCCTTTTGACGTATGGCCTTGCCTTTTTCCACATCTTTGTTGAAGGCGTAGGCACGGATCAACACATAATACGCTTCGGCGATGTATTCAGGCGATTTCAGCTTGGGCAACAGATTGACGTAGCCATCCGCTATTTGGGCTGCCTCGTCATGTTTTTGCTGCCCGGTAAGTGCCAGGACCGTATAGAAATACGTTTTCGCCAGTGTGGCCGTTGAGGGTGCCTTTCCTTTGAGTTGATCGATCATGAAGCTACTGGAGGACAACACCTTATCCCACCGTTTTAAAGCCGTCTGCACCCGTGCCAATCTTAAAAAAGCCCTGTATCTGGAGGGCAAGGAATAGTTTTTCTGGTCAAAAACGATTTTTTCCAAATGCGGCTCCAATTTCTGTCCAAAGGAAAAATTGACCTTTTCCGACAACTGGGCCATATAGGCCAAGGCATCGACATATAGTGCACTCGAGATTTTCCCCTCTTCCACCATTTTTCCGGCATTCACCCAATCGATCAGTATTTTTTCGGCGATCGCATTTTGGGCAATACCTTCATAGGTGGCCCCTAGACTTGAGCCCAGGCTTTCAAAAGTGGCCTTGGCCCTTATCATGCTCTGTTCTTCATAGTTGGAAAGCATTTCCTTGGCCTTTTGAACCGTTCCCGATAAGTGGGGATAATTGGCCAAAGAGTTCACATAACCGCTCAATGCCTGTTTGTCCCGTTGCATGGTCGCCTGATCCTGGCCCACGGCCTGCATGTTCTCCAAAAACAGTTTTGCCTCATTGGGTCTATTAGCAAATACCGCATGGATAAACCCATAATACCCGGTCTCGGGATTGTAACTATCAAAAGCCATGGCCCATTGGGAGAACATTACTGCATCATCGGGTTTGTTGTTGCCGTATAGGGCACTGGCCACCCAACCAAAGGTTTTGGAATTTTCAGGATACGTTTCCAACAGTTCCCCTGCGGTGGACAATCGGGAATTGTTGTTCTTCGATCTGCCCGCTTCCAAAAAAGCGGCATAGCTGGGATGGGACGTGGGATCGTTTGGCGGAATGGTCACTTGTGACCAACAAAGTACATGGGTGAATATGAACGTCAAAAAGATAGAATATCGCATGGTATGTTCTTAGGTTGGAGGACTAGGTTTTGAAAGTCTAAAAGGAAGTTGTTGGTTGGCCATCCCTGTATATGGCGGACTCATGGGTATTGTTCTGGTTCTTTTTTAAGTATTGACCATTTATGGTACCATTTTGCATTTGCATGATCTCCCTGCTTCCATCAAAATGCCATATCATTTGGAGACCATCAACAATACCCTCCGAGAATTCAGAAAAAATGATTTTTCTCTCGGACATCAGAAACTGCATGGTCATGCCATGCATATTCCCATTTTTCCAATTGCTGTAAATGGCATCGTTGCCATTGACCTTGACCCCCTTGCCGTTTTCGCAGTTACCCATCACACATGGCATAGTGCCTGTGGTAACCAACGGACTGTTGCTGACATGCTTGTCATTTTGGTAGTCTTTATACTCATATCCAGCTTTGTTCCTGATGACATGTAATTCCTCTCTTTTCCCATCCACGAACAGGCCGAAGGCATACATGTTCCCTTCGCTCTCATAACTGAAAAGACCGTTTTTCTTTCCATTTTTGAACGTGCCCCAATAGTTACCAAAGTCGCCTGTCTGATTGCCTATACCTGATAGAAGCTGATTCTCGTGGAAGCCGACCTGATAACCAATTTCCTTATTGCCATCTAAAAGTGTTGCGAAGCCATATCCGTTTTGGCAATCGCCTTTGACACATTGTATGCTTTGTTGGGCAGTTGAAGCGAATGTTGCAAGTGCCACAAAAGCCAAAATCAATGTAAATTTTCCCATGGGATTGGTTGTTAAAATGGTTGTTGCACAAACCTAACGGGAAAAACAAATCGGCTCAATACGGCAATTGACCTATTTATGAGAAATGAAAATGTGTGAAACATGGTGCGGTAGGGCAAACAGCATAGCTCTATCAACGATAGAAGGAGTTAGTAAGAGCTTATTGGAAAAGGAAAAAGTAGCCTCGGCAAGAATCGAACTTGCATCTAAAGTTTAGGAAACTTCTATTCTATCCATTGAACTACGAGGCCATTCCTAAAATGGACTGCAAAAATATGCTTTTTTGAACAACTTTGCCCTATTTCATGATATTTTGCCTTAATGAAAAAGCTTTAACTGACCGTTCGTTTTTTTTCTTCTTCCACCAATATCTTTTGCAAATATGCCCTTGATAGTGGCTTGTCCACATAACCCGCAATCAGTTGATGGCGTTTAGCTATGGTTCGGTCGCTGGTATTGGTAAAGGCCGAAAGTACATATATACTGGGCAGTGGGTGATCGTGGAACATATTCTGGAAATTTTCAAGAAAATCCCATCCGTTCATACCATCCATCACCAAATCCAGAAAGATAATATCGGGCAACCTGTTGTGTTCCTCTGCAAAGTCCAAGCATGACTTTAAACCCTCTTCGCCACTGGAACAGGTAATGATATCAAAATCTCCCGGGGATTGTTGGATGCAATAGCGTGTGGCAAACTGCGACACCAGATCATCGTCTATAATGCACGTGGTTAATTTCATTATGGGACATTTAAGTAAGATATGGGACCGACAAAGCTATACGGATGCCCCCAACAAACCTTCCAAAATCGTTGTTCTGACCAAATATCCCGTTGAGAAAACCTTAATGGGGCAATTTATCCCTCAAAATTCCATACACAAAGGCTCCCAGAACCGCACCAAAAAGAACGATGAGAATGGCCCAATATCCAGCACCGGCCAAAATGTAAATGGGTCCCGGGCATGCACCGGCCAAGGCCCATCCCAATCCGAAAAGGGTTCCACCCACAATATATCGAGTGAACGATCTTTCCTTATCCTGAATATGTATAGACTCCCCAAAAAAAGATTTAACCTTGGATCTTTTGATCCACTGCACCAAAACAATCCCAACCGCCAATGCAGAGCCAATAATGCCGTACATGTGGAACGAATCGAACTGGAACATTTCATAAATGCGGAACCAAGAGGCCGCTTCCGACTTGTAAAGGATTACCCCTAAAAAGGTACCTACCATGATGTACAATACACTTTTCATGATCTAAAAATTAAAGGAAACACTATATGGACCATGATGAGACCGCCTATAAAAAAGCCGATTACGGCAATCAGCGAGGGTCGTTGTAGGTTGCTCAATCCTGAAATGGCATGGCCCGAAGTACACCCTCCGGCATACCTTGTACCGAAGCCGACCAAAAAACCGGCCACTAATAGGATAATCCAGACCGAAGGCTTGGACAAGGCTTCCAGACTGAACAATTCGGTTGGCAAATAAGCAGTACCTGCGCTTTCAAAACCGAGTCCGTTCAGTTTGGCAACGGTCTTTTCAGAAATTTGAACGGCAGGATTGGGGGATAACAGATGGGCACCCAAAAAACCCCCAATAACGGAGCCCAATACCACCAAAAGGTTCCATCTTCGGGATTTAAGGTCCACCTTAAAATAATCCACAAACTTGCCCGCGCCACCTATCGTGCAGAACGTCTCCAGGTTGGAGGACATGCCAAAGCGTTTGCCCATGAGGATCAAAACCGTCATGACCAAGGCTATAAGGGGCCCCGCTATGTACCAGGGCCAAGATTGATAAAGCATTTTCTCGGTTTTTAAACAAAAATGGAGAAAATGCTTTGAATTACAAACTTAGTTACCGTTTAACAGCATTTTTTGTCGGAATCGGGAACCCCGAATTTTTTTAGGATGTCTTCCAAAAGACACCATTTGGTCAAGGAAGATTGCAACAAATTGACCCCGACAAAGGCCGTAAACCATAACCAATTGATGTTCACATAAATGGCCAAGGCCAAACTTATCAAGATAAAGGTACCTGCGACCCCTCTTACGATTCTATTTCTCATATGTTTCTCTTAAACAGTTCTTTGTACCGGAAGCTCCACGGCCCTGATCGGGTTGGTGGTTTCACTTCCCTCATTGAATTCTTTTAACAATTTGAAAACCTCGGTGACTTTCTCCTCTTCGCAGAAAGAGAAAAACAGATTGGATGCGGCACCACCCTTTTCACTTGGAAACCAGCTACTGGTATACAACAAGGGGGATGCACTTTTATATCCGTCAATGTCCGAACCACTAAAGCTCTCTATACCGGCTTTCTTAAAAATTTTGAGGACTTCTTTTTTATACTCCTCTACCGTGGTAACAATGATCATTTTCATGGGTTTATTTTTTTTCGATGGTCAAAGGTTTAATGCTAGTTGTAGTTTTTACGTTCAATCATATAATACACCAATGGCACCACCAAAAGGGTCAAAACAGTAGACACAATGGTACCGCCCATAAGTGAAATGGCCAATCCCTGGAAAATAGGATCGAACAAGATCACAAAAGCTCCAATAACGACCGTTCCCGCTGTAAGCAAAATCGGTGTCGTACGGACCGCTCCGGCCTCGATTACCGCTTGTTTCAACGGAATACCGTCATTCAACCTTAGGTTGATGAAGTCGATAAGCAACACCGAGTTCCGCACCATGATTCCCGCCAAGGCAATCATACCGATAAAAGAAGTAGCCGTAAAGAAAGCTCCCAACATCCAGTGGCCCAATACAATCCCAATCAATGAAAGTGGTATGGCCACCATCATCACCATAGGTGCCTTGAAGTTTTGGAACCAACCTACGATCAACATGTAAATGATTACGATGACCCCCAAGAAAGCAATTCCCAAATCCCGGAACACCTCCAAGGTAATCTGCCATTCCCCGTCCCATTTCACGGTATAGTCATCCTCAAACTGGGGTTGTTCCATATAGAGTTCGTTCATGGTATACCCTTTCGGCAATTCCAATTGGTTCAACTTGTCCGTCATTCCCAAAATGGCATACACAGGGCTTTCCAACTCCCCTGCCATATCGGACATTACATATACCACACGTTTCTGGTTTTTCCTATAGATGCTTTTGGCCTTGGTACCCTCGTTGATGGACACCAAATCCCCTACAGAGATCATGTTCCCTTGTTGGGAGGCCACTTTCAATTGTTTGATGGCATCCAAAGTGGATTTATCCTTTTCGCTGATGGAAAGCACAATCCCGATCTGATCAAAGGAATTTTCATCATACACATGAGATACCGGCATTTCCCGGAAAGCCATACCCATCACCTGAACGATCTGTTGGGGGGTAACACCATAAAGCATGGCCTTTTCCTTATCTACAACAAAATCATATTCCACTTGATCATCCTCAACCATCCAATCCACATCCACCACATCAGTAGTGTTGTTCAAAATACCTTTCACTTTATCAGCCACCGCAATCTGTTCATTATAATCCGGGCCATATACTTCGGCCACTATGGTAGACAATACCGGAGGTCCTGGTGGCACCTCCACAATTTTGATATTGGCATTATATTTTTTGCCCAACTCTTGGATTTTCGGTCTGAGCAATTTGGCAATATCGTGGCTTTGCTCGCTGCGATCGTGTTTGTCGGTGAGGTTCACCTGAATATCGGCCATGTTGCTACCTCCCCGAAGATCATAGTGTCTTACCAATCCGTTAAAGGTGATGGGTGCCGATGTACCCACATAACTCTGGTAGTTCATCACCTCTGGTCGGGTTGACAAATAGGCTCCAATTTCCTTGGCTACTGCCGAAGTACGTTCCAAAGTGGAACCTTCAGGAAGGTCGATCACTACCTGAAACTCATTCTTATTGTCAAAAGGCAACATTTTTACGGCCACCGATTTGGTAAAGAACATACCCACGGAACCAAACAACAATACCACAGTGATACCGATGAACAGCCATCTCTTTTTGCGGCTTTCGATCAAAGGTTTTTCAAAACGCTCGTATGCTTTGTAGATAAAGGTGTCCTGAATCTCCGTAGGTTCTTTTTCCTCTTCTTTTTTCTTATCCTTTTCCCTTAGGAAGATGTAGCCCAAATACGGGGTTATGGTCAACGCCACGAACAAGGACAACAACATGGCAATGGATGCACCGATGGGCATTGGGGACATGTAAGGACCCATCAACCCAGATACAAACGCCATTGGCAATACCGATGCAATTACCGTGAAAGTTGCCAAAATGGTCGGGTTACCTACCTCATTTATGGCGTATAAGGCGGCATCTTTGAACGGCAACCGTTTCATCTTAAAGTGGCGGTGCATGTTCTCCGCAATGATGATGGAATCATCTACCACGATACCCGTTACGAACACCAAGGCAAACAAGGTGATACGGTTCAAGGTGTAGTCCAGCATGTAGTAGCTCAACAATGTCAATGCGAAGGTAATCGGCACTGAAAGGAACACCACAAGGCCTCCTCTCCAACCCATGGCCAGCATCACCACAAAGGTCACCGCGATGATGGCACCGATCAAGTGCATCAACAGTTCGGATACTTTTTGCGAAGCGGTCTCCCCATAATTACGGGTCACTTCCACATGAACATCATCCGGGATCAGGTTCTTTTTCAAATGTTCCACTTTCTCCAACACCACATCGGAAATCTTCATGGCATCGGCACCTTTTCTCTTGGCAATGGAAAGGGTAACCGCTGGGTATTCGGATTTGTATTCCGATGATTTCTCGCTGGCAGCACCAAATCCCAGGGAAACATAGTTTTTGGGCAATTCTGGGCCATCCAAAACGGTGGCCACTTGCTTTAAATAAATAGGTTGACCTTGCTTGGTACCTACAATCAGGTTTTCCAAATCCTCTTTGGTTTCCAAGAATCTTCCGGTGGCAATGTGGAACTCGGTGTCGTTGGACAAAAAGTTACCGGAATCCATTTGTTGGTTGTTCGCCTTGATCATTTGGGCAACCGCTAAAAGGTCAATCCCTGATTCAGCCATTTTATCCTTGTCCACCACTATGCGAAGCTGGCGGCTGCGGCCCCCGATCTTTTTGGTGATGGAAACACCATTTACTTTCTCAATCTCGTTGATCAGTTCCCCTGAGATTTCACGCAATTGGAAATCGTTGTACTCATCACTCCATAGGGTGAGTGCCAACATGGGCACATCATCAATGGCACGGGTTTTCACCAAGGGCATGGTCACCCCTTCGGGCATTTGGTCCATGTGCTTGTTGATTTCATCGTACAAGCGTACCAAAGAACGTTCAATATCCTCACCCACATAAAACTGCACAATGGCCATTCCTTGCTCCTGCATGGAAGTGGTGTACACATACTCTACCCCTTTTATGTTGGATATGATCTTTTCAAGCGGTTTGGTGATCCTGGATTCCACCTCGGTTGGGCTGGCCCCGGGATATCCCACAAATATGTCCGCCATGGGCACATCGATCTGCGGCTCCTCTTCCCTTGGAATCAGGAAGGAACTATACACCCCAATGACCATGAACACGATCATCAAGAGTACCGTTAACTTGGAGCTGATGAACCCTCTCGCTATTTTTCCTGCAAGTCCGTCTTTCATTATTCCCTTTTTTAGGTTATTGAATGGTTACTTTAGCTCCATTGTACAGCTTGCCTTCGGCAGAAACGATATAGATTTCCCCTTTGGAAAGACCGGACAATACTTCCACCTCTTCCCCATAAGTTTCGCCCAATCGCAACCAGCGTAATAAGGCCACATTGTCTTGCCCCAAGGTATAGATGCCGCTCAACTGCCCTTTTTGGATCAAGGCTTTGGACGGAACCGTAACCATGGTTTTTTCATTGCTAGCTTTGCCCGTCTCCAGCCTTACGGTTGCATACATACCTGACAAAATTTTGGCATCCGTTTTATCCAATTGTACTTTCATCAAATACTGCCCACCTGTGTTTTGGGCAGAGGCACTTAATTCGGTCACTTTTCCTGTAACGATGGTATCCAAGGCTTTTACTTGAACCAAGGCTTTGGTTCCCACTTGGATCCCGGTGATATTGTTCTCGGCCACTTTGGCCACTACTTCAAAACCTCCAGGAGATTCCACGGAAACCAACGGCACCCCAGGGTTGGCCATATCACCTTCGTCTATGTAGGTATTGGTTACCACCCCACTGAATGGGGCCCGAATGTTGGCGTAGGCAAATTGGGAATTGACCTCGTTCTTCATCTGGTTGGCCGATTCCAATCGGGCCTTGGCCATTTCGTAACGGGCGGTCATATCATCCAATTCCTTTTGGGAAGCACTGCTTTCCCTGAAAAGGTTCTGGAACCTTTCGTAATCTTTCTTGGCATTGTTGAAGGCCACCGTTGCCTCGGTAATAGAGGCTTCCACTTGCGCCTTTTTGGCGCGTAGGTCCACATTATTGATGGAGATTAACAAATCCCCTTTGTTTACTTTTTGGCCAATTTTCACTGGCAAAGATTCCACGTAGCCCATCATTCGGGTACTGAGTGTGGCGTTGTTCAAGGCGGTTATCTGTCCGCTTCCGGCCAAAATGGTGTTACTGTCACCTGTTTCCACTTCAGCAACGGTCACAGAAACGGCTGGTCCGCTGTCCTGCTTTTGCTCCTTGTCACTTCCACAGCTTGCAAGGGTAACACCCAAGGCAAGGGCAATAAAGGCATTTTTATATATTGTAGTGTTTTTCATATCGCAATTATTCTTTAGTTAAAAATGTTAGTAAAGATTGTGCTTGGTTGTACTCGAAAATGGTCTGGTAGTAGGCCAATTGTTTTTCGGCATACATGGACTCTGCCATCAACAGATCCGTTGTTTTTTCCAAGCCTTCCTTAAATCGATTTGTACGTATTCTCAGGGATTCCTCGGATTGGTCCATAGCCAATTTTGAGGTCTGGAGCCTGTTATGCGCATCTTCGACCATCCTTCTGGTGCGTTGTAACTCCATAGAACTTTTGGCAACGTACTGTTCATATTCTTGTTTGGCTTTCTCATAATTTGTTTTGCTCTTGCCCACTTTTGCAAAGCGTTGGGCTCCTTTAAAAACATCCCAGCTTAAACTGGCCCCGATGATATATCCCTTGGCATCTGCACGGAAAACTTGGTCATCGTACATTTCGTAACTGGCAAAGGCATTCAACCTTGGCAAAAAGGTCATGTTCTCTGCCCTCATGTTGGCCTTGTATGCCTCGGAAACCAAGTCCATGGCCCGTACATCGGCACGGTTTTCCAAGGTTGCCTCGGCAGATTCTCCTAAATCATTGGGCATCAATTCTTCGGTAGGTTCATATACCACGTTGCCTTGTTCATTCATCAAAAAGGCCAAATAATCGGATGCATTTTTTACGTTGCTTTTGGCCGAGTTCAGTTGGTTCTCCACCTCGGTTACCCTTACCTTCACTTCCAACAAATCCGCTTTTTGAAGCAGTCCTTGATTATAGCTGTTTTGGGCCGTATTCAAGTTGGCGTTGGCCGCTTCGTAGGCTTTTTCCAATACCTGTACTGCCCTATGGGCCAATTGTAATTGTCCAAACGCCTTTTGCGCTTCAAAATCCAAATAATCCCTAGTGCGCAGTGCCTGAAGGTCTTTGGCCTCCATGGTTGTTTTTGCGGCCTTGCGTTGGAAGAAACCATCCATATTGATCAAGGGCTGCTCCACCGATATTTTGGTGGCGAAGTTTTCTATTTGATCGGGATCGTTCAACAAGGCAGGGTTAAAATCCGCCTGGGTCAATATCTCTTGGTTCAACTTGGAACCAAAGGCCATTAATGGGTTCGTGGTCGTAATCCCTGTGTGGGAAACCGATATTTGGGGTAAAAAGATGGAACTTGAAAATTGGTAATCGTATTTGGCCATCTTCGCCTCCTGTTCGGATACCTTGATACTTGCATTGGATTCCTGGACTCTGGCCAGGACATCCCCCAAGGAAATCTTTACATGGTCTTGTGCCAGCAAAGTTCCCTGTGCGCAAATAAGTGTGATTGCTATAAGTATTCGCTTCATATACTATTTTAATTTGGGTCAAAATTAGACTCGTAAAAAGACACACACAGTAACCTGTGTTACTAAGAAATTTGGGCATAAAAAAGCCCCAATACGAAGAAGTTCCCACAAAGGAAATCCGTATTGGGGTAGTTTACAATGATGAAAGTCAGGGTTTAATAAATCAAAGTTGAGCTCGATTACCGACTTTCAAAACAAACAAATAATGCAATGACTGGTTGAACCTAATGACCGACCATTACTTTTGATCCATTTTAAATACTTCTATTTTTTTCCACTGTTCATCAACGCAAAGACCGCGCCTACCAGAACAATGACCACAAGGGCGAACAAGCCTATCATCCAGATGCCGTTTTCCCAAGATACCAAAGGGATGCTATTGAGAATTTTCACAATGTATTGGTTTTAAAGTTTAATCAAATTTAACGGCAAAACTGATTTCAAAACATGATAATTCTCATGTAGATACCTCCGTAATCCATTGATATTAAACATTTTTACCCTTTAACATCTTGTTCCAATATAAATTGGGCAAGCCGTATTTCTTCAACATCCATAGTCTCCAATGTTCTTTGTCGCTATTGAAAACCAGCATTCGTTTCAACTTTGGATCTGGTATGAAGTTGTTGTTGTAGTCGAACTCCGCCAAGGTCATTTTTCCATAACCCGTTACCAATGGACAGGATGAATAGCCGTTGTAGGATTTGTTATCAGCCGATCTGTTATCCATCAACTTTAGGATATTATCCACTATAACGGGAACCTGTTTCCGCACTGCAGCTCCGGTTTTGGCTGTTGGAAGGGCCGCCACATCCCCTAAACCAAAGATATTGCCATATTTGTGGTGTTGCATGGAATGGTGGTTCACATCCAACCAGCCGGATGCATTGGCCAAAACAGAATCCCTAATAAATTTGGGTGCCGCCTGTGGAGGGGCCAAGTGCAACATATCGAAAGGGACTTGAATGTCCACGTCACCAATCATTACTTCACCCAAATCATTGTCTTCGTTAATGATACACCGATTTTCTTCTGGGGCAGTATGGCTAAAGTGTACAATCTTGTTCTCTACATCGATTTCCTTTGGTGCATAAAACGGCTTAAAATGGATGCCATACCGATCAATGACCTTCATTAGGGTTTCCCGGATTTCTTTTACACCAAAAATTACCGATCCCGGGGTGGCAAAAATCACGTTGGTTTTGTTCTTCAAACCGTTTTTACCGAAATAATCGGCAGCCAAATAGGCAATCTTTTGCGGTGCACCACCACATTTGATAGGGGTTGTAGGTTGGGTAAACAAAGCATTTCCTCCTTTAAAGTTTCGGATGGTTTCCCAAGTAAAATCTGGATCGATGTAATTGCTACAGGCCACCCCTTTTTCGAAAGCTTCCGGCAAGCCTTTGATCATGCTGGGTTCCATGACCAATCCCGGGGCTACCACCAAAAAATCGTAAGTAATGTCACCACTGCTTTCCGTGGATACGGTATTCTGTTCAGGTTGAAAGGCTTTCGCCTTGTCCTTTATCCAATCCACGCCACTGGGCATTACATCTGCCATGGGCTTGGCGGTCTTCTTAAAATCATAGGTGCCAGCCCCAACCAAGGTCCAAGCAGGTTGGTAATAATGCGTTTCAGACGGGTCAATAATGGCAATATCCAGTTTTTTGTTTTTATTGAGCAATTGGGCTGCCGTCATGATTCCCGCCGTTCCTCCCCCAATGATCAATACTTGATAATGTGATTTCATTTTTGTTTGTTCAATTAATTTTCCTGTAAAATATTGAGGAAAGTCATAAAAAAATGTAACCCATGTTACATAATCCTCAAAAAGAGGGTTTATAAATTGAAATCCATCATTTTTATGCCCATAAAAAAAGCCGCTCTTTTAAAAGAACGGCTCTTTTTTATCAACCAACCAAAAAACCTAGTTCTTGACCTTGCAAGTGTTGATCCCAAAAAGGGTGTACAAGGGACAAAAACTAACAAAACTCGTCAAGACAAAGATTGCCGCTAATGCGAGCAACACATATGCCAATGTTCCTGTTATCACATTAAAATAATACAATGCTCCAACTACCAGTGCTAGGATGATTCGGATAACGCGGTCTGCGCCGCCCATGTTTTTTTTCATAATGCTTTGTTTATGATACCTATACAAGTTACCAAAAAATCACGTCATTTTAACTTCTCATTTTTTGATATCCAGAGCGTTATACCAAAAGTAGACAACTCCTTAAAATCTTATAGTAACCTGCGTTACATAGGCTGTATTATTTTTACAGTATATTTAAGTTTGGTGGCTTTAGAGGCCAAAACGTACTTTGGTTGGTAAGGGTTGGGTCGGGTTCCACGACATATAGAACAGGGATTATGCAGGATTATATAAACGCTTTTGTAAACGGGTTGATGGGTACCTTAAACTGGACATGGAAGTCCATTTTGTTCGAAGTGCCTTGGTACACCAATTATTTTTGGGGGCTCATTGTCATTTCCCTTTTGGTATGGGGGTTGGAAATACTGTTCCCATGGCGCAAGGAACAATCCATCATCCGGAAGGATTTTTGGCTTGATGGTTTCTACATGTTCTTCAATTTCTTCATTTTCGCCATAGTGATAAGTGGAGTGTACAAAATGCTGGGTGTTTTGTTTGTTGACTTGGGCATCTCTTCCAAGACTTTGGCCTTGGCGGATATGGGTCACTGGCCCCAATGGGTGCAGCTTTTGGTGTTTTTTATCATTTTGGATTTTGTACAATGGTTCACCCATGTACTCTTGCACAAATACCCGGTGCTCTGGGAATTCCACAAGGTACACCACAGCGTGAAGGAAATGGGATTTGCCGCCCATTTGCGCTACCACTGGATGGAAAATATTTTGTACAAGCCGTTAAAAACATTGGGGGTGATGGTGCTCGGGGGCTTTGAACCCGAACAGGCCTATATTGTGCATTTTGCCGCTATTGCCATTGGACATTTTAACCATTCCAACATTAAATTGACCTATGGCCCCCTGAAATATGTTTTGAACAATCCGGTAATGCACCTGTACCACCATGCCTACACCATTCCCGAAGGTTCGTACGGCGTAAATTTTGGCATCAGTCTGAGTATTTGGGATTACATTTTTAAGACGAACTTTATTCCTGAAGACAGCGGTAAAATTGAACTGGGATTCCCCGGGGACGAAAGATTACCAAAAGGTTTTTGGGGACAATTGGTGTACGGATTCAAAAAGCCGCCAAAGCCATGATCAAACTTATTTGGAGTCTTCCGGAGCATCAAAAACAATGCTCCAAATTCCCCTTACCTCATTTTCATTGTACCCCAAGGCCATGTCGTCAGGATATAATCGGGACAAGTGTTGGGCAACATTTGGCTGAATGGTTTTACCTGGTGTTCCGTGGCAGTTCAAACACATACTGTTGGTGACAATAGGATAGTAGAAATAAACTTTTCCATTTTCTTCTTTCAAGATGGGCTCTACGGAACCGCCTGCGGCCACTTCCTTTTTAAATGTTTCAATATAGGCCAACTCTGATGCATTGGCGGCATTTTTAGGGCTACGAGGCTTGTCGGAGACCCTTTTGATCCGGGCATTGAAATTAGTGGCCATACTATCCGTCAATGGATAGGCCCTTTCGTTACAAAAAGCAACGGCCTCCTCAACACCTTTGTCCTGGATGGTTCCCATGAGGTTCTTGCCCAACACTTTCTGTGTTTCTTGGGCGAATTTCATCCCCATTTCCCTTGAACTTTGTCCCTCTGGAACAACAACCGGTTTTTTACCCTTGTTATAGAGGGAATCCCCTCTTCTATCCATCCAATGTGCCCTGAACCATTCGGGTTCCTCAATTTGATAATCGAAGATGTACTCGGCAATTTTTCGGATTTCATCCTCTGGAAACTGTTGGGAAGGCATTAACCCATATCGGCGCACAGCGCCCCACATCATGGCTTTTTCTTTTGAAGGTGCCTTTACAAATTCCACGATTCCCTTAACGAACGATTCCCTATCCCCGTATGTGTCCAGATAACGTGCTTTTACAGCTATCATGGGTGGGGCAATTCGTTGATTGTTGTCTCCAATGGAAGGATTATGGCATAGATAGCATTTGGTTTCCATCAGTTTTTTACCAACTTCCGAAGATGTTGTCAGTTGTGCTACAGACCCTGGTTCAGCTTCAGTGGTTTTTGGTCCCTGTTTGCAGGAAAACAGCAGTACTACAAACCAAAAAGAAATAAAAAGATATTTCATCACCGTCCCAATTTACCGTTGGCACAACTTACAAAAGATTTTGCTTTGAGAACCATACCGTTCTCATCATCAACCGTGGGATAACCCATTTGTCTAAGGGCTTCTTTAACTAAGGAAGCGCCATCGGCGCCTTGATGATCAAAGCTAACCGATGAGCGTTCCTTCTCCACAATCACATCTTCAATACCGTTCATTTCCGACAATTTGTTGGAAATGGTCCTTGCACAACCACCACATTTAAGGTTCTGTACATGAAATGTTGTTTTCATACCTCCCTATTAATAGGTCCAGGTCCGGTAGCCCCCACGAAGGTCATATACTTCCTGGAATCCCATATCGACCAATATTCTGGCCGCTTTTTGACTCCTGTTCCCGGACTGGCAATAAATATATAGGGGTTTGTCTTTTTTCAATTTGGAAAAGGCGCCCTGAAAGGCGGAACCCTGAAAAAAGTCAATATTGTTCGCTCCCTTGATGTGACCGGCCATAAATTCCGCACGGGTCCTAACATCTACCAATTGTACCTTTCCTTTGGAAATGGCCGTTTTATAATCTTCGCGGTCCAAAATCCGTACCTGATCCGGTAGTGTTTGTCCCTTGAACAAAAAGCTTAGTAACGACATACTTTTTTCTATTTAAGGGCTAAAATACCCCGTATGACCAAAGTGGTCAGTAACGCTGGTTACACAAGAAAAGATTTACTGAAAATGTTCAGGGCTTTCTCCAATCGTCGTAGCCCCCGGAGTAGTCATAGACCTTAGCAAAACCTTTGCTCCTGAGGATCTTGGCTGCATATGCGCTCCTAGATCCGATCATACAGTACACGTATATGGGTCGGTCCTTGTCCAAGGTCTCTATCTGTTTCAAAAAGGCACTTCGATTGCTAAGGTCAAAATTGATGGCGTCATCTATATGGCCGGCATTATACTCTTCTGGGGTGCGTACATCCACAAGCTGTACGTCCTTTCCAATGACTTCCGCCTTGATGGCTTCTTTGTCCACCCGGGTGATGGTACCATCTTGCTGGGATTGGCAAGAAAGGACAGCGGTAAAAACCATCAGATATGGCATCAACCTAAACAAATGTCGCATGGCTTCCCTTTATTTTATGGTCGAAGGACAAACGTAATCCGTAACGGGTATCCCCGCGTTCTTGATTTCGGCAAAACCACCGGATACATCTACCAAGTTATGGATTCCCCTGCTCTTTAAAATGGAGGATGCAATCATACTTCGATATCCTCCGGCACAGTGTATGTAGAAGGTCTCTTTTTCCGGAAATTCGGCCAAGTGGTCGTTCAAATAATCCAATGGGGTCAAATTGGCATTCACCACATGTTCGGCATTATATTCCGATTCCTTTCTCACATCAAAAACAGGAACCCCTTTATCCACCATAGTTTTGAACTGTTCGGCATTTACATTGGGCACCGTATCAAACTCTTTTCCTGCGGCTTTCCAAGCTTCAATCCCTCCTTTTAAATAGCCCAAGGTATGATCAAAACCTACCCTTGAAAGTCGGGTCACGGTTTCCTGTTCCTTGCCCTCGGGTACTACCAAAAGTATGGGTTGTTCCACATCGGCGATCAAGGCCCCTACCCAAGGGGCAAAACTACCATCCAACCCGATGAAGATAGATCTTGGCACATGGCCCTTTGCAAAATCATCTTGGTGGCGTACATCCAACACTACGGCACCTGTTTCGTTGGCCGCCACTTCAAAGGCATCCGGGCTCAAGGCATGTGTTCCTCTTTTCAATACCGTATCGATATCTTCGTACCCTTCTTTGTTCATTTTCACGTTCAAAGGGAAATATTGGGGTGGAGGCAACAATCCTTCGGTCACCTCAGCGATAAATTCGTCCTTGGTCATATTGGCCCGAAGGGCATAGTTCATTTTCTTTTGGTTGCCCAAGGTATCCACTGTTTCCTTCATCATGTTTTTTCCGCAAGCGGAACCAGCACCGTGGGCAGGATATACGATCACATCGTCCGCCAATGGCATGATCTTGTTCCGAAGACTTTCGTATAGCGTTCCAGCCAATTCCTCTTGGGTCATATGGGCGGCTTTTTGGGCCAAGTCGGGCCTGCCTACATCCCCCAAGAACAAGGTATCGCCACTAAAAATAGCATGGTCCTTACCGTTTTCGTCCTTTAATAAAAAAGTGGAGCTCTCCATAGTATGCCCTGGGGTATGCAACACCTTAATGGTCAACTTGCCCAATCGGAACTCCTGTCCATCCGTTGCAATTATGGCATCAAAAGATGGTTTGGCCGTTGGACCGTATATGATTTCCGCACCGGTTTCTTTGGCAAGCGTAACGTGACCGCTCACAAAATCGGCATGAAAGTGGGTCTCAAAAATGTATTTGATCTTTGCCCCATCCTCAGTGGCTTTTTTAATATAAGGCTTCACTTCCCTCAAGGGATCCACAATGGCAGCCTCCCCTTCACTTTCTATATAATAAGCCCCTTGGGCCAAACATCCTGTATAAATCTGTTCAATCTTCATATGACATGGTTTTTACCAAATATAAAATTGTGTGGCGTAACTTTCTGTGACCAAAGTTACAAACTCTTGGACTTGGACTGTAACGATACCTTTTTCTGAATCATACTTCTTTCCTTTTGGTCAAAACAGCCGTCCACTGCTTCAAATGTTTGGACAAAGAGATTTTCTTCACCCAAGATATCGATCAGACCACTGCTGTACAAAATGTCCCTCGTAGGGCCAATGGCCCCTGCAATAAGGAATTTGATTCCTTTTTCGCGCAGGTCCAATATTATGCGCTCTAACATTGCAGTGGCACTGCTATCTATGTAATTGATTGCTTCCGCGTTCAACACAATGGCCTTTAATCCGATTCCCTTTTTTTCTATTTGCTTGTACAATTGTTTTTTGAAATAGTCCTTGTTGCCGAAATACAACTGGGCATCAAACCTTAAGATCAGCTTATCCGAATCAACTTCCACCTCTTCCGAAAAGCGGTCGATGTTCCTGAAATAATTGGTTCCCTTTATCCTTCCCAAAATGGCAATATGTGGGTTGGAAATCCGATAGACCAACAACAGTAAGGAGAGCAATACCCCCAATAGAATGCCTTCTATCAAACCGATGGATAGGGTCATTAAAAAAGTGGCCGTCAACAGTAGAAACTCATCCTTCCTATTTTTCCAAAGCACCAATGGATACTTGATGTCTATCAGCCCAAAAACGGATACGATAATGATAGCCCCCAACACTACTGTGGGCAAATTATGGAACAAGGGTGTCAGAAAAAGCAGGACCCCTGCGACCAATAGCGCACTGAAAATAAGGGACATTCCTGTTTTGGCCCCTGCCTGGTCATTGACCGCAGTCCTGGAAAAACTCCCAGAAACGGAAAAAGAATGGAAAAACGATCCCAATATATTGGAAATTCCCAACGCCCTTAGCTCCTGATTGGCATCCAATTCATACTCCGTGTGTCTTTCTTCCACGGTTTTGGCTATTGAAATGGATTCCATAAACCCGAAAAGGGCCACGGTAATGGCTATAGGGAGCAATTGGCCTATCCTATCCCATAAAATTGGTGGGGACTGGAATGTGGGCAATCCCTTTGGGATATCGCCCACAACACGTATTCCCAATGTTTCCAAATGGAAAATGGAAACGATCAAAATACCCAAGACAACCATCAACAACGGGGTAGGTATCTTTTTACTCACCCTATTCAGTATAATAATGACCAGAGCGGCCAAAATGCCAAATATCAAGGAATTTGGATTGATCTGCCCCAAACTTCCTATTATATTTCCAATAAGTTCATAGATTTTGCTCGATTGTTCAAAATCTGTCCCCAAAATATGTTTTAACTGCCCCAACCCAATAAGTATGGCCGCCGCCGAAGTAAAACCACTGATTACTGGTTTTGACAAAAAATTGACAAAAAAACCCATCTTCAATATTCCCAAAAGAAGTTGGACGCTACCAATGAGTAGGGTTAAAAAGAGTATGGCCGCTATATAATCCTCAATGCCGGCCAAATGTAACGCCCCGATACCTGCCGCAACCAACAAGGAATCCATGGCAACAGGACCAACTGCCAGTTGTCTCGATGTTCCTGTTAAAGCATATATAAAGGGTGGGACCAAAGAAGCATATAGCCCATAAATGGGCGGCATACCAGCAATCATGGCATAGGCCATTCCTTGGGGCACGAGCATGATCCCCACGGTAATCCCTGCAATCAAATCGCCGTACAACAACGAACGATTATAATTTCCTATCCACGATAAAAAAGGAAAATACCTTTTGAGCATCTGATCGGTTTTGCGCAAAAATATAGTGCCTAACGGCAGCCCACAGTAACAAAGGGCACAATTATAAATCTAAGACATGGATATAACTCCTGTGCAATTTCAGCTTTTTCATTTTTTCCAGCTTTTTCAATAATCTGGAAACCACCACCCTTGAAGTGTGCAGATCATAGGCGATTTCTTGGTGGGTGCTCCTGATCTTATTATCGTTGGTCACTTCCACTTTCTTTTTAAGATACTCTACCAGCCTCTGGTCTAAATTCTTAAAGGCAATGCTGTCCACTGTCTGGAGCAATTCATTCAATCGGTTATGGTAGCTATCGAACACATAGTTACGCCAGCCCTGGTACTTGGCCATCCATTCCTCCATCTTCTGAACAGGGACCATGATAACCCGGACTTCGGTTTCGGTAATGGCCCTGATCTCGCTTTTGGTATGCCCCATACAGCAGGCCATGGTCACAGAGCAGGTTTCTCCCTGCTCCAAATAATACAGGAGTAGCTCATCCCCTTCTTCATCTTCCCTCAGCACTTTTATGGCCCCGGATAGAAGCAAGGGCATACTTCGGATGTATTGACCTATATCCATGATGGTTTCGCCCGCGGGTACTTCCATAAGTTTTCCTACCTGTAGGATTTCCTCGATCAGGGGTGGCTCAAAATAATTGCTGAATGTTCCAATAAGATCTTCTTCCATGCTGTTGGTATAGGCCCCCTAAGGTAAATATTTTAAAAATGAAATTCCCGTTTACTTACGGTCCAAATATGAAAAACCCACACTAAAAGTGTGGGTGCATCACAAATAAACGCAAACTAATTAACTGAATTTAAACCTACTTAAACTTAATCTTTCAGGGGTTGACCCATCATTTCCGTGGGTAGGGCAACCTTTAACTTTTTCAAAATGGTTGGTGCAACCTGGTTGGAATAGAGTTGTTCTTCCGTTTTAATTTCACCAGTTGGTTTTATACCCTTTCCAAAAGTGACCATCCAAACTTGGTCCGCTCCCTTTATGTCCGCTCCATGACTTCTCCAGGTATCCAAAGGTTCGGTGCCCCTTCCATGGTCTGTGGTGATGATGAAAACCGTTTGATCTTTATAAAAATCATCCTGTTGGGTGAAATCCCATAGTTCATGGATCATCGAGTCGGTGCGATTAGCTGCTTGTAAATAAAAATCATAGAATCCGCCATGGGCAAAATCATCGGTCTCACCATAAGAGATATACACCATTTTGGGATGGTTTTTTTTCATTTCTTCCAAGGCGTAGTTGTGCGTGAACACATCCAACCTAACGGATTCCCAGATAATAGGGGCTTGTCTCTGAATATCATTGAGCATTTTTTCCCTCTCGGTAAGATCTTCGCCTTTAGCTTTTTCATACCCCGCATTTACGGGAATGCCAGAGCGCTCTTCGTTGATGATATAAGGGAACACATCCCAACTGCCAAAAGCGGCTACCTTCCCTTTCCCTTCTGGTGTGTTATTGTACAACTCCAAAATGGTGGTATTGGGGTTTTCAATCTTATCGTTGCTTCGGATATTTTTATCATCCGCGGTTCCTGTCAAGATTTCGTTGTAACCAGGGTAAGAAAACCACATGGTGTTGGTAAGGTTCACTTTGCTCCCCAAGGTCCTGTTCCCATGCAACTGCCCCATTTTGGAAACTTGGGCCCAGAAAAAGGGCATCAAGGCCTCCCTTCTTTCCTCAGGAGTTTCCCTCCAAAAGGCTTCTTTTAATGCATCCATCTCATGAACATAATCCTTGTTACCGATCAATAAAGGGTCGGCACCCGTAAACAATTCCTGCCAGCGGTACCCATCAAGTGTAATCAAAATGACCTTCGTATCGGAATCCTGTGCACTGATCTTTAGAAAAACTGCCATGGCAGCCATCAAAAGTAACATCTTGTTTTTCATTTTCTATTTGGTTTTAAATGATGCTGTTTCGGACCAATCACTCCAGTTCAGGTTTTGGTCGCGGTAACGGACCCTCCAATAATAGGTGGTTCCGGGTTTCAATCTTTTGGTTCTTTCGTCGGTAAGGTTGTCATCTTTTTGACGGTCTTCCTCATAGTACCAGTTTTCGTATTGTTTCCAACTGTCCAGTGCCAATTTTTCAAAATCCTTGGTTTCAGAAACCTGCCAATGCGCTGCGGCAAGGAAGGCCCCGCTCATCAAACTTGAAAATTCCCCAGCCTTCAATGTGGCAAATTCATCTTCAACTTCCACATTGTTTGTAGGCGAAACTGCTTTGGGCGTTTCAGGTTTCTTTTCCAATCTCCAAATGGTAATACTATCGCGAAGCTCATTGTCCCTAAGCTTGCTTTCGTTGCCACGACTGATTCGCTTAATGGTGAATTTCGGGTCGTTCCGGTTACCGTCCACTTCCACCATCACGAAACCATATTCGTCTTGGGAAACCGTGAACTCGTCATAATCGCGTCCTTCAAACTCCCCCCAATTGTCGATGGCACCACCGGCGGAGGCCACATTGATCCACAAATGTTTGTGGTCTCTGGATTGACCCCTTGAGTAGGCATGGGTATGACCGAAAAAGTGAATACTGGGTTTACCCGTTTTGGTTGAAAACTCCTCCAACATTTTTACCACTTTTCCTGTGGGCTCTTCTTCCCCTGGAATCCAAAGTTCCGATTTATAAGGATGGTGGAGTTGGGCAAAAACAAAGTCGATATTATCATCCTTTTCCGTATCTGTCAAAACCTTTTCCAGCCATTCGTATTGCTCTCTCAAATCCCGATAACCATCATTGGAGTTCAACCCGATCACCCGGGTATTTCCATAATCCTTGTACCACCAATGCTCTGCATAGGCAGGGGTTCCGTTCTCGGGAAGACTGAAATATTTGAAGTAAAAAATGGAGTTTCGCTCATGGTTTCCCAAAACAGGATACACCGGCACTTCGGCAAACAATTTTTGTGCAGGGTCGAAGAAATGTTCCTTCCATTGATAGTATTGGCTGCCGCTCTGAACCAAGTCTCCCGGAATCATGACCATGGCCAGATTATCGGGCAATTTGCCGCCATATTCCTTTTTCAAATATTGAATGATGCCCTCGTTCACCACTTCGGAAAATTTGTTCGGATTTTGGCTATCGTACTGCATGTCGCTCATGGCAACAATATTGAACGATTCCTCATCACTGGCAAAGGGTGGGGTCTTAAATTGATAGATGTCCGATTTGGCCTTACCGGTCTTTACCCGATAGTAGTATTCTGTAAAACGTTCCAAACCTGTCAACTTCACGGTATGTACCCGAAAATCCGAAAAATTGATGTCTTCGGCTTCACCTGCGGCCTTTTTGCCCAGTTTTGGAGTAGTTCCATATTCAACGATGCTTTCCTCGCCATTGGTGGTCTCCCACATAATGGTGATGGAATTGGGTTCGGCATTCTGCAGATAGGGCTGTACCAAGATCTGTGGCTCCGACTGGGCCATCATCGGGGCAATGCCCAAAAACAAAAAGATAAGTAGTTCGTTGATTTTTTTCATTAGGCTATGGCATTTGTTTTTAGGAAGGCGTCGTTCAATATCTCCAAAGCTTTTTCCAGTTCTTCCCGAGAAATGGTCAAGGGAGGTGAGAGTTGCAGGACGTTTCCTTTGGAAACCTTGAAACTCAACCCATTTTTTAAACATTCATACATGATTTCCTCGGCTTCGGCAGTCGCTTTTTCCTTGGTGGTCCGGTTGGTGACCAATTCGATACCCCACAACAGACCTACTCCTCGTACATCACCGATCAGGGAATATTTTCGATGCATTTTGTAAAGGGCCTTTTTCATGAATTCCTCATCTGCCTTTACCTTTTGCAACAATTTTTCTTCTTCAATGATTTCCAAAAGGGTCAATCCGGCTACGGAGCCCAATGGACTTTTTTCGTGGGTATAGTGTCCCAAAGAAATATGACCGAAACGGTTGTACTCTTCACGGGTCACAATGGCAGCTTGGGGAACAATACCTCCACCCAAGCCCTTGCCCAAACAAAGGATATCCGGTTCAATTCCGAACAGTTCGTAGGCAAACATTTTTCCGGTACGACCGAAGGCAATCGGAATTTCATCCAAAATCAACAACACCCCATACTTATCACAAAGTTCACGGGCGCCTTGCCAATATTTTGCGGTTGGAATCTGCACATCGGTATTGCGAATGGTCTCGGCCAAAAAGGCACCGATCTCATCATCCTTGGACAACACATGCTCCAAATACTCCAATGCCTTCTCCTCGTTTCCTTCAAAAATACCGCGATAGGTAATAGGAGGCGGAATGCGTTCCACACCAGGCATCAAAGGGCCCATATGTTCCTGAAAAATGGATTCTCCCCCTACACTGATGGCATCTAAATTGGCCCCATGGAACGAGTCCCAAAAAGAAACTACCTTGTGCTTACCGGTTACCGCGCGGGCCAGTTTCAAGGCTATGCTGATTGCAGAACTTCCGTTTGGGGTAAGCAAAATACGGTTAAGACCTTTTGGAGTGTAGGAAGTCAGTTTCTCCGCAAACTTGATAGCCTTTTCATTGGTATATCTTCGGGTTGAAAACGTAAGTTCCTGCAGTTGGCCCATAAGCGCACTCACCATTTTGGGATGGGAAAACCCTACTTGGTGCACATTGTTACCATGAAAATCCAGATATCTTTTCCCAGAGATACTCTCCAAATAAGAGCCTTCGCAATTTTTTAAAACGTCCAAACACGGGGTGGACATGGATTGGTGCAAAAAGTATTTGGCATCCTTTTCCAACAGCTCCTTGGTCTGGTCGTTCACTTCTTCCTTCAACCATTCTCCTCTGGCAGAGGTAAGGTTGATGTCGCCTTCCACAACAGATTCCCCGTTGTGCCTATCGTGCTTCATATGGTCCATATTTCGCTAGTATTTCCCTTTCTTCCGATGAATCGTTCAACACATAAATATCGTACGAATCCCCGTGATTGTAAACCCGTACTACAATATGTCCCTTTTGGCTTTTGTATTGGTCCAACCTGCCCCCGATCACATCCTTGGTGCCTTGGAGCATAATGGTTGAAAAAATATCGCGTTCGCCAGGGTACAATTGTTTTGATGTCATTCTTCTTAAAACTTCCTCACCAGGGTGGTCAGCTGTCCAATTTTGTTGGATCCAGACACGGGGTCGGATGGTCCGAACATAAAATGGATTCTGTGAATCGCGGTTGCCGTGATGGTTGAGTGTGGCCACATCCACCGGGCCGATTGCCGGGGCCACGTGGGATTCCAAGGCATCCAAATCCGTCTGACCCATGCCGTCTATGCCGGAAATATCACCGCCCGTGTAATAGTTGAACTTGCCGTAATCGATTCGGATACCGTTGCTCAATGGATTCTCCCCGGGATATTGCCCTTGTTGGAACAAAGCGTAAAAGGAATCATCGTAGCCTGTCCAAATGTTTCCGTTGGAGGCAATGTTCTGTATCGAGAATTCCGGATAACCCTTTGGGTTATTTTTCAAAACGATCTGATCCGAACGACCCACCTTCAAGGCTTCATTGATCAATCCAACCTTTTTGGACTGAAAATCGACAAACTTCCAGTACTCCTTCAAGGTCGGTATCATGCCATAGGCATCGCTTGAGAAACGTTCCTCTGCCTGTACTTTGGAATCTTTCAGGTTGATGGGGAATTCAAATCCGCGATCGATCAATTTTTTGATAGGGATAAGGGTTCCCACTTCCATGATTCCGGTCAATTGATACCCTCCCGGAGCTGTTTTTCGCAAGGAATCAATTTCCCCAAAATGATCATCGTGATAATGGGTGATGAGGGCATAATCCAATTTTCGCTCTTGTCTTTTGGGCAGAAACTGGTCGATGTAATCCACGATCCACTGGGGTGCGGTCTTTGACCTGTTCGGAACCAATTCGGCATTTCTGCTAGATGTGGTCCTAGGATGGGTCTCGGACATGTCCCCGGCATCCACCAACATGGTGGTGCCATCAGGAAAAACCACAAAAGCAGCATCGCCCCTACCAGTATTGATGTGGTGGATGTCCAAAAAACCAGGTTGCCAAGCAGGCAATTGCTGCTTTTGGCCTTTTACTATCAAAGCCGTAAAAAACAGAACGGCAAAAAAACCTGATTTTTTGAAGTTGATATGCATGCTATTTTTCTCTGTATAAATGATTGGCGGGAATGATCTGTTTCGGGATGTTGGCTCCTTGGTATTTCACATCCAAGTGGTAGCCTCCCCCTCCGTTAAAAAATTCTACCCTAATCAAATGTTTGCCTTTGGTCAGTTCAATGGCTTCGCCACGTTCCATGACCCCATGGTCCCCATCGTTGTCCACCACCAATTTTCCATCAATGTAGAGTTTACTCCCGTCATCACTATTGGTGAAAAAGCCATATTTCCCATCTTCAGGAATATCCAAATAGCTTTCCAACACCAAGGCCACCTGTTCTTGTTGCACATCTTCCATCAGGGCTTGTTTATGGGAGAATTCCATCGCAAATCCTTCTTTTACAGGCTTCAAGGTAGAAAAATCCGGTAATTTATTCATTCCATCGCCGTAGTAAATGGCATAGGAAACAGGTTCTTCCTTGTTTTCGGGAACCAATCTAAAGTTGGCCTCCGCAATCGTACTCACCAATTGGTCACCCTGAAAAATTCCGGCCTTTACAATCTCGGTTTGTTTCAGGTAAAAAGTATCTTGATACACCTTGCTGTTTTCCATGGTCGGAACAGCATTTCCAATGGTATACCTTATCTCACCCACATTGTTGGGATTCTGCATCACCACGGCAACGGAATCCGCCTTAAAAACTCCTCCTGCAGGCTCAAAATAGCCTGCATCCGGAAGAATCTTTGGTTGGGTTATCTGCTCTTTTCGCCTATAGGTCAAGTTGGGTTTTTCATTACCGATAAAAGCTCCTTTAGTGGGCCTCCCGATCCATGACTGGGGAGTTTGCAATCCCATAGCATAGGCCACCGTGGCTGCATTGTCGTATTGGTATACGGTCTCTTCAATCTGATATCCTTTTTTGATTCCTGCACCATAAAGGATAAAGGGTATTTCCATTTCGGCCAAACTTTCACCCCCGTGCCCAAAACCGATTCCACCGTGATCGGCAGAAACAATGAACAGGGTCTTTTCAAAAATGCCCGCTTCCTTGGTCGCGTTGACAATTTCGGTAATCAAAGAGTCCGCCTTTTCTACGGACTTGTAATATTCTGGGCTCCCATGGCCCAAGGCATGGCCTGCATGATCTACATGATCCAAATGCACAAAGGTGAACTTTGGAGTATGTTCCTTGATGTAGTTTACGGCCTGTTGTGTGGTATTGTCCTCGTGGTCCCCGTCAACATCAAAATCGACATCCTCCTTTTCAAACAAACGTCCAAAGCCATCCCAATCGTAAATAGCACCTACATGGGCTTCGGGCTGTTGGTCATGGAACAAGGTGAAAATGGTTGGGAAGGTTCCATTTTTGGTCGCTACTACGGGTGGCAATTGATGGTCAAACTTTTCCCATCCGTTGGAAGTGACCCCGTGTTGTTCGGTATCGGCCCCCATGATCATACTGGCCCAATTGGGACTGGAACTTGATGGCAATACGGAACGGGCATGCATGGTGGCGGCCCCATTTTGTATCATGGAGTCCATCATGGGCGTATGTGCCCTTTGAATCCCATTGGGACTCATACCGTCCACGCCGATGATCACGATGTGCTCTATACCCTTAGGGGTATCATCCTTTTTGTAAGAACAAGACCACAGGAACAAAATTCCCGTGGTCATGATCATGCTTTTTATAAGCTTACTAAATTTCATTCCTATTAAAAGTTATCGGCCACATCCCACCACAATCGGGTATTTAAATCATCTGCCCCCATGCGCGATACCGCTTCTTGATAGTTGGCACTGTTTGTGGATTTTACAGAGTTTGGATATTGAAAACGTACAGGTACTTTACCGCCATTTACTGCGTCCGGGCCAGGAATCACTTCAGGCATGCCGGTGCGTCTCCAATCGGACCAAGCCTCAAAGCCTGTGTAGAAAAGGGAAATCCATTTTTGCATGGCTATTTTTTCCAATCTCTCCTCAGCTGTACCTGAAAGGGCCACCATTGGTTGGGTAACATAGGCATCAACATCAAATGCCTGCATGTCCGCAGCAATCTCGTTCCAACCTCCGGCAATAACTCTTTCCGTATAATAGGTAAATGAAGCCCTGATACCGTTTTCGTAATATTCAGCAGCATCTCCAACGACGATGAAGTTCCTTTCCCTGGCTTCTGCCAAAATGAACTGTAGTTCAGAGTAGCTCATAATAATGGTCTGTGAAGCGGTTGGCGAGGCCTGTTCTACATTGCAAGCCCTACAGGCCAATAAAATACCTAACCTTGAAATAAAGTTGGAACCTGATTTTTCTGGGTCTCCGGAGGGGCTATAGCCTAAAGCTGCTTCATCATCCAATCCGTTGGGCATACCAACATAATCGTCCAAATTATCGGAGTAAATTCCTTTTCCCGAATCCGTCGTTGGTTGGGCAAAAACAATCAATCTTCTGTCCCCTAAATCCTTCAGTCTCTCCTCCAAGGTCGTGCTTAGACGAACTTCATCGAAACTTCCGGAACGAGTATTGTATTTTGGTTGGGGATTGTCCGAATTCCACTGAAGCAAAGCAGCATCGGCATTGCTTTCAAAAATTGGATAGGTAGTGCTGTTCCCAGCGATTTCCGACATTTCAGAAACGGCCCTTGAATTGTCCACATCACTGATTCGCATGGCCAATCTTAAACGCAGGGAATTGGCAAACTTTCTCCATTTTAAAACATCCCCTCCATACAAAATATCACCAGTGATATTTTCAGTCCCTGTCAATACGGTATTGGCTGTTTTTAAGTCGGACAAGATACCGTCATATATTTCACTTTGAGGGGTAAATGCCGGTGTAATGTTGTCTCCACTGATTCCTTGCGTGGCCTCAGTGTAAGGAACATCCCCATACGCATCTGTCAGGTACGAATAAATCCAAGACTTGATTATCAGTGCCACTCCATAGTAGTTTTGCTGACCCTCATTTTCCTTGGTCTCCCTGATAATATTTTCAACATCGCGCAGTGATGCATATGCATTATCATAGGGATTACCTGTTGGAGACCAGTTATAGGTATCTCCGGAGGTGAACTGCAACCTTGCGGCATATTGTGTTACGGTGAAACCTTCTTCCCATCCTTGATCGCCCCAGTTATATGCCATTTCTCTCATGATTCCTGGCAGCAATAAGCTTGGCTCGGCACTTTCCGGATAGTTGGGGTTGGTGTTTATTTGCTCAAAATCGTCCGTACAGTTGATTATACACAACAAAGAAATTGTCATGAAAATCATTTTTTGAAGGTCCTGTAATTTTTTCATCGGATAGTATAATTAAAAGTCTATTCTTAGGTTAACTGTGTATGTCTTGGTACTAGGGTAAGACATGTTCTCGATACCAGGTTGCAGCGTGCCTCCGGCAACTGAAACGGTTTCGGGATCAAAATGGGGGTTGTCCGTCCATAACAAAAGGTTTCTTCCAGTAATGGAAAGTCTAGCTCCCGTGATCGGCAATTTGTCCACAAACCTTTTTGGCAAGGTATACCCTAGGGTAACTTCCCTTAGTTTGGTATAGGATGCATCATATTTGGCCGCTTCCACGTTATCCCTTTCATAGTATCTGTTGTTCCAAGTCCTGGCATCCACATTTACTGTGTTTGGCGTGTACACTCCTGGTGATGTTTCCACTACTCCTTCACCCACTATTCCGGTTTCCCTGCCTTCTAAAGTTTCCTTTAACTGACCTGATGTGCTACCTATGGTCTTTGTTCTTGAAACCACGATACCTCCCTGTCTGGTATCCAATAGAAAACTTAGGTCAAATGCCTTGTACTTAAAGCTGTTCAACATGCCCAATGTATAATCAGGTGCATAGTCCCCTTGATAGACCAGGTCATCCGTTCTCATCGGAATTCCTTGGTCATTGAAGATTTTTTGACCATAGTAAGGGCTATTTTTATCCTCTACCCTTTGGAAACCCCTACCATAAATGGCACTGATGGAACCTCCTTCACGGGCTTGGATGAATGCCCCGTTGCGTTCAGTCAAGGTATAGTTTACACCTCCCAGGTCGGTCACCTCACTTTTGTTGGTAGAGAAGTTAAATGTTGATCTCCACGTGAAATTGTCAGTTTTGACAGGTATAAAACTGGCAATGGTCTCAAAGCCGTAATTCCTTACCTCACCGGCATTTATCAATTTACTGGTATAACCACTGGCTATATCTGTACTAATGGGTATGATCTGGTTCTTAGTTCTACCATCATAATATGTGGCATCTATGTTCACCCTGCTTTGGAACAAACGAATATCCAATCCAAACTCATAGGAAGAGGTAATCTCTGGCTTAAGTTCTGCATTGGGAATCAGGGAAGACTCTGTTAAGGCCGGATAATCCCCAAATGGTGATTCATTGGTATAAAAACTTTCCAATTTGTAGGGATCCGTATCATTACCTACTTCGGCATAGGCTGCCCTGATTTTCGCAAAAGAAACGAACTCCGGCAACTCAAAAATATCACTGGCAATCGCACTCAAGGTTGCAGAAGGGTAAAAATAGGAGTTGTTATCCGTTGGTAAGGTACTTGACCAATCGTTTCTTCCGGTTAGATCAAGGTACACTTTTTCATCATAGGCAAACCTGGCAAAACCATACAAACTGTTGATCCTTTTCTCCCTGTCGCTTGTGGATACCTCCAAAGGCCTTCTGGTATTGTTAAAGGAATAAACTCCTGGATTTATCAACTGAGGCGCAACGGTCTGGGTATAGTCCTGTTTTTGTCTCAATTGGTTTCCACCTGCAGAAATATTGATATTCCACTTATCATTGAAGGTATTATCATAGGAAATCAAAAAGTCTGTGTTTGACTCTTCAAAGAAAACGTTGTCTTCCCTATAATAACCTAAAGGAAAACGCTGTGTACTAAAAGCTCTTTTCTTGGCCCTTAGGTCCCTGTAGAAATCACGACCTGTACGCACCATTACATTCCAATGGTCATTGATTTTGTAGTTCGCGCTAACATTCCCATAAACCCTGTCCTTATCCTGGGAGTTAGTGTTCTCATAAACATTGAAGAATGGGTTATCATGGTAGTTGTAATTGTAGTTGAACTGTTGCAACCCTTCCATTCCGGGCATCCAATAATCCCTTAGGTTGTTTGTATTGATCTGCCTACCGTACCAAATGAACAAATACATGATACTTTCCGTACCATAGCTCAATGAAGGCCTGTTTCCGCTATCTGTCTTTATATAGTTGATGTTCGCATTTAGAGTCACCTTGTCAGTAAGGTTAAGGGCAGTGTTCAAATTGAAGGAATTCCTTTTTAAATCGGTATTGGGAACAACACCTTCCTGATCCAAGTTTTGATAGGAGAAACGGACATTTCCCATATCACCGGATTTCGATATCGCAATGCTGTTTGTCTTTGTAAAACCTGTTTCAAAGAAATCTTTGGTATTGTTGGGTTGTGATACCCATGGAGTAGGGATTATTGGGGAATCGCTAACCAAATAGTCCCCTCCTCTTGTACCATCCTCTCTTGGGGAATCAAATTGGGGGATCAAAAGACCGGTATCCAACCGTGGACCCCAGCTTTCATCCACTCCGTCCGCAATACCACTTCCGCTACCATCTACAAATGCAAATTGCTGGTTGTTACCTTGTCCATATTCGTTTTGCCAATCGGGCAATAGTAAAATGCTCTCAACAGTAACTCCTGTATTGATAGTAATACCCAATTTTCCACTTTCAGATTTTCCTTTTTTAGTGGTGATGATAATGGCACCGTTGGCCGCTCTGGCACCATAAAGTGCCGCAGCCGCCGGACCTTTCAACACGTTTATGGACTCGATGTCCTGCGGATTGATTTCAGCAGCTCCATTTCCATAATCCACATCCTGTGTACCGGAACCGGAAGAACCAACAATCTCATTACTGATCGGGGTACCATCCACAACAAACAAAGGTGAGTTACCATTAATGTTCAAAGAAGCATCACCCCTTATGCTCACCCTTGCGGATCCTCCCAAACCTGATGGGCTATTGGTGATTTGAAGACCGGCAACCTTTCCTGATATCCCATTCAACAAGTTGGGCTCCCTTGCCGCCGTTACTTCTTCCGAATCCAATTCTTGGGATGCGTAACCCAAGGATTTCTTTTCCCTTTTAATACCAAGGGCGGTTACCACAACCTCGTCCAGTTGTTGGGAGTCGGGCTGCAAAATAATGGTACCTGTTGATTGGCCCGCTGTGGAGAACTCTTTTGCCAAGTAACCTATATAGGTTACCAGCAAGGTTTCATTGGCACTGGGCAACTGAATTTCAAAGTTCCCATCAAAGTCTGTGGCCACACCGGTGGTGCTGCCCTTTACAACAACGGAGGCCCCAGGTAAGGGCATGCTGTTCTCGTCTACTACCTTCCCCGAAAAAGTAATCTGGGAATAGCCGATCATACTTACGGTAAAGGCAAGTAAAAACGCTAGGATTGATTTTTTCATTTGTTGAGTATTTGTAAAATTTGGTTAATTATTTATCAACAAATATCCAACACAAGAGTTAAGGCATGCCCTTAAACAGATTAAAAAAATGATATGGAAAGGTTAAAAGAAACCGCTCAATGTTAGGTAAACATTATTTACAAATATGCACTTTTAAAAGACCTCTTTATTTTATTGAACTTTGAAAAGAATGCATTTTTATAAGGGACTGAAGACTTTTTTTAGTAACTATGAAAACTGACAGAATGTTATAAATATTAAAAACAGCGAGCATACCCCAAAATGGAAGATTATCTAATCGGAATAGGCAAACGGATCAAAGAAATACGAAAGAACAATAAAAAGACCATTAATGATGTTGCAATCAACGCAGGGGTCACGGCCGGATTGATCTCCAGGATAGAAAATGGGAGGACCATACCCTCCTTACCCGTTTTTTTAAAAATTGTTGGAGCATTGGATACCGAACTCACGGATTTTTTTGATGGGATGCCCAAAGTGAACGGCCAGAATTTTTTGGTTTCACGCAAAGATGACCAAACCATTATCGAAAAGGAGGATGAGGCCATCGGTTTTACCTACAACTACATCTTTGGCAAACAACTGAACTCCGTCGGGTTTGAAAGTGTGCTCTTGGAGGTACAACCCAATTCTGAACGGGACAAAGTGGTTACGGATGCCTTTGAATTCAAATACATTTTAACCGGGGAGTGTTCCTATGTAATCGGAGACCAAGAAGTGTTGTTAAAAGAAGGGGACTCCATCTTTTTTGATGGCAGAATCCCCCATGTTCCTATCAACAAGGGCAAAGTGCCCTCCAAAATGTTGGTGGTCTATTTCTTTATCTGATCACGGATACAACACCCCCGCCAAGGCATCCAAAGAAGTAAGGATATAGGTCGGTTCCGCGGTTTCCAATTGCTCGCGGTTCTGGGCCCCTGATAATACCGCCACGGTGATTCCGCAATGGGCATTTTTTCCTTCTTCAATATCGATCACGGAATCGCCAGCTTTTAAAACCGCCTCGGAATGGGTTATACCAAACATCTCCATGGCCTTGTCTATCATTTCCGATGAAGGCCTACCTTTTACCACATCGTCGGCGGTAATCAGTGCATCGATCTGTTTGCCCGGTTCCCATCCCAGTTTGTCCAAAAGGGATTGGGCCGTTTTTCTGTCATATCCCGTGTTCAGGACCACTTTTACCCCGTGGGATTTCAAAGTCTCGAAAAGCTCTTCCACACCTTCATATGGGGTCACCTCCAAATTGGCATAGGCTTCTTTCAACATTCCTTTAAAATCTTCATGCACTGCTTTGGCATCCACTTCTTCTTCCCGACCATTTTTGGTCGCTTCCAAAACATCCACAATGGCCTTGTATTTTTCCTTTCCGGCGCCAAATTCGAGGACCGTTTCCAAGGAAACATCCACCCCCCATTTGGCCAATGCCTGTCTAACTGTTTTATATACCACATTATCTTCGTTCACCGTAGTGCCCGCCATATCAAAAACCGCTAGCTTAATGTTTTTCATAAATTTATTTTCTGCGTATTAAAAATTGTTGCGATGTTCTTTTTGCTGAATCCGGCACTCCCAGTCATTCCCTTCCCTCCAATTCCGGTAACAATGTGAATGTGCCCATCAATGGTCTTTTGGAATATGTCGCTGGTCTTACATTGGGAATACATGCCATACCATCTTCTTTGGATTTCGTAAGTGGGAAGATCCATAATTTTCTTGGCTTCCTCTACCATAAAATGATCGATGTCCATATCCAGATCATACCCTAAATCTTCTATTTTGTTGGCATCGGCATATTGATGGGAATCTCCCAAAATTACGGAACCATCAGTTGCCTGTTTGAACAAAATATGGACCCCCCATTGTTTTTGAAGGCTATCTTCCGGCTCGTTATTTTTAATTGAGGCAAAAGACGGACATTCGTAAAAAGCCTCATACCTTCTGATGGACCACCCCGTTAAAATAGAGCCATTTAATTCGTAGTTGCCTTGGGGTTTGGTCTGCATCATCTGTAGTTTAGAAACCTCAAGATCACTTTCGGCAAATACTTCGGGATACAGGTTTTTAAAATCACTGCCATTGCATATGATTACCTTTTTGGCCCAAAGGGATTCTCCCGTTGCACCATCCACTTTCACCCATTCGCCGTTGCGTTCACACCCGATTACCGGAAAACCCATTTTGATCTCCATTTCTTTACGGGTGGATAAAAATTCCTGTAACCTGTGGATCATGATCCTGGGTTCCACAGTGACTTCTTCCGGGAAAAAGAGCCCTGCCTTTACGTAATCCTTTCTCAATCCTGGGTAACGGTCCAAACACTCATTCTTGGTGAGCATTTTGGAGGTATAATCATTGCTGTTGTTGATAGCCCTGAGTTCCACCAACAACTGTTCCTCCTCTTCGTTGGAGGCCAAATAGACACTTCCGTTCTGCCGAATGCTGATATCGAACTGCGATTGTATCTCTTTATAAATGCGAAGACTTTCCCTTCCGAATTGTTGCCATTTGGAGTTCATTCCCGAAGGAACCACTTGCCCAAAGTTTTGGGTGGTCGCCCCTTTTGGGTAAGCATCCTTTTCCACCAAACAGACCTTTAGGCCCATTTCCATGGCGTGAAAGGCATGAAAAGTCCCCAAAATGCCCCCACCAACTATGACCGCATCGTATCTATTTTCCATAGTCCAATTTTTCTTTTAAATTTTCTGATTTATGTCGTGCCCCAAAATGAAGGAACAAAACCACGGTGACCACAATACCGATAATGGCCACGGCATACGTTCCGTACACAAAGAAATTGAGCCATGAGAGTTTGTTCTGTCCAAAATTCTTGTACAACAACACCAATACACTGCCCACGTAGCCAAAAGCATCCGCTATGTAGATAAGAAACCCAGAGTTGCCCCTTACCTTGAAGGCCGCAATGAACCGATCAAAAAACAGACAGTTGAAGGGCACATAGCAAATGTAAAGCCCGAAACCGGTGGAGACCATCCATACAAAGGGATCTAGCACACCCGTTTGGAACAGGATAGTGGACAAGGCCAACACCACGGTCCCCAACAATAACAGCCCATGATAGGTGAGCAAGGCCTTAAAATTATCCTTGATATAAAAAATGGTTCCAATGATCAGCAGTACCACAATGGCTATAATGATCTCGGATGTGGAAAACACCGAAATATCGCCTTTATAGCCGATACTGTCCCACAATTCGCGGGCAAAATTGTCCCTAAAATCCCTGAAGGCGGTCAAAAAGGTGTAAAAAATGACCACCAACAGCAATGGAAAGAAAAACTGCTTCACCAAATGCCTTCGGTCTTCCTTGGTCATCGGAATCCGTTCCGTCCTGTTTTCTATATCATCGGGAGTGGGCGGTGGTACCTTTTGCAACATATAGGAACATAGGAGCAGCGGAATAAAAAACAATGCCCCGGTAACGAACGGCATCCAAAATTCAGTGACGCCCCAATGGTTCATTACATAAAGCCCCACGGATTTGACCACGCCACTGGAAACAATAAAACTGGCCGAAAGTACCACGCCAAGGATGTCCGTGAAACGTCTCCCTTCAATATAGGAGAACACAATGCCCCAAATCATGCCCAAGGGCAATCCGTTCAAGAACATGAAAACAATATTGTACGGGGCGGGTACCCAGGCGAACAGCAACAATGAAAGTTCCGCCATCACGATCAAGGAGATCAGGTACATCAACCTTCGGTTGGGTTTCAATTCTGAAATTACCTTAATCCCCACAAATTTGGAAAGTGCATACCCTATAACCTGTGCAATGACCAAAAGGATCTTGTAGTTTATCCCAAAATAGGCCAACCCTTCAAAGGTGGCCACTGAAAAGGGTTTTCTAAAGGCATACATGCAAAAGTATGTGCCAAAGGCAGCCAGGGAGGCGTGTAGCACAAAGATTAAACTGGACTGCTTTTTGAACATACCTTATATTATATGTTTACAAATACTAAAATAATGTTTCAAATTACTCAAATTTATAGGAAAGTTCCTCTTCTTTCTAGATTAAAAAATTGTTAGTAAAAAATTACACTTTTTAAGAATAAGGAGATATAATCCAATTTTAAAAAGAGAGTTCATCTATAAATAACTATTTTCATTGAAGAATTCCACTTCAATTTATGTATTGGATAGGTTATGATATTGGCAGTTCCTCCATAAAAGCTGCACTGGTAAATGCCGAAGATGGTAGCGTTAAGGCGCTTGTACAGCAACCCAAGCAAGAAATGCACATTGATTCCCCAAAAAATGGCTGGGCCGAACAGGATGTCAATCTATGGTGGAAGCATACCTGTATTGCCACCCAAGAGCTCATCAAAAAACACAACATTGACAAAAACCAGATCAAGGGAATTGGCATATCCTACCAGATGCATGGACTGGTAGTGGTGGACAAGAACCTGAAACCATTACGGCCTTCCATTATTTGGTGTGATAGTAGGGCGGTGGAAACCGGGGAAGACCTATTCAATAAAGTGGGACACGACAAGTGTGTGGAACATTTGTTGAATTCCCCCGGCAATTTTACCCTTTCCAAGTTGAAATGGGTGAAGGACCATGAACCTGAGATTTTTAAGAACATCCACAAGTTCATGTTGCCCGGAGATTACATTGCGCTAAAACTTTCTGGACAATGTGTGACGACACCTTCTGGACTCTCCGAAGGCATCCTTTGGGATTTTAAGGAAAATACATTGGCCACATGGCTTTTGGAAGAAGCAGGTATCGATTCCTCCCTGGTCTCAGAAATTCGTCCCTCCTTTTCAGAACAGGGAACCGTAAGTCAGCAAGGTGCTTCGGAATCTGGCCTACCGGAAGGCATCCCCATTATGTACCGGGCCGGGGACCAACCCAATAACGCCATTTCCCTGAACGTGATGCAGCCTGGCGAAATTGCCGCCACAGGGGGCACTTCCGGCGTGGTGTATGCCATTTCCGATCATGAGCAAACAAAGGAGCATACCCGAATCAACAGTTTTGCCCATACCAACCATACGGCTGATCATCCCCGAATTGGTAAGTTGCTCTGCATCAACGGAACGGGAATCCAATACAGTTGGATCAAGAACGAACTTACCCAAGGACTTTCTTATAACGAAATGAACCTGAAAGCGGAATCGATACCTATAGGGTCCAATGGACTACAGATCATTCCCTTTGGGAATGGGGCCGAACGCATGCTGGAAAACAGGGACAAGGGATCTCGAATCCTGAATCTCAATTTCAACATTCATAAGGCACCCCATCTTTTTCGGGCAGCTTTGGAGGGCATTGCTTTTTCCTTTGTTTACGGTATGGAAATCCTAAAGCATGATGGGGTACACATTGCCTCCATCAAAGCGGGAAATGACAACCTTTTCCAGGCCAACATTTTTGCCAAGACCATCGCAACCCTCACCAATAGCGAAATCAATATTGTGGAAACCACTGGTGCCGTTGGGGCAGCCCGAGCTGCCGCTCTGGCTTTCGGCGATTTTAAAAACATGACCGAGGCCACGGCCTCCGATGCGATACAACAAACATTTTCGCCAGATACCAATTCCAAGGAATATGAAGAGGCGTATCAAAAATGGAAAAAGGAACTCAACAACTATTTGCACAACTGAACAAATCCATATTATGATCACAACAGGAGACAAGGAATTTTTTAAGGGAATCCCCAAGATACCGTTTGAAGGAAAAGTATCGGACAATCCGCTCGCCTTCAAATATTATGACGAGAACAAGATAGTGGGCGGTAAGACCATGAAGGAACATTTCCGGTTTGCCATTGCCTATTGGCATACCTTTACTGGGGTCGGTTCCGATCCTTTTGGGGCACCCACCCAAACTTTTCCATGGCTAACAAGTTCCGATCCGATCCAACAGGCCAAGGACAAAATGGACGCAGCCTTTGAGTTCATTACCAAAATTGGAGCACCCTACTTTTGCTTTCACGATTTTGATTTGATCGCGGAAGGCGCCACTCTTGCAGAATCCGAAAAACGATTGGACCTCATCACCGATTACGCCCAGGAAAAAATGGCGGCTTCCGGGGTAAAACTACTTTGGGGCACGGCCAATTGCTTCAGTCACCCACGCTATATGAACGGGGCTGCGACCAATCCCGATTTTGATGTGGTGGCCTTTGCCGGGGCACAGATCAAGAATGCCTTGGATGCCACCATTAAACTAGGGGGTGAAAACTATGTTTTTTGGGGTGGTCGAGAAGGATATATGTCATTATTGAATACCGATATGGGCCGGGAATTGGACCACATGGCGCGCTTTCTGCATATGGCCAAGGATTATGCCCGCAAACAGGGATTCAAGGGTACGTTCTTTATCGAACCCAAACCCATGGAGCCGACAAAACATCAATATGATTTTGATGCTGCCACCGTTTTGGGCTTTTTGACCAAATACGACCTTTTGGGTGATTTCAAACTCAATATTGAAGTGAACCACGCCACTTTGGCCCAACATACCTTTGAGCACGAACTGCAGGTGGCCGCCGACAATGGACTTTTGGGAAGTATAGATGCCAACCGCGGCGATTACCAGAACGGATGGGACACAGACCAATTCCCAGTGGATGTCTTTGAACTTACCCAAGCACTACTCGTGATTTTGCAAGCCGGAGGATTTCAGGGAGGCGGTATCAATTTTGATGCAAAGATCAGAAGGAACTCCACGGACTTGGAAGATATATTCTATGCCCACATTGGCGGAATGGATGCATTTTCAAGGGCTTTGCTCGCCGCCAATAGTATTTTGGAAAATTCCGACTATATTAGCAGGAGAAGAGACCGCTATGCCTCTTTTGATTCTGGGACCGGAAAGGCATTTGAAGATGGGAAACTCACCTTGGAAGACCTTTATGTGCATGCCAATGCCCACCAAGATATCAAAAAGCGAAGTGGTCAACAGGAGTTGTTTGAGAACATCATCAACCAATTTATGTAATTAACAAAACAAACTAATCCATTTGGCTTTTGACCAAAGGCCAAGCAATCAAAATGTAAAACATGGCACTTATATCGTTTTTGGGATTTACGCTCTTGGTAGCTTTTATATCCTGGTGGTCCGTTAGAAAAACGGATGAAACATCTTCTGATGGTTATTTTTTGGGTGGGAGGAGCCTAACGGCAGGCGTTATTGCCGGTTCATTGCTGTTGACCAACCTTTCTACGGAACAAATCGTAGGTCTTAACGGTAGCGCGTATAAAGACGGGCTATCCGTAATGGCTTGGGAAACCTTGGCCGCCTTGGCCATTGTAGTTACCGCAATGTTCTTGCTTCCACGCTATTTGAAGGGTGGACTTACCACCGTTCCCCAGTTTTTGGCCAAAAGATTCGACACCACTACCAAAACCATCACTTCGGGATTGTTCTTGACGGGTTATGTGGTGGTACTGCTCCCCGTAATCCTGTATTCCGGTTCCGTGGCCATCAGCGGGATGTTCGATGTGCCCCAAGTACTGGGTGTATCGGACTCCACGGCATTGGTCATCTGCATCTGGGGCATTGGTATCGTAGGTTCGATTTATGCCGTTTTTGGTGGGTTGAAGGCAGTGGCCGTTTCGGACAGTATCAATGCGATCGGACTTATTATCGGAGGGGTGCTCATCCCTGTTTTTGGATTGATGGCCATTGGCGATGGAAGTGTGTTGGGAGGACTCGACACATTGATGGCCGCCAACCCAGAACGTTTTGACTCCACGGGAAATCCCGGTCAAGAAGTACCCTTCTCAACCATATTTACCGGTATGATGTTGGTACAGTTGTTCTACTGGGGAACCAACCAACAGATCATACAAAGGGGATTGGGCGCCAAAAACCTGGCCGAAGGACAAAAAGGGCTTTTACTTGCCGCTTTTTTGAAAATTTTGGGGCCCATCATCCTTGTTTTGCCAGGAATGATCGCCTATTATTATTTTGAAGGTGGGCTGGCCAGTAGTGACCTTGCCTACCCGGAATTGGTAAGGGCCGTATTGCCCAAACCGTTGATGGGCTTTTTTGCCGCCGTACTATTTGGTGCCATCTTGAGTTCCTTCAATAGTGTTTTGAACAGTTCCGTGACCTTGTTCGGTATCGATATCTACAAACAACACATTAACAAGGATGCATCAGAAATGACCATTGTGAAGTATGGAAAAATCTTTGGTATCTGTTTGGCCTTGGCTGCCATGTTCATTGCGCCACTCATTGCCAATGCGGGTAGTCTTTTCAACTATTTACAGGAAATCAATGGTATCTATAGCATCCCCATTTTCACGATTATCGTCATTGGTTATTTGACCAAAAGGGTTCCTGCCATTGCCGCCAAGATCGGTATTCTGTCAGGGTCCATCCTGTACATCATCAGTCAGTTTATTGTGGGACCAAAAATGGTGGCCAACGCACTGGCGGAAGCCAAGGCAAATGGCATAACCGACCCGCAAGAGTTGCATATGGTAGAGGCCGGAGCCTACCCCCATTATCTGCACGTAATGGCCATATTGTTCATTACCAACATCATCATCATGTTGATCATTGGTAAAATCTACCCGAGAAAAGAGGCGTTTGAACTGGAATATACCAAACAGGTATCCATTGAACCTTGGAAACACGTTAAATTGGCGAGTGCTTTTATTTGCGTGGTGGTAATTGCCATCTATGTCTACTTTGCCAAATAAGAAAATAAAATCATTTCCCTATAAATCGAAAAGGCCCGGAACAATATCCCGGGCCTTTTCTTTTTTAGGTTGGTCAATTATTGTAAAACGCTTTTTAGAAAGTGGTCTTTGTACGCACGCCCCAAAGGAATTTTTGCCCCGTTGGCGAGCAATACCTGATTTCCTGAGATACGATCTATTTTTTGGGTGTTGATGATATGGGATTTGTGCACCTGAAAAAACTGATTTATAGGAAGCACATCCAACCAATGTCGCAAAGGTTCATTGGAAAGTATTTTTTTGCCTTTTAGGTGGATCTCGGTATAATCCGAATCCGAAGAAATGGTATAAATGTCGCGGACCGAAACCTTAATGTGCTCATGACTCGATTTCACATAAATCTCACTCACTTGGGCAGTATCGTTCTTTGGGACCTGATGTTCCTGCTTTATGCTGACCTTGTTCACCGCCTGCAAAAAGCGCTGGAACGAAAAGGGTTTTAACAAATAATCCACCACATTGAGGTCATAGCCTTCCAGAGCATACTCGGAGAATGCCGTGGTGAGCACCACATGCGGTGCCTCAGGAATACTCTTCAGAAAATCGAGGCCGTTGATCTTGGGCAAGTGGATATCCAAGAACATCAAGTCCACTGGTCCATTCTTCAAGAACTCCATGGCCTGCAAACCATCTGAAAAGACACCAACAAGCTCCAAGGCAGGTACATCTTGGATGAACTTTTTTAAAATACGCTGTGCAGGGGGTTGGTCTTCAACAATTATGCATCTCATATTTTATACTTTTTCCAGTTCAAGTCTTAGATATACATCATAGCTGTTGGCAGATTCCTTAATTTCAAGCTCGTGCTTTTTAGGATATAGGATTTCCAAACGTTTCCGCACATTTTGAAGCCCAATTCCCTTGGCAATGGTATCCAAACTGGGTACTACCTCAAAATTATTCTTGCAATGGAACTCCAGCAGGTCATTCTCCACTTTGATGGAAACATCGATCTCAATATCCGAAGACTGGCCCGATTGGCTGTGCTTGAAGGCGTTCTCTATAAAAACGATCAAGATCAATGGGGCAATCCTATATTCTTCCTTGATGTCGTCCACATCAAACCGAACAACTCCCCTGTCCTCTATCTGCAACTTGTACAACCTGATAAAATTACCGAGTTGTTCCAACTCTTTTTTTAAAGGTACAAACTGTTCCTTGGACTCGTACAACATATAGCGCAAAACCCCACTCATTTCAAGAATGATCTCCGGGGTCTTGGGTGAATTTTGAAGGGCATAGGAATACAGGTTGTTCAAATTGTTAAACAAAAAATGAGGGTTGATCTGGCTACGCAAAAACTGGATCTCGCTTTCTTGGATAGCACTCTTCAATTCATCTATCTGAGCCTGCTTTTGTAGGGCATCCCAACCAAATTTACAACCTGAAAGGATGAACATGACCGGCAATAATCCCAAAAGGGAAATGTATAGCCCAGGAAAAGTATCCCCTCTTTTGGTATTGGGAAACATAATCGGTTCTATGATCAATTCTTCAATGGAAATCACTGTAGCCACAATGATGGTAAACCCTAGGAAAAATTGCCAATATTTCTTTTTGTACAAAAATTTGGGCATCAGGTAATAGGTTACTACCACGGTGGCCCCACTATAATAGAGAAGAAACAATGCCTTGTTAAAACTAATTGTCTCCTCATTTCTGTCAAAAGAGAAAAACAGGAGCACGATGACGTGCAATATAATTTGAAAAAGAAGTTCCTTTCTAGAAATCAATACTTTGCATTTAAATCAAGGTCAAATCTAGGGATAAAACCCATCTACCAAAAAACAGATTTCCGAACAACCGTATTTGCCCCCCGAACGACATTTTAACCTCCTCTATACAAACCTCTGGTTGATTGGAGGTTAACCTTTGTCGTTTACGGAAAATAGTTGTGGGATGTCAAAAACATTGACCATTTTTGGCATCCCTTGCTTTCTGGGTTTGAAATGGGGACATTTTGCAATTTTTGGTTTACTTTACAAGCTATAAAACCTTAAAAAACTCTACAAACACAAAAAATTAAAAAGATGAAGAAAACACTATTTGCCATTGCATTGTTGACCGGTCTGGTCGTTTCGGCCCAATCGACCTGGAAATCTGACAAATCACATTCCAAAATTGGATTTTCCATTACCCATTTGATGATCTCTGAAGTTGAAGGAAGCTTTGGGGATTTTGACATTACTGCCACGGCCAGCGATACCTTTGAAAATGCCGAGTTCAGTGTGGAAATCCAAACCGCCAGCATTGACACCGATAACGAAAGACGTGACGGCCATTTAAAAAGTGCCGATTTCTTCGATGCCGAAAAATTTCCTGCCATCAGCTTTAAAAGCACAGGTTATGAAAAAACCGGCGACAAGACCTTTACCTTGACGGGAAACCTTACCATGCACGGAGTAACCAAACCCATCACCTTGGAAGGCAAAGTAAACGGAATTATCACCGATCAACGCAGCAACAAATTAAAAGCAGGCCTTAAATTGACCGGAACCGTCAATAGACTTGAATTTGGAGTTGGTGGCGATACCCCAACTTTGGGCGATGATGTGGAAATGACCATCAACCTTGAAATGGCACAACAATAATTACTTAGATCAAGAGAATTAACCATGAAGAAGGGAAGGCCCATACCTCCCTTCTTCTTTATTTTACAGCAACCGAATACCATGGGAAGAAAATCAGAGAATACGTTTAGGGAATTCCACCGTTACTTGGGATTCTTTTTGGCCGGTATTATGGCAGTCTACGCCATCAGTGGCATTGTACTTACGTTCCGTAGCACGGACTTCTTAAAAAGTGAATACGAGGTAAACACTACCTTGGAACCCAACTTACAGGAAGAAGCCTTGGGCACAGCCTTGCGCAAAAGAGGCTTTAAAGTAGACAAGAAGGAAGGTGACCTGGTTTACTTTAGTGGTGGAACTTACAACACGAAAACAGGGGAAGCCTCCTACACCGAAAAACGATTGCCCATGATTTTGGAGAATATGAACAAACTCCACAAAATGCACACTGGCAATCCATTGTTCTGGTTGGGCATTTTCTTTGGGATCGCGCTGCTTTTCTTTGCGGTATCGGCATTTTTTATGTTCAAGCCCAATGCCCCCATCTATAAAAAAGGACTCTATTTTGCAGTGGCAGGTTTTCTTTTGACCATAGTATTGCTCTTGGTATAACGAAAAGTAGTTCCCCACGAAACTGGCAAAGCCACCAACAATGGTGGCTTTTTGCTATCTTAGTCTTACATATTTGTTTTGTGGCCCCAATCGAAGAATTACTATCACATTTTAGGGAAATCATTCAACTATCCTCTTCGGAAGAAAAAATCATTGCCAATTGCTTTAACGAAAGAGCATTTGAAAAAAAGGAAATGTTGCTTTTCCCCGGAGAAGTTTCGGCACATATGCGTTTTGTGGCCAAGGGCTGCCTAAGGGCCTATTATATGGACGAGTCTGCCAAGGAGCATATTGTACAATTCGGAATTGAAGGGTGGTGGGTGAACGATCTGTACAGTTATCTGACCCAAACTCCTGCCAAACAATTTATTCAGGCCCTAGAGCCAACAACAATCCTTCAGATTCACCGAGACTCCCTCAACAGACTTTATAATGCAGTACCTGCCATAGAAAGGTTTTATAGATTGAAATTTGAAAAAGCTTATGTGAGCCTACAAGATCGCAACCTAAATGCCATGAGCAAGTCTGCAGAAGAACGCTATTTGGAGTTCCGTTCTAAATATAGGGGCATAGAACAACGGGTGCCACAATACATGGTTGCCTCCTATTTGGGAATTACCCCAGAATTTTTAAGTACACTACGCAAAAACTTGTAATTGCCTTTCTTAACATTCCTTAAGATTACATACACTACACTGTCATAGTTTTGCGGTATCCAACAATGCCTACAATCCCATGAACCAAAAAATAAAAGAACATCTATTCGATTTTTGGGAAACTATTGGAACTTCTGGCGGGTTCTTAAAAAATGGAAATGGTTACCTATTCACCGGCCCCATCAACAATTCGTGGCCACATAAGACCTTTCGGCTTCAATCCCAATTTATAAATCCCAAAACATTGGCACAAGATTTACAAGAAGGAATGGTGCCCAATTCCATGGTAGCAAGCAAAGATGAACAAGGGGATTTGATCAAGGCTCTTAAACTATCTTTAACATCATCCTTGAGTGCCATGGCGATGGACACCTCTGGAAAGGCACCATTACCCTTAGAGAAGGTACTATTTGAAAGAGTATCCACAAAAAGTCAGGCCTCCATTTTTGCCGACATCGCGTCAAGAGCGTTTGGTTATGCCGTGCTTACCCAAGTTTTGGACCCGCTGATCAAAAACCAAAACTTTAAATTGTTCCTAGGCAAACATGATGAATCTTTTGCCTGTTGCGGCATGATCTATTTGGACAGGGAGGGGAACCATGGGCTGCACATGATCGGCACCTTACCCAATTTTAGGGGACTGGGCCTAGGAAAAGAAATGACAAAGTTTTTGTTGAACCAAGCCATCATGGACAATAGCGGTCCGGTTTACTTGATTGCTTCCGTGGCAGGTGAAAAAATATATACCAAATTGGGATTCAAGACCTATGGTACATTGGAAACCTATACCTTGGCCGAATAAAAAAATTTTATGGGAAAGTTCATCGTAATTTATAAGTTTCAAGTAAAAAAGGGTCTAGAGAAGGACTTTGAAAAGGATTGGGAGAAGCTTACCCACGCCTTTGTCAACTACAGCAGGGGACTTGGCTCCCGATTGCACATGGACCCAAGTGGCATTTACATAGCCTATGCCCAATGGCCCGACCAATCAACTTGGACAACAGCCGGCTCTAGGCTGCCCGAACATGCCAAAGCCCTTGCGGACACCATGAGGGCCAAATGTGAAAATGTTGAGGTATTGTTCACTTTGGATGAAATAAAAAATCTTTTAAAAACCGATGGCCCAAATCAATAACAACAATTTTTGAATTCCTTACCAGTACTCATAAATCCTGCAAATCTTGCCGTTTCTGAACTCAAAGAAGGTCATTTGTAGTTCGCCGTCCATCTCTTTGTCGTTTTCCTTCTTTACGAATCTTCTGCTGACGGCCACGGCATCCAGCCCTACTATTTTGTTCTCCACCTTTACATCAACGATGCTTCCGTCATATCCTCCATTTTCTTGGTTGCGCTCATAACCATTGTAAAGGTCTTCCCTGGAATAAACCCCTCCATATTGGGGATGGACATAGGTAAAATCATCTGTGAAAAGCTCAAATATCCTATCAATATCCCCTTTGGTGGATTTAGACTGGAAAACAACAATATTCAATTCATAGTATCTTTCCACTAGCAAATCAAGGGAATCACTTGCTTTAGCCTGCTCTATTTGAGACCACATTTTTGAAACAAAACAGGTAAAAAAAAGTATGGCCCATAGGATGTTAGGTAGTTTTTTCTTCATTATTGACATTATTCGTGGTTTTTTGATTTCAATATATCCCTTGCTTTTTCAACTTTCTTTATAAGTTTCCCCGAGTTGGGGTGTTTGCTTAACAAAAGTTCATAGAGTCTTACAGCATCATTATATTTATGGTTCCTTTTGTAAAAGTCGGCCATTGTGGAGACTGCATGATCCATATTGCCCTTTAACAGTTCATTCATGAACTGGTCTTTGCCCAACGCATTGAACAGGGATTCAAAGTAATAAAAATCATTGGCTCTCCATGCGCTCCGGATAATGGTATATTTGGACCATAGGGACAGTTCAGATGAAAACCCATACCGTCTTGCTCTCTCTTTGGCATGATTGCGGGCATGATCCATTCCTCCTTCGGCAAGAAAGTTTTTCAAACTGTTCGTTTCAAATTCTTGATAGTATTTAAAATAATTCCTTAACCCATGATAAAGAGTAGGATAGCCTGTGGATCGGTGTTCTTCCAAATCAAACTCAAAATATTTCCAATCAAGACCTTTGACGTGACCATCGGTTAATTTTTGATTTAATTTTTCCGTGCCGTGTCTTACTTCGTATTCATCCGGACTTGTTGCAAAATAAAGTTGTACCTCACCACAAGCAGTGGGATCAAATTCATCAATTGCATCAAAAATAGGATAGGGACTCGCGGCAATATAGGCATCAAAGTGGTGGGATCCATTCAAGAAGGTGTGAAACACAAAGCTACCACCATATTCCCAACCGAAAAGCAAGTCCTCTCCCTTGGTCCTAAAATGAGTATTCACATATGGCATTAACTCGTTTTCCAAAAATTCCAAAAAGTTTTCCTTTCCCTCATTCAATTCTTGAAACCGTTTTGGGTAAGTTTGGTATATGCCCACTATTATAAACTCGGGTGACAACTTAAACTGTTGAAAGGTTTGGGAAAGACTCACCGAGTAAAGGAAAAATCGCTGCCCGTCCAAAAGATAGACCACTGGATAATGTTCGCCCGAACCCTCATAGGTTGGTGGCAAATAAATCTGGATTTCCCTGTTCCCCTTCAACACACTTGAACCAATAGTATGGTTTTTCCCTACTATGTTTGGAGTACTGTACGACTGGGCGCGCATCCCAAAAATGACCATGAGTACCACAATGGTTACAATGAATTTTTTCATGATTTTTTTTATTTCTGTTTGAAGAAACAAGGCTAAGCTCTTTCAATGGCCATGCTCAACAAAACCATTATTGATCCTTAGACAACAAAGCTAGAGTTCCCATTGCTCCCCTTTCTTAAGGTACCTTAATATTCCAAAGTCTCCCATGCCCTAGTTTTGTCTTTCAAAATCAAATCATTATGAATCAGCATTACCATATAACACTGGCTTTTATGGGAGGCGTTTTTTTGGCCGTACAGGGAGGATTGAATGCGCAATTGGGGGTTCAGCTAAAAAATCCTTTGCTTGCCTCTCTGGTAGCCTTCTGTTTCAGTGCCTTATTTTCCTTTCTCATTGTTGTGGTCAGCCTTAAGGAAATTCCCCAGTTCAATATACTGGTTGGTATTCCCAAATACTTATGGTTTACCGGGGCTTTATTCAGTGTCTTGGGCATTTGTCTGTACTACTATACCATTCCAAAACTGGGAATTGCCACCATGATGTCCTTTGGGTTGTTCGGTCAATTGATCTTTTCAGCCATTGCCGGCCATTTTGGGTGGTTCGGCTTTTCCCAAGAGCCGTTTGGAGTTAAAAGAGCACTGGGTTTCCTGGCCATGTGCATTGGAATTTTCATGGTCAACAAAAATTAATAAACCATTTAAAAACAATAATTATATCCATCATGAAACTGATTGAAAACTTGGAATGGCGCTACGCCACCAAAAAATTCGACCCACTGGTAAAAATTGGGACATCTGATATTGAAAAACTGAAAAAAGCGGTGCAACTCTCTGTGTCATCTTACGGCCTTCAACTATACAAGGTATTGATTATAGAGGACCAGGAACTTAAACAGGAACTCCGGAAGGCCTCTTGGGATCAATCCCAAATCACCGATGCCTCCCACCTATTTGTGTTCTGCAATTATACGGATAGGGATGACAGGCACATTGACAACTATATCCAATCTGTTGCGGACATACAGGGAACAACGGTGGAAGCCCTTTCAGGATACGGAACCTTCATAAAACAGAGTTTGGCCGCCAAAACCAATACAGAATGGAACCACTGGGCGGAAAGACAAACCTATCTGGCGCTTTCCAATTTATTGGCAGCCTGTGCTGAGCTTCAGATTGATGCCTGCCCCATGGAGGGTTTTGAATCTGAGAGATACAATGAAATACTTGGCTTGTCATCCAAAGGACTGAATGCTGCCGTTATTGCTCCTGTGGGGTATCGAGCAACAGACGATCACACACAATTCCGAAAAAAGGTAAGGAAACCACATGAGGAGTTATTCGAGATGATTTAATGGACATTTAACACAAAGTGTTGGGTAGGCAATCGTTCAAACTAGTTGGAGGATCTTGCAATACAAACAATTGATGGGGATATGCTACACGTCCTAACCAGGTCCCTATTTGGGTCCTCATTATTCTTTTTCCCCAAAAGGATAGCAATTATACCCCAGGGATTGACCCTGTCTAAAAAAAATGAGTACAATTGGGTATTTTATTGTAAGGAACCTATCCTAAACTGCGACTGTTGCCATAAGGATGCATTTAAGGCATCCGCAACCGAAAACTTTTCAAGCTAAATACAACTCATGAAAACAAACAACATCCTTCTTGCGTTGGCCTTTACTGTAATGGCCATCACCAACATCACAGCCCAAAACCTGACCGATATGATTGCAGATTGGGAACGGGCCAAAGCCTATACCTTGGAGTATATGGAAACTATGCCGGACGATAAGTTCGACTTTAAGGCCACCCCAGAGGTGCGTTCCTTTGCACAGCAATTGTTGCACATTACCGATGCCAATTATGGTTTCATGGCCGCCATTACAGGTGCTGAAAGTCCAGTAGCTTTCGGGGAATCCGAGAAAACCGAAGACACATCAAAAGCACATGTGATCGAATTGGTAAATGCCGGGTACGATTATGTGATCGACGGATTGAAGAACCTATCCGATGACCAATTGGCAGAGTCCATCACCCTTTTTGGTCAGTTTGAAATGACCAAGGCCAAGGCGTTGGACAAAATGTTCGAGCACCAAACACATCATAGGGGGCAGGCCACCATTTATATACGATTGGCCGGGGTTAAACCACCCAATGAAAAGCTTTTCTAACCTCAACTAAACGCAAAAGCCATCAATTTAGGTGGCTTTTGCATTATTATCCTTTCAATTTCTCCGCCACCTGATCGTAATATGCCTGGGAAAGCACTTCGGTCCAAACGGTGGGTTCGGTTCCTCCATAAATGGCCAAATAGGTAACATTGCTATCCTTTGTTGCCGTGTGCCAATGTTCCACACCCTTGTCACATTTGATCACATCCCCAGCTTTAAGAATGATGGGTTCTTTTCCTCTTTCCTGATAGTACCCTTCGCCTTCTACAATGATGAGCACCTGTGGGGTAGGATGTTTGTGCCAATCCAAGGTGGAATTGGCCCTAAAGGTTGCCTTGGTAATGTTATAATCCAGATCGGTATCGGCATGAAGTATGGGGTTTAACCATGCCTCCCCGATATAATGGGTATTGGGAGCCTTCACCCCCTCAATCTTATAACTGGTAATGGTGTAATCGGAAGTTTGGGAAAACCCTAGAAAGGGTGCTACGACCAACAATAACAATGCAAAATGTTTCATCTTATTCCTTTTCAGTAAAGTAAGGAAAAAAACGATTGTCTGGAATGGGGTATTTTTTCATTGGGTCATTGTTGTTGGGCTCCCTTCGGCTGCGCTCAGGATAAACTTCTCGCCACAACAGGGCAAAAACAAAAAGAGCCACGGAATTATCCGGCTTCAGTATTTTTATGATTATTCCACTACACTGAACACCGTCCATGCCCAGTCTGAAAAAATATTATTTTCATCAGAATAACGGATACGATAATAATATTCTGTGTTCAGTGTGAAGGGTGACACTATTTGATATTGGGATTCACCAATGTTTTCGACATCAAGTATAATACTGTTAAAATTAATATCGGTTGCCACTTGAAGTTGATAACTAACAGATTCAGGTGCATAATTTGGATTTGGAAAATAGGCATCGCTCCAATCAAATAAGGGGGTGCTATCCAAGATATACCCAGTAGGATATATTGCAGCTGTATCTACTGGAATAAAAATAAACTTAAAGTTTAAGGGAACGCTCCACTCGGATAAGGCTCCGTTTCCATCCTTCAATCTCAATCGATAGTAATACGTGATATTATAATCCAACGGCTCATTTACCTGATAGAAGGTTTGTGTAATGGAACCCACATCCAATTTAATATTGTTGAAATCAATATCTGTGGAAACTTGAATTTCATAGGTAAAGTCCTCGGGGGGTTGATTGATAAAATATGGTTCTTCCCATCGAATAATTGGTGTACTATCACCAATTTCTTCTGGCATCCCAGTCAACAATATGGGCAATTCAAATTGAAAACTTTCGGTTTCCCACTCTGAAAGCACTCCATTGGAGTCCATTGCCCTGACACGCCAGAAATAGGTTACATTGTCCTCCAAAATTGTAGATGCCACATATTGATTTGTTTCTAATCCGGAATCTACATTCTCAACTAAATTTAAAAACCCGGAATCAGTGGACAACTGAAATTGAAAAGAGAGGCTTTCCGCCATATCATGTTCCCAACTAAAAATGGGCTTACTGTTGCCCATCTCCCCTCCTCCACCAGGTGATAAATTATTAATTTCAATAGTTTTGATATCGAATGTACTTTGCTTCCATTCACCCACAACATTCTCTTCTTTAAGTCTCACCCGCCAATAATAGGTCCTTCCTCTTTCCAAAACCTCTATGTTTGATATTTGGCTACCTACCACGTTATTGGCGTCAATCAACAAATTTTCAAAATTTGAAGTATCCGACAACTGAACATCATACATTACGGTTTCCCTTATACTAGGAACCCAGTTTATGGTAGGTTTTGTTTCTTCAATAAGACCACTTGGGTAAGCAGGAGTCACATCATATCCATTTATTCTTCCATTTCCATCGGAATCCACATAAAGTTCAAAGTTGGGCAGACTATACTCCACCCCTAGACTTTCAAATCTTTGGGTGAGATTATTTTTTATGGAATTCGGATTTACCTGAAAACCACCTTCCCTAATCTTATTGACAACAAAATCAGTTTCAATTATACCATCAGATTCCAAATCGTTGGCAAACTTAGTAACCAACTCAGAAAGTTCACCATCGCCATTGTTCCCCTGCAACACACAAGAAACAGCAAGAAGTATGGCATTACCCGTACCCTCCTGACTTATATCCATATTCTGAAAAGGACCAAGATCATCAATAATGTCCTCTGGAATATTAAATGCCCGCAACACTTCCTTCTCTGCCCGTGTTTTGGCTTCTTCGTAAGACATATTTTCATTGAGCATCAGATGTTTTATACGCTGTCTTGACAACGTTGTCAATATGTTTATGTTTGACTTATTTTGTTCGGAAACTTGAATAAAACTTCTCAGTGTAATTTGACCATTGGAAAGCTCACCAGTAATTTCATTGAAATAAAACCCTGTGGCCTCTACATCCAACTTATTGGAATTTATAGAACCATTAAAATCGAATGAACCAAAATCATCAAAGGTTTCTGTACTATAAGAGATACTAGTGGATTCTAGATCATCGTTAAGTTCAATAATCAAGATTCCTGATCCAGCAACAAAAGGCCCTTTTTGGACCAAGCTATTATTTAATCTTACTGGGTTGCCCTGTTGTTCTGGTTCGCTATCGCTTCCTTCATTATCAGAAGAACATCCTAGAAGCATGAATACAACTAAAAAGAAAAATATTTTGTGCATACCTATTGATTTACATACCAAACGTTTAAAATTCCTACTTATTCTTTATGGCATATTTGGATGTTTGAGATAATCATTGGTTAGAGTATTTGTTTTAGTGGTTCCCCTTCTTGGGCTCCCTTCGGCTACGCTCAGGATAAACCTCTGGCCACAACAGGGCAAAAATAAAAAGAGCCACACTTTCGTGCAGCTCTTTCATTTTTGCTCCCCCTCTTGGGCTCGAACCAAGGACCCTCTGATTAACAGCGTCGCCGAAAGGGGTACAAGTAAATTTCAAAAATCACATATTTTATTGAATATCAGTATTTTAATAAATTTTGTTGTCAAACAAAATCAATTGAAACCAACTTTTTGCGTGCAAATTGCGTGCAAATTTTTTTATAACTTATGTTCATGAACACGAGTATAAAGCTAAGTTTGGACACCCGCAGAATGACCCAAAATGGATGTTTTCCCATCATTTTGAGGCTGACCCATTTTAGAAAAACCACTTCGATAAAAACAGGCCATTATGTACCAGAAGAATACTGGGATCATCACAGGTGCAAAGTAAAGAGAAATTTTCAAGATGTTGATTCGGTTCACTTAATGAACACCCTTTTATTAAAAAAACAACTTAAGGCACAAGAAGTAATCAATAGACTGGCCGACAATGATCAATTGGATAGGCTAACAGCAAAGGACATTGCCGATAAAATTGTAAATAGAAAACGGTTAAACTCATTCTATGAGTTCGGTCTTCAAAAAGCAGAAGAGCTTATTAGGGAAAAACGGATAGGCACTGCAAGAAACTATTCCGGAATAATAGGAAGGCTAAAAGTATTTACAAGCAATAGGGATTTAAAATTCAATGAACTCAATCTTGAGTTCTTAAAACGGTTTGAAAGGCACCATTTATCAAAGCCAGGCAATACCATCAATGGAATTGCATCTTACATGAGAACGATAAAGGCCATCTACAATAAAGGAATCAAGGAGGGCATGGTGGATGAAACTCTATACCCTTTTAAATACTATACCATCAAAACCAAGCCGACAGAAAAAAGAGCCATTAAGATTGAAAGCATTAAGAAAATCCTTGAAATGAAAACCAAGATTGGTTCCAATCATTTTCACTATCGCAATTATTTTATTCTTTCCTATCTAATGTTGGGCATGTCCTTTATTGATATGGCATTTCTGAAAAGGGATAATATCATCGATGGTCGTGTTAAATTTCAAAGGCGAAAAACAGGAAAACGCTATGATATAATTATAACCGATCAGATTAAACCTATTATTCAGTATTATCTGGACAATCCTAACCCATCTGGTTTTTTGTTGCCCATAATCTATCGGGACACTTTGGAACTGCAGTACAAAGATGCCCAATGGGAGCTGAGACGTTACAACATTGGTTTAAAAGAAATTGCAAAAGAATGTAAGATTGAAGAGCGTTTGACCTCCTATGTTTCAAGGCACAGTTTCGCTACCCATGCCATGTTCAAAAAAGTGCCCTTGGAAGCCATTTCCGCAATGATGGGACATAATAAACTCAGTACCACCCAAATTTATCTTAAGTCCTTACCTAGCAATGTACTTGACACCTATCAATTAGAACTTAATTCTATTTAGGGCATGACTTTTATCGCCTTTGGAATAAACCTTTCAATACTTTGAAATCCCAACACTTGGGATTGAATTCAAGATGTGTCATTGTCATGACATATCTTGCTTTTGCTCCCGTAGGTCGCAAAAGATAAAGTAAAAAAGGAACAAATCAGGCCAGCCAATATTGCAATATCTCTTTTTTAGATTGATGAACTTACTATTGTTGGTTTTTCCATTTTTGATTTTCTCAATGCCGCACAGCTCCAAAAGTGCGTTAGAATTATCTTTGAAAAGAGCAGATTATTATTTTGATTGACACTATAAAGGTTTTTTATAATGAAAGAAAGCATTTACGTAATGGCAATGGAAATTGGAAGTGAATTCCCAGATGGAATTACTTTTGATGAGTTGATAGCGAAAATTGAGGAAAAATCGGGAAAGAAAATCTCGATTAATGCAAAGTATGGTCTTGTGGAATGGTTCGTGGATGCATTTACAACAGATGACCGGATAAGGGCAAGTTCACATAAGCCGTTTGAAACTTACCATACAATGATTCCTTCATATTTTAGAGATAAACGAGACTTTTACGTACCGGCATTTCAAGATTTTCAACGAGCAAAGTTTGTTCTGTCAGGAAAAACCTTTAAACAATACATAGATTATTTGGAGTTAAAAGAATCAAGAGAGCAGGCTTTGAAAGCGAATAAGACGGCTAAAGTTTCCATATTGATTGCTATGATTACTCTATTTGCATCTACAATTATTCCATTGTTTTCAAAGCCAATCCCGCAGCCACCCTTTGAAGTCGAGGTAATTGATGATAAGGTACAAAACCAAGCGTTGGAGCTAGAAATCAGAACATTGAAAAAGGAATTACAAAGAATCGAGACGCTCCTTCAAACTTATAAATCTGATACATTAAATGATTAAATCCAAGATTAAGCGAACGAAGCAAAGCGAAGTGCTGCAAGCCCAAATCTTACCGAAACTAATTTACTGAGCGAGGCAAAACCTATGTGAGTTTTACACCGCTTATTCGGTCATTTTGTTCTTCTTCATCTTTGGAAAATGAAATTCAACGAAAAACAGTGTTTAAAAAAGAGAGAAATTTCCTCATTAAAAATATTACACTATTTTTAAAACGTAACTTAAGAATAGCCTACTAGACCCACCTCGATGTTCCAAAACCCATTTTCTTTTGATGGCCGTATACGACGGTTAGAGTATGGTCTAAGCTACTTGATCTACATAATCCTTTACCTCAGCGCGTCATTTTTATGGCAAGAGTTTCCGACAGCAGCTCTCTTTTTTTACCCCTTCATCTCGGTATTGATATGGTTTTTGTTGGCACAAGGCGCCAAACGTTGTCACGACTTGGGGAACAGTGGTTTTTTTCAGTTCATCCCTTTTTATGGTCTTTTAATGTTGTTCCAAGACGCTCAAAGTGGCATTAACAAGTACGGGCGAAATCCCAAGGAAGTGGCCGTTTCTATGAAGGATTCAGAAGAAAATGCCCTAAAGTTTCCATTAGGGAAGCTTTCCATTGGCCACTCTTTGCTACGATTAAGTAGTCCAATCCTTATCAATGTGCTACTGGCAGCAATGCTAATGGAATATCTCAATGTCTCCGACATGGAACTGTTTTTGTATATATCAATTTCAGTTATTCCGTGCCATTTTCTGGCTTTGATAATGAACCATAATTCCCATGCATTGGAGATTGACGGAAAAGGGCAGTTCAAGGAAAGGGTCATTTACTCCAGTACATTTTATGTTTTGGTTCGGCTGTACACCCTTTATTTCCGGGATACCGAAATTTATGTCCAAGCCATCTTTTTTGAATTGATTATTATTGGCCTGTTCCTGTGTCTCACCTATTTTTCCTTTCAGCTTTATAAAGTCATTTTTAGAAAATCTTCCCTCACCTTATGAAAATTAAGCACCATATCATTTTATCCATCATTTTGATAGTGGTCATAATCACGTTTGGCTTTACCTATAAATCTGGAAGCGGTAACAAAGCCATTGTAGCTTGGTCGGAAAGACCACTGGTTTGGGATGATTTTGAGTTGGTCAGGTTTATGGAGGAAGATTATGTGGCAACTATATACTCCTATATTGCCTGTCCTAAATTGATAACCGATAAAAACTCCAAGGTATATGCCTATATGAACCCAAACCTTTCTGAGCGTCTGAGGAACGAATACGATGGGTATAATGTATTGATCCATGAACAATACCATTTCAATATTACGGAATACTGCGCCAGATTATTAAGAAAAGAGATTGTGGCAAAAGGGCTTGGGGGCTTATCGTATAAAACCATGGAATCATTGCGTAAAAAATATGCAAAAAAATTGGATAGCCTGCAAGATGTATACGATAGTATTACCGATCATAATGCCAATACCGACCTACAAAGATACTGGGAGCTTCAAATAGATGATTGGCTAAGGGAAACAGCATACTATGAAAATGAAGATATTCTCAGCTATTATGATTTCACCAAGAATCGAACACAATTCTATCGGCATATCTATTTCACCCATACAAATAAAGTTTTGACCTCATATCCAGTGGGTGAAAAGGATATCAAATTTGGTGAAACCTATGAGGTGGCCTATCGCAATCTCGATGAGAAGGTCATCAAATTTTATAAAAATGGCAAACTGGTCAATGGAGGGTATTTTAAGACCGCGATAACGCGGATCTTGAAAAACAAGGATGATGTTTTTGAAGTTCATTATCTGAATCCTGATGAAAGCTACAATCAAGATTTGATGACCAGCTTGAATAGGACCTATTTAAATGAAGCTGAAGATAGAACCGTTCATTATTTTAACCACAACGGTGAAAGGATCAGCCGGAATCTGGTATATGAAACCAAGTGGAAATATAATCGTGACGAACAGTCCTACACAGCAACATACTTTGATAAGCAAGGAAAAATCACCCTTAATAATGAGGGGGTTTATCACGAAAAAAGAATACTGGACGAAGATGAAAGAACTGTTGTCTTTATAAATTTTGATGGGAAAAAGAAATTAAAAAATGACAAAGATTTTATTGCCAAACGTGAGCTTGAATTCGATGAAAACCATAAAAAAACCAAATACAGGCTTTATGACGAAAATGGAGATTTCGCCTATCATTTAAATGATTACTATTTGGCCTATGACTATGATGAAAGGGGAAATATTGTAAGAGTAACATCACTGGACGAAGATGGGAATAAAACTTATGACAAAAATGGAGCATCAATATATGAATATACCTATGACCTTTATGACCGAGAAACTCAAATCAAAAGATTCAACAAAGAAAGTAGGCCCATTATAGCCAATGACGATTATTTCGAAAAGGTGTATGAATATGATTCATTTGGAAAAATCACATTTGAAGCTTCTTATTACCCAGACAAAGTACTCAAATACAGTGATACCCAATGGGGGGCAACAAAATTTATCCACGAGGGGGATAGCATTGTCAGGGAATACAACATTAATGCCTACGGGGATACCATCCAAAATAAAAACAATATTGCTATAGTCAAGAAAAAACTTGACAAGAAAGGTTTAGTGGTATCCGAAAGCTACCTCGATAGTGAGGGTAATTTTGCAAAAGCGGATGATGGTGTGGTGGAGTACAGATACCGATATGATGACCAAGGCAAACAAACAGAAACTGCATGCTACGACTCAATTGGCAAACTAAAAGCCTTCGAGACGGATGTTGCAATTATCCGGTGGGAATATGACCAGAACGGGAACAAGGCAAAAACAACCTACTTCAATCCCCAAGATCAATTGGCGTATGCTGTTGACAGCATTACCTATAACATCTACAAATACAATAGCAAAGGAGGCCTATTAGAGCGTAGCAATTACGATATCAATATGAAACCTGGCTTGATCGATGGCGTATTCAAAACACGCTTCCTCTTAAATCGTGCAGGTCTCGATTCGGTTAAATATGAGTACAATGCAAATGGAAAGTTGAAATCGGGGGTTGCCATAACAAGATTTTATTATAATAAGTATAACAACCTGACAAGAACTGAATATTTCAATTCCTTGAATCAGAGAACCAAGGACCCTGAAGGTATCAGTACCATTAATACTCTTTCTAACAAAAGGCAACATATCACAGGTTATGAATATTTGGATGAACAAGACAGGTATACCAATAATTCCAGTGGTATATCGATTCAAACTTGGATTTTGGATGAACTGGGACATACCTTGTCCCATAGCTATTTGGATAAAAACCGTGAGCCTGCAATAGGACCATCCGGCTACCATAAAATTGAATATGAATGGGCCGACATGGGCGAATCCTCGAAAGTAAAGCAATTCGATAAGGATTTATCCCTAATAGAGGATGAATATGGCACCGCCATATATGAATATACCATGAGGCCTTCCGGTCTATATGCCGAGGTAAGACGTTTTGACAAGCAAGGAAAGCTTGCCGAAAATAGTCTTGGGGTGGCAATAACTCAGTATACGCCTTATCTCGATGGATTATATTATTTAGATCGAGAGTTGGATGCCAATAGGGAAATTGTAAACGATTCAATCAATGAAACGGTAGAGGAAATTCAGTAAAATTTTAATATTTTCCAATACGCATTAAGTTTATAATCGAACGAAGCAAAGCGAAGTGCTGCAAGCCCAAATCTTACCGAAACTAACTTACTGAGCGAGGCAAAATGTCAATTTGGAAGCTTCACATCCCCGTATAATTCCTTCATCACTTCACAGGGGTCTATATCAATGGCCAATGAAATAAGGTAAAGTTCCTCCGCCCTTAGTTTTGTGGTAGGGTTGGAACTCAATTGACTTATCCTTGATTTACTTATACCCGTCCTTCTCGCCACTTCCGCTTTATTGATGGACTTTTTGGCCAAATATAATCCTAGGTCTGTCATTTTAGTAATGTAAAATTTTGATACATAAAGATAGATTTTACATACACCTATATAAAATTTTATCCTATTGGTATAGAAAAAGAGTATTTATTTTATACTTTCGTATAGAAAATCTACACAATTGGATTGAAATCCACCTTAAAGTATCGATATATGGACTCCTTAACGCAAAGAAAGAAACTGCTCGCCCCCCAGATACAATGGCTTTTGTCGGATATCATCAAAGTAATTCCGAATGTTATACAGGTCTATCTAAACGAAGGCCATGAAAAAAAGAACACCTTTAAATTCAGGTGGAACATCATTATTGATGCACCCAAAAATGACATCAACAACAAGTTTCTTCCCATTATCCAAGGGTTGTTTTCTGACCATCAAGATCATTTCCACAATCTCTTTTCCCATGATTACGCCAAAACAGAACTGGCTAATGGAAACCTGTTTTTCATCAACCATTGTCGAACCGAACATCTCATATTTGGAAATCGGGAAATTGGCTTTCCTTGGGACCAACATGAAGACCTAACCAATGAGAAAGTCCAGAAAAACATTGAGGAGGACTTTCGGACATCCTTGGAAGGCAGTTTCGCCTTTCAAAAGGGGTTCAAATACTTCATGTCGGATGATAACCTATCCCAAGCTGCCTTTATGGCCCACCAAGGGTTTGAACTGGGATACCGGGTACTGGAGGGCTTTCTCTGTGGAAAAGTAAAAATCTGCCATAAGATAGAGGTCCATCAAAAGTTCTTGGAAAGGAACATATACAGAACAAAGGGAATGTTCAATCTTGATGACCATACAGAAATGGAGTTGTTGGAACTATTGGACAGGGCCTATTCCAGTTCAAGGTATGATAACTCCTTCCATATTGAAAGGGCGCAGTTGGACTTTTTGGAACAAAAGCTTGAATACTTTTTGGATGAGATCAAGCAATTGTTCGAAAAGGAACTTGATCTTTTAAAGACCCTTATTACAAGTGGAAAAAAGGCTTTGTTCGAAACCCAAGATATAAAAGAGCCCAACCTATTGGACACGATCAGACAATTGAGCAGGGAAAACTTTGAAATGATGAGACCTGCAAATCGAAGGACAAAAAAAGGGTATTATCTCAACCATGTTTATGTCCACAGTCACTTTTCCCTTTTCTATACCTTAAAATCGACCCTTAATGTATGCATCCTGGCCTTGGACGAGCAGTGTGATATGACCTTGGACATTAAAAACATCAAGGAGGATGTAAAGACCGTACTGGAGTTTGCAAAGAACCTTATACCCTTGGAAGAGGGCAACTATCTGGATGAAATGCGAGAACTCATGCTTTCCGATAAAGAAACCACAACTTAACAAAGTAGCCATGGAAAAGAACGAGGAAAGCCATAACAACGAAAAGGAACTATTGGACAAAGTGATTGGTTTGTTGAACCCAAGAAAACGAAGGTATCATGGGAAGGATGAACCGCAAGTCCAAGAAGTAGTGTTCAAGGTGGAAAACAATTCTGAACTGCGCTATGTCATCTCATGCCTTCTGAGACTATGCATGTCCACCATTGACAATGAAAACGAACTGGACTCCCCAAGACTTCCCTTTCTATCCAAGGATGATGCGGTGATCACCATACTGGAGTTGGTCATTGATATTCTTCCAGATGACCAGTTGGATAGCTACGACCGAATAGAAAAACTCCTTTTGAAGGAATAAGCATGATTGTCAACCAAATAACATGAAAAATGAAACACAAGAAGAAAAAACTCAAAACCTTGAAGGATATACAAAAGCTTAGAAAAAATCTTACCGGACTCCTTGGTAACAAAAAGTCTATTGATCCCAAAGGAAACCATGTGTACTTCGAGGTCAGGGGCAACGACCACCTTTTGATGCAAATCAGAAGCCTATTGCAGCTCTGTGTATTCGCCATGGATGGTGATGGGATGATGTTGGCCCCTAAAAACCATAATGCATCAAAGGAGGATAGTATTACCCAAGTATTGGAACTGGTACTTTGTATCCTTCCAGATAGTCAAATGTATTACATGGACAAACTGGATGAAATGCTATCGAACCTTGAAGATAGGTAACCCTATAAAATCAATTCAAATACATCACGTCATGAATTCAAACGAAGAAAAGCTCCTAAAGGATTTGAGACACCACTCAAACGACCACTCCCCGACATTGGTTCCACATCCTTGGTTCAAGGAAAAGTTCCAACCCACGTTCTTTTATCTTGACGGTCATGCAGACCTGTTGTTGACCGTTCGCGCATTGATATACCTTTCCGTGAGGGCAATAAATCCCGATCTTGGTTCAGATGATGTAATGGACAGGAACGAAGAGGAATTCATCCATCAGGCGATGACTATAGCCAACCGATTGATGCCGGTCGGTGAAGAAGCATTAATGGACCATTTGAACCTGTTTTATAGGGAGGAAAAGAAGGCTAAAGTAGAGGAATGATTAAGGAATAGAAAAGCATTTATTGATCAAATAAGTAGGGGTTTAATATGATTTTTACGCTAAAAATTCCTTGATTTTACTGGGCTGAGCGTGCTTTTCCGTTAAAAATGGGTTGATTCCAAAAATATCAAAAGGCCGAAGGAAAAATTAGAAATCCACACCCATTCCTCACATCAATCTTCCATTTTTTCACCAAAAATTTGTTGATTTTATTGGGCTGAGAGCATTTTTTCACCAAAAACGGGAGATTAGGTGCAAAAATAAATTACACCTAAAAATAGGTCTATTACACACTTACACTAGACTCCAAAAAACCATTTTTTAGTCAAAAATCCATTGATTTTACTGGGCTGAAGGCCTTTTTTAGTAAAAAATGCAATAAATGAAATTGTTCAGTATTTTCAAAAATCTCACTAAAATTGGGCTTTTCCGAAGGAAAATGAATCAATAGCGCCGCGCTTGCGCGCTATCCTCTTGCTTTACATTTTTCTTTTGCGCAGCAAAACAAAAACGAAAGCAGCCCGACTTTGGTATCTAAATCATCCATTCGATGAAAGTATTAAGCCTTTTTTTTACGGGATTCCACATTTTCCTATTTATTGAAAATTCTTACATTTAACAAATCCCCCCAAATTTACGGTGAACCTCGTAAAACTATACTTTTGAAAATGTCGGTATAGTAAGCCAAACTGGCGGTATATGCCCAACAAAGTTTAGCATAAAATCAAATTACCTGCCATTTGAAATAAACGACATAAATGAAAATATACATTTCTTCAAATTATAGACACATAGACCCTATTTCAAGGGCACTTGAAGTCGTTCAAAGCAGAATTTCAATACAAATTCTAAGGACTGACTATTTCAATATTGAAGAACAAGTTGTTCCACAGATAATCGAAACTATCCAACGAGCAGACGTTGTTATCGCGGACATATCTAATGAAAATCCAAATACTTACTACGAAGTTGGTGTATCTCACGCATTAGGGAAACCTGTAATCTTTGTAAGCCAAACAGACAATTTCAATAGGTTTTCTCTACTCTCTTACAGATTCTATAAATATGACATTGATGATTCAGGAATTGAGAACTTGGCTTTTAGACTTGAAAAAATACTTGATGATTCTCGGGAACTTGAATACCTCAAACCTAAACGAAAATCAAGACACGTTCTCGATTATCAAGAATTTACTCGTGATAATAATCTAAATCGAATATTAAACTTAAAGGGAGCAAGTAAATATTATGAATTTGAAAAATGGATTTACGAATTACTAGTCGAAATCCCTGATTTTGAGCCACAGTACAATGAACAACGAAGTGGAAAAGAGTACGACTTCATCGTATGGAATTCAAATGAATTACAAGAACTCAAAGGCTTGGGAAATCCAATTCCAATTGAAGTTAAAGCAACGAAAAGAATAGAAAACAACTTCATTCACTCGTTAATAAGTAAAGCAATTTCGCAAGGGTTTAGGTCATTTATTCTCATCACGACCGCGACATTGTCCGAAGGGAATTTCAATCTTATTAAAAATTTGAAAGAGCAATCAGGCATAACAATTCTTGTTATTGACTTTGAAAAACTTCGAAGCATTTCAACTTCAAAGGACTTGGTAAAAGCTCTTATTCAGTCTTATCGTGAATTTTTTATCTACTAGGCTATGTTCAATTTAGCAACATATCAAGGACACCTTGCCAACGTAGATGCAGCCGCGACAACTAACGACAAAGGTGACAGATTTGAAGAACTATGTGAATACCTACTAACTGAATTGACAGGAGTTGAAATTCAAGCAAGAGATGCTTTGATGGCGGCTGAAGAAATAGATTTAGTTCTATGGAATGCTCAAACTGAAGAAGTCTTAAGACCATTCGAGAATACTATTTTAGTTGAATGTAAAAATTGGTCAGCACCTGTTGGAGCACCAGCTCTAGACAATTTTATTTCAAAAATGAGAAGACGGAGTCTTAAGACAGGAATATTTATAGCTGCAAATGGCGTAACAGGAGACTTTTTGAATGGAAACAATAATAATGGTGCGATTGACATTATAAAAACATCCTTAGGGGAAGGAATTCGAGTTATTATTATTAATCGAAATGACTTGGACAATATAACATCCTTGGACGACCTTAGAAATCTAATCAAGAAGAGATATTGTGGTCTGTTCATTCATAAACTTTTCAATAATTAAAACATAAAAAACGGCAGGTAACAATGGGTATAAAACATAGGGCGAGTAGTGGCTTCCATAAGTTCCAGGCTCTTACAAGCTTAGTCTCGGTGGACAAGTTCGTGGCTCCGAAATGCCCTACGTTTCATACCCGAGACCGTTAGCCTTAATTAAGAATACTACCATATGATAAAAAACATACTTTCTCAAATTGGTTCAATAGCATCACTCTGTGGTTTAATTTTTTCTTTGAAAACTGACCAACAATCATTTGGTGGATGGCAATGGTTCCTTGTATTTATTTCAATTCTATTCTTTATAGTTTCAATTTATTTGATTGTATCCGAGTATTTATCAAATAAACCAAAGATGTATACAAAAAAATCTGATATACGAGACTATATGTATAACTGGATAAAAAACGGTGGAAGGGTTGTTATTTTCACAAGGGATATGAGTTGGGTTAATGATGAAGAAATGAAGAACTTATTACGGAATAAATCAAGGGGAAAAGAATGTATCATTTGCATGCCCAATAAGATCGATAAAGTAGTTGAATTTGAAAGTGAAGGTGCTACTGTTATTGAATATTCATCACTTGACTATACACCTCTATCTAGATTTACAATTACCAACTATGGAAGATATGATGCAAAAATTGCAGTTGGTAAATCTCTTGGGAATGGAAAACATTTAATCGAAGAATTTGGAAATGGAGAACATCCATATTTTCAAGTAGCCAATGATTTAGTTAGAATATTAGAAAAAAGTGCCAGATGATTCAAGGAGGAAAAAAACATAAAAATAATAGTGAAATATCTAAAGAGTGGGACGCAATTGCAAAAGCCAGGTCACAGCAGCTACTCAGGCATGAAGATATAAGTATGGACAAAGTACTTATTCCAATGTTATTAAATATGACTTCGGATAGTAACTTCTCAAATGTCATAGATTTAGGTTGTGGAACTGGCTACTCTACCAAACATTTTCATGAAAAGTCGAAGAAATTAACAGGCATTGACATTAGCACTTTATCAATTAAAGAAGCAAAGTCAATTTCCCCAGAAATAAATTTTGTCGCAAATTCAATAGAAGATTATTCAAAAATGACTACCGAAAAATACACTTTGGCTATTTCGAATATGACCTTTATGGATGTTACTAATCTGGAGAAAGTAATAAAAAGTACAAGTGACATACTGAAATTGAACGCGCATTTGGTCTTAACTATTACCCATCCATACTTTTGGCCCTTATACTGGGGTTATGAAAAATATGACTGGTTTAATTATTCTAAAGAAATTGAAATTGAAGCGAACTTCAATATTTCTTTTAATAGTTCTCCATTCATAACAACTCATTATCACAGACCATTGGAGACATATATAAACCTATTAAAAAAATATAATCTTCAAATTATAGAAATGAGAGAACCTATGCCAGAGACAGAGATTATGAATGAATATCCTTCAAAATGGAAATACCCTAGGTTCGTTGGAATGAAATGCATAAAAACTGGATGAGCCAGATGGTTGAGACCATCAAAAAGGGAAAATGAGAGCCACCTAATTTTTGGATTTAGTGATTTTAAAATCAGGCTTTGCGTTAGTCTTAACGGTGCTCAATTCTATATGGCGAAGGCAGTATATTATGTCCAGTGTTTCCACTTTAGGGCTGTTTCTCTAAAAAACTAATATAATTTCAAGCCGCTCTCTTAAATAGATCGATAGGTCTTAATTTATCTGGGCCGTCCATTTTTCCGTGAAAAATTTGTCGATTTTATTGGGCTGTCGGTGCTTTTCCGTGAAAAATTTCAAATATCTCCCTATAAATAATTCTCAAAAGCAATATAATTTATTGAAAATTAATGTTTTGTAAAAAACTAAACACCTATAACATGGCGTTAGCCTGTTACCCTCTTGCTTTACGTTTTTCTTTTACGAAGCAAAACAAATACGAAAGCAATAAAATTAGGAAACTAAACTCTTCTAATTTTGGAATGGATAATTTCGTTTTAGCTCATTAAAGAATTTCACATTTCCCAATTTATTGAAAATTCTTACATTTATCTTCATCCCCAAATTCACAGTTGGCCAAGGTAAGACTCGAAATGAGGAAAGTTTAAATATTCTGATGGACTCTTTCCTCGAATCTTTGATTGTCTGTTAATAAGGTTTTTCTCTCGCCACGAAAAATATCCTACTTTTAGAGTCTATGCCCTTCAAGGTCATATATTTTATTAATGGAAATAACTAGGACCAAAATATTTATCGGACATGCCAATCCCCAAGACAATGAGTTTACCGCGTGGCTTCAAAGTAGACTTATCAACGAAGGTTACGAGGTCGAAAGTGATTTGAGTATGCTCATAGGTGGAGAAAGGGATTTTTGGAAGAATATCCAAAACACCATCGGTGAAGAATCGATAAAATACCTTCTTGTCTTATCCAATGAAACTTTTGAAAAGGACGGTGTAGTTGACGAATGGGAATTTGCCAAAAGCATTGAAAAGGAAAATGGTTTATCGGATTTCATCATCCCATTGCGAATTGACGATGTGGCTTATAACACTCGTATAGGGCTCAACAAACGCAACATAATTAAATTTAAGATTTGGAGTGTCGGTCTAAAAACCTTGCTTCGCAAACTAAAAAAGGATAGTGTTCCAAAAGCTAAAACGAGTGGTTTGAGTCTTTCCATGAACCATTGGTATAGAAACCGTTTCACCACCTCCCATGGCATTGAAAGAAAACATGAAAAATTCTTTTCGAACTGGTTGAGAATAGAGGAGCTTCCCAATACACTGTATTTTTTTGAGTACAAAAATGACACCCAGGCCAAGAAGATTCAAGAACTGGAGCCCAATGTTCCCATAATAAGACATGACGATTATCTTATTACGTTTCAGGACAAATTGGAAGAGTTTCATGACCATTTTGGGCTGAATGTCAAGCCGGTCAACTGTATTGAAATTTCCACCAAGTCCATTTTTGAAAAGTATGAATGCCAAAAATTCCCCCAATATCAGGATGCGAGAAGGTTTCTTGTCCGATTGCTAAAAGAAGCGTTCCACAAAGCGCTTTACAAAAAAGGCTTATTGTCATATGAACTCTCAGGGAGGACCAAAGGGTTTTATTATGCGGACGGATTCAGTGAAAACAACAAGGTGATTTTCCCATATGGATTGAAAACAAAGCGGCGCCAATTGATTGGAAAGCAACGGGAGTCCATTTGGCACTATGCCTTGAGTGTTCAGCCGATATTGTTTCCATATAACTGTTACAGTCTAAAGGCTCATATTTTCTTTTCGGATGATGGGGAAACAATTTGGGACAGCAAAAGCAAATTGCACACAGCTAGAAGAAACAAGGGTAAGCGTATGTTCAACAAAGAATGGAGGGACCTTATGCTGGCCTTCCTTTTCAGTTTAACATCAAAGGACGGGAAAATCCATCTGCCCCTTACTTTGGAAAAGGAACTTTTATTATCCCCGACCACTATGGAATTTGACTGTAACTTTGGATATACCGATCCTATAGACAATGCTCGTATGATCCCTATTGATGATTACGAGGATGCAGAGTACGACCTTTTGGATGAATACTATAACATGGAGGAAGATGAATAACAACATTTTAAAACTGAAAGAACCTCTCCTGAAATTTGCATATGACCAAATGGTTGAAGATCCCCGTGACGGCTTGTCACTTTTCGGCCCGTTTGACAAAGGTAAGGTGACTGATTTCACTATAGGCATTATTGGTACGGTGGCAGGAAGAAAGAGAATGAAGTCCTGGTTGAAAAAAGCACATGGTCCGGTTTACCATCCCACTGCGGATATCGCCAAACCATTTTTCCCTGGTTTCTCAGCAACTTTTGATGTGAGTTTTAACATAGACAACATAGTTGAATTGGATGTAAATCCTGAAACATTAAGTCTTTTTTATAGGTATGTCGACAACCACCAACGGGTTTCGAACATTGTGGATCTGTATGTTGATGGGTTGGTTGCATACAGAAAGGAAGAAGAGATTAAAGTGGACTTATGGTTCATTGTAATTCCAGACTATGTCTATACCGTATGCAGGCCCAAGTCAAGAGTCCCCAAAAAAGATGGGATCAAAATCGGTATTTCCGACGACTATTCAAGAAGGAACGTAGGTCTCTTTGAAGATCCTGAAACCGAAAAATTGCGGAGTGCGTATTACTATGAAAACCACTTTCACAATCAATTAAAAATAAAACTGCTAAAGCATTCCATACTTACTCAAATTGTTAGGGAAAGCACAATAGCTTATAATGACTTTTTAAAGCCGACCGGAAAACCAAAGAAGGATTTAAGTCAATTTGAAACTGCCATTGCATGGAACATATCCACGGCACTTTATTATAAGATTGGAGGCCTCCCATGGAAATTGGGAAATGTCCGTGAAGGGGTTTGCTATGTCGGTTTGGTATTTAAAAACGATGAGACAAACAAGGACAACAGGATAGCGTGTTGCGCCGCACAAATGTTCTTGGATTCGGGGGATGGCCTTGTTTTCAAAGGGGCTGTTGGACCTTGGTACAACCCTGAAAATTATCAATACCATCTATCAAAAGAAAGTGCCAAGGAATTACTGTCCATGTCCATAAAGGGGTTTGAGAAACGGAACAATCGACGACCCAAGGAAATTTTCATTCACGGGAAGACATTTTTCAGTGAAGAGGAATGGGAGGGCTTTCTGGAGGCCGCTGGAAATGACACTAAAATATTTGGCATACGAATAACCAGTGAGAAATACTTTAAGTTATTCCGTGAAGGGGATTTTCCCGTATTGCGGAATTCCGCATTGGTAACGGGGAAAAATTCCGCCTTTTTATGGACGAAGGGCTTTATTCCCAGGCTACAGTCCGTACTGGGTCTGGAGACCCCAAACCCGCTCAACATTCAAATTGTCCGGGGAGATGCCAATATTGTAACTGTTTGCCAAGATGTTTTGGCTCTGACAAAACTTAATTACAACACCTGTATTTTTGGTGATGGTATGCCCGTCACTTTAAAGTTCGCTGATAGGATAGGAGAAATCCTAACCGCAGGGCCTAATGAAAACTTAGAGGTTCTACCCTTTAAGTACTATATTTAATCATGAATGTACTGGGCAATAATTCTTTCGGCAAAACCTTCCATGAAGTCCCTTAATTTTAAATAGTTGGGTGAATCTACCCTTTGGAGAGTTCTCGCTTCTGTTTCCAAGAATCCGGTCAACTCTACTATGTCTATTGAACCTTCAGGATTTGTAGTATAATGTAAATAAGCTGGTATTCGGATACTACTCCCACTACCCTGTATCAGGTAATTCATATCCCTAACAATACCCGCAAACAGTTCATTCTTCAGATTCATTCCTTGATTTCTTGACAATGCCAAGCCTGGTTGAGCCTTATTTATTTCCTCTACGTAATACCGAAGCTGTTTGAGCATATTGCTTTTGGCATTCGCACTATATGATTTATCCCCAATTTCAACAAGTTGCGTCTTTATATTTTCAATTTCAAGAACTCCTTTGTCGTGTTCAACAATGAACTCTGCCTTCTCTGCTTCATTGCTCCATATCTGGATTTTCAAATGCAAGATATGTGTGTGCTCTTCTACTTCTATTAGTTTTTGAAGCAATTCCAATTCATTCATTATCAATTGTTTGAATTATTATCAAAGTTAAGCAAAGTTAGATTATCAAAGAACAATAAAAAAACCTCAAATCTTACCTAAAACTTTGTGCGTGGATCCTGTGGAATTTCTTCCGTGTTCGGTAAGATAAACGAGAAGAAGAAATTCCATAGGGCGCAAACTACTTTTTCCCATAAAGTTTATTGGTCAAAATGTTGTGTTATTTTTATTGGTGATTTCATGAAACAAATATCACTTTCCTGCAAAAAAGATGGTATTTGAAGGATTACTGGGGACAAATAGAGTCCTTTAACTAAGATTTGACTATTTTTCGTTCTAGTTTGGCAATTATGTTACAGAGTATTTTCTAAGATGTATTGTGTATTTTGTGAAAAATGACTGATTGTAAAAAGATATAGACCCGTCTAAAATAATTACGTTTGCATATTTTTAAAATTCAATGGAATAAATTATATTCCATATAAAACCAAAGTTTAATATTAATCGGTAAAATTCGTCAAAGCACTGTTTTTCAGATTTTTGCAATAACATTAAAAAATGAACAAGAACTCCTTGTTTATAGTAATCGAAGGATTGGATGGGTCAGGAAAAACCTCAGTGACCAGATATATCTCAAATATTCTTGATAAAGAAAACCATGGAAAGGTCAAATTGACCTTTGAGCCTCATGACCCTTCTTGTGCAGGCCTTTTCATAAGACAGGTCCTCATGAAGAAAATCCGAAACTTTTCACCTAAAATACTAGCTTTGGCATTCGCTGCTAATAGATTGGACCATTGCGACCGGGAAATAAACCCGTGGTTAGACTCCCAGGATGGAGCAATCATTATTTGCGATCGATATTATTTATCCTCATTGGTCTATCAAAGTACCGGGGGATTAGATTTTGAAAAGGTATATGATTTGAATGACGCTGCCACAAAGCCTGATATCATATTCTTTTTGAACGTATCCAATAAGGTTTGTTATGAAAGGATGAAACATAGAAATGAGAGCAAAGAATTATTTGAAACAAACCTTTCACAAACTAGAAAAAGGTTTCATGAGGCCATAACCTTCCTTAAAGAGAAAAAGAACGAAAATATTGTTGAAATTGATGCCAGTGGCAAATTAGAGGAAGTAGCAAATAATATCTTGTCACAACTCTATAAAATCAACCCAAGTCTCAAGCCAAAACAGCCCCTGTTATCACACAGTCTTGTTTCGGAACAAAGAGTGACCACATTAAACGGACATATTCCATATAGGGTAAAGGACGCTATAAATGATCTTGGCATTTTGGACTATTTGAAAGAAGATAAGACAAAAGAAGAGCATCTGACCAAAATAGAATCAATTGTGGATCAATTGAATTTTAATCAATTGGGGAGCCTGTTCTTAGATCATATCAGCAACAATAAATATGAGGTCAAAGAAAAACTTCCATGGACAGAATTGGATGCTTATGAACTGACCTATGAGCTACCAGGAGGCATTGAATTGACCGGTGTTGCGCTAATCATTCAAGAAAAACAACGTTATGATATCATCTTGAAAAAGGCTCCGGATATTCCAAAAATGTCAGATTTTATGTTTGTTTTTTCACCGGGTCCAGCAGAGCTGGTTACGAATTATTATGAGAGGGGGATTATCAAGTACAATGCGGAAACTATTAAAGAGGGGCTCTTTCCATCTATAAAGTTGGTCACACAAAAAGAATTGGCATATGATATCTGGTCAATGGCCAAAAAAATTGACTGGGAAAACAACAGCTCCAAAAATAATCAGCATCCCAAAAATTCGATTGATTGCAAGGAAATAACAGTAAACTAATCAAACAGGCTACAAAGGTATTTCTAGCTGAATTACAAAGTGATCATTATTGGAGGATTCACAGGTTGGGCACCTTTAGAGACCTGATTTCATCCACGTCCGCAAAATTTATGAATACCGGACTTTTATCCGATAAGATTGCATTGATTAACCTATGTGCGAAAAGTCTAATTGTAAATGAGTTGGGAGAATTGGAGGCTTCGAAGTTGAATTTAAATGAAATCCAACAGCTTCTTTTGAAGGAATCATTAACAATCAAGGAATTATATTCAAATATGCTCCTAAAGGCAAAAAATAAAGACTTAGCAGACAGACTTTCACTGCCCGATGAGAGAAATTATTTTAAAGTTCTCAATGAGATTGGTTCTCCATCCTTTCCCGAAGATAATATAATGGGTATTTTGTCTTATTTATTAAACGACTAAGTATCTGGACAAAGAAAACAATGGGATTTCGGCTTAAAAATACCAATACCTCCCCATAGATGCGCCTGTGGTTTTCTTCTATCTTCCCTGCGTCATTTAAACTTTGTTATTGAAGTTCACATAGAATCTAAGACGTTTGGATGTTCTTACTATCTATATAAGGGGAATCCCAATATTTAAAAATAGGGTTTTGCACATGCTTTGAAGAAGTACTTTGATTATTACAATCATCGAAGAAGACACCAGTCCATTGAATAGCAAAGACCAAAAGATGTTTATAGAAAAGCGGCTTGATAATTATGTTAGTATTGTAGAAAATCTGTCAAAAGCTCGGGGTATCTACAGTAAGTTGCACCCTATTCCAATTTTACTTCACGCTTATTTGCCCGAACACTATAAAATTGGAACAGGATCCGCGCGCAAAAGTTAAAGGGTAAGAATTTGGGACAAGTCGCAAATTATTCTGGAAAATTTTAGCCTGAAATGTTAAAGTTTAGAGCCAAACTATATTTTTTTCGATCTGCGTGCAAATTGCGTGCAAATGAAAAAGGCTCCAGAGTTTGAATTTCTCTGAAGCCTTACTGTGTCTGCTCCCCCTCTTGGGCTCGAACCAAGGACCCTCTGATTAACAGTCAGTAAATTTATGGTTTTTTATATGTCAATATATTTATAAGTATCTGTTTTTCAATATTTTTATTTATTTTTAAAACCATAATAAACCATTTGATATCAAAAAAAGCACGCCGAAAGCACGCCACTAAAATCATTATATAAGCATGGCCACAATCAAGATATCCTTTGATAAACGGGCAGACCATACAACTAAAGATAAAAAATTCCCATTGGTTCTGCGCATTGGGCACGCCAGAAAAACAAGGGATATCCCCTTCAATTTGCACCTTAAGGAAAACCAATATGATTTTACAACAGGTAAGGTTACAGGTATTTTGAACGCTGTAAGGCACACCAAACGTATCCGTAAAATCTATTCGGACGTTGATTTATGGATGGACGAACATGCAAGTGAAATAAAATATTGGGAAATAAAAAAACTGAAATCAGAAATTGAAGAGATATTCTTCAAAAAATCCCCCGCCCGTTCAATACTCAGCCATGGTGCAGTGTACCTAAATAGACTCCGGCTTGAGGAACGTTTCTCCACTGCCAGTTCATATGAAGATGCATTGAAAGCTTTGATAAAATTTCGAAAAAACCTCAAAGGCCAGGACGACACCGCTCCAATCAAGACTCTTTATAGAACGGAAGACAAAAAATTGAAGGTATTGGAGGATCTCAAAGAGTTGGATATGGAAATCAAAGCTATGGACTATGCTTTCCTAAAGGATTTTAAAGCGTACATGAGCAATCGATATAAATCACGGAATACTCCAGCAATCCATCTCAGAAGCCTTCAGGCCATTATGAATGATGCAGGAAAGACCTATTCCGATTTAAGAGACCATAAACCACTATCGAGCATAAAGAAACAAAGTCATGAAAATGCTCCTGAACCTTTAAGTTTGGAAGATATCATGGCCATTCGCAATCTGGAATTAAAACCACAAACTCCTATTTGGCACACACGCAACTATTTACTGTTCATGTTCAATAATATGGGAATGAACCATTATGATATGGCAACAATAAAGCGATATCAGTTTGAGGACAATCGCATAAAGTATTATAGAAAAAAGACACACTATGAGGGGGATTACTTTAGCGTTCTACAAAATGAAGAAGCTCTAAGAATCATTGGATTTTATTTGAATGGACAAGAGCCTAAGGAGTATCTTTTCCCCATTATTCCAGCAGATACAACTCCAGATCGATTGCATAAAGTCAACAACGGAAAGGTGAAAATTTTCAATAAGTATGCAAAGCGTATTGCAGACCTGGCAGACATCGAAAAAAAAATCACAACATATACGCTGAGGGATACATGGACAAACATTGGCTTGGACATGGGCATCGACATCCGCAAAATCTCATCGGGACTCGGACATTCCAGTGTCCAGGTGACAGAAAAACACTATGGCAAAAGTGTTTCCGAGAAAATATTGGACGAAATCAATGCCAAGATCACAAAAGTTCAAAGCCCTTGAAAACTATCTGGGAAGTACAAAACCCTACAACGAAAGACCCTGTCCCTTGTTCTTGCCCCTTTCATTTCGCATTTGTTGATAGGCGTTCGCAATGTCCCGCTTCACCTCTTCCCAGATCGTCCCATTGAGGATGACAACTTTATTGTCCCTATTGTGCATATCATGGGCATCTTCAAAGTACATAAGGGACCGCTCCGCCATCGCCGTGTTGTCCATCCTGTACTTTTCCTTGTAGGCCGAAAACATTTCCTTCAGCGTAAAATGCTTGAGAAGTTCATGCAGGTCGAAAAAATCCTTTTGGGTACCCCGGCCAACGACTGCATTTATCTTCATTGCGGTAACGTCAAGGATGCTGGCCAGCCTAGCACCTTCAAAATTCTCCAAAGGTCGGAGCAAGGGATGGGGGTAGTTGACAAAATCGGTCTTTATGCCATCTATGGAGCCGAACACCCCGACCTCTGTAACAGAGACACTGGTGAATCGGGAGCCGAACCAATCCTTCAACTTTGAGTTGATCCTGTTGGAATGGGAAATGTCAAAATCCCTCTCGCTGAACAGGTCAAGATCGATGGAGTGACGGTGGCCGAAGCGAAGGGCAAGGTTGGTCCCCCCAGCAAGATAATGATCGGACAGGAAATCCAGTCCCATCAATTCCGAGAGCAGCTTTCTTTGTCCCTCCTCTACCGCTTTCAAATGGATACCGTTTTATAAAAATTAAGGGTCTTTTTCGATACTCCCTTGGTCTTTTCCAATGTCGAAACGATCTCGCTTTGCGAATATGTCGATTCAATAAGCCCGATTTCCATGTCAGTACCGCGTTCGAGTATCCTTACTATGATAAAATCCTTATCTTTTTCAGTATCCAAAAGGTTCGGATCCACATCCCAAAAGGTAGCAGGGTTCAAATGATTCTTATTGAGTTTCTGTTTTTCCAAATCCTTTGATTTCTATATGGCAATTTACGGATTTTTCTAGTGTTTGGCAATCCTTTTGCCTTGATTGAGCCTTGATTTTCTTTTCTCTCCCTTTCCACAAAAGAGCACCCGCAGGGTGCTGCAACCCATATCATAGACCAGTGAAATAAAAAGGGTATCACACAACATCATATTTGGATTATGAATATATCAAAAATGGCCTAAATAGGGTGCCTTCTCATAAATGATAAAGTTCAAACAAACTGAACAACCATTAAGATTAAAAAGCTTAGGGATTATCCACAAAATTCTTCCGTACGATCCTTCCCATTTTTTGGCAAAGGTTTAAATGTAGTTTCTTAAAGGTTGTCTCGTCTATTTCTATGATCTCGGACCATTCATCGTAACCGGATAGGTTTTTAACTTTACCGTCCACTACTTTGAAGACCATGAAATCTAAGTTTTCGGACTCAATCAAAGTTTCCATCGAAACTTGAAAAAGGTCTTTGGCTTCCATATTGGAACAAAACAAATATTTTATAAAATCATCTGATGGCTGAAATGGCATTACTTTTTTATATGTCTTTATAAGGCTATAAACCAGCAACAAAGATAATGAAAATTTCACGCTATATATGACGTAATATGTGTCCGCCGTTTTCTGCAACTTTCCGCCCATGCAGAAAGCCAATTATATAGAGGAGAGAAAAGCCATTGCTGACCGTATCAAAGAGCTTAGAATCAAAAGCGGATACACCAGTTATGAAGCATTTGCTGTAGAGAATGGCCTTCCACGGAAGAACTATTGGCGTATGGAGACAGGTGAGAACTTTACCATCAATACCCTGATCATGATTCTCAAAATTCATGATGTTAGCCTTGAAGATTTTTTCAAGGGTATCAAATAAGGGTTCTTCTTCAAAAGCTTTTCAGTTTTTTCTATGCCAAAAGAATTTGACCAAGTGGGAAGTGGCCGGCCTTAAACAATAATAAGCATCGGTTTTTTGCCACAAAAAAGAAATCAGCCCAACAAAAAGGCTAAAATCAGTAAGAACAGCTATCCTCCTGAACCGGCGGACATTTTACCGATCCGTAGCTACAGTACACGCAGCAGTCTCCTTGTTTTGGTTTCAATACGGCCTTGCAGTTTTCACATTCATAGAAGAACTGACAGGCCTCGGTCGGCATTTCCGCTTCTTTCCGGTGTCCACAGTGGGGACAGGTGATGGTCGATTCCAGTTTAACACCCATTTTACTCTTCTTTTTTATCGGTCACGGTATATCCGGTCGCATTGATGGCCTTTTCTATTTCATCAATATCGGTCTTTGAAGCGTCAAATTCGATCTTAGCGTTCCCTTTTTCGTAGGATGCGGTCGATGAGATAATCCCGGGAAGCTTGTTAACCTCGTGGTCCACATGTGCCTCACAGCCCGCACAAATCATACCATCTATGGAAAACTCAACAGTTCGGATGTTCGATCTGTCCACCACGATTATCTGTTTTCCGACCTTCGGATAAAAAATATGGGCATATAGGGGAAAGGCAAGCATCAGACCTGCAAAAACCGTTATCAATCCCAAAAATGCTTTGCCTTGAACAAAATTGGGTTTGTCTTCCGTTTCGCAGTTGCAATCAACTCCCTTTTTGGGCCTTAGTTTTCGGTACCAAGCAAACCCAAGGACCAAAACGGTCAGTCCAACAAAATAGGGCCTCATCGGGTCCAGCCAAGAAAAGTTCGAGGCCAGCCCGCTCGTACCTGCAACAAGTGCCAATATGGGGGTGATACAGCACAATGAGCTTAACAGGGCCGTTCCCATGGCCATAAAAACATGCTTCATTTGTTCTCTATTATTTGGTAAATGTTCAATATGTTTTCATTTTCCATCCCTTTAAGGTCCAGAAATTGAAAAGGGAGTGGATGTCCCACTCCCCTAACTCCTTACTTTTTCCTGCAGCAGGCCGGGAGTTCCACTGTTGCAGCACTTTCATAGGGACATTCCGGTGTCCCCACCAATGGGCAACCGATTTTTGGACAGTCCGGGGTTCCTTCGAGCGGACAACTGTTATTGCCGGATGCGGTAAGCCCTTGGGCAAGTCCGGTCAAGGTCAACATTCCTGCTGCCACAAGCACTATCATCTTGTTTTTCATGGTCTCTGTTTTTTATATTGGACAATGCCTCCAAGTTAGGGCTCAGGGATGGGGGGTGTCCAAGTTTTTTTCCGATAAATATTTTTTCAGGCGGATCTCGACCCCTTCCGCTTCTTTGAGCTTTTGTGGAACATCTTCGAGGGAAAACTCCGGGAACAGCCTGCGCAACCGTTCTATGTTGTCCTCATCCCCACAGTTTCCAGGGCAGTTTTGGTGCGCGGAAGATATCTTTTCCGCCATGGCCTTTCGGTACACATCGTCCAAAAGTTCAAATATGGCTTTGTCCAAAATGGCCCGGACGGCCTTCAGTTGGAGCAGGATATTCCCTGCCTGCTGTTCGTCATCTACCTGTTCCAACACGTAGTTCAACTGGCCCATGGCCGTTTTGATGGATACTTTGATGTCCCTGGTCAAATCTGAAGAGATCATAATGCTTTTGTTGTTTTCCTTTCGTCCAATATTTCAAAAAAGGGCATGAACAGTTGCCCGTATTCCCCCGCAAGGGAGTAAAAAATGGTCTGTGCACGTCTTTCGCTTTCAAGAAGCCCTCGGTCCTTGAGTTTTCTCAGGTGCTGCGAAACCGCCGGAACTGTCATCCCAAGGATGTCACTGAGATCGCATACACAGAGCCTACCCTCCTCATGGAGCAGGTACAGGATTTTCAACCGAACTTGGTTGCCCGCCAGTGCAAGTCCGTTGGACAGATGTGCGAACGTGCTGCCGAGTTCTTCAACGCTCTCCCTGCAGCGGCCGATCTGCTCCGCATCTGCTTGTTGTCGTATACAGGATATGTTGTTCATGACATGAAGATAGCTAAATATATTATTTAAGCAAATGCTTAAATAAAATTCACTTGCATAATGGTTTATCTTGCTTTGGCAGAATTTCTACAAAATTAATCCCGTACTTTGTTTCCATCATGAAACTGTTGATCGTAGAGGACGAACCGGAATTGCTCCACAACTTGGAAGAATTTGCAGCCCATGAAGGGTTTCAGTACGATCTGGCCTCTGGTTACCGATCCGCCCTGGAACGTATTTCCCTTTATGAATATGACTGTATCATTTTGGACATCAACCTGCCGGGTGGCAATGGGTTCGACCTGCTGAAAATCCTCCACAAAGAAGACAAGACCGATGGGGTCATCATCCTATCCGCCCGGGATTCGTTGGACGATAAGTTAAAGGGATTGGAACTGGGAGCTGATGATTATTTGACCAAACCTTTCTATTTCTCCGAACTCAATGCCCGGATCAAGGCCATTGTCCGAAGAAAACAATTTAAGACCAATAAGCTGGTCCGGTTCGCCAACCTGATCATAGACCCAGATCAATATCTGGTAAGTGTAAATGATACAAATCCAATCTCCCTGACCAAAAAGGAATATGCCATTCTCGCCCACTTGGTCAGCAACCATAAACGGGTCATCACCAAAGTTGCCCTGGCCGAATATATCTGGGGCGATTATGTGGACGAGGCCCAGAGCTTCGATTTTTTGTTCTCCCAGATCCGGAACCTTAAACGGAAACTGAAAAAGGCCAAAGCCCAAGTGGAAATCCACAATATCTATGGGGTGGGATACCAAATCAAGTGCACATGAAGCTGCTTACCTATACCTCCCGTATCCAATTGTTCTTTTTCCTGCTGCTCTTTGGGGTTTTTTCGGTACTGTTCTTTCTGATACTCAGTTGGAATGTTCTGCAAAATGTGGACGAGGTACTGTTTAACCGGAAAATGAATCTTTTGGCATACTTGGAAGAAAATCCCCGAGTACCCTTTGCGGAAGACAACCCACTGGACGATTTCACCTTTTACCCCATAGACCAAAGGACCTTTCAAAAAGGAAAGGAAATCTATTCAGATACCCTGGTCTACGAACCGGTGGACGATGAACTGGACGAATACCGGAAACTCACCGCCCATGTGGAATTGCACGGAAACCTTTACCGGCTGGACATCTTAAAGCCCCACCTGGAAGTGACAGAAATTGTTGGTACCATTGCCATTACCCTGGGAGGGCTGTTTCTGGGGATGACCCTGTGTTATTACCTGTCCCAACGTTTTATATCCATAAAAATATGGAACCCATTCTATGACATGCTGGAGAAGTTGCGGCATTATCGCCTGGATAAACGAATGCCGGCATTACCCAATTCCCAAATCGATGAATTCCGGACACTCTGGGATGCCATTACAGAACTCATGCTAAAAAATAAGGAAGTATTTGACAGTCAAAAGCAGTTCATTGAAAATGCTTCCCATGAAATGCAAACACCTTTGTCCGTTATCCAGTCGCGTTTGGAAGCCCTTATCAGCCAGGAAGAACTTACATTGGAGCAAGCGTCCATCATAGAAAGTATCATCGGATCAACACAACGGTTAAAAAAGTTAAATAAGACTCTGTTGCTTTTGTCCAAGATCGAAAACCGACAATTTCTCCTTACCGAAGAAATTCATATAAATAAGATCGTAAACCGGTCCCTGGCCTATTATGAAGAACAGAAAGTTGCACAGGACATTGATATCATCATAAAAAAAGAAGACGAACTGATGGTTCAGGGAAACGTAATGCTTACCGAAATACTGGTCCAAAACCTGCTTAAAAATGCCTTCCTGCACAACATCCGGGAAGGGAAGGTCATTATTTCAATAATGAAAAACAAGCTTTCCATTGCCAACACAGGAAAGCAAAGAGCCCTGGAAAAAGAAAAACTGTTTCACCGTTTTTATAAACAATCCAGCAACCCGGACACCTGGGGACTGGGACTGGCCATTGCCCACAAAATAGCACAGACCAGTGACTGGGACGTAAGCTATACCCAGCGAGAGGGATTTCATGTATTTACGGTGCTTTTTGAATAATGCCACTTAGGAGCCAAAAACCTAAAATTTTCAAATCCGAATACCCGACGATCTTTTCTTCCAAGATTTCTACAGAATTGGCTTATACATTTGTTTCTCCAAAAAACAAAATATAGAATGTCGACCAATTTCAACGGATTGTTTTGGGCCCTCCTGTTATTCGGGACCGGGAGTTTTGCCCAGGAAAGCATTCCGCTAAAAAAACTGTTGGAAATAGCCCAAGATAATTATCCTTCCATCCAGGCAGCTAAGCTTCGGACACAAGCAGCCATAAGTAATGCAAGAGCCTCCGAGCAAACACTCATTCCCGATATTACAGCATCATACCAGGCCAATTATTCTACGTACAACAATCTGACAGGAATGTTCTATCCCGAATTTGTATTGCCCGTAAGTGGACCTCCTTCGATGGATAACAGTAGTGAAATGGTATTTGGCAGCGCGGCCAGTTTATTGCTTAAATGGGAAGCCTTCACTTTCGGGCGCAGGGCCAATGCCATAAAAGCCGCGAAAAGCCATGTAGGGGAAAAGACAGGCGAACTTGATCTTACCACCTTTAAACATCAAGTCAACCTTACCGATACGTATTTGAACTTTCTCCTGGCAAATGAGGTATTAAAGAGCCTGCAAAGCAACCTTGAGCGCTCGAAAATAAATTATGAACAGTCTGTACGCCTGGCCCAAAACGGTTTAATTGCGGGCGTGGATACGGCCCGCTTTCAATCGGCTTTCTCCAATGCAAAGATCCAGACGTTAAATCAAAAAAGACGATTGCATGAATTGAAGAATCAGCTGCAATTATATATAGCATCCGAATTACCGGAAGACCTCTCAGATGAAAATTTCTTCAGAAGTCTCCCCGGTTTTGATATGGATACACCGGTATTCGACCATCCGAAGGCGCAATTAGCACAATCTGAATGGCAGACGGCACAGTATCAATATAAAACTTCACAAAAAAGGGGAATGCCTTCTTTAAGTTTATGGGGCACGGTAAATGGCAGGGGATCCGGGGTAGAAATCGATGCAAATGGCAACCTGTTTGTTGAAGACGTCGTCAGGGGTTTTGACATAAATCAGTTTAATTACGGCATCGGCCTTCAACTATCCATCCCTATTACACAGCAGTTTCGCTACCATTCAAAAAGTAAAGTATTAAAGTATCAGGCGGATGCCCTGGAGGAAGAATTCAAAGAGATCCGTTTGGAGTTAAAGCAACAACAAAATACCGCAGATTCGACATTACAAACGGCCATCCTCGTGGCTCGGGAATTACCTACTCAATATAAGAATGCACAGTTTTCATACGCCGCTTTAAAAACACAATACGCATCAGGATTGGTAAATTTTACGGAGTTGGCCGAAGCACAGCACGAATTAGTTGCTACAGAGATCAATCATCGAAAGGCCTTTTTGGAAGTATGGAAGGCCTTGCTTTACAAAGCTGCGGTATACGGTAATTTGGAAATATTTTTAAATGAATTGAACAAATGATACGGCTCATCATAAGTGCTTTACGCAAACCCATTACTGTTATAGTGGCCCTTTTGGCTATCGTTTTCTTTTCGGTCTTGGCCATTCGCAACATGGCAGTGGACATTTTCCCCAGGCTGGGGACTCCTGCCATTTATGTGGCACAGACCTATGGCGGACTCGCACCCGACCAGATCGAGGGGTTTATGACCTCATATTATGAATACCATTTCCTTTATATCAACGGTATTAATGAAGTGGAAAGTAAAACCATTCAGGGAGTTTCACTGATGAAACTTACCTTTCACGAAGGTACGGATATGTCACAGGCATTGGCAGAAACGGTAGCCCAGGTAAACAGGTCCCGTGCCTTTATGCCGCCAGGCACAGTACCTCCCTTCATCACCCGTTTTGATGGAGGGGGCGCCCCTGTGGGGCAGTTGGTTTTCAGTAGTGAAACCCGATCCAATGCTGAAATTCAGGATTTGGCGCTTTTTAAAGTACGCCCCAAGTTTGCTTCCATCCCCGGTGTATCGGCACCCCCTCCATTTGGTGGGAATCAACGTACGGTGCTCATCAAGGCCAACCCGGAAAAACTCCGCAGTTACCATATCAGTCCGGACGAACTGGTTACAGCCCTGGCCAAAGGAAATACCATTGCACCTTCGGGTAATATCCGTACTCAGAACCAACTTCTTATCTCCAATCAGAATACAGTGGTAAGCGACATTAAAGAATTAGAGAACATCCCGCTTACCTCCGGTTCCGGAGCTGCTGTATATGTGCGCGACGTGGCTGAAGTGCAAAATGGTGCAGACGTCGCTACCGGCTATGCTTTGGTAAACGGCAAACGTTCCGTATATATTCCGGTAACCAAACGCTCCAGCGCTTCCACGTGGGATGTGGTGAAGCGCATCAAAGCCGCACTACCTGAAATGCAGGCGGCGGTTCCTGACGATATTAAAGTAAGCTATGAGTTTGATCAATCGGGTTATGTTATCAATTCCCTAAAAAACCTCTCGTTCGAGGGTTTTTTAGGAGCTTTGCTGACAGGGATCATGGTATTGCTTTTTCTTTCGGACAAGAGAAGCGCCCTAATCGTAGTCCTTACCATCCCATTAGCCATTTTATCGGCAGTTGTATGCCTGTATCTCTCCGGCCAAACCCTGAATATTATGACTTTGGGCGGTTTGGCCCTTGCTATAGGTATTCTGGTGGACGAATCAACAGTAACGATAGAAAACATACACCGGCATTTGGAAAAGGGAAAACCCAAATCCCGGGCCATACTGGAGGCTTGTAAAGAAATTGCACTTCCAAAACTGCTCATCCTTGTCAGTATTTTGGCTGTTTTTGTCCCGTCTTTCTTTATGTCTGGTACCCCAAGGGCCATGTTCTTGCCCCTTACCCTCGCTGTAGGCTTTTCCATGATCGCTTCCTTTATTTTGTCGCAAACCCTAGTACCCGTATTGTCCAATTGGTGGTTGAAAGACAAGCCTATAAATCATCAGGATGCCCATGGAAGGTTCGATCGGTTCAAAGACAAATTGCTGGGTTATACAAAACGGATCTTTCAATTGCGCAACATTGTTATTCCCGCTTATGTTGTTGGCCTGGCCGGTATATTGTTGCTGTTGTTCTCCATAATAGGGACCGAAATATTCCCCAAGGTCAATTCAGGGCAATTGCAGGTACGTGTACGGATGCCCGATGGAACACGGGTCGAGACTACGGAAGAAAAAACCAAGGAATTTTTAAGTATCGTCGAAGAGGTTGTAGGAAAGAAAAATATCGAGATTACCTCTGCTTTTGTAGGCATCCAGCCCCCAAGCTACCCGGTCAACACCATTTTTCTCTGGACGAGCGGGCCGCATGAAGGGGTGGTCAAGATCAAATTGAAAGATACCAAAACGGACCTGGATGAGCTCAAGGAGGCCCTCAGGGAGAAAGTTGGCGAACGCATTCCCAAAATGGACCTTTCGTTTGAACCTGCCGACCTGGTAGACCAGGTAATGAGCCAGGGGGCCAACACATCCGTTGAGATCGCCATACAAGGGAAAAACCTGGAAGCATCAAAACAGTTTGCACAACAAGTTAAACATAAAATGGATGAACTGCCTTTCATGCGGGATGTGCAGTTTGGAATCCCATTAAATTATCCATCCATTAACATAGAGTACGATCGCGTAAGAGCAGGACAATTGGGGCTGACCATTGAAGATATCAGCCGTTCGGTAACGGCCGCCACATCGTCCAGCCGTTTCACACAACCGAATTACTGGTTGGATGCAAGTTCCGGAAATGCCTATCAGGTACAGGTAGAGTTCCCCCAATTTCTGGTGAATGAACCTGAGGACATAAACCGCGTACCGTTAAAATCCGACAATGGCAACACGGTATATGTCAGGGATGTAAGCAAATGGGAATCTTCCACCATGATCGGGGAGTACGATCGTCTTAACCAACAGCGTTTTATTACCGTTACAGGGAATATTCATGCTATGGACTTGGGCACGGCTATCAAGCAGGTAAAACAACAAGTAGCTACATTGGGGGATCCACCTGTTGGGATGAGCATAAAATACCGCGGGTTGGCAGAAACACTCTCAAAAACATTTGACGAATTAAGTACGGGACTGCTTTTAGCCGTAATAGTGATCTTCCTGTTGCTCGCTGCCAGTTTTCAGTCCTTCAGGCTGTCTTTGGCAGTGCTTTCAACTATTCCCGCCGTAGTTGCCGGTTCATTTCTTTTGCTTTGGTTAAGTGGAAACACCTTAAATATTCAATCATTTATGGGGAGTATTATGGCCATCGGGGTGGCCGTTGCCAATGCCATTCTGTTTGTTACCATTGCAGAACAGTACCGCAAAGAAAACAACCCTGAAATACAGGTCCATTTCCTTGGGATCAAGGATCGTATTCGTCCAATTATCATGACCAGTTTGGCCATGATAGCAGGAATGACTCCCATGGCACTGGGTATGGGAGAAGGCGGGGAACAAACAGCCCCTTTGGGGATTGCAGTCATTGGAGGACTGTTGTTTTCCGTATTCGCCACCATCCTGGTACTGCCCTCCATCTATTGGCTATTGATAGGCAAAAGACCATATAAAAGCATATCACTTGATCCGGATGATGAAAATAATGTTAAGAGCAATTAAAATAACCGAAAAATGAAATCTAACCTTTTTTATATCGCTATCCTGGCTTTCACTACGGTGTCATGCATTAATAAAAGTACCGGGACTGTATCAAATACCGCAGCAGAAGCGCTCCGGGCCATGGAAGTCATAGAAGTGCAAAGTCAACCGATTCAACAAACGCTGAAACTGCCCGGTGAACTACACCCTTTTGAAAGAGCAAATATTTTTGCCAAAGTGAAAGGTTATGTAAAAGAAGTACGGGTTGATATTGGGGATAAAGTTGAAAAGGGACAGGTATTGATGCGTATAGAAGCCCCAGAAATGCAATCTGAGTATACTGAAGCAGTAAGCGAAGCTGCTTCCGCCAGAGCGGATTACACTACGGGCAAAGACCAATATGAAAGGTTAAAGCATGCCGCAGAAACACCAGGTACCGTTGCCGCCTCAGACCTGGTACGTGCCAAAAATAAAATGGATGCCGACAGCGGCCGTATGCAGGCCCAAAACGCTAGGGTCTCGGCAAAAAGAGATTTATTGGGTTATCTCACCATTACCGCCCCGTTTTCCGGAATAATCTCCGTCCGCAATGTGGATGCAGGGGATTTTGTGGGGGATAACACGGACAAGGCTGCATTTGTAATAGAAAACAATACCAGACTACGGCTGAAAGTCCCCTTACCGGAAGCCTCGACAGGGAATGCGGCCCGGGATAGTATTACATTCACCGTTGAATCCCATCCCGGGAAAACCTTTCACGGTACATTCTACAAAAGAGCGCATAGCATCACCCCTGAGACAAGGACGGAGTTATGGGAGTTTTTGGTAGACAATGGGAACAGGGAACTACAGGCCGGGCTTTTTGCGCAGACCCATGTTCAACTGCGAAGAAAAGAAAACGGTATCTTTATTCCCAATAGCGCGGTCCTGACCACCTTAAAACGAAAAGCCGTTGCAAAGGTGCTCGAAGGCAAAATACAATGGGTCGATGTGACCACCGGAATTAAGGACGCGTCACATACCGAAGTTTTCGGAGAGGTCAAACCCGGCGACCTTTTACTTATCAATCCCAACGAAGAACTCAAAGAAGGTTTAACCATAAAAACAGTAATGAAATGAATCGAAAAGAATTCTTGAGAAACAGTGCCATCATAGGCGGAGCGACCATCCTGCCCGTCAATAGTGTTTTTTCACAGAACGTTACCGAAAACGGTATAGACAAACTGGTGGATAGCGAAGGTAATTTTATTCAACAGTCCCTTCCGTACAATAAAAATTTCCTGGAACCCCACATGGACGAGGAGACCCTACACCTTCACTATGAGTTCCACCACGGCGGAGCAGTAAAAGGGGCCAATAAGGATTTGAAGCAGATCAAACAACTTCTCCAAGAGGGTAATATGGACATGACAGACCTTTGGACCAGAAAACTGGCGTATCACTTTTCCAGTCATGTGCTGCACACCATTTTCTGGACGAACCTGACCAATAAAAAAACAGAACCCAAAACAGAACTGCTTCGGCAGATTGAAAAGGATTTCGGGTCGTTTGACCGTCTCCAAGCTTATATGGCCAAAGTATCCAAATCCGTGGAAGGTAGCGGTTGGGGGATTTTAGGATACCAGCCCTATTCCCGGTCGTTGACTTTGTTGCAATGTGAAAACCATCAGAAATTGACCCAATGGGGCGTGGTCCCGCTTTTGGTGATCGATGTATGGGAACATGCCTATTACCTGAAATACAAAAACAAAAGAGGTGATTTTGTGGATACTTTACTGGAGATCATTGACTGGGACAATGTAGCGGAACGGTTTTTAACAGCCAAAAGGCTGCATGGGTGATTTTCTGTAATAAAATAAACACGCAATGAAAAGGCTGTTGTCCAGCTTAACCGTTTCGGTCATTTTATCCCATGCAACAGCACAGACCGGTCAACCAAATAATATCTATGCGCATTATACACAACATGCCATACAACTGGATGGAAAGTTGGACGAACAGGCCTGGCAGCAGGCCATACGCATTGGCAATTTCACGCAACGGGAACTGAATGTCGGAGAGCCGGCCAGCGAAAGAACGGAAGTGGCCATCATTTATACCGCCAAAACCCTTTATGTCGGATTTTGGGGCTATGACAGCGAACCGGAAAAATTGGTGGCACGTGAAATGAAAAGGGATTTTAGTTGGGGAAATGAAGATAACTTTGAAGTGATCATCGACACCTACAATGACGACCGCAACGGTTTTCTTTTTGTCATCAACCCCAATGCCGCACGGGCAGATGCCCAAGTGCTCAATAACGGGGATGCGTTCAACAAATCCTGGGACGGGGTTTGGAACGCCAAGACCACCATTACCCCTGAGGGCTGGTTTGCCGAAATGGAAATCCCCTTTTCCACCTTAAAGTTCCGGACCGATATGGCCAAACAGGTCTGGGGCATCAATTTTGAGCGCAACATCCGCCGAAAACGGGAACAACTGCTCTGGCAGGGGTGGTCCCGCGATTCGGAACTGGAACTGCTCAACCGCGCCGGAACGCTTACAGGACTGGACAGCATTGTCAATAAAGATTTTATCGAGGTAAAACCCTATGCCATTGGCGGTGGGGAACTGACCCCTGACCAAAACAACGGACAATGGGATATTGGCGGTGATATCAACTACCTCATCACGCCCACCCTGCGCATGAACCTGACCTTCAACACGGACTTTGCCCAGGTGGAGGCCGACCAGCAACAGATCAACCTGACCCGGTTCCCTTTATTTTTTCCCGAGCGCAGGGAGTTTTTCCTGGAAGGACAGGACTTTTTTGATATGGGAATGGGAAATCAGATCATTCCCTTTTACAGCCGGAGGATAGGGTTGGCAGAAGACCGTTCCACCGTGCCCATTATTGCCGGGGCAAGGCTCTTGGGCAAGGTAAAGAATTCAACCTTGGGGGTAATGTCCATCCAAACAGCAAACCGGGACAGCATTCCCACTACCAACTATTCCGTAATGAGCTGGAGACAGGATGTATTGGAGCAATCTTCCGTGGGCATCCTTTCGGCCAACAAATATGAGAATGGTCGGTTGCACAGTACTACGGGGGCTTACGGGCTGTACAGTACCTCCAAGCTCTTTGGCGACAAAAACCTGAATATAGGAGCTGCTTTTACCCAGAATTACAACTCGGACGGTTTTAATGGAAAAGCCAATGCCAACCGTATTTATCTGAGTTATCCCAATGATAAGGTAGAGTTTGATATGGCCTGGCAGCGGAGTGCCGCCGCTTTCAATCCGGAAATGGGTTTCCTCCGCAGGGACAACTTTCAGGAATTTTATACGGAACTGGAGTGGAAACCCCGGCCCAAGAACTTCCTGAAATGGATTCGCCAGTTCAGTTTTAAGGGCTTGGACATGAATTATTTTATCTTTGATGATACCGGGAACTTGCAGAGCTTTTTTTATGAGGTGAGGCCCTTGGGGTTTGAGACCCGCAGCGGGGAGTTTTTTGAATTCAACCTGCAAAGAAGGGCAGAAAACTTTCGGGAACCCTTTGAGATCTCAGAAGGCATTACCATTCCCGAAGGCGAATACTGGTACAACCGTATGGAGATCCAGGCAGCGACTTTTGAAGGACGTCCCCTGTCGGGTTATACCAAGATCAGCTGGGGAGATTTTCTGGACGGTAAAAGCACGGAAAGCCAATTCGAACTTGAATGGAGGGCCAACCGCTATTTTAAAATAGGGGCCAACTATGAGAAAAATTGGATAGACCTGCCCCGAGGGAGTTTTGATACGGACCTGATCGGTACCCGAATATCGTATGCCGTAAACCCCAACCTGTTCGGGTCATTGTTTTCACAGTGGAACAGTGAGGATGAAGAGGTACTTCTTAATTTTCGCCTGCAGTGGATCCCCATTATCGGGGCTGATTTCTTTTTTATCATTAACCAGGCGTATGACACTACAGGTGGTACATGGACATTGGAACGTACCACTATTTTAGGGAAACTGATATGGAGGTTTGTAATCTAAAAGGAAAGGATATGGCACACCTGTTCAATGCAATCGAATAAAAGGATTTCAATTTAATAAAAAGTAGCGGTATAGGCCCATGCCGATCTCGGGAACCACTACTGGTGACTTGGCTTCTTTGGGCCTTTTAGTTCCATTGGCGTTTCCAATAGCTTCTTTGGTCAATTGATCCTTGACATCCTTGTTGGATGTCTTTTGTCTTGTTACCGTTTTTTTGGTTAAACAAATTTGAACATGGAACAAATAGTAGACAAAATTTTGGCGCGGCAAGGAAATAGAAAAAAGGAGGGAGGAACAGCTTTAAAGGCCGTCCGTGTTGCCAAGGATTGGTAACGTCAAAGACATGAGGTTCCATGGTTTGGCACAGCTTTTGATTCCAAATATGTGGACTTAAAAACCACATATCATGAAAACCAAAATATTGTTTATGGCATTCGTCATTCTTATTGTTGGACAGGCCATGGCCCAACATGGAGACAAGGACTGGAAACATCGAAAGGAACTCCACAAAAAAGAAATTGAACGGCAGCGGGAGTATGATAAAAAAACGGCCGAGCACCGCAGGGAAATGTGGAAACGGGAACGGGAGCACTATCGCGAACTGGCCAAGGAGGAAAGGGAATACCACAAAGAACTGAGAAAACGGGAATTGGAGCATTTGAGGGAATGCCACGCCTGTGACCACGGTTTTTACCATAATGATGGCTATTACTATGAAGAGGAGGTATATTACTCCAGAAGGACCGGGGCACCTGTTTCAGTGGATGCCGAATTCATGTTCCGAAATGGGTTGGTGCGGGTACGGCTATAATCTTTTTTTCTTATCTTGTAGGGACTGAACACAAAACCATTTACTTATGCAAAAATTCGAGATCTACAGGGACAAGGGCGGTGAATTCAGGTTCCGCCTGAAAGCGGCCAACGGACAGAACATCCTTGCCAGCGAGGGCTACAGGGCCAAATCGGGATGCACCAACGGTATCGACTCCGTGCGGAGGAACTCACAGGACGACGACATGTACGAGCGTCTGGAATCATCCAGTGGAAAACCGTACTTTAACCTTAAGGCCGCCAACGGACAGGTCATCGGAACCAGTGAGATGTATTCCTCCCACAGTGCCATGGAGAATGGCATCGCATCGGTCAAGAACAATGCACCTGGGGCTACCGTCGAGGATTTGACCCAATGAGAATCCTACCAAGTCTGTAAATATTGAAAAGCTGTCCTTTATAGGGCAGTTTTTTTGGGCTAAATTAAATCCTTCTTTATTTTAAGAAATTAGAAATAAATATTTTGTCCATATTTACAGTTTGGATTTTATATATATTACAAACATTTATAAATCCCTGGTTTTCTCATATATACCTTTGGACACCTTCCAGAAAGCCCCAGAAGCATAAGAGTGGCCTTTCCTTAATTTTAACCATTGGAAGTTTAGATGATCGGGATTAGGGTCGATCATAATCCCATCCCTCTATCTTTTCTTCTGGCAGGCATGTTCTTCTGCGGGGTAATCTTTAACCCTGTCTGTTCGGCGAGCCCCCTGACCTTGGTTTCCCATTGTCTGGCCACATTGACAAAGGTTCTATATATTTCGGGGGAGTTCTTGGTCAGGATGATCTGGTTTCCTCCCATGGACAGATCCTTGGCGTTGTTGAAGTTTATCAAGCGCCCCAGATCATCGACCAGGTCATTCGCGCCTTCGAACCCCTCCTTGTTGAATATGTTCCTGTGCTCCGTTCCTTGAAAGGCTTTCTTTCTTGTCAAATATTGCTGGTAAATCCCGTCCAGGCCATAACGGTCGCTCAAAAGGACCAGATCGTACAGGTCCTTTCGTGTCCCCCGATTGGCCATGGACTCCAACTTGAGCGGGGCTATATCCATATCACCTATCAAGCGGATACCGTCAACGATCTCTACTTTTTGTAGCAGCCCTAGGTTCTGGATGACATCCAGCTTGACTTGGTGTCCTTCCTTTTGGAGTATTCCGGTGATCCAAGAGAACTGTTCGCTCTCCCTGTTGTTGATGACCAATTTCGATTCCGGGTACAATTTGGAAAGTTCTGAATGGATCTCAAAAATCTTTCCAATGCCGATCACATCGCTGCTGAACAGATCAATGTCAACGGACAGCCTGTGATCGTACTTGATCGCCAAGTTGGTCCCCCCTCCCAAATGGAAGCCTTCCAAAAAGGGAAGTTCCATTAGTTCCTTTATAAGATTATAAAGTTGTTCGGGCACACCTTGTCGTTTCCCTTCCATCAAAACGACCTATAGTATAAAAAATCCTTTTTGGGAATGTTGTACCTGGAGGACAGGATGTCGAACACCTCGTTCGATCGGATATCCCTGTGGGCCTTTGCACGCCTTTTGATCATTCCTACGGGGTATATCTCCTCCAACCTGTCCAGGGCACCGGGAACATTGGACCATCTCAGAATCCTGTCGATGATGAACCCGGCGTTCTTTTTCAAAAAGACACGGCTGGGGTCCACGTCCCAAAAGAATCCCTTTTCAAATATCCCTTCAATGGACCTGTCCCCTTTAATTCCTGAATCGATATGTACATTTCGTTTTTCCACTTCGACTCAAAGTTAAGACATTATTATATAACACAATACATGTGCCATTTTGCCATGGGAGGGTGCACCCTGTCGGGTGCCCTTTTGTGGAAAGGGAAAAGAAGAAAAGTTGGATATTCCCTTGTATTCCATAACAAGACACAAATAAATATTTAATGATTTGTATGATCGTACATTTGATCATTTAGATAAATATGTGCGTCATGAAAAATGGAACGGAACCAGGGACAATGTTTGCAATGATAATTTAAAATCAATGATATGTTGAAGGAGCGGTATTTTTCTCCCTTCCTATTTCGGTCCATACAGGCATTAAAATCGGATTGGACAAAACGTACTAGGGCAAATCCCAAAATACGAGGCTCATCCGTCAGATTTCATTAATTTGGACAATTGTGCTTTTCAGCCCTTCCGAGACAGCTCGGTCCACGCCCATTATCCAAAGGATGGATTGAATTTTTCGTAAGGTCTGGTCAGATAGATAAGCGCCCAACATAGTTGATTTTAAAAAAAACGGTCATTCTTTCCCCTTTCCATGGAAATCCCTGGTTCAGGTTCTATGCGATTTTTGATTTTCCCTTCTAAAAAGATGCTCCAATGATTTACCGTACATAAGGCTGTGTACGGCAAATTCCTTGCAAACAATCCATAGACTTTAGGTTTGCCATATAGTTAACGGAAGGTCACGAAGCAAGCTATGTTTTTGCTAGCAAAAACTGCTCACTGTGTTCGCAAGCTTGTTGGGGATTCTCCCCAAACCCCTAAGATATGGCAAGACCAAAAAAGGACATAAGATCTATCAGGCCCATCCAGGTAAATGTCAGGATGTCAGTGGACGAATATCTAGTGTTATCAAACAATGCAGGCACCTTGGGAATCGGAATTCCGGATTACATAAGAAGGAGGGCCACCGGCAAGGCACTGCCAAGAGTAAAGGTATTGCCGGAGAACAGAGAGCTTTTTGTCGGACTGAGCCGAATAGGGAACAACATCAACCAGCTTGCCAAGAGATCTCATTTGGGAATGCACGATTCCCAAGGACTCCAGAGGGAGTTGAAGGAACTAAAAGGCATACTGGATACCATAAAATCAGAAATTCTGGGCAAATGATAGCAAAGATCATAAAGGGAAAGGATTTCTATGGGGTGTTGGCCTATAATGAAAAGAAGGTGGAACAGGGGCAGGGCCGTGTGATCGATGCCAACATTGCCCATGGAAATACAGTTGATATGACCAAGGAGTTCAACCTTGTCAGACAGCTGCGTCCAAGATTGGCCAAAGCGGTCTGCCATGTCTCTTTGAACCTTCCCCATACCGATAATTTGAATGACAGGGAGTTTGCCTCCCTTGGGCATGATTATCTGAAGGGAATGGGCTTCGATGACAACCAGTATATCATTTATAGGCATACCGATGAGGAACACCACCATATCCATATCGTGGCCAATAGGGTAAAATTGTCCGGGGAAGTGGTGGATGACAGTAGGGACCTTTACCGGAGCAAGCAATTGGTCAGGGAACTGGAGAAGAAATACAATCTTGTCCAATTGCCGGACAAGAACATGACAAAAGGAGCGGCACTGACCCAAAAAGAGGTGGAAAAAGCGATAAGGACATCGAAACCACCAATAAAACTTATACTCCAGCAACATCTTGAGAGTGTATTAAGGGAATCCAAGGATGTGGCCGGGTTCATTGATGGATTGAAACAAAGGAACATCTTTCCAAAGTTCAATGTCAGCAAGAGCACGGGCAGGGTTACGGGAATCTCGTTCAGATATGGGGAGGTAATCTATAAGGGAAGCACCCTGGGAAGGAAATATTCATGGAACAACATTGTAAAACACATTGATTATGAACAAGACAGAGACCGTCCGATTATTCTCGAAAATAATGTTGCAGAACGAAGAGCTGAAAGAGCTTTTGGTGAGGGTCTTGGAAGGGCAACAGGTACTCCAGGAAAAACAACAGATGCTCCGGGAGGGCCAGTCCAAACTTTTGGGCAACCAAAAAATCATATGGGAGCGGCTCAAGCAGTAGCTTCTGGCCAAGATATGGAAGAGGAAATTCTATGGACACCTTTTAAACTGGAACTGGATGATAGAAATCGACGAAAACGGAAAAAGAAAGGAAAAGGGAGGAGACTATAGGCATATACAAGTGTTGATTTTCCAATATGTCAAGGAGAAACCTTCCTGTTTAAATCAAGAAGCATCATCGACCCACCGCAGTTTGTGCATGATGCGGTGCAATGTAGGGGCCAGGAGAATACCGAAGGAGGCTATGAACACCAGACCGGAGTACAGTCCATAGACGCCCACAAACCAATGTCCAACGTGTGTAACGGGCCTTTCGACCAGACCGAGGCCGGCCAAGAGCATGGAGGAGTTCAAGAAGGCTTGGTGAAAAGACATTTTCTCAAAAAACATGAACCCGGAAATGCCCACTACCAGTGAGACCATGATTATTGCCAAGATTATGGCAAGATGGGAAAACATCCGCTTCAAGAATCGCTTTCTGGAAATAGGTCTCTCATTTGGCTTTTCATACATAAATTGGCCATTTGGTAATAGCTCCAAAAATTAAAGGCCAAGACTTTCGTCCTGTGATTTTCCCTTACCCTTTTTTGGATTTTCCGATTTATCCTGTTGATTGCTTTTGGATAGTTCTGCCTCGTCGATGAATTGTTGCATCCCCAAATGCATGGGGTTTGAGGTCATGGTCTTTTCTTGGTTCTGGAATATGTGGGATTTCAAGTTCAGTTCCTTTGCCAAGCGGTACCCCAGATTAAAGGCCTGTTTGAATTTTGCGTCAATTTTGATGTCTTCTTCCATGGCTAAAATGTTTCGCGGACATGTTTTTCGATGTATTCAGTAATGGAGTCCCTGTCATAAAGAATGATTTTCTTTTGGGGCTGGGAAAACCTGATCTTCCCTTCGTCCCTTAATTTTTGAAGGGTGGTCGTGGATTTTATCTTTAAGATCGACATGGCTTCCTCTCCGTCGATCCATTTCTCCGTCCTGTCCTGTCTTTTGGACTCAAGGTGTTCGATCACCTTTTCGAACAGGGCATAAAAGGCTTCTTCTTGGACACAGATGACTTGCATGACAATAAATCGGCTGGATTGATTTACTCCAATATTAAGGCTTTTTGGTTTTCCTGACAATTTAAAGTTTGGAAACCGGAATACTTTTTCTCAAAATTAAATCGATCAAAAAAGCACGCCGAAAGCACGCCGTTAAAAGAAAAAAGCAGTTATAAAATTTTATAACTGCTTGATTTTTAGGCTCCCCCTCTTGGGCTCGAACCAAGGACCCTCTGATTAACAGTCAGATGCTCTAACCAACTGAGCTAAGGAGGAATTTTACCTTAAGCGGGTGCAAATATAGCAGATTCTTTATTATACCACAAACAAAAAAATTGCTTTTCTATTTAAATAGCCATTTGTACAGATCGTTTCCGTTGGCAAACAGCAACAATGCAATCAATAAAAAGAACCCAACCATCTGTGCGTACTCCAAAAATTTGTCACTCGGCTTACGCCCAGTGATCATTTCATATAACAAGAACATCACATGACCCCCATCCAAGGCTGGAATCGGCAGAATGTTCATGAATGCCAAAATAATGGATATAAAGGCTGTTGTGGCCCAAAAGGCAGGCCAGTTCCAAGTATCGGGGAACATGCCACCAATGGCAGCAAACCCTCCTACCCCTTTATAGGCTCCAGTTTCTGGATTGAAAATCTTTTTTAATTGCTTCATGTAGCTGGACAGGGTCGACACTCCTTTGTTGATTCCTGCTGGAATCGCCTCCAAGAGGGAATATTTTTGGGTTTCGATCCTAAATACTCCTTTATTCTGAAAATCTTCCATCGTCATGGCAGCGGTTTCCAAGCCCAATTTGGCATCTTTGCTCACTTGTGCCATAACATGATGCTCCGTACCATCTTCCCTTTTAACAAGGACATCCACCTCTTTTCCCTTGTTGCTATCCAACAAGGTCATCACCTGATCACGGTATTTAGCAGGTGACCCGTTGATGTTGACAAACTCGTCTTTAGGCCTAAAGCCTGCATTTTTATTGTGGGAAGTATCCGGAACTTGGTTCACGATAAAGGGCACCCTGAAACTCAAGAATTGGATCTTATCCTCATCTTCCAAAAGAGTGGAAATAAAATCAACCGGGATTTCCTTTTCAATCCTTTGCCCGTTCCTTTCCAAGGTAATGCTGTTCCCGTTGATCAGTTCCGCAAAAACGCTTCTAAAGGTTTTTAGTTCATTACCATCCACTGCAATGATCTTGTCCCCTGTCTGGATCCCAATTTCATCGCCGATGGACTTTTCAGTGACCCACACACCATCCTTCAAACTGTCCATGGGAATGTATTCATCTCCGTAGGAATACGCCATACCAATGTAGATGAACACCGCCAAAATAAAGTTTACGGTTACCCCACCCACCATAATGATCAAGCGTTGCCAGGCCGGTTTGCTTCGGAACTCCCATGGCTTGGGCTCTTCCTTCATTTGTTCAGTGTCCATGCTCTCATCGATCATCCCGGAAATCTTCACATAACCTCCCAAGGGCAACCAACCGATACCATAAACCGTTTCCCCTATCTTCTTTTTAAAAAGGGCAAACTTTACATCAAAAAAGAGAAAGAACTTTTCGACCCTTGTCTTAAAAATCTTGGCGGGTATAAAATGCCCCAGCTCGTGCAGCACGATAAGCAGGGAGAGGCTTAGAAAGAATTGTATGGTCTTTATCAATATAGGGGTCATCAGTCACAATTTGTTAAAACGCACAAAAGTAACCTTTTAGGAAATGATAAAAAAACCAAGGTTTTGCCCGCTCACCGATTTAAGAAAGATTTAGCAACAAAAGTTGTATTTTATCATGGTGGATCATCCCTTGGGCCGTAATTTTGCACCATGGGTTCCTTTTTTGCCAAATACAAGTTGTTCGGGTTGGTGTTCCTTGGCCTATCGGCTATCATCATCTATCTGTTCTACAATGCCCTACAGCCGGAAAATGTGCTCCCTGTGTACCAACCTAACATGGTGGACCAATCGCTCGTGGACAGCACACTCTACTACAAAAAGAAGTACCACACCATTGCGGATTTTGCCTTGTTGAACCAAAATGGGGACACCATTACCCAAGAAAATTATAAGGATAAAATTTACGTGGCAGATTTCTTTTTTACCACCTGCCCCACTATTTGCCCCATCATGACCAAGAACATGGGAGAGATACAGGCCGCCATTTTGGATGACCCCAACATCATGTTGTTGTCCCATTCGGTTACCCCAGTAATCGATTCCGTACCGCAATTGAAAAAGTATGCCTTGGAAAAAGGAGTGGTGGACAGCAAATGGAACCTGGTGACAGGGGACAAAAAACAGATCTACGAACTGGCACGCAAATCGTACTTGGCGGTAAAGACCGATGGAGATGGCGGACCATACGATATGATCCACACCGAAAACTTCATCTTGGTGGACAAGGAGAAAAGGATCAGGGGTTTTTATGATGGCACCAACCGGGAAGAAATCAACAAATTACTGGAAGACATCAAAATTCTTGAAGCCAGTTATAAAGACTGATGCAAAACGTTTGTAGGATGATGGGCAAATATTTAGCTTTTTTACTTATTTTTGCCGTTAATTATATTCAATCTAAATAAGCATAGTGGCTACTGTTGCAGACCTCACCCAAGGCCAAAAGGGAATCATCAAAGATTTTGCGGAACATGTTCTTCCCATCAAACTATTGGAACTCGGTTGTTTGCCCGGAAACAGAATTGAGCTGATCCAGGTGGCCCCGTTGAACGACCCCATTTACATCAACCTTAGCGGAAGCCACATAGCCATAAGACGATCACTGGCCGAACTCATTGAGCTGGACATCATAGAAGAAAACCAAGCCCTATGAGCAAGAACATCAACGTTGCCCTGATCGGTAATCCCAACACCGGTAAAACCTCCGTATTCAACCAGCTTACCGGGCTCAAACAAAAAGTGGGCAACTACCCAGGTATCACGGTAGAGAAAAAAGAGGGCATCTGTAAGCTTCCCAGGGGGGTAAAGGCCCATATTTTGGACCTTCCAGGCACCTACAGCCTCAACACTACGTCTTTGGACGAAAGCTTGGTGGTTGAGTTGCTCCTGAACAAGAACGACAAAGATTATCCAGATGTGGCAGTCGTGATCAGCGATGTGGAAAACCTCAAAAGGAACCTCTTCCTTTTTACCCAGATCAAAGATTTAAAGATCCCCACAATCTTGGTCATCAACATGGCGGATCGGATGTCCAGAAAAGGAATTTCCTTGGACATCGAGGCCATGGAAAAAAAGCTGGACACCAAGATTGCCCTAGTCAGTACACGCAAAAGACAGGGTATAGATCGGGTCAAGGAACTTATTGCGGACCACAAAAACCTGTCTTCCGCACCCAATGTCGATGCCAAAAGAATTTCTCCCGAGTACTTTGAAAGGCTTCAAAAAACATTTCCAAACGAGGATCTGTACAAACTATGGCTGGTGATCACCCAGGATGTGAACTTCATGCCCATTGAAAAGAAACGGATTGAGGACGCCACATCATTCGCCACCAAGTCCAAGGAAGAACTCAAAAAATTGCAGCACAAGGAGACCGTGCTCCGCTACCAGTTCATCAACAACACCCTAAAAGAGACCTATAAAGTGGATTTCCAGGCGGCCAAAGGCCTAAGGGGCTCTTTGGATAGGATCCTCACCCATAAGATTTTTGGCTATCTCATCTTCTTTGTGATTTTATTGACCATTTTCCAGGCTATTTTCGACTGGAGCAGCTACCCCATGGATTTTATCGATGAGCAATTTGCCATGGCCAGCGAATGGATCAAAAATACCTTGCCCCCCGGTGTGTTCACCGATCTTTTATCAGAGGGAATCATTGCGGGAATCGGAGGGATCGTGATCTTTATTCCCCAGATTGCCTTTTTGTTCCTGTTCATTTCCCTGTTGGAAGAGTCGGGATACATGAGCCGTGTGGTATTTTTAATGGATCGGTTGATGCGTCCCTTCGGACTTAGCGGAAAGAGTATCGTGCCTCTCATTTCAGGAACGGCCTGTGCCATACCCGCCGTAATGGCTACCCGAACCATTGAAAATTGGAAGGAAAGGCTCATCACCATTTTGGTGACACCGTTCACCACTTGCTCTGCCAGGCTACCAGTTTATTTGATCTTGATTGCACTGGTGATTCCCAAAGGGACCATTTTAGGGTTGAGTTTCCAAGCGCTTACCTTGATGCTTTTATACCTCATCGGATTTGGCATGGCCATTTTCTCCGCCATGGTCCTGAACAAAATCCTGAAGATCAAGAGTCGATCGCTTTTCATGGTTGAGATGCCCACCTACCGATTGCCTTTATTAAAAAATGTGGCCTATACCGTTTTGGAAAAAACCAAGAGCTTTGTGTTCGGGGCAGGGAAAATCATCTTGGCCATCTCCATTGTACTTTGGTTTTTGGGTTCCAACGGGTATTCGGAGGATTTCAAGAACGCCGAGCAGATCGTGAACGATCGCATTGAACAGGAAGGTCTGAGCACATATAGCAAGAACTACATCCAGAACAATATTGATGCCTATCGTGAAAATGCATTGGCGGAAGGCATTGCCCCGGAAGTCATTCAAGATTCCATACAGTCCATGACCCATTATCTAAGGGAAAGGGCCGAAGCCCAGGAAATTGCCAGCTACAAGTTGGAACATTCCTACATAGGCCGGGCCGGAAAAGCATTTGAACCCGTGGTAAAACCTTTGGGCTACGATTGGAAAATTGGGATAGCCGTGCTCACTTCCTTTGCGGCCCGAGAGGTGTTTGTAGGCACCCTGGCCACCATCTATAGCGTGGGGAGCGACGAGGAAGAAACCATCAAAACCAGAATGGCCGCCGAATTGGACTCATCCGGAAGGCCTTTGTTCAACTTGGCTTCCGGTATTTCCTTGATGCTGTTCTATGCCTTCGCCATGCAATGTATGAGCACTCTTGCCATTGTAAAACGGGAGACCAACTCTTGGAAATGGCCCTTGTTCCAATTGGGCTTTATGAGTGTTTTTGCCTACCTTGTAGCATTGATTGCCTATCAAATCCTCATCTAAATGGAAACGCTTCAACACATATTGGTCTATCTTATCTTGGCCTTGGCCGTAGCCTTTTTGGTCTATAAGTTCCTTCTTCCCAAGTCCTTGATCCATGGGAGCAAGAAAAATTCCAAGGACTGCGGGCAGGACAATTGCGGCTGCGGTTAACATCCCCGATAGGATTCATGTCTTGAACTGATTAATTTTTAGTATTTTAGATTACAATCCTACTCCCATGAAAAGCCATCTTCTCTGTATCTTAGTACTGCTTTTGTTGTTGACGAGCTGTTCATCCAACAAGAATGCAACTTATGATAAAAGCCATTCCGAGGAACTGGCAGAAAAAAATGCCAGGAATATTCCACTGATCGATCGTATCCGAAAAATGCCTGGGATCACTTTACGAAATGGAGTACCCCATTTTCTTCGGAATTCAACCCAATTTTTCGATAGTGGAACCGAACCTCTATATGTATTGAATGGTACCGTGATGGGTAATTCCTTTCAATCCATCAATCAATTGGTGGACAGTTTCAACGTAAAAAGAATACAGACCATTGCCGGTTCTGATGCCGCCGAGTATGGGGCCAGAGGTGGTAACGGAGTCATAAAGATCACAACATACAACTAACCGTTCTCCTTATTGTTTTCAAGAGGAAAGATTCTATTTCCAAATCTACCTGACATCAACCTTTAAATTTTTTTATTGGTGATGTAACCTTTTACATTTTCCTGACTATATAAAGTAAACACCAACTAAAAAATATCTTTTGGAAGCGCTTTCAGATGAAATGATCATGCAAAAAGTGGCAGAGGGCAATTTAGACCTGCTCAAGGTACTTTTTGACAGGCATCACAAACACGTGTACAATTTTCTGTTCAAAATGACAGGGGACCGCATGTTGAGTGAAGACTTGACGCAGGATGTTTTTTACAAGTTGATCAAGTACAGAAGTTCATACAATATGGGGTCTTTCAAGTCTTGGTTGTTCACCATAGCACGGAACAGTTTAAAGACGCATTTTACAAGGCACCATAAAACGTTTGAAGACATTGAGGTTTTGGCCTACCAATCGGTGGAAGATGCACATGATATGACCGAGAACAATGCCCATTTGCAAAATGCATTGAACCGATTGCCCCCAGAAGACCGTGAACTGATTTTGTTGAACCGATATCAGGAAATACGGTACGACGACTTGGCGGAAATGATGGGCAGTAGCCCAGGTGCGATAAAGACCAAGGTCTGCCGAATATTAAAAAAATTAAAAGAAATCTATTTAGAAACGATATAACCATGGAAAACGAACACGTTTTGGATCTTATCCCCGAATATTTGGATGGTTCCCTGGACAAGGAGACCATGAAAGACATCCAACGGCACTTGGAAAAATGTCCCCAATGCCAGCAAGAGACAAAGGAAATGGAGGCACTCCTCAAGGCATTCAAGAGTGATGTGGTCCCCGTTCCTTCGGAACGATTACGTTCAAGATTTGAAGAAGCTTTGGAAGCCGAGAAAGCATCCATGGGCAAAGTGGTTCCCTTGCCCCTCGAAAAGAAAAACCGCAACTGGGCCAGTTCAGTGCTCAAAATTGCCGCAAGTATTGCCTTGTTGGTCGCTTCCTTTCAGATGGGAAGTGTGTTCCAACAGAAAAAAATAAATCAGGAATTGGCTCAACTGAAAGATGAGAACCTGGACATGAAGCAGACCGCCATGCTATCCCTTATGGAAAATCAATCGGCCAGCAAACGCATACAAGGGGTCGCCTATATTGATGAATTTGAAAATCCGGATGAATCCATCATTCAAGCCCTGGCCAACCGATTGCTCAACGATGAGAACGACAATGTTCGGTTGACCGCCTTCGAGGCCCTATCCAAGTACACCTCCTCGGAAACGGTAAAGAATGTATTCATTGAAGCTTTGGAAAAAGAAAAAAATCCGAGCATCCAAGTGGCGATCATACAGACTTTGGTGCAGATCCAAGAGAAAAAAGCGGCAGAGCCCATGAAAAAACTGTTGGAGAAAGAAGACACCCAACCTTTCATCAAGGAACAGATAAAAGCAGTATTACCAAGTTTAACATAAATATCAAAAAACGAAAATCATGAGAAAATTCACCATTATCCTAGCCGCGTTATTTGCCAGTGCGGTTGCCCAGGCCCAAGCGGATTATACCAAATCCCTGAGTGGCATCCAATGGGTAAAAATTGAATCCAAAGCGAACGTAATTGTAAAAACCCACAACTCCAACGAGCTGTTGATCAAATCTGGTCCATCAGTTGAAACCCCAGAAAGGGCCAAAGGCCTCAAATTAGTGGGAGAGGGCGGTACCGATAACACCGATGTGGGCTTTTCCGTCATCCAGGATGGCAGCACCCTCATTGTTTACAACTTAAGAAAAACCGGTGATGCCGAAATCTACCTGCCAAAAAACCAAAATGTTTCCGTGAAGAGCACTTGGAACGGGGACATTGAAATTGACGGTTTTGCCGGTGAAATTGAAGCAGATGCCCAATTGAACGGCAGCGTTAAGGTCACCAATGTAAACGGTCCGGTTACGGCCAATACGCTGAACGGAGAGCTTGCCGTAACCTTCGGTACGGTAAAACAAGATTCGCCGATTTCCCTGTATTCCACCAATGGTGCCGTGGATGTGTCCTTACCTAGCAACACGCCTGCCAATCTATCCCTAAGCACCTTGAATGGCAATGTGTACACCGATTTCGATATTAAAGCTGCAGAAAAGAACGGTATGCGAACCCTGTTGGGTAGAAACATCAAATCCACCATCAATGGTGGAGGGGTCAGCTTTTCCATGAAGTCGACCAATGGGAACATGTACCTGAGAAAAAAATAATCACAATCAAAAAATCAAAAAACGAACAGTCATGAAAAATTTTATCCTAGCCTTGATAGGTTTTTGTACCCTATCCCTAAGTGCCCAAAAAATCATTGAAAAAAACATCAACCATTCTGGGCAATACATTGAACTTGATGTAAAATTCGCATCCAACATTGAAGTGAAGACATGGGACAAATCCACCGTTTATTTCAAAGCGGACATTACCACAAAAGATGGAAAATTCATCGATCTATATGATCTGGACATAGACGAAAGTAACTCATCCATCACCATCTCGGAAGATGCCATTCCGGTATTCAAGGCATTTCAGAATGAATGGGACAAAAATCATCCAGGAATGAAGGACAGGGGTTTTATGGAAGATAATACCTATACGTTCAACTACGTGCTCTATGTGCCCAAAAATGCTTCTTTTAAGGTGAGTAGCATCAATGGTGAGCTAAAATCTGAAATTATTGAAGGGAACTTCACTGCAGATCTGATCAATGGGGATATCGATATCAAAAAGTACAATGGCGATATGGACCTACAGACCATTAATGGAGCGATCGACTTGGTCATGAAGGATACCCAAATGGTGGCCGAGACCTTGAACGGTAACATTTATGCGGATGAAAAAATGGACCTTACAGTATCCAAACGTCATGTAGGGCAAAAAGTAGAGGGAAGTTTTGGCAATGCCTCGCACCACCTGAAACTGAACACCATCAATGGCAATGTTTACTTAAGGCTCTAAATCACAACAACACGGTATATCTGAAACATGACCCAATCTCAAGATTGGGTAAGAGCTGTGTTATTCAAAAAAATAAATTATGAAAAAATCTGTGATTGTCTTTTCAGCAATTCTTTTGTTTTCATGCTCACAGTCAAAATCTAACAAACCAAAAACTGTATCTAAAATGGAAAATCTGGGTAATGACAGCATTACCCAGGTTGAAAATAATCGTATAGCAGTTTTAAATGAACTTAGAAATGAACTTCTTCTAACCTATGGCACAATTGATGGATGGTCGAGGGTAGACATGGGACCATGCGGTGAGTTTGCCTATGCCTTCTATGAAGAGTGGAATTCCAGGTTCAAAGACTCGGTCAATATTGTTTTTATGATGAAACCGGATGGTTCAGATTGCAATCATGTTCTTGTAAGGTTGCCAGATAAAAATTTGTTTGATGCCGGACTTGGAGTTATGGATGAAAGTGCCTTAAAGCTTGTTTTCATAGAAAGCCATATTGAGGACATGGTTCATTTTGATTATGACTTATTAGAAAAATGGTCATATGGATTGCATCGAAAATATTACAATTGCCCAAACTATTCAGACAGTTTATCAAGAAGTATATTAAAACGTCATTTTGACAAACTAGCAATGCAAAATAATGGAAGGTAATTTAGGGTTGCCGGTAAAAGTTGCATTCATAAAACCCGCACTCAACACTTTGTATAAATAATAGTTGCAAAGTCGTAAATATCAAAGTTTGTAACCCGTTCAAAATGAACGCCATCAACGGCAACATGCACCTTAGGCTCTAGATCAAATTGGAAACAAAGGAATAGAGCAACAAGGCCCAACCGACTACCAATAGTAATCCCCCAATTGGGGTAACCGGGCCCAAAAATCGAAGTTTTTCCCCTTTTGCTGCGCTCAAACAAAGTGCATAAATGCTGAAGGAAAACAAGAGGGTACCAAAAATGAAACAATTGACCATGGCCGAATCCAAAGACCTGTCAAAACTCAGGTTAAACCCAAGTACCAAAAGCACTAGGGCATGGTACATCTGATACTTGACCCCTGTCTCAAAACTATGTAAGAGTTCGGGGGTCAATTTCTTTTTGAGGGCATGGGCACCGAAGGCACCAAAAACCACAGCCAGTAGCCCGTACAATGCTCCCATAAGTTGCGCCATAAACAGTGTTCCCATCTACCAAAATTTAAAGATTAATACTGATTTCGTAATCCGAGGTAATGTGAAAGGCGCACTCCTTGTATTTTGGGGGGCCAAAGGTCTTCATCTCGGCATTCGAAAAGGCCACCTTTTCCCTGGGAATGCCCAACCAGTTCGTGTCCAGTTTCCCATTGTTGTTTTCATCATGAAAAACGGCCAAGGCATATTCCCCTGCGGGAAGGTTTGCAATCTTTAACATCACACTGCCTTCATTGGCCTGCACGCTTTTGGTCGTCAAGACCCGCTCAAAGGAAAGAAAGGCTTCATCCGAATTGTAAACGGCCACATTTACCTTACCTTTTTTAGAGGGCACATTGTTCACGTGTACCGAAATGGTGTTCTGGGCCAAGACCATCACGGGAAAACACAGCACGGCGAAAAAAAATAAGTTTCTCATCTATTCATTCCCTTTGGAAGTGGTACGTTCGCGAAGATCCGTTTGCAAAATGGAGTATAATTCTTGGGTCTGAAGACTATCCTGCAGGTTGAGGTACATTTTGAGTGAGTCATGGTGCACCACTTTGATTTTCTGCTGCCGAAGGTCATCCACAAAAACATAGACCTTGGTTTGGGTGATGGAGTCCTTGAAAACTCCTTTTTCCCTCATGCCCCATGAAAAGCCAGTGGAACGTTCCATTTCGGGCAGCTTATCCACCAAAAGAACACTATCGATCTCGGTCAAGGGAATTTTTTGATAGTATATACCCGAGAAAATCCTGAGATTTCCCTCCTCTATCTTGTGCCAATTTTTGTAATGCTCCACAAAGGCCAGCGCACAGAACACCATGGTGACCACGATCAGTACGTTCCAAAGCCAATGTCTTTTTTTATTGCCCATATGGTATGATACGGTTGAAGGATTTAAAGGTAGTGCAATTCAAATTAGCAGTCAAAAATGTCCATTCCTGTTATCTTTGAAGCAATAAGTACCACCATTATGGATTTTACAGGAAAAAATGTTCTGATCACAGGAGCCTCACGCGGCATTGGAAAGGCAACCGCCATGGCTTTCGCCCAAAAAGGTGCCAAAGTCGGGATCAACTATAGGAGCAATGATGAAGCCGCCCAAAAAGCGTTAGCGGATTTACCGGGAAATGGACATCATCTTTTTAAGCGGGACATTTCCCAAAAAGAAGAGACCGAAGCCTTGATTGCCGATTTCACAAAAGTTTACGGTCAGTTGGATGTTTTGGTAAATAATGCAGGTATTTCCATTTTCCATGAAATGGATAAAGTGGATTTTGACCACTGGACCCACGCTTGGGAAAAAACATTTGAAACCAATCTTTTTGCCGCGGCCAACCTTTGTTATTGGGGAGCCAAGGCCATGATGGATTCAGGAGGCGGACATATCGTAAATGTCTCCTCCAGGGGGTCATTTCGCGGAGAGCCTACCAAACCGGCCTATGGTGCAAGCAAGGCTGCCCTGAATGCCATGAGTCAATCATTGGCCAAAAAACTGGCTCCTTACCACATTTATGTGGGAGTAGTGGCCCCAGGGTTCACCGAAACCGAAATGGCCAAAGAAACGCTCACTCCTGAAGAACGTGAAAATCTTCTGCGGGAATCCCCATTTAAACGCATGGCCCAACCAGAAGAAGTTGCCCATGCCATTTTGTTTTTGGCTTCGGATGGTTCCGCTTATTCATCGGGAACCATAATAGACGTGAACGGAGCCTCCTATTTGAGATAAACCATCTATGAAGACATCCACCATAGCACAGCTCAAAAAAGAACTTCAATTTAAATCTTCAGATGAGGTAGTTCAACTCTGCCTGCGATTGGCTCGGTTCAAAAAAGAAAACAAGGAACTCCTCACCTATCTGCTCTTTGAATCGGACAGCGAGGCGGGATATATAGAATCCGTAAAGCAAGAAGTGGACGAGTTGTTTTGCGAGATCAATGTCAACAGTTATTTCTACATCAAAAAAAGTGTGCGGAAGATCCTTCGGACCATCAAAAAATACATCCGTTATTCGGGAAATAAAGAAACGGAGGTAGAGCTACTTTTATATTTCTGCGAAAAACTAAAATCCCTTCGTCCCTCCATCAACAGAAATACCACCTTAAAAAATCTGTATGACAGGCAATTGGTCTATATCCAGAAGAAATTGCCCATGCTCCATGAAGATCTTCAATATGATTTTGGCGAACATTTGGACCAATTGAAAGGATAAACTTATATTTTTTCAACCATTTCTTTAGAAACTTTAAAAATATGAGGCTCAGCATCCTGATTGATGAAACATTTTCAATCATATTGAGTAAATTGTAGCTTTATTTTAACCACTCATAACCAACACCAACATCATGGGAATGCTAAAAACCTCAACCAGAACATGGCTGCTGCTGTCCATGTTCCTCTCTTCATTGTTCAATTATGCCCAAACTGCCGCTACCATGCAAGTGGATACCAGTTTTTACAGCGGTTTCAAATGGCGAAACATAGGCCCCGAAAGAGGTGGCCGATCATTGGGGTGCGCTGGAAGTCCGTCCAGACCCAATGAATATTATTTTGGGGCCACAGGTGGCGGTCTTTGGAAAACAGTAGATGGCGGTAATACCTGGAATTGTGTTACGGATGGACAGGTAACCAGTTCTTCCGTTGGTGCCGTGGCGGTGGCCGAGACCAATCCGGATGTGGTCTATATTGGAATGGGCGAAACCCAACTCCGGGGAAGCATTACCCAAGGGGATGGTGTGTATAAAACCACCGATGGGGGCAAAACCTGGACGCATATAGGCTTGGAAGAAACCCAGGCCATTGCCAGGGTACGTGTTGACCCAACCAACGAAAATATAGTGTACGTTGCGGCCCTTGGTCACCCCTATGGAGACAATGAAGAGCGTGGCGTTTTTAAAAGTATAGATGGTGGAGCTACCTGGAAAAAGGTACTTTATGTAAGCAATAAAGCTGGCGCGGCCGATTTAATCATTGACAGAAATAACCCCAATACCCTTTATGCCAGTACATGGCAAGTGTACCGAAAAGCTTGGAAAATGTGGGGAGGAGGCCCTGATTGTAAGCTTTGGAAATCAACGGATGGTGGTGAAACGTGGACCGATCTGACCCAAAATGTTGGTATGCCTAAGGGTCCTATCGGGAAAATCGGGGTGACGGTTTCTCCTGTGGATTCCAACAGGGTATGGGCCATTGTGGAAGCCAATGAAGGTGGTGTTTTTAGATCGGATGACGGGGGTAAAACTTGGGAGCTTACCAATAATGAACGTAAATTGAGACAACGTGCTTTCTACTATTCCAGAATTTATGCAGACCCCAAGGATAAAGATGTAATCTATGGGTTGAACGTTGGCTTTTTCAAGTCCACAGACGGAGGAAAAACCTTTGATGTAACCATTAATACACCCCATAGCGACAACCACGATCTGTGGATCGATCCCAACAATCCGGAAAGGATGATCAGTAGCAACGATGGTGGTGGTGTGGTGAGTCTCAACGGAGGAAAAAGCTGGACAGAACAGGATTATATCACAACACAGCTTTACCATGTTATGGCCACCAGTGATGTTCCCTATCATGTTGCTGGTGCACAACAAGACAATAGTACTTTGGCCATTCCTAGCGATGGTTGGGATTTTATGCAGGCCCGAGGACCCAACCATGGATGGTATTATGCCGTGGGTGGTGGTGAAAGTGGATGGATCACGCAGAGTCCTACCAACCCCGATATATTTTATGCGGGCAGCCAAGGTGCTTTGTTGACCCGTTATGATAGAAGCAATGGCCAAACAAGAGACATACAGGTATATCCTCGTTTTTTCTCCGGAGAGCCCGCAAGTGCCCTTCCCGAAAGGTGGCAATGGACTTTCCCAATCATGTTCGCTCCCAAAGACCCCAATGTGATGTATACCTGCTCCCAACACGTTTGGAAAACAACTAATGATGGACAAACTTGGGAAAAAATAAGTCCAGATCTTACATATGCCGACCCAGAGACTTTGGGCAAAACCGGTGGTATCATAACCATGGATATGAACGGTCCGGAGATTTATGCCACGGTATTTGCATTGGCGCCATCCAATCACGACATCAATACCATTTGGGCAGGATCTGACGATGGTAAGATCCACATTACCCGTGATGGTGGTAAAACTTGGACGGATATTACACCTAAAGACCTTCCGAAATTCTCTAGGGTCAGTATTATTGATGAATCTATCCATAATCCGGGCACTTTGTATGTAGCCGCCAACCGTTATCAGGTTGATGATCGTGAACCCTATGTTTTCAAGACGCACGATTATGGTAAAACCTGGACCAAGATCATTACCGGAATTGAAAAAGGGCATTTTGCAAGGGCCATCCGCGAAGACCATCAAAGAGAAGGCCTTCTTTTCTTAGCCACGGAACACGGGGTCTATTTTTCCATCAATGATGGGGATAACTGGCAGTCCCTTCAATTGAACCTTCCTGATACCCCGATCAGGGATTTGGTCATCAAAGACAACGACGTGGTCTTGGGATCACATGGTAGGGGATTCTGGATCTTGGACGACATTCAACCCCTTCGTGAATATTCCCCCGAACTGAAAAGCAAAAAAAATGTCCTCTTTAAACCAACCGATGCCATCCGGGGTATTTACAATGCCAACTTCCAATATTTTCTGGAGGAACAGGTAGATACCATCACTTTTGAAATACTGGATGCCAAAGGAGAATTGATTGATTCCTTTGGAGGGAATCAGCCTAAATACAAAAAAGATGATGACGATTCTTGGTACAGCAGGGGAAGCAGTACCAAACCCACCACGGCCAAGGGCATCAATACCTTTACTTGGAACTTAAGATATCCCGGCCCCACTACTTTTGATGGCATCATCATTTGGGGCGGATCGGTCAAAAATGGACCTAAGGCACCACTGGGCGCTTACAAGGTCAGAATGAAAGTAGGAGATGAAGTGGTACAGGAATTGCCCTTTAATGTGGTCATGGATCCCAACTTAAAAGGCATCACGGAAGAAGATCTTGATAAACAATTTGAATTGGCTTCCAAGATTACCAAAAAGGCAAGTATTGCCAACGAGGCAGTGATCCAGATCAGAAGTATCCGCAAGCAATTGGACAGTATCGGCAAAGGAATCTCAAGCAAGCAGTTCAAAAAACTTTCAGGTGACCTTATGGAGCCCCTGACCGTTGTGGAGGAAGACCTTTACCAAGTGAGGAACCAGTCCGGACAGGATCCCTTGAACTTCCCGATAAAACTGAACAACAGGTTCATTTCCCTTCAACGTAGTATTGAAAATGGCGATGCCAAACCCACCGATGCATCCTACGTTGTTTTTGATGAGCTGTCAAAGGAACTGGATATCCATATCGGAAAATTGAACAGTACTTTGGAAAAACAACTTCCAAAAGTGAATGCCTTTTTGGAAAAAAATGGTAGCGCCACCATCAATTTGGACTAACAGGATTTCCTAACGGTATGATTTCAGGCAAATCACCTATCTTTAAGGAACATAGCGCATAATTTAATTGTGATGAACCGTTCCTCAATACGATTGGTGATTTGCCTTTTTATAATATTGGTGGTGTCCAATTCCTGTAAGCAAAACAACAACCCGCAGACCACTACCTCTGTTCAAAATGCCGAATGGTGGAAAGAGGCCATCGTTTACCAGATTTATCCCCGTAGTTTCAAGGATTCGGATGGTGATGGTGTCGGCGACCTAAAAGGTATCATAGAAAAGCTCGATTACATTAAAAGTTTGGGAGTAACGGCCGTTTGGCTCAATCCCATCTATAGCTCGCCCAATGCCGATAACGGTTATGATGTAAGCGACTATCGTGGCATCATGGAAGAATTCGGAACCATGGATGACTTTGATGCCCTATTGGCCGGACTGCATGAGCGTGACATCAAATTGGTCCTGGACATTGTGGTAAACCACAGTAGTGATGAACATGAATGGTTCAAACAATCCAGAAGCTCTCGGGACAATCCCTATCGTGATTATTACCATTGGTGGCCGGCCGAAAAAGGGGAACCTCCTTATCGCTATAGTTTATTCGACCCCAAGGGAGATGCTTGGCAGTATGACTCACTGACCAATGCCTACTACCTTCATTATTTTGCCAAACAACAACCCGACCTCAATTGGTCCAATCCAAAAGTGCGTCAAGAGGTTTATGATATTTTGCGATTTTGGGCCGATAAGGGCGTGGACGGTTTTCGGTTGGATGCCTTTCAGTTTGCGGCCAAGGATACCACCTATCCTGAATTTCCCGATGGTTTTGAGAAGGACTTCATTCAATACTATGCCATGCAGGATGGGCTCCACGATTATCTGAAGGAAATGAACCAAGAAGTTTTTAGTAAATATGATGTCATGAGCGTTGCCGAAGGCGCCGGCCGTAATTTTGATGATGCCCATAAATTGGTAGATCGGGACAGAAAAGAGCTTAATATGGCCTATGCCTTTGAAGGGGTGGATATTCCCAAATATGAGGGATATGAATTGGCAACCATGAAGGAAGTGTTCAGCAAATGGGACAAGGAATTTAACAAAGACGGATGGCTTTCCATTTTTTTGGCCAACCATGACCAAGCCAGAATGGTAAGTCGATGGGGCAATGACAGCGAAGCATACCGAAGTGCCTCGGCCAAATTGTTGAATACCTTTATTTTGAGCATGCGAGGCACTCCCTATTGCTATTATGGGGATGAACTTGGAATGACCAATATTGATTTTGATACCATTACACAATATCAGGACATTGCAGCCATCAATGGCTATCAAAAAGCATTGTCCGAAGGTGAGGATATGGACTTGTTCATGAAGAAACTCAATTTTGGTTCCAGGGACAATGGGCGCACCCCAATGCAGTGGGACAATTCCGAAAATGCAGGATTCACCTTGGGAACCCCTTGGCTTCCGGTCAATCCTAATTATATCGACATCAACGTACAAAAGGAGAACTCCAATCCCGGTTCCGTACTGAATCATTTTCGGGAATTGACAACACTTCGAAAGCAAAATCCCGTTCTGGTCTATGGAAGCTATGAGCTTTTTGCACCTGAACATCCTAGCATTTACGCCTATACCAGAACTTTGGGGGACAAAACGCTTTTGACCCTGTTAAACTTTTCTAAAGAAAGTTCCGATATTAGCCTTGAGGTAGGTTGGGCCAAATCCCCAATTATTATAAATAATTATAATGACCTTCAAATTATTGACGATTCCATAAAAATGAAACCGTTCCAAGCGGTGATTTTGAACATCAACTAATTCATTACCAATATAATCAGACTCATTCTAAATTACTGATTAAGTATTCATCCTACTTCCGATTATCGTAATTTTACGTTGTCAGGATGAACAGACTTATTACCATATTAACAGCAATGCTCATTTTGCTCCAGAGCATCAATATCCATTTTACGGATTTGGTGGAATTGGGGCAATTGGTGGAACATTACAAATTCCACAGTGAGGAATATGGTGACAATTTTACGGTTTTCCTCTCAAAACATTACGGCGAATTAAAAGCCTCCCATAGCCAAAAGCACCAAGAAGAACAAAAAGATCATGAAAAGTTGCCTTTTCAGCATCAGTCCCAATGTTTCCAACAGTTGGTCTTTGTTATGGATTCCAATCCTTTTATGGGGTCCCGTTCAGAAATTCCGGTTGCCCAAAAGGGAAATTTCCATTATCAGATGTCGGACTCCCAAGTATGGGGCGACGGGTTGTTCCAGCCTCCCAAACAAGCATAATTCATAGTCTCCCAGCCATAACTGGGCACTTTTTACGAAGCCTTATTGAATCTATAATGCTATCATTCCCTATGAATCATGTTTTCAAAAATTATCACATTTAGCATAAAGAACAAATTCATTGTTCTGCTCTTTACTTTATTTATTGCGTTACTGGGACTATACTCCCTATCACAGATTCCCATTGGTGCCGTTCCGGACGTGACCAATAACCAAGTGCAGGTACTTACCACCTCCAGTAGTTTGTCCACCCAGGATATGGAACAGTTCATCACCTACCCGGTAGAGTTGGAAATGGCAAATCTACCTGGGGTAAAGGAAATTCGATCGGTCTCCAAATTTGGCCTTTCAGTGGTCACCATTGTCTTTGAAGACAACTTGGGAACCTATCTGCCCCGGCAGCTTATCGCTGAAAAAATCAAATCGGCCTCCAAACGTATCCCGGAAGGATTCGGAACCCCTGAAATGGGCCCCATAACCACTGGGTTGGGTGAAATTTACCAATACATCTTGGATGTGGAACCCAAATACAGGGACCAGTACACCTCTACCGACCTCAGGACCATACAGGATTGGGTCGTAAAACGGCAGCTTTCCGGCATTCCCGGTGTAGTCGAGGTCAATACCTGGGGAGGTCACCTCAAACAGTACGAAGTGGCCATCCAGACCCAAAAACTGAACGCACTGGACATTGCTGCCACCGAGGTGTTCACCGCATTGGAAAAAAACAACAGTATTGCAGGGGGCGGGTATATTGAAAAGGTGAACCAAGCCTATTTTATCCGTGGGGAAGGTTTGGTGGCCAACCTAAAGGACATTGAAAACATTGTGGTGACAACGCGAAACGGAATACCCATTTATATTAAGGACATTGCCAAGGTCGGATTTGGAAGTGCTCCCCGCTTTGGTGCCATAACTGGAAACGGTGAGGGGGAAAAAGTACTGGGCCAGATCATGATGTTGAAAGATGCCGATTCCAAGAGGGTGATCGAAGCGGTTAAGGAAAGAGTGGCCAATATCTCCAAAGCACTGCCCGAAGGGGTATACATCAATCCCTTTTTGGATCGGAGCGAACTGATCGGAAGAACCACTTTTACCGTAACGGAGAACCTTATTCTAGGGTGCCTCATTGTAATATTTGTGGTGGTCCTGCTTTTGGGAAATTGGCGTTCAGGCCTTGTAGTGGCCTCCGTGATTCCCCTCTGTCTGTTGTTCGCCCTCACCCTGATGAATACTTTTGGGGTCGATGCCAACTTGCTGAGTCTCGGGGCCATAGACTTTGGTATCATCATCGATGGAGCGGTGATCATCGTGGAGTTTATCGCTTTCCAAATCACTCAAAAACAAGGTGAGTTGGCCAATCTGGGCAAGCATGAAATCCAAACCCTAAAGGATGAGATTACGGTGAAAGGAGCCACCAAAATGATGAATTCCGCAGTGTTTGGGCAGTTGATCATTCTTATCGTGTTCATCCCCATCCTCTCCCTTAGTGGAGTTGAAGGCAAGATGTTCAAACCGATGGCATTGACCTTCAGTTTTGCCCTACTTGGAGCGGTTTTGTTGTGTTTTACCTATGTTCCGGTTGCTTCTGCTTTATTCCTGAAGCCGAGCAAGAATGAATCCAAAGGGATATCCGCGCGTTTGGTAAACTGGATCAATAGACAATACGAACCCGTCATCCACTGGGCCATGGAAAGCAAGAAATTGGTACTTTCCGTTGCGGCGGCATTATTGGTGGGGGCCATGCTCCTCTTTACAACGATGGGGGGTGAATTTGTGCCGACTTTGGACGAAGGGGATTTTGTAATCCAACCCATTTTGAAAACGGGCACATCCTTGGCCAAAACGGTGGAGACCACAACCAAAATCGAAAAAATACTAATGGACCAATTCCCCGAGGTGGATCAGGTAGTGAGCCGAATTGGAGCTGCCGAAGTACCCACGGATCCCATGTCCATGGAAGAAAGTGACGTAATCATTTCCCTTAAACCAAAATCGGAATGGGTGTCCGCAGAGACCAAAGATGAGCTTGCAGACAAGTTTAAGGAAGCCCTTTCCGTGATTCCCGGAATGGAAGTGGAGTTTACCCAACCCATCGAGATGCGCTTCAACGAGTTGATCACTGGGGTTCGGGCAGATATCGCCATCAAGATATTTGGGGAAAACCTCGAGACCTTGAACAAAAAGGCGAACGAAATCAAGCAACTCATCGAACATGTGGAGGGAGCTTCCGACATTACCGTTGAAAAAGTGGAAGGACTACCGCAGATGAACGTTTCCTTCAATCGAGCAAAAATAGCACGCCACGGACTCAATATTGCCGACCTGAACGAAATGGTGTCCATGGGGTTTGCCGGTAAGATAGTGGGCAGTGTCTTTGAGGGAGAGCGTCAATTTGATATGGCCGTTCGTCTGGACTCAATCAGTCGACAAGATATTTCCGACCTTAAGAATCTATATGTGGACATCCCCTCCGGAGGTAAAATTCCGCTGAGCGAATTGGCAGAGATCACCTATCAAAAAGGTGCTGCCAAAATATCCAGGGACAATACCCGCAGAAGGATCGTGGTCGGTATCAACGTGAGAAACCGCGATTTGCAATCCGTAGTGGACGATGTTCAACTATTAATCAATAACAACATCAAACTGCCTACCGGGTACACCATTTCCTATGGCGGACAATTTGAAAACTTGCAGAACGCAAAGGCAAGGTTGATGATCGCCGTGCCCATCGCATTGCTGCTCATTTTCATCATGTTGTACTTTGCTTTCCATTCTGTTAAAGAGGCTTTATTGATCTTCTCGGCTATTCCGCTATCTGCAGTTGGAGGGGTACTTCTGCTATGGCTTAGAGGAATGCCCTTCAGTATTTCAGCGGGAGTCGGTTTCATTGCACTCTTTGGTATTGCGGTACTAAATGGTATCGTACTTATTGAGCATTTCAAGGAATTGAAGGGGAAGGATTTCGATTCCATGGAAGACCTGATCAAACAAGGAACCAAAGATCGGTTGCGTGCCGTATTGTTGACCGCTTCGGCCGCAGCCTTGGGCTTTTTGCCCATGGCGGTATCCACCAATGCAGGGGCAGAGGTGCAACGTCCTTTGGCCACAGTGGTCATCGGCGGTTTGGTTACGGCTACCATGCTCACCTTGGTGGTGTTGCCTGTGTTATATGCCTATTCCCATAATATTAAGTTCAAAGGCATGAGAGAAAGAAGAAAAAGGAAAAAGATGTTGAAAAACCAAGGACTGACGCTTATCCTCTTATTGATCTCGTTTTCTGGATTTTCCCAGTCCAAATTGCATTTGGAAGACCTGAAGGCCCTATCCTTGAAAAACAACAAGGGCTTACAAGCAGGGTCTTTGATGGTAGACCAGGCCGATGCACTGAAGGGAGCCGCCTTTCAATTGGAAAAGACCGATTTCTACTATCAATACGATGAGAACAACCTTGCTTTGAACGGGGAACCCTTAAAGGTCTTCGGGGCCAAACAGATGTTGGAATTTCCAACGGTGTACGGAGCCAAGAGCAAGGTGCAAAAATCGAACTATGAGCTGCAAAAATCAGCTTTGGAACTCAGGAAAAAAACCTTGTTCCAATCGCTGAGCACTGCCTATTACGAATACCAGACATTGAATCAAAAAGCCAAAATGTACCATACACTGGATAGCATTTACTCCCAGTTTGCCCATGCGGCGGACCGGCGTTTTGAGCTCGGCGAGACCAATTATCTGGAAAAGGTGACCGCACAGGCCAAACAACGGCAAATTGCCAATACCTACGCCAAGGTCCAGCAGGAAATACTGACCGCGAAGGCCTTGCTTATCAGTTTGGTGCAAAGTGGCGATACCTTGGATATTGCCATAGAAAAACCTGAAAAATTATCGGTCTTGAATACCTCTGGTCTGTTGGAAGCGGAAACTACTTTCCTAGAGCAGCGCCAAGAACTGAGCAATGCCCAAAAACGGTTGGAAGAAAACCGATTGTTGCCGGACATCGATCTGGAGTATTTCCGTGGGACCAACAAAGGCCTTGGCACTTCCCTGTACGGTGTGCAATTGGGATTGAGGGTTCCCCTGTTTTTCTTCGGACATAGCAACAAGGTGAAATCCTCAAAGATCCAGACCAAGATCACGGCTATGGAAAACCAGGAAATCAGTATTACCACCTCCCAACGACACAAGACCCTCTTGCAGCAATTGGAGCAACAAGCCAAGGAACTCTCCTATTATGAAGAAGAGGGAGGGCAACTGTCCGAACAGATCTTAAAAGCGGCCTCGGGCAATTTCAGTAATGGGGAAATCGACTTTTTCCAATACATCCAAAGTTTGGAGAATGCCTACGAAATCCAGTTGAATTACCTGGATGTGCTCAACCAATATAATCAGACCGTGATCGCCATTAATTACTTGACCATAACATTATAACAATGAAAAATATCATCTATAGCTACGCCACCGTTTTCCTTTTAGTAATGACAGCCTGTGGCAACAAGAACAACGAAACCACCACTTCGGATGCCGAAACGGAATCCGATGCCATAGTGGTGACCCAAGACCAATTTTCCGCCAACAATTTTGTTTTGGGCGGTTTGGAAGAAAGAAGTTTTCCCGATGTGGTGGAAACCTCGGGCATGATCGATGTGCCACCGGAAAACAGGGCCAGTGTGATGGCCTTTATGGGGGGATTCGTAAAAAAGACGCCACTTTTAATAGGCGACAAGGTAAAAAAAGGCCAATCGTTGGTGACCCTGGAAAATCAGGAGTTCGTGCAAATGCAACAGGAATATCTTCAGGTGTATAACCAACTGGATTTTCTAAAAGCCGAGTTCGAGCGAAACCAGACCTTGTTCGATGAAAAGATTGCTTCGCAAAAGAACTTCCTTCAGGCGAAGAGCAACTATGAGACTGCAAAGGCCCAATACCAAGGGTTGAGGGAGCAATTGCAGATGCTCAACATTTCTCCCAGCCAAGTGGAGAAAGGCTCCATCAGCTCACTGGCTAACATCTATGCTCCGATTTCAGGTAGTGTGACCAAGATGAACGTTTCCATGGGAAGCTATGTATCCCCAGCCAGCGAAATCTTGGAAATCATCAACAACGAGCATGTCCATTTGGAGCTCACGGTTTTCGAAAGAGACATTTTAAAAGTGAAAAAGGGGCAAAAAATTGAGTTTACCATTCCAGAAGCCTCTAACGAAACCTTTAAGGCTGAAGTGTATTTGGTGGGTGCCTCCATTGATGATGCCAAAAGGACCATCAAAGTCCACGGCCATCTAGAAAACGAGGATCACACTGGATTCCTTCCAGGGATGTTCGTAAACGCAATGATCATGACCGATACAAAAAATGCTTTGTCCCTTCCTGACGAAGCGGTAATCGAATCCGAAGGGTCATCCTACGTATTAAAATTGGTCTCCCAAGATGCGGAAGGCTATACTTTTGAAAAATTCCATGTCAATAAAGGCCACAGTTTTGGTGGTTTCACTGAAATCAAATCAGCTGACCTCAAGCAAGGAGATCAATTTTTGCTCAAAGGTGTTTTTGACCTGATTGGAGGATAGCACATTAAGCAAATAAATACCATAACTGGGCCGTGAAAAAACAGACCATAAATCCCAATACAATGGGCAACAAAGTCGCTATCAGTGTCCACTTGGCACTTTTGGTTTCCTTATAAATGGTATAGATAGTAGTGGAACAGGGGTTGTGCAGCAAGCTGAACAGCATCAGGTTGATCCCGGTGAGCAATGTCCAACCCCCTGCCCTCAATATGTTTTCGGTACTGGCCAGGGAATCCAGCTCGAACATGACCCCTGAGCCTTCACCTACGCCCGACATGCCCGTGACCAAAACCGTAAGCATCAAAATAGTGGGGATTACAATCTCATTGGCTGGAATGGCAATGATGTAGGCCAACAAAATAACCCCGTTCAATCCAAAAACCAACCCAAATGGATTGGACCAATCTATGAAGTGCTCTGCCAAGCTCAATCCACCAATATGGATATTGGAAACCAACCAAATCACCATCCCCGCGGGAACGGCAAAGACCACGGCCCTCCACAAGACAAACAAAGTCCTATCGATCAATGAGGTATATAGGGTCTGGAGCACCCTTGGTGGACGGTAAGGCGGCAATTCCAAACTGAATGTGGAAGCTTCGCCCTTCAAAACGGAGCGGCTCAACCCCCACGACACGATCAAACTAAAGGCAATGCCCAATACGGCCACTCCTACAACGGCCGCTGTGGATACCAAACCGGCCCAAAATGGGGATACCATGCCTCCGATGAATATAGTGGCAATCAAAATCTGTGTGGGCCAACGGCCATTACAAAGCGAAAAGTTATTGGTAATGATGGCGATCAATCGTTCCCTGGGACTATCAATGACCCGAGCAGCAATGACCCCTGCAGCATTGCAACCAAATCCCATGCTCATGGTCAATGCCTGCTTTCCGTGTGCCCCTGTCTTTCGGAACAAGCTGTCCATATTGAAGGCCACCCTGGGCAAATATCCCAAGTCTTCCAACAGCGTGAACAAAGGAAAAAATATGGCCATTGGTGGCAACATTACGGAAATCACCCACGCCATGGCCAAATAGGCCCCGTCAATCAAAATCCCTGACAACCACCATGGCATAAAACTATCCGCCCCACTTTTTAAGATAGGATGCAACGTATCTACCAAAAGGGACGCCAAAAGTCCCGATGGGTAATTGGCGCCTGAAATGGTGACCCAGAACACCACGGCCAATAGCACGAACATGATCGGGAACCCTGTCCAACGGCTGGTCACGATCCTATCAATCTTTCTATCCAAACTGAAGGCTGGTTGATCCCCATCCATGGAAACCGTTTTGCGTGCAATCTGTGCCGCATCGGCGTATAGGGAGGAAACAATCTTGTCGTGGATGCCCATGCCCAATTCCCATTTCAGGTTGTTGGCCATCCCCAAGATTTCTTCCGTATTTTTTGCTTTGTGCTGTTCCATCATATGGCCATTGGGGTTTCATTCTCTACCAATCCATCCAAAATACCATTTTGCAAGGCCTCGATGATACTCTGGTCTCCTTCCAACAAACGTAAGGCCACCCATTCTGCATTGGGCAGACCTGGATAGGTTTCCCTTAATTTTTTGGATAAGGTATCTATGGCATATTTTAATTGTGGTGTATGGTTCCTTACCCGATGTGGCTTACAGATGTATTTGCCCGAGGCCACTTCCGCGATCATGGCCACCAGTTCATCCATACCATCGCGTCTTCGTGCCGAAGTAGGTATCACTGGAATCCCCAATTCCCTGGTAAGCTCACGCACATCGATTTCTACATGGTTACGCTTGGCTTCATCCATCAAATTGAGACATAAAATGGCCCTATCCGTAATTTCCAATATTTGGAGCACCAAATTTAAATTCCTTTCCAAACGGGTGGCATCGGCAACAATTACCGTTACATCCGGACGGCCAAAAAGGATAAAATTACGGGCCACTTCCTCATCCGTACTCGTAGACAACAATGAATAGGTTCCCGGAAGGTCCACAATCTTATAGTTATCGTCTTCATAGGAAAAAGCACCCTCTGCCCTACCGACCGTTTTACCCGGCCAGTTTCCCGTATGTTGTCTTAATCCGGTCAAATTATTAAAAACCGTACTTTTTCCTGTATTAGGGTTTCCGGCCAATGCCACAATATAGTCCACCTTATCCATATCGATTCCCAATCGGACGAGGTTTCCCTTATGGTGTACCGGACAATTTTCGCAATTAGGCTGACTGCTCATGGTGTTCTTTTTTAATGTTATTGATGAAAATCAGGTTGGCCTGATCTTTTCTGATGGCGATAGTGGTTCCCAAAATACGGTACCCCACAGGGTCTCCCGAGGCACTCCGAAGCTCAGCGGTTATCGAGTTACCCGGAACGATCCCAAAATCCATCAATCTTCTTCTTTGCAAACCGCGGCAGTACGAAGAAATACCCACAATATTGGCGGTTTCATCCGGCTGAAGTTCGGACAACCGCTGGTATCCCTCCTGAATCGGCTCTGCCTTCGGAAGTGGTTGAACCGTTATAGCAGAAGCAAAAAGCGGAGTAAGCACGCATTCGTTCCCATCGGCGGCAAACGTGATCTTTCCTTGTTGTACATCCAATTGGTACACCTGCATGCCAGGATATAGCCCGAGGGCAGAAAGTTGTTCAAAAATATAATGGGGCTCGTCCTCAATATGAACGATTTGGGCCACTTCCCCTTCCTTTAAACTGCTCAACGGTCTTCCTGAAAATGGGGGGATTTCCCCTTCCGTGGAAGGTATGGGATCCCCGTGGGGATCAAAGGCGGGATTGCCCATTCGGGCCGCGATCCTATTGGCTTCATCCAAGGACAACTGATGCTCTTGGATATCGGCCTCACCATGCCAATCCATATGTTGCACGCCGGTCTCATCGGCCAAAAAACGCTCCCAGATCCGGTGTACGCGCACAATCCGAAGGGCGTACGATTTTCCAGTATCCGTAAGTTGTATGTTGTGCCCTTCAAAAGCCACTAGGCCCATATCCTTTAGATGGGCCATGAGTTTCGCCATTTGGTCCGCACTGATGTTTAGGTTACCTGCGGCACTGTTCAGGTTGCAGGCGATGCCCTTGTACTCGCAATCGAACAAGTATTTAAGGGTATCCTCCAAAAGAACGCGTTGGGAGCTCATCCGTACTTTTCCCAAACGGGCCAACAATCCTTTTTTGGGCCAGAACACCCAAATGAGGATCCCTACGGCTACCAATCCCAAAACCAAGGCCATTACGGGTTGTTCCATAGCTGTTTTGGATTATATGATTGCTTCATTTTAAATAGATATTACAGGCAATCTGATGCGACACGGTATGCTCCCTTTCCCCTATTCTTAATTGAAGGGAACCATCGAATGCCTCCTTCCCTAAAATTTGGATCGGTTTTCCGATCGAAATTTCATGCTTGTCCAAATACTGTAAAAATGCCGAGGAACTGTCCTTTACCCCTACGCAAACACCGTGGGCACCTACGGGCAACTCGCTCAACAAATCCTTATTGTGTTCCTGAAATTCCCCATTCTTACCAGGAATGGGATCACCATGGGGATCGTATTTGGGAAAATCGAGCAGTTGGTCCAACTTATCGATTAACTTTTCGCTTTTGATGTGTTCCAACTGTTCCGCCACTTCATGTACCTCATCCCAGGCAAAATCCAGTTTTTCCACCAGAAATGTTTCCCAAAGCCTATGTTTGCGAACAATGGAAAGGGCCATTTTAATCCCTGCTTCCGTCATGGAAACGCCTTGGTACTTTTTATAATGTACCAAACCCTTATCTGCCAATTTCTTGGCCATATCCGTAACGGATGATGGTTTGGTCTCCATCTGCTCTGCAATGGCATTGGTGTTGATGGATCCAACATCCCCATTTCCCAAATGGAAAATCGTTTTTAGGTAGTTCTCCTCTGATCGGGTCATTCATATTTCTTTTTATCAAAAATACATTTTTTATTTATAAAAAACTATTTTTAGATTTGCCTAAATTTAATTTTATATATATTGAAATCAACGTATGGCGATATTGCCCTTCTTTGGATTGCTTTGGTGAGCAGTTGTTGTATGGCCCAATCGGCATCCATAACGGGAAAAGTTACTGAAAATGGACAGCCCTTGCCTTTTGTAAACATCCTAATCAAGAACACCGAAATTGGCACATCATCTGATGAAAATGGGTATTTTACCTTGACAGATCTTCCATCCGGAAAGCATTTGGTAATGGCCTCATCGTTAGGGTATATTTCCTTTTCCAAATCCATAACTGTTTCCGAAGGGCAATCATTAACACTCAACATTGAAATGGTTCCTTCGGCCCAAAGTTTGGACGAAATGGTGGTCACGGGAACCCTAAAACCCGTGAGCCGTTTGGAAAGCCCTGTTCCTGTTGAGGTTTATTCCCCCGCTTTTTTAAAAAAGAACCCAACAGCCAGCATTTTTGATGCCCTGCAAAATGTAAACGGGGTTCGCCCACAGATCAATTGCAATGTGTGCAATACGGGCGACATCCATATCAACGGATTGGAAGGTCCCTACACTTTGGTGCTCATTGATGGTATGCCTATCGTAAGTGGTTTGGGTACCGTATACGGGTTAACAGGCATTCCCAATTCCTTGATTGAACAGGTTGAAATCGTGAAAGGCCCAGCCTCTTCCCTATATGGCAGCGAAGCTGTGGGTGGGTTGATCAACATTATCACCAAAACCACTTTGAACGCCCCGGAGTTTTTTGCCGATGGCTTTGTGACCGGATGGGGGGAATACAATTTGGATGTAGGCAGTAAATTCAGATTAGGGAAAAATGCGGATGTACTTTTAGGGGTCAATTACTTCACCTACAACCAACCTATGGACAACAATGGTGACAATTTTACCGATCTCACCTTACAAGACCGCATTTCCATCTTTCAGAAATGGGATTTTGAGCGAAAGGACTCTCGAATATTCTCTTTGGCGGGCAGGTTTTTCTACGAAGATCGATGGGGAGGCGAAATGCAGTGGACTCCAGAATATCGAGGTGGTGATGAAATTTATGGCGAAAGCATTTATACCAGCCGCTGGGAGATTTTGGGGAAATACCAATTGCCCTTGGATGAAAAAGTGTTGCTTTCTTTCTCTTACAACGACCACAACCAGAACTCGGTTTATGGTGACACCCAATATTTGGCCAATCAACGGATCGGTTTTGCTCAACTTACCTGGGATAAATCTGTTGGACAACATGATCTTCTTTTTGGAAGTGCCGTTCGGTATAATTATTACAACGATAACACCCCGGCCACACCGTCAGCGGATAACATTTGGATTCCGAGTTTCTTTGCCCAAGATGAAATTGCCTTTGCACCAAAACACTCTCTTTTGGCAGGAATCCGGTACGATTATGACAAAAGGCACGGCAACATTCTTACGCCAAGGGCGGCTTACAAATGGAAGGTTTCCACTAACGATATTTTGCGGTTGAACATAGGAACCGGTTTTCGGGTAGTGAACCTTTTTACAGAAGACCATGCCGCTCTTACCGGTGCACGCGAGGTGGTTATTTCGGAGGAACTGAAACCGGAACGCTCCGTCAATGTCACCCTCAACTATCTTAAAAAAATCTATAGCGACAATGGGACTTTCATTGGCGTGGATGCCTCTGCATTTTATACCCATTTTTCCAATATCATCTTACCCGATTACGATACCAATCCCAATCTTATCATTTATGATAATCTTGATGGTAGGTCGGTTTCTCAGGGTATCAGTGCCAATGTGGATATTGCCTTTGCAAACGGACTCAAATTTTTGGTCGGCGCCACCTGGCAAGATGTAAGCAATACTGAAAATGACATTCGCCAAAAGCAAATCCTTACCGAAAGCATTACGGCCACCTGGAATTTGTCCTATACGTTTCGTGATTTGAATTTAACCGTCGATTACACCGGAAACCTATATGGTCCTATGCGATTGCCCCTTTTGGGCGATTTGGATCCGAGACGGGAATATTCCCCAACTTGGAGCATTCAAAACATTCAATTCACATATAAAGGGATTCCCAACTTTGAAGCGTATGCAGGCATCAAAAACCTGTTAGATTGGACTCCAAACCGGGGTAACCCTTTCATCATTGCCCGAGCTGATGACCCTTTCGACAAAAACGTCACTTTTGGTGCAAATGGGAATGCAGTCGCTACTCCGGACAACCCGTATGCCCTTACTTTTGACCCTGGTTATGTATACGGGCCCAATCAAGGCATCAGGGGGTTTTTAGGATTGCGGTATACGGTGTTTTAGAATAAGGATGGATTGGTTATCTTGGATTCCACTTTATTCAAATCATCCACATGGAAATCAAACAGCTAAAATCAATTTTATGGAGCCAATTTGGGGCAAGCATTGATATGTTGTGCAATGCCATTGAGCTTTGTCCGGAAGCCGTTTGGGACAACGATAAAAAGTTTTGGTACAACGCCTACCATTGTATCTTCTTTTTGGATTACTATTTGACTTTGGATACTGCAAATTATACCCCTCCCCCTCCATTTGACGAATCTGAATTTGAGGACAGAATGCCGGAAAGGACTTATACCAAGGCCGAGGTGTTGGATTATCTGAATTTTTGCAGGGATAAATGCAAGACCTTTATCCTGGGATTACCGGAAGATTTAAGACAAGTACATTGGATTAATCAATCGAAGACCATGGATTACAATGTGATTGAAATCTTATTGTACAACATGCGCCATGTACAGCACCATGCTGCTCAACTTAATCTTATACTTCGCCAGGAGATTGATGACGCCGCAGATTGGGAATTTCAAGCAACAGATCACTTATAAATTCAGGTTTTTTTCATCTGTCCTATTAAAATCTGAAAGCTTCCCTTCATCTGGACATCAGCAAAGGACAAATCAGCAATACGCAATCAAGGTTGAAAAAGCAATTTTTCGAACATCATCGTAAGCCAACTTTGACTATAAAATGCTGCTTTATAGGCAATAGATCAAAAAAAATCCTAATTTTAATATCACGGGGCGCACATCCCCTCAACCTGTACATACATGAAACTAAGCCAACAACAAAAGAAAGAAGCCCATGATATGATGGAGCTTTGGGAGGATAACGTGCTGGAACGTTACCCCGAAAATCCCACAAAATCCAAGGAAGAATTCCGGAATTACGATGATCCTGCTAGGGATACGGTTAGGGAATTCTACAAGATGAACCATACTTATCAGACCTATGATTTTGTGATGGAAAAAGAAAAAGAGTTCCTTACCCTTAACCGCAGGGAAATGAGCCTTTGGGATGCCGTGGAATACCTGAACACCTTGGTGGACGATTCCGATCCCGATATTGATTTGGACCAGACCCAACACCTTTTACAGACTTCCGAAGCCATCCGCGCCGACGGACATCCCGATTGGTTTGTGCTGACCGGATTTTTGCATGATTTGGGTAAAGTGCTTTGCTTGTTCGGTGAGCCGCAATGGGCCGTAGTGGGCGATACTTTCCCAGTGGGTTGCAAGTTCTCGGATAAAATTGTGTATCCCGAATTCTTCAAAGCCAACCCGGACAACACCGATGAACGTTTCAACACCAAACTTGGCGTGTACCAGGAAAATTGTGGTTTAAAAAATGTTCATATGTCCTGGGGTCATGACGAATACCTGTACCACATCATGAAAGACTATCTGCCCGAAGAAGGCTTGTATATGATTCGCTATCACAGTTTTTATGCACAGCATCGGGAACATGCCTATGATCATTTGCTGGACGATCACGATCGTGCCATGTTCAAATGGGTGGACAAATTCAATCCCTACGATCTATATTCCAAGGCACCGGTAAAACCCAATGTAAAGGAACTACGCCCTTATTACGAGGATCTGGCTTCCAAGTACCTGCCCGATACGATTCGGTTTTAAGGTATGGTAGCATTTATCAGTTTTTTTGTGTTCACGGCCTTTGTTGCCGCGTACTCCAGTTGGAAACTACGTAAGGACAACTTCTCCACAAAGGATGGCTATTTTTTGGGCGGACGAAGTTTGACAGGTATTGTCATTGCCGGTTCCCTGTTGTTGACCAATATTTCTACGGAACATTTGGTGGGCATGAACGGGGATGCCTACAAACATGGGGCCATCATCGTTGCATGGGAAGTGACCTCGGCTTTGGCTTTGGTAGCAGCGGCCCTGTATTTTGCACCTCGTTATCTACAAATGGGACTTACCACCATCCCTGAATTTCTGGAAAAACGTTTTGATGGATTGACTAGGACCATTATTGCCTTTTTGCTCATCATTTCCTTTGTCTCCACTCTCTTGCCCATTGTGTTGTATTCAGGGGCCATTAGTATTGAGCAGATTTTTGATATTTCTGGATTGATGGGCATCACCCAGACCGAAGGCCTTTGGTTAACGGTCATTGTTGTGGGATTTATAGGTGCTGTTTATGCCATTTTTGGCGGGTTGAAAATGGTGGCCTATACAGATACCATCAACGGTTTCGGGCTTTTGGTGGCCGGGATTTCCATTCCATTATTGGCGTTGTGGAACATTGGGGATGGCAATATTCTAGAAGGGCTCCGATTGGTTTTTGAAAAAGCTCCCGAAAAATTCAATGTGGTCAGTGATGAAGTTTCGGTGGGACCGGGATCACGCGATGCCATCATGCCATTCGGTGTCCTGTTTACGGGGCTGATCATCAACCAGCTGTATTTTTGGACCATGCACCAGTCCATCATCCAACGGGTACTGGGTGCCATAAGTTTAAAGGAGGCCCAAAAAGGGCTGTTATACGCGGGACTCCTGAAGATTTTGATCCCATTGATCATCGTTTTACCGGGTATCATTGCCTTTTATTACTTCAATGATACCTTTTATGACAAAAAAGAATTGGTCTACCCTAGCTTGGTGAAAAAAGTACTGCCCTTTTGGATGACAGGTTTTTTTGTGGCCGTGTTGATGGGAGCCATCCTGAGCACCTTCAACAGTGCATTGAATAGTGCGGCCACCATTTTCAGCTTGGGCATTTATAAGCGTTACATCAACAAAAATGCGAACGATAGTCGTTTGGTGAAAATAGGTAAATCTACCTCCGCATTGTTGGCCTTGTTTGCCATTGGGATTGCACCCTTTATTGCCCACGCCCCTCGTGGACTTTATCAATTGCTGCAACAGTTGAACGGCATATTCTTCATCCCCATGGCCACCGTTATCTTGGCGGGATTCTTTTTGCCCAAAGTATCTGCCAAAGGAGCTAAAGCAGGTCTGTTCTTTGGTCTGTTCTTTTATATATTCACAAATTTTATCTGGCAGGTGGATATGCACTATGTGCATCTTTGGGGGATTGAATTTGTACTCAACATTATTGTCATGCTTTTGGTCTCAAAATTCTATCCAAGGACCAACTCATTCAGCATTACCAACATTGGCGTGGTGGATGTTACCCAATGGAAATATGCGAAGGGTTTTAGCATATTTTTGATAGTGGCCACCTTGGCGGTTTACATTTTACTGGGTCATGTGGGTTAGACCAAAAACTTGATTCCCAACTACAGCTTTCAATGCGTATTTTTACGCCATGACCCAATTCGACTACATTATTGTAGGTGCCGGTGCCGCCGGACTTTTATTGGCCGAGGCCATCGGAAGTGATCCATTCTTTTCCAATAAATCCATTTTGATCTTGGAGAAAGAACCTAAAAACCGGAACGACCGTACCTGGTGTTTTTGGGAAAAAGGGGAGGGTCGGTTTGATTTTTTAATACACAAATCATGGGGCCAAATTTTTGTGGCGGGGAAAAATCTTCACCTGAATACATCCATCGACCCGTATACCTACAAAATGCTACGAGGGATTGATTTTTATCATCAATTTGTTCCGAAGGTAAAAGCCTATTCCAACATATCTTGGAATCAGGAAGGTGTAGTGGATGTTCGGGAGGAAAAGGATCAAGTTATCGTCACCACGGAACACTCCACATATGTTAGCGAATATGTTTTTTCAAGCCTTTACGACAAGGAAGAGGTGACCCAACAAAAAAAGTATCCCGTACTGCAGCAGCACTTCTTGGGATGGACCATAAAAACCGACCGGTCAGTTTTTAATCCGGGTATAGCGACATTCATGGACTTTTCCATTCCACAGAAAGGCAATACCCGATTTATGTATGTGCTACCTATTTCCGCAAACGAGGCACTGGTGGAGTATACCTTGTTCTCCGAACAACTTCTGGGGAAAGATGAATATGAAGAAACCATCAAAAATTATATAGAAGATAAGTTTCCAAATATCAACTATACCATTGAAGAGAAGGAATTCGGAACCATTCCTATGACCTGCTATCCCTTTCATCATAAAAATACCAATCGGATTTTTCACATTGGCATTGCAGGCGGATGGGCCAAACCCAGTACCGGATTTACCTTTTACAATACGAGCCAGCAAATTGAAAAATTGGTAGCGTATTTAAAGAAGGACAAACTACTTTCAAAATTCCACCAAAAAAGCAGGTTTGGGTTTTACGATATACTTTTGTTGGATATTCTGCACAAAAACAACCATTTGGGCGCTTCCATTTTCACCTCCCTTTTTAAAAAGCGAAAAGCCTCATTGATCCTAAAATTTTTAGGTAATGAAACCAACCTTTGGGAAGAGTTACAGATTGTGACGGCCCCAAAACCAATGCCCTTCATCAAGGCTTTGATCAACCGGATTTTTTAAACGGTACGTTGCATCAAACTTTCCCCGAACTGTCTTAAAATTTCTTTGCTTGCTTCTGGCAAATTCAGTTCATTCAACGTTTTGTAGGCTTTTTGCGTGTAAGATTCAATTTCAGATTTGGCATCCTCCACGGCACCACTTTTCTCAAATATGGATTTTACGGCCTTGACTTTGGTGGTCGGCTCTTCGGGTTTAATGGAATACAGATGCAACAGGCTTTCCCGATCTTGTTTGTTTGCCTTTTCCAAAGAACGCAAATACAAAAAGGTCTTTTTGTTCTCCATGATGTCCCCCCCAACCTGTTTTCCAAAAGTCTCGGGATCCCCAAAGGCATCCAAATAATCATCCTGCAACTGAAAGGCTATCCCAAGATTGCGGCCGAATTCGTAAATGGCCAATGCTTCCTTTTCCGGAGTTTTGGCAATGATCGCCCCCATTGTCATGGCAGCGGCAACCAGTACCGAAGTTTTGTATTCAATCATTTTAAGATATTCTGGGATGGTGACATCGTCCCTCGTCTCAAAATCCACATCGTATTGTTGGCCCTCACAAACCTCGATGGCAGTTTTGCTAAAAAGCTTTGTCAACTCCATGAAAATTTCAGGCGGATAGCTCTCAAAAAATTGATAGGAAAGGATCAACATGGCATCCCCGGACAAAATACCTGTGTTGATGTCCCACTTTTCATGCACAGTGACCTTACCGCGGCGCAAGGGCGCATCGTCCATAATATCGTCATGCACCAACGAAAAATTGTGGAACATTTCAATGGCCAAGGCAGCATCAAAGGCTTCTTCCACCTTTCCCCCAAAAAGTTCCGTGGTCATCAACGTTAAAATGGGCCTAAGCCGTTTACCTCCCAATCCGAGTATATACCGTATGGGCTCGTAAAGGCTTTTGGGTTCGGTAAACTGCGACCGTTTTTCTAAATGGGCCAAAAATGGTCCCTTGTACCTGTCGATGAATTGGGTTTTTGCCATAGCGTCAAAAATACATGCAAAAAATCAAAAAATTGTGGCCCCTTTGATGAATACTTCCTGCAACGAAGCATCCAAACACCTAAAACAGCATCCCTTAAAAAATTTTGGTCAAAAAATGCAATAGATTTGAAATCCTTCGTCTCTATTGTTAAAGACAGCAACCAGTCTACCTTGTTAATGGCAGCCAAAACAGAAAACCGCAATAACCTCACAACTTTTTTCAACGACGAGTATGGATCGTTGAGATCGTATGTGCAGTCCAAGATTCGGGATACCTCGGAACGGGATGCGGAAGATATTGTACAGGATGTTGCCCTTCGGATTTTTTCGCGGCCAGATGATGCCATTCCTATTACCAACGTTGGGGGATTTGTGTACAACGCCATACGAAATAGGATCATTGATATTATGCGGGGAAAAAAGGAAAGAAAACTCCCCAGCGACGAAATCGACAAACAGTGGCAAGAATTTGCGGAACTGTTCTATGGCGATGCGGACAACAGTTATTCCTTGGAAATGGAAACGGCACTAAAAAATGCGGTGGCCGATCTAAAGCCTCCTTACAGGGACATCATTATAGCTGTGGATTTTGAAGGATATACCTATAAAGAAATAGCCGAACAGACCGGAATATCCCCTGGAACACTGATGTCCAGAAGGCATAGAGCCATGTCGGAATTATCAAAAATATTAGAGAACTTAAAAGAGTTTAGTTATGGAACGTAAAATCGAATTTGAAAGAAAGATGGAAAGAAATGTAGGCCATTATGTGAAAAAAGTGGTCAAGGTCATTGTTATGGTCATACTGGCAATAGCCTTCTTTCTGCTTGCCAACTACGTGTTGATGCGCTTGTGGAACTGGTTGATGCCCGAAATTTTCGGTCTGGGCACCATAACCTATTGGCAAGCACTTGGAATATTTATTATTGCCAAACTCCTCTTCGGATTTGGTGGCGGAGGAAAAAAAGGTGGTGGACCACGTCACAAAAGAAGCTTTAATGCGTCAAACCGATGCGGGACCATGCGAAAGGATTTTAAAGAATGGCAGCATTACGACCAATTTTGGAAAGAAGAAGGTCAACAAGCCTTCAAGTCATATGTGGAAAGAATCAAAAACGAAAATCATGATACAGAGTAAAAAGAACATTTTAAAGGATAAATACCTCCATAGGTACAGGCCCTTTTACTGGAGTTTGGGCAATTTAGGGGTGAACTTGACCCGATCCGAAGACCTGATTGCCCATTTGGTGCTGAACGATCCCAATTAAAGCAAAGATTTAAGCCCTCGTTAAAAAAATGTAAAACCACGGAAACTTTTTTTGTTTTTAAAGTTTCCGTACTTACATTTGCCGCTCATTATGAGGGAGAAAATTATACAAAAGGCAGCTGAACTGTTCTTGAACCTTGGTTTCAAGAGCGTTACCATGGACGATTTGGCCAACGAGATGGGGATTTCAAAAAAAACCATTTATTCCCATTTCCGAAACAAAACTGAATTGGTCCAGGAAACCACCATGTCCATGTCGGAATTGATTACCTGTGGCATCGATAACATTATTGCCCTTCAAAAAAATCCGATTGAAGAACTATATGAGATCAAAAGGTTTGTCATGGTACATCTGAAGGACGAAAAATCATCCCCATTGTACCAATTGCAGAAATATTATCCGAAGATCCATGGCGCGTTGAAGGAAATACAATTTGAGTGTACTCATCGCTGTGTGGCCGAAAATGTGAAACGGGGAATAGAAATGGGCATTTACAGGGAAAATCTGGATGTTGAATTTGTCTCGCGCATCTATTTTTCCGGTGTCATGAGCATTAAGGACAACGGTCTGTTTCCAACGGAAATTTTCAGCAAGGCCCAATTGCTCGATTACTATCTCGAATATCACCTGAGGGGCATTGTAACCCCGAAAGGAAGAAAAATACTGAACTCAATCATCAATTCAAACCAAGAATAATGCGAACAACCCTAATCAGTCTAATGTTACTATTGCCCTGGCTGGCATCGGCACAGGACACCATACCAAGTTTTAGTTTGGATGGTGCCATAGCCTACGCCCTAGAGCACAACTATAGCGCCATTAATGCGTCACGTGACCTTGTGGATGCCCAAAAACAGAAATGGGAAACCATTGCCACGGGCCTACCCCAGATCACGGGAGCGGTAAGCTATCAGAATCAATTGAAACAACCCGTTTCACAAATTCCTGCGGAATTTTTCGGGGGTGAACCTGGCACCTATCAAGAAGTGGTCTTTGGTCAAAAGCAATCTATGACCGCATCGGCTACCTTAAGGCAACAAATTTTTGATGGGTCTTACATTGTGGGGGTCCAGGCCACAAAAACCTTTATGGAGTACAGCCAGAACAACAAAGAGAAAACCGAGTTGGAGGTGCGAAAATCCGTGGTACAGGCCTATGGTAATGTGCTATTGGCCCAAGAAAGTGTCCAAATCTCCGAAAAGAACAAGGCTACTTTGGAGAAGAACCTTTACGAGACCAAACGCATCTACGAAAATGGCTTGGGGGATGAGGAAAGTGTGGACCAACTGCAGATCACCCTTTCTTCTGTGGACAACCAGTTGAAAAATGCCAAGCGTTTGGAACTCATTACGCTTCAAATGTTGAATTTGGTTTTAGGATTGCCTATTGAAACATCCACTGTTTTGACCGAAAACCTGGATGATCTCACCCAACGTCAAATAGATCTGGGTCTTTTGGACAGTGAGTTTGCCATTGAAAACAATGTGGACTATAAGATGGCATTGAACCTGAACCAACAAAGGGCCCTAGAGCTAAAATTGGCAAAAAGCTATGCCCTACCCACTTTGAACGCGTTCGTGAATTACGGTGGAAACTCTTTCAGTAATGATTTCTCATTCTTGAACAGCGGGCAAAAATGGTTCGGTTCCTCCATTTTGGGAGTGGACCTGAACATCCCTATTTTTAGCTCCTTTAAAAGAAGTGCCAGCACCCAAAGGGCCAAAATTGCCCTGGACAAGGCAAAAACACAGTTCACTGAGGCCCAGGCCCAGATCAGACTTCAATTGGAAAGTGCCAAGAGCGATTACATCCTTGCCATTGAGCAATACGGCACCTTCAAGGAAAATTTGGAGCTGGCAGAACGTATTGAGAAGAAAAACCAAATCAAATATGCCGAAGGTCTTGCCACCAGCTTTGACCTAAGACAGGCCCAAACGCAGTTATACACCAGTCAACAGGAATATCTACAATCCATGGTAGATGTCATCAACAAGAAAACCGAACTGGAAACCATATTAAACAAATGATCACTAAAGAAAACTATTCCATCATGAAAAAGACTATATATATAACACTAACAGCGGCGGTCCTGGCCTCATGCGGCGGTACAAGTACCAAATCCTTGGAGAAGGTCATCGCAAGCAACGACATTGAAGCCATTCGCGCCAAGCATGTGGAAATCTCCAAACAGCACAAGGCCTTGGAAATGCAGCTCAATTCCTTGGATTCCGTCATTGCGTTGTTGGACGATTCCGCCAAATTACCTTTGGTGACCACCATACAGGTACATCCACAAAAGTTCAATCACTATTTGGAACTTCAAGGAGATGTAATGACCAAACAGAACGTGCTCATCTATCCTGAAATGGCCGGTACCCTAAACCAAGTATACGTAAAAGAAGGCCAAAAAGTGGCCAAAGGCCAAATCTTGGCCAGCATTGACGATGGCGGTCTATCCAACCAATTGGCCCAGCTCAAAACCCAAGCGGAACTGAGCAGGACCACGTTTGAACGCCAAAAAAGACTCTGGGAACAGAACATCGGTTCCGAGATCCAATACCTGCAGGCCAAAACTACTTACGAGGCCCAACAAAGTGCCGTGAAACAAATGGAAAGCCAGGTGGCCAAATCGACGATCAGGGCTCCTTTTGCCGGAATCATTGACGATGTGATCAAAGATCAAGGAACCGTGATTGCTCCAGGTGCAGGTTCTGAAGTGTTCCGTATTGTGAACCTTTCCAATATGTATGTTGAGGTGGAAGTGCCAGAAAGCCACTTGCCCAACGTAACCCCTGGAAAAGATGTAAAGATCTTTTTCCCTGTGTTGGGAGACAGTGTCGCCGCCAAAATCAGGGAGACCGGAAACTTCATCAATCCAAGCAACCGATCGTTCACAGCTGAAATTCCCGTACCCAGCCACGATGGTAAAATCAAACCAAATTTAACAGCTAGGGTAATGATCAATGACTATACCAGCGAAGATGCCATTCTTATCCCCCAAAGCATCCTTTCAGAAAATGCCGAGGGTGAGCAGTATGTGTATTTGGTGGCTGCCGATTCCATTGAAAACGAACCAGTGGCCAAAAAGGTGGTAATCACTACCGGCAAGACACAAGGCGATTTTGTGGAAGTGCTGTCCGGAATTAACAGTGGCGACGCCATTATCGATGAAGGTGCCCGTAGCGTGAAGGAGGGACAAAAAGTGAAGATTAAAAATATCCAATAACTAGGATCCAACGTCTATCTACTATAGACTAAATGACCAAAAAATATGAGCAAACAAAAAAAGCAAGTAGATAAGGAGTTTGGTTTGTCCTCTTGGGCCATTGATAACCAAACCACCATGTATGTGTTGATCGTGGTAATCCTTATCCTTGGCGCCATGGCATATTTCAGTATGCCAAGGGAAAGCTTCCCTGAAGTCAAGGAAACCAAAATATATATCAGTTCCATTTATCCTGGTAATACCGCCGAGGACATTGAAAAACTGATAACGGATCCGTTGGAGGATGAACTGAAAACCGTGAGCAACGTGGTGGAAATTACCTCTACCTCACAGGAAGACTATTCCATGATCATTGTGGAGTTCGATGAGAACATTTCGGTGGAAGGGGCCCTTCAAAAAGTGAAGGACGAAGTAGATTCGAAAACCGCTGGTGAAGACTGGCCTACCTTTAACGATGCCAAGGTAGAACCCAATGTTTTCGACCTCAGCCTATCCGAAGAAATGCCCATTCTCAACATCAATATCTCTGGGGATTATCCCGTGGACAAACTCAAAGAGTTTGGGGAATATCTAGAGGATGAAATCGAAGGGCTTCAAGAAATTAAACAGGTCGATATTCGAGGTGCCCAAGAGAAAGAAGTGGAAGTAGCCGTTGATATTTATAAAATGATGGCCGCCAAGGTCAGTTTTAATGATGTAATCGGTGCCATAAGCAATGAAAACATGACCATGTCCGCCGGCAACCTAATTGCCAGTGGTCAGCGGAGAACCATCCGTATTGTAGGCGAAATAGACCAGCCCAAGGACCTTGAAAATTTTGTGGTGAAGTCCGAAAATGGAAATCCCATCTACCTGAAAGATATTGCAAAGGTGACCTTCAAGGAAGAGGACAAAACTACATATGCCAGGGAATTTGGCGAGCCTGTGGTGATGCTCGATGTAAAAAAACGTTCCGGAAAGAACATGGTAGACGCCGTGGACCAGATAAAGGTGATTGTAGAAGATGCGAAGAAAAATGTATTCCCGCAGGACTTAAAAATAACCATCGCCAACGATCAATCTACCAAAACCATTGGCCAAGTAGATGATTTGGTGAACAACATCATCTTCGGTATCATTTTGGTGGTCGGGGTTTTGATGTTCTTTTTAGGGTTTAAAAACGCACTGTTCGTCGGATTTGCCATCCCAATGTCCATGTTCATGTCATTGATGATCTTGAACGCTTTGGGCTATACCATGAACACCATGATCCTATTCGGATTGATCATGGGATTGGGGATGTTGGTAGACAACGGTATTGTGGTAGTGGAGAACGTGTACCGATTGATGGACGAGGAAGGTATGTCCCGAATAGAGGCCGCCAAAAAAGGTATCGGGGAAATTGCGTTCCCGATCATCATCTCCACCTTGACCACCGTGGCCGCTTTCGTACCGCTTGGCCTTTGGCCGGGTATCATGGGGCAGTTTATGAAATACTTCCCGATTACCCTTTCGGTGGTGTTGGGATCATCACTCTTTGTGGCCATTTTTTTCAACTCGGTATTGGTGTCAAGATACATGACCACTGAGGACAAAGAAATGCCGTTGAAACAGATTATCCGCACAACCTCCATTGTTGCCGCTATTGGATTGCTGATTATCTTTTTCGGAGGAAGTTATCGTGGTTTGGGTAGTGTGATGGTGTTGACCGCCATCATGTTGTGGGTATATCGTTTCTTCTTGAGGGGATGGGCCAATGGGTTCCAGGAAAAAATCCTGCCGAAATGGGAAAACCTATATGAAAGGACCTTGCGCTACACCTTGGCAGGCAAAAAACCTATATTGATTTCGATCACTACCCTCGTTTTGCTATTGATCTCCTTCGTAGGATTTGGAATTTCCGTGGGAAGCCAAAGGACCAAAGTGGAGTTCTTCCCGGATAACAAGCCCAACCAGATCATCGTGTATATCGAATATCCGGAAGGGACCGACATTGCGAAGACCAATAAGATCACCAAGGAAATCGAGGACAAAGTGTATGGCATCATCAATTCAGAAGCCTACATGCATGGGGATTACAACTTCTTGACCGAAAGTGCGGTTTCACAAGTGGGTGAAGGAGCTGGCAATCCACAGACCGATGGTGGTTCCGCTGCCGAAATGCCTCACCGAGGTAAGATTACCGCTACCATGCGGGAATTTAAATACCGTGAAGGTGCTGACAGTAATGAGCTGCTCAGAGAGGTACAGGAAGCCTTGAAGGACGTTTACCCTGGTGTCGCCATTTCTGTGGAAAAAGATGCGGTGGGTCCTCCGGTAGGTTACCCGATCAACATTGAGTTGGAAGGGGATGATTATACCGAGTTGATTACTACCGCCGAGGAGATGCGCAACTTTATCAATACCAAAAATATTCCTGGTATTGATGAAATCAAAATCGATGTGAACAAATCCAAGCCATCCATGTTGGTTGCTGTGGACCGTAAAAAAGCAGGGGAATTGGGTGTTGCCACGGGTCAGGTTGGTCAGCAATTAAGAAGCTCCGTTTTTGGATCCAAGGCTGGTATTTACAAGGAAAATGGGGAAGATTACGATATCTATGTCCGTTTTAACGAGCAAGATCGCTACAATACCAGTGCCCTTTTCAACCAAAGGATAACGTTTAGGGATCCTTCTTCCGGACAGATCAAGGAAGTTCCGGTTTCCGCGGTGACCAAACAGGTGAACAGCACAGGGTTCAACGCCATCAAACACCGTGATGTGCGCAGGGTGGTGACCGTCTATTCTGCTTTGGCCCCAGGCTTTACTGATGCTGGAGCCATCGTAGGCAAGATCCAGGAAGAAATGAACGATTTTGAAAATCTTCCTCCTGGCATCAAAATCGACTATACTGGTCAGATCGAGGAACAGAACAAGCAGATGGCCTTTTTGATGGGTGCCTTCTTTACCGGATTGGGCTTGATTTTCTTCATTTTGATCTTCCAGTTCAACTCGGTATCCAAACCAGGTATCATTATGCTCGCTATTTTCTTGAGCTTGATCGGGGTGTTTGGCGGATTGGTTGCCACAGGAAGTGCGTTCGTGATCATGATGACCATGATGGGAATTATTTCCCTCGCAGGTATTGTGGTGAACAACGGGGTGGTGCTGTTAGACTACACCCAGCTCTTGATCGACAGGAGAAAAGACAAACTCGATATGGACGAGGACGAATTATTGGACATGGAAGATTTCACCGAAATTGTGGTAAGAGGTGGTAAGGCCAGGTTACGTCCGGTATTGTTGACGGCCATCACCACCATTTTGGGATTGATTCCGTTGGCCACTGGTTTCAACATCAACTTCTTCACCTTAATGAGCGAGTTTAACCCGAATATCTATTTTGGAGGGGACAACGTAATATTCTGGGGACCCTTGGCTTGGACCGTGATCTACGGATTGTTCGTGGCCACATTCTTGACCTTGGTAGTGGTGCCCATCCTATTCAGTTTGGTGTACAAGCTTAAGATTAGAATCAGAAAAAGAAAATTAGCAAGGGAGGAACAAAAAGCAGTTGATGTAACAACTGCTTAACCTCCCAAAAAGTACCCAACAAGAAAAAGCCCCGGCCTAATAGGCCGGGGCTTTTTCTTAAACACTGATTTAATTACTGGTTCACAGAGACGACTTCGCCTTGGCTCCAGTTTTTAACGTTTGCAATTCGGTTGTCGGTAAAATCTACTTCTTTCAATACATCATCTTTCCAGAAGAACCATTTCCCAGTTTTGGTTCCGTTTACGTATTGACCTGTAGCTATCTTTTTTCCTTCAGTATCGAACATCACCCAATCGCCATGAAGTTTTCCATTCAACATAAAGCCTGTTTGGGCAATTTCTCCATTGTCGTGAAAAAACGTAGCCTTTACCATTTTACCATCCTTCTCAAAAGTGGGTTTAATATCTTGTGCAGACAAACCTACTGTTAACATCACCGCCAAAAGAAATACTGCTTTTTTCATCACGCTATGGGATTTTAATTGGTTAATACTATTAGACAACGTAACAAATATACATATATTTTACGTTAAATGTACTTTTAGATAACATTTAGTTTACATTAAATTAACCTAAAATATTTATATAATTGTTTTTCAATTAGTTAAATCAAAAAAATGAAGAAAAACTGCGCTATCATTATCGCCATTTTAGCCCTTTAATCGAATCATTTTTATGTTCAATGTAAATTTAATGTTAAGCAAAGGTTAGAAAATCAACGAAAAATGGTGTTAAAACTAGTCCATTTAAAACGCACGTCCTAGCCATCATCAGAAAATGGATTTATCTAGCAATTAATAGTCAGGTAACTATTAAATTTGCCCTTTCATAAAACACATCATGTACAGAAGCAATACCTGTGGAGCCCTGAGGGCGTCACATATCGGTTCGGAGGTTATTTTAAGTGGTTGGGTGCACAAGGTCAGGGACAAAGGCTTTGTGGTTTGGGTAGACATACGAGATCGTTATGGCATTACCCAATTGGTTTTCGACCAAGACCGCACTCCCGTTGCCCTTCTGGACATGGCCCGTGAACTGGGACGTGAAACGGTTATTCAGGCTAAAGGACAGGTGATAGAAAGAGCTTCCAAGAACCCGAACATCCCTACGGGCGAAATTGAGGTTTTGGTAAGCGAGCTCAACATTCTCAACAAATCCCTTTTGCCTCCTTTTACTATTGAAGATGATACCGATGGTGGGGAAGATATCCGAATGAAGTTCCGTTATCTGGACATCCGAAGAAATCCTGTAAAAAACAACCTCATCTTTAGGCACAAAGTGAGCATGGAAGTCAGAAAATACCTGACTGATCAAGGCTTTGTGGATGTGGAAACCCCTTATTTGATCAAATCCACCCCCGAAGGTGCCAGGGACTTTTTGGTGCCCAGCCGAATGAACGAGGGTCAATTCTATGCCCTGCCCCAATCCCCCCAAACCTTTAAGCAGTTGTTGATGGTGGGTGGCATGGACAAATACTACCAAATCGTGAAATGTTTTAGGGACGAGGATCTTCGTGCAGACAGACAACCCGAGTTCACCCAGATAGATTGCGAAATGGCCTTTGTGGAACAAGAGGATATCCTGAACACTTTTGAAGGATTGACCAAGCACTTGTTGAAGGAAATCAAAGGGGTTGAAATCGATAAATTCCCAAGGATGACCTTTGATGACGCCATGAGACTTTATGGTAACGATAAACCCGATATCCGCTTCGGAATGGTATTCGGCGAGCTGAATGAAGTAGCCCAACATAAAGATTTTGGAGTGTTCAACTCCGCAGAATTGGTTGTAGGCATTGCCGTACCGGGAGCCGGTGATTATACCCGAAAGGAAATTGATGCCTTAATCGATTGGGTCAAGCGTCCCCAAGTCGGTGCTAAGGGCATGGTTTACGTGAAATGTAATGAGGACGGCACCTACAAATCTTCCGTGGATAAATTCTATGATGAACAGGATTTGGCCAAATGGGCCGAAGTGACCGGTGCCAAACCAGGCGACCTTATCTTTGTACTTTCCGGAGATGCCAATCCTACCCGTGCACAATTAAGTGCCTTGAGAATGGAATTGGCCAACAGAATGGGCTTGAGAAAACCGGATGAATTCGCCCCGCTTTGGGTGGTGGATTTCCCTTTGTTGGAATTGGACGAGGAAACAGGTACTTACCATGCCATGCACCATCCATTCACATCGCCTAAACCCGGCCAGTTAGAGTTATTGGAAACCAACCCCGGTGACGTGAAGGCCAATGCCTATGATTTGGTCTTGAACGGAAATGAAATTGGTGGAGGTTCCATCAGGATACACGATAAGGAAACCCAAGCGACCATGTTCAAACATTTGGGCTTTTCACCGGAGGAGGCCAAGGCCCAGTTCGGATTTTTGATGGATGCCTTCCAGTATGGTGCACCCCCACACGGTGGAATAGCCTTTGGTCTGGACCGATTGGTTTCCATTTTAGGCGGACAGGAAACCATCCGTGACTTTATTGCCTTCCCTAAAAATAACAGCGGAAGGGATGTGATGATCGATGCACCTGCCCACATCGACCCTAAACAGTTGGATGAATTGCATATAAAATTGACACAAACCTCATAAATTAAAGTCCCGATCCAAATCGGGATTTTTTTGATTTTAAAATCAATGGGACATAAAAAATCTTGGTTGACAAAATTTTTGGTATGGCGTGCCAAACATATCTCCCATAGGCAATTTGTGTCCATTTTGAGCATTCTTGTGGGCTTTACCTCCGGAATGGGCGCCGTTATGCTCAAAAACCTGACTCACTTTTTTCAGCATTTAATGGAAGGTAAATTGGTGCAATACTACCACCATGCCTTTTATTTTGTTTTTCCCATTATAGGGTTGGCATTGGTTCGGATCATCATCAAATATGTAATCCGTAACAAGGTTAGCCACGGAATTCCCTCAACACTTTATGCCATTTCCAAAAGAAAGGGTATCATGGCCAGGTACCAAATGTTCGGTTCACTTCTTACAGCACCCATAACGGTAGGGTTTGGAGGGTCGGTAGGTTTGGAGGGGCCGACCGTTGCCACGGGTGCGGCCATAAGCTCCAACATTGCGCGTGCCTTGCATTTGAACCATGCCACCAGAATTTTGCTGATCAGCTGCGCTTGTGCGGGGGCTTTGTCCTCCATCTTCAAGGCACCCATTGCCGCCATTGTTTTTGCCATAGAGGTTTTTAGTCTGGATTTAACGCTAGCCTCACTACTACCCTTACTGTTAGCCTCTTTATCTGCGATTATCACCTCCTATTTCTTTTTCGGGGACGATGCCTTGTTACCCTTCAAGATCGTGGATGGATTTACCATTGCGGATATACCCTTTTATATGATTTTGGGCCTTTTCGGAGGAATTACCTCTATCTACTTTACAGAAGTGTATACACGGGTTCAGAAGTTTTTCGACAAACTTGGGTCCCCCATCCAAAAATTAATGTTGGGAGGTGTGGTCATCGGGGTTTTGGTATTTCTGGTGCCCCCACTGTATGGCGAAGGTTTTGATACGATGAACAACTTGGTACAAGGGAATACCGATGCCGTTCTTGAGAACAATATCCTGAATCTTGACCTAAACAACGGTTGGGCGGTCATCATTTTGTTGGCTGGTTTGGTAGCATTCAAAATCGTGGCCAGTGCCCTCACCTTTGGTGCCGGTGGTGTCGGTGGTATTTTTGCCCCAACCCTATTCATGGGCAGTTTAATGGGAAACTGTGTGGCCAAGCTCATCAACCATTTGGGTATTTTCAAGAACATGGTCTCGGAAAGTAATTTTACCCTAGTAGGGATGACGGGATTAATGGCTGGGGTTCTTCACGCGCCATTAACGGCCATCTTCCTCATTGCAGAGGTCACGGGGGGCTATGAACTTTTTATTCCATTGATGTTGACCGCAGCCATTTCATATGCCTTGGCTCGGTATGTGCACCCCCACTCCGTTTATGCCATGGAATTGGCCAGAAAAGGGGAACTCATCACCCATAACAAGGACCATGCAGTCTTGATGTTCATGGAAATGGACAAGGTGATAGAAAAGAATTTTTTGCCTGTTTACCCCAAAATGAATCTGGGTGATATTGTACACAAAGTGGTCACCCAATCCACCCGTAATATTTTTCCCGTAATCCATGAAAAGAAAGGTACTTTGCTAGGCATCATTTTGATGGACGACATACGACCCATCATGTTCGATCAGTCCATGTACGATAAGGTACTGGCAACCGACGTTATGCAGACGCCGCCTAGTATCATAGACCTGGATGTGGATAAAATGGCAGATGTGATGAAGAAATTTCAGGACAGTGGCGCTTGGAACCTTCCCGTGGTGAAGGATGGTAAATACGAAGGATTTATTTCCAAATCAAAATTGCTTACTGCCTACCGCAGGGAACTCATCAATTATACCCAATGAAAATCAACTTCAGATATATCATCTTACTCGTGGTCATAGCGGCATTGGCGAGCATCATCTATGGGTTTATCATTGAGGAAAAAGATCCGGTAACCGCCCAAAAATTCATAGGTGGGGGTACGGCCGGATTGTTTTTGGTGGCCATGCCTCTTTTCTTGTTTACCGAGAGTAAAGGTAAAAACATGAAAGATTACATGCTCACCAAGGAAAATATTAAGAAAATGCAAAATATTGATCGCAAAAACACTGATACTCAATAATTTTCAAAAGATTTAATCTTCAACATATCCAACGGGCCATAAAAAATCCTACATTCGTACTTTAACATTTTATTTTTTTTTAATGACTGGTACAGTAAAATTTTTTAATGATTCCAAAGGGTACGGTTTCATTACCAACGACGAAACAGGAAAAGACATTTTCGTTCATGTTACTGCATTGAACGGAGTGGAATTGAACGAAGGTGACAAAGTAGAATACATAGAAGAAGACGGAAGAAAAGGCGTGGTTGCTTCCAAAGTGAAGGTGATCAGATAACAATATTTTATTTTGATTTATTTTTAGGACCCTGGTGATGCCAGGGTTTTTTATTTAGTTGAGGTTTCTTCTTTGGATAAAAAAACGCTTCAACAATTCCGAGGCCTCGTTCTCCAATATTCCACTGACCACTTCGGTCTTAGGGTGCAAGTGGCCTCCAACCACATTAAACCCCCGTTCCAAATCCGCGGCCCCATATACCACTTTCGATATCTGACTCCAATACAATGCCCCGGCACACATTTGGCAAGGTTCCAAGGTTACGTAAAGGGTACACCCATGAAGGTATTTCCCCCCCAAAAAATTAGCCGCTGCGGTAATGGCTTGCATTTCGGCATGTGCGGTAACATCCTTCAACCGTTCGGTGAGGTTATGCGCCCTACCAATGATCCTGTTGTTCACCACCACCACGGCCCCAACAGGAACTTCGCCGTATTCAAAAGCCGTTTGGGCCTCTTGTAGGGCTTTTTTCATAAAATAGGTGTCGTCGAAAGGATTTTCCACAATCTTTTTTACTTTTTTGAAGACATGGCTAAGCTACGCATAAAAAAATTTTGATGAGAATCGGTACTTTTGTTTTTTATCCATTGGAAACTCTGCTATCAAATATCAATTCCCCCGCCGACCTCAAAAAATTAACTTTGGATGAGTTGCCTAAACTTGCCCAAGAACTCCGTGATTTTATCATCGAAATCGTTTCAACAAAAGAAGGTCATTTAGGGGCCAGTTTAGGCGTAGTGGAATTGACCATAGCACTACACTATGTGTTCGATACCCCCAACGACAAGCTCATCTGGGATGTGGGCCACCAAGCCTATGGTCACAAGATCTTAACAGGTAGAAAGGAAATTTTTGAAACCAATCGTCAGTTGGGCGGTATAAGTGGCTTCCCAAAACGAGGTGAAAGTATTTATGATGATTTTGGAACGGGACATAGCTCCACGGCCATTTCGGCGATTTTGGGCATGGCCATGGCCTCCAAATTGAAGGGCGATTCCAAAAAGCAACATGTGGCTGTGGTCGGCGACGCTTCCATTGCCAGCGGCATGGCGTTTGAAGGATTGAACCATTTGGGTGTCACAGATGTGAACACACTCATCATTTTGAACGACAATGCCATTGGAATAGATCCAAGTGTTGGTGCCCTAAAAAAATATCTTACCAACGTTAAAGCAGGCACCGCGAAGGACGAGAACATTTTTGAATGTCTCAACATCAATTATTCAGGACCCATGGACGGCCATGATGTAAAGGCATTGGTCAACCAATTGGAGCGTCTAAAAAAAATGCAGGGACCCAAGTTGTTGCATATCATCACCACTAAAGGCAAGGGACTAAAAAAAGCTGAGGAAGATCAAGTGGTATACCATGCCCCAGGTAAATTTGATAAGCTTACCGGGGAAAGGGTTAAAAAACCGAACGGGGCCGAACCACCAAAATACCAAGACGTCTTTGGCCACACCTTGGTTGAATTGGCCGAAAAGAACAAGAACATTGTAGGGATAACACCAGCCATGCCTACCGGAAGTTCCCTTAAATTCATGATGGAACAAATACCGGATCGCGCCTTTGATGTGGGCATTGCCGAGCAACATGCGGTTACCTTGGCGGCGGGTATGGCTACCCAAGGTTTGGTTCCATTTTGCAACATTTACTCCACTTTTTTACAACGGGCCTATGATCAGGTTATCCATGATGTGGCACTTCAAAAATTGCCGGTCATCTTTTGTTTGGACCGGGCCGGATTGGTTGGCCAAGATGGCCCTACACACCATGGCGTTTTTGATATCGCCTATCTCAGATGCATCCCCAACATGGTAATATTTGCCCCCATGGACGAAATGCAACTGCGGAACATCATGTTCACCGCACAACTGGGACTAAACGGTCCCATTGCGATACGTTATCCCAGGGGTAATGGGGTGAATCTGGATTGGAAAAATAAATTCGAACGTATTGAAATGGGAACCGCCAGATGTTTAAAGGAAGGGGGCAAGATGGCCATTTTAACCCTAGGGCATGTGGGAAACGAGATGAGATCCCTGATTCAATCGTTGAATCGACCCGAATTGGTGGCACATTTTGATATGAGGTTCGCAAAACCATTGGACAAACAAACGCTACGCACTATTTTTGAAAAATATGAGCAGATCATTACTGTGGAAGACGGATGCATCACGGGGGGGTTTGGATCTGCAGTACTTGAATTTGCAAATGAAGAAGGATATTCAAAACCTGTTAAGATTTTTGGTGTTCCGGACCAGTTTGTTGAACATGGTACAATACCGGAAACCCAAAAGCTGGCTGGTATGGATTTTGATACCCTGTTTTCCTTTATACAATCAACCCTAGACCAATGAGGATATTTTGCTTTCTGATCCTTTTACTCGCCGTTACCTTTTCCGCCAGTGCCCAAATCAGTAGATTAAAAGTTTTTGAACCCGATAGTGTGAACAATGGTTTCAAGATCGTACGCATTAAGGACGTAAAGTTGAAATACCTTCCCCGGAGTGCTAAACTAACCGATCCAAGGGCTGTTTTGAACAGGGTAAAACCCTTGAGCAAATGGTACAAACGATTTGTGCCCACCTCTTTCTGGAAAAAAGTGAATCAATTTGGCCTCAACATCAATGAGGTTTCTTTTGTAAATTGGAACGCAGGGGGCGACAACTCGGTATCGGCCTTGGCCAGTTTCAACTTTGCCAGGAACTATAAATTTCGATATCTAAACTGGAACAACGAAGCACAATTGAGGTATGGCCTCAATGCCCAAGAAGGCAGAAAACTTCGAAAAACCGACGATCAGATAAGGCTTTCCTCTACCATCAGTTTCAGGAAAGATACCATTACCAGTTGGTACTATTCGGTCAAGGCCAATTTCAACACCCAGTTTTCCAATGGTTTCAAATATCCGGATCGGGATAATCCTATCTCTAGGTTTATGTCCCCAGGGTATCTTTATGTGGGGGTCGGTACTTCGTATATCCCTGCCAATGACAAGTTCAACCTGTACATTTCTCCCGCTACCATGAAATCAACATTCGTAATGGACGAGGTTTTGTCCAGCCAAGGTGCCTTCGGAGTGGATAAGGGGGAAAATGTTTTTTTGGAACTTGGTTTCTTGATAACCAATACGTGGGAAAAGGAAGTCATGAAAAATGTCTTGATGAACCATCGCATCAATTTATATACGGATTATGTGCGAAGTTTTGGGAACATTGATGTAGATTGGGAAATGAATTTCAACCTAAAGGTCAATGACCACATCAACGCCAATATTGGCACCCATCTTATTTTTGATGACGACATTAAGTTTGATGAAGTGGTGGATGGCGATGGAAATGTTCTTGATCCAGGTATTTCCCGAATCCAGTTCAAACAACTATTGGGACTGGGGCTTATCTACAATTTTTAAACCTTTCTTCCAGTGAGTTTGTCGTGGATATGCACCGCGGCACTGTCCGAAAGACTGGCCACAAAACAACTGGTATCCAACAAGATCTTGTAAACCGATGTTTCAGAGTTTCGGTACATTTCAGGTAGGCTTTTGATCAATAAACGGTCGTAATTGTTGGCATTGCCCTGTTTGGCGTTGATAAGGGCCGAAGTATACATTTCCAATAAATCGGAGATAATACGATACCCGGCCAGTTCTTTGTCCACTACCTCATTGGATTGGTATATCCTCTCCACACTTAAGGCGATGATATCTTCAACTTGGGCCTGGTACTTTCCTTTGTCCAATAAAGATGTATCAAACTCCCCTTTTAAAATCTTTTCCTCGTTTTGCACGAACACATCAACGGCATCTTGAATCAACGTGTTGATGGCCAAAGCCCTCAAATAACTCAAACGGTCACTGGAATTGGTCATGGCATTGTACTTTTTGGTGTTGATGTTTGCCTTTACCAAATTGATCAAATATTCCAATGCATATTCTTCGGGAACCAGTCCTAGATTGATCCCGTCCTCAAAGTCGATGATGGTATAACAAATATCGTCCGCGGCTTCCACCAGATACGTAAGTGGATGTCTAAAAAATCCTGTTTTGGGATTATGGGGATTGGGCAACAACCCTATCTCATTGGCCACTTCCATGAAAAACCCCTTTTCAGATTGAAAGTACCCAAACTTCTTATCGGCAATATGTTTGGACGGCTTTTTGGGCAAGGATGCTTTGGGATATTTCATAAACGCACCCAAAGTGGCATAGCTCAACCGCAGACCACCGGGAACCCCACTTCTGGATTCTGTAAGCAATTTAAAACCGTTGGCATTCCCTTCAAAATCAATTAGGTCTTGGTATTCTTCCGTTGAAAGTTCCGCTTCATATTTGGCCCCTGTGCCGTTTTTAAAATAATTGCCGATGGCCTTTTCCCCACTGTGCCCAAAGGGTGGATTGCCAATATCGTGCGCTAGGGCGGCAGCGGCCACAATGGCCCCAAAATCATTAAAATGATACCCATCCATGGCTGCCAATGATGGGTATTTGGTCAATATTTGTTGCCCTGCGATCCTTCCCAAACTTCTACCCACTACCGAAACCTCCAAACTGTGAGTAAGGCGGGTATGTACAAAATCTTTGTTGGAACCAATACTGATTGGCATAGGAACCACTTGGGTCTTATCCTGTAGACTGCGGAATGCTGATGAGAAGATGATTCGGTCATAATCCACCTCAAAGCCCAATCGGGTCTCGTTCTGTTCTTTTCGCAATCGCTTTGCTGTATCTCCGTGACGTCTTAAAGAAAGTAACTGTTCCCAGTTCATGTTGCATGCATTTATGGCGAAGATATATCAAATCGATAACCTGTGCTTTCCGCATGGAAAATATTGATACTTTTAAGGCAGTATTTGGTAACCTTTTGTTAACCTTATTGCGGATTTATAGTGGCATTTTTGTCATATTTCTGAAAGAATGGGGGAGAATATCTACATTTTCATGGTTGTTGCACTTGGCATTTTGGCAATAACCGATTTAGTGGTCGGCGTAAGCAACGATGCCGTTAACTTCTTAAATTCCGCCATTGGCTCTAAAGCATTGTCCTTCAAGACGGTAATGATTGTAGCCAGTGTTGGAATCGCTTTCGGTGCCGTTTCATCCAGTGGAATGATGGAGGTTGCCAGAAAGGGAATCTTTAATCCCGGGGAATTTGTTTTTGAAGAGATCATGTTCATCTTTATGGCGGTCATGATCACCGACATCCTGCTATTGGATTTCTTCAACACCTTGGGAATGCCTACTTCCACAACCGTTTCCATCGTTTTTGAATTGTTGGGCGCATCGGTTGCCATTTCTCTTTTTAAGATTGCCAAAGCGGACGGAGGATTCTCCGATTTGATTACCTACATCAATACGGACAAGGCCGCAGAAATCATTTTTGGAATCCTGCTCTCGGTCTTCATTGCCTTTACGGTCGGGGCCTTGGTGCAGTTTGTCTCCAGGGTTTGGGTTTCTTTTGATTTTAAATCAAAATCCAAATGGATCGAATCCATTTTTGGTGGTTTGGCCATCACGGCCATTATCTATTTTATCTTGGTGAAAGGTCTTAAGAGCGCAGCCTTGTTGGAAGGTTCCTTTTCAGATTTTGTGGCCAATCAACCGGAATTATTTCTCTTTATCAACTTTGCTTTTTGGACTGTGGTATCGTACCTGTTGGCCACTATGGCAAGGTTGAACATTTACAAATTGGTCATCGGTTTCGGAACTTTTGCCTTGGCCATGGCCTTTGCAGGTAACGATCTTGTAAACTTCATCGGTGTGCCTATTGCAGCATTGCAATCTTACCAAGATTGGCAAGCTTCGGGCATTGCTCCGGCCGATTTTAATATGGGTGGACTTTCCGCAGCTGTACGCACCCCAACCCTATTGTTATTGGTTTCAGGTGCCGTAATGATCTTGACCCTTTGGTTTTCATCCAAGGCAAAAGGTGTGGTAAAGACCAGTGTGGACCTGGCCAGACAAGATGAAGGCGATGAAAGGTTCCAGCCGAATTACCTTTCCCGTCAAATCGTAAAATTAAGCATCGCCGCCTTTGAGACGCTGTCAAAAGTTGTCCCTCCGGCGCTACAAACCAGGATCGACAAACAATTTGTGATTCCGTATACCTACGTACCCAAAAGTAAAGTTCAGGACATGCCGGCATTCGACTTGGTGCGTGCTTCCGTAAACTTGATGGTAGCCAGTATCCTTATTTCCTTGGCCACTTCCATGAAATTGCCTTTGTCCACAACCTACGTGACCTTTATGGTGGCCATGGGTTCCTCTTTGGCCGATAGGGCTTGGGGTGCAGAAAGTGCCGTGTATCGTGTTGCCGGAGTATTGAACGTGATCGGTGGATGGTTCTTTACAGCATTGAGTGCCTTCATTGCATCCGCAATCATTGCCTACATTCTGTTCATCGGTAAATTCATTGCCCTGGCCATTATGTTGGTTGCCGCCGCAGCCATTTTGCTTCGCAACTATTTGTCACACAATAAAAAATCGAAGGAAATAAAGGCCGAGGATAGTTTGAGACGGGCAGAAAGTAGCTCTATTCAAGGGGTGATAGAAGAAAGTGCCGCCAACATTGCCAACGTAGTAAAACGAAGCAATAGGATCTATACCAATTCCATAACTGGTTTGGCCAAACATGATCTCGACTTTTTGAAGAAAAACAAAAAGCAGAGCAACAAACTTTCCGAAGAAATTGATGATTTGAGAAACCACACGTTTTATTTCATCAAAAATTTGGATGAGGCCCATGTAGGAGCCAGTAACTTCTACATCAATGCCATGGGACATTTAAATGACATGTCCCAATCCCTGGAGTACATTGGGAAAGTGAGCTTTAACCACGTGCATAACAACCACAAAAAGCTCAAATACAACCAGATCAAGGAGCTTAAGGAAATCGATCAAAAACTTGAAGAGGTTTTCGATAAGACCCAAAAGGCTTTTGAAGAGCGTTCTTTCCAACAGATCGGGGCCATTCTGAGTACCAAACAAGAGCTTTACGATATGGTATCCCAAAAAATCGATCGTCAAGTTTCCAGGACCAGGACGGAAGAATCCAGCCCCAAGAACACCACCCTTTATTTTTCCATTTTAATGGAGAGCAAAGACTTAATCACTGCCATGATGGACCTCTTGGAGCTGTACTATGCCGAGCATGATAGTACTGTAACACCAGCAAAGATCGAGAAGAAATAAAGTGGTATCTTTCCTATCAGATTAATTTTGATATGAAAAGATTTTACATTGCCCTTTTGGCGACCTCCCTGTTCCACATCAACGGAATGAAGGCTCAGCAAACTGCGGATCAAGTACTCAATAAGGCCATCGCCTTTCACGATCCGAACGGTAACTGGCGTAGCTTGAATACTACTTTTAAGGTGGTAATGACCACTCCCGAAAGACCTACCCGCACCAGTACCATCAAAGTGGATTTTCCACACAATACCTTTAATTTGAATGTGGAGCAAGGTGGTGACACCTATACCTATAACATAAAAGGAAACGCCTGCACCATCACCTTGAACGGGAGCGAGAATATTTCCAAAGCTGATGCTGAAAAGTTCAGGCTAGATTGCAAGCGAGGCATTTTCATGAAAAATTACTACACCTATCTATACGGGCTTCCCATGAAGTTGAAAGATCCCGGCACCCATTTGGATCCAAAGGTTCAGAAAAAAGCATTCAAGGGGAAGGAATATTTGGTCCTAAAAGTTACCTATGATGCCGAAGTGGGCACAGACGACTGGTATTTTTATTTCGATCCAAAAAATTATGCTTTGGAAGTTTATCAGTTTTATCACGATGAATCCAAAAATGATGGGGAATATATCCTTCTAGAAGGATTGGAAGAAATCAACGGCATAAAAATGCCAAAGACACGGGCTTGGTACGTGAACAAGGACAATAAATATTTGGGCACCGACACCCTCCAAAACATTTCCAAATGAAAATAAAGTTCCCCTTACTGTTTGCCTTACTTCTTGCTTCTGCTACCCTATTGGCGCAGACCAAGGAAAAAAGTTGGGTGTTGGGCCCGTTTGAGCGCCCTGCGGATGCGCAGCCCGTACTCCAGAAAGATGAAGCTTCCATCTTCACTGATCCCATTACCCATACTGTTGCCCATTGGGAATCCATGGCCACCTTCAACCCGGCTGCCATTGTAAAAGATGATTCCATTGTGGTGTTATACCGGGCAGAGGAAAAATTGGGCGAAAAAGAAATTGGGGGTCACCGATCTCGAATCGGCATGGCCACTTCCAATGACGGGTTCCGATTTTCCAAAAGACCCGCTCCTGTTTATTATCCCGACGAGGATGGCCAAAAACACAATGAATGGCCTGGGGGCACCGAAGACCCGCGAATCGTTCAGACCGAAGATGGCCTTTATGTATTAACGTATACCCAATGGAACCGTGAAGTACCCAAATTAGCGGTAGCCACTTCCAAGGACCTCATCCACTGGAAAAAGCATGGCCCTGCATTTAAAAACCATAGGGATGGCATATACTTGGATCGAGAAACCAAATCCGGGGCGATTGTCACGGAACTCAAGAATGGAAAATTGGTAGCCGCCAAAATCCAGGGTAAATACTGGATGTATTATGGCGTACCCCATATTTGGCTCGCCAGTTCCACAGATTTGGTCCATTGGGAGCCCCTGGAGACTCATGAGGACAAACTTGCACCCGTTTTAAGCCCTAGGCCTGGTTATTTTGACTCATGGCTGGTTGAGGCCGGCCCACCACCAATTGTAACGGAAAAAGGCATTGTTGTGCTTTACAATGCAGGAAACTCCCAAAACGTTGGTGTCAAGGATTTGGGAAATAGGGTCTACACAGGGGGACAGGCCCTTTTTGATGCCAATGAGCCTTGGAAACTGCTCGGTCGCACCGATGAACCCTTCATTAAACCTGAGCTACCTTTTGAAAAATCGGGCCAGTATGTAGACGGGACTACCTTTTTAGAGGGATTGGTGTTTTATAAGGGAACGTGGTTTTTGTATTATGGCACCGCGGACAGTATGGTTGGGGTGGTTTCGGCAAAAATGGAATAATTCCTATCGATAAAAATTCATTTCGTCCATATATTTCCAAACAGCATAGGGAAGTAACGGACGTATGTTTTTACCATCATGGTGGGCGTTACGGATAAAGGTGGAAGAAATTTCCATAATGGGGGCATCCACTTTGATAATCTTGGGATTATCCTTGAACCGATGTTCCACTTCACCATGGGAAACCCTTGGGTACACATAAATATCGTGAAGTTCCAAAATGGCCTCATAATTTTTCCATTTATGGAAACTCTTCAGGTTATCCTCGCCCATGATCAACGAAAAATGATGGTCTTTCCCATATTTTTCTTCCAGATGCACCAAGGTATCCACCGTATAATTGGGTTGGGGAAGATCAAACTCAATGGTGCTAGGTTTTAATTTGGGATAGTCCTGTATCGCTTCATTGACCATTTGGTACCGATGGTGGTCATCCAAAAGCGATTGCTTGGTCTTAAAGGGACTTTGTGGCGTGATGACGAACCAAACCTCATCCAAATCGGAAAACTCCACCAGATGGTTCGCAATGACCAAATGACCAATATGTATGGGGTTAAAGGTCCCGAAAAAGAGCCCTACCTTTTTCATGGCTTATTCGTCTTTTGAATCCGGTATTTGGGCACCCACGTATTCGGCGACCAATCGGTGCGCCTCGTTCAGGGCCACATCCAAATCGTAATTTTTGATAATCTTGTCGAACTGTGGTGCCGTAGCCAATTCCACAGAGGCCTTGGCAATCCTCATGTTGATCTTATCATCACTTTCGGTGCTACGCTTCTTCAAACGGATCTTGAGTTCGTCCACACTGGGAGGTTTTACAAAAACGGCCAATGTCTTATCCGGAAATTTTTTCTTGATCCGAAGTCCACCAACCACATCTATATCAAAGATCACATTCTTTCCTTCGGCCCAAAGGCGTTCCACTTCGCTCTTCAAGGTTCCGTAAAAATTATCGCGATACACTTCTTCCCACTCCAAAAAATCCTCGTCCTTGATGTGTCGCTTAAACTCGGAAACCGACATAAAGTAATAGTTGACCCCATGCTTTTCCTTACCCCTTCGTGGTCTTGAGGTGGCCGATACGGAAAAGGCCAAATTCAACTCAGGTTGGTTCAACAAATGCTGCACAATGGTGGTCTTTCCGCTTCCGGACGGGGCCGAGAATATGATGAGCTTTCCTCCTTCCGTCATAGTACATTGAGCATTTGTTCCTTTATCTTTTCCAATTCATCCTTCATCTGGACCACCAATTGTTGCATAGGGGCATAATTGGCCTTGGAACCGATGGTGTTGATTTCCCTACCCATTTCTTGTGCGATGAAACCCAGTTTTTTTCCATTGGAATCACTTGATTTCAAAGTGGTCTCAAAATAGTTCAGGTGGTTGGCCAAGCGCACTTTCTCCTCGGTGATATCGTATTTCTCCAGATAATAGATCAACTCTTGTTCAAAGCGGTTGTCATCCAATTCAATCTGGAGGTCGGCCACTGCACGCTCCAAACGTTCGCGAACCGTTCCCAAACGTTCTGGATCCATGGCATTTACTTTTTCCAGTAAGGCATTCAAGGTTCCTAACCTGTCCACAAAATCCTGTTCCAGTACCTTCCCCTCCTCGCTCCTAAAATTCATGATTTCAGAAAGGGCCTCCTTCATCGCTTTTAGGATGGCTTCGTATTCGGTTTCGTTGATGTCGTCCTTGTCGGTTTTTAGGGTATCGGGCATCCGAAGGGCCAGTTCAAGGAGTTTGATGTCATCGCCATTGGCAATGTTCCTCAACTGCTCCATATATTTTTTGACCACGCCCTGGTTGACCTCAGCTGTTGTTTCTTCCCCTGTGATTTCCACATACAACCCAAGATCTATCTTGCCGCGTTCCAGGGTATCGGCAATCATCTTGCGCAACTCCAATTCCTTTTCACGGTACGATTGGGGAATTCTGGCATTGATGTCCAAACTTTTACTGTTGAGCGATTTGAGCTCAATGGTTATTTTTTTGGAAGGAAGCTGTATTACGTGCTTCCCAAAGCCGGTCATGGATTGAATCATAGATCAAAATAAATTTCGCCAAAGGTAACCAAAATTGCTTTTGGCCCTTTGGCGGTATAGTATTGCTAAAAAGGGTCAAGAAACTATTATAGTTCCCTTACCCAAATATTTCGATAGCTTACACGGCTGTTATCGCCATGGTCCTGAAGCTTCAAAGGTCCTTTGCCATGAACAGGATTCTTGGGCCAACCAATATATGGGGTGGTTCCCTTGATCTCCACATGATCTTGGATCAACACTCCGTTCTGGATAACCGTAAGGGTCCCGGACTTTACCTTTTGCCCTTTTTCAAATATGGGCGCATGGTAAATAATGTCAAAGGTATTCCATTGGCCCGTTGGAACCGAAGCCATTGCCAAAGGCGTATGCTGCTTGTAAATGGAACCCACTTGCCCGTTCACATAAGTATAGTTGTCATTGTTGTCCAATACCTGAACCTCATATAAACCTGAGATAAAGATTCCACTATTGGCCCTACTCTGTCCCTTCCCTTGTACTTCGGCCGGTGATTTCCATTCGATGTGCAGCTGCATGCTACCAAAATTTTGCTTGGTCTGGATATCACCTGTTCTATTGTTCACGGTCATGCTGCCATCTTTGTTCAAGGTCCAATTGGCAGCGGTACTATCCCTGGAACTGATCCAATTGTCCAAATTCGATCCATCAAATAGAACAATGGCATCACTGGGCGCAGAGCCATTGTTACCCGGTCTTACTTTGGGCGGTACGGGTTCATAAAACTCCGTTTGCTCAGGTTTAGTAGGCTCCACTTCTTGGGCCGATACGTAAAGTCCCATGGACAAACAAATGGCCAAAGGGGCAAATCTCAATACTGACATCCTAAAGCTCTTTAATTTTAATATTCTTGAATGACACCACATTCCCATGGTCCTGAAGTCCTATCTTACCTGTTTTGAAGGCTCCGAAAGCTTCCCAATCCGCAAATTTGGAGTTGGCCACCAACGTATCCCAACCTTCTCCTTCTACCGGGAATTCAACAATTATGGTTCCATTAAGTTTTACATGACCTTCATTGGTTTTATGGTTGACCATGATTTCCACGGCATTCCATTCTCCTGCAGGTTTTACCGATTTTTCCGATGGCGGCACCATGTCATATAAAGATCCCGCCAAACGATCGGTGCCATTCTTTGCATCAGGATGTCTCTCATCGTCCAAGACTTGGACCTCTGGTCCTGTCAAATAGGGTTCACCAAACTTTTCATCTTCTTTAACACCCCAAAAAATTCCACTGTTTCCACCTTCAGCAATCTTCCATTCCATGGTCAATACAAAATCGGTGAACTCCTTATCGGTTACCAAATTGTAATTGGCACCTTCTGGTCTGGATTCAGGCGGGTAAAGCACCATTGCACCATCCTCAATTTTCCATGGCTCAGTAACTGTGCCATCATTGTAAAAATGCCATCCATCAAAAGAGGAGCCATCGAACAGAACGGTCCACTCAGGCGTTTCAACCACCTCTACCACTTCTTCTTCTGTAACTTCGGTATTTTCTTTTGGTTTTTCCTTGCAAGCAAAGGTCAGGGCCAAAACGGCCAATACAATTGGTTTTTTCATAATCCTAGTATTTGTTTTAGTTGATTTTTATCTATTTCTGCTCCAGCAAAATCATCGAAGGTCTTGGTAGTGGCCTCAATGATATGGTCCTGTATAAATTTGGCTCCCTCACGGGCCCCTTGTTCCGGGCTCTTGATACAACATTCCCATTCCATCACCGCCCATACATCGCATCCGTATTGGGTGAGTTTGGAGAAGATGGTCTTAAAATCGATTTGACCATCTCCCAGGGAACGGTACCTTCCGGCCCTATCCCCCCAATCGTTGTACCCACCAAAAGCACCTTTCTTACCTGTTGGATTAAACTCGGAATCCTTTACATGGAAGGCCTTGATAAACTCATGGTAAAAGTCGATGTATTCGATATAATCCAATTGCTGCAATACAAAATGGCTTGGATCATAAAGGATGTTCACCCGCTTGTGGTTACCCGTTGCGGCCAGAAAGCGTTCAAAGGTGTCCCCATCATGCAAGTCTTCCCCTGGGTGGATCTCGTAACAGACATCCACGCCTTCTTCGTCAAAATGGTTCAGGATGGGCATCCACCTGTTTGCGAGTTCCTCAAACCCCATTTCTACCAATCCGGCGGGACGTTGCGGCCATGGATGTGCGGTGTGCCAAAGCAGTGCCCCTGAAAATGTGGCATGGGCATTGAGCCCTAATCTTTTACTGGCAGTGGCGGCCTTTTTTACCGTTTCAATGGCCCATTGGGTGCGTTCCTTGGGTTTACCCTTAAGGGCATCGGGCGCAAAATTGTCGAACATGATATCGTAGGCCGGATGCACCGCCACCAGTTGTCCTTGCAAGTGGGTGGAAAGTTCAGTGATCTCCAACCCGTAGGAATTAATCTTTCCCTTGAGTTCATCACAATAATCCTGGCTTTCCGCAGCCTTGTCCAAATCGATGAGGAATGACTCCCACGTGGGTATCTGAATGCCCTTGTACCCCAAACCTGAGGCCCATTTGCAAAGTCCGTCCAAAGAATTGAACGGCGGTTGACTGTCTATGAATTGTGCTAAAAAAACAGCCGGTCCTTTGATTGTCTTCATTGAAATTGATTTTTAGGAATTTGCAAATCCTGACTTATTTAGGATTTATCTTCTATATTTAAGAAAAAAACTATGCTAATTTTACATCTCATGTAGTAAGACATAAATATAGGGATTCATTAACAATTAATACAGCATATCTTTTTTAAAAACTACTTATGGAAAATGCCTCTGCCCGAAATCTTTGGGGCGACTTTTTGGATGCCCATCTGGAATTTGCCTCCCAGGAAGCTCCGAAGGTCATCCACTTCTGCGATAATGAAAAAGATGCCGACGAATGTGCTGCCCTTGTCTGCAAGGAAATAAAAAGGGCTACTACCCACTCTTTAAAGGGCCTACAACTGCGAAATGAAAGATTACCGAAAATCGGAGACTTTTATGTAGTCACCGATTGGAATGGAAATGCCAAATGCGTGATCCGAACTACCAGCGTAAAATTGACACCCTACTTCAGTATTCGGGAAGAACATGCCCGAAAAGAAGGCGAAGGGGACAAAAGCCTGGACTATTGGAAAAAGACCCATTGGGACTATTATACCCGTGAGCTTACGCAATTGGGAGCAGGACCCACAGATAGTATGATCGTGGTCTTTGAAGAATTTGAAATGCTCTACAAAAAATAATGGCGGCCAATGGCCGCCATTATTTTTATGGTTTGATGGAACTTAATCCATGTCGATCCAAATATTCCCTTGTTTGTGGGAAGCTACGGTACTCTCTATAAAGTTCAATCCACGAACCCCATCCAACATGGTGGGGAACTCGCCACTGTTGTATTCTTCACCGCGAATGGCCTTGGCCACACCCAAATAAATATTGGCCATGGCATCAAAAATACCTTCCGGGTGACCTGGGGGCAATTTGGTGCCATCCAAAGACAGTTTGGAATTGTATTGGTGCCCTGGTTTGTACACCTGCAAGGGCTCTGGATCATTCAGTTTGTATAGGTAATTGGGATTTTCCTGTTCCCATTTCAATCCTCCTTTTTGACCGTAAATGGCTATGGTAAGGTTGTTTTCCTCCCCCGTTGCCACTTGGCTAGCCCTGATGACCCCTTTTACGTTTTTATCCATTCGAATAAGGGCAGTACCGTCCATATCCATCACATTGTCGTCATAGATATAATTAAAATCACACAACACGGACTGCACCTGCAAACCGGTAGTAAACTCGATCATGTTGAATGCGTGTACCCCTATATCCCCCATACAGGAGCTGATACCGGCTTTCTTGGGATCCAGTCTCCAAACAGTTCCACGCTTTTCCTTATCGTGGATAATGGGGTTCATCCAACCTTGATAATATTGGGCATCCACTTTGTGGATTTTACCAATGACCCCTTCTTTGATCATTTCCCTCATTTGGCGTACCATCGGGTATCCGGTATAGGTATGGGTAACCGCAAACACGGTCCCCGCCTTTTGCAAGGTTTCCTGCAAAATGATGGCCTCTTCATATGTGGTGGTCATGGGTTTTTCACAAATGACATGGAACCCATTTTCCAACAGCTTTTTGGCCATGGGAAAATGCAAGAAGTTGGGCGTAAGAATGGAGCATACCTGAATACGTTCATCCTCTGGGAGTTTCATCTCCTCTTCCACCAAGGTGTCAAAATCTTTGTAGATCCGGTTGGTGGGCACATCTATCTGTTTTGCAAAATCCAAATTGTCCTCAAAATTCGGGTTGAAGACGGCCCCTACTATTTCATAATTGTCATTGATGAAAGAGGCTACTCGATGCAATACCCCGATAAGGGAATCGCCACCTCCTCCAAGAATTCCAAGTCTGATCTTTTTTGGCATGTTCTTGTTTTAGTTATGATTTATATTCTATTTTTTCGTTTTTAAAGATCACGGCAAATAGGATGAATACCAATGCCGCAAATCCAGCTGGGTAAACCCATATTTTCTCCCAAGTGTGCGTTCCATCTTCCAAAAGGAAAGAATCCGTGATCTGCCCTGCAATCCAGAAACCGATCAACATACCGACACCATAAGTGGCCAGCGTAATCAATCCTTGGGCGGCACTTTTATATTTTTCCCCTGCTTTGGTATCGGTATAGATCTGACCGGATACAAAGAAGAAGTCATAGCAGATTCCATGAAGGGCGATACCCAAAATCAACATAAAGGCCAAGTCCCCCGAATTGCCATATGCGAACATCAGATACCGTACCGTCCAAGCAAGCATCCCTACCAAAATGGTCTTTTTGAAACCAAACTTGGTGAAGAACATGGGTAACAACAACATAAAGAGTACTTCTGAAGCTTGACCTATGGTCATTTTACCGGTTGGGTTGTTCAAGCCAATTTCAGTTAAGAATGGGTTGGCATTTTGATAGTAAAAAGCCAAAGGGATACAGATCAATACTGAAGAAATGAAAAACACCAAGAAGTTCTTATCCTTCAACAGTTTCAGTGCATCCAGTCCCAACACATCAGAGATGGTAACCTTTTCGCTTTTATTGACCCTTGGTGGGGTTTTGGGCAAAGTAAAACTGAAAAGACCCAATATTGCCGAAGCAATGGCCACCATTAAAAAGGTGTTCTTCAACATACCGGCTTCAAGACTTTCTGGTGAATCCCAAAGGAACACATAACTGATCACAAGACCCGCAATGATCCAACCGATGGTACCGAATACCCTGATGGGTGAAAACTCCTTGGCGGGATCCTTCATCTGGTTGAAGGAAATGGAATTCACCAAGGCCAACGTAGGCATATAAAGGATCATGTATCCCAATACATAAGGGTAGAATACTGAAAAGTCCGTGGTTTGGTACATTTGGTACATTAAAAATGCCCCTATCAAATGGAGCACACCCAAAATACGTTCGGCATTAAAGTACCTATCTGCGATCAAGCCAATAATAAACGGTGCAATGATCGCACCCCAAGATTGAGTTGAAAAGGCTTGTGCAATCTCGCCTCCATTCGCCTTAAGGTTGGTCCCTAAAAAGGTTCCCAGGGTCACGAACCAACCGCCCCAAATAAAAAATTCAAGGAACATCATGAAGGACAGTTGAAATTTGGTTTTACTATTCATGTTAAGTATTAGTTAGTAGTTATCTTTTATAATGCACATAATCCAAAGGTTCGGGCACTACCCCTGTATTGCGGAGTTCCATCATGATCTGTGCCCTGTGATGGGTAGAATGGTTAATGATATGAAAAAGGATGTCCTTTGTTTCATTGGCAAAGGTTCTTCCCTCACTGTTCTCATACCCCACCCGTTTTTCAAAATTATCGGTATTGGAGATAATTTCAAAGGAAGTGCGCTGGTTCTCGTAATGAATATCTTCCCATTTATCGATCCCGTGCATTTCCCAAACTGCATATGTATTGGGAATGCCCATCAATCTGTGGTTCCAGATATGGTGGGCATTCAATACGTGACTAAAAAGCCGTTCACAAGGCTCTGGAACCGAGTCCAAGGCCTTGCATTGTTGAATCATTTTTTTGTTACAATTAAAATTGTAATCGAAGAGTTGCTGCAAAAATCCCTTCATATACCCTCAAATCAATTGGGTTACTCCAATAATCTTTCTATCAGTTTTTTAGTGGCCAAGATACCCTCTTCCTCGCTCAACACATTGCCTTCATATTCAACATCAATATATCCAGAATACCCGGCATCTTCCATAATCCTGATCATTCTGGCAAAATCGATTGTGGTCTCGTTGCCCTCGGCATCAAAATCGAAGGATTTTCCACTAACCCCTTTGGCATAGGGCATCAATTCCTCCACACCTTTATATCTGTCATACTCTTCCACACACTTGGATTCGTAGTAATCCCCAGCTGCTCTTTTGATACAGAAATTACCAAAATCAGGAAGGGTACCCACGTTTTCCATGTTCACTTTCTTCATTACTTCCACCAACAACTCAGCGTTGGAAGAAGGCCCTCCGTGGTTTTCAATAATTACGTTGATTCCCTTATCCTTGGCATATGTAGCCAACTGGGTAAGTCCGGACACAGAAGCTGGTACCCACTCTGCGGGATCTTGGGTTCCGTTTAGGTTTACACGAATGGAATGGCACCCCAAAGCTGCCGCCGCATCCACCCATTTGTAGTGGTTTTCCACAGCGGCTTTTCTCGCTGCTTCATCCACATTGGCTAGATCTCCTTGACCATCAACCATTATAAGAAGGTTTTCCAGACCATACTTTTCACTCTCGGCCTTGCTCTTGGCCACCCAATTGTCCATAGCTTCTTCCGAAAAATTGGCGGCCTGCAATTCCTTATAGTACAGGGCACTTACATATTCCAACCCCTCAAAGCCCCATTTACTGGCTTTTTCGGCAAAGGTGTAGGGGTCTACCCCACCTTCAAAGATCATTTTATGCATTGACCATTGAGCCAAGGAGATTTTAAGTTCCGGCTTGGAATCTTCCATGGCCATTTCTTCCGACTCTGTTTCTTCAGTTTTTTCAGGTTTTGGATTTTGTTTGCAGGACATAATTCCAAAAAGCGCCACCGCAACCAATGCTAAAATACCGTTCTGTGCTAAACTTCTTTTGTTCATATTATTAGGTTGATTAATTTCAAATAGAATTCAAAAACTACAACGTTATAGTACTGAATTCTCAATAAACATAGGGATTAAATGTAGAAAATTAATTTAATAATTAATACATTTAGCAAATAAACAATCCGAATAAATGAGTAAATTTTATTACAACGAGGAACAGGAATCCTACGATGCCATCGTGGTCGGCACGGGCATCAGTGGTGGTTGGGCTGCCAAGGAACTCTGCGAGAACGGTCTCAAGACGCTTGTCTTGGAACGCGGTCCCATGGTAAAACACCGTGAGGACTACCCAACGGCCAATATGGACGCTTGGGATTTCCCCCATGCCGGTAGAGCTACAAGAGAAGATGTAAAACAACAGGAAAAGCAATCCAGGACGGGTTACACCACCAGCGCCGCTTCCAGGCATTGGTTCGTGAACGATTTGGACCATCCTTATAATGAGGTGAAGCGTTTCGACTGGATGCGAGGCTACCATGTGGGTGGACGTTCCATCATGTGGGGACGCCATAGCTACCGCTGGAGCGATATCGACTTCAGTGCCAACAAGAATGAAGGCATTGCCGTGGATTGGCCCGTACGTTACAAGGATATCGCTCCTTGGTACGATAAGGTTGAAAGTTATATCGGTGTTTCAGGAGAATTGTTGGGCCTACCGCAATTGCCTGACGGGCAGTTCGAGCCCATGATGGAACTCAACTGTGTGGAAGATATGGTAAGAGGCAAGGTTGCCGAGCATTTTGGTGGTCGTGTAATCACTGCCGGTAGGGTTGCCCACATCAACAGCGACAAGAAATTCGAAGGTGACGGCCGCGTGCGTTGCCAGTTCAGGAACCGTTGTATCCGTGGATGTCCTTTCGGGGCCTACTTCAGTAGTGTTTCCTCAACTTTGCCCGCTGCAGAGAGAACCGGGAACATGACATTGAGACCAGATTCTATCGTTCACGAAATCATTTATGACCCCAACACCCAAAAAGCAACAGGTGTCAAGGTGATCGACAGGGAGACCAAGGAGGAGTTCGAGTTCAAGGCCAAGGTGATCTTCCTTTGCGCCTCTGCGATCGCTTCCACTTCCATCTTGATGCAGTCCAGATCCGACAGGTTCCCTAACGGATTGGGGAACGATTCAGGAGAATTGGGCCATAACGTAATGGACCACCATTTCTTGGTTGGTGCAAGCGGTAAGTTCGACGGATATGAAGACAAATATTATAAAGGAAGAAAGCCGAACGGCATCTACATCCCTAGGTTCAGGAACCTGGGCGGTGATTCCGATATGAAGACCTTTAAACGTGGTTACGGGTACCAAGGTGGTGCCAGCAGGGGCAATTATGAAGAAATGGTCGCCGAAGCAACCTTCGGGCAAGGGTACAAGGACGCTGTTCTTACCCCTGGTGGATGGACCATGAACATGCTTGCTTTTGGGGAAACCCTTCCCTACCACGAAAATAAAATGACCCTAGATTATGATAAGAAGGACAAGTGGGGTCTCCCCACCGTTACCTTCGATGCAGAAATCAGGGAGAACGAATACAACATGCGCAAGGACATGCAGGATCAGGCGGTTCAAATGTTGGAAAAAGCCGGTGCCAAGGACATTACTCCTTACGATGCACCTTACGCCCTGGGCTTGGGTATCCACGAGATGGGCACGGCCCGTATGGGCCTTGACCCGAAGACCTCGGTGGTCAACGGGAACAACCAGGTGCACACCTGCAAGAACGTGTACGTGACCGACGGTGCCTTCATGGCCTCGGCCAGTTGCGTGAACCCCTCGCTCACCTACATGGCATTCACCGCAAGGGCCGCCAACCATGCCGCCCAGGAACTCAAAAAAGGAAACATATAATGGAAAGAAGATCAGCACTCAAGAACATGGGGATGGCCTTCGGCTACGCCGTGGCGACCCCTACACTGTTAAGCCTGCTCCAGGGCTGCAAGGACAAGCCCGCCTATTCGGAGTGGGTCCCCGCCTATCTGGACAGGGGACAGGGACAGGCCCTGGCCACCACCCTGGACGTGATCCTTCCCAAGACCGATACCCCCTCGGCCACCGAGGTGAACGTGCACGGCTTCATCGACGCCTACCTGGACCAGGTGATGCCCCTTGAACAGCGGGACTTCGTGATGATGAAGATGGGTAAGTTCTACGACAGGGCACTGGAGGGTTCCGGCAAGACGGAGCTGGCGGAGCTGGAGGCGGAGGACATAGAGCCGGTACTGGCCACCTACCTGAGGAAGCGCACCGAGGAGGAGGAGACGGCCCATTCCGAGGCCGTGATGAGCTACATGCAGGCCATCATGCAGGGCGGCGAGGCCACCCTGGACGAGGAAGTGGCGCGCTACACCTTCGCCAACGAGCTCAGGGACCTGGCCACATGGGCCTACAAGTCCTCGGAGAAGGTCGGCGAGGAGGTACTCGCCTACCTGCCCATACCCGGGGAGTACATCGCCTGTGGGGACCTACAGGAACTCACCGGCGGAAAGGCCTGGTCCGAATAGGAAACACGATACACAAAACAAAAGGGCCTCCCAACCGGGAGGCCCTTTTCATTTGAATATTTCCAAAAAAATACCTCGGATGGTTCTTATGTGGGGTGAACCTTTTCCGAGGCATTTAATCAATAAACACTATCACATGTACCGAAAAGCCCGGTACTGACTATGATCCGCACATCAAGCAGTCATCGTCTGCTTGGCCTTGTTTCGCGCGCGCAATCATTTCTTTCATTTCTTCTGGCGTTAAGGGCTGTATGTCAACTTCCTGTTGGCTCACAGGCATAGCGTTTACATTTATTTCTTCTGCAGCAGTGGACGGGGTTTCGATTTCGGCCATGACCGTCACCGGTTCCTCTTTCTTTTTGGTATTGTCCAACGTGAATTTAATGGCGTCCACAGCAGCTTTTGTCCTGAGGTAGTACATACCGGTCTTCAACCCACTTTTCCAAGCGTAAAAGTGCATAGAGGTCAATTTGGCATAATTGGCATTCTCCATAAAGAGGTTCAAGGATTGGCTCTGGTCAATGAAATATCCTCGCTGACGGCTCATATCGATGATATCCTTCATGCTGAGTTCCCAAACGGTTTTATAGAGCTCCTTGATGTCTTGTGGAATGGCATCGATATCCTGCACCGAACCGTTGGCGCGCATCAACTCTTGTTTCAAATTCTCGTTCCAAAGTCCCAATTTCACCAAATCTTCCAACAAATGCTTGTTTACCACAATGAATTCTCCGGAAAGTACCCTTCGGGTATAAATGTTGGACGTATAGGGCTCAAAACATTCATTGTTCCCTAAAATCTGGGATGTGGAAGCGGTTGGCATTGGGGCTACCAACAAAGAGTTCCTTACCCCGTGTTTCAATACATCCTTCCTTAATCTGTCCCAGTCCCATCTTCCGGATAGCTCACTATCCTTTATACCCCAAAGGTTATGCTGAAATTCTCCTTTTGAAATGGGTGAACCTTTATAGCTGGAATAAGTTCCGTCCTCCTTGGCCAATTCCATTGAAGCAGTGACCGCAGCAAAATAAAGGGTCTCAAAAATTTCTTGGTTGAGTTTTTTGGCCTCATCACTGGTGAAGGGCAATCGCAACATAATGAAGGTGTCCGCCAACCCCTGCACTCCCAAACCGACCGGTCTGTGCCTCATGTTGGAGTTTCTGGCCTCTTCCACTGGATAAAAATTCCTATCGATTACCTTGTTGAGGTTACGGGTCACTTGTTTGGTCACACGGAAAAGCTCTTTGTGATCGAACTCGCCATTCTTCACGAACATGGGAAGGGCAATCGATGCCAGGTTACATACGGCCACTTCGTCCGGAGAGGTATATTCCAAAATCTCCGTGCAGAGGTTGGAAGAACGGATGGTTCCCAAATTCTTTTGGTTGCTTTTACGGTTGGCGGCATCCTTGTAAAGCATATACGGGGTACCTGTCTCTATTTGGGATTCCAAAATCTTTTCCCAAAGGTCCCTAGCCTTGATTGTCTTTCTACCCTTGCCCTCGGCTTCATATTTTAAGTAACGGGCCTCGAATTCTTCACTGTGCGAATCAAAAAGTCCCGGGCATTCGTTAGGGCACATCAGCGTCCATTCGGCATCGGCCTCTACCCGTTTCATGAACAAATCGGGAATCCACATGGCATAGAACAGGTCTCGGGCACGCATTTCCTCTTTTCCGTGGTTCTTTTTCAGCTCCAAAAAATCAAAAATATCAGCATGCCAAGGCTCTACATAAATGGCAAAGCTTCCCTTGCGTTTTCCACCACCTTGGTCCACATAACGGGCCGTGTCGTTAAATACCCTGAGCATGGGAACAATACCGTTGGAGGTACCATTGGTTCCGGCAATATACGATCCGGTGGCCCTAATGTTGTGGATGGACAACCCAATTCCACCAGCAGATTGCGAAATCTTGGCGGTCTGTTTCAAAGTGTCATAAATGCCATCGATACTATCATCTTTCATGGCCAAAAGAAAGCAAGAAGACATTTGTGGTTTTGGGGTCCCGGAGTTGAACAGGGTTGGGGTGGCATGTGTGAAGTACTTTTTGGACATCAACTCATAGGTTTCCACCGCGGAATCCAAATCATCCAAATGGATGCCCACGGCAACCCTCATCAACATGTGTTGGGGACGTTCGGCAATCTTCCCGTTTATCTTCAACAAATAGGAACGTTCCAATGTCTTGAAACCAAAGTAATCATACCCGAAATCACGGTTGTAGATGATGGTGGAATCCAGCTTTTCCGCATTCTCGGAAATCACTTGGTATACTTCGTCAGAAAGCAATGGTGCTTTTTTGCCTGTTCTGGGATTTACATATTCGTAAAGGTCCTTCATGGCTTCGGAGAAGGACTTTTTGGTGTTTTTATGCAGGTTGGAAACGGATATCCTTGCGGCCAACTTAGCATAGTCAGGGTGTGTTGTGGTCATGGTAGCGGCAATCTCCGCAGCTAGATTGTCCAGTTCGGATGTAGTAACCCCATCATACAAACCTTCAATAACCCTCATGGCCACCTTTACTGGGTCAACCAAACTGTTGAGTCCATAACAAAGTTTTCTAACCCTGGCCGTGATCTTGTCGAACATAATCGGCTCTTTTCTCCCGTCTCTTTTAACTACATACATGGTGTTGCTCGTGTTTAATTGTTGTTGGTTTCTTCCTTACTGTTAAAAAATTAACATTTTAAAATTAAGGCTATGAAAACCCTCTAAACCTGAGGTTAGGAGGGTTGCAATCTTTTACTGATTAAAAATCCGCGTCGAAACTGATTTTCTGGGAATCGGTGTCCTTTTCCTTGTTCAATACACCAGCCTTTTGATATTCCGAAACGCGTTTTTCAAAGAAATTGGTCTTCCCTTGGAGAGAGATCATATCCATGAAATCGAATGGATTGGTGGCATTGTATACCTTTTCGCATTCAAGTTCCACCAAAAGTCTGTCCGTTACAAACTCCAAGTACTGGGTCATCAATTTGGCGTTCATCCCGATCAAGCTAACTGGAAGTGATTCAGTAATGAACTCCCTTTCTATGTTGAGGGCATCTACAATAATGTCCGTGATTCGCGATTTTGGGACCTTGTTCACCAAATGTTTGTTATGAAGGTGAACAGCAAAGTCGCAGTGCATTCCTTCATCACGAGAAATTAACTCGTTGGAAAAGGTAAGGCCAGGCATCAACCCGCGTTTCTTCAACCAAAAAATAGAACAGAACGCTCCGGAAAAGAAGATTCCCTCAACAGCTGCAAAAGCAATTAGTCGTTCCGCAAAACTTGGTGATTCAATCCATTTAAGGGCCCAATCTGCCTTCTTTTTAATCGCCGGAAAATTTTCGATTGCCTGAAAAAGTATGTTTTTCTCTTTCTCATCTTTTACATACGTATCGATAAGGAGCGAGTAGGTTTCCGAATGTATGTTCTCCATCATGATCTGAAATCCGTAAAAGAACTTGGCCTCTGAAAACTGCACTTCGTTCACAAAGTTTTCGGCAAGGTTTTCGTTCACGATACCATCGGATGCCGCAAAAAATGCCAAAATATGCTTGATGAAGTAACGCTCATCCTCGTTCAGTTTGGTGTTCCAGTCGGTGAGATCCTGATGAAGATCGATCTCTTCGGCTGTCCAAAAGCACGCTTCGCATTTTTTGTACCATTCCCAAAGGTCGTGGTGTTGTATGGGAAAGATCACAAATCTATCCTTGTTTTCCTGTAATATGGGCTCAATAGCTACGGACATCTTATTCTTTATATCGTTATTTGGTTTGGAAGGAGGTTTCCTCTTGAACAGAGTAAACAAATATTTAAAAATGTTGTTGAAAAGTAAAGGGGCAAATCCGAAAACGGGAACAAAGTTTTTAACACTCAATGTTGAAATCTAGGGCAGCCGAGCAATGGCGTAGGACCGATGAAATATAGGATTGTGGAAAGATTCTTGGTCAAAAAAAAAGACCAAAAAGTATATTCACAGATACCTTTTGGTCTAGCTTTTATGATGAACGTGCATATAATATGATATTACCAAACAGTACGGCCTCTCCAAGTTCTGCCATGTCAATCCTTTATCGTCTTAGGTAGTTCCCCCGAAACCTATGATCAATTCCAGATTTGGCCAACCCGAAGATTTTTTCTTGCAAGCGGTTTCTATAATCAAGAGAATGGTTGCTTTGGCCGTACAATTTTTGGTAATACAATATGTTAAGAGCGTTGTTGGTAAAGGTTTACTTTTTGGCTAAAACCTTTTCCCAATCAGATTTAAACTTTACTTGCTTATGTTCTGACACGGCGGCAAAAACCAAAGCCACGATCAAAAGCACAAAAAGCACAATACATTTTCTCATTTCTATTGGTTATTTGGTTGCCCCTAATTTTAGGTAGCGCCAAGATAGATAACAAAAATCGTGGGCAGGGAAGCGTATGTATAATCGGTCGTTTTTTGTGTATAATTGGTTTTGTCCCTTTTTAAACCCAATACCCAAAGCAATTAAAATGGCCCATTGGCAAGGGAAATAGCAAATTTTTACCATGATTTTGCATTTTATACCAGTTATACGTCTTAAATGTCCATTAGCACATAATTTGATTACTGTAAGGAGAATAATCCTAAATTTGGAATAACGTATACCTAAACAGTATGTTGGAAGCCGTAATTGTTGATGACGAGATCAAGGCACTTCAGAGCCTCAGTTGGGAATTGACCAACTTGAGCGACGAGGTGGATATTGTTGCGTCCTTTACCGATGCCTATGAAGCGTTGGCTTATTTGGAACGCAATACGCCCGATTGTCTCTTTCTCGATATTGAAATGCCGGCCATGGATGGTTTCCAGTTCATCAAGAACCTAAAGAACAAGGATTTTCCGGTGGTAATCACCACGGCCTATAACCAATATGCGCTGCAGGCCCTCAAAAACGAGGCTATCGATTACCTACTGAAACCCATTGACACGGACGATCTTGAAGTTACCATCGCCAAAATCAAAAGATTCAATGCAAAGAATCTCACCATTGAGCGTTTGGAAAAAATTCTATTGAACTTCAACGCGGAATCACACAGTAAAAAAATCACCATCAATACCGATGGTAAATTGCTTTTCCTGAACAGTGATGAAATATTGTTCGCCGAATCCGATGGTAACTATAGCACCATCTTTTTAAAAGACGGACAGAAAATCCTCCTGACCAAAAAACTGAAAGAGGTCAATGCACTATTGCCGGATACCAGCTTTTTTAGAATCCACAACTCTTACATCATCAACCTTAATAAGATCAAAGAATTCCTGAAAACCGATGGCTATGTGGTTTTGGAATCCAACCATAAAATTCCAGTCTCCAGGCAAAAAAAATCCGATTTTTTGGATATGCTGTAACTCTCCCTAAAACCTGTGGCCATAGTAAAGTTCACACAAATCGACTACCTACATCGAGGACAAAGAACAGTCCTGCTCTTTTGGTTGACGTTCTTAATGCTGAACGCTTCCTTTTCCCAAGACATTTCCGAGGCAGTCAAGGAAAAAGCTGAAAACCTTACGCTCTTGCAGCCCAAAACCTACGAGAATCTGGACGAGCAGCTAGAAGAAGAAAAAAGGGACACTACCTTTTTGCGGTATTTTGCCAACATTAGCAGACAAAACAATTACCCCGAAGGCGAGGCTTATGCCCTGAACCAATTGGGTATGAGGTATCGGAACTATTCCCAATACGAGAAATCGGTACAACTGCACGAGCAGGCCTTGGAACTTTCTGAAAAAGCCAACAATACCGAGATGCGGGTTTTAAGCCTGAACATGTTGGGAGTTGTATACCGAAGAACCGATGCCATAAAGACAGCCCTGGATTACCACCAAAAAGCACTTGAGTTGGCCGAGCAAGTGGAAAACCCATCGGACCATATCAAAAGGAGCATAAATGTTGCCCTAAATGGCGTTGGAAACCTCTACATAACCTTAGGACAGTTTGATCTTGCCATTATGCAGTTTCGCCGAGCATTAAAACTGGAGGAAGAATTGGACAACAAGCTGGGATTGGCCATCAACCATCAAAATATTGGTCATTGTATGGAGGAAAAAGGGGACTTGGAAGGTGCCCTTGAAAATTATCGCAAATCATTGGCCTATAATGAGGAAATCAACTCCGATATTGGTCGGATAATATGCAAGAACAGTCTGGCCCAAATCTATTTGAAACAGAATATGCCCTACGCGGCCCTTGTTCTTTTGGAGCCCTTACATGATGAATCAAAAAGAATCGGTGATTACTTCATAGCCTCATCTGTCTTCATTAACACTGGTTGGGCACATACCAAGCTTGGCAATTATGAAAAGGCAAATGACTTTATACAGGAAGGTCTTGAAATGGCCCAGACCAGAAACCTTCCCAGTAGCATCCTATATGGCTACCAAAAGATGTCCGATCTTGAAAACGCAAGGGGCGATTTTAAAAAAGCTTATGACTTCTATAAAAAAGCCGATGAATATGACAGGGAAATCTCAAGTGCCACCAATTTACGGTACATGAACGATATTATTGTAAGGTACGAGGCAGATAAAAAGAACAACCAGATTGCCGTATTGGCCAAGGAAAATGAGATCGTGAGGTTACGGTTGAAGAAAAACCAGACAACCTTGTTGGTGAGTGCGCTGATTGTCGGGCTCATTTCTTCCATTCTTTATATCCTTTACCGACAATACCAGAGCAAGAACGAAAAAAGAGTGCTCACCTTGGAGCAAAAGATGCTCCGTAGCCAAATGAATCCCCATTTTTTGTTCAACTCCTTGAACTCCATCAAACTTTATATCATAAACAACGAACAGAAGAATGCCGTTCACTACCTGAACAAGTTTTCCAAATTGGTTAGAAAGATCTTGGAGGCTTCTTCCCAAAGGGAAATTTCATTGGCGGAAGAACTGGAGACCGTGGAGCTTTACATGAACATCGAGAACATCCGGTTTTCCAACGAAATCGACTTCAGCATCAATGTAGACAAGGATATTTTTATCGATAATATCAAAATTCCATCCCTCACCTTGCAACCATTCTTGGAAAATTCCCTTTGGCACGGACTATCACCCAAAGAAGGGGAAAAGAAAATCCAAATCCACGTAAAGAGAAGAGATAAAGGCCATGTGACCATAGAGATCATTGACAATGGCGTGGGCCGAACCATGGCCGAAGCCAATAAGGAGAACAGGGTGCTCAAACGAAAATCTGTAGGAATCCACATCACCAAGGAGCGCTTGGCCAACTTCTCCAAAGATTACCAGAACAAATTTGACGTGGATATTGTGGACCTATTTGACGAAAATGGCAACCCCAACGGCACCAAGGTCATTTTGGACATCCCGACTATTTAGGATTGCCTTTTGCCACTTCTTCCAACTCATTGTACCAAGCCTTGCCAAATTTCCGTATCAGGGCATCCTTCACAAATTTATAGATTGGGACCTTTAGCTCCTTTCCCAAACTACAGGCAGGATCACAAATTTCCCATTTATGATAATTGACGGCCGTAAACTCGGAATACTCCCGGGTCCTAATCGGGTATAAATGACAGGAAATGGGTTTTTTCCATTTGGTTACACCATCATTGTAAGCTGCCTCCAGTCCGCATTTGGCAATCCCGTCATTCGAAAAAACCACATAGGCGCACTCGTTATTGTTCACCAAAGGGGTTTCCCATTCACCGTCCTCTCCCTTCACAAAGGCTCCTTGTTCCTCAATGGCCTGAATGCCTTCCGGCCTTAGATAGGGCTTTACATCACTGTACAGGTTTACCAGTTTATCCGTTTCCGAATCCTCAAGTGGGGCTCCATATTCCCCACCTACACAACAGGCTCCTTTGCATGCATTAAGGTTGCAGACAAAATCGTTCTCCAAAATCTCTTCGGAAACTATGGTTTTTCCAATTTGGAACATAGGGTTTACTTTTGGGGCAAAGGTAGTTTAAAACCCAAAATTTGACATTTTATAAACCTTATTATGTCATCCAAAAGGCTTTTTTACACGTACATTTGCAGTCCGAAAAAAATAAGGTGCCATGAATTTCAATTTTAAGGAGATAGCTACAGCGGGAATGATTCTTTTTGCGGTGATCGATATTTTGGGAAGTATCCCCATCATCATATCGCTCAGGAACAAGGTAGGCCATATTCAATCGGAAAAAGCTTCCATAGTGGCGGCCTGTATCATGATTGCCTTTTTGTTCGTTGGGGAAAAGATCCTGAAATTGATTGGGATCGATGTAAATTCCTTTGCCGTGGCGGGGGCTTTTATCATTTTCTTCTTGGCCATTGAGATGATCTTGGGGATTACGTTATACCGGGATGATGTGGCGGAAACCGCTTCCATTGTCCCCATTGCATTTCCCTTGATCGCCGGAGCGGGCACCATGACGTCACTTTTGTCACTCCGTGCAGAATATCATGTGGAGAACATTATCGTTGCCATTATACTAAACATTATCTTTGTATACATCGTTCTTAAATCCAGTGCTAAAATTGAACGGGTGTTGGGCAAGAATGGCCTCAACATTATACGAAAAGTGTTTGGTGTGATCCTAATGGCCATCGCAGTAAAGCTTTTTGCATCCAACATCAATCAGTTGTTCAACCATGGACTTTAAACCAGTGTCATGAACAAAACTCTTAACATTATCATCATTATTTTGGCCATGGGCCTCATCGTTTACAATGTGACCTTGGTAGATTTTGACAATCCGCTTCAAGGGGATAGTACCATAGCCCTGATAGGCATTGTGGCATCCTTATGTGCCATTGTGTTGTTGCTGATCTTTATGGGCTCTAAAAAAATTGAAAAGAAACTGAAGTAGGCAACCCTAAGGTTTAGAACCTGCTGAACCAATTTGTTTTGGATCGATAATCGATTCATCCAGTTCTTTTACCCTTTTCAGCATGGGATCAAAATCGCCCTTGATCTGTGCCGACATGTTAGGAGAGTACAGCTGCTCTGCAATATTGGCCTTAAGATAGGCCTTGATCTTGTCCTCATAAGCGTAGAAATCCAATCGCACTTTTCTATCCAACACAAATTGGATAAAATTGTCGAATAAGATATCATCTACCTTGAATTCGTCCAAAAATTGATTTTGGGTGTAATCCGAATAGCGAGTACGGTCTTCTTCCAAATGCTCAAACACGAACCTAGCGAAGAATTGATAGGTATCGTCCATGCTGTCAATTGCTTCTTCCTCGTTACTGCCAATGGGAACAAAAACATCGGGAATGATACCTCCGCCACCATAGACCACCTTACCTTTTGGGGTAACAAATTTTAAGGAGTCGGCCACCTTAATGCTATCCGCAGAAACAAGCTCACCATTGGTATACCGTTCCATGAATTTTTGGTAATAGTCGTGGTTGCCATTCTTGTATGATTTTTGAATGGAGCGACCTGTTGGGGTATAATAACGACTAACCGTTAACCGAACGGCTGAGCCATCCCCAAGATCCATTTCACGCTGTACCAATCCCTTCCCGAAGGAACGTCTTCCCACAATGGTCCCGATGTCGTTGTCCTGCAAGGCCCCGGCGATAATCTCACTGGCAGAAGCGGAACGCTCATTGATCAATACGTAAACGGGCCTGTCTTCAAAATCGCCTTTACTGGTGGCATAAGCTTTTTTTACCCTCCCCTTTTTGTTCTTAGTGAACAGGATCAATTTGTCCTCCCCCAAAAATTCATCGGCCAGTTTTTCGGCAATGCCCAAATAGCCACCAGGGTTATCCCGAAGGTCCAACACCAATTTTTCTGCCCCCCTCAATTTTAGCTTCTTGAGGGCATCCTTAAATTCATCAAAGGTAGATTCTGCAAAACGATTGATCTTGATGTAACCCATATCCCCTGTCAACATATAGTACGCATCCACACTCCGGATCGGCACACGGTCGCGGGTAACGGACATGTCCAATACTTTGTTCTCCGATTTTCGGAAAACCTTTAGGTTTACCTTGGTCCCGACTTTTCCTTTAAGGGTTGTAACCACATCGTCATTGGGAATCCTTTTGCCATAAAGGGTGTCGTTATCTGCCATTAAAATACGATCACCGGGCTTAATACCACTGATATAACTGGGCCCGTTCTTTATGGTACGGATCACGGTTATAGTATCCCGGAACATATAAAAACTTACACCGATTCCGGCAAAGTCTCCCTTCATATTTTCGGCAACCTCGTTCATTTCACTTTTGGGAATATAGACGGAATGAGGATCTAATTTGCCCAAAATGTTGTTCACGGTCACATCTACAATGCTGTCCGTGTCAATTTCATCCACATACTCATAGTCGATATAATCGATGAGTCTGTTGAGTTTATCCTTTTTGGAATTGGTGGAAAAGAGCTTTTCGGGTGAATCGTTAAAATGGAGTTTGCCCCCAATAAATATGCCGATGGCTACTGCCAGTGCCAACAAGGTGGGCCAAATATATCCGTTGATCTTTTTCATAATAGCATTCTGGTGTTTAGACCATTTCTTCCAAAATGGGCAGGTGGCGCACTTCTACCCCGGCCCGCTCCAGAAATTTCAGCCCGGAGTCATCTTTATAGGCCTGTTGGTAAACCACACGTTTTATGCCAGCCTGATGTACCAACTTGCTACACTCCCTGCATGGGGAAAGTGTAATGTACAAAGTAGCTCCTTCACAGGACTGTGTGGAAGAAGCCACTTTTAATATGGCGTTGGCCTCGGCGTGGAGCACATACCATTTGGTATATCCTTCATCATCCTCGCAAATATTCTCAAAACCTGTTGGGGTACCGTTATAACCGTCTGAAATGATCATTCTATCCTTTACGATGATGGCACCCACCTGTCTTCTCTTGCAATAGGACAGTTTACCCCATTCCTGGGCCATCCTCAAGTATGCCTTATCGTACTTTTCTTGTTTGCTCTCCTTCATAAATCCATGAATAAGCTGATAATTAAATAAATATACCTGCTTTGGAAGACCCTTACAACCTTATTCGATTAAATTTAACGGTGCCCTTAGATGGGAAACGTAGCAATGAGCAAGGGTATTGTAATGGCAATGATCAAAATTGAGGCCACCGCAATAAAAACGTATCGTTTGACCTTCAACAAATCCAATACCACAAAAGCTATGCCCAAAACAATCAGGATGATGGTCACTTGGGACAACTCAATTCCCGTAGCAAAACCCAAAAGTGGTGTGACCTTGTTCTCTTCCTCCGCCATCAACATCTTGAAATAGTTGGAAAAGCCAAAACCGTGGATCAAACCAAAAAATCCAGTGGCCACATAATGCAATAGCTCACCCATATTCACTCCCTCCTTGAACACGTAGGTAAAGTTGAAGATTGCGGTTACCAAAATGGTTACCGGAATCAAGAATTCTATGAGTCCCACATCCACGGCCACCACATCATAAACGGATAGTGCCAGCGATGTACAATGGGCCGCGGTAAAAATGGTCGCCAACACCAATACATGCTTCCAATTTTTGAACGTAAAGGGCACGGCCAAGGCGGAAAGGAACAAAATATGGTCATAGGCCCCAATATCCAACACGTGGTGGAGTCCCATTTTAACGTAGAAAAAAAACTCTTGCATTATCCTGTTTATAAATTAATCATCCTATTCCAACCAACTCCTAACTCCTAACAACATTATGAAATCCCTCGCTCCTTTTGAATGGTCTCGTAGGCCTTTTGTACTTCTTTGAACTTTTCCTCGGCCCCTTTCCTAATAGCCTCGTTTTCGGTCACCACACGATCGGGATGGTATTTTTTGGCCATGGTACGGTACGCTTTTTTCACCTCATCGTCCGTGGCGTTTCTCTCAATTTCCAAAATTCTATAAGCATTGTCCGCAGACTTCACGAACATGGCCATGATGCTTTCAAAATCATGTGCGCCCACCCGCAAATAACCTGCTATCTCTCTCAGTTTTTGAATTTCCAACGGGCTCAATTGTCCATCGGCCTGGGCGATACCGAACAAAAAATGCAGCAACTGCAACCGAACTTCGTAACGGGTTCTCTGAACCATGTAGGTACAGATACGCTCCGCGGATATCTCCCTTTTTTTAATGACCTCGTTAAAAGTTCGGAAAATGGCATTGGCCTTATCCTTTCCGTACGTGCTCAAAAAATACTGCCTTACATAATCGAGCTCGGTTTGGTCCACCTTGCCATCGGCCTTTATGATAATGGAGCACAGGGAAAGAAGGTTCAATTCAAAATCCGCAGGTGAAACGGTTTGGCTGCCTGCGTTCTGGAAAACGGTTCTACCTCCATTATTAGTACTTCCCCAACCATCCAAAAGACTTCCCACGATAAATCCCAGTACTGCTCCCGGAAACCGAAAGACTAAATAACCGATAAAGGCGGCCGCCCATTTGATCATCTTTCAAAATTTAAACCCCAAATATAGGGCATTGCATAGGAAACAAAGCTTTAAGCAATGTTAAGGGTGATGAAAAAAACCATACAATACCGTATCTTTGGATTCTAATTAAAAATAAGCCTATGTATCCCGAAGAATTGGTAAAACCTATGCGAGCGGACTTGGCCAACGCCGGGTTTGAGGAACTACATACAAGTGAGGCAGTAGAAAATGCCCTAAAACAGGAAGGAACCACCTTGGTAGTGGTCAATTCTGTTTGTGGATGTGCCGCTGCCAATGCCAGACCAGCCGCCAAATTAAGCCTGCAAAATGAAAAGACTCCAGACCACTTGGTGACCGTATTCGCCGGGGTGGACATGGAAGCCGTTGCAACGGCCAGAAACCATATGGTCCCTTTTCCTCCATCGTCGCCAAGTATGGCCCTTTTTAAGGATGGGGAGTTGGTTCACATGATCGAGAGACACCATATTGAAGGAAGACCCGCTGAACTGATTGCGGAGAACCTGATGGAAGCATACGACGAATTTTGCTAATGCTTTTGATTATCCAAAAAAGACAGACCACCCTTAAGGGTGGTTTTTTTATTTTTACGCTGAACTAAATATAAAGTCCCTGCCGTGCTTAAATTGCTATCCTATCCATTGACCATCCTATTTTTTATCTGCTTTGGATTGGTTTTGGTCATTTTTCATCCCATCCAATGGTTTTGCTTAAAGATTTTTGGGTATGACGCCCATAAACGGAGCGTTTCCATCCTTAACTGGTTCATCATGGCCAGTACAGGCATCTTGGGAACCCGTTACAAGTTTGAAAACACACACCAGATTCCAACGGACAGGCCTTTGATCATTGTCACCAACCACCAGAGCATGTATGACATTCCGCCCATCATCTGGTTTATGCGCAAGTATCACCCCAAGTTTGTGAGCAAGATCGAACTCGGCAAGGGTATTCCGAGTGTTTCCTTCAACCTAAGAAACAGTGGTTCTGCTTTAATCGACAGGAAGGATCCCAAACAATCCATTGAAGAGCTGCAAAAATTGGGAAAATATATCCAAAAGCATAACCGAAGTGCGGTGATTTTCCCCGAAGGGACCCGAAGTCGAACGGGGGAACCCAAACCTTTTAGGGCAACAGGGTTAAAAGTTTTGATGAAACACGCGCCATCGGCATTGATTATACCCATCAGTATAAACAACTCGTGGAAATTGTTGCGCTATGGTAAATTTCCTATGGGATTAGGTTCTTTTGTACAATTTAAAGTACATGCCCCTATGGAAATTCATGGTAATGCCGATGCCGTTATCGCCGAAGTGGAAAAACAAATTGTATCAGGCATAAACCCCACAAAATGACTCCGGACCAATTGCTACAAAACACCATCCATTTTGTCAAAAAAATGCTCGTTAACGCCGAAGGAGGTCACGATTGGTTTCATATTGAAAGGGTTTACAACACTGCAAATCTCATTTTAAAAAATGAAAAGGCCGATGAGCTCATCGTGAAACTTTCAACCTTGTTACATGATATTGCAGACCCCAAGTTCCATGATGGGGACGAATCAATCGGACCTAAACTAGCCCAAGAATTTTTAAAGGGGCAAAATACATCGGAAGACACAGTGGACCATGTAGTGAAAATCATCCAACACATGTCCTTTAAAAATAGCCTTGACAAAAGCCAAGTTTCATTTATAACAAAAGAAATGGAAATTGTACAGGATGCCGACCGATTGGATGCCATGGGAGCCATCGGTATTGCACGTGCTTTTAATTATGGCGGGTTCAAGAACAGGACGCTCTACGACCCCAATATACCCCCTAAACCAAACATGACCAAGGAAGAATACAAAAGTTCCCATGCGCCTACCATAAACCATTTTTATGAAAAACTGCTATTGCTCAAGGATGGTATGCACACTGAAACTGGTAAAAAAATTGCCTTGGAAAGACATCGGTTTATGTTGGAGTACCTAGATCAGTTTTACAAAGAATGGAATGGATGGGAATAACCATCGATAATCCCTTACATTTTGTATCTTGGTAGAACATAATCAAACTAAACAAAATGCAAAGAAGAAATTTTTTGAAGAATGCCGCTGCTGCATCGGCTGCATTTTCCATTGTACCCAGCTATGTTTTGGGAAAGACCCATGTTCCTCCAAGTGATACCTTATATGTTGCCGGCTTTGGTGTTGGTGGAAGAGGAAACAGTGTAATTCGCGGTTTGCACGAAACCGGTCGTGTCAAATTCGTATCGTTATGTGATGTAGATGCACGTCGTGCCAAGGAAACTTTTGAAATGTTCCCTGATGTACCACGCTACAAAGATTTTAGAAAAGTATATGATGAGCGATTGAGCGACATCGATGCCATTATGGTGGCCACTCCTGACCACATGCATGCTACCATTGCCTTACCTTTTATGCGTGAGAAAAAGCACGCCTATGTTGAAAAACCTCTGACCCATAATATTTATGAGGCCCGTTTGATGACCAAAGTAGCCAAGGAAAACGGAATTGTGACCCAAATGGGAAACCAAGGTGCCTCAAGTGATGATAGCCGAATTGCCCGCGAATGGGTAGAATCTGGCATCATCGGAAAAGTGCATACCATTGATTGTTGGACCAACCGACCTGTTTGGCCACAAGGGGTACCCATGCCTACCCAAAAACAACGAGTGCCCAAGGAATTGGACTGGGATCTTTGGTTGGGCGTAGCCTCCGAAAGGGATTACAACGAAGCCTACCTTCCCTTTAAATGGAGGGGTTTCTGGGATTTTGGTACCGGTGCCTTGGGCGATATGGGCTGCCATATCATGGAAACCCCTTTCAGCGTGCTGGATTTGGGCTATCCTAAAGAAGCGGAAGCCAGTTGTACCACGGTTTGGGTAGGCGATTTTGTGGAAGCCGATTATAGCCATTCCTGTCCTCCATCCTCCAAAATACATTTGAAGTTTGACCATGAAGACCACGGGGAAATTGCCCTCAACTGGTATGATGGGGGCCTTATGCCCGATCTACCGGATGAACTTAAGGATGGTGAGACCATTGGTGATTCTGGAGGTGGAACCGTTATGTATGGGGACAAGGGTATCTTGGTTTGTGACACCTATTCCAGCAACGCACGCTTATTGCCTTCTGATATGATGGATCTTTATAAGGCCCCCGCTCCAAAATATCCGAGGGTACCTGGTAGTGTAGGCGGACATATTGCCAACTTTGTAGATGGCTGCCTGAACGGTACACCGACCTCTTCCAACTTTGAAAAAGCGGGCCGATTGACCGAAACCGTGTTGATGGGCAACCTTGCCGTAAAGGCCTACCAGTACAAAGAATTAAAACCTGGTAAAAAGGTTACTGATTGGGATCCTTACCATTCTCCAGGTAGAAGAAAGCTGATGTGGGACGGTGAGAACATGAAAATCACCAACTACGATAAGGCCAACGATTGGGTAACCCGAGATTATAGAAAAGGATGGGAATTGAAATAATATTCCTCATCATTATAAAAAGCCGCCAAAAGGCGGCTTTTTTATTTGCCCTTGGTGATGTGGGAAGTTCGGAGGATCACTCCCACATTAGATTTCCCTGTCACAAGTTTCCTCGAAGTGATATTGATCCTTGTGTCATTCTGAACAAAGCGAAGAATCCACTTGGATTAAAGCAATAAAAAATATGCCTCAACAGATTTCTCGATTGCAGGCTCCCTCGAAATGACCTCATTCAGATTGTTATTGTAAATTGATGATTTCATCTAAAACAATTTCAATTGGCCATCCTTGTATCGTTGATGGAGCTCCATATTCAATTTGGGGAAAGTCCTCCCTTCAAAATACCTTCTTCTGGCCAACCTAGCCATTTCGTGTATCTGTTCTGCTATTTTCCCTTCTCCTTTGCTCCGAACTCCAAATCGACTATCATTAAGGGAGCCGCCATGACATTCTTGGATCTGGTGCAAAATTTTATCGGCTTTATCCGGTAAGGCCTTTTTTACCCAATCAGAAAACAGTTGTCCAATGGCTCCGTTCAAACGTACTACCGTTAACCCAAAGGAAAGAGCACCGTGTTCTGAAACCGCCTTGGCCAATTGTAGCAATTCGTGACTGTTGATACCCGGAATCATGGGTGCGAGCATGGCATTGACCGGAATCTTGTTTTCAGATAACATTCTGATGGTATCCAATCTCTTTTGGATCGATACCGTTCTTGGTTCCAAAATCCGTCTTGTATTCTCGGAAAGAGAAGTCACCGAAATATTGACCGCAATCAATTGATGGGTATTCAATTCTTTCAAAATATCCAAATCTCTTAATACCAACGCATTTTTGGTAATGATTCCCACAGGGTGACGGTACTTTAAAAATACTTCAAGGCACTTTCTTGTTATCCCGAATTTTTGTTCTGCGGGTTGATAGCAATCCGTGTTGCCCGAAAGCACAATCGTCTGGGCCACCCAGTTTTTGTGCTTTATCTTGGCTTCCAATAAGTGGGGAGCCGATTCTTTCACCAAAATCTTTCGCTCAAAATCCAACCCGGCACTATAACCCCAATATTCATGGGTGTTCCGGGCGTAGCAATAGATACAGCCGTGCTCACACCCTTGGTAGGGGTTCATGGAATACATCATGCCCACATCCGGGCTATCCACTTTGTTTACAATGGTCTTGGGAAAAATGGGAATATATTGGGTCTTATTGCTTTCGGCCTCTTCCCCTTCCAATCTACAGAATTCCAAAAAGTCTTCCCGCATTTCATACATATGCTGAAGAAATTTATTGGGTGTATTCTGTTGGGCGCCCCTTCCCTTTAAAATAGAATCTTTTTCCATAAAATGGATTTATTCCAAATATATGGATTTTATCCATTTTTCAATTGGGTTTCTCAAACAAAAAACCCCTTAAAAAAAGGGGCTTTTTATATACATGTTTTATTGTCCAGCACAGTCTTTGTTATCAACTTTGCCGTCCTTGTTCTTGTCTTCCTCTTGATCTGCGACACCATTTTTGTTCAGGTCCCAGCATTTGACTTCAACTGCTTCTCCCATACTGACAATAATTCCAGAGCCGTTGGTAGGTTCGGTGTCAATTTCTTTGGAGCAAGCCATAAAAAAAATTCCAAGGGCCAACATACCCATGGTAAGCAGGTTAAGTTTTTTCATGATAATGATTTATAATTTGGGCTAAAATAGACCCGCTTGCCATTTATTCTTATAAGTGGTTGACCTATGGCCTTTTAGGGTTGATGGATTCCGAATACCAGTTGATTGGAAAACAATGACTTTCTTAAAAAATACATTTATGATCATATGGTCCGAAAAGAAAAAACTGGGCCAAAGCCCAGTTTTCCGGTAGTGTTTAGGATCCCCGTTTTGGGAAGGGTAATTTAAATGTTATTCAAGGCCAAAGTACTTGGCAACGGCATTATAGTCTGCAATATCAACTCCAGCAGCTTTAAGCTCATCTTTTACACTTGTGTACACTGATTTTGAAGTAGTGTACGGGGTACTTTCTATAAGAACGATCCTCAATGATTCCAAATGATCATTGGCAGTCACAGGATAGCCAGTGCCATCATAGTTGCTAAAATAAATTTGCACCAATTGTGTTTGGGCGTATACTTGGGTTAAAAAATCTGCAGATACAGGCCCTGGAATTGAATAATACTGTGTTCCAGCTAAATCATCTTTGCCCAAGTAATATAGGATGGCATAGTTTGAAATGACCTCCTCTGTCAATTCTGGAACGGTTTGGGCAAAAATGGTTCCCGTATGACCTGTCATGTCCAGAACTACATGGTGAACGTTGGCATTACCATCTTCGCCATCTTTACCATTGGTTCCGTTTACTCCATCTTGGCCATCCACTCCTGCTACCCCTTGGTCACCTTTCGGCCCTTGTTCCCCGTCATCACCTGTACAGGAACCCAAACATAGGCCCACAACAAATAGGGCCATCATCAATACTTTACTCTTTTTCATAGTCTTTATTTTAATGTTTTGAAAGCCAAATGTATTAAGGCATATGAGGGTTTTGGCACTCAATTAACCAGAGGTAGGTTTAAATTGATGTATGCTTACTTAGGATTGACCGGTAAATTTTAAATGTTTCCTTTAAAATTGAAAGGAGCCTCAAAGAGACTCCTTCTTTCATTATATATTCTGCTATATGTTATTCCAGGCCAAAGTATTTTGCCACGGCATGGTAGTCGTTAGTGTCCACCCCATCGGCCTTTAATTGATCCATGGCGTTTGCTTGAGTGGCTTTGGCACCTGTTGTGTTAATCTCAACGGCAATGATTATTAAATTGATGTAGGAACCTGCTGGAACATCAAAACCTACACCATTATAGTCCCTAAATGAAATATATCCACTCGGACTTGTATCGTCGTTAATGTAGTCAACATAGGCCATAAAAGAAGCAAAACCAGAGCCTCCAGGAACCGCATGTATAGCGGTGCTACCCCCAGCTACATATTCCAAGTAGAAAAGGTAGCCATAATTGGCCCTTTCTTGCGCCGCAATAGGCATATCAAAGGGGAAGAAGGTCCCTCCTACCCACTCGGTCATATCCAATTTAAAGGCCTGTACATTGGCATTGCCATCCTCTCCAGGTACACCTTGTTCACCTTGTTCGCCCTGAACACCCTGAATTCCTTGTTCACCTTGAATTCCTTGATCTCCTTTCGGCCCTTGTTCCCCGTCGTCACCTGAACAGGAAACCATACTCATTGCCATAGCTAGTATGGCGATACTCAATAATTTAATTGTCTTCATAATATTTTTATTTGGGTTTTTACCAAGCCAAAAGTAGGCTTAGCCCAAGTGTATTTTTGACCTTAACTAACCAATGCTCCCTGCGGTTTGATGGATGGGGTATGGGAATTGACATCCATTCAAAAATTGTAGTCTTTTTCTTTCTTTTTATGCAATTTGACCTATAAAAAAAGGCTTCCCAAGGGAAGCCTTTTAATTTATTTTTTTGGTGATTTAGTTGAAATCTACTTTTACCAATTGCTTTTTACCTCCACGTTTGGCATAAAAGAGCATTTTGTTCTCTTTTGCGTCCTTTAAGGGCATGGACACCATAAAGGGCAATCTGGCCTCTTGTTGGTCAATAATTTTTTCATAGTCCATGACACCGTTTTCATCCAACGAGATCAAGAACACATTCCGGTTTCGGCTCAGACCCTGTTTAAAGATCAATCGTTCGTTGTTGATCAACTGGGGGTTGTCCGCCGCGGTGCAGATAAAGAAATAAGACTTGCCATCCTTACAATAGGAACTGTAAGAGGCATAGGCCCCATCGCCTTGGGTAACTTCCGTTTTGTTGATATTCCTGGCCCATTCCATGTTGCCATCTGGTGAAAGCTTTACGCTCACAATGTCGTTGTAGTGGTAACGTTCTATTTTGAGGCGTTGTCCTGCCCCTGTGGATTCCATACTCGAAGTGACAAAATATTCTTCGGCATTGAAGAAAATCTCTTCCTTCGGGGTCACTTCCACTCCCTTGAATATCAAGTTTTTGATGTCCTTGTCTTCTTCCCGTCCAAATTTATCGTCCATGAACTGTTGGGAAAAAGGATTATATCGATTGGATCTGATATCCAACGATTGTGCATCCAAATCAAAATAGGCGATACCATTGTACCGATTATCCTTTCTATCCGCATAAAACCCCACACAGACCAGTCTGTTTTTCAATAGGATGGGATACAAGGCTTCTGGATACTTGCCGGGGTCCACAAAAGATTGGGTCTGACTACTATTTTGGGTAAGTTTAATCAATTCATATTGGAACTTGCGTTCATCTACCTGAAATCGTTTCTTTTTGAAATAGGCCTTACCTACAATATAAGCGATCTGCAGGTCTGGAGAGAAGGTAACGTTCTCAAAAGCATAGTTCTTCTCCTCTATTTCGGCGGAAAAATCATACTCAAAGCGTTTTTTCAAAGAAGTGTCATAAAGATGGATGATGTGCTTTTCCTCTTTTCCTTTTTTATGATGGGTACTGATGATGAAGCCCGACTTTTGCTCATTGAACAAAATGGCCGTGGTAAACCCGCTGGAAAAATTCCGGTTGTAATAGTTCTTGTTAACGGGCTCATTTACCTCCTCGGAAGCAATGGAAAGGAGTTTTTCGGTAGTAAAGTTGTAATTGAAAATAGGACTTCTGTGCACCCAATACTCATATTCCCCCCTGTCATAATTATAGTTGAGGAACAAAAGGTTCAATTGGCCATTTTTCAGGAAACCATCCACAAAATCCAATCCCTTGATCTTGTAATTGTATTCGTTTACAAGCTCCAGGTTGCTATTGTAATGTTCAATCAGGTATCCTTTGGGTTTTAGGATCAAACCTTGATAGTAGGCCCGCACCAAAATGTATCCTCCATCACCATCTTCATCAATGGTCATAAGATTGGAATACCGGTAACGGTCATCGTATTTTTCGCCAAATTCATAGCTCACGGGCATTTTTTGGGCGGATGCCAACATCCCCATAAAAGCTATGCAAAGCAAGGCAATCTGTTTTTTAATCATGGTCTGGCTTGGTTAAGGCCAACGGTCATGAACCAGGGAAATCCGCTTTGCGCTTTTCCAAAAAGGCAGAAGTGCCTTCTTTAAAATCGTCGGTACCAAAGCAATGCCCAAAGGCATCGATTTCCACGGCATAGCCATCGGCGTCATACTTAAAACCAGCATTTACCGCTTTTATTGCATGTTTTATGGCCACGGTGGAATTATTCGATATCCTGCTCGCCAATTTGTGGCATAGGGGCAATAATTCCTCAGGGGAAACCACATGGTTCACCAGTCCGTAGGCGAAGGCCTTATCGGCATCGATCATGCTGGCGGTCATAATCAGTTCCAGTGCCCTTCCCTTACCTATCAGTTGGGGCAATCGCTGGGTACCCCCATAACCCGGGATCACTCCAAGGGATACCTCGGGAAGTCCCATTTTGGCATTGGTACTGGCCACCCTAAAATGACAGGCCAGGGCCAGCTCCAATCCGCCACCCAAAGCAAATCCGTTGATGGCGGCAATAACGGGTGTAGAAAGGCCTTCAATTAAATTGAACAGGTTCTTTTGTCCCATGGCTGCCAATTGTCTGCCTTCTTTGGGTGAAAAATGGGCGAATTCTGAAATATCGGCCCCGGCAACGAAGGCTTTTTCCCCACTTCCGGTTATAATGATTACCTTAATGTCGGGGTCTTCGTCCAATTCCTTGAAAGCCACGTTCAATTCCTCAATGGTCCTTTGGTTCAGGGCATTCAATTTGGAAGGACGATCTATGGTGATGGTGGCCCAACTTTTTTCTTCCTCAATGTAGATGTTTTCGTAGTTCATAACTGTTGTTTTGAAATAGGTCTGAATGATCCTTCCTATCACATTTATCTTTTTTATTCCTTGGGAAACCGAATCGTGAACACGGTGCCTTTTCCCAACTTAGAAGTAAAGTTAATGGTTCCTCCATAGTTTTCCACTATGTTCTTGACCATTCCCAGCCCAAGTCCCGTACCGCTCGATTTTGTGGTGAACTTGGGTTCGAAAACCTTTTCGCGGTTCTCATCGGATATGCCAACCCCATTATCGGCCACAGAAATTTTTACCTGGGATCCCTCCGTTGCCACGGTTACCAAAATCCTGGGTGACTCTACTTCGGGCACCGCTTGAATAGCGTTTTTCACCAAATTGGTGATGACCCTAATCAATTGTGTACGATCCAACTTGGCTATGATCTCTTCCTCATCGGTAATAAAATGAATATAGTCCTCATTGAAAATTTCCAAGGCCAATTTTACCACCTTTACCACATTAAGCGTTTCATTCTGCTGTGCGGGCATATCCGCAAAACTGGAAAATGCCGTGGCAATGTTGCTCATGGTATCGATCTGTTGGATCAACGTTTTGGAAAACTCGTTCACCTTCTTTTGTATGTCGGGATCATTGGGGTTGAATTTTCGTTCAAAACTTTGTACCGTAAGTTTCAGCGGTGTCAAAGGGTTTTTGATTTCATGGGCCACTTGTTTGGCCATTTCTCGCCATGCCTGCTCTCTTTCGCTCCTTGCCAATTTTACGGCACTTTCTTCCAATTCGTCGATCATGCGGTTGTAAGAATCCACCAATTTGGCAATCTCATCCCCCGGATTGGCCAAATAGATCTTTTCGTTCTGGCGGGTAAGGTTGGTTCGGTTGATCTTATCTGAAATGGTCTGCAATGATCTGGTAATGTATTTAGAAATGAAATAGGCCAAAACAATGGCAAGTCCGAGCATCAAAAGATAGACCATCCCCAATCGGAAAAGAAACTCCCTGAGCTCCATGTTGTTGAAGGTGTTATCTTCAAAATAGGGCAGGTTCAAAATACCGATAGGCTTAAATTTGAGATCGTTGATATAGGTATACGTCGACTGATAATTGTCCCCCGCGGCCCTTTTCTCCTCCACGAACCTCGACTCCCCGGTTTCTCGAAGATAGTTCAGTACATTGGAATCCAGGCAGTTGGCAATGGAATCTGCCTCAAAACTGGGCCGGGAACTTTTGATCAGGTTACCTTCAAGATCATAAATGTTGAAGTTGACGTTCTCCACATTGGCGATCTTGTATATCTCGTCCCTAAAGATGAGCCCCAGGTTTTCCGTGTTTACAGGATAGGTGGTCTCCTTCAGCGTATACCAAATGCTCTTGAGAATCTGCTCCTCCTTTCGCTGCAGCCTATCGTCATGATAGTCCTTTCCCTGCTCCTTATATTGATAGATGGTAACCCCTGCGATCAACACCGAGGCAATGACCACCAAAGTGATCATGCCAAAGAAAATACGGGACCTTAGGGATAATTTAGTGAACAATACTGCCTGATTTGATGATAAATGTAATCAATTATCGAGTCAACTAAAGACAAGTTACAAGAACCAAACGCAAGTTACAAGTTCAAAGACAAGCCAAAGTACAAAAGCAAGTTTAAGTACATTGATTGGCTAAAAATCCAAATCGTATTTGGATTTGAGACTTTTACTTGCACGTATCAAGAATCTGGGTTTTTCTCCCGATACCGTTTGTACATTTTTATCCCCAACATTAAAAGAGCAACCAAAGCGAACATGCCTATAATGCCATAGATCCAATCGAAGGTGGTCTTCAAAATCACCAGAAACACTACGGCAAATAGGATGATGGTGGCCACCTCGTTCCACATACGCATAAAGTTGGAGGTATATCGGATATCATCGTTTTGCATCTGTTTAAAGATTTGATGACATTTTAAGTGATACACAAAAAGAACCACCACAAAGGCCAATTTTACGTGCATCCAAGGTTGTTGGAGCCAGCCGGGCATCAAGATTAACAGCCAGATAGCGAAAAGGGTGCACAAAATGGCCGAAGGCCATGTGATGATATACCACAATCGCTTGGTCATCAATTTTAATTGTTCCGAAAGGATTTCCTTATCGGGTGAGGGTTTCTGCCATGCCTCAATATGGTAAATGAACAATCTGGGGATGTAGAACAGCCCGGCAAACCAGGTCACCACAAAAATGAGGTGCAACGATTTTATGTAATTGTACAACACGGTCTTCTATATTTTACATTCTGATGGCGCCCACCCCATTTTCCCAAAGTTTTTTGTTGAAGTTGGGAATATCGGTCTTCATCAAGGTCTCTGCTCTCTGTTTCAATCCTACCCACTGGGCATCCAGTTCCTTTCTTCTGTCCTTGGAAGATTGGTTCACCCTGGGCAGGGAACTGTTGCTTTGGTTCATCAAAAATAGGTACTCGGCCGTAAACTTGTTCGGAAAATTCTCCACATCATCATAGGCCTGCGATTTTCGTTGTACCATATCCTCGTCCCAAGCCTTCAACTTATCCAGAAGTGATTGCCCTTCTTTTTTGAGGTCTTCGTTATCCAAATCTTTCAGCAAATCTTTTAATTGGCCCTGCACCTTGAACAACGCGTTCAACTTGTTGTGCATATCCGTGAGATTGGCCTCAAGCTCATTCATAAACCGGTCCTGCTCCTCAAACCGTTCCTGGGTCATATCGGTGTTGGGTGCGGGTACAATCATCCCCTGGGTACTGACCGTTTGCCCATCCGCTTTTAAATTGATGGTATAATTTCCGGGAGGTACTTTGTGTCCTGTAAAATTGGCTTCAATATAAACATTGGGAATCCCGGGCAGAATAGGGGTCTTTAAATCCCAAACAAATCGGTTAAGGCCCTTATCCGTTCCCAAAACAGGAGCAGGGGGTGCACCTCCACCATTATGGGGGATATAGCTTTCATCCTTTTTAGAGCTGAACGTACGGACCACCTTGCCCTGACCGTTCTTGATTTCCATGGTGATTTCGGTGCTATCCATGGCCTTGGGCAAATTATAATAGATGACCATGCCATTGGCGGGGTTTACCCCTTCGTAAGGATTGGTCCCCTCCACCTTTTTGGAACTACTGTTGAGTGGGCTTCCCCAAAAACCATGAACGGTGTCCTCTGGCTTAAACAGTTTCAGTGATGCGGAATCCCCCTTGTATTGAGATAGCGTAGTGATATTGTCCAAAATCCAAAAGGACCTTCCTGAGGTTGCCACGATGAGATCCCCTTGATGCACTTTTAAATCGGTGATCGGGGTCTTGGGCAAATTCAATTGCAAGGGCTCCCAACTTTTTCCATCGTTCCAAGAAACATAAAGCCCCTTTTCGGTTCCAGCATACAAGAGTCCCTTCTGTTCTTGGTCTTCCCTGACCACCCGAGTAAAGGCTCCATAAGGAATACCGTTGCTGATATTCGTCCACGTTTTGCCATAATCCGAACTCTTGTAGAGTGCAGGGGTATAGTCGTTGAATTTGTACCGGGTGGTGGCGATATACACCGTGGCCGAATCGTGGGGAGAAACCTCAATGGCGTTTACCAAACATTCCTTTAACCCCTTTGGGGTTATATTTTCCCAGGTCTCCCCACCGTTTTTGGTAATGTATACCAACCCATCGTCACTACCGGTGTACAACACTCCCTTTTCATGGGGTGATTCGATGATATAAGCCAAGGTTCCATAGTTTTCGGCCCCAACAGCTTCGTTGGTATAAGGTCCGCCGCCGTTGCCTTGTTTATCATCTTGATCCCTGGTCAAATCAGGGGATATTTCCTCCCACGTAAGTCCATTATCACGGGTACGCAATACCAATTGTGCTCCGTGGTAAAAAGTGCCCGGTTCGTGTTGGGACCAAATAATGGGGGCGTTCCAGTTAAAAAGGTACTTCATGTCCCTAGCCTCTCTTCCCAAATATTGAATAGGGGCCGCCATAACATCGGTGGACATTTTGGATTCCATGTCCAATAACTCAATGGTCCCCAAATAACTGCCTCCCATCACATATCTTGGATGATCCGGGTCAAAGGCCAAAAAGGCACTTTCCCCACCTGCGGCATAATGCCAATCTTCTTGACCAATACCCCATCTGCCTACGGAAAGGCTTGCTATTTTCACCGAAGTATTGTCCTGTTGCCCGCCATAAATATTGTAGGGAAAAAGATTGTCGGTGTTGATGCGATAAAACTGTGCCGTGGGCATATTGTACGGAAGGGTCCAGTTTTTTCCATAATCATATGTAATGGTCGCCCCACCATCATCTGCCATGACCATATTTTTGGAGTCATTGGGGTTGATCCAAAGGTTGTGGGTGTCCCCATGGGGCACGGAAATGGATTCCCATGTTTTCCCGCCATCTTCCGAACGGAATATTTCGGCACTGAGCACATAAACGGTATCCTCATCATTGGGGTCCGCAAACACTTCAATATAGTACCAAGCGCGTTGTACCAAGCGGTTATCTCCACTGGCCATGCTCCAGCTTTTGCCCGCATCGTTGGAAACGAACAAACCGCCTTTATCCTGATTGGAGTCGCTCTCGATGATGGCATATACCTTATCCGAATTGGCCGGACTTACTGCAATACCCATCTTTCCTTTTTCTTTGGGAAGGCCTTCGGTCAGTTCCTTCCAAGTATTTCCTCCATCCGTACTTTTATAGAGTCCACTGCCTGGCCCACCACTCATAACGTAATTGGGTTTTCGTTGATGTTCCCACATGGCCGCATACAATACCAACGGATTGTTGGAGTCCATGGAAAGTTCGGCCGCACCCGTGCTTTCATTCACAAATAGAACATTCTCCCAAGTTTTGCCCCCGTCCATGGAACGGTATACCCCTCGTTCCTTGTTCGGGGCAAACAGGGCACCTTGCGCTGCGACATAAACGATATCGGGATTGGTAGGATGTATGATGATCCGTGAAATATGTTGTGTCTGTTCCAATCCCAATTTGATCCAGGTCTTGCCCGCATCGTTGGATCGATACACACCATCTCCATAAGAGGTCATGACCCCACGAGGAGCATGTTCCCCCATACCGCAATACACAATATTTGGGTTGGATTCCGAAACGGAAACAGCCCCAACGGAACCCATTTCAAAAAAGCCATCGGAGATATTGTCCCATTTGCCTCCCGCATTGGTGGTCTTCCAAAGTCCGCCCCCAGTGGTGCCCATGTAATACGTAAGCGGATCACCGACCACACCGCTGGCCGTTACGGAACGCCCTCCGCGGAACGGTCCGATGTTCCTGAATCTCATGGTCTCGAAATATTCATTGGCGGTTTGGGCCATGGCCATTGTACAGGACAACAGTCCCAAAATCAACATTGACTTTTTCATCCTTCTGATTCGTTTGTGTTCTAAAAATAAACCCCTTACCGGATGGCAAGGGGCTTTGACGTTTATTCTTCTATGCTCAAATAATCCAGATTGAGCTTGTTGAACTCTGCGTTGAATGCGGCAACCTCATCATCCACCAATTTATCAAAATCGGCCAATTGTGCCTTTATACCAGCTGACAATTCCTCCTTAACGGCAATATCCTGTTCCGTTGGTGGAAAATCATCCATGGAAACCAGACTGTTCAGGTGACCTAACTTATTGGTCAATCGAATGGGGAAGTTCAAAGGATCTTGTCCACTTCGGTTTTGGGTCTGGTAAAGTTCTTTTTCTATGGTCCCGAATTTTTCCTTCATGGCCTTTGCTTTTGCCACCACATCTTTTGTAGCATCATTGTCTTTGTATTTGGCAACGAACTCATCCAATTTTTTGTTGATGTTCCTAATCTTTTTGATGGATTGGTGAGCCAGGTCAATGGTCTCATTTATTTCTGAAATGAAATCGTACTGCTTTTGCATATCGGCAACGGAAACCTCTGCCCTAGGATCCGGAAGGATCTTGAATTCTTGGGTTTGGGTAGTTCCCATAACATTCAAATGGACTTGGTAAGACCCTGGAACAGCTTTTGGACCATTTAGATTGGCCCACCAAAGGATCATCCCGTCCAAACGTTCGGCGCTTTTTCCACGTGTATCCCAAACATGGGTGTTCCCTCCTTTTTTCACCTCTAGTTTTTTATCCTTCTCTTTGGAATAGGTACTGTAGGTTGCCAAGGTGTCCCCGGAAATGCTGGTGTAGGTCAATGCCACACTATCCTTTTCTGCAAAATCCTTTAAGTAGAAATGGGTAATCACTCCGTTGGCCAAGTTTGTTCCTTCGGTCTTGGAAGGTCTTCTGGCCACATTGCCTTTGGTACGGTAGCTCTCCCTAGGTTTGTACAAGATGGCACTGGCCGATTTTTTGGCATCATCCAATTGGTGAAGTACGGTAAGGTCGTCTATGATCCAAAGGCTTCTACCTTGGGTGGCCACGATCAGATTATCATCCTTAATAGTCAAATCCGTAATGGGCACAATGGGCAGGTTCATTTGGAATTTTTCCCATTTGGCCCCATCATTGAATGAAATGTACATGCCGGTTTCGGTACCGGCATATAACAACCCTTTGCGTTTTGGATCTTCACGCACCACACGGGTAAAATGTTCATCATCAATACCGTTAGTGATCAACGACCACGTTTTGCCATAATCGGTGGTTTTGTACAAATAGGGTTTAAAATCTCCCAATTTGTATCGCGTAGCGGCCACATAGCAAGTGCCTTCATCAAAAGCAGAAGGTTCTATGCTGTTGACCATGTTCCATTCGGGCATGATGGATGGGGTTACGTTCTCCCAAGTTTTGCCACCATCCTTACTTACATGGATCAAACCGTCATCACTACCTACCCAAAGCAAGCCTTCTTTTAAAGGACTTTCATTTGCAGCAAAAATGGTACAATAATATTCTACACTGGTGTTGTCCTGTGTGATGGGTCCACCGCTGGAAACCAATTTTGTAGGGTCGTTTCTGGTTAGGTCACCGCTCAACAATTCCCAGCTCTGCCCTTCATTGGTGGTCATGTGTACATGGTTGGAGAAGGTGTACAGTTTTTTGGGATCGTGCTTACTGAACATGATGGGGAAGTTCCATTGAAAACGATATTTCATCCCTTCGGCTCCATAACCCATAGGGTTATCCGGCCAAACGTTTACTCCCCTGACGGTATTTTTTGCATGGTTGAGGCGAACCAAAAAACCATCATAACTACCGCCATATACAATATCATCATTGGTGGGGTCCACCGCTATATGGGCAGATTCCCCTCCTGCTGTTTCTTCCCAGTCATCTTCACCTATGGCAAAACCATCGCTTCTGTGTTTGATCCTCAAAGTAGAATTATCTTGCTGAGCCACATAGATCCTATATGGGAATGCATTATCGGTAGTCACCCTATAAAATTGCGCGGTGGGTTGGTTGTAATAGGTACTCCATGTTTTACCGCCATCATAGCTTACTTGTGCCCCACCATCATCTGCCATGATCATACGATTGGAATCCTCAGGGGCGATCCAAAGATCATGGTGGTCCCCATGCGGTGCATTGGAAGATTCAAATGTTTTACCGCCATCCGTGCTCTTATGGTAACTCACATTGAGTACATATACCACATTCTCATCTTGGGTGTCGGCATAGACCCTTGTGTAATACCATGCCCTTTGTCTAAGACTTCTATCGCTATTGACAAGCGTCCATTTGTTACCTCCATCATCTGAACGGTACAAACCACCCTTATCCTTGTTCTCTACCATGGCCCAAACGCGGTTGCTGTTTTTAGGAGAAACGGTTACTCCAATAATCCCCAAAGTATCTGATGGGAAACCTTCGTTTTTGGAGATTTCGGTCCAGGTTTCGCCACTATCGGTACTTTTCCAAAGGGCGGAACCTTCACCACCACTGCTTAAACTATAAGGGGTACGTTGCACCCTCCAAGTAGAGGCATATAAAATTCTTGGGTTATTGGGATCAAAGATCAAATCCACGGCACCTGCCAAATCGTTGGCATAAAGCACTTTTTTCCAGGTTTTACCACCATCGGTAGTTTTGTAAACGCCACGATCTTGGGTGGGTTTGTATAAGTTGCCCATAACGGCGGCATACACCGTATTGTAATCGGTTGGGTGAATCCTCATCCGAGAGATATGCCTACTATTTTCCAAGCCTATGGATTGCCACGTTTTTCCGGCATCTTCGGTTTTCCAGGCACCATAACCGGAAGACACGTTCCCACGAACGGTTTCTTCCCCGCCTCCAACGTAAATCACATTATGGTCGCTCTTCGCTACCTCAACGGCACCGATACTTCCACCAAAAAAACCATCAGAAATATTCTCCCAAGTGGTACCTCCATCGGTGGTTCTCCAAACACCTCCTCCGGTTGCTCCAAAATAGAATAGATTGGATTGGCCTTCAACTCCGGCCACCGTACCGGAACGACCACCTCGGAAGGGTCCGATCAATCGGTATTCCAAGCTGGAATACAAGGCTTCCGGATATTCGGGAGCACTCTGGCTTTTCTTATTTCTTTGGGAATGGATCGGGGTAACGAACAAGGTACTAGCCAGCATAAGCAAGCTAATCTTGAAAAAGCAAGTCTTCATTTTTAAAGTGTTGAGTTAGTCAGGCTTAAATGTAATGAAAATGGTGCAAAAAAAGTTAATCAATATTTTGTACTTTAACCCATCAGAATAAATACCAACAACTAAACCATGTCTAAAATTTTAAAGCTTTCCCTTTTTTTATTGCTTGTTATAGCCTGTAAGAATCAATCCAAGCCCGCGGATGAACCTGAAACCACCAATGCAAATACCGAAAAGGAGTCCGAATGGATCTCTCTTTTTGATGGCGGCAGTCTGGAAGGTTGGCGCGGGTACAACATGGATTCCCTTCCACCCGGATGGACCATAAAGGACAGCACCCTCACCTTTGATACGGAACTGGGAATGGAGCAAAACTATACCGGTGGAAAGGACATTATCTACGGGGCGGAAGAGTTCGATAATTTTGAATTGTACCTTGAATGGAAAATTCCCGAAGGAGGAAACAGCGGTATTTTTTACCATGTGAAGGAAGGCTATGACGGTCCGCCTGTTGTGGCCCCAGAATATCAGTTGATCGATGACGAGAACTATGCCAACATCCATGATCTGGTGGGCTACAACTCGCAATTTGGTGCAGAACACCCTGAGTTGCTCCAGGATTGGCAGAAAACCGGTGCCGATTACGCCATGCACGTAGCGGACGAATCGCAAAAGCAGCTGAACCCGGTCATGGAATGGAACACCACCAAGATCGTGTTTACGCCCGAAAAGGTGGAGCATTGGCTCAACGGCAAAAAATTATTGGAATTTGTACCGTGGTCCGAAGAATGGAATGCCAAAAAGGCTTCCGGAAAATGGGATAACGCCCCGGATTATGGCAAATTCAAGACAGGCTATATTGCCCTGCAGGACCATTCGAGTCCTATCTGGTTCCGAAATATCAAAATCAAAAAATTATAAATTACCTGAACAAACCATGAACAAACGCGAATTCATTAAAAAAAGTAGTGTCGGAGCACTGGGAATCATGTTGGCCCCATCCATTTTAAAAGGCTCCATGAACAAAGAAAGATTACGTACGGCCCATATCGGTGTCGGGAATATGGGAGGTGAGGACCTCAAGGCGATTTCATCACATGCCGCCGTAGACGTGGTGGCCCTCTGCGATGTGGATGCCGTTAACCTGGCCGCTGCCCACAAATTACACCCAAAGGCCCGCATCTTTTTTGATTATCGCGCCATGTTGGAAGAAATGGGGCATGAAATTGATGCCGTGATCGTTTCCACACCCGATCATACCCATGCACCAGCCTCCATGATGGCCATGGAAATGAACAAACCCGTGTACTGTCAAAAACCGTTGACCCACTACGTATCCGAGTCACGGGCCATGAAAAAAATGGCCGCCGATAAAGGCTTGGTCACCCAAATGGGAATCCAGGTGCATTCCTTTTACGATTACAAACTAGCGACGTTGCTCATTCAATCCGGCATCATAGGCAAAGTACATACCGTACATGCTTGGTCACCTAAGAACTGGGGATATGATGGCCCGCTTCCACAAGGGGAAGACCCGGTTCCTACCCAATTGGACTGGAACCTGTGGTTGGGCACTTCCAAGGAAAGACCCTATAAAGATGGTATGTACCACCCAGGCAATTGGAGAAAATTGATGGATTACGGTTGTGGCACTTTGGGCGATATGGGCGTTCATATTTTCGATACCCCTTACAATGCCCTGCAATTGGACGTTCCCCGAACCATCACAACGGAATGTAGGCCCAGCAATGGTTTTGGATATCCGGAACACAATACGGTGACCTATGAATTCCCACAAACCCCTTACACCACCGAGACCCTAAAATGGGTCTGGTATGACGGTCCTGGGGCTCCTGCTTTGAGTGAAGACCTTTTGTTACCTGGTATGACCATGGGCAAAGACGGCAAAGTTTCCAAAGAGGAAAGCATGAAGGATAAAATGTCGTTGGATGCCAAGGTTGCCGCCGAAAATGAGCTTCCCGATCAAGGGGCCATGTTTGTCGGTGAAAAAGGACGATTGTTGCTTCCGCACTTTATGCAATTGCCCAAGAAAATCAGAAAGGGCAAATATGTGGATATCTCCAAGGAAATAGCCAAAGTGTCTGCAGCGAATAATCTGGGCGAGCCCATCCGAAACTACGAAACCGAAGGTCCAAAACATTACCACCAATTTGTGGATGCCTGTTTGGGAAAAGGTGAAACCACTGCCCCGTTCGATTATGCGGCACGGTTGACCGAGACCATTCTTTTGGGCACCATTGCAGGTCGATTCCCTGGTGAAACCTTGCATTGGGATGCGGAAGCCGCCAAGTTCAAGGAAGAAAAGGCCAACCAATATTTGGCCGGCGATTACCGGAAGTTTTAAAATTTGAAATAAAGCATCAATGATGAAAAAAGTGTTGTTCCTCCTCTTGGTTCTGCCCTTGTTTGGTATTGCACAGACAACGACAGAACAGGAGGATAGGGCCGCTATAGCGCAAGTGCTATCCACCCAACAAACAGCTTGGAACAATTTTGATATAGAATTGTTCATGGAGACCTATTGGAAATCCGAAGAACTGACCTTTTACGGCAGTGCTGGTGTGGTAAAAGGTTGGCAAAAGACTTTGGAGCGATACCAAAAAAGCTATCCGACCCAAGAACATTTTGGCCATCTGGAATTCGTCACCAACGACATTTCCAAAATCACTGACGGTGCCTATACCGTCATGGGGGAATACCATTTGACCCGACCGGTGGGCGATACCCATGGCATTTTTATGTTGGTGCTTAAAAAAATAGATGGGGCGTGGAAGATTATTGCGGACACTTCGTGTAAAGTGGAGTAACCGCAGTACATTTTCACAAAAATCATATAGGGGCCAAGGCCCCTTTCTTTTTTAATGCCATTGACTTTTGGGTTTCCTTTTTGATGGAGAATAGTTAAATTGAAGGCCATATGCCATCAACCCAAATGACAAGAAAACACCATACCTTATTTTTTATTTTTCTGATCCTATTTCCATTGTTCACCATGTCACAAAACCGACTTAGAGACCACGGAGTAGCCATTGGGGTGCTCCACCCAGGAACCTTCAATGCCATTACCGATGTTCCTGGGGTTCAGGTGGGCCATACAACTTTAATTGAAGGAGATTCCATCAGAACGGGGGTAACCGCCATACTTCCGCACACAGGAAATATATTTCAGGAAAAAGTGCCTGCGGCCATTTATGTGGGAAACGGATTCGGTAAGTTGGCCGGTTATACCCAAGTGAAGGAACTGGGCAATCTGGAAACCCCCATCATTTTGACCAATACGCTGAGTGTCCCCACGGCCGTTAACACAGTCATTGGATACACCTTAAACCAATCCGGGAATGAGGAAGTCCGGTCCGTGAATGCCGTGGTGGGCGAAACCAACGACGGCTACCTCAACGATATTCGGGGGCGACATGTGACCGAAGCTGATGTGCTGCAAGCCATTCAAAATGCTAAGACAGGACCTGTTGCCGAGGGCAACGTGGGTGCAGGCACCGGAACCATTTGTTTTGGTTTTAAGGGAGGTATCGGCACATCTTCTCGAGTCTTGCCGAAACAATCCGGAGGCTACACCGTGGGGGTGCTGGTGCAGACTAATTTTGGCGGGGTATTGCAGGTGGCCGGAGTGGAAGTGGGCAAAAAATTGGGGCTGTATTCCAACAGTTTTAAATATTCCCCAGATGGTTCCTGTATGATGGTGGTATTGACCGATGCGCCTTTGGATGCCCGAAACCTGGAACGCTTGGCCAAAAGGGCCATGCTGGGCCTAGCTCGAACAGGAGGCATTGCCAGTAACGGCAGTGGTGATTATGTGATTGCCGTTTCCACCGCGGAGGAATGCCGTATTCCCTACCAAAGCGAAAACCCGATTCAGACGGTACCTACTTTGCGCAATGAAGCCATGACCCCTTTATTTTTGGCCACCATCGAGGCCACGGAGGAAGCCATTCTCAATTCCCTTTTTGCTGCCGAGACCATGACCGGACGGGATGGACACCAAATCGAAGCCCTTCCCAAGGAAAAAGTGCTGGAAATGTTGAAGGAAGCGGGGAAGATGGATTAGTTTTTTACTTATCCTGTAACATTCCCCCTCAATTTCACACTAACCTAACGGAAACCTTCCACACTTTTTTTAACTTTAAACGTCAATAATCAAAAACACTAGACCATGGATATTTTTGGAAAGATCAAGGAAAAACTCAGTAACGAGTTTATTGATATTATTGAGTGGTTCGACTACACCGACGACACCATCGCGTATCGGTTTGAGCGCTACCAGAACGAGATCAAGAACGGAGCAAAACTGATTGTCCGTGAAGGACAGACCGCCGTTTTTATCAACGAGGGACAACTCGCCGATGTGTTCACCCCCGGCACGTATGACCTCACCACCCAAAACCTGCCTATTTTGTCCACGTTGAAAGGGTGGAAATACGGGTTCAACTCCCCTTTTAAAGCGGAAGTTTACTTTGTGAACACCCATTTGTTCACCGATGAGAAATGGGGCACCAAAAGTCCGATTACGTTGAGCGATGATCGATTCGGACTGGTAGAGATCAGGGCCTTTGGTACATACGCCTATAAAATTTCGGATGCCGGTAAGTTCATCAAGGATATTGTGGGCACCGATAGCAATTTTACCAATTTCGAGATCAACGAGCACCTAAAAAGCTTAATCGCCACCCGCTTTACCGATACTGTGGGCAAGGCCAACCTTCCCATTGAATTATACGCTGCCAACACCACCGAACTTTCCGATACCTGTCGCGAGGTGATGGCCCCCGAATTTCAAACGGTGGGTATCTCCTTGGAGAAATTCTACATCGAGAACGTTTCCATGCCCGAAGAACTCAAAAAAGAGATTTTCGAATACAGCCGAATCGATAAACTGGACCTGGACAAATTGGCCAAGTTCAAGGCTGCCAAAGCCATCGAGGCCGCGGCCCAAAATGAAGGTGGCACCGCTGGTGCCGGTATGGGCATGGGTATGGGCTTTGTGCTTGCCCAACAAATGGGGAACCTGATGGGCGGTGCCACACAAGCGGCACCACAAGCCACAGGACAACCCGCTGCCGGGGCCGTACCTCCACCAATGCCTGCCCAGACCCTATATTATTATGCCACAAATGGCACGCAACATGGTCCTGTAACCTTTGAACAGTTGCAATCCCTTTTTGCATCGCGCACCGTTAACCGCGACAGTTTAATCTGGAAACAGGGCATGGCTGCTTGGACCGCTTTAAAGGAGGTAGAGGAACTGAAATCGTTCTTGGGTGGTAATACTCCACCGCCATTGCCTGGACAATAATTTTACATTGTCATACTGAACGAAGTGAAGTATCTCTTTTCAAACGTAAATAACAGATTCTTCGCTTCGCTCAGAATGACATAGAACCACGTTAAAGGCATCGTATCAAATATAAGCAGCCAGGTATCCAAACAAAAATTAGATTCCCGCTTTCGCGGGAATGACAACATGGAAGAACCTACCATCCAAAAATCGGAACTCAAAAAAACCTGCGTCAACTGCGGGGCGGAACTCACATACAAACCTGGGACCACCAGCATTACCTGTGAGTACTGCGGCCATGAAGAGGCCATTGCCCCAAAAGAAAATGGTTTTGAGGAATTGGAACTGTACCCCTACCTCAAGGAAATGGGGTCGCAGAGGCACAGTGAGGAAATCTCCATGCTGCATTGCAAGAATTGCGGCGCCGACCAACATGTGGAGGAAAACTATAAATCGCTTTATTGTGTGTACTGTGGCCAACCTTTGGTAGTGGAAGATGCCTACAAGGAGAATTGGATCTTGCCCGGGGCCGTGTTGCCGTTTCAAATCGATAAAAACCAGTCGTTCCGCATTTTTAAAAACTGGGTGAAACGGCTGTGGTTTGCCCCAAATAATCTGAAAAAGGCCGCTTTGGACCCTCAATTCACCAAAGGGCTCTATCTACCCTATTGGACCTTTGATGCACAACTGTATGCCTCTTATATCGGTCAGCGGGGAGAATACTATTATGAAACGCGAAGGGTTCGGAATGCAAACGGTAAAATGGTGACCCAACAAGTCCGGAAGACACGTTGGTACCCTGCTTCGGGGGAAGTTTCAGGGTTTGTGGACGATACCTTGATCAAAGCGTCCAAGCAAAAATCAGGGAGGATTCCCGGCAAAATTGCCTATTGGGATTTGAAAAAATTGCAACCGTTCGACAGTGGATATCTATCCGGTTTTGTGACCGAAAAGTATACCATTTCGTTGAACGAAGGTCACCTGCATTCCAAGGAAGTGGCCCGCGATATTGCAACCCGTTGGTGTATGCAGGACATTGGAGGCGATACCCAAAGGGTAACCTCCATGGACATGAAACTGACCGAAGAAACCTTTAAACACATCCTATTGCCCGTTTATGTGAGTGCCTATCGCTACAATGGCAAGGAATACAATTTTTTCATCAACGGGGAAAACGGGAACATTTCAGGTACGCGGCCTTATAGTTTCTGGAAGATTTTCTTTGCCGTGCTGTTGGGCTTGATTGTGATTGGGGTGATTGTTTTACTGGCTAAAAAATAAATATTTTTCTCCTGACCTGAATAATAATCAGTGTAGTTCCTTTACAGCGTTTTTGTCATACTAAGGATTAGGGATGACGAAGTATCTCCTAACTAATCCAGAAATTCTTCGCTTTGCTCAGAATGACAGCGAGACTATTCCTCAAACACCAAACACACCGGATTGGGCAATACGGTCTCGTTCAAATAGGTAAGGGTACCCTTTTCAACATCCCTTTTGAACACCGTAATGTTGCTCGACTTTTGATTGGCCACCAATAAAAATTCCCCAGTGGGATCCATCGAAAAATTACGGGGCCAATCCCCGTGCACGGATTCCCTTCCCACCAAGCTCAAAGTTCCAGATTCAGGATTTACAGCAAAAATCACAATGGTATTTTCTCCCCTGTTGGAACCGTACAAGAATTTCCCGTCGGGGGATAAATGAAGGTCTGCACAGGCATTGTTTCCTTGATAATTGGGGTCTAAGGTTTTTACCACTTGGATTTCTTGGTAATCCCCTTTCGTGTCTTTTTCAAAAACGGAAATGGTGCTGTTCAGTTCGCTGATTACATACAGCATCTTTCCTCCTTCACCAAAGGTGAAATGTCGTGGACCTGCGCCTTCAGCAAAAGGTAACGATGGCTGGGGACCAGGAACAAATTCCCCATTTTCCTCTTTGTATCTTTTAATGGCATCAAGCCCTAAATCCGTCACCATCAATCCATCAGAAGTAAATTGGGCCATATGGGCGTGGGATGTTTTGGTGCTATCCAAAAGTTTGTGATCTATGATCTGGGGATGTTCCCCCAAAGAACCATCATCGTTCAGGTTGAAGAGGGCCACATTGCCACCGGTATAATTGGCCACGGCCAAATGTCCATCCCCGGAAAGCGAAACATGACACGGATGCGCGCCTTGGGTTCCCATGCTATTCTGGATTTCCAATACGCCATTAGTTAGGGAAAAAGCGGTAACCCCACCACCTAAACTATCAAAATCGGCGGTTTCTTGAACAGCATACAAGTTTTTATGGTCTTTGGAAAGGGCCAAATAGGAAGGATTGGCCAATTTGGCCGCCAATTGTTTATTGGTCAACTCGCCCGTTCCAGCATCGAAGGTATAGGTATAAATGCCTTCGCTATCGCCATCGGTATAGGTACCAACAAAAAGGGTGTACATGGGTTTTTCTTCAGGTTTTTCTTTACAGGCCAATACTAAAAGAATTATCAGACTGGCAAAAAGTGCTTTTTTCATGTTTGTTACGTTACGACCTCCAAATTAAACATTCTTTGGGAATGCCATTCTTTAAGTGAGTTCCTTCTTCATCTCTTTACCCAAATAAATGCCCGTGACCACCGTGGCCAATACATCGGCTATCGGAAATGAAATCCACACCCCGGTTTCTTGGAAGAAATGGGGTAACAACAAAATCAATGGGATAAAGAAAAATCCTTGCCGGGTCAAGGTCAGCAATAAGGCCGGAATGGCTTTCCCCACTGCTTGAAAATAAGCTGCCCCGATCAACTGGAGCGCAATGATGGGCGTAGCGGCAAATACCAATCGCATGGCAAATGGTGTGTGCTGCAACACAAATTGATTGGTAGCCAGTTCCTCTGCGGATAGTCCGGGTCTGTTACTCAAGAACAAAGCGGCAAATTCTCCTGGGAAAAGCATCAACACCACAAAAACCAACGTCGCTACCAAGGCGGCATATTTGATTGCCGTAAAGATGGACTCCTTGACACGGTCGTAATAGGCAGCTCCATAGTTGTACCCTGCAATGGGCAAAAAGCCCTGTGTGACGCCAAAAACAGGGAATAAAGCAAACATCAACATACGACCGATAATGGCGTAGACCGCCACCATAGGTTCCCCACCCAAATTGAACAATATATTGTTCATGAGCAGGTAGGTGATACTGGTGACCGCCTGTCTTGCAAGGGTTACAAATCCTAAAGAGCTTATTTCACGAAGAATGGCTGGATCCAACCCAAAATGGGACGGACTTATTTTCAATTCGGAATTTTTGGATAGAAAAAAGTAAAGGATGTACCCAAAACACAACAGGTAACCCACGGTTGTGGCCCATGCTGCGCCTTCCATACCCCAGTCGAAAATGTAGATGAACACATAGTCCATCAAGAGGTTGCCAACGGAAGGAATGATCATGGCAATCATGGCAAACTTGGGTTTCCCTTCGGCACGTATTACCGTGTTTCCCATCATACAAAGGGCCAAAAAGGGCACTCCGTACAAAATGATGGTATAGTAGATTTTTGCAGGCTCAAAAATGGCTCCCTTACCGCCAAATGCCGGAATCAGGTTGTCCACGTAGTACAGTCCAAGGGCCACCATGGTCACGGTGACCAAAAGTGTCAGCGTAATCTGGTTTCCGAACGTCTTTAGAGCCTTTTCATGGTTGTTGGCACCCAGGGCGCGGGAAATGATACTGGAACCCCCAATACCGATGGCCATCCCCAAAGCGGCAATAAAAAAGGAAACGGGCAACACTACGTTGATGGCGGCAATGGCAATGGATCCTATCCAATTCCCTACAAAAATGGAATCGACCAATACGTTCAGCGACATCACCAAAATACCGATGGATGCCGGAACGGCCTGCTTGATCAATAATTTTCCGATGGGTTCCTTCCCGAGTTCTTCAGAGGTAACTTTGGCCATGCCAAGGATTGTTCTTTTGGTGTAAGACTAGCGTGAGCTGAATGGTTCCTTCAAATCTACAACGCATCCACCAAATTATCCTTGTTCTCGGTGAGTTTTTTGGCAATGCTGTCCCAAAGTCCAATTCTGCGCTCCAAAGCTTTTTTGCTATAGGTCAAGACCTCTTCCCATTTCCGCTCATCGGAACCGCACAAAGCCTTGATCATTTTAACCGCCAAGGGTCCATGTTCGTCCCCGTCCAATTCAATATGTCTTTTCAGGTAATAGGAAAGTTTGGTGTATTTGCTTGGGCCATTTTCTCCGGATTGCTCAATGATCCCCAAAAACATATCAGGAATCAAGTCTTCCCTTCCGAAGGTAAAGGCAGCGGCAATTATATGGGGTTGTTGGGTATTGATGGCCTCAAAAGTGAACTGCAAGAAATCTTTCTCCGCTTGGTCCAAGTCCGCATTTTCAATTTGTTCTGCAATTTTCTCCAAATCGGTAAACGTGGAGATGACCTGCAACACTTTGGACGTATCGGCTTCCACTTCACCCATGGCGTCCAAGTACATTTCAAAATGGCTTTTGGCCTCTCCCAATTCATTAAAATCACTTTCCTCCTCCAACACGATTTCGTTGATGAATCGGGCCACGGATGCATCCGAAGCTGGTTTCCAAGGAAGGGAAGTACAGGTCAAGTGTTGCTGCAACGCTTTCAACAACGACATGAAATCCCAAACAGCATACACATGGCTTTCCATGAAGATCTTGATGTCCTCCACCGATTCCAGTTGGGCATACAAGGGATGGCTTTTGAGTTGGTCACGCACCCCTTGTAGGTGGTGCTCCAAGTGTTCCATTTTCATAAGGCAATTTTCTTTTTCAGTATTATTGAATGTGGTATTCGGGCAAGACACCACTTTTCTCCCAAGTGTTGATCCATTCGGCCATCAATTGGGCCCAATCGTCACGGTCGTTCAAACAGGAAATATGGATGTAATCCCCTCCCCCTGCTTCTTGGAATTGGTGTTTACCTTCCATTGCGATTTCTTCCAAGGTTTCCAAACAATCACTCACAAAGGCTGGGGTAATCACCGCCAACTTCTTGACACCTTCCTGGGCCAAGCGTTCAAATTCCTTGTCGGTAAACGGTTGTAGCCAAGGATCACTACCCAAACGGGATTGGAAGGAAGTGCTCACTTTTTCTTCGGGAAGTCCCAGTTGTTTTTTGACCAATTCGGTGGTATCCAAGCATTGATGCTTGTAACAGGTATGGTGGGCAACCGAGTTTGTCTGGCAACATTTGCCATCCAATTTACAGTGCGATTTTGTAGGGTCCGACTTTTTAATGTGGCGTTCCGGAATGCCGTGGTACGAAAACAGGATGTGGTCGAAATCAAAATCCTTTAACCCTTCGGCTATGCTTTTGGATAGGATCTTTATAAAATCCGGATTGCTGTAAAAAGCAGGCAGGGTGGTCATTTGCATTTCGGGGAAAAATTCCGCCTGAACTTCCATCGCCTTTACCACCACCGTCTCATAGGACGACATGGCGTAGTGTGGATACAAGGGCACCAAAAACACTTCATCCACCCCTTTTTCCTTCAGTTCTTGTAAACCTTCCTTGATGGATATGGAACCGTATCGCATTCCCAGTGCAACAGGCAATTGGGTGTGCTTTTGCACTTTTTCCGCAAACCGTTTTGAAATCACTATCAAAGGAGATCCTTCTTCCCACCATATTTTGGAATAGGCCTCGGCCGATTTCTTGGGACGGGTGTTCAGGATAATGCCCCGAACAATGATGTTCCTCAGGATAGGATTCACATCGATGACGCGCTCGTCCATCAAAAATTCATCCAAGTACGGTTTTACATCTTTTGCAGTGGGGCTGTCGGGCGAACCCAAGTTGACCAATAAAACTCCTTTTTGCACGGCTTTCTGTTTTGAGCAGCAAAAATAATACACGGCACCGACTTTGTCCTTTACACATCAAAATACTTTCCTATACTGAAATAATGAATCTCGATTTTGTTCAAGGCCGCATCTATGGGCATTTCTCCCTACTTTTGTGGATATGGAGTCTTTTCAAGAACAAGTTTCCAAAGAATCCCTGATCTATCTGGGTATTGCCCTGGTCGTTTTGGTACTTTTATATTGGGGCACTTCCGTAGTGATGAAACGAATGGGGAAGAACCCTAAATACCTCTTGCCTACAGGTTCCTTTAAAAAACTGGCCACACCTCTATTGTTGATCTTCCTTTCCGTTCTCCTTAGGATGAAGGCTCTTCGCGACGTCCTGAATTTGGAAGAGGCTGGGTTTTGGTTTCGAAAGGCAAGTACCTTATTGTTCATTTTTGCGATGAGCTGGGTGATGATCGCCTTGCTGAAGATCGTTAAACAAATTGTGATCCGAAATTATGATGTGGGGGTCGCGGACAACCTGAAAGCAAGGAAAGTCTACACCCAGTTTACCATTTTGGAGCGGATCTTCATTTTCATCATCATCCTGTTGGCTGTTGGCTTTGCCCTGATGAGTTTCCCCGAAATCCGAGAATTGGGGCTGAGTGTTTTTGCCTCTGCGGGTGTAGCGGGAATCATTATCGGTTTTTCGGCACAAAAATTCATCGGGACCATATTGGCAGGTATCCAGATTGCCATTGCACAGCCCATTAAATTGGACGATGTGGTGATCGTGGAAGGAGAATGGGGCCGAATTGAGGAAATTACCCTGACCTATGTGGTGGTGGCCATTTGGGACAAACGTCGATTGATCGTGCCTACGCCCTATTTTATTGATAAGCCGTTTCAAAACTGGACCAAGACCTCTGCCGATATTTTGGGAACCGTGTTTTTGTATGTAGATTACAATGTGCCTTTTGACAAACTTCGGGAAGAACAGACCCGTATATTGAAAAGCACCGACCTTTGGGATGGCAAGGTGGACGTTTTGCAGGTCACCGATTCCAAACCCACTTGTGTGGAAGTCCGTGCCTTGATGAGTGCCAAAGATTCGCCCACGGCTTGGGACCTTCGGGTGCATGTCCGTGAAAAATTAATCGTTTATTTACAGGAAAATTATCCGGAAAGTATTGCAAGGACAAGGATAAGACTGGATCAAGATCATCAAAAATGAAATCAAAAAATATCTCACTACTGATCCTTTTGTTCGGTTGGCTGGGTCAGGCCCAACAAATTACCTGTTCCCCAAAAGACCGACCCCTTTTTGATACCAAAATGCAGGCTTTGACAACCATTGAAGCTTCCAATTTGGGAGATACCATTGCGTTGGTCGGTCAATCTTTTTTAGGCACACCCTATGTGGAAAAAACATTGGAAGTGGGCGACACCGAAACGCTTGTGGTAAATTTTAGTGGGTTGGATTGTACCACTTTTGTGGAGAATGTGATGGCCTTCACTGCACTTTTGAAAAAACAGCAAAGCGATTTTCAAGATTTTACCTCTGAACTGGAAACCATTCGGTATAGAAATGGAGAGATGAATGGCTATCCATCACGTTTACATTATTTTACGGAATGGATTCGCAACAACGAAAAGAAGGGGCTGGTAAAGGACATCACAGCGGAAATAGGTGGTGTGGAATTGGAAAAATCCATCGATTTTATGGGAACACACCGAGACCTGTACCCGTTTTTGGCCAGTGATGAGAACTTTCAGGCCATGCAGCAAGTGGAAACCGAACTGGCCAAGGAAAAATTGTGTTACGTGCCCCAAGATCAAATTGCAAGCAAGGAACATCTTATCCATTCAGGTGACATTATCGCTTTGGCCACTTCCATCAAGGGGTTGGATGTGACCCATACCGGCATTGCCATCCACCAGCCCGATGGCAGGCTGCATTTGCTTCATGCATCGAGTAAAAATGGAGAAGTGGAAATCAGTGAACTGCCCTTGGCAGACTATCTCAAGAACATCAAAAGCAATATCGGGATCATTGTGGCAAGGCCCACGTTACTTTCGTTTTAAACACCATTCAATGGCGCCCAAAAGGTGCTGGCGGAACTCGGGTTCATCGTACGATGCTTCAGTGTGCCCCAAGCCTGTGTAAAAGACCCTGCCCCCATCATATTCATGGTACCAGGCTATGGGATGGTTGTCTCCATTGATGCCTCCTTTATAACTGGATTCGTCCAATTTTAGAAGCACATGTACATTAGGATTCAGGTCTTTAAAATTGTACCATTCATCAAAATGCATCCAAACATCTTGCAAATGTGCCGTGGATGGATGGGTTTTGTCCAGCACCTCAATTTTGGCCTTCTGTTGCTCTGGGTGGCTCACAAAATAACCTCCTACCAACTTACCGTACCAGGGCCAATCGTATTCGGTATCGGAGGCCGCATGGACACCCAAATAACTTCCCCCATTTTTAATGTACGATTCAAAGGCCTTTTGTTGGGCATCGTTCAGCACATCCATGGTCGTGTTCAAAAAAACGACCAGTTTATAATTTTTCAAATTCTGCGGGGTAAAGTCTTCACCACTTTCTGTTTGCAAAGCAATAAAACCATTTTTTCTGCCCAGTTCGCGAAAGGTTTGCACTCCTTTTTCTATGGATTGATGCCTAAAACCAGTCGTTTTGGTAAAAACGAGGACCAATTCTGGCATTTTGGTTTCTTTGTTTTCTGTTGAAGGCTCTTGAGCATTGATCTGGGTCACCAAAACAAGACTCAACAAGGTGAATAGAATTTGTTTCATGATAGCTTTTTTACACATTTGAAGTTACATATTTTTTGGGCGTGGTGCCGAACTTCTTTTTGAACGAAGCTATAAAATGGCTGGCAGTGCTATATCCTACTTTTAGGCCCACATCGTTTACGTTGTGCTTGCCGGATTCCAACATTTTCCGGGCATATTCCATCTTGTAGTCGAACAAAAAACCATAAACGGAATCCCCATAGATCTGTTTAAACCCTTCCTTCAATTTTTTGAGGCCCAGTCCTACTTCTTCCGAAAGTTCAGGTAACGTTGGAGGTTCCGCCATACGCGAAATGATGATTTCCTTGGCCATTTTAATCCTTCGCACATTATCCTCATCGGCCAGATAGGGACATTGTTCCAAGTCGGCGTCCTCGGTTTTGTTGAAATAGAGGGAAATCAGCTCGAACACCTTTCCTTTCAAATACAATTTTTTGATGGAGGGATGCAGGTTGTAGTTCATCAACTGGCTCAAGACTACGGCAATGGCCGGCGACACCATTTCTTGGGAATAGTATTTCTTTTCCTTGTTATCCTCGCTCAAAAAAGGAATGTAATCCGCTTCATCCGAAAACAACGAATGGAATTTCCGAATCGTCATCACCACGGACAATAACCAGGAGTTGGGCGAAACTACCAAATCCAGCGGAAGGTCCTTTTGAGTGTTGTACAGCAGCAGGGAGTTTTCCTCGTTCACTTCCAAATAATAGCTCCCTTCATTAAAATTGAACCGTGAACGGCCCTTCAAGCAAAAATGGAATTGAATGTAGGAACTGTCAATATCCCTTGTAATGACCTTTGGCTCTTTGGTGTCGTTTTGGATTTTAAGGATGAATATGCCGTCTTCCACAAAAACTTCATCATAGGAACCTTCAGCGATATTTTTCATATGGATTCTTTGAATTGATTTTCAATAAAACTAATTTAGAATGGCTCTAAATTAAACTGCAATCTATCAAATTTATCAATAAAATCAATGCATTAGGAGATTTTAAGTAAAATTTAATCCTTGAATGTCCTCCCTATACCCTTGCAGTTCCGCTAGCGTTATTTTAAAAGATACAACACTGTTAATTTTGTGCTGCGATTATATCCTTTATGAGGAACTACCATATTTCAAAACATAATTCCTTCTACGCCGTTGGGTTAAGTTATAAGAAGGCAGATGCAGAGGTGAGAGGAAAGTTCAGTCTGGATGTTCCTGCTATTGACCAGATTCTGGCCAAGGCAAAAGAAATGGAGATTGATGGCCTTTTGGCAATATCTACCTGCAACCGAACCGAACTCTATGGTTTTGCGCAGCACCCCTACCAACTGATCAAGTTGCTTTGTGATCAAACGCAAGGCACTGTGGAAGAATTTCAGGAAGTGGCCTACGTGTACAAGAATCACGAGGCCATTTCGCATATGTTCAAAGTGGGCACAGGTTTGGACAGTCAGATTTTGGGCGATTTTGAAATCATAAGCCAGATCAAACAAGGTTTTTACCGGGCCAAAAAGCAAGACATGGCCAATCCTTTCTTGGAACGCTTGTGCAATTCGGTAATCCAAGCCAGCAAGCGTATCAAAACAGAGACAGAGCTATCGTCAGGAGCTACATCGGTTGCCTTTGCTTCCGTAAAATATATCTTGGACAACGTTGCCGACATTTCAGAAAAGAATATCCTGTTATTCGGTACGGGAAAAATTGGAAGGAACACTTGCGAAAACCTGATCAAGCATTCCAACAACTCCCATATTACCTTGATCAATCGTACCCGTGAAAAGGCCGAGGACATTGCGGGAAAGTTCCATTTGACGGTAAAGGATTATGGCGATTTGCAGACCGAAATCCGAAAAGCGGACATTTTGGTGGTAGCCACTGGGGCACAGTTACCTACGGTTTCCAAAGCGTTGATCTATCCTAAAAAGCCGCTGTTGATCTTAGATCTATCTGTGCCTAAAAACGTTTCTGATGATGTGCTGGACTTGGAGAACGTTACCTTGGTTCATTTAGACCAGCTTTCTCAAATTACGGATGACACCTTGGCAAAACGAAAAGCATATGTACCCAAGGCTGAGGCCATTATCGAACGGGTAAAGAAAGATTTCCTAAAATGGTTGGAAACCCGAAAGTTTGCTCCGGTCATCAACGCACTCAAGGAAAAGCTCAATACTATGAAAGCCGAAGAAATCGACTTTCATTCCAAAAAAATCAATGACTTCAACCAAGATCAGGCCGAAATGATCTCAGAAAGGATCATTCAAAAGATTACCAAGCAATTTGCCAACCATTTAAAAAGTTCTGAAGTGGACACTGAGGATAGCTTGGAACTGATTCAAAAAGTCTTTCAGTTAGAAATCGATTCCAAATGAGCAAGATCATAAGAATCGGTACCCGCGACAGCGAACTGGCACTGTGGCAAGCTACCACCGTACAAGAAAAACTTGAAAAATTGGGTTATGATACCACTTTGGTGCCCACTAAATCCATGGGAGATCAGGTATTGGACAAACCGTTGTACGAACTTGGCGTAACCGGAATTTTCACCAAAGCTTTGGACGTGGCCATGCTGCAAGGTCAAATCGACATCGCCGTGCACTCCATGAAGGACGTTCCCACACAACTGCCAAAGAGCATTGTCCAGGCAGCTGTTTTGGAACGAGCCATCACCCATGATATCTTGGTCCATAAGGGTTCTTCTTTTTTGGAATCGAGTGGCCCCGCGACCATTGCCACGGGTAGCCTAAGAAGAAAAGCCCAGTGGCTGAACAGATACCCAAACCACCAAGTGGTAGATCTTCGGGGCAATGTGAACACCCGATTGATCAAACTGATCGAGAACGATTGGCAAGGGGCCATTTTTGCACAGGCCGGTTTGGAACGTATCAAGTTGTTGCCCAAAGACGCCATTTATCTGGATTGGATGATACCTGCACCTGCGCAGGGTGCCATGTTGGTGGTTGCCATGGAAAAAGATAAGTTTACCCGTGATGCCCTTGCCAAATTGAACGACCCCAATTCAGAACTGGCCACCAAAATAGAACGGGATTTTTTACGCACCCTTGAAGGTGGTTGTACCGCGCCAATTGGTGCTTTGGCTCAAATTAAAGACCAAAAGGTATTTTTTGAAGGGGTGGTGTTTTCTTTGGACGGAAAACAGAAAATCGATATCAAAAAAGAAGTGAAATTGGCCGAAGCCAAAGGCTTGGGAGAAACATGCGCCAAAGAGGTCTTGGCCAAGGGCGGGGACAAATTGATGCAGCAAATCAGAAATGAAAACAGTGCTCTCCACTAAAATACTCACCCCTTCACAAAAAGAGCTTTTCCTAAATTCCGGGCTAGGACTTGTGGAATACGATGCCTTGAAAATCGAATTCCTCGACACCAAAATACCACTGGACCATCAGAATTATATTTTTACCAGCAGGAACGCCGTACATGCATTTCTCCAACAAACCAAAGGTTTGGACCGTTCGCCCTTCCGTTGTTTTTGTGTTGGGGAAAAGACCAGATCACTTTTGGAATCCAATGGACTGCAGGTGGTACAAATGACCGAATATGCCTCGGATTTAGGTCAATTCATCGTGGAAAACCATCCAAATGAAGCCTTTGTGTTCATTTGTGGGCAGCAACGAAGGGATGATCTTCCTCAAATATTATCAAAAAATAATATTTGGTATAAAGAAATTGTTGTCTACCGGTCGAGCCTGAACCCAAGGGTCTTTTTTACGGATTTTGAGGGGATCTTGTTCTTCAGTCCACGGGGCATTCAAAGCTTTCTTTTGGAAAATACCTTGAAAAACAGCATTTTGTTCTGCATTGGGGAAACCACAGCGATGGAAGCAAAAAAACATTCAGAAAATATTAAAATAGCCAACAAACCAACTGTGGAAAACGTGTTGGTTCAAGCCATAAAAGAATTAAAGTATGATCAAAAATGATTTGTTCCTAAAGGCACTTAAAGGTGAAACCGTGGAACGTCCACCCGTTTGGATGATGCGTCAAGCAGGACGTTATTTGCCCGAATTTATGGAACTCCGTAAAAAATACGATTTCTTTACCCGTTGCCAAACCCCGGAATTGGCATCGGAAATCACGGTGCAGCCCATCAGAAGATATGGCATGGACGCAGCCATATTGTTCAGCGATATTTTGGTCATTCCGCAAGCCATGGATATTGAGGTGGAAATGAAACCCAATTTTGGACCCTATCTCCCCAACCCCATCCGCACCAAAGAAGACTTGGACAAGGTCATTGTTCCCAACATTGAAGATACTCTGGGGTACGTAATGGAGGCCATCACCATAACCAAGGAAAAATTGAACGATGACATTCCATTGATCGGCTTTGCCGGATCACCCTGGACCATTTTGTGCTACTGCGTGGAAGGACAAGGGAGCAAAAGTTTTGACAAGGCCCGTGGTTTTTGTTTCACCCAACCGGAACTGGCGCACCAACTTCTCCAAAAAATCACGGATACCACGATTGCCTATCTTAAAGCGAAGGTAAAAGCGGGAGTAAATGCCGTTCAGGTGTTCGATTCATGGGGAGGGATGCTTTCCCCACAGGATTATCAGGAGTTTTCATGGCCTTATATCCAACAGATTGTTGATGCCCTTAAAGATGAATCCCCTGTGATTGTTTTTGGTAAAGGTTGTTGGTTTGCCCTAAAGGAAATGGCAGCATCCGGAGCTTCGGCAGTGGGTGTGGATTGGACCTGTTCACCACAGAATGCAAGATATTTAACCGGAGGCAAGGTTACACTCCAAGGTAATTTTGATCCTGCAAGATTGTTGTCTCCTCCGGATAAGATCAAAAGTATGGTCCATCAAATGATCCGTGAGTTTGGCAAGGATAAATATGTGGTGAATCTGGGTCATGGTATTTTGCCCAACATACCATTGGAAAATGCGAAGGCGTTCGTTGATGCCGTAAAAGAATATCAGGAGTGAACCTATTTTCAGTATTAAAACGCGTTAGTTTTAAACATATACTGAAAGGTATCTTGTTGGGGTTGAGTAGGCCATTTTTCATCCTTCCAACCCTAAAGGCCACCAAAGATTGCATGAGGATTTCCACGGCCCGTTACGGAAAATTGCACTATAAAAATGGCCCCGCCAATGCGTTCAGACATGCGCTTTGGAACGGCTTGATCGCACAACGCTGTTTTCGTAGAAAAAAGAACGAAGGTGATGTTTTGGATTGGACCAAAAAGGTCACCGATTGGCATGAAGAAGCTTTTCCAAACAAAGCATTGGCCAAGACGATGGATTTACATAACAATGCCGTAGGAAGATTCATTTTTAAAGAAAACATTGAAAAATCGGAAGAAGAAATCATTACCATCCTCCAAAAAATGACCTTGGAATCCGTTAAAATTGAAGGGGATACCAATTTATCCAAACTTAAAGACCGCTTGGTACATATTTTAGAGCAATGAAAGATAAATTTTACGCCTATATCCAAAAACTACAAGATACCATCACCTCAACATTGGAAGAAGTGGATGGCAAGGCCAAGTTCCGGCAAGATTTCTGGGAACGCCCTGAAGGTGGTGGCGGTAGGACCCGCGTGATAGAAAATGGTGCCGTTTTTGAAAAAGGGGGCGTAAATATCTCCAAGGTTTTTGGGGCATTGCCCAAAAGCATGCAAACCTATTTCAGGGTTGAAGAGGCGGATTTTTTTGCTTGTGGACTCAGTTTGGTCATCCACCCAAAAAGTCCCATGGTCCCAACGGTACACGCCAATTGGCGCTATTTTGAAATGTATGACAAACAAGGGAATATAGTGGATCAATGGTTCGGAGGAGGGCAAGACCTTACCCCCTATTATCTTTTTGAGGAAGATGCAGCACATTTTCACCAGATTTGCAAAAAAGCTTGCAATGCCCACAATCCCGAATTTTATCCCAACTATAAAAAGAAATGTGACGACTATTTCTGGAATGCTCATCGTAACGAGGCCAGAGGTGTAGGCGGGCTCTTTTTTGATTATTGCAAGGCAACCGAAACAATGGGTATGGACGATTGGTACAACTTTGTGACTGAGGTAGGCAACAGTTTTTTAGAAGCGTATATACCAATTGTTACAAAAAGAAAGGGACTTCCTTATACCCAAGAGCAACGGGATTGGCAGGAAATACGAAGAGGGCGCTATGTCGAGTTCAATTTGGTACACGATAAGGGCACTCTTTTTGGACTTCGGACCAACGGACGCATCGAAAGTATTTTGATGAGCCTTCCTCCCCATGTGCAATGGCGCTACGACCATCATCCCGAAAAAGGAAGTGATGAAGAAAAATTGATCGAAGTACTGCAAAACCCGAAAAATTGGGTTTAATATGTAGTTTTGTTCCAACTCCCATAATAATTAAAAATCCAAGATATGTACCCACTCATACGAACCCGAAGACTCCGTGCCTCCGAATCCATCCGAAGGTTGGTCCGTGAGACCGTTGTCACACCTGATGATTTCTTGGTTCCCCTTTTCGTGACCGAAGGCAAAGGCGTCAAGGAAGAAATTCCCTCCATGCCCAACTATTTTCGTCTGAGCCTGGACCAGTTGGAAAAAGAAGTAAAAGAGTTGTGGAAAATGGGATTGTGTTCCGTTTTGCTTTTTGTAAAGGTTGATGACAAACTGAAGGACAACAAAGGAACCGAAGCACTCAACCCAAATGGCTTGATGCAACGTGCCATAAAAACCGTCAAAAATGCCTGCCCGCAGATGTTGGTAATGACCGATGTGGCCCTAGATCCCTTTTCTTCCTATGGACATGACGGCATTGTGGCCGAAGGACAGATCTTAAATGATGAAACCGCCGAGGTTTTGTCCGAAATGAGTGTGTCCCATGCACAAGCAGGAGCCGATTTTGTAGCACCCAGTGATATGATGGACGGACGAATCCTCACTATTCGCGAAGCCTTGGAAGACGAGGGCTTTATCAATACGGGCATTATGGCCTATTCCGCTAAATACGCCAGTGCTTTTTATGGTCCGTTCCGGGATGCTTTGGATTCCGCTCCTGTGGATATGGCAAATGTGCCCAAGGACAAAAAAACATATCAAATGGATTATGCCAATCGGTATGAAGCTATACGTGAAACCCAGTTGGACATTGATGAAGGTGCCGATATCGTAATGGTAAAACCTGGATTATGCTATTTGGACATCGTTCGCGAAATCCGCAACGAGGTAGATGTGCCCGTTGCCGTCTATCAAGTTTCCGGGGAATACGCCATGGTGAAGGCGGCCGCCGAAAAAGGTTGGTTGGACCACGATGCCGTGATGTTGGAACAATTGACCGCCATCAAAAGAGCCGGGGCCAATATCATAGCCAGCTATTTTGCCAAGGATTTTATCCGTACTTTGGGTTAAAGCTGCCAGAAGCATGAAAAGAAGTTTTGTATCATTATTGCTCATCATTTTGATGACCAACAGTGGATTTTCCCAACGAGAACTTATCCACGCCCTTCCAGCATCTTTAGGATTGGATGAAGCCTACATCGACCAAAAAGTGGATTCCATTATGAACATGGGTATCGACAGCTTGGCATTTCCTGGGGCCCAATTGTTGGTCGCCATCAACGATACCGTCATTTTTCACAAAGCCTACGGATACCATACCTATGATCGCATCGAGCCCGTAAAACTGAACGACCTTTACGATCTGGCTTCGGTAACCAAGATTTCAGGTCCCTTGCCCGCCTTGATGAAATTGATGGATGAGGGCAAACTCGATTTGGATGTTCCTTTCAGCACCTACTGGGAACCTTGGAGGCATCAAAAGGACAAAAAGGATTTGACATTACGTGAAATCCTGGCCCACCAAGCGGGGCTCGTTCCTTATATCGTTTTTTTACAGAAAGTGATGCGGAACGGGAAACTCAAAAAACGATTTATCCATCACGGATCTGGTAAAAAATTCCAAAAACAGGCATACGATGACCTTTTCGTCAACGACCGATTTGAGCGTAAAATAGACCGAATCATTAATCGCTCCAAGGTATCCGAAGAAAAAAAGTATAACTACTCCGGCCTTACTTTTTTGATATTTCCTAGGTTGATCGAGCAAATCACCCAAACGGATTATCAAACGTACCTCAACGATAATTTTTATCAACCGTTGGGCTGCCATACCTTGGGATATTTGCCCAGCACCAAGCATTTTGTGAATGCAATCGTTCCCACGGAAATTGATACGTTATACCGCAAAACCTTGGTGAAAGGTTGGGTTCATGATGAAAATGCTTCGCTGTTCGGTGGGGTTTCCGGCAACGCGGGGCTCTTCGGAACGGCGGATGATCTGGCCAAGCTTATGTTGTTCTATCAGCATTATGGCAATGTGGATGGCAAACAACTCATCTCCCAGAAAACGGTAAAAGAATTTGCCAAAGTGCAATATCCTGAAAACGAAAACCGCCGTGGACTTGGTTTTGACAAACCTTTGTTGAAAAATGCCGAGCTTCCTTTGGAAGAAGCCTACCCCTCCCCTTTGGCCAGCGCAGATAGTTTTGGTCACTCAGGTTTTACAGGAACTTTTGTTTGGGCCGACCCTGAAAAGCACCTCACCTTTATCTTCTTGTCCAACAGGGTGTACCCCACACGCGAACATCGTGCCCTTTACGATCTGAACATCAGGACGGCCCTAATGGATGTTTTTTATAAAGCCTTGGACAACAGCGTTAAAAATTAGTTCCGTTTCGCTATCTTGCCATTCAAGATCTAGCCTATGGGACTACTAATATTTTACGCCCTTATTTCCATTTTCTTCTCCTTTCTCTGCTCTATCCTGGAAGCGGTATTGTTGAGTATCACACCAACATTCCTCAATCTAAAAAAGCAGGAAGGCAAGGAATATGCAGCTACTTTGGAATCTCTTAAAAAGGATGTGGACAAACCCTTGATCGCCATCCTTACCCTGAACACCGTTGCCCACACCGTGGGTGCCATTTTGGTCGGGGTACAGGCAAAGGTTGCCTATGCGGAAATGTATGGGACCACGGAACGTTCCATTTTGAGCTTCAGGCTCACGGAAGATCTCATGGTGGGTATTGTGTCCACCCTTATGACGATTTTGATCCTAGTGGCCTCCGAAATCATTCCAAAGACCATTGGGGCCACTTATTGGAAACAACTGGCAAACTTTACGGCCAAATCCTTGACTATAATGGTTTTTTTCCTAAAATGGACCGGACTTTTATGGCTATTACAGTTGTTCACTAAACTGATTGGTAAAAAAGGGCATCACGGCAGTGTATTGAGTAGGGAAGATTTTACGGCAATGACGGACATAGCCCACAAAGAAGGTGTGTTCCACGAATCGGAATCCAAGGTCATCAAAAACCTGTTGAAGTTTGATGAAATATTGGCCAAAGATGTAATGACTCCCAGAACCGTCATGAAAATTGCCTCAGAGGACATGACAATCAAAGAATTTTTTGATGCCAACCGGCCCCTACGCTTTTCGCGAATTCCACTTTACAAAGATCGGATGGACAACATTACTGGCTTTTTTCTGAAAGATGAACTGTTGGAAGCCATCATCAATAAAAAAGGTTCCAAAACCCTTTCCGAATTGAAAAGGGAAATGCTGGTGACCAACCGAACCAAACCCATTCCCGAACTTTTTGACAAGTTTGTAAAGCAACGTGAACATGTTTCCTTGGTGGTCGATGAGTACGGTTCCGTAAGTGGATTGGTTACCATGGAAGATGTCATTGAAACCTTGCTCGGACTGGAAATCATGGATGAAAGTGACAATGTGGAAGACCTTCAATCCTTGGCTAGAAAGAACTGGCACCAACGCGCACAGCGTTTAGGAATCATTGAAGATGAAAGTGAAGTAGAGTAATGGAAACTGCTTATTTACAAACTCCTATCGGAATTGCAGAGTTCAAAGGCGATGAAAATGGAGTGACATCCATCACGGTTTTAGATGATAAAAAACCAATTGGTACAATTCCTGTCGTTTTAGCAGACGCCATATCGCAACTCAAGGAATATTTTGATGGTAACCGGACTGATTTTACCTTCAAACTGAATCCTTCCGGCACCGAGTTCCAAAAGAGAGTTTGGGATGCCCTGCTCGAAATTCCATTTGGAAAAACCATTTCTTATTTAGACCTTTCCAAAAGATTGGGCGATGTAAAGGCCATTCGTGCAGTAGCCTCAGCCAATGGCAAAAATCCACTTTGGATCGTAGTACCCTGCCATCGCGTAATCGGAACCAACGGAGACCTCACAGGCTATGCGGGCGGACTGCATAGAAAAAAATGGTTATTGGAACACGAGAGCCCTGCAAAGCAGACCGCTCTTTTTTAAATTTTTGCCATGCTTTATAAACTTAACCTGGAGCATATCCTCTTTTTGGATATTGAGACCGTACCCCAAAAACAACATTTTTCCGATTTGGATGAAACTTCCCAAACGCTTTGGGAACAAAAATCGCAGTACCAACGTAAGGACGAAATCACTGCCGAGGATTTTTATGAACGGGCGGGCATTTGGGCCGAGTTCGGCAAAATTATTTGCATTTCGGTGGGATATTTTAGCATGAAAGGGGAACAGCGCAATTTTCGGGTCACCTCTTTCCACGGGGAGGAAATCCACATCCTGAGGCAATTCAAACAACTGCTCAAGGACCATTTTAGCCAGACCAAACACCTGCTCTGTGCCCATAACGGCAAGGAATTCGATTTCCCCTACATTGCCCGGAGAATGGTCATCAACGGGCTCAACTTGCCCTATAAATTGGACCTTTTTGGAAAAAAACCTTGGGAAGTACCCCATTTGGACACCATGGAACTTTGGAAGTTCGGGGATTTCAAGCATTATACCTCCCTCAAGCTTTTGGCCCATGTGCTGGGCATCCCTTCACCCAAAGAAGACATGGATGGCAGTATGGTAAAAGATGTATTCTACGAAGAGAATGACCTAGATCGAGTCATTACCTATTGCGAACTGGATGTGGTGACCACAGCGCAGGTATTCTTGCGCATGCGCAACGAAGACTTACTATCCGATGAAGAAATCAAAAAAGTATGATGGGTGTAATGCTAAGCTACTACTTTCCATAAGAATGGCGCTTAAGCATTGTATATATCTGAGCTCGGACGCCGACTACCGGTATCCGAATCTGATCACTGGTATATGACCTTCTGATTACTTGCCTCTTGCAGAAATCATGAACAAAAAAAGCCCCGCAGTACTGCAGGGCCCCTTTAGGCGGGTTTTGAACTTCAATTTATTTTACGAATATTCCACGGGCCACTGCAATTTTGGTTCCATCGGATAGTTCTTGTGGCGAATTGTTTTTCCAGATGGTAGCAACGTTAATGTTGTTTGCATTTTTAACGTCCCCTGCAACATAAATATCAACACCATCCAAATAGATGCTAAAGGCTCTTGATGAAGTGGTTCCATCACCGAGGAGCTGGGAAGTAGTATTTTTCCATAGGGTGGCTACGGAAAGATCGTTGGCGTTGATCGTGTTCCCTGCGGCATACACATCCCCATTATGGACGGTCAAGGATACGATCTCTGTATGGTTCAGTCCATTGGAAAGTTCTTGAAGCTCCCCATTTTTCCAAATAGCCGCTACAGAAATGTTGTTTGCATTCTTGTAACTACCTCCCAAATACACATCATTGCCTTCCACATATACTGAATTAGCAACGGATCTTGGGAGTTGGCCCGCTAAATTTTGTACGACTCCATTTTTCCAAAGGGTCACTACCGGCAGATCGTTGGCATTATTAATATATCCTGCTACATATACATCCCCTCCAGAAACAAATACAGAAAGGGCTGCCGAATCGGCACTGCCGTCGGTCAGAGCCTCAAAACCTCCGTTGGTCCATAAGGTCGCCATGGTGCTCGTCCCAGAATCGATATACCCTGCCACAAATACATCTTGTCCATCGATATATATAGATGATGGAAAGGAGTTGAAAAGTCCACTGGCCAAGTCTTCAGTGTTGCCATTCTTCCAAATTATGGGCAAGTATATAAAATCATCATTCGCCGTGCTTCCAGTTAGGTATACATCCGAACCATCCACAAAAATGGCCCTTGCAGCAGATGAATTGGCATTCAGTGTTAGTTGCTGCTCCTCACCATTTTTCCAGTAGGCAGCTGAAGAAACCTTGTCTGAGTTGGTCGTGAACCCTGCCACATACACATTGGGATTCACCGTTACGGTACAAATGGCTTCATCGCCTTCAACAGCGGCTGTGATGGTAGCGGTACCCGACCCAGTGGCGGTCACGTTGCCATTTTCATCCACTGTGGCCACATTTTCATTATCGGAACTCCAAGTAATCGCCAAATTGGCTTCACTTACCGATGCATTCAAGACCGCTTCGTCCAAAGTGAACAGGTTCAACGAATTTTTATCGAGGGTAATGGCAGTGGTAACCGTAAAGTCTGAGTCGCTTGTGGCGGTTTCCCCATCCACGGTTACACTTATTTTCCCTGAAATGGCCCCTTCAGGAACCGTAACGATAATTTTTGTACTGCTAGCAATGGCAACCTCTGCCATGACATTGCCAAATTTTACCAAGTTCTCTGCGGGGGAAGCATTAAAATGATTTCCATTAAGGGTAACTTGGGAGCCTACTGGCCCAGAGGCAGGCACAAAATTAGTGATGGTCGGTGGAGAGGTTTGGGGCACAGGATCATCATCCTTTCCACATGACCAAATAATAATGGATACTGTCAACAAGAACAGCACTTTTGCAAATATTTCTTTTCTTTTCATGATTACCGTTTTTAAGGGTACAAGAAAGGACATTATGTACCCAAAAGTGGAGGTCAATTGGTGTGTGCCTATTGTGACTTGATAAATGGGTAAATTGGATATATGGGCCATAAAAAAAGCCCCCATAAATTGAGGGCCTTATAGGAAACAAGGAAATGGATGGGATTATTTGACAAAAATATCTCTCAAATAACCATAAACATGGGTTGCAAGTTTGGTGGGAACCTCATTTTTCCATATGATAAAATCATAGTCTTGATCGGAATGTCGTGTATACCCAGCTATGTAAACATCTTCTCCATCCAAATTCAAAGAGGTTGCAATCGAATATACGGTCCCATCCCAAAGCTCGGTGGGGACTCCGTTTTTCCAAAGCATGGCCACAGGGGTATCACTGGCATTGCTTTGATAGCCACATACATAGACATCGGAACTATCTGCAACCACTGAGATTGCATTGCAATTTTTACTTCCATTGGACAGTTCCTGTAGCACCCCATTTTTCCAAAGGGTCGCCGCATATACCTCTTCACCGATATTCGACATAAATCCGGCACCATATACATTGGAGCCTTCCACATATACCGAGTTTATCCTAGTGCTCTTATTGGCCAAGGGAAACTCAATGGGAAATCCATTCTTCCAGACCATACCCAAAATATGGGTTGTTTTATTTATGTATCCAGATACATATACATCTTCTCCATCAACAAATAAGGAAAGTGCTTCGGCATGGCTGCTCCCATCGGTGAGAATAGTGGGAACCCCGTTCTTCCAAAGAACCACCATCCAATAACCAGTATCGTAATTCCAAGTTTGTCCTGCCACGAACACATCATCACCTTGTACGGATACATCCCATGCAACAGCAGAACTATTAGGCCCTGTAAGTTCTTGGGCCACCCCATTTTTCCAAAGGGTGGCTACATATTTGTCGTTGGCATTTTTAACATATCCGGCAACATACACATTGGCCCCGTCCACAAAGATTGATCTGGCTTCTGCATCGCTGGTTCCATCGGACAGTTCCTGGGCAATTCCATTCTTCCATAGGGTTGCTACCTTAAACCCCAAGTCGTTGATAATAAAACTGGAGACATACACATTGGGAATTACGCTTACGGTACAGGTAGTCGCGGTCTTGCCTAACTTGGCCGTGATGTTAGCGGTGCCCGATCCCGAAGCGGTTACTGTGCCGTTTTCGTCCACGGTGGCCACTTCCTCATTGTCCGAGGTCCAGACAATCTCAAGACCTTCTGCATTGGTCACGGTGGCCGTTAGGGTTTCGGTATCCATGGTATAGAGCTCCAGAGATTCCTTGTTCAGGGTAATGGTAGGGGAATCCGGTTCTGGCTCCACATCTTCCACGGCTATGGTAACTTTGGCATAGCGTCCCACAATGCCATCATGGGCCATAATGGTAATGGTATGTTCTTCGGCAGTCTCAAAATCGAGGTGTTTCCCTGGGGCCAAGCTCAAATTACCCGAAGGCGAGATCTCGAAAAGGTCATCATCATTGGAGCGGATGCTAAAGGTGATTTTGTCATGGTCCACCTCATCTTTGGCGGTTACAGTGCCAACAATCTGAGTGTCTGAAATGTCTTCCTTGACACTGAAGCTGTGGTCCTTGACCACCGGGGCGGTATTTACATAGGTTGATACAGGCTCGTTGGGGTCACAAGACCATAATACGGTTACGGCCAGGGCACCCCATAAAAGTTTTCTAATTTTCATTTTTCTGAATTTTTGATATTAAGGCACAACAAGATGTACTATTAACATGGAATTGGAAGAGAAGATCTTACCTATACCCCTTTTGGATTGATGGATGGAGGGCGATTTCCAATACACCCTCCTTTGCTGAAAGAAATCGAATTAAAAATGTGACATTTCTTACTTTTGAGGTCTAAACAGTAAACTCCATACTATGAAAAAATTATTATTGACCGCTATGGCCTCATTCGTGCTGGTAGTCGCTTCGGCACAGACCGCGGAAGAACTGAAGGCCCAGATCGCCCCCAAGAAAGATTCCATTGCCGCTATACAAGGACGCGTAAATGCACTGCAGGCCCAACTGGATGCCCTTCCGGGTTGGAAAATTGGTGCATTTGGGACCATTGGCGGAAGCCTTTCCCAATTCAATAACTGGTTTGCCCAAGGAATCCCGAACAACTCATCCGGGAACATTGGGTTTACCGTGAATGCCTTTGCCAACCTTCAAGAAGAAAAATTCTTTTGGAGAAATGCCGCCAACGTGAACTTGGCCTGGGTAAAGTTGGATGACAAGGACGATCCGAATGATGATGATAGTTTCCGTCAGGCAACGGATGTCTTCAATATTTCATCCTTGTACGGTAGAAAATTGAGTGAGCATTTGGCCATATCCGCCCTAACAGAATACAGGACTACCCTATTGAGCAATTTTAACGACCCTGGATATCTTGATCTTGGTGTGGGTGCCACGTGGACCCCGATTCCTGATTTGATCGTGGTAATCCACCCGCTCAACTACAATTTTGTGTTCAGTAAGGAGGATACCATTTTCGAATCCTCCATGGGAGCCAAGATCGTGGCGGACTATACCAAACAAATCGGTGCCGTGAGTTTTAAAAGTAACCTGTCCATGTTCCAGAGCTACAAGAGCAGTGATCTGAGCAACTGGACCTGGACCAACTCGTTCTCCTACACTTTATGGAAGATGATAGGCGTTGGTTTTGATTTTGGTCTGCGAAACAACAAACAAGAGACCCTGAACTATATTGTGAACCGTGCCCCAACACCTGATCCGACTGCAACTTTCGACACCATTGACAACGAACTGCAAACGTATTGGACCCTAGGGTTAAGCTATAAGTTCTAAGAACATTGGAAAATAAAAAAAAGCCCTCGTTTCTGAGGGCTTTTTTGTGGGGTATCAGATGATTTTTCAAGTTTTAAACCATGGTCTAAGTAGGTTAAGATCAATGAAGATCGTGGGGTCGACACTAAATGACTTAAAAACAATATGAAAGTAGTCCTAATGTAGTTATTGCCTAAACTTTTGTTGTGAACTCGCTAAAAGTTGTGGTAGGCTTATCCAAAAAGACAAGTCATCGTAAAAATTGGGCGGTTAATCTTTAAGATTTAAAGTTCATCCAAATGTTCTGGATATAGAAAGTTGTTGTATGGGAATCGGGTCACATGGATGTCCCTCACTTCGTCATACACCCTTTTTCGGAATTCTTCCAGATTTTCCTTGTTCAAGGCGGAAATAAAAAGGGCCCTGTCCCCAATCTTGTTGAACCAGGTATTCTTCCATTCCTCCAAAGTAAAATGGGCAGAGGTGCGTTCGGTGACCAAATCGTCCTCTTCAATGGTCTCAGGATGGTACTGGTCTATTTTGTTGAAGACCATGATGGTCTTCTTTTCGGCACAGCCTATTTCACCCAAAATTTGGTTTACCGAAGCGATGTGTTCCTCAAAATTGGGATGGGAAATATCCACTACGTGCAACAACAAATCGGCTTCCCGGACCTCATCCAACGTACTTTTAAAACTTTCCACCAGTTGGGTAGGCAACTTTCGGATGAATCCTACCGTATCACTCAACAGAAAGGGCAAATTGCCGATAACGACTTTCCTGACCGTAGTGTCCAAAGTGGCAAACAGCTTGTTTTCGGCGAACACTTCACTTTTACTGATCACGTTCATCAAAGTGGACTTGCCCACGTTGGTATAACCGACCAATGCCACACGCACCAAGGCACCACGGTTGCCACGCTGGGTCTCCATTTGGCGGTCGATCTTCATCAGTTTCTTTTTTAAAAGGGCAATACGGTCTCGAACAATCCTTCTATCCGTTTCAATTTCCGTTTCCCCAGGTCCACGCATACCGATACCCCCACGTTGACGCTCCAAGTGCGTCCAAAGTCCCGTCAATCTGGGTAAAAGGTATTCGTATTGGGCCAGTTCTACTTGGGTCCGGGCATAGCTGGTCTCTGCCCTTTGGGCAAATATGTCGAGGATAAGACCGGTCCTGTCCAAGATCTTACATCGCAGGATTTTTTCAATGTTTTTCTGCTGCGCCGGGGTCAATTCGTCGTCAAAAATGACGGAACCAATTTCGTTTTCATTCACGAAATGTTCCACCTCTTCCATCTTACCGCTACCGATATAGGTCTTGGGATTGGGCACGTCAATTCGCTGCACAAAGCGTTTCTTCACTTCGCCCCCCGCCGTGTAGGTCAAAAACTCCAGTTCGTCCAGATACTCATTTACTTTGGTCTCATCCTGTGTTTGGGTAATGACCCCTACGAGTATCGCCTTTTCATAATCAATCGACTTCTTTTCTAGCATCAAAAGGAATTAAAGTACAAATCTACACAATGTTTTGGAAGCTGATTTTGGTTCTTGGGCTTTTAAAGGGTGGTGAACACGGAAAAACACTATAATTTGAACGCATTGTTTCCTATCTTGAGGACTTAATTCAACCTAACTCAAAATGATGCTCCAGATGGATTCTGCCCAAAGCGGAGGAAACTGTCGTTTTTCTTCCCCCGTCCTGACGATTTTTCTATTTTTCACCTTGATTTTTAGCGGTCTTCAAGCCCAAAATACAGCCATCCCGAAACCGGAGGAGGTCATTGGTTTCAAAGTAGGTTCCGATTTTCATTTGGCCACGTATGAACAGTCCATCGAGTATTTCAAAAAACTGGATGCCGCCAGTGATTTGGTCGAAATGCGTGAAACCGGAAAAACGTCCGAAGGCCGTACTTGGTATTATGTACTGATTTCCTCCAAAGCAAATTTGGACAAAGTAGAGCATTACAAAGAAATCTCCAAAGCCTTGGCCCATCCCAAAGGGATAACCAAGGAACTGGCAAGACAATTGGCTGCTGAAGGAAAGGCCATAGTGGATCTTAGTGGTGGACTTCATGCTTCGGAAGTGGCCGGGGCGCAACACATTATCACCTTGGCGCATCAAATTATAAGTGAGGCGGATACCCCAAAGTTCAAAGCCATATTGGACAATGTAATCTTGGTGCTTTGGCCGTCCCTGAACCCCGATGGGCAGGATATCATCTCCAATTGGTATATGGGCAATGTGGGAACGCCTTACGAAACGGCCAGGACACCATGGCTTTATCAAAAATATGTGGGGCATGACAACAACCGTGACGCCTATATGTTGAATATGTTGGAATCGCGTGTGGTAGGCCGCACTTGGAGGGAATGGGAGCCTAATATCATCCATGTACACCATCAATCCTCACCGTTCCCAACACGGATTTGGCTACCACCATTTGCCGAACCGGTAGCTCCGCAAACACCTCCGTTAATGGCCAGGGAAGTAAACATGATCGGGATGGCCATGGCACGGGATTTAGAATCGGAAGGTTTGCCCGGTGCAGTTCATATGGGTCAAGGTTTTGATGCCTGGTATCCTGGGTATATCGATTACTTGCCTATGATGCAGAACATCCCATCGTTTTGGACGGAAACGGCTCTGTATCGATATGCCACACCTTATTTTTATACGTTGAGCGATTTTCCAAAAGACCGTCGCGATCTTCGGGTTGAATCGCTTTACAGTAGTCCATGGAAAGGCGGTTGGTGGCGGTTGGCCGATGCCATGCAGTACATGCAAGTAGCATCTGTTGCGGTGTTGGATTATGCCGCGAAATACAAGGAAATGCTACTCTTCAACAAGTATCAGTCTGGAATCAATACCATAGAAAAATATAAGAACGAGCCGCCGTTTGCCTATATAGTTCCCCAAAAGCAACGGGATCCTGTTCGGCCTGTGGAACTGTTGAAAAGATTGGCCTTCAATGGGATTCAAATTTCACAGTTGGAAAAACCGATGGAATATTCGGGGGTGACGTATCCCAAAGGAACTTGGGTAATTCCCATGGACCAGGAATTTGCCGAAATGACCCGTCAGGTTTTGGACGTGCAGGTATATCCCGATCTAAGGGAATCTCCTGATGGCCCATTGGAACAACCTTATGATGCTGCCGGTTGGACCCTCCCCTTTCAAATGGAAGTGAATGTAATCACCGGTATGGTGCCTTTGTCCGATGATTTCCGAAATGCCTTAAAACCCGTGGAAGGCACGCCTTTGCAAACCACTGATGATGAAAACAAGGATATGAGCAAGGTTGACTTTGCTCCCGGAGCAGGTTTCGATACGGATAAAGTAGCTGCTGGCATCAAACCCTTGCCTGGAACACTCCGCGGTAGCGGCAGTACCCTTTGGCTGGACCCAGCGGAAAACAATAGCTTTAGGGTCATTGCCGAAGCCATGAACTCTGGATCCTCCGTGGTGTATGACGCCAAATCCAAAAAATACGGAATTCAAGGTGTAAGTCGAGGCAAAATGCAACAATGGGTAAACGACTATGCCATCAACGGAGTTTTAGGTTCCGGTTCGGGCTCATCCAAAGTAAAAACACGGATTGGCGTGTACCGACCCTGGACCGCCAGTATGGATATGGGATGGACCCGTTGGTTGCTGGACAATTTTGGCTTTGGATATGCCTCACTTCGCAATTCGGATTTTATGTTGGACAATCTAAAAGAACGTTTTGATGTGATCGTGATGGCATCCGAATGGCCTGGATCCATAGAAAATGGACTGCAACCAGGTTCCGCACCTCCTCAATATGCCGGAGGATTGGGAGAATTAGGTGCCCGGAACCTCAATACTTTTGTAAAACAAGGAGGGACACTGGTCACCTTGAACCGAAGCTCCGATTTTGCCATTCAGGCGTTGCACCTGCCAGTTAAAAATGTGGTGGATCATGTGGACAGGGCCAAGTTCTTTACCGGTGGTTCCATCATGCAAGTGGAAACCAATCCAAGTCATCCGGTTATGGCAGGAATGATGGACAAGGCCAATGTATTTGTGTATAGTAGCCCTGTTTTCAGTACCGAGGAAGGTTTTGAAGGAGAAGTGTTGGCCAAATACCAGGCACAAGGTTCCCCATTAATGTCAGGCTACCTCGTCGGAGAAAATTTCATGAACGGGAATGCGGCAGCTTTGGACGTAAAACATGGAAAAGGGCATGTGTTGTTGTTCGGGTTTCAACCGCAATGGCGAGGACAACCCATGGGCACGTACCGAACTTTGTTCAATGCGTTGTTGTATGCGAACCAATTGCCCCATGCCAAACGGGAAACCCCTGATGGATGGGAAAGCATAAAAGGAAAGGCAACAGAACCTAAACCGGAAAAGGAGTAAGGAATCTATTCGATTTTGTACTTTGCAATGGATGAACTTCTAAAGGCAAAAGCAAATTGTACAGTTCCAAAGACAAGTACACGGTAGCGTTTTACAACCTCGAAAATTTTTTTGATACCACGGACGACCCCTATTCCTTGGATGATGACTTTACACCTAAGGGTTTTAGGCGATGGACCGAGTCCAAGTTCAGGAAAAAGGTAAGTAAGATTTCCAAGACGATTTCCAAAATTGGGTTGGATGATAGCGATATTCCACCTGTATTGGTCGGGATTGCAGAAGTGGAGAACAAAACTGTAATCAGGGCGTTGCTAAAATCGAAAAAGCTAAGGGATATCAACTACGACTTTGTTCATTTTGACTCCCCCGATGAACGAGGCATTGATACTGCACTGATCTATCACAAAGACCATTTTCAGGTGTTCCATGCCGAAACATTACCTCTAATGGTAGCGAACACTAATGGAGACAGAGATTTGACCCGGGACATTTTGTATGTACATGGGAAGTTACACCAAGAAGAAGTGCATGTTTTTGTGAACCACTGGCCGTCAAGACGAGAGGGAGCAGAAATAACGAGTTACAAACGGGTAAAGGCGGCAGAAACCATTCTTCAAAGGCTGGAAAAGATTGATGAGGAATTCCCGAACTGTATCGTTATGGGCGATTTTAACGATGATCCCAATTCGGAAAGTATCCAAACCTTGATGGCTACCAAACAGTTCATCAATCCAATGAAATCCTTATTGTCTCCCGTATCAGGAAGTGCCAATTACAAAGGGGCTTGGAGCCTTTTTGATCAAATCCTGGTTTCCCACAGTTTTTTGAACTATGAACCCGGCACCCATAGTTTTGTTAAAGCGGCTGTGTTCTCTCCCAGATTTTTAAAGGAGTGGAAAGGAAGATACAAGGGCAACCCTTTTCGCACTTATGGTGGCTCCAACTATTTAGGGGGATATAGTGATCACTTTCCTGTTTATGTGGTTTTGGAAGAACACAAATAAGTAGGAAAAAGAATACACTACATAAAAGTTAATTTTCACAACAACTTACAGCAAAACACTATGTAGTTCGTCGAAAAAAGTAGGATTTTTATCGATGAATACTACATATCCTGATATATTCGTAGTCCAAATCTTACCTTAACTTAACTATGGATTACAAGTTACCTATCGGGGCAAAGGGAGCGATCTTCTCCATTTTATTTTCAGTTTTGGGAATATGTTCTGTTTTGGGTCAATCCCAAAAGGCCAAGGAACAGATAAAGGCTACCTACAATCAAAGTAAAATGGCTTCATTCATTTCTGAATTGGAGGCCGAACATCAAAATACAGCTCAAAAAATTAGCCAATTGAAGGCCTCAAAAGGAATCAGGATTTCCGAAAAAGCCATTGATGGTTCCCCTATTGCGTTGAAAGCTATCGGTTCCGATGGAACCCCATTGTACTATACTACATTGAACGATCCATCCACCCAAACCTCTAGGGCCTATACCCTTTATGATAATGGTCTTTTGAATTTGGGACTGACAGGTAGCGGTATGGAAGTGGGTGTTTGGGATGCCGGTATCGCCCTGACTACCCATCAAGAATTTGATACTCGTGCCAAAAATGCGGATGGTTCCAGTGAAGTTAGCCTTCACTCCACTTTGGTTACCGGAAATCTGATTTCCTCAGGAGTAGAGGCAAATGCCCAAGGAGTGGCCTATGGCGCACAGGCCATGACCTACGATTGGAGCCGTGATAAAATTGAAGTGGCCGAAGCTGCCTCCAATGGCATGTTGTTGAGCAACCATTCCTACGGAATCCTTTCTGACAGGGTGCCGGATTGGTATTTTGGGGCCTACATCAAAGTAACACAGGATTGGGACAAGATCATGTACAATGCACCATATTATTTAATGGTGACCGCTGCAGGAAATGCCCAAAATTCGTACGATAACGCTTCCCCTAATTTTGGTAAGACCGCCGATGGGTTCGATTTATTGCTTGGATTTACTACCACCAAAAACGGATTGACCATCGCAGGTGCAAACACGGAAATCGACAGCAAAGGAAATCTGGTAAAAGCTTCAGTTGCGGGATATAGCAGTTTTGGACCTGTGGATGATGGCCGTGTGAAGCCAGATTTGGCTGGGGATGGTTCCAATATCCTTTCCACCAGTTCGGCGACCAACAGTAGCTATCAAGTATCTTCAGGTACTTCTATGGCCGCTCCTGGTGTTACAGGATCCCTTTTGTTGTTGCAACAGTACCATGAAGAATTGTTCGGGACCTATATGAAAGCGGCAACCCTTAAGGGTTTGGCCCTTCATACTGCGGATGACGTGGGAGCCAAGGGTCCTGACTATAAAATGGGTTGGGGAGTAATGAATGCCAAAACGGCTGCCGAATTGCTTCAAAATAAGGAATATACCAGCTTGATCCAAGAAGAAAGTCTTGCCAATGGAGAAAGTTTCACTATCACAGTGGTGGCCAACGGAAACGAACCTTTGATGGCTTCTATTTCTTGGACAGACCCTGAAGGGGAATATGTGAACCGTGGGGATTTGAACAACACCACTGCCGCCTTGATCAATGATCTGGATATCAGGATTACCAAAAACGGAGAAACTTACCTGCCTTGGAAACTGAATCCTACCAAAGCCAACGATGCTGCCACAAAAGGGGATAACAAAGTGGATCCCTATGAAAGAATTGAAATTGGCAATGCCACTGGAACCTATACTATTACCGTAACCCATAAAGGAAACTTGAAAAACACAACCCAGGATTTTTCTTTGATCGTTTCCGGCGCACAGGTATCCAAATGTTCCATTGAAACGCCATCCGATTTGGAATTGGTGTCTTCATCTCTAGAAAGTTCCACTATGGCTTGGAATGAAGCGGAAGAAACCCTTTTTGAGGTTCAATATAAAAGTATTGATACGGACGACTGGACCAGTGAATTTGTTTGGGACAGCAGTTTTGAACTGGCCAATTTGGAAATGGGTAAGGTATACGAAGCCCGTGTCCGCTCCATCTGTACCGAAAATGCAGTATCCGAATTTTCAGAGACCATCGAATTTGAATTTAACGGCGAGGAGACGCAAATGATGAGCTATGCTCCCCTCAGCTATCCGCAAGAGCTGAACATTTCCGTGTTCCCCAACCCCGCCGTTGACTATTTGAACGTTGAGGCCGAATTGTCCAAAGATGCCCAATACTCCATTGTAACCACAGCAGGTAATGTGATTAAAAGGGGTAATACGGAAGGGTCTATCAACGTATCATCCCTTTCATCCGGACTGTATGTTTTGGTTGTACAGGACTATGCCGGTATCAAGAGTACCAAGTTCTACAAAAACTGATCGCTATGGCATCCATTAAAATCAACCTCCATTTTAATGGGGAAACCCGAAGGCTGGAAAGGCTGGTGAAGTTGATCTTCCTTCCTATCATACTGTTTTAGTCGTCACCCAGAATTCATTTCAGGGTCTCATCAAGCCATAAAATTTCAATCATTAGTGAGATGCTGAAACAAGTTCAGCATGACGATATTCCATGATACTTTTTAGATTTATTTCTCGGATATAATCAGTCCTTCAAATACGAATCATGAAGGTCCAATAAAGTAGTCTTTACCGAATTTTTGTAACCAAGCTTGTTCGCTGCCCTATATTCCTTAAGTTTTTGAACAATGAAGTCGAGATATATAAACTTTCGATTATCTCTGTATTCTTGCAACAGAGCTTCGCTTCTGGACTGATTCTTCAATTGTTCCAAAATTATGACTTCCCCGGCCCTTACAAAATGCTCTATGACACAGGTTTTCCAGTTATAATAACCTTGGGGTCCCATTTCCGTCTCTATAGGATGAAACAACGCTTCTGTTTCTTTAAGCTCGGCATTATGTTGAAGCACTATCTGGTCAGCAAATGCATGTCCAAATTCATGGACGGCAAGACTTTGAAAACCTTCCATTTTAAAAATATAATCCTTTTCTATGGGTCCAAGAATGAATCGGGCCGTATTTCCTTCAGCATTTGCTCCTCCCCACCCAGGGCCTGACCAAATGGTCAAACTTGGTACAATATCATATTGAGTAAAAGAGGATCCGTAAAAGGATTCTATTTCCTTGATAATTGATGGGATTTCATTGAATTCTTTTATTTGAATCAAAGTAGAGTCACGGTAGGGTTTCAAATCATTCCAAATCGTTTCAAAATGCGATTCAGTGTAAAAGGCATCCACTTTTTGGACCAGTTTTCGGATAAAGTTGAATTCCTCATCGGTTTTAAAACCCAATTTAGCAGCTTGTTCTTCAGGTAATAGATAGTTTGGGTCAAGTGGGAATTCTGGTAAATTATACATTAATGAGATGAAAACACCGTAATCTATATCGGCTCCCATGCCGAAAATCTCTTCTAGTGATTTTTTGGTGCCATTTTCCGGATATTGATGGATCAGTTTTGAAATCGGATGATCGGGATCGTTATCCGATGGGTCCCCAAGCTCAATGATATATCCTAGGAATTCAATGTTTTTGAGGAAATGGATGTTTAGATCTGCCTCTTGTGCCTGACTTTTAAGCACAAATAGGAAAGCATAAATGGAAATTAGAATCTTCATCATTAGTTTTTGGCCAAAGAAATACTTTAAGATAATGGCAATCGACCCATAACATGTTTTCAGAAGTGTGAAAACGTGTTATAGGACACATTTAGGTAAAACACTTATCAGTTAATGTATTCTGAAGGTGATTTGCCCATGTGATTTTTAAAGACTTGGTTGAAGGTTGACTTTGAACTGAATCCACATTCCATTGCCAGACCTAAGAAAGTCTTGGTTTTGTTTTCCCCAGACTTCACTTTTTCCAAAAATGCATCAATCCTGTAGGCATTGATGTACTCTTTATAGTTTTTGTGGTGGTAATGATTGATGAGGAAAGAGACATATCTGGCAGGAAGGTTTAGTTCAAGTGCCAATTCTTTTAATGGGTAATTCGGATTTAGGTAGGGCCTGTTTTCCTGCATTGTCCTTTGCAGCAGAACCAAATTATCCTGATCATCATAGTTTGGAAACTCACGGTTTCTTTCTTCAAGTGCCAATGGTGGGAAGGTTTGGTTTTCAAGAAAATTGAAAAAGGCCAAACCAAGAAAAAGAATGATAAAGGTGTATTCAATAATTTCATAATACTTGAACCCAATAAATTCAAATAACAGCCATGCAAGGCAAACAAAGGAAAGGCTTGACATCAGCATTAGAAATCGAAATTGGGTCAGCATGCTTTTTTTTTGGGCCTTGAAATTTTTAAACACGTTCAACTTATAATATTTGACCCAAAATAGCCCAAGTACCAATATCGTTCCGAGTAGCGGTACATATTCGGAAAACCAAATCCACAATGTATGGTTGATCAAAGAAATGGAAGCCATTTTAGACCAAACATCCAATGCATAGGCAATCAAGGCAGGCAGAAAAAGCCATAAATGCCAAGGTAGAAATCTGAAATTATCATCTGTTTGATATTTGATGAATAACCATATACAGGGTGGAATCAGCAGATAATTCAATAGCATCCAATATGGAAATATATTGGGACTATTATTGATTCCCGATTGAGCGCCCCATGAAAAAAGTAGTTCAATTGCAAGTATCAACACCACAATGCCGATGAAGAAATCCCCTTTTTTTGATGTGAAAACCCTTGACAACAACGCAAGGGCAATCAAAAATCCGATTAATGAGGAAAAGAGGAATAAATGCTGTTGAATTTCCAATGTTTATTACCTTTTGTGTTCGCCTTTAGCCTGTAATGTATGGTTGGTTTTGAACTAAAAATAATGAAATAAAATACAGTTTGACCGTAATGGTCAATCCAAAATAACCTAATAATCCGGGAACTATTTTACCGTGACCGATGGAGACCCTATCTCGGTATTATTGGACAAGGGGGTCCTTGGAACTCTTCAGATGGACTGACCAGTGCAAATGCCAGTTCAGTTTAGTAAAATAAATTTAGCACTCTCTATGAAAGGGTCTTGTAGCAATGCGGGGCTTTTTGTTTTCGCTTCCAACGAATCAAGAGCCAATAAACAGGACAAAAATAAGTTCGTGTAAATCAATGGCTTTCCAACCCAAAATTTAAGATATCAGAAGTCTGACTAATTCTTTTGCTTATAGAGAGGAACAGAAGAACACGCCTCCCCATACATCACACTTTTGGCCACGGATTGAATTTTCATCATAGCCAGGATGTACGCGTTTTCGGGAACGGGTTTGCGGGAACATCCCTTAATGATTACCGGTTTATCCGTGAACGCTGAAACATCCAAGTTCTCCAAAATAGATTGGTACAGGGAAGTTTCCAAATCTACCAAGCTGCCTACAACCACTTTTTTGGCATACGGCTGCAATTGTGATGCCACCAGCATAAAAGCCCATCCTGGGATTATGGCATCCGTGGTACAGGTGAGGGACACATAAGCATCTTGGTACTTGGTCCAATCTTGGGCATCCACATGGGTTCGGAACTCCTTTTCGCGCAAAATCATGCCTTCGTAAAGCCATTCCGAAACGTCCAAAACCTTCCGTTCCCCTTTAGCATAGTAATCCTCAAGATCAAAGGTGACCAATTGGCTTTGCGCTATCCGGTTTATGATTTCTTCTTCCATAATATCATTCCTACCAAAAATGGAACCAACTATAGTTTTTGATTCTGAGACCTGAACCTGCTGGCAGGGGATGTTTTCTGATGTTTTGTTTTCCTCCCTTTGACCCGCTTTCTCCATAACTCGAATGATGCTCGCTTAAGGTTGCTTCGCATCACTTCCCTTACATCATTTTCCTTCAATCCAAATTGATATTCTATGGCCTCAAAAGGGGTTCTATCTTCCCAGGCCATTTCAATGATCCTATCAATTTGTCTTATTGTCATCTGTTCTTGGACTTATAAGGGTCTTTTACAAAAGTCCAAGCTCCAATTTCGCCTCCTCGCTCATCAGTTCCTGGGTCCAAGGGGGATCAAAGGTGATTTCCACTTCCACATCGTTAAGATCGTCAATGGATTTTACCTTTTCCTCCACTTCAACAGGCAAACTTTCAGCTACCGGACAGTTGGGAGAGGTCAGGGTCATCAAAATTTTGACATCATTGTCCTCGTTTACAAATACATCGTAAATCAACCCGAGTTCGTATATGTCCACAGGTATCTCTGGGTCATAAATGGTCTTGAGGACCCTTACTATTTTTTCACCCAGGTCCTGGGTATCTATGGTGATTTCTTCGCTCATCTTTTTCTAGTTTAATTGTGTTTGGTAAGCCACTGCGTACAATTTCAACTGCTTGATCATACTTACCAAACCATTGGCCCGTGTGGGCGACAAATGCTCCTTCAATCCAATCTCATCAATAAAAGCGGTGTCGGCATCGATGATATCCTTTGGTTTTTGATTACTGAAAGCCCGAATGAGAATTGCTATGATGCCTTTTGTAATGATGGCATCACTATCCGCCGTGAACACCAATCTGTCGCCATCCAGCTCGGCATGGACCCACACCTTGCTCTGACAACCCTTGATCAAATTGTCATCCGTTTTGTACTGTTCTTCTATCAAAGGGAGTGACTTCCCAAGTTCTATCATGTATTCATAGCGCTGCATCCAATCATCGAACATGGAGAATTCATCCACTATTTCTTCTTGTATTTCTTGAATATCCATAGCAAAAAATTCAATTGTAAAAGTACCACAATACTTCTACCCAAACAACTGGTAGGCCATAGAGAAACATTATAGCATACAACAAAAACCCAATGGTCTATCTACCCATTTTGTCGGATATGGCATAAATCCTATCAATCAATTTCACAAGATTTTCCGGGGGATTATTGTCATCAAAGGTTTGGGTACTGTACGTTCCGTTGTTCACCTGTATGCTCAATTGGCCGGATGGAGCCCGGTCCGATGCATGCAAAGTAGAAGGGATTTCAATATTTTCCAGATTGGGAATGTCTATTTTGGAAAGCAAGGACACTATATCGTTCCAATCCGCTTCCGTGGTTTTTCCTTCAATTTCATAAGCGTCAAGACCTGTCTTTTTCACTGTTGTCTTTTGCGGATCTATATTAAATACAAAGGTGGACCTTCTCCCATAACTTTCGTAATGTACGGCTTCTATAGTGTTCATCCCTTGGTTTGAATTACCACATCCCATAAGATGGGTCAATACGACGAGAATTATATATCCTATTTTCATGGTTCTTAAATGTAAGAATAAAAAAAGGCACCGAGTTTCGGTACCTTTCAATTAATTCGATAGTTTTTTAGTCGGCCATTGCCGCACGATACCCTCCTGGAGCAAAAACAGACCACATACGTTCTTTTTGACCTTCGGTGAACATGTTCAAGCACGGGTCATCGGAATAGTCCATGAAGTTCATGGTCATGTCGTTGGTTCCGCAGCTCACCGTTGGGTATACGGGGCATCCCCTACTCGGTCCATCAGAATCGGGGGTGTCATCCACAAAATCGGAAGCCCCACAGCCTCCATCACCCCAAATGTGTCTTAGGTTCAACCAGTGGCCCACCTCATGACTTGCGGTCCTGCCTGTTGAATACTGGGTAGTTCCCGTGAACCTATAGTCCAATACCACTCCATCGGTAGCGCGATCACCCCCTGGGAATTGGGCGTAGCCCAAAATGTTCCCGCCACGATAAGGCATATTGTTCACGACCCAAATGTTGAGGTATTCTTCAGGATTGACCACTGGAGAAACAAACTTCATGGAATCGTCCGGTCTCCATGAACGCCTTCTGTCATAAGTCCTGATTACTTCCTGAAGTGTAAAAGTGATGTTGATATCGGCTTCCACAGCAGAAAATTCGGATGGAATCGTTGCTCTTCCAGGGTTATTCAGATTGTAGTCCTCATTCAATGCATCAAGTTGATCCTGAATTTGGGACAATGAAATGTTTTCGCTCTGTGTTCTGTAAATAATATGGAAGACCACTGGAATCTCAATGGACCCATCCGCTAGCAGTTTTTGGGTCATTCCCTGTTTTAAAGCAGTTTTTGTATGATCTTCAACGGCCTGCATCCTGATGGCCAAGGTAGGGTCTTGGGCCAATTTTTCTTCCAAAACCCCCATGGAACCACATTGGTCCATTGATAATTCGAACACTTCCTGCTCAAGGGCTTGTTCGGTTTCCACAGTTGTTTCTGTTTTTTCACACGATGCAAATAGCACGGCACCTACAGCGAGATACTTAAAAACTTTTTTCATAAATTTTAACATTTAATTAAGGTTAATGAGGCCTGAAGATATTAAAATTTAACAAAAAATTAAGCTCTTGTTAAAAAAATCGATGAACTACAATATGTGTAAAATTATTCTTCTACAACGTTATAGTGAAACCGTTAAAAAAACAGATCAATAAGATTATAGGAGCATGTTACGGGCTCTTTTCACTCCTTCCACCAATTTATTCACTTCTTCTTGGGTATTGTAGAAGCTAAAACTGGCCCTGACCGTTCCTGGTATCTTGTAAAAATCCATGATGGGTTGGGCACAATGGTGGCCTGTTCTAACGGCTATCCCCAATTTATCGAGAATAGTCCCGATATCATACGGATGAACCCCATCGATATTGAAGGAAATCACCGAAGTTTTGTGCTTGGCCGTTCCATAAATCTGCAACCCTTCTATGGTGAGCAACTGTTCCGTGGCATACTGCATCAATTCTTCTTCATATTGGGCAATGGCTTCAAAACCGATATGGTTCATATAATCCAAAGCGGCACCAAAAGCGATTCCGCCGCAAATATTGGGGGTACCTGCTTCAAATTTATGGGGTAGATCAGCATAGGTGGTCTTTTCAAAGGTAACCTCGGCAATCATCTCACCACCACCTTGATAAGGCGGTAGTTTGTTGAGCCATTCCTCTTTCCCGTAAAGAATGCCTACCCCAGTGGGACCGCACATTTTATGGGCCGAAACGGTATAAAAATCCACATCAAGTGCCTGTAGATCGGGTTTGATATGCGCCGCAGCCTGTGCACCGTCGATCAAAACGGCTGCACCGACTTTGTGGGCCGCATCTATGATCTCTTCAATCGGATTGACGGTCCCCAAAGCGTTGGACACATGGTTACAGAAAACCAATTTCGTTCTATCGTTCAATAGCTTGTGGTATTCTTCCATGATCAATTCCCCATTCAAATTCATGGGAATCACCTTCAATGTGGCACCGGTACGCTCACAGAGCATTTGCCAAGGCACAATATTGGAATGGTGCTCCATGGCAGAGACCATGATCTCATCCCCTTTCTTTAGAAAGGAGGTAAAGCCTGTAGCCACCAAATTGATGCCATGTGTGGTGCCCGAAGTGAAGATCACTTCATAGGAATGGGCAATATTAAAGTGTTTTTGGATTTTTTGTCTTGCCACTTCATACGCATCTGTAGCTTCTTGTGAGAGCGTATGCACCCCGCGGTGGATGTTCGCATTGTACCTGTGATAGTAATCCACGATCACATCGATGACCTGCTGAGGGGTCTGGGAAGTAGCGGCATTGTCCAAATACACCAAATGCTGCCCATTTACCTCTCGGTTGAGGATCGGGAAATCCTTGCGGATGGCATCCACATCAAATTTGTTTGCTAAAATGCTTTTATCTGTCATTTTGAACGCAGTGAAAAATCTTAAATGTCAGGAGATTCCTCGCCCGTCCTTCCCTTGATCAGGAGCTTGGCTCGAAATGACACCTTACGTTATAGATCGAAACCAACCCTTACACCCAACTTATTGGCAATGATCTTATTGATTCGGGCTTTTAGCTCAGGAATACGAACACTTGCCAGAACATTATTGGCAAAGGCGTACATCAATAGGGCCGTGGCCTCTTTCTTTGGAATCCCCCTAGATCTTAGATAGAATAGGGCGTCCTCGTCCAATTGTCCTATGGTACATCCGTGGGAACATTTTACATCGTCCGCAAAGATTTCCAACTGGGGTTTTGAGTTGATGGTGGCTCTGTCGCTCAACAAAATATTGTTGTTCTGCTGAAAGGCATCCGTCTTTTGGGCAATCTTGTCCACAATGATCTTTCCATTGAAGACACCGGTGGAACTATCCCCAAAAATCCCTTTGTAATCCTGATGGCTTTCGCAATTGGGTTGTCTGTGGTGCACCAAGGTATGATGGTCCACATGTTGTTTGTCTCCCAAGATGGTCACCCCTTTCAAGGTAGAATCAATGCGTTCGCCGTTTTGGTAAAAGTTCAGGTTGTTACGGATCAATTTCCCTCCAAAGGAGAAAGTATGCACCCGAACCACACTGTTGTCCTTTTGTGAAATATAGGTGTTATCCACCAACGAAGCGGTCGGGGCATCGTTCTGGACCTTGTAGTAGTCCACAATAGCGTCCTTGCCAGCATAGATCTCCGTTACCGAATTGGTGAACACCTCATTTTCGGTCAAGCTTTGATGACGCTCTATGATCTGCACCTCTGCATTGTCCTCCACAACAACCAAGTTACGGGGCTGTAACATAAGGGCGGCCTCATTTCCCGTTGCCAAATGCAAGATTTGGATAGGCTTTTTGGGCATCTTGTTCTTCGGAATGTAAATGTAGGCCCCTTCCTTACAAAAGGCAGTGTTCAAGGTGGTCAACGACTCATCCTTGGAGGCCACTTTGTTAAAGTACACCTCAATCACCTGCCGGAACATGGGCTTGCTGAAAGCGGAGCTCATCAAACAGACATCCACCCCATCGTGGGTAGTTTCTGAAAGGTATGAACTGTATACACCGTCCACGAAAACAATCTTGTAAGTGTCAATCTCATGAAGGAAATATTTCTTCACATCCTTGTATTCCAACGTTGATTCCTCTTTTGGGAAAATGCTGAAATCTACCTTTTGAAGGCTATTGAGGGATGTATATTTCCATGCTTCCTCTTTCTTGGAAGGAAACCCTTTGATTTCAAAGTTCTTGATGGCCTCTGAACGTACTTCGTGAACCGGGTGGTCCAAGTCCACATTGTTCTCGAAAGCCAAGAATGATGAGATTAATTTTTCCTTTAAATCCATATCTAATCCGTTTTCAGTATCCGATATCTGATTTCTGATATCTGATTTCTGACATCTGATTTCTGACATCTGATTTCTGACATCTGATTTCTGACATCTGATTTCTGAAGTCTTATATCTATTAAACCGTAGCTTCCTGTTTGATCCAATCGTACCCTTTTTCCTCCAGCTCCAATGCCAATTCCTTGGTACCGGATTTCACAATCTTTCCGTTGTACAAAACATGTACATAATCGGGAACGATATAATCCAACAAACGCTGATAATGGGTAATCACGATAATTGCGTTGTCCTTGTTGCGCAATTTGTTCACCCCGTTGGCCACAATGCGAAGGGCATCAATGTCCAATCCGGAATCCGTTTCATCCAAAATGGCCAATTTGGGTTCCATCATAGCCATTTGAAAAATCTCGTTACGTTTTTTCTCCCCTCCGGAGAACCCTTCGTTCAAAGAACGGGAAAGAAATTTACGGTCGATCTCCAACAACTCGGATTTTTCACGAATCTTCTTCAACATCTCATTGGCGGGCATTTCTTCCAAGCCCCTTGCCTTGCGCGATTCGTTGATGGCGGTCTTGATAAAGTTCGTTACCGAAACCCCTGGAATCTCCACAGGATATTGGAACGAAAGAAAAATCCCTTTGTGGGCCCTTTCTTCGGGAGCAAGGTCCTCAAGGTCCTCCCCTTCCAACATGATATTACCTTCTTCTACCTCAAATTCTTCCTTGCCCGCGATTACCGATGCCAAGGTGCTTTTCCCTGAACCGTTTGGTCCCATGATGGCGTGCACCTCTCCGGCATTCACCTTTAGGTCGATTCCTTTTAGGATTTCCTTATCTTCTACGCTTGCGTGTAAATTCTTGATTTCTAACATGCTGTTCTTCTTCAAATATTATTTTAAGTAGTTAGGTGCCTTGGGCAATTTTTCAAAATCCTCTTTTGAATGTTGTAAGTAGACCGTTGCTCCCATTTCATCGGCAAACGCTTCAAAAGCTGCCATGCTTGCCTTGGTCTGGGCCACATCGTAATTAAAAATGGGCACTCTACGGTATTCCCTGTTTTCATAAAAATGGTACATGTCGCCAGAAAGCAACAATGGACCGAATTCGGCCAAATCCACAAACAAGACCTGGTGGCCCGGCGTATGTCCCGGCATGAATTTCATCACCACAGTGCCATCCCCAAACACATCATAATCGGTGTTCGCTATTTTCTTGACCTTGGTCAAATCTTTTATAGCATTATAGATGTCCGCGTTGTTCTTTTGATTTTCCTCACTGGTCGCAAAATCATATTCTTTCTCCTGCACCAACCACGTTGATCCTGCAAAAACATTGGCATGGCCAACATGATCAAAATGTGTATGGGACAAGGCGATATAATTAATATCACTAGGTTTCATCCCGATGGTAGCCAACTGGTTCGCCACGGAGTCCTTTCTAGAAACGGTGAAGGCACCATCCGGAGACGTGTAGGGTGCGTCCATCCCCACCAAGCTTTCGGGAAGTCCGGCATCCCACATCAAGGTTCCCTTTGGATGCACGATTACGTAAAATGCATCGGCAAATTCCTTGGATTGCCCGGTATAGGTGGTATCCTGAGAAAAGAGCTCCAATTTGTTGGCATTCACGGTTCCTCCGCTGAATGCATATAGTTTTATCTCTGGTTTTGCTTCTTCCACTGTGGTCTGTTCTGCCTCAGCGGTTTCTTTTTTGGCCTGCTTGCAAGAAAAAGCAGCAACAAGGACCAATAGTAATGCCATTATCTTTTTCATACTAATTTCTTTAATTATCCTACTGATCCCTCAAGGCTGATCTCCAATAGTTTTTGGGCTTCCACGGCAAATTCCATGGGCAGTTTGTTCAATACCTCCTTACTGAAACCGTTCACGATCAAGGCAATGGCCTTTTCGGTGTCGATACCGCGTTGATTGCAATAGAAAATCTGGTCTTCCCCGATCTTACTTGTGGTGGCCTCGTGTTCTATCTGTGCCGATTTGTTCTTCACCTCAATGTAGGGGAAGGTATGTGCCCCGCAACGGTTGCCCATCAATAGGGAATCACACTGGGAGAAATTACGTGCATTGTCTGCCCGGCTGCTCACCTGCACCAAGCCTCGGTAACTGTTTTGGGACTGTCCTGCCGAAATACCTTTGGAAATGATGGTGCTCTTGGTGTTCTTGCCCAAGTGGATCATCTTAGTCCCGGTATCGGCCTGTTGAAAGTTGTTGGTCACTGCGATGGAATAGAACTCGCCAATGGAGTTGTCTCCCTTCAAAATGCAGGAAGGGTATTTCCAAGTTACGGCGGAACCGGTTTCTACCTGGGTCCATGAAATTTTCGCGTTCTTTTCGCAAAGACCACGCTTGGTCACAAAGTTGTAGACGCCTCCTTTACCTTCCTTATCGCCTGGGAACCAGTTTTGTACGGTTGAATATTTGATCTCGGCATTGTCCAAAGCAATGAGTTCCACTACCGCGGCGTGCAATTGGTTTTCGTCCCGCGATGGTGCGGTACATCCTTCCAAGTAACTTACATAACTGCCCTCATCCGCTATGACAAGGGTTCTCTCGAACTGGCCAGTCCCTGCTTGGTTGATTCGGAAATACGTGGAAAGCTCCATCGGACACCTAACCCCTTTTGGAATGTAACAGAAAGACCCATCGGAGAATACGGCCGAGTTCAATGCGGCATAAAAGTTATCTTTTTTGGGAACAACGGAACCGATATATTTCTTAACCAATTCAGGGTGTTCCTTTATCGCTTCGGAAATGGAACAGAAAATAATGCCTTTTTCTGCCAAGGTCTTTTTAAAAGTGGTGGCCACGGAAACGGAGTCCATGACGATATCCACTGCAACCCCCGCCAATTTCTTTTGCTCATCCAACGAGATTCCTAACTTTTTGAAAGTATCCAACAGTTCGGGATCTACCTCATCCAAGCTATCGTATTTTGGTTTCTTATTGGGAGCCGAATAATAGGAAATATCCTGAAAGTTGGGTTTTTTGTAGGTCACGTTCGCCCACTCGGGCTCCTCCATTTCTGTCCAAGCACGATAAGCCTCCAATCGCCATTCCGTCATCCAATCCGGTTCATCCTTCTTTTTGGAGATGGCAATCACGATTTCTTCGTTCAACCCTTTGGGAAAGGTATCCGATTCAATATCCGTGTAGAAACCGTACTCGTATTCCTTGGTCTCCAGTTCTTTTTTTAATTCTTCCTCTGTATATGCCATACGTTCTCAATTTGTCAATTGACAATGATCAATCAACAGTTTTCAATTTAAAGTGAAAAGCTCTCGCCACAACCACAAGTGCGCTGGGCATTTGGATTGTTGAACACAAAACCTTTTCCGTTCAAACCTCCTGAATATTCCAATGTGGTGCCTACCAAATAGAGAAAACTCTTTTTGTCCACAATGATGCGAACCTCGTTGTCCTCAAAAATTTTATCCGTATCTGCCGCGGTCTTGTCAAACTTCAATTCGTAAGACAATCCGCTGCACCCACCACTCTTCACGCCGACACGCACAAAATCGGTAGTGGCATCATAACCTTCCTCGGTCATGAGTGATACCACTTTTTGTTTAGCCGTATCCGATACTTTTATCATCTTACTTGTATTTAATCTAAATAGCCCACAAATATACTGTATAATAAGGGTTTTACCACATTTACTAACATTATAATAACGAATGATTCCATAGGTCTTTTCTATGGAATTCGTACCCACTGGCTTTCTGGAACATTACATCAATATTTTGAGGCCTTTGTCGTAAAAAATATTATCCCATTGCCCCCTTTACAATTTACAATTACCTGTTTACTTTTGCAAAATGCTAGAAGACAAGAATCCACAACGAACTTCCTTGGAAGAATTGGGCGAATTTGGCCTGATCGACCATCTGACCCAACATTTTGAATTGAAACAACCATCCTCTTTGGTAGGTGTTGGCGACGATGCCGCAGTGATGGACTTCAAGGGCAAAAAAGTGGTCGTTTCTACCGATATGTTGGTGGAAGGAGTCCATTTTGACCTGAGTTACATGCCCCTTAAGCATTTGGGATACAAATCCGTAATGGTCAATCTTTCAGATATTTATGCCATGAATGCCATGGCCACTCAAATAACCATTTCCATGGCGGTTTCCAATAGGTTTTCTTTGGAAGCCCTTGAAGAATTTTACCAGGGTGTGGCGTTGGCCTGCAAGATGTACAACGTGGATCTGGTTGGAGGGGATACTACCTCGTCCAACAAAGGAATGATCATTAGTGTGACGGCTATTGGCTCCGCGGATGAGTCCCAAATTGTGTACCGAAAGGGCAGCAAACCGAACGATCTTTTGGTGGTGACCGGGGATTTGGGCGGTGCCTATTTGGGCCTGCAGGTTTTGGAACGTGAAAAAGAAGTGTACAAGGTCAACCCGAACAGTCAACCTGATCTGGAACCCTACTCCTATCTTGTGGAGCGCCAACTAAAACCAGAGGCCCGAAAGGACATGGTAGAATTGTTGGAAAAGCTGGAGGTTAAACCGACTTCCATGATCGACATCAGTGATGGACTTTCTTCGGAAATATTGCATTTGTGCAAACACGGGGGAGTGGGTTGCAATCTGTTCGAAAATAAAATTCCATTAGATCCTTCAGTCATTTCTACCTGTGAGGAATTTAAAATGGACAGTACCATGGTAGCTTTGGCAGGTGGGGAAGATTACGAACTGCTATTCACCATTGACCAGGCCGATTTTCCTAAGATAAAGGGCAATCCGAACCTAACGGTTATCGGGCATATGACGCAGAAAAGCGAAGGGGTACATTTGATTACAAGGGCCGAGACCAAAATTCCCATTACGGCGCAGGGCTGGAACTCGTTCAAGACATAAAAAAATCCCGAAAATCAAGGGCATCCCTACCATGGTTTTGGGGCACGCAACCGATAGCAGTAGGCAATTACTTAAGTTTCCGGGATCAAAGATTTGGGCCTCTTAAAAAATAAAAAAGGGCTATGCCACTTGGTGCACTACCCTACTTTTTCTTTTTCTGTACATATCTTCCAATGTACTGTTGATTTCTTGCATTTGGGGTGTCAAGACAGATAGGTTGCCGCTGACATCCGTCGTGACCTCTTTCTGGCAATGAAGGCATTTGTATTCCTTGATGTGTTGCGTAACTTTTTTGGAAACCACATAATGGTGACCGAACAAATTGCAGAAAAATGATGAGAATTTGTTGCCGTGGTGGTGGGTAGAAGTTTTCATAGGCCAGTAAGTTTGGAAAAAGCATGCATACGATTTGGGGAATCGAAAAATGCCGTAATTTGGTTAATAGTAGTTTTGTTTATATCAAATTGTTTTTGGTTCAGCTTTTTTATAGGAACGGATGTTAATAACTTTTTATTTTGTACGCTTCCCAACAAAGTCCTTTTTTCGATGAAATGCAGGCTTATCGGCAAAAAGTCATGAAAATCCGTTAAAAAACACTTTTGAAATATACCACATCGATTAGAAATTATCAACAATCCATGGACAAAAAATCGTTAACAATTACCTCTTTTGCCCTTTTTTCCCTCTTTTTTGGGGCAGGCAACCTTATTCTTCCGCCTCTTCTGGGTTTCAAAGCTGGAAATCTGTGGTGGTTGGTAGCCTTGGGGTTCTGTGTTTCGGGTGTTGTGGTCCCTTTGATGGGTATTCTGGCCCATGCCAAATTACAGGGTACCATGTTCGATTTTGCCAAAAAAGTTTCGCCCCTCTTCAGTACGGTGTATTGTTTTATCATGTATGCCATCGCCATTGCGTTGCCCTCACCCCGGACAGCTTCGGTGACCCATGAAATGGCCATACAACCTTTTTGGGATACCCCATACCTCCTTACCAGTCTGATCTATTTTGTATTGGTTTTCATTTTTGCCATCAATAGGACCAAGGTGCTCGATCTTATTGGGAAATTGCTCACCCCCGGCATCTTGATCGTTTTGATACTGATCATTGCCATTGCAGGTTTTACATTGGATTTTGATTTTGCCGATTCCACCCTGGCCAGTCCATTCAGCTATGGAATTTTGGAAGGCTATCAAACCTTTGATGCCATTGGTGCCGTGGTGGTCGGAGCCGTTATCATAGTGTCCATCAACCTGAAAGAGAAGGATTTGGCCTATGATGACAAAAAACGATTGATCCGTACGGCCGGGTTTTGGGCGGGTCTCGGCCTTTTTATCATTTACACTGGACTAATTTTGACGGGCGCCCTTTTTGGAAAATCCTTTGATGGGGATATTTCCCGAACCGCATTGTTGAGTGGCATCAGCATAGCAACTTTGGGCAACACGGCCAACCTATTTTTGAGTGTTTTGGTCAGCCTGGCCTGTTTCACCACCGCTGTTGGTATCGTTACCGGCACTTCGGATTTTGTGAAGAGCCAGTTCAAGGACTCTGCTTTGGCTTACAGGATCACTGCCTTTGTGGGCTGCGTTTTGGGTGTTTTGGTGGGGCAGTTCAATGTGGGTTACATCATTGCCGTGGCGTTGCCGGCCCTTATGTTCATCTACCCCATCACCATTATATTGATTTTGTTGAACGTATTGCCCGATAGATTTACCACGCCCACGGTATTCAAAAACGTGGTCTTGGCAACCATACTTTTCAGTATTCCTGATTTTTTGGGAAGTATTGGTTTTAGGGAACCCATCGACCCATACACCTCATGGATACCTTTAAGCCAACATCAATTGGGATGGGTACTGCCCGCTCTTATAGCCTTTGTTGTTTCAAACATGATCCAACAAAAATCCGAACTCGCTTAGTAAAAAACCGAATCAAAAAAAGATTTCATTTCGGCGGCATAGGGAACCCCGTATTTTTCAAATGTGGCCCGGGTCTGTGCATCGGGTTTCCAGTCAAAAAAAGCATGCCCAACGCCATCGACCACCAAATACTCCACCGTTTGTCCATTCTCCTTTAACAAGTCTATGTAGGGTTGTACCACGGCATCACTGATCAAAGCGTCCTGGGAACCCCGCACAATAAAATGGGGGATGGTGCGATCGGCCACATTAGGTATGTGCTTAATGGGCGAAACGGCATCCAAATACCCTTGATCCGTCTGCTGAATGAACATTTTAAAATCCTTGGAATCAAATGGGCCATAACTTGGAGCCGCCACTTGAACGGCATCCACAATCTCCTTTTTAACCTCATCCACGGATTTGCCTTTTGGCATATAGGTGGGCATGTACTCAAAAACACCTTCCGTTGTTCCAAAACCGCCATCGCCGATCATGGGGCTCAGCACTGCCGCTGCTGCAGAAAGATGCCCGCCCGCACTATCGCCCGTCACCGCAATTTTGGTCGGATTGGCCCCATATTCCCTCGCATGTTCCTGAATATGGGCAATACCACCAAAAACATCCTCAATCAAATTGTGCATAGAATTAGGTGTTGCATCCCCATCCAAGTTGTTCACCCAACGGTAATCCATACTGAACACCACATATTGATTCCCTTTGGTGAGTTCCCTGGCCAATCCCCTCATCACATCCTCGTTATTGGAAGACCATCCTCCACCATGAATGATTACCACGGCAGGAAGGTCCTTTGCGCCTTTTGGGGCAAACACATCATATTTTAATGGTTTAACACCCGGTTTGGCATACACCACATCATGGGTCACATTCAGGTTATCGACCAAGTTACTCTCTACAAAAGTGGCCCCTACGGACATGTCCTTGTCCACTTTGATCTTCATGGTCGGGGTGAAATTCTCAACGCTCGTTGTTCCCCACATGCCCCCTTTGAAGGTGTAATACACCACATCCAAGCTATATCCTTCAGACGGGGTTGCCGTAATGGTCAATTCGGTCCCTGTAGCTACTTGTCCGTCAGCAGGTAGTTCTGGGGAAACTGTGTAGGATCCATTTTCGGGAGCGACCAAGGTCACCACAAAAGTTTCTTGTACTTCTGTATCAATTTTTGGGGTTGATGCCATGATAGTTCCAAAAATAAAAAGGGAACATATTGTGAGTGCTCCTTTCAGTACTACATTATTGTTGGTGTTGATAACATGTTTCATTGAAGGTTTGTTTAGATAGAAGTACAATATATCCAATAAAATGCATTCTTTTAGATCAAAGATCCTTTTTTCCGAAACCACAGAACAGAAAATTTTGTTTGGTGCCAAATGGAGTCATGTGGTCTTCGGTGAGACATTTGATTTTGTCGAACTTTTTCCCGAACAATTCTGTCATTGATTTTTCCGAGTATTGTTGGATTTCGAGACCGCTGCATTTGGTGGGGCCTGCTTCTGAAAAAGTACCCAATACCAAATATTTGGACACATATTGATCGACCAGTTTAAGATAGGTGTCGATTTGCTCAGGGTCAGTCAAAAAATGAAAGGCAGCTCGATCATGCCAAAGATCAAAGGTTTCCATGGGATGGTATTCGACAACGTCACTCACCACCCACTTCACCTTACCGGCACGTTCCCCCAAACGGTTTTGAGCCTTTTCCAAGGCTTTTGCGGAAATGTCGAGCACTGTGATATCGGAATATCCCAAATCCAATAAAAAATCCACCAAATTGCTGTCGCCGCCACCCACATCAATGATCTTGGCATCTTTGTCAAGTGTAAAACTTTCTATAAATTCCAAAGAAGTACTGGGTCGCTTTTGCGTCCAGCTTACCTCATCGGGAGATTTGGTCCCATACACCTGTTGCCAGTGTGCTCTTCTATCCATAAAAATTCAACTCTTCAGGTACAGCAACAGTGTTTGTCGCTATTGGCTTTTTCAAAACATTCCTTACCTTCCTTATAGGCAAAATATGCCAAACCCAGGGTTCCCAAACTATCAATATAAGGTATATTGAAAAGTTCATACACTCCACTGCTTACCAACAAAATGATGGACATGTAGATGCAGACCAAGGTGCAATTGGCATCTGCCAAAATAGGGGCGGAATGGAGTTGGTTACCTACCTTCCTTTTCCACAAAACCAATACCCACATGATCAAAATGGAAATCAAGGAAATTACAACGCCCCAAAAGGTGGTCAACGGGCGATGCCCTGTCCAAATATTGTAGAGACTGGTAACTACCAATCCCGCTACCAAAATGTAAAAGGCAACCCCGGTGATACGCAGTGCGGTGCGTTCAAAATTGTCCCGATTGCTTTCAGGGTTTTTCTGGATGCGTAGGATCATATGCGCAATGCCCAACCCCGAAATCACCTCAATAAAACTATCGGTTCCAAAGCCGAAAAGGGCCAGACTTTCATCCTCAAAACCCAAATAGGTGGAAACGATGCCCTCCACCACATTGTAAAAGATGGTGAACAAGGCCAATCCGAAAGCTGTTTTGTACAACTGTTGTTGCTTTTCCATAAGACTGTGAATTTAGGGGATTTTAGAGCAATAATCAAAAGGTATCAACTACGGGGCAATTCCGATTTCCATTTGACCAATTCTCCCAACAATCTGGTTTCTTGAACTTTGTCCGACACGTTCAAAGCCTGCGCCATTCGGAAAATTTCAAAGTTCAACGTGTCTATCTCGGTCTCCCTTTTATTATTGATGTCCTGTAGGGTCGAAATGAATTGCCCATCGGACATTCTGCTGATTTTCAAAACCTGATCCTCTAGCTCATAAACGCCCAAATCTATTCCCTTTTTGTTGGCGATCAAAGCGCATTCGGCAATCACTCTTTTGGCTATGGACATCACCTCCTCATTCCTGTGGAAAATGCCATTATCCACTTCCAATAAGGGACAAATCGAATTAAAGACGCAGTTGGCAATAGCCTTCTTCCAAATGATTCGTTGGATATCGGTTTCCTCAACAAACCTAAAATTCGGGGTATCGAGGTTTTCCACTACCGTTTTTAAATCGGAGGTATTTTGGTTTATGATGCCAATCGGGGATTCTGCCACAGGTTTATAACTGATCGTGTTCTCATCTATATGCTGGCAGGTCACAAAAAGAACACATCGATAGACTTCCGAGAACCCTTTCCGCAAAAAGGGTTGTTCCACCCCAAGGCCATTCTGCAAAAGAACGATGGGTGAGTTTTTGGTTTTCTCCTCCAGTTTTTTTGAAAGCATTTCATTACCGAACGATTTGTTGGTCAGTACCACAAGACCGTTCAATTGATGGTGGTCTTTCAAGATGCTAACCTGAACATCTTCCTGGATTTCGGTTCCATCCTTAAACTGAAGGGTTATCTTTTGTTTCTCTGGAACGCCCTCGTCCACATGCCCGCGAACCAATTCCACTTGTTTACCTTGATGTTGTATGCATACGGCCAGGGCCTTCCCAACAGCCCCTGCCCCAATAATATAGATTTTCATACCACTAAAGGTACCAATATTCAAAGTGTTTTCAATCCGTTTGGTTGGTCTCTAAAACCATTTTTGCTATTTCCCTGGTCACCTCCGTAGGGGAGTTGCAATCACAGTTGCTCAACCCGATCACATAAATGTCCTCTTGGGGCAAATACACCCCCATGGACTTAAACCCGAAAATGGACCCTCCGTGTTCATAGCTCAACGTATCCTCCATCTCTTTAACATGCCAGCCGTAGCCATAATGAATGGGGTCGCCATTGTTCAACGTATAATTGGTGAAGGCCAATTGGGTGGTTTCCTTACTTAGCAGCACATGGTTTTTGATGGCCTCTTCCCAAGTGAACATATCTGCTACCGTGGACATCAACGAACCCGATGCGTAGGGAATGGAAAAACTGATGTGTCGGGCATTGATGTAATCTTCCCTTTTGTGGTACCCAGATGCTCTTTTGGGTACCACTTCGCTATGGCTTGCATAACGTGAAGATGGCATGCCCAACCTATTAAAAATGCGCTGCTCCACAAAATCTTCATAGCTCATTTCGGATACCTTTTCAATGATGTACCCCAATAGCACATACCCTGAATTGTTGTATTTGAATTCCGCTCCAGGCGCAAAATCCATAGGCTCGTCCTTGAAAAAATCAATAATTTCCATGGGCTCCATATGGTTTTGGGCGATGGCGTTGAGTCCTTTGACCTTTGTGAAATCCTTGATGCCAGAAGTGTGGGTCAACAAATGATGAATGGTAATCCGGTGCCCATGTGTGGGATATTCCGGAATATATTGGGTAGTCTCCTCTTCCAGTCCCAACTTGCCTTCCTCCATTAGCATCAAAATGGCAACCGCCGTAAACTGTTTGGTCATGGAGCCGATCTCAAAAACATTATCGGTCTGCATGGGTATCTGAAGCTCCAGATTGGAAAGTCCAAAGGCCTTGTTGTAGATAATCTTTCCGTTTTTAGTTGCCAAAAAAACCGCACCAGGGCCGTTGCTTTCAAATTTGGTTTCCAAAACTTGGTCGATTTCGGATTCCAAATCCTGTGCTGTCAAATGCTGTTGAATACCTAAAACAAAAATTAGGAACAGGGGTAAAACCATAGTCCTGAAAATGTATTTCATGCTTGCCTTCCGTTTTTTGATTTGGAAGGTTGGACGACCTCTTTTCGGATTAGGTTACAGAATTGAAATCCATTAATTGGCTTTTGATCGATTTGTCAAAAGGTTATAGTTAAAAAACCCATCAACTACTCCGTGCCTCGTTTCTTTTTGTTGAAGTAATAAATGGCATAGGCAACCCCGGCCAAGACCACAAAGGGCAGGTAGCTTCCGATAACGACCCCAATTTCATAGGAACTGTCCGGAGCTTCCTGCATTTTCTTTTCAATATCGACTTGTATCAGTAAAAAAACTAGACGCATACCCTTCGTTTATTGGCTAGAAGTCATTCTGAACGTCCTGATAGCATCAGGATGAAGAATCTAAAATCAACAAAAATGAGATGCCTCACTTCGCTCAGCATGACCATAAAACCCATTATTTGTTCATCAACTCCTCAATTTCCTCGATTTCAATAGGGATGTTCCGCATCAAATTGAAGGGTTCTCCTTTTTCTTGGATGACCACATCGTCCTCCAAACGGATTCCCATTCCCTCCGCAGGGATATAGATGCCGGGTTCCACCGTAAAGACCATATTGGCTTTCATAGGGGTCTTCAATTCGCCATAATCATGGGTGTTCAGACCAATATGGTGGCTTGTTCCGTGCATAAAGTATTTTTTGTAAGCGGGCCAATCGGGGTTTTCGTTCTGCACATCGGCTTTGTCCAAAAGTCCAAGGCCAATCAATTCAGAAGTCATGATCTTCCCGACCTCTTTGTGGTATTCGGCCCAAATGGTGCCCGGCACCAACATTTTGGTAGCCTCATTCTTTACCCGGAGCACGGCACTGTATACTTGCTTTTGGCGGTCGGAAAACTTTCCATTGGCAGGAACGGTTCTAGTAAGATCACTGGAATAATTGGCATATTCGGCGGCCAAATCCATTAAGATCATGTCCCCATCCTTCGCTTGTCTGTTATTTTCCAAATAGTGAAGCACATTGGCATTGGCCCCTGCTGCAATGATCGGGGCATAGGCAAATCCTTTTGAGCGATTGCGAACAAACTCATGCAGAAACTCGGCCTCAATTTCATATTCCCATACTCCCGGTTTTATAAATTCAAGAATTCTTCGGAATCCTTTTTCGGTAATATCGCAGGCAATTTGCATCAAAGTGATTTCCTCAGGTTCCTTTACCCCACGGATCTGTTGCAAAATGGGGTTGCTCTTGGCCCATTGGTGCGCCGGGTATTGCTTTTTACATTTTTCAATGAACCGATCTTCCCGGGTCTGGGTTTCCACAGCTTGGCGATAATGCTCGTTGGTGTTGAAATAGATGGTGTCGGCCTCCGTCATCAAATCAAAAAAGATCTTGTCAAAATCGGTCAACCAATAAATAGTTTCAATGCCTGAAACCGCAGTAGCCTGATCCTTGGTAAGTTTGGCGCCTTCCCATACGGCAATATGATCGTTCGTTTCCCGAACAAAGAGTATTTCCCTTTTCTTTTTGTCCATCGCATCGGGAAAAAGCAGCAGAATGGTTTCCTCTTGGTCCGCCCCGCTCAGATAGAAAATATCACGGGCCTGTTCAAACGGCATGGTACTGTCCGCACCTATCGGATAAATATCGTTGGAATTGAACACGGCAATACTTTTTGGCTTCATTTGGTCCATGAATTTCTTGCGGTTCTTCACAAAAAGATTGTTGTCTATGGGGGAGTATTTCATATTGTTGATTTTGATTTGTCCAAAAGTAGTCAATTGCGTTAGCGATCACAAATGATTACCTTCACCAATAAAACGCCTCCATGCAACTTTCCCTGAATATACCTGCCCTTTTGTTCCCTGCCATTTCATTGACCATGTTGGCTTACAATGCACGTTATTTGGCCATCGCCGCCCTGATCAGACAATTGCACAAGCAATTTGAGGAAACTTCGGCCCAACCTTTAAAACAACAGATCCTTTATTTAAGAAAGCGCTTGGGGATCATAAAAAATATGCAGGCTTCGGCTATCATCAGTTTTTTGTTGGCAGCCGTGACCATGTTCCTGGTTTATGTTGAAATGAATGTGTGGGCCAATGCCATTTTTGGTGTGAGTCTGGTTTTTTTGGTCATTTCCTTGATTCTTTCGTTCCTTGAAGTTCAGTTATCCACCAAGGCACTGGCAATTCAATTGAAGAACATGGAAAAATGAAGGTGTAGGATTTGAATTTGTTGTAGGAATCGTTTCTCATTAAACATTGCGTAAATTCTGATGGCTCTTGGTTAAATTTGTCGCTCATCAATCAAAAACTGATATGTGCCAATTTTTTGACGGTATTTGCAAAAAAGACTCTTATCGTGCTTCTTTCCTTTCTACCTTTATTTATAACCACAAGCTTAACGAAATGGTACTATGAAAAAGGTAAAAGAGTTGGACTTCTTCAAAAATATACGCCAGGTAAGGGAATATCAATTCGGTGTTTTCTATTTTTTTGATGGATTGGTCATTTCTGAGATCAACGAAGGGGAAACTTTTGGTTGGTCCATGGCAAAAAAAGTAATAGATACCGCCTACGAGTTGCTAGGAAGGGAGCAACCCATCGCCTATATTTCCAACCGTATCCATAACTACTCTGTGGTGCCGACCGATTGGCTTAAATTTTATAAACACCGGCACGAGCTGGAATTTTATTCCGTGGTTAGTTACAACCAAAGTGGATTGGCCAGTTTGGTTTTGGAAAAGATGTTTTTCCGGAAAAACATTAGACAATTTTCAGATCTGGAAAGTGCCATTAAATGGAGCCTAAACCAAGTAAACGACAAACGCCTCAACCTATCTTCCTAAATGAAAGAGGGCGTCGCCCTGGTTCACCACCGCTTGGTGGTTGATACAAATGACAAATCCATCAAAAGCCGCTTTTACCTTTTTGTTCTTTTTGGCATACGTATCGGCCACCAAACCCAACACTTGACCCTTTTCCACCCATTGCCCATTGTACACTTGAGGTATGAACATTCCTGCCCTTGGTGCCCTTGTCCATCTTGTTTGTTCTAGATGGATCGATGGATCTGAAGTTGTGCCCATGTCTTTGGGCAGCATGCCCAAATAGGCCAAAACATTTTGGATGCCTTTTGATGCGGTCGCTATGGCATTTTCATCAAAACGCATACTTTCACCGGCCTCGTAGACCATTGTTGGTACTCCCATCTTAAACATAACCTTTCGGAACGAACCTGTTATCATTCGTGAGGAAAAATAAAAGGGTGCCCCAAAAATTTGGGCCAATTCCTTGCTTTTTGGATCATTGCTAGAATACCGTACCTGCGGATGGTTGTGCCTTTGGCCTCCACCTGTATGCAGATCGATACCATAATGAACCTGGGGCAAGATCTGCTCGGTATAGGTATGGGCGATCCTGCTGGCAAGCGACCCTGTTTTTGAACCGGGAAAACTCCGGTTTACATCCTTACCATCGGGAACGTCCCTGGAGAAATGGATAAAACCAAAAATGTTCAATATTGGAACCACGATCACCGCCCCTTTTTTTACTTGAAAGAAATCTTCCTGCAACAACCTTCTCAAAGTTTCCACACCATTAATCTCATCTCCGTGCAAACCTGCTTGGATCAAAACGGTAGGTCCTGCTTTTTTTCCGTTGAACACATGAACTGGAATATCGATCAAGGTTCCCGTGGGCAATCTGGCAATGTTCATCTGTACCAGTTTTTGTTCCCCGGGGGCAATGGTTTCCCCATTAATGGTGATGCTCTTATTTTCGATTTCTTCGGCCATGCTTTTCTACAAATTGAATGATGTGCCTTGCCACGTTCACCTTGGTGGCCGCCTCAATTCCTTTGAGGCCCGGTGATGCGTTGACCTCAATCAACAAGGGTCCATTGTTGGAACGGATCAGGTCTACCCCGGCGACCCCAAGGCCCAAATGTTTGGTGGCATGTATGGCAATAAATTTTTCCCTTGGGGTCAGTTGTACCGCATGGGTATCAGCACCCCGGTGCACGTTGGACCTAAAATCATCCAGCCCACTGGTTCGTCTCATACTGGCCACGATCTTGTTCCCTACCACAATTATCCTCAGATCTTCTCCCTTCGCTTCCTCTATATATTGTTGTAGCAAAATACTGGTGTTCATGTTGTATAGGGTATCGATGATGGACTTTGCCGATTTTTTGCTTTCTGCCAACATCACTCCCTTGCCCTGTGTTCCTTCTTGTAGTTTGATGATGACAGGCGGTCCTCCCAAAAGTTCAATTTGGTGTTCCACATTGTCCGGGTTGATGGAAAATACGGTTTCAGGAATCGGAATCCCTCTTTTTGACAAAAGTTGCAGGGTGGTCACCTTGTTCCTTGCCTTAAGGATGCCCAAGGATTTGGCACTGGTGAAAACATCATTAATCTCGAATTGTTTTACAATGGCAGCTCCATGGCGGGTAACCGTTGTTCCAATCCTTGGGATTATGGCATCGAATTCTTCTGTAATGTTTTCTGAACCAAAATAGATCTGGGGTTTATTCGGTCCCAATTTCACGGAACATTTGGTATGATCAATAGATTCCACATAATGGCCTGCTCGCTCTGCCTCCTCAATGATCCGTTTGGTGGAGTATACGTGATGGCTCACAGAAAGAATGGCAATGTCCATTTTGGTTCAACGAGATTTTACCTGTTCAAATTCGGATAAATCTTTGGAATATAGGTTGAGTTTTAAAAATTCTTTTCCAGTTGGTCTGTCTCGGGCATCAACTTTGGCAGATGGATCACCACTTCGGTACCTAAAGGCTTTCCTGATTTTTCATCCTTAAGATCACTGATGGCGAAATTGAAATCGCCTTGATATTTCTTGGAAAAGAAATCCAACCGATCCTTGATTATGGAAAGTCCCAATGATTGTCCTTTTAACGGATTTTGAATGTTTTTGGCACGGGATGCCTGTCTACCGATCCCATTATCCGAAATGGTAATCTTTAGGTGGTCCGATGGATTCTGGCCCTCAATCTTAATGGTCAGTTTCTTTTTTCCGGCTTGGGTTGAGAGTCCGTGCCAAATGGAATTTTCTACAAAGGGCTGTAACAATAACGATGGCACTACAATGATATGGGCGGGGATGTCCTTATCCATTTCCAAGACATATTCCATACCGTTTTTAAAGCGATCGCTCTCTATTTCCACATACATTTTAATAATGTTCATCTCTTCTTCCAAAGTGATGAGGTCTTTCCTGGAACTTTCCAAAATACCACGGATCAATTTAGAGAACCGCCCCAAATAATAAATCGCCTTTTCTTGGTTGTTCTCAATAAAATAGGATTTGATGGAGTTTAGGGCATTGAAGATGAAGTGTGGGTTCATTTGACTGCGAAGGGCCTCCAATCGCAGTTGGGCAATTTTGTTTTCCACCTTAATGGCCAATTTTTCCGACCGTTCCTTTTGTGCCTCCGTACTAAGACCTACAATCTCTGCCTTGGTCTGCACCAATTCATCGGACAGGGCCTTATTTATGCTTTCCTTTATCGACTGGTTTTCTTCCAGTTGGTCAATATATTTTTTCTGTACATGTGCCTTTTGCACATACACCATTTTCTGCTCCAAACCTATGGCCAAGGCAAACATCAAACTTTCCAAAAGCACTCCCACATAAAAAATATAAAGGGTTTCCGTATTGGCGGTTTTGGCCTTTAACGAATACAGGGAAATGATCAGATAGGAAATAAACAGCGAGGTCATCCCAAAAAGAATGTACCATTTTATGATCCTATTTTGTTTGACCACAAGACCAAAACCCCAAATAAAGGCAATAAGGTTCATCGGAAGCAAAACAAAGGCCTCACAATAATCGATCAGGTATGATCTGGGATTGAACACATAAACCACCCATAATGTAAAATAAAGAGGAGCCATGCCCCAATAACCCCATTTAACAAATTTCACAAACTTGGGATGGTCCTTTTTAAAGCCCATGATTTCCGCAATGAAAAGTATGAACAGAATAGAAGCCATCCATTGGGAAGGATAGTGGAACCATCTATTAAAAATCCTTCCGGCGGGAGCGTTAAAAAAGTCACTGAAAAATACCCCATCCACATATTTCATCAATGTTATCCCCGTGATTAGGGCGTAAAGGGCATAAAAGAGGTAAAACCGTTTCTTGTGCTGAAAAAATTGAATCAGAAAAAAAACAAATAGGTAAAAAAGAACGGACACCACAAAGAAACCAAAACCGTTTTGGTTGCTCTCCGCGAAGAAATCCATCACCCCATTTACCATGCATTCATATTATTGGGCCATTCTGTGGAGAAAGGCATCCTTTTTATTTCTTGATATCGGTATCTTACTATTGTTTGAGAGGACAAGGTATCCATCATTCCGAATGTATTCGTCCACCTTGAGCAAATGCACTATGAAGGAATTATGAATCCTGAAAAACAACCGTGCAGGCAAAAGTTCCTCCAGTTCCTTGAGTTTTTTGGACACCAGTACTTGTTCCCCGGATTCCAGGTAAACCTTGGAATAATTCCCGTCCGACTCACAGTACACAATGTCCGCCAAGCGCAAAAAAAGAATCTTTCCACTAACGGGAATCTGGATCAATTGAGGCGCACTTGCCCGGGAAAGGGCCTCGAAGGTCTGTTTAAATTGATGCTGAAAACTTTGCTGGCCGTTCAATTTTTTCAGTTTTTCAATAACCCCTTGAATATCATCCTGATCCACGGGTTTCAGCAAATAATCCACGGCACTTTCCTTTATGGCCTGAATGGCATATTGGTTATAGGCCGTGGTGATCACAATGGCAAAATTGCGGTATTCCAGTTTGTCCAACAGGGAAAACCCGCTCATCTCCGGCATCTCTATATCCAGGAAAACACAGTCTGGCTTCAGATAATTGATTCCTGAAATAGCGTCCTTTGGTGATGTAAAGGTCTCTATTACCGAAATAAAATCGGGGTACTTTCTCAATTCCCACGAAAGGCTGTTTATGGCAGCCGCTTCATCATCCACAATGATTGCCCGCATAGCTTGAGTGTTGAACCTTCCAATTTAAAGATTCAAGCGAGACCGTGCATCAGCATAATGATGCATGGTACCAATGGGTGTATGTACTACAATTTTGACGTATGGATTGCAAATAGTGCATAAAAAGAAACTTGAAGGTGATCTGTACATAAAAACCCCATGGAGGCGAATTCGTTTGGGCATCCTATCACAATTCAACATCGCTTGGAAAACCTTACTTCTAACTTGGCCGATCTAAACCCACAAAAAATAAAAACATGAAAACAAATCTTTTTACTGTAAAAACCTTTTTATTGATGGCCCTTTCCTTTGTGCTGGTAACTTCTTGTTCCTCTGATGACGGGGAAGATGGTGCCCAAGGACCCCAAGGGGAACAAGGAGCAACCGGACCTCAAGGACCCCAGGGAGAACAAGGGGAACCAGGGGAGCCCGGAACAGCCAACGTGATGTATTCGGATTGGGCAAACACCGAGTTGGGGAACAGTATTGCAACTAGTTCAGCTTCCTTTGATATAGATGCTCCAGAAATCGATCCTGATATGTTGAACTTTGGGACCATTTTGGTTTATGGTAGACGAATAGATGCCGTTAATGGAAACACCGTGTACCAACTTCCCATAGTCTTTGGTGCTGCCAGACAACAATCCTACTTCTTTGTGGCTACGGACGGGAATATCAGGATTTCCGTACATGCCAATGAACCAGGAGATGCTGTAGGCGATGGCTCCTTTTTGGCACAATACCGTTATGTATTGATTCCTGGTGGTGTTTCCACTTCCGGTAAATCTAGTTCCGGCATGGACTTTACCAAGATGACCTACGAAGAGGTTTTGGATTATTTCAACATTCCTGAATAAAAACTTGTAAGTAGGTCTAAAGTTCCCCCTATTATCAACTTCTAAAAAATAAAAGCATATGAAAAAGCTAATTTTTGGCTGGGCCTTCTTGGGTTTTATTTTCTTGGCCTGTTCGCCAGATGATGGCGAGGACGGTGCCATGGGTCCGCAGGGTATTCAGGGGGAACAAGGACCTGCCGGAGCCCAAGGAGATCAGGGAGAACAAGGGGAAACCGGCACAGCCAACGTCATCTATTCCGATTGGATCCCTTCCGGTTTTGAATCGCCCATTGCGGCCACGAGTGCCTCGTTCAGCATACTAAACGTTGAAGAGCTAACGGACGAGATTAAGGCAACTGGATACATTGCGGTATATGGCAAGTATACTTCTATTTACACCATAATTGACCCCTTGCCAAAATCCATTTTCGGTCTCCGGATGCAACATTATGATTTCCAAATCAATGATCTTAACCAAAACATTGCCATTTGGATCACTTCCATCGATGGTTCGGATATTGAGATTCCCATTTACGATGATTATCGTTATATCATCATACCGGGTGGTACCCCATCCACAAGTGGCAAAGCTGTTGTGGACTATTCCAAAATGAGTTACGAAGAATTGGTAGCCCTTTTCCATATTCCAGAATAATATCAATATGAAGAACTTAGTCTATTTGATAATTACCCTGTTGCCCTTTATGGGATTTTCCCAAGACCAGATCACAACCATAAAAGTCAGTGCACGGGCCATCCATATAGATCCTTCGCCCACCTACAAGGCCACGGTATCATTGAGTACGGTTTTTTCCAGTTATGCAGTAGATGGCATGGATTTGCCACAGTTGAAATCCCATTACCAAAAAGCATTGGAATCCAAAGGTATTTCCTGGAATGAACTAAAGGAAACTCCTTACGAATTCGGTTTTGAGACCATGGGGTACGATAAGGAAGGTGCCGTGTACGAATTCACCACTACCTCAACCGAAAAGATGCGGGCTTTCTTGGGGATAAAATCCATGGGGCTTCAACGGTTGAATGCTATTGCCTTATTTGAAATTGATGTGGAAGAAGCGAAAACTTTGTACGAATCCGCATTGCAGGACGCCCGAATCAAAGCGGAGGCCATCGCCAAAACCTTGGGCAAGAAACTGGGAGAGGTCATGATTGTGGAAGACAACCAATATATCGGAAAACAATTGGAAACCGCCATATACTATGACCGTCCGGTTGGGGAATACATCTATACCCTTCAAGTTACTTTTGCCACCTATTGAGATGGGCCTGTAAAATTCCCACAACCATTGACTATAACATTTTTAAGCCCCTTTTGGGGCTTTTTTTGGTTTTTATGGGGCGAATTCTCCTTGCCTATTGCTTAAAACGTTTCTAAATAAGGTATTTCAAACGTTTTATTCCTTGTTAATAACTTGTCCGTACTGTAAATTTGTTGAAAAACTAACTTCTAATGAGTTTGATAAAATCTTCATTGGCCCGGAAATACGTTATGGCACTTTCGGGTCTTTTTTTGGTCATCTTTTTGCTGCTGCATGTGACCATCAATTTGGCTTCGGTGCTTTCCCCCGATTTTTTTAACGAAGCTTCCCACTTTATGGGCTACAACCCGTTGGTACAATTTCTGATGCAACCTATTTTGATCATTGGGGTGATCGTGCATTTTGTGATGGGCTTCGTTCTCGAAATCCAGAATAAAAAAGCACGGAGCATTGGTTATGTAAAATACAATGGAAGTGCCAATGCGCCATGGGTATCCCGAAACATGATTTATTCCGGATTGGTGGTACTCGCCTTTTTGGCCCTGCACTTTTATGATTTTTGGGTACATGAAATGGCCTACAAATATGTGGAGGCCAATCCCGAGGACCCAACCCGTTATTATCATGAAACAGTGGAAAAATTTTCACCTATTTGGAGAACGGTATTGTATGTGATATCCTTTGTGCTCCTAGGACTTCACCTGTGGCACGGATTCGCATCTTCGTTCCAATCCATGGGGGTCAACAACAAGTACACCCCCAACATTAAACGATGCGCCAAAACGTTTGCGGTGGTGGTTCCCCTGCTCTTTGCTTTTATAGCCATTTATCATCACCTTAACCCAATAACACATTAATTATGGGCATATTGGATTCTAAAATTCCATCTGGGCCATTGGCCGACAAATGGACCAAGCATAAAAATGACATCAACCTTGTAAACCCTGCCAACAAAAGGAACATAGACATTATTGTTGTAGGTACTGGACTTGCCGGTGGTGCCGCTGCGGCAACATTGGCCGAGTTGGGTTACAACGTTAAAACTTTCTGCTATCAAGATTCTCCACGTAGGGCACACTCCATTGCTGCCCAGGGAGGTATCAACGCAGCCAAAAATTATCAGGGTGATGGCGACAGTAACTATCGCTTGTTCTACGATACCATCAAAGGGGGCGATTACCGTTCCCGCGAGGCCAACGTATACCGATTGGCTGAGGTATCTGGAAACATCATCGACCAATGTGTGGCACAAGGCGTTCCCTTTGCCCGTGAATATGGGGGTATGTTGGACAACCGCTCCTTTGGAGGGGTATTGGTGTCCCGTACTTTTTATGCAAAAGGACAGACCGGACAGCAATTGTTGTTGGGTGCCTATGCAGCCATGAACCGTCAGATCAACCGTGGTAAGATCCAATCCTTCACCCGTCATGAAATGATGGATTTGGTTTTGGTTGACGGTAAGGCCCGTGGTATCATTGCCCGCGACTTGGTGTCAGGAAAAATTGAAAGACACAGTGCCCACGCCGTGGTCTTGGCCACAGGAGGGTACGGAAACGTGTTCTTCCTTTCCACCAATGCTATGGGAAGTAACGTAATGGCCGCTTGGAGGGCCCACCGAAAAGGTGCCTTCTTCGCCAATCCATGTTTTACCCAGATTCACCCTACCTGTATTCCTGTTTCCGGAGACCATCAATCCAAATTGACCTTGATGTCCGAATCCCTCCGAAACGATGGACGTATTTGGGTGCCCAAGAAAATGGAAGATGCCGTGGCCATCCGCGAAGGAAAATTGAAGCCTACGCAGATTGCCGAAGAAGACCGTGACTACTATCTGGAAAGAAGATATCCCGCATTTGGTAACCTAGTGCCCCGTGACGTGGCTTCCAGAGCTGCCAAAGAGCGTTGCGATGCCGGATTCGGAGTGAACAAGACCGGAGAGGCCGTTTATTTGGATTTTGCTTCCGCCATCAAACGATATGGAAAAGAAAAGGCCATGACGTCTGGTATCAAAGATCCGGACGAGGCTACCATCATCAAATTGGGCGAGGAAGTCATCGAAGCCAAGTATGGGAACCTTTTCCAGATGTATGAAAAAATCGTGGACGAGAATCCATATAAGACCCCAATGAAAATCTATCCAGCGGTACACTACACCATGGGCGGACTTTGGGTGGATTATAACCTACAGACCACCATACCTGGTTGTTATGCCGCCGGGGAGGCCAACTTTAGCGATCACGGGGCCAACCGTTTGGGAGCCTCTGCGTTGATGCAAGGTCTTGCTGACGGATATTTTGTGCTACCCTACACCATTGGAGACTATCTCTCCAAGGACATTAGGACCGGTAAAATCCCTACCGATTCCCCGGCCTTTGACGAAGCTGAAAAACTGGTCCGCGACCGCATGGAGAAATTGATGTCCGGTTCTGGTATCCACTCCGTGGATTACTATCACAAAAAACTGGGCAAGATTATGTGGAACAAATGTGGTATGGCCCGTAATGCCAAAGGATTGGAAGAAGCCATCAAGGAGATTGCCGAACTGAGAAAAGATTTCTGGGAAAACGTAAAGGTTACCGGAACCATCGAATCCAAAAACCAAGAATTGGAAAAAGCCGGAAGGGTAGCCGATTTCTTGGAGTTGGGTGAGCTGTTTGCCAAGGATGCCCTACACCGAAACGAATCTTGTGGAGGTCACTTCCGTGAAGAGTACCAAACCGAGGAAGGCGAGGCCCTACGTGATGACGAGAACTTTAAATATGTGGCCGCTTGGGAATATGTAGGCGAGCCCAAAGATGCCAAATTACACAAAGAGGATTTGGTATACGAAAACATTGAACTTAAAACAAGGAGTTATAAATAGTTGAAAGTTGATGGTTGATGAAAAACCCAGCAACAAACAACAGACAACGAACAACTACATAACTATGAAATTATATCTAAAAATATGGCGTCAAAAAGACGCCTCCACTCCAGGTAAAATAGTTGATTATACCCTTGACGGTGTTGAAGGGGACATGTCTTTCTTGGAAATGTTGGACATTCTTAACGAGGAATTGGTCTCCAAAGGAGAAGAGCCTGTGGAATTTGACCACGATTGTAGGGAAGGTATCTGCGGAACCTGTTCCTTGCAGATCAATGGGGAGCCCCACGGTCCTGATAGATTGGTAACCACCTGCCAATTGCACATGCGCAAGTTCAATGACGGCGATACCATTGTGATCGAACCGTTCCGTGCCAATGCGTTCCCCGTGATCAAGGATTTGATCGTGGACCGTAGTGCTTTTGACAGGATCCAACAAGCCGGTGGTTACATTTCCGTGAACACTTCTGGAAATACTGTGGATGCCAACTGCATCCCTATCAACAAACACGATGCCGACGAGGCGATGGACGCTGCCACCTGTATTGGTTGTGGTGCCTGTGTGGCCGCTTGTAAAAATGCAAGTGCCATGTTGTTCACCTCGGCCAAGGTATCCCAATTTGCCTTGTTGCCACAAGGTAGGATCGAGGCTGTGGAGCGTGTGCAGAACATGGTGCGCCAAATGGATTTGGAAGGTTTTGGAAACTGTACCAACACGGGAGCTTGCGAAGTGGAATGCCCAAAAGGCATTTCGTTGACCAACATTGCCCGAATGAACAGGGAATACCTTTCCGCTTCGTTGAAGGGATAACCGTTTAGCATATCAAATTACAAAACCCAAACTCCGAATGGAGTTTGGGTTTTTTATTACCTCAAGAGAAGGCTGATGCCGATTCCTTCGACTACGCTCAGGGACCTTGATTAACCAAAACATTAAGGTATGATGTAGATTCTTCATTCGCTTCGCTCACTCAGAATGACAATTCAATTACTAGGCTAGCTTTTCACCAAAACCTTTGTAAATTGTCCTATGCCCAAAAAATATCCACAGGAACGTATCAAGGTACCTCGGTTTAATGAGGAAGGAGGATTTTACACCACGCCGGAGCGTTCCAAGATCATGGGCAAGATCCGTGGTAAAAATACCAAGCCGGAATTGGCCTTTAGAAAAGCGTTATGGGAAGCAGGCTATCGTTATCGCATCGATTACAAAAAACTTATTGGGAAGCCAGATATCGCCCTAAAAAAGTATAAAACGGTCATCTTTATTGATGGGGAGTTCTGGCATGGATACAATTGGGTGGAACGACGGGACAAAATCAAAACCAACCGTGAATTTTGGATCGCCAAAATCGAGCGGAACATCCAACGGGATGAAGAAGTGAACGAAGTCCTGGATGAAATGGGCTATAAGGTGTTCCGGTTTTGGGAAACGGAAGTGAAAAAGAACCTTGATGTTTGTTTGGAAGAAGTCCTCTCCCATTTGGAAAAAATCAAAGCTGCTTTTTGACCACTTTGAAGACTTGGAGCACGTCATTCAACGGCAACTCAAAATCTTGATATTCGGGCGACGTGTTTAAGTTATGACACTGGATGGTCTTGGACTGTTTGTTAAACCCTGTAAGCTGCTTACAGATAATCCTGTCCGCACAGACCAAAACATAAGGCTGATCCCAAAAAGTTTCATTGGCACGGACGAAGCTCTCCTTTTTGATTTCCAAACCCAGCACAAAAGCTTTATTTGGGATGGCGTCACTGGTGGTATTGTTCATCGAATCACCGGAAATTTCAAATACCCGATGGGGCTCATCGGTCAAAAAGTCAATGACAAAACCTGATTGAAACGGATTTTGCATCCCTTCTTTATCGAGGCTTTCCACATATTTTTTTTGCCACTCCACCAAAACCAAGGGAGCCATGACCAAATACTTACCAAAATCCAACGGATAGAACACACTACCGTGTCTGGTGAAAGGTTGTTTCTTGGTATAGGCCTCCCCCATATCGTTGACCTCGTGCATATAGAGTTCCGCAATGGTAAGTCCGAAATACTCGGCAATCTTGGTAAGGTTCTTTATGGGAATGTTGGCATCCTTCCTTTCGTAGAGCTGAATGGTGCGCAAGCTCACACCGATTTCTTTACCCAATTCTGATTGGCTTATATTTTTTTTACGCCTTAACTGCTTAATTATATACATTTATTTTCTATATTGTGTAATATTGTTACGCAATACGCACTAGCCGCAGCAATCTCTCTGCTTTTCTGTAATTGGGTTACAGGCCAAATATAGAAAATAGGATTTGACCCCAACAAGATATTGTTCATTCTCAACAGAATTTATATGGGTTCCAATAAAGGCTTAGGCTTGGTTATTAAAAGTGACATTATTTTCCACGACAGTGACTATGGTAAGCCGATCAGTGAAAAGCTTTCCGAAGTCATCCGCAGAAATGTTTCCAAAGATGATTTTGCCAATATTGCCATTCAAAGCCATGTGAGCTTTTCCACCATTCGGGATGTGGTCTACCGCACCAATAGTCTCACCAAAATGAATGCCCAAGCTATTGCCTTGCTCATACATGCCGCCTTTGAAAATTCCATTGCCTACAAACTTCGCGCCGAAAGCGATATCCTGTATTTGGGAAAATTATTGAAGGTCTAGCCGCAACAGCCAATCGGTCTGCTTGTCTGTTCCAATATAATAAGGGTGCTCCGCAAATTTCTCAAAACCATGTCTTTGGTAAAATCTGATGGCCTTTGGATTGCGTTCCCAAACTCCCAACCAAATAAAGGTTTTACCCAACTTCTTTCCCATACGGATAATCTCTTGGAGCATCCACGCACCAATCTGTTTTCCTTGGTGGGATTCCAGCACATAGATGCGTTCGATTTCTACGGCCCTGGGATCTTTGATGTCGGTTTGTGATTCGTTTAAGTTGAGTTTAAAATATCCGACCAACTCTTTCCCCTCAAATATAAAATAGAACAGCGAATTGGCATCGTTGAGTTCCGAGGCCATCTTATCCGGACGAAAGGCCTTCTGAAGATAGTCCTGAAAATCCTTCGGGTCGTTGTCCTTTTCAAAAGCGGCTGTAAACGTTTCCTTTGAAATGTTGACCAAGGCATCCAAATCGGCATGGGTGCACGCCCGTAAGGTTAGTGCCATCTTATTGTTTTTGCTTAAAAATATCGCAAAAAAAAGAGCCTAACAAAGTTGCCGGCTCCAATTTTTTCAGGGGGAAGGATTTAAAGTCTAAAGCATAAAAAGCTTTTTGATCAAGAGCATAAATCCAGTAAAAAAGTCGTTTCGGTAAACTTGAACGCTTTCGTCCATTGTGTTGTTAGATTTGAGGGCCATGGTAGTCTGGTTTTAGGATATTAATTTGGGTCAAATAATCGATATAACCAAATGTAAATCCGATAAACGGTAATTTAAAACTAATGTTGTGTAATGATTTCTTTTTGTTGTAAAAAAACGGTTGGTATTTGCTAAATATTCATTTCGGGGATTTCTCCTTCCACAATCAGCTTTCCTTCAGTTGCCTTTACAATCACATCAACAGAAACCCCTGGAGCCCTTTCCAGTAACTTAAAACCATCTTCGGTAACTTCCAAAACGGCCAAATTGGTCACGATTTTCTTCACGCAACCTACGCCGGTCAAGGGAAGGGTACATCGTTTCAACAATTTAGATTCACCATCGCGATTGGTATGCATCATGGCCACGATGATGTTTTCGGCCGAGGCCACCAAGTCCATGGCACCCCCCATACCTTTTACCATCTTACCGGGTATTTTCCAATTGGCGATATCGCCATTCTCAGATACCTCCATGGCACCCAAAATGGTGAGGTGTACATGTTTGCCCCGAATCATGGCAAAACTGGTGGCAGAATCAAAAAAAGAGGCGCCTGGTAAGGTGGTAATGGTCTGTTTTCCCGCATTGATGATATCCGGGTCCTCGTCTCCCTCAAAAGGGAAGGGGCCCATGCCCAATACCCCATTTTCACTTTGGAACTCCACACTGATATCGTCCCGCACAAAATTGGCCACCAAGGTGGGAATGCCAATGCCCAAGTTCACATAATACCCGTCCTTGACTTCTTTTGCAATGCGTTTTGCTATTCCGTTCTTATCTAACATAGTTTGAAAATTTCCCGATTGTTCAATTTGAAAGTTTAGTCCTCTTGCTAGAGGAAATAATTTTTGAAATGATCAATATTATTGACCTAAGTTCTCCTACCAATTCATCATTTGGGGATGGATAATGAATGGAATCACGACAAAGCCCCAACCAATATTCCAATTCATCAGCTTCCTTTGCTGCTATCTTAAATTTATGAATGAAATCGGCCAAACTTTCCGCATTTTGGGCTTCCCTAATATTTGCACCAATGGAAGTTCCGCTTCTAAAAATCTGTGAGGCCATTTCGAACTTATTATGACCTCTAATGATTTCTGAAAACTCGATGATATTGAGGGAAAATTCAAAAGTCTTGCCAACTATTAAATTTTGCTTGTCATCTCTCATTTTCAAATAAACTAATCGGTTAATTATATAATTGGTCTGACGGTTCTTTGTTCTATTCGTTTCTCATATTTTTCTCCTTGGAAAATGCGCTGGACAAATATACCGGGGATATGGATTTCATTGGGATCTAGGCTTCCAGCAGGGAGCAATTCCTCCACTTCGGCCACGGTTATGGTAGCCGCCCCGCACATACAGGGATTAAAATTCCTAGCCGTTCCCTTAAATATTAAGTTACCTGCTTCATCTCCTTTCCATGCTTTTACAAAGGAAAAATCAGCTTTAAAGGCAGGTTCCAAAACGTACATTTTACCATCAAATTCTCGGGTTTCCTTGCCTTCGGCCACTTCGGTACCATAACCCGCTGGAGTATAAAAGGCAGGAAAACCCGCTTGTGCTGCCCGGCATTTTTCCGCCAAAGTCCCTTGGGGCGTAAGTTCTACTTCCAATTCCCCGCTGAGCATTTGGCGTTCGAACTCGTCATTTTCACCCACGTACGAGGATATCATTTTTTTTATTTGATGTTTTTGAAGCAACAATCCCAATCCAAAATCATCCACTCCCGCATTATTGGAAATGCAGGTAATGTCCTTGATGCCTAACCGTACCAGTTCTGCAATGGCATTTTCCGGGATACCACAAAGTCCAAAACCACCTAACATGAACGTCATGCCGTCTTTTACTCCATGCAAGGCCTGTTGCACATTGGCCACCGTCTTCTTGATCATGTGATTCTCATTTTTGATTGCCTGAAATTACGATTTAAATAAAAAAGCCCCAAGCAAATTGTACTCTGCTTGGGACTAAATGTTGTATAACAAGGAGGTGCCCTAAAAGTCTAGGCCGTCCAAATCATCCTCGGTATCCAAATCGTCATCATTTTGCTGGGCCTCTTTGGAACAATCTATATTGATCGACATTTCCTCTGGAGCTTCAAAGGCATCGGTGGAAACATCCAAATCTTTGTTGGCATAATTCTTTTTCATGTACAAGGCCCAAATAGGAAGTGCCATGGTAGCTCCTTGTCCATAAAGAAGCCGATCGAAATGAATGGCTCTTTCTTCTCCACCAACCCAAACACCAGTGACCAAATTGGGTACCATACCCATAAACCATCCATCACTTTGGTTTTGGGTAGTACCTGTTTTTCCAGCTATCGGGTTGTTCAGTTCATAGGGATATCCGGTCATTACTTCTTTGTACATGGTTTGGTTCTTGCCATAGGCATGGCGTAACCTTCCACCAGAGCCATATTGTGTTACTCCTTCCATCAAATTGACCATGGCATAAGCCACGTCCTTACTCAAAACATCTTTGGTCTCAGGAGTATATTCGTAAAGCACAGTACCGTTCTTATCCTCTATGCGGGTTACCATCACCGGTTTTACATATACCCCCTGGTTGGCAAACGTACCATAGGCCCCGACCATTTCAAAAACATTGATATCCAATGTTCCCAAGGCAATGGAAGGCACTTCAGGAATGTCCTTGGTAATGCCCATATTCCTGGCAATTGAGACTACCGATCCTGGACCCACCCTATCGATCAATTGGGCGGTAACGGAGTTTACTGAGTTGGCTAAAGCACTTTTCAACGTCATATTATCACCAGAATAGGTGCCATCCGAGTTTTTGGGACACCAAGCATCAATATTTCCATGCTTGCCGGGTTCGATACAGTATTGGTTATCGGGCAAGGTATAGCAAGGGGAATAACGCAATTGATCAATGGCAGCCGCGTACACAAAAGGCTTAAAGGTAGACCCAGCCTGTCTGGCTCCCTGGATGACATTGTCATATTGGAAATGTTTGTAGTCAATACCCCCGACCCAAGCCTTTACATGCCCGGTTTGGGGTTCCATAGACATCATGGCCGTCCTTAAAAAGGTTTTGTAATATCTTATGGAATCCAATGGGGTCATGGTGGTGTCCTTTTCATAGGAATCGCTGTTCCAATCAAAAACGGTCATCTCGGCTTTCTTGTGGAAGGTGGCCTCAATTTCTTTATCGGACAAACCTTCCCTTTTCAGATGGCGCCATCTTTCAGAATTTCTCATGGCCCGATCCATAATCGTATCTATTGCCCCTTTGGTCAAATCCAAAAATGGAGCGGTCGGATTTCGTTTGGGCGTATTTTGATTGAAGAATTCGGCCTGCAAATTTTTCATGTGCTCTTGTACAGCTTCCTCGGCGTTACGCTGCATGCGGGAATCCACCGTGGTGTATACCTTTAGCCCATCCAAGTAAATGTTCCATTTTTCACCATCGGGTTTGGGGTTCTTGTCCACCCATCCATTCAACCATCGCTGTAGGTACATTCTAAAATAGGTGGCCAATCCTTCTCGGTGAGATTCCGGACTGAAGTTGATTTTCATTTCAAGCTTCTGTAGAGAATCCTTTTCTTTATCCGTAATGAAATCGTATTTCGCCATCTGTCCCAATACCGTATTCCTTCGGTCCAGCACCAATTGCCTTCTGCGGATGGGATTGTAGTAGGAAGAATTTTTTAGCATTCCCACCAAAACTGCCGATTCCTCGGTACGAAGTTCAGAAGGTTCCTTGCCAAAATAAATCCTAGCCGCAGAACGGATACCATCTGCATTATAATTGAAATCATAGATGTTGAGGTACATGGCTATGATTTCCTCCTTGGTGTAATTGCGTTCCAAACGGGTTGCAATGACCCATTCCTGAACTTTTTGTATGAGTGCATTGGTGGTACTTTCTTTATCCCGAACTCCTATGAAAAGTTGTCTAGCCAACTGTTGCGATATGGTACTTGCTCCTCCTTTTCTGCCCAAATACGCCAAGGCCCTTGCAAAACCAATGGCATCAATGCCAGAGTGGTTATAATATCTAGCATCTTCGGTGGCCACCAGGGCATTCACCAAATTTTTTGGTAAGTTCTCATAGGCGATGGGGGTACGGTTGTCATCCAAATAAAGCTTACCCAAGGTTTCCCCATCGGATGAAATAAATTCGGTTGCCAAATTGGTCTCGGGGTTTTCCAAACGTTCAAAAGTGGGCATCTCGCCGAACACTCCCCATGAGGCCAGCAGAAAAACGAGTATTACGGAAAGTACTCCCGCCCCGAAAAGAATCCAGAACCATTTGATGAATTTAACAAAGCTCTGTTGCTGTTTTTGACCGGTCTTTGCCATTGTTTATTGGGTGCTTTTTTCAATTTCCAAACCAACATCCGTTACGCCTTCAAGAATATGCAGTCCTTCTACAACGCCATTTTTTCTCATGGCATGCGAAACGGTAACCTTATATACGCCTGTTTCGGGAAAAACGATGTTTTCCTTGAACCAAAGTTTGTTTTCCTTGACACTTCCCATGCCTTTACCCAGCCATTCGCCCGTGGGTTCGGCCATTTTGTATTCCAAAGTGTCCTTGGTGGCATTGCCACTGGGATATTCCAACTCCGCAATCAAGAATAAATTGCTAAATGGAAAAGAATCATCGTTTCTGATATTCAGAAACACATTGTAGGTTGTGGTGGAATCTATCTCGGAAAACTCAAACTGAACCGGTTCGTCCATTTGCCATTTACCATCTTTGATGGGTTTGTACTTGGAATAGACCAGTTGGTCATTGCATGAGGACAATGCTGCAATGGCGATGAGTAAAACCAATAGGCTATTTCGCATTGGATGATGCTTTAGGTTTGGACTTTCTCCGGTTTTTATTGTTCCTGCGCTTTTTGTTCTTGGGTTTGTCAAAACGCGTCAAGCTATCCTGGCCTACCACATTTTCAAATGTGGTCTTCTCTTCGCTGACATTGTCCACAGCATAATCTTCCAAGCTATCGATTTTCTCGTTGTTCTTGTTGAGTTCCAAAATTTCCAGAACTTGTTCCTTGGACAGGGCGTGCCATGTTGCGGGATCATCTTTATAGGAAAACCAAAGGGTCTCCTTGAAAATATCCGCTTTTTGACAGAAGGCCAATCCTTTTTTGGTCATAATTTTGCTGTCCTGCGGTGGAAAATCCTGCAGGGCCTCCATGTACATATCTAGCTCGTAATTTAGGCAGCATTTGAGCTTACCACATTGCCCGGCCAATTTTTGCGGGTTAAGGGCCAATTGCTGGTATCTGGCGGAGGCAGTGCTGACCGATCTAAAGTCCGAAAGCCATGTGGAACAGCACAATTCACGCCCACAAGAACCTATTCCCCCCAACCGTTGGGCCTCTTGCCTATAGCCTATTTGGCGCATTTCAATACGGATACCAAAGGCCTTGGCCATGTCTTTGATCAATTGTCTAAAATCGACCCTATCCTCAGCAGTATAATAAAAGGTTGCCTTGGATCCGTCGCCTTGGAATTCCACATCACTGAGTTTCATTTCCAATTTGAGGGCAATCGCAATCTCCCGGGACCGCTTTTTTATCTCCTCTTCCCTATCCCTACATTTTTGCCAAATATCGATGTCTCGTTGGGTGGCCTTTCGGTAAATCTTAGGAAGTGTTTTATCGTCTGGCGAAACTTTTTTTCGTTTCATTTGAACACGGACCAATTCGCCGGTAAGCGTCACCACACCAACGTCGTGACCAGACTTGGATTGGGTGGCCACTACATCGCCAATACCCAAAGAGAGATTTTCGGAATTTCTGTAAAATTCCTTCCTACTGTTCTTGAAACGCACCTCAACACAGTCAAAAGGAGTTTGACCGTTGGGCAACGACATATTGGAAAGCCAGTCAAAGACCGTTAGCTTGTTACAACCATCAGTGCCGCAAGTACCATTGTTCTTGCAACCACGCGGTTGTCCATCCTTCCCGGTTGAACAACTGCTACACGCCATATATAGTATCTTGATTTAAAGAAACCTGAAAAGTTTCCTTAAATAGGGTTCATAAATAATTCTTATGGTAAATATAGTATAATTTATAGCAGTGGTGAAATGCTATCTCTTGTATTTCAAAATGGGGGAACGTCCCTTTTTGAATATTTTGTTGCTGGCCCCCTTGCCTTTACGCAATTGTTTCTGTTCCTCTTCGGGCAATGCATGGATCTCTTGGCACTCCACAGAGCAACATTGATCCATGGTTTCCGCGCACTCCTCACACTGTATGAACAATAGATGGCAGGCCTCGTTGGCACAGTTTACATGGTTATCACAAGGTTTGCCACATTGATGGCAATGGGAAATCACATCCTCTGAAATCCTTTCTCCCCTGCGATGGTCGAACACAAAGTTTTTACCCAAGAACTTATTTTCAAGTTGTTGCTCCCTCACTTGACGAGTGTACTCGATAATGCCTCCTTCAAGCTGGTATACATTTTTAAATCCTTTGTGTTTGTAGTAGGCGCTGGCCTTTTCGCAACGGATTCCTCCGGTACAGTACATGACCAGTTTTTTGTCTTCCTTGTGTTCTGCAAGATCTCTTTCAATAATATCCAAGGAATCCCTAAAAGTGTCTACATCAGGCGTGATGGCATTTTTAAAATGGCCTATTTCACTCTCGTAATGGTTCCGCATATCCACTAAAACCGTATCAGGGTCCTCTATCAACCTGTTGAATTCTTCGGCGCCAACATGGATCCCCTTGTTTGTCACATCAAAAGTGGCATCGTTAAGACCGTCTGCCACAATTTTCCTGCGCACCTTTACCTTCAATTTTAAAAAGGATTTATTATCCTGTTCAATGGCAATGTTCAGTCTTACATTTTCCAAAAAACTGATGCTATCAAGATAATTTTTAAAGTCCGCAAATTTTTCTGCCGGTACGGAAAGTTGGGCGTTGATTCCCTCGTTGGCCACATAAATGCGACCAAGAACATCCATTTGGTCCCACGTAATGAAAAGGTGGTTCCTTAAAATGTGGGGGTTGCCAATATGTGCATATTTATAGAAAGAGATGGTAAGCCGATCCTTGCCGGCCTCCTCTATGAGCTTTTCCCTTTCTTTTGCACTTAAGGTATTGTACAGTTGCATGCTATATCAATAATTAAGTTTAAGAATGGATCATTTTCCAGGACAAAGATAAGCATTCGTGATCGGGAGAAAATAAGCGGGCCCCAATTTGGGGCCCGCCTACCTTTTTATAATCTTTTTCAAAGCTATATTTCTTCCCACCCTGTATTTGCGAGCTTGGCACAGCTCTATAAATATGAGTTAGTACCCATTAGATACGATGTTATTAAAAAGGTTGCGTGCCTTTTGTCGTATGTAGAAAGAAATGGTATTTTAGCCTTCCTAATCATTTGAACCATGAGCAACGATAAAGAAGCAAAATTAAAAGCCCTTAAACTAACCCTAGACAAATTGGACAAGACCTATGGCAAGGGTGCGGTCATGAAAATGGGCGATAGTGTTGTTGAGGATGTTGAGGTCATTTCTTCGGGATCGTTGGGATTGGATATTGCCTTGGGTGTGGGTGGTTATCCCAGGGGAAGGGTCATTGAAATCTATGGCCCGGAATCTTCCGGTAAAACCACATTGACCCTTCATGCCATTGCCGAAGCGCAAAAAGCTGGTGGCATTGCCGCCTTTATTGATGCGGAACATGCCTTTGATCGCTTTTATGCCCAAAAATTGGGGGTCGATATAGACAACCTGATCATATCACAACCCGATCACGGGGAGCAGGCTTTGGAAATTGCCGAAAACCTGATCCGCTCAGGGGCTATTGACATTGTGATCATCGATTCCGTTGCGGCGCTGACACCAAAAAGTGAGATCGAAGGTGAGATGGGGGATTCCAAAATGGGCCTTCATGCCAGATTGATGTCCCAAGCCTTGCGAAAATTGACATCCACTATCAGTAAGACCAAGTGTACCGTAATCTTTATCAACCAATTACGTGAAAAAATTGGAGTAATGTTCGGGAACCCTGAAACCACTACCGGAGGTAATGCCCTTAAATTTTACGCCTCTGTTCGATTGGATATCAGAAGGTCGACGCAGATCAAGGATACCGACGGGGAAATACAAGGAAATAAAACCCGGGTGAAAGTGGTCAAGAACAAAGTGGCGCCACCTTTCAAAACTGCAGAATTCGACATCATGTATGGCGAAGGTATCTCCAAAATAGGGGAAATCCTGGATTTGGGAGTCGCTTACGAAATCGTGAAAAAAAGTGGTTCGTGGTTCAGCTACGGAGATACTAAATTAGGGCAGGGCAGGGATGCCGTAAAAGCCCTTTTGTTGGACAATCCGGAGCTTTCCGATGAGTTGGAGAACAAGATCAAAGAAGCCATTACCGCAGTAAAGGCCTAAACTGGTTTCTTTTTGGGCAAAATAGACATTTGGTTCTAAACATCCTTACGCAACCCTTGGCACTACAGTACATCTAGGGAATAAAAAGGATTAGATTATGAAAAAAGTGTTAATGCCCTTATTGTTGTTTGTGGCATGCTCATGGTTCAGTTCATGCGATCTGGACGATGATTCCCCCAATTTTTACTTCACTACCCTAAATGTTGTGGAAGCGGATGTTCCTGAATCGTTCGTTTTTGGAGAAACCTACGACATTGATGTTACTTATGTTAGACCCAACGGCTGTACCTTCTTTGAAGGATTTGATGTAACCAAGACCGCGGAAACCGATCGTGACATTGTGGTGATCGGTTCTGTGTTGACGGACGAGAACAGGGCATGTACCGAAGCGTTGGAGGAAGTTGTGGCCACCTTAAAGTTCAGCGTAATTTATACCAACGAGTATCATTTTAGATTTTACACGGGTGACGATGAGAACGGGAACGCTACCTTCGTGGAATATACCATTCCTGTAACGGAAGAAGCGCCCACAAACTAGAAAACAACAATCCAAAATTGACCAACATTTGGATCTGGAAGAACTGATAAATAATTGCAAAAACGGCAAACGACAGGCGCAGGCCGAACTATACCGGAGATATTCCGGTATTCTTTTCGGTATGTGTCTCAAGTATTCGCGCAATAAAACAGAGGCAGAGGACCATCTGCATGATAGTTTTATGACCATTTTTGAAAAAATTGACCAGTACAGCTTCCAGGGTTCCTTTGAGGGTTGGATGAAACGCATTACCGTAAACACCGTTCTTCAGAAATACAGAAAGGAACAACACCTCAACGTAATTTCTGAAAATATTGAGGAAGAGGAGGAAGTGGATACCGAACAGACCGATATCAGTCTTTCCACACTTTTGGCACATATACAGGATTTGCCGCACAAGTATAGGCTTACGTTCAGCCTTTATGTATTGGACGGCTATAGCCATAAAGAGATCAGTGAGATGTTGGGGACATCCACGGGTACCTCAAAATCGAATTTGGCACGTGCCAAAACCATATTGAGGGAGAAAATAGAAAAAACCAAAGTTAACATTGCTTAAATAGACTCACGATGGGGAAAAAGAATTTAGAGCAATTGTTCAAGGACACCTTCCGAGATTTTCAGGAGGTACCAGATGAAAAAGTCTGGAAATCCATTGAATCGTCGTTGGACAAAAGGAAACAGAAGAAACGGGTCATTCCAATTTGGTGGCGCCTTGGTGGTGTTGCCGCAGCGGCGGCCCTGTTGTTCTTCTTGATCGATCCTTTAGATAAGGAGCCGATCCATGATCAGACCATTACGGATACCGAAACTACTGTTGTGCCTACTCAGCAGGATCCTTCGGATGTTGACGACGGCGACTTCCAAGATCCATCCGGTAGCCAGAAAACCGAACAGATGGCAGGCACGGCTGGAGATACCGAATCGGCCAAAGAAACGTGGGGCATTGAAAAGACTACCGTCCCTTCGGAACGAGTGGCAGGCACCGATAGGAATCATGACGATTATGATGCCTGGACGGGTTCAAAAAACAAGACATCCAAAGAAAAGAACGCTATCGCCAGTAATACCGATGGAAATTCTAAAAAAGAAGGTGAAGAAGTTGCGAACCAAAATAAAAAACAACTTTCCGGTAATTTGAATCCAAACAAAGAGGTCATTGCGGATAACCTCAACCTAAAGGATGGTCATAAAGATCCGATTGGTTCCAATAAAGAAGAAGATGCCGTTGCCCTAAATGACGAGGAAGAAATACAACCTGAAAAGAAATCCATTTTTGATGCCATTAAGGAACAACAGGAAGAAGAGGATATTGTGGCCCAAAGTACTTCTGGCAAATGGTCCGTTGGCCCATCAGTGGCCCCGGTATATTTTAGTGCGGCCGGAAACGGGTCTCCGATCCATTCCGATTTCGCCTCAAATTCCAAATCAGGCAATCTTAACCTCAGCTACGGGCTCACTGTTGGTTATGATATTGGCAAAAAACTGAAAATACGTTCAGGTATCCACAAGGTAAACTATGGTTATGACACCAATGATGTGGTCTTTTCTTCCACATTGAGAACTGCCTCCAATGAAAAATTCGACAATATCGATTATGGCCAAAATTCTGAAAATGTAGTGGTCCTTAGCAAAAAAAGTGCCGTTTCCGATGTGACCTCCAAGGAAATTGCTTTGAGCGAATCTCCCACATTGGATGGGAAAATGGTACAACAATTGGGCTATATTGAAGTTCCTTTGGAATTGAACTATGCCCTGGTTGACAAAAAGTTCGGGGTAGATTTGATCGGTGGTGTAAGTTCCCTGTTTTTGATAGACAATTCCGTATTGTTGGAGTCCGATGAGCTTATTACCGAAATAGGCGAAGCCAATAATGTAAACTCCACGAATTTCAGTGCAAATGTGGGGATGGGGCTCAACTACAATTTTGCACCCAAGTTCCAGTTGAGCCTTGAACCCGTTTTTAAATATCAATTGAATACCTTTTCCAAAACGGCAGGGGATTTCCGCCCCTATACCATTGGCGTTTACAGTGGTATCAGCTTCAAGTTTTAGGAAACAAAATGTTGGTTAGGAAGATTGTCCCTTTAGACAATCATTTGAGTGCCCCGCCAGAACGGGGCACTTTTTTTGTAATGCCTTCATAATTAAATTTTTATTACTTTTCTTCCATATACTAACCTCATTTATTTTGATCAGTGAATCGTTTGAAGATATCCTCATCTACTTTTCCAAATCCCTGTTAGGAAAGGAAAATGAAGATGACATTCTCTGGGACCTCGCCAAGAATTGCATTGCAAAACTTGGATTCGTGGACTGTGTAATCTATATTTTGGATCAAGAAACGGATATTCTGGTACAAAAGGCGGCCTATGGCCCTAAAAGCCCCAAGGACAAAACTCTTTTCAACCATTTGGAAATTGTCCTAGGACAAGGTATTACCGGGACAGTAGCCAAAACGGGTATTGCCGAAATCATCAACAACACCTCCGAAGACCCCAGATATATTGAGGATGACGACAACCGTCTTTCTGAGATCTGTGTTCCCATAGCCCATGAAAACATTGTATATGGGGTCATAGATTGTGAGCACCCTGAAATTGGATTTTTCACACCACACCATCTTAAAATGCTGACCGCGGTGGCTTCCATTTGCGCCATTAAGATCAAGAGTGTCAGGGCCAACAGGGAGTTGGCAGAAAAGCAGGACAAACTCCTGAAAATTAGGGAAGAGATGCTCGAGCTAAAACTACGTGCCCTCAACTCACAGCTAAATCCACACTTTGTCTTTAATTCATTGAACGCCATACAGTATTTCGTGACCTCGGAAAAAAAGATTCCCGCCTTGGAATATTTGTCCACCTTCAGCAGGTTGATGCGGTTTTATCTGAAGCAATTGGACAAGGATACGGTATCACTATACAACGAAATCGACATGTTGAATTGGTACCTAAAACTTCAGAAATTGCGTTATGACGATTCGTTTGAATATACCATCACCTTGGAAAAAACCATGGATAAATTGGAAGAGGCCATTATTCCGGCTTTCATAATCCACACGCTGTTTGAAAACATTATTGAGCATTCCATGTTCAACCATCACAAGGGACAACATTTCAATATTGTTTTTAAAGCTTCAGCAAAAGAGGTCATTGTGGATGTGGAATACAGAGAACTGGATTCCGACGTGGCCAACCAACCAGAATATAGGGACAGTATCCTAAAATGGCAGGACCAAATAGAGCTGCTAAATACCGTAAAGGGGTACGCCATTCAAAACAAGAACGTCACGGTGACGAACGGCACAAAAGAATACAGGAAAACCACCCTAACATTACCCAATCTTATGTAAGTTACCCTGAAGGGTCGGTTAGTTCCTTCAAGATTACGGTGCGAACTTCTTCCCTTAAAGTCGAAGTGTCCTCGGAACTGAGAATGCCCGTTTCGAAAAATGGGTGCACCTTGGCCCGCATCCTACCTGGCCCCCCACTTAAAAACGTGAACGAAAACCGCTTTTTGTTATCATAAAAAGTCATGGGTACCACTGGAATTCTATGGGCAATGGCCATCTTAAAGGCCCCGTCCTTAAATTGGTCCAAAACAATATGTTCCTCGGGAACGCCCCCTTCGGGAAAAATGCAGATGCTCAATCCTTGATCCAATCTCCGCTGCGCCCTTCTGTACACTCCGGTGCGGCTCCTCACATCGTCACGGTCCACCATAATACAGACCCGCTTATAGAAAAATCCAAAAACCGGGATTTTTACCAATTCCTTTTTTCCAACAAAAACAAATGGATTTCGGCTTACAACCAACATCAACATGATATCCAACATACTGGTATGGTTGGCCACCAGCATATAACTTTTGCCTTTCACCATTTGTTGTTCCCTAACAATTTTAGGAAAACAACCCATACCAAATAGAATTGGTCTTGCCCAAAGATTTCGCGCTGTCCAAAAAAACTGGGCATACGTGCGTTCGGAAATGGTTAACAGCAGTAAAAAGGGGAAAAACAACAAAATGGGAATGGTAACCAACACATAGAACCATATCCTATAGATTACATGCCCAAAGTTCTTGATAAGCTGTAGCATATGCTAAAAGTAGCCTTTTTGAACGGCTTTGGAAACAAAGAACGATCATCCTTCGACCAATGGTAATTAAGTAGCCGTTTCGGCCACTTTTTTAATACCCAAGGGATGCTTACTTTTACGGGCAAAATTTAAAGGATGGCCCGAATTCTGACCGGAATACAAAGTACAGGTGTACCCCATTTGGGAAATATTTTAGGAGCAATCGTTCCTGCCATACAAATGGCAAAGGATCCTGCAAACGATTCTTTCCTATTCATTGCCGATATGCACTCGCTTACGCAGATCAAAAATGGGGAACTGTTAAGAAAGAACACCTATGCCATTGCCGCTGCGTGGTTGGCTTTTGGACTTGACATCAACAAGACTGTTTTCTATCGTCAGAGTGATATTCCACAAACTGCGGAACTGGCTTGGTACTTGAGTTGCTTTTTTCCCTATCAACGGTTGACCCTGGCCCATTCCTTTAAGGACAAGGCCGATCGTTTGGACGACGTAAATGCTGGTATTTTTACCTATCCAATGCTTATGGCGGCCGACATCTTGTTGTACGATGCCGATATAGTACCCGTAGGAAAGGACCAATTACAACACTTGGAAATGACCCGCGATGTGGCCTCCCGGTTCCACAACCAAATGGGAGAAACCTTTGTTTTGCCACAGGCCAAGGTTCACGAAGAAACGATGTACGTGCCCGGTACCGATGGTGAGAAAATGAGTAAGAGTCGCGGCAATCTTATCGATATTTTTCAAGCGGATAAACCCTTGCGCAAGCAGATCATGGGCATTGTAACCGATAGTACCCCGATGGAAGACCCAAAGGATCCAACCCATGACAATGTCTTTGCCCTATACAAACTATTGGCTTCCCAAGAACAGATCGAGGAAATGAGTGCTAATTATTTAGCGGGAAACTATGGTTATGGGCATGCCAAACAAGCTTTGTTCGAGCTGATTGTAGAAAAATTTGCAGAGCCTCGTGAAAAGTTCGATTACTATATGAACCACCTTAGCGAAGTAGACGATGCTTTGGCCCATGGAGCAGAAAAAGCCCGAAAAGTGGCCAACGAGGTTCTGGCCAAGGTTCGGGAGAAGTTGGGGTATTAATGTTCGGCTTGTCATTCTGAGACGGAACGAAGTGGAGACGAAGAATCCCATACAACCACTCAAAGAGATGCTTCACTACGCTCAGCATGACGTTGGACTCAACTGTCAAATCGCCTCGAACAGTTTACCGGGCAATGGTCGGATAACTCCCTTCATTTCCATATTCAATAGAGTGGACGATGTTTTAAAAATGGGCAATTGGCACTCCAAGGCCACGGTGTCCAGTAATTGTTTCCCGTTCAACTGTAAATACGAGTAGATAGACTGTTCTGTTGGATCCAACTCGATGAAAAGCTGTTTTTGTATAGTGGTTTTCTCATTTTTCTGCTCCAAATCCCATCCTAAAAGATAGATCAGCTCCGCCGCAGAGGTCAACATATGGGCTTTATGTTGTTTGATGAGGTCATTACAGCCCTTGCTCCACTTATCCGAGACTCTTCCCGGTACCGCGAACACCTCCCGATTGTATCCGTTGGCCAAATCCGCGGTGACGAGGCTGCCTCCCTTTTCAGCCGATTCTACCACAATGGTTGCTTCACTCATCCCGGCAATGATCCGGTTCCTTTTCAAAAAATTTTCCCGATCGGGTTGACTGGTGCTCCAGAACTCCGTTAAAAACCCGCCGTTTTCTTCAATCTGATGCTTATACTTTTTGTGCGTTTTGGGATAAATCTGGTTCAAACCATGAGCCAGACATGCAATGGTCTGCAACCCTTTGTACATGGCAGCTTTTTGAATGGCAATGTCCACTCCGTAAGCCAGACCACTTACAATGACAGGATCCAGGGGAGCAATTTCATCGATAAAACTTTCGCAAAAAGTAGTTCCGTAATTGGTCACGTTCCTTGTTCCCACCACACTGATGATCTTACGATGTTTCAAATCCATATTTCCTCTTTGGAACAGCACAATAGGACCATCCACACAATGTTTTAATTGGGTTGGGTACGCTTCATCCATAAAATAAAGGGGGGTGATACCTTCTTGGGACAAAAATTGATATTCCCCTTCGGCTTCGTCAAGATAAATGGGCTTGAACAAATCCCTCAAGGTCTGTTTCCCAATGCCATCAATTTTTAGCAGGTGATGTAGTTTATCCTCAAAAACCGCTTTTGGACTACCGCAATGGGCAATTAATTTCTTCGCGGTGATATCCCCAATATTGGGAATGGCCTGCAGCCTCAGGGCCGCAATAATTTCAGGTTCAGTCATTTGATTTGGGATCAATGTTGTCCACAAAATACAGAATTTCAAATGTTAATAAAAAGTCATTCGGCTTATTTTCTACTCTTCCATTTTTTATAATATTTGTGCCCATGCGGATTGATTCTTACATAGAAAAATTGCTGTTCGAGTACAATTGTGTTGTAGTTCCCGGTTTCGGGGCCTTCTTGGCACACAGCAAATCCGCAGAAATTGATATGGTGACCAAGACCTTTGCGCCACCAACAAAATCCATCTCTTTCAACGCACAACTGTCCAAAAATGATGGGCTTTTGGTATCTCATATTGCCAAGGAAAAAAAATTGGGGTACGAGGAAATTTTGCAGGAGGTAGAAGATGTGGCCAACACCTGGAACAAAAGGTTGACCCTTGGGGAAAGTATTGAACTATACGGAATAGGCAAACTTTTCCACAACAAGGATCAAAAAATCCAGTTTCAACCCGAGAACAAGACCAATTTCTTGACCTCATCGTTCGGTCTTACCTCTTTCGTAGCCACACCCATTCAGCGCGAAGTCTTGAAAGAAGAAGTGCAGGAACTGGAAGAAAAAATTCCGTTCATCATCACTCCAGAGGTGAGGGAAACCACTTCGTTCAGACCTTGGTTGAAATATGCAGCCATTATTTTATTGGCCGTTTCTTTGGGCGTAACCTCTTACCGCACTTATGGAGACCTTCAACAAAAACAGGTTGCTGCGCAGCAAGATGCCCAACAAGAAGTTTCCCGTTTGATCCAGGAGGCAACTTTCTTTGAAAGTGCACCATTGGAACTTCCTGCCGTTGTCATTGAGGTGACCAAGAGACATTTGGGTAAACATCATGTGATCGCTGGTGCTTTCCGTGAAGAGCCCAACGCCGAAAAAAGAGTGGAACAACTCAAAGAAAAGGGATTCAACGCCTTTTATTTGGGCGTAAACCGATATGGTCTGCATCAAGTGGCCTATGACAGCTTTGATGACCCTAAGGAAGCACTTGCCTTTTTAAGGAAAGTAAAGGCCACAGAATCCAAGGACGCTTGGTTGCTTTCCGAGAAATAGCCCTTAATCTTTTTAAACCATACCCCACTTCAATATCTTTGCGCAAAATTAAAAGGTATGCGCGCCAAAACTCCAAGAGAATCACGAACCGTCATGACCGATTTGGTCCTGCCCAGTGAAACCAATCCGCTCAACAATCTTTTTGGGGGCGAACTGTTGGCCCGAATGGACAGGGCGGCCAGTATTGCGGCCCGAAGACACAGCCGAAGGATCACCGTGACCGCTTCGGTAAACCATGTGGCCTTTAACCGTGCCGTTCCCTTGGGTAGCGTGGTCACCGTTGAAGCTGCCGTTTCCAGAGCGTTTACAACCTCCATGGAAATTTTTATCGATGTGTGGATCGAGGACCGGTTTACTGGGGAGCGTACCAAGGCCAATGAGGCCATTTATACCTTTGTAGCGGTGGATGACACCGGAAAACCAACTGAAGTCCCTCTACTGGAGCCAGAAACCGATCTAGAGAAGGAGCGTTTTGCCGCCGCACTCCGAAGAAAGCAATTGAGCTTGGTGTTGGCAGGTAAGTTAAAGCCCTCGGATGCCACGGAACTGAAGGCTCTGTTCATGTCCTAGTTTAAAAATCGAAATTATCCGGATTTGGACCAAAGCGTTTGCCCCTTTCCAAGCTATCCAACAACTGCACATCGGCTTCATTGATCTCAAAATCGAATAAATCCGCATTGGCAATAATGCGTTCCTTTTTGGATGATTTGGGAATGGTCACCACTCCTTTTTGAAGATCCCAACGCAATACGATCTGTGCAATGGTCTTGTTGTATTTGGCCGCAAGATCTTTCATTACCTCCAAATCAAAGATATTTCCCTGCATCAAGGGTGACCAAGCTTCGTATTGTATGCCTTTGGATGCACAGAAATCCAACAGTTTTTGTTGCACCAAATACGGATGGAACTCCATTTGGTTCACCATAGGAACAATTTCTGCGGAAGTCAGCAAATCTTCCAAATGATGCTGTAAAAAATTGCTCACACCGATAGATCTAACACGTTTTTCCTTGTAAAGTCGTTCCAAAGCTTTCCAAGTCTCCTTTGATAGATCACCTTTGGGCCAATGGATCAGGTAAAGATCCAGATAATCGGTTCCCAACCGCTCCAAACTGGCATCGAAAGCCTTTAGAGCAGAGTCATAGCCCTGGTCCGTATTCCAGACCTTGCTGACGAGAAAAACATCTTTACGGTCCACTGAACTTTCCTTGATTCCGGTTCCCACACCTTCTTCATTGTGGTAAATGGCGGCAGTGTCAATATGACGATAGCCGTGGTCCAAAGCTTCCTTAACGGCATGGATCACCTCGTTACCATCTTTGGAAAGATATACGCCCAATCCAAAATAGGGCATTTCGACCCCGTTGTGCAGTTCAAAGGTCCCCTGTAGATCTGTAATTTTTTTCATAAGCTATAGTTGATAGATCCACTCCTCGGGATTCAAGCGATTGGAATCTTTATAAAGATAAAACTTCAATTTGGTAGTGCCATCAAACCGATTGGTATCTATTTCGCCCAAGACTTCCTTGGCAGTCACTTTATCCCCTTTTTTTACATACAACCTGGATAGGTTATAATAGGTACTGATGTAGTTTCCGTGCTTTACCTGAACCCCTTTGTTTCCTCCGGGAACAGAAAGGATGGCAATGACCTCTCCCTCAAAAATGGCCCTGGCCTTGCTTCCTTTATCGGTGGTGATGGTAACCCCGTTGTTCTGATGTTTGATGCCCGGATACAGTTTGTCAGCATATACCCCATAACCTTGGCTTTTGATACCTTTTTCCACAGGCCAAATGAGCCTTCCCTTGTTGGCGGAAAAGTTATCGGCGACCAATTTGGACTCAGGCGTTAAAGCAAAAGTGGCACTGCTTGTGGACTTGCCCGAACTTTTATTTGAACTAGCGATTGCACTCTTGATCAATCGTTCTATCTCACGGTCAATTTTACGGGCCTCCTTTTGCTTTTCGGAGATGGCGGCAGTGTATTTGGCCTCATTCTGCTTGATGCTCGTTAAAAGGCTTCTTTGGGATTCAATTTCTTTGGAAAGTTCGTTCTTTGCCTTGGTGTTCTCTGCCAACAATTGTTCCTTTTCTTTACGCTGACGTACCAAATCTTGATTTAATTGGGTCAATTCCTCTGTCTTTTTGATGATATTCTCCCCCTGTTTCTTCCGGTGCTTGGCATATTGTTGCATATACTGAAAGCGTTTGAATGCCTGAAAGAAGTTTTCGGCGGAAAGAAGGAACATCAATCTATTGCTCTGCGATTTGTTCTGATAGGTCTTTTGGATCAGGTTGGCATAATCTTCTTTAAGCAGCTTGAGATCCTCTCTTAATTTACTGATGTTCCTGATGTTGACATTGATCTGCCGATTGAGTAGATTGGATTGCTGGTTGGTGACCCGAATAAGCTCTTGACGAACGTTGATTTTATTGTCCAACGCCTCCATTTGGTCCAAAACGGTACCCTTTTCCTTTCGTTCCGCGAACAATAAACGGTTAATTTCCTTGATTTCCTCCTGAAGACGTTCCCGTTTGGCCTCCAAGGATTTCTGCTCACTGGTCTGAGCAAAGGAATTTTGCGATATAAAAATCGTAAGTATAAGAAAGTAAAAACAATATGAAATTTTACCTTTCATATTACTTTAATGTAATTTTGTCAAATCCTTTAGGCACTTTGTAAGGAAAATTCATAGGTTTGTTCAGTTCCAGGTTACGAAAACTAAGGTCGATCTTGGTCAACTCCCCAGCTTCCTCAGCCGTAATCAGGATTTCATCGGGCAACACGTTCCCTGAAATATCCTGATAGGTATATTTTGCGCTCAACTGTCTTGCTTTTTCAGGCTGTGAAATTTCTTGGGTCGCAATCTTGAAGTTTTTCGGTTCCAATTGGAACAAGATTTTAAAAAGCTCCTGGGCATTTTTGGGCTTTAATTGGTAGTTGCCATCATAAATCTCGGAGTTATACTTTTCCTTTCTCAAATCCATTACGGCATTGCCCAACAACAGGTTCTGTACTTTTTCAAAATCGAGGTCCGTTCCCAACAAATGGCTTAAATAACTAAAGTCACCATCAAAATATTCATTTTCCAATTTGTTATAGAAGGAAACTTTATCCGGTGTGATGTGGGCCTTGACCACTCCAAGAGGAGCACTCATCCAGATTACCTTGTCCTTTTCCATCCGAAGGCTCACATTCACCCCTTGTGACTCGTCACCATTGGTATAATCAATCTTCACCCGACCACTCAACGTTTTAAAACGGGGTTGGTTGGTATAATGGTTGTTGATGATATTTTTTGCGGACAACCTAGCATCCGCTTCGCCTCCAGTAACGGATTTGGTGCTTTTACAAGCTCCTAGGGTAAGCACAAGAAGTAGCATTCCCATTGTTCTAACATATTTGACTCTTCGCTTCATCATCATAATCCGGAATTTATCTTGTTCAAATATTCGTTCGCTTTTTGGGTGTTACCAATTTGGGTATACGCTTTTGAAAGTTCCCTGTACATATTGTTCTGCAAAGGTCCGTCTTCCAAAAGATAATCGAGACCACTCTCCAAAACCTCAATGGCCTTATTGGCATTGGAAGTATTGTTAAGGGCAGTGCCATAGGCAAAATAAAAATAGGGCTGTAAAGGATAGGTGTCCAACGCCTCCTTGGATACGGTCAAGGCATTCTTATAATCCGAAGCGGCCAACAGTTTCTCCAACTGCGTCCGCAACTTGGCAACAGGGTCATCTGTATTCCTTTCTTCTTGTTGCACAACCGGAACAGCGGTTTTTTCCTTTTCCCCTTGGATGGAATCATTGATTTTTTGCCCCAATTCCAATACCAAAGGTGAATTGTTCAATTCCTTCAAGATTTTTTGGGCATCGGCATATTGCTTTCTTTTGAAATAGCACAGCGCTAGGTTTTCCTTCAACTTTTGGTTTTCATATGGAATCTGTGCCTTGATGGTTTCCAAAGGACTTTCTTGTTGTTCCAATACAGAAACCAAATTGTCCAAATACCAATAATCCGAAGGTTCGGCAAGAAGCGCTTCAATGGCATATTCCTGGGCCTGAACGAATTTTTTGTCCAACAAATACGCTTTGGACAGTTCGTAGTCTACCACATCGTCATTGGGGTCCAGCTGTTTACATTTTAAGAACAGATCAATGGCGCGGTCGTAATTTTGGATGCCTTTTTGCTTGAGTGCCTCAAAAAAGTTTTCTTGAAACTCATCGGTATATTCTTCCAGATACACCTCGGCACTTTCCTGTTCTTCTTGGGCATAGGAGGCATTCCATGTCATTGCTGACACTGCAACTCCCATCCAAAGAAAAAACATCTTTTTCATATGATTCAGGTCCCCATCTGTTCAAAAATCGTATCGAAGTTATTCCAAAACGGAATAATCCCCTATGCTAATGGACTCAAAATTACCATTAAAAACCACATAATTGCCGATCATGGCATTATCAAGGTTGGCATTGTAAATTTTACTCTCGTTTTGGATGATACTGTTCTTTACAGTGGAATTTTCCAAAACGGTATTGTCCCCAATGGACACATAAGGCCCAACCGTGGTGTTTTTAAGCACCACGTTTTCACCAATATAACATGGCTCTATGATGTTGGCGTTTTCCAGCGTCACGGAATCCGAAATCATATTTTCGCCTTCCCTTTCCAAAAAGCCCAACATCCTCTGATTGGTTTCCACCGTCACATTTTTGTTGCCGCAATCCATCCATTCATCCACTTTACCTGGAACAAATTTCATGCCCTTTTCCATCATCCTTTTGATACCATCATTGATCTGGTATTCCCCTCCATTGGTAATATCATTATCGAGGACATGTTGTAGTTCATTTCTAAGCACGCTCACGTCCTTGAAGTAATAGATTCCGATTACGGCGAGGTCGGAAATAAACTCCTTTGGCTTTTCCACCAATTCCACAATTTCGGAATCCACGTTCAATTTGACTACGCCATACGCTTCGGGTCTATCGACCTGTTTCACCCAAATAACACTATCGGCGGACTTATCCAGATCAAAGTCGGCCCTGATCAAGGTGTCGGCATACGCAATCACTGCAGGCCCACTCAAGGATTCTTTGGCACTCATGATGGCGTGACCGGTGCCCAAAGGTTGGTCCTGCCGGTAAATGGAACCTTTGGCACCCAGTTCAGCGGCCAGTTCCATTAAACTTTCCACCACGTCATCGCCGAAAAAAGCTGGTTCACCCAAAATAAAGGCAACTTCCGTAATGGGCTCTCCCAGTACTTTGGCAATATCGCTTACCAAACGATGCACGATAGGTTTGCCTGCAACGGGAATGAGCGGTTTGGGAATGGTCAACGTATGTGGTCTTAAACGGGATCCTCTTCCCGCCATGGGAACGATTATTTTCATAATATATGCCCGACAAAGCGGGTGTCTTTAATGGTTAAGTTTCTTTTTCACTTTAAGTCTCGACTTGTGCTAGACCTGACAATTGGTTATTTATTTTGTGCCGGTACTTCCAAATCCACCTTCACCCCTTGTCGTATCGGAAAGTGCATCAACTTCTACCCAAATGGCGCGTTCGTGCTTGGCGATGACCAATTGGGCTATGCGCTCCCCATTTTCAATCACAAAATCCTCAGAAGAGATATTGGCCAATATCACACCCACTTCTCCCCGGTAATCGGCATCAATGGTGCCAGGGGCGTTCAAAACTGTAATGCCTTTTTTAGCCGCCAATCCACTACGTGATCTTACTTGGGCTTCATAACCAATGGGCAATTCTATAAAAATACCGGTTGGTATTATAGCTCTTTCCAAAGGTTTCAACACAATTGGTTTTTCTACGTTAGCCCTAAGATCCATACCTGCAGAGGCCAACGTTTCATAGTGGGGCAACTGGTGTTCTGATCGATTGATGACTTTAATTTCCACGTTTTAAAAAAATGATTTTTAATTTATCCCCTTCCATCTTATATACTAACCCCAAAAATAGCAAAAGTAGCATGCTGCCCGCTATTAAATTTCTATTAAAAACATAGAAGGAAAGGATTGAAAACACCAGTGAAACCGTAAGATAGAACACGATCTTCCGCATGTTATAGGGAATGGGGTAATACTTTCTTCCAAAATAATAGGACAACATCATCATACTTCCATAAGCGGTCAAAGTGGCCCAAGCCGATGCCATATACCCTGCCTTGGGAATAAAAACAAAGTTGATGCCCAGGGTCAATATCGCCCCTACGGATGAAATATAGGCGCCGAATTTGGTTTTATCGGTGACTTTGTACCAAACGGACAGGTTATGGTAGATTCCCAAGCAAAAGCTCGCCAGAAGGATGATGGGCACAATATCCATCGCTTCCCAAAACGCGGCATCGCGAACCAATAGTTTTTTCAGGGGATCGATAAAGACCATGACACCCAAGAAAATAAGGCTGCCCATGAGTACAAAATAATTGGTAATCTGGGCATAGGTCTTTTGCGGGTTCTCTGCCCCTGCGTGGCTAAAGAAAAAGGGCTCTACCCCCAACCGAAAAGCGGTGCCGAACAATGTCATAAAAACCGCCAGTTTATAACAGGCCGAGTATTTCCCTATTTCCGCCTTGGCAACATCTTCGGGCAACAAGCGATCAAGGAGCACACGATCAAAAACCTCGTTTACGGTAAATGCGAGTCCCGCTACCATTACCGGTAGCGCATATTTGAGCATCTCATTCCACAAACGCTTATCAAACTTATACTTACTGTCAAAATAGATGCCACTGACCCATAAAAAGGCAACCCCACTGGAGATTACGTTAGCAATAAAAACATATTCTATCTGAAAATCTTCTTTATGCATGGCGGTCCAGAGCGATCCGCCATTTTCAAAGGCCATTTTTGGCAGCAGGGTCAAGAAAAATATGTTCAACACCAAATTCATTGCCACGCTGGCCACTTTTACTATGGAATACCGAAGGGGGCGTTCCTGTGCCCTAAGCCAAGCAAACGGAACAATGGTCAAGGCGTCAAAGGCCAATATCAGGATGATATAGACTATAAGTGATTCCTTGACATCTATCAACGAGGCTAAATCCTTTTTGAATATTAGGGCCACCACAAAAAACAGTACAGAAGATACCAGTAATGATATCAGCGAAGTTGAAATGACCCTTTCTTTATCGACATTTTTGTTAAAAAAGCGGAAAAAAGCCGTTTCCATTCCGTAGGCAAGGACCACATTAAAAATGGCAAACCATGAAAAAACCACCGAAATCTCACCATACGTTTCGGGGCTCATAACCGATGTGTACAGCGGTACCAGCAAAAAGGATAGCACCCTTGGCAAGACCGTGGCCAGGCCATAGATAAAAGTCTGCTTAAAAAGCCTCTTTAACGGATTCAATCGGTGCGTGTTCTTTTAATCCTTGTTTAGGTGGCTACAAGTTACGGAAAAGCCTTTATCCACAATGGCAGAAAAACAAAAAGGCCACCCGAAGGCAGCCTTATCTGTTTTATATGTTCATGGATTAACCGTTCAACGCTTCCGCTCCACCAACAATCTCCAAAATCTCGTTGGTAATGGCGGCCTGACGGGCCTTGTTATAGGTCAATTTCAATTGGTCCCTAAGATCTTTGGCATTATCGGTCGCCTTGTGCATGGCCGTCATACGGGCACCGTGCTCACTGGCAAAAGAATCTCTGATGGCCTTGTACAACTGCGTTTTCAAGGATTTGGGAATCAATTGCTTTACGATTTCCACTTTGGATGGCTCAAAGATATAGTCCGCTGCTTTAGAAGCATCGCCTTCCGTACTTACAATGGGCAAAAATTGCTCTGACATCACAATTTGGGTAGCGGCATTCTTGAATTTGTTATATACCAATTCAATCTTGTCATAATTCCCTAAGGTGAATTGCTCCATCAAAAACTCGGCAATTTCAGCAACATGGTCAAAGGTCAAATCATCAAACACCTTACTATGGTTGGCAACAATGGTGTTCTTTTTGCGAAGGATGTCGTTTCCTTTTTTACCGATGGCCACAAAATCTACCTGTTTTCCGGCATAAGTTTCGTTTACCAACGTGTTGCATTGCTTTATAATATTGGAATTGAAAGCTCCACAAAGTCCCCTGTTGGATGAAATGGCCACCACCAAAACTTTGTTTACGGCCCTATTTTCGGCAAATACGCTACCTCCGTCACCGTCCAAGCTGGCGCTTAGACCTTGAAGAAGTTCCGTTAACTTATCCGCATAGGGGCGCATGGCCGTGATGGCATCCTGGGCCTTTTTCAACTTTGCAGCAGATACCATTTTCATGGCACTAGTAATCTGCATCGTTGAGCCGATGGATGAAATCCTATTCCGTATTTCCTTTAGATTCGCCATATTCTATTTTGTCATTCCGCACTTGATGCGGAATCTTTTTAGTTATGGATTCCTGCCCTTTCCTTCTACTATGCTCAGGAACCAGCAAGAATGACAATTGTTATGCCTTATACTTACTTGAAAGATCCTTGCAAACAGCGGTCAAAGTATCGGTTACCTCGTCGGTCAATTTACCGGCTTTAAGGTCATCCAATACATTTCTGTGCTTGGCATTCAAGAACTCCAAGAAATCCTTTTCAAACTCTTTTACCTTATTCACCGGAACATCCCTCAACAAGTTCTTGGAACCGGCAAAGATGATGGCTACCTGATCTTCTACAGTGTAAGGATCGTTCTGACCTTGTTTCAAGATCTCCACGTTCCTACGTCCTTTTTCGATCACGTTCAAGGTAGCGGCATCCAAATCCGATCCGAACTTGGCAAAAGCTTCCAATTCACGGAACTGTGCTTGGTCCAACTTCAAGGTACCGGCCACTTTTTTCATGGACTTGATCTGCGCGGAACCTCCCACACGGGATACGGAGATACCCACGTTGATCGCAGGACGAACCCCTTGGTTGAACAAATCCTGCTCCAAGAAAATCTGACCATCGGTAATGGAGATTACGTTGGTAGGGATATAAGCCGAAACGTCACCTGCTTGGGTTTCGATGATAGGAAGAGCAGTCAACGACCCACCCCCCTTTACTTTGGATTTCAAAGATTCGGGAAGGTCGTTCATGTTCTTTGCAATATCGTCATCGGCAATAACCTTGGCGGCACGCTCCAACAATCTTGAGTGAAGGTAGAAAACGTCACCAGGATATGCTTCACGACCTGGAGGTCTTCTCAACAACAAGGACACCTCACGGTAAGCCACCGCCTGTTTTGACAAATCATCATAAATAATCAAGGCAGGACGTCCGGTATCCCTAAAATACTCCCCGATGGCAGCACCAGCGAAAGGAGCATATACCTGCATTGGTGCAGGATCGGAAGCGTTGGCGGCAACAATGGTGGTATAGGCCAAGGCTCCTTTGTCTTCCAAAGTCTTGGCAATGGCAGCTACAGTGGATGCTTTCTGACCTACGGCAACGTAGATACAGTAAACAGGCTGGCCTGCATCAAAAAATTCTTTTTGGTTCAAGATGGTATCGATACAAACGGTAGTCTTACCTGTTTGTTTATCCCCGATCACCAACTCCCTTTGTCCACGACCAATCGGAATCATGGCATCTACGGCCTTGATACCGGTCTGCAATGGCTCATTTACCGGTTGTCTGAAAATTACACCAGGAGCTTTTCTTTCCAATGGCATTTCAACAGTTTCACCAGAGATAGGTCCTTTTCCATCGATTGGGGTACCTAGGGTGTCGATCACACGGCCAACAATTCCTTCACCAACATTGATGGATGCGATACGTTCTGTTCTTTTTACAGTGGCACCTTCCATAATTTCTTTGGATGGGCCCAACAATACTACGCCTACGTTGTCCTCTTCCAAGTTCAACACGATACCCTGCATACCGCCTTCAAACTCCACCAACTCTCCATATTGGACGTTGGCAAGTCCATAGACACGGGCAATACCGTCACCTACCTGTAATACGGTACCCACTTCGTTCAAAGAAGCGGTCGCTTCGAAACCTGATAACTGTTTTTTCAAAATTGCTGATACCTCAGCGGCTTTTACTCCTGCCATTTTTATAGACTATTTGTAAATTCTCTTTTTAATCCGTTCAACTTGTTCGCGATGCTAGCATCGTACTGGGTGTCGCCCACTCGTAGCACAAAACCGCCAAGAATGCTCTCATCCACCTTGTTTTCAATGGTCACCTTGTTACCTGTGGCCTTGGTCACTTGGGCCAAGATTTTCTTCTCCAATTCCGCGGTCAAAGGAACGGCCGTGGTCACATAGGCCACTTCCTCTCCCTTCATTTTTTCGTATTGGATGATATATTTATAGGCCACTTCCTGCAACATCGCGATACGCTTGTTGTCGAGCATGGTCTGTACAAGTCCCTTGGTGATCTCGTTGGCTTCCTTGAAGACTTCCAACAAGACGTTTTTCTTGATTTCCGATTTTACGATAGGGCTTCCCAAAAGACCTTGGAGCTCCTTGTTTTCGGAAATGGTGGCAGCAATGGAACGCATGTCCTTCTCAACGGCTTCTGCCGCTTTCTTTTCCACTGCGTATTCCAACGTTGCCTTTGCGTAGCGAATGGCTGCCCTGTTCTCGTTCATACGCTTAGTTCAATTTGATATTGCCCAACATATCGTCAACCAACTTCAGTTGTTTGTCTTTGTTGGACAGTTCTTCCTTGATCACTTTCTCGGCGATCTCCAAAGAAAGGTTGGCCACTTGAGCCTTGATGTCGGCAACCGCAGCTTTTTTCTCGGCTTCGATAGTAGCTTGCGCCTGCTTGATCATTTTATCACCTTCAACCTGTGCATGTTCCTTGGCTTCGGAAATGATGCTTTCCTTGATTTCCCTGGCTTCCTTCAAAAGAGCATCCCTCTCTGCTCTGGCTTCTTTCAACAGTTTTTCACTATCGGCAGTAACGTTCTGCATTTCCTTTTTGGCCGCCTCGGCTGCCTCAAGGGCGCCTTTAATGCCTTCTTCCCGTTTCTCAACGGCATTCAAAATGGGTTTCCATGCAAACTTTCGCAATAAAAGCAGCAGTCCGATAAAAAGCACCAACTGCCATACAAACAACCCTAAGGAAAACTGTTCAAGTAACTTTTCCATGTATCTCTACTGTTTTTTAATCTTTATACTATATCATTTTTAATGAAGGGCCATAGCCAACCGCTATGGCCTTCACTTTTTCTTCAGGTGATTAAGCTGCAAAAAGAGCGGCGAAACCGATACCTTCAATAAGAGCGGCAGCGATCAACATAGCAGTTTGGATTTTACCAGAAGCTTCAGGTTGACGGGCAATGGCTTCCATTGCCTGACCACCGATTCTACCGATACCCAATCCTGCTCCGATTACGATCAAACCGGCACCTACGATGTTTGGAATTGTCATGATATATGAATTTAAATATTAAACGTTCTAACTAATGATGGTCTTCCTCGGTTGCCATTCCAAAATAGAGGGCAGACAACATGGTGAAAATATAGGCTTGCAATGCGGCCACCAACAATTCCAACAAGGAAAGGGTAAAGGCCAAAACAAACGACAACGGACTTCCGATCCAGTTCTTGAAAATGAACATCAACCCTATGATGCTCATCAGTACCACGTGGCCCGCAGTGATGTTGGCATACAAACGAATCATCAACGAGAAAGGTTTGATGAAGGTTCCCAACAATTCGATAGGGGCCAATATGATCTTCATGGGAACAGGCACGCCCGGCATCCAGAAGATGTGTTTCCAGTAGTTTTTGTTACCTGAAAAGGTGGTGATGAAATAGGTAATCAATGCCAGAGCAAAGGTTACTGCAATGTTGTTGGTCACATTAACACCCAGTGGGGTAAGACCCAATAGGTTGATAATCCAAACGAAAAAGAACACGGTCAACAAATAGCTCATGTACTTTTTATACTTGTGTTCGCCAATGTTGGGGATGGCAATCTCGTCACGAACAAACATGACCAATGGCTCCAATCCCCTGCCCAAACCTTTGGGCATGTTGCTTTTCTTATAGTTCGATGCAACGGAACGGAACATCAAAAACATCAACAGACCAACAAGGGCGATAAAGACCACATTTTTGGTGATGGAAAAGTCCAATGGCCTTTCGTTGGATGGATGGGCATCTTCAACCACGAGGTTTTCACCAAATGCATCCTCGGAATGGGTGTCCTCATCATGCTGGGCACCGAACTTGATGGTCCCTTCAGCATCGGTCTTATAAATTTTATTGTGGTAAAGTGCGTAATAGTTGCCATCAACTTCGGCAACACCTTCACCGTGCTTTAATTGGGAAGAAGAAAATATTTTCAAACCATTGTCCCAAAGGATCACGGGCAATGGAAACCCAATGTATTTGTGTTCCCCTTCATCCGTGGTATAGGAAAACAGGCTGAAATCATGCGAATCCAGAAGGTGGTGGTCGATATATTCCTTGATTTCGGTCTTCAAATCATGGGCGCCGGTTTCAACTTCCTCTCCTTCATGACTTTGGGCCGATACAATTCCCGTAAACAATACGAATACGGTTACTAAAATTTTACTTAAAATAGAATATCGCATATCACTGCAACTATGGGTCCTGAAAAATTGGTGCAAAAATACATTCCTTGTTCAAAAGAAAAAAGCTTTTTACACTATTATTTGTGCCTTTGATTTTTTTGTCAAAATCTTGGGCTTTTTCACACAGTATTAAGCAGTTTCACCAAAAAGTAGGTTTCCAGAAAAAGTGAAAATAGATACGGCACGAAAAAAGCCAAGAACTCTTCTCGTTCCAAAACACCGTCAACATGGTATCCTGGATATAGAAAAATGAAAAAAAGCACGAATTTTAACAAGCTCCCACCCAAAAAAAAGAAACCAAGTAGGTCCCGGTATTTGTTCCTAAAAAAATAAATGGCAAAAAAGACCATTGATGCCATGGCCACATTCAACAGGTAACTTTTCACCAATTGATTGCCATAGGGATCAAGCCCATAGTTTTGCAGTACCCAAGAATGACCAAAAAAAAGTAGCGTGAGACCGATTATAAGAAATGTTAGAAAGAAGTAGGGGAATGACCGAGTGTTCAATTCTGGATTCTTTTCAATTGCTGAATGACCAAATATATGGAAATGGCCACACCCAAAATGGTACAGATGGGCATAAAGACCTTCTCGGTCCCGAAATGACCATCAAGCCATTTGCCGCCACGTACGGCCAAATAAATGACAACGCCCATTTGTATGGCCGAACCAGACAAACGGGCTGCTGTATTTAAATTGTCCTTTAGGTTTCTAGGAGACTTTTGCTGGCTCATTGCTCTTAGTGGTCTCCAATTTGGGAACAGAAGCAGGAGTAACAGATTTGCCCATGGTACAGGCCGCATTGAAGGTAGCCCCAGGCTCCACTGCCAATTTGGCCACGCTCACGGTCCCTTCGATCACCGCGGAAGCCTTTAAGGAAAGAAGGTCCTTAACCATAAGCTCACCGTTGAACTTGCCTTCGATATCTGCATTCACACATTCCACTTTTCCATGGATGTAGCCATCCTTGCCAATGACCACCTTGCCAGAGGTCTTTACATTACCTTCCAACTTCCCATCGATTCTAAAATCGGCTTCGGAAGTGATATCACCTTTTATCTTTGTGTTCTTCTCAATTCTGTTGGGTTGTCCGCCAAATTCATTCATAGGTCGTGGTTTTTTGTTGTCAGAAAACATTGTGTTCTAGGGTTTTGGGGTTAACATTTGTGCTTTGTATGATTCTAAGTTCTTATGGACCTGGATGATTTTATAGTTGTCCGATAAAACTACAAAATTCTCATCTTTAATACGGTAGTCCTTGTTGTTTTTAATAAGCTCGGCAAAGCCCAAGGCAAAGTCTTGGGATCTAAAACCATGTACCACTACAAACTCGTCCTCAAGGTTATAAATATCTTTGGACACCACATTTTTATAACGAAGGTCCGTGATGGCCTCTTCCAAACGGGTCTTTAGTGCCAACGCCTTTACATCGTCCCTGATCTTAAAAGGGAATACCACTTTCCAATTGCCTGCTCCTGTGGAACCAGTTTCGGGTGAAAACTCTTTGCTCTCCAATTTTGGCAATTGCTCCTCCACAATCTGCTCGGCTTTTTTTCCTTCAGGATTGTTGGGATAAGTGAGTGCCACATAGTTCAACGCTTCCTTGAAAGGCTCAAAACCTTGAAGACGGCCTATGGCGTTCGCTTTCAACAATTCGAACTTGGGCACAATGGGATCACCCGTAAATTTATTGGTGTACTCTTGCGACAAGGTAATCACCCTAAGGAATTCCTGCTGCTCATATAATTTGTAAAGCGCATCATAGCGCGCATCGGGACTATCGGTATTGCCTTCCAACACTGCTTGGGGGTTCAACAAGATTTCGGCATAACGCGTATCAGGATGGTTCAGGATGATGTCCTGCTTCATGTTCTGGGCCAATGGGCTACCGGATTCCTCATAAATCTTGTACAGATTATACTTGGAGGGAAGGATGAGCCTTTCCTCCGGATCTGATGCCAGCACCCGCTCCAGTTTGGCCGCGGCCAACATGTTGTCCTTGAACTTTTCCATATAGATCAAGCCCAATTGATAGTTGGCAAAGTTCCGCTCGGTCTTTAAGCTATCTATGACACCAACATCCGTGGGGATTCTTCCCAAATAAAAGTCCAGGGAATATTTTTGGTCCTCGGTCAGGTTTGCAGACTGGCCGTTCTCCACAATTTCTTCACCAGTTGCCTCGGAAACCAAGGTTCGGGATTTGTTACTCCATCGCCAGTCGTCTTCTAAAGTTCTATTGCCCCATTGGGTCTTGAACTCATTTTTACCATATCCCAAACTGGTGATGTTGTAAAAATAAAACTTGCCCTTGTTCTCCTTGCCGCCCTTACTGTTGGCAAAAGTGGCGAACCCAGCGGAGGCGCGTTTTTGCTCTTTTTCTGCAGCCGCTTCGTCCTTGCGTTTCAGCTCGGCAATGATATCCTCAAAATAAGCCTTTCGCTCCGCTTCCGGCATTTGATATAGGGTGATGATGCTATCCGCATTTTGAACGATATCCTCGTACTTGATGACATCTTCCAAATTGTCCAGCTTTTTCTTGATGGTACGGTGTTGCCTTGTGTTTTCTGCCAAGTTGGTCAAGGTGCTGTCATAATAGGCCCCTGCAGTCTTGTATTCGTCCTGGTCAAAATAATAATCAGCCAGACTTTGGTAGTTGAGGGCGTTCAGTTTCTTTTCGCCTTGGGTAGCCCTGAGGGATTTGTTGTAATAGGCCAAGGCCAGACTGTCGGACCCATTGGTCAGATGGAACTGGGCCACTTCACGATAAATCTTGTCCAAAAAGGGTCGGTTCTCCCGATTCTCTTCCAAATCGGTGAGGTACTCCAACATGTCTTCTTTATTGGAATCCGTAAGTTCGGTATTCTGGATTTTTTTCAAGTGGGCATTAATCATGTACACCCTGGGCGAACGGCGGTTCAAGGCAATGACCTTGTCAAAAGCATAGTTGGCGCTGTCCTTATGCCCCAATTGGTTGTACAATTGCCCTATAATGAACAGGTAACGTCCTTTTTCAGGATTCTTTTTGGTGTAAGCTTGGGCCACCTTTAATTTTTGGATGGCCGTATCTGGAGCCTTCAGGTTGATGTAACATTGTGCCAAAACCGCATTGGCATCCGCGTACTCCTGATCTTTGAGCGATTCATATTTGAACAACCTTTTCAGGTTTTTGATGGCCACTTCCGGATTATCCAAACGCATGTTGGTCTTTTCCCGCCAAATGGTGGCCTCGTTCAATTTATCGCTTTGCGTATACTTTCTCAGGATATAGTTGAACGCTTCCAAGGCAGGAATGTAGCGTTGGTCAAAATATCTATTTTTTCCCAGTAATAGGAAAGCTTCATCAATTTGGGAGTTTCGTTCCTCGTCCTTGATGTCCATGCCGTGCTTTTGGATAGCCTTGGTGGCCTTTTCCTCAGCAATGATAAAGTTGGGGTTGTTATCCTCGGAGTCGAGTTTGATCTCATCGGTCACTTCCAAGCGTTCCACGGGAAGGACTTCCCAATAGTCGTCACGGTAATTTGCATTGATCTCTTCCAACCCCTTTTCAAAGGCGAGATTACCATTGTATAGGGTGTTGTACTTGGTGTTGAGAGCGTGCCAATTTCTGTTGATGAATTTGTCCTTTTGGGTGGAACAGGCGTTAAATGCCAGTCCCCCAACAATCAAGGCTATAAAAAGTGCGTGACGAAATTTCAAAATTATCGATAAACGTGTGTAACCTTAACTCAAAAAAGTTCAGATTATTATAAGGCTTATCGATAAAATACGCTTTTCAGTTTTTAGGGATTAGTTTTAGGTAAATAGTGTCCTTTTTTCCCTTCGCTACTCCGGAATTTAATTTATTGATTTGATTCCAAAATCATCCCGCAAAGAACGCTTCCAGTTCCTTCAAGGTTTCGGTAGAGGTATGGATGTCCTTTACGATCTCTCCCTTGTTGAGCACCACAATACGTTCACATACTTCGGTTACATGGATCAAGTCGTGACTGGAGACCAATACAGTCACGTCTTCTTTTGCCGCAAGGTCTTTGATAATGCCCTTTAATCGGATCTGTGTAGTGGGATCCAAATTGGCAAAGGGTTCGTCCAAGATCACCACTTCCGGATTGCCGATAAAGCTGGCCACAATGCCCACTTTTTTCTGGTTTCCTTTGGAAAGATCTCTCAAATATTTTTTCTGACCCAAGATTTCTCCGTGGAAGAAATCGTTATATCCTTCCAATAGGGCATCCACATCGGCCTTGTTCCTACCGCGTAGCTCCCCTATGAAGTAGAAATATTCCTCTGGCGTTAGGTATCCGATCAAAAAGGATTCATCAATAAAGGCGGAAGTAAAGGGTTTCCAAGCTTCGCTTTCATCCACTTGCACCCCATTGTTGATGATGTGCCCCGAAGTTGGCTGGATCAAATCCAACAACAAACTAAAAAGGGTCGTCTTACCGGCCCCGTTGTTTCCCACTAATCCAAAACTTTGTCCTTTCGGGATTTCCAAGTGATCGATATTCAAAACGGTCTGTTCTCCGTATTTTTTTGAAAGGGTATGTGCTGTTATCATGTATTGTTAGTATTTAAGGTCGATTTGTTATTTCTGTTTGTAAGCCAAAAGGGTCTTGTATTTTTCCTTTTTGTAGATGTTCTCTATCATTTTGAACACCCGCTCCTTGAACACAAAGCCGAGTAGGCCAAAAGCCGCCACAAAAATGTATCCGGCCACGGGGCCTATGAATATTTGGCCAATGGCATAAATTACAATGGGCAACAAAATCTTCGGTAAAGTCAGCAATAGGGTCTTGGCATTAAAGGCTTGTTTGTCTCCAAACGCTTTTTTGTTGGAAGTCAATTCAATCGGGGTTTTTACATAGGCCCCTCCCCAAAGTACCAAATAACTGTTGATGCCCACATTATAAATGGCTCCCACCAAAACTGCGGCATAGGCCTCCCAGCCGAAATACGCATAGAAGCTGGCCAAAATGGTAGAAATGATGGTTGCAATGATGACCAAGTACCACTTAGAGGTCAAATATTCCCGATACTTGATGTTCTGGCTCATCATCAACGGGTAGTAGCTGCTGTCCCAACTAGGCACGTATTGCCCAAAACTGAACAGGAAGCCACCGGTGACGAAGATACCCGCAAATATTTTCCAATAGGCATTGTCGTACACCTCAATAGCGCTGGTAAAAAACAACAATCCGTAAAAAATGAAGAAGAAGCCCATGATCACAGCGGTGCGCGAACGCTTGTTCCGCTTGATCAGTTTAATGTCGTTCTTTAAAAAAGTCCCCAAATTGCCAAAACGGTTGAGCCAGTCCAGATTTTCGGTCCGGGCCTCGGTTTGTTTTTGGGCCAATCCCCCATCCAGGAACATATGTTTCTTGAAATAGGCAAAAGCGGAAAAATAGAGGGCTACCGCCAACACCCATGGTACAATGGCCGTCCACGGCAAATCATATAAATAATCAAAAATGGGATAGGTGTATTGGGTAATGTCAAACCATGCATAATACTGTGAGGCCCCTGCCAAAATGAACAACGCAGCAAAGACATAGAAAACCGAGTCCTTGTTGTTCACCATAATATTGATGAAGTTGTTGCAGTAAAAGAGGGCCATCATCCCCAAATGCCAGCCGATTACTTGTAAGGGCGGATACCCTTCAATCAATAAAACCACACTGAAAGGAATAAAGAAAAACGCATGGGCCACATTAAAGAAGGAAATCACGGTTTTCCCCAAGGAAAAGTTCACCACTTGGCTTTTCTTGATGGGCAGGTACAACATGGGTTTAATATTCGTCACGGGCATTTTCTGTAGCATGTACCGAAATACCAGATCAAAGGCCAGATAGTAGATCATAAAGCGGTTGACTACGCGCAGGGGGTCACCCAAGCCCGTTTTTTCGATGATGTAAAAGGCACCAACGCCCATACTTAAGAATACCAAAGTAAAGTATAGGGCTCCCAAGGCCATTAAAATCTTGAACCAGATCTCGGTCTTGAAGGATGCCGATCTAAAAAAGGATTTCCACTGGAGTCCAATGAAGTGTTTGAACATGGTCGGTTTTTTTTAGTTGGTATCTAATTTATCGGATTTGTTACAAAAGTTCTCCTTTTTTCAAAAATACCTGTCCAAAAGATGGTTAATGCTTAATTTTGCAGCAAATTTTATTTCATGAGCGATTTTCATGCCCTAAAAATAGCCTCGGTGGATACCTTGACCCCCAATTCGGTGGCCCTTACTTTCGAAATTCCGGATAACCTTAAAAATGTCTATGCTTTCAAAGCCGGACAGTACATCACCATAAAATACAATACAAACGGCGAAGAATTGCGCCGCGCCTATTCTATCTCATCGCCCCCATCTTCTGGAAAGTTGACGGTTGGAATAAAGAAAATGCCAAACGGTACATTTTCGGTCCACGCCAATGAAAAGTTGAAAGCCGGGGATATTTTGGAAGTGATGCATCCCGAGGGGCGTTTTATTTTTGATGCCGAGGGTCCAAAACATATTGCCGCCTTCGCTGCCGGAAGTGGCATTACCCCGATCATGAGCATTGCCCAAACCGTTTTGGAACGCCATCCTGCCAGTACCTTTGTTTTGGTCTTTGGCAATCAAACGCCTCAAGAAACCATGTATTTCAAAGAAATACAGGTACTTAAAGAGAAATATTCTGAGCGGTTTTTTGTTCAGTACGTATATAGTCGATCACATGAAGACGATTCTTTATTTGGACGCATTGAAAAATCGACCGTCAACTTTGTAGTCAAAAACAAATTCAAGGAAACCGCTTTTGACGGTTTTTACCTCTGTGGTCCCGAGGACATGATCCATATGGTTTCGGATACCTTAAAAGGCAACGGTATTGCTGAGGACAAGATTCATTTTGAACTCTTCACCACCACTGAAACCCAGGATAACTTGGCCGAAGACTTGGAAGGGATGACCAAGGTGGAAGTGATTTTGGACGATGAAACTTATAATTTGGTCATGGACCGCAAACATTTGGTGCTCAATGCCATTCTAAAAGAGAAGATTGATGCACCGTATTCCTGTCAGGGAGGTGTTTGCAGTAGTTGTATTGCCAGAGTAAAGGAAGGTTCGGCACAAATGGTGAAAAACCAAATCTTGACCGATAGGGAAATTGCCGAAGGGTTGATCTTGACCTGTCAGTCGCACCCAACAAGTCCCAAATTGGTCATCGATTACGACGACGTTTAGGAATTTGCTGGCTTTTGCACGATTTTTTCCATGGCCCGGCTGCCATGGTCATAACCGATGATGAAAGCATTTTCAATGCCTTTTTTGTCCAACACCCCAATCTTATCCAATTCCTTGGGTTCAATGTACAGGTCGCATTCATGCAATTTCTCATCATTGGAGGCATGGATCATTAAACTGGTCACCCGTCCCGTTAATTGAATGGAATTCCGAAGATCTTTTTTCTGCATGGGCACCGTGATGGACACATTGCTTCCTATAATGAACCCTGTCCGTTCTTCCAGATATTCCTTTGGAAAGTTGTTCATAATGCCTCCATCGGCATACAAAATACCATCAATATCAACCGGACTAAAAACAGGTGGCAAAGCTGCAGATGCCAATAGTGGTTTAATGAGTTGACCCGAATGGAACATGGTTTCCTTCCCACTCAATAAATCCGTAGCTGCTATGAACAAGGGCTTTTTCAAGCTTTCAAAGGAATTGTGGGGAAAATAGCTCTTGAAAATAGATGCATACCGTTCGGTATCTATAAATCCCGGTTTGTTGATGGTGAAAAAGCTATATTGAAAGATTGGGGTCTCCTTGAAAAAAGTGAGCATTTCATCCACCGTGTTGTCATTGGCGTACAACGCTCCCACCAATGCCCCAATACTGGTTCCGGCCACCATTTGGGCATCCACTCCGTGTTCCCTCATGGCCTTGATCAACCCGATATGGGCCATGCCGCGAACGCCTCCTCCAGATAGTACAAGTCCTATCGATTTATCAGTGAGCATTTTACAAAAGGTATATCAAATCTTGTAAAGGTACATTATTGCTCCCTTCCGTGGCCCGAACTACCATTACTATTCGATTAAAAAATCATCAATCTTTTCAAAAACCAAACCCTGTTCACCAAAACTCCGTAAGTGATGTTGTAACCCCAAAATCAAATATCATGAAATGCTGTAAAGCTTTACAAAAAGAAAATCAGATGAATCCAGAATCTATTATTAAAATCAAAAAATCAATTCTTATGAAAAGTTTTAAATCGTTGACGTTTATTCTATTCCTAACAGCCTTCATGGTTGCTACTAACGGGTTCGGCCAAGTAAAAATGGTCGGTGGTGCTCCCATGTACCCTAAAAAGGACATTGTTTCCAATGCGGTGAACTCAAAAGACCATACTACGTTGGTAGCAGCGGTTAAAGCGGCCGGATTGGTGGAAACTTTGCAAGGAGACGGACCTTTTACCGTATTTGCCCCTACCAATAGTGCTTTTGAAAAGCTTCCCGAAGGCACCGTGAACACCTTATTGATGCCTGAGAACAAATCAAAATTGCAAGCGGTGCTTACCTACCATGTGGTTGCCGGCAAGTATACCTCAAAAGATTTGATGAAACTGATCAAAAAAGGAAAAGGGATGGCCACGCTGATCACCGTAAACGGGGACACCCTTACCGCTATGATGGATGGTAACAAAATAGAAATCAAAGATGGCTCTGGGCATGTTGCTACAGTGACCATTGCCGATGTGAACCAATCCAACGGGGTGATTCACGTTATTGATACCGTGGTATTACCCTCTGCATAGCTAAATTGCCAAAAGATGAATGAAAAGGGCGGTCAAAAACCGCCCTTTTCCATTTTAAAATCATGAGGGTAACCGACCGATCGGTCGGTTTTAGAGCTGATCCTGCTCAAAAACAAACGTTTACCGATCCTTTTCTTTTTCATATCGACGTTTTCGTAACCCCTTCATAATCAAAACCGACCCAGCGGTCTGTTGCACAAATTTTGTTTTCCAGCACAAAAAATGTAATCTTCACCATGTCCTTTCGACCAAAATCCATAGTGATAATTGTCGTAGTTTAGGAACACGAAACGGTTTTTACCACAAAAGAAGCAATTATGGCCAATTCATATTACGACCCAGCAGACCTAAGAAAATTTGGAAACATTACCGAGTGGAGCGAGGAGCTTGGGAAAAAGTTTTTTGATTACTACGGAAAGGTTTTTGAGGAAGGCGCCCTAAGCGCCCGTGAAAAATCCTTGATCGCCTTGGCCGTGGCCCACGTCGTGAAATGTCCCTATTGCATTGATGCCTATACGAAGGACGGATTGCAACGGGGCATTACCAAAGAGGAAATGATGGAGGCCGTACACGCCGGTGCCGCCATAGAAAGCGGAGCCACGTTGGTACACGGGGTCATGATGATGAACAAGTACAACAAACTTTCCATGTGATTTGGACGCACTTCGTTTTTGGACATTGGACCGCTTCGCGGTTGGATTTCAGAGGAAGCAATACATGGAAGTAATAAATCAATTGTGATTGTAAGATTAAAATGGAGCAAAGCATATTGACGGAGATAAAGAACGCCGCTAAAAAATCCTTGAAGGCACGGCATAACGAACTGGCCGATACCCACAGGCAGATGGATATCCTGAACGGGGACCTGTTTGCCGATGGGGAACTTCCCTATTTTAAGGACAAGATCGCCCAAACAGGACAGTTTCCGCTAAAACCCAAGAAATTGGAGATCCTTCAAATCAATGTAGGGTACATGTGCAACCAAGTATGCGAACATTGCCATGTGGATGCAGGTCCGGACCGCAAAGAGATCATGACGCGTGAAACCATGGAGCAGTGTTTGGAAGTCATCCGGAATACTGGGGCACATACTTTGGACCTTACCGGGGGGGCACCCGAAATGAACCCCGATTTTAGGTGGTTTGTGGAAGAAGCCTCCAAGGCGGGCATCCAGGATTTTATCGTGCGTTCCAACCTCACCATTATTTTGGCGAACAAAAAATACCACGACCTACCGGATTTCTTTAAAAAACACAATGTGCATGTGGTTTCCTCCATGCCGCACTACACCCGAAACAAAACGGACAAGCAACGGGGCGATGGCGTTTTTGACAAGTCCATACAAGCATTGCAGGCCCTCAACAAAGTGGGCTATGGCATGCCCGACAGTGATTTACGATTGGACTTGGTATACAACCCCTCCGGGGCCTTTTTGCCCGGCGACCAGACGGCTTTGGAGCACGATTTTAAAAAAGCCCTGAAAGAGGATTTTGATATTGACTTTCATAACCTTTTTGCCATTACCAACCTGCCTATTTCCCGGTTTTTGGATTATCTGTTGGCCTCGGACAATTATGAGGACTATATGTATTCCCTGGTGGAGGCCTTTAACCCATCTGCAGTGGCCAATGTGATGTGCACCAACACCATTTCGGTGAGTTGGGACGGGTGGCTGTACGATTGCGACTTTAACCAAATGCTCGACCTAAAAGTCGCCAGTAAGGTTAAGCATATTAAGGATTATAATGAAGAGGTGTTGAACGACCGAAACATTGTGATCTCCCAACACTGTTATGGCTGTACCGCCGGTGCGGGCAGTAGTTGCCAGGGAACGGTGGCTTAGTTTTTGGAAAGAAATTCGGAAATTGCACTTATCGGTCTTTGGCTATGATTCCGAGCGGAATCGGGCCTTTGTTAAAGGTAAGGATTTTCGTTTGAGGAAATCCGCCACAATGAATTATAGCCAGTGTTGTGCTTAGTTTTTATTTCCAAAATTCCCACCACTTTCTTTCATTTGATTTCCTGTCATATGAGTCGGCATATCCATTATGATTCAACACCATTTTTGCGTGATGAGCCACCAAGTCAAATTTGTGGTCAACAAATTCTTCAATCCGTTTATTTATTCTCGGACTGTTGAACTTTATCAAATCCATAAAAATCCCACCTTGCACAGCATAAATGAATTCCAATTTTTCAAATTCTTCAAAAGCTATTTTTTCCATTTCAGGATCTCCTTTTTTCAGGTCATTTATAAGTCCTGCCAAAGTGATTTTTTCAAAAGGAGATTTTTTCAATTCCAGTCGTTTCAAAAGAGTGGGCAAAGCATTTTCGGACTCCATCTTGACCAATGTTTGCGCAATTAGAAGGTCGTCTTTTTTGTCCAGTTCTTGAATTAATCTTTTTTCAACCGCTAAAAATTCCTCAACAGTTAATTCTGAAATAATTTTATCATTAGTAAATGCATCCCTTTCCTCTCGTGTGTCTGGAGGAATAATTTCACTTACTAAATTTTCAATATTTCGGTTTCGCATTTGAGAAATTAAGCACAACGATCTTTGGCTATGATTCGTTTTTAATGAATTAGATCGGCCGATAAGTGAAGTTAGGGTTTTTTTACTTTAAATGTCTTGACCAACTGATTCCTTCTGGATGTTATTTAACGATTCAATCATTTCACTTGACCGACCCGCAAGTCGGTTCGGATTTTTCTATTTTCGGTATTTGGTCGGTTTTTTATCCTTTCACCGATTTTTAAGGCAACTACATCTTGAATTGTTTGGGTTGGTCGGTTTCTGCCAAATCTTTGTCACAGACTCAACGGTCTAAAACCCAAATCTTATGGAAACCACTCTTAAAAGCAGGGAGACCATGCACCGTTTGTGTGGCAAGGGCCTCGAAATCTTCAACGAGAAAGGCTACTACAATACCAGCCTGGACGATATCCTAACCCAACTGTCGCTCTCCAAAGGCGCCTTTTACCATCATTTTAAATCGAAGGAAGATTACTTTATCAGTATTGTGCAGAACCTTATCGTACAAAAGGTATATGCCCTATTGATCGAGCCGTTGAACACCGAGGAAAACCCGTTGCCCATTATTGTGGACAGTCTGGAAAACGCTTTGGAGCCCGGTAAGAAAAATGAAATGGCCTACGGCTTCATGCTGAACGACTTTTTAACGGAGTTCAACAAGCGCAACGAGGAAATCAGTGGGTATTTAAAGGACATTCTGAATGTTTGGGAGGTAAACTTGGTTTCCGTGCTTAAAAAAGGCAAGTTGGATGGATACATTGCCCGCCACGTGGATTGTGAGGGTGTGGCCACCTATATCATTGCTTCTTATTTGGGTATGCGTTCATTGATGATGGACAGTAGCAACCGCCAGTTGAAATACCAATACGTGCAGCAGTTGAAGCACTACTTTAAGTCCTTGGAGCCACAGCCTGTGATGGCCTAAGCTTCCAAAATTTTCAAAAGTCGGTCCACCACCTGTTGGGGATCTATCGTTTCCATGACATTTTCGTACCCTTTGGGTACTTTGTTCCCATACACCGAAGTGGGGATCAAGGGATACTGCTCCCGATCGGCCAGCAATGCATTTTCCATGGATTGATGAAAGGGGTAAAACCCTGCATACGGATGCGTAACGCCCCAAAGCGTGACCACAGGAATGCCATAATTGGCCGCCAAGTGGGCATTGCCACTGTCCATGGATAGCATTACATCCAAATTGGAAATCAGTTGCAATTCTTCGGATAAAGTCAGTTTTCCGGCCATACATTGGGTGTTGGCATATTCGGCTGATAGCCTTTCCAACTGCTGCACCTCATTTTCCCCACCTCCGAACAACAAAATTTTATACTTATCGGTATCGGAAAGGGTCTTGATGACTTTTTCCATCAAAAACAACGGGTACATCTTCCCAGAATGGGCTGCAAAAGGGGCAATGCCCACCCACTTTTTGGTATCCTGATGGACCAAATCCAAGATTTTTTCGGAAAGTGGCAAGCGTGCCAGCGGCTGGGCAACGGACACTTCTATAGGGAATCCCAATTGTGCAAAAACATCGGCATAACGTTCCACTGTCGTCTTCAGTGGCCTAAATTCCTTGTTTTTGGCTCGGGTCAATGCTTTCTTTTCGCTTCTCCCCTTATCGAGTTGGACAAAGGGAACCCCGCTGGTGGTAAAATACTTTTTCAAAATCCGGCTTCGTAATACGTTATGAAGATCGGCAACGGCAGTAAAATGATACGGTTTTAATTCCTGATAGAGTCGCCACAGTCCCATCAGGCTTTTGTGTCGCTTTTTCACGTCGGCTTCCAAGACATTTACGCGTTCCAAACCTTCAAAAATGGGCAAGAAGGGTCGCTTGGTCAATACTGTTACGTGAAGATTTGGGTATTTTTCTAGCAACGTACCAATAACCGGAACTGTCATCGCCACATCGCCCATGGCAGATAAGCGGATGACCAACAAATGGGGGTTGCTACCCTTTTTGTCCACGGAGCACTGGGTTTAGTTCCTCGTCGTTGTACATTTTCATCTGTTTGTAGACCTTCATGTACTTGTTGCCCGCTTCGATATCGGCCAATAATTGGTCAATGGCGGTTGATAGATCTTTTTTCTGTTCCAACAACACGGCCAGTTTATCACTGCATTTTTTAATGTGATCTGCTGAAGCATCGGTGCGGTTCACCTCTTCTTGCATGTGATAAATTTTCAAGGCCAAAATAGAGAGTCGGTCAATGGCCCACGCCGGACTTTCCGTATTGATGGTGGCATTTTCATTGACTTGTACCGATTGGTATTTTTGAAGGAAATAGCTGTCGATATATTCCACTAAATCCGTTCGGTCTTGGTTGCTGGCGTCTATTTTGCGTTTCAGGTCCAAGGCATCTACAGGGTTTATGGCCGGGTCACGGATGATATCCTCGTAATGCCATTGTACGGTATCTATCCAGTTCTTTCGGTACAAAAGATGCTCAATCTTATCCTTTGGATAAGGATTGGAAAATGCTTGGTACACATCATCTTTAATGTGGTAGGTGTCGATACTTTTCTGGAATATGCCAAAAGCAAAGTCGCTGAACATGGTGTTGAAATTTCGTCAAAGATATTGCTTTATGGCTTAACGATTAAGCTCCAAGGCAAAAAGCAGGAACGATAACAGCATGCTAAGGATCAATATCGCCTCTTGAATTTTGGTTCTCTTGATGGCCTCAAAGTAATTGGTCATGAAAATGGCCGCCGGAAAAAAAGTGATGACCACCGGGGATTCGTCCTCTGGCGTGACCAAGGTAATAAGAACCCCAAAAGCCAGCGCCAAAAACAAAATCCTTAAGTGCAACAGCTTTCCCCCGCCCACACTACGCATTCGCAGAAAGACCAAAATGGCAATAACAACCATCAAAATAAAATACACCAGTGCCTTTACGTTCAAAACCTGTAGAAAGGAGTAGGCCTCCAAAAAACTAACTGAAAACTGATAGTGTTCCTGAAAAAAATCAAGCGAATCAGTGACTTTGAGGGTGGTAAACGTTAAAACAAAAATAGTGGCCACCCCTAAAAAGGGAACCAGCCAGTTTTTAAGGGTTGTACGATCATACACATTGATTACCACGAAGACCAGTACCAAGAACACCAGTGCCCAATCATAGAACAAACTGGCCAACGCGATCAAAAGAGAAGCATCAAAAATCTTGTGCTTTACGTTTTTGATGGATTTGATGGAGAGCAAGCGCCAAAGGGCCAGCAGCAGGAACAAATTAGTGAAAATGGCATTTTTCTGTTCAAACTCTTCGGAAAAAGCGATTGCGAAAAATACAAAAAAGAGCTCGGCGTAGGAATTGAAGTCCGTTATCTTTTCAGACCTAACGATTTGGTTCATAATGACAACGAACAGGGTGAGCACCCCAAATGCAAGAAGTTCCATTGGAAAATCCTTCAAAAATTCGGTGCCGTCATGGGAGAAAACGATCCTACCGAAATAAAAAAGGAGCAATAAAAGGACAAGGACAAAATGGACAATGGGTTTTGTTTTTCCGAAAAAGCTTGAAATCATCCTATCTTTTGCTACTTTTGTAAAGTAAATATAGCCAAGATGAGCAAGTTTTTTTACGGTATAGAAGACTTATTTGTAAACTACCTTTTTGCCCCTTACGATTTCTTCCGCTTTTTGCAAAGTTGGTGGGCCTCCAACACCATGAACTGGATTTTCATGATTATTGGGTTTGTGGCCTTTGCATATTGGATGGGTCAGTTGAAAATATTCAACGACAACGGCGAGGAGGACAAGAGCATCAGCTCTCACTCATACATCTAGATCAAAACCTAAATCCTTTCGGTAATACATGCCATCAAAGTGGAGTTTCTCCATATTTTGATAGGATGTTTTTAGTGCTTCCTTGAAATCTTTTCCAAAGGAAGTAATGGCGATTACGCGACCGCCATTGGTAACGACTTTACCTTCCTGTAATTTGGTTCCCGCATGAAACACCAAGGAGCCTTCAATGTTTTCTGCCCCAGTGATTTCTTTGCCCTTTTCATACTCTTCCGGATAACCCCCGGATACGGCCATGACCGTTGTAGCCGCTCTTTCATCAATTTGAAGGTCAATTTGATCCAAAGTGCCATTGGCCATCGCCATAAGTACCTCAACCAAATCGCTTTTTAGCCTAGGAATGACCACTTCCGTCTCTGGATCTCCCATTCTTACATTATACTCGATTACTTTGGGTTCCCCATCGACCTTGATCAACCCGATGAAGATGAACCCTACATAGGGCAGATCATCCTTTTTAAGGCCTTCTACGGTAGGTTTCACGATTCTGGACTCCACCATGTCCATAAACGCCGAATTTGCAAAAGGAACAGGGGAAATCGCCCCCATGCCGCCTGTGTTGAGTCCGGTATCTCCCTCTCCTATACGTTTGTAGTCTTTTGCGGTCGGAAGGATTTTGTAGTTGGAACCATCGGTGAGCACAAAACAGCTCAGTTCGATGCCGTCCAAAAACTCTTCGATGACCACCGTGGCACTGGCAGAACCAAATTTGGAATCCAACAACATGGATTTCAATTCGGCTTTGGCTTCATCCAAATCCTTAAGGATCAAGACACCTTTACCTGCTGCCAATCCATCGGCCTTGAGTACATAGGGTGGTTTTAGGGATTCCAAAAAGGCATAGCCCTTCTCCAAAGATTCACTGGTAAAACTTTCATAGGCGGCAGTGGGAATGTTATGCCTCATCATGAACTCCTTGGCAAATTCCTTGCTGCCCTCCAAAGCTGCTGCTGCCTTTTGTGGGCCAATGACGGGAATAGATTTTAATAAGGCATCGTTCAAGAAAAAATCATGTACTCCGTTCACCAAAGGATCCTCAGGACCTACCACCACTAAATCAATGCCCTCCCTTAATACAAGTTCCTTTATACCATCAAAATCGTTTACACCGACTGGTATATTTGTGGCAATGGCAGCAATTCCAGCGTTGCCAGGAGCTACGAACAATTTTGTGGTTTTAGGACTTTGTGAGATTTTAAGGGCTATGGCATGTTCACGTCCGCCAGAACCCAGTACTAGGATGTTCATGATTCAAAGTTTTGGCAAAAGTAACCCAATTCGTTTTTAATCTAGGATTAAAATATCTTTTTAAGGTTAATCCATCTGGACACGAATGTCTCGAATAGCCCGAATTTTCATCAATCCCATATTGGAGTTCTTAGAAAGTAATGTACTTAGGATTGAAAGTCTCTGTGTGCCTGGTATAATTCGTCCTGGGAAAGGGATTTAAAGTATTCGTATACTATTTTAAGTCCTTCGAAGCGATGCACCTTGGGTTCCCATCCCAAGATTTCCCTGGCTCGGGTGATATCTGGTTGACGTTGCAAAGGGTCATCTTTAGGCAACGGTTTGAAGATGATTTTTTGGTCGGTTCCTGTCAGTTTGATGATTTCTTCGGCGAATTCCAGGATTGTAGTCTCATCAGGATTTCCAATGTTGATGGGTTCCACATAATCGCTCATCAATAAACGATAAATGCCCTCTACTTGATCATCGATATAAGTAAACGAACGGGTTTGGGAACCATCGCCAAAAACGGTTAGATCCTCACCACGGAGCGCTTGACCAATAAATGCAGGAACCACACGACCGTCGTTCAATCTCATTCGAGACCCGTAGGTGTTGAAAATGCGAACAATACGGGTGTCCAATCCATGGTGCCTGTGGTAGGCCATGGTAATGGATTCCATAAAGCGTTTGGCTTCATCGTACACTCCTCTGGGCCCTATGGGACTAACGTTTCCGTAATAGTCTTCATTTTGCGGATGTACCAGGGGGTCACCGTAAACCTCGGAGGTGGAAGCCACAAGAATCCTGGCGCTTTTTTCTTTAGCCAACCCCAATAAGTTGAGCGTGCCCAGGGACCCCACTTTAAGGGTCTGAATAGGAATCTTCAAATAATCAATTGGACTTGCTGGAGAGGCGAAATGCAGAATATAATCAAGATTCCCCGAAATGTGCACAAATTTTGACACATCATGATGGTGAAATTCAAAACGTTCCAAAGGAAAAAGATGTTCTATGTTTTTCAGGTCACCTGTTATCAGGTTATCCATTCCAATCACGTTAAATCCTTCGGCTATGAATCTGTCACAAAGGTGTGATCCGAGGAACCCCGCTGCGCCAGTAATAAGTACTCTTTTCATTTGCTAATTTATTTACTTCAAAAATAGGAATTGTTTAATCAGGTGACAACTAAACATTCTTTTTGTCAATAGGCGTTTTCTTCCCCCTTAATCACGTTAAGGGCTGTTTGAACAATTATTCGAACATCAAGCAAAAAGGACCAGTTTTCAATGTAGAACACATCATAACGTATCCTATTGACAATATCGTCCCTTGTTTCAATCCCCCCACGAAATCCTTTGCTCTGTGCAAGACCAGTTATTCCTGGTTTGACGTAGTGTCGAACCATATACTTTTTAATTTCTTCCCCATATTCTTCATTTTGTTTCCATAAATGTGGACGCGGTCCTACCACGGACATGTTTCCCATCAAAACATTAACAAATTGTGGGAGCTCATCAATACTTGTCCTCCTCAAAAAGCGTCCCAACTTGGTAACCCTAGTATCGTTTCTTGATGCAGAAACCTCGGTTGAATTATTGATTTTCATGGTACGGAATTTATAACAAGTAAATCCTTGTCCCTTATATCCCGGTCGGTTTTGAATGAAATATACCGGGCCTGGGTTATCAATATAAATAAGGATTGCAATCAGTGGTGTTAGCCATGACAACAAAAAAACATAAACCAATATGGCAAATACAATATCGAAACTTCGCTTTATAAAGGCATTAAATGGGTGATCCAAGGGTATGTCCCTAAGTGAAAGCATGGGTAAAAAATCATAGTACTCAAACTTTAATCTTTTTTGAAAAATATTCTTGTTGTCTGGAATGAATTTAAGTGTTTTGATGTTATTGTCGCAAAAGGTAATGATTTCTTGAATTTGCTTGTTTTTAAGCTCATTGATTGAGCAATAGATCTCATCTATTTTGTTTTGCAGAACAAAATCGTAAACCTTTTCCATGTTAATTGCCCCCTGTTTTACAGAAAATTGTTTTACAAATTCATATCCAAATTCTTCATGGTCCTGGAGTACCCTTATCAACTGTTCCGGTTTTTTGCCGTTTCCTAGTACAACGACCTTTCGTATATTTCTACCAAAAATTCGTCTATACTTTATAAGAAGATATCGAAAGGAAAACTTAACAACGACTATCAGGACAAAAACAATCAACAGGTAAATGCCCAAATTCCAACGGCTAACAAATTTTTCCATGAAAAAGCCGATATAGGCATATAATACAACGAAAAAAATCAGGAATTGTCTTATAAGCAAAGATCCTATATGGGTTAGCTTAGTGTATCTATAAATTTCGTAGTACTGATTAAGAACGGAGATGAATACCCACATGAACGATATGTAGATATAAAAAATCATTGGATACTTGAAATCCATGTCAAAGGGCAAAAAATACGCTGTAAGGTTGAGTATTCCCAAATCAAGCGCAAATGCAATAGACTTAATAAATTTAGAGTATCCCTTATTTGTTTTTTTGTCTATTTTGTTCATTTCTTTCTATCTCTCATAAATAGTTCATTAAGAACCATTAATCCAAATTTGGAATTCGTATAAAAATACCTCTTAAACAATCTTTTGGGGTTTTGAAGAAGCCTATACAACCACTCCAATCCCATTTGCTGAATTAACTTGTTGGGCCTTTTTTCTTCTCCAATTACCGTATTCACTGCATTACCTATTCCCAAACATACCGCATTTACACTAGATGAGTGATTCAACATCCATTTTTCCTGCTTTGGACACCCTAGGGAGACTAACAAAATATGGGTGCCGGCATTATTGATTTTGCATATGTCTTTCTTGGTTTCACCTACAGAAAGTACTCTAAACGGTGGAGATATAAGGGCCCCAATACTTAGATCGGGCATGTTTTGCTCCAAATATGACTTAAACTTTTGTAGATTGGTATTCGTATTGCCGTAAACTGACACAACCAAACCTTCTTGATCTGCCCTGTCCAAAAGTTCAGGGGTCAGGTCCATTCCCGCCAACCTAGGTTGGGAAACTTTGTTGAAATAACTGTACGCCCATTTTACAGGCATTCCATCAGTGACTGCCCAATGAGCCCCAAGAACAGCATTTTTTAGCTCCTTGTCCCTTTGAGCTTCTACCATCATGTGAACGTTTACTGCACAAAGATATGATGGAGTATGAGATTTGGCATTGTAAATGAGATCCTCGATCAATTCTGTTCTTGAAATATTGTTTAATTCCAAACCGAACAAATTCCTTTTTTGTTGCTTCATCATTCTTTTTGGTTGGTTAACCTTGGTCATCCATTCTCTGTTTGGAAGGATTTAAGCATAGAAATAATCCAAAGAAAAAAGAAAAGAAAATAATTCCTTTTTCCCGAACCAGAATTGACTCTGTTGCACCCATTATCATAAAGAACACCAGCATCAGCAATAGTAATATATTCCATTTTTTTATTGCCGTCATAACCAATAACACCAATAACACCAGAAATATCAGGAACCCTATTAATCCAAACTTTAAAAACACATCTAAATAAACATTGTGCGAGTTGAATACGGTTCCTTTGTTCTCCATTAAATATGTCAAAGATTGATAGCCCTTTTCTCGGTAACAAGTATCTAAATATTCCTGTGAATGTGATATTCCAATACCAGTCCATAAATTTTCTTTAATACCGTCAATTGAGCATTTCCATGTCCCATACCTTATGGCTAGCCCCTCATAAGATGAATTGCCTTGATAATCAAAGGAGGTATTAAAATTTAAAACATCATCTACCTTAAATTGAAAGGATTTATTTAGTGAATAATTTAAAATGAATAATGCACCAAAGGATAAAATTGAATATATCAGTAGCTTTCTCGATTTAATTGCACATATGATACCCACGCAAACAATAGTTGCCAAAATGGCTGTACCAGAACCAAGTAGAAATAAAAATATAAAAAGAAAAAGCACCTCAAAATAGTAAATATAGTTCTTCCTTTTATCTGGGTCAAAAAGTAATAACCAGCAACCAAAAACTATACTGGCCCCAACGAAAATGGAAAAATAAACAGGCTCGTGGTGCACTAGAGACCCTGAAAATTCCCTGTAGGCCAAGTTAACCATTGAGAGCGGGCTAGAAGCCCTGGTAAGTGTTTTTACAACAGCAATAGCCAAGGTGCCAACCGACAAAACAAAAACTGAATGAATAAATAATTGAAGGACCTTTCTATTTTGGGTTTCAGGAATTTTACCCGCCATTAAATAGAGCATTGCTGGCAAGTACACCACGGTGGATATCCGTGCCAAATAGGCCAGCCCGGAATAATCTGTACTGATTAAAACCTTTATTAATATAAGTGACAAAAAAGCGAGGCCAAAAACCAAAAGCATTTTTTGAATTGCCCTTAACTTGATTCTTGTTCGCTTGTTGGTTATTATGTTTTGGATGATAAAAAGAACACCCCCGGCCAATAATAGGTTAGTAAGTGCATTGCTCCAAGGAATTACAACCGCCAAACATATAAGATACCCAAACGCCAAAAATTCTTTTTCTTTCAAGATCTATGATTTAAAATATTCTGAAAACTAGATTTTATTTATGTTTTAGAGTTAATTTTTTGACTAACAACCAGAGACAAATACTACCTTAAGAATTTCAAGATTTTTTAAAAACCTATGTAATAAAAACTAAAATGGAACAATGGTTTAAATTCACAACAGTTATTAGTGTTTCTTAAGCTAATGGTATTTCTTTTCGCCTTAAACTAAATAAAAGGCCCAACATAAATGAGAAGAAAACAATTCCCTTTTCCCTTACTAACAAAGATTCTGTAATGCCGTTTATCAGAAAAAACATAATTAACAAAATCATCAATATGTTGTGATCCTTGTATGCCAATATCAGCAATATAGAAAACAACAATACCATAACCAAAAAACCTAAAAAACCTGTCTTGACAAATACATCCAAAAACATACTGTGTGAATTGAATTTTGTCCCTTGATGCTCACCAAAATACAATAAAGAACGATATGAGTTTTTTTTATAACAATCATCAAGGCATGGTTGTGCATCAGTGATACCTGTTCCAAACCAAAAATTCTCAGAAATACAACTTAACGAACAGTTCCAGGTCATATAACGAAGCGCTAGACCCTCATAGGCCCAATCACTATGATAATCAAAATCTGTATTGAACTGTACCACGTTGTCAATCCGTTTTTTAAAAGAATCATTATAACTATAATTGATTACAAAGAACAACAGACCACATCCCAAAAAGGCAAAAAATGCCTTTTTTGACTTCCAAAATGTCAAAATGGCCAAACAGACAAATGTTGCCAATATACCTGTACGAGAACCTAAAAGAAAAATAAAAGCCAATAAGAACAAAAATCCAAAGGCATAAATAACATTTAGCTTGTGCCTTTTTTGGGTAAATAGAAACAAATATGCCAAAGCAATAATGGCGAAGCCCACATAAATAGAAAAATAAATTGGTTGATGATGCACTATCACCATAGCCAAATTTTCATAGGAAATTTTACTAAAAAAGCTTCCATTGCCAGAATTCCATAAAGCCTTATATGCAGCCAATGCGAATGAGCCTATTGAAAGAAGCGTTGTTGAAGCAATGAAGGCTTCAAGTATGGTCTTCAATTTATTAACCCCCAAACTTGAGGTGTAGTGCAGTATCATCATAGGCATTAGTATAAACTCAACCATCCGTGTTGCATAATTCAGTCCTGCCCAATCATTGTTAACCACTACGGAAAGAATGAGCAATAGCATAAAAACCATCATTATTACCAAAACCGACATCGGCCACTTTGGTGAATTGGTGTTTAACGGTTTTTTTTTAATTATGGAGACTAAATAACAGGCTGCCCCTAAAAGAAAAAGTACATTGAAAAGTGCATTGCTCCATGGCATTATTACAGACATAATAATCACATAGCCAAACATATAAAAGTTAGTTCTTCCAGCTTTAGTTTCCATGTAGTTTATCAATTTTCACTGTTTAAAGGTTTATTCATTTCATACACTTTAAACAAGAGTAGAATTGGCAACATGAACTCTATGACTTCCAGATAATATACCATGGAAAACAACAAAAATGTTAATGTCAAAGTGAATTTCAAAGCAACCTTTTCTTTTTCATCTGTACAATTGGAGATAGCATTTCGGCCCATTTTCAAAAAAGCTAAAAATATAACTATGAACACCAAAAGACCATATTCCACCAATACCGATACAATACTTGAAAAGGGCTGATGTCTTGTTCCGCCCATCCACGATACCCGCGTGCTAATGCTATTGAACAAATAATATATATCCTTCTCATGATACGTAGGACGAATTTGGACATTGTCTTTTAAAAATGCGGTCTTTGAAAGATCTCCATTTAACAAAAAGGCAACTCGTGAATTATATGTTCCAGGAGATGTGCCATAAAGGAGGATTTGAGGGTCTTCAATCAATCGATGGTATACCCCGGCAAAAAAAGTTATTTTTCTAGGTGTTGAGGACGTTTCGTAGTTCCTCGCATTTTCCATTTCTTTTTCATAATCAAAATCCTTTATCAAAAATGAATTTAAAGTGTTTTGAACATAATTATAATTATGGGGATTAACTATTTTAATGACCATTGCTGCGGCATAAACCAAAAATCCCATTAACAGCATGTATTTTGCCAGTCTTATATTGAAAATGAATTTTCTAAACACCCATACTAATGCAATAATTGTCAAGACCAGACCTAGACCATAAAAACCAAGAATTGACGACACCAAAAAAAAGGTGGCTTTTTTATATTCCTTTACCGCAAAAAACCGAACGGCAAATATAATATTGAAAATGCTCAATATATGCCCACCAAGCCCTCCTGAACCATATATCCCATGAAATGAATCATCCAATACGTCCGAGCCAAGAGGTCTGATAAAAAAATTGACAAACCGTAGCCATAAAAATGTACCAAAGGCTGAGATATCGACAACGATTAAAAAAAAGGACGAAATATTCCAAAACAATTTTATGGAATTATACCCCTCCGGTCTTTTATTTGATGGCCTTGATAAAATCAAGGTTAATGATGGAAAAATCAGATACAGTGATAAAATCAAATTCATTGTCCATAAACCATTCACGACATAGGAAAATATGGACAAAACAAAAACACATAATAATGTCAATATGGATTTAACTGAAAGCCTTAAATCCATTATCCAAAAAACTAAAATGCACAATATAGGATAAACAAGAATCAATATCTTGCGTATGGCAGTAAAGCTTAATAAAAAGATCAAGCAAAACAAAATAAAAACCCCTGTCCTTCTATTAACCGACATATAAATGCTTCATAAGATTCATCAGGTTTTCCTTCCCAATGGGAAAAGAATATCTTGATTGAAATTCGATTTGAGCGTTTTCAGATAGAGGAGAAAGATCTTTTGCCTTCAGTTCACATACAATTTTTTCAAAATCTTGGAGGTCAGAATAGAGATACCCTGTTTGTTCATGCTTAATCATTGTTTCCATTGCTCCTAATTTTCTAGCAATAACGGGTACTCCGGCAGAATACGCCTCAATGATGGTCATGGGCATGCCTTCATACCAGATAGAAGGAAACAACAAATATTTTGATCTTCCCAAAAGCTCGTAGACCTTTTCCCTGTTCACGGCACCAAGTAAGGTTATATGTTGATTTTCACCTATGATTTTAGTAGCCTTTTCAAGTACAGGACCATCCCCTGCCAAAACTATTTTGAGATGGCAGCATTTTACCAATGATGGCAATACGTCTAGAATGCCCTTTTCTATTGTAAAACGACCCACAAAAAGTACATCAATATCTTTTATAACCTTTTTTAACTTAGGAGAATTGAACAAAAAATTAGGTTTTACCACACTATTAGCAAACAATTTTGGGTGCCATTCTAAATGAATGTCCTGGGCAAAAGGAGTTAAAAAAATAAACTTGTCCACTTTTTTAAAACTACCAATAAATTCATTAAACTTATAAATAATGGCCAAAACCCCTGTTTTGAAGATAGAATCTTGATATACTCCCCGAGCAACATTCTTCATCAACCCCCTAAAGGTTTTGGATTCTAAATTTAAATTGTTCTTGTAAAAAAGTGTTCCGCTAGGACACAAAAAACGATAATTGTGAAGCGTGAGCCATATTTTGGCTTTCTTTGATTTTACCCAAAAAATGGATGGCGATAAAATGAATATGAAATTATGCACGTGAATAACATCAGGGTCAAAATCCTTAACCGTTCCCTTAAGTTCCTTCCAGGACCTAAAATTGAAGATTGATAGCAGAAGGTCCGCCCATTTTAGTTGTTGGTTATTCTTTAAGAAAAGTCTAACCTCATGTCCCAATTCCGTATAGGCCCTTGCCTCTTGATCTACAACGGTATCTTCACCCCCATACTGTTTGTATTGATTGTGTACTATTAATACCTTCATTTTCCATCATTCAAAAAGGCCACAATTCTTTTTGGGTCCAGGGTCATGATATTTCCATAGTTTGGATCATTGAATGAATCAAAAAGTCCTGCAACCTTGCCCTTTTCCCCAGCTGTATAATCAATACCATAGACAGGAATATTCATGCTTTTCATAAATATACAGGCATGAAACCTCATACAGATGCCCATGTCAAAATTGGCAAGTAGGTAGAGCATGTCCCTGGCATCCAATTCCCGATCAAAAAGATGATAATTCTTTATTGCCTCCCTTTTGCACAAGTCTTTCAATACCAAGGCTGGTTCCATGTCTGAAAAACCATAATGGTCTGTATTGAAGGGAACAGAAACAAACTGGTAAGAATCTCCAGCCATTTTTAAGGTTTCAAAAATCTTTAGAATTACCTCTTCATCTAGTTCATCCGAAGATTTGTTTGACTTGTTGTACTTGTCCCAAAGAGGGCGAAGATTTACCAATACCAGCTTTTGGTTTTCTTTTTTGATCTTCTTTAAAAAGTCATCTATTTTAAAGCGACTCCAAGACCAGTCTAACTTGGATTTAGTTTTTTGGGAATACAGATAATCAAAGGCTGGGTCTTGATTTACAGTGTGCTGAGATCCCAATGATGAATATTTATCCCGCATTTCAACTTCTGAAGCGCTGTTCAAAACTTGGTGGGCCTTTTTTAACGAATATCTTGTTTTAAAAGGGCCCCAACCACAACCGGTAACATAAAATGGAATCCCTTTTTTGGTAAATGCCTTAATTGTCAGTAGATGTTCAAAAAGATCAACGGGCATTTCCATAATTGGGCCGCCTGCCCAAACCAATTTATCGTTCTTTGAAACTTTTATATTGTTGAGGACCTTGTAATCCTTAACTTGGATATCTGAACCAATTTCCAAATCAAGACCCTTCACCCAAAATTGAGTCCGGTCAGCCCTTTTACTGTAGACAACAATGTTGTTCAGCGTAGGGTCTTTTTTCCAATGTCGCAATAGAACACCTCCCAATATCGCCGAATCTCCAACATGCTCTCCTCCATAGGCGCCAATTACATGAAGTGTTTTTTTGTTTTCGGTAAGATCAAGGATTACATTTCTTTTGATAAACCCAATTGAAGCGCTAATATTTTTAAGTCCAAAACTGAACAATTCTTTAAATTTAATGAATTTTGAAAGCTTGGGGGACAATACCTCCTTAACCACTTGAAGTGGACTCCAAGAACCTGTTTGGTCATGTATACAATTGGGGCAAACCTGAGATAAAAGCTGATCCAACTGATTTTTGGATTCTTTGGAGAAATATATTTTTGAAGGACTTTCCTTTCTGCAATTGCCTAGGGGCTTTTCATCAATCGAACAGTGGAACATTTCTCCATGAGCAGAAATTAGCACACCATTATACTGAAAATGGCAAGGCGCCCCTCTTTTGGTTCCCTTAACCAACCTTTTAACCAAATCTTTGTAAAAAAGTCTGCGTCCGGGATTCCCAGTGGCCTCATTTAGGGATTTTGATTGTAAGAAGTCAGCAAAAAATGAATCTTCGTTATTACTGGTAAAATACTCATCCGTAATAGATTCGTTATATAAACGGTTTATACTTGTTGCCTTTCTAAAAATCAATTCAATATTGTTTTCTTTGGCAAAGTGCAGCACTTCATTTATTCCGTAAACATTGTGCTTAGAAACCGTGCACTGAATCTGTAATGGGCAATTGTTTTTTTTGGCTACGGCAATTGATTTCAATACCTTTTTCCATCCTCCTTCTATTCTTCTGACCTCTTCGTGTAATTCACCAATACCATCTACACTAATATTGAGTTTGAAAAGAACATTTTTTTTTTGGCACTTCTTCAGAATTTCCGGCAACATTCTTTCCCATTTTGACGGGTGAAAACCATGGGAAGTAATTGAAAGGCTTTCCAACTTTGGCAAGGATTCCAAAATTGCATCAACACAATCGAGCAAATCGTTTCGCAATGTGGGTTCCCCTCCTGAAATTCCCAAGTGCTTGACGTTTGCAAAAAGTTGATCTGAAAAGATATCCGCAATTTCTTTAGGCAGCAACTCATTTTCAGACTTGTCTTTCCAAACATTGCACATCTGACATTTGGAGTTGCAATTGTCAGTGATTGGAAAATTGACATGTGTGGGCATTGTATACCTTTTTTTGTAGGTGCCCTGAGTAATATAATACTGTAATAAGTAATTTAAAGTTTTCTTTATTGCCATTATTTGACGATTCTTTAGCGGCTTTTTAAGCTTGTTTACTTGACTTGATTATTGCAAAGATACCTGTAAGTTGCAAGATTATAAGTGGTCTTAAGTCTTTGAAGAAAATATTTGACCCGTATGAGGCCATAAAATAAGAAATCAAAGTTGCTATTGCTGCACCTTTAAGTCCATATTCTGGTATCAAAACAATATTGAGGGATATGTTTACAATTAAACCAATCAACCCTCTAATAAATATTAAATCATTCCGTTCAATGACCAATAAAAACTTACTGCTACTTACCTGCCACCCCATAAATACAAGTGACCAAGCATATATTTTTAGAACTTCTGATGAATTTTCATATACAGGTCCGAAAATCAATTCAATGATGTTGTCTGAAAAGAAGTAAATCAACAAAGATGTCAGGAAGCAAATCAAAGTAACTATTCCATAAAGCTTTTTTAACATGACCTCTCTTTGTTCCTTCCTGTTTTTAATCTCTATTATTCGCGGGAAAAAAACACTTGAGATGATTACAGGAACCGCATAGACCATTTCGGTAATCCGTGAAGCAGCGGAATATATGCCCACACTGGCATTGTCCATAAAATATCCAATTAGAACTTGGTCTACCTTTAGGTATAGTATAACTACCATAGCGGACAACATCAACGGCAATCCTTTGACGAACAATTCATTGGAAACTGCTCTATTCAATTTTATCCGTAACGAACCAATCTTAATGTTGCTAATCCAATAAGAGACATACAGAAAAATCGCATATTCCAAAATAAAGGTCAATGCAAAATAAATTATGGTAAGGTTAAACTGAATACACAAAATCCTTGCTGCCGAACCTAAGGTCAACGCAATGTTCCTTGACAAAACAGTGTCTCTGTTTTGAAGTTGGGCCTCATTGTCATAGACAAATACATTTATGTTGAGAATGATCTGGGACAAGAAAAGTATCCCGACCGCAAGTAAATAATCTCTTTCAATGTTAATTCCAACCATTACATAAATGATAATAAACAATGCAGCTGTAATCAAACCACCTAGGAGTCTAATTGCCATTGCGTTTATAATCGTCAATGTCCTAAGAATTGGACGCTCCTTTATCAATTTAACAATTATAAAATTCATCCCAAACGATGAAATGGCGGGAATAATTGAAGAAAATGCCATTAAGTAATTCCAAACACCGAATATTTGTTTTCCAAAATAGTTGGCAATCCAAGAATATACAAACAGTGTTAAAATTGCCCCATATCCTTTATCAAAAAAAAGCCAGCCGACATTTGAAATTAAACGCCAATTATCTTGATCAACAAATTTTGACAACCTCTTATTCATTTTGCCTAAAGTAGCTGTAAATTGAATTCACAAAAAATGTAAGAATAAAACCTTGGGAACGAAGAAAATGTTTCTGGCCAAATCAAACAAGGTAAAATCATTTCATTTCTTGAACCGAAATACTTCAAAACTGGATAATTGACTGTCCTTATGTGAAATAGATAATTCAACGGATTCAATGTCCCAATCAATTGAAAGTTCATTATCATCAAACCTAATACCCCCCTCCATGTCCCTGAAATAATAATTATCACACTTATAAAGAACCTGTGCAGACTCACTCAAAGTCAAAAATCCATGGGCAAAACCCCTTGGTATAAATAGCTGCCTTTTGTTCTCACTATCAAGTTCCATTGAAAGATGTTGGCCAAAGGTAGCGGAGTCTTTCCGCAGGTCTACCACAACGTCCTGGATTCTTCCTTGCAATACCGAAACCAATTTGGCTTGGGCATGATGACCTTTCTGGAAATGCAACCCCCTGAGCACTCCTTTTTTTGAAAGCGAATGGTTGTCCTGCACAAAGGTTATTTCCTGACCTATGGCATTACAAAAATCATTTTGGTTAAAGCTTTCAAAAAAATAACCCCTTTCATCTTCATGGATGATGGGCTCCAGAACGAAACAGCCTTTGAGTTTGGTTTCCGTTACCTTGATCATAGTTCCTTGTTCAAAATGCCCAACAGCCTTTTGCCATAACCACTATTCATTAAGGGTTCTGCTAACTGTTTAAATTGTTTTTTGTCAATATATCCCATTTCGTAAGCGGCCACTTCAATGGACCCAATGATCATGTCTTGCCGTTCTTCCAACACCTCAACAAACTGCGATGCCTGCATCAATGCCTGGAACGTTCCGGTATCCAGCCAGGCTGTTCCACGGTCCAAAATGCTTACATGGAGCTTTTCTCTTTTCAAATATTCCTTGTTCACATCGGTAATCTCCAGTTCCCCCCTTTTACTGGGTTTTATATTTTTCGCAATGGCAACCACCTCATTGTCATAAAAATAAATACCCGGCACCACATAGTTGGATTTGGGTTTTTCCGGTTTCTCTTCTATACTTATGGCTTTCCCTTCCTCATCAAACTCCACCACTCCATAACGTTGTGGGTCGTTTACTCGATACGCATAGATGATACCCCCATTAGGGTCATTGTTCGCCTGTAACAGTTTTGATAGGCCGGTGCCATAAAAAATATTGTCCCCAAGGATAAGGGCCACTTTATCCTTCCCTATAAAATCCTCACCAATAATAAAAGCTTCTGCAAGACCATTTGGTTCTGGTTGCACAGCATAGGAAAAACTACAGCCATATCTTTTTCCATCCCCTAAAAGCTCCTCAAAAAGTGGTAGGTCTTTTGGGGTAGAAATAATCAATATTTCCCTAATTCCCGAGTACAGTAATGTGGACAAGGGATAATAGATCATAGGTTTGTCATAAATGGGCATCAACTGTTTGCTCACCGAAAGGGTCAGCGGGTGCAACCTACTGCCTGTTCCTCCTGCCAAGATGATTCCCTTCATATATTGCTTTAAGATTGATATTGGGTTTTATAATACTCTTTATAATCTCCCGAGGTAACATGATCTAACCACTCGTGATTCACCAAATACCAATCGATCGTTTTTTCCAATCCCTCTTGAAACGTAACAGAGGGTTTCCATCCAAGTTCCTTATTTATTTTGCCTGCATCGATGGCATATCGGACATCATGTCCGGGGCGGTCTTTCACAAAAGTGATCAGTTTTTCCGAAGCCCCTGCTTTTCTATCAAGCTTTTTGTCCATTAGTCTGCATAACAACCTGGCCAAGTCAATATTCTTCCACTCGTTAAAGCCTCCAATATTATAGGTCTCCCCTATCCTGGCCTGATGAAAAATCAGGTCCATGGCCATGGCGTGGTCTTCCACATAGAGCCAATCCCTGGTATAGTTGCCATCACCGTACAGGGGCAATGGTTTGTCTTGGATAATATTATTGATGAAAAGCGGTATCAGCTTTTCTGGAAATTGATTGGGCCCATAGTTATTGGAACAATTGGAGATAACAAAGGGCAATCCATACGTTTCTCCATAGGCCCTCACAAAATGATCGGAACTTGCCTTGGATGCCGAGTAGGGAGAATTGGGACTATACGGGGTATCCTCTGTAAAATGCCCATCAATGCCCAATGAGCCATACACCTCATCTGTGCTGATATGATAAAATAAAAACTTTGGCTTTTCCTTATAAATGGACAAGGATGCGTTCAACAGGTTTACGGTCCCCAGAATATTCGTTTTTACAAAAGAAAGTGGATCGGTTATGGAACGATCCACATGAGATTCCGCGGCCAAATGAATGACGCCTTCAAATTTGAGTTCTAAAAAGAGCGTTTCAACGAAGAAAGCATCGGTAATGTCCCCTTTTAGAAATGTATAGTTTGGGGCGGATTCTATATCCTTTAGGTTTTCGAGATTCCCGGCATAGGTCAGGGCATCCAAATTGTAGATATGGTAGTTTTGATAGGATTGAACGAAGCGTCTCACCACATGGGAACCAATGAAACCAGCCCCTCCCGTTATTAAAATGTTTTTTTGGTTCTTTCCCATTAAAGCATTTTTACGCCTGAATAACATGCCTTCTTTACTTTAAAAGGCAATTCATTTCTTCAACCAAGTACGCTGTTCTTTGGTCTTTTTGCGAAAGTACGATAATTCCTATCCAAAACAAGATTGACCTTGCCGCTTAAGCCATTTTCTTCCAATATCTGTTGCGCAAAACCATACCAGGTAGTGGGTTGACCATCGGAAAAATGATATGTGCCAAATGGAGTTTTTCCAGTTAAGATCTCCTCATTTATAAACCTTGACAAAGCCTCAGTGTTGGTTGGGCGCCCCATTTGGTCATCGGTCACCCTTAATTCCTTTCCTTCCAAAGCATTTTTTAAAATGGTTCTATAGAAATTGTGGCCAAACTTTTTACTGTATAACCATGAGGTTCTTATAATGTAATGGTCTGTTAAAATTTCCCTGATATATTCTTCCCCTTTTAGTTTCGATTTGCCATATTCATTGATGGGGTTTGTTTTGTCCTGAACGGTATAGGATTCCGTTTTTTCACCATCAAATACATAATCCGTAGAAAGGTGGATCAATGTAATTTGATGTTCTTTGCAAAGTAATGCCAAATTTTTGACTCCCTCTGCATTTACATCATATGCTATTTCCGGAGTTATTTCAGCTTGTTCCACATTGGTAAAGGCCGCGCAGTTGATGCATATATCATATTGGCCCAAGGACAATAGTTTATCCAAATTTTCCTTGTTGGTAATGTCCGATTCCTTAGAAGTCTTAAAATCGAATTGAAAACCTTTCCATAGAGGAGACAAGTCCATAAGGGTTTTGCCCAATTGTCCACCTGCACCCGTTACAATGACCTTTTTCATGTGGCAAGTTTAAGCCATTCATTTGGAAATGGAATGGAATAATTGGGAATAAAGACATATGAAAAGGCGTGATATCATGCCTTGTTATATGTTTTCAAATAATTGTTAAGCTCCAGTAATGCCAATACAAATATCACTAGGCCCAATAAAACCAAAGGGAGTATAAACTTATAACTGTTCCACACTCCTTTTAGCTCTACGCCCCTAGTTGGAAAATCGCTGATTACGTTGATAATGGAGGATTTATTCGCCCTTTCTCTGTTCAAATCGACCAAACGCTGTTTTAAGACATCTCGCTCTTGAATTAAAGCCAATTCTTTATTTTGGGATTCACCATTATCGGCCAAGTTTATATTGGTCCCTTGCATTGGCTTATCAGCCTCCTTAACCATTACGGTTTTGTAAAGTTTTTGAAGTGAATCTATCTCAACCAACTGTTGCCTGTAAATGGAATCCTGTAAGGCAAGGTTTTCGTCATTGATTCTTTTTTGAAGCTTAAAATACCCATTGACCGAAATGGAACCCAGAATAGCGGGTTGGGTTTTCTTGGCGACGCGATTATCGGTACTGATCAAGGATATTTGATGAAACCTCGCATCCAAGGAATTGAAGTTTTTCAGATAGTTTTCAAAATCTATGGTTTTGATAGTCGTGGTATCCAACTCCCTTACAAACTCATCGAACAATTTGATCTTTTGGTTCTCATCCGAATAGGAATCAGCAAAGACTTCTTTAATACTTGCTGCTTCATGTTCGGTAATGTTAAGGGCAGTGGCCAAAGCAACCGAGTCTTGGGCCTCTGCCAGGTCATTGTAAAAGGCAATGTTATTGTACAGCTGCTGAACACTATTGAAGTTCGGCTCCACCACCATTTTGGAGATATATTTTTCGGGAAGAATCTTGTCCAAGACATAGCCGCCAATACCTCCTAGAATCAGAGCACTCCCAATTACGATGATATTTTTTTGAATAAACAAAAGGAATAAAATCAATACGTGGAAAATGCCCTTGAAAATGTTTCCAATAAAATTGAAGAACTTTTGAAAGCCCCTTCCTATCATTTGAAACAATTGTCCCAAGTCTACTTCATCCGAAGAACCTTGCTGTATCGGTTGATCTGCCATAGCTTATGAATTGAATATCTGTTTTAAAATCCTGTCCGTAATCAAATATGTTGGTTTTACCCCTGTAGTGCCCAATCCGCCAGATGCCAAAGTACTTCCCGTTTCCAGGGGATTGTCCGAGGCATAATAGGCGTATCTTACCTTTACGTCTTTTTTAATGCTTTTTCTGATCCTTGATGCCGATTGAATGGCCTTTTGGTAATGAACGCCTTCCATTTCCAATCCAATTACATTCCATGTGGATTCATGAAAGAACTTGAGCACGTCCTTATTCTGCAATGAGGTTCCCAAAACGGTCACCATGGTGCCTTCCAAAACTTTCAATCCATTCCCCTCAAAATCGGAAGCACTCAATTCATTGTTGAAAGGATAGTTATCCGCCGTTCCTTCAAAAATATGTGCTGTGGGAATCATCAAATCTCCTTTGCCTCCTTCCAAAATACCAGCTTTGCCCATAATGGACAAGGAATCCACGTTCAAAAAATACTTCTGGCCATCTTCTTCCAACGGCTTCAACAATTCGTCAATGGTTTCGTAAGCCTGCTCACCAAAGGCATAGTCCATCACAAATATAACGGGTTTTTGCTCCGATGGCATATTTTTGGGCAAATCATAGCAACAGGTATCCTTGCCAAATTTGGCCGTATCAAAAATTTGAATGTCAATATTGGTTCCCGATCGGTCGTCCATAAAGATCATCCCATTCTTTTCGGCAACGTTCTTTACCTTTTCATTGAGCTTTTTGTGCTTCTCGGAACTCAAGGCCTCATAAATCTTGAGGGAATTACTGTCAGGGAACTCCTTGGCCAAAGCCTTTTTCGCGAAAAGGGAATTCATGATGCTGTGCATGTTGGCGCTGATGATATGCAACGGCCTTTCCAGCAGACCATTTTCCTTAAGGGTCTGTTTTATGGTCTGGGCCCATTTTTCCCCATGGAGGTGGTGTCCTAAACGCTCCCTTAACAAAGGACTGAAAGTGATGGTCCTTTTATTGCCCGTGGTTTCTTCTTCCAAGGCCAATTTGCCCAACCAATAGATTACGTTCAGGAACCGATCGGGATCTTCCGGGGTCTTTAACTTATTGTGAATGTCCCCAACCTCATCAAATGTTCTTCCCAGAATATTGGCAGTATGGATCATGGCCACTTCGCGCTCATCATCACTCTTTTCATCACTCAAAACAAACTCGGTAAGTTTGTCCCAATCGCGGATAGTGGCATTTCCGCCATCAACCAGTACCCGTTTGCAAATTTTTCCGGATTCGATGAACAAAAAGGTAAGGTGGGTCAAAATATCATAAATGTCGCTCCTGCCCCGTGTAATTTCAATGTTCATCTGCTCGTCATCAATACGATAACAGTTTCTTCGTCTTTTGGGTGGAACAATAGGTTTTATATGTGATTTTGAAAATCCTTCGTCTGAGGTTAGGTTGATGAAACGACATTCCTCGATCCCTTCCGGTAGTCGTTCCAAAACATAGATCAAACCGTTGAGTTCTGCCTTGTCCTCGGCAATGGTCCCATAAATTTCGGGGCGTAAAAGTAGTAGTGCACTCCTAAGGGCATTGCCCGATACGCCGGAAGGCTTGTAAAAACCCCTGTTGAGCAAATGCCGCATGGTGATGTACAATCGCTCAATAGCATTGGTGGATTCCTGTGCCCTTGTGGTCTGTTTTACTTCTGTTGCCATCATTACTTCTTGGCAAAAATAAACGAATTCCTACGAAAGTAAGTCCGTATGTCCTCAACTAATTTTGAAAGCTTCCAGACCATCGGCTACTTTTCGGTCGTTGGAAAGACGTTGAACCTTGTTCTGACCGCCCAATTTACCAATAGTTTTCATATAGTCTTGAAAGCCACCGGGTTTGATCTTGGTAATCTTTAAGGGCTGAAGAATATTACCTACAATCAAATCGTAGTAGTAGCTGTTCTGCTTTTTCATACTTTCCTCAATGATCGTGACAAATTTGGGCATATCCGAAGGTACGCGCTCAAACTCTATAAACCATTCATGATAGGGAAGCTCCTCATTACTTGGATTGATCTGTGGGGCAACGGTAAATTCGTTTACCAAGGCATCGGTTCCATCAACCGCAAGCTTCATAGCTTCCTCAACCTCTTTGGCAATCACATGTTCACCAAATGCGGAAATAAAATGTTTGATCCTTCCCGATACAATGATCTTGTATGGATTTTTGGAAATAAACTGAACGGTATCCCCTAGGTTGTAGGCCCATAATCCGGCATTGGTGGATATAATCATGGCGTAGTCCACATCCAGTTCCACTTCGGAAATGGTCAACCGTTTTGGGTTTTCATCAAAAAATGTATCGGCCTTGATGAATTCATAAAAAATGCCAGAATCCAACAAAAGGAGCATCCCTTTTTCTTTTTGGGAATCTTGGTACGCAAAAAACCCTTCACTGGCCGGAAAGAGTTCAATACTGTCCACTTTTCTTCCAATCAAATTTTCGAATTTGGCGCGATACGGTTCATAATTTACCCCGCCGTAAATGAACAATTGAAATCCTTTAAAAAGCTCTCCTACCTTTTTGCCTGACTTGGCTTGGAGCTTTTCAAAATACATCTGCACCCATGAGGGTATGCCCGCGATAACGGACATGTTCTGGGTTTCGGTCTCTTCAACGATTTTGTCCACCTTCGTTTCCCAATCCTCAATGCAGTTGGTCTCCCAACTGGGCAACCGGTTCCTTTGCAGATAATTGGGGACATAATGGGCCGAAATTCCGGAAAGCCTTCCAAACTTAATGCCTCCCTTTTCCTCAAGCTCAGGGCTGCCTTGTAAAAATATCATCTTGCCATCCACAAAATCGGCATTACCCGTCTCGTGAATATAATGTAGGATGGCATTTCGCGATGCTTCCACCTGGTATTGTATGGAAACCTTGGTAATGGGAATATATTTTGCTCCCGAAGTGGTTCCGGAAGTTTTAGCAAAATAAAGAGGTTTACCTGGCCAAAGAACATCTTCTCCCCCTGCGATTATTTTGTTGATGTAATCCTTTATTTCCTCATAGTCACGAATGGGTACCCGTTGAACAAAATCTTCATGGGATCGGATGTTGGAAAAATCGTGGTCTTTTCCAAAGACAGTGCTTTGGGCCGAAGATACCAATTCCCTAAAAACCTTTTTTTGGGTTTGCACGGGGTTGGCCACCCATTTTTGGGTCCTCATGGCCACCCTATTGGCAAAAATCTTTGCGGCAAATGCTTTTAATGACATTTAATTGAAGTCCATATAGTTTTGGGGATTCACGGGTTTTCCTTTTCTCCAGAGCTCAAAATGTAGATGCGGCCCCGTGGTAAGCTCACCTGTGTTTCCTATAGATGCTATTACTTCGCCGGCCTTTACCAGATCTCCCTGTGATTTGCTCAAAGAGCCATTGTGTTTGTAAACCGAAGTAAAACCATCTTGGTGTTCAATGATGATCACATAGCCCGTTTCCGAGGTCCACTCAGCAAAGAGAACCGTACCATCGGCAATGGATTTTACCGGAGTATCTTTTGGTGCCACCAAATCAACGGCATAATGCTTGGTCTTGGGGTCGAACCCTTGGGACATTGTACCAGTAATTGGCGCAAAAAGTAAGGTTCCCAAATTTTCCACATTTCTTTCAAATAGGTTGTACTTGTCTTCCAACTCCACTTCTTCACGCAACAACAGATCTTCACGAATGGGCGTAAGATCTACGGATGCCGGATCCAATTTGTATTTCTCAAAAAGGGAGTCCCGGTTCTGTTGGTTGTTCTCCACATCGCCACGCAGTACCTTGCGGACATTGTCCAAATACCGATTGGTATAGTTAAGGACCGTCACCAAGGAATCTGTTTTGTAGGTGAGCTCTGTGGCCTGGCGCTTTAACTTGGTAGAGGAATACCCCGGTATATATTCTCGGAGAGGGGTAAAGGCAATGATAAGGGTGGTCAATCCAATCAGTACAATGATGAACAACGTGCCTGTTACAAAAACATTGAGCCTGCTGAGTTTGAACGATATCTTTTCCTCAAAAGTGCTTTCATTGAGGATCACCAAGCGGTACTTATGCAATAGTTTCCGTTTGATCTCTTTTCTTTTCTTCTGCTCCTTTGCCATATGCAACAAAGATAATCTTAGATTTTAATATTGGTGTTAAGCTTTTTAAAAAGCCCACTCAAATACAACCCGTTCAGAATGATGCATTTGCTAATTTTCGTTAATTGAGCGCGCTCTTCCAGTTCTTTTTACTACTTTTATCATTCAATTAAAGGTTTTGATGTTATGATTGCTCAAACAATATTTCTTGGTGTACTTGGTCCATGGCAGATTGTGTTGATCGTTGCGGTGGTGCTTTTGCTTTTTGGAGGCAAGAAAATCCCAGAACTGATGAGGGGACTTGGTAGCGGTATCAAAGAATTCAAGGATGCCTCCAAAGAAGAGGACAAATTGGGTAGCGAAAGCAAGGAATCTAAGTCCTAACGCCCATCCTTTTTGGATTTTGTGCCCGAATTGCCCTTTAACTCAAAGGGCTAATCGATAAAGAACCACATTTTTGATTCGTACATGCCACAAATCCATTCTTTCACAACAAAAAGTTATTCGCCCCCTTGCCATATTCTATTTTAGCGGCACAAACTAAAGTTAAGCCCTCTATGCTTAACCTCCAAATGGCCTGTTGGCCATTTGCGCTGATGGAGTGGTAATGAAAAAACTGATTTTTCCTTTTATCCTATTATTGTCCTTTGGGATGCAATCCCAAGACGTATCCTTATTGGAGTTCAACGGGGATATCGCCAGCAATTCCAAACAAGGACCGGCAGAGCCATTTTATCCTGACGAATCCTTAAAGCATCTGGATGGACTGAGCGATAAAAAACTTACCCGCTACGTTCGTAAGGAGGGTATTGCCGAAAAACTCATTGAAAAAGGGAACGATTACTTTAACAAGATGTGGTATGCCGAAGCCGCCAGGATTTATGACATTGTCCTGGAAAAAAGTGAGGCCAAACACACCATGTCCCTTCTTTCCAATGCCGGAGATTCCCATTATTATAGCGGGAACATGGAAAAATCCTTTAAATGGTACAACGAACTATATGAATTGTATACGGATGAAATTCCCGAAGACACCTTCTTCAAATACACCCAAACCCTAAAAGGTACAGGGAAATATAGAAGAGCGTCGGCTTTGACCAAGTTGTACTACAACAAAGATCAAAATGACCTTAGGGAAGCCGCAATGGCCAAGCCACTGACCTGGAAAGGAGCCACTTCGGTAAAGGTTAAGAACCTAGCCATCAATTCACCCTATTCCGATTTTTCACCCATGTACCACAATGGTACCGAAATTGTGTATGCATCGGCCAAGGACTCTTCTTTTTTAACCACCCGTCGTTACCGTTGGACCAACCAGCCTTTTCTGGACCTATATGTGGCCAAAACCAAAAACGATGAAGGCGATCTTACAGGTTCTAGAAAATTCTCCAAAAAAATAAATACGAAATACCATGAGGCTTCCATGGCATTCTCCCCTGACCAGAAGACCATTTACTTTACCCGTAACAATTATGGCAAAAAATTGAAACGCGGTGAAAACGGAATCAATCATTTAAAAATTTACCGCTCCCAATTGGTTGGTGGCGAATGGACAGAAGCCGAAGAGCTTCCTTTTAACAGCGACGATTATTCCACCGGCCACCCAAGTATCAGTCCTGATGGTCATAAAATGTATTTTGTTTCCGACAGGCCAGGTGGATTTGGGCAAACGGACATTTATGTTGTGGACATTTTGGAAAATGGCGGGTTTTCCGAGCCTCAAAACCTGGGCAGGTCAGTGAATACCAGCGCCAAGGAAATGTTCCCTTACATCACCGATAATGCCCTTTACTTTTCATCCAACAGGGCTATGGGCTTTGGTGGATTGGATGTGTACAAATCCGATTCCAAGGACAACATGTTCAGTGTGGGCATCAATTTGGGTGAACCCATTAATAGCAATAGAGACGATTTTTCATATATCATCGATACCACAGGAGAAAAAGGATATTTTGCCTCCAATAGAAAGGGAGGAAAGGGTGATGATGATATCTACTCGTTCCAATATACCCTTAATTTGAACGCGGTTACGGGCAGCATTCAAGATGCTGAAACGGGCGAGGTCATGGAAGGTGCCAAGGTTTCCCTGTTGGACAAAGACGGAAACCTCTTGGCAGAAACCACTACGGATGCATTCGGTGCCTATACGTTTAAAAATTTGGATCCTCTGGCTGAATACGGTATAAAATCACAAAGTGAAGACTATTATGAGGATAGAATTTCCTTCAAAACCAAGGAAAATGAAAATATAGAGGTTTCACAACATCTAAAGAAACTTAACAAAATCCTGGACGAGGAAAAGGTCAAAAAACCATTTGAACCCAATGCGGTCCATTTTGCCTTTGATAGCTATAAAATAAGTCCGGAAGCTGCAGTAGAACTGGATAAACTGATTGCTGTATTGAAAGAAGACCAAAATCTAACACTTAAAATTGAATCCCATACGGATGCGGTCGGCAGCAACGCCTATAACAAATATCTTTCGGACCGAAGGGCGAAGGCCACACGGGACTATATAATTTCGGAAGGCATTGATCCAACACGTATTCTCAGTGCAATCGGTTATGGTGAGGAACGATTATTGAACGATTGTTCAGATGGCAAACCCTGCCCCCCGGATAAACAATTGTTGAACCGAAGGTCCGAATTCATTCTGGTTTCAAGATAAAAACAATAAAGCCCCAAAGATTTTCGGGGCTTTTTCTTTGGTTAAGGAGGCTAAAACGCATTTCATCGATTTATATCTCCGTCCAACCGTTCGCATACAATATGCGTTTTATCGATCAAAGAAAAGGCTTTGCGGATATTAACGCCCCCGCTGTTGTTTTCACCCTTGTTTTCTAACCTTTTGTCCTAATGTTTTTACCTCCAGCTTACAAAGTCGAACCTTTGTCATGTCTTTAAATCTTAAAATCTGACTTATGAAGAAACTTTTACTTGTTAAGGAAATTTATTTGGAAGGGTTCCGCAACTTGGGACACATCATCATTGAAAAATATTTTAAGGTGTTCGCCTGGTTTAGCTTTGTTATGTTCTTTATTGTGCTTTACGCCTTTGCCTATAGGATTGCTACCGGTTTCGCCTTCGATTAACTAACGCTCAAAGCATTTAAAGAACAGAAAAGCCCAGACATTTGTACTGGGCTTTTTTGGTCCTTTATTTAGATTGGTTCACTCCACAGGAGCTTTAGGTTCAAAATTGACCGTTTTGAGTATGGCCTCCAACTCAAACATATAGTCGCGCTTTTCTGTGGATGGAGCGAAGGTGAAGCCTTCCAAAATCATTTTCCTGTTGTGTTCCCTATCGTTGATGATATAGGTTAAGAACGGCCCTGCCATGGGATACCCGTGGATTTCCCAAACCCCCTTCACCTCAGCTGCCTTTTTACCTCCGATTTCCGCTGGGAAAACATACGGCGCAAAAGCCTTTTCAGTAATCATATAGGTATTCTCGTAGGGGCCAGGAATATATTTTTCGCCTATGGAGTCACGCATTTTCATAATGTCCTGCACAAAGGTGGAATCGTTTTCAAAACTGTTCCAAGGCATACTGTAAGCGATGATGTTCATGGTTCCCTTCGGGATTTGGATATCCATCCACACAAAATTCTTCTCTCGCTTGCCCACTTTATATAAGGAGGGAACATTCATGGTGATGCCAAACTCTTCTTCCAAGGCTTTGTCTTTACTCAATGAGCGATTAAATCTTTTTTGTGCTTCGGCCAACTCAACCTCTTTAAATGCCTTGATCGCTATTGGCGCCAAAGAGTCCAGGTTTTTGATCATAATTTCTTCCGTTGGTCCCGTAATCACCGCCACTTTTTGAGGTTTTGAATAGGCATCGGGGCTAATATGTGCCAATATTGTAGAATCCTTTTCCACGAACAGGATGGACCGTGAGTACATGGTAGTCCCTTTAAAAACCTTGGGGGGCAATTGGGTTATGTTAAAAAGCGGTTCAATTTGGGGCAACCCTATGATCTGTGCCGCAAATTCATCCCGGATTTTATCCCCGACCGGTCCTTTCCAAAGTTCGGTGTCCATGACTACCAGCAAAGAATTGACTGGACCGGTTGATTGTGGGAGAAATCTTTTTTTAGGTCCGGAATCGTTACAGGAGCCTAATGCCAGGACAATGCTGGCAACGAGTAGTGTTCCAAATTTTTTCATCTTGTGTTAAATTTACGAAGAACAATCGCACAATCTAAGTTTTGTGCCCGGTTTTAGATTATTCCCACTAAGACCGTTCCATTCTCGTAAATTTTCAACAGAAACTCCAGGATATTTTTTGGAAATGGTCCACAGGGAATCCCCTTGTTGGACCGTATGTACTTTGGAACCATTGGCAACAGCACCGGAACCATTGGATGAACTGTTTTTTGCCACGGTACTGCTTTCTATATAAGGCTTTCTAGGGAAGATGGTCAATCGTTGCCCAACCCTTAGGTTATTGCTCCTTAAACCGTTCCATTCCTTGATCTGGCTAACACCTACCCCATATCGCTCAGCGATCTTTCCAAGATAATCACCACTTTTCACCTTATACCGGATTTGGTCATTGGCAGTTACCAATTGTGGCAACGGCTTTTCCATGGAGTCCATTTCCTGTTTCACATAGGCGTAGATCTGTTCCTCATTGGCCACGAACTTACCGATCATGCTTTTGGGCAATCGAAGGGAATAATTCTTTCCTTTTACTTTAGGAATGATGTTGAGCTTGTACGCGGGGTTCAGCATTTCCAATTCTTCGGTACTGATGTCCACCAATTTTGAAATCTGGTCGAAAGAAATCATGTTCTTCACGTGAACCGTATCAGTTTCAAAATAAGGGCGGTCGGCTTTTTTATATGAGAGACCGTGCTCTTCCGCATATTCAAAGATGTACATGGTGGCCAAAAATGCCGGAAGATATCCCGCTGTTTCACGTGGAAGAAATGGTCTGATGTTCCAATAGTTTTCATAGCCACCTGACCTACGAATGGCCTTGTTCACATTTCCAGGACCTGAATTGTAGGCCGCAAGGGCCAAATCCCAGTCGTTGAATATTTCATACAGTTTGGCCAAATACTTACTGGCTGCCTCCGTTGCCATAATGGGATCGTGGCGTTCGTCCACATAACTGCTCACATCAAGACCGTACATTTTACCGGTACCGTACATAAATTGCCATAGCCCTTTGGCCCCTACCCTGGATCTAGCCTTTGGGTTCAAGGCAGATTCTATAATCGCCAAATATTTGATTTCCAGAGGTAGATCGTGTTTGTCCAATTCCTCTTCGAACAACGGAAAGTAAAACTGACTGGCCGTCATCATACGTTGCATCAGGTCCCTTCTTCTGGTCAAAAATGATTTGATCACACTTTCCAAAGAGGGATTGTAAGTGATGTTGAACGGCGTTTTCTCGTTCATTCGGGCCAAACGCGCTTTTAAGGTATCCGTTGGAAGATCTACTACAACAATGGAATCCTCTCCGGGGCCATTTTCGATTTCCAACAGCATGTCACTGAACAAATTGGCACTGCTGTGGAGTTCCTTCAACCAAAGGCTATCATATTTGCGGGCAGCCTCCAAATCCTGCAATTGAAACTTGCCACTTTCTTTTTTCTCCAAGGCCACATACTCGCCATCGATTTTCATATCGGACATTTGAATGGCCGGCGTTTCTTCAACGGAAAGTAAAACGGAATCCTGTTGTGCGGCCGGTGCGGAATCCACTTGCTGGGCCACCATTATCGGTGTTGCGGAAAGTAGCGCTACAAAAGCAGCATATTTCAATTTTTGGTTCATTTGGACAGGGTTTGATTTTTGGGAAAAACGAAAATGGTGTTTTTTTCCGAAAAAATAAAATTCCTTAACAAAAACACCATGTTAAAACCTTCCCCAACAACTCATAACGTGATAGTTAGTCCAATATTGCAGCGATGCCTGGAAGAATCCTACCTTCCAAACTTTCGAGCATGGCACCCCCGCCAGTGGACACATAACTCACTTTGTCCTCAAAGCCGAATTGCTTCACGGCAGCTACGGAATCACCTCCTCCAACAAGGGAGAAAGCGCCTTTTTGCGTGGCCTCATCAATGTAGTTTCCAATGGAAATGGTTCCTTTGGCGAAGCTTTCCATCTCAAAAACCCCAACCGGACCGTTCCAAAGTATGGTCTTGGAAGCCAATATTACCTGCTTGAAGATTTCCAATGTTTTGGGTCCGGCATCCAAACCTTGCCATCCATCCGGAATCTTGTCCACATCCACAAATTGGGTGTTGGCGTTGTTATCAAATGCGTCAGCTGCCAAAACATCAACAGGAAGGTATACTTTTACGTTTTTGGCCTCTGCCTTTTTCAAAATATCAAGGGCCAACTCCATTTTGTCATCCTCGCAAATGGAATCACCCACTTTTCCACCGTTGGCCTTTACGAAGGTATAGGTCATTCCCCCACCAATGATGAGGTTGTCCACCTTGTCCAGAATATTTTCGATGATGGTAATCTTTGAAGACACTTTGGAACCACCTAAAATGGCAGTAACGGGCTTTTCCCCTGTTTCCATTACTTTGTCGATGGCCTTGATTTCCTTGGCCAACAAGTACCCGAAACATTTATGATCGGGGAAGAACTTGGCCACAATGGTGGTAGAGGCATGTGCCCTGTGAGCGGTACCAAAGGCATCGTTCACATAAATGTCGCCCAATTTGGACAGTTCCTTGGAGAAGGCCTCATCCCCTGCTTCTTCCTCATCATGAAAACGGAGGTTTTCCAACAGAAGGACCTCGCCATCCTTAAGATTTGCAACGGCTTCTTCGGCTTCTGGACCTATACAGTCCTTGGCGAACTTTACCTGAACCCCAATGATCTCGGCAACCGTCTCACAAATGTGGGAAAGTGACATGTCGGGGTTTGCCTTTCCATTGGGACGTCCCAAGTGGCTCATCAAAACGGCAGAACCCCCATCTTCCAATATTTTAAGAATGGTTGGCTTTGCGGCTTCGATCCTACTGGTATCGGTAACATTGAATTTACCATCCAACGGCACGTTGAAATCCACGCGGATCAATGCTTTTTTTCCTTCAAAATTGAAATCGTCAATCGTCTTCATGTATTGTGTTCTTTTTAAGCGTCTCAAAAGTAAAGATTTCCTTCCTTTATGATTGGAAGGAATCGTTATATTTTCGGGTTTTTTCGCAAAAAGCCGTGAAATATAGCACCCTTAAATAATGTATCTTTGAAACATGCTTTTTAAAAATGTTTTAGGACTCGAGCATATCAAAAACCATTTGGTGACCACTGCAGAAACTGGCAGGGTGGCCCACGCACAACTTTTTGTGGGTCCCGAGGGTTCCGGCATTTTGCCCATGGCTCTAGCCTATGCCCAATATTTGCTTTGCAACAATACGGACGGTGAAAACGAAGGTGGCAACCAAGCATGCAACACAAAATGTGCTTCCTTAACGCATCCCGACCTTCATTTTGCGTTCCCGGTTTCCAACTCGGAAAAGATTAAAACACATGCCGTGAGCGACCATTTTTTAGAGGAATGGCGACAGTTCGTTAGGGAACAACCTTACGGCAATCTTTTTGATTGGTACCGACACATCGGCATTGAAAAAAAGCAGGGGCAAATTGGTGTGGACGAGGCCCAGGATGTGGTCAAAAAACTTTCGTTGAAATCTTACGAAGGTGGATATAAGGTTCTTATTATTTGGATGGCCGAAAAAATGAACGTGTCCGCAGCCAACAAGTTGTTGAAATTGATTGAGGAACCGCCCAATAAAACGGTCCTATTGCTTTTGGCCGAAGAGGAAGAGCAAATCATCAACACGATTCGGTCCCGTTGTCAAATACTACATTTCCCCCCATTGGCGGAACAAGTGATCAGCAAGGCACTAATAGATCGGGGTGTGGCATCTGCGGAAGCGCATACCATTGCCCAGGAGGCCAATGGAAATTTTAACAAGGCCATGGATCTGTTGAACAAGGATTCCGAAGATTTGGTGTTTGAACGTTGGTTTGTACAATGGGTAAGGAGTGCTTTTAAAGCGAAAGGAAATAAGGGCGCCATTCAGGAATTGATTTTATGGAGCGATGAAGTGGCCAAAACCGGTAGGGAGGTACAAAAGCAATTCTTGAACTATTGCCTGACCATGATGCGTCAGGCACTGCTTCTGAATTACAAGGCCGATGAATTGGTCTATACCAAAATCCATATGCAGGGCTTTGATCTGGGCAAATTTGCCCCTTTTGTTCATGAAAACAACATTTTGGAGATAGTAGAGGAGTTGGAAAAAGCTATTTTTCACGTGGAACGCAATGGGAATTCCAAAATCATTTTTACCGATTTATCTATAAAACTGACCCGGCTCTTGCATGTCAAGGCCGCTTAAATACGTACTGACCATGGAAAATTTATTTTTAAACGCCACGGAAATTCTACTGTTGGTTTTTTTAACAATCACCTTTTTGCAAAGTGGACTGGACAAACTCTTGGACTGGAAAGGTAACGTGGGCTGGTTAACGGGCCACTTTTCCAAAACCCTGTTTAAAAGCGGGGTGCCCTTACTTTTGGGAGTCATTATGGTGCTGGAAATGCTTTCGGGAATCCTATGCGGAGTCGGGATTTTCCAGTTTGCCATTGATGGGGAAAGTTCCATTGGGCTATACGGATCTATCCTATCCGCCATTACCCTTCTCATGTTGCTGTTGGGCCAACGTGTGGCCAAGGACTATGAAGGTGCCAAGACCATTGTGATCTATTTGATTCCCACGGTGTTTTTGGTGTATTTGATGCAGTAAAAGCTAAAACTCACTTACCACATTTTTAAGTAAACTATTTGGTTTTGGATGAGATCAAAAGATATTTTGAAACTTATTTTGGAATTTCCCAAACGGATTGGGACCTGTTTTCATCCAAACTGATCCGAGAAGAATTTTCAAACAAAAAGATCCTGCTTCATGCGGGGCAGACAGAAAACCACCTTTCGTTCATTGAAAAAGGTATTGTTCGCCAATATGTGCCATTGGAACATAAAGACATTACACTCGGTTTTGCTTTCCAAGGCTCGTTTATAAGTGCATACGATTCGTTTATTACGCAATCTCCTTCAGAATATTGCGTAGAAACTCTTCAGGAGACCATTCTATGGAGGTTGGATTTTGGTTCGCTACAAGAAATTTATGAAAAGACCGAAATTGGTCATTTTATCGGAAGAAAGGCGAGTGAAGAACTTTTTTTGAAAAAATCCAAGCGAGAGATTTCATTGTTAAAACATAGTGCCGAAGAGCGATATTATCGATTGTTTGATGAGCGTCCTGAATTGATACAATTTATACCGCTGAAATATATTGCTTCCTACATTGGTGTAACCCCTCAAGCCCTAAGCCGAATTCGCAAGAGAATTAGTTAATCTGGGTTCATTGCGCATCAACATCGGTTAATGGATCTTTGTGAGAAAAAATGAAGCCACTTTTTGTTTTGTTAGCAGCTTTTGCACTATCCACTCTGGTTTTGTATCTGGGCAAGGGAAAGTTAGACTTTGCGTTTGCGGGACGAATAGCTTTGTCTACTATGCTCGTTTTTACGGCAATTGGACATTTCGTTTACTCTAATGGAATGCAAGCCATGGTGCCTTCCTTTATACCATTGAAGTATGAAATTGTTTTTGTTACCGGTGTTTTGGAAATATTGTTCGCATTGGCGATTTTGTTCCCTAAATATCAAAATTTTACTGCATGGGTTCTCATGGTATTTTTTGTTTTGATTCTACCGGCCAACATCAATGCCGCGATCAAGAACCTCAACTATCAAACCGGAAAATTTGATGGCCCAGGGCTTGTTTACCTGTGGTTCAGGGTTCCTTTCCAAATAGTATTGATTTTATGGGTATATTTTTCAATCCTACGTGGCAAATAAAAAACCCATTCAAAAGAATGGGTTTTATCCTTTAGCAAAAAGTTTAAAAACTATTTCTTGTACTTGTCGTTCAAAATCTTCAATATGGCTTGGGTAAGGTCGTTGGCCTCTTCACCATAAAGTACTGAACCACCATCGCCCCCGCCTAAAATATAGGTGTAACCGTTGGCCTTTCCATAATCCTTGATCTCCTTTTTTACCTTTTTTACCAAAGAATCCATTTCTACTTGGCTGGTAGATTGCAATTGTTGTTCCTCTTGCTGCAATTGCTGACCGATAAACTGACCGCGTTGTTGGAATTGGGCATATTCTTCCTGTGCACTTTGTTGCGACATTTTTTGGGCCTTCGCTTGGAACGCCTGAAGCTCCATTTGGAAAGATTGGGAAATACTGTCCCTCTTTTTGCCCATGGCATCGGCCTTTGTTTTAAAGCGAGCTTCTAAATCGATTTTCTCTTGGTAATCGTCCATCAACTTTACACTGTCCACAAAGCCGATCTTGTTCTGCTGACATGCCATGGCCATAACGGCAAGGGCAAGTATCATAATTTTTTTCATCATTCACTTTTTAAAGTTGCGCAAAAATAGAAAAGCTTTTGGAATGGTGGTCATTATCTTTATTGGATTGAAAAATTGACCAATAGGATGATATAAGTAAAATTTATCGGGATTCTCTATTAAGATTACGCGTATCTATTTTGTCGGCTTGCAGAAACAAGGGTTTCTAAGCGTTTCTTTTCCAATTTATACAATGGCCCATGCTCATCAAAGATGTTCGGGCAGAGCGACTTAAACGCGTTATTTTTTCTTTTTGAGAAGGTACACCAGGGATGAACACTCTTTGGTGAACAAAGCGTTAATATTAGAAGCTAATCCCACGAAAAAAGCGCTTAACCAATACAATTTGTTTCCCTTGTATTTTTCTGAGAGCAGGGAAACATAAAAAGAGTCGAACCACATGGGCTTGATGGCAATCACTTCCAATCCATGAGCATCAAAAAGTTTGGTAATGGAGGTTTTTGAAAAATGCCAAAGGTGCCGGGGTACGTCATAAGCTGCCCAGTACTTTCCATAATGACTTGCATCATATGATTTGAAATTTGGGACCGCTATCACCAAAACACCATCGTCTTTCAAAAGTGAAGCTATGGTTTTAATCTGGTCATCTAAATTGGGCAAATGTTCCAAAACGTGCCAAAGGGTAATAGCATCATATCTTTGGTCGGCAACCTCTTCTAATCTTTCCGAAAGAGGAATCCCTTTTTGGGAAGATAGTTGTCTTGCCTTCTCGTTGGGTTCCACACCAAGTACTTCAAAACCTCTCGATTTGGCGAAAAGTAGAAAATCACCAGTCCCTGCACCGATATCCAGTAAAGATTTGGGCTTATTTAACTGATTTTCAATTAATTGAATCTTATTTTTGAGGTTTTTCCTCTTTACAACCTGATACATTTTGTCCATCAAGGACTTTTTCGCATCCGTATGAGAAATATAGTCCTCACTTTCGTAATACTTGAAGAGATTTTCAGGCTGCGGTCGGGTAACCAGCATGTCCAGATTTTCATCTTTGAACAGTTCAAAGGTTTCTCCTGAAACAGAAAAGTCTTTAGTTTTTAAAAACAACTTCATTATAATTATCTGTGGCCATATATTCGTTTTTCAGATACCGAAGATAGGGCAAAACTGCATCCCTTGAAACAGAACCCTCTTTTAAACAATCTTTCTCCGTATCGCTAAAAACTTCCAAAGCGATATACCAATTTCCTGTTCGGGTTGTGTAGACCTCTTCAAAAATGGGGTCCATATCTGCAGCCTGATCTAAAATACCATCAACCACAAAAGGAATCAAATTAATCGTCTTTGTCGGAATTTCAACTTCATAAAATGAAAAGAAATACGTTTTACCATCTACCTCAAAAGGCACTTGAACATCCACATAATAATCGTTAAGCTGAAATTTGGTGTTGATGTAATTATAAAACTCATTAGCATCCTTAGGGTCTTCAAAAACAAAAACCGTCTTTTTGGGCAATCCTCTTTTAAAGCTTTTTCCCCTTGTGATTTTGTAATCTTTAATGTTTGGGGCAATCCGTAATGGGATACAAGAACTTAAAAAAATGAGGGCGGAAAAAACGAGCAAAAACCTTTTCATGATGGCTGGATTTGAACAAAAGCAAACACAAAAATTAAGCCACATATGGAGTAAAACAGAAAATCTCAACTCATGTTCCACGTGGAACAAAACATACCCTATCGGCCTAAATACACCAATAAAACACTAATGTCCGCTGGAGAAACCCCACTGATTCTTGAGGCCTGGGATATGGTCACTGGGCGAATGGATTCCAATTTTTCCCTAGCCTCGAACGACAATGATTTTAATTGGGAATAATCAAAATGGTCAGGAATGCGGACATTTTCCAATCGATGCAACTTGTCCGCATTGTTCTTCTCCTTTTCAATATATCCGGAATATTTCACCAAAATCTCGGCCTGCTCCATTACTTCTGCATCCAAATCATTTTCGGAAACGTATCCTGAGACCTCATTTAATTGAAGCATGTGATCCATGGTTACTTTTGGACGAGAGAATACTTTAAAAAGTTTATCCGATTGTCTAACGGTAGCCGAATCTACCGATTCCAAAATGGGGTTGATTTCCTCCGGATCAAAGCTTGTCTTCTTGAAAAAGTCCACAAACTTTTCAGATTTATCCAGCTTCTCCTCCATCCTACGCATACGCTCTTCTTTGGCCAAACCAATCTCAAAACCTCTGGGTGTAAGTCTTAGATCGGCATTGTCCTGGCGTAAAAGGGTACGGTATTCCGCCCTGGATGTGAACATGCGATAAGGTTCTTCTGTACCTTTGGTAATCAAGTCATCTATCAATACTCCAATGTATGCCTCATCCCTTTTTAGAACAAACGGCTCCTTTTCATTGATTTTAAGGTGGGCATTTATCCCGGCCATCAACCCTTGTGACGCAGCTTCCTCATAACCCGTTGTGCCATTGATTTGACCGGCAAAATACAGGTTGTTCACCAACTTTGTTTCGAGTGTATGCTTCAATTGCGTGGGTGGGAAATAGTCGTATTCGATGGCATAACCTGGCCTAAAAAACTTGACATGTTCAAATCCCCGTACCGATTTTAAAGCCCTGTATTGAACATCTTCCGGAAGGGAGGTAGAAAAGCCATTTACGTATACTTCTACCGTATCCCACCCTTCAGGTTCTACAAAAATCTGATGGGAATCCTTATCCGTAAATCGGTTAATTTTATCCTCAATAGAAGGACAGTAACGCGGCCCTAAACTTTTGATCCTACCATTGAACATGGGTGAACGATCAAAGCCTTCGCGCAAAAGATCATGCACCAAAGCACTGGTATGTGTCATATGACAATCCCGCTGCGTTTTCAAAACAGGGGTGTTCAAATAGGAAAACTTCTCCGGCTTTTCGTCACCTGGCTGTGGAATCATCTTGGAATAATCCAACGAACGGCCGTCCACCCGAGGTGGGGTTCCTGTTTTCATTCTTCCGCTGTCAAAACCCAAACCAACAAGTTGTTCGGTGATGCCGGTAGCGGCTTTTTCACCAGCACGACCTCCACCAAATTGTTTTTCACCAATATGGATCAACCCGTTTAAAAAGGTTCCGTTGGTTAAAACAACGGCCTTAGATCTAATCTCAATCCCAAGGCTTGTTCTTACACCAACTACTCTATCGCCCAAAATCAAAATTCCAGAAACCATGTCTTGATAAAAGTCGGCATTAGGAGTATTTTCAAGAGCCAAACGCCACTCCTCTGCAAACCGCATACGGTCATTTTGGGCGCGAGGACTCCACATGGCCGGGCCCTTACTTTTGTTCAACATCTTGAACTGTATGGCCGACCTGTCCGTTATAATTCCGCTGTATCCACCAAGAGCATCAATCTCACGAACAATCTGTCCCTTAGCAATTCCGCCCATAGCCGGATTGCAGGACATCTGCCCAATGGTCTGAAGGTTCATGGTAACCAATAAAGTCCTAGAGCCCATATTAGCTGCTGCGGCAGTAGCCTCAGCGCCAGCATGACCTCCCCCTACTACAATAACATCGTATTCCTTATCAAACATATCTATGGTTCCACGTGGAACATATTCATCTTTTCCTCTTCCTTGCTGCGCATTTGCCTCTGGTCCTTTTCAGACTTGTCACCATAGCCCATGAGGTGCAAAACACCATGGCTCATTACCCGTAACAACTCTTCTTCAAAACCAACTTCAAAGCTGGAGGCATTTTCCTTCACCCTATCAGTGGATATAAAAATATCCCCAGAAATAGTTATCCCATCCGTATAATCGAAAGTAATGATATCGGTAAACGTATCGTGATTCAAATACTCTTGGTTCAACTCTAACAGATAATCATCCGTACAAAAGATATAGTCAATCTGACCAAGAACAAAACCCTCCGATTCCAATATTCTATTTATCCAATCGGAATAATCGGATTTGTTGTCAAACAGCAAATCAGACTTAAAATGAAACTCAATCATTATTGAAATATACCTTTACTTTCTTTTCGAAATTTTGCCGCAAAGGTAAAGCTTGTCTGTTTAATATTTCAATGTCGTTTTGGTAATCTTTAAGCAGTTCGGGTTTAGTAGTAATAGGGTTGGCAAAAATACTCTTGTTGGTTTCGCTCTCCCTTTCCTTTTTCTCTCCTTGTTCCAGACTCGCATTTTCCAATTTCATCAATTGATGTTGAATGTTGTTGGCCTTGCTCAGGGTCCTATTGGTAATTCCATTTTCCAACAAATCATTTTCAAAGTCCTCCATTTGTTGAAGCAACTTTTTGGTCAGATCCTGATCCGATTTTCTGATCATATCATTCAACTGCTCCTCTAATTTTTCCCTCAAAAATTGCTGCTCTTTATAAATTTCATACACCTCATTAAGGTTCATTTCTTCCAAACCATTTCCAGATTGACCACCAGCCGACCCATTCTCTCCACCGTTACCTTCCTTTCCTTCACCCGACTTTTGACCTTCACCTTTTGAACCCTGTTCACCTTCCTTGCCTTGACCCTCCTTGCCATTCTGTTCCCCTTGTTGTTGTGAAGGTTGTCCCTCTTTACCCGAACCTTGCATCTTCTCCTGAAGCTTTTGCTGGCCCTTTATGATATCTGGCAATTGAAAATCAGAGCCTCCACCATTGCCTTGACTTGGATTCATGTTTTGTTGCATATTGTCCAAAACATTGGCCAGAAAATCTGCCAAAGCATTTGTGGCATTGATAACGTATTGCTGATAAGAAGCACTTTGATAAATTTGGTTCTCCGAGATACTCTCAAGTGACTTGTCAATATTATAGTACACCTCGGTAATCTGTTCATTTACGAATTCTGACAGCTCGGCCCTACGCAGCGAAAGTGCAAACAAACTATCGTCAACATGTTCAAACAATCTTCGAAGGTTTTGTTGATCTTTAACCGTTTTTGAAAATTGAGAAATGTCAACATCGGCCGTTTGAAGGTTGTCGAATAAATTTTCTTGCTTAAAGGAAAAGGTTACCAGGTTGTCCAAAATCTGACGTAACATTTCAGCGTCCTCGGAATCCGCTTCCGCGCCTCCTCCTGATGCCCCTTGTTGCATACCCTGACTCATTTCCCTCATCTTTTGGGCGGCAGATTTCTGCTTTTTAGATGCCTTGTCACTTGCTTCATTTCTTTGTTGACTTTGGGAAGATTCATCCATTCCTTGATGTTTGTTTATTTCCTCTAAAGCATCTTTTTGGTCCTTACTTACATCGTCAGTTTTCTTTTTGTCTGCATTAATTTCCAATGGCTTTTTCAAATTCGCATTGTCCTTTTCCAACTCTCTGATTTCTTTCTCCAGATCCTCAAAAGCGTCATTCAACTTCATCTGTTCCTTATCACCAAAATCTTGACTTAGCTTTAAGTCAGAGAGAGTTTCTTGCTTCTCGGCCAACTCTTCTAGCTCTTTGGCAATCTGAGCCGCCTTCTCCGTCACATAATAGCGTTTGGTCAATTCCAAAATCTGCTCTAGGTTTCGTGTATTCTTTCCCTGATTTTTACCCAGTTCCTCCAAACGCTTTTGGAGCTCGTCTTTATCAATTTTGACGGCTATCCTATTAAGCTCTTCCAAAAGTTCTGCATTTCTTTTTGCTTCCAATTCTTGTCGTTCCAAACGCTCTTGAAGCATTTTCTTAAGTTCATTGTCCTCGGAACCTTTATCAATACTTTCACTTAACTCCTGGCTGAACTTTTTCATCAAGGCTTCTTGCTGTTGTTGCTTTTGCAAAAAGTTCTTGATCTGGCCCTTGTCCTCAAAGGTAAGGTTGCGTTCCTCCTTTTGACTTTCATTGATTTTGGAAAGTTCCTTATTTTGGTCCTTAAATTGTTCCAAAGACTTGGACATCTTGTTCAATGTGGAATTCTGAAACTCCAACTCCTTGTTGTTCAACTCATTATCATTAAAATATGTAGCATTGAACACCTGACTTTTCGTAATCTTTCCGTCCCTAATACCATCATTATCAACTACTTCAAAATACAACTTGTAATTTTTTCCCGCTACCAAATCCAAACCAGAAGGAAAAGTGTAATAAAATTGATAGACATTGCTCTGTGGAGATTCCAAATCCAGCCTTTGAATCGCCTTTGCATCATCCACCGGATAACAAACCAATCGGATTTTGCTCAACCCATAATCATCTGCTGCCTGCCCTGTATAAAATGATTGGTTCGGATTTAGGGAGTCCAGTATTTGTTCCACGTGAACTGTAGCATTGGCATCCCGAATCACTTCCAAGCCATAGGACAACCGTTCAAAATTTTGAACATTCTTGTTGGAAGTACTCAACTCATAGTCCAAATCCCTGAAGAGTTTCAATTCATGATAAAATCCATCTTGGCCGCTATGAAACTTAAAAACCGAATCCCTGGTGGTCATTTGGATTTCATCAACATTCCTACCCTCTATCCGCCAAGTTACCTTAGTTCCTTCAGGAACAATAGCATTACCCGTACCAGAAACCACATCCGTACCCTTGTTCAAATACCCTGGATACTGAAGTTGCATTCTAAAATCAACCAATGACGGAGTAGCATAACTTCTGATGGAATAACTACTGGAATTCCAACCATTGGCCAAAAAATAGAAGGAGCCTTCCGCCACTGGAGGTTCAAAAGTATAGGTATACTCCTCACCTACTTGTTTCATCATCAATACCTCGCCATTCACCACAATACTGACACTTTCCGGCCGCACGTCTCCCACCGTTATAGTACGAACGGTCAAAGGTTCATTGTCCAAGACCTCCAATTCACCATTTAACAACTGAAAGCGAAAAGGAGCTGGCTTTTCAAAGGCCATATCATAATGCAAAACGCGCTCATTAGAATTGAAAAAAGAAACGATATTCCCCGAAACCCAAATGAACAACAATATCCCTACGGGAATGAACACATACTTGGCATACGAATAACCGTGCCTTAAATCTACCGCTTGCGCAAACGGAATGGGTTTTAAACTGCTGGCGCGTTGCTCTATACTTGCGAGCAAAAGGTCTGTTTTTTCTTTGGATTCGGAAAGCTCTAACAGGTTGAGCAACTTATCGTCCACATCAGGGAAATGCTTGCCGATCAATACCGAAGCCTCCCTATTCGTAATTCCCCCTTTAAACCTGAGCAAATACAAAAATGGAACCGCAATGAACCGGTACAATAAAAACAATTCTACCACAACAAACAGCATAAACAAGGTCATCCTCCATCCCTGGTTCAACCATAAAAGCAGCTCAACGGAGGTCACCGCAATCCAAAAGAGCAAACCAAAAACCAAAAAGAGCAAAATGCCCTTGATCAATTTTTGTGTGTAGTACTTTTTAATGAAAGCACTTAATTTGTCCAATATTTCCGGATAATTACCCAACTGCTTTAAATCTATACCACCAAAATACCTGATCCTTAACAAATCAACAGCAAATTTTTGTTAAACCTTGATGAACGGCATATCCACAATAGGCAAAAGCCTTTAATCTATCGCTTTCTTAATCATAAATGGGGCGTATCTTTGTGCCACAAGAATTTACAACATGAGTGAAAAAGTAAGGGTACGTTTTGCCCCGAGTCCCACAGGTCCATTACATATTGGCGGTCTGCGAACTGCCCTTTTCAACTACTTGTTCGCCAAAAAACATGGCGGAGATTTTTTGTTGAGGATCGAGGATACCGATCAAAACCGCTATGTGAAAGGAGCCGAGGAATATATTATAGAAGCCCTAAATTGGTGCGGTATTCCTTTTGATGAAGGACCCGGAAAAGAAGGTGATTGCGGCCCTTACAGACAAAGTGATCGCAAAAACCTGTATAAAGACTACGCGCTGCAACTCATTGAAAATGGACATGCATACTACGCTTTTGATTCCGCTGAAAGTTTGGATTTTCACAGGAAGGACCATGAGGAAAAAGGCAAAACCTTTATCTATAACTGGCATAACAGACTGAAACTTTTGAACTCGCTATCACTCACTTCGGAAGAAGTAAAGGCTAAATTGGATTCAGGAGCAGATTACGTCATTCGATTTAAATCGCCACAGGATGAACAGTTGGTCCTTAACGACATCATCCGAGGCGAAATTACCATTGATACCAACATTTTGGATGACAAAGTTCTATTCAAGAGTGACGGCATGCCCACCTACCATTTAGCCAACATTGTGGATGATCATTTAATGAAAATTACCCATGTGATTCGTGGTGAAGAATGGTTGCCTTCCATGGCACTACATGAATTGCTGTATAAAGCCTTTGGATGGAATGCGCCAAAATTTGCACATCTACCGCTCATCATGAAACCTATTGGCAAAGGTAAATTGAGCAAACGTGATGGTGAAAAAGGAGGCTTTCCTGTATTTCCACTTTCCTGGAACGAATCCCAAGGCTACCGTGAGGCAGGCTTTTTTCCTGAAGCTGTTGTTAACTTTTTGGCCCTTTTGGGTTGGAACCCTGGTACAGAACAGGAACTATTCTCTTTGGATGAATTGGTCCAAATCTTCAGTCTGGAACGTGTGAACAAATCAGGGGCGCGGTTCGACCCGGAAAAAAACAATTGGTACAATCAACAATGGCTTCAACGAAAATCGGATGAAGAATTGGCGAAAATTTTCATCAAACAACTTGAATCACATAAAGTTAGTGTTGACTTTACAAGGGTTAAAAAAGTTGTTTCCCTCATCAAGGAAAGAGCTGTTTTTGTATCTGATTTTTGGAACCTGAGCGATTACATTTTCCAAAGTCCAACAGTTTATGATGACAAATCAGTTAAAAAACAATGGAAGGAAGACACACCACACATCATGCAACAAATTGCACAGATACTGACCGGTATTACCCCATTTGAATCGGCCAATATTGAAACTATAATCAAAGAATGGATTTCCAAAAAAGAACTTTCCTTTGGAAAAGTGATGCCCCCTCTGCGACTAATCTTGGTAGGAGATATGAAAGGTCCGCACTTGTTCGATATCATGGAATTGATCGGTAAAGAGGAAACCATAAAGCGTATCACCAATGCCATCAATACACTTTCCAATTGATGGATGTGTAACAAAACTTGATGGATTACTACCTATAGTGTACGAGAGTTTCGTAAATTCCATTGCTAACATAAAAATCTAAACACTATGGGCAATTATATCATAATACCGATCCTATTTTTTGCACTTGTAATTTTATTCAAGTTCTTTTTTATCGTAAAGCAACAGACCGCCGTTATTATAGAACGGTTCGGTAGATTCCAGAGCATTCGCCAATCAGGATTACAGATGAAAATTCCATTGGTTGATAGGATTGTGGCTCGTGTGGGTTTAAAAATTCAACAGTTGGATGTGATTGTGGAAACCAAAACTTTGGACGATGTATTTGTGAAGTTGAAAGTTTCGGTTCAATACGTGGTCATCAAGGACAAAGTATACGAAGCATTCTACAAACTGGAATATCCCCACGATCAGATTACTTCCTATGTATTCGATGTAGTCCGTGCCGAAGTACCCAAAATGAAACTGGACGATGTGTTCGTGAAAAAAGACGATATCGCTATAGCGGTCAAAGCTGAATTACAGGACGCCATGCTGGAATATGGGTACGATATCATCAAAACATTAGTGACCGATATAGATCCCGATGCCCAGGTAAAAGCGGCGATGAACCGTATTAACGCATCGGAGCGAGAAAAAATAGCCGCCCAATTTGAAGGGGATGCCGCCAGGATCCTGATTGTTGAGAAAGCAAAGGCCGAGGCCGAAAGCAAAAGACTGCAAGGACAGGGTATCGCTGATCAGCGTAGGGAAATTGCCAGAGGTTTGGAAGAATCCGTAGAGGTATTGAACAAAGTGGGTATCAATTCGCAAGAAGCTTCCGCCCTCATCGTGGTAACACAACATTATGATACGTTGCAGGCTATTGGAGAGGCAACCAACGCCAACTTGATCTTGTTGCCCAACTCACCACAAGCCGGTAGCGACATGCTCAACAATATGGTGGCCTCCTTTACCGCAAGCAACCAAATTGGAGAGGCCATGAAGAAACAGAACAAGAAAAACAACGGCGAACAATAAACGTAATAATAAAAAAAGGCTCCCTAGGGAGCCTTTTCCATTCTCAAGACATTGGTTTAACCTATCTTTCTCAATATTTTCTTGGCTATCAATGAAATGGCCACCTTTTGAATGATGGGTGCCATGCCTCCCAATACATTCACAGGATAAAGTTCCTTCTTGGTATTTTGAATGGAGAGCCTCAATTTTTCTTCATCAATTTGCCTTTCCAGATTCAGGATTTTTAGGTCCTGTTCTATTGCTTCAAAGGATGTATATTGTTTCTGTATCATAGCTCATCAAAATAAAATTTAGAAAACTTCTCCAAAAGCGGTTTCTCAAGTCTTTGCCTGAAGGCGTAAATCAATATACCAATCAGTACATAGAAAGAACCGACAGACAAGAATCCTGCCGCATTGCTCTCGAGCGATTCGCCAATCCAAAAGGCAGCACTTATGGAAAGGAACAGCAGCGCCATAGCCACCATTGATCCAATCAAAATGGCCTTGGCCCCTACTGTAATTCCCTGCATCATCGACTTAAAACTTTTAAGTCTATAAAAATCAATGCTCTTGCTTACATAGGACTTGGCACTATCCTCTGCCTCGGCAATTTGCTCTTTAATGTCCTCGAAAGCCATACATTATTTTTGAAGTTGGGCGTTCTTCTCCCTTAGATCTTCCAATTTTCTTTCCAAGGCCACAATAATATCATCGGCCTTGTAGCTCATTGTGGAAAGTGTATCTTCCAACTTTTCCTCGAATTCAATTTTTTTGGCTTCTGCCGTTTTATGGAACTCGTTCTTGGCATTGGAAATAGTATCTGCCAAATCATTCTTTGCCTTAACGGCGCTTTTCTTAATTTTCTTTCTTGTTTTGGTCCCTTTATCGGGAGCATAAAGAATTCCGACTCCGGCACCCACTATGGCTCCTGTTACTAATGCTGTTACAATGTTTCCTGTATTACTTGACATAATTTTTAGGTTTTGAGATTAAACTTCCTTTTTAGTACCGATGGAACATCAAATCTTAAATCTAGTTCATGCTGTTTCAACGATACACAGCTAAATTACTATCCAAGTAGTGGAGAGTTTGATCCAATCGATGTAAAGATTGACTCTAACACTGAAAAAACGCAAATAAGCGCTTTTATCAAACTTTTGGTTTAAAGGAAGGGCAAATGGGTTGCCCCAACAAAAAAGGGCGCCATATGGCGCCCTATCGTTTCAATTTCAATAAAATAAACTGATTGTTATTTTGTTTAAAATAAGGAATGGTTATACTACTCCTTTTGTTCCAATTTGGCCCAAGTGTCCCTTAAAGTTACGGTTCTATTAAAAACCATTTTGTCCTTGGTTGAATCCCTATCCACATTAAAATATCCCATACGCTGAAATTGGAATTGCTCCCCAACTTGGGCATCCCTTAAACTAGGTTCCAAATAACCGGTTATTTTTTCCAATGAATCCGGATTTACAAAATCCATAAAATCCTTATCCTTGTGTCCATCAGGAGTTTCATCCGTGAAAAGACGATCGTACAAACGAACTTCTGCGGTAATGGCATGGGGAATGGATACCCAATGCAGAGTTCCTTTCACCTTTCTAAGACTTTCCTCGGTACCTGAACCACTTTTGCTCAATGGATCGTAGGTACATTGAACTTCGATCACATTGCCTTCACTGTCCTTGGTGCAGCTGTTGGCTTGAATAATGTAACCATTCTTCAATCTTACTTCACCGCCGAGCTTTAACCTAAAGAATTTCCTGTTGGCATCCTCCCTAAAGTCCTCCTGTTCAATATACAACTCCCTTGAAAATGGGACTTTCCTGAATCCGGCCGTTTCATCCTCGGGATTGTTTTCCGCGTCTAGCCATTCCTCCTTACCTTCTTCGTAGTTGGTAATGACCACTTTTAAAGGACTTAGAACAGCCATAACCCTAGGGGCAATCTTGTTCAAATGCTCCCTGGCGTGAAACTCGAGTAGCGATACATCCACCACATTCTCACGTTTTGCTATTCCAATGGTGTCCGCAAAGTTCTTAATCGATTCAGGGGTATATCCTCTTCGTCTTAGCCCGGAAATAGTGGGCATCCTGGGGTCATCCCAACCGGCCACCACTCCACTCTCCACCAATTGGAGCAACTTTCTTTTGCTAACCACCGTATGGCTCAGGTTTCTTCGGGCAAATTCTCGCTGTTTCGGACGTAATTTTTCCTTAGATACCAATTGGTCCAAAAACCAGTCATAAAGTTCCCGGTGTGGTAAAAACTCAAGCGTACAAAGGGAATGCGAGATTTGTTCAATATAATCACTTTCCCCGTGTGTCCAATCATACATAGGATAAATACACCAATCGGTATTAGTTCTGTGATGAGCCTTGTGCAATATGCGGTACATCACCGGGTCTCGCATCAACATATTGGATGACGCCATATTGATCTTGGCCCGCAGCACATGTTCCCCTTCCATGAAATCTCCATTTTTCATGCCTTCAAAAAGCCGAAGGTTCTCCTCAATGGTACGATTCCGAAATGGACTGTGTGTACCAGGCTCCGTTGGAGTTCCTTTTTGACTGGCAATTTGTTCCGAAGTTTGACTATCAACATATGCTTTTCCATCCTTGATCAACTCAACCGCCCAATCGTACAACTGCTGAAAATAATCGGATGCATAGCATTCCGTATCCCACTCATATCCTAACCAGGTAACGTCCTTCTTGATGGCATCTACATACTCCTTTTCTTCCTTTGCGGGATTGGTATCATCAAAACGAAGATTTACGGGGGCATTATACTTCAAACCCAAACCAAAATTGAGACAAATGGAGCTGGCATGACCAATGTGAAGATACCCATTTGGTTCGGGCGGAAAACGGAACCTTAATTGGTCCTTTTCATACCCTGTCCTAAGGTCCTCTTCAATGATATGCTCTATAAAATTCAGCGATTTAACTTCTTCCGCCATATTCAAAATTTGAAGCGCAAATGTAGCAAAATCAACCGTTCAACGCTATTATTTGTGCTTTAGTCTATACAAAGTACGCTATTTCACAACACTTTTAGCATCACCCACAACAATATCTTTCGGTTCGATGAAATTCGGGACATATTTGTTATTGGAATACTATATGGAATCGTAACGCCTGAGAACCGTTGCGAAGAACAAATACATTAAGGGGCACAAACTAACAGGGCATTATTGCCCATAACCTCTTAAAAACTAACGGTGATGAAAAAAAGAAGTTCAACCTATGGTATTCCGTTCTTGGCCTTGGCCACTTTGCTCCTATTGGGTATGGGGGCGAAGGCCCAAGTGCTGAACAAACCTACCCCTGCGGATAACCCAAACCTTGCGGGAAACTCAGCGTGGACGGCCGCTTGTGCTTCCGCCAGTTTTAACGAGTATTTTGTGAACTTTACCTGGAACCCACCATTGGTGGCCTCCAACAACGAATTTATCCTGGAACTTTCCGATGCCAACGGTTATTTTAGCAACCCCGTTGAATTGGCACGGGTAAGCGATAAAAACACAACTTTCGACTTCGAGTTCCAGTTTGCCCTTCCTACGGACATTAGGGGAGAAAATTTCAAATTTAGGGTAAGAAGTACCTATCCTGCCAAGACAAGTCCGGCTTCCGATGCCTTCTCCATGTATTTTATTGACTACAATTCCCCTTTGCTTATCAGCGAAAATGGAAGTGGTTCAATTCCGGCTGGAGGACAGATCTCACTTTGTGGTGGAGGTTCCGTAACCCTTAAACCACATAACATTCCTAATGCAAGTTCTTATTTGTACAACTGGTACCGTAGTGGCACCCTATTGGCCGAAAAGTCGGAAAGCATCACCGTTTCCGACCCAGGCATGTACTATGTGGAGTTGGATTATGGTTCTGTTTGTTCGGGATCTGCCAATACGTTGTCCAATACCATAGAAATCACCACCGGAACAAGCACGGGTATTGCTATTACGGGTAGTAGTGCCGTTCAAATTTGTCCAGGTGACACCCAAGTGTTGCAAGCCAATATTACCGGAATGGGCTATAAATATACTTGGTACAAGAACAATACTGTGGTTAGTGGACCAACCGTTGAGGGAAGTTCCTATACTGTAAATGCCAATACTGCCGGGTTTGAAGGCTCTTATGCCGTAGAAATTAGTGGTACTGGCGTTTGCATTGAAAAATCGGCTCCAGTAACCGTAACCAGTGCCGGTGATTTTGAAGTGACCCTTCAAAATGCCGAAAACATTGTGTTGTTGCCTTCTCAAACCAAAACCTTATCTGTTTCTTCAACCGCTTCATCACCCACGTACCAATGGTTTAAGGATGGTGCCGCAATTTCCGGAGCAACCAATAATTCCTTGGTAGTCAACACTATTGGCGAATATTATGTTGAAGTGACCGAAAATGGAGGGCCTTGTTCTTCCGCTCCAAAATCATCTGCCATCACTACAATGGTATCTCCGGATTCCTTTGAATTGGTAGTGGATTTTGTGGGGACCTATGCTTCTTGTGAAAATACAGATGCCACCTTAAGCCTTACCACAATTAACGCGGTAAGTGATAACGGTACCAAAACAGATGTTACCGCAGATTTACAGGCATCCTTTACTTATCAGTGGAAATGGAACGGAACTAACATAAGTGGAGAAACAGCTAAAACCATTACTGTTTCCGATCAGGCCAAAAACGGAACCTATCAATTATCAGGAACCGTTGGTGCTTTCAATGCGGTTTCTAACAACCTAGACCTAAAATTAGCATCAAACCAAAACCTTGTCATCACCTCTAACGGAACAGTTTACTGTGATGGAGGAGATGCCATTGTATTGGAAAGCTCTATTGATCTAAGCAGCGAGACCTTTACTTGGAAAAAGGACGGTACCGTTGTGAATAGTTCATCAGCAAGTCTAACCGTGGGACAACCAGGTGTTTATCAATTGATTATCACCAGCAATGATTGCCCAATAGTATCCAACCAAGTGACCATTACTCCTTTTGATGCTTCCTTGTTGGTTTTGGATAAATCCAGTGACCTAGTCATCATCGAAGGAGAAACCGGGACCATTACCGCTAGTGGTGCCGATTCCTACGAATGGTATGATGCTGGTAACAACTTGATTTCAACAGATAATTATTATGGCTTCCAAACCGAAGGTCAGTACCTATTGGTAGCCAACTTTGGAACCTGTACCGTAAGCAAAGTAATTACGGTATCCTATAGAGATATGTTCGCCATACCCAATGTCATCACCGCCAACGGTGACGGTATCAATGATCTATGGGTATTGCCCAACACTTATTCAAGAGACCCCAATGTTCTTGTTACCATTTTCAACGAAAGAGGAGAACAAGTATTTAGCCAAGCAGGCTATGAGAACAACTGGCCACAGTCCACCACAACGTTCAACAAACAAAGCATGATCTTCTACTATAAGATCACACGGGGTGGGAAAAGCCTGAAACAAGGAACCATCACTGTTATCAAATAAACAGCAATGCAAACCAAAAAACCTCTACTACTATTCACATTCATCTTTCTTCTTGTCTTCTCCGGAGTGCGGGGACAGGAAGAGGATCCCTATGTACCATATAACGTCCCATCTCAAAACCTCCTGAAATTCAACAGGTTCTTGATTAACCCAACGTTTTCAACGGTACGTGAGGACAAATCCTATATCAATTTGTTCCACAGGAACCAATCGGTATCTTTTGATGACAACAACCAGGTTTACTTCTTGAGCTACAGTGGCCGGGTAAGTGACAGGAGTGGTGTTGGGGTAAGTCTCTTTACAAATAGGGAAGGGGTTTTCAACAATTTTGGTGTGCATGCCAACTATGCTTACGGAGTGCGTTTGAGCCCTAAGAGCACTTTCACCTTTGGTGCAAACGTAAGCTATTACCAAAGTGCCCTTAACCAAGATCGTATCAATTCTGTTGATTTGGATCCCTATCTGAGCACTCTTGAAAGCAGTTCCTTGGTGACTTTCCAACCTGGTTTCAATTTTTCCTTCGGGAATTTTGATATTGGTGGTTTTGCCGAAAACCTATTTGATTACAACCTGAAAACCAGTGAATCGGTCACCGAATTTGCGGACAAAACCTATTCAGGCCACCTACAATATACCCATCAGTTTAAAAATGGTGCGGGTATCATGGAACGCGCTCGGTTGATGCCTTTGGCAAGGATTAGAAAAGTAGGGGACCAAAACCTGGTACTTGGTGGTAACCTTATTCTTGACCTTCCAAAATTGGGTTGGGTTCAAGGGGGTTATGACGACTATTATGGTGCCTCTGCAGGGCTTGGTTTTAACCTGACCAAGAATATTTCCTTGGGTTATACTGTGGAAAAAGGATTGAGCAACGAATTTGAAAACTTCGGGGTCACCCATGAAATCTCATTGGCCTACTCCTTTACGCCGAACTTAACAGAAGATCGGGTTATGCTCGAAAATGACAACGAGGATTTGGTATCCAATGAAGAAAATGTTCCTCAAGATAGCTTGAACATTACCGATAAAGACCTTGAAATTGCTCAATTAAAGGACAAGCTGGCCGAAAACGATGCCATCTTGGATGAATTGTTGATGCGCCAAGACTCCATAGAGACCAACAGAAGACAGGATCTTGAAAGACGTTTTGAAACCGTAATGAAGATGGTGCAACGCGAGACCCGAGGTCAAAACCCTGCGCTGGAGGAAAAGGCCAAGGAAGTCTATTTCGCCAACATGGACACTTCGGATGTGGTTTCCAGAAAAACACAGCCTTTGGCCAACCATGGGCTTACGAATAGCACTTCTACCAAAAAGGTCATCAAAATAAACAAAAACAAGAGCAATGCCCTTTTGGCACAAACCCCTGTAAACAAAGACAATACCTATAGGACATCTCCTCCAAAAACCAATAAGGTCTATTTCAAGGCGCACAATGTTCCCAATGTAGAAAGTGGGCATTATTTAATTGCCAATGTGTTCAAAGATCCTAAAAACGTGGATCAATTTGTGGAAAACCTAAGGGCACAGGGCTTGGATGCCGATTACTTCCAAAACCCAAAAAATGGTCTAAACTACGTGTACATCGGTGATTTCGAAAACAAAAAAGAAGCCTTGAACGCTTATCATACCAAAATGGACGGTAAATACCAAGGTGATGCATGGATCATGAACGTTAACGGTGGGGCCGATACAACCATTGGAGGATTGAACACTGCAGTTGCCAACAATAATAGCTCTAAATATGGAAGTACCGTTCTATCCAAAAATGTGGCAAATACAGTATTGGGCCATGGAAAAATGAATATGGCGGTGAAAACCGCTTCCATTGATGGGCTTCCTTCCGGTTTTTATATCATAGCCAGTGTATTTGAAAGCTCTTCCAACGCTAGATATTTTGTAAAAGAACTGAATTCCAGAGGATTAAACGCAAGTTACTTTGTAAATCCAAATGATGGTCTACGTTACGTATACCTTAAAAAACATGAAACTTGGGGCAACGCCCTAACCTCATACTACTCCAAACTAAACGCCTCGTATGATGACGACATGTGGATCATGCGAGTAAAACCAAACACAACCGCATAGAACCAAACCTATGAAACAATCTCTACTCAGATGGGGCATTGCAGCCTGTATTCTCTTGTTTTACTTTACAGGTGGGGCTCAAGTAAAGAACAACTTTGAGGTTCGATATGAAAACAAACTCAAAGGTGATCTTACCTTTATTGCCAACAATATAGTCAACAGGGATGGGAGCACAACAGAACCTGAGGACCCATACAATACCACTGGAAGTAATTCGTCCTACAACGACGACTTAAACATGCAATATATTGATATTGACAGTGACCCCACAACCTTTAGTTCGAGCAGTGCCACTTTGTCCGTTCCAGATCCTTCCTGTTCTTTGATCAGATATGCTGGCCTTTATTGGTCGGCAGTTTACAAAGAAACCGATAGGAGTGACTTCAACCAAGTAAAATTTCAGGTCCCAGGGGGATCATATGTAAATCTTACGGCGGATGAAATCTTGTTCGATGGATACAACGACCCCGATTTTGGGAACTATAGCCCTTATGCCTGTTATAAGGACGTCACCTCTTTATTGACAGCACTTCCCAATCCTGATGGTGAATATTTTGTGGCCAACGTACGGGCCAGTTCTGGTAGCAGCATTACCGGAGGTATCTCAGGTGGTTGGTCCTTGGTGGTGGTCTATGAAAACCCAACTTTACCCGGTAAATACATCACCACTTTTGATGGGTATGCGGGTATTAAATCCGGGCAAACCGTAGATATCCCTTTTAGCGGATTTACCACATTGCCTGCTCCATTCCCGGTAAATGCGAAGCTGGGGGTTGCTGCCCTAGAGGGCGATAACCGAATCACCGGTGATCAATTGGCCATAAAGGCAGATAGCAATGGCTCCTTTACAACATTGTCCAACACGGCCAACCCATCAAACAACTTTTTTAACAGTAACATTACCAATGAAGGTTCCATCGTAACCACCCGTAACCCAAACAGCACCAACACTTTGGGATGGGACGTAGACCTTTTCACCATACCCAACCCCAACCAAGCGGTAATCCCAAACGATGAGACGGGAGCAACACTGCGAGCATCTTCAACCCAAGATAAATACGACATATTCTTTACCTCTTTGGATGTAGAGATCATAGAGCCTTTGATGAACTTGGCCAAAACGGTAGAGGACATTGGAGGTAACGACATTACGGGCCAAGGGGTACATTTGGGCCAATATCTGGACTATGTCCTTCGATTCCAAAACGTGGGTAATGACGATGCGATAAACTATACCATCAGGGACGTTCTCCCTATCAACGTTACCTTGGATGAATCCAGCATAAACATGCCTGCCGGAGTGACCTATACGTATGACCCATCTACCCGAACCATCATATTTACCATACCGAACAGCATTGTTGAGGAAGGTGACCCGTCAGCTACCATCCGTATGCGTGTACAAGTGGCTGAGAACTGTTTCGACTTTATTGACGCCTGTACGGACATCATCCAAAACTTGGCATATTCTACTTATCAAGGAGCCATCAATACCGCCCAGATTACCGACGACCCGAGTGTCTCCGATTTTGACGGTTGTGGATTTGGAACACCAGGTGCAACCAACTTTTTGTTGGACGACCTAAGCGCTTGTAACTTCAGCAGGACGGTGCAGCTTTGTGGTGACGATGTGCTATTGGATGCTGGTGACAACTTTGACAATTACATTTGGTATAAGGACGAAAATGGAAACGGTCAAATTGATTTGGGCACGGACACGGTGATTACCGATGCCGATTCCGACAACGATCCTAGTACCATGTTGGTTACCGAAGTAGGAACCTACATCGTTGACAAACAGGTTGCCGATCCGTGTAAGGATTTTGAGGAGACCATTATCGTAGAGCTTTTTGGTTCGGTACAATCCAACCCGATTACGGCATTGATCAACGACACCTCCAACACCATAGATGGAGATATAATCGTTTGTCCGAACGATGGTAGCGAGACTCCGGAAATCTTTCTTTGTGGTTTGAACGATACCGAGCTGATCCAGATTAATATACCAGATGCCACCAGTATAGTATGGCAACAATTGGACGAGGCCAGTTGTGCCGCAGTAACAGATGGTTGTGCCAATACCAATGCAAGTTGTACCTGGAACACGGTTGATACCGGAAATGACTTTTTGGCTTCCAATTCAGGCCAATACCGTTTGGTAATCAATTATCAAAACGGATGTTTTAGCCGGTTCTATTTCAATATTTATAAAAACCCGCTAGATCCCCAATATACTTCAAGCGATATTATTTGTAACACGCCTGGTAACATTACGGTGACCAACATGCCGTTGACCTACGAGTTCCAATTGCGAAACCAAACCACAGGTACGGTTTTGGTTCCTTATCAATCCAGCCCAAGCTTTGACATTGCCACTAATGGTGCATACATGGTTGAAATGAGACAGCAAGGCGTTACCGATGGTTGCGTATTTGTCTTGGACAATATCGGGATCTTGAACAGGGACTTTCAAGTAGATATTACCGCCCAAGATCTGTATAACTGTACCGGAATGGGAGAAATTGCCATTTCTGTACTCAACGTTGAGGCTCAATATTACTATGAAATATCTTCAGGAGGTACGGTCATCGACACATATGGGCCGTCTCTGGACAACAACTATACGTTTGAAAATTTAAGTGATGGGGTCTACGATGTTTCCGTATCAACCGATGATGGTTGTGCCTACACGGAACAAGTTACCATCGCAAATTTGCTGGATCTAGAATTAACAGCAAGGGTTTCACAGCACATAACCTGTAAGGAAGGTAATATTCTAATGGAATCCTCTGGCGGTAAAACACCACACCTGTATGCTATTTGGTCATTTGTGGACGAGGATGGAAACACTGTTACTTCCTATCCATCGGTAGCGGACATTCCTGCTTCCGCATTTCAGACCAGCCAGATTTTCGATATCTATGATCCAGGGGATTACACTTTTGTGGTCATCGACAGATACAACTGTTATGATATCTCAAATACTGTTACCATTGAATTCAGGCCCGCTGCCGACTTTAATGCAACCTCAACAACTGATGTGTTGTGTTATGGCGATGCTACCGGTTCCATTGCATTCAATCTAATAAACAGTAATGGCTACCAACTAACTTATTATTTGTTTGATGCTACCGGCTTTGACGAGGATAACTATAGCTATGCTAATGCTTTGGCCACCAACGCTTCCGGAAACTTCCCCGGTTTGGCAAGTGGCGATTATGTAGTGGTTATCAACCAAAGAAAAGGTAGTGCGTCTTGTGATTATTTTGAATACCATACCATTTCTGCGCCTTCCTTTGCCTTGGATGCAGATGCTGTTTTGGTACAAGGATACTCTTGTTTGCAAGATGGTATTATCGAAGCGCAGAATGTTACAGGAGGGACCGCTCCATACCAATATAGTATTGACGGGGTCACCTTTGGCGCCTCTCCAACGTTCCCCAACTTAACCGATGGAACATACAGCATCACCATAAGGGATGAAAACGGATGTACTTTCGTGACCAACTCAATTACCATCGATCCTTTGGATCCACCAACGGATTTGAGTTTCTCGGCCACCAATCCAATTTGTCCAACATTTGTTTCCGATGTAACGGTAACACCAACTGGTGGCACACCTAATTTGGTATACGAAATCATTTCCCCCGCGGGAAGTGCTGTGAACAATGGAAACAACGCAACTTTTGCCGGTTTGTCACCAGGAACCTATATGTTCCGGGTTACCGATGCAAACGGATGTTCTTATGACGAATCGTTCACCATTGATCCCGTTACCGAAATTTCAGTAGTGGGTCAATTAATAGGTAATATAACCTGTTTTGGGGCTAGTGATGGTGAATTGCTATACACCGTTGCAGGCTTTAACACCGATTACGATTATAACATTACCGGTCCTGCCAACTTCTCCGGAAGTGCACAGACCAACGGTACTATTTCCTTGACAGGACTGGCCGAAGGAACCTACACCATTACGGTAACCGATAACTTTACAACCTGTACCGATACGGCTGATGTGACCATTGCCGCTCCACCAGCTGCTATTTCGGCTCCCGTTACCGTTAACCAACCCACTTGCGTGGCCGATGGTGATGCTACCATTGTAGCTTCCGGAGGATGGGGAAGCTATACCTACGAAATTACAAATGCTCCTGCTGGTTACGTACTTACTGGACCGCAGTCCAATGGATTGTTTGCCAATTTGACCATAGGGGGAACCTATACTTTCACGGTTACCGATGCCAATGGCTGTGTGTTTACAGATACTTTTGACATTATTCAAGCCGTGGCACCCGTTTTGGCCATTGTTCCCAATGATATTTGTTATGACGACGCGGTGGGATTGACCCTTACTGCTAATGTAACTTCAGGAGGAGATGGTAATTACGAATACAGTTTGAATGGCGGTCCGTATGGAACTAGCAATGTGTTCACTGGATTGGGCCCTGGTACCTATACCATTTCTGTGAGAGATGGCAACGACTGCTTCGATTCCGAGACCATTACTATTGATCCCGAATTGAGTGTAGTGGCTTCGGCCCCCAATATTACGGCTTGTACCACCGATACCGATGTGACCATTACCGCCGCTGGTGGCGATGGAAACTATGTGTATGCCGTGGTGGCCAATGGTGTTGCTCCAACCGCTGGGGATTTTTCAACTACAAACCCAGTATCCGTTACAGGTGCTGGAGATTACGATGTTTATGTAAGGGATAATGGCGGTGCTTCAGGATATTGTGAGGCAACTTATGATATTACGATTACACAAGACCCTCCATTGGTGATTTCTGTGGTGGACACCGGTATTCTGTGTAGTGGAGAGTCTCAAGCCCAGATTACCATTACGGCTTCTGGCGGGGAAGCGCCTTATATGTACAGTATTAACAATGGTGCAACTTATCAAACCTCCAACACGTTTGTTAACCAGCCAGCTGGTAGTTACAACATTAGGGTTAGGGATGCCAACAATTGTGTGGTAAACCAAATCTATACCATAACCGAACCTTTGACACTTTCTGCCTCTGCAGCGGTTACCGCTCTTGCTGAATGTTACCCAGGTATGGGGGCCGAGGTAAGGATTACCAATGCTATCGGGGGCACCGCTCCTTACGAATACAGTTTTGACGGTGGTTCCACTTATGGCGCCAGTTCTATCGGGTACCTGCTTCCAGGTACGCACACCCTATACATTAGGGATGCCAACTTGTGTAGCTATCCTATGACGGTTACCATTGACCCAGAACCAACCCCTCCAACTGCCACTACCGCTATTGACTATGAGTGTGATGGTGAGGGAACCATTACGGTGACTCCTAGCAGCACTGACTTTGACTACACTTACGAAATTGATGGCAATCCCAACACGCCCAATACATCAAACATTTTTACGGATGTAGCCGTTGGCAGCCATACCATTACCGTAAACTATACCAGCAATATTGCGCCATCCCCCAGTGTGTTGCTTCTGGAAACCTTTGGAACTGGTCCAAATACCAGTATTCCCGAAGTAGATCCAGCCTATTGCTACGAACCGCAAAATGGTGCCGTGAATTCATGTGGTTGGGGTATTGACACCCACATTCAGGATGGAGAATACTCTGTTACCCAGACCATCGTAAATCCTTATGGAACATGGTTGAGTCCAAATGACCATTCTGGCTTAGCCAATGGTCGATTCTTGGCTATGAACGTTGGAGGAGCGGTAGGTCCAAACGGAATCATTTATGCCAAAAGAAACATTGAAGTGGTGGCCAACAGGGACATTACCATTTCCCTTTGGGCCTTCAACCTTTTGAGAACAGGAACCAGTGGAGCTGATCCCGATATCGACATTCAATTGGTAGATGGTGGCGGAACCGTTATTGCGAGCACTACCACAGGAAATGTCCCCAAAAACAATGGTGCCAACGACTGGCAAAATTATACGGTAACCCTTAATCCAGGCGCCAATACCAATCTCGACATTGTTATCAGGACCAATTCTGCTGTAACCGGTGGAAACGATATCGCCATAGATGATATTGAAGCCTTCCAAACCCCGGAAGTTTGTACAGATTCCTTGACTTTGAACGTTACCGTGGAAGACGGACATGCTTTTGATGCTGCCATTACCAACTTCACCAATCTTACTTGTAACGGTGCGGCTGATGGCTCCATCGCTTTTGAGGCTGAAAATTTTGACCCTGCTACCGGATTTACGTATCAAGTGGATGGTGGCGCGGTTTCCGCGGCCCAATTTGCCAGCCCGATAACCGTTAACGGATTAACAGCAGGCAACCATACCATCACCATTGTAGACCTTAGGGATCCTGCATGTTCCGTGGTGCTCAACCAAACATTGACAGAACCTGCGGTGTTGGATGTTACGGCTTCCATTACCACGCAATTGACCTGTACCAACGGAGGAGCGGTCATTACGGCTGCTGCCACTGGCGGCACCCCAACCTATCAGTACCAATTGGAAGATGGCGTTGGCGGAGTCTTGGTAGCTTTCCAATCCTCAACCGTTTTCAACGGCCTTACTGCCGGTGATTATGTGGTTAGGGCAAGGGATACCAATTTGTGTGAGGATGTTACCACGGTTATGACGGTTGTAGCCCCAATCCCGATTGTATTTACCACAACCCCAACAGCTTGTTATACTGGAAACAGTGATGGAAGCATTCAAGTTGATGTGACCAGTGGTAACGGAAACTATCAATTTAGCCTGAACGGAGGTCCTTGGATGACACCTACGCCATCTACCGGAACCACCTATACTTTTGGCAACCTGACCGCCGGAACCTATACCATTGACGTTCGTGATCAATATGGATGTCTTGGTGTACAACAGAACGTGACCATTGTGGATGCCTTGGTTGCCCAAGTGCAAGTAGTGGATATTTCTACTTGTGCGGATGGTAGCATTACGGTAACCGCTTCTGGAGGTTCACCTACTTTGCAATATGCATTCGTGTTGACGGGAGTTGACCCAACAGGTCTGTTCACGGCGTCCAATGTTTACACCATAACCACTGGTAATGACGGAACTTATGATGTGTACGTAAGGGATAATTCTGCTACTGCCCCATATTGTGAATATATGGAAACGGTGACCGTTAATCCTGGAGTGCCCTTGACCATGACCGTTACTCCAACCGACCCACAATGTCACGATGGAACGGGTTCTATTTTGGTGAACATTACTTCTGGCTTAGCACCTTACACCATTCAAATCATCGATTTGGACAATGGTGGAGCTTCCAACCAAACCAATACCAATGTACTGGCTTCAACCAGAACCTATTACAACCTAATGCCTGGCAACTATACCATTAATGTTACAGATGCCGCGGGTTGTACCATAACGGATACCCAAACAATCAATAATCCTGATGAATTGACCGGTGTTGTGAATGGAATCACTCCATCTTCCTGTACTGGTGACATCAATGATTTTGGATTTGGATTCTCAGGATATCCAACTACTTTGGGAACCATTGAATTCAGTGATGATGGTGGTACTACTTGGATCGGAGATAACTCTAACCCAGGTGTATCTGACCAATTCACAGGTTATACCTCAGGACAAACTGTTTATCCTTCCATGAGAACCGTGGATGGATTGGGGAACACCCTTTGTCAAACCGATCTACCTCCTTTTGTCATTCCTTATCCTTTGGATGATTTGGATATCACCATTTCTGCAGTGGTTGTTAATTGTAACGAACTTCAGGTAACCGTTCAAGGTGCGGAAGGTACTCCGGACTATCAATATGCGTATTCTGAAGAGCCCGGAACTTTCAACCCTGCAACTGCTGCGTGGACCACTCCTGCACAGGATGAATTTACTCCTTATGTGTTTACAGGTCTTGTTCCTGGTAGAACCTATGTGTTCTATGTAAGGGATGCGGCAGGTTGTGTGCGCCAAAGCAATGTGGATGTAAACGACTTGATTACCGTTCCTTTGGAAATTACCACTGCGCTTACTCCTTCCTGTTTTGGAATGAACAACGGTAGTATTACTTATACTGTTACCGATAACCAAGCACCATTTGGAAACCAATTCAGATGGACTGTTTATGATATTTCTTCTGGAAGCCCTGTTGCCGTTGCCAATAGTGGTGGCAATATTGCGTATTCCTCTCCACAGGATGTAACCGTAAACAATTTGCCTGCCGGTACTTACTTTATTGAAGTTGTTGAAGTTGATGGTGGTGTAGATAGTTGCGTTGGTGCTACTGAAAATGCCCTTTTACAAGAATTGGATCCATTGACCGGTACTCCGGTGGTGCTTCAGAATATTACCTGTGATGCTCCAGGATTGATCCAGATCCAAAATCCACTTGGGGGTGGGGGCATTTACACCTATACTGTTACAGGTCCTGCCGGATTTACGACCATTACTTCAACATCCGATAACCCTATAGAGATTCCTGCCAATTCACCAGCTGGAAACTACGATATCACCATGGAAGACCAATTTGGTTGTGGGGTGAATTTGGGAACTGTGCCATTGACCTTGACACCAAACCCAACTATTGACAGTGTTGTTATAGACAATTGTGCCACTCCGATTACGGTGACCATCAATGCCACCAGTGCCGCTGCCCAAATCTTCTATTCTTTGGATGGTGGAGCAACTTATGTGGACAATGGTGGTGTATTTACTAATGTGGCTCCTGGGACTTACAATGTCGCCATCCTTGATAGTAATGGATGTATGGATACCGACACCATTACGGTACATGCTCCACTAGAATTTACGGCCATTCAAACTGTTGCTTTGGATTGTGAGCCGGGCTCCGCTGCCAATGCAGAAATTGAAATTACAGTAATTGCTGGATCTGGAAATTACGAATACATGATAGATGGTCCGGGAACGAACGACCAGACTAGAACGGTGCTTCCATCCAATCCATTTACGTGGACTGCCGCTGCCGCTGCCGGTAGTTATAGTGTAATAGTGTTCGATATGGGCACCGCTCCGCCGAACTGTTCCAAAACCATTACAGTGGAAGTACCGGATGCACCCCTGCCTTCCTTTACAGAAACCCATATGGATGTGAGCTGTTTTGGTGGAAGCGATGGTAGCATTACCCTTCACGAAATTGATAATGGAATCAATCCGTTGACCTACACGCTTACCCCAATGCCAGCGGGTGCCGTATTGAACGGTACCACTTTTGAAAACCTTCCTGCGGGCACTTATAGTGTTCGTGGTGTGGGAGCTAACAGCTGTTTCGTGGACATATTCGATATTATCATCAACGAGCCTGCGGCCATTGCGGTTCCTGCTCCAACGGTTGTTGAGTTCGGCTGTACCGCAGGGAACAATACCAATAATGCCACTATTACTGTGGATACTGCTTCCATCACTGGAGGTAGTGGAACCTATGTTATCTATGAATTTATCAACGATGCTGGTTCTGTAGTGGTACAAGCTGGTAGCAACCCTGTTTATACAGAAACCAATATCAACGGTGGCAGCTATACCATCAACGTTTATGATGAAAATGGCTGTTTGGGTACAACCACAGCCGTAATTGCTCCGTTTGATAGTTTGGACTCCGCTAATATTGTTGTGGATGCCGTTGCTACTTGTGTAACGGGTGAAGATATCACCATCACGGCCATTGGTTCCATCACCAATTCAACTACCGACCCTGCCAACTATGAGTTTAGGGAACTGCCATCTGGTACTTTCCAAGCTTCTGGTAGCTTTACCGGTCTTTCTGTTGGTGTTCATTACTTTGAGGTGAGAAACACCGTAACAGGATGTATCCTAACCGTTTCCCACGAAGTGGCGGACCCAGAAGTGTTAGATCTAATGGTTGTGGGCACCACCAACATCACCTGTTATGGTGATACAGATGGTACGGTAGAATTGAACTTGGTTGATGGGTCTAGCGTAACCTACGCAAGTGCAACCAGCTATACGCTTTATTACGATGTAAACCACACGCCGACCAACTTGGGCGATGATGTAGTGACCACCGGATCTGATGCCGATGGAAGCTTTACCATCACTGGCCTCGCGGCAGGTACATATTATATTGAAGTGACCGATACCAACCCTCCAGGTTCTGCCTGTGTGTACAGTGAATCGTTCAACATTGCTGGTCCTGCTGCTGCCATTACAGGTGCAACCGTGGTAACCGATATTACCTGTTTGGGTAATGATGGCGAAATCCAGGTGACCAATGTGTCCGGTGGATGGGGTGGATATTCCTATTACGTGGGAACCACAAGTCCTGCTGGTCCTGGCGATTACGTTGCCAGCCCAAGCTTTACCGGATTGGTTGTAGGAACTTATGAAGTATGGGTCATCGACTCAAGTGGATGTTCCCAAATGGTTGATACCGTTTCTTTGGTAGATCCAATGCCTATTACGGCCACATTACAGATCAACCAAGAGAATTGTACCAACCTTCAAGGTGAAATTGAAGTGGTTGGAACTGCAGGCGGTCAAGGTAGCAACTATACCTACCAATTGATCCGCAATGGTTCTAACATAGGATCTCCACAGACCAACCCAATATTCTCAAACTTGGGTGCCGGTTCTTACGAGGTGTTGATCGCGGATCAGTGGTCTTGTACTACTACTGTTGGACCAGTAGTATTGACCAATGCTATGACGGCCACATCAACTGTAGTAAAACCTATTGATTGTACCGTGGATCCAGGAGGTCAGATTACCATCAATGTAAGTGGTGGTTCCTCTAACTTGACCTTTGATGTGGTGTATCCTGATGGAATTACGACTGCCAGCAATGCAACGGGTATGTTCACAGGACTTATTCAGCCAGGTGTTTATACCTTCACCGTTACGGATAATGATACGGCCACACCTTGTACCTATGTGGTTACCCAAGAATTGGATGACAAGGTAGACCCTGTAATCAATGATGTACTAATAGATGATGTGAACTGTTTTGGTGGTTCAGATGGAAGTTTGACTGTGGTAATGGATCCTGCAACTGTGGTTGATCCTCTGTATACCTATGAGCTTTACCGAATGTCAAATTTGGGAACACCATACCGTTTTGCACAGTCTAGCTTGGTTTTCGATAATCTTCCTGCGGACAACTACCGTGTAAGGGTGATTTCTAGCAGGGCTTGTGAGGATACCTTCGATGTTACTGTTGGACAACCAACTCCTTTGACCGCTACTGCCGTAGCCACGGATTTTGTGTGTAACCCGAACAATTCGGTGAACACTTCAACCGTAACCGTTAGCCCGGTTGGTGGAACAGGACCTTATTTCTACAGTAGGAATAATGTAACCTTCCAATCTGCAAATACTTTTGCTGTAGTGGATACTGGGGTTGATCAAAACATCACCTTGTATGTAAGGGATAGCAACGGTTGTACCACCACAACTTCTGTGATGATACCAACTATCAACAAATTCAGTGTTGCCGTTACCCAGACCACAGCCATTAGTTGTGCCAATTACGAGGAAGTATTGTTGACCGTTACCGATAATGGTGATGTAGCCAATACCTATACGTTTGAATTGTTGCCAATTGGTAACACATATGGCGCACTGACAGGTACTCCAACGAGCACTACAGCTACATTCGAGTTGTACGCCCCTGGAACATATACCTTCAGGGTGACGGATAATGCTACCGGTTGTTACGTAACTACGGTGGCCTATACCATTCCGCCTTATGATACTATTGATGTTATTGCAACGGCTACTTCTCCTGCCATGTGTTTTGGAGATGCGGGTACTTTGGAAATTAATGTAACAGGCTATACCGGTGCTTATAACTATGAGGTTTTCATGGCCAACGGAACCACAACAGGTATCGTAGGAGCGGGAAATACCTCTACTAACCCATTGAGCATCACAGACCCTGCCTTGGTAGGTGGAAACTACTTTGTACGTGTTACCGAAACCGGTTATCCGTTCTGTGCCGAGGATTCCAATACCATCACCATCATATCTCCAAGTTCTCAGCTGGACGCTACCCCCCAACAAGTGGCAAGCGTAACCTGTACCAATGACCAAGGCGAAATATTGGTGGCTCCAACAGGTGGTTATGCGCCTTATGATATTATATTGACCAATACCACAACAACACAGGTATACACCATCAACGATGTACCGAGCTATGTGTTCACAGGCCTGTCAGCAGGTGTTTACCAAGTGCGAATCACCGATAATGGAGGATGTGAAATTATCCGAAATCTGACGTTAACCGAACCACTACCAATCACTGCCGATATTGATGCTGCACCTATTGACTTGACCTGTTACGGAGACGAAAGTGCTGCGGTATGGGCCTACAATGTGGCTGGAGGTGAAGGTTCCTATGTGTACCAGTTGAACATCTATGATGCAACGGGAACCAACATAGTCTTTACCACGGGTGAACAAGGTAATAACACCTTCACCGGATTAGGTGCTGGTATTTATAGCATCACCGTATCCGATGGATGGAACTGTAGTATGGAAACACCACAGGTGACCATCAACGAACCAACAGAAGTTATGGCTTCTTTGGTACAGGTTACTGAAATGACCTGTCTAAACGATGCCGAAATTAGATTGACCGCTTCCGGAGGAAATGGGTCATACGAATACAGTAGTGATAACATCAGTTTTACCCCAATGAGCGGAAACTCAGTGACGCTTACTGTAAGTGCCGGGGTTTACCAATTCTATGTGCGTGACACCAACGGTTGTGAGGCCGAAATCTCCAACCAGGTGAGCATAGATCCTATTCCGCCATTGACTTTGAATATTGACGAGTCTGCTGCCTTTATCAACTGTATGGGAGAAGCATCCGCTACCATCATCGCTTCGGCAACCGGTGGTTTAGGTAACTATAACTACGAATTGTTCGGTGATGCGGCCTTGACAAACTTGTTGGCTGGACCACAAACCAGTGGCACCTTCAACATGTTACCAGCCGGCAGCTATTATGTGCGGGTAATCAGTGACGACTGCGTTGAGGTATCCCCAGAAATCGTGATTGTAGATCCGGCTCCATTACAAGTTGATAATCAAGGTTTCACCAATGTTACCTGTTCAGGAATGGACGATGGTACCATTACTGTGGAAGTTTCCGGTGGTACTGGACAGATTCTTTATGCCATTTCACCAAACTTGGATCAATTTGATTCAGAAAATACCTTTACCGATTTGGCACCTGGCATTTATGATGTGATCGCTCAGGATGTGAATGGATGTTTCATCACCTTCCAGTTTGAGATTACTCAACCTGAACCGATTCAGGCCGAAGCAGTGAACATCATGCACGAAGTATGTTACAACAGTGCCGATGGTTCATTTGAATTACAGGTAACTGGAGGAACGGCTCCTTATGAAACCGCGTTGAACTCCAATGCAGATGCAGATTTTGTTCAAGACCAGTTCTTGTTCCAAAACTTGGCTGCCGGTACCCATGTGGTCTTTGTTAGGGACGCCCAAGGATGTGAAACCAATGTATTTGTTGAAATAGAGCCCGGTGTAAACCTTGCCGCTACCGTAACCCCAATGTATGAGTGTACGGGCAACATTCCGGATAATTATCTAAACATTGTGTTCGAAGATCCATCTGTTTCTGTTGATGTATTGTACGCTCTGGATTCCACCGATCCTGCTGATATGCAATTGACCGCCGATTATAGAAATATGACACCGGGCGACCATTATCTGACCATAGCACATGCCAATGGATGTATGATCACCTACGACTTTACCATTGAAGGTTACGAACCTTTGACATTGGTATTGGAGAACAACGTCATCAACCAGATTACGGCCATTGCCAACGGTGGAGTGGAAGATTATACCTTCTATTTCAACGACCACAATAATGGTACGGACAACACCTTCTTCATTAACCGTACCGATACCTACACGGTAACGGTTATCGATGAGAACGGTTGTGAGGTCCAGGCGGAGATATTTATGGAATTTATAGATGTAGAGTTCCCGAATTTCTTCACCCCTGACGGTGACGGATTGAACGATACTTGGATTCCGGATAACCTGGAAGGCTTCCCAGACGTACTAATTAAGATTTACGATCGTTATGGTAGAGTAGTGGAAGAGATGACCCGAGATACCCAAGGTTGGGATGGTGATTACGACGGTAAGCCATTGCCAACGGGAGACTACTGGTATGTAGTTAAACTGAAGGGTGATCTTGACGATCGTGAGTTCGTAGGCCACTTTACCCTATATCGACAATAACGCTTAACCTGCTAACCCCATGTTCAAAAAAGTATATTCAACCGTCCTCTTATTTTTATTGGCCCTTACGACCAAAGGACAAGAGTTGACCATACCACAGCTTTCACAATATATTGCAGACAACCCTTTTATTATGTCCCCGACCTATGCAGGTATCGGGGACCATATAAAGGTCCGTCTGAACGGACTTACACAGTGGGTTGGTATCAAGGATGCCCCTGATACCCAAACTTTGGCCGCAGACGCCAGGATCGGGAACCGATCAGGGATTGGTATGTTGCTCTATAACGATAGCAATGGGGAGACCAAACAAAGGGGTGCAAGGGTATCTTTTGCCCACCATTTGACCCTGGACAGGTATGACGATATCTTTCTATCATTCGGTATCTCCTATAACTTTAACCAGTTTAGGATCGATGTGGAGAATTTTACTGAAAACAACGGTCAGCTTCCCACAGATGATAAGGCAACCACCAACCATAACTTTGATCTCGGGGCCCTGTATCGTTACGGCAAATTCTATTTCAGTTTGAATGCCTCCAATATCCTCAACAAAAACTTGGAACGTTTCAATCCTACCTTTGAACCCAATACCCTCAGGAACTATTATGCATACACAGGGTATAGCATCATGAAGAACAAGAACAGTAAATTGGAAATAGAGCCCTCCATTTTCTTTCAATGGTTTGAAAGCGATGGGCGTTCCGTTACCGATCTTAATGCCAAGTTCCGCTTTCATGATTTTGAAGACTACTATTATGTAGGGCTTACCTATCGCTTTTTGAACGATCAATGGGGTGCCCCCTTGTATATTGCCCCAATAGCCGGATTCAAAAAGAACAACTTCTATTTTGGATATTCCTATCAGGTAATCACTAATGAAATTCTGGGATATAGCACAGGTACCCATGTGGTAACGGTAGGTATGGACCTATTCCAAGGTATAAGCAACTGTAGGTGTATGTATTGATTTAGGCCTATTTAACCTATTTTTGCCATTTTTAAAGGCATTTTCATGGGAAAAATTAGGCTAAGGAACATCAGGATACATTCCAACCATGGTTGTTTAAAAGAAGAGATGCTCATAGGTAGTGACTATAGAGTAGACCTTGAAGTGACTACCGATCTGGTAAGACCGGCATTATCCGATAAGCTTGATGAAACTGTGGACTATGTTCACCTGAACAACATTGTGAAAGAAGAGATGATGGTACGCTCCAATCTCTTGGAACATGTTGCCAAACGAATCTGTGACCGAGTTCTGGAAGAACTCTATGAAGTAACGGAAGTGGAGGTAGAGGTGGCCAAAATAAATCCGCCTATAGGTGGTGATGTGGAGAGTGTTTCGGTGAAACTCAGATTTACTCGATGAACCGCAGCCTTAGGAAAGGCCGCACTGTTAAACTTTTTTTAAATTTGTCTACAACAAAAACGGCATTGTGGTCGAATTGGATAGACAAAGTCCCGCAAGGATTTTAATGGTGGTTCGAGTCCACCCGATGCCTCAAAGATAAACTTTTTTGATAAAGTTATCATACTACTATTTAGATATTTTACCATCTAAAAATTCATAAAATATTTATAGCTTTGCCAACCAAAATGGCATCGTGGCCGAGTGGCTAGGCAGAGCTCTGCAAAAGCTTGTACAGCGGTTCGAATCCGCTCGATGCCTCAAAACCCAGTACTTAGTACTGGGTTTTTTGTTTAAAGCTTCTCTATTTTTTCAATCTCGTTCTTTATATCGAATTTATCCCTTGGTATAAATCCCTTGATAATCAGAACAATACCACAGATTATCAATACAATTCCAAGACCTTTTTTAATAAGTACGATTCGTTCTTGGGTGAGATAGCGCTTCAGTTGTTTAGCTAAAATAATCTTTAAAAGATCGGTTGCAAAGTACACCAAGATCACTGTACCGAAGAACACGAACATGCGTTTGGGTTCGTTATCCAAACTTGGGCCCACTACAATGATCAGCCCCAGCCAAAAGGCCAATACACCTATATTGATGAAATTTAAAATAAATCCTTTGGCAAAAAGTCCAAGATACGTGCCTTTGGTCGCCTTAACATTAGCTCGCTTTTTAGCCTTTTTTACAAAAAGAAAAATACCATAGACCAACAAGATCATACCCCCGAACACAAAAAGCCCCGGTTCATTGCTTAAATTTTCCAACAGTTGAAAACTACTGAAATAAGCAATGGTCAAAAAAACGATATCGGCAATGATTACTCCAAAATCCAAGCTCACTCCAGCCCTAAAGCCCTTTGTGGCACTGGTCTCCAGCAACACAAAAAACACAGGGCCTATCATAAAGCTCAATAAAAAGCCCAAGGGAATCGCTGCCTGGATATCTTCTATCATTCCTTACTTTACTCTTTTTACCTTTCCTCCAAACAAGGTCTGCTCGTCCATTTTTTTTGGATTACCATAAACCAGCACCTCACCACCGGCCTTTACGGTTGCCTTCACATAATCGGTAGCATAAATTTCGGCATTTCCACCTGCATTCACATTGATTGTGGTGAATTTTGTCTTAAAAGTGCGTCCTGTGTAGGCTCCCCCGGTATTGATAATCACATCTTGATTATTGGAAAAACCGGCTGTTAAAACCTTTCCACCTGAAACCGCTTTGATCAATAATTGGTCTACCTGGCAACTGATTTCGAGTTCACCCCCTTCTTGGGCCTTCAATTCCAACACATCCTGAACATAAGTGGCATCGGAAGTAATCCGTGCATCCTCGTTCACATCAATGACCACCAAATCTTCGGTATGGTATAGATCCACATAGGTGCGGTACCCACTAAAAATTTTATCTATTTCCATTCGTATCTTCAGTACCCCATCATTATTCACAATGGCTACCTTATTGGTATTGGCACCAGTGATCACTGCTTTGTTTTCTTTCCCCTTGATGAGGTTAATGGCAAGTCCATCAAAACCCTTCACCTCGGTAAATTTTTGTAGGTTCTTTGTAACGTTTTTTTCCTGTGCCATAACACCGGAAAGGGTAAGAAACATAATAACAAGCGTAATTTGTTTCATGTTATAAAAATTTGGTTCTCAAAAGGATAACAAATTTTATTCCAAAATAGTATTATTCCCTTTTTCCAATCAACGAAAAGTCGAGATGTCTTTTCAATAAATCGGTATCCTTTACCATAACATACACCTCGTCACCCAGCTGGTATATACGCTTGGTGCGTTCGCCGATTATGGCATATTGTCGTTCATCAAAAATGTAATAATCATCACGAATATCGCGGATCCTTACCATTCCCTCACATTTGTTCTCAATGATTTCCACATAAATACCCCATTCGGTGACCCCAGAAATCACCCCTAAGAATTCTTGGTCCTTGTGATCCTGCATAAACTTGATCTGCATATACTTTACAGAATCCCGCTCCGCATTGGCGGCCAATAGTTCCATATCGGAGGAATGCTTGCATTTTTCCTCATAAATAGTGGCTTTCGGTTGCTTGCCCCCCTCCAAATAATGCTGCAGCAATCGATGTACCATCACATCCGGATATCTTCTAATAGGCGAAGTAAAATGTGTATAATAATCAAAGCCCAGACCGTAATGTCCAATATTTTCAGTGGTATAGATGGCCTTGCTCATACTGCGGATGGCCAAGGTATCTACCAAATTCTGTTCTTTTTTGCCCTTAACATCCTCCAATAACTGGTTCAGGGACTTATTGATGCTCTTTCTATCCTTTAGGTTTATACTATGTCCGAATCGGGAAATAACGCCGTTCAGGGCCATCAATTTCTCTTCATCGGGCTTGTCATGCACCCGGTAAACAAACGTTTTTTTCTGCTTGCCGATGAATTCGGCCACCTTCCTATTGGCCAAGAGCATAAATTCCTCTATAAGCTTGTTGGCATCCTTCGCTTCTTTAAAATATACACTTTCCGGTTCGTTGTTCTCGGAAAGATTGAATTTTACCTCTATTTTATCAAAAGAAATGGCTCCTGCATCCATACGTGCCTTGCGCATGATCTTGGCCAATCGATCAAAAGTGAGAACCGCATCCACAATTTCATCGGATACCGAATAGGCATTGCCCCGAATGGAAATTTCTTCCGGAATCTGGGAACCACCTGTTTCTATGATATGTTGGGCTTCTTCATAAGCAAACCGTTCATTGGAATTGATGACCGTCCGTCCAAACCATTGATCCACCACCTTGGCCTGTTCATCTATTTCAAAAACAGCGGAAAATGTATATTTTTCCTCATTTGGCCGAAGCGAACAAGCTAAATTGGACAAAACCTCAGGCAACATCGGAACTACCCGGTCCACCAAATAAACAGAAGTCGCCCTTTCATAAGCTTCATCTTCCAGCACCGTACCTAGTTCCACGTAATGCGAAACATCCGCAATGTGGATCCCTATTTCGTAATGGCCATTTTCCAATTTTTGAAAGGAAAGGGCATCATCAAAATCCTTGGCATCCTTGGGATCAATGGTAAAGGTGAGTACCTGGCGCATGTCCCTTCGTTTGGCTATTTCAGATTCTTTAATGGAAGTATCCAAGGTCTTTGCAAATTGTTCCACTTCATACGGGAACTCATTGGGAAGGCCATATTCCGCCAAGATGGCGTGTATTTCGGTATTGTGTTCGCCGGGTCTGCCCAAAACCTCCACCACTTCCCCATATGGAGAATCGGTATCGTCTGGCCATTCTCCCAAGTTTACCAAAACCTTGTCCCCATCATTGGCCTTTTTCAGTTTTTCAAGGGGAACGAAAATATCGGTATACATTCTAGAATCCGTTGGCCGTACAAAAGCAAATCGTTGTTGCTTGTCCACAATGCCCACGTAGGAGCTCTTCTTACGTTCCAAAACCTTGGAAATCTCCCCTTCCAGTTTCTTTCCTTTTCGTTTGGGTATTAAGAACACTTCCACCGTATCACCATGAAAAGCTCTGTTCAATCTATTATTGGGAATGAAGATATCCTCATCCAGTTCATCAACAATTACATATGCGTTTCCGCTGGAGGTCAAATCTACCCTGCCTGTAAAGTAAGTATGCAGCGTAGGCTTCTTTTGGTACTTGCCCGTTTCTACCTCCTCAATACGATTTGTAGCTTTCAGTTGACCCAATCGTTTGATCAATTCGTTCCTATCCTGCGTATCAGTTAACCCTAATTTAGATGCTATTTGCTTGTAATTAAAGCTTTTGGAAGGTTCTTTTTCCAGAACCGTAAAAATGCCTTTCGTTATCTCATTCTTCCTCTGACCCTTGGCCCTCTTCTTTTTCTTTGACATTTACGTCCTTATTTTTTTGAAAAATACGAATTATAATTCTTGGCCCACAAGGATTGATACCAGAAACGCAAACAATACGTTCTTATCAACAATCATCAATAGTATCTTTTTTCTTCTTTCTTTAAATTTTAAAAAATGATGATGATGATGTATTGTTGAAATGTGGAATAAAATTTTGAACCAAATATTGCTTTGAACAGTGAAAAAAGTTTGTTCACAATTTTTCAGACCAAAAGAAATGTAAGAATCAAGCCTTTAGAAATGTTATCCACGGTTTTTGATAACCGTTTTCAACATCAATTTATTGAAAAGTAAATGTATCTTTAATGTTAACTAATAATATAAAATGTTCCCAACTGGTTGATTAATTTTTGATCGATTTTTGCTCCAACTCTGGAAATTTATTGTAATTGATCCATTTTCTGAAAAATCAAAATTTAGTTACCTCTATTTTTCTTAAAAAAATGAACAAAACACAGGTTTTGTTAATAGGTTGTTTTTTAAAGGAATATAAACTTCTGGTGATTTTTATGAACACCATCACATAAGAAAGATATTGTACCTTTGTTAGGTATCCTCAAAATACTTAAACCATGAAAATTTCTATAGGAAACGACCACGCCGGAACCGATTATAAACTGGCCATTGTGGGACTTTTAAAATCAAAGGGAATAGAGGTAGTAAACTACGGAACGGATGGCACCGATAGTGTGGATTATCCTGATTTTACCCATCCCGTTGCCACTGATGTGGAAGAAGGCAAGGTGGATTTTGGCATTGTGATCTGTGGAAGCGGAAATGGCGCCACCATGACCATAAACAAACACCAAAAAGTAAGGGGTGCACTTTGTTGGACCAAAGAAATAACCCAACTCGCCCGTGAACACAATGATGCCAATATATTAAGTCTTCCCGCCCGTTTTATTTCCATGCCACAGGCTCTGGATATGGTGGAAACCTTTTTGAATACCGAATTTGCTGGTGGAAGACATGAACGTAGGATAGAAAAAATACCCTGCAGTTAGGTATATGGCACACCACCATCACCATCATGGGCATTCACATTCGCATCCCGATTTAAAGGGAAGGAACCTGCTTATCTCCATCTTTTTGAACGTGGCCATTACTGTGTCGCAGATTGTGGGTGGACTTATTTCTGGCAGTTTGGCCCTTTTGTCGGATGCCTTGCACAATTTCAGTGATGTACTCTCCTTGGTAATCAGTTATGTAGCCACTAAATTGGGAAAAAAGAAGGCCTGCAAAAAAAAGACTTTCGGTTACAAACGGGCCGAGATTATGGCGGCTTTCGTGAACGCGGCAACCTTGGTGGTCGTGGCCATTATTTTAATAAAGGAGGCCGTAGAGCGACTCTTCCATCCCCAACCTATAGAATCGAATCTGGTCATCTGGCTTTCCTTGATTGCCATTGCCGGTAACGGTTTTAGTGTGCTCTTATTGAAAAAGGATTCCGAGCATAACATGAACATGAAGTCAGCCTACCTGCATTTATTAACAGATATGATGGCTTCCGTAGCTGTTTTGGTGGGTGGTATTTTGATGAAGTTTTACCAAATCTATTGGGTAGATGCAGTGTTGACCATGGCCATTGGTGTTTATCTAATTTATATGGGTTATGATCTGTTGAAGGAATCTACCAAAGTTTTGATGCTTTTTACACCCAAGACCATCATCATACAGGATTTAGTGGAATCTATTTGTACCATAGATCGAGTTAAAAATGTGCACCATGTACATATTTGGCAATTGAATGAAGATGAGGTACATATGGAAGCCCACATTGATTTTGTGGAAGATATCACACTTTCCCAGTTCGATACTATTTTGGAGGAAATAGAAGAACATCTCTATCACAAACACGGTATCAACCATGTCAATATTCAACCGGAATTTGACAAATGCGATTCCAAAAGCGTAATTGTACAGGATTAATGAAAATCGGTGTAAAGACCTTTGAAGAACTTTCCAACTTGGAGTTGTACCAAATATTAAGGCTCCGCAGTGATATTTTTGTGGTGGAACAGGATTGTGTGTACCTAGATTTGGATAATAAAGACCAAAAGGCCCTACATATTTTTGGTACAAAGAACAATGAGGTGGTCGCTTATACCCGTGTTTTTAAACCAGGGGATTATTTTGAAAATGCCAGTATTGGCAGGGTAGTGGTGGCCCGCGACCAGCGCAAGTACGGGTATGGGAAAAAGATTATGGAAGCTTCCATTGCCGCCATTGAAAAAAAATTTCCGAATACTTCCATAGAAATTTCGGCCCAATCCTATCTTTTAAAATTTTATGCCGATTTGGGGTTTGCCGCCTTTGGCGAAGAGTACCTGGAAGACGGCATCCCGCATACCCGAATGTTGAGGAGTTGATCAAACCAACCGTTTTGCCACCCCTATTCTCTCTAAAAAATCCAATTTTAGGATAAGGTTAATGGGTTTTTCGGCCTTGTTTTGGGTAGAAAAGAACAAATAGCCTTCCTTTTTGGGATGGATTTCCTTCAATTCCATTTTGCCATGAAGATTTTTATGCACCATGGAAATCTCCCTTAAAAATTTTTGGGTCAGACCTCTTTGGGATAAATGGACCATCAATTTTTCCCGATTTACAAAAGTGATGTTGCACGAAGTGAAGGTATCTTTCTCATCCGAAAAAATGCTGGTCACCAGCGCATAAAAATGGGTCTTTTTGGTTGCATCCAGAAACCAACCTTCGCGGATTTTTCTGTTTTTCCTGTAAAACAATTCAAAGGCAAAGGTGGGTAAGGATTCGTTCACATAATCCAATTGTGCCTTTTCGTCCACATAGTATTCTTTGTTGTTTCTGTGGTCGGTTAAAATAAGGTCCACGCCGGCCTTTTGTAGTTTAAGGTCGGTTATACGTTCAAAACTAGAGTGTTTTAAACAGGTTTTGTAATAGTGATCCAGTAAGGGGATTAATTGTTTTTCTTTGGATAGGTCTGCTTTAAAATGGCTCTTCAATTTGGGCAAGTTTCCGGAACAGGGTAGCACCTATCCGTTCCACAATGCCTACAACCAGGGCATTTCCCATGAAAAATGCACGTTTGGCATTTGGGATTCCCTCCAATAAGGTGTGATTGTCCGGAAACATGTTCAACCGTTCCAATTCAATGGGTGTGAGTCTTCGGAGTCCCTTGGAGGTTTTGACTACGTGCTTGAACCGGGAAGGAGATTTGCCACCCTCACCGGTTATGATCGTTCTGGAAGGTTGATCGAGTGCATCGGGAAACACCATGCTTCCCTCGCTATAATGGTATTCAAAACCGGCGACGGTCTTGCGGATTTCTTTTTTGGCGCCTTTCAGGTATGTCCATTTTTCCAACTCGGTATCGTCGATGAAAAACTCTGGGTCAACGGCATTTTTTTCCAAAATATCGGAAAGCAATGTTCTTGTCCCATCATAAGAGGGGACCGTTTTAAAAGTGGTAACATGGCCATCAAGGCACATACCGGTATTTTGAAAGGGAGAATGTCCTCTTTTGGTATTAAAATGTTCCGAAATGGAAACAAGGTCCTTCTCGAGAGTAAAATGTTGGGAATTTTCAGTCGTTTCTCCTACGGGTAAGGCCGTTGCAGTGGTTCCATCCTTTAAAAGCCAATTTGAAGCCCCCTTTTTTTCTATGTTTTTGAACAATAGGGTCGTTTTGTGGTACGCCAGAAAAAAAACGCGCCTTCGGCGCTGAGGCATACCATACTCCGCCGCGTTGATTACGCGCCATTCCACGGCATAGCCCAAATCAGACAAACCACGAAGCATAATGGCAAAGTCGCGACCTCGTTGGTTGGAAGGTGATTTTAAAAGGCGGTCCACATTTTCCAAAAAAAGGTATTTGGGTTTGTTCTTTTTTTCGGAAAGAATACGGTGAATGGACCACCAAAGCACCCCCTTTTTACCCAAAAGGCCCTTGGAATTTTTTAGGCTGGTGGCCACGGAATAATCCTGACAGGGAAAGCCACCCACCAAAATGTCATGATCGGGAATTTCGTCGGTAGGGACTTCTTCAATATTTTTATTGGAGTGGTTGTCGCTCCCAAATCGGGCTTCATACACCAAAGAAGCGTGTTGCGTTTTGGTGGAAGGCTCCCATTGGTTGCTCCACACTACTTTGTAGTGTTCCGTGGTTTCCAGCCCCAAACGAAAACCACCTACCCCGGCAAAAAGTTCACACACCTTTAGTTTTTGCATGTTCAAAAATAGGATTAATCTTTCTTATTAACGATCCTTATTGGCCCGCTTTATGGGATTGCTGTTGAGGCAAAAACGGCATGGGAAAATAATCCGATCACCACCACCGAAAACAGGAACACCACAATAAGAAAAAGGGTGTTGATGAATTTAGAAATGTCGGGGGATTCAAGATTTTCGGTCAATCGGGAGATAAAGGGATTATCGGGCAAAAACATGATTTCGTGACTATCCATTTCTGTTGGGGAAACCATTTCCAAAGAGTCAACTGTTTTTTTATCGACACCTTCAAAGACCTGTCCTTTTTCGTCCGTAAACACATAATCTACCTGAAGTACGCGATGGCCATTTATTTTGGTGCCCGTATCCCTATATCCCTTTATGTGCGCTTTGGTACCTTTTCCCAGGTACAGCAGGTCCCACTTTTGGGAGCGGGTCTGTCCTGTTTCCATCCATCCTATTTTTTTGAGCAGAAAGTGGAGCAGAAAGACCACACCCAATAAAATTAGATAGATTTCCGGGATTTCCGAGGTGCTGAAAATGCATTCAAATCGGTCCGGGGATTCCCAGATCCGGTTCAGGGCCTCCCCGATCAAAAGATAGCATCCGGTCACATAAACCATGATTTTTATACAGCAGGCCAACACCAAAAAAAGGGAAACACCACAGGTTCCCGTGGCCAGGAATATAGGGTCTTTGGGCCTTCTGGATTTGTTCAGAGCAATGGAAATTTTGTCGTCGGCACGGAACCTGCTTAAAAAGGGTTGGCTGTCCCGCACGCGAACGTTTCGGTGAATGGGAAATCCAGATAGGTTTTCAAAAACCAATAAAAGTTCCAATAGCGGTTTTCTTCCTTCTTTTATGGTTTTGATGGACAAAATGGTCGCCTCCTTGGTGACCAGGGAGCCGCTTTTTTGGTCTTTCCATGCGCAAAAGGACCGACAAAAGCAGTTGCACATCATTTTATACAGCCAGAACAGAAGAATGGTGCCAACCAAGAATAGGGTGACGAGGGTGTAGGTCATTTGGGCGTTTTCGGTTAAAATACTAACCGGAAAAATTTCCTAGGCCCAAAACTTGACCGTTACGGAATATGGATTGACCAAAGGGCCGTATGGTTTGTTTTGGTAAAATTAATTGTAAAAGGTTTTCTTCGAAATCAATCAACGCCGCAGAGCCCCCAATAAAATGTCCCAAATCACATTGAGTGCCTTTTTGGATGTGGACAAGGGTTTTTCTTGATTGGGGTCCTCAAGCCAAAACCCACAAACATTACAGATAACTTCATTTTTATATGTTGCGCGGCCCCCCAATCCATCCCACGTGGCAACTTCATCTTCTATTCCAAATCCACCCCTGGTGTTGGTCCATTCCACTTGATTCTTTCGGATTTTGTCCGAATAACACCTAGGACACCTTTCACGTTCATCGTTCAATTTAGATTTTGGATTTTCCGAAATTAGACGGTCAATTTTGGATTCGTTTAAGTTTCTTTCGGTCAAATACTCTTTAATTTCTGATTAAGTACCTTTCATATAGGTCAGAAGCTTGAATCTGGCAAAATAAGCCAATTCATAATCGTCTAATCCAGATAAAAAGGTTTTTACTCTAGTCATTTTTAAATCGAAGACAATCAGCTTTTAAAATCATTTCTAATCAGAACGTAATTTTTTTGAACAACCTATAAACTTCTTAATATACTATCTACAATTTCTATTAATTTACTATGACTTTCAATCAAAGGTTTCCTAATTTCTTCAAACTTGGCTTTGTTCCAAAATGGCCTTTGTTTTAACGATGGCAAATCGTCTATCCCATGTACAAAGTAACTGACCAAGGGTTTCAATTTTTGGTTTCCCTCGCTATATTCCCAATACAATTGATATAATAACTCTATATGGTCTACCTGGGAATTTAATGGAGACTTTTTTAATTCTATAAGCATATTTATTAACTTAATATCCATGCTATGAATTGTTTATTTGAATTTTGATTTTTTTAACTCATTCACCTGTTCGATCAACTTTTTTCTTCTAACCATTCGGTATAAAGCCAGAATCAGTAAGATGATTCCAACGAAAACAACTTCAGACCCATTAGATAAGCTAGGTTGTGGAAATTTAGGATGGGTTACCGATACAGTACCCAAATACAAATAATGGTATAGTCCATAAGAAAGTAAAAAGATCGCCATTACAACAATCGAAAAAGTCAACCGATCAAAATCTTTTTTTGTTTTTTCAATTCTTTTATCTGCCATCACTATTTCAAAATACTGGCATACTTTGAATTGTCGGCCAACAGTTCCTTGGCGGTCAGAATAGCATCGTCATGGGCTAAAAAGTATTGGTAAAGCCCTTCACGGTAGAAGTAACGGGTGATGATTTCGTCCTCCAATAGCTTTTTGATTTCGTTTTTATAGGAGTCCAAAGCGGAAATCTTGCCCCGGTTCACGGCCAAAAGCAAATCCTTGTATTTTTCCTGCACCTCTGCGCCCAAAAGGGAGTCGTCCGCGTTTATGGATTGCTCCAACAGCTCTTCCGTTTTGGTCTGAAAAGTAAAATTCTGTTCCTGCACGTATTTTTTAAAGGCATTGTAATCAGCGTCGGAAAAAACAAAATCATCCACATTGGCAAAAGAATGATCGTAGAAATAGTTCGTGGCAAAATCGAAGACCACATCATTGTCCTGAAGGGCATCAATGAGCGTGTTGGTCTTGAGGGATTTGATGGCCACATCGGGCATTACGCCCCCGCCATCCCACACCTTACGGCCGTTTTTGGTGGTGTATTCCTTAAAATCGGTATTTCTAACAGCGTTGCCCTCGGCATCCCTGTGCCAATAATCCAACGCTTGGATACACCTTCCAGATGGGGTGTAGTATCGGGAAATGGTCACCTTCAACTGGGTACCATAGGTGAGTTTAAGGGGTCTTTGCACCAATCCCTTGCCAAAACTTCTGGCCCCGATGATAACGGCACGATCCAAATCTTGTAGTCCACCGGAAACAATCTCGCTGGCCGAGGCACTTTTGCCATCCACCAAAACCACCAGGGGAATGTTTTCATCTTCAGGTTGGTTGCGGGTGCGGTATTCTTGGTTGAACTTTTTCACCTTGGATTTGGTGGTTACGATCAATTCTCCTTTCGGAACGAATAAATTGGTCACGTTGATGGCTTCGGAAAGCAATCCGCCCGGATTTCCCCTTAGATCCAACACCAATCGTTCTGCCCCCCTACCTTTTAGATCCTGAATGGCGGATTTGGTCTGGCTGGAAGCTTTTTCATTGAATCGGGAGAGTACGATGTAACCCGTTTTGGCATCGATCATATCGTAAAATGGCACGGCATCCACTTCCACGCCTTCACGGGTGATGGTGGCGGTCTTGGTTTGGCCCTGCCGCACAAAGGTCACCTCCACAGAAGTGTTGTTGGCGCCTTTCAGCAGCTCGCTGGCATTGTCGTCAAAGTCGGCCACTTTGGTCTCCCCAATTTTGATGATTTCATCCCCGGCCTTAAGGCCGGCCTTATCGGCGGCATAGCCTTTGTAGGGCTCCACGATCACCAATTTGCTTTCGTAGGAACGTACCAGGGCACCGATTCCTGAATACTCCCCAGAATTATTGATTTTGTAGGCCTCTACATCCTGCTCGTTCAAAAAACGAGTGTAGGGGTCCAGTTCGTCCAGCATGTTTTTAATGGCCGAATCCATCAGTTCTCCCGGATTGGTTTCGTCCACATAGTTCATGTTCAACTCCTTGAACAAGGTGGTGAAGATTTCAATCTGCTTTGCAATTTCAAAAAAATCACTTTTAAAACTACTGGCCGTCACCAATAGGGCGACTGCCAAAATGGGCACCCATATTTTTTTCTTAACCGACGCTTTCATCACATTCTTTTTTTAGGAAGGCTTCCAACAATTGCTTCATGGCTGTGTCCACCTCTTCAAAAGAGGGCACTTTATGACCAAGGTATAAAAATAAGAACGCATAGTTTCCTTCAATGTTGTTAAAAATAAGGGACTTATTGAGCCGATAGGATTCCCGTAGCAACCGTTTGATGCCGTTTCGGTCCACCGCCTTTTTGAACTTTTTTTTGGGTGCCACCACCCCCACTTTTATGTGGGCCCCATCCTCAAATGGGGTTTTGAGATATATCAACTTTATGGGAAATTCGCGAAGGTTCTTTCCTTCGGCAAAGAGTGCCTCGATTGTTTTTTTGCTCTTGAGCTTTTCAATTTTGGGAAATGTATACATAGGAAAGCCTTTATGCAACGGGCGTACTTTTTACCGCACCAAGTTACTCAATTTATATTTTGATGAAGGAGCGACCCATCAGGGGATTTCCCGCGAATTTTGGATTGAAGGCCAAAAAAATTTTAAAAAAGAAGGGCGGGCCATTCGGCCCGCCCTAAAATCTTTCCATTATATGAAAAAATCGATTAAGGATTGGCTTGGTATACATTGTTTTCGCCGTCCACATCCGCCATCAGTTGTGATGGGTCGATCATAATGGCCTTCACTTTTTCCAAAGGCATGTCCAATGTAAATTCATAGGTAGGGTATGCCCAGGCCCAGTTGTCCAAAACGGTTCTTTTAAGGGTTGGATAAGGATTATCCTTTTCCCCGAACATCATTCGCAACGGAATATAATAGGTTTCTTGGGTTCCGTCTTCACCCACCACCAAAATATCGATAGGCATAGGCATTTCGCCGATGCGCTCCAAGGAAACTCTTGTTTTATTGCCCTCAGCTTCTACACTTTTGATGCCGTAATCAATGGTGTTGGTGGTCATGGTCCAATCGGTCAAGTACCAGTTCAGTTCCATACCCGATACCTTTTCTGCCGTTCTTTTGATGTCGTTAGGGGTAGGGTGTTTAAACTTGAAATCGTCAAAGTATTTGTGGATGGTTTCCATCAATTTATCCTGTCCGATCACATAGCCCAATTGTGATAAAAAGATTGACCCCTTGCTATAGGCTGCAATACTATAGGCAAAGTTGGTGGTGTAACGGTCGGCATGGGTGGTCTGTGGCATTTCCAATCCGGAATTGACCAAGGCATAATATCCTTTGTACGAGCCCTCGAACGGATTTTGTTTTTCCTGATCCATAATCTCGTTCATGCACAGACTGCTGATGAAAGAGGTAAAACCTTCGTCCATCCAAGCGTGTTCGGACTCATTGGTGGCCAATATATGCTGGAACCAGGAGTGCGCCATTTCGTGAGCCATAACCCCAACCAAACTGCCGTATTCGCGGCCTCCGGTAATCAAGGTGCTCATGGCGTATTCCATACCGCCATCGCCTCCCTGGATCACAGAGTATTGATCATATGGATATTTCCCGACGTTCTTGCTGTAGAAACGCATGGCCTCGGCTGTTGTGGGCTGAAATTTTTTCCAATTTTCTATAAAATCAGGATTGTTCTTATAAAGAAAATGAAGGGTAGGTCCATCTTCCATGGGCAGGACATCGTGAATGTAATCGGGATCGGCGGCCCACATAAAGTCATGAACATTGGGGGCCACAAAATGCCAGGTAAGCGTTTTGCCCTTGGTCTTTACAGTAGTTCCAGGGGTTTCGTACCCGTGTCCAATTTCCTGTGGATTTTGCAAATATCCTGATCCACCTACGGTGTAATCTTTGTCCAAGGTAAGTTTTACATCAAAATTGCCCCAAACGCCGTGGAATTCACGGGCGATGTAGGGATTGGGATGCCAACCTTCAAAATCGTATTCGGATAGTTTCGGATACCATTGGCTCATGGACAAGGCCACGCCTTCTCTACTATTTCTTCCAGACCGTCTAATTTGAAGGGGAACCTGCCCCTTGAAGGTCATTTCTAAAGTCGTCTTTCCTCCAGCGGGAATCGGTTTTGCCAAATCCACTACAAGTATGGTTCCTTCTTCCTTAAAAGTTACAGGTTGACCGTCTTGGGTAAGCGATTCGGCATGGAGATAACCCATTTCACTTTCAGAAAGGGCGGCAATCCTGCTCTTTTCACCGTCCATCATCCTTTTATCGGGATCTTTGATGTTTTGGAGCCTAATATCCATTTCGCTGCCGGGTTGGAAAGCGTTATAGTACAAATGATAAAAAACACGGCCCAAGGCATCTGGAGAATTGTTGGTGTAGACCAATTTTTGGGTACCTGTGTACTGGAAGGTCTTTACATCCATGTTCACATCCATGGTGTAGTCCACATGTTGTTGCCAGTAGCAGGGGTCTTGCGCCGAGAGGAGCGAAACTCCCATTAAGGCGGCAAAAAAGAACAATGATAATCGCTTCATAATTATTTTGAGTTACTTTCCAAGGTTGTTTTTCCTTTTGATATGTTGCTTGCCAAAATTAAGGCATTGTAGGCATTGACCATTTTACCAGACTTTGAAATTTTATCAAAAGCTGCTGCATTGGACTGGTCCCCGGCCAATATGACAGTGGTTTTGGTCTTGAGTCCTGATTGCATTATGATGCTTTTTACCTGGGGCGCCGTCAAGCTCGGATAAAAGGAACGGATCAAGGCCGCAACCCCGGCAACAGCAGGTGCCGCCATAGAAGTTCCCCCTTGAAACTCGTAATCGTTGCTTGGCATGGTGGAATAAATCTTGTCACCAGGGGCGAACACATCTACATTGGCATGGCCATAATTGGAAAATGTGGCCACCATATCGGAACCATAACTGCTGGTAAGGGCACCAACAGTGATCACGTTGTTCACGTATTCGGAACTTCCAAATCTGTGGTCGTTCGGGTAATTAGGGTTTTCCGGATCATCTAGATCTTCGCCATCGTTTCCGGCGGCATGCACGATCAATACATCCTTGGATTCTGCATATTTAATGGCATCGTACACCCATTGTGCTTCTGGCGAAAAAGCTTTTCCAAAGCTACAGTTGATAATGGAGGCCCCGTTATCCACGGCATATCGGATGCCCATGGCAATATCCTTATCATATTCGTCCCCATTGGGGACCGCACGGACGCTCATGATTTCCACATTGTTGGCCACTCCGTTAATGCCAATGCCGTTGTTGCGCTGGGCAGCGATGATGCCGGCGACGTGGGTACCATGACTTTCTGTAACCACTTGGTTTTTCGGATTACCGTTTCCGTATGGCACATCGGTGATATCGTAGGGATTATCACCCACAGGAGTTCGCCCATCAAAATCTTTGTTGAGGTTATAGTTTACTTGATCGGTGAAGTAGGTAATCCCTTCCTGAAGTTCATCCAAAACATCGGCTATGCTGTCGCCATAGGTAAACATTTGCGTCAACACGGCCACACTTTGTTCCATTTGTGGTGTTTTAGGCTGAATGGACAACAAGTCCTGTTTGGTGTAGGTTTCCTTGCCCAATTCTTCCTTAACGGTCTTATCGGCACCTTTTACCACTTGAAAGATCTGCTCGTACTGTTGCTTGTTCTGCAATGCCTTTGGATATTCTTCATCCAACAATAAACGGGCCTTGGCCCTGTCCGCAGCATCACCAATATTCAAGCGAAGCATGCGCACATATTCCAACTGTTCGTTATAGGCATCACCCAAAAAGTTATACCCGTGTATATCGTCCACATATCCGTTACCATCATCGTCTTTCCCGTTGTTTGGGATTTCATCGGTATTGGTCCAAAGTACATTCTTGAGGTCTTCGTGGTTTAGGTCCATTCCAGAATCCAAAACGGCAACCACCACTGTTTTCCCCTTTTTGTTCTTGATGATTTCATCATAGGCCTTGTCCACGCTCATCCCTGGAATAGTATCTTGTACCAAATCCAAATGGCCCCAGTTTTTTTCCTGCGCCTCGGTAAGCTCCGAAACCTTAAGGGGAATGGAATCAATATTCTCAACAGGTGTTGAAACGAGCGAAGTGGAGCCACATCCCATAAAGAAAAAGGTTGCGGACAGGGAAAGGAATGTCAGTTTATAATATGTGCGGTTCATAGAAATGTTTTTGTAAATCGTAAATTTATAGTGTTCAGAATAATTCATTGAAGGTGAAAACGGTATCCAACCGGGCACCCTTATCGGTTTTTTGCAGGGAACAGATTTCGTTGTGGGCATCGTGTTCAAAGAACAAAAGCCAATTGTTTTCCACGGCACTGCTTAAAAATTTCTCTTTTTCGGTCAGGGTAAGTAAGGGTCTTGTGTCGTATCCCATCACATAAGGTACAGGAAGATGGCCCACCGTTGGGATCAAATCGGCCACAAAGACCAAGGATTTGCCTTTATAGTTGATTTTGGGAAGCATTTGCTTTTCGGTATGGCCATCCATAAAATGGATTCCAAATCCCAATTCGGATTTTTCCAAGTAGTGAGCTCCCTTTCTGTTTATAAAATGTAGTTGACCGCTTTCTTGCATAGGCAATAGGTTTTCCTTTAAAAAGGAAGCCTTTTCCCGGGCATTGGGCTTGGTGGCCCACTCCCAGTGCTCCTCATTCGTCCAAAAGCGGGCATTTTTAAAAGCGGGCTCATACCCTGTCCGGTCTTTGTTCCACTGAATACTTCCGCCACAATGGTCAAAGTGCAGGTGCGTCAAGAAAACATCCGTAATGTCATTCCGATGAAACCCTGCCTTTTGCAAGGAACCATCCATGGTGTGGTCTCCCCACAAATAATAATATCCAAAGAATTTGTCGGATTGTTTGTTTCCCATACCATTATCGATCAAAATCAGTCGATCACCATCTTCGATCAAAAGACAGCGGGCAGCAATATCAATCATGTTGTTGGCATCTGCGGGATTGGTCTTGTTCCAAATGGATTTAGGTACCACACCGAACATGGCACCACCGTCCAATTTGAAATTACCGGTTTCTATGGGATAAATTGTCATTTAGAAAACAAAATGGCATGCAAAATAAGAAAAGCGACATCCAAATGCCTTAAAAATGAGATTTAATTGGCCGTATTTTAACAAAAACGGGACAAGTAACCTGTCCCGATATGGTCTTCGCGGGAATTATGCCTGCACAACTTGAATTTTGGGCCCTGTTTATCACAAAAAAGGGGTGGCGCGTATTGCGTCAAAAGCAAAATCTAAAAGAAAAGCAGTAAATTTCCACAAAACAAAGACAATGCTCGAACTTGCAGGAATCGTTATTCTTGGCATTATTGCTCAATGGGTGGCCTGGCGGTTTAAAATCCCCGCCATTTTGCCCCTAATACTTATCGGTCTGTTGGTAGGGCCCATTGCCACTTTGTTTACGGAAGATGGATCAAAGCTTATAGAGCCTATTTGGAACGGAACCCAAGGCCTTTTTCCAGGGGAAGGGCTTTATTACTTTGTGTCATTGGCCATTAGCGTAATCCTTTTTGAAGGTGGACTTACCCTTAAGCGGGCCGAAATATCGAACGTAGGGCCTGTAATTTCCAAATTGATCACCATTGGTACGGTGGTCACCTTCTTTGGGGCCGGTGTTGCGGCCCATTATATTTTTGGACTTTCGTGGCAGATTTCGTTTCTGTTTTCCGCGTTGATCATTGTAACGGGACCCACCGTAATCACACCGATTTTAAGGAACATTCCCCTAAAAAAGGATGTTTCTGCGGTGTTGAAATGGGAGGGTATCCTTATCGATCCCATTGGGGCCTTGGTGGCGGTATTGGTGTTCGAGTTTATCAGCGTAGGGGAAGGACAGGCCTATACGCAAACGGCCCTGATCGAGTTTGGTAAAATCATTCTGTTTGGAACCACTTTTGGTTTCACCTTCGCCCACGCCTTGGCCTTTGCCATTAAAAAAGATTTTATTCCGCATTATTTGTTGAATGTGGTTTCCCTTTCTGCCGTACTTCTGGTTTTTGTGGAGTCGGATGTTTTTGCGCACGAATCCGGATTATTGGCCGTAGTGGTCATGGGAATGGTGTTGGGCAACATGAACTTGCCCAACTTAAAGGAACTGCTTTATTTCAAGGAATCGTTGAGCGTATTGTTGATTTCCATCCTGTTTATTCTATTGGCGGCCAATATCAACATTGGGGACATGGAGTTGATCTTCAACTGGAACTCGGTGGCGCTTTTTGCGATAATAGTTTTCCTAATCAGGCCATTGGGTGTTTTTTTGAGCGCACAAGGTTCCAATTTAAAATTTAATGAAAAGCTTTTTATAGGATGGGTGGGCCCTCGTGGGATCGTTGCCGCTGGTATTGCCTCTTTATTTGGGTCGAAACTGATGTTGAGGGGAGAGGCAGGAGCCGAATATATTACGCCATTGGTGTTCATGATCGTCTTGGGAACGGTTTTGTTGAATGCGACCACGGCCAGATTATTTGCAAAACTGGTAGGGGTGTTCTTGACCAAATCCGAGGGTATTTTGATCATTGGTGCTTCCAAACTATCGCGGCTGATTGCCAATTACCTTAAGAAGAACAACAGGCACGTAGTGTTGATAGATAACAACCAGGCCAATGTGGACAAGGCCAAAAGATTAGGTCTAGAGGCCATTACCGCAAACATATTCTCGGATACGCTCACGGACAATATTGAATTGAACGATATGGGTTATCTGATGGCCCTGACAGGCAACTCGGACATCAACAAATTTGCGATCCGAAAGTTTCAAAAACAATTTGGGGAGAACGGCGCGTTCCGTTTGGTGAACACGGAAGAGGTGAACGACCCGGACAACAATCCGAAAGAGGGACTTTTCTCGCACACGGATGATTTTATTCAATTGATGGATACGGTAAGGAAACATCCCACCATCCACGAAATTGATCTGAAGGATAAAAAGCACTACGACAGCCTTATTGACCTAACCCTAAAGGACAGCGATATTGTGCCCTTATTTACAAAGGCTCCTGGTGGTAGTATTGATATCATCCCCGCAAACAGCAAAGATTTTGTGCCGAAAGGAGATGGTTTCAAATTGGTGTATCTAGGAAAAATGATCGACCCCGATGAGGATGACCAAGATTAATCGTTCAGCTTCAGAACTGCCATAAATGCCTGTTGCGGAATTTCCACGTTTCCTACCTGGCGCATACGTTTTTTACCCTTTTTCTGCTTCTCCAAAAGTTTACGTTTACGGGAAATATCCCCACCATAACATTTGGCGGTAACGTCTTTTCTTAGGGCTTTGATGGTTTCACGGGAAATAATCTTGGCCCCAATGGCAGCTTGGATCGGAATATCGAATTGCTGTCTCGGGATAAGCTCCTTCAACTTCTCGCACATTTTTTTCCCAATGTTGTGGGCATTGTCAAAATGGACCAAAGCGGAAAGGGCGTCAACAGGTTGGGCGTTCAAAAGAATATCTACCCTTACTAATTTGGAAACCCTCATACCTATCGGAGAGTAATCGAACGAAGCATACCCTTTGGAAACGGTTTTCAAACGGTCGTAAAAATCAAATACGATCTCCGCCAATGGCATGTCGAAGTTCAACTCCACACGCTCGGTGGTCAAATAGGTCTGATTGGTAATTTGCCCCCGTTTATCAATACAAAGTGACATTACGTTCCCCACAAAATCGGATTTGGTAATAATCGTTGCTTTAATGTATGGTTCTTCTACCCGGTCCAAGGAAGAAGGATCCGGAAGATCCGAAGGGTTGTTCACGATGATTGGCGTTTCCTTGTCCTTTGTGGAAAAGGCGTGATAGCTTACGTTGGGCACAGTCGTGATCACCGTCATATCGAACTCGCGCTCCAAACGTTCCTGGATGATTTCCATGTGTAGCATACCCAAGAAACCACAACGGAAGCCAAATCCCAAGGCGGCACTGCTTTCTGGCGTGAACACTAAAGAGGCATCATTGAGTTGTAATTTTTCCATGGAGGAGCGTAGCTCTTCAAAATCCTCATTATCAACAGGATAAATACCTGCAAATACCATAGGTTTTACGTCCTCGAAGCCTTCAATGGCATTTTTGGTAGGGTTGGCCGCGTCCGTAATGGTATCACCCACTTTCACTTCACGGGCATCCTTTATACCGGTGATCAGATAGCCCACATCGCCAGCGGATATCTTGTTTTTGGGTACCTGGGTAAGCTTTAAGGTTCCGATCTCATCGGCTTCATAGGCCCTACCTGTGGCCACGAATTTGATTTTTTGTCCTTTTCGGATTTCCCCGTTTATTACCCTAAAATAAGTCTCTACACCTCTAAATGGATTGTATACAGAGTCAAAAACCAAGGCCTGTAACGGTTCGTCAACGGAACCTTTGGGAGCTGGAATCCGCTCAATGATGGCCTTTAGGATTTCTTCGATACCGATACCCGTTTTGGCACTGGCAGGAATTACCTCCGAAGCTTTACAGCCCAATAGGTCCACAATGTCGTCCGTAACCTCTTCTGGGTTGGCACTGGGAAGGTCCACTTTGTTCAGCACGGGAATGATTTCCAAATCATTTTCCAAGGCCAGGTATAGGTTGGATATGGTTTGGGCCTGAATACTTTGTGCTGCATCTACCACCAAAAGGGCACCCTCACAGGCGGCGATGGACCGTGATACTTCATAGGAAAAATCCACGTGTCCGGGAGTATCGATCAGGTTAAGGATATAGGTTTCACCTTCGTACACGTATTCCATCTGTATGGCATGGCTTTTAATGGTGATGCCACGTTCGCGTTCCAGGTCCATGTTATCCAACAATTGGTCCTGCTTTTCACGTTCGGTAACGGAGCCCGTAAAATCCAACAAACGGTCGGCCAAGGTACTCTTACCGTGGTCAATATGTGCAATGATGCAAAAATTTCTGATGTTTTTCATATAACAAAACCTATCCTTAAAAAGGGTCTAAGCAACTGCAAATATAGTTGTTTTAACTGCCCACAATGGGTTTTTTGAAAATAAGAAAACCAAGGGGTTATATCGCTCAAAAATAATTTCTTAGATTTGAGGTTCAACCCCAACCTTTCATGAAGCAAACCACCTACATTGTTTTATTGGTGATTTTGACGGCAAACGCATTGAGCGGACAAACCTTTAAGATTTCAGGTAAGGTTGTTGATGAGCAGGACCAAATTATTCCCTTCGCGAACATTCTACTTTTAAAAGCAGCGGATACCACATTTGTTAAGGGTACTTCAGCAGACGATAATGGGTTTTTTACCCTGCTGGATGTGGAACCCAACCTGTATTTGCTCCAAGCAAGTTATGTGGGGAGAGGTTCTGAACCACGGGCTTTGGATATCAAGACCGATGTTTCCCTAGGCGCTTTGATCATTCCCTTAGAAACCAACGAACTCGATGAGGTGGTGGTCACCGCACAGCGTCCGAAACTGCAAAAATTGCCAGACAGACTGGTCTTCTCGGTTGAAAACACCGTGGTTTCACAGGGAACGTCATGGGATATCCTCAAAAGTACGCCAGGGGTGATCGTCAACCAAGAGGAACTCATGATTCGTGGGCAAAATGCAACGGTATACCTGAACGACAGAAAGGTGCAACTTTCAGGACAAGAGGTTCGGGATTTATTACAAGGACTATCAGGCGCCAACATCAAATCCGTGGAAGTGATTGCCAACCCACCGGCAAGTTATGATGCCGAAGGCGGTCCTATTTTGAATATCGTCACCAGTAAAAATATCATTCCGGGTTACAAAGGAAGCGTCAACGGCACTTATACGCAGGCCGTGTTCCCCAAATTCAGCATGGGGACCAGCCATTATTACAAAACGGACAAATTGCATCTGTTCGCCAACTATACCATCAACCCACAAAAAGAATTGCGAAAAACAACCAAGGGCATCCATTTTATGGATGATACCAACACCGTTTTTTCGGAATGGGATACGAATTACAATCAAATAAACAAGTCCCAATCCCAAAATGGTAGTTTTATTTTGGACTATGATTTTGATGAACGAAACAGTTTGAATTTTACTTCCAATCTCCTGTTCAATCTGGACCAAGACCAGCATACAAATCTTAATAATGAAATGCTTAACGGGTCGGGACAGTTGGATTCTACTTTTACCACCCAGAACATGGCCAATTTGGACAATACCAATTTGGCTTTTGATTTGAGCTATGTGCACAAATTGAAAAAGCCCGGCGCCCGATTGAGTGCGAACGGACATTACACCTACTTCAATGGGAAGTCGCTCCAAAACTTGGGCTCGGATTATTTTGATACCAACGGCGTTTTTTTACGGGAATTCGGATTTGATTCCGATTCGGAGCAGGACATCCAGATTTTCACTGGGCAGTTGGATTATTCCACACCAATAGGAAATGCCTCCTTCGAGACCGGGGCCAAGATATCTTCCATTAACTCCAAAAGCAATGTGGATTTCTTCAATTTTACAGGTTCGAGCAATACGGTGGATGCATCCTTATCGGACAGATACACGTATGATGAAAATGTGTATGCTGCCTACTTGAGCTTTGTGAAGAATTGGGAAAAATGGTCGATGAAGTTGGGCGTACGTGGAGAACTGACAGAGGCCGAAGGCACGTCCTTGACGTTGAACCAAGTCAATACCCAAGACTTTTTTGAACCGTTCCCCTCCGTCTACTTACTATACTCCCCTTCGGACAAGCACAGTTTTTCCTTTGATTATGGACGAAATGTGAACCGTCCCAAATACAATGACCTGAACCCTTTTCGGTTTTTCTTCAATGAAAACGACTATGAGCAGGGGAATCCAAGGTTGACCCCAAGTTTCAGCAACAATTTCAACTTTAACTATACCCTCAACAGCGAGTATTTCTTCGATGTCTATTACCGCGACAATGGAAGCAATATTGCCTACTTGGTCTTTCAAGATAATGATAATCAGACTTTGGTAGAACTGAAGCAAAATGTGTTGGACAGCAAATCGTACGGGTTGGATTTTACCTTGAGCAAATCCCTCATGTCATCATGGTTTGTGTATGCCTACACATCCCTTTTTCATGAAGAAGAGACCTTTTTGGCCGCCCAAAGCGGCAATGTGGAATTTACCAACGAAGTAAACGGGGTATATGCCTATTTGGGCAACTATTTAACCTTGTCCAAAGACGGCACGTTTACCGGAGAAGTCGCCGCCACCTATATTTCAAAGTTCCTGTTCGGGTCCTATGTTTCCGATGAGCAGTTCAACTTGACCTTGGGATTGCGTAAAACGCTCTTCAAAAATAAAATCATCCTTTCTTTGGCGGCCGAGGATATTCTGGAAAAATACGTGCCCACTTATCGTTCCCAATATTTGAACCAAGATAATTTTTACCGAAGAAGGCCCGAAACCCAGTTCATCCGCTTCGGATTTACCTACAATTTTGGAAACTTCCGATTGGAGGACAACCAACGCGGAATAGACAAAAAGGAACGCGACCGACTACAATCGCAACAGTAATATGCTGATTTTGGGTTATTTTGTATTTTTGCAGTCCAAAAAAAGAAGCATTTGCCCAAAATAGGTAACATAGAACTCCCGGATTTTCCACTTCTTCTTGCTCCCATGGAAGATGTGAGCGACCCTCCTTTCCGTGCATTGTGCAAGGAACAAGGTGCTGACGTGGTGTACACAGAGTTCATTTCTTCCGAAGGATTGATCCGTGATGCGGCCAAAAGTGTCCTCAAGTTGGACATTTATGAAAAGGAACGCCCAGTGGGCATCCAAATATTCGGGGCGGAGCTCGATTCCATGTTACAAGCAGTGGATATTGTGGAGCAATCCAATCCTGATATCATCGATATCAATTTTGGGTGTCCAGTAAAAAAGGTAGTTTGTAAAAATGCCGGTGCCGGAATTCTTAGGGATATTCCGCTCATGGTAAAACTAACCGAAGAAATTGTAAAACGCACCAAATTACCGGTAACCGTCAAGACCCGTTTGGGTTGGGATGCCAATTCCATAAAAATTGTTGAGGTGGCGGAACGGTTGCAGGATGTAGGCATTAAGGCTATTTCCATCCATGGACGTACCAGAGTGCAAATGTACAAGGGAGAGGCCGACTGGAGACCGATTGCCGAAGTGAAGAACAACCAGCGCATGCAGATTCCCGTTTTCGGAAATGGGGATGTGGACACGCCGGAAGCAGCCTTGAAAATGAGGGATGAATTTGGTTTGGACGGTGCCATGATCGGTAGGGCCAGTATCGGGTATCCGTGGTTCTTCAAAGAGGTGAAACACTTTTTTGAAACCGGCAAGCATTTGGATCCCCCAAGCATGCCGGAACGTGTAGATGCTGCCCGGAGACACCTTCAAATGGCCATCGATTGGAAAGGTGAAAAATTGGGTGTATTTGAGACCCGAAGACATTATACCAATTACTTCAAGGGCATTCCGCACTTTAAGGAATACCGAGCTAAAATGGTGACCAGTGATGATGCGGTGAACGTTTTTGCCGCTTTTGATGAGGTGCTCGAAAAATTTGGGGACTTTCAGTTCGCCTAAATCGATATCAATTTTTTGGAAATCCTACTGCTGGCAATCTTTGCGGAGATAAAGCCCAAGACCACAATGGTACCCATCACGATGAATAGGTTCATCACACTATATTCAACAGGATAGGCTAGGGACGGCGTAATTTTCAGCCATCCGAACAGCAATTGGGAAATGATGAGCAACGAACCGATCAACACTCCGATAAGTCCACCAAAAGAAGTGACCAGCAAACCTTGGATAAAATAGATCCGCCGCAATTCTTTAATGGTGGTGCCCAAACTGAACAGCGTTTTGGAGTTTTGTTGTTTGTCCAAGATCATCATGATGATGGCCCCCACCACATTGAACAAGGCAATGATCAAAACCAGGGTAAAAATGAGGTAAGTGGCCAAATTTTCGGTGTTCAACATGCGGTAAAGCGAATTGTTCTGTTCCCTTCGGGATAGCACAAAAACTTTGTCGCCCAACACCGTTTTAATAGCTTCCCTAACAGCCTCCACATCGGCTTTTTCCTCCAATTTAAAATTGATGCCAGAAACTTCGGTGCTATCCTTACGCAACAAATTTTGTACTAGGGGAAGCTGAGTGAACACATACTTTTTATCCAGATTTTCTTCAATGGCATACACACCGCTCACCGTAATAGGAAGGTCATCATAAGGCTTGGAATTGAACCCCTGTTGTGAAAGGGAGCCCTTGCCCGGTTTGGGGACCAATACTTCCAAAGGCTGACGATTGTTGGTGGGAACACCCAATAAGTTGTAGATACCGATACCGATAACGCCCTCAAATTCTGAATTGCCCCAATCGCCCCAATACAAGGTGCTATCCACCCCGGTCACGGAGCGGTAATTTTCGTCCACACCTTTAATATAGGCAATGGTACTTTTATCCTTATAGGAGAGATAGGCCCGTTCTTCCAGTTCTTTGGCATAATTGGCCAATCCTGGAATATCTTTCAGTTGATTTTGTTCCGCTTCGGAAAGCGAAAACACTTTACCCGTGGTGGGCAAGGCTTTCAGATCGGGGTCGAAGGTGTTGGAAAAAGAAAGGCTAAATGTTTTGAGTCCCGCAAAGGCCGAAAGCACAATGAACAAGGCCGCCGAACCGATGACAATGACCAAAAACGTAATAAAATTGATGATGTTCACCGCATTTTGGCTGCTCTTGGATCTCAGGTAGCGTTTAGCGATGTAAAGCGGAAAGTTCAAGATTAGGCTTTCTTACGTTTATCGAGCAAGTCCCTGTTTTCGATTGGATTTTCTTCGCCCTTGAGCGATTTCTCGATATTGTCGATGTATTCCAAGGAATCATCCAGATAAAAATTAAGTTCTGGAACCCTTCTCAACTGGTGTTTGGTACGTTGGGCCAATTCATGACGGATGCCCACCTGACCGGCCTTGATGCCTTCCAGCAGGGCTTTGCCATCCTTGTTCGGAAAAATGCTCACATAAACCTTGGCCAAGGATAGGTCTACGGTCACGGAAACCTTGGAAACAGAGATCAAGGTTCCCTTCAGGCCGCTATCGGTAGTGGCCCGCTGTAGGATGTCGGCCAAATCTTTTTGAATGACCCCTGCAATTTTCTTCTGTCTTTGTGTTTCCTCCATGGTGCAAAAATAAAGGAATTCCTGACTAACCTCACAAAAGGAATGGATTACAGTCCGTAATTTTGGAGAAAAGCAGCTATTTTGTGAACCAAACCAAGGGTTAAAATGGAAAAAATAGAACATATCGGCATTGCGGTAAAAGATTTGGAGGCATCCAACCCATTGTTTGCTAAATTGTTGGGGGTACCTCAATATAAAATGGAAGAAGTGGCCACGGAAGGGGTTAGAACATCCTTTTTTATGTCGGGGCCCAATAAAATTGAGTTGTTGGAAGCCACCAATCCCGATAGTCCCATTGCCAAATTTTTGGAAAAGAAGGGTGAGGGGATCCATCATGTGGCCTTTGCTGTGGATGATATTGTTTCGGAAATCGCCAGATTAAAACAGGAAGGCTTCCAAATTTTGAACGAAACCCCCAAAAAGGGAGCGGACAACAAGCTGGTTGCCTTTTTGCACCCGAAGGGCACCAATGGGGTTTTGGTGGAACTTTGCCAAGAAATAAAAGAAGGCTAGGTCGGTTAAAACCTTGCGGTGTAGAAAAATAAACACTAATATTGCATCCGCAAAATGCGGGTCCTATAGCTCAGTTGGTTAGAGCACCTGACTCATAATCAGGGGGTCCCTGGTTCGAGCCCAGGTGGGACCACCAATAAATCAAGCAGTTACAAGAATTCGTAACTGCTTTTTTGTTTCATCAGCGTGCTTTCAGCGTGCTTTTTTACATCAAATTAACCTCATTTTCCTTACTTATTTTGTTTCGGGAACTGTTTTTTGGTCGCAACCGATAATTGAAACCCTACACTATCGGTTTCTACATGTGTAATTGGGATGAATATCAGGAAAGTGTGGAAATCTGACCAATTTTTCCGATATTGTCGTTCAACCAATCCATCAATATGCAAGTCGTCTGCCTACAAGAAGAAGCTTTTTATGCCCTGTTTGAAAAAGTGATCGAGCATGTGGAGGCCAAAAGAAGGGACAAGCCGGACAAATGGATCGACGGAGAGGAGGCCATGCATATCCTCAGAATAAAATCCACGACCACTTTACAGAAACTAAGGGACGAAGGAAAGATCAGATATACCCAGCCCCAGAAGAAAATAATACTCTATGACCGTGATTCCCTGAACGACTATCTTGAACGTCACGCCCATGAAACCTTTTAAATACGAATATGGAAAACAAAGTTGACAAAAAGTATATCAGGGAATTCAACCTTGGCTACGAAATGGCCAAGGAACTGAAATTGGAAAGACCCATGCTCCAAGGTCAGGATATTTCCCAGGCACCACCGGACAATCCGGTGCATGCAGGAATGTTTCAATATTTCAAGGAAGTGGCCCTTTCCAAAAGTAAAGACCTTGATAAATCTGTAAATTCATCAAAAAATGAATTGAAGGAGGATAGCAAGGGAAAAGGCAAAAATAAGGATGAGGGTTTGTCTCTTTAGACAGGAGAGGTTCAAATCAATTGGCCATTCAAGTTTCCATCCGTTGACATGGAACAAGCACATTTTTCAACATATCTTTTGATTTTGACACTATGATGATACAATTTAATGTTCATTCAGTTCCTTTCCCCCATGACATTTATTTATATCATCAAATAAACATATGTATAAATGTGTCTCGTCTTAGAACACAATAAAATCATTGGAACTCATCATAACCCCATCCCCCTATCCTTTCTTCTGGCAGGGGTGATCTTCTGTGGAGTGACTTTTAACCCTACTTGTTCCGCAAGCTCTCTGACCTTGGTTTCCCATAACCTGGCCACATTGACAAAGGTTGTATAGATTTTGAGAGAGTTCTTGGTCAGGATGATCTGGTTCCCTCCCATGGACAAGTCCTTGGCATTGTTGAAATTTATCAAACGGCCAAGGTCATTGACCAAATCATTCGCCCCTTCAAACCCTTCCTTGTCGAATATGTTCCTGTTCTCAAACCCTCGAAAGGCTGTCTTTCTCCTCAAATATTGATGAAAGATTTCATAAAGGTCATAATGCTCGCTCAATAGGATTAGGTCGTACAAATCCTTTCGTGTACCCCGATTGGCCATGGACTCCAACTTGAGCGGGGCTATGTCCAAATCATCTATCAAGCGGATGCCGTCGACAATTTGTACTCTTTGGAGCAATTTTAGGTTCTGGATAACATCCAATTTTACTTGATACTCTTCCTTTTGGAGTATCCCGGTAATCCAAGAAAATTGATCGCTCTCCCTGTTGTTGATGACCAATTTCGATTCAGGGTACAATTTGGAAAGTTCCAAATGGATTTCACAGATTCTATCGATACCAGCTATATCGCCGCTGAACAAATCAATATCAACGGAGACCCTATGATCGTACTTGATGGCCAGATTGGTCCCCCCGCCCAAATGGAAGCCTTCCAAAAAAGGCAGCTCCATCAGTTCTTTTATAAGACCATAAAGCGGTTCGGGAACACCCTGTCGTTTCCCTCCCATCAAAACGATCTATAATATAAAAAATCCTTCTTGGGAATATTATACCTGGAAGATAGGATATCGAACACCTCGTTTGAACGGATATCCCTGTGGGCCCTTGCATGTCTTTTGATCTTCCCTATGGGGTAGATTTCCTCCAATTTGTCCAGTGTACCGGGAATATTGGACCATCTCAAGATCCTGTCGATGATAAATCCGGCGTTCTTTTTCAAAAAGATGCGGTTGGGGTCCACGTCCCAAAAGAGTCCTTTTTCAAATATCCCTTCTATGGATTTGTCCCCTTTGATGCTCAGATCGATATGTACGCTTCTTTTTTCCACTTCAATACAAAGTTAAGACATTATTATATAACGCAATACATGTGCCAATCTTTCCATTTCACAGAAAAACCCATTGCGTTGAGTTGGGTGCAAAAAACAGGCATGGTATACCACCTCGCCGGAAAAATGAGCACAGCGAAGCAACCAACAAAATATTGAGCTACAACCTAATACAATGAAATATTTGGTGATCCAAATTTGCCATTTTTAGTGGTTCTCATTATCCGTTCCATCCAGATCGGCAAAAACTTGGGCATAGCGAGCGAATTTGTTTGTATATGCAGCGGCAAGTTGTATTCATTGCTTTGTTGGGGGGTTCAACTTGTTCAGTGAAGTATACTAGTTCTGCTAAAGGAAACTACCCAAGTCCCCTGCGGAAGTCGGTCGACCCTGCTCGAAAACCTCCCGTGCGACCATGCTTGGCAGGGGCGCATTAGGTCGGCTATTTTTCGCGTTCCTTCCCGACATCCTCGGTGCCGCCCAAAAGCACAAGCGGCGAAAGGCCGCTTGCCCTTTTCTCTCCCTGCCCACAAAAAACAGACACGTTTTTCCTATCTTTTTTGTGACTGTACAATTCCCATATTGGACCATTTAAAAATGCTTCCTGTACCCATTTGGCTCTATATAAACCAATATGATTTATTGACATAAAACATTGATTTTTAATTGCTTATATTCAAAATCAATCGCTTATATTTATCCGTGGAACGGATTGCAAGTTGTATTCTAAGTAACTCAGAATTGTCTACTTCTGCCGAAGTGTTTTCGCTAAAAAAACAGCTAAAATGGAACAAAGGAAAAAAGGCCGGAAACGATTGGGAAAAAGGAAGCGGAACCATAACATAATGTTGCGTTTCAACGATAGGGAATATGAAAAATTGAGATCCATCTGCGAATCCTACCATCTGGACATCTCGCAACGGGGAACCATAAGCCCCCTGTTGAGAAGGTTGGTCCTGAACGGCCAAATGGAGGAAAAGGAGAGGCTCCCGAACATCTCGAACCTTTCCTACCATTTGAACAGGATAGGGAACAACATCAACCAATTGGTCAAACTGGCCCACCATAAAAATTTGAGAAGCCCGAACAGTACCTTGGAAATCGAGATCGGAAAGACCAACGAACTACTGCGTTCACTCATTGAGATCATGGAAGAAAATTAGATAGGATGATAGGGAGGATATTATATCGGGAAAACTGCCAAGGAATATTGAACTATGTGTTTGGCAAAAAAGGAATGAGCATCCTTGGTTATGGGAATATGTGCTCTCAGGATATATCACAAAGATTCTTCGGGAATGTACTCCATTTTCAAGGGCAGCGCAATGCCACCAAAAACCGCTATGCCCACATCACCTTGAACCTTCCCCATGGCGAACATCTTGATGACAAAGCCTTCCATGAGTTATCGGAGGAATATATGGAACAAATGGGCTATGGGGAACAACCCTATGTAGTGGTCAGGCATAACGACACCAAGCACGAGCATGTCCATATCGTGACAACCAATGTGGACGAAGTGGGAAAGGTCATCGGGATCTTCAATAGCCATCGAAGGAACATGGCCACCCAGCGCCATCTTGAAAAAAAGTATGGCCTATCCCCTTCCCCTAGGGCAAAACAGGAAAGGGAACTTCCCCTTTATAGACTGCCCGAATTACAGTTTGGCATGGACCATGCACAGGGAACAAAGTTCTACTTACAGGATGTGCTCAACGGTATCCTCCAAAAACACAAGGTGCGGAGTTTTGAAGAACTGGAAAGACTGGTGAAGCCCTATTATATCGAGATAAAGCAGACCAAAAGCGGATCAGGTAGGATAGGGGTCTTGTACGGACTGGACAACCAAAATGGATGCCGGACAAGGTTAATCAACGGTTCCACGGTACACCGAAACCTGAGCGGCCCAAAGCTCCAAAAAGTATTCGATGCCCATTCCCGTTCAAAGTTGTTGCCCATGCACCGGAAACGCCTGCTGAAACAGATAGGGACCACCTATGCCCTTTTCAAGACCATCCGCCCGAACGAACTGGCCGATGTGCTCAAGGAATATCAGGGCATCGACATAAAGTTGGACAAGAAAGGAGATGTCTTCAAAGGATACACTATTTATGACAAATCAGGATATGTATTTACCGAAAGAGAGCTGGGTCAAAGCCTAAGAATGCGGAACCATTTGGACATTTTCGGCAAGGGCGATGCACATACGGAAATCGATATCGAAAGCAAACAGTTCAAACTGGAAATCCAAAAACGGATAAAGGAGGCTTTTTATGCATCTTATTTAAAATCCAAAAAACAAAAAGGGCTACTTTCGGAGTACATAGCGACAAAAAACTTACGGGATGTTCTTCCAGAACTAACAGCATCCGAAAAGTACCGATTCTTGGAGCGATGCATTCCAAACAATCAAAAAGTACTGTTCAAGAAAGCGATTCAAAATACGTTTCCAATTGTCAGGAACAGATTAGCCGTGCTGGAAACGAGAAAGGAAAAGGAAACCCTCGAAGGCAAGTTCAGACTCATTGGCAATATATTGGAAAAGGGCATTTTCGATGTGGATGCCAAAGGGGGAAGGGTTCAGTATTTGTTCCAAGCATTGGGAGTGGAATACCGTGATGACCGATTGTACTTTTCGAATTCCAATAAACATTCGGTTCCCGTTGTTTTGGGGAACCTACCATCTCCCAAGGACATGGAGAAATATGTGTCCACGGGTTTTGTCCACCAGAACCATTTGCTGTTGGAAATGTTGACGGTACAGGATCCCGACAATGGTTCCAAGTTGACGCCATCAGCCTTTTTCTTGCCCATGGTCTTTCCGAAGCTTTTCGAACGGATGCATCCCGTTCACAGACAACGATATGAACATGCTGCTCTGGCATCCTATCTGAAACATGCCGAACGGATGCACGCCCCATTCGAGAAATGCGCCAAGGACTATTTTTCCCTTTTCAACGCCAAGGGTTTCTATTTTGTAAAGGGGGAAAACGGCTTCGAGGTCAAGTCCATTTATACGGACAAAGCAACAAGTTATATATTGCCCAAAAGGACAGACCTTTATTTAAGTTCCATCCCTAACTTGTCAGAAACATTAAAAGGACAGCAAGCCGTTATCAACGGTTTGTTAAAGAAAGGAAGGTACGATCTAAAAAACCTATGGGCAGGTCATATGATGGAATTGGAATTGTATGAGAGGGTCGCCTTTATGTTGACATCGGAAAAGGTATACCCGAACTTACAACATGATATTATGCAACACCACATGGACAAGGGACTTCGGGAAACCTTACATAGGGCCATGGAAAGAAAAACCAGCATCCAACAGAACCGTTTGCTCAGGAAAGATCTCTACGCAATCAGTTCATTGTTGGGCAACAGGGACAAAGAACAAGAGGAGTTCTTTAACGGATTCAGGGACGAACTGACCGATTGGTCAAAACATAAGGGCAAGGGAGTTTCATTATAAATCTGGATAGATGCTATTTAAAAAAGAAAGAATACAAGCATTGAAGGTGTCAATTGCTTAACTTTAATTGTTGTTCAACGGGTGTTTGTATCCGAAATCAGCAAAAATGGGTAATTTACACAAATGGTTGTATGCCTATTTGAGGATTGCCCCATTAGTGCATTTGTCAGCTAGGATGTGAGGGTAACAACCAAGGCCAAGCAGAACAACCCCAAAAAGGAATCGTTCATTATTGCCCCTGATGGAAGGCTGAAAAAACTATGCAATACATGACAATGTCTTATTGATATAAATGGACCATGACAGGCTTAAAATTTAATATGCCGAAGATTTGGCCAATGCTACCGTTGTGGTTGGAAGGAAAACAGGACAATATGGACAATATAGATAGGTTTATGGATATTCAAGACATCAAAAAAATGCCAGTGACCAAGCGGATGCAACTGGTCCAGGACATTTGGGATTCCCTTGAGAGCGAGACCAGAGAGGTGGGCGGCCCGATCAAAAAGGAACTTGATAGTGGGCCAGAGGGTTCCAAAAAAAAGAGGGCAAAAAGGTTGGGAGCGGAGAAAAGAAAGTGAAAGGACACAATCGATAAATTGGGAAAAAGAATCAGGACATATCCAGAGATAAAGACGGGACAGCTTTGGAACGTCGATGGGGAAGTCTATGAGCTTGTCGATATGCGGGTCACCGCTGTGGAGTCACCCACCAAGTTTTTGACCTCCGCATTTTTCAGGAGCAAAGACCCATTGAGCGACAATCCCTTTTTTGAGGAAAAGGTCATAACGATCCTTTCAGACCCTGTTTTCAAAAGGCATATATTTGGCGGTAGAAGGGAACTAGAGGGATGGTTGGAAGGTGTGCCGGGAGGGATCAGCACCAGGCTCTACAACATTCTCAGGGGACTTTGCAACAGGGAGTTCAACGGCATGGAGGGCGATGTTTCCCCCTTTGAGCTCACCAAGGAGGCGTTCTTGGCACTGGACGGTGCCGGAAAGAAATCATGGGAAGAATTTGAGAGGGCAAAAAGACTACATCAAAATGAGAGCAGAAACGACAAAAGAACGTGAAAAATCATGGGAAGAAGAAAGTTTTGCCCAGGGCCTCAGGTTATATGCCGAGGCAATGGTGGACTATCTGGAGAAAAACGGAAACGTGGCGACCAGAGGGAAACTGGGTAAACTCTTTGACGATACCACAATGCAAAAGTTCCCAAGAACGCTCACAGGAAGAAACCTTTACGAAACCATAACGGGGTTAAAAAAAGAAGATATCGGGTACAGGGAAAATGAAAAATAAAGGCCGATAGGGGGGACGCCTGAAAAGCGCAATCGGCCGTTTATCCGTAATATCAAACTCTGGCAACAAATTTTTTTGTCAAATAGACAACCCGCAAGGCCTTCCAAGATAAATAAATATCATGCGAGTTCAAAGTACTTATGAAAAATTGTCGGTGTTCTTCACCAACACAAGGATCTGGAAGATCGAAGACCTTGATGCAGAGTTTGGGTTCCATCTCGTTTGTGAGGATTGGAACGAAAGCCATACAGGGTTTCCCAAATACGAGAAGGTAAAGATCAATTCCATCGATTGGAAGAACAGGACCCTTTGGGTTTCCATGGAAAAGAGGCAATTGAAGGAAATAGGGGAGAAGGCTATACTTGAACTGAAAAGAGCCTTGGAGCTATAGAACGATAATGCGGAAAATTGGACGATCAACTATTAAGGCCCGCATAGTATGGAAGGACATCAATAGATTTATCAAAGGATAGATGAAAAGGTTATATACTGATTGGAGCCCATGATCATTACAGCCCACTACACTGCCCCATCGTTGGTAAATTCTTTTCCAAAATTCACGCCCTTTTTGATCTTAAGGTACTCGGATTTATATTTGTTCCCATTCATCCAACTTTGAAACAGGAAAGCCAACAGTATAAACAAAGTGCTAAAGCTAAGAACAAAAAATAATACCATGATTTAATAAATGTGGTTATATATGTTTTGGAAACATAAAATCATCAAAGGTCACATTTATGGGTCTATTCCATAATTTCGCACCATTGATTTTTCAAAATATATCGGATTTCATTAAATAACTTTTCTTGGTTTATGAAAACGGTTCCATAAAACGACCGTCTTAGAGTACCATCCAAACCAATAAAATATGCCTTGATTTTAGTAACATTTTCCGTGACATTTTATGGTTTCGTAAAATAAGATTATACGGGACTATATGATTTACGGTTATGCCAAGGTTTCATTAGGGCTAGAAACTAAATCCATGGACCGATTAACTCTAAAAGGAGGCATGTGTATACAAGATGAATCAAATCTAAGATAACTAAACCAATTCTTTACCGTTCATCGAATAGTAATAATTATGCTTGTGGTGCTCCTGATTACCCTTTAGTTTAGAGCATCATTTTTAAAAAAAATCATTGTCTTTCGATGATATGTCCATTCCCCTGATTTATTGATACAGCAGCCTGCCGTCCCGTAACCGGAAAGTTTTTAATTGAATGAATTCATTTATCCGGGTCAGCTGTCGGGGGCGGGTTGCTTTTCTGTTTTACTTTCTGTATTCAGCCTATCCAATAAATAGGTAAGGGCGTTTATTGTATGGGAGAGCTGTTTCCTTTTCATGAATTGGAGCACTTTTGTCCTTTCCCTTTTCTTTATTAAGTTTTCCCTTAACTTATTGATTGCTGATTCATTGTACATACGCTCGGACATTAATTTTGAGCGCACTTGCCTTACTGTCTCTGTGTCTGTTTTGTTAATGGCCATATATTCATTAACGGACTATTTTGTATTATCTTATTGTAAATTTTTTCCCAGCACCCTTTTTTCGATGAACAGTATCTTGCTTGTTTGAACTTCAATCGTCCACAATTGATTGGATAAGGATGCGCGGAAAATCAAAAATTTGTGCGCAATCGGTTAGTTCATCCTGAATCCTTTTTGAAGAGGTGCTTATAAACGCCCAGGAATACAATGTTTACAACATCGGGAAGATTCCGATTCCTGTCATTGATTTCCTGGATGTCAAAGTAATGGATGTTTTAAGGAAGCCGAACTGATATTTGCTCTAAGGACCGCCAATCGGCATTTATCCTCCTTAGAGAGCTTAAAATTGAAAATTTTTGAAGAAGAATCCTTATTTGATACCCTTGAAAAAATCTTCAAGGCTAACATCATGAATTTTGAGAATCCTGATCAGGGTATTGATGGTAAAGTTCTCACCTGTCTCCATACGCCAATAGTTTTTACGGGGAAGACCATTCTCAACCGCAAAAGCTTCATAACTGGTATATCCGCTTTTGATTCTAAGCTCTTTGATACGGTCAGCAATGGCTTTCCTCTCCTCTATATAATTGGCTTTCTGCATGGGCGGAAAGTTGCAGAAAACGGCGGACACATATTACGTCATATATAGCGTGATATTTTCATTATATTTGTTGTTAGTTTATAGCCTTATAAAGACTTATAAAAAAGTAATGCCATTTCAGCCATCAGATGATTTTATAAAATATGTGTTTTGTTCCAATATGGAGGCCAAAGTTCTTTTCCAAGATTCGATAGAAACATTGATAGACTCCGAAAACTTAGATTTCATGGTCTTCAAAGTAGTGGACGGTAAAGTCAAAAACCTATCCGGTTACGATGAATGGTCTGAGATTATTGAAATAGACGAGACAACCTTTAAGAAACTACATTTAAACCTTTGCCAAAAAATGGGTAGGGTCGTAAGGACGAATTTTATGGATAATCCCTAAGCTTTTTAATCTTAACGGTTGTTCAGTTCATTTGAACTTTATCATTTATGAAGGAGACACCCTATTTAGACCATTTTTGATATATTCATAATCCAATACGATGTTGCGTTGTATCCTTCTTGTTTTCAATGGTCTATGATATGGGTTCCAGCACCCTGCGGGTGCTCTTTTGTGGAAAGGGAGAGAAAAGAAAATCAAGAAAATTGACGTTCAATCAGGATAACAGGATTACCAAAGACTTGAAAAATCTGTAAATTGCCATTAGAATCAAAGGAACTTGGAAAAGCAAAGACTCAATAAAGACTATTTGAACCCTACTACCTTTTGGGATGTGGACCCGAACCTTTTGGATACTGAAAAAGATAAGGATTTTATCATAGCAAGGGTACTCGAACGGGGTACGGACCCGGAAATCGGACTTATCGAATCGACATATTTGCAAAGGGAGATAATCTCGGCATTGGAAAAGACCAAAGAGGTCTCAAAAAAGACCCTTAATTTCTATAAAACGATTTCAATTTAAAGGCGCACGAATTGTAGCCGCCCCAATAAGGAACAAAGAAGGCCGCTTAAAGGGCTGATCAGGTGGATTTCAGGAGAAACCTTGGTGGTGTGGAGTGCTTTACCTACGATGTCAAATACTTACAAAAGAAAGAGGGGGCAATAAGCCCCCTCGTCATGCTTTTCCGCCATACACGGTTATTCGATGACCACGGTATGGGTCTCGTCCAATTCCTTTCCAACAATTTTTAAGAAATATATTCCCTTTGATAGTGAGGACACGTCCATTTTTATATCCTGTACCGGCCCTTCAAATGCCATTTCCTTAACTGGGTTTCCCGAAAAGTCCAACAATGTCAACGATACATCCTGAATATTGGTCAGGGTGTTTGATTCTAAAACATTCATACCTGAACCACTACTTTTTTCATCAAGGGCGATGTTTATTTCTGAATCTGAAGGGTTTGGATATACCACCAACTTGTGTCCGCCACCCCCAGAGCATTCCTCATAATAATAGGCTTGATCGGAACCACCACAACTGGCGACAACACCCAACGACGAGCTCCCTCCCTCGCATGGATACCTATGGCTAAAACTTCGCGAACTTGTGGTGCTTATCAGTTGATTGTTTATGTACCATCTAAAAGGAGCGGACCCCCCTGTTACGCTGCCAGAAACATAGATGGCACTTCCCTCCCATTCCACCGTGCCAATAGTAAGGTTCACACTTCCTGTGCTCAACACAAGGTTTTTTCTAATAGTGAAATCCACACCGCATCCATTCGTGATCCTGGCCTGGATCCACCCCGTAGTGCCCAGTCCCGAAAGCGAAAAGGTACATGGGTTGGAACCTTGGGAAGAATTTCTTGTAATATTGCTACTACTGCTCCAAGTGATGGTGGCCCCAGCGGGTAAATTTGTTATTGAATATGTTGAACCGCTGGCGCATGTAGTCGTAGGCCCGTTTATATAGGCACTTCTGGTCGTATTGGTTGTGTTGGCCCCCGTACCGCAAGGATCCAGCCAGTTACTCAGCCTTGTGTCATTGGTGCCCCCTCCAGCCCAGGACAGATTGAACCTTCCATATTCTGCCCTTGGTTGACTGCAATAGGACTGGGATAGATTATAATTCTGATTTCCGTGCAATTGTCCGACCACCCTTCTGTTCTGATTGAAAATTGGGGAACCCGAAGACCCATGTTCCACGACACCATCGTCAAAGTTGACTAACCACCTATTGTTCGCCCCGTTCCAGCTTGAAACCTGAAAGGCATTGTTTTCTATCGAAATTTTCATCATGTCGCCCGAAGGATGGTGGATGCCCGCCCCGCTTGTCGGGGTGTTGGCCCTTCTGTCCCAGCCGGCCCATGTTATCTCTTGATTTCCTACCGGCGATTCATCAAGCTCCATCAAGGAGAAGTCGGTTGGAAACCATGCCGCCCTAAATGTGGCATCGTTATAGGTATAGCCGGCCGAAGCGGTTCCCGAAGTGCAGCTTACCGATTTGAACTGGAACTTGAACATCCAATCTTCGGCTGCCGTTCTTTCTGCGGCGGTTATGGCTCCACTGTTGTTTGTGTCGATACAATGGAACGCACTAAGAAAATATGGCCGAAAGCTATTATTTGTTGACATTAATAGCGAACCACTACAATGTTCAAAACCACTGGACAAAAGGACCAGGCCCACGGCATCCGAAGAAGCGTCCCAAGCCCCGAAACATCCTATATTATTGTTACAGCTCTCCGATGCTCCCGGAGTACCGTTCAGCATTTCGCCGACCCCCCTATAACCATGCACCACCCGTTTAATGGTAAAATCCGATTTATTATCATTGTCCGGTTCCTTTAGGAACAATGTAACACGCTCTCCAGGAATGATGTCGGTCAAAAATACTCCCTTGTCCTTGTTGTTAAGGGAAGTTACGGGTCCATATACAACAGTGCCCTCTTCATTGAACGCAAACAATTCTGCTCCTTCTGCCAATTTCATTCCTTCCAACACAAAATTTATGGACAAGGCACCCTCTGAATAAAATTCCATCGACCATTCCCTGAACCCATCATTTACGCTCCAATCCCCATCCTTTAATTTAATATCAAGATCAAAGGGCTTGCCAAACCTAAAGGGTATATTTCTACCGGCATTTTTCCTGTCCTCAGCCAACATCTGTTGCGCGTCGAATTTTGGGAGGACATTACTTTTTTTAGGTTTAAAGTCGCTTTTAAGACCGAGGCCCATTTGTTTGCCGTTCCCGTCCGGAAAGTTTTTAGTTTCTACCTGGCTGAACAAAAAATTTGTAAAGCAAAACGACAATAATACGATGCATAAGCGTAAATGTGTTTTCATGGTTTTTAGTTTATGGTGAAAGTAATTTTGGGTTTAAAATCATTATTTGTGGATATTTCATTTTGTGAAACCGTAAATGAAAAATTCAAGTTGTGTTCTACATCGTATTCCCCAATTGGCAAATATTCATTGCTTTGCCCCTTACACAATGGATAGACCGGCTTTAATGATTTTGTCAAGATCCATGGACATGTGAGCTGGAAAGTTTCGCTCGGACCAATAACAATTTCTCTGGGCGCGTTGCTAAATTCACACCATGCCCCTGTCTGGGGCGTACCCATATTTTGTTGTTGGGATTTTTCCGTGACCCGGAAAAAGTGCTCGTCTATAATATTTTGCTTAATGATAATCGTATCCTTTGATGTATTCGTAAGGGCAAGGCTGAAAACTATGTTTTCACCTTCCTTAAATTGGGTTTTTGCGACGCCCATTGAATCCAATAAGCAGAATGCCAACTTTAGTTCCTCAATGGAACTTTCAGTGCAATTATCTACAGAGCGGACCTGAAAATCCTTTATACCCTCATTTTCATTCGAACAAGATATAATGCAAAAAATGAAAGCGACAATCAATGTCATGGTCAAATGGAATTTTGTTTTCATAGTGTTAATTTATTAATTGACTTATTATCAAGAGTTAATAATACATTATTATAAGATTAATCTTACACAAATTTTTTATTCTACTTAATAATGATACTTATTCACTGAGTTGGTTGCTCGCAGGATCGTCAACAAAATGTTATGTTTATTCATCAAATAACCCATATGTGTTTTCATACAAGAATCGATAGGCCCAATACCGAAATAGAGACCCATTACAACGTTTCCCGGCCCGAAAAAGGACTGGAGTTGGAGGAGGAACTTCTATACCACCATTTGGACGGGTTCAAACATCAGGATTTTTGGGTCATACCATAGGAAAGCCCAAAACACATCACCCCGATGATGTGGGGGATGTTACCACCATGGGCCAAGAACGAAGACCAGTTTGAGGACCTTAAGAAAATCAATGGACTGGGTCTTTCTCGATAGGATTTTGTTCTTCCCGAAATGATTTTGGTCAAGGGCTTTGGACTTTTGTGATTTTGGCATTGATTTCGTCCAATATTTTCTCTGAAACACTTTTGCCATAGTGTTTTTCAGTTACCTGAACACTGGAATGCCCGAGTCCCGATGAGATTTTGCGGATGTCGATGCCCATGTCCAGACCGATATTAGTCCATGTATCCCGAAGAGTGTAGGTGGTAATCTTTTTTTCGATTCCGGCGAGTGTCGCAATTTGAGCTGCATACTTATTGAAAATTTTAACCTTTCCCTTGTTGACCTTATACAAGCGTTCAGGGGAAGTGCCATTTGGTATAATCGGAAAAAGATAATCGTTGTCGTCCTGCCCATTTAAATAGTGGTTGATGATTTCCAAAGACTCATCGTTTTGAAGTACGCTGAAATAATCCCCTTCGTAAATTGTCTTCTTGCGAAAATATTTGATGCGATTATCCGAAAATTGAAAACGCTTTAAAATCGCCATATCGAAGAAATTCATTCCCATATTATTGAACATGAACAATAGGTAATTGCGATTGTCCCAAATAGGCGTATGTGGCACTAATTGCAATTTCCGAATTTTATGGATGTCCTCTAAGTCAATAGGGGCAGGGGCATTTGCATGGCTTTTCTTTTTAATGCCCGACAAGGGGGTATGGTCTTTTAAATCTTCATAGGTTTTCCTGGCATCGTTCATGATGGCCTGTAGACTGCGAAGATATATGGCAGGTGTATTTTTTGAAGCATAGCGATTCGTCAAATAAGCCTTAAAATCCTTTGTGAAACCATAATCTATCGCCTTGATTTCCATATCCAAATCCTTGAACTCATCCAAGGGAACCATTTTATCTTCCATGATTTCGAACAGTGTTTTGATCTTGGAGTCCGCTAGACCTCTTAGATGGCGCCGATATTTTATCAAAGACTTTAGGGCATCTTCATAAGAACTGGCTGTGGAAAACCGACCTTCCATACGTAGGCGATAAAGGTATTTAGCGCCATGGTTCAGTATGGTTCGGGATGGGGATTTCTTAAAAAACTTTTGTTCAATTTCTGATTTTAGACGGCCAATCTCCCAATTTTTGATTTCTCCCTCATGTTCATCGACCCATAAATCCACATCGGAATACATCTTTCGAATGCGTTTTGTATGGCGTACAGCGTTCATTATACCCTTGATATTACCGGTTGCAAAATCATATTGGTTTTCTTTTAGGTGCAAATTCAAGGGTATGTCGCGTGTTTTTCGGTTATGGCCAATGCGCAAAACCAATGGGTATTTGTTACCTTTAACCGTGTTAGAGGCGCGTCTATCGAATGCAATCTTAATTGTTGCCATGGAGAAGAATGATTATGGTATGTTTTTTTCAGCGTGCTTTCAGCGTGCTTTTTTTGATTCCAAATGGTTCAATGTGATATTGAAGATACAAAAACCCCCAGTAAAACGGGCATTTCAAGCCATTCAAAATTACAAGGAACCATAATTGGACTGACTCATAATCAGGGGGTCCCTGGTTCGAGCCCAGGTGGGACCACAGAAAACCCTTCTAAGTCATTGATTTAGAAGGGTTTGTTTTTTGAAAGGGGGCAGAAAAGGGGGCAATTGCTAATTTCATTACTCCTAGACAAATTGAAGATGCACGTCTTCTATGTTTCTGAAAAGCTCTATGAAGATTGCATATTTGTATTTTAACTCTTTTTTGTATCTCTTCAATTTTTTAAAATCGTGCATGATATCGCCACTTCTTCCATTAACTTTTATCTCAATTATCGAAAGATTTTCAGCTGTACCTCTTTTGTGAATTATAATATCGGGAAAAACGCGTGAGCCTAAATCACTTTCGTCAGATACTAGGCCCTCAGATAAACAAACTCGTTTTGCAAAGTAATCACCCTCTGTATAATATAAATTCTCATTGTCGAAATAACCCATTCTATTATATTCACAATCGACATCTAGCGAATCTCCTATGATTTGTTGTAAATACATTCCTATTCGATGAGTTATTGCTCTTTCTGCAACACCATTTTTTACCAGAAATAAATCTTTTTTATAGAATATTTCAATGGATTTTTTTAACCATTGTATTATAGTATCCTCTGTCATTATTTGTGTATTATAGTTCCTTTAGAAACTTATAAATCTCGACCATAGCCAAGGTATCCAATTTGCAATATGCTAGTAAGTTTTTTCGTGTTTTTTCAATATCTCCGACAAAATTGGGGTCATTAACAATTCTTCCCCAGGTGTCCAATGCCATAGTACCGTCCTGCACCTCTAAATCTGCATAAGAGAACTGTGGACATAAAACAGGCAGAACCTTTTTTATAGAAGTGGAACCATGAAAATGATAATCTACATAATCTTCTTTGAACAGATTCATCAAATCGAACATATGTTCGTTCATGTACATAAGGTAGCCTGTAAATTCTGGCAACCAATCTATCATGTCTTTATTTCGACTCATTTCAAAGGGTGCGTTCCAAGAAATATAGGTGCCTTGTTGCCCAGTAAATTCTTGCATTTTATTCAACATATCTTTAGGTAGTTCCATGCTGTCACCTAACCATTCAAAATGGGTCAATTCTCCGGTTTGGTTCAGAGTATGTATGGAAACCTGAAATACCAGATGTTTATGCGGACTCAGACCATTTACTTTAGGTACAGCACTCGCGTACGTTTCATAGTCTACAAAATGAAGCGGATATTGAAGTTTTGAAAATGTACTGGCTATAGCTTTTGTATTAATTATGGGTTGTTGTTGTCGAATAGATTCAACTTGAGTTTGTTGCTTAGAGTTCAACTCAAAATCTGATGGAATGTCCAAAATAGAGGTATTTCCTTCCTCTACTAACTGTATCACTTTTTTTTCTGAAATACGACCTATTTCATATACTGAATATTCAGGAATATCCGCATTGAAAAAATAAAAACTATCACAATGGTTGCTTCTTGTTTTGTAACGACAAGAGCATTCGGTTAAATTGATGATATCTTTAGTAATGAGTGTTGTGGCAGTATTAATTTCATTGACCACGGTGCTATAAAGAAGGTCTATTTCGTTGGTAACATTTGTAATACTAAGTAGATCTTTGGGAATAATGGCTCCTTGCCTAATATATTCCTTATTAAGATTGATGATAGATACGTTTGATACTTTAAAACCGCACTCTTGTAAAACATACTTTTGAAAACAAGCATCTTTTAAATGGTTGTGTTTTTTGTCTGTTTTAATGCTGGTAGATGATTTTATTTCATAAATATGAAAGCTACCATCAGGTAACTTTTCTAAAACGTCTACTCGGGCAAAAACACCCTTTTCTGTTATGAAGGAAGCTTGAAAAAATAAATTGTTTTCTGAGTCGAGCGCTGTTTTGGTATATTCAGGACTTGCGTCCTCAGGTAAATCAACACCATTTTCAAATAGAAGCTTGGCAAAAGCTTCAACCTCATAACCTTCTTTTATCAACTTCTCCAAAAATAGCGAGAACTCACCTTTGTATTCTTCGTAGATATCAGGGCGGTTTTTTTGTAGCCATAACGACTCTGGGCAATTGAGGTATTGAATAAAATCGGTTTTGGTAAGCAGCATTATTTTAAATCTTTTAAAGAAGGAATATTAAATGAATGCCTGCACGAAAAAGGATACCGATTGAAGGGATTTTGATTAATAACATTAACATCATTTCGCTTTTCAAGCTCCTTATTAATATGTTTATCTCTATATGAATAACCGGATATCAAAATATTCTCTGCTTTGGAAACACATAACTCGAAGCGATTAAAAAGTTCAGTATACATCAAGTCATTTTTTATGATTTCAGTTTTATTGGTCCCGGTAATAAATTTAGGAACTACATTAAAATTAGTTTCCTGTAAAAGTTTTCCATTTTCAGGGTTAACTCTTACTGCAAAGTGTTTTTCTTTGTAATTGTTGGTAGTAAAATAATTATAATTCCCAGTATATTGCAGATAGGGCTTATCTCCTTGGACATAATGTTCGAAACGGTAGTAGTCGATACTACCGTGCAGTTTATATAGCCTTACTGGTTTGTCAAAAAGATTTTTAAAAACGGCAATAGGAGCATCATTATCCTGGAATCTAATTTCGGATTTTTCTTTTGTAAATCCACGGCTATATTGACTTCCAAAATACTGTAGTATATTTTCAAGTAATAAATCATGATTTAGTGAAAAAATATCAACCTCTTCAAACTTTCTCAAATAATTAACGAATACTTCATAATTGGAAAGGGATTCAAGGAACTGAGGCTTCTTGATACTGATCAAATCGGCTATCAAATAATTTATGATTTCTAAAATATTGGATAAGTCTGAATCATTTTTAAAGCGATATAAAAAGGGATGGATATCACCATCATATTCAGGTACAAATTCCATAAAATTTGGATGGTCCTGAAGAAAAGAATCTTTTGCCTTTTGGTATATATATTCCTTTAATCTCTTATCTCTAACTATATCCTGAATCCATTGATAAAAATGCTCGTAGTCAATAAAAACTGAATGCTCTAATTTATATTTTTTGATAACTTCATTAAGAATATAACCATAAACAGAGCTATCAGTATTCATCTTGCCATTATTAATATCTATTTCAGATTTTTCATCTTTCCACATCCATTCTCCTGAACCAAACCTTAAAAGATTTTGTCTTTGATCTCTGTCAAATCGCTTTTTGATGTCGCTTGCAAGAGGTAATCCTGCTGGCCTTGAGAATCCTGCTCCTAGTATAACGGTTAATGAAGGCTTTTGCATTAATAAATTATTAACTCAACCTTTTTATTTTTGATTTTCTTCTATAAAACTGTACCTCTCTATTCTGGAATAAACCCAATCCATGTTCAAATATCATTTGCCAAACAATAAAAAGCGTAATTAAAACGATAAAGAATTCTTCAAAGGCGAAGTCCGAATCGGTGGAAATATTCTTAAGATTATTGGACCATAAATAAAAAATAGATAGAAGTATCCAAACTAATAGAAAAAATAAACTCACCAATTCATTAATTTTTGAAACAGAATATGTTCGTGTTTTAGAAATTGTTTTATATAAGGGGCCGGTAACCCTATCCTCTAGATGGTCAATATGATTTTCCCAATGCCTTTGCCAATTTTTGCTGCCTACATTAATTAGTTTCCAAGCTAATGATACTATTATCCCGATACAACTAATTAGAAACAATATGACTTTGTAGTCATCTAGCTTATCAGAACTTAATAAGGCAAAATATGCGGCGAAAATTGGTATTTGTAAAGCCCAAAAATAGTTTGTCCTTCTCCAATACAAATCAATTTCAAAATTTCTAGTTTCCCAAGCTTTTTCAAACGCGGCTAAGGCCTTACGCCTACTTTTTTTGGTTTTGAAGTTAGACAAGTCGTCTAAATACTCATCTTTGTAAATTTCTCGAGGCTTATCAGCTGACTTATTATTTCTATATAATTTCATAGGAACTCTATAAATGGCTTTTGGTCAATTCACTTTCCAAATATTTTTTAACCAATCCTTCTATATCACTAGGATGAAAAGAAACGTCCCAATGCCACTTTCCAAAACCACCATGATTATTCACTGCATTTACCCATTCATTCAAATATTCTCTTTTGGTTTGATTTTGTTGGTTATCAACACCTTTGGTTTCTAAAACCATGTAATCACCATTTACCAACCTTAAAATGAAGTCTGGATAGAATTTTCGGATTACTCCTTTATGATTATATAGAATGGTAAATCCTAAATGGTCATTTTTAACGAAAGATTCTACCAGGTCTGATTTATCAAAGAAGTAGGCCTCACTTGCTTCCCAGCCGCTGTCATAAACGCAATGGCTGATATGTGATTTATCTGTCCATTCGCATGGCTTGCTAGTATACCAGGTTCTTACGTCTTCTGTCGAACGAATAGGTTTTTCTTTGTCAAATACGGGTGTTAGTCTCTCTGTATTCTCCGAGCGAATGGCTGTCCAGATGTGCTGAACAATTTTGTTCATATTCAGAATGATTAGAATCTTTCTTTTAGAATCGTCTTGATTAAACAAATCATTTTTAATTTTGATATTGTCCGAATCAATAAATTGTTCGACAATACGAACGAGCTGAGCTAAGAATATTTCTTTGCTTCCTTTCCAATCTGGTTTCTTTTCTGAATTGTAAATCGTGGATGCAATTTTAAACACAATTGATTGAATCCTTGTGTCTTCTGCAATTTGCTCTAATCCTATGGCTGACTTTACTTTTGGATTGGCTTTGCCGGAAATGATGGCAGCCATTTCTGCTTCTGTGATTGATTCATAAGGGTCAATCTCCAATACATTGACTTTTTCCCAATCCAATTTCAATTGTGGGTAATAAACATGGTCAATTCTTACAATATTTGGAAAAGAGATTTCGTGTTGTGCCTTTTCTTTTCTTGGTTCAATTTTCGTTTTAGGTTTGGGCGGTGGTGGTGGTGTTCCTTCGCCGCCTTCGTGAGGTAAAAACGTAAATGGAACACCAAAAATGTTCACATATTCAGCTTCAAATAAACCATCTTCACCTACATCATAACTTACTCGTCTTAATCCTCTTCCGACTACCTGCTCGCACAATAATTGACTGGAGAAAGCTCTTAACCCCATGATATGTGTAACGGTTTTCGCGTCCCATCCTTCGGAAAGCATGCCTACTGAAATCACATTTTGAATTTGCTCGCCTGGTTCACCTTCTTTTCCTACTGTATCAACCGTCAATCTCAATAATTCTGCTTGTTGTTTTTTAGTGAGTTTAGGAATGTTTTCTTCTCCATCCTCATCTTCAGAATCAAGCACTAATTCAAGAGCTTCAGTTTCTGATTCAGCACTTTCCAATACCCTACTGTCAATTTGTAGTGTTTTTTCTGGAGCACATAGTTCAGGTATTAAAATCTGATTGTGATCAAAAGCATATTTGATACGTGCAGAAGTTTCCGTTCTATTGGCAACCGTAATCATTACAGGTGGAACTTTGTGTCCAACAGATTCCCATTCGTTTTTCGTTTCTAACCAATCTTTTCCTAGCAGATAATAGGCATTAATGAGCAGGTCGGGTAGAGGTTCAGTTTCCTCTGCTTTGCGGTTGATATCGTCTTTTACTTCATCATCTGCATATATATGATACAATCTTGATTTCAATTCTTTGGTTCGCTCACTATCGTCACGAACAACTACCCTTGGTGTTTTTACTAAACCTGATTCAATGGCATCATTCAATCCAAAGTCTGAAACAATCCATGTGAATAAAGCATCTTCTGCTGCTTTTTTTCCTGAAGGAGTGAAAGGTGTTGCTGATAAATCAAAGCATTTCAGAATTCCTCTTTGTTCATGGATTTTATCCAAACCTCCTACCCAAATTGTGGCTTCTTCTGCACTGTCTTTGTCTGAACCAGTCCGTTTGTATTTTCCAACGGCTTCTGGATTCATCCGCCAAGCATGGTGAGCTTCATCATTTAGGACAATGATGTTTCTTGCAGTGCTCATTTCACCTAGCACATTTCGAACATACGCTTCACCACTAATTTCCATGCGTTGGCGTTTGTCAACAGAACGCAAATACCCTTTTTCAACTTTGGCATCAATCTTATCTTGAGAATCCCAGGCTAAAGCATGCCAATTGTGAATAATCACTTTTCCTTGACGGAGTTTATCCATCAAAGCAGCAGGTACAATATTGAATTCTTCGTAGTAGTTTTCTTCGTGAGTAGGTTGTAAAACTTGAAGTCGGCTTTTTACCGTAAGACCAGGTGCAACACACAAAGCATATTTGCTAAATCGAGCATCTGTTGGGTTGGATACTTTATTCAAGAAATTCCATGCGATAATCATTGACATAATGATGGTCTTTCCTGAACCTGTTGCCATTTTACTACACCAACGTTCAAAAGCTCCACCATCTCCTTGAATGTCAACACCCACCTTGTCCGCAGCAGGTGCTTCCGTGAGCCAAATCAAGGTTTCAATGGCTTCTAATTGACAAAAGAAAAATCTACGGTCTTTTCGTTCTTCAGGGTCTTGCCAATGTTCTAGAAGTCGTTTGGTGATTCCGGTTACTCCAGGGTAACCTGCTTCTTGCCAAGCTTTAACCCGTGGGCGGATTTTGTTAACGATATCTATTTCTACGAAAATACCTGGGTCGTCAAATGCTTTGGAATTTGGAGTGGCCATAACATAGCCCGCAGGTCGTCTGCCTTCTTTTATGTAGAAATTTCTATTCTCTCTATCGTAAAACCAATGTTGTTGTGGTTCTTGATGAGGACTGTTGATGATGAGTTTATCGATGCTACCTGCCATAATCTATACAGTTAAAACTCTCAAACTTTCAATACCTCTGTCGTCAATAATTTTGACGGCTACCGCAGAACCTGATTCAAAAGGCAGTGAAATTGTGCCTTTGAATGCTTCAATTTTTTCTTCGTCTATTTCTGCTTTGAGGTTCTTAGCCAATTTTACCCAACCGTCTTTTGCCCCCGCCATTGGGAAAAAGACCTGAGAAGGGTAGAGTGAACGATTATCGTAATCGGTATCAAGCATCCACATGGCAATATTCTTTTTACCACCGCTTTCAACATTGCCTGTTTTTGGGTTGTAGTAATCAAAGCCCATAACTTCAACTTGAATTTTGCCATCTTCTACTTTGTGTATTCGTACATCAGGCTGACCCACCAACCAGAAACTTTCGTTGCTGCTACGCTTTTTGCGCAGGTCATCTGTAAGCATATCGGCATTCATTTGTGCTTTGATGAGCTGCATACCCGCAATTGCTGGTGTAAGTTCATCAATGTCTTTAGCGGCTTCTTCGTCAAATTGGAAAGCACAGAACAACAACATATCAGGTCTTAAAGCCCTTGATTCTTGCCAGGCATTTTCTACCATGCGTTGCTCTAAAGGAGCATGTTCAGGGCCAAAAACCACCAATACTTTTTTAGGCGTGTCTTCTTTGGTTTCCGCTTCTGCCTGAATGTATTTGGTGCCCGCCAAAGGCTCTACTCGAGTAAATTGGATGATGTTACCACCTTTGGCTCTTACACCTGCACGCAGCAATTCATCCCGCCATTCTGCTTGTCTATTTGTTTCTCCGCTGCGTGCTATGGAATTATCAGAGCCGGTATCTTCTTGTTCTAATTCGTCAAAGCTTTTAGCATATGGAGCAGGAACCGCTTCTACGGTGAAAGGACCAGTAATACGGGTTTTGCCATTTTCTTTTAAGGGTTGGTCGTAAAGGATTTCAGTGGCTGGTGGTTCGTTGTTGGCAATACTTTTAAGGGTGATATGTGGTACAGTTTTATAATCAAAGCCACTACTTACCCCTTCTTTAGGATATGCAAGTTTATAGTAATCATAATTTGCTGTCATTAACCTTTGTTTGGTTAGAGATAGGGCTACACGAGATGTATCGCAAGTCATCCACCTTCTTCCCCATTCCTCAGCAACGGTTGCGGTTGTTCCACTACCGCAAGTAATATCTAAAACTAAATCCCCAGGATCTGTTGTCATTAACATACATCTTTGAATGGGAGAGCTAGCTGTTTGAACTACATAAATCTTACCTTCGGTTCTATTCTGAACACCGGATGTATCTGTCCATAAATTATTTATAGGATATACAGGGTAATCTTCAAAAAAGCGGAGAAACCTAGGTGAATTACCTTGAATGACAATTCTTTTTTCTTCAGCCAATTTATAAAGCCCTTCAACTGTGGTTTTCCAATGCATCCCGGTTGGCGGATAATATACTTTTCCGTCAAACAAGAATTTCGAATCAGTTTCTGTTGGTCCTTGAGAAGTCAATGAATCAACAGAAACCAATTTATCGCCAGGCCACCAGCTATTTGGTATAGAACTATAAGTGTTTGCTGGCTTATATTTCGTAGCACCCGCTTCACCTGCAACCTTATTTTTGAATAGTTTTCTAAACTTAAGATTTGCAGGGTCTTTGCAATACCATACAATATAGTCTCCTGATCTGCTCAAAGCGTTTGTCGAAAAACCACTCGTTGTTGTAAATGCTATTAGGCTAACAAAGCAATTTCGCCCAAAAACTTCGTCCATAATTTCTCGAACATGATGTACATTTTCATCCGAAATCTGAACAAAGACACTTCCACTTTCATTTAACATTTCTCTCGCAAGTAAAAGCCTATCACGTAAGTAAGTCAAATACGAATGGATACCTAACTCCCAAGTATCCCGAAATGCCTTTATCATTTCAGGCTCTGCGGTTAAATCCCCATCATTGCCATCTTTTACATCACGTTTATTAACAAAAGGCTGAAAATTACTCCCGTATTTTATACCATATGGCGGGTCAAAATAGACCATCTGCACTTTGCTTGCCATACCTTCTTTTTCCAATAGGGAGTTCATCACCAAAAGGCTATCACCCGCGATAAGTCTGTTGGTCCAACCTTCATTATGCTTGTAGAAATCTATGGCTTCACGTAAGGGTTTTTTTTCAGAGAACAGGCTCATTTGTCCGACATCATCTTTTTCCTTTTTTACAGTTTCAATAATGGTTTTCGGGTCAATACGTTCATGTACATGCAAGCTTACAGTTGGCACTTCAAAACTTGTATGTTCTGCTTTCCCTGCCCATTGCAACTGTGGGTCAAGATGAGGATCGTATTCGTATGTTTTCTTTTCGCCAGTGTCGGGATCGCTGGCAGGAGTTACCAGTCCAACATGAGGTATGTTGGCACGTTCGTCTTTGCTGTGCTTGTATTGTTCAATTTGTTTGTTGGTCTTTTTTTTGGCCATAAGCAAGGTTAGTGTATCTAATTGAAAAAATAATGGGCTGTAAACACATTAATCGAAAAGATTAATCTTTTGTTTTAAGTGGTTGCCTTCTGAAAAGTCAATATATTTAACATACTGCAATCTACCAATGATTATACCTGTGGAGACTTTAAAAGCGGTAGAAAAACGGTTTATTTTTTCATCGTCTAATGGTGAAGACGCAATTATTTCATTAAGCTGGGTTTGTGATAGAAGTTGTTTTGACGCAAAATTGTTAGCCTCTTCCTCTTTAAAATCATCAATTTCTGCACCATCTAAGTTCTCTAAAAAAACATCTTTTTTGCCATGCAGTAAAATATGGCCTGCTTCATGGAAAAAGGTAAACCAAAAATGGTCGTCGGTTTTAAACCTCCCAGATAATTGAATAATTGGTATATTATGAAACCATCTAGCTGCTCCGCTGATTGGGGCTTTTGGAAGGTTGGGAGTATAAACTAGGGCAACACCACAGTTAGCACATATTTCCTGCAGTCTGCTTTTAAAGTCGCTAGGCATAGCAAAAGCTAATTCTTTTATTTTAATTAAACTATCCTTAAATTTTTTCTTATCGTATTCTTTTAAATCAAGCTTTTTAGATTGTAATTCACCCATACGAAGCCAGGCGGATACTGCAAATGGATTTTTGGTATTCGCCAATGAAATTCGAAATGAAACAGCAATTTCCTCGTGAACATAAATTCTTTTCCATTCTCCTGGAGATGCCACCCCAAAGAATTTTAAAATTGGCTCAACTAGTTCTTGCTTATTTCTACTTTGAGGCAACCATCCGAATTTGCACATTTCCCGAATGGGGAACAGTTTTAGCCAATCCAGACATTCTTCAAAAAAAGCTTCTTGCTCCAATTGATAAATTTGTTCTCGATATTCATTTTCTCTATTCAGCCAAAAACTGGCCGGTACACCTAATACATTCTCCAATTTAAAGGCCGTAGCTGTGGAAATTGGCTCCTTGCCCTTTATTATTTCATTAATCTTTTCTTTTGGCCTACCCATTCTTTCCGCTAGTTCAGCCTGTGACATACCCATTAAATCGATTGTTTCTTGGATAGTATCTCCTGGGGGAGAAAGAAGTGATTTTGCTTGTTCGATAGTGCTAGTCATATTGTTGATTTTTAATGGTAATCTTCTATCAGATTAATTTGAATCCTAGTTATGCTTTCCCAATGGAGCCCGCCATCTTCTTTTTTAGGCAAAGGATCATGGTTTGGTTGGAAAATCATCCGATAATTTGGAGAAACATCCACAGCAAGCTCGCCTTTATTGCTTCCACTAAGTTCATGGCATCTTGCTGCAGGTATTAATCGCATAATAGCCAAAGTTTCTGCAGATTTTAGCTCACCAAGTCTTTGGTTAATTTTTCGAGCAAGTTGACCAAAAGTCTTGGCCAACTCCCGTGAGTTGGTCAATTGTTTCTCCAGTTTGTTGGTTTTATAACTTATTTCCACAAATGTATTAATTATTATTAACGAAATGGGTTAACAAAAATATAAAAATTTTTGTAAAATTATTCCGACAATGAATTAAAAAGCGGATTGTGCACCGCTAATTTTTACTATCCTGTTTATTCCATTCTTCGTAAAGCCTAAGAAGATTAGGAGTTTCTTTTATAAATTGTTCGTAATGGGTTTCTGCATTCATTCTCCCTTTTACAAATGCTTCATTCTTTTCTTCCTCCAATCCAGATTTTAAGGTGTAGGCATAAAATCCCATACATAATGAAAAACCAAAAAATACCATAAAAGTAACTACCGCCCATTTCGGATAAATCTTGGCCTGTTGTAGGTTTCGTTCCAAACTGTCCAGGTAATGTTCCCTTCTTTCCGATTCACGTCTGCCAAATTCTTCCAATTGTGAGATGAAACCTTTAATAGGTGCCACATCGAATTTAACTTTAAGAGATTCGGCCCTTTCCATTTGGTCGCTTAATTGTTGTACGTTCTTATCAAAGTCGGCCAGCTCGTTTACCAATAGCTGTGTGATGGTTTCAAGTTTGTTCATAACACTTCAGATTTAAATGCCCAATCCAATGTCGATTGATTTTCTAATTGCCTTTTTAACCAAGGATGCCAAGAGCTTTTCGGGAACTGGCACCACTTTGTCCAATAGCTTGATGGTGTTCTTTGGCGAAACGATTTTCTGTGGGGCGTTGTATCGTGTCAATTCCCTGCCAATATTGGCCATAGACATATTCCTGTTGATTTCGCTGCCCTTAAAGCTTTGCCCTTGAAATTCGAACCGGAATCCTTGCAGTTGACCTTGTCTGTTGATGCTCGGTTTAACTTCGACACCATTTGCTTTCATTCCTTCCATATATTGTTGGTAGTTTTCAGGTTTTTGATAATGCAAGGTCAGTTCGTGCCGTCGTTTAATTTCATTGCGAAGTTCTTGGGTATTGAATTCCCGCTCCATTTGCACTTGCCTAACGGTGGTTATTTCCATGGTCTCCGCCACTTTTTCGGCTGCTTTCTGACTGCGTTTGCCAATAAAGCTGTCGTTGTACGCGACTCCTTTAAAGTCGATACGGTTGACGTACAAATGAATGTGAGTGTGTTCCTTGTCACGGTGCACAAAGGCAATGGCCTGTCGTTCCCCGAGATTCATTCTTTTCATAAATGCCCTGGTCATCCTTTCCAGTTCCTTCTTTTTTAAACGTTGGCCATCGTCAATGGTCGGGCTTAACACAAAGGAAAGGGTATTTCGTTCACAGACATGGTTCATTTCTTGTATTCGTTGGAACTCTTCGGTTACTTCTTTGGGGTTTTTCCCCACCAAATGTTGCCTGAATACCACTTCTGCATTCTTTTCCTGGTTCCAACCATACCCCATGGAAGCACGGGTATGGGAAATGGATTTACCCTTACCTATCATGATCCGAATCTTTTAAGGTGTTCCTTAATCTGCTTGGCCGTATCGTAGACCAACTCGGTCAGTTTTGGACTCTTTTTCCGGAACATGTTCCCAATCGATTTAAAGTTGTTGTGGTACTTGGCTAGCATTTGATAGATTTCGATTTCCTCGTCTGATAATCGTTCCACGGTGGTTTGTTCCATGGCCGCTCTCCTTAGGAATTCGCTCAACGTCAGCCCACAGAGCTTCGCCTTTGCCATCAATAGTTTTTTCTCGTAGGTGGTACAGCGGAATTTTACCAATTCTCTTTTCCCCTTAAAACACTTCTTTTTTTCCCTGCGACCATCGGGAGCGGGCGAGATTGTGTCCACAGACACACATCTCGAATTCTTATCAGAATTACGTTTTGGTTTTCCAAATTCATCAAAAGTAACCAACTCGGAAAGTTCGACGGGGCCATGTTTTTTATGGATAGTATCGCTGGCCATGGGCTATCAATTTTTCGTTTATATCCTTGAAACCGGCAAAGCAATTTCTTTTATCCAGGGCCTTAGGAAATATACTTGTAAGATATTGTGTCCATTTCTCGCCGGCTTCGTCATTGTCCAAGGCTAGATTTATACCATCGTATTTTTCTATAATACTGCCAATTTTGGATGCAAAAGCCAATGAGTTTAGAATCAACACATCCGAATCCACAAACCATTTTGGTCGAATGACCAAAAGGGAAAGAAAATCGAACATGCCTTCGACAACGATAATGTTTTGTTTTCCTCTACTAATGAGGGTGATTGCCTTGGGGGAACAACAATGCTTTTGAAATTTGTTCCGAAGTTCCCATCCACCCGCCTCGTTCTGTAAACCAAGAGCGAAATATTTTACGGAGTTCAGGATGAAATGGACTTGTTTCAAATATCCATGGGCAAGGGTAGGGGGTATTTTCCTTTCTGTGAGATAATCCAATAGGGCCGGATGCCGAATAGGAAGTACTTGGGTTATTTCAAGCTTCGGGGATTCCTTTTTAACGGGTTGCTGTTGAAAGGAAAAAGAACAATGATTGTCGCTCAAAAATTCCAGAGATTCCTTTACGGAAATCTGTTTCAATTTGCAGATCAAGTCGATTACATTACCCCCGATACCTTCACCGTGGTCGTACCATCGGTTGAGGGTTTTAGAGACTTTAAAAGAGGCTTGGGTTTCCGACCGGAAAGGACTTGGAAACCAAGCTTCTTTTTCCGATTGTTTACTGGGAAAGTGCCCCAACGTTGCAAGCGTTTGGACGATGCAAACGTTGCGGGCTTTTTCACAGGTTATTCTTTTTTCTTTCATAAGCTTCTCTCTATTATTTTTTTGATGATTTGATGAGCATTCTATGGAATGGCCAATATTTAAAGTGGTTCCCGAATTCATCAATTTTTCATCATTTCATCAAAAGGCTTTTTTTCAATCTTTTTACTGTCATCATTATTTATTTTGATGACCAAATGATGAAAATATGATGACGGCGTAAAGTCCTATGTTTGCCTAGTTTGTGCTAATCTGTCATCGTTTCATCAAAATTCTTCAGCAAAAAATCTTTTTGAATGGTAAAATACCTTCCTTTGGCATCTTCAGTATTGATTTCACCATTGGCCCAGATAGTTATCTTTTGATAGCTATTTGAATTGTTCTGGTTGTCCAACTTCCAATCTTTTTTTAATAACCTCCTTAGTTGGGTTAAATCGGTTTTGACCCTAGTCTTGTTAAGCATGTGAAGGGCATCAATGGGACAGAGGTCAATACTTTCCATTTCAAATTTTTCCATGGCACTCAATAAGAGGCTGGCCAATTCCTTTTCTACGCGATTACGGTTGTTATTGACCAGTTTTTTAAGGGCTGGGGTGTAAAGCTCAGCTGGTGTAAACCACATACGGGTTTTTTGTTTCGAGACTATTTTTCTTTGAGAGAGGAAGTGGAGGAACCCTGGTATTTCTCCTATGAGCAATTCCAAGAAATCGGTCTGCTCTTTTTTTAAGGGGGCTATTTTTCGTACCCAGAACCGGGTTTCATTTGCATCGATTTTAATGAAACTGTCTTCATTGTTACTACATAGGATAAATTTTCCAAAAAACTCAACTTCTCTTTTATCCTTTCCTTTTGCTTCAAGCTTATTGCGATTGGTTGTGCTTAAGTATTTGATTCGTTCAGTGAGTTCCTCTTTATTAAAGAGTACTTCATCAATGCAGATAAGAAGTTTGTTGGCCCAATCTGAATTAAATTGACTACCGAAGCTGTCGTTGGTCAAATACGTAAGGTTATTCTCGAATATCTCTTTGAGCCATTTTAAGAACGTGCTTTTTCCAGTATTTCTTTCTGTTGAAACCAAACAAAGGATGGGTAGTATTTGGGTCGGTTTTTTATATAGTAATTGCAAAAAGTCAAGTCCCAGCTCCTTTTGTTTTCCAAATATATGCTCCATAAACATCAAGGAATTCCGAATTTCTTTATACTCAATTGTGTGGGATAGGGGTGAATAGATGTTATAAAATCCATGGTGTTCCCTTTTAAAATCAATGTGGTTTGGAATACAGGTAAAACCATCATATTTCGGCACCTTGCTTAAATAATCCTTTCCATGATCCTGTTTTATCGCATGTTCGCTCCAAGTAACCAATTGCTCATTAAAATGGCCGGATATTGTTGGCACTCGAACGATTTTATAGAATGAAGTACCTGACCTTAAATATGGAATGTCCTGATTCATTGAAATCCTTATTTAGATGTTGGCCTTCTCAAGTGTGGGTTTCTTTTCGCGTATTCCAAAAGCTCTTTTTTGGAATAAAAAGGAGAGTCACCGATTTGGTAGTAGGGAATCTTCTTTTGTTTTTTCCACTTAATGAGGCATTGCTCGGATTTGCCAAGAAATTGGGCCGCTTCTTTTTGGGTTAATCGGTCTTCTTCTGATAGAAGCGGTGATTCAGATACTAAGGAAGTTTTTTGGAGCCTTTTTACAACAAGCTCAATGGTGTTTTCCAAGTCTTTCTTGGTAAAACCATATAGAATAGGGTTTGACATAGTTAAGCGATTAAATGTGAAACTTAGATTTTCACAGCTAAACTATGTTCAATAAAGCCCCAAATTGACTTACCAACTACTCTTGGTAAGTTTTATGCCTCAATTACTTATTGCTTCGTTGAGAAACGGTAAACATTAATTATAAGGGAGGTAAATCTTTGTCTATGGCAGTATTAATTTTTCGCATTGTATCTGGGTGAAGGGATTTCCTATGCTTGTACGTTTCCGAAAAGTTGCGGCGAATTGTTTCTGATGAAAGCAAACAATTTTCAACTAGAATCTCTACAATTTCAGCAAGCTTAGAATCGGTGTTAAATTCCTTTCCCAGGATTACTTTGCGGTCCATTAAAAAGCGTAGAAATGCAATGAATTCTTTGGTTTCATCATCCGTTAAGTCTATGCTATATGGAGTGAAGATGTTTTGACAGTTGTATTTTTCTTTCTCATATATACTAAATCCAGTGAAAAAAGCCACAAAACGAACAGCTTTGAACCCGTTCAAATTTTCTTCGCCATAACTGTGCATTATCTTGACAAATTGCTCTTGTGTTATCCTTGGATTTAATAGTATTCGATACCTCAAATTAATATTATGGATTTCCTTATTTACCTTGTTAATATCCATTTTAAGGCCTTTCGCATCAAGTTGTACCCCATTATCGGTAATGTTGATGTTAGTGATTATAGCCTGTTTTACACTATCGATATTGTTCAAAATTGATGGTATGGAGGCATACTTTGACGCAATGAAGAAAGCTCTTTCAAAGGGAGTTTTGTAGTTCAAATGGTCTCGAATCCACCCTGATTTTTTACGCTTGTTTGATACTTCATTTACAAATCTGGGAAAGTCCAATTCTGAAATAAAGCTCGTTTTAAATGTTGTTGAATTTAGCTCTTCCAAAAGTATGCGTTGCCATTTGGGACTATTCTCAAATTGCTTTGCAAATTTCTTGAGGTTCAAATCCTTCGAAAGGATTGATTCTAAAACATATTGATGGAATAGTCTTTGGTCCTTTTCTCCAAAAAGCTTGAAGGATGCAGTGTAAAAATTAGAATACTTTATGAATTCAAAAGTCTTGGAAATTCTTTTAAGTGCTTTTGGATAAAAGACACCCACTGCTATGAATGTTGCGATAAAAACAAGTGCTTGTACTTTTTCGATTGTCATTTGACTTGATGTAAGTCCATCATAATCGTCAATGATCATGCTAATAAATATTCCAAAGGAAATAGCAGGAAAGAATAATAGTAGTGTATATCTATTGTGGAAAATTGATTTGAAAATGAAGTAGTTGTAATATAGTTTCATAATGGCTTAGTTTAAGGTGGCACTTATTTTATTCCAAGTATTCTCCATTTCCTTCTGTTTAAAACTTTCGGAAACATCAACGTAGCGCTTAAATGAACGTTCATCGCTGTGGTTAGAGATTTCTTTTATAACAGCTTCCTTCATGCCGAGCATTAGGCTTAGAGTAATGAAGGTTTTTCTTGCTGTATGACTTGTAATCAATTTGTATTTGGGTAATGTAATATCGACTCTTTTTTGACCTATGTACCTGGTGGTCGTTGTAGGTGTAATGATATTGGCTCTCTTGCAACATGTCTTAATATGTTCGTTGACCTTTTGATTGGAATAAGCGGGAAGAGGCTCATATATGGAGTCTTTGTACTTTTCTAGTATGGCCTTTGCATAAATGTTCAAAGGAATTGTCTGGTCGATTTTACGTGTTTTAACCACGTTAATTTTGATATGGTTATCATAGATGTTCGAGGATGATAAATGTTTAATGTCGCTGTATCTAAGTCCTGTGAAGCAGCCAAAACAATAAAAGTCCCGGATCATATCAAGTTTTTTGGAATGGAATTTAAAGTTGTAAAGGCGCATCAATTCTTCTTGGGTCAAATAAATCACCTCAATACGGTCTTCGGTTCTTTTGAATTTCTTGAATTCTAGATTTTGATGGTAGCCTCTTTCAAAAGACCAATTCATAAAGGTTTTAATAATGGCGACAAGTTTTCCAAAGTAGTTGTTCAGTGTGTCCCGTTCTTCAAAACAATAGTCCCGGAATTTTTCATAGAACTCCATATTTATAGTATCAAAATGGAGTGGATATGAGGTATAAGTCTGGAACTGCCTTAAAAATCCTTTTACTGTCTTATACTTTTTGATGGTCCCAAGGGCCTTTGTCGTCCTTCCGGACTCAATAAATTCTGAAAAGCTTTCAAAGAATTGTGGGGCAAGCGAATTTTCACCAAATGTCTTATCATTAAGCTTCTGCTCAAAAAGGTCTTTTGAAGGATTCCTTTGGTTTAAATGAAAATACCGGAATATAGAATGAACCTTATCTGAAAAGTCATCCAATATTTGATTGTACTCAATGTGATAGTTGTAAGGTTCCCCTTTTGAGTTAGGCCGGATTCGTTCCTTTTTCCAATGTTTAGGCAGTACTTTAACACCGTTGATATTTTTCCTAAACCGTTCCCCATTAAAAGTGGCCACTGCCCTAATTGGTAGAGTTCCATCCTTATTCTGCTTGTCTTTTCTAATAGTAAAAGTTAATTGCATTTAATGTAGTTTAATCTAATATGGATTAATATGGACTAATGTACGTTTAAAGGGGGGCAAAATAGGGGGCAAATAACACCATATAAAATGATAAAATCTGCTAAATAGAATTCGCCTAATACCTTATGTGCTATAAGTTAAGCAATTATATCACATGAAAAACCATGAAGCTAAAAAATAGGTCCAGGTGGGACCACTTAAACAAAGATAAGCCTTTCAAGCAATTGGGAGGTTTTTCTTTTTTTTCGGGTACAACATAGGTACAACAAGGCAATTTACTAGACCTATTCTAAAACAACCATTGAGTTTATGAGTGAATTGACAAAACCTTCCTAAAAAAAGCGACCCGTTAATTATACAACATTTTCAATATAACTTTTGATTGGAGATTGACTAGTTTGACAATTCATGAGCAATAAAGGATTTTTCAACATCTAGTACTGTTTTAACGTAATTGATTGATAATAAAAATATTCAGCAATAAGGTAGATATTATTATCGCTGAAAGACAGATTGGATTCCTTGTCCTAAATAATCAATATCCAAAAACCTTTCTAAGAATAGAGAACTTTTCTTCCAGATTATTATAGTGTTAAATCTCTAAATACAATTGTTCTTTTCAATTTGCTTTAATGTTTAAGTTATGGCGCGACCATATTATCACCCATGCTCAATTCTCACTTGTTATCAACAAAATGATAATCATCAAAAGTGGATGTAAAAAGTTATGAATAAAAGCTTCTTTCTAGCATCAAAAAGAATTGCTTAGGAATTTATCATCCAAAATCAATTAAAATCATGTATCCACTCAAAATGTTCTGCAATGATCTGATGTTTGTTTTGGCCCAAATATTCCAAAAAAGCAACGGCAACAGGGGACAGGTTCTTTGATTTCAACCAGATCAGGTTCCAGTTCGTGATGATGGGCAGACCCTTGATCGGGACGATTTTAAGGTCTTGGTTCCTCAGTGCATTTTTGATGCCGATTAAAGGCATGATGGAACAGCCCAATCCGGATATCACGGCCTGTTTGACCGCTTCATTGGAGGTCAGTTCCATTTTCTTCACTACGGTATAGTTGTTCCTGTCGACGAAACCCTCCATGGCGTTGCGGGTGGCGGAACCCGGTTCCCTGTAGATCAAGGGAATGTTCTCGAACAGGTTTCTCTTGATGATGGACTTGGGTAAAGTCCTATCATAATCGCTTACATAAAATAATTTATTGGGCATCAGTTCCATGCGGTCCACGTGCAATTTTTCCGGTAATACTGAGACCAGGGCAAAATCCACCTCATTTTTTTCCAAGCTTTGCACCACAATGGATTTATTGGTCACATCCATCACAAGTTCCACGCCCTCATGCCTCCGCATAAAGTCCGACATAAAATACGGCATTACATACTTACCGGTGGACACCACCGAAATCTTCAACCGACCAAAAAGTTTCCCCTGATAGGCAAGTGTTCGGTAATTGATCTCGTGCACTTGGTTCAAGATCTTCTCCGCGGCGGTGGCGATCTCCTTACCGAAATCTGTGATAAAAAGTCGCCTGCCCACCACTTCGGTCAACGGAATCGGGAATTGATCTTGAAAATTTTTCAATTGGATTGATACCGCAGGCTGGGTCAGGTGGAGTGCTTCGGACGCTTTTGTAATACTCTGTAATTCAGATATTTTCAAGTATATCTGAAGTTGGTGCAAGGTATAATTCATAAATATTATTAATGTTTAATATTATAAATATAAATAAAAATTAATGTAGTTTATATGGCATCTTTGTCCGTGAAAACTTAAAAATCGAAAAATATGAAAACCAAAGAATTGCCCGGAACCTTTACAGACCAGCGTACCATTCGATTGGTCAAGGGATCCTTCACAGCGTCCGAGGCGACGGATGTCATTTTCTCTTTGATCGAGGAGAAAATCAACTTTCACAAACTCCAAAGACTGACCCAATGGGAAGGAAACCATAGTAGCGAGTCCCCTCAATTGAACCAACGTATCGACGAATTGGAGCAGGAGAAGGAAACTGCAAGGCGCATCGTGGAACTGGCCCGGAGCAAGGGAAAAAATGTAAGAATCAACGGTATTTTGGAAATGCAGTTGGAAGATTGACCCCATTTACTAACAGCGCCACATTCCAAAAACATGCAAAACATTAAAAACACCTTTACATCGATACTGGGCATTCTTTTAGTTGCTGTCCTGATTCTGATGTCTTACCGGCATGGATCCATCTTCATGGAACAAATCCTCATGTGCAGTTTTATATTGGCAACGGGTCTAATGGCCCGGCTGAGGAGCGGGATCCAAAAAGGAAACCAAGAAAAGGAACAACACCATCATTAAATCCTAACATGGAGCAAAACACTATCAAAGACCAAAAACAAAGGGCAAGCGAACAAAGGAAAGCGCTTATCGCCCGCGTGACCCCGATCCTCTTCTGGATTTTGTTCACCTGCAATCTGATGTTCATCGGCCTGAGGTATCCAGATCTTCCCACCTGGAAAGTGGGACACCTCTTTCGAATCAATGGATTTTCACAATTGCTTTGGACCACTGTCTCTTTCTTTGGTGCCGTCGTAAGTACCTATGCCAGTGCCTATATCAAGCACAAGGGACAATTGTCCACTTTTATGTGGCTGTCATCGGCCTTTACCTTCTCCGTCATGTTATTGGTGATATCCGAGCACCTAGCCATTTTGATCGGGAGTTGGTCGCTCATGGGCCTTTTAATGTCTAGACTGATCGGACTGGATACCTCATGGGGGGAAGCCAGGGAAGCCAAGACCCTTTCCAGACGCTACTTTTTGACCGGAAGCCTGTTATTGGGCGTTGGGGCCGGATTGCCTGCCTACTGGAGCGGCAGTTACACCCTGGACGGACTCACCGCTAATTGGGAGGGGTTGCCCAACGCTGTAATCTTCATATCGACTACGTGCATCATCCTGGCTGCTTTGATCCAATCCGCCATTTTTCCCTTTCACAAGTGGTTGTTATCCGCCATGACCGCACCGACCCCTGCCTCGGCCCTAATGCATGCTGGATTTGTGAACGGTTCCGGAATCCTATTGTCCCTGTTCGCCACCTTGATGATTGCATCCAACACCTTGGACATCCTTTTCATCATTGGGGGATTGACGGCCATTGTGGCCCAGTTCACCAAACTGATCCAAGTGAACGTAAAACAACGTTTGGCCTGTTCCACCATAGCCCAAATGGGATTCATGATCATGCAGTGTGGCCTTGGCTTTTTCAATGCTGCCATCACCCATTTGATCCTACACGGGTTCTACAAAGCCTCCTTGTTCCTGTCCTCTGGTGAGGAAATCCAACGTTCCCATCCCACAACCCCGCCCATTATACAGATCAAATGGTTCCAAGCCATCATCGTCGCACTTTTCAGTTTGGTTGGTGCCGTACTTTTTGCCCGATGGACCGGAAAGGGTATGGATTGGGACAGTGGTCTATTTCTGACCCTAGTGGCTTCCTTGGCAGTGGGCCAGGCCACCTATAACATTGTCAAACAACAAGTGCTCACCGGATGGCAAAAACTGGCACTCCCTCCCTTGCTTTTCCATTTGGGAATAGGGATGTATGCCCTATCCTATAATGGGGTAACCGCTTTGATGTCGGATATGGCCGTATTTTCGGTCCACATGCCGGTATCCCCATTACAGATTGGTTTCGGGGCCGTGTTCCTAATCGGTTTCTTCCTCATGAAACTTGGGGTCTACCGCAAAATCCCCTGGATTTATGTATGGCTGATGAACCTGTCCCAACCGCATCAAAAGACTATTTTAACGTACAAAATTCAGAACCAATGAACCCTAATACGATAGAAAACCTTATTGAAAATGCGGCCAGGTGTGTCGGAAGGACATGGCCCCTATACTCCTTCGTGACCTCAAATCCCCTGAGCGGACTGGAAGGAACATCCTTCGTGAAAGCAGTTCGTCAGGCCAATACCATTTTCGGCTGTAAGGTCTTCCCGACCGCTGACATGTACCGCCAAGCTCTCGATAGGAGGGAAATCGACCCGGTGGTGCTCGAAGGACTGCTTGTGGAAAAAGGGTATACGATGTGCTTGGACGATTATCTCGAATTGATGGATGCCCCCACCTCCAGGGAGGTCAAAAACCCGCATCACCTCCTGGACCGATTGATGGTCAAATGGTTGGCTAGCTTTATGGACGAAGGGTTGGCCGAATGGGAGATGCCCTATAAGAACGAAGGGTTCTACGGAGCCTGGAGAAAATTGGTGCGCTATGATGGGATGATGGGCAATAGCCGATTTTCGACCCTCCCCCAATCCCATGAAGAAGCTTTGGCACAACTGGTTTCGGGACATGACCAGGCCTTTATCCAAGAACTTTTTACCCATCATTTGGCGTCCTTACCGGGCTGGATGGGCTACATCCAACATCGGACCCAAAACCTACCCTTGTGGGACCAGCAATACCCTATAGACCTTGCACACTATTTGGCGGTCCGGTTATGGTCAGCAAAGCTGCTCGATCTTCCCCTTACCGTGGACCAACGACCTACTGGCAAGGACCAGTGCCACTTCGAACTGAAATATCTATGGTTGAAGGCTTGGGAAATATCCTGGCAGAATACACTGATCAGGGACCTTGGCACAACAACGAAAAAAAAGCGGGAAAAGAATCCCGAAGTCCAAATGGTCTTCTGTATCGACACCCGATCGGAGTCCATCCGAAGACATGTGGAGGCCAGCGGGAACTACGAAACCTTCGGTTATGCGGGATTTTTTGGCATAGCAATGGATTACGAAAGTCCCGGTAACGGTCATGTCCACAAGGCCTGTCCACCCATAGTGCCCTCCAGTTACGTGGTAAGGGAAACGGTAACCCAGGCAAAAAAGGAGGCCAAAAAGGACTTCGACCGAAGGTACGGTCTTCGCGTCTTTTGGAACTACTTTTTAAAACGCATGAAAAACATGTTGCCCTCCACCTTCGGATTTGTGGAAGGTGCTGGATTCCTCTATGGTATGAACCTGGTGTCCAGGACCCTCTTGCCGGCAACGTTTTATCGCAGGTACAGCCACAAAAAAAACCATGAGTCCATCAGCGAGCCCGAATTAGTCGCCTGTCAGGACCAAGGACAACAAATACCCCTGGAAAACAAGGTGGCCATTGTCAAATCGGCCTTTGACCTGATGGGCTGGGAGCGATTTGCCCCATTGGTCCTATTCGTAGGACATGGCAGCCAATCCGCGAACAATCCTTATGGTTCCAGTTTGGACTGTGGTGCCTGTGCCGCAAGCCCGGGAAGGCACAATGCTAGGATGTTGGCCCGGTTGGCCAATGAGAAGGAAGTGAGGAAGATCCTAAACGAACAATTCCGATTGGAAATTCCTGAAACAACGCTTTTCCTCGGTGCGGAGCACAATACCACAACGGATGAAATTGTCGTTTTTGACGCCCACGCCCCTGAAAGTCATGCAAAGGCCCTATATCTGATACGGGCCAACTTGGCCAGGGCACAGCGCTCGGCAACACGGGAAAGGTTGGGGGCATATGAAAACAGTGTGGCCCGGGCGCAACGCAATGCCGGTCATTGGGGGGAAACAAGACCCGAGTGGGGCCTGGCCAAAAACGCGGGCTTTGTGATCGCACCCCGAGCGGTGACAGAGGACCTCGACTTGGACGGAAGATGCTTCCTGCATTCCTACGATTGGAAGTTGGACAAGAACGGTACCGCCCTGGAGGCAATCATGCAGGGACCCATGGTGGTCACCCAATGGATCAACAACCATTACTACTTTGCCACGGTGGACAACGAAAAATTTGGTGGAGGAACCAAAACTACCCATAACATAACAGGTAAATTCGGGGTGGTACAGGGCAACGGCGGCGACCTTAAAATGGGTTTGCCCTGGGAATCCCTCTTCCAAGGGGAATCGTATCCCCATCACAAACCCTTGAGGTTGTCGGTGGTGATCCAGGCCCCTCTGGACCGCGTGACCTTAATCCTATTCAAAAATGATCACTTGAAGTCACTGTTGGATCATGGGTGGATAAACATGATTGTAATGGATGCTGAAAATGGAATGGTTTCCTATCGTTATGACAAACACCGTATTTGGAGGGCAATGGACCAAATGGGAACATCCAAAGGGATATCCCTCAAAATAGAAGAGATATTGGTTTAGGAACCATTTTCATGGCACTACTGAGGGTAAGGGAGGTAGGGATTATCCTTTTCGGCACCTCCCTTGTATCCCTAAATCCAAGACACTATTTTGGAAGGTTTTTTTATTTTAACATAAAACAGCAAAAGCGTGGTTTTAACACTTATTTCCTTTTATATCCCTACTTCCCACAGGGCTTTCCAAAACTCCGTTCATCCCATGCATTGCTATTTTTAGGGGTAAAGGTTTGTTATTCAGAGAAACATCTTTGAACCATAAAGTAATTATTGGTAAATTGAGCCAACATAAGATTATACTAAATGAGCAAATTTTATTTCAACGATGAACAGGAATCCTACGATGCCATTGTGGTGGGCACGGGCATCAGCGGCGGTTGGGCCGCCAAGGAACTCTGCGAGAACGGTCTCAAGACGCTTGTCTTGGAGCGTGGCCCGATGAAAAAACACCGAGAGGACTACCCAACGGCCAATTTGGATGCCTGGGACCTTCCTCATCGCGGACAGTTGACTCGGGAACAAAAAGCCCGACAGGAAAAACAGTTGCGAACCGGTTATTTGGGCAATTCCGCCCACAACTTTTGGTTCGTGGACGATGTGGACCATCCCTATAACGAAATTAAACGTTTTGATTGGCAACGGGGCTACCATGTGGGTGGCCGTTCCATCATGTGGGGTCGCCAAAGTTACCGCTGGAGCGATATCGACTTCAGTGCGAACAAGAATGATGGTATTGCCGTGGATTGGCCCGTTCGCTACAAGGACATCGCCCCTTGGTACGATAAGGTGGAAAGCTATATCGGTGTATCCGGAGAGGCTCTGGGACTCCCACAATTGCCCGACGGGCAGTTCGAGCCCATGATGGAACTCAACTGTGTGGAGCAAGTTGTTCGTGAAAAAGTAGCTGATAGTTTTGGTGGTCGAGTTGTTACTGCCGGTAGGGTTGCCCATATCAACAGTGACAAAAAATTTGAAGGTGACGGCCGCGTGCGCTGCCAGTACAGGAACCGTTGTATCCGTGGATGTCCTTTCGGAGCCTACTTTAGCAGTTTGTCATCTACTCTGCCCGCTGCAGAGAAAACAGGAAACCTAACCCTAAGACCGGATAGTATAGTACACGAGGTCATCTACGACCCCAATACGCAAAAGGCAACGGGAGTCAAGGTGATCGACAGGGAGACCAAGGAAGAGTTCGAGTTCAAGGCCAAGGTGATCTTCCTTTGTGCCTCTGCGATCGCTTCCACTTCCATCTTGATGCAGTCCAGATCCGACAGGTTCCCCAATGGTCTTGGAAATGATTCCGACCAATTGGGAAGAAATGTCATGGACCATCATTTGGGTGTTGGCGCCTCTGGAAAATATGACGGGTTTGAAGACAAATTTTATAAAGGAAGAAAGCCTAATGGTATCTACATCCCAAGGTTCAGGAACCTGGGCGGTGATTCCGATATGAAGACCTTTAAACGTGGTTACGGGTACCAAGGTGGTGCCGGAAGGGGCAATTGGGAACAGACCGTAGCCGAACTTTCCTATGGAAAAGAATATAAGGACGCCATGATGAATGCAGGTGGATGGACTTTCGGTATGGGAGGTTTTGGAGAAGTTTTGCCTTATGAAGACAACCGAATGACCCTTGATTACGATAAGAAAGACCAGTGGGGACTACCTACTGTTACCTTCGATGCGGAATTCAGGGACAATGAATGGAAAATGCGGGAAGACATGAAAGAACAGGCGGTAGAAATGCTTACCAAGGCAGGGTTAAGGGATGTTCAACCGTTTGACAATCCAGGAGCCCTCGGCTTGGGCATCCACGAGATGGGCACGGCCCGTATGGGCCTCGACCCGAAGACCTCGGTGGTGAACGGGAACAACCAGGTGCACACCTGCAAGAACGTGTACGTGACCGACGGTGCCTTCATGGCCTCGGCCAGTTGCGTGAACCCCTCGCTCACCTACATGGCATTCACCGCAAGGGCCGCCAACCATGCCGCCCAGGAACTCAAAAAAGGAAACATATAATGGAAAGAAGATCAGCACTCAAGAACATGGGGATGGCCTTCGGCTACGCCGTGGCGACCCCTACACTGTTAAGCCTGCTCCAGGGCTGCAAGGACAAGCCCGCCTATTCGGAGTGGGTCCCCGCCTATCTGGACAGGGGACAGGGACAGGCCCTGGCCACCACCCTGGACGTGATCCTTCCCAAGACCGATACCCCCTCGGCCACCGAGGTGAACGTGCACGGCTTCATCGACGCCTACCTGGACCAGGTGATGCCCCTTGAACAGCGGGACTTCGTGATGATGAAGATGGGTAAGTTCTACGACAGGGCACTGGAGGGTTCCGGCAAGACGGAGCTGGCGGAGCTGGAGGCGGAGGACATAGAGCCGGTACTGGCCACCTACCTGAGGAAGCGCACCGAGGAGGAGGAGACGGCCCATTCCGAGGCCGTGATGAGCTACATGCAGGCCATCATGCAGGGCGGCGAGGCCACCCTGGACGAGGAAGTGGCGCGCTACACCTTCGCCAACGAGCTCAGGGACCTGGCCACATGGGCCTACAAGTCCTCGGAGAAGGTCGGCGAGGAGGTACTCGCCTACCTGCCCATACCCGGGGAGTACATCGCCTGTGGGGACCTACAGGAACTCACCGGCGGAAAGGCCTGGTCCGAATAGGAAACACGATACACAAAACAAAAGGGCCTCCCAACCGGGAGGCCCTTTCAAATAAGGGAAATGTGACAATATGATGATTTTTAACCCGCTTGATCACCAAACCTCAAAAAAAGTATAAGTAAAGGCAATTCTATGTCCAACCGTTTAATTTCCTCCTCGCTAATACTTAATTTTCAATCCAATTCTAACTAATTCAAAAAAATGACTTTTAAAATTGTAAACCTTAAGGCATTGCTGTTTTCAGCAACGATGTCTTTGGCATGCGCTTTATCCATGGTTGCGCAAAATGTGCCATCCCCCAAAGACGTTTATGGCTTTCGGGTAGGAGACGACTACAAACTGGCAGATTATGCCCAAATAGAAGATTACTTGACCAAATTGGACAATGCTTCCAATCGTGTAAAGAAAATTGAAATCGGTGAAACCGTCCTAGGCCGTAAAATGTATCTTCTGTTCATCTCCACGGAAGAAAATTTGGCCCAACTGGATAAATGGAAGGACATCAGTGCCAAATTGGCCCGCGCCCGAATCAGTGATGATGAGGCCACAAGGCTTTCCGAAGAAGGTAGGGCCATTGTTTGGATAGACGGTGGGATGCACTCCACGGAGCTGGCCCACGGACAAATGACTTCTGAATTGGCCTACACGTTGGCCACTTCCGAAACAGCGGAAATGAAAAAAATCAGGGAAAATGTGATTACCTTGTTAATGCCCGTTATGAATCCTGATGGGTTGGACATTGTTGTGGATTGGTACCGTAAAAATCTGGGTACTGCCTACGAAACTTCGCATCCACCGGTTCTTTACCATTACTATATGGGGCATGACAATAATAGGGACTGGTTTATGAACAATATGCCGGAAACCTATAACGTGACCAAAATATTGTACAATGAATGGTACCCGCAGATTGTGTACAACCACCATCAATCCTCTCCAGCGTGGACCAAAATTTCCATTCCACCCTATGCTGATCCGGTTAACCCGAACATTCATCCAGCTATTACTGCCGCAGTAAGTGAAGTAGGTTCTGCAATGTCCAAAAGATTCTCGTTGGAAAACATGCCGGGGGCCATCGCAGATAACTTTTATACCATGTTCTGGAACGGAGGTGGGCGTACGGTACCTTACTATCACAACATGATCGGTATTTTGACCGAAACAGGACATACCACTCCCACACCAAGGTTTTATGACCCTGAAAAACTTCCAAAAACAGTAGCAGGTACTCCAACGGATGGTACCGATATCATGTATCCCGATCCTTGGAAAGGAGGAGAATCTCATTTTAGGGATGCCGTGGATTATATGTTGACGGCCACCTGGGCCACCTTGGACCTTGCCGCCGACCGTAAGGAAAATTACCTGTACAATATCTACAAAATGGGTAGATCTGCCATTGAAAAAGGCAACAAGGAAGGGCCCTTTGCCTACATCATTGATAAAAACCAATGGGATTCCTTTGAAGCGGTGAATCTTGTAAACGTGTTGCTACGCGGCGGTGTTGAAATCGAAAGGGCCACCAAGGATTTTACCCTAAACGATAAAAAATACGAAAAGGGAACCTATATCATCTATTCCGGTCAGGCATTTAGACCGTATTTGACCGATTTGATGGAGAAACAAAACTATCCTACCCGTTTTCAATATCCAGGCGGACCTCCGGATACCCCTTATGATTTGGCAGGATGGACCTTGCCTTTGCAGATGGGTGTAGATGTGGACAAGATCAAGGAATCTTTCAAGGCGCCTACTGAAAAAGTTGCCGGATTGGTAAATTATTATGAAGGAAGTGTGTCAAAAAGTGCCTCTTTTGGGTATGCGTTGAGCGCGAACACCAATGCTTCCGTAGCAGTGACCAACAAAGTATTGAAAGCAGGTGGAACAGCATACAAAGCCATGACCGAGTTCAAATCTGGAAAAGTGACTTTTCCCGCCGGTTCCTATATTGTATCTGGTGACAATGCTCTAATTGAGTCCTTGAGCAAGGAATATGGCCTGGAATTTACGGGATTGATGGCAAAGCCAGAAGTGCAATTGAAAAAAATCCATTCGCCCAAAGTAGGGCTTTACAAATCTTGGGTTTCCAATATGGATGAAGGATGGACCCGTTTTGTGATGGACGAGTACGCTTTTGATCTTGACACCCTTCATGACAAGGACATTAAAATGAAGGACCTATCCAAATATGACGCCATCATTATCCCATCCCAGCGACCGAATTCCATTTTGCACGGCCATAGTGTTTTGGACATGCCCGAACAATTTACAGGTGGTGTTGGATTGGACGGTTCCATGGCATTGAGCAACTATGTGAAAGAAGGGGGAACTTTGATTGCTTTTGATGAGGCCAGCGATTTTGTCATCGAACAATTTGGTTTGCCTTTGCGTGATGCAGTGGAAGGTGCGGACAGCAAGGATTTCTTTATTCCCGGATCGTTGATCAGAACCGGAATAGACACCACTAATCCTTTGGCGTTCGGGATGAAGGATACCGTTGCGGTTTCGTTCAACAGAAGCCGTGCCTTTGTGATTGATAAACAGAACAAAACCGGAGAGGGTGGCAAAGAGGACATCAAGGATGCCCCGGCACCTGATGTAAAGGTAATCGCCACGTATGCGGCCAAGAACCTGCTGATGAGCGGTTGGGCCATGGGCGAAGAACGGTATATTGCCAAAAAACCTGCCTTGGTTGAGGCCAAGTACGGAAAAGGCAGCTGTATTTTGTTTGCCTTTAGACCACAGTTCCGTGGGCAACCCAGAGGAACATATAAGCTGATTTTCAATGCGATATACGAAGGAGCTTCGGAATAGGAAGACCTTTTCTTAAGTACAAAAGCCCCATCCATTGATGGGGCTTTTTATTTTTTAACGCTTTAATCTTACTTAAAAAGAATCGCAAGGGCCCCGATGGCCGTTACCACCAAAATAAAACGTTTGTAATTTTTCTCGTTGATTTGTTTCACCAAAAATACTCCCAGGACCAATCCCGCTAAAATTGCCGGCAGCAACCTAAGATTGATGGCCAAACTTTCCTCGGAAATGGTGTTCCATACCCATATATGAAAAGGCAGTTTAAAGAGATTCGTAATCAAAAACAACCAGGCCGCCGTGCCTACAAATTCATTTTTCGGTAAGCGCATCGCCAAAAAGAAAATATTGGTGAAGGCTCCTGCCAAATTGCCGATCATGGTACAAATGCCGGCCAAAATACCCATCGTGCCCGCAAAAAGCCAATGGGTGGGTACGTTTTCCGATTTTCTTCGGTCCCACCAAATTAACATGCCCAAACTCAAAAAAATGACTAGGGCCATGCCCCATTTGAATTCTTTTTCAGGAAGATCCTTACCTATGACAACCCCGATTAAGATTCCGATGACCATCCAAGGTATAAACCGATAGATGTATTTCCACTGGGTATGACGATTGTAATACACCACGGCAAACACATCGCCCACCAATAATAAAGGAATGAAAATACCGGTAGAGGTACGGGAACCGAAGGCAAGGGCCATCAGGGTAACGTTAAAAATGGACATGCCCTTGAGCCCCGCTTTGGATACGCCCATTAGAAAAACAGCGGTGGTAGCCATGGTCCAAGCGGTTATCGAAATATCGGAAAGGGAAGAAAGTAGCATGAAGAAGTATTGGTCGTGTACAAAAGTAACCCAAAAAGGCTATCTTTATCTCTTGCCAAACCAAACATATGGAACTTCAACTTATAGATTACATTATCATTTTTGGGTTTTTTGCCCTAGTACTTTTTATCGGGATCTACGTATCCAAAAAATCTGGAAAGGATTCAGCCGAGTACTTTTTGTCTGGGCGTAGCATGCCCTGGTGGCTCTTGGGATTGTCCATGGTGGCCACCACATTTTCTACAGACACGCCCAATTTGGTAACCAATTTGGTGCGTTCCAATGGGGTTTCTGGAAACTGGGGCTGGTGGTGCTTTTTGTTGACGGGGATGTTGACCGTTTTTGTGTACGCAAAGCTTTGGAGAAAATCCAACGTGAATACGGATTTAGAATTTTATGCCATTCGATATGGAGGCAAACCCGCCAGTTTTTTAAGAAAGTTCAGGGCGATTTATCTCGGTGTCCTTTTTAATGTGATCACTATGGCCTCCGTTACTTTGGCGGCAATTAAGATCGGTGGGGTCATGTTAGGCCTTGATCCATGGGTGACCGTGGTAAGTGCAGGTCTAATCACCGTTATTTTTAGTGCCTTGGGTGGATTTAAAGGTGTGGTCTACAGTGATTTCTTTCTCTTTTTTGTAGCCATGGCAGGAGCTATTGGAGCAGCCATCTATCTAGTCAACCTCCCAGAAGTAGGTGGATTACAGGCCATTCTGGAAAATGAGAATGTAAAAGGGAAATTGAGTATTCTTCCCGATTTCAGTGATAAAAAAGCATTGATCACGGCATTGATCATACCATTGGCTGTTCAATGGTGGAGTTCTTGGTACCCAGGTGGGGAACCAGGTGGCGGGGGCTATATTGCACAGCGTATGTTGGCCGCCAAAAATGAAAACCATGCCATTGGGGCAACCTTCTTTTTTAATATCATGCACTATGCCTTGCGTCCATGGCCTTGGATTTTAGTGGCATTGGCATCGTTGGTGGTTTATCCGGACATTGCTAGCATCCATGAAGCATTCCCTAATGTAACCGAAGATAAATTGGGACATGATTTAGCGTATTCCGCGATGATGACCAAATTGCCAACAGGTCTTTTGGGAATTGTTCTGGCCTCTTTGGTAGCGGCATATATGTCTACTATTTCTACCCAATTGAACTGGGGCTCCTCTTATATTGTTTATGATTTTTACAAACAACAGATAAATCCCAATGCTTCAGAAAAGCAAATGGTAAATGTGGGAAGGATATCCACGGTAATATTGATGGTGTTAAGCGCCTTTTTGGCCCTGGCCCTTCAAGACGCCATGGGAGTGTTCAACTTGTTGCTTTCCTTTGGTGCGGGTACTGGACTGATCTTTATTTTACGTTGGTTCTGGTGGCGTATAAATGCATGGAGCGAAATTACGGCCATGTTTGCTTCCGGGATTTTGGCAGTACTATTGGAAACCACCTCCCTGCGCGAAGTCTTGTTTGCCCCAGAAACGGGGATTTTCCCTGAATGGGCCGATTTGCCCTTCATTATGGTGGTGACCTCTATTATATGGTTAACGGCAACTTTCATTACGCAACCTGAAAGTAAAGAAGTACTACGAAGCTTCTATCTCAAAATTCAACCTGGTGGTCCGGGCTGGTCCAAGATTGTGGATGAGGCCAAGGAGGACAACGTAGAAATCGTAAAGACTGATGAAAAATGGAGTGTGCCTTCAGGAATAAAGGCCATGCTATCCGGTGTCGTATTGATCTACTCCATCATGTTCGCAACTGGGTATTGGATCTATGGAGAGTACAAGTTGGCCATGGGACTTACCGTACTGGTTGTGGTTTCTGCCCTCGTGCTGTTAAGGGTTTGGAAAGGAATGAGAAACGTTTTTTAATCCCGAAGCGACAACAGCCTGGCCACATATTTTCCAACCACATCAAACTCTAGGTTAACCGTTGTACCCACTTTATAGGTATGAAAACGGGTGTGCTCGTATGTATAAGGAATAATGGCCACACTGAAGCGGTCTTTTTGGGAGTCCACAACCGTCAAGCTAACCCCATCCACAGTAATAGATCCTTTTTCAATGGTCACGTTGTTGAGTTTGGTATCATAGGAAAAGGTAAATACCCAGCTACCATCCTTCTGGTCAATGGAAGTACATACGGCGGTTTGGTCCACATGGCCTTGAACAATATGACCATCCAACCGGGCTCCAAGTACCATGGCACGCTCCAGGTTCACCTCGTTTTCCAAGGTTAGTTCATCGAGGTTCGTCTTGTTCAAGGTCTCTTCTATGGCAGTGACCGTATATTGGTCATCCTTCAAAGAAACCACAGTTAAACACACGCCGTTATGGGCAACGCTTTGGTCAATTTTAAGTTCAGATGTAATATCCGAAGAAATGGTGATGTGAAGATTACCCCCTTCTTTTTCAAGCTTTTCAACTTTCCCCAAAGTCTCTATGATCCCTGTGAACATGTGTATTATTAATTGACTAGTTTTGTAGTGCAAAAGTAGCCATAACGGCATTGATTATATGGAGGAAACGCAAAAAATAAAGCTGGGGATTTCCATTGGGGACATCAACGGCATTGGGTGCGAGGTGGCTCTCAAAACCTTTGAGGATGCAAGAATGTTGGATTTTTGCACTCCTATCCTATTTGCATCCAACAAGACCATTACCCAACAAAAGACCGATCTGGGTATCGATATTACCTTCAACGGGGCAAAGGATGCCTCTCAAGCCGTGGATGGGAAGATCAATATTGTAAACGTTTGGAAAGATGTTCCACAAATTGAATACGGACAGGCTACGAAAGAAGCAGGTGCACTGGCCATTCAGTCTTTAAAGGCTGCGGTAAAAGCATTAAAAGAGGGTGAGATAGATGTACTGGTCACCGCACCCATCAACAAGAACAACATACAGGCCGACGATTTTAAATTTCCCGGCCATACCGATTATTTGGCCAAGGAACTGAAGGGGGAAAGCCTGATGTTCATGGTTGCGGATTCCCTTCGTGTGGGTTTGCTCACCGATCATATTGCGGTGAAGGATGTGGCACAGGCCATTACCCCAAAATTGATCCGCAACAAAGTGGCCATTATGGAAAAATCGCTTCAAATGGACTTTGGCATCCGTAGACCTAAAATTGCCTTGTTGGGCATCAATCCACATAGCGGGGATAATGGAACGATTGGTGAAGAGGACGATAAGATATTGAAACCGGTGATCCAAGAACTGTTCAATAAAGGCACTCTGGTCTATGGTCCGTATTCGGCCGATAGTTTTTTCGGTTCCAATACCCATCAAAATTTTGATGCTATTTTGGCGGCTTATCACGATCAAGGCCTGATACCGTTCAAGACCCTTTCCTTTGGAAAAGGCGTGAACTATACCGCAGGGCTGGATAAAGTACGGACCTCTCCCGACCACGGAACTGCCTATGAAATTGCGGGAAAAGGCATTGCGGATGAGAGCTCGTTCAAGGAGGCTGTATTCATGGCCATTCAGGTGTTTAGGCACCGAATGGAGTATATGGAATTGACCAAAAACCCTCTTCAAAAGCAAAAGATCAAGCGTGGAGCCTAAAAAGTTGCACTATTTATAGATATTTGTTGGTGTTGGAATTGCAGTTTTGTAAATAAGTAGTATCTTTGCACCCGCCTTTAGAGGCTGGTACACAAACCTTAAGTGTAGAAATGATGAAGCTGAAAGAGTTTAATATCCCTTTTTCAGGTCTGAAGTTGGGAAAACATGAATTTGTGTACGAGATTGACGATGCGTTCTTTGAATCTTTTGATTACCAAGAGTTTAATGGGGCTTCAATCCACACCAAGGCCATCTTGGACAAGATGAGCACTATGATGGAACTGCGAATTGAAGCAGAGGGCACCGTAAACGTGGATTGCGATCTTACAGGGGAACCTTTTGATCAACCCATTGAATCGGACCTGCATCTCGTCATCAAATTTGGCGAGGAGTACAATGATGAGGATGATGAGATTTTGATCATACCCCACGGAGAGTTCCAGATCAACATAGCACAGTATATCTATGAAATGTTGGTTTTGGCAGTTCCGCAGAAACGGGTACATCCTGGAGTTGAGGACGGAACCCTAAAATCGGACATCTTGGACAAGCTTGAAGAACTCCAGCCAAAAGAGCAAAAAGAACCATCTGAAAAAACAGATCCCAGATGGGATGATTTAAAAAAGTTACTAACGGATAAATAGGTTTATAATGGCACATCCTAAAAGAAAGACATCAAAAACCAGAAGGGACAAGAGAAGAACCCATTACAAAGCAGTTGCGCCAACCATCGCAAAAGATAGCGTAACAGGTGAGATGCACTTGTACCACAGAGCACACTGGCACGAAGGTAAATTGTATTACCGAGGCCAAGTTTTGATTGACAAAGCAGAGGAAGAGACTGCAGCTTAATTGCATTCCTTTTAAAATAGACCGACTCCCGTTGCGTAACAGCGGGAGTTTTTTTATGGACCATAGTTAAATACAAAAACGGGCTATTTTTGACGGGAAAGTCATATAAAATGACTAATTTTCACCGCTTTTGGGTCAAATTTGAATGTTTTTGACAATAAAGAGAGGCTAAAATGAAGAAAACAACGGCAGCCATTACAGCTGTAGGAGGATATGTTCCAGAGTTCATCCTTTCCAATAAAATATTGGAAACCATGGTAGATACCAATGATGAATGGATAACCACACGAACTGGAATCAAAGAAAGAAGAATACTTAAGGAAGAAAATGCCGGAACATCTTTTATGGCCATCAAGGCCGCGGAAGATTTGATACAAAAAAGTGGGGTTGATCCAGCTGAAATTGATTTTGTATTGGTGGCCACCGCTACACCGGACCTTCCGGTTGCGGCAACTGCTGCCTATGTGGCTTCTGAGATTGGCGCGGTGAACGCCTTTGCCTATGATTTGCAGGCAGCTTGTTCCAGCTTTTTGTATGGAATGTCCACAGCGGCGAGTTATATCGAGTCCGGTAAATACAAAAAGATATTGTTGATCGGGGCAGATAAGATGTCCTCTATTTTGGATTATACCGATAGGACCACGTGTATCATTTTTGGTGATGGCGCAGGAGCCGTACTTTTTGAACCCAATGAAGAAGGATTAGGCGTGCAGGATGAATATCTTCGTTCAGATGGGATTGGAAGACAGTTTCTAAAAATTGATGCAGGGGGTTCCATTTTACCTGCATCCGAAGAAACCGTGAAGAACAAGCAACATTATGTATATCAAGATGGCAAATCCGTTTTCAAGTTTGCTGTTTCCAACATGGCCGATGTGGCCGCATTGGTAATGGAACGGAACAACCTTACCCATGAAGACGTGCAATGGTTGGTGCCACACCAGGCCAACAGAAGGATCATTGATGCCACGGCCAACCGAATGGGGGTTGAGCCCGCAAAGGTAATGGTCAACATAGACCGATATGGAAATACAACCTCCGCAACATTGCCCTTGTTGTTGTTTGACTACGAGAAGCAATTGAAAAAAGGCGACAATTTGATTTTCGCCGCTTTCGGGGGGGGGTTCACATGGGGAGCCATTTATTTAAAATGGGCCTATAATTCTTAATCACGCAACTAACAAAAACTTATTCGATGGACATTAAGGAAATTCAGAATTTAATCAAGTTTGTGGCCAAGTCGGGTGCCAGTGAGGTAAAGCTCGAAATGGAGGATTTTAAGATCACCATCCGCACCGGTGCCGAAGCAAGCTATCCCGAAACAACTATCGTACAGCAAATCCCAATGGCCCATGCGCCATCTGCACCAGTGGCCCACGCTCCTGTGGCCCAAGAAGCCACAGCTCCAGTAGCCCAAGCTCCAAAAGCCGAAGATTCCAAATATATTACCATAAAATCCCCGATCATAGGAACGTTCTACAGAAAACCATCACCTGACAAACCCTCTTTTGTGGAAGTGGGGAGCAATATCAGCAAGGGAGATGTACTTTGTGTGATCGAGGCCATGAAACTTTTCAACGACATCGAGTCTGAAGTTTCCGGAAAGATCGTTAAGATATTGGTGGATGATTCCTCCCCCGTAGAATTTGACCAGCCTTTGTTCTTGGTAGACCCATCATAGATAATTTTAAGTGCTAAATTTTAAATGACTAATTGTTAGTTATTTAAAACCATTTAAAATTTAGAATCCAGAATTTAAAATTGTATTCTATGTTCAAAAAAATATTGATTGCAAATAGAGGTGAGATAGCCTTGCGTATCATACGTACCTGTAAGGAAATGGGCATCAAGACCGTCGCGGTGTATTCCAAGGCGGATGAAGAAAGCCTGCACGTACGGTTTGCGGATGAGGCTGTTTGTATTGGCCCCGCACCCAGCAGCGAGTCGTATTTGAAGATTCCAAACATTATCGCTGCAGCGGAAATTACCAATGCTGACGCCATTCACCCAGGATATGGGTTCCTATCCGAAAACGCTAAGTTTTCCAGAATCTGTGCAGAGCATGATATCAAATTTATTGGTGCCTCCGGAGATCAGATAGATAAAATGGGAGACAAGGCGACAGCCAAGGAAACCATGAGAAAAGCTGGTGTACCAACCGTTCCAGGTTCCGAGGGACTTTTGAAAGATGTGGAGCACGCCAAAAAGGAAGCCAAGAAAATGGGCTATCCCGTAATGATCAAAGCCACTGCAGGTGGTGGTGGTAAGGGAATGCGTGCCATTTGGTCCGAAGAAGAAATAGAAAAGAACTTTGAAAGCGCCGTTAAGGAAGCCACAGCCGCCTTTGGCAATGGTGGTATGTACATGGAAAAGCTAATCGAGGAACCCCGTCACATTGAGATCCAAGTGGTGGGTGACCAATATGGAAAAGCCTGTCACCTTTCCGAAAGGGACTGCTCCGTACAGCGTCGGCACCAAAAGTTGACCGAAGAAACCCCATCGCCATTTATGACGGATTCCCTTCGCGATGAAATGGGTAAGGCAGCCGTAAAAGCTGCGGAATATATAAAATATGAAGGCGCAGGAACGATAGAGTTTTTGGTGGACAAACACCGAAACTTCTACTTTATGGAGATGAACACCCGTATTCAGGTAGAGCACCCCATCACAGAACAAGTGGTGGATTACGATTTGATCCGTGAGCAGATTTTGGTTGCCGGTGGTGTACCTATTTCAGGGAAGAACTACTATCCAAAATTGCACTCTATTGAATGTAGGATCAATGCCGAAGACCCTTATAACGACTTTAGGCCATCACCAGGAAGGATTACCACCCTTCATACGCCAGGTGGTCACGGGGTTCGTTTGGACACCCACGTGTACAGTGGTTATGTGATTCCACCAAACTACGATTCCATGATTGCTAAGTTGATTACCACTGCCCAAACAAGGGAAGAGGCCATCAACAAAATGCGCAGGGCATTGGACGAGTTTGTGATCGAGGGCATCAAAACGACCATTCCGTTCCATCGCCAATTGATGGACCATCCGGATTATTTGGCGGGCAACTATACCACCAAATTTATGGAAGGTTTTAAGATGGACCCAAAATATCAAGACGAACATTAATTTGAGACCCCGATGCAAGTCGGGGTTTTTATTTTATGCAACTGAGCTATTGGGAATATAAAACGTGGTTCTCCCACGTGGATTTTACCGTTATTGGCAGTGGGATTGTTGGGTTGAACTGTGCGTTTCAACTCAAACAAAAACATCCCAAGAGTTCCGTATTGGTATTGGAGAGAGGTAGCCTACCACAAGGGGCAAGTACCAAGAATGCGGGTTTTGCCTGTTTTGGTAGCATTTCCGAGATTTTGTCCGATTTAAAAACCCATTCCGAGGAAGAAGTGGTGCAATTGGTGCAGAAGCGTTGGGACGGCATCCAATATCTTCGCCAACTTTTGGGCGACGAGACCATTGGTTTTGAACAGCATGGCGGGCATGAACTTTTTGTGGAACACCACCCCGAAATGCATGAAAACTGCTTGCACGAAATGGAGAGGTTGAACAAAATGCTCCAACCAGTTTTTGGCGAAAATCCGTTCATGCTGAACCAGAATATTTTTGGGTTTGGGAATATCAAGGAGCACTACATCACCCATCAGTTTGAAGGACAATTGGATACAGGTAAGATGATGCAGGCACTTATCCGAAAGTGTTTTTTCAGTGGAATTCCTATTTTAAATGGGGTGGAGGTTGATGCTGTTCAGGAAACAGGGCAAGGCGCAACTGTTATCGCCAAGGATTTTGAGTTCTCGTCCAAAAAGGTATTTGTGGCCACCAATGGTTTTGCATCCAAGCTTTTACCTACTGAAACCATTCAACCGGCACGAGCCCAAGTGTTGATAACGGAGCCTATTAAAGGCCTGAAGATCAAGGGAACCTTTCATTTTGATGAGGGTTATTACTATTTCAGGAACATAGATGAACGTATTCTTTTTGGGGGTGGCCGCAACCTTGATTTTAAAGCAGAGGAGACCACTGAATTTGGTCAGACCCCAATCATTCAGGACCAATTGGAGCAATTACTAAAAGAGATGATACTGCCCCACCAACAGGTAAAAATTGACCGAAGATGGAGCGGCATCATGGGAGTTGGTGGTCAAAAGACCCCGATAGTCAAGCGTATTTCCAACTCCCTATGTTGTGGTGTCCGCCTGGGCGGTATGGGTGTTGCCTTGGGCAGTCTTGTGGGCAAGGAACTAGCTGAATTGGTCGATTGAAATAACTCTCACACTTTAAAAAGTATGTGGTATTGACACGAATTCCACGAATACCCACAAACGTGGACCCATTAGGTCTTGTTTCTTGTTTCCTGACCCTTGGTTCTTTAAGTTTAAACCATCCTTCCGTCCAAAAGGTTGATGATCCGGGAACCATATTCCGCATTTTTTTCGGAGTGTGTCACTTGGATGATTGTGACACCTTCCTCGTTCAATTGTTTGAACAGTTCCATAATTTCCTCCCCCTGTTTGGAGTTGAGGTTACCCGTAGGCTCATCGGCCAAGATCAACTTTGGATTGGAAATAAGGGCACGTGCAATGCCCACCAATTGCTGTTGACCCCCGCTAAGCTGGGCTGGAAACAGGTCCTTTTTACCCACAATGCTGAAGCGGTCCAGCATATCGGCCACCATGGCCTTGCGTTCCGAGCCCTTGAATTTTTTATAGATTAAAGGCATTTCTAAGTTCTCTTGCACCGTAAGTTCGTCCAACAAATGATAGGACTGGAACACAAAACCGATGTACTCCTTATACAGATTGGCTCGGTGTTTTTCTTTGAGGTCATGTACTGATTCATCCAGAAAATTGTATTCCCCTTCATCAAAGGCATCGAGCATTCCGATGACGTTGAGCAATGTTGATTTTCCAGACCCGGAGGGACCCATGATGGAAATGAACTCCCCTTCCTCTACTTCAAGATTGATGTCCTTTAACAAAAAAATACGTTGGCCCCCAGAGTTGACCCATTTGAATATGTTGTTCAGTTGTAATAGCATGATATGATTTTATTCGGTTCTTAAACTTTTTACAGGGTTGGCGATGGCCGCTTTAATGGCTTGGTAGCCTACGGTGAGCAAGGCAATGGTAATCGCGGCTATACCGGCCAACAAAAATATCCACCACTCTATTTCTATTCTATAGGCAAATTTTTCAAGCCATTTATCCATGGCAAACCAAGCAATGGGCGAAGCAAACACCAAAGCAATGATCACCAATATAATGTACTCTTTGGAAAGTAAACGGACAATTCCTTCTACGGAAGCTCCCATAACTTTTCGTATCCCTATTTCCTTGGTACGCTGAAATGCGGTCAACACAGCTAGGCCGAACAGTCCCAAGCAACTGATAAATATGGAAACAAAAGTAGCCAAGTTCACCAAAGTGGCCAATTGCTTTTCTTGTTTGTACATCTGCTCTATGGATTCGTCATAAAAGGTATAGGAAAAACTTTCTGGCGGATAAAAGCGATACCATTTCTGCTCAATTTCACTTAAAGTGCTTTGCCATTGATCGGTGTTGGAGGTTAGTTTTATATTGAAGTTTGTAAGGTTGCTTTTTTCCATTTGAAAGGCCATGGGGTCTATGGATTGATAGAAATCCCGCATATGGAAGTCATTGACCACACCCACAATGGGAAGCTTTTCGTCTTTCTGGCCAATGAATTTTCCCAAAGCCTCTTGGGTCGAGGCAAAACCAAATGCCTTTACCGCCGTCTCGTTGATCACATATTCTGTTGGGGTATCGGACTCATGGAGATTTCTTCCCGCCAACACTTTCAAGTTGTAAAGATTTACATACGAAGTATCCACCCATTTTTTGAAAACCTGTCTAGAGATGGCCGGCTTTCCCTCTTCACTATATTCGTATGCGCTTGATGCATATCCTTCCGATAGGGGGGCTGCACCTAGGGAGGCATTTTGGATGCCGGATATCGTTTTGAGCTCTTCCAACAAGGGAAATTGTTTGCCATCATATTTATCTTCAAAAACATATTTATAGGGAACTTGTACCAAAACAACGGCGTCTTTGTTAAAACCCATATCCGATTTGATGGAGTATTGCAATTGTTTACCAATGATGAGAGCGGATGTAATGAATACCAAAGCAATCACAAACTGAAATATGATCAGTGCTTTTTGCAGGTTAAATCCTTTACTGCCCTTGGTCTGTAGTGAAGTACTCCTGAAAACACTGATGACATTGACCCTTGTTATCAACCAACCGGGGTACAAACCGGCCAGAATGGCCACCAAAACACTCAATACAAAAAGGAAACCGAGATACTCAAGGATATTTGCGAACGGTGTTATCCCCTCGGGAATGATATCTTTCAAGAACCAAAAAACCAATTTGGTCAATGCAAGGGATAAGATTCCAGCCAAAACAGTGGTCACCAGGGTTTCCAATAAAAATTGGCCTATCAACTGCTTTTTATTGCTGCCCAAGGTCTTGCGAACCCCAATTTCCTTGGTGCGCTGAGGAATGCCCGCAACGCTCATATTAATATAATTGATGCAAGCCAAAAGCAAAAGGAACAGGGCAATGCCCATCAATCCATAAAGAACAGGTTTACTCGCTTTTCTAAGATTGCTCTCCCTAATATGGGTTGCGAAATGCGATTCACCCAAAGGCAGTAATTCTATCCAGCGTTTAAAATTGAAGGTGTTTTCCGATTGATCTCTCCATTCCTTGGTTTTTTGTTGAATAATATCGTCGATTTGTTCAGCAATGATTGCAGGGTTGGAAGCTTTGTCAAGCTGAAGATAAAGTCTGTCCGAACCATTTGTGTTTGTCCATATGTTCAAGTCATATGCGATATAGGGCAGAGGAACAAATTCATGTGAGTTGAACTCCGTGGGTTGGGGCAAATTGGCTACTACGCCGGCCACCGTTCGGGTAATGGTGTCCCTATAACTATAATAGGTTATGGTCCTATCCAGAATTTCATTTGGCACCTGGTCTGGGAAATACTGTTTGGCCCTATCTTCGGTAAGCACAACACTATTGGGATTATCCAAAAAAGAAGATTTGGTTCCCGAGAGCCAGCGATACTCCAAAAAATTAAAGTAAGCAGAATCAATCGCGGCCACTCCTTTTTGGTCATCGAATCTTAATGGACTCCCAAACGAATTGTCTACCTCCACACTCCTAAATGAATTTTCAAATATGGGGACGACATGCTCGAGTCCATCTATTTGCTCACGAATACCCTGATATAAGGGTTTTGAAGCCCCTCCATTATAGTCTTCTTTTTCATCAAAAACAAAGCCCGAGACAACACGATAGATATTTTCCTTTTGAACCAGTTCTTTGTCATAACTATACTCGTATGAAACAATACGATAGATGACCCAACAAATACTGATACCAATGGCGAGGCCAAAAATGTTCAATGTGGTGAACAATCGTTTTCGCTGTAAATGGCGAAAGGTAGTTATCAGATATTTTTTGATCATGGCGGTTGGTGTTATTCGGTTCTTAAACTTTTTACAGGGTTGGCCGATGCGGCCTTCACCGTTCTGGTCCCTACAGTGACAAAGGCAATAAAAGTGGCCAACAATCCTGCACCTATAAAGAACAGGGGACTTAAACTTACATGGGAGGCATAGTTCTGCAGCCACTCATTTAAAAAGTACCAGGCAATAGGTGTAGCAATTACAAAGGCGATGCCGACCAGTTTCAAGAAATCCTTGGTAAGAAGCAGAGCCACTGAAGATACACTGGCCCCTACCACTTTACGCACACCAATTTCCTTGGTGCGCTGTGCAACCACCAACATGGAAATGGCAAATAGCCCGATACAGCTCAACAAAATCCCAAGGATACTTCCGCTGGTTATGATGGTCGCCATGGTTTTTTCCCGCTTAAAGGTACGGTCCACATTCTCATCCAAAAAAGAGCCTAAAAACTCTGCCTGTGGCTCTACTTTTTCCCAAGCATCCTTGATTGCATCAAAGGATTTTGCAATATTTTTAGGGGCTACTTTCACATAGGCATAATAAAGGTCCCAATCTTTGTTCATGAACAGGGTAAGCGGTTGTATCTTCCTACTAATATCTTGAAAATTATAGTCTTTCACCACTCCGATTACAGAATAGGTAACATTGTCGTCCATGGGAATGGTTATGGAAAGTGGGTCTTCTTCCCCAAGTTGTTTGGCCATGGATTCGTTGATGACCAAACTAAGGCTATCGGTGGCAAAATCCCTATTGAACATGCGTCCGGCAACCAATTGAAGGTCCAAAGTCTTCGCATAATCGAAGTCTACGGTCAAAGCATTGGTAACCACTCCTCGGCCCTTATAGTCAAAACCCATCATGCTACTGGAAAGGCTACCGTCGCGCCCCTTTCCCAAATTATTGTCGGCCCCGGAAACGCTGAGGACATCCGGGTTGTTCTTAAGTTCATCGCGAAGTAGTTCAACCACGCTGTAACCGTTCTTTTTTCCATTTAAAGGAATGGAAATTACCTGTTCTTTATTGTACCCCAGGTCCTTGTTCCTCATGAATTCAATCTGGCCATGCAGCACAAGGGTTCCCGTGATCAAAAGTATGGCAATGGCAAATTGGAGCACGATAAGACTGTTTCGTAAACGGTTCTTGCCTACTTCCATTTTTCCCTTTAGGGCCCTAAGAGTGCCCAATTTACTCATCAACAAGGCGGGATACCCTCCGGCAATGAGCGTGACAATGAAGATGGCAAGGCCAAAAAGAATCACTACGCCTGGTTGTATTACATCGGCAAAGGAGGCTTTGGTATTAAAAAGGGTCTTGAACGGATTAAGGAGTAGATTACTTATTACCATCCCCATCAGCAAAGACAAGGCAAAAACGAATAGACTTTCCAACCAGAATTGGAAGAACAGCTGCTTTTTGATGGCCCCCAAAGTCTTGCGCATCCCAATTTCTTTTAATCGTTTTTCGCCAAGGGCGATGTTCATGTTGATAAAATTGGCACTCACAATGAAAATGATCACGAAAGCTATTCCTAAGATCATTAAAGGAAAAACACGGTCTACTTTGGCGGCCCCTGTCGTGTACGAGGCAAAATGTCTATCGGTGATGGGCATCAAATGAAATTGCTTGTATCTCCCATCAGCGTCGGGAACAGCGCCATCACGGATGTCACTTTCTATGCCGCCTTTGTAGTGAAGGGCCGTAAAGGGAATCGTGTTTTTTTCGAACTGTGCCACGGTTACTTCTTTTTCCAGTTGAAGATATATGGGATGGAACTGAGAGTCCCAACGGTCTTTGCTGGATAGATATTCAGGATGGGTCTCGAATGGTACCACAATTTCAAAATCAACACTACTGTTGCTTGGCGCATCCTTTAGTACGGAAGCAATGGTAAAGGGCTGTTCTTCCCGGCCTATCTTTAGGGAAACGGTCTTCCCGATTACGTTATCGGTGGTTCCGAATATTTTTTTTGCGCCTTTCTCCGTAATCCCTACCGAATTATTGTTGGGCAAGGGATTTTTAGAGTTCCCCATAAGGGTCGGATAGGTAAAAATGTCAAAAAAGGAGGGGTCCACATATTCGGCATCCAAACTCAATTCCTTGGAGTTATAGGTAATCAAGACATCTTCGCTTACCGAACGTGCAATGTGCTTAATACCGGCAACCTCTTCCTTAAGGGCAGGGGCCAAGGGAACAGGGTTTGATACACTGATCTCCGGACCTCTTGGCGTTTGGTTGGAAAGGTAAAGCTGATAGGCAGAGTCCTTGTTCTCATGGAATTGATCATAGGAAAGTTCAAAAAGGGCCGTCATGGTCAAAAGGATGGCCACGGCAAAGGCGCATGTAAGTCCCACAATGTTTGCCAAGGTGAAGATTTTGTTCTTCAATAAGTTTCTCCAAGCGATTTTCAAATAGTTCTTTAACATGATTTCCGTTTTTTACTTTATCTATTTTTGAACAATTTACTGTGTTTTCAATGAGTCCGATGGATTGGCCACAGCGGCCCTGATGGACTGAAAGCTGATGGTGGACAACGCTATGAGAATGACCAATATAGAGGCAATGGCGAACACCTGCCAGCCCAACTGGATCCGATAAGGGTAGTTTTCCAGCCATTTATTTGCGATGGTCCATGCGACAGGTATGGATATTAAAAGGGCTACCAACACTAATTTTATAAAATCCTTGGAAAGGATGGCTACCACATTGTTTATGGAAGCACCCAAAACTTTTCGGATCCCGATTTCCCTGGTCCGTTTTTCGGCAGAGAGCACAGATAGACCGAACAGGCCAATGCACGAAATAAAGATGGTGAGAATTGCGCTGAACAGCATAATTTGCTTCCACTTGGCCTCGGCCTCGTAGCTTTGATAGTTCTGGTCTTCTAAAAAATGATAGCTGTACGGATCAAAAGGGAACATTTCCTTGAACACTTTTTCAATGTCCGCTATGGCTGATGTGGCACTCCTAGGGGCTATTTTTATGTACAGCATCCCCAGTTCATTGGTTGGTTTCATGGTAAAGAGCTGTGGCCGTATAGTCTGGCCGAGAGAGTCGTAGTGATAGTCTTTTACCACTCCGATCACAGTGTATTTTTCTCCATTGTACCAGAAATCCACCGTTTGTCCAACGGCATCGCTCCAACCGGCTTCCTTTACAAAGGCCTCGTTCACCAAAACGGATTGGGTGGCATCCGAAGGATGTTCATCGGAAAAGTTCCTGCCTGCCTTCAATTGTATGCCCAAAATGGGGATGTAGGACTGGTTTACGGTTTCATAGGCAAACTGCACTTGCTTGTCACCTTCCACTTTGGCAATGGTACTCCAGCCGCCACCGTTTTTGCCCGCCACGTCCAAGATATTTCCGTAGGAAGCAAGGCGGCCTTTGAAGGTATCAAGTTCGTCTGGGGTCAAACGATTTTTCTGTAACAGTACCAGGTCCGTGTCATCATAACCCAGTTCTTGGGTGGTCAAAAAATTGAACTGTTCATAAATCACAAAAGTGCATATGATTAACAACGAGGCCAAGGTAAACTGAAGCACCACCAAGGATTTTTGAAGATAATTCTTTCCTGAGAGGATAAAACGGCTGTACAAGGTATCCACAGGACTATACCTTGAAAGGATAAGGGCGGGGTAGAACCCGGCCAATAGCCCCGTGATCACGAACAATGTTATATACCCCAACGCCAACTTGGCGTCCAACACAAAGGAGATTGACAATTGCTTGTTGGCCAGACCATTAAAAATGGGCAGAGCGAGTTGTACCAAAAGTATGGCCATAGCAAAGGCAAAAAAACACAACATAAAAGATTCGCCCAAGAACTGGAACACGAGTTGTCTTCTTTTCCCTCCGACCACTTTTCGAATACCGATTTCTTGTGACCGTCTTACGGAACGGGCCACGGTGAGATTCACAAAATTGATGCAGGCAATCAATAGAATGAACAGTGCAATGCCCGATAAAATATAGGAAAAGGTAGGATTGCTGGCATCCGTCAACCCATTTTGGGCAGGGAGCTCCTTGTTGAGGTGCATGTCCGTAAAAGGTTGAAGGAAATATTTTGGTGGGAGCCCATCGTCCCCATATTGCTCTTTGATGATTTTTGCTGCATCGGAAGATTGAGCCAGATAAAGGTCCTGCATCTTGTCATTGACTACGTCCACATTGGCTCCTGGTTTCAGGGAAACAAAGGTGTTCAGGAAAAAGTTGAACCAGTTGAAATTGTTGGCAAGATCTTCCTTTGGAATTTCCAAGGGCAGGAGCATGTCAAATTTTATGGAGGAGTTTTGCGGACTTTTTTGGGATACGGCCGTCACGGTGTAGGGAACAAATTCCCCATTGTTTCGGAACATCATGGTTTTGCCAACTGCATTGGTAGTGCCAAACTGCCTAAGCGCAAGCTCTTCCGATATGACCACGGAAAAGGGCTCGGACAAACAGGTCTTGGGGTTACCTGAGATTACGGGGAAGGTAAACATGGAAAAGAAATTGGGATCAACATAGTGCAGATCCCGGGAAACCACCTCGCCCCCGATTTTTACATCTTCCCTGCCGCTTTGTATCCTCACGTATTCCTTGATTTCAGGAATGTCCTCTGTAAACCTTGGTCCTTGCAGAAAGCCGGTACTGGAGTTTTTGCCTTCGGGGACGCCACTTTCGTTATAGTTTTGGCTTACGATTCGGTAAATATGCTCACCGTCTTCATGGAATCTGTCATAACTCACCTCATCCTTGACATAAAGAATAATCAACATCGCACAGGCCAGCCCTAAACTGAGCCCAGAAATATTAATGAAGGAATAAACCCTGTTCTTGATAAGGTTCCGCCATGCAATCTTAAAATAGTTCTTAATCATGGTGTTTTTTTATGATGAATTTTAATTTATTCCTGCCTCAGGGCATCCACTGGATTTTGGCTGGCTGTACGGGTATAGTTTATGCTCGCAATGAGTGCCACCATTAGTAAGATGAACAAACTGCATATGGCAAAGATTCCCCAGTGCAGAGTCACTTTATAGGCAAAGTTTTGCATCCATTTGTCGACGGTGAACCATGCAGCCGTCAATCCAAGAAGAACAGCCGGAATGGCCACATATTCCAAATCGGAAATGAATGTCTTCAAGATATCGGAAAGGGTAGCCCCATTTATTCTTCTGATGGCCAGCTCTTTTCTACGTCGTTCGGATTCGTTGAACGTATAACCGAGCAATCCGATAATGGTGACCAATAGGATGATTATATTTCCGACGAGCATGGCATTGCGGAATCCTTTTTGGCCCTTATAGGCATTCAATTGTTCGGCCTCAAGACTTTTGATCTCTGCATCATCATGTGGGAAGCCCAAGTTAAAGACTTCGGAAATTTTGTTCATAAGCCCTTCATGAACTCCTTCATGGGCCTTGACCAAGATATTGAACGACATGGATGGATCTTCAATTTTGAGTTGTTCAAATTTTTCTTCCGGCAGATAAAAAAACACCGAAGGCCTTACATCGGGTTCAGATATCGACCGAACCACAAAGTCAGGGAATACCCCACGGATGGTCGTGTTTTCATGTCCGGAAAGAGTAATCTGTTTTCCTACCACCCCATCAGCCCACCCATTGTTCAGTTTCAACAATTCGGCACCTTTTTTACTGATGAGCAAATCATTTGCAACGGCTTCTTTACTGGTAAAATCTTCCCCTTCGTCTACTTTGATGCCCAGTATGGAGAGATAGTTACCATCCACCTCATAAAAATCGGCGACATTGAACAAGTCTCGTTTTTCATCAGGTGAAAGCACATTGTTTCCGGATGCACCACTGATGGGCACATCGTAACCCAAACCAACCGTTTCAATCTCGGGCATGGCCCTTAGTTCATTTAACACCGTTGATATTTTGTTGCCCTCCATGCCTTCGGTAGAGCCATAGTAGACACCTTCGGCAATATAACCATGGTCGGCATTTTTCATACTGTTGTACTGCAATGTTACAATGACCAAAACGGTTAGGATAAATGTGGCCCCTACAAATTGGAAAGACAACAGGACCAGTTTCCATTTGCCCCGCTTTTGTTGGTAGTCCCTGAAAGCTGTGGCCACGGGGATACGTGAAAAAAATCGCCCTGGAAAATAACTGGTAATGAAAACAAGAAACACCAAAAGCAAAGCCAATGGCACAATAACATATGGGTTTAACACTGAGGAAAGGCTGTGTCCCCATTGTGCTTCTGCCATGGGCTTAAGTGCCCATATCATAAGTAGGGCGCCTACAATGGAAACAAGAAAAAGGACAGCGGTTTCGGAAAAAATCATTTGCTGTAAATTCTTTGTCTCGGCCCCACAAGTTTTGTGTATGGCAGAACTCTTGGCCCGTGTAACCAATGTTCCCATGGTCAAAAGGATATAGTTCATTAAAGAAACAAACAATACGGCCAGGGCAATAGTGGAGAGGATAACAATCAAATCCTTCACATTGTCCACGTGTATTTCCTTGATGGGCTTGAAGGAATATTGCAGTACAATGCCCTGTTGCTGTTCTTCCAACCTTTCAATGTCCTGATGCTTTACTTGCATGGAACGAACAGCGTGGGCCAAATCTTTAGGATTTGTTCCAGGACTCAGCTTTACACAGGCATAATATCGATCATTTCCCATCCAATTGTTTGTACCGTCCCACGTGAACTGCTCGGTGGAGACCATAGAAACCAAGATGTCATAGGTATAGTTTGTGTTCTCAGGCAAGGTTTCGAAGACACCACCAATGGTGAGTTTTTTGTCAGGATATTTCTTTATGCGGATAACTTTCCCAACAACGTTGCCTCCCATATTATCGGCGATTTCTTGGGAGACCATACAGGTCATGGGACTTTTAAGTATTTCTTCGGGGTTTCCACTTATCATAGGAAGGGGTAACACATCGAACAAATGTTCATCGGCCAATGAGATGTTCGCATCATAGCTATTCAAGTCATCGGTATAGACAACGTGATCGCCGATGGAATTGAGACGGGTGGCTGCTTCTATGCCCGGCACTTCGGCCTTCAGGCCCGGGGCTATGGCTCCACTCACCCTAGGATAACTTTCCAATTTGTCCGAGGATTTATCTGTCTTAAAATTTTCGTGCACCACATAAATGCGGTCAGCATCCGGGTAAAAACTATCATAACTATAATAGTACAGCACTTCGGAAAGGAGCAATATCCCGAATGCCAGCCCTGCGGTCAAAGATATGATCCTGGTAAAGGCATGTTCCCCTTTTCGGAACAACCTGCGGAATGCCAATTTTAAATAGTTCATCGTTTTTTCATTTCATTTTTACCTAAAAATCATTCTTGCTTTAATGCTTCTACGGGGTTTGCCGATGCCGCGCGCCAACTTTGCCAACTTACCGTGAACAAAGCCACAAGCATGGTCAGTACTCCAGCAAACAGGAATACCCACCAGTTCATATTTGTTTTATAGGCAAAACCTTCGAGCCATTTATGCATGGTGTACCAAGAAAGGGGTACGGCGATCAGGAATGCCAATGCCACCCATTTCACGAAATCTTTGTTCAAAAGCATCATTACACCACCAATGGTGGCACCGTTCACTTTTCTCACGCCAATTTCTTTTTTCCGTTGCTGCATATAGAAAGTGGCCATGGCCAAGATGCCCATGGAGGAGATGATGACCGCCAAAAAAGTAAAGTAGCTGATGATTTTTCCCGTACGTTCTTCCTTTTTGTACCATTGATCTATGGTCTCGTCCACAAATTGGATATCAAATTCCACGTCGCCGACAATCCCTGCATAAGTGGACTTCACTTGGTTGATGATGTTTACAATTCCTTGCCCGTCCACTTTTAAAAAAATATTGTCCGCAAAAAAATCGGGTGTTTGTTGACGTATCATAAGAGGCCCAATATTGTCCCGTAATTGTTTAAAATTGAAGTCTTTTACGACTCCCAAGATGGGTACCTCATGATCTTCCATTTTGAAGGAAACAGGATTGTCCGTGATGCCCAACGTCTTTAGGGCAGCCTCATTCAGGACAACCCCATTGGGAGAATAGGCCACTTCTGTTGGCATAACCTTGATGTCAAACACATCATAAAATGCGGAGTCCACTGCAAATTCTTGAAAACTGATCGGTTTCCCCTCGTAATTGAAAGTCTGGTTACTGCCTCCGCTCAAAGGGCTTTGCCAGGTTATGGAAGCGTCTTTTACACCGGGAATTTTTAGAAGTTCGTCTTTAATGGCCTTTTTTTGGTTGGTACCTCCTAAATATTGCAAATGGACAATATTGTCCTTGTTGAATCCCAAATCTTTGTTTCTGAGGTAATTGGTCTGCTTTACAATAATCCAACTACAGGCCAATAATGAAATGGCCACGGTATATTGGAACGTGATGAAGGCCTTGGCATAAACGCTTTTTGCCTTTGTGCGCAATTCTCCCTTCACTACTTCAATGGGTTTGAAACCTGAAATCTTCAAAGCGGGGACAATACCCGAGATAAAGCCGATCAAGAGCAGCATGCCAAGTGCCACCACAATATTGGTTGGGGTAAAGGCTTGGTTGAGGTTTAAATTGGTTTCCAAGAGGGAATTCAAGGTAGGCTCCAGCAATTTGGCAAACAGAAAGGCGATTACGACGGCAGCAAAACACAGCACAAAGGATTCGGTTACCAATTGCCGGATCAATTGTTTCTTGGATCCACCCAATAATTTCTTCACCGCCACTTCTTTGCCCCTAAAGGTGGCCTGTGCAATGGTTAGGTTGATATAGTTTCCAACGGCCAGCAAAAGGATAATGAAAACGATTGCAGAAAGCACCATGACCATGGTTTTGCTGTTGCTCTTGGTTCCGCTTCCCACTTTATTGCTAAAATACAGTTCCTTCAATGGAGTGAACACCACTGTTTTTGCTATACCATCTTTATATAGCCAGAAGCTCTTTTTGAAATTTTCCAAAATTTGAGGAGCTTTCGCGGGAAGGTCAGTATGGGGTTTGGCCATCAGATAAATACTTATGGAACACCAGCCGTATTCCTCCATAATCCCCTCAAAGCCAAAGATTTTTTTAAAGGCACCTAGATTGACCAGGGCATCTTGCTTGGTAAAATGGGTGTTTTCCGGAAAGTCGTCCATAATACCTGTAACCGTAAACTTATGGTCTGTATTGATGAAAACAGACTTTCCGACGGCATCGGAGGAGCCAAATAACCGCAGTGCCATGGATTTGGAGAGCACAATGCCATCCTCGGTCTGGAGCACATCTTCAGATTCGCCATGAAGTAGGGGGAAAGAAAACATGTTGAAAAAACCAGGATCCACACCCAAATAATCGAATTTTAATTTTTGGCTTCCGGATCGGGATATTCTACCGGAAACATTCAACACACGAGTGAAATTCTCTATTTCTGCATATTCCTGTTTTAGGTCGGTCGCAATTGGGGGTGAAAAATCAACGGATTCGTTTTCAAGACGATATATCCTATCCTTGTTTTTGTGGAAATCATCAACGGACAGCTCGTTTTGGATATATACCCCAAGGAGCAGTATAAAGGTGAGCGACATGGCGAACCCCAAAACGGTCACCGTCGAGTACATTTTGTTCCTGGAAAGATGTCTCAGGTATGAGTTTAATCCTAACATGTCACATTTTCATTTAATTGTTCTTTTGATTGGAGTCATTCATTTCGTAAGCTTTCAACTGGATTGATCATGGCCGCTTTAATACTCTGCCAACTTACGGTAAGGAGCGCAATCATCAAGGCCAATATTCCCGCCAACGCGAAGACCCACCAACTCAAAGGGGTTTTATAGGCAAAAACACTGAGCCATTTGTCCATGGCGTACCACGCAATGGGAACGGCAATGACAAAGGCAAGGCCGATCCACTTCACAAAATCCTTGTTCAAGAGAGAAAGGATCTGGGTAATGGTCGCTCCGTTGACCTTTCTGATCCCAATTTCCTTTGTACGTTGCAGGCAGGTATAGGATGTTAGCCCGAACAATCCCAAGGAAGCGATCAAAATGGCGAGCACGGTAAAAAGCTGGAAAGCCTTGGCAAACTTCTGTTCATCTTTAAAGAGCGCTTCATATTTCTGGTCCAAAAAGGTGTAATTGTAGGTGCTTACCGGAAAGATCTGGTGCCATGTCCTACTGATGTCATCCAAGGCCTTTTTGGTATTTCCCATGGTCATGGCCTTCGGGTCCAATTTCACCAAAACGTTCTGGGCATTTCTTCTATGTCTTATGACCATTGGCACCACAGGCGACTTCATTCCAGAATGGTTGTAATCTTTGATTACCCCGGCCACAGTCCAATCTGCCCCCCAATAGTTAATGGTTTTTCCAACAATACTTTCCACATCAGTGACCTCCATGAAATGCGCCATCTTTTCATTGATCACAACATTGTTGCTCGATTTTTGACTGGTTTGTACGAATGGGCCCCCGGCAACAAATTCCATCCCCATTACATCAAAATATTCTGCCCCGGCACTATAATTGTACCAGATATGCTTCTCATCAAACTTCCCATTAGGGAACGTAATCCCCATATTGGAATTTAAATTGTCAAAAGAATCTCCTGGGTAGGTTCCTGCTCCTGTGACCTCGGCTATATATGGGTTTTTCCTGAGCTCATCCTCAAAGGCATCAAAACTCATATTGAACAATGAGTCGGATGTTTTGTTGAGCACCTGCCCCTTTAAGGCAATCACTGGATCTAGAGTGGCCCCAATGGGACGGTTTTTGAGAAAATGGATCTGCTTATTGGCCACAAAGGTGCCGATCAACAAGGCGATAGTGGCCACAAATTGGCACACGACCAAAGCTTTGATGAAGAATGCTCCCCCAGAAGAGGTCTGTGCTTTTCCCTTAAGGGCCTTTGTGGGTTTAAATCGGGTGAGTACAAATGCGGGATAAAAGGCAGCCAATGAAGCGCCAATCAACATAATGGCCAAATAGGGCAAAAGGGAGATCAATTGTGCTTTGTCCAACCCTAAATCTTGCTCCACCAGTGCATTAAAACTTGGGAGCAGTAAATAAACACATAACACGGCAAGAATAATGGCGATGATATTCAAAAGGGCCGACTCCAAAAGAAACTGAAGGGCTAGTTGAGGTTTTTTGGCCCCAACAACTTTTCTGATACCGACTTCCTTGGCCCTTTCCAACGATTTGCTGCTGGAGAGGTTCATGTAATTCATCCAACAGAGTAGTAAGGTAATAAAGGCGATAATGGCCAAAAACCGAACATTGTTGCCATTGCCATTGGTTTCTGCCTCATAAGGTTTGTTAGAGTACAGGTGTATATCCTCAATGGGTTCAATATGGTGTCTTTCGTTTTTCAGCCCCTCTGGGGCATAGTCCATGATTTTTTGTCCCAACTGGGCAATATCAGCATTTTTGTCAACCTTTATATAGGTGAAATACGCATTTTGGTTCCAAGTATAATCCCAGTCCTGTTTAAATTTTTCCCAGGTGTAAAAGGTTTTGAAGGAAACCAGAAAATCGTTTTTTAAATGGGTATTGTACCCTTTGTTGTTCATTGTCCCCGTTACGGTGAACAACAAGTCGCCCGATCCTGCAATTTTCAAGGTCTTTCCCAAGGGGTTTGCATCACCAAAGATTTTTTTTGCCAAAGTGGTGCTCAATACAATGGAATAGGGCTCATTCAAGGCATTGGTCACATCCCCTTTTTCCAAAGAGCGATCAAAGACATCAAAATATGTAGGGTCCGCTAAAGAAGCGGTATTATGGTCAAAAATCTCGTCATCGTGCAACAGTACCACTTCACCTATTCGCCTCAGCCTTGCAAATTCCTCAATCTCGGGAAACTGTTCTTTGAGCGTTGGGCCACTTACAATGTAGGCATTGGCATCACCGGGGACATATTTTCCACCTTCAAGATAGTCCATGTATACGCGATACACTCGGTCGGAGCCTTCAAATTTGTCATAGCTGTGCTCGTGGTTCACATACAGCATGATGAGCATAAAGGAAGCAATCCCAGCAGTCAACCCAAAGATGTTGATGAAAGAATATAATTTGTTCTTGAAGAGGTATCGACTTGCTATTTTTAGATAGAGTTTATACATGTTTTAAGTTTTGTTTGTTCGTGAAGGGCAGCATAAAATCATTCCATCCTCAAGCTTTCTACAGGGTTTATGTTCGCCGTTCTATAGGTTCTTGTTCCGATGACCACCAAGGCCACAAACACCATTCCAATGCCGCTACACAAAAACACCCACCAACTTAAGGTGGTCTTGTAGGCAAAACCTTGGATCCATTCTTGGATCAGGTACCAAGCAATTGGAACGGAAATAACAAAGGCGATACCTACCAAAATCAGGAATTCCTTGCACAAAAGAAGGTTCAGTTGGGCCAAATTGGCTCCCAAGACTTTGCGTACTCCAATTTCCTTTATCCGTCTTTCCGTGGTATAGACCACAAGACCCAATAGACCCATACAACTAATCAATATGGCCAATCCTGTGGCCCATTTCAACAATTGTACGGTGCTCTTCTCCTTTCGGTAAAACCCTTTTACCAATTCATCCATAAACTTCACCTCCACCTCTTCATCTGGATAAATGGAAGCCCAGGCATTCTCCACTTGTTCGATGGATTCTGACCATTGTTGGGAATTGGTTCCCAAATCAAAGTGAATGGAATTGATCATGGAATAACCATTGTTTCTCCAATTGCCGGTCAGGGCAAGTGGCCGAATGTTCGATTTTAGAGATCGTTGGTTGAAATCCTTCATCAACCCGACTACTGGGATGTTCATGGTGTCCAATTTTAGCATGGTCCCCACTACCTCCGATGGCTCTTGGAACCCCAATGCCTTGGCAAACGCCTCGTTCACCACATATTCCTTGATACTATCGTTCAATCGCTCTCTACCGGAGAGTATGGGAATGTTATAGGTTTTTAAATAGTTGATGTCGCCCCACAGAATTTCGGTTTCTTGGTGCATTTCTGCTCCATCCTTAAAATAAGTTAACATGGTGGACGACATGCTATTAGAAGCTGGTGGATTGTTGGCCCAGCTTACGTTGGAAAGCCCCTTGATCTCTTTGATTCTTTCCAGCAAACGCTCTTTCTTTAGCTCGGTGTTGTTGTTCCACGGTAGGTTCACATAGGCAATGGCTTCTGTTTTAATACCCATGTCCTTGTTCATGACATAGTACAACTGCTTGCCCACTAACATGGTGGCAATTACAAATACTTGGGCCACTACAAATTGGAAAACGGTCAAGGTCTTTCTTAAGCGAACCCCTTTATCACCTTTTGCCAACTGGCCCTTAAGCACAGATACAGGTTTAAACCTGGATAGGACAAAAGCAGGGTAGAATCCAGAAAGAATGCTCACCACAACAATCAGTAGAACAATTCCTAAAATGCCTTGTGGGCTAAAAAGAACCCCAAGACTGATTCCAGAAGGAAGAAAATCTTTGAACTGCCGTAAAAGCACCGGGGCCAATAACGAGGAAACGATTGCGGCCAAGGAGGTCAAGATCAACGTTTCACCCAAAAACTGACGGACCACTTGCTTTTTGGAGCTACCCAAGGTTTTACGTATCCCTATTTCCTTTGCCCTGGTCAACGCTTGGGCAGAATTTAGGTTGATAAAGTTGGCACAGCCCAAGAGCAATAGGAAAAGCGCAACAAAAGCTAGGCTTTTAAGCACCGATATACTGGCAACATGCTCTGAATTGTTAAAGGGAAAATCCCCGTATTTACCCCCAAAATGAATTTCTGATAGCGGTTGTAAAACGAACAAGCGATTATCATCAACGGCCCAAGGCTCCATGTTTTTGTGTTCCAAGGCCAAGGCATCCAAACGCGCTTGAATGTCTTTCAATCTAGCCAGATCTGCTACCTTGATGAACAGTTGGTCCCCTGAACTGGTGCTGTTCCATTGATCACTGGTGGTGATATCCTGTTCATTGAACATTTTTGCCGAAGCCAAAGACATGAATTCGGTAAAGGTCAAATCGCTCTTCTCCTTAAAATCGGCCACAACACCTGTTACCTTAACGGGAATGGAATCATTGTAGACCAACGTTCTTCCCACCACATTGGCCATTTGGGTATGGGGGAAATAGATTTCGGCCTTTTTTTGTGAGAGCACTACTTGACCAGGCCCAGAAAGTGCCGTAGCCTTATCACCGGCCAGCCATTCATATTGGAACAATTCAAAGTATGCATCATCGGCAAGGATGGAGTTTTCAACATCCTTGAAATCAAGATTGGCCTCCTTGTTCTGTACCTTGTAAAAATTGGCGTTCATAAAGGGAGCCGTTACTTCCACTCCCGCAACACCTTCCTGAAAAGTCCGCATTAAAGGAATGGCTACACCTCGGTTGGAGAATTCACCTTCCTTGGATTTAAAAACGGTGACTATACGGTAGATTCGGTCCCCGTCTTTATGGAACTTATCGAACGAAAAATCATAGTATACAATGGCCCCGATAACCATAGCGGCACAAAGCCCAATGGAAAGTCCGATCACATTGATGAAAGAAAAGAGCTTGTTCTTTAAGATGCTCCTCCAGGCTATTTTTAAGTTGTTCAATATCATGGGTAAAGAGTTGGTTAAGTATTATTCTGACCTCAGACTTTTTACGGGATTTACGATAGCGGCCTTAATACTTTGGTAGCTTACGGTTAAGAGTGCAACACCAACGGCCATTAAAGCCGAGAGGGCAAAGATCCACCAAGGGATATTGATGTGGTATGAGAAATCCTGTAGCCAGCGGTCCATGGCATACCAACCCAAGGGAAGGGCAATGACGACGGAAAGCCCAACAAGTTTTAGGAAATCCATGGAAAGACGATATACAATTTGACCGACCCCGGCGCCCAAAACTTTGCGCACCCCTATTTCCTTCACTCGTTTTTGTGCATTGAAGGCTGCCAACCCAAGCAGACCCAAACAGGCAATCATGATGGAAAGCACGGTAAAGATCATGAAGATTTGGCCCAAACGCTGTTCTGCTTCGTAACTAGTGTTGAAGGAATCGTCCATGAAGTAATGTTCAAAGGGCTGTGATGGGGCAAGGTCCCTCCAAATGGTTTCGATTTCCGAGAGGGTTCGGGAAACATCGCCCCCGTGGAGTTTTATGGCCATGTTACTAGAATAGTCCGTACCGTAAAATAACCCAAGAGCGGACACTTCATCCCGAAGGGATTCAAAATGAAAATCCTTTACCACCCCTATAACGGTTATGATGGATCCATCATCAAAATCATTGACGAATTGGGAACCTATCACCTCTTCAGGAGTTTTGCCCAAAATGGAAACGGCCTTTTCGTTCAAGATTATGGCAGAGGAATCACTGGCAAAGTGGTCCGTATCGAAATTTCTTCCTGCCACCATGGAAAGACCTATGGTAGAGAGATAATCTTCATCCACTTGCCATTGTTGCATGTTCAGCGCTTTCTCCATGCTCTGGTCCTCAGCACGCATAAAGGTACCACTGCTTCTGGCGGAAGGCGTTGGGAGATAACTGCTCAACGTTGCCGTATTCACTTGGCTCAAACGTAAAACCCCATCTTTAAATGCGGTCTTTTTACCCTCCAATGCATTGACCCCCTGAATTACCAAAACCTCATCTTTGGCATACCCAAGGTCCTTTCCTTGTATATAGCTTAATTGTTGGAAAACGGTCAGTGTTCCCATGATCAAAAAGACGGATATGGAAAACTGAAGTATGACAAGGGCGTTGCGGACACGTCCTCCACCTATAGCATTGTCACCTTGTCCTTTGAGCACTTTGGCGGCCACAAAACGGGACATAAAAAGTGCGGGATAACTTCCTGAAAGAACCCCAAGGGCCAAAGTGGCCAGAAGAAGGACCAACCAAAAGAATGGACTGGCAAAAGGTATGGATAGGTCCTTGCCGCTAAGGTCGTTATAAAAAGGCATGACTGCCGCCGCAATAATAACGGCAAATACCAAAGAGCCCATGGCTATCAATCCGGATTCCGTTAAAAACTGTCCGATCAAACTGCTTCGCTGGGACCCCAGAGTTTTTCGAATACCTACTTCCTTGGCCCTTTTTAGGGAGTGTGCCGTGGAAAGGTTCATAAAGTTGACGCTGGCCAACACCAACAAGATCAACGCGATGGCCCCAAGGATATACACGTTTTTAATATCACTTACGGCACTGAACTCAGGACTTCTCTTGGAATATAAATGAATGTCGGTCAACGGAATGGTTGAATAGTACATATAGTTCCCCGAATCGATGAACTGTTGTTCCGTAATGCCTGGGAAGAATTTTTGCGCATAGGGAATCAGGTATTTGCCCACCATGTTTTGCAGCCCATCCTGAATATTTTCTACTTTGGTGCCGGGCAATAGCTTGATCAAGGTGTAATAATTATGGTTCCCCCACTCAGCCAATTGGGAATCCTCATAGCCCGACATGGACAGGAACAGCCCCCGATCCTTTAAAAATGAATTTTTGGGAAGATCTTCTATGACACCTGTCACGGTGTACACCTCTTGGTCATTTAAGACCACTGTTTTTCCTATGGCCTGATCAATGGGGAAGTGTTTTTCCGCGGCCGTTTTGGTCATGACCAAGGTGTTGGGTTCCGTTAGGGCAGTTCTGGCATCCCCATAAAGTAAATGAATACCCAGCATCTTGAAAACTGTGGAATCGGCATAGGTGACAGAGGCTTCCCTAACATTGCTTCGGGCATCTTGGGGCCTAATGAAGACACTGCCGATTCCCCGGAACCTTGTAACAAGTTCCACATCCGGGATATCGTTCAATATGGCTTGGGCCATGGGAGCGGAAACTTCGGCGAGCCTTTCTTCCTTGCCCCCAAATTTCATGTCTGCATTGAGCCTGTAGATACGGTCTGCGTCGGCAAACATGGTGTCGTGGCTGAGTTCGTCATAAATGTAAAGTCCCAGCAAAAGCCCACCAGCCATTCCTATAGCTAATCCAAATGTATTCAGGAAGGTGAAGAACGGCTGTTTTTTTAGGCTTCTCCAAGCGATTTTTAGGTTGTTTTTGAACATGATCTTTTTAGTTTGTCGTTTTTTGATGTGTTATTCTATGCGCAAGCTTTTCACGGGGTTGGCAATGGCCGCTTTAATAGCTTGGTAACTGATGGTGAGCAAGGTTATGGCCATGATGATGACCACTGCCAACACAAATATCCACCAGTTTAAGGGCGTTCTATACTCGAAATTTTCGAGCCATTGGTTCATAAAGTACCAGGCAATTGGCGTGGCGATGGCACCTGCGATGAGGATAAGTTTGAGGAAATCCTGCATGACCAATCCCACAAGACTGGAGAGGCCTGCGCCCAACACTTTTCTAATTCCGATTTCCTTTGTTTTTTGCACCACAAAGAAGAGGATGAGTCCATAGATGCCCAGACATCCGATGAAAATGGCCAGTCCTGAAAAAATCCCGATGAGCGAAAGGAACCGTTGTTCTGTTTGATAGAGTTCCGCCACACGGTCGTCCAAAAAATCGTATTCGAAAACGTAATCCGGAAAGGCAGCAGACCATTCATTTTCAATATGTTGTAAAGCATTTTTTGCAGAAGCCATATTGATTTTTATAGCTAACTCTGTATAAAGTCGTGGCTCTGGGGCTATGAAAACGGGATTGATCTTTTCATGGAAATCTCCATCGTGAAAATCTGCTACCACTCCAACAATAGTACCCTTGGCAAGACCATCATTGATGTTAATTTGGCTGCCTAAGATTTCTTGTGGATCAGAAACCCCAACCTTTTGAACAAAGTCTTCATTAACCAAGATTTCATCTACAGAATCCTTGACATAAAAGTTTCGCCCTGCCACAAGGTCTATGTCAAATGCCTTTAAATAATCAATGTCGCCAGCTTTTACCTGCATGCTGAATTCCTCTGATTCAGGTCGGTTGTTGAATTTTACACTGGTTCCCCAGGAATTATTTCCGGCACCTGGTGAAGCAAAACAGGCCGTGAGGTTCTCCACGCCAGAATTTTGTAAAATCCGCTCTTTAAGACCGAGCAACTGTGTAGTTTCAATTTCTTCAGGAATTTCAACCATTACAATACCATCCTTGGCAAACCCTAGGTCTGATTTGATGGCATACTTTAATTGTTTGCCCACCACGATGGAACCGATAATGAGCACAATGGAGATTACAAACTGGGTGACCACAAGTGTCTTGCGGGTTAAATAACCACCTGTATCATTATGGGAAAGTTTTCTTTTCAGCGCAAGTACAGGTGCAATCCTCGCCAATAGTACGCCGGGGTAGCTCCCGGCCAGCAAGGTGACCAACCCCAATAACAGCACTATAAAACCTAAAAACTTCATATTCAACAATTCCTTAAAGGATAGTTCCAACCCAAAAACGGTGTTGAAAGAGGGTAGCGCAAGCAAGCAAAGTGAAACGCCTAAACTCAGGGCCAATACACTGACAATGAGGGTTTCTGCCATAAATTGCCAAAACAGCTCCCGCTTATAGCTACCCAATACTTTGCGTACGCCAACCTCTTTTGATCGGTTAACGGACTGTGCCGTGGAGATGTTGATGAAATTGATGCTGGCCACCACTAAGATGAAAAGGCCTATCAAGGAAAATATCCATAGTGATTTCGCATTGATGCCACCACTGTATCGGTCGTCAAAATGGATGTCTTTTAGGGCCTGAAGTTTGTAGTGGTGCACATTTTTGGAATCGGGCCTGAACTTTTTCACATACCCTTGTAATTGGTCCTCGATTTGGGCAATATTCTGGTTTGGCCGCATGAGAGCGTAACAGTGAAGGGAAGAATTGATGCCCCCCCAGCTTTCGGAGGACATAAACTCATCATAACTCTTTAAGGTATCGAAAGAGAGGAAAACCTGTGCCTGCGTCAGTGTTGTTTTAGGAAGATCCTTTAGCACACCGGTCACCTTTATAGTCTGGTTATTTTCCAGCACAAAGGTCTTGTTGATGGGGTCTTCATCCCCGAACATCTTTTGGGCCATTTGCTCTGTGATCAATGCCGTATTGGGCTCTGATATGGGTGCTGTATTGGAACCATCCACCAAAGGGTAGTTGAAGATTTTGAAAAACCCGGCCTCTGTGAAGGCAACATTGGCTTTCAACTGCTTTTTAGTGGCATTCTTCTCAATGGTAATGAGCCAATTATCACGATCTGCACTTTTGGCCACGATTTCGGCATAGTCATAATCCTGTTTAAAAGCATTGGCAAAACCCGGTGGCACGGCGGCCTCGTAATCGATAAGGTCACGGTGTTCCTCCGTGTTGAACCGATAGATGCGGTCGGCATTTTGATGGAAATCATCGAACTGCAAATGATATTGAACGAAAAGGAATATCAGAATACTGCAACCAAACCCCATGGAAAGGCCTAGAATGTTGATAAATGAGAACCCCTTTCTTTTTACAAGGTTTCGCCAAGCTATTTTTAGGTTGTTCTTAAACATGATGGTTCGTTTTTTTGGTTTCTATTCGGTTCTTAAACTCTTTACTGGATTGGCTGTTGCCGTTTTAATGGATTGAAAACTTATGGTGAACAAAGCAATAAGCAGGGTGCCTATAGCGGCTATGACGAACATCCACCAACTTATGGATATCCGATATGCAAAGTTTTGTAGCCATTGGTTCATGAACCAATATGCCGCGGGGGTAGCAATTATAATAGCGACTATCACAAGCTTCAGAAAATCTATGGATAAAAGTGCGGTCACACTCTTTACGGAAGCCCCCAAAACCTTACGGATTCCGATTTCCTTTCTTCGCTGTATGGCAACAAAAGTGGCTAGGCCGAAAAGGCCCATTACCGCAATCAATATGGCAAGACCCGTGAAGGCACTGAAAATCATTGCCAGACGATCCTCTGCCTTGTACTGTGCGTCAAAAGTCTCATTTAAGAAATGGTATTCAAAAGGTTTTTCGGCATCGTATTTTTCATAAACTGCCTTCATTTGCTGTAAGATAGAGGGGATGTTGGATTTAGGTGCGATTTTGGCATAGACGACCCCACCATACTCTGCCCATGGAGAAGATTCATTATCGCCCTTGCTTACCAATAAGCACAGTGCATTAATTTTATGATGGAGAGAGGTATAGACAAAATCTTTTAAAACCCCATTAATCTCATATTGTCCGTTTATTTTTTGGTTGATCGGATTTCCCTCAAGATTTAATTTTTCAATGGCCATTTTATTAATGATGGCAACAGTTTTTCGGCCATTTAATAAAAGAGAATCGATAGGGGGAGTTTCCCATTTCAGATTCAACATCGAAATAAAATTTTCATCAACAGTGAGTGTTGGCAAAAAGATCATTTCATCATCAGTGTTACTTTTGACTCCCATCATATTATGTCCCTTGTACAATGGAAGAATTGCGATACTGGATTGCAAGACTTCGGGAATAGTTTGTATTTCCTGTTTAAAAGGTTCAACATGCTTTCCAGCAGCAGCGGAAAAAGGCAACATCACAATGTTTTCCCTGTCAACACCAGTGTCTACATGCCTGAAGAAATACATTTGCCGATCGATTACGATGGCACAAATGATCAGTATAATAGAAATGCCAAATTGAAAAACGGTAAAGAACTTCCTAATGCTCGCACCGCTGTTCTGCGCATTTAATTTTCCGTGTAAAACAACCATTGGTCTATAAGCGGACAATAGTATTGCGGGATAGATGGCCGCAAGCAAAATGGTCAAGATGAGCAATACCACAAGGGACACAAGCATCTGTGGGGCATATAAAAACGAATTGTCCATTTGAATGTCCAAAAGGCCAAAAAAGAATGGTTGTGCCGTTAAACAGAGAAAATATCCCAACACAAATGAAATGACCGTATACAATGCCGATTCAAAAAAGAATTGTAGAGCAATGGCCTTTCTGTGGGCACCCAACACTTTTCTGACACCAACCTCTTTGGATCGAGTTGTGGATCGTGCCGTGGAGAGACTCGCGTAATTTACAAGGGCAAGAAGTAAAATTAGGATGGCCACCAACGGAAATATTTTTATATACCTACTATTGGCAAAGTCTCTCCCAAAATGTAAACTTGTAAGTGGTCTGAGAAGATATTTTTTGTTTACATCACTAGGTGCATCTTCTTTTTGACCACTGATATTGAGCAGCGCCCCCTCCACAAGGGCAGGGTCTGCTGATTTGTCCAAAGAGAAATAAGTGGTGAAATCGGAATAATCGTTATTTAAGGATTCTTTGTACTCCTCCATAGATGCCATGCTGGAAATGGATGCCACAAAATCAAAATCAATGCTAGAATTGGAGGGAGCATTTTGTGCAATCCCGGTTACCGTAAAAAGATATTGGTCGTTATATAAAAATGTCTTTCCAATTGGATTTTGCCTGCCAAAGTATCTTTCTGCAATATTTTGTGAAATAACGGCGGAAAAAGGAGCTTTTAATACGTTGCTCTTGTTGCCCTGAACCAATGGAAAAGTAAAAAATTCAAAAAAATTGGGGTCGGCAAACAAGAAATTATCCTCGGAATATTTTAATTCAGGAGATTTAGGATTCTGGATGGTAACATTCTCAAAATTCTTTTTATACCGAAGGTAATCTTCTATAGAAGGAATTTCCTGTTTGCTTTCCGAACCTTTAGAATAGGCCATACGGGACATGTAAATGGGATCCTTACCAAATGTTATTTCAGTTTCGCCCAGATAAATATTATCTGCATTTTCATGAAACTTGTCATAACTATATTCATGACCTATGTATAAAACTATCAGCATGCATGCAGCAAGTCCCAACGATAGACCAACAATGTTTATGGATGAATACACCTTGTTCCTCACCAAATTCCTCCATGCTATTTTCAGATAGTTCTTTATCATGACCAGTATTTATTCGGTTCTTAAACTTTTAGTTGGATTGGACCGTGCGGCCTTGATGGCCTGGAAGCTTACCGTGATAACCGTGACCAACATGGCCCCGAGCATGGCAAGGCCGAAAATCCACCATTTAAGTATCACACGATACGGATATTCCTGTAGCCAACCGTTCATCACGTAATAAGCGATGGGTACAGCTATAAAACAGGAGATGACCACCAATTTCAAGAAATCCTTGGAGAGCATGTTCCAAACATTGAAAACCGATGCCCCCAACACTTTCCTGACCCCAATTTCCTTGGTGCGCTGCTCGGCCACAAAAGAGGTTAGGCCAAAAAGCCCCAAACAACTGATCAAAATGGCCAAGGCCGTAAAGATTCCGGACAATGTGCCGATGCGTACTTCAGAGGCGAATTTTTCGGCATATTCCTCGTCCACAAAATCATATTGGAAAGGAATATTGGGGAAATGTTCCTTGAACACCCGCTCAATAATGGCCAAGTTTTGACTGGCACTTTGCTTGGGGTTCAACCTCAAATTGTAATAAGAGCCATTGCCATATTTATCGAACACATACATGCCCTGTTTTACGGGCTCATAAGGAGATTGGGCAATCATATCCTGTACCACACCGATGATTTTCAGGGGCGGATTGGGGTCTTCCTCGTCATCATCTTTGATGAATTGGCCTATCGGGTTTTTAAGCCCCATATATTTAACAGCGGTCTCGTTGATGAGCACTGCATTGGAATCGGATGGGAATTCCCGTGAAAAGTCCCTTCCCTCCACAATCTTCAAATTGAGGCTCTTGGCATATTCTGGGGAAACCTCGGTCCATGCGAGATCTTCCTGAAAACCTTCTGGCTTGCCCTCCCAATTAAAACCACTTCGATTGGACCAAATATTGGTGGTAGGGGCACTGGAGGTGGACATTTCCATGACGGCGCCCGACTTGATGAACTCATCGCGCATCAATTCGAATTTGCCTGTAAAATCCTGGCTCATGGTCGGTATTTGTACCAATCCTTCCTTGTCATAACCAATGGGCCTGTTCTTGGCATAGTTGATCTGTTGCATTACGATTACGGTGCCAATGATGAAGGCCACGGACACAGTGAACTGAACCACTACCAAGACCTTTCTTGGCAATCCGGAGTGTTTGCCCGCCTTGAAGGTTCCCTTCAAAACATCTACAGGTCTGAAAGAGGACAGATATAGAGCGGGGTAGCTTCCGGCCAAGAGTGCAGTGAACAGAATGAAAGCCAAAGAGGCCCCCCAAAATCCTGCTGAACTCCAAGGGAACGACATTTCTTTCTTGGCAAGCTCATTGAAACCGTTCAGGGAAAGTACAACGATCAACACGGCAATCACAAAAGCAAAAAGGACCACCAAAAAGGATTCTCCCAAGAATTGGTTGATCAATTGGTTGCGCTGAGATCCTATGGATTTTCTAATGCCTACTTCCTTGGCCCTTTTTTCGGACCGGGCGGTGCTCAGGTTCATGAAGTTGATACATGCCAAAAGGAGCACAAAGGCCCCGATAATGGCAAACAGCCAAACATATTTGATTCTTCCGCCTACTTGTTTTCCATTTTCAAAATTGCCACGTAGATGCCAATCCTTCATGGGAAAAAGAAACAATTGAGGGTTGAATTCCTCCGTGTTCTTGTTCAGGGTTTTCTTAACATCCTTGATGGTTGAGGTCACCCTTTCCATGGTGGTATTGTCCGCAATCTGCACAAACATTTGGAAGGAGTTGTTTCCCCATTGGTCTTCTGCGTTTTTTATCCATTCGTTCACGGAAACATATTTGTCCCATGGCATGATGAACTCCGTATCGTTGAAGGAGGCATTAAAGGGAATGTCCTCATACACGGCCGTTACCATCATGTCGTATTGGCTGTTGACCTCAATGGTCTTTCCAATAGGGTCCTCATCACCAAAAAGGGCCTTGGCAGTGGATTCGTTCAACATGATGGAATTGATTTCCCTAACCCCGTCTTTTTCCCCTTTCAGGATTTTAAGATCCAACATTTCGGGAGCCTCGCGCTGCATAAAATTGCCATCACGTGAGATGCTGGTTTCTCCATATTTTAAATATTGGGAGTTGTTCCAAGAGGACATCACCAAGTGCTTGAAGTTATCCATGTAACCATCCCTGAAGGCCTTTTCCAAAGGTCTAGGAATAGCCGGGCCCGTACCTGTCTGGCCATTGAAGGTCTGCGACTGGTAAATCTGGGCAATCTGGTTTTTGTTGGTGAAATAGTCGTTATGGCTCAGTTCATCCTTCACCCATAGTCCAATGATCAGGGTAACGGCCATGCCCAACGCAAGCCCACCTACATTGATGATGGTATAACCCTTATGTTTGGTAAGGTTCCTCCAGGCAATTTTTAAATAATTCTTTAACATGATGGTTCGTTTTTGATTGATGATTTATTCTGACCTCAGGCTTTTGGCCGGATTCACCAGGCCCGCCCGTATGGATTGATAACTGACCGTGAGCAATGCAATGCCCAGGGAAATGGCCCCGGCCAAGGCAAATACCCACCATTGAATGTCTATTCTATATGCAAAGTCTTCCAACCACCTACTCATCAAATACCATCCAATAGGAGTGGCAATGATTATGGCTATGAAGATCAATTTCATGAAATCCATGGTCAGCAGTTGGTAAATGCTTTTGAACGGAGCTCCCAAGACCAACCGGATACTGATTTCCTTTTTTCGCTGTTCCACCAAAAAGGCGGATAGGGCAAAAAGACCTAAACAGGCAACGAGAATGGCAAACAACGCGAAACTGTTGAATATTTTTCCCATGCGCTGCACGTCGTCGTGCATGTGTGCAAATTCTTGGTCCAGAAAGGTGTACTCAAAAGCCTGTTGAGGCACATATTCTTGCCAAATGGATGCTACATCGCTGATGGCCTGAGCGGTTTCTCCCTTGTTCAATTTTACGGACATGATACTTGGGCTATTGCCGATCACAAGGGATAGTGAGACTATATCTTCCTTCAGGTTTTTAAAATGAAAATCTTCCACCACCCCGATAATGGTCCAGTCCTGTCCGTTGTTGATGCGTTTTCCGATTGGATCTTGAAAACCAAGTTCCTTGGCCATGGTAGTATTGATCACAATAGCCGTGGAATCGCTAGCAAAATCTTTCGAAAACGCTCTTCCTTTTTGGATATGAAGGCCAAGCGTGTTCACGTAATCATAATCTACACGCCAAATTTGTGCGGGCACTGAAATTTCTTGGTTGCCTTCATTGATTCTTCCGAAAGTGTTTCCATTTCGTTTGGATCCTTCCACAGGGAGATAATCACTTATGGTCACGGATTTTACATCAGACAACCCCAATAATCTTTCCTTAAAGGATTCCGTGTTGTCTTTTAACAAGTTGGTACCTTTGATCACCAGTACCTGTTCCTTATTGAACCCCAGTTTTTTATCCATGATGTAGTTCATCTGTTTATAGATGATAAGGGTCCCAATGATCAATACCACCGATGTGGTAAATTGAAATACCACCAATCCACTTCTCAACTTACCACTTTTACTGCCTGTACTCAACGAACCCTTTAGCACGTTCACGGGTTTGAATGCGGATAGGTAGAAGGCGGGATATAGGCCTGCCAAAATTCCGACCAGCAAAGCGGCCATGATGATCACGGGTAAGAACCACCAATCTGACCAGGGCATTACAATGTGTTTGGCAGCTATGGAATTAAAGGTGGGGAGTAAAACCCAGGCCAGCAACAGACCGATGACAAAGGATAAAAAGCTATAGATCACCGATTCGGTCAAAAACTGGCTTACCAAATTGCCACGGAAGGCCCCGACGGTTTTTTTGAGTCCCACTTCCTTGGCGCGATTGGCTGATTTGGCGGTGGACAGATTGATGAAGTTGATGACAGCCAACAGCAGCACAAAAATGGCAATGGCGGCAAAGAGCCAAACAAAACGGATATCGCCATGCCTAAGCCCATCGCCCATTTTTATGTCCGATTTCAGGTGTATATCCGTAACAGGCTGCAGCTTGTATTCCAACGTTTTCAAGACCTCCATGAAGTCCGTGCTCCTCATCCTTTCCTTGTATGCCGGGATAACATAGTTATCTAAGATGGATACCATTTTCTTCTCTAAAGCGGGAATGTCGGCATTGTCATCAACAAGCAGATAAGTAAAATAATTGGTATTTGACCAACTCATGTTGGTATCCTCAATGGCCAATAGAAAATTGAAATCGAGATGGGTTTTTTCAGAAGGGTTCTCTTTGATGACACCGGTGACGGTATAGGGCCTGTTGGAATTGTCATCAAGAAAAATGGTCTTGCCCACGGCATTGCCTTCTGGAAAATATTTGGCTGCCTTGGAAGCGGTCAGTACCACACTTTGTGGACTGGTAAGTACTTGCTTGGGATCGCCCTCCGACAATTCAAACTCCAAAATATCAAAAGCTCCTTGATTGGCGAAGATAAAACCGTCCTCAAAGTTGTTTTGCATGGTACCCACAGGGCGAAAAGGTCTTCTACCAGCGCCAAAAAGCTCGCTTGTGTTTATTTTGCCAGCCTCCAAAATTTCAGGGAAGGTAGATTGCAGGGTTTCGGCAAAGGGGAGTTGAAAATGAACGCTCTTCAATTGTTCCCCGTCCATTACTCCTTGCATGACCACACGGTAAATGTGATCCTTGTTCTTGTAATGAACATCATAGCTCAATTCATTTTTGATGAAAAGGGCTATTAAAAGACAAGCAGCTATTCCAACGGCAAAACCACCAATTTTAATGGTGGTAAAGAGCTTGTCCTTTTTGATGTTTCGCCAGGCAATCCGTAAATGGTTTTTAAACATGATGTTTTTCTTTGATTGATGATGACAGTGTTATTTCATTCCGTGCGTAAACTTTTAATAGGGTTGGCACTAGCCGCTTTAATGGCTTGAAAACTTACGGTTGCCAGTGCAATGAGAATGGTCAATATGCCGGCAATCACGAATACGGCCCATCCAATGTTTGTTCTATAGGCAAACTGTTGGAGCCAGCCACTCATAAGATACCATGCAATGGGAGATGCGATCAATATGGCAATTAAGACAAGTTTTAGAAAATCCAGAAAAAGTAATTGCAGTATTGCATAGGTGGAGGAACCCAAAACCTTTCGCACACCAATCTCTTTGATCCGCATTTCATTGTTGAAAGCTGCCAATCCGAACAAGCCAAGGCACGAAATGAAAACGGCAAGAATGGCAAAGTACTTGGAAAGCGATAAGATTCGTTGTTCTGAGGAATATTGAGCATTGAGCATTTGATCCTGAAAGGTGAAGTTAAAATTGTAACCAGGATTGTAATCTGTATACAATCGTTTTAGGTTTTCAATGGTCTTCATTTCCGATCCAGAATGGATCCGCACCATTGCCAAGGCCAGATTGTTAGGGGAATATTTAAAAACCACAGGTGAAATGGGTTGCATGACCGAGGCAGTATGAAAATCCTTCATGACCCCAAGAATGGTCTTGTCCTCTCCCCAAAGGTTTATCTTTTTTCCAACAGGATTCTCCAACCCCATTATCCGTATGGCCTCCTCATTAAACAATACATAAGACTCAGGAGAACCAAGTTTTTCGTTAAAAGATTCCCCCTCCACCATTTCTATGTTAAGGGTCTGTGTCAGGTTTTCATCCACATTACGAACAATAAAATCTACCTCAAGATCCGCTGGCTTACCGGCCCAGTCAATGCCGTAGGTGGAAGACCCGCCGTCTTCCCGGACAATACTTTGGCTAAGTCCACCAACACGTTCCACACCTTCAATTTTTTCAATCTCATCAAAGAAAAATGGGATGTTGTCATAGGCCTTGCCCTCAAGGTCTATTTGGACTATGTTATCTTTTTGGTAGCCAATGGGTTTTGTGAGCGCAAAGTTGAGTTGGTTGTTTATGATCAATACCGATATGATTAGGACGAGGGATGCCATAAACTGAAAGACCACCAGGCCTTTTCGTGTAAAAAGTTCCCCACCATGGCTCTTAAAGGTGCCTTTTAATGTTGCCAAGGGACTGAATCCGGACAAATAAAAGGCAGGATAACTTCCGGAGATCAATCCGGTGAGCAATGTGGCCAAGATCAATACAGGGGCATTTTGGAAAATAAGGTCAAGATCGAGTTCCTTGCCCGAAACATAATTGAACACAGGAATCAACAAAAAGACCAATAACAGGGCCAATATCAAGGAAAGGCATGTTAGGAAAACCGACTCGGTCAAAAATTGGACCACCAATGTTTTTTTGGTACTCCCTACCGTTTTCTTGATGCCGATTTCCTTAAACCTTCTGCTAACGCGGGCCGTGGAAAGGTTCATGAAATTGATACAGGCAATGAGCAGGACCAAAATGGCAATGAAAGAAAAGAGCCTAACGTAGGTAATTCTTCCACCGCTTTGAATACCATCCACATAATTGCCCTTCAGGTAAGCATCTGAATATTTTCTTGTGAAAAGACTGAACATGTTGCCGTCAAGATACTTGTCTACGAACCGGTCTATTTTTTTATTAAAGGCCGCCTGGTCCGTGTTGGGTTTGAGGACAAGGTATGTTTGTGGGCCGGTATTGTACCATTCTTTTCCGTTTGTCCAAATGTCTTCAAGCAATTTCTTTTTGGTCCCTACGAAACTGAACTTCATGGTTGAGTTTGAAGGAACATCTTCAAAAACACCTGTAATCTTTCCGGTCTGTTCTTTGCCAAAGAAGCTATATTTTATTTGGTGGTTTAGGGCTTTGTCAACAGAACCGAACAGTTTTAAGGCAAAGTTTTCGGAGATAACAATGGCATCCTTATCTTGAAGCACCTGATCTATGGAGCCTCGTATCAGGGGAAAGGAAAACACATTGAAAAAGTTTTTACTGGCAAAGAGCCCTTCTGTTTTAAAAGTATTCTCCTCATTGGAGAAAGTGATTGCCATTCCCTCTCTCTCAAGGTTCATAACACTAACCGCGTCTTCAACCTCGGGCAGATCTTTTTCCAAAGCTTCGGAAAGGGGCCCCTGTGTGCCTTCATGAATTTTGATCACTCCATTTTCCTCGCTCCTCATCAGGATCTGATAAAGGTGAGGGTCATTTTCATGAAACGTATCGACCATCATTTCATCAGTAACCCAAAAAAATATGAGAAAAGCACTGGCCAGTCCTGTGGAAAGCCCTAATATGTTTATCAGTGAAAACAAAGGATTTCTCCTAAGGTTTCGCCAGGCTATTTTAAGATGTGTCTTGATCATGATGGTTTGTTTTTATGATGATGTTTTTTATGTCATTCGGCGCGTAAACTTTTAGTGGGATTGGTCAGGGCGGCCCTGATGGATTGGAAACTTACCGTTAATAGTGCAATGCCCAGTGCAACGGTGCCGGCAAGAGCAAAAACCCACCATTGCAAATCAATTCTATAGGCGAATCCCTGTAGCCAGTTTTCCATGGAAAGGTAGGCCACCGGAAAACCGATGAGCAAGGCGATAAGGACCAGCTTGGCAAAATCCATGGAAAGCATTTGGCTGATCTTGCCTACGGAAGCCCCCAATACTTTTCGAATGCCGATTTCCTTTCTGCGCTGTTCCGCTGTATAAGCTGCCAAACCAAAAAGGCCCAAAGCCGCCACAAAAATGGCCAATATGCAGAATACAATGCTGATCTGTCCCGCGCGCTTTTCACGAGCATACATTCGTGCAATATTTTGATCTAAGAAGGAATAGTTGAAATCTAGATTGGGAACAATTCTGGTGAACGTACTTTTAAGGTCGGCGACCGTATTGGCCAAATTCCCGGACTTGAAACGCACCAACATGAACGACTTTCCTTCACTGGTGCTATTATGGAACGCATAGGCTCCAATGGGTTGGTGCAACGATTCGTAGTTGAAATCATCCACCACCCCAACAATGGTATTGGGAACCCCGATATACACTTCCTTGCCGATGGCCTCTTCTGGGGAAAAGCCAAGGTAATCAACGGCCTTTTTGTTCAATACGACTTCCACCAATGTATCCTTTTCACTTTTGAACTTGGGTAAGCTACTGCCCGCCAAAAGATGTAGCTTAAGGGCGTCCACGATACCGGCATCGGTCACATTGGTCTGAATGTTCAGACCTTGTTCTTCCGAGTCTTTTCTCCGAAGCGTCCGTCCACTTACATCCATCCCCGGATACCCTTGTGCCATGGATACGGCGGTTACTTCCGAGAGGTTTTTGAACTCCTGCTCCAAGGCATTACGATTTTCCTCACCACGCAATCCACCTATGGAAATGGCCATTACATTATCCGCAGCAAAACCAAGATTTTTGTTTTGGATGTATTGGGTTTGTTGGTAGATGACCATTACCCCAACAATCAATGCGGTAGAGGCGGCAAATTGCATTACTACTAAACCCTTACGGATGGCCACATTCCCTTTTCCCCTTTTTAAGGAAGGCGATAGGATTTCTTTCGGTAGAAATCCTGACAGGTACATGGAAGGGTACAATCCAGAGAACAAAGTCGTTACAAGCCACACGCCCAACGCGGCCATTACAAAGGTTGGGTTAAGCAACAGGTCCATGGTCAGTTGCTGATCGGTCAAACTGTTAAAGCTGGGCAGCAATAGCATCGTTAATACAACTCCCAAAACAATGGAAATGGCCGTGATCAATCCTGTTTCCACATAAAACCGACCCACCAAAGACTGCGAAGAGGCCCCCAAGGTCTTACTGATGCCCACTTCCTTGGAACGCTTTTGGGAACGTGCCGTGGTAAGGTTCATATAGTTGACACAGGCAATCAAAAGGATCAAAATGGCCAAATAGGTCAGGTTGCGGACTTCATTGATGTCTCCAATCCGTGATGCATAGGAATTTCCGTAAGAAGCGGAATACAGGTGTACCTTGCTCAATGGTTGTAAACCGAAGGAGTACCATTGGTTTTCTTTGGCGAGGTTTGCATCTAGCATTTGGTCTATCTGCGTTTGGGTGGCATCCACAGAAACATTGTCCTTCAACAAACAATAGGTTTCAAAACTGGCATTTGACCAAGAATCACTTTTGTAGAACCAATATCCATTGCTCGAGGCCATGATTTCTGCATCAAGCGTGCTGTTTTCAGGAAAATCCTTGTATACTCCGGTAACCTCAAGTTCACGATTGTTGTCTACCAGGATAGTTTGACCAATTGGATTTTCCTGGTTGAAATAGGTCTGGGCAGCCGTTTCGGAAAGAATGACCGTGCCCGGTCTGTCCAAAGCTGTGGTTGCATCCCCCTTTACCAGTTCAATATCGAAAATGGTCAACAACTCCTTGTCCACCCAATAAAAAAGGTCTTCGGTGAAGTTTTGGTTGTTTATACGTAAGGATGCGGGTCTGCCAAAATTATGTTTTAACAACCTTGCCGCACTTTCCACATTGGTCACTTCTTCCTTCATGGCCAAAGCGGTTACCGGGGGTACCGTGGCCCATGTTTCAAAACCAAAATCACCGTTGGTTTTTAAGAGAACCCGTTGGATTCGGTCTTTTTTGGGAAACATGGAGTCGAAACTCCTCTCATGGGAAATGAACAGAAAAAGGAGCATGACGATGGTCAGTCCCATGGAAAGCCCAATGATGTTGATCCCTGAAAACAATTTGTTCGATTTCAGGTTTCTCCAGGCGACTTTTAGGTTGTTCTTGAACATAATGATTTTTTTGATTGATAAATAAACCCCTACACCATGGCTCCCATGGGCTTGTTCTGGCTTTCGGTCACAATTTGACCATCGAACAAGTTGATGACCCTATGGGCATAGTGAGAATCACGGTCCGAGTGCGTTACCATTACAATGGTGGTGCCTTCTTGATTGAGCTCCGTAAGCAGGTTCATCACCTCGATACCGTTCTTGGAATCCAGGTTACCCGTAGGCTCATCCGCCAAGATTAGTTTGGGGTTGGTCACAACGGCACGGGCTATGGCCACCCTTTGTTGTTGACCTCCGGAAAGCTGTTGCGGAAAGTGTTTTTCCCTGTGGGCGATTTTCATGCGCTCCAACACCTTTTGCACTTTTTCCTTTCTTTCCGCCTTACTCATTTTAAGGTAGATCAAAGGAAGCTCCACATTTTCAAAAACGGTAAGCTCGTCAATAAGGTTAAAGCTCTGGAAAACGAACCCAAGGTTCCCCTTTCTTAACTGTGTACGTTGGCTTTCCTTTAGTCCGCCCACCTCATGTCCGGCAAAATTGTAACTGCCACTGGTAGGGTTGTCCAACATACCAATAATGTTCAACAAGGTTGATTTTCCACATCCGGATGGACCCATGATGGCCACAAACTCACCTTTTGCCACTTTTAGGTTTACGCCGTTAAGTGCTAAGGTTTCCACTTCTTCCGTTCGGAAGCTTTTCTTTAGATTTTGGATTTGTATCATTTCTTTGATGGTTGTTTTTTTGTAGTTTACTTAAAGACTTTGTTCAATTGATGGATGTTACACTTATCGGATTATTTTAAAACAATCCGTTCCGCATCACCAAAACTGTCATAATTACTGGTAATGACCTGATCTCCTGGCTCAAGTCCTTCAAGGACCTCATAATATCTTGAATTCTGTTTGCCCAACCTCACATTGCGTTTTACGGCCTCGTTGCCATTCGGCTCTACAACAAATACCCATTGCCCACCAGTACTTTGGAAGAATCCGCCTTTTGGCAATAGTAGGGCATCATTGGATTCGCCCAGCTGCAGTCTGATATTATAGCTTTGTCCGGCCCTAATGGTTTCCGGTTTTTCACCAGTGAACACAAGGTCCACCTTAAACCTGCCATTTCGTACTTCTGGATAAACCTTGCGTAAACGAAGTCCATACTCGTTACCATTGCGCTCCAAGGTTGCGGATAGGTCACGTTTTACCCTATCTATATAGTGTTCGTCAATGTCCGCTTCAATTTTAAAATCGGTCAATACGTTGATCTGCCCAATGCGTTGTCCTTGGGCAATATTCTGCCCGATTTCCGCATCCAAGAACCCCAACTGACCATCTGCGGGAGCGCGAACATTGAGGTGGTCCAAACGTTCATAAACCATGGAGAGCGTCTTGCGCATGCGCTCAAGATCGGTGTCCAGGCCTTTAAGGGAGGTTTCCCTCAACTGATCGTCCTGCTCGGTCTGTAATTTTACAATTTCGTATTGTTTTTTCGCCAGTTCGTAATCTTCCTTGGCTTTTAGATAGACTTCTTTGGAGATAAGTTCGCCATCGTACAACTCTTGGTTCTGCTCATAGCTTCGCTTTGAGCGTTGTAGGTCATATTGGGCCGTGGCCAAGGATTTTTTGCCTTCCACCTGTCTGGAATCAAAGGTGAGCTTGGTAGAGCGCAGATCGTTTTGCTTTAAGGCCAAGTTACTTTCACTGGCCAAGATTTGCTCGTACAGGTTCATGTTCTCCAGTTTCAGGATGATATCCCCTTTCTTCACCATGGAACCTTCTTCAATAAGCTTTTCGGCAACCCTGCCGCCTTCATACGCATCCATATAAATGGTGGCAATTGGGGCCACATTACCATTAATGGTAATATAATCGTCAAACTTGCCAGCAGTCACCGAAGCTATGGATAGTCGCTCCTTTTCGGTCCTAAAGGTGGACATGGAACTGGCGAATATCAATTTCCAGCCCACAAACAGTAACAATACACCAAGAGCGATGTAGCCATAGTGCTTGGGTTTAAGTCCTTTCTTTTTTTCTAATTGTATATCCATGGTTGTTTTTAGTTGATGTTAAATATGGGTAGTCCGCTATAAAAGCCGATGGTACTTTGGTTGACCTTTAGTTTTAGTCCTACCTGTAGGTTTTCGTTTTGGGCAACGCCGTAAAGGTTCTTGGCCTGAAATAGCTCCAACGCATTGATGAGTCCTTTTTCATATCTCTTTTGGGCAATTTCAAAAGCCAATTGTTGTGCTTTCACTTTTTGGTTGCTCTGTTCGTATTCGGCAATAAAGGATTGATTGTCCTGCACCAGTTGCTGTAATAATTTGAACAATTCCTGTTCTTGTATCTCCAGATTGTTCTTGGCCTGTAAATAGGCGATTTTTTGTTGTTTCACCCTGGAATGGGCAGACCAACCGTTGCTTATGGGAATGTTCAACTGCGCGGCAACATATTTGGAGGCGTTGTCATTGAACTGGGTTTTGAACGGGATGATTTTTCCAGTATCGTCATCAACTTGGGTTTCAAAATATCCAGTGGAATATCCTGCAGACAAGGATAGGGACGGCAATAGGTTTCCTCGGGTGGCCTGCAATTGTTTTTTAGCAGCTTTCACCCTAAATTCTTGGGACTTTACTAACGGCACAAACCCCCTTGCGGTTTCGTAGAGCGAATCCAGAGCAATACTTTCTTCCGTTGCCGAAGAGGCTTCTTCCAAGGTTTCCTGTAAAACAATATCGGTTTGTTCGTTGAGGTTCATTTCCTGGAGTAGGATTAACTTGGCATTCCCCAAAAGGTTTTTGTTCTGGGTAACCAAAAGTTTATCGCCCAATAGATTGGATTCGGCTTCATAAAGATCGGCGCCGGCCATCATGCCAAGCTCCACCTGTTTTTTTACCAAATCGTAATTGGATTGCGAAATTTTCTGTTGCTCCAAAGAATTGACGACCAAACCTTCGTAAAATTTGATGTCATAATAAGCGCTCATCACCCTAAATGCCAAAAGGAATTTTTGTTGGAGCACGTCCTCTTGTGTAGCTTTATAAATGAATTTGGATGCACGGATGCTGTTCAGTTTTTGAAACCCGTTGAAGATATCCAAACTCGCACCCAACGAGTAATTGTTGCTGAAGAATTCCGTGTTTACGTAGTCGTTGGTATTGGGGTCAGCGGTTCTACCATAGTTAATGGTATAAGCAGTAGACCCATTTACCGAAGGTAAAAGGTTCCTAATGGATTGTCGGTACGTTTCTTTACTGGAATCGTTGTTGTAGTTGGTGTTCTTCACCTGCAAGTTGTGTTCTATGGCATAGGCCACACACTCATCCAATGTCCAGGATTCCTGACTGAATCCCAACGCGGCGGTTAGGAAGAATAAACTTGAAATGTATGTTTTAAGGTTCATATGCAATTTGCTGTGCCAACCTATAGTCCAATCTTGTGCCAAAAACATAAACAACTAATAATCAATAATATATATAATATAAGATATAAACACACCGTACAGCTGTAAAAAATATTTACAGCACAATGTCAAATATTTGTACAGAATGAAACGGATAAAAGTTAAAAGCCCAAGTTTTTTCTGGTCTAAACAAAAAAAGATACGCGATAGGAATCAATTCCTTATCTGCGGTTTCCGGAGTCTTATTTTTGCAATGTTGGTTTGGTATTTTTCCAATTGACCCATGGTAAAAATTACCTTTTGTTCTTCCTCTTTTCTTTTTCCTGGACTTTTCTTTTCTGAAAAGAAAGATTCAAGGTTTTCTTCCATCAACTCCTTGGCATTGGCATCATATTTTTGGAAATCTCCCCAAGGCAGGCCTTCGTATCCTCATCCAAATCAAGGGATTCTAAAAGTTTCTTTGCCATTTTGGCAAGACCGGTCGGATTGCCTACATGACCCCCTATCCCCGGTATGGACAAAACCATTAAGGCCTAAAACCAATGTGAAAACCAAAATGAATTTCTCTTGACCCAAATTATTTAACATAGGGGCTACAATCTGATCAGGGGTTATGATTGTGTGATGGACCAAGGCCATCATTCCAAATCCGAGTGCTTTATTTTTGGGTGGGATACCACCTGTATTTTGGGATTTCAAAAAACACTATCTTGGTTTTTTGAATATATGGATTGATTTTTGTTGCCGATTTGGGGCAATTCAAAATGGGTGGAAATGGTCAACGGAAAAATCTTATTGGTCGATGACAACAAAAGTATCTTGAGTGCGCTCGAGATCTTGCTACAGTTCGAATACAAGGAGGTCACCTCCATTTCCAATCCGAACCAAATCTCGTCTTACCCCGACCTGCAAAGTTTTGACATTGTACTGCTGGATATGAACTTCTCTGCCGGAGTGAACACCGGAAACGAAGGATTGTTTTGGCTAAGGGAAATCCTGAAAAAGGCACCTCACACCTCGGTGATCATGATGACGGCCTATGGTGCGGTGGATTTGGCAGTAAGGGCACTTAAGGAAGGAGCCGCGGATTTCATCCTAAAACCTTGGAACAATGAACGATTGATGGCAACCGTCAGAACCGCTTATGAGCTTAGGAAGTCCAAAAAAGAAATACATAACCTTAAGCAAAAGGAGAGCAACCTGAAACAGGTTATAAATGCCGATAAGAATTTGATGGTTGGGCAGTCCAAAGCCCTCACCAATGTTCTGAACCTTGTGGCCAAGGTGGCCAAAACGGACGTAAACGTATTGATTACTGGGGAAAACGGCACAGGTAAAGAACTCATTGCCCGTGAACTGCACAGATTGTCTTCCCGAAAGGATGAGGTATTTATCAATGTGGACATGGGCTCCATCGCCGAAAATCTTTTTGAAAGTGAGCTTTTTGGGCACACCAAAGGATCTTTTACTGATGCCAAGGAAGATCGGGCAGGTAAGTTTGAAGCAGCCCATCAAGGCACCCTTTTCTTGGATGAAATAGGGAACTTGTCCCTACAAATGCAGGCCAAACTCCTGTCCAGTATCCAGAATAAATCAGTGGTACGGGTGGGTTCCAACAAACCGATCAATGTGGATATTCGGTTGATCTGTGCCACCAACTGCAATTTGGAAAAAATGGTGTCCGATGGACTTTTCAGGGAAGATTTACTTTATCGCATCAATACCATCCATATAGAAGTACCGCCTTTACGCGAACGGGATGATGATATTCTCATACTGGCTGATTTTTTTCTGAAGAAGTTTGCACAGAAATATGACAAACCGGGATTAAAGATCAACAATTTGGCCCAGGAAAAATTGATGGAATATCCATGGCCCGGAAACATTCGCGAACTGCAACACACAATGGAGCGCGCGGTGATCCTTTCCGACGGAAATGTATTGAAACCATCTGATTTTCTGTTGAATACCAAATCAAACTTATTGTTGGACCACCAACCATTGACACTGAATGAGATGGAACAACAGATGATTTTTAAGGCGTTGGAGCAGCACGATGGCAATTATAGCGCCGCCGCCGAGCAATTGGGTATTTCCAGGCAGACACTTTATAACAAGTTGAAGAAAAAAGGGGACTGATGGCCAGTAGAAACTTTTATATACAACTGATCATTAGGGTTTTAGTACTGACCTTGACCGCCATCTTATTGGCGTTCTCCTTATCGGAACGCTGGTATTTTTCCTTTGGAATATGTTTGATATTGCTGGTGATTCAAGTTTATTCCCTGATTTCTTTCATTAATAGTACCAACAGGAAGATTGCCTATTTTTTTGATGCCATTCGAAACGAAGACTTTACACTTCGGTTCCCGGAAAGGGTGACCATAAAATCCTTCAAGGAACTCAACCAAAGCCTGAACCGTGTAAATGGGCTTATACAAGAAGTGTATCTGCAGCTTCAAATCAGGGAGCAATATTATCAGGAAATCTTAAAGCAGGCGAGCATAGGTATCATGACCTATAACGAGAAAGGTCATATTATGTTCACCAATCCGACCTTGGAGAAATTGTTGGATTATACCCCTTTGAACCATATCAAACAGTTGATGCAGGTTGACGAGAACCTATACCATATCTTTAAATCCTTTCAACCCTTTGAACGGAAGCTTTTCCAACTGGCGAATGAACGGGAACAGACTCAGTTGGCCCTAAAATCAACGCCCCTTACCTTGGATGGAAAATCCTTGTTATTGGTAGTGGTGCAGGACATCCATAAAGAGTTGGACGAAAAAGAAACCGAATCATGGGTGCGCCTTATCAGGGTATTGACACACGAGATTATGAACACCATAACCCCGATTGCTTCCATTTCGGACTCCATCATCAAATATTATAGACACAATGGTAAGATCACGCCCTTGGAAGAATTGGGGGAAAGCCAGATCAAGAACACGTTAAAAGGTCTGGAAGTGATTAAGGAACAAGGGGGTAACCTCATGGATTTTGTGCAATCGTACCGAAGTCTATTGCACGTTCCCGAACCTAACAGGACCATTGTAAAAGGAAAAGATCTTTTGGAAAAGATAGATGTGCTCATGTCTGCAAGACTCCAAGATGGTGGGAGCGATTTTAAAGTGGCTTGTAATCCCGATGACCTTGAATTTTTTATTGATGAAAAACAAATTGTCCAAGTGCTTATCAATCTTGCCAAGAATGCACTTCAATCCGTTGGAGAAATTGAGAACGGAAAGGTTAAGATGGTTGCTGGAATGGACAGCAATGGCAAAAAGTATATTGATGTACTGGACAATGGCCCGGGAATTCCTCCAGAGGTGATGGATGAAATCTTTGTGCCTTTTTTTACCACCAAAAGTGAGGGAACGGGAATCGGGCTTAGTCTGTCCAAACGTGTGATGCAATTGCACGGAGGAGGCATACAAGTGCGATCTTTTCCTTATAAGGAAACCCATTTCCGACTTACCTTTGCCTAAAATTTATTTTGATGAAGCGAGAGCTTTTGAAATTTTGTTGGGACTACGTGAACGAACGTGCCCGTCGTCTCAAACAAAGTAATGACGACCTACAGGAATCTTTGGATTCCGAAACCAAGAACTCCACCGGCGACAAGCATGAAACCGGAAGGGCTATGGTACAATTGGAACAGGAAAAACTGGCGCAACAAGTGCAGGAACTTGATAACACCCGGGATGCCCTCAAAAAAGTGAATATTGATAGGAGATCGGAAACCATAGCTGCTGGGAGTTGGGTAAAAACAAGTTTTGCCGACTACTTTATAGCTATTTCCGCAGGGGCCTTCAAGCATGAAAAAAGTGTGGTTTATTGTATTTCCATCAATGCGCCCATTGCACAATTGTTGGTGGACAAGAAGAAGGGCGACAGCTTTGTGTTCAATGGGAACACCCATACCATTTTGGAGGTAGTGTGATCGCTTGTTAATTTTAATTAAGAAACAATTCAATTTCTAGCTAAAGGTAACTGCTAGAATTATTTAAGTTAACTCTCTGTTAAGTTAGAGGTGCTAATAAAGGCAAAACTTCTAAAAATTATGTTAAGTTTCAGATAAACAGTGCATTTCATCGAAAAAACAATCGATGAAACGTCCAACAAAAAGATTCGTCCGTAGATTCGCAATCAGTAAATTGCCGTTTAACGTTGAATATTGCAGTTAAACGATTTTTTTTGATAAGACAAATTTAAGTCTAAACCCAATTCTCAAAAAAAATACCCTATGGATTTCTTAACCCTAAAGAGAACAATGCTTGCGATTATTCCTTTTTGCTTTCTTGTTTTTATGTCCTGTAATAAGGATAATGATTTATTTCTAGAAGCTGTAATTGATGAAGAAACAACCGTTGAAAACGGCACAGATACAGACGGAGGAACAACTAATAATCCAAATGTAAACGGTAATAATGGTTTTTACCAGGTTATGTTCACCAGCAATCAGGTTGATTTAATGGTTTCAAGAGTTGCAAGTGGTTTTTCAAGACCCGGAACTAATGGTGAAGACATTACAAGGATGATCAATCAAGCACAAGATTTTCTTTCCAATCCTGATATTGGTCGCTTGGATTGGATGCCTTCAAGTGGTATAAGGGCGTGTGGTTTGGGTTGTGATCCAGTGCCTACCAATGTAACTAATGGCTCGCACTATGTTTCCGACAATATTTTTTATGCAGGTTTATACGCTTTTATTTTGGCTAATCGAAATGAAACCGGTGATTTGGCCTATGCCGAACAATTATCAAAAGCTATTGCAGATCAAATATTAAAAAGAGCAAAAGACCCCAACCTTGATTTTTCCAATAGGAGTGCTTGGTTGGACGGGACAGAAACCAATCCATTTTTTTTGACTGCAGCCTGGTTGGAAAAAACATTAAATAATTGGTCCTTGATAAAGGCGATGGGCCTAGATACTGGCCTAACTAGTCAAGAAGAACAAACAATAGTTGATTGGTTTAAAAAGGGTAGGGATTGGATGTTCGACAAATTAACCAATCATTATATCTATGGTTTTGGTTCTAGTTGGAAAACTTCTGCCAGCGATACGGGATATAACATGAAATATTCCGGCACCAATAATGCCGTAATTGCGGTGAATGGAGCAGAGCAGACAGATTATACGGTAAACCATGCCGCTGTTTTACCACACTGGAACGTTCCTTCCAAATATGCCAGCTATTTACATTATTATGGGTTGATATACCAAGATCAGGCCGCTCTGGAACTTACGGAAACTTGGTATCAAAATGTGTTCAAGTTAAGCGTGTTCCCTGATGGAACAACTACTGAATTAAAGAGGGCAACTTCTAGTAATCCCGATCTGGGATTAGTATACTGGGGCATTACCATGTCAACTTTGTCGAGTATGGCTCATAGCCATGCGGTAGCAGTTTTACAAGGAAATCCGATTGTAAAAGGGTATAGCTATTCCTATTTTTATGATTACACCACAAGTGAAGGATTAAGCGATTATCTTAAGTCGCATGCTGCCAGCGACACTAAAGGAGGCACCAAAGGTTTGGAAAGTTATTTGCTGGCATTCACAAAATATTTGGGACAGTCCACAGGAATAAATGCTTGGGGAGATGTTAGACAAGTTAATATTTCGGGTTATCCCACTCATCAGATGCCAAATAAGTTTCACTATATGGTGCCAATTGCTCAAGCCAATGCCTACTATAATAATGCCTCTTTACAAAACGCATATGGCGGGACAGGAGGATTTCAAAGGCCTTTGACAAAGGCTGAAGGAGGAGGATGGATTGGAGCTTGGCCTGAATCCTATATGGGAGGATTCGGCAAGTTTTTGATTGCATTCCCTTATCTGGAGACAGAAGGCAAAACATATTAAATCTCGAAAACCATAGAAAAAATAAAATCGAATTTGAGATTGTTTCAATTCAATCCAAATTTGGCTTTCTTCGGGAAGCTTTCCGTTCTGCAGACATTTTTTTCAACTTGAGCCTTTTTTCAACAGCTGATTTGGTCGGTTTGGTGGGCATGCGTTTCTTGGGGACTTCCAAGCCTTTTTTCAAAATATCGAAAAAGCGTTTTACCACCAATTCTTTGTTTTTGTGCTGGCTCCGGGCCTCATCACACTGAAGGATCAACACCCCTTCATTGGTCAACCTTGATGATAATTTGGATTGAAGTCGCTCCTTTTCCTTTTCGGTCAACCCTTCAGATTCAAGGAGATTAAAGGACAATTCCACTTTGGACGAAACCTTGTTCACATGCTGGCCACCGGCACCGCTACTCCTAACGGCCTTGAAGGTAAGTTCCCTATGTACTTGCTGTTTGTCCAATGCGAAGACGTTTGTTGATGGTCTTCAAAGATACATTAAGGAAAATGGTCTTGCCAAGAATCTGTTTTTTATCCGAATTGAAGAAGAGCGTGGTTCCGTCTTCGGTTTTTCCTTCGTTCAAATAATGGCTGCCCTTAAAAAAGGATCGTTGAGTCTCAACCCTTAGTCCCGAAGATTTCGAAATTTGGAATTCATGGGGATAGATCAAGATGGACCTATCTATTTCGGCATAGGATTTAAGCAGTTTTATGGGCACTTGGTTCACTTCCCCGAACAAGGAAGCCGTGTAATAATTGGGTGGGGTATTATAAAGTTTTTTGGTCTTTTGGTCTGCAATGATGCGTCCTTTTTCTAAAATCAAAGTCCGTTTGGCAAAGGGCAGCACATCGTTGGGGTCGTGACTGGCCGTGAGAACTGTGATATTCTTTTCCTTGAGATAGAGGAACAGGTTTCTGCGCAGGGAGTTCCGTTTAAAGTTGTCAATATGTCCAAAAGGTTCATCGAGCAAAAGGACTTCCGGTTCCTGCGCCAGAACCCTCGCCAAAGCGACCCGCTGTTGCTGCCCTCCACTGAGGAACTGTACCTTGGTCTTGGCATGGTCCTCCATTTCGATCAATTTCAAAAGCTCATCAATGCGTTGTTGATGGGTCTCGCGTTCAAAAACAGAAAGAAATTGACCAATATTCTCTTCAACGGTGATAAAGGGCATTAGATCAAAATCTTGGGCGAGGTATTTCATGTACGGTTCACCAGGCACCAAGTTGAAGTTGGGCCCCAAAGCTTCTGTTTCACCCCAAAAAATGGAACCGTTTTCCACATGCAGTAGTCCGTAGATAATTTTCAACAAGGTACTTTTTCCGGAACCACTTTCGCCCATCAAGGCCAAATGTTCGCCTTTGGCGACTGTAAATGAAATGTCTTCCAGAATATTCTGGTCCTTATATCCAAAGGAATCAATGTGGACTTTTAGCATTATCTCTATTTCTGTGAGATTTTATCTGTCAGGCTGAGCGCAGTCGAAGCCTAGGCCATCATAAAATTAATCATGAGATTCTCGACTACGCTCAAACTGACAAGAAGTTATATTGACTTCTTAATCTTTAAACTCTTTCAGCACGGCTTGGTTGGGGAGTTCATCATACCCCATATTGTAAAAGGTGAATCCAAACATATCGGCATATTGCTCTATGGTCTTGCTCACAGGGGTTCCTGCACCATGGCCTGCATTGGTCTCGATGCGGATCAAGGTTGGGGCAGGTCCCGCTTGCTTTTCCTGTAATTCTGCCGCAAATTTAAAGCTGTGCGCCGGTACTACACGGTCATCATGGTCACCAGTGGTAACCAAAGTGGCGGGATAGGTAACACCTTCCTTCACGTTATGGACAGGGGAATATCCTTTAATGTACTTGAACATTTCCTCGCTATCCTCCGAAGTTCCATAGTCATAGGCCCAACCGGCACCTGCGGTAAAGGTGTGGTAGCGCAACATGTCCATGACCCCAACAGCGGGCAAGGCAACCTGCATCAAATCTGGCCGCTGGGTCATGGTGGCACCTACAAGCAAACCGCCGTTGGATCCCCCACGAATGGCCAGATATTCTTTTGATGTATAGTTTTCAGCTATCAAATATTCCGCTGCGGCGATAAAGTCATCAAACACATTTTGCTTTTGGAGCTTGGTCCCGGCGTCGTGCCATTTTTTACCATATTCCCCACCACCTCTAAGGTTGGGCACGGCATAAACACCACCTTGCTCCATCCAAACGGCATTCACGATGCTGAAGGAAGGGGTCAAGCTGATGTTGAACCCGCCATAACCATACAGAATGGTCGGATTTTTACCGTTGAGTTCCAATCCTTTTTTATAGGTGATGATCATAGGGACTTTAGTGCCGTCCTTGGAGGTATAGAAAACCTGTTTGGACTCATAATCGTCTGGATTGAAATCGATTTGCGGCTTCCAATACTGCTCGTACTCCCCGGTTTCCACATGGTACTTGTACAAGGATCCAGGAGTGTTGTAATTGGTAAAGGAGAAATAAAAATCTTTGTCCTCTTTTTTGCCACCAAAGCCTCCAGCACTTCCTACACCTGGCAATTTGATCTCTCGCACCAATTTTCCATCGTAATCATACTGCAGCACTTTTGAAATGGCATCCACCATATATTCCGTGAAGAAATAACCTCCTCCAGTGCCAGCGGTCAGTACGTTTTCAGTTTCAGGAATCAAGTCTTCCCAATGGTCCGGAGTTGGGTTGGAAGCATCCACCACGACCACTTTTTTATTGGGGGCATTCCGATCGGTGACCAAATAAAGCTTGGAGCCTTCATTATCGATGACATAGGTATCGGAATCGGTATCATCCAAAATGGTGACTAATTTTGGGTCTGCCTCTGAAAGGTCCATCAGGTATAGCTTGTTGCCCGAAGTGGATATGGAAGCCGATATGAACAAATATTTTTGGTCTTCGGAAACATAGCCACCCACATATCGATGTTTTTCCTCGGGAGTTCCACCAAAAATAATTTTATCGTCTGATTGGGGCGTTCCCAATTTATGATAGTAGAGTTTGTGCTGGTCGGTCTTGGCCGAGAGCTCGCTTCCTTTGGGTTTGTCGTAGCTGGAATAGAAGAAACCATCGTTTCCTTTCCAAGAAATGCCACTGAATTTGATATCTACCAACGTATCCTCTACCACTTCTTTGGTCTCGGCATCGATGACGATTCCTTTTCGCCAGTCACTACCGCCTTCGGAGATCAGATAGGCGGCTTTGGAGCCATCCTTGGTAAAGTTGAGACCCATCAAAGACGTGGTGCCATCCTCGGAAAAGGTATTGGGATCTAGGAAGACTTCCTCTTTGCCATCGCCTTTTTTCCGATAGACCACATATTGGTTTTGAAGCCCATTGTTTTTGTAGTAGTAGGTATAGTCGCCCTCTTTGAACGGGGAACCTACTTTTTCATAGTTCCACAGTTTTTCCAATCGTTTTTTCAGGTCTTCCCGAAATGGAATTTTTTCCAAATACCCAAAAGTGGCTGCATTTTGCTCTTTGACCCAGGCCTCGGTTTCGGCACTGCGGTCATCTTCCAGCCAACGGTAGGGGTCTTGGACCTCGGTTCCGAAATAGGTGTCGACCGTGTCGACCTTTTTAGTAGTGGGATAGTTCACGGTAATAGGTTCTCTTTTAGTGGTTTCTTGACAGGCCGTCAATAAAACGATAACAGCCAATAGACTTGCGTTTTTCATTTTTATCTAGATTGATTCTGATAAAAATACCATAAAACAAACAATTCTATCGGCTGCTTGAAAAGCTTTAACGAATTTTATGAAATGGCTTCCGAAGTATTGGAAACCAGATTGTTTTCTACCAAATACTCCGCAATCTGAACGGCATTGGTAGCGGCCCCTTTTCTCAGGTTGTCGGCCACGATCCACATGTTCAGGGTGTTGGGTTGGGTCTCGTCCCTTCGGATTCGTCCCACGAAAACCTCGTCCTTTCCATTGGCGAACATTGGCATGGGGTAGGTATTGGTTGCCGTGTTATCCTGAACGACCACTCCGGGCATTTCACTCAATATTTTCCGAACTTCGGCAAGGTCAAAATCGTTGTGGAACTCCACGTTCACCGATTCGGAGTGCCCTCCGGCCGTAGGGATACGAACAGCCGTTGCCGTAACGGAAAAGGTGCGGTCGTCCAATATTTTTTGAGGTTCACGGGCCAATTTCATCTCTTCCTTGGTGTAGCCGTTTTCGAGGAACACATCGCAATGTGGCAATGCGTTTCGGTTGATGGGGTACGGATAGGCCATTTCCCCCTCGATGCCAGCAGCCTCGTTTTCCATTTGCTGAACGGCCTTTACACCGGTTCCGGAAACGGATTGATAGGTGGAGACCACCACGCGTTTCATGTGGTATTTTTTGTGCAAGGGATCCAAGACCATCACTAGTTGGATGGTGGAACAGTTTGGATTTGCAATGATCTTGTCCTCGGGAGTCAACGTATCGGCATTGATTTCTGGCACCACCAATTTTTTGGTAGGGTCCATCCTCCAGGCCGATGAATTGTCGATTACCGTAGTACCGACCTCTGCAAATTTTGGTGCCCATTCCAATGAAGTGTCCCCACCTGCGGAAAAAATGGCGATATCAGGTTGCGCGGCAACGGCGTCGGCCAAACCGATCACCGTGTACTCTTCATTTTTATAGGACAGTTTTTTGCCCACCGAACGCTCCGAGGCAACCAATAATAATTCGGTTATGGGGAAGTTGCGTTCTTCCAACACTTTCAACATGACTTCGCCTACCATTCCGGTGGCTCCAACAACAGCTACTTTCATCGTAATCTAATTTCTTGATGCAAAGGTAACCCAGCCAACGGTTTAAACAAGCTTTTTCATTTTGAATAATTAAAAAATAACAAAATGTTATAAATAAAACAACCATCAATATGCTTGCGAAACACATTGATGGTTTTTATGATTATTGTGGTATAGCGGTCGTACCGATTATATCGATACGTACGATTCTTATTTCTTCAACAAATCGCGGATCTCTGCCAACAACTCCTCTTGGGTAGGCCCTTTTGGAGCTTCTGGTGCAGGTTCTTCTTTTTTCTTCATCTTGTTCACACCCTTTACGATCATGAACATAACGAAAGCAACGATCAAGAAGTCGATCACATTGGTTAGGAACTCACCGTACATCACCGCGATTTCCCCCACGGTTTCCCCAGCATCATTCACAGTTCCTTCGGTTATTACGTATTTAAGGTCGTTGAAATCGGATTTGAACAGCAAACCGATCAATGGTGAAACAATGCCACCGGTAAAAGAGGAAACCACTTTATTGAAAGCGGCACCCATAACGAAACCTACGGCGATATCCACCAGGTTTCCTTTCATTGCAAAGTCTTTAAACTCTTTTAGAAATCCCATTTTATAGTCAAGTATTGGTTAACAGGAAACAAATTAAGTAAAAAAGGGATTATTTCTTAAAAAAAGTTTAAAATCAATCATTTAAAACTACTCTTTTCACACGTTGGGAAATGGCGGTCAAAATTTCATAGGAAATGGTTCCTGCTCCCAAAGCAAAGCTTTCTGCCGAATTTTGGGGACCAAATACGGTGACCTCATCCCCTTCTGCACAATCAATTTCGGTAACATCGACCATGATCATGTCCATGCAAACGTTGCCGATCAACGGAGCCATTTTGCCATGGATTTGAACGGCGGCCCTTCCCTTGCCATATTGTCTGTTGATGCCATCGGCGTGTCCAATGGGTAGTGTGGCCGTACGTTTCCTTGACCCGGATTTGAAGGCTCGGTTGTACCCCACGGATTCATTGGGACCTATTTCGTGGATTTGCGAAATGATGGTCTTTAACGTGGCTACAGGTTTTAACTCGGCATCCACGGCAGCTTCGTTGCCATATCCGTACAAACCGATGCCACTACGGACCATTTCAAATTGTGCCTCAGGGTAATTGATGATCCCGGATGTGTTCAGCATATGTCGCATGGGCGTATAGCCCAATTGTTCTATCAAAGCGTCACTTGCTTTTTTAAAGGATTCGATTTGTCCCAAACTAAAAGCGCGCTCGTTTGGATCTTCCGAGGCGGCCAAGTGGGAAAAAAGCGATTTTACTTTTATGGTCTCGTTATTGGTTACCTGTTGTGCTATCCAACTCGTATCATTTTCACCAAAGCCCAGGCGGTTCAACCCGGTGTTGAATTTGATATGGACGGGATAGTCTTGTTGCTTATTGGCAGTCGCCACTTCCAAGAATTGCGTCAGTAAGTTTCTGGAGTACAGGTTGGGTTCCAGACAGCGGTCGATCAAATCATCAAAATTGGAAGCCAGGGGGTGCAATACCAAAATGGGTGTTTTTATGCCTGCATCCCTGAGCAGTACCCCTTCCCCCACATAGGCCACGGCAAAGTAATCCACTCCGAGTTTTTCCAGTTTCTTGGAAATTGCCACCATATCACTGCCATAGGCAAAGGCCTTAACCACGGCCATGAATTTGGTTTCGGGCTCAATTTTGGACCGCAGATAGTGGTAGTTGTGTTCCAGGGCGGCAAGGTCGAGGAACAATGTGGTCTCGCCAACCTTAGCCATTCGAACCTTTCTTTTTGGGAACAACTTCCTCTGAAGCCACATCCATTTGGCTGATTTTTTCTCGCAACATCGCCTTATAAAAAGCAGCACGGCTCAAGGGTTCATATTCTTCGGTTTCTCCAAGGAGCACCAATTTTTCGTTGTGTGATTTCCGAAAACTATAGTTGGCCAAGTTTCCGGTACGGGTGCAGACCGCATGCACCTTGGTCACATATTCGGCTGTTGCCATTAGGGCTGGCATGGGTCCGAAGGGATTTCCTTTAAAGTCCATATCGAGCCCGGCAATCACCACCCGTACCCCACGGTTGGCCAAATCGTTGCAGACTGTCACGATTTCATCATCAAAAAATTGGGCCTCATCAATGCCCACCACATCACAATCATCAGCCAAAAGACGGATGTTGGCCGCGGCCGGCACCGGGGTGGAACGGATTTCATTGGCATCGTGTGACACCACCATTTCCTCATGGTAACGGGTGTCCACAATCGGTTTGAAAATTTCCACTTTCTGTTTGGCGAACTGGGCCCGCTTGAGCCTGCGGATGAGCTCTTCGGTTTTTCCGGAAAACATGGAGCCGCAAATGACCTCAATCCATCCAAACTGTTCTTTATGATTGACCGTGTTTTCGAGAAACATACCTTATTTTTGAAAGAAATTGTGTGTTTTCCCGTTTAATATTGGGACAAGCACAAAGCTACTAAAAAAATGTACCCCTGTATTTGGTTTGAAATTTAACCTTTCATTCATAAGGGGATTGGCAAATAGGTTATATTTTTATAAGAAATACTACGGCTATGATCAGGAAATTGCGGGAAGAATTGATAAAACTATCAACAGAGATCATCACGGCTCGGGAAGATTCCGACCTAACACAACTTTACGATACGGCAAAGGCAATCTATGAGAAATTGGCCGTGCTCAAATTTATAGACGAAAAATTGGCCGATGTACAGGTGGATGTTTCCAAAAATGTGATTGCCACCCGTTTTGAAAAAGTGGCCAATGCGGTCTTGAGTGGAAACCTTTCCGTGCCTGAAAGCAACCCGCACGAAGAGGATATCATGACTCCTGGTATGGATACCATTAAACATATGGTTTCCGAAATGCCCTCCGAAGCAGCTTTGGAACAGGTTTTTGCGGAATTTGTGGCCAAGCCTGATTACATGAAAAATGAAAAGGACATCCTTGCTCCCAAAGAGAACGCCATAAAAACGCAGTCCCTGAACGATAAACTCAACAAAGACCTTCAAGTGGGTCTCAATGATCGGTTGGCCTTTGTGAAGCATTTGTTCAACAACAACATGGAGGACTATACCCGGGTATTGTCCCAGCTCAACACGATTGATACCGAGGAGCGCTCCATTGCCTTCATCAACAACATGGTGAAACCGGAATACAACAACTGGGAAGGTAAGGAGGAATACGAAGCCCGCTTCCTTTCCCTGATTGAGCGCAGATTCGCCTAATTCCTATTTTATAACCATATTTTTCGGGAAGACCGTACCTTTGGATTATGGGAAAACTATACCTGGTACCGACACCCATTGGAAATCTCGAAGATATGACCCTTCGGGCCATTAAGGTATTGAAGGAAGTGGATGTTGTTTTGGCCGAAGATACCCGAACCAGTGGCAAACTCCTGAAACATTTTGAAATTGACACCCCCTTACAGAGTCACCACATGCACAATGAGCATAAGCAAGTGGAGCATTTGGTGGAAAAATTGAAGGGAGGAGCTGTTTACGCGTTGATTTCCGATGCCGGTACCCCCGCCATTTCCGACCCTGGGTTTTTATTGACCCGGGCCTGTGTCGAAAATGGCGTTGAAGTAGAATGCTTGCCCGGCGCCACGGCTTTTGTACCCGCTTTGGTGAACAGCGGTTTGCCCAACGACCGGTTTGTTTTTGAAGGGTTTTTACCCGTGAAAAAGGGACGCCAGACCCGATTGCAACAATTGGCGGAGGAAACCCGCACCATGGTGTTCTATGAATCGCCCCATAAGCTCGTAAAAACACTGACCCATTTTGCTGAATATTTTGGGCCGGACAGACCCGTTTCGGTATCCCGGGAACTTACCAAACTCTATGAGGAAACCGTTCGTGGCACTTTGGAGGAGGTGCTACAACATTTCATTCAAAAACCTCCAAAAGGCGAATTTGTAATCGTGGTGGGTGGGAAGAAATAAAGACTATATTTATTTCAAATACCAACACCATGAAAACCAAGCTCTTTTCTTGTTTCATATTTGCATGCTCGTTGCTTTTTGGACAAAAGACAACCCATCCCATTGTGGAACAATTGGACCTGTCCCAGTATGAAAAAGGCCAGATCCATAACCTTTGGTTGAAACTGGGCGAAGATACTGTTGGGGAACCCATCAAAATACCGGTCATTGTGGCCCGAGGGACTCAAGACGGGGAGGTATTGGGCCTTACCGCGGCCATTCATGGCAACGAATTAAATGGGATAGCCATTATTCAACGGGCAATGTCCGCTCTTGATATGGCGACTATGAAGGGCACCATCATTGCCATTCCAGGGTTAAACCCTTTGGCGATTGCCAATAACCAACGTGAGTTTATCGATCTACAGGATTTGAACCGTTTGTTCCCAGGAAAACTAAATGGCAACCGCTCCCAACAAATGGCGTATCAAATCGCCCAAAAAATCATTCCACTTTTTGATTATCATGTGGACTTGCACACGGCAAGTTTTGGTCGTGTAAATACCCTGTATGGCCGTGGGGATATGCAAAACGACACCTTGTCCACCATGCTGAGGCTTTTGGAACCGGACATCATCGTTTCCAACAAAGGAACGGCCAGTTTTGGCGAAGCCAGCGGGCTAACCATGCGGGCCTATGCCATTTCCAAGGGTGTACAGAGCATTACCTTGGAGTACGGCAACCCACAGGTTTATCAAGAAGAAATGATTGAACGGGGAACTAAGGGCCTTCAAAATTTGATGAAATGGCTGGGTCTTCAACCGGGAGAAGCAACTGTTCCTCCAGCCAGAAATGTGTGTTCCAAATCGTATTGGTTGTTTACCCAAAAAGGAGGGTATTTGGAGCTTTATGTGGAATTGAACGAAAAACTGACCAAAGGTCAGCCCATTGGAACCATGCGAAATGCGTTTGGTGAAATCATCGAGGAGTATGTGGCACCAGAGGCCGGTATCGTTATCGGAAAAAGCACGAATCCCGTGAATATTTCGGGCGGACGCATCATTCATCTGGGCATTTTACAGTAGTAACATGGAGTGGTTGCCATGGAGCATAACGGTATTCACAGTGGTCTGTGTCTATTTTTTGGACCGTTGGGAACATAAATGGGTCAAATCACTGTTCGATTGGGTGCCTGCCATACTCCTTTCCTACGTTATTCCGGCCATCATTTGCCATGTGTTCGGTTTCGATTTATCACAAGCCAATATCCACAACCTGAGCCGGGACTTTTTTATTCCGTTGACCATTGTTGCCGTAATGGCCAGTTTGTCTCTGGGTCAGTTGAAGTCTATAGGTTACAAACCCATCGTGGTGTTTGTGGCGGGCTCTTTATTTATCGCTTTGTTTCCAGTGCTGTTCATTTGGGGTTTTGCCGACTCCGAACTTGTATCCACTACCTTGGCGGCGAAAGGGTTTTGGAAAGGTGTCCCGCCAATAGTGGGGAGTTGGATCGGGGGTAGCACCAGTCAGTTGGTGCTCAAGGAACTGGTGGAATGTCCTGAGAATATTTTTCTTTCCGTATTGGTGATGGACAATATTTTGGTGAATGTCTGGACCATCATTATGTTCCAGACCATCAAAAAGAGTGATGGATTGAACAGGGCGCTCCGCATTTCTGACCAAGAAATCCCCGAGCGTATTGTTGATCACAAAGAACTTCTGCTTTCTCCATGGTGGTGTATGGGCATTTTGCTATTCGTGGTTTTGGTTAGCCATTTAATTCTCGACGTTTTTGTGGCAAAAGTGGTTGTACTTTCCCTCATCGGATTGCTTTTGGGCAATGTTGTGCCCAAATGGAATTTTCGCTTAACGCTTAAAATCGGGGGCATTCTGATACTTTTGGTGATGTCGATCCTAGGCTTGAAACTGCAATTTGCCTTGTTCGGTTTTGATATGTCCTTTTTTGGATTTTTAGTGGTCTGGCTTATTGGGCACTTTGTGTTTATGGTGTTGGTGGCCAAACTGTTGAATATGAACATGGCTTGGGTGCCCATTGCCAGCATGGCCAATGTGGGCGGCATCGCCACGGCCCCAGCGGTTACGGCGGCCTATCGCCCCAATTGGATGCCGCATGCCATCATTCTGGCGATTTTAAGCATGGCCACCGGTACGTTTTGGGGAATGCTCACCATTTATCTATTGCAACTCATTCTTTAGAATGGGATGTACCTTCTGGTGCATCTTGATAGCTAAGACACTCCAAAACGACCAAGTATAAAAACACTTGGGAAGATGGTCCAACTGTTCAATCCAGAACTGAATAAGGTGTATTTCATCAATCAGTACACATTGCTGCACATCCTTTCGGGATCGGGCGGTATTCAGGTCGATTTTAAAAACTACTTTGACTGGGAAGACAAGGTCATCTATCTGGAAAAAGGCCAATACATCAAGTTCTTATCGGATGATTTTAAGGCGCAGAAAATGGAGTTTCCCAGTAAAACGATTTTTGAGAACAGGGAGGTACGTGTCTTGTTCAAGCATCTGATTTCTTTGGGTTACATTGATGCCCTGCAAGGATCGCCTTTGGAAAAATACCTTTCTGGAAAAGCATCCCAACCCGATTCGAGGGAAATTATCGACCATTCTTTGGTACAATGGTTCCAACAAAACCCTTTCAATGCCAGTAAATCGGAATACCAATCCATTTTTGATGTTAAGGAATCCATCGACCAGTTGTTTTCGACACAGGTTGCCCTTTTGGAGCTAAGGGATCTGGCCTGCGGGGAAGGAATGGATGCTTCCCGCCTCATAAAGGAAAAACTTGGGATAACCGTGCGTTCCATGTTGGAGGAGAAGCGATTGGTGGAAAGCAAGAAAAAAGTGGTTTTTACCGATTGTAGCGTTCAGGAAGTCTGCTTTGATGTTGGTTTTAAAGATCCGGCCTATTTTAATCGGGTCTTCAAAAAAAGAACAGGCTATACACCGATTGAATTCAGGGACAATTTTGATTACGAGCGACAAGACCGCTTTGTGGAAAATTTGATGGAGCTTATCCGTCTGCACCATAAAAATGAACACCAAATGGAGTTTTATGCGGATAAAATGAACCTTTCCGTAAAGGCCCTCGCCAAAAAGACCAAGGACAAAATGCACGATACCTTGGGAAGCCTCATCCGAAACGAATTAATTGGCACTTCGAAAAAAATGCTCCGGCAAGAAATGTCCATTAAAGAAATCTCCCTTCAATTGGGTTTCGAGGAGCCCAATCATTTCTCAGCGTTCTTCAAGCATAGTACCGGAGAGACCCCGTCCCAGTACAAAAACAAAAAAGTACAAGGGATTGCTCCTTTTTTGTAGGTCTTACCTGCCCATCCTACAAGACATTTGCCCTGTAATTACAACACAAATTGTTTAATCAGTAAAACATAGCAAATGGATATTAAAAATCTAGCTACAGACATGGATAGCATTGTTGCACAAGGTGCGATCGTTGCTGCTGTCGAGAAGTATTTTGCCGAGGACGCGAATACTTCGGACTACAACCAGGTGACCACGACCGGAAAGGAACAAATGGTGGAAAAAATGACCGGATTTGCAAGTGCCATTGCACAGGTGAACGGTATACAATTGCACCGTACCATTGTGGACGGAAACGTGTCGGCCTCCGAGTTTACCTTCGATTTTTTGATGAAGGACAACAGCAGGGTGTATTGGCACGAAATCATTCGCCGAATCTGGAACGATGAGGGCAAAGTGGTCCACGAGGAATACTTTAATGCTTGATCTTCGCCCATGAACTTAAGGTTTATAACGCCCACGCTGCATGGCGTGGCCGATTACACAGCGGGTTTGGGGCTATTGGTCGCTCCCTTTTTATTGGGTTTGGGTGAATCCTCGGCTATGGCGGTTTGGTTTTCGGTGGCCACAGGGTTGGCCGTATTTGCGGCAAGCCTGCTCACCGATTACAAACTGAGCATTTTTAAGGTGATTCCCTTTGAAGGGCATTTGGCCATCGACCTTTTGGTAGCGGTGACCTTTATGATCGCTCCCTTTGCCTTCGGGTTCGAAGGAATCGACGCCATTTACTACTGGTTCAACGCAACCGTAGTGTTCTTGGTGGTGGCCCTGAGTGCCAGTGACAATTAAAAACAAAAACAATTAAAAATTTTACAAACAATGAAAGCAATTAAAAACATTTCAATTTTAGCGGTAATGGCCCTTAGCATCAATTTGGCTGTTGCCCAGGACAAAAAAGCGTACAACATCGATAACAGCAACATCGCCTTGGAAGGCTATAGCCCGGTTTCCTACTTGGATCTAGGTATTGCACAAAAAGGATTGAAGCAATTCAAGTCGGAGCATGAAAAGGTGGTTTATTATTTCACCGACGCCGAACAAAAGAAGAAATTCGATAAAAACCCAAGCAAGTATTTGCCCCAATATGGTGGTTACTGTGCTTTTGGGGTATATGCAGGCGCAAAGTTTAGACCGGACCCGAACAAGTTTATCGTAAAGGATGGCAAATATTTTCTGTACCTGTACAACATTGAGCTGGATGCCCAACAATTGTGGTTGGCAGAGAACAACCATGCGAAGTTGGTGGGAAAGGCCAACGAAAACTGGAGCAAGTTGAAAGGCACCTATAATTAATCATTTTGGTGATAGGGTGTGAAAGCGTCCCGACTGAAAGGTTGGGGCGTTTTTATAATTTTATACCACAGGAATCACAATAAAATGAACGAGTTACTCCAACAGATTCGAAATTGTACACTTTGCCAAGAACACCTTCCGTTGGGTCCACGGCCCATTGTGGCCGCCAACCCCAAAGCACGGATTCTGATCATCGGCCATGCCCCGGGCACCAAAGTTCATGAAACCGGGATGCCATGGGACGACCCCAGTGGGAAACAACTCCGCAACTGGATGGGTGTTACCGATACGGAATTTTATGATGAAACCAAAATTGCCCAAATGCCCATGGGATTTTGTTATCCCGGGAAGGGAAAATCCGGCGACTTGCCCCCTCGGCCCGAATGTGCCCCACAATGGCACCAAAAAGTATTGAAGGGCATGCCCCATTTAAAATTAACCCTGCTGATCGGCCAATATGCACAGAAACATTACCTCGGTGATCTAATGGAAAAAAACCTCACGGAAACCGTTAGGAACTACAAAGCCTATCTGCCCCAATACTTTGTATTGCCCCATCCATCGCCCCGAAACCGGTTTTGGTTGAGCAAGAATCCTTGGTTTGAAAATGAGGTATTGCCTGTGCTTAGGCAAAAGGTAATGGACCAATTAAAGTCTGCTATCCAGAAGTCTAATATCTAGAACCATCATGCTTTCCCTTTTCCCAACCGTGTTTGCCCAAATACTGTTCGGCACTTTCCACGGCACCGTCTTCAATGGAAGTGCCCATGGAGTCGTTCCAACGGTTGAGGTAGCCAAAAAGGGATATCACCCCCAACATTTCCACAATCTCCCCTTCGTTCCAATGTTGGTACAGTCGGTCTTTGATGTCCTTGGAAACCGCATTGGGTACTTGCGAAGCCGCCAGTGAAAAATCCAAAGCGGCACGCTCTGCTTCCGAAAAAGCGGGATGGGTGCGGTACTCCCAAATATGGTCCAGTTGTTCCTGTTCGGCGCCATACCGTTCAGCTGCCCGTATGGCATGGGCTTGGCAATACCGGCATCCGGTGGCATTGCTGCTTACCCAGGCAATCATGCGTTTTAATGCCGAAGTTACCCGGCCCTCGTTGGCCATTACCGCCTTGTTGAGGTTGATGAAGGCTTTGGAAATAGCCGGTCTGTGCTGCATGGTCAATACCGAATTGGGACAAAAGCCTAGGGTCTCGTTAAAGAATGTTGCCAATTGTTTGGTTTCGGGGTCATGATTGGGGTCTAAGGGTTGAACTAAGGCCATGGATGCGATTTTAAATTGTATTTTTGAACAACAAGAAACGAAAAATTGACTTCATGACAAATCATATAACAACCACCTGGTTGGGTGGAATGGCATTTGAAAGCAATAATCCTTCCGGACATACCCTAAAAATTGATGCAGGGCCCGAAAGTGGCGGCGATGGATCCGGTTTGCGGCCAAAGGCCTTGATGCTATCCTCGTTGGCCGGTTGTTCTGGTTTGGATGTTGCTTCCTTGATCCAGAAAATGAAACTGGAAGTGGATGAATTTAAAATAGATACCATTGCCAACCTTACCGAAGAACATCCCAAATATTACGATTCGGTGGTGATCGAATATCATTTCACAGGCTCAAACCTTAAGGAGGATAAACTGAAAAAGGCGGTCGATCTTTCTGTGGAACGGTATTGTGGGGTCATGGAAATGTTTCGGAAATTTGCCAAATTGGATATTAAGATTCTGTACCATCACAAATAGGAAATTCGTGTAAGGACAGTAACCCCCGGTTCCTTTTATTGTTGAATGTCATAAAATTAAATTGGAATGTGGCGAATTAAAAATTGGGCTTATGGGGCATTGGCACTATCCGTTGTACTTGCCATTTTGGGGGTAACCACCTCCCAATTCATTTTCAAATCCGGAACGGCGGGAATGGGGATTCTGATCGGATTGGGGTTCCTGTACCGTAAAAAAGGAAATAAGGACCTTTGGATGTTGGTGGGCGCATTTGTGTGTTCCATTATTGGCGATTGGTTTTTATCGCGCATGAACGGCGATGTTTCCTTGTTCGTAAAGGGGATTGCCCTATTTTTCTTGGCCCATGTCGGATATTTGGTGTATGCATTGCTCAACGGAAAGATGGATTGGAAAGCAACCGCAATAGTACTGATCGGGTTTCTTGCCTTTTTCTTCTTGGTGCTGTACCCAAAAATTACCGATACGGCCTTAATGGCGGCATCGTTGATCTATTTGCTCATCTCTTGTTTTTCGTTGGGCGCTTCCATGGGCATGACGGTTGGCCCTACGGAAAAATGGAGTTATGTCATCGGAATTGGACTTATCCTATTTTCGGACACCATTATCGCCTTCAAGGAATTTGTAGGCTATCATACTTTTGATTTTTTGATCACACCGACCTATTACCTTGCCCATATTTGCATCACCTATTCGGTGATCAAACGATTTGAAACAGCAGCAATCCATACCCCAAATGTTACCCAATAAGAACCTATTTGAACAGAATTATGCGTTGGACCCTAAAACCCGTACCTACCCAAGAAACCATCGACCAACTCGCCAAGGAGTTAAAGGTCGAGAACATTGTTGCACAACTCCTTATCCAAAGGGGAATCACCAATTATGACGAAGCAAAGGCCTTTTTTCGGCCCGAACTTTCCCATTTGCACGATCCCTATTTAATGAAGGACATGGACAAGGCCGTTGTGCGCATTGAGCAGGCCATGCAGGAGGAGGAAAATATTTTGATTTATGGGGATTATGATGTGGATGGCACTACTTCGGTAGCGTTGGTATCGTCCTTTTTATTGGAATTTTACCCCAATGTGGCCACTTACATTCCCGATCGCTACTCCGAAGGGTATGGCATTTCCTTTCAGGGAATCGATTTTGCCGAGGATAACGACATTTCCCTGATCATAGCCTTGGATTGCGGAGTAAAGGCGGTGGAAAAAGTGCAATATGCCAAGGAAAAGGGAATCGATGTCATCATTTGCGATCACCATAGACCAGGGGATGTTTTGCCCGATGCCGTGGCCATTTTGGATCCCAAACAGGAAGTATGCCCATATCCCTACAAAGAGCTTTGCGGTTGCGGGGTTGGGTTTAAATTGATACAAGCCTTGGGCGCATCCAAGGGAATCACCACCGAACAACTGGTGCCATATCTGGATTTGGTAGCCACGGCAATTGCTGCGGACATTGTTCCCATTACTGGCGAAAACCGCGTGTTGGCGTATTTTGGGTTGCAGGTGATCAATGAGTCGCCAAGAATCGGCTTTAAAGCGATCTTGGACCAAGTGAACAAAAAGGAACTGACCATTACCGATGTGGTTTTTATCATAGCCCCTAGAATCAATGCCGCCGGAAGGATGAAACACGGACAGCATGCCGTAGCCTTGTTGAAAGAGACCAATCTGGCCACCGCCCAAAAATATGCCCAAGAAATTGAGGCGTTCAATGTGGAGCGCAAAAGTTTGGATAGGGAAATTACCGAAGAGGCCTTATTGCAGATTCAGAACAATCAGGAAGAAGGTCGATTTACTTCTGTAGTCTACAACGAAAACTGGCATAAAGGCGTCATCGGTATTGTGGCATCCCGACTCACCGAAACCTATTACCGACCTACTTTGGTCTTTACCAAAAGTGGGGATAAACTGGCAGCCTCGGCACGATCCGTAAAAGGGTTCGATATTTACAACGCCTTGGAAGAGTGCTCCGATTGTTTGGAGCAGTTCGGGGGACATATGTATGCGGCCGGATTGACCTTGTTGGAAGAACAATATGAAAACTTCAAGCAGCAGTTCGAAAAAGTGGTGGCAGACTCCATCGATCCACAATTGTTGCAACCGGAGATCAGTATCGATGCCAAGATAGAGATGGATCAAATTTCTCCCAAATTGATGCGTATCCTAAAACAGTTCGCGCCATTCGGTCCTGGGAACATGACTCCGATTTTTATGGCCGAGGGACTTAAGGATACCGGCTATGCCCGAGGGGTGGGGGAAGATGAAAAACATTTAAAATGTGCCCTCTATCAGAATGGGTCAACACCTATTGGTGCCATTGGTTTCAACCTTGGAAATAAAATGGGTCTAGTGAAGAGTGTAAAACCTTTCGATGGCGTATTTTCGCTTGATGAAAATGAATGGAACGGAACGGTGAGCCTTCAACTTAAACTAAGAGACATTCGCTAGACATTTATGGATCCATATGCCGCACTCCGATATAGGGAGTTCAATATTTTTTTATTGGTTCGTTTTGCCATGGTTTTTGCTTGGTCCATGCAGTTCATTGTAATCGAGTGGCAGGTATATTCCTTGACGAAGGATCCCCTTTCCTTGGGTATTATCGGACTGATGGAGGTGATTCCCGCTGTGGGCATGGCCTTGTTTGCAGGCCACATCGTGGATCAACGGGAAAAGCGCAACCTTTTGGTGACTTGTATCGCAGGGTTTTCCGTGATCAGTCTGGGGTTGTTTGTATTGAGTTGGCCAGGATTACAGGAATCTTGGGCACCGAAAAAAATCCTGTATTCCATTTATGCCTTGGTATTTTTGGGCGGGTTGGTCCGTTCGTTTTTAGGTCCCACTATTTTCTCCTTGATTGCTTTGATCGTTCCCAAAAAAATATATCCCAACGCGGCAACGTGGAGTAGTTCCACTTGGCAGTTGGCTTCTGTTTTGGGTCCTGCATTGGCGGGTTTTTCTATCAGCTGGATTGGGGTACATTGGAGCATGTGTGTCATTTTCGGATTTTCTTTGATGGCTCTCCTTTTCCTGTTTCAGATTCCAAAAAAGCCCATTTTGAACCCCAAGATTGGGGAGCCTGTGTTCCAAAGTTTGAAGGATGGTCTCAAATTCGTGTTTGGCAGCAAGGCCATTTTTGGCGCGCTGACCTTGGATATGATTGCGGTACTTTTTGGTGGAGCCGTGGCGCTATTGCCTGTTTATGCCCAAGATATTTTACACGTAGGTTCCGAAGGATTTGGCATTTTAAGGGCCGCTCCGGCCATTGGGGCCTCGCTTACCATGTTAGGGTCCACGCGTTTTCCTTTACATAGAAATGCCGGTAAGAAACTTTTGCTGGCCGTATTCGCCTTTGGAATCTGTATTATCGTCTTTGGTATCTCCGAACTATTTTGGCTTTCGGTAGCGGCCTTGTTCCTTAGTGGTGCAGTGGATGGGGTATCCATGATCATACGCCAGACCATTCTACAATTAAAAACACCTGACAATATGAGAGGAAGGGTAGCCTCCGTAAATTCCATGTTCGTGGGATCCTCCAATGAGCTGGGTGCCTTTGAAAGTGGATTGGCGGCCAAATTGTTCGGTACCGTTACAGCGGTAGTCTTTGGAGGCTGCATGACCATATTAACCGTGGGTACCACTGCCATCATTTCACCAACTTTTAGAAAATTGGACCTTCAAAAAGATATTGACGAGCACGAAAAGGATTAAGCTTCCAATTTCTGCAAAGTCAATTTTTCTCCATCAAAAACGGCATAGGTAAAATAGGAAATCCAATCCCCTAAGTTGGTATAAGTGGATTTTTCATTGAGTTGGATCTCCAACGGAAGGTGCCTATGTCCGAAGATGAAGTGATCGTAATGTTGCTGTTCCAGTTTTCGTTTGGCATAGAGGATAAGCCATTCTTTGTCCTCGCCCAAAAAAGTGGCATCGGCCTCCCCGGAAATGATCTTGTTGTTCACGGATAGATGTTGCCCCAAACGAACCCCCCAATCAGGGTGCAACCACCTGAAAAACCATTTGGCCACTGGATTGGTGAACACTTTTTTCATCCTTTTGAACCCTTTGTCATGTGGGCCTAGTCCATCTCCATGCCCAATGAAGAAGGAAGTATTGTTGATCAAAAACTGTTGGGGTTTGTGGTATACGGGAATGTTGAACTCTTCCTCAAAATAGCCGTTCATCCAAAGATCATGATTGCCCACAAAATAGGTGATTTGGATGCCCATATCCGAAAGCTCCGCCAATTTGCCCAAGGTACGACTGAACCCTTTGGGGACAACGGTCTTGTATTCGAACCAAAAGTCGAAGAGGTCGCCCATCAAGAAAATGGCATGTGCATCGTGCTTGATGGAATCCAGCCAGGCCACAAACTTTTTTTCCCGCGGCAGACTGTCCTTTCGGGTGGGTGCCCCAAGGTGGTTATCACTTGCGAAATAGACCTTTTTGCCTTCCGGCAAGGTAATATCCTTCATCTATCTTTTGAACTTTCTGTTGTTGCGTATTTTATTGACAACATAGACCACAACAAGGACCACGACCAATAGGGGGAAGATACTTCTCATTTTTCTACATTTATTTTTTAAACTTTTCCAATGCTTTTTTAGTGTTTGGTGACAGCGCCAATTTTCCGGAAGCCTCGGCGCGCTCCAGAAGGAGTTTGTCCCAATGTTCGGTACCTTCCCAGAGCACCTTTTTCATTTGTGATAGGGCTTCGGGATTATATGTGGCCAATTTTTGAAGGTGGATGTCCAACTCCTTGTCCATTTCTGAAATGGAGTCATAAACCTTGGAAAACAATCCTTTTTCCTTGGCCCAATACGCATTTTTCCACTCCGTGGGATATAAGGAGAGCTCGGCCAACGCCGCCTTGCCCATTTTTCGTTCCACTGCCGGGGCAATTACGAAAGGACCTATGCCAATGGAAATCTCCGATAATTTGATGGCGGCTTCCACAGAGGCATGTACATAATCGCAGGCCGCTGCCAAACCGACCCCTCCGCCAACGGTCTTGCCCTGTATCCGCCCTATGATGGGCTTAGGACAGTTACGCATGGCATTGATGACATTGGCAAATCCACTAAAAAATTGTTTGCCTTCTTCAAGATTGGAAATGGCGACCAGTTCATCAAAGGAAGCCCCAGCACAAAAGGCACGATTACCTTCGGATTTAAGGACAATAATGGATACCTCGCTATTAAAGGCAAGTTTGCCAAACTCTTTGGTCAATCGGTCCAACAATTCAGAAACAAAGGAATTACTGGCAGGATGGCCAAACTCCACGGTGGCGATTCCGTTTTCTATTTTGGTGTATAAGCTTCCGTTGACTCTATCTGTGGACATGTTTCAATGAACAATTTACAATGAGCAATAAACAATTATCAGTTGTCTTGAATCTGATGTCTGACCTTTGACATTGCTAAATTACGGGTTTTGGACCAAGGGCCTGAATTTTCTATCAAATTTCCAGAGTAGGGCAAATCCACGGATCAACATCCAAATGACAAAGGCCACCCAAATGGCATAAAAACCCCATCCCAAAAATTTGCCTATGTAGAGGCAAGGGACAAATCCCAAAAATGTTGCGGTGAGCAGCACATTCCGTAAATATTTCATTTCGCCCAATCCCTTGAACAATCCATCAAAAACAAAAGCCAAAGTATTCATAGGCAATCCCAAAATCACAATATAGAATATGCCGTAAAAAGTATCAAGCACCAAGGTGTCGTTGGAAAAAAGCTGTCCGATCGGATGGTAAAATAGGAAGCCGAACAACATCAAAATGAGACTGACCACCATGCCATACAACACAATTTTTTTTGCCAATTTCCAAAGCCCATTGTAATCGCCAGCCCCCAAAAGTTTTCCACCCATGCTGTTGCCAGCAGCTGCAAAACCATCAATAAAAAAGGCCGCGAACAACCATAGGTTGATGGCAATGGTATGGGCCCCGATGAAACGATCACCCAGAGCAGTGGCTTCACGGACGGCCAGGATCAAGGCCACATTAAGGGCAATGGCTCGGACAAAAAGATTGAGGCTCATAAAAATGACCCGTTTCAGTTCTTTGTTGAGCGGAAAGACCAACTTCATACTGATTTCGGTTTTTTTCATCAATAGGACAAAGGCCAAAAGGGCCATAATGGCTTGGGATATCAAACTGGCCCATGCAGCACCTTCCAGATACAGGGCCGGTATCCATCCTTCCACCCCATAGACCAAAAGAAAGTCGAGCCCAATGTTCAACACCGCCCCGATAATGGCAATGACCATGGGATAAAAGGTATTTTGCAAACCTCGAAAAATGCCAAAAATGGCAAATGTGAAAAGCGTCAACGGAAATCCCCAAACCCGAATGGAATAATAAGAAACACAGTAATGCAATATTTTTCCGGTAGCATTGAACAGTGTAAAGATCTCCTCGATAACAAAAACGGTTGATACCAATACGACCACACTCAACAAAATATTGAAAAAAATGGCCTGGGCAGGAAGTTGCTTGACTTCTTCCAGCCTGCCCGCTCCCAAGTATTGCGAAATAATGGCTGATATGGAACTACGTGTCTGCCCCAATACCCATATGAGCATGGACAAAAAGGAACCCACAATGCCCGCCGCGGCCAAAGACTCCAAACTGTCCGCTGGAATGTTGCCCACTATGGCCGTATCCGTAATGGAAAGCAAGGGCTCCGCTATCCCTGAAATGGTTGCAGGGATTGCCAATTGGTTGATGGTCCTGAAATTTACCTGTGTGCTCAAATCGGCTGCAAGTTACAGCACCAATTCGTAACAATGAAAGGGATGTTCGCTTTGTTTGGGGAAGAAGATATCGCCCAATTTTTGATAGCCCCTTTGCTCATAGAATCGCTGGTTGCGATGATTCTGCGAAAACGTATCTAAACGCACGGAGACGAAATGATGTTTTTTGGAATACGCTTCGGCAAAATCCATGAGTTGTTGCGCCAGGCCTTTGCCCTGATGCTCGGGATGAACAGAAAGGCGATGGATGTAGGTGCTGTTGCCATTTGGAGTGAGCCATTGGATAGGCTTGTATTCCTCGTCCATATAGGTGGAAATCACAATGGTACCCAAAATGGAATCTGTTTCCTCTAGGACATACAGTTCCTCTCGTTCCACATCTTTTAGGAAAGCCGCTTGGGAAGGATAGTGTTCGTTCCACTGATAAATGCCGTTTTGTTCCATTTTTAGGGCGCATAATCGGGTAATGGATAAGATATCGGGTATTTCAGATATCTTTGCACGTCGTATCATTGCTTCATTTCAATTTAATTGTAAATTTAAGGTTTAATCATAATCACCAAACCATGAACAACATTCTCGTTCCTATCGGGACTTCCCCGGATTCCTCAAAAACATTGCAATATGCTGTTGATTTTGCCGCCACTTTTGGTGCCAAGATCTTTGTGATGGATGTAATCTCGGTCGCCACGGCCATGGGTAGTTTGGCCAATGTGGAAGAGAAGGTGGCCAAAAGTAACAAGGAACATTTGAAGGAGGTGATCGATGCGGTGGATACCAAGAACATTGAAATAAAGATCGCGACCTACACTGGTGATATCATTGATGGTTTGAACGACATCAACAAAGAATTGGGCATTGATTTGATTATTATTGCCCCAAAAAGTAATGATATACAAGAGGAACTGTATTTGGGGAATACCTCGGGAAGGATCATTAAACAGACCGATATCCCAACCTTGATCGTGCCCAAGGGCACTACTTTTAAACCGATAAAAAAGATAATGACAGCCTTTGGATCGGGCATATTGAAAAGGAGTAGCATCCTAACCCCGTTGGCAACCATTAAGAACAAGTTTAAATCGGAAGTAAGCTTGTTGTTGGTAAAAAGACCAGGATATTCCGAAGACGATCTAAAAGTGAATACGGCACTTTTGGACTTAAGCAAAAAGCTGACCATTACCGAGAATGCCACTACCTATTTGGGAGTAACCGAATTTTATCATGAAGAGCATCCGGATATGTTGTGCGTGTTCAGGAGAAAAAGAGGCTTCTTTAAAAAACTGTGGGAGAAGAACACCATTTTAAAATCGGAGTTTTATGTGCCGGTACCCGTATTGGTGCTGAGCGTTAAAAAAGATTAAGGAAAGGGCGTAAATTTTGATACTTTCGGAAAAAAGTATTTCCTTTGCGCTCTCTTTGGGGGATTAGCTCAGTTGGCTAGAGCGCTTGCATGGCATGCAAGAGGCCACCGGTTCGAATCCGGTATTCTCCACCAGAATTTAAAGCACCGTTTTAGGTGCTTTTTTTGTAGGATAGAGTTGCGGTTTTAACGTTGAATTTCACATGATGCTTCTTGGATTGGCACTAAACTTCAGATGATGTATTTACCTGCCGACACTACTTTAGTTCCAATTTCGCTATTTGGTTGCCAATTGAAAATTCTTTCATTTCAGCCTCCAAATCAGCAAAATCTTTACGGTCCACTTTCTTAAGAATCCTGCCGCTCTTCATCAAAAATATTTCGTCACAAGTTTCTGCCAAAGTAGAGAAGATATGTGATGAAATAATTGCGGTCTTGCCTAGTTCCCTAAGTTTTTTTATTATTTCGGTTATGAGCAGGTTACTCTGTATATCCACACCGTTAAAGGGCTCGTCAAGTACAAAAACCTTATTTTCCTGTAATAAAATGGCTGTCAATGCCAATTTTTTCTTCATTCCCGTAGAATAGGTTGATATGTATTGATTCAGAGGTAAATCAAATATGTTTTTGTCCTCAATGTTGGTTAGTTTTACCTGTCTTGCATTAACAAGAAACCGAATATATTCTTTTCCTGTAATTTTTGAAAAGAAGAATGGTTCGGTCGCTAAAAAGCCCAAAGTGTCCTTAAGGTTGTCAACATCGGAAGATATGTTTCCTTCGTAGGTTTCCAACCCAGAAATGCATCTAAAAAGAGTGGTTTTACCAACTCCGTTTTCACCCACTATACCGTAGACCTTTCCGTTGTTGAATTCGATATCAATGCAGTCGAGTACTTTCTTTTGACCAAATGATTTTGACAAATTCTCAATTCGAATCATGTAAAATCGGGTTTAGGTTTTTAACTGATTTAGAATAAAAAAACGGGATTACCCCAATCAAAATAGGCGGGAACATCAGACACATTGCAAGTAAAATTGCCTGGGGAAGGTTCATTTCATCTGGATATGCCGAGTATTTTGCCAAAACAATTGCGGTTAAATAGGCATAACACATAAAAGCAAATCCAATCAGGATATTTACGTTCTCAATAAAAAATATTGACAAAGCAATTACTATTGGTAGGCCCAATAAGGTGAAATTCGTCAAGCAAGTTGTTATTTTCCCAAACAAAAAGGTTTTTGATGAGGTACTGAAGTTCCAGACATAATATACATTTTCAGGTTTGGAATAATAGGAAAAACAGACCAAAACCACCAAAATCAAGGAAAAACCCCCGAGGTTAAAATTATGGACCATTATGGAGATGAAAGTCAACAAATAGGCAATGGCGAAAGCAAGAAATGTTTTTCTAAAGCCTACTGTGAATTCAAACGGTTTTTTCCCAAACGGTGTAGGTATGGTAAAATTGGTTTTTGTATCCATGTTAAAACGAGCCATCAAGATAGCCAGTAGCAGCAACACCATTGCAATGATGAGTAATCGTTGGTATATGAGAAACGCCAAAAAGGGGATGCAGCAGATTAAATTTTCGACCAGTCTTAACTTAAAATAATCTTGTCTGCTGAAAACAGTTTTGAGAAAATCGTTTCGTTTTGGCTCACTCATTCTCAAAATTGGACCTAAAGCAATGATGGGATACACATAACCGGCAAATTCGGTTTTAGCGAAAAGAAAGTTGGAAAACCAAACAAAGAGAATGGGCAATAGGGTATAGGCCACCAAAAGGGGCAAGCCGAAATCAATGAATTTACGATTGAGTATTTTACTTTGAAGCCTAAAATATTCTTTCATTGGAATTTTGCCCTTAGGATATGCAACTATCCATTGCTGGAAATATTGACACCCGCATATCTTAAAAGATAAATGTATCGCTTTTTACGGGAAATTATTTCACTAAAGTTTTACCCGTCCGGCACATACTTGAAGCCTTCATATATTAAACGTTCTTAGGACCGCCCAACGATGCCAACAAACATTAACCATCCTTTAGGATGGTTTTTTTGTTTTTGCCCTTCTCTTTTTTGAACTTTACTACAAAATAATTGATCATGAGTTTACTTGGAAAAGTGGCCTACATCACCGGGGGCACCAAAGGAATAGGATATGGAATAGCGGAAAGCCTTTTAAATCAAGGTATGAAGGTCGCCATTAGTGGAAGGAGTCCCAAAAGCGTGGAGGAAGCCTTAAAAAGTTTCAATAATGATGCTGTTTTAGGTTTGGTTTCCGATGTAGCCAAGTTGGAGGATGAGGAGAAGGCCGTGGAAGCCATTTTAAAAAAATGGGGCCGATTGGATGTGGTCATGGCCAATGCAGGGGTTGGGCATTTTGCCCCAATAGATGAAATGACCGAAGGGGATTGGCATCAAATGATTGACACCAACCTAAATGGGGTCTTCCATACCTTGAAAGCTTCAGTAGGGGCGCTCAAAGAGTCTGAAGGGTATTATATGACCTTGGCCAGTTTGGCAGGGACCAACTTTTTTGCTACCGCAGCTGGGTACAATGCCACCAAGTTTGGAGTAGTGGGCTTTACCCAGGCCGCCATGTTAGATCTTAGAAAGTACAACATCAAGGTTACCACCATTATGCCAGGTTCCGTGGCCACCCATTTTAATGATCATGTGCCTTCGGATCAAGATGCTTGGAAAATACAACCAGAGGATATTGGCCAATTGGTTGTGGATTTGTTGAAGATGCATCCACGAACATTACCTAGTAAAATTGAAGTGCGCCCCACTCGTCCGGATTTAAAATAATCAATCCGTTTTTTCGGTTAGGGGAATTTCTACAGAACAGATTTCATGGATAAGTCGATACAAATAGCTTTCAAAAGAGGAAAGGGTCTGCCTATTGATCATGTCATTTTTCTCCTCGGTAAAGGAGAACAATCCCTTGCTCAAGTTTTTGAAGGAATAAATTCCGGCCTTCATCTGATGGACCGGATGTTTTTTGGCATAGAGATAAGCATAGCAGAGTAGTTGGAAGGCCTTGCTCTTGTCATAATCCGTTATCAAATCTACCCAATCCGTTACCTTCACGTTTTTGGGCTCCACTTTACCCGTTTTGTAATCGATGATGCGTAGGGTTCCGTCAACTTCATCCACACGGTCCAGAGTACCTTTCAGGGTAACGGGAAAATCCAAGGAAGGAATGTTAAGCTCTTCCACATATTTCTGCTCCAAGGCCAACAACTTTATTTGATACTTTTTCACCTCTTCCAGTTCCAAATCGATAAAGTTGGTGAGATATTTCACGATAACATTGTACACCAATAGGTACTTCCCTTTTTTGATGTCCACTCCCGTTAGGTTTTTTCGGAAATGTTCTTCAACAACAAGCGGAACCTTTGGTTTCAAAGCTAAAACGGAATCTTTTGTCAAGAAATTGCCGATCAATGGGGTGTATAATTCTTCCAAACTGTCATGCACTATGGTGCCGAAGGTATTAGCGGCAATGTTCTCTTCCACTTCTTCCAAGTCATTGATTTTTAAAATATTCCGGGTGTAAAAATCAATTGGGTTTTTGATGTAATTGGTTAGTGATGTAGGTGAAAAGCCATTTTGTGCAAACGATTTGATGTCTTTCAGCAAAGCACCTTTCTTGATCAATTCCATCGGTGGTTTGGAATCAATTTTCACCATTGGCGACACAATGTTGTGGGAGATATAAGGCTTCAGGTTTTCATCGGTGAGCAATTGTGAAATGAGCCTACTTTTTTCGCCACCTTCCAATACATCAGGTTCGGTATTATAGATGATATGTACATTTTTAGCCCGTTGCAAGAGTCGGTAAAAATGATAGGTATAAATAGCGTCCTTTTCTTTGTAAGTGGGGAGTCCGTAGTCCCGTTTTACATCAAAAGGGATAAAGGAATTGTTAGACTTACCCGATGGAAGGATACCTTCGTTCACCGAGGTGATGATAATGGTTTCAAAATCCAGGTTCCGGCTTTCCAACATTCCCATGATCTGTAGTCCGGACAAAGGTTCTCCAATGAAATCCAAGGTTTCCATGGAGGACAATTGTTTGAAGAGATTTTTGATGGATTTCAATTCCGACATAAACTCCACACCGTCCAAATATTGATCCAATTGATTGAAAAGGGAATAAAATCGGTATAGGTATTCCAGTTCAAGGGCGTTTTGTTGGGACTGAAAGATATCCTTCAATTGCTGAATAAGTTCAAGACAATTTTGGATCCATTCCTTGGCATTTACTTTTTCTGATGGGAATATTACGGTTAGGGATTCCTGGGCTTCCGTATATTTTGAAAGTATGCCTTCCGTTACATATAACCAATTCCCCTCTTTGATGTCCTCGGTCAGTAGTGGGGCAAAATCAACATTTTCGTTGGATGAAATGGTAAGCAAGTATGGATTGGCCAAAAATTCCAGTACATGTTTATAGAACCAGCCCCGTTCTGAAACCCCGATGTTCAATTCCAAAAAAGATAGAAAGAAAGAGTGGAGGACTGTTTTGTCAAGGGGCAGACCCATGGTGATGTTTACGTGATCTATTTCCGCAGGAACCGCTTTCAACATGGGATCTAGCAGCGTTTCGTCGGCTAGGACTACCGCAGTATTTTGAAAATCAACACCTTTTTCCTGAGCTATTTGCTGCAGCAGTTGGCCCACAAATTTGGTCTGGGAAATGCTTTTTGGAACACCGGTTATCTGTATCTGTTTTGGATTGAGAAAGCTGTTTTGAGGTACAATTTTAGCTTGATGGATGTAATAGGGCCACTCCTGTTGATAACTGCGGATGAACAACCCGGCATCATGCAAAGGGTCATTTAGGAAATAATTATCTATATCCCAATAGATGTAGGTGTTGCCATGCTCCAAATAATGTTGAATAATCGTGGCTTCTGCATTGTTTAGGGCGTTAAACCCCACAAAAACAATTGGGTTTTCAGCAGGGGCCACATGGTTTTTGTTCAGTTTTTCAACGGCCACCCGTTGCACCAAGCCTTGGTAGCCGCGTTTCTGCTCCAATAACGTTGAAGTGAACGTCAGGTACATGCGTTCTAGGTTTCCCCATAGCTGTAAATAGTTTTCAATGATTTCGGTCTTTTCCTTTTTTAGAGACCAGTGGTTGAGTTCCTTGATGGCCGAAAGGTAATTGAGTATGTCCTTTGCGGGAATCAAATACCCGTCAATGTCGTTAAAATCCATCAATAGGGTTTGACCCCATTTGATGAAGGCCGAGAAATCATCATGTTGCTTGATCCCGGAATCCTTGTAAACCTCAAAAAGGGTCAGAAGTAGATCTACACTTGCGGCTTGTTGCAATCCTGAAATGTTCCCGATAAAATCTTGGATGGACAAGATGGGAGGACAGAAAATAGTGCGCTCCAATCTTTCGGAGATGTGTCTTTTTAAAAAAGTTCCCGACCGTTTACTTGGCAGCACAAAGGTGCAGGAGGCAATGGGCAATTGCTTTTTTTCCAGGTCGTCCAGTACATATTCTAGGAAAGTGTTGTGCATGCATTAAAAATAAAAAAGGCCCTGCAACTGCAGGGCCTTTTCTAAGGAAAACTTTCGTTTCCTAATTATTTTACCAAGTTGATTTCAACTCGTCTGTTTTGTTTTCTACCAGCAGCAGTATTGTTGGTAGCGATTGGCTTAGACTCACCGTAACCGATGGCAGTCAATCTGCTAGCAGAGATACCTTTGTCAATCAAGAAGTCTCTTACGGAGTTAGCTCTTGATTCAGATAGTTTTTGGTTGGTAGCATCACTACCTACACTGTCAGTGTGACCTTCAACAGTGAACTTAGCGTTAGGATACTCGTTCAAGATTTGGATGATATCAACCATTACAGAAGTAGATTCTGCTTTGATAGAAGATTTACCAGTATCGAACAAGATAGTTCTAGCGTAATCGTTCAATTGTTTTTGAACTTCTTCAGTTACTTCAGGACAACCGTTGTTAGCAACAGTACCAGCTACATCTGGACACTGATCGTCTTTGTCAAGAACACCGTCACCGTCAGAATCAGGCCATGGGCAACCTTTGTTGGCAGCAGGACCAGCTTCGTTTGGACAAGCGTCATCTTTATCGGCAACACCGTCACCATCAGCATCAGGACAACCTGCTAGGGAAGCAAGACCTGGAGTGCTTGGACAAGCGTCATCTTTATCGGCAACACCATCACCGTCAGAATCAGGACAACCGTTCAATTCTTTAGGACCAGCAGCGTTAGGGCAGCTATCTTTAGAATCTTCTATACCGTCACCGTCAGAATCAGGACAACCGTTGAAAGCAGCCAAACCAGCAACTTCTGGACAGGCATCGTCTTTGTCATAGATTCCATCACCATCGGTGTCAGTACCACCAAACTTGATGCTGATACCAGCCAAATGTTGGAAATGCTTGATCAGGTAATCTTCGAAAGCGTGCTTGTATTGTGTCTGAACAGTCAAACCTACGTTATCAGAGAACCAGAAGTTGATACCAACTCCACCGTTCACGGTTCCAGCACCGATTTCATCTACCCAAGTATAACCACCACCAATTTCTACAAAAGGATCAACGGTGGTATGTTTAAGGATGTTGTATTTAATGGTACCATCGATAGCATAGTGCGAAAGATCATCCACAGCCATATCTCCGATTTTTTCTATTCTGTTCAAAGAACCTCTAGCTCCAATAGAAAAACCATCACCGACATACTTTGAAACGGCAACATAAGAAACTGAAGGCAAGATATTCCAGTGGTCAGAAACGTTGAAATACTCATCGAACAATGCATTGCTTGAGAAAGGGTTGTTTGCATCATTGGTTGGATATGCGTCAATAGCATTCACTCCAATGCTAACCTGCCATGGATTATTCTCGTCTTGCGCTTGTATGCTGTTGATCCCTACGAATACAAGGGCAACAACCAATAATTTGCTAAGATGTTTCATGCTCAAAATTTTAAGTTTAAGTGTTTATCAGCAGCAAATGTAAGTTGTTAAGACTTATTAACAAAATCTAAATTTCTTTTTTTTTGCCTCATTTGTCCGCAGTTTTACTGCATTTCAACGATTTTAGACGATTTTTAACGACTTTCCTACCTTGATGAATGCATTTATTGCATGGTCCAAATGTTCCTTTTCATGTGCTGCGGACAACTGAACCCGGATACGTGCTTTATCCTTGGGTACAACGGGATAGAAGAAACCGATTACATAAATACCCTCTTCCAATAGCATATCGGCCATTTTTTGGGCCAGTTTGGCATCATATAACATAACAGGAACAATGGCAGAATCACCATCAATAATGTCAAAACCGGCAGCTTTCATTCCTTTTTTGAAGTATTCGGTATTGCTTTGGAGCTTGTCCCGAAGCGTGGTGTCCTTGTCCAACATTTCAAAAACCTTAATCGATGCACCCACAATGGCCGGTGCCAATGAATTGGAGAACAGATAGGGGCGCGAGCGTTGACGTAGGATTTCTATGATTTCCTTTTTCCCTGTGGTGTAACCTCCCATGGCCCCACCTAAAGCTTTGCCCAGTGTTCCGGTAATAATATCGATGCGGCCCATCACACCCTTTTCCTCCAAAGTACCGCGGCCTGTCTCTCCAATAAATCCTGCTGCGTGGCATTCATCGATCATGACCATGGCATCGTACTTATCGGCCAAATCACATATTTTGTCCAATGGGGCCACGAGTCCATCCATGGAGAACACCCCATCCGTAACAATGATCTTGAAACGGGCTCCGTCCTTTTCACTTTGTTTGAGTTGGGCCTCCAAATCGGCCATATCGCTATTGGCATAACGGTAGCGTTTTGCCTTGCAGAGCCGAACCCCATCAATGATAGAGGCATGGTTCAGGGAATCCGAGATGATGGCATCCTCATCGTTCAACAACGGTTCAAATACACCACCGTTGGCATCGAAAGCAGCAGCATATAATATGGTATCCTCGGTTCCGTAAAAATCGGCGATCTTTTGCTCCAATTCCTTATGGATGTCCTGGGTGCCACAGATAAAGCGGACTGAAGACATCCCAAAACCATGGGTGTCCATAATGTCCTTTGCCGCTTGGATCACCTCTGGATGGGAGGAAAGCCCCAAATAATTGTTTGCGCAAAAATTGATGACTTCTTGCCCCGTGGAGATTTTGATCACGGCTCCTTGGGGAGAAGTGATGATGCGTTCTTTTTTATAAAGGCCGGCTTCTTTTATGGCTTCCAGCTCATTGGCCAAGTGTTCTTTTATTTTTCCGTACATGGTGGTATGAGTTAAACAAAAACAGGTTCTATTTTTTGGTCAATATAAACAATAATGACATGTTTGATTTCATAATCCATTTCTTTTAGCACATCGGCGTATTGCATGACCTGCTCCTTGTGTGATGGAGATGGTTTTCCGGTCTTGTAATCCAAGATGGTAGCTTGTTTTTCTGAAATCATGATCCTATCCGGCCGTAACGAAATTCCCGTAGAGGTAAGGATTTCCTGCTCGTTCAGCACTTGTTGGTTTTCTTTGAAAAAGTCCTTCAATTGCGGATGGTGGACCACTTCCAAAAGTTTTTCCTCCATATCCTTTGCAGCGTCTTTGGAGAAATATCCATCTAGCTGAAGATTTTCAATTACTTGGGGAACGTCATCCGTGTATTTGATCTGGCTTAAGGCAAAATGGATAACGTTCCCCATTTCAATGGCTTCAATGCGTTCATCGTCCCACAATCTACCCGATTTGGTAGAAATGGTAAACCCAGTATCCCCTTTGGGTCGGGTAATATAGGTGATGTGATTTTCATCGGCTTCAGGTTGAAGTTGACTATCCAAGTTTTTGGGAAATGAACCAAAGCTGTAGGTATGCCGTTCTTCCTGATAGAGCCCTTTACTTTTTAGGTATTCTTGAAACAGGTCGGAATAGGTTTGAGCTTCTTCAATCCTAATGGCATCTTTCCCTTTTTCGGTAAATATGAAAAGCCCAATAACCGGTCTGGTGAGTGCCACATAAAGCACGTTCATGGCATCCAACACCGATTTCTGTTCTTCATCCGAATAAATCGCGGCGGCAATAGGGTTGTATTCGAGCATGTTCTTTTTGGTGTTGACCAAAAATGCATCGAGGCCCAAGTCTTTTTCTTTTTCGGTAGCAGGCACCCAAAGCTTGGAACTAGGTTTTTTCAAAGACGAGGTGGCAAAGGGAAAAATCACAAAAGGGAATTCCAACCCTTTTGCCTTATGTACCGTCATGATCCTAACGGCATTCACATCATCGGGTGCCGCTATGGAAAGGGTCGATTTTTTAATTTCCCAATAGTTAAGGAAAGCATGTACACTTGGCCCTTCCCGTTTTTCAACATCCAACACTTCATCCATCAAAAAGGTGATGTGAGCAATGGAACCTTCGGTCAGGTTGAATTGGGCAATGGCTTTTTCCAACAAGGTAAAAACCGATTGCCCTTTCCATTTGGAAATAGCGAATCCGTATTCAAGTGCCAGGAACCGCTCCATTTGGTCCATATGTTCAGAAATGAAACCGTGAATGTCCTTTTCGCCCTTCGACAGATACATCAAAATCTGAAAAGCGGCTTCGCGATCATTCGTGTTTTCGCATATTCTAAGGATGGCGATCAAAAACGCGACCTTGTCATTGTGGGCCAGCAAAAGGGCATCCGAAGAAATAATGGGAATGTTGTTTTTAGCAAGGAAATTGGCCAACAGCATGCCATTTTTATTATCGCGGACCAAGATACAGATATCGGCATACACATACTTTTCATAAAGTATTTGTTGAATGGTTTCCAATACCAAATCACAATGCACCTGCTCCTTTTCCTCGGAATCCTTGTCTAAAAAAGTCAATTGCACAAAGCCCCCAGGATTGTTATTGGTCTTTTGGTGGGAATCCTTTAAAAATAGTTTTTTGTAATCTTCATTTTCGAGCACTGGAGATACCGTTGTGAAAAAGGCATTGTTGAAGCCCACAATCTCGTCTCGACTACGCCAGTTGATGCCCAAAGAATGGATATTGGGTTCCACCACAAAAGGATGCGATTTGCCGTTCATCAAATCCAGAAACTGTTCTGCCTTGCCGCCCCGCCACCGGTAAATGGCCTGCTTCACATCGCCCACCAAAAACAGGGAACCTTGCTCATTCCGTTCATTTTCGCTCTCTAGGGCATTGCCGATCAAGGGAACCAAATTGTCCCATTGCATTTTAGAGGTATCCTGAAACTCATCAATAAAATAGTGGCGGTATTTTTCGCCCATCCGCTCATAAATAAATGGAACAGGTTGGTCCTTGATTTCTTTGGAGAGTATGGCGTTCAGAGATGAAATGGGGATAATATCCTTATCGAGTTCAATGTTCTTGATCTCTTTGGCGATTTCGTTCAGTACCGTCATGGGAACAATGTTGCCATAAACGTTCTTTAAATAGGCGTGTTGATAAACCAATTCCTTGATTTTCAAATACAAGTGAAGCAATGTGCCGGCCAATGAGGATACGTCCCGTTTGTCGCTGGCTTTTAAAATATTGCTTTCAGTAAGGTTCTGTTCCAGCTTGTTGGCATACAATTTATCGGGTTGTACTTCTCCTTCTTTTAGTTTGATGAAATGGTTCGGAAGCGTTTGTCGTGGAAAATCGGCAAAATCAAAACCTTGACTTTCTATCTCAAGGAGGGCTTTCTCGGCATCCATTTTGATGGATGAACCGATTTTCTGCATCTGTAATGACATGTTCTTTTGGATATCCTGAAAATCACCGATGGATTTCGATTTTAAAGGCTCCACGTGTTCGGCATGGTTTTCCTGAAAAAGCAATTTTCCCATTTCGATGAGATCTCGGGTAATGTCCCAACTTTTGTCATCATCAATTTTTTCCAGGGAAAAAGTGATCAACACTTCCGTTAGTTCCTCATCGTTCCCTGCACGTTCCAAAAGTCTGCCCACAGCTTCTTCCAAAAGGAGGTCAAGGTCCAGTTCCACTTCAAAATTTTGCGAAAGATGCAGGTCTCGGGCAAATGTCTTGATGATTTTGTGGTTGAATTTGTCTATGGTGGATATTTCAAAAAAGGAATAATTGTGAAGTATCCTTTTAAGGATAAGTTTGGACCGGGTTTGCAATTGTTCCGCACTCAAGGTCAGTTCTTGACAAAGTTCATGGAAAAGGGATTCCTGTTTTTTGGGCACCGGGTCCGCTCCAAATCCTTGGAGATTGTCCAGAATTCTTGTTTTCATCTCATTCACGGCCTTATTGGTGAAGGTAATGGCCAAAATCTGCCTGAACTTTAAGGGAAAATCGTGGGCCAACAACAGTTTTAGATATTCCTTGGTAAGGGCATAGGTCTTGCCCGAACCCGCAGAAGCACTGTATATTTTAAAGTTGGAACCTTTCAAAGCCATTTTTCCCGCAAAATAAGGATTAGCGACCTCAAGTTAACATGGTTTTAGTGGAATATGTTTGTTAAAACCCGTATTTTTACCATAATTAGTAATAACACAAAAAACAGAATTATTATGGCTTTTGAATTACCTAAATTACCGTATGCATACGATGCATTGGAACCGAATATAGATGCTAGGACCATGGAAATCCACCACACCAAGCACCACAACGGCTACACCATCAATTTGAACAATGCCATTAAGGATACCGCTTTGGAAGGTAAATCCATCGAGGACATTCTTACGAACTTGGATATGACCAACATGGCAGTTAGGAACAACGGTGGAGGGTTTTACAACCACTCCCTGTTCTGGGAGATCATGTCCCCAAACGGTGGAGGTGCCCCTACAGGAGAATTGGCCACCGCCATTGATGCGGCATTTGGTTCCTTTGATGCATTCAAAGAAAAATTTTCAGCCGCTGCCGCTACCCGATTTGGTTCGGGATGGGCTTGGTTGTGTGTTCACCCGGGAGGTAAACTGGACATCTGCTCCACTCCCAACCAAGATAACCCCATTATGCCCGGTGTAGGCTGCGGCGGACAACCCATTTTGGGCTTGGACGTTTGGGAACATGCTTACTATTTGAACTATCAGAACAGGAGACCCGACTATATTTCCTCTTTTTACAATGTGATCAATTGGGATAAAGTGGCCGAGAATTACAAGGCTGCCAAATAAGGGGTATTTCTTAAAAATGAAGAGCCGTGCACTTGGTGTACGGCTTTTTTTATTGCCCAAAGTTTCTAAAATAGAAAAGGGCGAGGAAGCCCCCGCCCTTTTCGTCCCAAATCTTACCATAAACTTAACCTACTTATGCTATGGCGAGACTAAAATACTGGTATTGTGTAAAATAACAAAGGTTTTGGGATAAATTTTTGAATTTCCGGGGAAAATTAAAACGTGCAGTTCGTCGATAAAACGGATAAATCGTTGGTAGTCAAACATAAAGAAGGCGGAGTGTTCTCCGCCTTCTTTCCCCAAATCTTACCATGAACTTAACCTACTTATGCTATGGTCTTCCAAATGTACGGCAAGAGGCATTTTGCCCCACAAGCTTTTAGATGAAACTCCCTTTATTTGGTTGAAGTGTTCATTTGGGGTGGTTTATTGATAAATATCAAGAAAGGGGAGCGTTTTTTGTGGATTATATCCGACAAACCCTAACGGCTATGGCTAATGAAAAATTAAATCTTACATGCTATGAAACCATATACTCGATATTGCCACAGAGCAGCCACTTGCCATCAACCTTTTTGGCCAAAATCAAAAATCCGTTCCCTCCAATAATCCTGATGATCATTGCTTTGGATCTATCCTCATTTAAATAGGGTTTTGATAATTCCACCCTTGGAGGTCTGGGCAAATCTGTTGATTCAACCAAATCAGGACGGTCTGAGGCATAGATCAGATTCGGATTCTTTATTTGTTTCCTGTCCCATTTTGTTTTAATGGTATCAGAGTTTATCTTTTTGGAAATGAACTCAATATCATAGTAATCCAAAATCCATTCTAGATCCTTACTTGCCATAGGTATTATCTTCCCTGTCAGATGTTTGTTGTACCAACCTTTATAAACCCCTACAATAGTAAAATCTAGGTTGTAATTATAAATTTCATCATAGAGCATGAATTGTTCTGAATCTACTTTTTTAAGTACCAAGTTCACAATTTTATACTCATCGGATAAATCTTTTGCTTTTTGGACTTTGCAACCCAAAAAAACAACTGAAACCAATAATACTAAATACTTCATACTATAAATTATTTGCACGCCTGTTTTCCTTGTGGAACCGCATTACCAAAGCCCAATTGGTTGTATCGTTCTGCATTAAAATATTTAAGATTTAGTTAGTAATGACAGCTTGACCGGCCTTGTTACAGGTCAATTAATTGGCCTCTTAATCTTTGGCGTTGTCGGCAGTTTCTTTGTGCATAGTCGTCATCTTGGCTCCGTTCTCATTGACAAAAGAATCCTCGCTTGGGGGTTATGTTATTTTAATACGCACTAAAATTTAATTCACATGTAACTCTCCAAGTATTGTTTTTTTTATTGAGGTAATAAATGTACTCTCCTTCGTTACGGTAATCCATTAGAATTAAGGCTTTAGTATATCTCTTATTAAAAATGGGGTTAGAGAGTTTTACCCTTTGGTCTTCTCTTTTAATACTTCTAGAGGCTTTGTTTGTAACCTTAGTAAATTTCATTTTTTTAATGTCCCATGTACCTATTTGGGAGGTGCTTTTTAAATTTTCGAAGTTAAAATCATAATAAATCGAATCTGCACATTTAGGAATATTCAAATTGGCGTTTTTTGTAACTTGAAAATTCTCAATAGTTCTTTTGAAATCATCCTTTTTAAACTTATGAGGTTCAGTGTAAATTACAATTGAATCTAAAAAATACGATGCATTGGAAATAAGATTCCTACTCTCGTACAAATAAATCAATGAAGTATTTGCCACACTATAAGACTCCTCAGTAAATATTTTTATTCTTTGCGAAGCTTTACAAGCTATCAAAAGCAAACAACAACTAATTGCAAGGCTCGCCTTGCGGATTTGCATTGTATTCATAAGGGAAAGATTCTGAGTTAATAATTTGTAAAGCACTTATATAGGATAAAGTTCCTGGGGGATAAAGTTCTTTAAATGCATCTCTGTCGGTTAATCCATTCCATGCAATTAAGCCAAAATATTCTCGCATTCCATCAAAATTATGGGAGTCAACTGTGTCGAAAACATCAAAATTATCAGGATTATAATCGTTTTTAAGAGCCCAATTGTATAATGAATCAGCAATAATACTAACCAAATTTTGCATGTATTGATGCTGTATTTCTGGAGAACCAATTCCCCCATTAGGTACCCAATAGGTTACAAAATCTTCAACCAGTTGAGCATAGGATTCATTATTGGATTGAAACGAACCTGCTTGTAAAAAGTAAAAAAGTAATGCATGAACACTCTCATGAATGGTTATACAGGCAATATCAATATCTGTTGAAACATCAAGCCGTTGGGTATTCATTGTAATAAAGTAATGCAATGGGTTTCCGTTTTGTGCATGTGTGTTTCCGCCTTCCAAAATACCATTGAGGTTATTGGCTTGGATAGTGATCGTTGGTTTGACATTACTATTAAAAATATCCCTTACCAAGTCTGTAACAGGGGAGTTAGCCGCAAGGGCTTCCTGTATTATATTCTTTTGACATGGATAGCCTTCGAGAAGATAAATAATCTCTTCCTCAAAATCCACTTCTCCGTTATCCATCCAGGCGCTTATGCTCTCCTTCCCGAATGCTCTTGCCTTTGCGGAGTTGGACTGATCTTGCAGGTACTGCTTCAGGTCTTCGACCTCACCGGAGTCCCTGTGCTGGAAATACCATACGAACTTTTGGGGCGTTAGGGAGAGGTCGTGTCCCAGGGAAAGGTGGTTCTTGGCCTTGAACATGGCCAGGTTGGAAATCCCGTTGTCGATCAGGTATCCGTCCACGATGTTCTTGATGTTGGGGTCGGAATTGTAATATCCCCTTTCTGCCTGGGACAGCTTTCCACTGGCAAATTCCTTGAGCTGAAATTCGTAGAGGGCGACATTCGTGGGCGCGGTGATGATATAGGGGTCCTCGAACCCGGCCCCGCCACCGTTGCCGCCCTCCCCATTTCCCGGGTCCGGTCCTTCGGGAATGCCGCTACCTGAGCCCCAACTCAAACAGATCATGGATTCCTTGTAGAAGAGCCGGTCGTCGCCCGTGAGCTGTGCCTCCAAAATGCACATCTCCCCTGCGGGGTGATCGTTTCCCCCGAAGTGGCACCATAGTTCCACCACGTCATAACAGGTGTCGTTCTTTTCAACAAGGCCAACATCCAGTCTTTCCAGGTCCAAGGAGAACAGTTCCCTTCTCCCCTCAAAGGAAAAGGAGCCGTGTTCGGCAAGGGCACGGATACCATCCTTTAAGTGGTACCTGACCAGAAAAGCCTGCAGGTTGCCCGATGGATTCCGCTGTAGCACCAGGTTCTCAAAGAAACTGCCATCGTTGTGGTCCCTTTTTATCGGAAAAGTATAGGATTTCACATCATCGTGTGTTATGACCTTTACCATGGAAGTGTCCACGGTAAAATCATAAAGATTGGAACCCATATTTTTGGAAGTCGTTGTCCCGCCCATTGATGACAAGTGGGAGATCGCCGTACGAACGGGTTCGTCATTCAGGTCTTGTAGTGCCATCTGTTCCAACGAGATGCCCAATGGAATGGAGCCCTGTTCTTTTGGGTTGTCCTCTTGGGACGGTGTCTCCTCTTGGCTACATGCGTTCAACAGAAGAAGGAACATCAGCAGCCCGATAGGGTACAAGCATAGTCTTTTCATGCCTTATCAGGTTAAGTTGTCAAATAGTAAGGTAGTTGTGGGGTGCAACATACAAGCCTGGCCCGAAAATCAATCAGGGAACAGGGAAATTAAAAAATTGGTGTATGGGGTATATTGCTGCGGGAAGCGAGGACAATATAGCTTTTTTTGAATAAAAACCAAACAAACCTCAAAAATAGACCTTAAGTAAATCGTACGGAAAGTCTGGATATAAATAAGAAGAAGTCGCTATGACGGTATCCAAATAAAGCAATTTGTCTGGACAAGATGATCAGTTATGTTGATAGTTTGAACAACTACAAAATAAAAAAGGTGGAAGTTATTCCACCTTTTTTGCCCCAAATCTTACCATGAACTTAACCTACTTATGCTATGGCAATACTAAAGTAGGATGGTGCTGTAGCCAGCGTATAAAAACCCGCCAATCTACTAGTTTCATCGACGAAATGCACGTAATGGCATCCCAATTGAATTTTTTTTAATAGGCCCGTTCGTTCTTCCCTTCATAGAAGTTGATGAACGCCCTGTTCACTACACGGTTACCTCCTGGTGTGGGATAATCTCCGGTAAAATACCAATCTCCAAGGTTCTTGGGACAGGCCTCATGTAGGCTCTCCACGGTTTGGTAAATGATGTCCACTTCCGCGTTGATACCTTCCGGGCTCAAGATTTCTGCAATTTTCTTGGAAACCTGTTCGAGGGTGAACGGAGCATAAAATTCCTTCACGTAGTTGACCACATCTTTGTCCTTGGAGGTAGTCTGTGCCAAACACTTCTCATAAATCTCTTTGATGATATGTGTGGTGCCGTGTTCCTCATGAAGTGCTTGGGCGGCTTTGAAGGCCACAAAGTCTTCCAGTTTGGCCATATCAATGCCATAACAATCCGGATAACGGATCTGTGGGGCAGAAGAGACTACAATGATTTTTTTGGGTGATAACCTATCCAGAATTTTCAGGATGCTTCTTTTCAATGTGGTACCCCGAACAATACTGTCGTCAATGATGACAAGGTTATCGTTTTCCTTTACAGAGCCATACGAGATGTCATAAACGTGGGCAACCAAATCATCCCTGCTGCTATCCTGTGTAATAAACGTTCTTAGTTTGGCATCTTTGATGGCCACTTTTTCGATCCGTGGTCGAACAGAAAGAATTTTATGCAGGTTTTCCCTTGAGATATCTGAACCAAGTGCCAAGATCTGTTCCTCTTTTTTTAGGTTGAGGTAATTCTGGGCTTCCTTAACCATACCAAAAAATGAGGTCTCGGCGGTGTTGGGAATATAGGAAAAAACGGTATTCTTCAAATCGTGCCCAATGGATTCCAAGATTTGGGGAAAGACGAGTTTGCCCAGCTTTTTTCGTTCCTGATAAATCTCTTTATCGCTTCCACGGGAAAAGTAAATACGCTCAAACGAGCAAGCTTTGCGCTCTGTGGGTTCCAAGATTTCTTTTAAGGAAACCGACCCATTTTTTTTGACAATGACCGCATGGCCGGGATCCAATTCCTTTACCTCTTCAAATTTTACATTGAAAACGGTTTGTATCACGGGTCGTTCCGAAGCCACCACGACCACTTCATCATCCTTGTAATAATAAGCAGGTCTGATTCCAGCAGGATCACGCATCACAAAGGCATCGCCATGGCCCAACAAACCGCCCATGGTATAGCCACCGTCCCAGTTCTTAGAAGCTTTTTTCAAGATCTTGGCCACGTTCAACCGTTCCGCGATCAGAGGGGAAGCTTCCCTTTTGTTGTAGCCTTCCTTTTTGATCTGTTTGTAGAGCTTGGCTACGGCATCATCAAGAAAATGACCTATTTTTTCCATTACGGTCACCGTATCGGCCATTTCCTTGGGGTGCTGCCCCAAGGCCACCAAATTACCGAAAAGCTCGTCCACATTGGTCATGTTGAAGTTTCCGGCAACGATCAGGTTACGGTGCATCCAGTTATTTTGGCGTAGAAAAGGGTGTACACTTTCAATGCTGTTTTTTCCAAAAGTGCCATATCGAACGTGTCCCATCAGCAACTCACCGATATAGGGAATGTTCTTCTTTTGCCAGGCCACGTCCTTATCACGTCCGGGGTTTTCGGAAAGGGTAGTATTGATGCGCTGATTGATTTGGGCAAAAATATCCTGAATGGGCTGCTGCTGGGCAGATCTCACCCGACTCATATACCGCTCCCCGGGTTTCATGTCCAATTTGATGCTTGCAAAACCAGCACCGTCCTGTCCGCGGTTATGCTGCTTTTCCATCATCAGGTACATTTTGTTCACCCCATAAAAGGCTGTACCGTATTTTTCCTGGTAGTATTCCAGGGGTTTAAGCAATCGGATCAATGATATTCCGCATTCGTGCTTAATGGCATCACTCATAATAAACCAAATAAAAATGCCCCGAATTTTCAGGGCAGGTATTTATGTTAACTCTATATTGAACTGTGTCAAATCCCTAAACTGCATCAACCGACTGTCCACTTCATGTTTTTGCAGGTTCACCATCCGATCGGTACCGAACCGTTCCACACAAAAGGAGGCGAGGTTAGACCCATGGATGATGGCATTCTTCATACTTTCAAATGAAATGTTCCCCGACTCGGTCAAATACCCCGCAAATCCGCCTGCAAAAGTATCTCCAGCTCCCGTAGGGTCAAAAACTTCTTCCAAAGGAAGGGCTGGGGCAAAGAAAATATTCTCTTTATGGAACAACAGGGCGCCGTGCTCCCCTTTTTTGATCACCACATATTTGGGTCCCATTTCCTGTATTTTGGCAGCTGCCTTCACCAAGGAATATTCACCGGTCATTTGACGGGCTTCTTCATCGTTGATGGTAATCACGTCAATCTTTTTGATGACGGCCATTAAATCGTCCCAAGTACTGTTCATCCAGAAGTTCATCGTATCCAGTATGATCAACTTTGGTCGTTTTTCCATCTGATTAATTACACTCATTTGGATATTGGGATGTAGGTTGCCCAACATGACCACATCTGCATTGGTAAAATCAGCGGGAACGATCGGGTTGAAATCGGCCAAGGTGTTCAGCTCGGTGACCAAGGTGTCTCGGGAATTCAGGTCGTTATGATATTTTCCTTCCCAGAAAAACGTTTTTCCGCCTTTCACCACTTCCACACCGGTAAGGTCAATGTTCTTGTTTTTTAGGATATCCATGTAGGACTGGGGAAAGTCATCTCCCACTACGGAGACGATGGCGGCATCCAGTTTGAATTGTGAGGCGGCAAGACCAATAAAGGTTCCGGCACCGCCCAAGATTCTGCCCGTCTTTCCAAAGGGGGTCTCAATGGCATCAAAGGCCATAGATCCCACGATCAGCAATTTGCCCATTCCCTGAATTTTGGTGCAAATATAAGGTATAGAAGTTCCATATGCACTATGTAGGGAGCATTTGCAAAAAATTGGTGAAATAGGGTAATTGGCCGACTATTTTCTCCCGAAATCTGCTGGAATTTCGCCCCATGCCTTGGTTTCCCACTTTACGATCGGGGTGGTGTACCGGTTCTTTTTTAACCAATCTTCCGCCCGTTCGATAAGTTCAAAAAGCTTGGCATTTTTGGCGGTTTTGTTCAGCTTGGTGCCACACTTTCCCTTCCGCACCCAGCCTATGGCGATCCTGGAATCGGAATATAGGATACGGTCGCTCTTCTTGTTTTTTAGGAACGCCAACCCATGGACCAGGGCCAAGAATTCGCCCACGTTACTGGTGCCCTGTTCAAAGGGCCCTTGGTGGAACAGTACCTTTTTGGTCTTGGTGTCCACACCGCGGTATTCCATTTTGCCCGGATTGCCACTGGAGGCCGCGTCCACGGCTATGGAGTTGTAATTGGGGTCGCCAATTTTCAAAAGTTCTTGTTGTGAAAGTTCCGATTTGCCTTTTGAGGCACCCTTATAATCGGAATAGTTGCCATTATAGGCTTTTTTGGCCTCGGTAAAAGTGGAAAAAGATTTGTATTCCGCGCCCTTATACCCTTCAATTTGGGCCTTGCAATCTGCCCATGATTCGAAAATTCCGGGGTGTTTGCCTTTCCAGACCACGTAAAACTTTGCTTTTTTCGCCATTAGCTCAAAAGTTTTTCAATGACCTTAGGGAAATGTTCATATTCCAATTGGTGTACCTTTTCGGCTATGCTATCAGCATCATCCGAAGGATTTACTGTGGTCTTGGCCTGAAAGATGATGGCACCTTCGTCATAATGTTCGTTTACATAATGAATGGTGATGCCGGTTTCCGTCTCTCCATTTTCCTTCACTGCTTGATGGACCCGTTCACCATACATTCCCTTTCCACCGTATTTGGGAAGCAATGCTGGGTGAATGTTTATGATTTTGTTCGGAAATGCGGATATGATGTTTTCAGGAATTTTCCAAAGGAACCCGGCCAGAACGATCAAATCGGTAGACAATCCCTGTAAAAACTTGACCACGGTATCTGAATCCCTAAAAGAGGTATGGTTGAAATAAAATGCAGGTATTTGAAGTCTGTCGCATCGTTCTAAAACCTTTGCCTCCTTTTTATTGGTAAGTACTGCGGCCACTTGAATCTCGGGGTGTTCTTGAAAATGTGTGATGATGTTTTCTGCGTTGGAGCCACTGCCGGATGCCAAGATGACAATTTGTTTCATCTGTTAGGATTTGATATGATTTTGGACTAACTTCAGGCGGCTAAAGTAAGATACTGAGCCTTAAGAAGTTTAATTTGGAACACATTTTATCGACAAATGATGTATTTAATCCAATATTTTATATTTTTGCCATCGATAAAATTTTTAAAACCACAATAATTATGTCAGACATTGCATCAAGAGTAAAGGCTATCATTGTTGATAAACTAGGTGTTGATGAAAATGAAGTTGTAGCAGAAGCTAGCTTTACCAACGATTTAGGGGCGGATTCCTTGGACACTGTTGAACTTATCATGGAGTTTGAGAAAGAATTTGATATCCAAATACCTGATGACCAAGCAGAAAATATCGCTACTGTTGGTCAGGCCATTAGCTATATAGAAGAAGCGAAGTAATTATATGATATATTGCTAAAGATTTTAAATTATCCATGTGGTGATGATCGCATGGATAATTTTTTTTATAACTTAGGTCTAAAGGGTAAAAAAATAGTTCAATGCAGTTAAAGCGAGTTGTAGTTACCGGAATGGGGGCGCTTACCCCAATTGGCAACAATCTGAAAGCTTATTGGGAAGGACTACGGACCGGCAAGAGCGGTTCTGCGCCCATTACATATTTTGACACTGAAAAGTTCAAAACAAAATTTGCTTGCGAGTTAAAAGGGTTTGACCCCAATGACTACTTTGATAGAAAAGAAGTCCGTAAACTTGACAGGTTCGCACAATATGCACTGGTATCTTCCGATGAAGCGATCGCAGATTCGGGTATCGATTTGGACAATGTGGACAAATTTAGGGTCGGCGTTGTTTGGGGTGCAGGAATCGGAGGATTGGAAACCTTCCAAAACGAGGTGATCGGCTACGCCCAAGGCGATGGCACCCCCCGTTTCAATCCATTCTTCATCCCAAAAATGATTGCCGATATAGCTCCTGGGAACATTTCCATAAAACATGGGTTCATGGGTCCAAACTATACTACGGTTTCAGCTTGTGCCTCTTCGGCCAATGCCATGATCGATGCACTCAACTATATCCGTTTGGGCCATTGCGATGTCATCGTTACCGGAGGTAGCGAAGCAGCCGTGACCATGGCCGGTATGGGAGGATTTAACGCCATGCATGCCTTGTCCACCAGAAACGAAAGCCCTGAAACGGCTTCCAGACCCTTTGATGCAACAAGGGATGGCTTTGTGCTTGGTGAAGGTGCCGGGGCATTGATATTGGAAGAATATGAACACGCCATGGCAAGAGGAGCCAAGATCTATGCAGAAGTACTTGGTGGTGGACTTTCCAGCGATGCCTACCACATGACCGCACCGCATCCAGAAGGAATAGGGGTGGTAAAAGTGATGGAAAACTGTTTGGAGAATGCTGGTCTAAAACCAGAGGACGTGGATGCCATCAATACACACGGAACATCGACTCCTTTGGGAGACGTTGCCGAATTGAAGGCCATTTCCAAAGTATTTGGAGACCATGCGCCCAAGATCAACATTAACTCGACCAAGTCCATGACGGGCCATTTATTGGGAGCTGCCGGGGCCATTGAGGCCATTGCCTCCATTTTGGCCATGGAACACAGCTTGGTGCCGCCTACCATTAACCATAGTGTGGTGGACGAGGAAATCGATCCTTCCTTGAACCTGACCTTGAACAAGGCACAACCAAGGGAAGTGAAGGTAGCCATGAGCAACACTTTTGGCTTCGGAGGCCACAATGCTTGTGTTTTGTTCAAAAAAATAGGGTAGTTTTATAACATGAAACTCACCTCCAAAATATTCAATTCCCATCCAAATTCGGATGGGGATTTTTTTTTGGGAATGAAGAAGATTCTTGGCTTTAAGCCGAAGAATATCAGCATCTACAAGAAAGCCTTTTTACATCGCTCCATGAATCAAAAGGACTCCAATGGAAACCCGATGAACTATGAGCGTTTGGAATTTTTGGGTGATTCCATGCTGGGGACCATCATCTCCAGGCATCTGTACAATGAGGTTCCGGAAGGTGACGAGGGCTATCTTACCAAAATGCGTTCCAAAGTAGTGAGCCGCAAACATTTGAACGAACTTGGAAAAGACCTGGGATTGCTCAAATATGTGGAGAGCAGGATTCCAAAGTCCCATTTCGGGGAAAATATCCATGGCAATGTATTTGAAGCGTTGATCGGGGCCATCTACCTTGATCGGGGATATAAATACTGCGAAAAATTTATCCATGACCGTGTTATAGAACCGTATGTGGACATTGAACAGTTGGAAGGCAAGGTCATTAGTTATAAGAGTTTGGTGATCGAATGGTGCCAAAAACAGAAAAAGCCTTTCAACTACCATGTTTATGAGGACACCGGCAATGATGAGCTCAAGCATTTTGCCGTAAAACTGACCATTGGTGACCGCATTTTGGCCAAGGCCAGGGCAACCTCAAAAAAGAAGGCGGAGGAAAAGGCATCCAAGCGGGCCTATTTTGCGCTGCAGAACAAAATGGAGAATTCCTAACCTTAAAGTAATTCAAATTCAATCGTTTTCGTTGGTTTTACAAGTGTATTGTTTTGTAATAACTAGGCATTGAATCGGATTAAGAGTATATTTACAGCTAGTGTTAAGGCATGTTGACAACACACAAGATATCGGCCGACTTTTTCGATGATAGCTTTCAGCTTATCGCCATACACAGTAACTTGGAAGATTATGCCATTACTTATGCCATAAATTCCAATTGTGGATTGTATCTGAAAAGAATGAAGAACGACCTCCATCTGGAACAGAATCAATCCTATTCGGTGTTTGATTGGGATGACGAGCTCAACCATATGTATTGGACCCTGATCTCGAACAAATGTGAGGTGGAAGAAATCATTCCTTCAGACGGATTGTTCGGGAACAACGTTTCAACAAGAACGGATCACCTGATCAAGGAACGTAAGGAGGTAGACTATTTTTTAAAGGTGGATGCCGCTGAAGAAAACGTATTGGCACAAAAAATCAAAGCCATCAACAAGATATCGAAGGTCATAACAGCATATGCTTTGGACACGGAGACCTTAAAATCAAAAAGAAATTTAATCTTTTAACAATGCCAACTAGAAAGAAGACCAAAATTGTAGCAACATTGGGACCAGCCACCAGCAAGAAAGAAACCTTGAAGGCGATGATCGAGGCCGGAGTCGATGTTTTCAGGATCAACTTTTCCCATGCCGCTTACGAAGATGTTGCCGAACGCATAAAAATGATACGGGAACTAAATGAGGAGTTGGATGTAAACACGGCGATCCTTGCCGACCTGCAGGGCCCTAAACTCAGAGTTGGGGTCATGGGTGGGGAAGCTATTGTGGAACCCGGTGATGAAGTGACCTTTGTAACAGGAGAGCCTTTTGAAGGTACTGCCCAACGTGTTTATATGAACTATCAGAACTTTCCCAAGGATGTAAAACCGGGGGAACGCATCCTTTTGGATGACGGTAAACTGATATTTGAGGTGAAGTCTACCAACGGTGAGGACGAAGTAAAGACCACTGTGATCCAAGGAGGACCGTTAAAATCGAAAAAAGGGGTTAACCTACCCAATACCAATATTTCCCTTCCGGCATTGACCAAGAAGGATATCAAGGATGCCATCTTTGCCATCGGTCAAAAAGTGGATTGGATGGCCCTTTCCTTTGTGCGCCATAGTCAGGACCTTATCGACCTTCAGGAATTGATCAAGGAACATTCAGACCACAAAATTCCTATTGTGGCCAAGATTGAAAAGCCAGAGGCGGTTGAGAATATTGATCAAATCGTAACCTATTGTGATGGTTTGATGGTGGCCCGCGGAGATTTGGGTGTTGAGGTGCCCGCACATGAGGTGCCCTTGATCCAAAAGAAACTTGTTCTACGTGCCAAAAAAGCGAGGATTCCCGTAATCATCGCTACCCAAATGATGGAGACCATGATCACCAGTTTGACCCCTACCCGAGCCGAAGTGAACGACGTGGCCAATTCCGTAATGGATGGTGCAGATGCCGTAATGCTTTCCGGTGAAACATCCGTGGGGAACTATCCCGTTCAGGTCATTGAAAAAATGGCAAGCATCTGTATGAACGTGGAAGGATCCAGCTTGATCAAGGTGCCACAGACCCCTCCCAACATCAGAACAAAAAGGTACATCACCAAATCGGTGTGTTACCATGCCGCTTTGTTGGCCAACGATATTGAGGCCAAGGCCATTTCTACCCTGACCAATAGTGGGTATACGGCATTCCAAATTTCTGCCTGGAGACCAAGTGCCCATATTTTGGTGTTTACCTCTAACCGAAGGATATTGACCCAATTGAACCTATTGTGGGGCGTAAAGGCTTTCTATTATGACAAGTTTGTGTCTACCGACCAAACCATAGAGGATGTAAACAAAATTGCTTGCCAACAAGGATTTTTGGACGTAGGTGATATGCTGGTCAGTCTTGCTGCCATGCCCATTAAGGAAAAAGGGATGGTAAACACCTTACGTGTCACTGAAATAGAGAACTGCAACTTCTAAATATTCTCTTGGGATATGAAATCGACCCCTTGTTATCTAATGTAACAAGGGGTTTGTTTTTTGGGGACAGAAGTAAAAAATGTAAGCTTTTGTGATGTAGAATGACCTATATTATGTAGGCCCGTAGCTACACAGAAATCAACCTGAAAATCATGATACACGAATACAACGATACTAGATTGGGAGCCCTATTAGGTCTAACAAGTGACTTCAAAAATGATGAATATCGATTTTCTGACATCACCAAAACAATCAAGTTTTTGTGGAACCGTAACCTTGATCCGGTGATAGTATTGGTGGATGGAATGAAGGTAGAACTGTTACCCAATCAGTTGATGACCGTTACCAATTTACAGCACGTTTCCTTTGAAACAACCGAACTCCCATTAGCAGCCATTCTTTTCAATAGGGAGTTTTATTGTGTTTTTGATCATGATAGTGAGGTATCCTGCAACGGGATTTTATTTTTCGGCACACAAGACCTTCCCATAGTTACCATTTCCAAAGAACAATTGAACAAGTACAATTTATTGTACGACATGTTCGTGGAAGAGTTTTCCACCCCGGACAACATCCAAGGGGATATGCTACAAATGCTGCTAAAACGGATGATCATCCTAAGCACTCGGTTGGCAAAGGAACAATTGATCGTAAAAACGCTCGATAATGACCAAATCGATGTCATCAGAAAGTTCAATTATCTCGTAGACCTGCATTTCAAAACCAAGAGAAGGGTAAGCGATTATGCCGAAATGCTGTTCAAATCCCCCAAAACACTCTCCAACCTATTTTCCCTTTATAACCATAGATCGCCCCAACAGATCATACTAGACCGGATTGCCTTGGAAGCCAAGCGTCTCATGAATTATACTGACAAGCAAAATCAGGAAATAGCCTTTGACCTAGGGTTCAATGATGCCGCCCATTTCAGCAGGTTTTTCAAGAAAATGACCCAAATGACCCCTTCCGAATATAGGGAAAGCCTTGTTTTTGCTGCCTAAGGGAAAGTTGAACAAGTCAACGGGAAATCCCTCCTAACCCTTACCTCCTTTATCGCCGCATCTTTGCCCTGTAATTTAAAAACAGGTAAAAGATGAAAGCACTCGATAAATCCATTTTCAATCTTATCGAAATTTTTAGAAGCTCTCCCAAACAGCAACGGCCCTTGGTCGTTGTGGAGCATTGTGATCAAAAGTTCCATCATGATTTTTATTGTGATGCCGAGAAACCCTTCATTCAGAATTATTAATCATTATAACATTAAATAAATTAAATCATGAGCACATTCAATGTACCTAAAAGAGAAGAAGTAAGCGCTGCCAATCAGGCCATTTTTGACAACTTGGAAAAAGCCTTGGGCTTTGTTCCCAACCTGTATGCCACCTTTGCCTATTCCCAAAATGCACTAGGCAACTATCTGACCTTTGCCAACGCCAAGACCTCTTTGAAAGCCAAGGAAAAAGAAGTGGTGAACTTGGCCGTGAGCCAAGTGAACAATTGTGACTATTGTTTGGCCGCCCATACCGCCATTGGTAAAATGAATGGTTATACCGAAAGCCAGATTTTGGAGTTGAGGGCTGGTAAGGCATCTTTTGACACTAAATTGGATGCCTTGGCAAAATTGGCCAAGAACATTACCGAAAACCAAGGAAAGGCAGACGCCAGCATTTTGGAAAACTTCTTTAATGCAGGGTGGACCAAGGAAAATTTGATCGATACCATTGTTTTGGTGGGCGATAAGACCATTTCCAACTACATCAACAATACGGTGGGCACACCTATTGACTTTCCAGAAGTTCAACCTTTGGAAACAGTTGAAGCTTAAAAGTTAAACAACTTCTGATAAGATAAACCCTTTCATTGCCATGGAAGGGTTTTTTATTCCAATTCCAGTTCGGCAAAGAAAGTGGGTGCAATACTTTTGGCCATGTAGATGGGCCAATCGTTCTTGAACAAATGACTTTCGGTCACGGCACTTTCGTAGAGTAGGTAGAGCCCTCCCGACATTTTTTCCGTTTGGGCCTTGGACAGGTTGGAAATATTTTGACCTACAACTTCGCCCAGATACAGGAGCAGTTCTTTTTTCTGTTTTTGGATGACCTCCAAAATCTTTTTCTGGTTGGGGGAAAGCTCGCCCAAGGTTTTAAGTGCCCAACATCCTTGAAAATTTTCCTCACGGTACATGTCCTGTAAAAGGTCAAAAATGGCCAACAACCGGTTTTTTCCAGTTTTGCTACGCGCCACATACATTTTTACGGAATCCATAAAGGCATGGTGACGTTGTTCCAGATAAGCGACGCAAATGTCCTCTTTAGACTTAAAATGTCCATAAAGTGTGGCCTTGGCAATGTCACATTTATCTATAATTTCGTTGATACCCGTAGAGTTGTACCCTTGGGCATAGAAAAGATTACCTGCGGTGGTTATGATATGTTGGTGCAATTCAGGACGTTGCATATATGCAAAGAAAATAAGAAAATACGGGTCGGGCAACTAAACCTAAGCCCAAACATGCAAGTGGTGATTGGAACCACGGAAAATCAAAATGGCTCCATTTTTATTTTCCTTCCTAAGTGGTTAATATAGTGATAATTGTAAACATTTTCTTATATTGTCAAGAGCAATTTATCAATCAAATAATTAAAAATAGTCAAATGAAAAAACTACTCTCGGCCCTGATATTGGGCCTTCTTTGCCTTTCTATGAACTATGGACAAGGGTTTCAATTTTCTGCGGATGATATCGATATCCAGTACAAGAAGTACACATTGAAGAACGGACTTACCTTGTTGGTCTATGAAGATCACAAGGCACCCATTGCCGCCGTGAATGTATGGTACCATGTGGGATCTAAAAACGAAAAGCCCGGCAAAAGCGGCTTTGCCCATTTGTTCGAGCATTTGATGTTCAACGGAAGTGAAAACTACAACACCGATTACTTCCAGGCTTTGGAAAGTATTGGGGGAACCGATTTGAACGGAACCACCAATAGCGACCGCACCAACTATTTTCAAAATGTCCCGGTCTCTGCATTGGACCAAGTACTGTTCTTGGAATCGGATCGTATGGGGCATTTGTTGGGCGCCATTGACCAGGCCAGATTGGATGAGCAGCGCGGAGTGGTACAAAATGAAAAAAGACAAGGGGAAAACCAACCGTATGGCAAGCAATGGGATTATTTGACCAAGGCCATGTACCCCAAAGGCCATCCATATTCTTGGACCGTTATCGGGGAAATGGAAGATTTGAATGCCGCTTCCTTGGAAGACGTGCAAGATTGGTTCAAAACGTATTACGGACCTGCCAATGCCGTGGTTGCCGTAGCGGGTGATGTTGATGCGGAGGAAATTCTTCGGAAGGTGACCGCTTATTTTGGCGACATTCCTTCTGGTCCCACCTTGGAAAGGCAAGAGGTGAACATTCCCAATAAAGTGTACGATTCGCGCCAGGTATATGAGGACAGGGTTCCCGAGACAAGGATTCTCTTTGCTTGGAACTCACCCGAATTTGGATCCAAAGAGGATCTTTATTTTGATTTGATTTCTTCTATTCTGACCAGTGGTAAGAATTCAAGATTGTACCAAAAGTTCATATACAAAGATCAATCGGCCAGTGCCGCAGTTTCCTTTCAATCTTCCAGTGAAATTGCCAGTGAGTTCATTGCTTGGTTGAACGTAAAACCAGGTCAGGATGCCGAAAAATTGGAAAAAGAACTTTGGGACGAGATCGATAAGTTTATCAAGGAAGGCCCAACCGAGGAAGAATTGAAGAGGGTGAAGGCCAGTTACTTTGCCAACTTCATCAAAGGACTGGAGCGGATAGGAGGCTTCGGTGGTGTTTCCGATATCCTGGCATCCAATGAAACTTACCATGGAGATGCCTCATATTACAAAACCCAATTGAAATTTGTTGAGAATGCCACTGCCGAAGACCTTAAGAAAACGGCAGCCAAGTGGTTGACCAAGGGCAAACATGTGTTGATCTGTAATCCATTCCCAGAATATGCGGTGGAACCTTCTACCATTGATAGAAGCAAATTACCGGCCCTTGCCGAACAGAAAAGCTCCAAATTCCCGGATTTGCAGCGCACCCAATTGTCCAACGGACTCAATGTGGTCTTGGCCCAACGCAAAGGAGTTCCCACGGTGGTCATCAACTTGGTGACCGATGCGGGTTACAAAACCGATTATTTGTCCACACCCGGTACTGCAAAATTGGCGATGAACTTAATGGACGAAGGCACCAAGGATAAAAGTTCCTTGGAAATCAATGCGCAACTCCAATTGTTGGGCGCATCCTTGAGTACATTTTCAAGTCAAGATGAGTCAAATGTTTATATGACCACGTTAAAACCAAGTCTGGATGCCAGTTTGGACCTGTTCTTGGATGTGGTGCTAAACCCAGTTTTCCCTGAAAAAGAATTTGAACGTTTGCAGAGCGAACAGATCAACGACATTAAGAAGGAAAAGTCGCAACCGGTCACCATGGCCTTGCGCGCCATGAACAAATTTATGTACGGAGAAGATCATCCTTACAGTAGCCCATATACGGGTACCGGTTATGAGGATGGAGTAAGCAAACTCACTCGTGCCGATATGGTGGAATTCTACAATACTTGGTTTAAGCCCAATAACTCTACCATTATTATAACTGGAGATGTTGAAATGAGCGAATTGAAATCCAAATTGGAAAAAACCTTGGGCAAATGGAAGAAAGGTGATGTGCCCAAGATCGTGTTCAACCAGCCCCAGACCAACACCAAGAATACACTGTATCTGATGAACAGGCCTGAATCCCAACAATCCGTAATCTTGGCCGGGCATTTGACCGAAAAGTATGGAGACGTTTCCGAGGTAGCTTTGGAACAAATGGTAAACATTCTTGGAGGCGATTTCACTTCCCGCATCAATATGAATTTGAGAGAAGATAAACACTGGTCCTATGGTGCAAGTGGCTTTGTTATGGGTTCCAAGGAAGTACGTCCGTTCATCGTGTACGCTCCGGTTCAAACTGATAAAACTGCTGAATCAGTTACCGAAATACGCAAGGAAATCTCTGAGTTCACCTCAACCCGACCAGCTACCAAAGAAGAGTTGGAAAAAGTTAAGACCAACCAGGTGTTGAAACTTCCAGGGCAATGGGAAACCAACAGTTCCGTGAACAGTTCGGTAAGGAATTTGATCAGATACAATCTGCCAGACGACTACTATCAAAAATATGATCAGAACGTACGCACACTTTCTGTGGATGACATCCGAAAAGTGAGCAACCAAGTGGTGAAACCGGAAAAAATGAACTGGTTTATGGTAGGCGATAGGGCCGAGATCATTTCAAAACTGGATGAACTTGGTTTTGACAACATCATAGAAATAGATGCCGATGGCAATATGCTGAAACCTACGGTAGAGCCGATAAAATCGGATATCAAAAACTAATGGATAAGCCTCCCTCTGGGAGGTTTTTCTTTTTTAGGGGATTAGAAATCGAACTTCAACTGCACCAACACCGATTCTTTTTTGGGAGGTTCGTCATCCTTTTCGGTGTTGAGGTTCGCCAATGAAATACCCAACAACCGAACCGATTCTTCCAGTGGGGATTGGTACAACAGTTCCTTGGCCGTTTCCAAGATGAGGTCCTTGCTCGAAATATAATAGGGCAGCGTTTTGCTTCGCGTCTGCAAGGTAAAATCGCTGAACTTGATTTTTAGGGTGATGGTCTTGCCAGCAATTTTGGATTTCTTCAACCGCCGTTCCAGTTCCTCGGCAATGTGCCTCAATTTTTCCAGCATAAAGATCTCGCTACTCAGATTCTCAAAAAAGGTACGTTCGGCCCCAACCGATTTTGGAATACGATGCGGTTTCACGGCACTCAAATGGATGCCACGAACCACATGGTAATAATACTTGCCACTCTTGCCAAAATGTTCGTCCAAGAATTCCAGGGATTTCTGTTTTAGATCTTTGCCAGTAAAAATGCCCAACCGGTACATTTTGTCCGCGGTTACTTTTCCCACCCCATAAAATTTCCGGATGTCCAGATCCTCCAAAAATTGGATGACTTCTTCGGGGTTTACCGTTTTTTGTCCGTTGGGTTTGTTGTAATCACTGGCCACTTTGGCAATGAACTTGTTGATGGAAATACCTGCAGAAGCCGTCAATCCCGTCTTGTCCAAGATTTTCTGGCGGATTTCCTTGGCAATCAAGGTGGCAGATGGGTTGCCCTTTTTGTTCTCCGTTACGTCCAAATAGGCCTCATCCAAAGACAGGGGTTCCACCAGATCGGTGTACTCATAAAATATGCTGCGAATTTGGAGGGAGATTTCTTTATATCGATCAAAACGGGGTTTCACAAAGATGAGTTGGGGACAATTCCGCTGGGCCTGCATCCCGGACATGGCACTGCGCACCCCAAATTTTCGGGCCTCGTAACTGGCGGCGGAAACCACCCCACGTTTAGATCCACCACCCACCGCTATGGGCTTCCCCTTTAGTTCGGGATTGTCGTGTTGCTCCACGGAGGCGTAAAAGGCATCCATGTCCACGTGAATGATTTTTCTTAAGGGAAAATCGAAGTCCATACTCAAATTTAGGGTATATTTAGTTTGATGGAACATTTGGAAATAGAACGAAAATTCTTGGTTACTTCGGATGCTTATCGGCAGGGGGCCACTTCCCAAACCCGAATTGCACAAGGCTATTTGAACACCGACCCTGACCGCACGGTTCGGGTACGCATTATGGGAGATAAAGGGTTTTTGACCATAAAAGGAGGCCCCAACGATTCCGGCACTACCCGTTTTGAATGGGAAATTGAGATCGGTACTGCAGAAGCCACCAATTTGATCGACCTCTGTAACACGGGGATTTTGGAAAAACATCGGTATGAAGTTCCCTATGGCAACCACTTTTTCGAAGTGGATGAATTTTTAGGAGAAAACAAAGGGTTGGTGATAGCGGAAGTGGAACTCAACCACGAAGACGAAAAATTTGAAAAGCCCGAATGGCTGGGTGAGGAGGTCACAGGGCAGAAGCAATATTACAACTCCCAATTGAGCAAAAATCCTTTTACCAAATGGTAGCCCAAACCGATACAAAAAGAGGGACTTTCAATATTTTAATATTGGTGTCCGCATGCTTGGCCATTTACTTTGGGCTGTATGAGGACAAGACCCTTTTTATGTTCCTCAAGCCGTTGACGACGATCTTGGTGATTGCGTTGTTGTTATTCGCCCCAAGAAAGCGCAATGTTCGATTGGGTAATATGGTCACCATTGCCTTGGTGTTCTGTTTGCTGGGGGATGTCCTCTTGCTTTTTGAATCCTACTTTTTGTTTGGACTTGTGGCATTCTTGATTACCCATATTTTGTTCTCCGTGGCCTTTATCCAATACAAGGGATTTTACAAAAACTGGATTTCCTTTTTGATCTTGTTTGGCATTGCAGGGGTATTGTTTTTTTGGTTGAAACCCGGTTTGGGCGATTTGCTTTTGCCTGTTGCCATTTATGTGATGATCATCACGTTTATGGCGTGGCAAGGGGTGGGCCTGTACCTACGAGAAAGGAACAATGCCCACGCTTTAATGGCCGTGGGTGTATTGTGCTTTATGTTGTCGGACACATTGTTGGCGATAGCTAAATTCAAGACCCCGTTTTACCTCTCTGGCCCTTTAATCTTGGCTACGTATTGGATGAGTATTTCACTTATTGCCAATGCGACGTATAGCATCGCAAAAGGGGGTAAAGAGACAGTTTAAAATATTTTTGTCAACAGGACTATAAAAAAGCACGTCAAGACAAAAATTAGAGATAATACTAGGCCTACTCTGGAATAATAGGCATAGAGCCCAATTTCTTTTCTTTTTTTGTTAAAGGCATCTGGAAGAGTTACAAACATTAAATAGAGACAAATCATTAAAATAAACAATGCTGATAAAATCGGATATGCATTCATAAAATCAAAACAAAGAGCAAAAAAATCCCTTAATAGTTTTTTCATGCTTTTTGTTTCATAAATGATGGACAATCAATGCGATGAACTTCTTCATCATCTTAACAAATCACTCCTCCCTCAAAGAAATCAACTCCCCTTCGCTGCTGATAAAGATTCGTAACTCTTCATCTTTTTCAAGTTCAATGTTATAGCCAGTACTGCTATCGGCATTTTCCACATATTCAATTTCATCAATGCGGTAATCCTTGAATTTATCATTCAATAGGTTCCAAACTTTTTCCGGCAGGTCTTTTTCCTCGATTTCATGTTCCGTTCTCACCCAGGTACCATCCTCCGTAAAAACAGCGGCATATTCTTCCCCGTTCATCTCAAATTCGGCCTCCCATTCGTTGGCGGATTCTTTCATCCAACCAGCACTGGCCGTATCAGGGAATTTTTCGGCAAATCCATTTCTGGCACCTTCAGGCGCATTGGTATAGATATAATAAATATAAACAGCCACTCCAATGATGATGATGGCGGCGGCTCCGATGAAATACTTTTTCGTGTTCATTTCTGATGATTTTTATTTAGTGGTCTAATTTTTAATCCAGTTTTTTGTCCAGGGCCAAAACAGTGTTCAAAAGTACGTTGGCGCCGTTGGCCATATCCTCCGCAGAAGTGAATTCTTTCGGGGAATGACTGATGCCCCCCTTGCTGGGCACAAAGATCATCCCAACAGGTGCGAATCTGGAAACATCCTGCGAATCATGCCCCGCCCCACTAGGCATATATTGAAAGGTCAACCCAAGAGCCTTGGCAGAGCTTTCTATTTCTTTTTGAATGGAAGGGTCCGTCAATGCAGGTTCCGATGTGGTATCCAAAGGCAAAAATTCCACGGTAATATGGGAAGCTTGCGCAATTTCTTCTGTTTTTGTCTTGATGGCCTGATACACTTTTTCAATTACTTCTGAAGATAGATCGCGAATTTCCAAACTGGCCACTACCTTTCCGGGAATCACATTGGGCGCTCCTGGCTCGGCCTTAATTCGTCCTACAGTGCCCACTTGGGTACCTTCAAAACTATTGGTGATTTCGTTCACGGCCACAATGAATTTGGCGGCGGCCAATAGTGCATCTTGCCTTGCATTCATAGGTGTGGTACCGGCATGGTTGGCAAAGCCCGTAAAGACCACATCCCACCATTTAAGACCCACAATGCCTTCCACAACACCGATGTCCAGATCAGCTTTTTCAAGTTTCCCGCCCTGCTCAATATGGAGTTCCAAAAAGGCGGCCAAGCTGCCAGTTTCACGGATAGCATCTTTTATTTTTGTGGTATCGCCACCGATTCTCATAATGCCCTCACCCATGGAATACCCAGTGGCATTGACCACAGGAAAAGCGGCTTTGGTCAAATTTCCGGCCATGGCACGACTGCCCATAACCCCACCTTCTTCATTGGGGAAAATGATGACTTCCAAAGGATGTTTGGTCTTGATGTTGTTTTCTATCAAGGTCTCGATAACCTCTAAAGCGGCCATGGAGCCCACACAGCCATCATAATTACCCCCATGGGGCACCCGGTCAATGTGTGATCCAAAAGCTATGGGTTTTTTAGAGGCGTCCTTTCCCGGTTTTTTTCCAATGATGTTGCCCGCGGCATCTATGGTTACGGTCATGCCAAAACCCTTAAGGGTTTTTACCACCCAGTTCCGGGCTTCAATATCTGCATCGCTAAAAGCCACGCGTTCCGTTTCGCCGTTTTCTTGAAGTCCGAATTTGGCCAAATCGAAGATGCGTTTTTCCAATCGGGCCTGATCCACTTTCGGGTTCTTTTTTTGTGCCGATAGCATTCCGATAGTAAAAAAAGAGAGCAGGAGGATGAAGCGAACAGACATGATTACCTATATTTTTAGAAAGGTAACAATTTACAGGGAACTTACCTTGATCAAACGTTCTCGGTAGCAGGGGATTTCAGTTTAAACCCCAAGCCTTTCAATCCTGACCATTTTTTGTTCAATCCACTGAATAAGGGAATGGCAAATCCGACAGCTAAGAACAAAACCGAAATCAAGAAGATGTTGTAGCTATGTACAAAGAAAGAACCGCTGTTCAAAACACCCAAAATTAGTATGGTTGACAACGGGAATGAAAGTGCCAAAATGGCCACCCCATAGTCACTGCTGAAGGTCTTTTTCTTGTCCTTTAAATCCATTTCCATGCCATCCACTGCCGCAATATGGGCATAGGGCCAAAAGCTACAGGCACTCAATCCGAAGGCCAGGATAAGCAAAATTTCATTCTGGGCCTCAATTCCGGCCACGGAAACAAAAATTCCTGAGATCAACAACACCAATCCTGCCCGGGTACATAGGAGCGAAAATATCTGAAAGAACTGCTTTCTCTTGATCTTCACTGCCAATCCAATGAAGAGCAGCACCAACGGGGTCATGATCATGCTCAATTTTTCGAGAGTTTCACTCAAAAAGAAGGGTAAGGAATGCATGGTAAAACCAAAGCCCAAAAGCAAAAGGGCTACTGCGATAAAAATATTGACCGGCTCCGAAACCATGGCCTTCATAAGGGGCTTAAGCTTGGTTCCTTCATTTTTGGGTTGGTCGGACTGTAGTCCATAATGCCAGTTCATGGCAACGAGGTACAGAAAAAACAGTACAAACACTTTGTTTCCTAAATCGGACATCGCCGCCTTTGCTAAGTAATCGTCCCCTAAAAACTCCAGGATAAAAGGAAAGGAAGACAATCCTGGTGCCAATGAGGGAATCAACAATTTGGCTGTACGGAACTCGGATGTTCCCTTGCCGATACCCACAAGAGGCAAAATAAGGGGCACGGTCAGGAACAAAAGTAGGTTAAGCCCAAGGGCCAACACAGGCAATATTAAAAGATGTAATTCCACCTTAATGCCCAACAACGCAATAAAAATGGTTGCGGGCAAAGCAAGGTTCAGAATTATTTTTTTGATTCCCGTAATCTCTTCCTTGTTCTTGAATTTCGCTTTGAGCAAGATTCCAATGAAGATGAAAAACAGGAATACAATGGTCTTTTGAAATCCAGTATCCACTATACCAGTACTTTATTGATGGCAGCGGTAAACATTTTCATTTCTTCCATGGTTCCCATACTTACCCTACACCAATTTTTACCCATAAACTGGAAGGCACGAACACCCACATTCAATTCGGTCATTTTATTCAAGAATTCTTTTCCTTCCATCTCAATGGGGAAAATCATGAAACTGGTGTGGGAAGGAACATATTCGAATCCTTTTTCTTCCAAGCTCTTGGCTACGTAATCCCTACACTCGGCATTCAACATCCTTGATTTTTCAATGAATTTGGCATCATCCATGGCAGCCATGGCAGCATGTACGGAAGGAAGGGTAATTCCCATACCACCTCTGGTAATGCTTTGCAAACGGTTTAAGGTAGCTTCAAGGGCTACGATATATCCAACCCTTAGGCCAGCCATACCGTGGATTTTGGAGAACGTTCTGGCGATGATCACATCCTTACCTTCGTTTATCAAGGAAACCATACTCTTTTTGGCTCCTTCATCCAAGAACCACAAATAGGCCTCATCTACAAACACAGGTACTTTTTCAGAAACCCTGGAGCAGAAATCCACCAATTCTTGATGGTCGGTCATGGTTCCCGTTGGGTTGTTCGGGTTACAGATGTACACCAATTTCGTCTCATCATCAATAGCCTGTTCCATGGCCTTAAGATCGTGTGACCAATCCGCTTTTAGTGGAACCGGTTTCCATTTGGCGCCAACAGATTCAGCAACCTGGATAAGGGACATATAGGCGGGATCGGCAGAAACTACGTTTCCTCCGTTCATGAAAAATACCATGGCGGTTTTTTCCAAAAGGTCGGAAGACCCTGGGCCCATCATGATGTTTTTGCTTTCTACGCCTTCAAACTTGGCAATCTTGTCCACCAATTGGAACAACTCTTTCCAAGCATATCTGTTACCACCTGCGGCAGTGTTTTTAAAGGCTTCCACAGCCATGGGCGATGGACCATAAGGGTTTTCGTTGGCATTCAGTTTGGCGGTAATGGGTGCCAATGGCACTGGAATGTCGGGTAAAAATTCCTTGAAAAATTGACTATATACTGCATTTCCTTTGGCATCCAATGTTAGTGGGGCCATAGGGGTTTCAGCGATTCCAAAATATGGAAGGGCCATTGCTCCACCTGCGGTGAGCATACTTTTTCTGATCCAGTCTCTGCGGTTGATGTTGGTTGTTCCCATTGATTTTTGAGTTTTTAGCAAGAAATTAAAGTTAGGCGATCAAAACGCCAATTGCAATGATAAAAACATAAAAATCAACACTTTGAAATGGAATTATAGTAAAATAATCTTGGTGAAATTTCGAAATTGGCATCGTTTCAGCCAAAATGATGATTATTTTTCCAAGGGCGATGTAGAAAGATACTCCAGTGTAAGAATCCCCCTTAGGTTATTGATGATGATATGTTCCAATAATTCTTGGATGCTATATTCTTCAAAAAGAGTGGGACTGGAGTATACCATATCTTCCATTCTGCCCAAAAAAAGCCTGCAGACCAGCTCTATTTTGACTTCATTTCGCACCTGCCCCAAGTTTTGTGCCTTTTTTAAAAGAGGGCAGACCAAATCCCAAACGATGTCCTTCTTAAAATTGGAATATCGTTTAAAAGCATCGGGATAATATTTGGAAAGGCCGAACAAAAAGGAAGGGTTGATTTCCTGTAAAGTCATCAACCCTTGTTTGTAAATAAATATTATGGTGGTTAGAGGCTCATTTTCGTTAGGATTTTGTGCCATATATGCATCCACCTTGGTCCTCAGTTGGTTTAAAAGAAAGCCAAGACTTTCGCATACCAATTCTTCCTTGCTCCCAAAATAACGGTACAATGTTTTTTTGGAAATGCCTAGATTTTGGGCCAATTCATCCATAGAGAATCTTTTACTGCCAAACTTGGTGAAGTTACCAATGGCAAAGGCCAATATGTGCTTTTTGTCCTCGAGCATCCAGATATTATTTCCATCCACCACCAAGGGCCCGGTAGAGTTCCACAATGGCGCTCAACTGCCCATATTGGGAATCCACATAGCTCAGTTCCGAATTCAACGCGTTTTGTCTTGCGGTGAGTACCTCCAAATAATTGGCAAGGCCATTGTTCAACAGTTCTTCGGAATAGTCCTCGGCTGTAGAGTAGGCTTCGAGTTCCTTGGAGCGGGCCGTCAATTTTTCAGACTCCGCATTATACGTGTATAGTGCATCCGAAACTTCTCGCCCGGCCGTCAACAAAGTTTTTTTGTATGAAAGCAAAGCTTGTTCCTGTTGTGCCTTGGCCACTTCCATTTGCGTACGTAGCCTTCTCCCGTTAAAAATAGGTTCCGTCAAGGAGCCGATCAATTGGGAAAACAAGGAACTGGCGTCCAACCAATTTTCAAATTCCAGACTTTGGAAACCGCCATTGGCAGTTAATTTTAAGGAGGGGTACATACTGCTCTTGGCCACATTGGTAAGCTCAAAGGCATTGATGAGGCCATACTCTGCCCGCATGACATCAGGGCGATTGGCCAACAGGAGGTAGGGAACCCCGGTTTTTAGATCGGAATCAATGGATTGGTCATCCAACCTCCCCCTTTGTACTTCGTGGGCCGGTTCCCCTAACAGAATACAGAATGCATTTTCCAGGAGCTTGATATTGTTTTTCAAATTGATCAAGATGATTTCCGTGGTGTGTACTTGAGCCTCGGTCTGTTTAACCGCCACTTCGGTCACCTGTCCTGCATCTTTTAGCGCCTGTGTGGTCTCAAGACTGCTCTTTCTGGCCTCGAGGGCCTGTTCGGCAATTTCCCTTTGCTTGTCCAGTGCCATCAATTGGTAATAGGTACTGGCAATGCCGGAAACTAAATTGGTCTTTACCGCTTGGTGGGCCGCTACACTTTGCAGATAAGAGGCACCATATGCCCTTTTGTTGCTCCGTATCTTTCCCCAAACATCGGCCTCCCATGAGAGGGACCCCGAAAGTTCATATTGCTCCAAAGGCCGTGTAAAGAAACTACCGAACTGGCTGTTACCCGAGTTTTTGGTGCGGGTAAAGCTGGCCGTTCCGGAAAGGGTGGGATAATACCCGGCCTTTCCTTGTTTTAGATAGGATTCGGCAGCCACCACGTTTTGAAGCGCTATGCGGATGTCGAGATTGTTTTCCAATCCCTGGGCAATGTAGGACTTCAACTGTTCATCATTGAATAGGTCTTTCCAAGACACATTGGCCATAGAAATACTGTCTTGCGGCAATTGGTCGGTTCTATACAAGCTTTCCGTCTCCAGTTCCGGCCGCGAATAATTCTTGGCCACAAAGCAAGACTGCAATAACAGAGAAGCCGTTAGCAACACGATCAGTTTATATGTGGATTGTATTTTCATGATTCTTTAACGTTGTTGTTAGGCAATGGTTTCTTCGGTTGGTTCAGGTTTTCCAGAAATGCGTTCTTGAAGTGCCTGGAACACCACAAAAAGGACGGGCACCACAAAAACTCCCAAAATGGTTCCCACGAGCATACCTCCAACGGCACTCAGACCGATGGATCGGTTTCCGATGGCCCCGATTCCGGATGAAAGTGCCAGTGGCAGCAAACCAAAGATGAAAGCAAAGGAAGTCATCAAAATAGGTCGCAACCTAGCCCTTGCCCCATCTGCTGCCGCTTCGAATAGGGATAGTCCTGCCCGTCGCCGTTGAAGGGCAAATTCCACGATCAAGATGGCGTTTTTCGCCAACAGACCTATCAACATGATGATCGCAATCTGGAAATAGATGTTGTTCTGCAAACCACCCAGGTTGATGAAGAGAATGGCCCCGGCAATACCCACAGGTAGTGAAAGCAAAATGGAAAAAGGCAAAATATAACTCTCGTATTGTGCGCTCAACAAGAAGTACACGAACACCAAACTCAGAATAAAGATGAGGATGGTCTGGGATCCTGCATTGCTCTCCTCACGGGTCAGTCCAGAATAGTCATAGGTATAGGAGGTAGGCAGTACTTGGGCGGCCACTTCCTCAATCGCATTAATGGCATCACCGGTACTGTACCCGGCATTCGGAACCCCTGAAACTTTTACCGAACTCAACAAGTTGAAACGTTCCACTACCTCAGGGCCATAGATTTTTTTAAGGGTCACAAATTGGCTTACCGCTACAGATTCTCCTTTGGCGTTTCTAACAAAAATGTGGTTTAGGGAATTTTCATTGGCACGATCTTCAGGTTTTGCCTGTATCATGACACGGTACTGTTTTCCAAACCTGTTAAAATCGGTTGCGTAGATGCCTCCATAATATCCCTGAAGGGCATTGAATATGTCCGTTGCGGAAAACCCTGCCATTTTCACCTTTTCCATATCGATATCAAGGTTGTATTGTGGGAACCCAGGATCGAATTGGGAAATGGCGTATTGGATTTCGGGACGCGCGTTTAGGGCACCCAAAAATTGATTTTTAACATCGTTGATGGCCAACCAATCCTCACCTCCCTTGCTCTGCAATTGTACCTCAAAACCAGAGTTGGTTCCAAAACCTTGGATACTGGGCGGGGTAAAGTATATAATTTGGGCATCTTTGAAGTTTGCAGAAAGGGCATTTAATTTCTGCATGGTGGCATTTACGGATAGTGAATCCGCTTTCCGCTCACTCCAGTCTTTTAATTTCATGATGGAAAAGGCATAGGATCCAGCACTTACCCTATTCAACAAACTGAAACCTGCCACGCTCATTCGGGCATCGATCACATCCATGGATTCATAAATGGAATCCAGTTTCATGATGGTTTCCTCGGTCTTTTCAATAGTGGTTCCCGGAGGCATGCTAACATTGGCAAAGATAAGCCCCCTGTCCTCGTCAGGTACAAATCCTGATGGGGTGGTTTTGAAGAGATAAATGGCAAGTCCTGTGAAGGCCAACAATAACACTGCAGTGATCCATTTTCGCTTCACTAAACGCCCAACGGTGTTGGTGTATTTATTGGTGATCGCGGTAAATCCAATATTGAAAGACTTAAAGAAACGGGTCATAAAGTTGGATTTATGCCCCTTTTCAGGGTCATGGGGCTTTAGGAACAAAGCAGCCAAGGCCGGACTCAATGTTAAGGCGTTAACAGCCGAGATCAAGATGGCAACTGCCAAAGTGATACCAAACTGCTGATAGAACACCCCTGATGAACCTTGTATAAAGGATACGGGAATAAATACCGCGGACATTACCAGGGTAATGGAGATAATGGCACCAGAAATTTCACCCATGGCTTTTTTGGTGGCACTTTTGGCCGACTTGCCACCTTCTTCCAACTTGGCATGGACCGCCTCCACCACTACGATGGCATCGTCCACCACAATACCAATGGCCAAAATCATGGCGAAAAGCGTCAACATATTGATGGAATACCCAAATATTTGAAGGAAGAAAAAAGTTCCGATAATGGCAACGGGCACGGCAATGGCCGGAATCAGGGTAGACCTGAAATCTTGCAGGAACAGGAATACCACGATGAACACCAAGATAAATGCTTCGATCAGCGTTTGCACCACATGGTCGATGGACGCATCCAAGAAATCCTTTGAATTGAATGGGATTACGTAATCAAATCCTTTTGGAAACTCTCCTTTGGCTTCCGTTAAAATGGTTTCAATTTGATCGATGATTTCCTTGGAATTGGAACCTGCGGTCTGGTATACGCCCACGGCCACGCCAGGATTGCCCATACCGGTGTTTTTCCTGACATAGCTAAAGGCACCTAGTTCAATATCGGCCACATCCTTCAGGCGAAGAAAGCCACCATCATCCGTAGTTTTTAGGATGATGTTCTCGTATTCCTCCACTTCGGAGAGTCTACCTTTGTATTTCATCACATATTCGAAAATACCATCGGCATTTTCACCAATTTTTCCGGTGGCAGCTTCACGGTTTTGCTCTCTCAATGCCGTTTGGATATCGGAAGGCACCAAATTGTAGGCGGCCATTTTATCAGGGGATATCCATATACGCATGGAATAATCCTTGGCACCAAAAACGTTGACGTTACCAACACCCTTAATCCTTTGGAGTTTGGGCACCAGGTTGATCTTGGCATAGTTTTCCACAAAAGTGGCATCATAGTCCTTGTTCTTGGAAAAAATGGAGAAGAACAACAAAGCACTGTTTTGGGCCTTTTGGGTAGTTACACCTGTGTTGATTACTTCCTGTGGCAATAAGCTATTGGCACGGGCCACGCGGTTTTGAACGTTAACCGCGGCAATGTCGGGATCTACACCCAATGCAAAAAATACGCTGATGTTGGCGGCTCCATCGTTACTGGCAGATGAGGTCATGTACGTCATCCCCTCTACACCATTGATTTGTTCCTCTAAAGGAACAACCACACTTTTTAGTACAGTTTCAGCATTGGCACCGGTATAGTTGGCCGTTACCTGAACCGTTGGGGGAGCAATTTCCGGATATTGTTCTACAGGGAGAACACTGAGCCCCAAAATACCCAAGATCAAAATGATCACGGATATTACTGTGGACAGTACGGGACGATCTATAAACTTTTGGAACATATTTTATTGTTCTAATGAGATTGTTGGAATAGTTAGTTGACTGGGTTGATGGCCTGTCCGTCCTTTAGTTTGGAAACCCCTTCGGTAACAAGGGTGGTGCCATCCTCAAAACCTTCGGATACGATGAACTGGGTATCCGTTTGGGCCACTATGGAAAGCGGTTTGCTATTTACCGTATTGTCACTGTTCAACACATACACCATTTTGGTTCCCTGACGGTCTACCGTAACAAATTGGGGAATTACCCATACGCCCTTAAATTGTGAGGGAATCTTGATTGTGCCGGTACTTCCGGAACTTAACAACAGATCTGGGTTGTCAAAATCGGCCCTTAGGGTCACACTTCCCGTGGTTGAATTGATAAGGTTATTGATCATGGCAATTTCCCCTTTTTGTGGGTAGGTTTCACCATTAATCATGACCAGTTCCACTTCCGGGGAAGAATCCGCTAAAATTCCAGTACCAGTAGAGGCCATTTGTTTTTTTATCTGAAGCAACTCCCTTTCGTTCATGGAAAAATAGGCACGCACACCACTAATGTCGGATACCACGGTCAAAGGTTCCCCCATATTGCTGCTGACCAAGGACCCCACTTTGTAGGGAAGCTCACCAATATAGCCGTTAACAGGGCTTACAATAGTGGAGTAGCCGATGTTGGCGGTTATACTGTTATAGCTGCTCTTGGCCTGCTCGAGTTTTGCCTTGGCCGTTTCAAGCTGTACCTGGCTGATGATGCCTTTTTCTACCAAAGGGACCAATTTGTCCACTTCAACTTGGGCCACGTTTACAGAAGCTTGGGCGGCCTTTGCATCTTGTGAAAGGGTCTGTGTTTCCAGTTTGAACAACAACTGCCCCTTTTTTACTTGTTGCCCTTCTTCTACATAAATGTGCTGTACAAATCCAGAGACCTTCGGCCAAATCTCTACATTTTGTTGTCCCTGAATGGATGTTGAATACGTGTTGAATATGGTGAAGTCTTCTTTTTTCAGCTGCATCACTTTCAACGAGGGTGTTGGTGCAGTGACTTGTTGTTGGGTCTTGCTACCACAGGACATCAGTGCTGCGATGGCTGTTAATACGACGATTGACTTGATTGTTTTCATGTATGGTCTAACGTTGTTAGGGTTTTTGTTGGGTTTTATCGTTGGGTCATCAATTTTCTTTTTGTGCTATGGCCTCAAATTTTAAGATGGCATCTTGAAGGAGTTTTTCGCTTCCGGTCATGTAATCTAGATAGATGCTCATTCTTTCCTTACCTTCCTCAAATTTCTTGGGCGAATATTTTTTATGATAGTCCATGACCAAGGTGATAACAGATTTTTCGGACTCCAGGCGTTTTAGATATTCCTGAAGCTTGGTTAGGAAAAAGGTCTTCTTTTTGGCCAGTGTGAAATATCGTCTACGGTCACCTGGCTTGGTAAAATAGGTGATGATACCCATCTTGAGCAATAGGTTCAATGACGTGGAAGTAGAACTTTTACTGGCCCCCCTTCTTTCAAGGCAATCTTCAAAAGTGAGTCCATCTTCATTGGTCAATACCAAAATGGCATAGATCCGGGCTGCCAACGGAGGCAAGTTTTGTTCTTCCTCCAAATGAAGGCCTAGGGTCTCGATAATTTCTTCCTTCGTTTTTTCCATAGATGGATTTTTGAAGAGACAAAATTAACGTTGGTTCGGAACAAACAAAACCAAGCGAACTTAAAATTGTGTTGAAAATTTTAAGCCTTGTTTTAACCAATAAAAAGGGGGATTAAAGTGCGCTCTTGAACTGTTCCAAAAAACGGACATCATTTTCGCTGAGCAAACGGATATCCGAAATTTGATGAAGGAGCAGGGCAATTCGGTCGATGCCCATTCCAAAAGCGAATCCGGAATACACCTCGGGGTCAATACCGCAATTTCTGAGCACATTGGGATCTATCATTCCACAACCCATGATCTCCAACCACCCGGTTCCCTTGGTCATGCGGTAATCGGTTTCGGTCTCAAGGCCCCAATACACGTCTACTTCGGCACTGGGTTCGGTAAAGGGGAAATAAGAAGGTCGCAGCCTGATCTTCGATTTTCCGAACATTTCAGATGTGAAGTATTGCAAAGTCTGTTTCAAATCGGCGAAAGAAACATTTTTGTCCACATACAGGCCCTCCACCTGATGGAAGAAACAATGCGAGCGAGCCGAGATGGCCTCATTTCTATATACCCTTCCTGGGGAAATGGTTCGGATAGGAGGTTGATGGCTTTCCATATACCGCACCTGTACCGATGAGGTATGGGTACGCAAGAGGATATCGGGATTGGTCTGAATAAAAAAAGTATCCTGCATGTCCCTGGCAGGGTGGTATTCCGGTAGGTTCAAGGCTGTGAAATTATGCCAGTCGTCCTCGATCTCCGGCCCCTCGGAAACATTGAAGCCTATTCTTGAAAAAATATCGATGATGCGGTTCTTGACGATGGATATAGGATGTCTCGCCCCAATTTCCATTGGTTCTCCTGGACGGGTAAGGTCGCCGTATTTACCTACTTCGGTCTGGCTCTCCAAGGCCTCTTTTAGGGCATTGACCTTTTCGGTGGCCGCACTCTTCAACTCATTGATGACTTGGCCAAATTCTTTCTTTTGGTCAATGGGGACATTCTTGAACTCGGCAAAAAAGGTGTTCAAAAGTCCTTTTTTTCCTAAATACTTGATTCGGAAAGTCTCTATTTCTTCCTTTGAGGTTGAAGCGAACTTTTCTACTTCTACAAGGTGTTCCTTAATGGTCTGGATCATGTTCAACGGCACTATTGGCCGACAAATTTAGCAAATTGTCCTTGAATATATAGGCCATTAGGAAATGTACCGCGATTCCACCAAAAAAATGCCAGAGCCAATGGGTACCCATAGGAAGCGAGCTCTGCGATTTATCCATGATACGGAAGGTTAGGGCAAGGGCAAAAATCCCGAACGCCAATAGTACCAGAGGGAGGTTTTTTCCATGGGTTTGGAACAGGTACCACACCATTGGCAATAGGACGGTAACGGCACTGATTACATAGCCAAGGGAGATTCGGAGTCCAGCCGGAATGGGAAGAATCCGCATCAAAAAGGAAATACCCATAAAAAGTAAGATTAACAAAGCCCTTTTCCACCAAGGTTTGACGAGCTTTAAAATAAAATGGACCACTAGGGCCAAGCATAGGAACATAATGGGCATCCAGTCCAAACGCAACCAAAATTCATGGCTCCGTGTGGCATGGTATATGGTGCCGCCTATGTAACTTATCCCGATGATCGGAATCATCCATGCAAGAAACAATTGTTGCCTTGGATTTTTGTATACTTTGATCCCCCAGTAAATGATAAGGGCCAAGAAAACCAGATTGCTGAAGGTATTGTATGGCTCCACGGGAAAGCGCCCTTGCACCGTTTCCAGATAAATGGGACCTGAGTCATTCGGAAATTTAAGGGTCATGATGGGCTGATCATTCTATGTGAAAATCTTTCAAGGGAATACCCTAAATTAAACGATTATAGAAAGGTTACTTTTCCATCCGAGAGATCGTACATGGCTCCCACAATGGCAATTTCCCCTTTTTGTTCCATTTCTTTAAGGATGACACTTTGGTTACGGATGTTTTCCAAAGCCATTTCCACATTCTTGACGGCAACTGCATCCACGAAATCAGAATTTTTGGAATTTCGCAATTCTTCATCTTTAGGTTCTTTGGTGGCATAAACTGCCGGTTCAATCTTATTGATCAAAGAGGTAAGGTTGCCCAACCTTGCATGGTCACAGGCACCTTTCACCGCCCCGCAGCTTGTATGTCCGAGAACTACAATCAATTTGGTACCTGCCAATTTACAGGCAAATTCCATGCTGCCCAAGATATCCTGGTTCACAAAATTGCCTGCGATCCTAATACTAAAAATGTCTCCCAAACCTTGGTCAAAAACCAATTCTGCAGATACCCGGGAATCAATGCAACTTAGAATGGTGGCAAAAGGGAATTGTCCATCCTTGGTTTCATTCACCTGCTGCAAAAGATTTCGGTTGGCTTTAAGGTTGTTCTGAAAACGCTCGTTCCCTTCTTTCAAAAATTGAAGTGCCTTTTGCGGCGACATGGTCGATTGCGTTTCTTTGGTATGTGCTTTCATTTGTTGCTAAGCTGATTTTTTGGTTTCTTAAAAAATTCGATATAATCATCGGGATTGTCCACAACTCCTCTTTCCGAGATCAATTTAATATGAATATTCCGGTTTTTGGCCTTGCTGCCAAAATCTTGTAAAATTTCAATTATGTCATTGTCCAAATATTTGGTGTTGACCACATCCAACTCGAGGTAGGAATTTTGGGGAATCTGATCCAATTCCTTAAGGATGGCTCCCTTGTTAAAAAAGGTAACCTCCTCTGCCAACGTCATTTTAATGCGATGTCCGTTATCCCCTTTATCTTGAATATGAAGAAAATGCGAGTTTTGGTAGCTTTTTATCAAAATAACAACAATGCCAACTCCCAAACCAAGGGTAATGCCTACCAAAAGATCCGCAAACACGATTCCTACCACCGTAACAATAAAGGGAACAAATTGTTTCCATCCAGCTTTGAACATGGTCTTGAATAAACTGGGTTTTGCCAATTTATAACCAACAATAAAAAGAATGGCGGCTAAAACGGAGAGCGGGATCATGTTAAGCAAACTTGGAATGATCAACACAGAAGCAAGAAGCAAAAAGCCATGTAGAATGGCAGAGAGCTTTGTTCTGCCCCCAGATTGGATATTGGCAGAACTTCGCACAATTACCTGTGTAATGGGCAAACCACCTATCAATCCCGAAATACTGTTCCCAATACCTTGGGCCAAAAGTTCCCGATTGGCGGGAGTTACCCTTTTTAAGGGATCTAACTTATCTGTAGCTTCTACACAAAGTAATGTTTCCAGACTGGCCACCAATGCCATGGTAAAGGCGGTTATCCATATTTCAGTATTGGTGATAGCTGAAAAGTTGGGGAAACTGAACAACCCAATAAATGAATCGAATCCATCTGGCACAGGTACTTTTACCAAATGTTCCTCGGATATGCCCCATACGGCCTCACCTTTGGTGAATGAATAGTAGACAATGCCCAACACCACAGCGACCAGAGGCCCTTGAACCAGTTCGAAGACCTTTGATTTTTTGCTCAGAACCTGGTTCCATAAAATCAATATGACGAGGGCAACAACGGCAATAAGCGATGCTCCTGGGCTAATGGAATTGACCGTGTTGGCAATTTCACTGAAAGTGTTTTCACCATCCACCTGAAAAAAGGCCCAGTCCCCTTCGGGGTCGGCATCGTACCCGAAAAAATGGGGAATCTGTTTTAAAATGATGATGATCCCAATACCTGTAAGCATTCCTTTGATAACCGAAGACGGAAAATAATAAGCAATGACCCCGGCACGTAAAACCCCGAACAGGATCTGGATAAGACCGCCTAAAACTACGGCGACCAAAAAGTTTTGATAGCCACCCAAGGTTCCAATGGCTGTGAGAACAATGGCGGCCAAACCGGCGGCCGGACCACTTACACCAATTTGGGAGCCACTCAAGGCCCCTACAACGACTCCGCCTATAATTCCGGCAATTAGCCCAGAGAATAAAGGCGCCCCACTGGCAAGGGCAATACCCAAACAGAGGGGTAGGGCCACAAAGAAGACCACTATACTGGCAGGCAGGTCGTTTTTAATATACTTGAACATGGATAAATTAGTTAGGTTTCCATAGGAAATACCCAATGGAATTAGTTAGAAATTGAATTGAAAAAGGCAGGGACTTAGCTCAATTTCTTGGGAGGGGGATCCAAAATTTCCAAGTTATATTCCGCAGCAGGGAATATATAGTCAGTGATACAGACATCGAATTTTTGGGTAGCTTGATAAAGGGACAGTTCGAAAAAATTTTTCAAGTAAAGGTCCAGTTCATCAAAGTTTTTTTCAGCTTCTTCTTTTTTACTGCTTTTTTCTTCTTCGGCTGATCCCGGTACCATCGTTTTCCGCAACTCCTTGTCCAAAAATGGAACAATGGGAGATACCAATAGGCAACCTATCAGCATTAGGGGTAAAACAGAAAAAAGCAATTTTTTTAGCACAGGACCTTTTTTGTAAAAATAGCGAAATATGCGCACCAAGGAACAGTTTTGGCTAAAAGTCCTTGATTTTCTTGATGGTATTGCTCAAAAGCCAACCTGTTTGTCCATCTGCAATCCAGATTTTTTGCCACCCATCCAATTCTTCAAGGACATTCACTTTGGTGCCTTCATGCAGGGTAAAGACCACATCGCTGTTTTGGTTGGGCTCGGAGGAAACCTTTACTTCCTTATTGAACACAATTGCGGGATCATTCTTTTTTTCTTGCTGTTGCTGTAGATATGCCAGCAAAATGCACATGACACCAAGTGAAATGGAAAAGATACTTGTAATAAAGGAAATCCGTTTTTTATTGGCCGAGGACAGGAAAAAGTAGGTCAGGTACAATATAATGGACAATAATACAAATGCCACGGCAAGATATGCCCATTGGTCAATACCAAAAAGATTGACAGTGCTATCGTAAATTTTGGCAATTTCCGTTTTGGGCATGGCCTCAATGGCATCCAATCGCATGTTTTGGGCGTATGCCAGATTATTTAGGATTTCGCCGTCGTTTGGATCTAGCAAAAGGGCTTTTTCGTAATAATAGATACTGGGACCAATGCTGTTCAGCTTGTAATAGCAATTACCCAAGTTAAAGTACAAGGATGCCGAATGTTGCCCGCTTTCCAAAATGGACATATAGTTGTCAATGGCCTTGTTATACTCCCCATTGTTGTAATATTCCGTGGCTTTGGAGAACAAAGTCTCATTTTGGCCGAAGCCAATGGACAAGGAGAAAAGGGAAATTGATATGAAAAATGTCTTTATGCTCATAATTGCTTGTCCAAATTAGAGATTACTTCACTTGCTTTTTCATAATCGTTCTGCATCTGCACATTGGAAAATGGACTATATCGCGCCATTTCGCAACTGGTAAGCAATCCAATGAACCCCTTAATGTCTTCTTGTGCAACCTGCTTGCCTGTTAAAATATTGGTGATTTTTTCCTTGCTGAATTCGGTTGTTTCAATATTCAGTTTGGCTTTCAGGTAGTTATGTAGGCCCTTTTCCAAAGCCACATAGAAGGCTTCCTTGTTGCCCAGATCCCTTTTTGCGGTAGAAAGGTATTTTTTCGCCAATCGGTTGGCCTGTTTGATTTTGTTCCCGACCACATCACCAGCAATGGCTTCTCTTTTCTTGGAGGTGAAAATGGCAATAGGAATCAATAACAGAGGCAGGAAAAGCCACATAAAAAATGATTTGGAACCAAAGAAACAGGATGCTTTGGTTGGGCCAAGATTGGGGTCCAATTTTAGAAAATGGAACTGTTTTCCTGTGGGTACTACCGACTGTTTGTTGACTGCAGATCCAGCAATGGCATTTTCTGATGAGGCCACAGGCCCTTCCATCACCTCAATGTTGATCTCATCGGATTGAAGGGTCACGTACTTGCCAGTTGCAGGATTGAAATAGCTGAACGGGATACTTGGTATAGGGTATTTGCCTCTGAATGATGGTACAATGGTATAATTGTCCGTCACTTTTCCTTCCATCCCAGTACTGCTGGTATTGATGTCCTCTTCATGTTCCGGGTCGTAAACTTCCAGTGAACTGGGAAGTTCCGGTTTGGGCAATTGGAACAATTTCAAGTTTCCTTTTCCGGAAATCTCAACCTTGGCCTGTAAGGATTCAGAGGCATTCAATTGTTCTTTGCTTGTGGTCACGCTGAATTGAAAATCACCTACTGCACCATTAAAATCTGCTGGTTTCCCTTCTTCGGGCAAAGGTTTTACATTGATGGTCCTGTTGCCTGCCGATACCGTTTTGCTGGTTTGGGTATAGATTCTTCCTCCAAAGAAGTCCCTTCGGTTGGTGGGGACATCCACAAAAATTTCCAACGAAAGGGGCTCAATGTCCAGTTGACCTGACTTTTGCGGATATAGCACTACACGTTTCAACACTACATAACGGAAGGGCTTGCCTTCATAGGTTCCATTTTGGGCCGTGTGCTTGGTAACGGGAATATCTTGGCTCCAGAAATTGTTATAGGTAGGATTATCCAACGGGCGATAGTTGGTCACGCTGATATCGGGACTAACATACAATTTGTATACAACAGTGACTGCTTCATTTAGGTATGGGTTTTCCTTGGATACCTCAGCCACTAGGTGAAGGCTTTCATCAGCAACATCATCTGCCGTTTTTTCTCCATTGGGTCTATCCACGGCCGCGGTGACCTCAACCGTTTTGGGTATTGTTTTATAGGTTTCGCCTGCAATTTCTATAGTGGCCTGTTGGATCGTAAAATTTCCTCTTGCCGTTGGAAGAAGAATGTAGGTGTAGGTTTTGGAAAAAGTGCGTTTGCCATTGATCCAAGATGAACTTATGGATTGTGAAGGACCCATGACCACCTTGAAATTTTCAAAAGCCGGTGGAGTAAAATTATCACCATCCTTGTTCATGGTAAAATCCACACGTAGGCGTTCGTTGACCCCGAGCTTTTCCTTGCTGAGGTTCATGGTGAAGGTAACTTCTTCGTCCTGGGCATGGGACATGGTAACCGATAGGAACACCATCGCCAAAAATAGTAGTATGTTGCCCCGTTGTACTTTCATTACCAGTCTTTCTCGTTTTTAACTTTTTGTCCGCGCACCTTTCTGGCTTCCATCTTTTCTTGCACTTTTTTCTCCTCGTTCTGCATGGCCTCTAAGAGGTTTTGGATTTGCTGTTTGGACAATTGGTTGGGTCTGGGTTGTTGCTGTTGTTGTTGATCCTGTGGTTGATCTCCTTCATTGGGTTTTTTCTCTTGTTCCTTCTTTTCATCACCATCCCCTTTTTGGTTCTCTTCAGGTTTGTCCTGCCCATTTTCACCTTGATCGCCCTTATCCTTGTTCTCGTCCTCGTTCTGTTTGCCCTCGTCTTGCTTATCGTTGTCCCCGCCTTCGTTTTTCTGGTCCTTGTTTTGATCTTGTTCTTGATCTTTCTGGTCCTGCTTATCCTTTTTCTGGTCTTGGTCGTTCTTTTGCTCGTCCTGTTGTTTTTCCAACATTTTCTTGGCAAGTGCAAGGTTGTATCTGGTTTCCTCGTCGGTTGGATTGTTTCGCAATGCTTCTTTATAGGCTTCCACGGCCTTTTCGTATTCCTTGTTCTTCATGAACACGTTGCCCATGTTATGGAATGCCTTGTGTTTTTCGGCTTTGTCCTCAGCAGCATCGCCAGCCTGCTTGTAGCGGCCAAACGCTTCTCCGTAACTTTCCCTGTTGTAGTAGGCATTGCCCAGGTTAAATGGGGCAGCTACGTTTTTATCACTTTTGGAAATGGCTCTTCTGTATTCCGCTTCGGCACCCACAAAATCATTGGAAGTAAGCTCTTTGTTAGCTTCGTACGTGAGATTTGTGGAAGCCCTTAAGGCCTTTTCGGCTTCCTTTTGTACCTCCAATGTGGTATCGTCCTGTGCTTGGACCCATCCAAAGCAAAGCAATAGTCCAAACACCAATCTTATCTTAGTCATCACCGTGCTCATTAAAAAGATTTAGTTTTTTCAACCATTGGGTTTTTCTGTCCAGAACGAAGATGTCCAAAAATAAAAATAAAAACCCAGCAGCAAGGAACCATTGGAATTGATCCTTGTACTCCGCGAACTGCTTGGCCTCAAATTCGGTTTTGTCCATCCGGTCCAGTTGTTCTTTGATATATTCCACTGCATCTTCGGTGTTGGAACCATCAATATATTCTCCATTGCCCCGATCTGCAATATCGGCAAGTATGGCCTCGTTCAATTTGGTGATCACCACTTCTCCTTGACTGTCTTTCTTCAGACTTTCTACAATGCCATTCCTTTTGATGGGAATGGGTGCGCCCTTTTCTTTTCCCACCCCAATGGTAAAGATACGGATGCCGTTTTGGGTGGCATTTTCAACTGCCGCTGTTGTGGAACTTTCAGAGTGGTCCTCCCCATCGGAAACAATGAAAAGTACCCTATTGGTCTGTTGGGAATCATCATAATAGGTACTGGCCAGATCAATGGCGGCATCAATGGCCGTACCTTGGGAGGAAAGCATATCGGTATTCATGCTCTGCAAGAACATTTTGGCCGCCCCATAATCTGTGGTGATCGGTAGTTGCGGGTATGCTTGGCCGGCATAGGCGATGATTCCAATTCGGTCGCTTGCCAGTTGGTTGATGATCTCAGAAACGATGCGTTTTGCTTTTTCCAACCGGTTGGGGGCTATATCCTCCGCCAACATACTTTTGGACACATCGATTGCAAAAACAATATCCACCCCTTCCCGTTTTACGGTCTCCAATTTGGTTCCGATCTTGGGGTTTACCAGTCCTAGGATCAAAAAGGAAAGTCCTGCCAGCAAAAAGGCCAACTTGACCGCCGATTTAAAACTGGAACGATCGGGTGCCAAACGCCGGAGCAATTTGGATTTGGCAAAGCGTCTTTGGGTTCTTTTTTTCCAGATTTGAAGAAAAAAGAAGGCCAGGACCATTACTGGGATAATGGCCAAAAGGTAGAAATATATTTTTTCGTCAAACTGAATCATTCCCTAAATAAAACTTTTAAATATGGAATTGCGCAATCCCCATTCCAACAATAGAAAAATGCCCGCCAAAAAAATCAAAGGGCGGAATTTTTCCTCGTACTTGTAATATTTGAATTCCTCTATTTCCGTTTTTTCCAATTTGTTGATCTCGTCATAAATCTCTTCCAAGGATTCGTTGTCCGTGGCGCGGAAATATTTCCCTCCGGTCACACTGGCAATTTCCTTAAGCAGCTCTTCATCAATCTGTACTTCCCTCATGCCATATCGGTAGGTGCCATCGCGGTTATAGCTGATGGGGGAGAGTGCATTTCCGTTGGTGCCCAAGCCAATGGTGTAGGTTTTGATCCCAAATTCCACAGCAAGATCGGCGGCAGTCCTCGGTTCAATGAAACCAGAGTTGTTTACCCCATCAGTCAATAGGATGATCACTTTGCTTACTGCTTTGCTTTCCTTCAAACGGTTTACCGCTGTTGCCAATCCCATACCTATTGCCGTACCATCTTCCAGTTCACCATAGGTGACATCGTTAAGGGCATTCAGCACAATGGTCTTGTCGCTTGTGATCGGGGTCTTGGTATAACTTTCCCCGGCATAGCCAACAATGCCTATACGATCGTTGGGGCGTTCCTTTATAAAGTTGGCGGCTACTTCCTTCAATGCAGAAAGCCTATTGGGTTTTAGGTCGCGGGCCAACATACTGGATGAGACGTCGATGGCCATGACAATATCGATGCCCTTGGTTGTTTTGGTACGGGTGGAAATGTCCTCGGTCTGAGGGCGGGCCAATGCCGTAACAATGGCTGCCAACGCCAATAATCGCATGATGAAAAGTACCGGCTTGGCCTTGGAGGCCCAATTGCTCACTGTAAATCCTTTGATGCTTGAAATGCGAAGGGATGCCATTTCATTCTTCCGCTTGAAAAAATACCATAGCAAAGCCAGTGGCAGCAACAAAAGCAGCCAAAAGAACTCAGGATTTGCAAATTCTATATTTTCAAACATCTATGCCTGTGTTTTTACGTCTAAACTGTTCAATATCCGCTCTACGATTTGTTCCGCATATTCATCCCCATCTTCCCAAGTGATCACCACTTGTTGCATAAAACCTTTTCCACCAAAGGACAAAATATTGTACTTGGCCTTTTTGCCTTTTTGCGCCGGGGTCTCCAAATTTCCGGTTCCGAAGGTTTTGATGCCCTTTACCCCGGACTGGGTGGTAAATTCCTCTTGTTTGGTGATGATGTTCTTGAGTCCCAACTGTTCAAAATTGGAAAGGATGGCGCCAATGGCGGTATCAAAATCGGGTTCCGATTCTGCCTTGTAAGTCACTGAGCTGGTACTCACAGAAAAGATGCCTACATAACTGCCATATGAAAAAGCCTGAAGCTGTTTGATGAGCTCTTCTGTTTCTTTGGGGAGTTTAACCTCCTGACGGACCAAAACATCCGGTGTCTCCAATTGAATCGGGGGGAATCCGTACGAGCTGGAAACCCATTCCCCTTCCAATAGTTCTTTGGTAGGGTAACCAAAAACGGTATCCTTCACTTGTTTGAACCCAAAATAGGCCACTGAGAAGGCACCCCCAAAAAAGACGATTCCTGCAAAAATGGCCGCAGCCCAATAAATGCGCTTGCGTTGTTTTTTCTTGCCTAGTTCCGCCAGATATTCCTCATTCAGCATTAAGTCTTCTTCCGTGGGCTCCGGAAGTGCTTCGTGCGTTTTCACCACAATTTCTTCTACCAATTTTCGATCCTGTTCGGCCACGGAGGTGGCAGGTTTGGACTTGGCAAACTTTACCAAATCTGCGGTCTGCAATATTTTTTGGAACTGGTGGATCGTATCGTCCCCCAATTTCAACTCGCCGGAATCCTTGAGCATTTCCAACTTAGTGATAAGTTCAGAAGTGGTACTTTCCATGGCAGAGAGATGAACATCTTCCTCAAGGTACATCCGAACAATATTGGTCAGCTCGGAATAGTATTGTTTGTATTCGTCTTGGATCAGGTATTTGGAGTTTTCCAATTTTTTGAGTTCCAAAAGTGCCCGATCGTAAGGGGGCAGCAATGCCACTTTTTCCGCTTCGGTCAACGGTTTTTTTCTAATGAAGAACCAATAGACCAATCCGCCGATGACAAGCAGTGCCAATAGGATGATCAGGGCGGTTATCCACATATCGGCTGTACTTCTTTCAACCTCAATCAAGGGTTTAATGTCGTACATCTTCTGTTTGGTGGTATCCACAGCAACATCGGCCACCTTAACGCGAAAGGAATCCGTGAAGATCTGCCTTTCGTTGATGGTGACAATCTGTGGCGGAATGGTATAGGCACCGCTATCAAACTGGGTTAGTGCGTAGATTCTTTGTAGGGTAACTCGATCCTTGTTCCTAATAGTGTCGGCTATGATGGCATCCACGGTCTCCAAAGGAGAAAAGGTCTGCCCCTCCGGAAAATTTACCACGGCTGTGGAATCGGCATCCACGGTAATCGTATAATGGATTTGTTCCCCAATTTTGATGGCAAGGGTGTCTACCTCTGCCTCAACCTTGGGTTCTATTTGCGATACCCCCAGAAAAGGTAGCAGCAAAAGAGCGCCCAAGATGGCCTTTGCAACGCGGCCTTGGATATTTTTCTTATTGCTATGTAAAAATTCACTCCGCATTATCCCCTTCGTTTAAAGTACCCCAATAGTTTTCGCACATAACTTTCATCGGTACGGCAATTGATCACCCCACAACCTGACTTGGTGAAAGAATCGGTGTAATAGGCTACTTTATCTTTATAATACTGTCCGTAAGCGTACCGAACCCGTTTGGATTGGGTGTTCACCAATTGGTATTCCCCGGTTTCCGCATCCTGCATCTGTACCATGCCCAGATTGGGAATGGACTCCTCTCTTTCATCAAATACCCGAATACCCGTTACATCGTGCTTGTTGCCTACAATGCGCAGTGTGTTCTGGTAATCGTCCGCAATAAAATCGGACAGTACAAATACAATGGCCTTTTTTTTCATCACATTGGTCAGGAACTTTAGTGCCTCCGCAATGTTCGTCTTGCTACTTTTTGGGGTGAATTCCAACAACTCCCTAATGATACGAAGCACATGGCTCTTTCCTTTTTTAGGAGGGATATAAAGTTCCACCACATCCGAAAAGAGGATCAATCCCACTTTGTCATTGTTCTGCAAGGCAGAGAATGCCAATGTTGCGGAAATCTCCGTAACGATTTCCTTTTTGAACTGGTTAGACGTTCCGAACAATTCGGATCCACTGACATCGACCATCAGCATCATGGTCAATTCGCGTTCCTCCTCAAAAACCTTAACGAAAGGTTCATTGTATCGGGCGGTCACGTTCCAATCAATGCTCCTTACGTCGTCCCCGAACTGGTATTGCCTAACCTCGCTAAAGGTCATACCCCTACCTTTGAACGTAGAATGATACTCCCCACCAAAAATATGGTCGGACAGACGCCTGGTCTTTATTTCAATCTTACGTACTTTTTTTAGTAGTTCCTTTGTATCCATCTGGTTCAAGAAATAGGTTTTCGGGTTGGTTTAAAGTATAGCTACTTACACCGAGAAACATTGAACCGTTAAGGCACTTCTACCTCGTTTACGATCTTGTTGATGATTTCTTCGGAAGTGATGTTTTCCGCCTCCGCTTCATAGGTAATGCCAATCCTGTGTCTCAGTACATCGTGCACAACGGCCCTGACATCCTCAGGGACCACATAGCCCCTACGTTTGATGAAGGCGTAACACTTGGAAGCATTGGCCAGGTTGATACTACCCCTTGGGGAAGCACCAAAACTGATAAGGGGCTTCAAGTTTTCCAGATTGTATTTTTCAGGGTAACGTGTGGCGAAGATCAGATCGAGAATATACTTTTCAATTTTCTCGTCCATGTACACCTCACGTACGGTATTTTGCGCTCTTAAGATCTGTTCAACGGAAACAACCGCCTTAATGGGCTCCGTATCGCCTTTGAGGTTTTGCCTAATGATGAGCTGCTCCTCATTAAGCTTGGGATAGTCAATAACGGTCTTGAGCATAAAACGGTCTACCTGCGCTTCTGGCAGCGGATAGGTTCCTTCCTGTTCCACTGGGTTTTGGGTGGCCATGACCAAAAAGGGTGCGTCCAGCTTAAAGGTTTCGTCCCCAATGGTCACCTGCTTTTCCTGCATGGCCTCCAAAAGGGCCGATTGCACTTTCGCAGGTGCTCTGTTGATCTCATCCGCCAACACGAAATTGGCAAAAATGGGTCCTTTTTTGATGGAGAAATCATTTTCCTTGATGTTGTAGATCAACGTACCGATCACATCGGCCGGCAAAAGATCGGGGGTAAACTGGATCCGGCTAAAACTACCTTTAACGGCTTTGGCCAACGTATTGATGGCCAATGTCTTTGCTAGTCCGGGAACACCTTCCAAAAGAATATGTCCCTTTCCCAAGAGACCGATCAACAATCGTTCCACCATGTGGTTTTGGCCAACGATGGCCTTGTTCATTTCAGTGGTAAGAAGATCGATAAAGGCACTTTCTTGGGCAATTTTCTCATTCACAGCACTAATATCGATAGTAGTGTTTTCTTCCATTATAAATTCCAGTTGTTTGGTATTACTGTCAGTGATTTTGCTAGGGTGTGCAAAATGAAAATTTATTTAGAACCTACCTGTTAATTAATGGTTAAAAAAAACGCTAAACCCCTAGTTTTATGAAGGATTTAAGGGTTTAATTTTATACTTTCATCCGATATGCAAAAGAACAAGAATTTTTCCAGAATCATCTCTGGAACCATGACGTGGGGAAGTTGGGGAAAGAAACTTTCCAAAAAGGAAATGATTGAACTGATGCACCATTGCATCGAAAATGGATTGACTACCTTTGACCATGCCGATATTTATGGTAGTTATTCCACCGAGGCGGATTTTGGCAAGGCCTATGCCGAAAGTGGGATAAAAAGGGAGGATATTCAATTGATTTCCAAATGTGGGATTCAGTTGACCCGGGGTAGGGACAACAAGATCAACCATTATCAATATGATAAGGAGTACATCATCTGGTCGGCCGAGCAAAGCTTGAGAAAGTTGAACACTGAGTACTTGGACCTGCTCCTGATGCACCGGCCAAGCCCTTTGATGGAACCTTTTGAAATGGCCGAAGCCCTCCAGTACCTCCTCGATAGTGGAAAAGTTAAACAGATTGGGGTGTCCAATTTTACCCCAACCCAAGTGGCCATGTTGGAAAAGGCCATTCCCGTTTCGGGCAACCAGGTGGAATTTTCACTTACCCATGACCAACCCATGTACGATGGAACTTTTGATGATTGCATCGCCAATAATAGACTGGCCATGGCTTGGAGTCCACTGGGCAGCTATTTTAGGGACAGTGACAAGCAGACGAAAAGAATCAAAAAGGCAATGGAACCTTTGGAGGAAAAATATTCCGCCAATGCAAGCCAGTTGTTGTTGGCCTGGATATTGAAACACCCTGCCAAAATTTATCCGGTCATCGGCACAACGGATAAGAAAAGAATTAAACAATCCGCCAAAGCTGCGGAGATAGATTTGGAGCTTCAAGATTGGTTTTCCCTTTTGGTGGCAAGCCAAGGTCATGATGTGCCATAAGAAGAAGAAAGAAAATGAGTAAAACAGCTTTGATTACAGGTGCCACTAGTGGCATCGGAAAGGCCACGGCAGAACTTTTTGCCAAAGAGGGATTCAAATTGATTCTTTGTGGACGTAGACAGGAACGATTGGATGAACTTAAAGAAGCACTTGGAGAGGAAACGGAAATCTTCACGCTAAACTTTGATGTACGGGATCGTGAAGCCGTTTTTTTGGCCATTGAAAAGCTACCGGATGATTTTTCAAGAATCGATATTTTGATCAATAACGCGGGCAATGCCCATGGTCTCGATCCTATCGATAAAGGCAATCCCGATGATTGGGAGGCCATGTTGGACATCAATGTAAAGGGATTGTTGTATATGTCCAAAGCGGTACTGCCCCAAATGGTGGAACGCATGTCCGGGCACATCATCAACATTGGGTCCACAGCAGGGAAGGAAGTATATCCGAACGGAAATGTGTATTGTGCCAGCAAACATGCCGTGGATGCGATCAACCAAGGGATGCGCATGGACCTGAATGCCTATGGCATCCGCGTTGGGGCGGTAAACCCGGGATTAGTGGAAACGGAATTCAGCGATGTCAGGTTCAAAGGAGATAAAGAAAGGGCGTCCAATGTTTACAAAGGGTTTCAGCCCCTGAAGCCAGAGGATATTGCGGACATCATTCATTTTGTGGTCACAAGGCCCTATCATATCAATATTGCGGACCTAATCGTTATGCCCACGGCCCAGGCCAGTAGCACCATCGTCAAGAAAAATCTATGATCAACAAACGCCTACTCGTAAAAAACTTACTGGCACACAACGATGAGAACAGTTTTTACGACAAAAAGCGTTTTATATCCATAGGAGAAAGGGAGGGCAAGGCAAAATTCTTAAAGCATGTCTGTGCCCTGGCCAACAGTAACCCCAATAATAATTCATTTATCGTCATTGGCGTGGAAGATGCCGATAACGAAATTGTTGGAGTGGATTTCTTTGACGACAGCAAGATCCAAAATTTGGTTAATGCCTATTTGGATAATCCCCCTATTATTTCCTATGAAAACATCCCATTTCCCCATTTGCCGGAAGGAAAGGTAGTGGGCCTGGTCACCATCCGATCTAATGGAAAGGTTTGTGCCCTTCGCAAGAACATTTGGAAATATTATGGGGGATCCGTTTTCTTTAGGGAAGGCAGTATAAGCCTGCCTAAGGCCTTTGGTGTGGAGTTGAAGGACATCAATTCTGAAAAGGTGGCCACCATAGAACAGCATGCCCGCAACAATATTGAACTCACCTTGGATGCGGTGATCAATTTCATCAATACCCGACATCCGGACCTTACCAGCGATTACAAGGTGTTCAAGGAGCAGTTTGTGGTCTGTTGGGCAGGAAACAAAAAGAAGGTGAAGAACAAGACCTACTATTCCCGTGTGGATATAGAACTTATCAACGAACAGGTAAAATTGTTCTATTCCGCTCTGGACGAGATCACGATCGAATACAACGAGGATACCTTCAGTACGGTGGAATATGTGCAACTGGGTTTGGGAACGCAACAAAAATATTATCCGTTGGAAGAAATGACGATCACCTTTTCCGAAAATGGCAAATACACCATTAACAGCAAGTTGATATTTGAGCCGCCCCAGTTCGATAAAAAGACCCTGTACCATGTCTACAATACCAACAATTCCCTGTTGAAAAAACTGGAAAGCAATATCCCCCTCACGGCTTCGGAACATGTAGATGTAACTCACATGCCGGCCACCTACCTGATCTGTTACTTCAACGGTTTTGAGGAGGCCAAGGAGCAAATGGACCGATCACGCGAAATTTTGAAAGAATACGATAGAAATGTGTATCTCTCCCTAAAGGAATCGCAGCGCATCCTGAGAAAAGTGAAGTACAGTTAATTAATCCCTTTTCAACCAGATCAACTGATAGGGAGCTATTTCCAGAAGACCACTTTTCATGACCAATTTGCGGTCAGATACTAAATCCAAGGGGTCGCCTTTGGTGAAATAGCCCAATCTTTTGATCCAACCCGTTTCGATTACCTGAGCGTTTTCGTCAAAATTGCAAAGAACCAGTAGACCTTCACGAACGTTGCCCCTTTTTTCGAATACTAGGATATGGTCATTGCCCGTATGGCAAAGAGAAAGGCTGTTGTTATCCGCAAAAACAGGATTACTTTTTCTTATGTTGATCAATTTTTGAAGCGTATGATAGATCTTGGATTGGGGCAGATTCCTGTTGTCCAGTTTTGATATCGTATCCCAATCTTGCATGGGTCGGTTTACCCATCGGCTATCATCCTTTTTGGAATTGTCATTTCGGAAGGAATAATCGTTGAGCGTACCTATTTCGTCCCCAGCATAGATCAAGGGAATACCACCAAATGCAAGGATAATGCCATGCAACATAACAATTTTGTTGATGGATTCCGTAATCAACACGTCATCCTTCAGTTCCAGTGCTTTTTCCAGCCCTAACAATGAGGCCGAACTACCAGTAATGCGACCATCCCCGGTTTTGGGATTGTACATGAACATGAGGCCTTTGGACGGCGACCAATCCAAATGTTGGCAATAATAATCGAGCAGAAACTTGCGGTGCATATCAGGGTTCCAGCCCAATTCCTGGATCAATTGGTTTTCGTAACCAAGGCCAATGTCATCATGGCAACGGATGTAGTTGATCCAGGTACAATCTACGGGTTTTGGTGGCACATGGTCCAAACTTTTGTAAAGCAAAGAGGTTCTTTTGGTGGCGATGGAATTCCAGAGCAGGGCCATAAGCGAGGCGTTATAGGCCACCTCACATTCATTGCCTCTTTTTTGGTCTTCCCCAAAATATTTGATGATATCGGTTGGGGCTACAATGGCCTCTGCCAAAAGAATCACCCCTGGTGCCACAACCTGAAGACACATCCTGAACAGGGCAACCAGATCATGCGCCTCTGGAAGATTTTGCGAGATGGTCCCCATTTTTTTCCAAAGAAAAGCCAATGCATCAAAACGGACCACATCGACACCAAGATCGGTCAACTTTACGAGGTTGGTGAGCATTTCCAAAAACACTTCGGGGTTGGTATAGTTGAGGTCCCATTGGTAACTGTTGAAAACGGTCATGACCCACCGATTCATCTCGGGGACATAGGTAAAACTACCAGGTGAGGTTTCGGGGAACACCTCGGGAAGGTTCTTTTCGAATTCCGAAGGAATAGTGTAATCCTCAAAAGTGTAATAGTACCCTTGGTATTTTTTATCGCCTTTCATGGCCTTTTTTGCCCATGAAAATTCGTTGGAAGTATGGTTCACCACAAAATCCAGCATGAGGTACATCCCCTCTTTTCGAAACTCGAAAGTAAGGGCCAAAAGATCTTCCTTGGTTCCATACCTTTTGTCGACCTGAAGATAGCTGTTCACGGCATATCCACCATCACTTTCACCTTTGGGGCGAGTGGTGATGGGCATCAAATGCAAAAAATTCACTCCCAAATCCTTAAAGTAGGGGAGCTTTTCCTTTAGGCCATTGAGGTTTTTGTTGAAGTGCTCCACATAGAGTTGCATACCCATGATTTTTTCGGACTGGTACCAATTGCCCGAATTCAATCTTTCAAGATCCTGTTTTTTCAATTCCGATGGTCTCGAAGCATACAATCTGGAGAGCAGGTCCATCAACTTTTGAAAATGAGCTTTGTGGTGTTCATCAGGATAGAGGGAGGAAAACAAGTTTTGGATCAAGGGCAGGTTGGCCGCCAACCGAAGGTCGAAAAGCGCATCGGCATCCTTTTGTTTGAGCTGCGTGGCAACTAATCTATGTATGTTGGCCTGGTTCATTTATACTTCGAGCTGGTCTTTGGTGGGCAAAGCCACAATGGCCCCAAAATTGGTGGTGGTAATGGCCCCTGCCTTGTTGGCCTTTGCGACCATTTTTTCGAGCAAGGCAAAGTCTTCAAAAACAGGGTCAAAGTTCCCAAGATTCGAAATCTGGTTCAATAGGCATCCGATGAAAGCATCACCGGCCCCAGTAGTATCCACAGGCCTTACCTCAATACTAGGGATGATTTTCTTCATTCCCTGGGCACTCAAAAGAGTTCCTTCGCCGCCCAAGGTTACGGTTATGATCCGTGTCCCCACTTCATGAAGGACATCGCAGGCTTCGTGGATATCCGATTTTCCGGAAAGCAATTGGGCCTCTTCCTTACTGAACTTGCACAAATGGGATTTTTCTATGAAAGGCATGCATTTTTTGATGAAGACTTCCTGTTCATCTTTCCAAAGGTCTTCCCGATAATTGGGATCAAAACTGATGAACATTTCCTTGGTGAGTCCATCGAACAGATATTTGCCATATGCCTTTTCCAAGGAGCCTCCCAAAAGGGCCGTAGCGGCACCCAAATGTAGAATGTTTCCTTTTAAAGTTTTTCTAAGGTCATGGTCATATTCCAGTTCTTTATCGGCTCCTCGACTAAAGACAAAATCCCGCTCCCCGTCCTCTGCCAAAGAAACGAATGCCAAGGTGGTAAAGGTTTTGGACAATTGGACGAGGGAAATATCTACCCCTTCATGTTTGAGCACATCGAGCAGGAATTTTCCAAAAGGATCGTTCCCAACACATCCTATAAATATTCCCTTTCCCCCAAGTTTGGAAATGGCACAGGCCACATTGGCGGGGGCTCCCCCTGCTTTTTTGGTGAATTGCACAGCTTTGGAAAGATCACTTCCCTGTTTTTCGGCAACAAAGTCGATCAATGCTTCACCAATACAGAATACCTTCTTCATTTTTTATGGAATTATCCTAAGGTACATAGAATTTTGTACCGCGACCAAAAATAGGCATCGCTTTTTAAATGACCTGTAATAATCCGTTGATAAACTTTGCCCTATTTATTTAGCATGCCGGGCATTTGTGTGTAATATTGCCAAAAACTTCTCTATGCGAACACTGGTTGTGGGCGACATACATTCTGGGCTAAGGGCTTTGGAGCAAGTCATGGACAAAGCCAAGGTAACACCAAAAGACCATATTATTTTTTTGGGGGATTATGTGGATGCCTGGAGCACCGCTGTGGAAACGGTGGATTTTTTAATCCAGTTGAAGGACACTTTAAATTGCACCTTTATTCGAGGCAACCATGACGAGCTCTGCAGGGATTGGCTGTTGACGCAAAAGGATAACCCGCAATGGTTGGCACACGGAGGCACTGCTACCCGACAATCCTACTTGGATGCCGATCGGAACAAGTGGGAAACGCACCTTCAATTTTACGCAGATCTTGAAAATTACTATCTCGCAGACGACAATAGACTCTATCTGCATGCCGGGTACACCAATCTAAAAGGGATTGATTACGAATATTTTGTGCAATCCTACTATTGGGACAGGACCTTGTGGGAACTGGCCACCGCACTTAATCCTCAATTGGAGCCTACTGACCCCAAATTCCCCAAAAGACTCACCCATTACAAAGAGGTTTTTATTGGTCATACCCCTTTGTCCAAGACCCAAGTGGTAAAACCCCAAAAAGCGGCCAATGTATGGAATGTGGATACCGGAGCGGCATTCAAGGGAGGGCTCACCATTCTGGATGTGGAAACCAAGGAATTTTGGCAAAGTGACCCGGTGCATACTTTTTATCCAGGGGAACGGGGCAGAAATTAGGATAAATCCATCCCAAAATAAATTTTAATCGAGACCTTTGTAAAAAACAAGTTTATGTCGATTAAAAATGTGCGTTTGGAGGTGATGCAGGCCATTGAACCCCAAGTAAAGGGTTTTATGGATGAGTTTCTTATACCAACCGAGAAAATTTGGCAACCCACTGATTTTTTACCCGATTCCCAATCCGATAACTTTTTTGATGAAGTGGTGCAGATTAGGGAAGAGGCCAAAGAACTCGGTTACGATTTTTGGGTGACCCTTGTGGCGGATACCATTACGGAAGAGGCATTGCCCACTTATGAATCGTGGTTGATGGATGTAGAGGGAATTGACCAGCACAACGGCAAGGAAAATGGTTGGAGTAAATGGGTAAGGGCCTGGACTGCCGAAGAGAACAGACATGGCGATGTTTTGAACAAGTACCTCTATCTTTCCGGTAGAGTGAATATGCGTGAAGTGGAAATCACTACCCAACACCTGATATCGGACGGATTTGATATTGGCACGGATAGAGATCCCTACAAGAATTTTGTATATACCTCCTTCCAAGAGTTGGCCACCAACATCTCGCACAAAAGGGTAGGTAAAATGGCCAGACAAAAGAGCAACGGTCTGCTGGCAAAAATGTGCACTATCATCGCTGGGGATGAAATGAGGCACCACTTGGCCTATCGTGAATTTGTGAAGACCATTATGGGTCAGGACCCCGATGGAATGGTGCAGGCGTTTGCCGATATGATGAAAAGGAAAATCGTGATGCCGGCCCATTTTTTACGGGAATCTGGTGGAAGTATTGGAGCAGCGTTTGAACACTTTTCCAACTGTGCGCAGAAGTTGGGTGTGTATACCGCCCAAGACTATGTGGATATCTTGAAGAAATTGAACAGCTATTGGGAAATCGGCAATCTACGTTCCCTTACTGAACAGGGAGAAAAGGCCAGGGACTATTTGATGAAGCTTCCTGAACGATTGGAACGTATAGCGGAGCGGATGAAATTCCCCCAGACCCAACAGACTTTCAAATGGGTAGAGGCCAACGGTTCATTATAGTTTAGGCTCAGAATTTTCCGGCACGATGTTTTTCTTGCCATTCCGCTAATTGTTTCCAATGGCCTTCATACGCCATTTTGGCCTGCATGGGCCATGAGGCGGGGTCGTGGATACGGTATCTCTTGCCTCCAGAATCCAATACTTCCTGACATTTGTCTGCCGAGGTCTCCGATAGTTGTTTCCACGTTTTGATGTTGAAATTGTGGAACAGGCCTTCAATCTTTGGGCCAATGCCCTCCACGATTTTAAGATCGTTCTCTTTGACTTTTGTGCCGAATGCCTGTTTGGCTTCCTCGGTGTTGAATACTGGTTGATATTTTGGTGTAATTGAAGATGATAAATTGTCGGAAACCTTTGGTTGTTTGGTTGAGGACAGTCTTTTTTTACAAGTATCCAGGTCGGCCTTCAGTTTGGCATTTTCAATTTCCAATATATTCAGTTGTTCCGAAAAGTCCGGAGCAGAAGGAGCATCCGATTTACCAAAAAAATAGCCCAAAACGGCCGCGATGATACCCACCATGGCGAGTATGATCCAGTACCAAATGTTAGCGCCTTCCAAATCCATGGTGTGAGAGGTTTAAATGCAGGACAACTGCCTATCCAAAATATTAAAAAAATCTTAAATTTTTGAAATTAAGTATAGGAATTTGAGCAGTTTACACCGAATTTTAAGGAAAGAGTACTATTTCTTCAACAGAAAATGGAACAAAAGGTGCCAATCATACAAAATTTGCGACCACTTGTAAGATACTTCCTTAATTCCCGAACAATAATGATGAAATTGCAGGCATAAAAGACAAACAACCCTATTTCTCCCGACAAAGTTCGGCATTGGAGTAGGGTTTAAGTTAAGTTTGAGTTAGTTAAGTTGGTTTAAAGACTGCCCATCTAGTGTTCATCCTAGTTGGGCGGCTTTTTTATAGGTCAAACTTAATGCCCTGTGCCAAAGGTAGTTCCGTAGTGTAATTGATGGTGTTGGTCTGTCTGCGCATGTATACTTTCCAAGCATCGGAACCGCTTTCTCGTCCGCCCCCGGTTTCTTTTTCACCACCAAAGGCACCGCCTATTTCGGCACCCGAAGTACCGATGTTCACATTGGCAATACCGCAATCACTTCCGGCAGCAGAAAGAAAACGCTCCGCCTCCCTTAGGTTGTTCGTCATAATGGCAGAAGAAAGTCCTTGGACCACACCATTCTGTTGCTCGATGGCATTCTCGACCCCACCGGAATACTTCAAAAGATATAGGATGGGGGCAAAGGTTTCTTCCTGTACGATCCTGAAGGAATTATCAGCCTCTACAATGGCAGGTTTTACGTAGCAACCGGTTTCGTAACCTTCGCCTTGCAAAACACCACCTTCAACCAAAATGTTTCCACCTTCTTTTTTGGCCTCTTCCAAGGCTTTTAGGTACATGTTCACGGCATCGGTATCGATCAAAGGCCCTACGTGGTTAGACTGATCCAACGGATTTCCAATCTTGATTTGTTCATAGGCAGAAGTAATGGCATCTTTTACCTTATCATAAATGGATTCGTGTATGATCAATCTTCTGGTTGAGGTACACCGTTGTCCAGCGGTGCCTACGGCCCCAAATACGGCCCCGATTACCGTCATTTTAATATCCGCATCCGGGGTTACGATGATGGCATTGTTGCCACCCAGTTCCAAAAGGGATTTGCCCAATCGGGATGCTACGGCCTGCGCTACGATCTTACCCATTCGGATAGACCCTGTAGCAGAAATTAAAGGGACTCTTTTATCGTTGGTCATCAATTCACCGACCTTATAATCGCCATTGATAAGGCACGAAATCCCTTCGGGAAGGTTATTTTTTTTCAACACCTCGGCAATGATGTTTTGGCAGGCAACCCCACAAAGCGGAACTTTTTCGGAAGGTTTCCAGATACAGACATCACCACATACCCAGGCCAAAGCCGTATTCCAGGCCCAAACGGCCACAGGAAAGTTGAAGGCCGATATAATGCCGACCACTCCCAGCGGATGATATTGTTCGTACATCCGGTGCCCCGGTCTTTCGGAGTGCATGGTCAATCCGTGCAATTGTCGGGAAAGGCCAACAGCAAAATCGCAGATGTCGATCATTTCCTGGACCTCTCCCAGCCCTTCTTGGTACGATTTGCCCATTTCGTAGGAAACCAACTTTCCTAGGGGTTCTTTAAGCTCGCGCAACCTTTCGCCGAACTGCCTAACAATCTCCCCTCTTTGCGGAGCAGGAACCAATCGCCATTGTTTGAAGGTAGCCGTTGCCGTTTGCATTACTTTTTCATAGTCTTCGGGCGAGGTGGTCTTCACCTTGCCGATAAGGGTACCATCAACAGGTGATATGGATGAAATGATCTCACCCGACCCAAAGTTTTCCGAACCGGTGGATGTTCCATTGTTTATCTCTTGAAGCCCAAGTTGTTTTAGGGCTTTATCCATTCCAAAATCTGCGGCAACTATCGACATTTATAACTTTTTAAAAGTGAATTGTTATATTTTCACAAAAATACAAATAATACTTCACAGGAAAAATGAAGATTTTTTAAAGCATTTGATGTGCTAGGAACAAGGCTATCCCCAAGAGGGCTGGCAATGCCTGAACGGTAAAGATTTTCTTTGACGCGGTCAGTGACCCGTAAATTCCTGCAACGGCCACACAGCCCAAAAAGAAAAGGGCCACATATACTTGCCACGTGGGGTCTTCGATTAGTAAAGACCAAATCAATCCAGCAGAAAGAAACCCATTGTACAGTCCTTGGTTGGCGGCCAAGGTCTTGGTAGGTTCAAACAAATCTTCAGGAAACTGGCGGAACACTTTTTTTGCCTTGGTCGTCCATGCGAACATCTCCAACCATAAAAAATACAGATGGAGTAAAGCCACAATGGCCACGATAATTTTGGCGAGCAACAGTATCATTCTTCTTTTGCCACAAAACGTTCATCCACAGGCATCACAGTGCCGCAATTGTCGCAGGTGCGGAGTTCTTCCGACCCGTAAAAATGTTTAAAATGGCCCAAAAAGTCCTTTTCGATATCGTTCAGGGGAAAATAGACCTCGTAGAGTTTGTGGTTGCAGTTATCACAGAACCAGAGCAGGCCATCTTTGGCATCAAGCGCTACCCTTTTCCGTTCCACCACTAGTCCGATGGAACCTTCTTGGCGTGCCGGGGAATGGGGTACTTTGGCGGGATGTAGGTACATATCCCCAGGCCCCAGTTTCATGGTTTTCTTTTGCCCGTCTTCCTGAATATGCACTTCAATATGGCCTTCCAGTTGATAAAAGAGTTCCTCGGTTTCATTATAGTGGTAGTCCTTTCGGGCATTGGGTCCGGCAACGATCATCACAATATAGTCATCCGATTCTTTGTAAAGGTTCCTGTTGCCCACGGGGGGTTTAAGGGTATCGCGGTTTTCCTCTATCCATTTGTTCAGGTTGAATGGAGCCTGTATAGCCATAATTCAAGATTTTACGAAAGGTAAAAAAAACCTAGGTGGCAACATAGCATACAACAAAAAAAGGCCTGCAATCCTGCAGGCCTCTTTTCACAAATATTTTGGTTTGATTATTCCACTTTCATGAAAATCTGGGTAAAGTAAGGCCTCCCTTCCTTGTCCAACTCAACGCTGAGGGTGGTATGCGTAAAATCCCCTTCCATGGCTGCTTTGTGTGATGAACTATTGAGCCAACCCTCCAAGGTTTTTTCGGCCGTGGTGTAGTAACGGGCCACATTTTCTGAAATGCTCACCGCATTGGTCACCTCTGCAATTTTGGTTGCCCTATTTTCAAAGTTATCGTGGCTCAAAGAGTTTTTGGAAATCATATAGTCGTTGTGCTCTTCAGCATATTTATAGGAAACGGTACTGTTCTCCAATGCATTCAATCCGATATCTGAGCGATGTTGGTTCACCAAAGCCAACAAATCTGTTTCCATGGCCACGGGATCAATGGTTACTTTATCGTTGCCCAAGGTAGCCTCGGTATACTGTTCTTCTTCTTGGGTGGATGTTGTGCTGCATTCGCTTAAAGTAAACAAGAGCACTATGACCAATACTATGCCATATACTTTTTTCATTTTCGGGGTGTTTTCGGGGGTGTTCTAAATCCCCTAGTGTTCTGGCCACTAATCTAATGGACTGTGCGGGCATTACCATAAAATATCCACAGAAAGGCAATTTCTTACGTTGAATTGCACCAACTGAAATCTACCATAGCAGATAGTCGAAAAATCTTGCTTTTTGTCTTATGGCATTGAATGTTATATGACTTGTTGGTTTACCTCAATTTCTTCCTCTGGTTCGGTTTCATCATCGTCATCCAAAACCAATGAGAAAACAAAGGCACCTATATCCCGAACAGGTTGGTAAAACGCGGAGTTCTCTCTGGTTTCTTCCTTGATCATGTTCATGGGACCGGAAAGTTTTTCCAGAAAAATAAGTAGCGCACCTATAATAACAGCCACTTTCAACATACCGAAAAGTCCACCGGCAATCTTGTTCAATAGCCCTAGCATGGCAAAATCAGCAATTTTGGTCAAGAACTTTCCGGCAAGGTTCACCACAATGATGATGGCAAAAAAGGTGATGAGAAAAGCGGCCAGTTTCAGGTACTGCTCACTCCAATCGAACCGTTGGGCCAAATATTCCCCAGTGATGTGTGAAAAGTGGATGGCCCCGTAAATCCCTACAATAAGGGCCACCAAGGAAGCCACTTCCACAAAAAGTCCGTTCTTAAGACCTTTGTACAGGCCCCAGACCAACAATATTCCGATGACGATATCAAAAAAGCTCATAGGCAGGTTTTAACAAATATAGAATATTGATTTGTACCTTTGGATTTCTTACAAAAACTTATGTCCAGAGACGAAAAACTAAGGGAACGATGGGATGATTTAGTGGTAAAACTGTCCGCACAGTTTTCGGATGGGGACCCCTTGGAGTTGGACGGCATCATCTATCTAGTGGGTGTGCAGGAACTGGGAAGCTACCATCGCAGTTTCAAAAAAGATGAAAAGGTAAACCTGATGCACATTGCCATTTGTAGGTTGTTGGAGCCCTATGGGTATTACGATTTCGATTTTTTTGATGAGGAAGGCTGGCCCCATTACAAAGTAAAGGAACAATTACCGCCCTTAAAGGCCGGGGAGCAGGCAATTCTGATGAAGGAGGCCTTGGTCAATTATTTTCTTGAAAAACAATACATCCTATAAATGGAACTGCAAAAACCCTATTACGCCGTTATTTTTACTAGCTTACGAACCGAGGGAGACCAAGGATATGCCCAAATGGCTGCCGAAATGGAAGAACTGGCCCGTCAACAACCTGGCTTTTTGGATGTTGAAAGTGCCCGTGACGGACTTGGGATCACCGTAAGCTATTGGGAAAGCTTGGAAGCCATTGCCCATTGGAAGGCGAACATGGACCACAGGCAGGCCCAAAAAAATGGAATCAAAACATGGTATTCCTGGTACAAGGTGAGGATTTGCCGTGTGGAAAGGGAATACGAATTCAACAAATAATCTATGAGCCAGGACATTGCTTTTTCCAACATTGGCCGAAAAGAAAAACTTCAGAAAATAGCCGCCGACACCTACGATTTGATTGTGGTAGGAGGTGGGATTACCGGTGCGGGAATAGCGTTGGACGCTTCTTCACGAGGGTTGAAAGTCTTACTGTTGGAAAAGAACGATTTTGCATCGGGTACCAGTAGCAAGTCTACCAAGTTGATCCACGGAGGACTTCGGTATTTGAAGCAGTTCGACTTTTGGTTGGTGAAGGAAGTAGGTTCCGAAAGGGCGATTGTGCACAAACTAGCTCCTCATTTGGTGATTCCTGAAAAAATGTTGTTGCCTTTGATCGAAGGGGGTTCCTATGGCAAATGGCTTACCTCCATCGGGTTGAAGGTGTACGACATTTTAGCACAAGTTACTGGGGACGATAAAAGACAGATGTTGGAAAAAAAGGAGGCCATGAAATTGGAACCCCTTTTGCCCAAAAAGATATTGAACGGAGCCGGCTACTATGCCGAATACCGAACCGATGATGCCAGGCTAACGTTGGAGAACGTCAAGACAAGTCTTCAATTTGGCACCCAGGCCCTTAACTATACCAAGGTCACTGATTTTGTGTATAAAGATGAGCAGGTGGCCGGCGTTACTTTCAAGGATGAGGTTTTTGGGGAAGAATACAGTGTTTCTTCAACTTATGTCATCAATGCTGCCGGGCCTTGGGTAGATGAACTCCGAAGCGTGAACCAGTCCAAAAAGGGAAAACGCCTGCACTTGACCAAAGGGGTGCATTTGGTGTTTCCAAAGGAAAAACTACCGGTGCAGCAATCGGTGTATTTTGATATTCCCGATGGCCGGATGATGTTCGCCATTCCCCGTGGCAAGGTCACCTATATCGGCACTACGGATACCAATTACAATGCTGATAAGGACCATGTGACCACCGATATTGCAGATGCCATTTATTTGATTACTGCCGTGAACCATATGTTCCCCGACATCCATTTGGAGCTGGACGATATTGTGTCCTCATGGGCTGGATTGCGTCCCTTGATCCATGAAGAGGGCAAATCCGCTTCTGAACTTTCGAGAAAGGATGAAATTTTCACTTCGGATACCGGTTTGATCAGCATTGCCGGAGGGAAGTTGACAGGCTACCGGAAAATGGCAGAACGTGCGGTAAACCGCATCGCCAAACATATGGAAGAGGACCATGAACGAAAATTGGAACCCTGCACCACGGACAAAATCCCACTTTGTGGAAGCGATTTTAAAAAGTACAAGCACGTAAAAAAATACATTGCCACGGTTTTTGACCGATTGCATGACAATGGCTTTACGGAATACGATGCTTGGTACTTGGTGACCACCTATGGCAAACAGACCGAGACCATTCTGGAATTGTACGCCCAAATCAAGGCAGAAAATCTACAGGAAAGAATGATCCGTGCCGAAGCCCAGTTTACCATAGCCCATGAGATGGCCTTGAACCCGATGGATTTCTTTATCCGAAGAACGGGTAGACTCTATTTTGATATAGACAGTGTCCGCAAATTTATAGAACCCGTTTTTGAGGAATTCCAAACGGCGTATGGTTACTCTTCGGAAGAAATGGACGCGTTCAGGGCCGAAATGGAACGCGAATTGAAGGGACATTCCAATTTTTCGCTGGATAGGGAATAGATACATCTTAACTATATTTTATATTTTAGGAACGTTAATATTCACAGTAAGGCCTTTACTGACCTCATAAAGGACTTTTGCAATTTTTGTAAATGGACTATAGAGGAAATGGAAATGGCACTGAATGCCCACAAGAACAACCCCATAGGATTTTAATAGTAGACGATCACCCGCTTAGCTGTAAAGGGTATGAGTTAATCATTCAAATGGGCATCCAAAAAGGAATTCTGCCCTATTTTGATATTGAAATTATCCACTCCCTTGAAGCTGCCTATAGGTTGTTTATAGAGGAATCCTTCACATGTGATATGGTCCTCCTTGATATCTGTATGAAGCCATTCCCAGAACAAAACCTTTTTTCTGGTGATGATCTAGGGAGATGGGTTATAGAAAAATATCCCAAGATTAAAATATTGGTGATGACTAGCCTATTGGAAAGGCATCGGCTAGGCAATATCCTAAAAACACTTAACCCTCTTGGTTTTTTGATTAAGTCAGAAGTAGATGAACTTAATTTGGTACAGGCTGTTCGGAGTGTTTTAAGAGGAATACCCTTTTATTCAGCGACCATTATGGAAGTAATGAGGAACCGGTTTGTTTCCGATATACAACTGGATTTGGAGGAGAAGACATTTATATGGCTTCTTTCCCAAGGGACACCCACCAAAGAAATACCCGAACAGTTGCATTGGTCCTTGTCCAAAGTAGAAAAAAGAAAGCGGGCTCTTCGTAAGAAATTGGGAGTAGAAAATAATACTACAATGGCCTTGGTAAAAAAGGCCAAAGAACTGGGAATCATATGATGGAAAATATGCGGGAAACCGCAAAAGATATGCGGTTTTTTCGCTCCTAATATTCAACGTAACAAGATAGTTTTATCCCAATCTTAATATTTAATGAAAATCCAAATTATGCAATTGTCTAAAACAAAATCTATAATAACTCCTAACATCTTTTTTCAAATTGGGGCATTTGTTTTGATGGTACAATTGGGCTCATGTGATAATGCTGAAGAACAAAACTTGCCACTGAAACAAACCCAATCCATTTCTTTACTCATAGACAAAGCAGATATTGAAAAGGCGGAATTAAAGGAAAAATTGGCCTACAAGAACTTCCACCTTACTTTTCTAATGGAGGAAGTGCTTAGACTAAATCCAGATTTTAACGAAATATCAGTTAAGAAATTAAGTAAGAAAGGGTATTCGGAAGCTATTTATTTTGATGATTTACTCAGCGAACAGTTTATAGGGGAAGGGCAAAGATCAAAAATTGATAGTATTCAAGAATCCTTAGAAGCGTTCAATGATTTGGAGAGGGAATCTTGGCATCCATATGTGCTTATGATTAAAGAAGGAGAAGGAAATGAGTATTTGTTTCTGATTAATAGTTATGACCCATATACAAAGAAAGAAATTGTTCAGGGATACAAACTGAGCCCTACGGTTCAATTGAGATTGAGATATGTCGATTTGTCTAAAGAAGACATTTTTGGGTCTAACCCTATTCAGGAAACAATAGGTAATACAATTTATGTTCTTGGAATATTACCTGAGAATCAAGAAAATATGCTGGAGGTCCCTCTAACGGAAGAAGAGTTTGAAGGGGGAGAGGGGGCCTCTAGTGGCGGAGGCTCGGGAAGCAGTGATAATTATGTAAAAACACAATATGTCAAGATCAAAGACAAAAAAGAATCTTGGGTGGAAAAAGCAGATGTAAAATTTGAAGTGGTTACTGCCACTCCTTCCTCTCTAGCACCTGGGGATTTTCGTACACATTGCGGTGTGAATGCTGGATTGGGATGTTATTGGAATGGAAGTTTTTTGGTCCACTGTAACAATAGTGAAGTAGGAGACAAAAGACTCATAAATAGAAATATGGGCATTCTTCAGACAGGGACATTTGCTGAAATTGCTGTCTATGTAATTTTCGAGTATGATGCTTGGCCTGCTCCAACACATGTTTATGAAAAAACGTTGAACGGAGAATCCTTAAAAGTCGGTTATAGGTCTTACCAGTCACCATATGATGAACAAGTGGTGAACTTTAATAGCCAAAACCCATATAACCTTACAAATGGGAAAAACTTATCGCGAAACAACAGTGATATTGAATATAACTTTAAATAAGATTTAATGAGGGCAGCAAAATTATTTGGACTGGCAATTGTTCCTTTCTTTTTACATGCACAAGAAACTGCCAGTGATGCTAAAAATTCCATAATGTTTCTTTTAGGAACGGAATATAGGATAACACCCATTTATGGTTCCGTCAACTTTTCTGAAAACGCCAGTTTTACAAATATTGATATTCAAAACTCAGGAATTGCCCTGAATCTAGGTTTGGAGTATGGGATTACCAAAAATTTGGCTATTGGTTTTGCTAATAGTTTCAGGTATGATTTGGTAATTGCTCAGAAACCGGAAGGTAACAACGAGATAAATATTGGAAAAGTAGACTACAATCTCATTGTTGACTACCATCTATACCTTAATTATTATTTTAAAACATATACAAAAGGCGGCTTTTTTGTTAGTGCCGGAATGTCCTTGCTTAATACCAATACAGATTTTTCCATAAAACAAATTGATGAATACGGAGAAGGTTTTTATGTTTCAGATTTTGGTTTCTTCGCCAATAGAGTATCAATAGGTTTTCAATTGTCAAAAAGTAGAATTTATTTGGGTATGAATATGTCAAGAACGACTGACTATTTTGATGAAACAACTTCCTTTATAATACCACATATTGGATTTAGCTATAACCTTGCGAGGTTGTAACTAATCATTTATGAAGTTAAATCGCAAATTGGAAAATTATGATTTGTAGATGGGAGTAAAAATCAATCCAACTTCTCCGTAAGCTTCTCAAATACCTTTTTGGGATCCTTGTTTTTGTACAGGATTTGGTACACCGCATTGATGATGGGCGTCTTGGATTTTTTCTCCAACTTTTCCATCAACAAATGGGCGCTTTTGGTTGCGTAATACCCTTCGGCCACCATGTTCATCTCCATCATGGCGCTTTTTACGGTATAGCCCTTGCCAATCATATTCCCGAACATTCGGTTTCTACTAAAAATGGAATAGCCCGTCACCAAAAGGTCTCCCAAATAGGCCGAGGCATTGATGTTGCGTTTCATTTTGTACACCCGATCAATGAACCGTTTCATTTCCCGAATGGCGTTGCTCATGAGTACACTTTGAAAATTGTCGCCATAACCTAAACCGTGGGCAATCCCTGCAGCAATGGCATAAATGTTCTTCAGCATGGCGGCATACTCGGTTCCGATGATGTCGTCGGAAATTTTGGTACGGATGTATTCGCTCTTTAAATGTTGCGCCACTATTTTGGCCTTTTCCCCATCGGCACAGGCAATGGTAAGGTAGGATAGCCGCTCGAGGGCTACTTCCTCGGCATGGCAAGGTCCGGTAAGTACCCCGATGTTCTCAAAGGGGATGTTGTATTTTTCATGAAAATGCTCCCCCACGATCAAACCACTTTCGGGAACAATCCCCTTTATGGCTGAAAATATGACTTTATCCTTCAAAGAAGCCGTCAATTTTTGAAGTTCGCCCTCCAAAAAGGCGGAAGGGATGGCAAAGATCAGCACATCACTGGCTTCCACAATTTCATTGATGTCAGGACTCAAGTGAAGTTGTTCCACCTCAAATTCCACCGAACTCAAATAGTTAGGGTTGTGCCCTTCCTTAACAATATGTCGAATGGCCGAATCACTCCGCATATACCACCCAACACGGTCCCCGTTTTCTGTCAACATTTTTACAATGGCCGTTCCCCAGCTCCCTCCACCAAAAACACCGAATCGTAGTTTGTCTTGCATGCAACCAAATTAGGCTGTAAAGCTAAAAAATAAATTCATGGCTTCATTATCAATTGATTATCAAATAGTTAAAAATTTTGGCACGGTGATTGGTCTATACGTGGTGAACTTTAAAGCCTCGATTATGAAAAATGGAAAACTACTCTTTGGAATTTTAATGATAGGCCTTTTGGCCAGTTCTTGTTACACAGAGGTCATCGTGGACGATGGATTTATTGAAGAATCGCCCATCAACACCGCCTTGGTTTTGGAATCCTATGATCTGTGGTATGTCGATATCAATGCAACAAAAGGAAATGGCGAAGTGCCATTTCTACAACGCGCATTTACCATTTCCTTTGATAGGGGAGTTGTGTATGCCAACAACAATTTGGTGGGAATCGGTAAAACCGGAAACGGTTTGGGGATTGATGTGGGAACCTATGGAACTTTTGTTGGACAAGTGGAGGTGGATCATGATGTGGACGGGCTTTGGCTTCTCGATGTGTATGCCGTGAACAACAACACCTTGGAATTGTACGATGCAAGAAGCAAAACTTCCTATATTCTCCGTGGGTTCCAGAGAAGCACTTTTGATTACGATCAAGTGTTCTACGATAACATCCATTACTTTTTGCAGGAATACCAGGTTTGGGAGAAAACGTACACCAGTGAAGTTGGCGCAATCAACGAGTTTGACGAGGAAAATTACCTTCAGTTCTTCTCAGATGGCGGTGGATATTTCAGGTCCTCCATTGATGGACAGGGCATCCCGATTTCCAACATTCAATGGGACTATGAAGGGGATTACGAAGTGTACGATGTGGCCAACAATGCCACCCTGAAAACTTTAACACTGGATTATGACTTCCTGGGCAATGATTATTTTGAGTTGTACGTTATTAATGACAGTACAATAGAGTTGTACCATGTGTCCAGCGGAACGGTTTATGAGTTTACAGGAAGAGGATACATGCAGTTTTTGAAATCAGGAGACACGGGTAAAAAACGTTCTAAGATCATTAACCCGACCATGAACGTGACCCGACAACGAGATTTGTAAGGAAGAACAGTAATGTTCGACTATACTAATAGTTTTTTTGGTTGGTTATTTAGTTAAGTGCCGCCCCAAGTAGCAATACTTGGGGCGGTTCTTTTTAGGACTGTTTCCTTTTGTAGGTTGATGGGTTTTCACCGCTGATTTTTTTAAAGGTCCTATTAAAATAGGAAAGGCTCTCAAAACCACATTCGTAACAGGTTTCGGTGATGTTTCTTCCAGCCAATAAAAGGCGCTTGGCCTGGGTGATGCGGTATTGGTTTAAAAATTGGGTAAAGGTGCTGCCCGTGTTCTGCTTAAAATATCTACAAAAAGCCTCCTTGCCCAAGTTTACTTGTTGGGCCATATCGTCCAGTTCAATTTTTTGGGAATAATGCTCATCAATATAGGAATACACCTGTTGCAACCGTTGTTGCTGTTTGTTTGCCTTATCGTTGATGATAGGATTGGCATGTAACAGTTCAAACTCATTGCTCTTTGCCAAAATTTTGAGCAATTTCAAGATTTCCAAAAATTGCCCGAACCGGGTCATGGGCTGTAATTGCTTCATGATCTGCCCTACGGATTTTTTCGTTTCCCCATAAAAGGCAATGCCGTGTTGCGATTTTTCCAAAAGCTCATAAACATCTTCCAGTTCCTCAATCTCACTGAACACTTTTTCTTTAAAGGAAGCACTGATGTGCAATACCTCCTTGTGGTACTCTGTCCGTATGCCATGATCAAAATTCAAATGGGGAATGTTGGAGCCGATCAGTACCAGGTCACTTCCGGTAAAGTTGGACAAATGATGCCCCACATGCCGTTTCCCGTTGGCCCCTTCAATATAGACCAGTTCAAACTCCGGATGGAAGTGCCAAAAGAATAGATCGTTCAACTTCGGATTGTGCAATAAATGGAAGGAGCTCTTGTCGTTCGGTTGTATGTTTTCGAGCTGAATTTTCAATTTATTGTCTTTTAACTTTTCAATTTAGGAAATAAAAGTCAATAAAGTTCAAAAATTGGTCAATGTCACGGTGGAAACCCATAAACCATCCCCCTAGTTTTGAATACATCAATGTTGAACCTAAAAAAACAGAAACGATATGATGCAACAACAAATGAAGGTGGAAATGGCGAACAAGGCCCACGAAAATATTCCGGGCAACCCTTCTACCGCTACCAGCAGCAAGATCAGATTGAACGACCGATCCAACGGAAAACCCTTAAGGGTTTTATCCGAAGAAGATTGGGCGTTTTGGATAGAGAACGGATACATTGTGATCAAGAACGCGGTCCCTAAGGAGCAGGCCCAGGCAACAGCAGATTTTATTTGGGAGTTTGATGAAAAGGACCCCAACGACCCAGAAACTTGGTACGCCCCTGCCCGTGCCGAAATGAAGATGAAGGAATTGACGGGAACCGGAATGGTGGAAGTCTATAACCATCAACATTTGTGGAACAACCGACAGATGCAAAAGGTGTACGATGCCTTTGCGGACATTTGGGGCACCGAAAAATTATGGGTCACCATCGATCGGGCCAATTTGAACATTCCACAGCGACCCGGGGAAAATAGAAAAGGGTTCATCCATTGGGATTACGATCCAGAGACCCGACCCCAAAACGTTCAGGGGGTTTTGGCCTTGGCCGACCAAACGGATGAAAACATGGGAGGTTTTCAATGTATTCCATGGTTGTACCGAAATTATGATACCTGGAAACTGACCCAACCCGAAGACCGTGATCACTTTCAACCAGACGTCACCGGACTGGAAGATAAAATCGTGAAAGTGAAATTGGAAGCGGGTGACCTGTTGATTTTCAACAGTACCCAACCCCATGGCATCCGTCCCAATAAATCGGGGGACAAGGTGCGCATCGCCCAATACATTTCCATGATGCCAGCCGAGGAGGACAACAACGAGATGAGGGAATGGCGCATCAATTCATGGAAGAACCGAATTGCCCCAGAGGGCTACGCTTTTCCCGGAGATCCCAGAAAATGGGAGCAAACGAGGTACGATACCGCAAAATTAAGTGCGCTTGGCGAAAAGTTATTGGGTTTGACTAACTGGTAGATTGTCAAATCCTTAAAAATGGGGAGGCCATTAGGGTCTTCCCTTTAATAACCCTATTTTTGCCGGCTTCAAGAAAGAAGCCATGAAAAAGTACCTCAACCTTTTTGATTTTTCCCAAAAGGTAAACTACCGAACAGAGATCTTATCGGGCCTTACCGTGGCCTTGGCACTCGTGCCGGAAGCCATTGCCTTTGCGTTCATTGCAGGCCTTTCCCCATTAACGGGATTGTATGCCGCCTTTGTGATGGGATTGGTCACCTCCATCTTGGGTGGTAGACCAGGGATGATCTCCGGGGCCACAGGTGCCGTTGCAGTGGTGATCGTAAGTTTGGCCCAGCAATACGGTGTGGAATATGTGTTTGCCACCGTGGTACTGGCAGGAATTTTGCAGCTTTTGGCCGGATTCCTTCGGTTAGGCAAGTTGATGCGCTTGGTACCCCATCCGGTAATTTTCGGATTTGTGAACGGACTTGCCATCATCATTTTTATGTCGCAGTTGGCTCAGTTCAAAACCCCGGAAGGAGATTGGTTGACAGGCAGCACATTATTCATTTTCTTGGGATTGGTATTGTTGACGATGGTGATCATTTGGGGATTGCCCAAATTAACGAAAGTGGTTCCTGCATCCTTGGCCGCTATTTTGGTGGTGTTCGGCATTGTCTTTTTCTTGGGATTGGACACCCGCACCATTGGTGATATCGCCTCCATTCAAGGAACTTTTCCTCCTTTTCATATTCCCGATCTTCCTTTTACTTGGGAGACCTTGAAAATCATTTTTCCCTTTTCTGCGATTGTGGCCGGAGTGGGATTGATCGAGAGTTTGTTGACGCTTAACATTGTGGATGAGATCACTGAAACCCGTGGTAGAGGTAACAAGGAAGCTGTGGCCCAAGGAACGGCCAATATTTTATCCGGATTTTTCTCGGGGATGGGTGGTTGTGCCATGATCGGGCAAAGTTTGATCAATACCTCCAATGGGGCAAGGGCCAGACTCTCAGGAATTTTTGCAGCCTTAATGCTCTTGGTATTCATCATGTTCGGTTCCAGCTTGATTGAAAAAGTACCGATGGCAGCCCTCACCGGTTTGATGATCATGGTGGCATTGGGCACCTTTGAATGGGCCAGTTTAAAAACCTTCCGCCGTATGCCCAAATCGGATGTGTTGGTGATGGTACTCGTTACCTTGGTGACGGTGTTCCTTCACAATTTGGCCTTGGCCGTTTTGGTAGGGGTGATCATTTCTGCCTTGGTGTTCGCTTGGGACAATGCAAAGCGGATCAGGGCCAGAAAATACACCGATGCACAAGGAATCAAACATTACGAGATCTATGGTCCGCTCTTCTTTGGAAGCACCACGCTTTTTGCCGAAAAGTTTGATGTGCTCAATGACCCCGATGAGGTAATCATTGATTTTGCGGAAAGCCGTTTGGTGGACATGTCCGCCATTGAAGCCGTGAACAAGATTACGGAACGTTACCGTAAAGTGGGCAAAAAACTCCACCTGAAACATTTGAGTAAGGACTGCCAACGCCTTTTGGCCAATGCCGATGATATTATAGAGGTAAATGTTTTGGAAGACCCAACATATAAGGTTGTGGTCGATAAAATTGACTGATTATCATTACCTCTTAATCAAGGAAAAGCGCATAAAAAAGGAAACCCAGAAAAACCAAAATCAGAAGGGCAATAAAGTAGTTTTGAATTTCGAGCCATCGATCCCTTTTGGCCTGTTGAATGATCTTGTCACGGATTTTCTTTTGCTCAAAAGGGGTTAGCTCCTTGAACTTTAGTTCGGAGTCACTTACATAGCCTTCGTAAGCTTCTCGAATTTCTTTGAAACTACGTCGCTTATGCAACAAAGCCCGATTGGCCTTGACTACCTTTACTGCATGACTCGCGAAACCCATCGACCAGAACCTTTGATTATTGGTAATGGATTTTCAAGAAATGTTACAAAGAGGAGGGCTTAATCGCCTTTGGTCTGTCCCAAAAACGGGTTTACATTGGGATTTTGTGGGTTGCCGCTGGCCCTTCGCATCAACGTAATCTGCCCGGTGTGGTAGATGCAATCGGAGATCATGCCGTTGATGAGGTTCCAAAAGGCAAATTCCGATTCTTGCTCCCCTCTTTTAAAAATCACCTTGAATTTTTCTAGGTCCTCGGCGCTTTTACCCGATACCTTGCCGCTGGCCGCCTGTAGGTTTTGCAAGGTTTTGGCCCTGAGTTCTTCATATGGAAGGTTGGTGGGGAACAACGCTTTTTCAAAAGGTTGGGCATCCGGGGCCAGCAAAATGTTGTTGGACATGGTATAGATATGCTCCAAGGTTTCCAACACAGTCCTGCCATCCTCTGAGGGTTTGTAAGCGAGATCTTTTTCCGTTAATCCTTCCGTGGCCCAATAAAACCGATAGCCAAGGCCGTCTATCATTCTGGCCACCAAATTACCGGGTTCATATGTTGTGGGTTGGGCAGGGATTTCTTTATAAGGAAGTTCCATGTTTTGTGCTTTACTAGATGTGATGGTTAGCAAGAGAAAAATAAGGCTAATGGTATTGAAGTAGGGATTTTTCATAGAATGCATTATCGTCTGTCTGTGTTTGCAATAGTATTTTTTGATTATCAGAGTAGGTTGTCCAAGTCCTGTCTTCCGACGATGGCCATAATTTCCACAACTTCACCGCTTATTTTGTAAAATATGCTGTCCGATCCACAAACACAACGGCGATACCCTTTTTTAAGATGGTCCATTGATTCAAAGGAATACGGACGTTGTGCAATGAGATCGAAATATTCAAAAAAGGTTTCAAAATAGTTGTCCGCTTGAGCCATTCCAAATTTGACAATTCCGTATTGGTGAATGCGAATCAAATCGTTTTTGGCTTCGTTGCTCAACTTGTAGTTAGTCATTAAAAAGCGCTTTGGACTGACTTAAAATTTCATCCTTTCCGTCCTTTGTAAATCCACTTTTTTCAGCTTTTTCCAGTTTTGTCCTGATCCAGTCCACTTGGGCCTGTTGTTTTCTGGCCTGCCTCACAAGGTCGTTCACCAATTCACTTTTACTGGAATACTCTTGATTGTCCACCTGGGATTTCAACCATTCATCGTTGGGTTCTGTGAAGGAAATACTTTGTCTGGCCATAAATCATCTATTTGGTGCAAAAATACACCAAAAACGAATCAATTCCAAATTTTTGAGGTTGTGATAGCGGATGATTACAGACTGATAATTGTATTTTTAATTTCTCAGCGGTATGGTGATTCCAACGGCAAGGGCTCCAGCAAACTGCTGAACGGATGGTTGAAAGTAGTAAGTAAGTCCTAAATCAACATTGTTGTTTCTCCCCAATTCCAATCCAAATGCAAAAGGGATATGATGAATGATGCCACTCTTATCGATATCATCAAAATAGGTAAAGGTTTCAAATTTCCCTATAGAGGTTCCTATTCCAATTTCCACATAAGGTGCCACCCATGGTATGGGTGCTTGTACCCTAGTTTTGCCGCCAAGTAAAAAGGCTTTTGTTTCTGCTTTTTCATCCGTTGGATTGCCATTGATATCTTTTCCATTGGAACTGGTCAGGATAAAACCGGCATAAGGTCTAAATTCAACCCAAGATGCGGCTTTTAGCACTAATTCCCCTTGTGCAAAAAAACCGTCATCGGCAATATCATAAAAGCTGTTATATGGAGCTGTTAATCCATATCCAATTTGGACATTTATGGCTTTTTCCTTTATAAACTGGGCTTTGGCAAGGCTTGAAGTCAAAGCAATTACTAGTAATATCAGGTTGTTTTTCATAATTTTTTTAAGGTCTTGGCTATGGATGGTTATTTAGAAATTACTTAAAGCCATTGTTGTGTGCTGCTTTTATATGCTATCGTACCAGTTAATATTTACATTAACTTTTTCTACAAACTCAACTTGAATTCCCATTTTTAATTCTTTGAGTTTTTCTGCAAGAGAATCTCCATCAATCAAATCAATTGGTAAAGCCCCATCACGTTGAGCTTCTTTTCTTGCTTCTCTAGTAAATCGACCTGTTGTTATCACCAATCCTTTATCTACATTGGCACTCATTGAACCACGAAAATCTCTAATTACACTTGGGCTCACAGTTTCTTTATATCTTTTGGCTTGAAAAACAACGTGAAAAGATAAAATTCCACCAAGTCTTAATATTCCTTTTCCGTCAATGCCTCCATCATTCGGTTTCCCTGTTACTTCTACATTTTGAAACCCTAATTCTCGTAAAAATCTTTGACAAAGTCTTTCAAAACCCGCTGGAGAAATATCTTTGATTTTGTTTAGAAGCTCTTCTTTCCAAGTAATTTCATTTTCTTCGGTCTCATCTGAAGATTCATTTATAATATCAATCGATTCCGATTGTTTTGCTTTTCGCTTCTTTTTGTTTAATTCTCTTACTTTTCTACCAACTACTTTTGGGTCAACCTCATCAGTTTTAAGTCCTTTTGGTGTTAATGCCCAAACGCCTCTTTCGGAATTTTCTAAAAGACCATAATTTTTAAGATAATTTCTTGCCCATCTCAATCTATAATTCAGTTTTGTTGTTGTACCTCTATGTATGTCACCAATTTCCTCTTCTGTCAAGTTGAGTAACTCAACAACAAAGTCCTCAATTTCTGAGACAGAAGCTGAACCACCCAAACTATGTAAAGCTTTTAGTGTTGGATTAAAAAGGTCGTTAAATTTGTATTTAAATCTTTCAGTCATTTATTTTTTGCGATTCGTTTAAAGTTGCACACAATGGTCTTGGATATCAGTACTTTTATGGTTTAAAGGTTAATGAAGTAAGTACAAAATAAATTGAAAATTTGCGCGGATTTTCAGAAGCAAGCGAGAACAAGCAATTACTTATAGCCATTGTTGTGCATAGTTTTTATTTTCTTCTATTTTATTTTTAATTTCCCTTGCGTCAAAATTCTTAGTTCCCATTCCTATTTTTCTTTCCTTTCCGTTGTATTCAAAGCCGAGAACCTCCTTTTGAGGAGCATATAGCCTCCAAAACATATTTAATCTGATGGATGGGTCACTCTTGACATTGTGAAGAATATTGAGATTAGTGATTTCCGATATTTTGTAATTCTTTTTTAAGTTATAAAGTCCAAATCTTTTTCTGGTGCATATTTTTTTTAGATCAATTGTTATCTCATACTTTCCAAATAAGAACCAAAGCAACTCGTTAATGATAAGAACTAAAAAACAAGTAAGAATTCCATATTTGAGTATTTGTGGCAAGTCCAGATTTTTTATTGCAACTAAAATTTCGGACTTATCAATAAATAGCCAGTAAACTAGAATTATTCCCAAGAGAAGCCAACTCCAAAAGAAGTACCAAATCCATCTCGATTTATATTCAAATATTTGTTTCAGGATATGATTTTTAAATTATGCACAACGGTCTCGTATAACCGTCAGTTACGGTTTTATATGCGTTTATTTTCGGTTTGGCACAGACTTTAGCAATTCCGAGTGGATTCGGACGCAGTCGAATCCGCCGTAATTGCGGTTATACATTGTTGGCAACTGGCTTTTTATTCTATGTTATACCTTTGATATTCCGTTCCAAAATATTATTCCACCACCGTGAGTTTCAGTCACACTAATATAAATTCCATTTCCAATTAGTTTGAAATTTTGAGACTCGTTTGGTCCGAGTAAATCTTCAGTTTCCTATTCAACTAATACATTTTCAAAGGTTTATACTCTCGGAATGGTTTCGAATATTCTCATTATTTTCGAAACTATCTTTAAAAAGAATACCAAACAAACAACATTAGAATTCAGTGTGTTATTCAATTGAACCATTATCAAACTAAACAGGATTTTAATTTTTTCGGTGTTATCAGAAATCGATTTCTGTTTTACTATCTTTTTTGTTTACTTCAGAAAATCCTACAATGGCAGCCTTGTAATTAACTTTTCGAAAAAACCGCAATTCCATTTTGATTTGCAAAAAACTAATCATTCTCGTCCAAAATTGGTCTGATGGTGTCACCCCAATCTGATAACAGGCCCAAAATAGGCGATAATTTTTCACCTGCTTCACTCAAACTGTATTCTACTCTGGGAGGTATTGTTTTAAAGTCTTTTCTAATTATCAAGCCATCTTCTTCAAGTTCTTTTAGACGCTGGGTAAGCATCTTTTCTGAAATACCAGCTATTTCTCTCTTCATCGAACCATATCGGTTGACCCCAATTTTAAGCATCCATAAAATATTAATCTTCCAACGCCCGGTTAAGAGCGTCATTGCATATGTAACTCCGCAATGTTCGGCCAGAGCCTTTTCATTTAAAAAATTAGTCGAATTTGATTTTCGCATAGTATCTATTTAATTGACTTGGCAATAATACGAACCAAATTGTATGTACCCAACTTTTTGTGCGCTATAAAATCTAGGTATAGTTTTGTCTTCTTTAAAACCTAAAATTATAAAAATGGGAAAACTAAATAACAAGGTAGCGCTTATTACAGGTGGTAATAGTGGTATTGGTTTAGCAACCGCTGAACTTTTTGCAGGTGAAGGCGCAAAGGTGGCCATTACAGGTAGGGATGAAAATACGTTGAAAGATGCTGCCAATCAAATCGGAAATGAAACTTTAGCTATAAAAGCGGATGTCCTCAATCTAGATTCTTTAGATGATGCGTTTCAGGAGGTTGAGTCAAAAATGGGTAAGATTGATGTCCTAATTGTAAATGCTGGTATATTTAAAGGAGCTCCTCTTACAGACTTTTCGGAAGCGCTTTTTGATGAAATCGTCGATATCAATTTTAAAGGGACTTTCTTCACTGTTCAAAAAGCTTTGCCCTATTTGAATGACGGTGCTTCAATAGTAATTACCGGTTCTGCTGCCGCAGAAGTGGGTGTTGAGAATGCATCTGTTTATTCGGCAAGTAAAGCAGCGGTTCGCGCCTTAGCCCGCAACTTTTCTGCAGACCTATTGAGTCGAAAAATTAGGGTTAATGTATTCTCTCCTGGTCACGTAGAAACTCCAATTCACGGAAGATTAGGGTTGTCTCCAGAGCAAGTAAAAGGGCTACGCGAGGAATTAGCGAGCGGGGTACCTATAAAACGTGTTGGTACTGCGGAAGAGATGGCGAAGGGCTATTTATTTTTGGCCAGTGATGAATCTTCATTCATGTTAGGAGCAGAGATAGTTGTAGATGGTGGATGGTCACAACTTTGATTGAACGTTTCCAGTAAGGGGCATAATAAAAACAAATAATTTAAAAAATCAATTATAAGCTTGTAATCATATTGTTATGATGACAATTAGTTGAGAAATAGTCAGTCCATTTAAAATTTTTGAGTTTGCTATTGCAACCCAACTAAAGTAAAAATCATGACTTTGATTGCAAGCTTAACCGATTATTCAATTTGAAATTCGAATAAACTATTATGAATTCACCAAAAAACAACTATCAGGAAAACTTAAAAGGCTTGCGAGATGATTTAGCGAATATGCTTCCCAAAGAAGCACTTGAAATTTTTGATGCCGATGCTGAAAGTCTTCAGGAAAACCACTCGTCCATTATAAAACTCCAAGTTGGCGACAAAGCACCAGACTTTTCACTTAGTAATGCTACCGGTAAAACACTACTTTTAACCGAATTACTGCAAAATAGTAAGGTTGTCCTCACATTTTACAGAGGGTCCTGGTGTCCCTATTGCAATCTACAGTTGGCTCATTACCAACAATCCTTAGATAAGATTCATGCATTAGGTGCGGAATTAGTTGCAATCTCTCCACAAACACCTGATGAGTCTTTAAATATAAAGGAGAAAAATGAACTCAATTTTGAGGTCTTGAGTGACGAAGGAAATCATGTTGCGCGAAAATACACCACTGTATTCAAAAATGCGGAGGCACCACTAAATACGATGAAAAATCTCGGATTAGATTTTGACGCTCACTATTCTGACGATTCAAAAGAGCTACCAGTTCCTGCAGTTTTTATCATCGAAAAGGACTCAACAGTTTCTTTTGCAAAATCTCTGGGTGGCGACTACAGAAACCGCGTAGAAGTTTCAGAAATCATCAACCATTTAAAAAATAAATAGAGTTGAATGTAATTGTTAGGATAAGGATTTTCAGCTTGCTCCAACGTTTCGTATATGAAAATTAGCAGATTTGTAGGCGCTTATTTTCGATTCAAAAAAATGCAGAAAAGGAACAAATCAATGATTAGCTCTTTTCTGCTATTTTTTTATATACATTATTAGCTGTTCGCTCTCTTTATTACCAATCAATTTCCTCTGTTTCAGGATTTGTTTCTTCACTAAAGAATTTGCCTGTTGGTCCGTCCTGGCCAATTGTTGCATATTTTACAACTCTTCTAGCTGCAGTTTCCACTTCTCCGCCATTTCCAAACGTGAAATCGGTAGCCGTTAATCCTGGACAAACTGCATTTACTTTAAAGTTTGTATCCCGAAGTTCGTAAGCTAAATGGATGGTGTACATATTTAAAGCGGCTTTAGAAGCTGCATAAACGGCATATTTCGCATACTTGTAAGCTGGCCAGTTTGGGTCACTTTGTAAACTTAGGGACCCCACACTGGTACTTAAATTTACGATTCTGGGTTCTTCCGAATTTTTAAGCAAATCAATAAATGCTTTAGTAACTCTTGATGTCCCAATTACGTTGACATCAAATGCTGCTTTAAATTCTTCTGGTTGAGCTTCTAAAGCTGTATAAGGATCACTTCCTCCATTTATGCCTGCATTGTTAATCAAAATATCCAAAACACCAGTTGCTTTACCTATTTTTTCGCGAGCAGTTTTGACTGAATTGTCATCTGTTACGTCGATTTCAATACACGCGACTTTGGTTAAACCTTCAGCTTTCAATTTATCAACAGCCGATGACCCTTTTTGATTACTTCTGCTACCAAGATAAACATAATAGCCTTTTTGTAATAATAATTTAGCTGTGTCAAAGCCAATACCTTTATTGGCTCCTGTAACTAATACTTTTTTCATTTCAATTCACTTTTAATGTTGACACAAAGTTCTATCGATTAAAATTGAATGGATTTACCAAATGGTAAAAAGCGTTTTTAGCTTATATTTTTCCGAATTCGGCTTAGCGACTGTGGAGTTACACCTAGGTAAGAAGATATAGATGCCAAAGGAATACGATTAACCAGTGCGGGGTGATTTTCGATAAACTCCAAATAGCGTGTGGTAGCATCTTGAGAAATTACTGGATTTTTTCTGGATTTTTGGTACATACAAATCTGAACCATCTTACTTTTAATAGCGTCCCAGCTCACCATAATTTGTGAAAGTTCTTCCCAGGTTTGCCGTGAAAAAACAATCAGCTTACTATCGGTACACGACTGTAAGTATTCGGAAGAAACAGCATTCGCTTCAAAATTCACATAATCGCACATAATGCTATTTTCCTGAATAAAACAGCGAGTTATTTCTTCGCCTTTATTGTTATAGTAACAACCTCTAAAAACACCTTCCACCACAAATGCAACTTGATTCGGTATTTTACCTGCTTCTGAAAAATAGGCGTCTTTTCTAAGTTCTACTTGAGTTACTTTATTTTTAATCAGATTAATCTGTTGCGAATTCAGATTTCCAAATTGGAAAATATATTCTAATAATTCTTTCATTATCGCAAGTTGAGGAAATTTCAATTTTCTTAAATTATCCAGTGGTAAAAAGTTTGGTTTTCATTGTTGCTAACGGTCTTTGTTACCACAAGTTGCTGGAGTAGGAACGCGTATTTTTCTTGTTCATCGTATTCATAAATAATGTTTAAAATGGACATTTACCCGACTCCCCGTTGTTAGCAGTGAACCGTTGTTGGCGGTAGCGCATACTTTCAGTTGTTATCTCTATTTGCCAATTATCTTTCTTCTATGGGTCATACCCCATTCGGCCATTGTACTGGTCAAATTCTTGAGGGTTGAGCCGTATTCCGTTATTTCATATTCCACAGTTACGGGTTGAGTGTCTAAAACCGTTCTTGTGATTAGATGATTGATCTCTAATTCTTTCAGTTCTCGACTCAACATTCTACCAGAAATTCCCTTGACTTCTCGTAATAGTTCAGAATAACGCATTTTTTGATAACAAAGGCAGGCAATAATTGACACTTTCCACTTGCCGCTTAACAGATCCATTACATCGTGAATAGCCAAGATGGCTTGGCTACATTCTTTTATTGGTTCTATTTCTTTCTCCATTTCCATTATAATATGCCTAGTTACTCAGATGTAACTATTACATTTTGACGCTAAGTTACAAAAAGTAACAATGATGCGATATTTTTGCTCGATAATTTAAAAATGTATTATACATGAAACTAATTGAAGATTTAAAATGGCGGTACGCTACAAAAAAATTTAGTAACAAGAAAGTAGCAGCTGAAGATTTAGAGAAAATAATAGAAGCAATAAATCTATCTGCATCATCAGTTGGAATTCAACCTTATCGCCTTATAGTTGTGGATAATCCAAGCTTAAAAAAAGAGTTGGGCGAAGGTTCATTCAATTCTCAAATAGCTGAAGCTTCCCATCTATTGGTATTTGCTGCATTTGCGTCTATAAGAAAGGAAGATATAGATGCTTATATTGAATTAATAAGTAAAGAAAGAGGTACACCTATCGAAGATCTAGCCGAATTTAAAAATTCTATAAGTAACTATCTTCTATCACAAAATGATAATGACAATTTTATTTGGGCGGCTAAACAAGCGTATATTGGATTAGGAACTGGGCTAATTGCTGCAGCAACTTTAAAAATTGATGCTACTCCAATGGAAGGCTTCGATGCTAATAAATTTGATGAATTGTTAGATTTAAAGCAGAGGAATCTTAAAAGTGTTGTTATCCTGTCCATAGGATATCATGATGAGGAAAATGATTATTTAGCCAATCTGAAAAAAGTTAGATTGCCAATAGAAGAGTTTTCCAGTATGATTAGTTAGTTTTAAATAAATAATAAACATAAAGCTACTTTATCGCCACAAATTTATTATTTAAGATTTGTTGCGTTAAGTTATTGAATTCAGGGTTTCGTTTTCGTGCTTGTTGCCAACTTGTTTTTAGAAACGTAAAATACATCTCTATACACCCAATATAGTATACAATCAATGTATTTGATCTTTTTCTAACCTACAATACAATTCAATCAAGGTTCACATTCCGTTTTGGACAACGGCATGGAAGAGCTAAAACTCAGCGCGCTTTTGTCCTTAAAGGCCGTGCCTGTTTCGTCCAGCTCGCCATATCCCTCGATCAATTGGCCATCCTTAAACAAAAAGGCCACCTCGCGGGTATTGCCTTGGGTCCCTTCGGACATAAAGGTGTATTTGCCAATAAGCACACTGTCCAACAACTCACCGGCAAAGGTCCCCGCATTGGCATCTTTTTCCGAAAGGGCATAACTGAGGTTGCCCAGCACTGTTTCATTGATGTGGGTAATTTCCAGAACCACTTTGTTGCCGTTCGCTTCATAGGTATAACAACCAACTTCCAAGGCAGGAACCGGTTGGGGAGGGGCCACAGCTTCCGGTTCTTCACTGTCCACTTCTTTAGTCTCCTTGGTCTTGCAAGCAAACACAAGAAGCAGGATTAGGGATGTAACAACTATTTTTTTCATGATTAGTCTATTTTTTTGAAGGTGAGCAGATGTTCCTCGGAACCATTGGAAAGGTATAGTCTGTTGTTCTCCACCTTGTATTGGGTACTGGCTTGCAGGGCGGTCAAAAATTCAGATTCCTTTTCCATATTGGGGCAGGCCATTCGGGTTGAGGCCACTTGGGAAAAACGCAGCAGGTCCTTTTCATAAAAAAGGCTGCCGGTCATGCGGTTGCATCCAGAAAATCCAGAAAAGCGGTTATTGTTGATGTTAATTTCCATGTTGGGCACCTCCTGTCCATTGAAATCGGCTTTGGACACCTTGGCCCCCTTCATTGCTTCCAACACCCAAATATCGTGCAGCCTATAATCGGTAACATAGGTGCCGCAGCCTTCCAATGCCTGACTCTCATCCGACCCTGTAGATTTATAGGAGATGGTCACCGTGTAGGGAGACACTTCGCCAGACATGGCATTGGTGCATTCCTTGTGGGCTATGATGATGTCCATATGAGTGGCCTCGGTCTGGATCCGGAACATTTTAATGTTGGCATCCTGCGCCAAGATGGGAGGGGATGGTGGCGTAACGATGGTGTCCACCATGGTTTTGAGTTCCACCTTGTTGTCATAGATCTTTAGGCCCCAAAAAGGCTCGGTGCCCGTGGCCTTAAAATAACTGCCATCGATGTCCATGGCTGTGGGTTCCATTTTTCGCACTGTTGCGGAATCTAACGTTTCTTCTGCGGCAGGTTCCATTTTAGGTGCTTCTTTTTTCTTTTCCACACAATGGGAGAAGCAAACCAATGCTAAAATGGCAAAAAGGATCTTTTTCATGACTTCACTTTTTTGAATCGCATCATGGGAATGTCACCCAATAAAAGTTGGAGCTTGCCATCCTCAAACGAAAACCCATCTATTTTTTGCATCATTTGAAGGAACTGTCGCTCGCTGCCTCCACAGAACATCATGGTGGTAGGGCCGGGTTCCCCAAAGGAAATAGCGTTTTCTTCAATCACATAATCAGCGGAATAGCCATTACAACTATCGGTGCCGGAAACTTTTTGGGTTTCCTGATCAAAGGTAATCTGAGGTTTTTTTTCAGGGAACAGGCCTTCAAAGGCAATGCGGGGCCCCGAAATGTATTCCAGTTCCCAAGTGGTGCCATAAAGCTTATCGGCACTCGATACAGACCTATTGCAGGAGTCTGCCAGTACCATGGCCATAAAGGCAATGATAATTGAGGTTTTCATTGTACGGAAATTAATGGTTAATGTTTCAGAAAAGTACTAAAAAATTGATTTTTAACCCGTAAATCCCCCTGTTAATAAATGGACAAACTCGTGATCAAGGATTTCTAAGGCTCCACACTTCATAAATGGTATCGCCTTTGCTGCTCAGTCCGGAATGATGCCAATCCCCATCTTGTAGCTCATAATCAAACTGTAAACTTGCCCCTACCCGCGAATCGTCCCTAGAGAAAAAACCAATGTTTTCCGTGTATTTTCCATCTAGGGTCGTGTAGGTACCGCCCCCGGTGCCCATGAATTGTTTGGTCTCGGTATTGTAGGCAATCCATTGAAAGCGGGTGCCGGATAGGATTTTCATGGTTTTTCTCGGACCGGAAGTATCGCGTTTCACGATTTCTCCATCCCGTTTTCTGCCGGAAATGAGCCAAGCGCCATGTAAATCCCCTGGGGTGCCATCGTCCAATCGTTTCCAAGTCCATTCGCCCAGTTCAAGTGCTTCACCGTTTATTTTGAAGGCAACAGAATCAGTCGTTCCGACGGATTCTGGATCAGTCGTGGAGTATTCGTAATGGAGGTCCAGTGCATCGTCGTTGGATTTGAAGCCCCCTCCTTTGGTGCCTAAAAATTTTCCCGTGTATTTCTCAAAGATGCCTTCGGAAAAATAATCCCCTGCAAAAATGAGAACGTGTTCTATTTCAATTCCATTGCTATCGGATTGAGTGGTGGTCCAAGCTCCCTGTATGCTTTGGGCATGGATCGCGGGTAAACATAGCAAACCCAAAAGGGTAAAAAGTACTTTTTTCATGGCTTTTGTATTTACCCTAAAATAAAAAAATGCTGTCGCTTAAGCAATTAAACAACAGCATTCCAATAATATAGGTCGGTTACTAGAACGTTCTCAAGTATTCGGCAACGTCCCTTGCTTCATCCTCGGTAAGGTTTTGGTTGAGCATGATCGCATTGTTGTATTCTTTCAGCAAAGCCTTGGCAATAGGATCTTCCTTCAACATACCATCAGGATTCAAGATCATGTTCATGACCCATTCAGGGCTTCTTCTGTCATATACACCTTTAAGTGCTGGACCGATCATGCGTTGATCGATCATATGGCAAGCCACACAGATGGACTCGAATTTTCCTTTTCCCCTGTCGGCCATGGCTTGGTCTATTTCATCACCAAATTCTACGCTCTTGATGGGGCCAACTCCCTTATTGCTCAAGTCTACAGGTACTTCCTGACTTGTTTCAGCCTTTTTATCTTCCGTTTTGGTCCTGCTTACTTCAAAACCATCTTTCTTTTCTTCCTTTTTTCCGCCGCAACTTGCAATCATGGCTCCCAAGGCCAAGAATAGAACTACTTTTTTCATTATTTGCTCAATTGATGTTTGTTTGTGTAAAATGTAGCTACTAAGATAGGCAATTAAGGACTAATATTTGGGCAGTTTTTTGTTTAGAATAACACAGGAAGTGTATTTCAGATGGACTCAAAGAAATCCAAGGCCCGTTTTTCGGAATAGGTAATGTTGTTTTTCCCCCAGAAACCCACATGTCCCCCATAAGTAGGTGTTTCCAAATAGAGATTGGGATTGTTTTCCACTTCTTTAAAAGGATAACATTCCAGGCCTAGGAAGGAATCATCCTTGGCGTTGATGATCAAACTTGGTACAGCGATGTCCGGTAAAAATTGAAGCGAACTGCATTGTTCATAATAGTCCAAGGCATCCTTAAAATGATGGGCCCGACTGGTATAGATATCATCAAAATCCTTTAGGGTCTTTATTCTTTTGATGTCGGCATTGGTGATGTGCTCCGGAAACAATTGTTGTTTTTGCCTAAGCTTGTCCAACAGGTTTTTTTTGAAACGTTGGGCATACAGCACATTTTTGGCACTGAGCAATTGTTTGCAGGAATTGTGCAGGCTACAGGGGACGGATACCGCTACGGCTCCCTTCATTTCCTTGGGCACGTGGTTGCCTTCTCCCAAATATTTCAGTAATAAGTTTCCGCCCAAACTGAAACCTTTTAAATAGATTTCGCTGTAGTTTCTTGTATTGAGAATGTGATCGATCACTTCGATTAAATCCTCCGTTGCCCCGGAATGGTAGGATCGGTACATTTTATTGGGCTCGCCACTACAGCCTCGATAATTGACTGCACAGGTGTCGTATCCATTTTGGTTGAGGATTTTGGCGCTGCCTGTAATGTAGGGTCGTTGTCCGTCACCTTCCAATCCGTGTAGCAGGATGGCCAGTTTTTGGGTCGATTGCGTGGCTTCGCTCCAGTCCAGATCCAAAAAATCCCCATCGGAAAGGATCAACCGCTCCCTTTTTTGCACGACACCATTTACGGATCGGATGATTCCCGAATAAATGGTGGCCAAATGACCATTTCGGAAAAACAAGGGCGGTTTATAATTGGAAGCGACTTGCGGCATTTTAATCCTTAATCTTTTGCGTAGGTTTCAAGAAGTTTGGTCTGTTCTTCTATGGCGGATTTGAACTCACCCTTCAATTTTTCTACAAGTTTGGCAACGGGAAGCACATCATCAATGGCCGTGGCCCCCTGTCCAGCGGACCAAATGGTTTTCCAGGCCTTGGCCTCGGTGTTGAGTTCCTTGCCAAAGTCGATTTTGGTGTCCTTTTTCAAATCCGCTTCGGTTATGCCTGCCGCTTTAAGGCTGGCGGCCAAAAAGTTGGCATGCACCCCAGAAATGGCAGCCGTATAGACAATGTCACTGGCCCCGGCATCCATGATCATTTTTCGATATTCCTCCGTAGCCTGACTTTCTTCTGTATTAATAAAACGGGTGCCCATGTAGGCCAGGTCAGCACCCATTTGCATGGCAGAGGCAATGTCCCGTCCTGTGCTGATGCACCCCGAAAGTAAAATGGTCTTGTGGAAGAATTTTTTAACCTCGGTGATCAAACTCATGGGATTGATGGTCCCGCCGTGCCCACCGGCACCTGCCGATACGAGGATCAGACCATCCACTCCGGCTTCGGCCGCTTTTTCGGCATGTCTTTTTTTGATGATGTCATGAAACACCAAACCGCCATAACTGTGAATGGCATCGACCACCATGCTTACGGCACCCAAGGAGGTAATGACCAAGGGTACTTTGTGCTTCATGCAGAGTCTTACATCGGCCTCCAAGCGTGGATTGGTAGGATGCACCACCAAGTTCACCCCAAAGGGAGCCGCTTTTTTACCGGTTTCCTCCTCAAATTTTTGGAGTTCCGATTTGATTTCGATGAGCCATTCCTCAAAACCTTCGCTGGTGCGTTGGTTCAAGGCCGGAAAGGTACCGACGATACCATTCTTGCAGCATTCGATGACCAATTTAGGCCCAGAGATCAAAAACATGGGGGCGGCAACAACGGGTAAGGAAAGGTTTTGGATGAATTCGGCTTTTTGGCTCATGGCGTGATGTTAAACTATGTTTAAAAATAGGAACTATTCTGCTACTCGATGGAAACAGTATTCAAAACTATGGTATTTTTACAATTATTATGCATGCATAACAAAATAACCCGCTATGTTTTTTAAAGAGTTCGAGATTCGTTGGAGCGATTTGGATGCCAACCGCCATATGGCCAATTCGGCCTACATCAATTTTATGAGCCATACCCGGATGGCGTATTTGGGCCAGTTGGGCTTCAACCAGGTGAGCATGGCCATCCACAATATCGGCCCCGTGGTTTTCTATGAACACGTCTATTATTTTAAGGAGGCCTTCCCTGGTAGACCGGTAAAAGTTTCCTTGGAGTTTGTTGGAATGAGCGAGGATGGAATGTTCTTTGAGTTCCGGCACAACTTTTACGATTTCAAAGGCAAAAATTTTGCCCGTTGTGAGATGATGGGTGCTTGGATCGATTTAAAGGAGCGAAAGTTGACAGGTCTTCCCGTAGAATTTTTGGAGGCGTTCCAGGCCATGGAACAATCCAAGGATTTTAAGGTGTTGACCAAGGAGGATACCCGAAAGTTTGTACAAGTTCCTCAGGATCTATAGCAATCTAGAAGAAAACTCTATAACTACCCTAGATTAGGTTTTGGCTTTTTGCTTGCCAAATATACCCCTACGAAAACCAGTGTCGTTGCGGCCACCTTTATTAAGGTAAGGTGGTCCTTTCCTGACATAAGGGCATATATGATGCCAACCAATGGCTGCAGATAAACAAAGGCTCCAACGGTGGAGGCCTTGAGTTGGGTCAGGGCAAAAACATTGAACAAATAAGTGGTAAAAGTGGTGCCAATAACTACAAACGCAATGGAACCATAGGCCCACAATGGCATGTTGGCCCAATCCATTTGCAGTACATCGGGGAGGGTAATGGGTAGATTAATGATAATTGCAATGGTGAACAACCACTTCATCAAAGTGAAGGGGTGGTATTTTTCAATCAGTTTTTTTACCACGATCAGGTACGCGCCATATGCTGTGGCATTTACCACAAACAAAAAGTTGCCCAATGGAATGTTGGGAGCATCATGGCGAATTTCTGCCCCAAAAAAGATAAGTCCCAGGGCTCCCAAAAAACCTAGGAGCACGCCAAGTCCCTTGTTCAAGGTAATCCGCTCGCTCAAAAACAAAGCGGACAAAATCACTACAATAATTGGAGTAATGGTGACCAAGACCGCACTATTGATTGGGGTGGAAAGTTGTAGGCCCTTAAAAAAAGAGAGCATGTTCACTACCATACCCAAAGAGGCACAGGCCAATATTCGGCCCCAATCCTTTCGTTCAATTTTTTCCTTGGGCCCAAAAATGGAGATGAGCCAAAATAGGATGGCCGCTCCGGTGACCCTCAGCAATATAAACCCAAAGGGTTTTACATACATGGGCATGACTCCCTTGGCCACGGTATGGTTAATGCCATAGATGGTTGTGGCCCCAATGGCAGCCAATATGGCGAGAGTTCTTTTGCTCATGGATGCAATGCTTCCTTGGCCGCTTGGACCGTTTTCTTGGAATTGCCCACAAAAATTTTTCCGTCAATTAGAATGACTGGTCTTTTCAAAAAGGTGTAATGCTCCAAAATCAATTCCTTATAGTCTTTTTCGGAAAGTTCTTTTTCATGGAGTCCTTTTTGACGGAACAACATGGCCTTTTTGCTGAAGAGGGATTCGTAACTTCCGGAAAGTACTTTCATCTCATCTACCTGCGCTGCCGTCATGGGCTCCGATTTAATTTCTTGAAGTTGAACCCCATCCAAAGGTTCCAATTCCTTAAGAATGCGTTGACAGGTTGAGCAACTGCCCAAGTGGTATATTTTTTTCATGATCAATGGGTGATGAATTGCCAAAGGAAATCAAAATTACACCAAAACAGATGAAGAAAAGGTAAATTCAACAGGTTTTGGGCAAGGTGTTTTATTTCTTCGCATTGTTAATTTTTGTGTATTTGTCATAGGTGTTTTCCAAATTTTAAAACTAGTTTTATCGAACCAAATGCAACCTGAATATGGAAAAATTGTTCGACATCTTACTGAAAAACAGAAAGATACTTCATGATTATCTGCATAAAACCCCACAACAGGACCTGTTCAGGATTCCTGAGGGATTCAACAATAACATTTGGTGGAACATTGCCCATGTGGTGGTTACCCCACAATTGTTGTTATACGGGTTGAGCGGGCGTGACTTTACCATAGAGAAGGATTTGATAGATAAGTACCGCAAGGGAACTTTTCCCGATGGAGAACCCTCCAAAGCGGAAATGGAAAAAATTGATGCGTATCTGTTCAGTACAATAAAACATATTCAACTGGACTATGAACACGGAAGGTTCAAAAACTTTCAGGAATACATGACCTCCCCGAAAATAGGGTTGAGCAGTGCAGAGGACGCCCTGGCCTTCAACGTTTTCCATGAAGGGCTTCACCTAGGTGCCATAATGGCTTTAAAGCATGCTTTGCAAAGGGACCGTTAGGATTTAACGGTCTTAAATTTCAAGTACTTGTTGATGTCTTCAAAAGAAAGGGTCAATACAATGGGTCCTTCGGCATAGGAGGCCACCTCATATTGGTTGTACACCATTTGGAGTCCGTTTTGGGTATAGCCCATATTTTGGGCCAAATGGAACGCATCCCCTTCGAACATAAACCCAGTGGCGTTGATGTTCCTGTCCTGAGGAATTTTTTCCTGCTCCCGGAACTGGGCTTCGGCAAATTGGGAAAATCCTTCATAGTCTTCAAACAGATCGTAGTTTTCCAATTCGGTCCCCTGTGCTTTGTCAAAATTCAAAAAAGAGGTTGAGGCATAGCCGTGGGCACCGCCAGTGAAGGAATAGGAATTCAATTTGATGGTCACAATGTTGGTATCTTCATAAACCACTTCCCCATTGATTTGGGCTTCCCAGGCCACTTCCTCCGGAAATTTTTCCTTGAGCTCTTTGTAACTGTCGGTAAAAGATGCAATGGCTTTGTCCACGCTGTCAATGGTTTGGTCCTCGCTGAAAGATAATAACGAAATAATCTCCTCCCTTAAAGACCTGTTGATGGCGGTGGCCACGGATGATTCATCCATGGCAGTGGGGATGTTGATTTCTATTGTAGGACAATCGGTGCAGTTTTCTCCTACCAATTGAAGGGTATCGAAGGTAAGTTTGCTTTCAGTTTCACAACCTACAACAAAAGCAAGTATCAAGAATACACCAAGGCATTTTTTCATGTTATGGAATTTTAGGGTCATCAAAAATAACACATCGTTGAATACGCCGAAAGATAGCGATACATTTGTAGCTAGAATTGACCCGTATGAGCAAAAAAGAGTTAAAATTCAATAGTAAGACCATACACGGTGGGCAACAGCCAGACAAGGCCTACGGTGCCGTAATGCCCCCGATATATCAAACCTCCACCTATGCCCAATCCACCCCTGGAGGACATTTGGGATATGAGTATTCCAGAAGTGCCAATCCCACCCGGACGGCTTTGGAAAATGCCTTGGCCAGTATTGAAAATGGGGAATATGGGATGGCATTCGCGAGTGGTCTCGCCGCCATTGATGCTGTTATGAAATTGTTGGAACCTGGTGATGAGGTCATTTCAACCAGTGACTTATATGGGGGTAGTTACCGACTTTTTAAGCGGGTCTATGAAAAATTCGGGATTACTTTTCGGTTTGTGGACATGGGCCATGTGAACCATATTAAGGAACAGATCAATGCCAAGACCAAGTTGGTTTGGATAGAAACACCCACCAACCCCATGATGAACATTATCGACATTAAGGCTGTGTCCGAAATCACCAAAAACCATGGTTTGTTGCTGGCCGTGGACAATACCTTTGCTACGCCGTATCTACAACGGCCATTGGACCTTGGTGCCGATATTGTGATGCATTCCGCCACCAAATATTTGGGCGGGCACAGTGATGTGGTCGTGGGAGCTTTGGTGGTAAGCGACAAGGAATTGGCGGACCGATTGTATTTTATCCAGAATGCCAGCGGTGCCGTTTGTGGCCCCATGGATAGTTTTTTAACCCTCCGGGGTATCAAAACGCTGCACGTTCGTATGCAGCGGCATTGTGAGAACGGGGAGGCCATTGCCCACTTTCTCAATAATCATCCAAAAATAGAAAAGGTGTACTGGCCAGGTTTTGAGGACCATCCCAACCACAAAGTAGCCAAGGATCAAATGAGCGGATTTGGAGGGATGATTTCCTTCGTACCCAAAGGCGGGAGCTATGAAGATGCTATAAAAATTGTGGAGAAACTGAAAATATTTACCCTTGCCGAGTCGTTAGGGGGTGTGGAAAGTTTGGCAGGCCATCCGGCCAGTATGACCCATGCGAGTATTCCCAAAGCCGAACGTGAAAAAAGCGGGGTGGTGGATGCCCTGATCCGGTTGAGTGTGGGCATTGAGGATGTGGAGGATTTGATGGACGATCTGGAACAGGCCCTAGCCTAAACATTTTGAAAAATTTATAAAAAATAAATGTTCAAATTATGGAAATAATATAATTTTGCCGTCAAATTCATAATTCACTAAAAATCACCCCAGAGCCAGCGCGAGGGGACAACTAATTTTAATCCGAATATGGAAGAAAAAATCAAAGCATTTATGGATGAGGTTAAGGCCAGAAACGGTCATGAACCAGAATTCATTCAAGCCGTGCAGGAAGTAGCGGAAACTGTGATCCCGTACATTGTTCAGCACGACATTTATCATGGGAAGAATATCCTATTGCGTATGGTGGAGCCCGAGCGATTGATTTCGTTCCGAGTGGCGTGGGTAGATGATGCAGGCGAGATTCACGTAAACCGTGGGTACCGTATCCAAATGAACTCTGCTATCGGTCCATATAAAGGTGGACTTCGTTTTCACCCGACCGTGAATGCCAGTGTATTGAAGTTCTTGGCTTTTGAACAAGTCTTCAAAAATAGTTTGACTACCCTGCCAATGGGTGGAGGTAAGGGAGGTTCCGATTTTGATCCCAAAGGAAAATCGGACGATGAGATCATGCGTTTTTGCCATGCCTTCATGACCGAGCTTTGCCGTCATATAGGCCCTAATACCGACGTTCCTGCAGGGGATATTGGGGTAGGTGCACGTGAGATCGGGTTCCTTTTCGGGATGTACAAGAAAATCCGCAATGAGTTTACAGGCGTTTTGACCGGTAAAGGTCTTTCTTGGGGTGGATCTTTGATCCGTCCGGAAGCTACTGGTTACGGAACCGTATATTTTGCCGATAGTATGCTCAAGACCAAGGGAGAATCCTTTAATGGCAAAAAGGTAGTTATTTCCGGATCAGGAAATGTGGCCCAGTATGCAGCCGAAAAAGTGCTTCAAATGGGAGGTAAGGTGTTGACGCTATCCGATTCCAGCGGTTATATTTACGATAAGGATGGTATCGATTCGGATAAGTTGGCCTTCGTTATGGACTTGAAGAACAACAAACGTGGCCGTATCTCCGAATATGCAGATAAATATGCTTCTGCTTCGTTCCATAAAGGGGAAACCCCATGGAAGGTAAGTTGTGATATTGCCCTTCCGTGTGCTACCCAAAACGAGTTGAACGGTGACGATGCTGCCATTTTGATCAAAAATGGTTGTATTGCCGTAGCCGAAGAAGCCAATATGCCTTCTACCCCAGAAGCCGTACATGCATTCCATGATGCCAAGATCTTGTTTGCGCCCGGTAAGGCCTCCAACGCCGGTGGTGTGGCCACTTCAGGTTTGGAAATGTCCCAAAACTCGCTTCGTATCAGTTGGACCCGTGAAGAGGTGGATGAACGTTTAAAGGGAATCATGGCCGGAATCCACGATGCCTGTATCCAGTACGGACAGGAAGAGGATGGATACTGCAACTATGTAAAAGGAGCCAATATTGCTGGTTTCGTAAAGGTTGCAGACGCCATGCTGGCGCAAGGCGTCATATAGTACTGACCATCTCGAATGGTTTTTGATTGGCAGTTGCCAGAAGTTGTGATTACTTTTACACTTCCGGTAACTGCTTCTTTTTTTAGCCCATGCAAGTAACGACCAAAGCCATTGTTCTATCTTCCCTAAAATATGGGGACACTAGTTTGATCGTTCGGGCCTTTACCGAATCGGATGGGTTAAAGTCCTATTTGTTGAAAGGGATCTTGGCGTCCAAAAAGGGAAAGTTGAAGCCCGCCTATTTCCTTCCTTTGATGCAATTGGAAATCGAGGCCTACCATAAGAACAAGGGCACTTTGGAAAGCATTCGGGAAGTTAAGGTGGCCGTTCCCTACATAACCCTCCATACTGATATTGTAAAAAACAGCGTAGTGCTTTTTTTGGCCGAAATGTTGGGGAATAGCATCCATGAACAAGAGAAGGACCAAAGTCTGTTCAATTATTTGGAATATAGCTTGCAATGGCTGGATGCACATGCCTTGCCGCCCGATTTTCATATTCTGTTTTTGATGAACCTGAGCAAGTTTTTGGGATTTTACCCGGACACCTCCCTGCAAGATTTGCCTTTTTTTGATCTTCAGGAAGGGGAATTTTATCCATCCCCATCTCTTAACCCATTGATTCATAGTGAAATATTGTTAGATTTTAAGAAATTTTTGGGCACGAATTTTGATGCATTAAGAACTATACAACTAACTAAGTCTAACAGGCGGGAACTCTTAAAAATGGTGATACTGTACTACCGATTGCACGTGCACGGGTTCAGGGAACCGAAGTCCCTCGCCGTATTAAATGCAGTGTTCAATTAAAATGCTCAACCTAAAACCAACCCTAACCTTCATCCTTTTTCTTTTTTCCATTGCCCTTTTTGCCCAAGAAGTAACCGTTTTGGACGCAGACACTGGTATTCCCATTGACAATATTGCCGTTTTCAACAAAGACCAATCCAAGACCGCGGTGACCGATGCCAAGGGAAAAATTGACCTGGAATTTTTTTCAGATGACGAAAAGATCACGTTCAGGCATATCAGTTATGAAACCTATGTCACCACCAAGGTACAGATTGGCAGACGCGGCAACCGGGTATACCTCCATCTAAAAACCGAGGAACTCCAAGAAGTAGTCATGTCCGTTTCCAAATGGGAGCAACAAAAAAAGCAGATTCCCCAAAAAGTAGAGACCTTGGATGATCGAAGCATAGCTTTTACCTCCCCACAGACCTCGGCCGATCTGTTGCAGAACAGTGGAAAGGTGTTTGTGCAGAAAAGTCAATTGGGGGGTGGTAGCCCCATGATCAGGGGATTTTCCACCAATCGTTTACTTCTTTCGGTAGATGGTGTTCGGATGAACAATGCCATTTTTAGGGGAGGGAACCTTCAAAACGTGATTTCCATAGATCCCTTCACCGTAAAGAAAACGGAGATCACTTTCGGCCCCGGCTCCGTAATCTACGGGAGCGATGCCATTGGTGGTGTAATGAGCTTCTACACCCAGCAGCCTCATTTTTCCTATACCGATAGTTTGGCTTTTTCAGGCAATGCCAATTACAGGCATGCCACGGCGAACAGTGAAAATACGGCACATGTCGATCTTAATTTCGGGCAGAAAAAATGGGCCTCCTATACCAGCTTTACCTATAACAATTTTGACGACCTGAAGATGGGGAAGCACGGCCCGGACTCCTATTTACGGAACAATTATGTGGTCACCGAGAATGGTGCCGATGTGCTTGTGGCGAACGATGATCCAAGAAAACAGGTTACCACGGGGTACGACCAACTCAATTTTCTTCAAAAGTTTGCTTATAGACCCAATAGCACCTGGAAGTACGATTTGGGTCTCTACTATTCCGAAACCTCAGATTATTCCAGATACGACCGTTTGATCAGGCCCAGCAAGGATGGCGAAGGACTCCGTTCCGCGGAATGGTACTATGGTCCACAGAAATGGTTCATGGGAAATTTTCAGATCATACAAAAAGGAAAGAACAAATTCTATGATGGGGTGAAACTCACCACGGCCTATCAATTTTTTGAGGAAAGTAGACACGATAGGGGCTTTCAGGATGTGGAGTTGTATTCTACCAAGGAAAAGGTGGATGCGGTTTCCGTCAACCTTGATTTTGAAAACAAAAAAATGGGCAACTTCCGTTTGTACTATGGTGCCGAATATGTGTTCAACAAAGTACATTCCGAAGGTAGCGTAAAGGATATCGAGACCGACGAAGTGGAGCGCACCGCCTCCCGTTATCCTGATGGGGCCACTTGGCAGACCTTGGCAGGATACGTGAACAGCGAGTATCAGATAAAACCCAATTTTAGTTTGTTGTCCGGAATCCGATATAGTCAGGTTTGGGTAGATGCAGAGTTTGAAAAGACCTTTTACCCCTTCCCTTTTGATGAGGCAGATATCGTAACTGGTGCCTTAACGGGCAGTTTGGGTTTCAGTTGGTTTCCATGGTCCGATTTTCAGGTGACATTGAACGGCTCCACGGGCTTTAGGGCACCCAATATTGATGACATTGGCAAAATATTCGATTCGGAGCCCGGTTCCGTGGTGGTTCCCAACCCTGATCTGGAACCCGAATATGCTTACAACGGTGAATTGGGCTTAAGAAAAAACTTCAATGATGTTTTGGTATTAAAAGGGGCGGCGTACTACACCTATTTGGTAGATGCCTTGGTGAGAAGGGATTTTAACTTCAATGGGCAAAGTGAAATTGAATACAACGGCGAGTTGAGCAATGTACAGGCCATCCAAAATGCGGCCAAGGCCTATGTATACGGGTTTGAATTGGGCCTCGAAACGTATTTTAACAAGAACCTGTCCTTAACTTCCAACCTCACCATTACCGAAGGTACTGAGGAAGATGATGATGGAGCCGACAGTCCGGCAAGGCATGCCCCGCCACTTTTTGGGGATGCCCATTTGGTTTGGCAAGATCAAAAACTAAAGGCGGATGTTTTCTTAAATTTTAATGGGGAAGTCAGCAATGCGGATTTGGCACTGTCCGAACAGAGCAAGGATTACATTTACGCCAGTGATGCCAATGGCAATCCCTATTCACCCTCATGGTATACCTTGAACTTTAGGTCGCAATACCAGATTACCAATGCGCTAAAGGCCAGTGTTGGGGTGGAGAACATTACCAACCAGCGGTATCGGATGTATTCCTCGGGCATTGTGGCCCCAGGCACCAATTTAATTTTGGGAGTGGAATACGTATTCTAAAAAACAAAGGCCCGGAATTTCCGGGCCTTTTACTTTTATTCCTTTCTGGGGTTAAATTTTAATACTGTCAATGGCCTTTTTGGCTTCTTCTTTCACCTCTTTGCCTGCCTTTTTAAGGCTGTCTATGGCCTGTTCTCCCAATTCCTTTGCTTCTTCACCCGCTTCTTTCAGCGCGTCGGCTGCATCATTGGCGGCTTCTTTTAGGTCTTTGCCAGTTTCTTCCAAAGCTTCGCTCGCTTCTTCAGATGCTTCTTTTGCCTTGTCCGAGGCCTCCTTGCAAGAGGTCAATACGGAAAAGGACATCGTAAGGGCCAGAACCCCGATTACTACTTTTTTCATCATAAAATGGTTTAGTGTTTAGGAGGATGAAGGTACAGAATTATAGGCTATTTCACTCAGGAAAGGGTATCATATTTAGGTTAAGGCTGTTAAGTGGATTCTTAGGCAATTGCGTAGCCCATAATTCCATCTAAATTTATAATTTTGCAAACTTGAAATTGAGAAGGAATAGCAGGTTATGAAGTTTGCGGAATATAAAGGATTGGATTTGCCTAAAGTATCGGAAGAAGTTCTGGACTTTTGGAAGGACAAACAAATATTTGAAAAGAGTGTTTCCACCAGGGAGGGCATGGAAAGTTATGTGTTTTATGAAGGCCCCCCTTCCGCAAATGGCATGCCCGGTATTCACCACGTAATGGCCCGTACCATAAAAGATATCTTTCCACGGTACAAGACCATGAAAGGTTTTCAAGTAAAAAGGAAGGCGGGTTGGGATACCCACGGACTTCCTATCGAAATTGGTGTGGAGAAAGAACTCGGCATCACCAAAGAGGATATCGGCAAAAAGATTTCTGTTGAAGAATATAATGCCGCCTGTAAAAAAGCGGTCATGCGCTATACCGATGTCTGGAACGACATGACAGAGAAAATTGGGTACTGGGTAGATATGGATGATCCGTATATCACCTACAAGCCCAAGTACATGGAGTCGGTTTGGTGGTTGTTGAAGCAGATTTACGACAAAGGACTTTTATACAAGGGATACACCATTCAGCCGTATTCGCCAAAAGCGGGTACCGGATTGAGCTCGCACGAGCTTAACCAACCCGGCACCTACCAAGATGTAACGGATACCACGGTTACCGCGCAGTTCAAAGCTAAAAAGGATTCACTTCCCGATTTCTTGAAGCATGTGGAGGGTGATATTTACTTCTTGGCATGGACGACCACCCCTTGGACCCTTCCATCCAACACTGCTTTAACGGTTGGGCCTAAAATCGAATACGTTCTGGTAAAGACCTTTAACCAATATACTTTCGAACCCATCAGCGTTGTCTTGGCCAAACCTTTGGTAGGTAAACAGTTCAGCGGTAAATTTTCTGCTGTTGAAACGGAGGCGGAACTGGCCGACTTCAATGAAGGAGATAAAAAAATCCCATACTGGGTTAGCCATAGTTTTTTGGGCAAGGATTTGGTGGGAATCCGCTACGAGCAATTGTTGCCTTACGCCCAACCTTATCAAAACCCTGAAAATGCCTTTAGGGTCATTGCTGGGGATTTTGTGACCACGGAAGATGGTACAGGAATCGTGCACACGGCTCCCACCTTTGGTGCGGACGATGCCTTGGCAGCCAAACAGGCCGAACCTGAAGTACCGCCAATGTTGGTCTTGGATGAGAATGGCAACCCAGTTCCATTGGTGGACCTTCAAGGAAAGTTTAGACCAGAATTGGGAGAGTTTGCTGGCAAATATGTAAAGAACGAATATTATGAAGATGGTGAGGCCCCTGAGAAATCGGTGGATGTCGAGATTGCCATCAAACTTAAGGAAGAGAACAAGGCCTTCAAGGTGGAAAAATATGTTCACAGCTACCCTAACTGCTGGCGAACCGATAAACCCATTTTGTACTATCCGTTGAACTCATGGTTCATCAAGGTAACTGATGTAAAGGATCGCATGTTCGAACTCAATCAGACCATCAACTGGAAGCCTAAGGCAACGGGTGAAGGCCGTTTTGGCAACTGGTTGGCCAATGCCAATGACTGGAACCTTTCCCGATCAAGGTATTGGGGTATTCCATTGCCTATCTGGAGAACGGAGGATGGCAAGGAAGAAATGATCATCGGTTCTGTGGAAGAGTTGAAGGCAGAAATGGCCAAAGCCGTTGAAGCTGGAGTTTTGGACAAGGATGTGTTCGCCGATTTTACGGTGGGCGATATGAGCGAGGACAATTACGACAAAATTGACCTGCACAAAAATATAGTGGATGGCATCACCTTGGTTTCGCCAAGTGGTCAACCCATGAAAAGGGAAACCGATTTGATCGATGTTTGGTTCGATAGTGGCTCCATGCCCTATGCACAATGGCATTACCCTTTTGAAAACAAAGAGTTGATCGATGATGGCATTGCCTTTCCGGCCAATTTTATTGCCGAAGGGGTAGACCAAACGCGTGGATGGTTCTATACCCTACATGCCATTGCCACCATGGTGTTTGATAGCATTGCCTACCAAAATGTGGTCTCCAATGGATTGGTACTTGATAAGGAAGGCAAGAAAATGTCCAAACGATTGGGGAATGCCGTAGATCCCTTTGAGGTATTGCCGGAACATGGAGCGGATGCCACCCGTTGGTACATGATTTCCAACGCTAACCCATGGGACAACCTAAAATTTGATATTGATGGAATTGTTGAAGTAAAGCGTAAGTTCTTCGGAACCCTTTACAATACATACTCCTTTATGGCCCTGTATGCCAATATAGATGAGTTCAGTTATGCCGAGGCGGATATTCCTTTGGTGGATAGGCCGGAGATAGATCAATGGATCTTGTCCGAGCTCCACACCTTGATCAAAAATGTGGATGAAGCTTATGCCGATTATGAAGCCACTAGGGCGGCTCGAATGATTTCTGATTTTGTTCAGGAAAATTTGAGTAACTGGTATGTGCGTTTGAGCAGGAGACGTTTCTGGAAGGGAGATTACCAACAGGATAAGATTTCCGCCTACCAAACACTCTACACCTGCCTCATTACTGTCGCTAAACTGTCGGCACCTGTTGCCCCGTTCTTTATGGATCGGTTGTACAAGGATTTGGATGCCGTGACAGGCAAGGAAGGCTTTGAAAGCGTGCACTTGGCAGAGTTTCCAGTGTATGACCCTAACATGGTCAACCAAAAATTGGAACGGAAGATGCAGTTGGCACAAAAGATTTCTTCTTTGGTGCTTTCCATCCGTCAAAAGGAAAAGATCAAGGTACGCCAGCCGTTGCAAAAAATTATGATCCCAGTGTTGGATTCCCAACAGAAGTTGGACATTGAAGCGGTTTCCAATTTGATCAGATCCGAGGTGAACGTGAAGGAAATTCAGTTGTTGGACGATGCCTCTGGAATATTGGTGAAGCAAATAAAACCTAATTTTAAGGTCTTGGGCCCGAAATTTGGTAAGGATATGAAAGCCATTGCCGCCATGGTAGCGCAAATGGGTCAGGAGGATATCCAAAAAATGGAACGTAACGGAGAATTAACACTCCAATTGGAAAATAAAACCGTTAATTTACAGTTAGGCGATGTAGAGATCAGCTCCCAGGATATTGAAGGATGGTTGGTGGCAAGCTCGGGCCCGTTAACGGTTGCCTTGGATGTGACCATTGACGAAACCTTGAAAAATGAAGGAATTGCAAGGGAGCTTGTGAACAGGATCCAGAACCTTCGCAAGGAATCCGGATTTGAGGTGACCGATAAGATTGACATCAAAATATTGAAGGACGGCTTTGTGGAAAGTGCTATATACAGCAACGAGGAGTATATCAAGACCGAGACCTTGACCGCAGAGCTCAACATTGAAGAAAAATTAGAGGAAGGCGTAGCAATAGCCTTTGATGAAGTGAATACAAAATTGTTTATTCAAAAGCATTAACCATGGAAGAAGAACTAAAAGTAAGATACTCAGACAAAGAGTTGGATGAATTCAGGACCTTGATCGAGGAAAAAATGGAGAAGGCAAAAAGTCATTTGGAACTTTTGAAGAGCTCTTATATGAACGATGGAAACAATGGAACCGATGATACTTCCCCAACCTTTAAAGCTTTCGAGGAAGGTTCGGAGACCATGAGCAAGGAAGCCAATACCCAGTTGGCCATACGTCAGGAAAAATTCATCAGGGACCTTAAAAATGCTTTGATGCGAATAGAGAATAAAACCTATGGCATTTGCCGTGTGACCGGTAAGCTCATCAACAAGGAGCGTTTGAAATTGGTTCCACATGCGACCTTGAGCATAGAGGCGAAAAACATGCAGAAATAATAAAAACGCCTTAGGGCGTTTTTTGCTTATGAAGGGATCGGTAACCATATTGTTAATGTTCGCCATGCTGTCCATGAACGGACAAAAATTGGTAAAAAAAGCATTTATGGATTCTAGGATAGACTTCATCCAGATAGATTCGGAATATTGTTACCATATCGATCTAAAGACTTCACGGACCGATGAGGTAAAGGTGTCGGCCAGTATGGAAGGGGAGTATGCCAAGGATTTGTTGATCGCCATTGAGGAAACAGGTACCACTGCCTTGATCAGTGCCGGTTTTCAACCCCTGTTCATTGATCCTAACGATAAGCTCAGTGCCCACAAAGTGGTTTCCATATCCTTGGAAATCAGTGTGCCGGAATTTAAGAGTGTTGCCGTTTATGGAACCAATTGTGATGTAAGGGTGTCGGGCAACTATGAAAATCTGAATGTTACACTTTCGGACGGTAGATGCACCTTGGAGAATGTTACGGAAACCGTTGAGGTGGTCACTCAAAAAGGGGACATTTGGCTTACGGCTCCCAGTGGGGACATTTTGGCCGAAAGCTCCTATGGGCAAGTGGAACAGGAAACCATACCCTTTGGGAACGATCAATTTGTGTTAAAGACCGTTGAGGGCAATATCCATCTTAGGAAAACAAAATAATATCTATATTTTTGCAACCGCTTTACTAACAAGATGAGTTTAAAAAAATCCCTTTTCATCATCGTTTTGCTTCTTTTGGTAGATCAATTGAGCAAGATTTACATCAAAACCCATTTTATTTTGGGAGAATCCCATGATGTGTTCGGATGGTTCAAGATCCTGTTCATTGAAAATGAAGGAGCGGCATGGGGGACCAAGTTGAGCGATCTTTTGCCCATCTCAGAACCTGCGGGGAAGTTGATCTTGACGATTTTCAGGATTTTTGCCGTTTTCGGTATTGGGTATTGGTTGTGGGATATCATCAAAAAACAGTCTACCCGGACCTTGATCTTGGCAGTTTCACTCATTTTTGCCGGAGCTATGGGCAATATCATCGATTCTGTATTTTATGGATTGATCTTTGATCATAGCAATGGGCAAGTGGCCACTTTGTTCTCTAGTGATCCTTATGGCAGTTTGTTTCACGGCAAGGTGGTGGACATGCTCTATTTTCCTTTGATCGATACCACCTGGCCCGATTGGGTTCCCTCCTTGGGTGGGAATAGGTTCCGTTTCTTTGAGCCCGTATTCAACATTGCGGATACGGCGATCAGCACAGGGGTGGGTATTTTGATCGTTTTCAATAAAAAAGCATTTCCAAAGAACACTGAAGAAAAGGGGAAAGAAGAGGAAGTGGTCGATCAGAATGCGTAGACCTTGTTCGGGGTAACGCAGTAATCCAGTTTTATATCGTTTTCATGTACATCCGTGATCAGGTCCTCTTCGGCCTGAAAAAAGGAAAGTCCAATTTTAAGGGTCTGCTTGGGGCATTTCTGCAAAAAATTGTCATAGAACCCTTTACCATACCCTACACGGTTTCCTTGTATATCAAAAGCCAATAAAGGCACAAACACTACATCAATTTTATCTTCGGGTACTAGGAAGCCATCAACAGGTTCTGGAATGCCCCAACTATTTATTTTCAGGGATGTACTATCGGTAAGGAGATAATGCTCCATAGTGGTGTTGCCGGAAATTTTAGGGACAATAACATGTTTGTCCTTTCCTTGGAGTAAGGTTATCAGAGGAAGTGTATCCACTTCATTTTTCTCCTCGATGCTTAAAAAGGTATGGAAATAAAAAAAATCCCAGATTGGGATTTGGAGTACATGATTGGCTAAAATCAAACTTAAATCCGAGGCTTTAGGAGGAGTAATTTCAGCTCTCAGATCTTTATATTTTTTTCTTAGGTCATGTTTCAACATTAAATGTTGAAGATTTAGGGGTTGTTTGGGGAAACAGTTATTTATTCTCCTTTTGTTGCCACGGAGAAAAAGATTTTGAAGAACAGCATCAAAATCAAGTACATTCCCAAAACGATTACATAGTTTTCCATAGGATTGTAATTATAGTTTTAAATGTATGTAAAACAATTTAAAAATCCACCATGAAATGCAGATTTTATCGATGAAATACATCATTTTTTGCAACAGTTTAACATTTTAGGCCGTGTATCGGTCCTTTGACTGGGGGTTTTCCATAGTTTTTCTGGGGGGAAACCATAATTCGGTATCATTTCAGGGAATCGTATAAAAATCTGGTACAGTGCACATTCCAAATTACTTTTACCCAAACTTGATTCATATCAATACAAACTGGCAATAGATCAAGTTTAACAAGAAACACTAGTTTTAAACCATAACTTTGTGTAAAATCGAATCGGACCATTTTCAAAAGGCTATATGTCCAACCCTACAACCATTGCCGTACAGCTCAGTGCCCTTCCCGATAACCCTGGGGTTTACCAATTTTATGACAAGGAAGGAAAGATTCTTTATGTGGGAAAAGCCAAAAACCTTAAAAAAAGGGTTTCTTCCTATTTCAATAAAACCCAGGAGTACGGTAAAACAAGGGTCCTGGTCAAAAAAATCCAGACCATCAACCATATTGTAGTACCTACCGAGTCGGATGCCCTGCTCTTGGAAAACAACCTGATCAAAAAACTGCAACCGCGGTACAATGTGATGTTGAAGGACGACAAATCCTATCCATGGATCTGCATTAAAAAAGAAAGGTTCCCAAGGGTATTCCCTACACGAAAGTTGATCAAGGACGGTTCGGAGTATTTTGGCCCTTATACCAGTATGAAAACGGTCAGGACGCTTTTGGAACTTGTTAAAAGCCTCTACCCCTTGCGTACCTGCAACTATGACCTTTCCGAAGAAAAAATTGAAGGGGGCAAATACAAAGTCTGTCTGGAATATCATTTGGGAAATTGTTTGGGCCCGTGTGAAGGATTTCAAACGGAACAGGAGTATCATGCCCAGATCGAGGACATCCGACAGATCATTAAGGGAAACTTGAGGGATTCTTTACAATCCTTCAGACAGCAAATGAAAGATCTTGCCGATAAAATGGAGTTTGAAAAGGCACAGCGTGTAAAGGATAAGATCGATATTTTGGAAAATTACCAGGCTAAGTCAACCGTGGTGAATCCCAAGATTAACAATGTGGATGTGTTCACCATCATTTCGGACGAGACCCATGCATATGTAAACTTTCTGCAACTTTCCCATGGCTCCATTGTAAGGTCCCATACGTTGGAAATAAAAAAGAAATTGGAAGAAACGGACGAAGACCTGTTGCAATTGGCCATTACGGAGATCAGACAACGATTCCATTCCAAATCCAAGGAAATCTATTTGCAGATGCCAGTGGCCGTGGAGGACAATATAAAGGTCACCTTGCCCAAATTGGGGGACAAGCACAAAATTTTGGAACTCTCCGAAAGAAATGCAAGGTTCTATCGGCAGGATAAATTGAAACAGATCAAGATCACCGATCCCAATCGGCATACTAATCGCATTATGTCGCAAATGAAAGCGGATCTTAGACTTTCAGTGGAACCCAGGCATATTGAATGTTTTGACAACTCCAATATTCAAGGAAGCAATCCTGTTTCGGCATGTGTGGTTTTTAAGGATGGCAAACCTTCAAAAAAAGATTATAGGCATTTTAACATTAAGACCGTGGAAGGGCCTGATGACTTTGCCAGTATGGAGGAGGTAGTCCACAGAAGATACAAGCGTTTGTTGGCAGAGGACGAACCTCTACCGCAATTGATTGTAATCGATGGCGGAAAGGGACAATTGTCCTCCGCGCTTAAAAGTTTGGATGTTTTGGGTCTTCGGGGCAAAATTGCCATTATCGGGATTGCCAAAAGATTGGAGGAGATTTATTTCCCGGAAGATCCAGTCCCACTTTATTTGGATAAAAGATCGGAAACCTTAAAGATCATACAACAGTTAAGGAACGAGGCCCACCGTTTTGGGATTACCCACCACAGGAACAAGAGGAGTAAGGGAGCTATAAATACCGAATTGGAGGGTATTGAAGGCGTTGGGGAAAAAACCGCGGAGCAATTGTTGAAAAACTTTAAATCCGTTAAACGAATAAAAGAAGCTTCGTTGGAAAGTCTCGCTGAATCTGTGGGCATGGCGAAAGCGAAGAAAATCTATAAATCATTTCATTAGTCACTATGTGTAACAGGAAAACCGTTAGTATGATCATATGCTCTTTAATAGGAGTGTTTGGAATGGCCCAGTCCACAACTCAGGAAGCCCCGCCCAAGGTAGGATTGGTGCTCAGTGGTGGTGGTGCCAAAGGGTTGGCACATATTGGCGCATTAAAGGTGATCGAGGAGGCGGGGATCAAGGTGGATTACATCGGGGGCACCAGCATGGGGGCCATAGTAGGGGCCCTATATGCCTCGGGATATTCCGCCAAGGAATTGGATTCTATTTTCAGGAAGACCAACTTTAGCGATCTCATTCAGGACAATGTACCGCGTAGTGCCAAGAATTTTTATGAGAAAGAGGATTCCGAACGCTATGCCCTTACCTTGCCCTTTACGGATTTTAAAGTGAGTTTTCCCCAAGCCATTTCAGGAGGCCAAAACATCTACAATATGTTGGTGCAATTACTTTTCCATGTAAAGGATGTTCAGGATTTTGCCAAATTGCCCATACCCTTTTTATGTGTGGCCACCAATGTGGAGACAGGGGAACAGGTGCTGTTGGATCATGGATATTTACCCGAGGCCATTGTGGCCAGTGGAACTTTTCCGTCCCTTTTTGAACCATCGGAAATTGACGGGGATATACTGATCGATGGTGGGGTAGTAAACAATTATCCGATAGACCAAGTAAGGGCCATGGGGGCAGATATTGTCATTGGGGTGGATGTGCAGCACGATCTTTCCACAAGGGAGTCCCTGTCCTCGGCCACGGAAATTTTGTTGCAGATCAACAATTATCGCACCGTTAACGACATGAAAAAGAAGTCTGCCCAAACGGATGTCTACATTCGGCCTGATATAGACCAGTTTTCGGTAATCGATTTTGATCGGGGCAAGGCCATTGTGGAAAGCGGGGAAAAGGCAACTAGGACCAAATTGGGAGAATTGGAAAAAATAGCTGCTACCCAACACTATGTACCAAAGGCAAAAAAACGTATTCCGGTAATGGATAGTTTGACCATCAACCGTATGCTCATTGAGGGAAACGATCGCTATACGAGGGGATATATCAAAGGAAAATTAAGGTTCAATCTAGCGGAAAAAATTGCCTTTGAGGACCTAAAACAGGGCATAAACAACCTATCGGCCACCGGAAACTTCAAGGCAATCCGATATGACTTGGTTTCCAATGGATTGGGAACGGACCTAATCTTAAAAATTAAGGAAAATCCGAACAAAATGTTCGTAAAAGTGTCCGCGCATTATGATGATCTCTATAAAAGTGCAGCCTTGTTCAACCTTACCAAGAAGAACTTCTTGATGAAGGATGATGTGGCCTCTTTTGATTTTATTTTGGGCGACCATATTCGATACAATATGCAATACTATCTGGATAAAGGATATTATTGGAGCTTTGGGATCAATTCCAAGTTCACCGATTTTAACTCTGAGGTTGATTTTTCATTGATTCGGGGAAATTTCAATGTACCGGACGACCCCAATATCAGAAGGATAAATATGGACGTTACGGACCTGACCAACCAGATTTATCTCCAAACGGTGTTACAGGAAGAATTTGCCTTTACCATTGGAGCGGAGCATAAATTTTTACGGTATTCTACCAGGACCTTGGGTCAGGGGACCGATGCGGGGGCAACGTTGACCGATGATGATGGGAGGACCACTTTTGAGAGATCTAACTATTTCAACGCATTTTCCAAAATAACGTTGGATACCTATGATGACAAATATTTTCCGACCAAAGGGCTTTTATTTGACAGTGATTTTCATGTTTACCTTTTCTCCTCGGACTATAACCAGAATTTTAGGGAATTTTCAATAGCCAAGGCCAAACTTGGGACGACCATCCCCATTTTGCACAATCTTAGCTTTAACTTGGAAGCTGAGGGAGGTGTTAAGTTGGGAACTTCGGATGTAACTTCGTTCGATTTTGTACTTGGGGGATTTGGGAACGATTTTGTGAACAATTTTGTACCCTTCTTCGGATATGATTTTCTCAGCATTCCAGGGAACAGCTTTGTAAAGGCATATGGTCGTATCGATTACCGTGTAGCACCCAAACACCACTTCATGTTCACTACCAACTTTGCCAACGTGGCGGATGATCTTTTCCGTACGGGAGATTGGTTCGCCGAGCCAACTTTTTCGGGTTATGGAGTGGGTTACGGATTTGAATCTTTTATCGGCCCGATACAGATTTACTATTCTTGGTCGCCCGAGATAAAAAATGACAGTATTTTCTTTAGTGTGGGCTTCTGGTTTTGATCACGGTAGATGTACCAAATCCCTTGGATTTCTTAATAATTTGCCAAAAAAACATTCAAAAAGGATCAATTTATAGGGGGTTAAGTTAAAGTCCGTTAAAAACTGAATTTCCTACAAAAGCGTGGCGTATATTTGTCTCAGATAAGGGGTGGTTCCCTTATAACTTTAAGTATTGGTTTTTCATAATTTAAAGTTTGGTTGGTTATTTAGGAAAAGCCCAGTTTTAAGACTGGGCTTTTTTTATTTATACTATTTTGGAATAAGATTTGTTTAAGTATATGTAAACCAGATGGCCCCAACATCGTTTTTGCTAATTTTATACGCATAAAATTGACTATGAAAAGACTGCTGCCCTTATTGTTTGTGCTTTCGGTGTTTTCCCTTATGGGGCAAAAATCCACACCTGCTTTTAAGAATGGGGAATGGCTCAAGTTCAGGATACATTACGGGATCCTGAATGCCAGCTATGCTACTATGCACCTTACTTCCGAGACGTTGGACAGTGTCCCCGTGTACCATGTTGTGGGCAAGGGTAAGACCACGGGTTTCGCCAGTATCTTTTTTAAGGTGGATGATACTTACGAGAGCTATTTTGGTCGCCGAAATGGAAGGCCTTACAAATTTATTCGAAAGATTGATGAAGGAGGCTATACCAAAGATATGCAGATCGATTTTGATTATGAAACCCGCAATGCCGTGCTTAAAGATCATAAAAATGGCACGCAACAAGAATTTCCGATCCATAATGGGGTACAAGACCTTATTTCGGCCTCTTATTTTTTAAGAAGCAACTACAATCTGGAAGAATTTGTGGAAGGCCAGTCCATTGATCTGGACATGCTTTTTGATGATGATGGGATGTTCAAATTCCAGTTGAAATATTTAGGAAAAGAAATCTTAAAGACCAAGTTTGGCAAAGTGGAATGTCTTAAATTTAGACCGTTGGTTCAATCGGGCCGCGTTTTTAAGGAAAAGGAGAGTTTGACCCTATGGGTGTCCAACGATTTGAACAAAATTCCCATTCGCATAAAGGCAGATTTGGCAGTGGGATCTTTAAAAGCCGACCTTGAAGCCTACAATGGATTAAGGAACCAATTCAAAATTATCATGAACTAGCGCAGATCGGCATTGATGAAGCAGGATCCCAAAATTCAGTCCCAAATCAACAAACTTGAAGAAAAGTACAAAAACTCGGGTCAAGACCTGAGCTCTTATCTTGATGGTCTGCTTTACCAACGCTATCTCACTTATTGGGATTACATCCATCTGGACACCCTTCTGAGCCTTCAGGTGCCCAGGACCCATTTTCCGGATGAGGAAATCTTTATCATGTACCATCAGATCACCGAGCTTTATTTTAAGCTGATCCTGCACGAACAAAAGCAGATAGTGGAAGATCGCTCACAGGACCTTACTTTCTTCATTGAAAAGGTGAGAAGGATCAATAGTTATTTTAAGGCACTGATCTCCTCCTTCAGTATTATGATCAAAGGGATGGAGAGGGAACAATTTCTTCGGTACCGGATGGCCCTTTTGCCAGCTAGTGGGTTCCAGTCGGCCCAATACAGAATGATCGAAATCTATGCCACCCCATTGGAAAATATGTTGCATTTTACCGAGCGGAGCAACTTTTCCGGAGTGGACACGATTGAAGATCTTTTTGAACACGTATATTGGAAGAAAGGGGCTACCGATCTTAAAACCGGTGAAAAGACCTTGACCTTGAAACAGTTCGAGACAAGGTATACCCCACGGTTGTTGAGAATAGCCAACCAGGTGAAGAACAGTACAATATACCAAAAATACTTGCAACTTCCGGACGAGTCCAAAAACAATGAAGAGCTGATCGATTCATTAAAGCAATTGGATATGAATGCCAATGTAAATTGGCCTTTGATGCATATGGGATCTGCCTATAGGTATTTGGCAAAGGAAGGTAAGGATGTGGAGGCAACAGGGGGCACAAATTGGAAACAGTATTTGCCGCCCAGTTTTCAGAAAATAATATTTTTCCCAACTTTGTATTCAGAATATGAACTGGATACATGGGGAAAAGAGTGGGTAGATCATATTTTTAATCCAGAGAACAAGGAATACAAGGAATAAAAAATGCAAAAATTTATTGGGGCAATCTTGACACTGGTCGTCATATTGGTGTCATGCAATCAAACTAAGGAACCTGTTGAAGAAGTAGCAAAAGTGGAGGCCATTGAAAAACCTCCTGTTCTTCATTATGGGTTCAATCTGGATGAATTCAATGTGGTACACGACACCGTAAGGAATGGGGACAGTTTTGGCGAGCTTATGCTCAGAAATAAAGTGGATTACCCCAAAATTGCCGCCATTTCGGAAAATTACAGGGACACCTTTGATGTAAGAAAGATAAAGGTGGGCAAGCCCTACATTATTTTAAAGTCAAAGGATACTTCGGATGTGGCCAAAGTGTTCATCTACCAAAACGATAAGATCAACTACACCGTGGTCGATTTACGTGACAGTGCGGTGGCCTATAAGAGCAGAAAAAAAGTAAGATTGGTCGAGCGGGAGATAGGTGGAATTATAGATCATAGTTTATCCCTTTCCATTGATACTTTGGGAGTAGACTATAACCTAACCTTTGCGCTTTCCGATATTTATGCATGGACCATTGATTTTCTGCGGTTGGAAAAAGGGGACAAGTTCAAGGTGGTTTTCGATGAACGGTATATTAATGACAGCATTTATGCCGGCCTTGGTGCTGTAAAGGCAGCATATTTTGAACATAAGGGAAAAACCATATATGCTTTTCCATATATAGCGGATTCAACCAACCAAATCTTGGAATATTTTGATCAAGATGCCAATAATTTGAGAAGTACTTTTTTACGGGCGCCCGTAAAATTGCAATATCGATTGTCCTCTCGCTATAACCTCAAAAGAAAAATTGCCTATTATGGTTATAAGGTAAGACCCCACAAGGGAACAGATTTTGCCGCACCAATTGGAACGCCCATTGTGGCCACTGCAGATGGGACTGTTGAGGAGTCTACCCGAAGAGGCGGCAATGGAAAATATGTAAAGATCAAACACAATGGCACATACAGCACCCAGTATCTACACATGAAAGCCCAAAATGTTAAGAAGGGAGATTTTGTGCGCCAAGGAGATGTGATCGGTTGGATCGGAATGACGGGAAATACCGGAGGCCCACACGTTTGTTACCGTTTTTGGAAAAATGGCAGGCAGGTAGATCCATTTAAGGAAGAACTTCCCGCCGCGAAACCTATTGCCGATTCACTGCGAACGGATTACATGGCCCATATTGAACCGCTTAAATGGCAATTGGACTGTATTGAGTTGGTGGACCCGAACCCCGAACCTGAAGAAACGTTAATCACTTATAACCAGTAATGGCACTACCCACAATCAACCCTACTGACACAATTGCCTGGAATAAACTTCAGGCTCACTATCAAGAAACAAAGGACAAACACTTAAGGGAACTCTTCGAAACTGACACAAATCGGGGTGAGAAGTTCTCATTGGTTTGGAACGATTTTTTGGTAGATTATTCAAAGAACAGAATTACTGATAAAACCATTTCCCTTTTGTTGGATTTGGCCAGGGAAGTGGGACTGGAAAGTGCCATAAAAAACTATTTTGATGGGGAAGCCATCAACCAGACCGAAGGTAGGGCCGTTTTGCATACCGCTTTGAGGGCCGCTAAAGATGAAAAAATCTTTGTGGATGGAGAAAATATCGTGGATGAAGTGTATGCCGTTAGGGAAAAGATCAAAACCTTTTCGCAGGCCATAATTTCTGGGGAAAGGAAAGGATTCACTGGAAAGCCTTTCACCGATGTGGTTAATATTGGTATAGGGGGATCCGATTTGGGACCTGTGATGGTAACCGAAGCCTTAAAGTTTTACAAAAATCACCTGAAGACCCATTTTGTTAGCAATGTGGATGGGGACCATGTGCATGAAGTTTTGAAGGAACTGGACCCTGAGACCACACTTTTTGTGATCGTTTCCAAGACCTTCACTACCCAAGAAACGTTGAGCAATGCGCTTACCATTAAAAAATGGTTTTTAAAGAGTGCTTCGGAAAAAGACATTGCCCATCATTTTGCCGCGGTATCCACAAACCTTGAAAAAATAAGTGAATTTGGCATTGCCGATGAAAATGTATTCCCCATGTGGGATTGGGTAGGTGGTCGTTTTTCACTTTGGAGTGCCGTTGGCTTGACCATAGCCATTGCGGTAGGCCATGAACGTTTTGAAGAATTATTGGCTGGTGCCCATGAAATGGATGTGCATTTCAAGGAAACTCCATTTGATAAGAACATTCCTGTGATCTTGGCCTTGATCAGTGTTTGGTACAACAATTTTCATGGTGCCGAAACAGAGGCCATTATTCCCTACACTCAATATTTGAGCCGTTTTTCTGCCTATTTGCAACAAGGTATCATGGAAAGTAATGGTAAAAGTGTGGACAGGGCCGGTAACCGTGTGGGCCATCAAACCGGGACCATTATTTGGGGAGAACCGGGGACCAATTCCCAACATGCCTTTTTTCAGCTGATCCACCAAGGGACCAAACTTATACCAACGGACTTTATCGGTTATAAGGAATCCCTTCATGGGGATGTGGACCATCACAATAAATTAATGGCCAATTTCTTTGCCCAGACCGAAGCCTTGATGAACGGTAAAACTCCAGTTGAGGTCAAACAGGAATTGGAGGGACAAAAGCTTTCAGCTTCTGAATTGGAGGCCTTGCTACCTTTTAAGGTGTTTGAAGGAAACAAACCTACCAACACCTTATTGATACAAAAACTCACCCCAAAGAGTCTGGGTGCCCTTATAGCCCTATATGAGCACAAAATTTTTGTGCAGGGTATTGTTTGGAACATCTTCAGTTATGATCAATGGGGGGTTGAATTAGGGAAGCAATTGGCAAAAAATATTCTTCTCGATATTGAAAATTCAGAAATCGGCAAACACGACACTTCAACGTTGCAGCTATTGCAAAATTTTAAAAGGTAATTTGATGGGTTTTTATTAATGTTCAAAAACCCTAAACAATTGTTTGTCAGCTAACATTGTTTGTTAATTTTGTGTTAAGTATCTTAGCCTTATTTAACTTTGGCTTAATCGCAGTGTGTCAAAAATGGATCACATTTGCAGCGCTAATTAAACACTTAAACACTGAATTAAATGAAAAGAATCTACTTGGCTTTTGCGGCTATTTTTATGTCCGCAATGGCATTTTCACAAGGAACCATTTCTGGTACCGTCGTGGACGGCGATTTAGGCGGCCCGCTACCAGGAGCAACTGTAATGGTTAAGGGAACCAGCACAGGTACATCTACAGATTTTGATGGAAATTTTACTTTGGAGGTTGGCCAGAGCTCAGGAACTTTGGTTATTTCTTACATTGGGTTTGTATCTAAAAGTATTCCATTCACAACTACAGGTAGCTTAGGAGAAATTTCTTTGATGCCCGATGCAGAAGAATTAGGTGAGGTTGTAGTTGTAGGTACAGGTATCATTGACTTAGCTACAGATAGAAAGACACCTATAGCCGTTTCATCGGTTCCAGTAAAGATTATTCAGGAAAAAATAGGCACCCAGGATGTTACCATGACCTTGGTGAACACACCTTCTGTATATGTTTCAGGTCAAGCAGGCGGTTTTGGTGATACCAACATGAGGGTAAGGGGTTTCGAGCAGGATAACACGGCGTTCCTTTTGAACGGTCAGCCAATCAACGGAATGGAAGATGGGTTGATGTACTGGTCAAATTGGTCCGGTATCAATGATATCGCTTCTGGTATCCAGATTCAAAGGGGTCTAGGTTCTTCCAAATTGGCTATTTCCTCAGTGGGTGGTACCGTTAACTTTGTGACCAAGGCCACTGAAATGAACGAAGGCGGTTTTGGATACGCAACGGTTGCCAACAACAACTATATCAAGACATCTGCCGGGTACAATACTGGTATCTCCGATAAAGGTTGGGGTATGAGTGTTATGCTTTCCCACTGGCAAGGTGATGGTTACAACGAAGGTAACTTTGGTGAGGGACAGACCTATTTTATCTCTGTAGGTTACCGACCAAATGATAATCATGGTTTCAACTTTTTGATCACTGGTGCGCCACAGTTCCATGATCAAAACTTTACCAAATCCATTTCTTCATATTTGGAATATGGAAGAAGGTACAACAACAACTGGGGTACCTATCAAGGTCAATATATGACTGAAAGAAGGAATTTTTATCACAAGCCAGTTGCCAATTTAAACTGGGACTGGAACATTAATGAAACTACAAACCTTTCTACTGTACTTTATGCCTCTTGGGGTAACGGTGGTGGAACAGGAAACTTGGGTAACAGAATCAGAACATCTGAAGGACGTATCGATTATGATGCCATTTATGCCCAGAATGCCGCAGTAACGGATGGTGATGCCGTAAACTTTGGTTCTGAGCCTTCTTATATTACCCGTTCTTCCATGAACCTTCATAACTGGTACGGGTTGATTTCTAACCTTGAGAAGCAACTTGGAGATAATTTAACTTGGAATGTTGGTTTCGATTTAAGGACCTATTATGGTAAACACTTTAGGGTAGTTTCTGATTTCCATGGTTTGAATTCTTGGACGGATAATATTCGATTAAGAGATCAAAACAATAACCATCAAACCTATGGAACATTTGGAACCTATAAGTTTGTTACGGCTACTGAAACTTTTAAGCCTTCTGCATGGGAAGCGGCCTTCAACTCTTATCCTGAGGATCAAAAAATTGGATATAGCAATGACGAGCGTATTTCTTATGGTGGTTTGTTCACTCAATTGGAGTATGCTACGGATACGTTCTCCACGTTCTTCCAAGGATCGGTAAGCAATCAGTATCACCAAAGATTCGATCATTACCAATATGCGGATCAATCTTTGATAGATGGAACCTCTCCTCAGTGGACGGGTGTACCATTGCCAGCAGGTATTGAGCCCGGCGTTGATTCTGAAAAAGTGAACAATTTTGGTTATAATGCTAAAGGTGGTTTCAGTTATAACCCAACGTCACAGCATAGTTTTTATGGAAATGTAGGTTATTACAACCGTCAACCATACCATGATAATATTTACTTGAACTTTACTAACCAAGTGAACCCATTGACCGAAAACGAAAAGATTTTCGGATTGGAAGCCGGTTACGGGTTCTCAAGCACCATGTTCTCCGCAAATGTTAACTTGTACAGAACCTCATGGAAAGATAGGGTGGCTTCAAGTTCCACTGTACAGAACGATGTGATTACTTACACCTCTAACTTCGGTACTGAGCAATTGCACACTGGTGTGGAACTAGATTTTAAATTTAGACCTGTTAGCGGATTGTCCATCAATGGTTTTGCTTCTATCGGAGACTGGGTGTATAAAGGGAATGCGGTTACTCAAATTACCGATGAGAACAGAAACGTGATTAGCACTGAAACCATTGATTATGATGGCGGAAAAGTAGGTGGTGCTGCTCAGACCTCTGGTGGTTTGGGACTTGCCTATAGAATCAACAAAAACTTCGCTGTGGATTCTGATTGGAGATATTACACTGATCTTTATTCTGATGTTGGGGCTATCAAGGAAAACTTGGAATTACCCTCTTTCAGCTTGTTGGATGCAGGTGCCACGTTTACTGTGCCCTTGGGTATGAACAAAACTAAGCAGTTGAAGATAAGAGCCAACGTGAACAACGTTTTGAACCACATTTATATCTCTGAACTTACCACTGCAAACTTTGTTGAGGCAGGGGATGAGACTTACAAAGGAATCAATGTTTCCAACCAAGGTTATTTTGGATTGGGCAGGACATGGAACGTGACCTTGCGTTACGATTTCTAATCCAAGCCTGAACAAATAATGAAAACCCTGCCCACCGGCAGGGTTTTTTTATGCTTAAAATCCGTACTTTTAAAACCACAAACTATACCACATGGAAATTATAAAGAACCTACACTCCTATTTAGCCTATGTTGTTTTGGCCGTCTTGATCGTGGCCGTAATCAATGCTCTTTTGGGCTGGTTGGGCAAAAAAGACTTCACCATGCACAAAGATCTTCGCATTAGCCTTTTTGCATTGATTTTGAGCCATATTCAGTTATTGGTGGGGTTGGTCCTCTATTTTATCTCTGCCAACGGTTTAAAGGCCATTCAGGCATTGGGAATGAGTGGTTTAAATGCCCCTGCCCGACTTTTGGCCGTGGAGCACCCCTTTATCAATATCATCGCATTGGCCTTGATTACGATTGGTTGGTCCAGACACAAAAAGTTTATGGAGAGCGATAAAAAGTTCAAGACCATTTCCATTTTCTACGGTCTTGGCCTTTTGTTGATTTTGAGCCGTATCCCTTGGGGACAATGGTTTGCCTGAAGTAGCCCATGACCAAGCTTTTTTTGCCACTGTTTTTGATAGTTTTGGTTTATGGTTGCAGTGATGAAGAAAATCCTGTGGAACCCGAGGCCATTGAACCAAAAAAGATGTCCATTGCCATAGATATGAGTGGTGACTTTGAGGTATACGATACTCAGCTTTCTATTTTTTCATTTGGTGAAGAGAGAGTTTCTGTCAATGGAGGGGCTTTCTCAGATTCTATTATACAGTATGAACTTGGAAGTGAGGTACATCATGTCTTCGAATTTGAGGATGACCTGGTATCCTTAGGTCTTCGAATTGCTTTGGGACAGGTCAAAGGTGATATAACTGTAGCGGATTCAGCAGTGATTAAAATATCTGCATTTGTTAATGAGAAATTGTTTGACGAGCAAACTTTCATAACCAAACCCGAATCTGAAAGAGATACAATTGGCTTAATATACAATGCCCTCGGAAAGCAATTTGTTGAGTTTGATACCAGAAACTAAACTCACCCTATTTCTTTGGAGGGAATCTCATTCAACCTCCTTGATTAAAAACACATAAGCAGGAAAATGGTCGCTATACCCTGCCGTGTAGGTGCCTCCGGAATATGTCCGTAACGGATAACCTTTGTACCTCCCTTTTTCTGTTTTGAGGAAAGAAGCCGAAAAAATCCCTGCTTTCCAAAAGGATAATGTTTCTCGGTTTTCTGTGGCCAAGTTGGGAGTCATGAAAATCTGGTCAAAAAGGTTCCATTTGTCACCATAGGCCAAAGAACCAATACCTTTGCGGAACAAACTTTCCATCGGATTGAACAGACTTACACTGTCCAGTTGATTTGCTTTGGCCTTGGTTTTCAATACTTTTTTAAGACTATCATCAATGGGGTCATCGTTCAGGTCGCCCATGGCAATAATTTTTGCATCAGGATTCAATGTTCGTACCGAGTCTATGATACGTTTGTTCAACAAGGCGGCCCGCACCCGGAAGGGCTGACTTTTAGCTGGCCCACCTCTTCGGGATGGCCAATGGTTTACAATAAAGTAGAGTTCTTCGTTATCCATGATCCCACCCACCACCAATTGGTCTCGGGTATATTCCCTCTCTCCCATATCATCAAAAAGTAAAAGACGATGGCTTTTAAAGGAAGTGGGTAAAAACGATGAGGTTTTGTACAACAGTGCCACATCAATGCCCCGCTCGTCCGGCGAATCAAAATGGATGATTTCATAGCCCTTCTCCAAAAGATTGGGATGATGCACCAAATCTTCAACCACCTTTCGGTTTTCCACTTCACTTAGACCGATAATGTCCGGAGAGGTTTTGGAAGTCTCTTCACCTATTTGTGCCAAAACCTTCGAGAGGTTTTCCACCTTTTTTAGATACCGTTCCTGGGTCCAATGGTAACTGCCGTCCGGGGTACGGTCGTCATCAAAGGTGAGCGAATCGTTCTCCGTGTCGAACAGATTTTCACAATTGTAGAACGCAATGGTTCTAAGGGTAAAAGTTTTGGACTCCTGTCCATGTAATGAGGTCGATATTAATACAAGTAGGCATATTAATAATCGCATTCTATTTTGAATTTCCTACAAAAATAAGTAAGATTGTTCGCTTTTCGCAGTTTGTACAGCAATTACAACCCCTTTTTATTTAATTAACCTACTTAATTTATGAGAACAGCTATGCTCTTGGCTGTGCTTTGTTTTGGCCCCAATCTTTTCGGTCAGCAAGGTACAGTGATCAAGGGAAATGTTCTGGAACGGGGTATAAACGTGCCTATTCCCAACATTTCCTTGGCCTTTGAAGGCACTTCAAAAACATTTACAACTGATTCCGAAGGAAAATTTGAGATGGAAACCTTGGTTTCTGGTGAACAGATCTTGGTGTTTACTGCCCAAGATTTTGTTCCCAAACGGTTTTCTGTATTTCTGGATGGGAATCCGATTGATTTAGGTTCCGTGTATTTGGATAGGGACATTGTTCTGGAAAAAACGGACAACCTTATCACCCTTACCGATGTGGAACTTACCGATGAGGATACTTCTATCTCCGGAGTGTCAGGATTATTACAGTCAACAAGGGATATTTATTTGAGCAGGGCCGCCTTCGATTTTGGACAAGCTTTTTTTAAGGTTCGGGGATACGATTCACAAAATGGGGTGGTGTTAATTAATGGTATTCCCATGAACAAGTTTATTGATGGTCGACCCCAATGGAACAACTGGGGAGGACTCAACGATGTGATTCGCAATCAGGAATATACCAATGCGCTCGAAAGGAATCCTTATACATTTGGAGGTATTTTGGGAAACACCAATATTGATACCCGACCGTCGAGAATGCGACCTGGTGTGCGTGTTTCTTCCTCCATGTCCAACCGAACTTATCGAGGACGGGTCATGGCAACATACAATTCGGGATTGCAAAAAAGTGGTTTGGCCTATTCGGTGTCCGCTTCGAGAAGATGGGCCAACGAAGGATATGTTGAGGGTACCTTGTACGATGCCTATTCCTTTTTTGGAGCCTTTGAATATCAACCCAATCAGCAGAACAGTATTTCGTTTTCCGCAATTTTGGCCCGAAACCGGAGAGGTCGCTCTGCAGCGTTGACGGAAGAGGTTTTTGAGTTGATGGGCAACCAATACAACCCATACTGGGGAGAACAGGATGGCAAAATCAGGAATTCGCGTGAACGCGATATTTTTGAGCCCCTTTTACTTCTAAACTATACCCTGGAAACTGGAAAACTGAACTGGACGGTTGGAGTGTCCTATCAAACAGGAAAGTATTCCAGGAGTAGATTGGGGTATTACAATGCCCCAAATCCAGACCCCACCTACTACCGATATCTACCCAGTTACCATATCAACAGTTCATTGGGTGCCGATTTTGTGAACGCCGACTTGGCACGAGAAGCATTTTTGGAACATCCGCAATGGAAGTGGAGCCAATTGTATGATGCCAATGCCAATAACAATGGAAACGCAGCCTACCTTCTTTATGATGATGTGGTGGAAGATAAAACCATTACTGCTGCCACCAGTTTTGACTATCACCTTGGTGAACGTTTTCAGTTTGGTGGGGGAGTAAATTATCGAAAGCTAACCTCGAAAAACTATGCCGAGATTACCGATATGTTGGGTTCGGAATTTTATGAGGATATGGACACCTTCTCCAATACCTTGAATGATGTGGATGGAAATCTTCAGAAGGTTAAAGGAGAGACCATCAACTATAACTACGATGTAAATGCTTCACAGTTAGAATGTTTTGGGCAAATCGCCTATGTTGCCAATAAATGGAATGGTTTTGCATCGGCTTCCATGACTAGTTTCAATGTGCAGCGAAACGGACTTTTCACCAACGAACGGTATTTGGAAAATTCTTTTGGCCCAAGTGAAAAGGTTGCCTTTTCAGGTATTGGGATAAAAGGAGGATTTTCCTATTTCATCACCGGCAGACATTGGATCACGGCAAGTGCAGCCAAATTGGAACGGCCCCCGGTGGTCCAGAACATTTTTATCAATCCAAGGGAACATAACGAGGTGGTCCCCGATATACTGAAGGAAACCATTACCACGGTTGATCTCGGTTATTTTGTTCGCTTGCCCACTTTAACTGGCCGTGTGACCGCTTTTTACACTCGGTTTATGAATACCACAGACATCAATTTCTTTTTTGTGGATTCTGGGCTGGGCTCCGATTTTGTGCAAGAGGTGATCTCAGGATTGGACAAGCTCCACAAGGGAATAGAGTTTGGATTTCAATACGAGGCATCATCCAGTGTGAAGGTGAATCTTGCTGGGAATTTGGGGAGTTATGTGTATGCAAGCGACCCTTCGGTTCAGATTAATTTTGATACTTCTGGAGCAGAGGACGAATTGATAGCCACCGAAGGAACGGTAGATTTGGGAATTGCCAAATTGAAGGATCTACGATTGGCGCAAGGTCCACAAACGGCTTTGGCCGTAGGGGTGGAGTACCGCTCTCCCAAATATTGGTGGTTGGGAGCGACAGCCAATTACCTCACCGAAAATTATATCAGCCTTTCCACCATTGCCCGTACCCAAAGCTTTTTGTTGGACCCTGAAACTGGCGAGCAATTTCCTGATGCCACTGACAAAAATGTGGCCAAACTGCTCCAACAGAAAAAGATGGAGGATATCTATCTGTTGAATCTGGTAGGTGGAAAATCTTGGCTTTGGGGTAAAAAATATATCAGTGCCTTTGTAAGTGTTAGCAATCTCTTTGATTCGGTTTTTAGGACGGGAGGCTATGAACAAAGTCGAAATGGAAACTTTGGTCAGATGCAAAAGGATAACCTGAGTGGGGTTTCTTCCTTCGGACCCAAATATTGGTACAGCTACGGGCGCACCTATTTTTTAAACTTGGCGATAAGCTTTTAAATCTTGAAATCATGAAAAATTTATTTTTTGCCATATTGATTAGTGCATTGTTACTGTTGATGTTTTCCTGTGTGGAAAGCTCGGATTTTGATACTCCAAAGGAAAATTGCAATACCGATTTGAAGGCCAACATCAGTTTTGTGGAATTGGATTCCCTTTCAACAGAGGAGGTCACACAGATCAAGGACAGCTTGATTTTGGAGGGTTATGTGATTTCTTCGGATAAGGCTGGAAATTTTTTCAGCACACTTTTCATTCAAGATAAACCATCCAAACCTACTTACGGTCTGCAACTGGAAGTGGATATACGGCAGTCCCATCTCCTATATCCCGAAGGAGGCAAGGTTTTTCTCAAACTGAAAGATCTCTATATGGTCAACAAGGAAGGGAACATCAGATTGGGAAGTGCTTTTTCTTCGTTTGGGAACCTGTCCATCGGCAGATTACCCAACCAAAAAGTATTCGAACATGTTTTTGCAGCTTGTGATGATCACGAAATTGTAGAACCTCTTTTGACCACAATTTCAGCTTTGGACACCCTTCCACTAAATATTTTGGTTCAGTTGGATGGTTTGGAGGTTGTGGATGATGAATTGGGAGAACCCTTTGCTATGGCAACAGAGGAAACCGAACGACATCTTCATGATTGCGAAGAAAACGAACTGGTGTTGCTCAACAGTGGATATGCTGATTTTCAAGCTGAAATCCTTCCGGAGGGTAATGGTTCCATAACTGGAATTTTGGTGAAGGATGGTAAAAATCCCCAACTGATTATTCGAAGTTTGGAGGATATTGATTTTACAAACGAACGCTGCCCAGAGATTATCACTGAATTCACTTCCACCCAAATTTTTATCACGGAACTGGCCGACCCTGACAACAATTCCGGTGCACGGTTTGTGGAACTGTACAACTCCGCTACAGAACCTTTGGATCTGAACAAATGGACCCTTCGCCGCTATACCAATGATGGAACCGAAGTAAGTTCAACAATCGATTTGTCAGGATTGATCATCGGCGCGGAGAGCACTTTGGTGATTTCGCCCAATGCTGAGGAATTTCAATTGGTGTATGGGTTTGCACCCGATCTGGGAGTTTCTACCAACAGTCCGGCCGATTCCAATGGGGATGACAATTTGGAACTTGTGGATCCTTTTGGTACCGTCATCGATGTGTTTGGAATTGTCGGCGAAGACGGTTCCAATACCAACCACGAGTTTGAGGACGGGCGTGCAGTTCGAAACACAAACATTATAGAAGGCAATCCTATTTACTCCTTTTCTGAGTGGACCCTATTTAACGATACCGGGGATGCAGGCACCATAAAACTGCCCCAAAATGCCCCACAAGATTTTACCCCAGGTGTAAAGTATTAGCTTACAATTAAAATAAGAATTTTCATGTATCAATTAAAAACGTGCATCCACCAAATCAAAAGGGATTATCCGTCAATAAGGCCTCGATTTGCACATTGTAAGTCATTACCTTATCTAAGATTCGGCAGCATACCCCAAGAACATTTAAAATCTTTTTAATATGAAACAAAGAAAAATGTATTGGGCTATGGCAAAAATAGCAATTGTGGCCTGTGTCATCTTCTCCTGTGAAAAGGAGGAACCGCAAATCAATCATTCTCCCCCTCCATTGGCCATGGAAGAACCTGACATTTTAAAGCAAATCAAGCTTGGCAAAAAGCTAGAGAATCCATATTCGGTGGTGAATATGAGGAGGGCCTACGCCAATCTCATTAAGAAGTTGGAAAAGGGTCAAAAGGGTTATGATTCCCAAATCCTCAAGGACTCTTCTGAGATTACCACTACGGATTATTATATGAAGTTTTGGGTGGAAAATGACGAACAAAAACAATTGCTGTTAGCAGATTCACTCAATTTATCAGAGATTCCATTGGATGTTGAAATTGAACAGGAAGGTGATTATTATATGGATGGGGATACCCAGATCCAGGAAGGTCAATGGCTTTATGTCTCTGTGGTCAAAGATTACGAATTTCCAAAAGATATAACTTTTGAGAAAGTCGAGGATTTGTTTTTGATCGAGCCTTCAAACGTTGAAGGAGAGGAGACGGAAAATGGTTCCAAGACCACGACCATTGCAGGCAGGACGGGAATCTCCAAACAATTTTTGTTCGATTTGGAGGACGAGGCACTCCGGCTGACCGGAAATTATGAAGAACCGGCCGCATCTATGGTGGAGAAGAGCAAAAAAAACGCCCGAGGGATATGTAAAGGTGCACAATACGGTAACAAACAAACTTGATCCTGTGATCGGTGTGAAAGTAAAAACTAGACGTTGGTTCAAATGGGCCAAGGGGTGGACAAACTCTGCAGGCCACTACAAAGTAAATCGGGGTTACCGAAGGGATGTTCATTATACAGTGGTATTCAAAAACACCAGGGGATTTATTGTTTGGCCTTCGTTAGTAAGTATTTCATCGGCAAGGTACAGGGCGGGTAAAAAAAGTAGATATGGCCATAACTTTGATTTTTACACCAATTCGGTGGGCTGGCGGTGGGCCACGGTGAACAATGCCACGGTAAAGTACTTTAATTATTGTTCCCAAATGGGTATTGGACAGCCGCACAACAATCTAAGGATAGTAGCGCTAGGAGGCACGGGTTATTCATCGGCGCCCATGCTAAGACGGGTATGGGGGTATGCCGGATTTACCAGCCGTTCAAAGGTCTCTGATTTTTTTTTCAAGGCAAATAGCATAACAGTAGCGGCAAATTTAATATGGATAATGTACAAGTACATACTCCCGGACATTCTCATTAGAGCAGGTAGCAGTAAGGGTACCGATGGGGTCTTCTCCACCACCTTCCACGAATTGGGCCATGCCTCCCATTTTAAAAAGGTAGGCAGCGGGTATTGGATCAAGTATATCAATTACATTATAACCTATGGAGCCTATGGGGATGGACATGGAATAAATTCAGGAAATTGTGGCATAGGCGAAATGTGGGGGAATTATTTCAGTGCTGTTTTGACCGACAAAGAATTTCCAAGTAGCAACAATTATTTTAATAAGGATGAAGATTGGTACAATCCTGGGTTTTTACAAGATGTGGACAATCTGCCGGATGTTTCGACCAAAGAGATATTTGAGTGCTTAAAATCCACCACGGATACTTTTACCGATTTAATCGCCGAATTAAAAACTAAAACAACATACGATGAAAAAGTTGACAATGCATTTTATAGCTATCCTGATTGGCCTTAGTATGCTGAGCTGCGACCCTGAAGAATCCTTTTATATTGATCTCTATCAAAGAGTATTTGAAAACGCCACCAATGTTGATGTAACTATTGTTTACCATAGCTTGGATTCGACAGATGAAAAATCAGATACACTTAGATTAAAAGCAAACTCCAAAATGGCTGCCAACTTTACATCTTCCGTTTCTTCTGATGGCGTAAAAGATGGCAATTCCAAATTGATAATTGAAAGAAATGTGGGCATCTATTATGACCATATTAATAATTATGGCAAGTTTGAACTGTTTGTGGGGGATGAACTGAAAAAAGAATGGATAGGACCTCCCAGCTATTTGGGAAATGAATTGAACAGCCCTTATAATTATGACTCTTGGAGTATTTTAAAATATGATAAACCCATAAGGGATGGTGATTATTTCATGTATGGAGAAATCGTGTTTACTGTTTCAAATGAAGACATTGGCAATTGATTCAGTTTGTAGTTTATGGCTGCCAGCCCCTTTTAGGGGCTGGGCTTTCGAACAATTTTAAAATTATAGTATGAAAAATATGGTCTATATAATTTTGGGCATAATATATACAATACAAATCACCGCCCAAAACTTTTCCGCAAAGCAACAACAAAGGTTGAATGGTTGGGAGCTTGATTACGAATATCTTATTAAACAAAGTGAAGCCAATGGGCAAAAACTATTGGAAATTTTGGATATGGATCGCAAGAGAAAGAACAATCTTATAATGGGGTCAAGTTTTGCAGGGTTGGGTCTGTTATTTTTAACTACTGGAAGTTTAATTCTTGGACAAGATGCCGATTGCAACGATACGAGAATTTGTGAAAATACAGGTCAATTTATCGTTGGAGGAGGACTGATGGTAATAGGTACATTTGAGGTCGGAGTATCCTTGCCGCTGTTTTTTTCTGCTGTCAAGAGAAAGAATAAACGAAACAGAATAATCAAGGAATTACAATTACAATACCCCATCATGTCACAACAGTAATAAAGAAAGCCCCAAAGTTAGGGGCTTTCTTCTTAAAACGCCTTATACCCAAATTTCTGACCGCCTACTGAGGCATCGGCCATCAGCCCGGCTTTGGGCAATGCAAACACGGCCACGCCGTCCTTATACTTGGCATTAAAGGCAATTCCGGATTTTAGGGCCACGGCAGAGGTTTCTGCTGCAAACTCGAACTTCCCTTCGGTAAACCGTTGTAGATCGGTATCGGTCTCAAAAAAGATGACCTCTATAATGGCCTGTCCACCAGCTTGTAGGCCAATGTTCAATTTTTTAAGATTGGCCATCCCAATGGCATCCCCATTTTCGTAGACCACCCCGTTTCCGGATGCACCACCGATAATAAAGCCACCTTTGCCCACATTGGGGAAGATCACATATCCGGCAGATTTGTCAAAAAAATGCTCCAATCCAGAATCGGCTTCCAAAAGCTTTGTCTTGGCCTTTACGGCATCGTCCATTATTTTTCGGTCCTTTTTATTCTGTGCAAAGCCAATGGTCCCCATTAACAAGAGAGCAGTTAGCGCAACGGCTTTTATCATTTTCATGGTATCTTATTTTTAGTGTTTGCCCAAAGGTAGAAAATGGTTGACCCTTATTATGGAAAGGCTTTGCCAATTAATGTTAACGAATCCCCAAACATTGAAAATTCAAATGGACAGTGATTCAAATCATAGAGAACACTTATGTTTTAATAGTATTTTAATATGAATTATCTATGCCTTTGGCGGCCAATTTTGTATTTTTAGATTGAGAAAAAATCTATAAACAACATACTATCATGAGTAAAGAAATGGCAAACGGGGCAGATGCAAGTCAATGCCCATTTTTGAGCGAAGTTGCCGGAGGAGGTACACAAAATGCAGATTGGTGGCCAAACCGATTGAAGTTGGAACTTTTGAGTCAACACTCTGAAAAATCTAATCCGCTAGGAGAGCAATTCAACTACGCCGAAGAATTTAAAAAGCTGGATTACGCAGCCTTGAAAAAAGACCTTTTGGATGTCATGACCGATTCTCAGGATTGGTGGCCTGCCGATTTTGGCAGCTATGCCGGTTTGTTCATCCGTATGGCATGGCACAGTGCCGGTACCTATCGTGTTCAAGATGGCCGTGGTGGCGGTGGACGTGGTCAACAACGTTTTGCCCCCCTTAACTCATGGCCAGACAACGTAAGCTTGGATAAAGCCCGTCGTTTGTTATGGCCCATCAAACAAAAATATGGTCAGAAAATATCTTGGGCAGACCTTATGATTTTGGCCGGTAACGTAGCTTTGGAATCAGCAGGTTTCAAAACCTTCGGTTTTGCGGGAGGTCGTGAAGATGTATGGGAACCAGACCAAGATGTATATTGGGGTAACGAAACCGAATGGTTGGCTACGAGCGATACACCGAATAGCCGATACTCTCATAATAAGGAAGAGCGCGATCTTGAGAATCCATTGGCAGCAGTGCAAATGGGATTGATCTATGTGAATCCAGAAGGACCGGACGGTAACCCCGATCCCGTAGCCGCCGCACATGACATCCGTGAAACTTTTGAGCGCATGGCCATGAACGATGAAGAAACCGTAGCATTGATTGCTGGGGGCCACACCATCGGAAAAACACACGGTAATGGAGATGGCAATAAAGTAATGATGGATGCAGATCCCGAAGCAGCAGATTTGGCAACACAAGGCTTTGGATGGGAGAATAAAAATGGCTCAGGAAAAGGCCCAGATGCCTTTACTTCTGGATTGGAAGTGATCTGGACATCCACACCGGTAAAATGGAGCAACGATTTCTTTAAGTTCTTGTTTGAGTACGAATGGGAATTGACCAAATCTCCAGCAGGAGCACACCAATGGGTAGCTTCTAATGCCGAGGCTATTATCCCTGATCCATTTGGAGGACCTAATAGGAAGCCAACCATGTTGACGACCGACTTGTCCTTGCGTTTTGACCCTGCCTATGAGAAAATTTCACGTAAATTCTATGAAGACCCTGCAGCTTTTGCAGATGCTTATGCACGTGCATGGTTTAAATTGACCCACCGTGATATGGGACCTCTTTCCCGTTACTTGGGTCCAGAAGTACCAAAAGAAGAATTGATCTGGCAAGATCCTATTCCAGCAGTGGATTACACTTTGGTGGATGCCGCCGATATAAAAGCATTGAAAGCCAAAGTTTTGGAATCCGGTCTTTCAGTTTCTGATTTGGTATACACTGCTTGGTCATCTGCCGCAACTTTCCGTGGTGGTGACAAACGTGGAGGTGCCAACGGTGCCCGTATCAACTTGGAGCCCATGAAGAGTTGGGAAGTGAACAAAGGAACCGATAAAACCATCAAGGTTCTTGAAGGCATCAAAGATGAATTCAACAGTAAAGCAAGTGGAGGCAAAAAAATCTCCTTGGCCGATATGATTGTTTTGGCCGGTAGCGCTGCTGTAGAAAAAGCTGCCAAAGATGCTGGTGTTGCTACAGAAGTACCCTTTACTCCTGGGCGTAACGATGCAAGTCAAGAGCAAACCGAGATTGAATCCGTGAACTATTTGAATACGCCATATGACGGATTCAGAAATTATGTAGTTGAAGGCGTAAAAGTGCCTGCTGAACATTTGTTGGTGGATAAAGCCCAATTGTTGACCCTTACCGCGCCTGAGATGACTGCTTTGGTAGGTGGTTTACGTGTATTGGGAGCCAACTTTGGTGGTTCTAGACACGGAGTACTTACCGATAATATCGGGGTATTGAGCAACGATTTCTTTGTGAACTTGCTCGATATGTCTACCGAGTGGAAGGCAGCGAATGCTGAAAAATCGCTTTATGAAGGTCGTGATCGGAAAACAGGCGATTTTAAATGGACCGGTACCCGAGTGGATTTGGTATTTGGTTCCAACTCCATCTTGCGAGCCTTGGCCGAGGTGTATGCCTCAGAAGATGGCAAAGCGAAGTTTGTGAAGGATTTCGTTGCCGCTTGGACCAAAGTGATGAACTTGGATCGCTTCGATTTGGCTTAGTCAGGTCAGTTCAAAGTAGAACAATAGTATTTTAATGAAATATGGCTGCCATGACCCTTAGGGTTATGGCAGTTTTTTTATAACTTTCAATATCGATATGGACACCGCAGAAGACTTCTTCAATTACATACGAAGTGGCAATCTAAAAGCCTTGAAAATGCTTTTGGATGAAAAACCCAAACTTTTGGAATCCAAGGACCAACGTGGATCCACCCCACTTTTGTTGGCAGCGTATTATGGACATTTGGATATGGTGACTCTTTTGCTGGAAAAAGGGGCACAGGTAGATGCTAAGGATGGGTCGGGCAATACAGCTTTGATGGGTGTCTGCTTTAAAGGGTACGTGGAAATTGCAGCACAATTGATCCAGGCCGGTGCCGATGTGAACCACAAAAATGCCATGGGAGCCACTTGTTTGATTTATGCCATAACCTTCAATAGGGAAGATATGGCCGCCTTACTTTTGGAGCATGGTGCCGATGTGACCATCAAGGATGCCAAGGGAAAATCCGCTTTGGACCATGCCAAGGAACAAGACAACAGCCCCTTGATTCAACTTTTAGAAAATCATAAATGAAGGAAACCCTCAACATAGCTTTGATCCAATCCCCTTTGCATTGGGAAAATCCAAAGGAGAACTTGCTCATGTTCGAGGAAAAGTTGGATGCCATTTCCAAAGATGTGGATGTCATCATGCTACCGGAAATGTTCACTTCGGGCTTTACCATGAGCCCTCAGAATCTTGATAGACGGGAAGGTGATAAAGCAATAAAGTGGATGCAGTCCATGGCCAAAAAAAAGAACAGTGCCATAGTAGGCAGTATTGTTTATTGGGAAGAAGAAAATTATCACAACCGTTTGTTCTTTGTGTACCCCAATGGAGAAACCAAGACTTACAACAAAAAACACACCTTTACCTTGGCCGGTGAGGACAAAGTGTATAAGGCCGGTGCGGAAAAATTGGTTTTGGATTATAAAGGATTCAAGATTTGCCCTTTGATTTGTTATGATCTTCGGTTTCCGGTTTGGGCCAGAAATATTGAGGATTATGATGTATTGATCTATGTGGCGAACTGGCCAAAGCCCAGGATTGAGGCTTGGGATACCCTATTAAAAGCCCGTGCCATTGAAAATATGGCCTATTGCATTGGTGTAAACCGTATCGGCCAGGATGGTTTGGGGTATGACTACCCCGGACATAGTGCCGTTTACGATGTGTTAGGGAAGCAACAAACTTTTTCCAAAGGGGAAGAAGTACTGTACGCCACTTTAAACAAGGAGCATATTATTTCTACCAGACAAAAGCTGAAGTTTTTAGAGGATCGGGATGATTTTAGTTGGAAAGGATAAAGTTTTCCTCTTTTTCCCAATTCGCCCGTATTTCAATCAAACCAGGGTAGTAACTGATTCTTTCGGGTTGGGTCTTTTTAAGATAATTCCCAGTGTCCCATATTCCGTTCCCGTTTTCGTCAAAAATAACGCGTGCCACATAATTGCCTGGTTCAAGGCTATTGAACTCAAAAACTTGCGACTCTGTTGCTATGATCTCACGTTGAATTTCACCTTTTTCGTTGGTCAATTGTAAGATTACGGGATAGGTTACATCCCCACCGAGCCGTATCCTCAAAATCCCGTAATCGGCCAAACTGGTAGTGGATAGTTTGTAATCCAACGAATCGTTCTGCATTCCGAAGAAATCAGTGATGGCACCCGGTAACAACGAAAACGTATATTTTTGGTTGGGCTCCTTTTCAAAATCAAAATCGATTTTATTTTCCAAAGAATCCAGACTAAAGGTAAAGATAGCTGGAATGGAATCGCTGATCTTGAGGGCAATCTTACTGGTATCAAGTTGCTGTATAGGCGTACTGGCCAAAATACTAAAAGTATCCTCTGGGTTGAACTTGCCCCGAGCACTCGAAGCAACCCTTAAGGAATCCATGGGCAAATCCCGGAGTTTTACGGTAAAGGTGTCAATGGCCTTCAATTTTTCATTGGAAACCGTGAATATAATCGAGTCCAGATCGGTCGGGGTCATCCAAAAATTCAAGGTGTCCTTGTCTCTTTCTTTCATGACCAAGCTTTTTATCGAATCTGGTAATGTGGTCAATGTTTCGATCTTCATATCCCGATAATCCCCTTGATAGCCAAAAATGATTTTGTTCTTGGCCACAAAACTGGGAACGGAAGCTTTGTAATTGGATATTTCCTTAAAAAGGGTAAGCAGATAAATGGAGTCCGTAGGAATCGCTACGGTATCCTGCAAAAAGCCAATTTTGTCCTGGCCTTGGTTGTACATGTTATTTTTGTTGGCATCCTTTAGAGCGAAGAGGGCATATTTACCCGCTTTAAGGTTTTTCAGCTCAAAAAAGGGAAGGCTGTCCCCTGTGTTGGTAATATAAAGTGGAGGACTTTTATAAATGGTGGAATCGTTGTAGGTGCTGTCCATTTCATACAGCATTACACTGATAAATTCGTCCGCCTTGCGGTTGTACGCATCCTTTACGGCACCTGAAACCGATAGCGAATCGATATAATCCCCAGTGGAGAACACGTAGGTTAGGAAACTGTTGGGGTTGCCCTCGTTGTTGTCCTGAATGCTCTGCCCAAAATTAATGGTATAGGTGGTGTTTTCCCGGAGGGTATCCTTGATGACCAACTCAATGAATTTGCTGGGTGTGCCTTGTGGGGTAATTTCCGCCGCATGCTTAAAGGGAGGTGAAACCACCAATTGGTTCTGTACATCCTGTAGTTTGATCAACTCATCAAAATACAACCGAATTTTGTTTTCCTTGAAATTAATGGTGAAATTTTCAGGCTCGGAGCGAATCAGTTTAGGTGGGGTCACATCTTTGGGTCCTCCGGTTGGCGATCCCCTTTTGGCACATTGCCAAAGGGCCAGTACCATAAAGGAGATAAAAAGAAGTCCCAACATTTTTTTTATGTACACCATGCCCAAAAATCAATGTGGGACAAAGAAACAACTAATTTGAAAAATGGAACAAACCATTAATAAAATTTAACCCTAGGGGACCATGGCCATGCTCAGCACAGAAACCTCAATCTCTGGATGTTCCAAAAGGGCCTTTGCACAGATTTCAATGGTGGCTCCGGTTGTGATCACATCATCGACAAGGAGTACATACCTAAAATTGATCTCTGCATCTGGATTGAGCACAAACGCTTCCTTGGAACTTTCCCATCGCAACTGGCGGTCCTTTTTTGTTTGGGTCTTGGTGTTGATTACTTTCAGCAAAACATCATCCCGATATTCAGCATTGATATGTCCTGAAATTTTTTGGGCAAAAAGAGCCACTTGGTTGTAGCCTCGTTTTTTTAGTTTTTTGGGATGCAGGGGAACAGGGATTACCACATCTATTTTTTTCAGTCCATGGTCATCCTTCAAATGTGCTCCACACCAATCTCCTAAAAAGCCTCCGATTTGCTCCTGATTTTTGTATTTTAACCAATGCAAAAGGTTCTTTATCAGTCCGTTTTTTGAAAAAATAGTGAAGGATGCAGCCTTTTTTATGGGAATTCTGCCGTAAAATATACGGTCTACCGCATTTTCTTCGAGGTAGTTATGATCGGTGAGTGGCACATCATGTCGACAAACGGCACACAAGGTGCTTTCTCCCCTAAATAATTGGGCATTACATCCAAAACATACCCTTGGCAATAGTATGTTGTTAATCTCGTTTATTATCTTAGCCAACCTTTTTGGTATCAAATCTTATACGCGTTAAGAGTAGTCAGTCAACCCATGAACCCCCAAGATAACACCTTCAACTACAAGATTATCTTTGCTGCGCTGGTCGCAGTGATAGTGGGTATTCTCATTGCTTTCTACTATAGTTATGCCCAATCCAAGAACCAAATGGTATTTTTGGAGCAGGAAAAATCTCTTTTGGTCAAAGACCTAACCTTGATGAGGGCGGAGGTAGATCGACTCTCCGGACTCAACGAAGTCAATGAAATTGAGCTGCAGACCTCGAGGTTTAAGGTTCAGCAATTGTTGGATTCTGTAGGGAGGTTGAACTTCAATATTACAAAATTGAAGGAGACGCGCAAAGAACTTCGAAAATTGGAACTACGTTTTGACAGCCTCAAGCTCAAGAACAACTTCCTCAGGTACAATAATAGCCTGTTGGCCAGTAAGTATAATGAAACCGTTAAACAGATTGAAGAACTTCGTGGTAGGACCAAAAGCATGGAACAAACGGAGTCATTACTTCGGGAAACCACTCAGGAACTTGCCCGAGAGCTTCGCATTAAAAGTTATCTGAAACTTCAGGATGCAGAAGGTAGCGGTTTCCGATTAAAGGCAGGTAGGCCCATCAAGACCAATAAGGCATCCACCATTGAAAAATTGCGTGGTTGTGTCACCGTGTTGAGCGAACCCAACTCCAAAGGAGACATCAAGGTTCTGTACCTACAGTTCTTAGATCCCAACATGGCAGTGATCGAAGATAATGCCAATACCATTTCCGTTAGCGGGAACATCTACAGCAAAAAAGTGGAGATCGTATATACTGGAAAGGAAATCAGTATTTGTGATGCCATTACCGTTCCCGAGGGATCTTTGGTGGAGGGAATCTACACGCTCAATGTTTTTGAGGACGAAAGATTGCTGGCCACCTCGGAATTTCAGTTGAAATAGCGCATTTCTTTTTGGGTAAAATTCTATTTTTGCCCAATGGCAAATCAGGAAGACATTTTTAAGAAGGTTATCTCCCACGCAAAGGAATACGGGTACGTGTTCCAATCCAGTGAGATATATGACGGACTCAGTGCAGTTTATGATTACGGTCAGAACGGTGCCGAGTTGAAGAAGAACATACGGGAATATTGGTGGAAGGCCATGGTGCAGCTCAATGAGAACATCGTGGGCATTGATGCCGCCATTTTTATGCATCCCACCACTTGGAAGGCCTCTGGCCACGTGGATGCCTTCAACGATCCGTTGATCGATAACAAGGATTCCAAAAAAAGATACCGAGCCGACGTTTTGATCGAGGACCATGTGGCCAAGATCGAAGCGAAGATCGAAAAAGAAGTAGCCAAGGCCGAAAAACGTTTTGGCGATAGTTTTGATAAAGAACAATTTTTGACTACCAACCCTAGGGTCATGGAATATCAGGCTCAGGCCGATGGTATCCTGAAACGCATGGCAAGGTCCTTGGAAAAAGAAGATTTGGCCGATGTGAAAGCTTTGATTGAGGAGTTGGAAATTGTTTGTCCTATTTCGGGATCCAAAAACTGGACGGATGTTAAGCAGTTTAACCTGATGTTCGGTACCAAATTAGGGGCTTCTGCCGAAAATGCCATGGATCTTTACCTGAGGCCTGAAACCGCCCAAGGTATCTTTGTCAACTTTTTGAACGTTCAAAAATCCGGAAGGATGAAGATTCCTTTCGGAATCGCACAAACCGGGAAAGCTTTCCGTAACGAGATCGTTGCCCGCCAGTTCATTTTCCGTATGCGGGAGTTCGAGCAGATGGAAATGCAGTTCTTCATTAAACCCGGTACCCAAAAGGAGTGGTACGAGGCATGGAAGGAAAAACGGATGAAATGGCACCTTTCCTTGGGTATGGGAGCGGACAACTACCGTTTCCACGATCATGAAAAGTTGGCGCACTACGCCGATGCCGCTGCCGATATCGAATTCAAGTTTCCATTCGGGTTTAAGGAGTTGGAAGGAATCCACTCCCGTACCGATTTCGATTTGGGCAACCACGAAAAATATTCCGGAAAAAAATTACAGTACTTCGACCCAGAGTTGAACGAAAGTTACGTGCCCTACGTGTTGGAAACCTCCATTGGTTTGGACCGTATGTTCTTGGCCGTGTTCTCCAACTCGTTACAGGAAGAGGAACTTGAGAACGGCACTACCCGGACCGTATTGAAAATCCCTGCGGTTTTGGCACCGAACAAAGTCGCTGTTCTGCCGTTGCTCAAACGTGATGGACTGCCGGAAGTGGCCCAAAAATTGGTGGATGAACTGAAATGGGACTTCAATGTGGATTATGACGAAAAGGATGCCGTCGGTCGCCGTTACCGTCGACAAGATGCTGCTGGGACCCCGTTCTGTGTCACTGTGGACCACCAAACTTTGGAAGACGATACGGTGACCATTCGCCATAGGGACACCATGGACCAACAACGTGTGAAACTTTCCGAGGTGAAGGATATCATCGCCAAGGAAGTGGATATGCGCTACTGGCTACAGAAAATCTAATTTTTAGAAGAGACCTGTAATTTCACCGTCATCGCTAATGTCGATACCTTCCGAAGAGGGATGTGCCGGCAAACCTGGCATTCGCATGATGTCCCCCGTGATGGGAATGAGGAATCCGGCCCCTACGGCAATTTCAATCTCGCGTACCGTGATGATAAAATCTTTGGGTCTTCCCAATAAATTGGGATTATCTGATAATGATTTTTGAGTTTTGGCAATGCAGACAGGTAGAGCGTCCAGTCCCAAATCGGTAATTTTTCTTAGGTCGGCCTTTGCTTTTGCAGTATAATCCACATATTCTGCACCGTAGATTTCCGTGGCAATGGTGGCAATTTTTTCCTGTACACCCATCTCCCAATCATAAAGCGGTTTAAAATTTGATTTTTGGGATTCCACCACATCAATAATATGTTGGGCCAATTCCAATGCTCCTGCACCGCCCTTGGCCCAAACTTCGGCCACTGCGATCCGAATGCCTTTGGAATAGGCAAGTTCTTTCACTACTTGGATTTCCTCATCCGTATCCGATACAAACCGGTTGATGGCGATAACGGGAACCATTCCGAACTTGGCAATGTTCTCCAAGTGCTTTTCCAGGTTGGGCAATCCTTTTTTCAAGGCTTCCACATTGGGTTCGGTCAAGGATTTTAAGTCTGCTCCCCCATGATATTTTAGGGCACGGATGGTTGCGGTAAGCACTACGGCCTTCGGTTTCAGTCCGGCACTTTGGCATTTAATGTCGAAAAACTTCTCGGCCCCCAAATCAAAACCGAAACCCGCTTCGGTCACCGTATAATTGGAATGGGTCATGCCCATCAACGTGGCGATCACGGAATTGGTCCCTTGGGCAATATTGGCAAAAGGACCCCCGTGGATGATGGCCGGGTTACCTTCAATGGTTTGCACCAAGTTGGGTTTTATGGCATCTTTCAGCAAAGCGGCCATGGCGCCTTCGGCCTTAAGATCTTTGGCATAAATGGGTTTTTTGTCATACGTGTAGCCTACAAAAATGTTCCCGAGTCGTTCCTTGAGGTCTGTCAGGTTTTTGGCCAAACATAGAATGGCCATGATTTCGGAGGCTGCAGTAATGTCAAAACCGGTTTCACGGGGCACCCCGGATGAGGTTCCGCCCAACCCCACGATGACATGGCGAAGGGAACGATCGTTCATATCCATCACCCGTTTCCAACCAATGGTCCTTGGATCCAAAAGCAAAGAATTGGTCTTGCTTTGTATGTTGTTATCAATAATGGCGGCCAAAAGGTTATGTGCTTTTTCAATGGCGGCAAAATCTCCTGTAAAATGCAGGTTGATGTCCTCCATGGGCAACACCTGCGAATACCCACCACCGGTAGCACCTCCTTTTATTCCGAATACGGGACCAAGGGAGGGTTCCCGAAGCACCACTGTGGTTTTTTTGCCAAGCCGGTTCAATCCTTCCGATAGGCCAATGGACATGGTGGTCTTACCCTCGCCCGCTGGGGTTGGTGAAATGGCAGATACCAAAATGAGATTGCTTTTTTCCGCCTTGGTTCTATCTATGGCCTTCAAGGGAAGTTTTGCCTTATATTTCCCGTACATTTCTATTTCCTGTGGGTCTATTCCAAATTTTTCGGCAATGGAGGAGATATGTTTCAAAGAAACATCCTTGGCAATCTGCTGATCCGTCATAGTGAAGTTTTTATGTGCTGGGAGCAATAAAAATGCTCCAAAAATTATCTTACAAGATACTCAAATCAGGGGAGTAATCCCATGATAAATGTTCTTGGTTACCTTACTCTACCCTTCTGCCTTGGGTGGTAAAGGATAGGCCTTGTTGCCCGGAAGTAGAAATCATCACTCCTTCAAAATAGGGTTCGTGGGAAGTGGGTTTAGTGGCCCATTGAAATAAAAAGTTGGCACCTGTTCCCCCGGATCGGTCTTTTTCATCAATCACGATTTCAACCGTTTCCATGGGTTTAATGTAGATGGGGAAATCAAAATAAGTACGGATGGACGTGCCATGGGTATTAAAATATTCGGCCTTGTTGATGTAAATGGTGTCCTTTAGGTTAGTGTTACGCATGCTGATGGTGCTGGTGAGGTGATGCGTGCGATGCTCTGTTTCACTATAAATTTCCGAATACACCGAAAGGTAAGAAGTGCCCATCACCAACGAATCGACCTTAGAAAAATCCGCTTTGCGGTTGTTCCAATTGACAGGGTCCACGGAACTCACTTCTTTTGGCGCTCTTTCTTCGCAAGCGGTGAGCAATGCTATCAGGATAAATGGGATGGTCAGCCTCATTAGGTTTCGGTACGATGCGGTAACTAAGATACGAATTACGCGGGAAACGTGGTTCTAGGTCAGCCACATTTTCAACTCTTCAAAAAGTTCTTCATTGGCAGAGTAGATACCATTGAACTCGGAGATGAGGTACAAGGGGTTTTCATGGGCAAAGGTGAACCGTATGGGCGCCCAGGTAGTGCCGGAACCCCGTGTTTGGAAAGTACTGAAGGTTTCATCATAACCGTGGTACAACTGTTGAATCTCGTTTTTGGGGATGTTGAACTGCACTTCGGTATCATGAAAAATATCGAACCCTACAAAACTGATGCCGTTGGCATCAAAAGTTACGGAACCTTTGAACCGAAAGGGTGGAGGTGCATACATGATGTGGGACTGTATCCAGTCTAACCATGTGCGGTGTTTGAAATCTTTTTTAAAGATCAAAAAACTGTTCTTTACGATCATGGCCCTCATTTTAGGGATTACTAGCTTAAAATTAGGGCAATAAAGTGGCTTTTAAGCTGCTTTTTGTTCTTTTCGATATAATAAATAGGAATACACCACTGGGATCAGTGCAATGATGATGGTGATACCCATAAACACCTTAAAGTTCACATCATTTGCCAGTACAAGGCTACAGATGATGATCAAAAGTCCACCAACGAACCATACCTTGCCCCCTAGTTTGTGGGTTTCTTTCCAGATAGATTCGTTTTCCAAGGTCCATGGCGTGCGGATGCCAATAAAATAATTGGCCTTGATCGTCTTGAAATAATTGCCCAAAACCACAAACAGAACACCGCAGATCATGAAAATGATGTTCGGGTTGCCCATGCTGCCATTTTTGGTGGAATAGATGATGAACAATGCCAAGCCCGACATGAATGCGGTAAGAATCAGTTTTAAGTTGTCGTATTTGCTCCCCATTTTTTGGATCTGCTTTTTTGGGTCGATGTAGGGCACGGCCAAAAAGATGACATAGATCAAGAGCGGTAACAAAATAGGAATCATGATCAGTTCCGATTTGTCGCCATAGCGGTCCACTTCGCCTTTTAGGTTGTAATGCAGTGGAACCTGCTCGGGAAGCTGGTCCCATACGTAAGCCAAATACAGAAAAGGAAGCAATACAATGCCGATCAACGGGAGTTCTTTTTTTAGCTTCATGGTTTATTTTTTAAGGTGAGTATCCAATTGAATAGATCTTCCAAAATGGTGGTGTTGAGGGAGTATTCCACAAACTGTCCTTTTTTTTCACTGGTGACCAGGTCCGCTTGGCGCAGAATGTCCAGATGATGCGAAATACTGGGTTTTGAAATGTTGAAACGTTCAGCAATCTCCCCTGCGTTCATGTCCTTTTCCTTGAGCAGTTCCACAATCTGCCTGCGGGTTTCATCATTAAGGGCCTTGAACAGCGAATTCATTTTGATTAGTTATTTAGATAAATATCTAAATATTAATTGAAATTTCAAAATAGGTTGGGTAAAAGGTTGTGGGTGAAGGGTTTGTGGGGTAAAAGGGTTAAGGATGAAAGGTGTAAAGGTCATGCTGTCCCGATAACTATTGGGATTGTTTCAGCATCTCATCTTTTGGTTATGGGGATGGGACCCTGAACTAAATTCAGGGTGACAAAATCCTAAAAAGTAATAGTAGCAATTGATTTGTTTCCTCAGTAACAATTAGGATGTTTAATAGTAAAGCAAACGTCATGCTGAACTGGTTTCAGCATCCCATCTTTTGGTTATGAAGATGTGACCCTGAACTGAATTCAGGGTGACGAATTTTTTAGAACAGGGAACTTTAGAGTAAGAAGAATTGCAAGATGAGGTGACGGTGTTAAGAAGAATAAAACGATTATTGGTTTGTAACTAATTGTTGTTGCGTTGCACTGACACTGTAGCGGTATTGTAGCTTGAAATGTCCTTGATTTTTTCAACGGTTTTGACTCCCTGCGCAGTTATGGTAGTTTTTATATAGTTGCCGTTGGCATCCTTTTCAATAATTTCTTTCACACCATTCCTAAAGGTGGTTTCTTGTCTTTTAAGTGTGTAGTCATCATTAAATGAGGCTTTACTTGAAATTGGAAATCCATCCCTGAACTTCAAGAACTCTTCAATACTTTTGAAGTTCAACCGATTTTCCGGACTGACGGTGTCTGTGAAAACCCAGCTATCTCCCAAAGCCGCTGTCAATTGAAGTGCAGCTTGGGTTTGCTTGGTGTTGTATTCCTTATTTTCGGTTTTGGCAAAAATATTGGAAAGCTGTTCGTTGGTCAATTGGTGTTTCGTTTGGTCATAGATCAATTTTAGGCTATCATTTTTGGCCAATAGATCAAGTATAAATGCAGTAGGTTTATATGCAGCATTTGAATCTTCTTGTTGGGCAAAGGAACTGATCGCAAACCCCATGGACAGCAAGGCCAAAACAAACAATTTTTTCATTGACTTGTATTTCAATTTGATTGTGATTCAAATATAACAAACGAAATCCGAAATTGTAAGGGGAATCTTAATATTGAAATAAACCTAGATTTAATTTCTATTATTTCATCCCATACAACGCCTTCCCAGCCTCTTCATATTTGTCGCCTGCATTCCAAAACAATTTGTCAGGGGTATTGGCAATCAATCGCCCGGAGAGGACATACCCTTGGTAAAATTTGAGCAAATACCCGTAATCCAAGGAGTCAGCTTCGTCACTGGCTTGATGGTAGTATTTAAAGATTTCGTCGTTAAAACTGCTGAACCCAGTGGAATAGGTAGGGGCGGGAATCCCTTTTTTGGCAAAACTTACGTTGTCACTTCGGTCAAACAATCCCTGTTCGGGTGCGGGATCACCAATGGCCTTTAGGCCAAACGTGGAGGCGCCTTTTTCAATCAAGGATTGGGCAGAAGTGCGTTCCAGTCCAATAATAGTAGCCAAAGAAGTATCGTTATAACCACCGCCATCGGTATTGAAGCAGTACGATACTTGCTCCAAGGGAATCATGGGATGCTCCGCATAGTATTCGCTTCCTAACAAGCCCTTTTCCTCTCCAGTGAACAAAATGAACAAGGCAGAACGTTTGGTAGGGTACTTGCTCAAATTTTCCGCCATGGAAAGCACAGCGGTTACGCCAATGGCATTGTCGCGGGCTCCGTTGTAAATGGAATCCCCTTCGGCATTCGGTTGGCCAATGCCCACATGATCATAATGGGCGGAGTAGATCACATATTCGTTTTTGAGTTGTGGATCGGACCCTTCCATGATGGCCACCACATTTTGGGTATGCAAGGTGGTCTTGGTCTGCCCATCCGATTTTAAACTATAGGATAGCTTTTTACCTTTTTCAAAACCAGGGTCGCTGGTTTTTGTGTTCACCCAAACATGGGGAATTTCAACACTTTCAGAAGTATCATTGGGATCTTTCACTTCGGTGCGACTGCCCATATAATGTTGTATACGGGTCCAAAGACCTTCCTCAAACTGAACCAATTCCAACAGCCCCTTGGCATCCATGGTTTTGGCTCTTTCTATCTTTTCCCTGCTGCTTCGGAACATTTGACCTGGATCTTGTCCAGCAGCGCTCCCCCCAAGGACCACTACCATTTTGCCTTTCAGATCTTTTCCATTGAAATCTGCTTCGGTGCCATAGCCCAAAAACACCGCCTCCCCTGATTGCTCTGTGGTGGGCATGGTAAAGGAGGCAAGCAACGGATAGGCTACACCGTTCAGGGTCAGCTCCAAAAAGTTTGGGGCACCCGTCTGTACCAAATTAAATTTTTGGTAATAGGAATCGGTTCCTGGAATGGGAACGGCCCCATTTCTGCGCAGTTCGTTGGACAAGTAACTGGCGGCAATCTTATTGCCCCGTGTTCCTGCTTCGCGACCTTCCAAAAGATCGTCCGCCAAAAAATAAATGTGGCTTTTTATGGTGTTCACGTTTACGGTGGAAGCCGCTTTTTCTTCATCGGTCTGCGCCGAAAGGATTCCGGCCAGCAGAAAAGCAAAACAAAGGGTAAGGGAGTTTTTCATCAGTATTTGAGTTCGTTTGGTGTGATTAGGTTTTAAATATAACGAAAAACCTTATTGGCCCGAAGGGACAGTACCCTGTTCATTCAGGATGCCCGCCATTTTTAAGTGGGTGATTACGGGTTGTTTGGCCATCCGCACCAAGGTCACGTGATCAAAAGCCATGGAGTCTTGAGGATTTTGGCTTCCTCCCGTAGTACCCAGCATGGTGTAACTGTGCCCTTTTCGAATACGGTTGGAAAACGAATGGAAATGCCCATTGATAACCGTATAGTCACGGTCTGCCAACACATCTTCCAACGGTCCAAGGCCCTTTTCGTCTTCCCGCATCCACAAAGGCTTGTGCATCAGCACGAACGTCCATTTTACATCGGGATATTTTTTCAAAACTTCGGTAAAATAACCCAACTGGGCATTGCTCATGCCGCCAATACTACGTTCGGGCATGCTGTAGTATTCTGATTCCTCATATTTTCCCTCAATTTCCCCCGAGATGATCTTTAGTGCCTTGGCACGGGCCTCATAGATTTCCATCATCCGTTTTTCCTCGTAATCTTCGGAATCCATCATCAGAAAAAGCACATCATCATACACAAAATGATAATAACGGGGACCAAAACGATTTTCCCAGAACTCCCTCATTTTCGGGTTGGTCAAATCATGGTTGCCTCCCAAATGGAAAAAGGGCATGTTCAGTTTGGCCGTGCGTTCATCAAAGGAGTCCCATTCCTTGGTCAATATGGAATCCACTTCGGTACCACCATCAATAAGGTCCCCAACACTAAGCACAAAGGTGGGGTCCAGCTGGTTCAGTTGTTGAACGGCCGTGGCATACACTCCCTCGCGCTCCCCGCCATTGAGGTCAGAGATGATAGCAAAGGTGAAGTCTTCCTCTGTTGGCTCAAAGACTTCATTGGTCCAAGGTTTTGGCCCTTTGGTTATGTCGTGTTCAAATATGGGGGTAACCGGTTCGGGTTGTTGCTTGCAACCCATCAAACAAAAAAGGGCAACAAGAAGTACGGAATGGCTTTTCATGAGGTTTAATTTTTTCGGTAATCCAAAGCAGGCTCCCTATCACCCAATAGGGCTTCGTATTTAAAATCGGCACCTCTACGCTCATTGAATTCGGTTTTGACCTGCTCCAAAAGTTTTGGATTTTTGATAAGGTCCATAGCGGTGAGCGCCATGGTTTTGGCGGCGACCATCATCCCTTTGTAACCGATATCGGTGCCACCGGCGGCAACGGCCTGCCAGCTATGTGCAGGGGTTCCGGGCACCCAAGTGGCAGCAGTAACGGCTCCTGTGGGGGTGTTCCAGCTTACATCGCCGGTGTCTGCGGATGCCTTACCATGGGTAAATTCCATAGGTTGCACCTGTCCTGCACTTTCAATAGGCCCTGGGGTTCCCAATGTTTTTTGGATTTCCTTGGCGAAAGCAATGTCCTCCGGGGTATAGTCTACCCCGCCCACTAGGGTCATATTGGCATGCAGCAAGGTTTCCAACGCTTCGTTGGGCAATCTTTCATAAGTACCTCCGATGATTTCATAGGTCATTTCGGTTTCCGTACCGATGGCCGCACCTTGAGCGGCTTTTACCACTCGGTCCCAAACGGCCTTCACTTCAAGACGGTTGGAGTGGCGAACCACGTAATACACCTCGGCTTCTTTGGGAACAATGTTTGGGGCGTCGCCACCTTTGGTGATTACATAATGGATTCGGGTTGGCTCGGTGGTATGTTCACGAAGCATGTTCACCAAATCGTTCATGCCTTCCACTCCATCCAATGCGGAGCGACCCAGTTCTGGGGCCATGGCGGCATGGGAGGATTTACCCGTAAATCTGAACTTACCTGAAATGGTGGCGAGATTGGTACTGGGATTGGCCGTGTTCTTATCCCCGGCATGCCAAGAAACAATGGCATCCACATCATTGAAAAGTCCGGCGCGGACCATATACACTTTTCCAGAGCCCCCTTCTTCGGCGGGAGTACCATAAAAACGGATGGTGCCCGATTTCCCGGATGCTATTAAGTAATCCTTGGCAGCGATGGCAGCGGCCAGGGAGCCGGTACCGAACAAATGGTGGCCGCAGGCTTGTCCGGGAGCATCGACTACCCTTGCTTTTCTAAAGGGTACAGCATCCTGGGACATTCCGGGCAGGGCATCAAATTCTCCCAATACCCCAATAACAGGAGTTCCTGAGCCGTACGTAGCCGTAAATGCGGTTGGGATTCCTGCAACACCGGCCTCAATGGTAAAACCTTCTTTTTTAAGTTCTTCTTGCAAGAGTGCCGAACTTTTTTCTTCCAAATAACCCAGCTCTGGATTTTCCCAAAGCAATTTGGCAATGGAGGTATAATGATCTTTTTTGGCATCGAGGTCGGCAATCATTTTTTTCTTGTCCTTTTGCGCCATGGAAATGGAAGAGATCAGCACAAATGCGGAAGCGAGTAAAAGTTGGTTTTTCATTGTAAAAGAGTTAGTAGTTGGGTTTTGGTTATAAAGTTGGTTGGGCGATGCAAAATCGCGCTTCTTCCAAAGATAATATTAAAAACCAGTGGATGGAAGTCCATTTCCTTTGGAAATGGACAGGAAAGAAGAGAAAAAAATTTATTGAAACATTGCCCGATTCAGTTAAATGGTTGATGCTTATTTGGCTTTGGAAGCATTTTCCTGTACCCTAAAAACTACAATTCTTTTGATGAGATCAAAAGGAATAGGCTGGTCCAATGGAAACTGAACAGAACCTTTTCCCTGTTTGTACTTTGACAATTCTTCGGCAAATTTTTCATGCCCCGAAGGGGTGGCGTAAAGTCCGATATGGTTCTTATAGCCTGCAAAATAAACCAAAGGTTTACCATGGGTTTTGTAGCCCGGCATGCCATAAGCCATTTGTTCCACGGCATCCGGGGAGGCATCTTTAACAATGATTCGAATCTTTTGCATGATTTCTTGTGCCTCTTCTGGAAACTTGGAAATGTATGCATCAATTTCGTTCATACGTACTGATATTGAGGTGATTGTATAAATGTAGAAAATTTAACTCATCAAAATATATAGGACAAGCGTGCCCCACCATAAAAATTACGTCCGTTACCAGGATAAAAGTAGCGGGGTTGAGCACCTCCAAAACCTACCGCATTGATAAGGACGGATTGCGCATAGTTTTCGTCAAAAATATTGTTGATGCCCGTGTGCAAACCCAGAGTCATATGGTTGGACAATTGTGTGCGATACCCCAGTTTGGCATTGAAAACATTATAGGAGTCCGAACTTGCCGTATTGGCATCGGTAAGGGGAATGTTGTCCACATATTGGTGGGTCAGGTTCCATTGTAGCCCATTGGTATGTTGAAGGTCCAGGCCAGAACTCAAGCGATGTTTGGGAACGCCCGTCAATGGGTTGCCAGAATAGTCATTGTCGCCATCCACAAAGTCCACAAAACTATGGTCGCTTAACGTGTAGCTGAGATAAGGTGATGCGGTAAGCCTGCCGGACAGTTTGGCCCGGTATCGCACATCCAGTTCCAACCCTTGGTGACGGGTTTGACCAGCATTTCGGCCAATATATTGATCTTCCCCAACGCGTTGGGCCACCAAAAGGTTTTTGATGTCCATCCGGTAAAGGGTAACGTTTGCAGTGAATCGATTTTGAAACAGAAGCCATTGGCTGCCCAATTCATAATTGGTTCCAGTTTCCTGTGCAATGTCGGGATTGATGACCCCATCGGGGGTTAAGGTTTCTTCCAGACTTGGGTTGGAAAATCCACGGCTGATATTGGCATACAATTGTCCCAAATTGAACGAATACCTAAGGCCGAAACTGGGCATCAAAACGGGATCAAAATTTCTTTCTGCAGAAGTATTGGCACTCCCTTCATTGAATAGGTCATTAAACGTGTAATGGGTTTTGTTGAGGTTGAGTCCCAATTGCGCCGAAAATGCTTCCGAAAATGGATAAGTAATCGACCCAAAAAGATTGAACTGTCTCCTAAACTCGGTATTCTTGCTCAAGCGATCGCCCTGCAGACTTCCTTGGCCATTATTGTCCGCATAAAGGTTTTCAAAAGTTCCCCAATGGTACTCGTCCTTGTACAGTTCACCTCCCACTACATATGGGGCCTTGGCCAGATGTCCTTCAAAAACACTTCGGAAACCAAATCCGTTGGTAAACTCATCCAATATATCGAATGGTCTGGGTTCGTAATGGTCCAAATAAGTGTAAAATAGGCTAGTGGTATTTTTCAGTTTTTCAGAAAATTGATAGGAATGGGACAACCCGGTCAAAACATACTTGTTGGCTTCATACCCTTGTGCGGCCAACCAGTTGGATGCCGCCCTGGTGGGATTTTCCTCAAAGTCGGTCTGGTTGATGGAACTGGCAATATGGGCCGTGTAGTCAATATAGTTGGTCAAAAAGGAAAGCCTGCTTTTTTGGCTGATTTTAAAATCAGTGTTCAATAATAAACCATCACGTATGAACTGACTGTTCTGTCTATATCCCTCCGTTTCTAAATGGTTATAGGCAAAGGTAAGGGCAAATTTTTCTTCGGAATGCACAAAGGCAAGGTTGTCCTTTAGCAGAGCATAGGATCCAAATGTTGTGGTGTTGGTCAACCGTGTTTCTTCAATCTGAGGGGTTTTGGTCTGTAATAAAATGGCTCCTCCTAAATTGGAGCCATAGGCCGTTCCTTTGGGACCTTTGATGACCTCTATGGACCCCAGATTTTCAAAATCATACGCTTCAATGGCGGAAAATCCAGTACCGTTGGTCACTGGAACCCCATTGAAATACAAGCGGAGTTTATCCGTGCCGTAGGGGGTTCTGGCCCCAACACCACGAATGGTAATCCGGTTGGTGTTCAAAGCCCCGGAGAGCATATAAACCCCGGAAATTTGATTGATGGCAGACGGAAAATCGATAGGATTGAACCGTTCAAAAGTTTGGGTGCCAATGGTGGAGGAAGCCGTTATGCCCGTGGCTTTTTTAGGTACGGCATCGTCCATTAATATAATTTCATCCAATTGGGTTATGGAATCTTTTTGGGCATTTTGGGCAAACAAGGTACCAGAAGCTAAAACAAGAAAAAATACAAAATAAGTTTTTGCTCTGCTAAAAGAACTTGGGAACAAGGGCAATTATTTTTTTAAGGTTATGGTCTTTCCTTTTTGGGCACTTTCTTTGGCTGCTTCCAATATTTCAACAACCGTCATATTGTTTTCTAAAGCGGTAAGATCGCTGGGGTCCAACGAGATTTTTCCCTTAACAACGGCAGCCAGCAATGAAAAGGGATCATTATAGGGATTAGATCGTTCGTCCAAAACCATCTTTTCTTCGTGAAAACCATCGTAACCTTCCGCCATGCGAACCCGAAGCGTATTTCGGTTATCGGCAAAAATGGCACCGGTAAGCCCGTAAATTTCCATGTCCTTTCTACCGATGGGCCAGTTCCATGAAGGCTCCAAAATGGCCATAGAATCGTCATAGGTGAGCACAATGGTGGCATCGTCATCCACTTTTGGATTGTTTTCGGATTGAAGTTGTTGGGTAACGGCCGTCACCGAAATGGGCTTTTGGCCCTTTTTCAACCAGGTCATCAAATTGGCTCCATAGCAACCGAAATCAGTTATGGCCCCTCCGCCATTGAGCACCGGATCTTGCAACCAGTCCAAGAATTCTTTGTTGACCCCAATTTTGACAGGACCTCTATGCCCATCACGTACGATCACTTTTCGAAGTTCACCGATCTTGCCATTATCCAACAGTTGTTTGGCTTCATGGTTGGTCGGGTACCAAGTGGTTTCATAATTGGTCAATAGATGAATACGGTGCTTTACTGCAAGAGCCTTCATTTTTTTGGCATGATCCACACTAACGGCCAAGGGCTTTTCCACCATTACATGAATACCTTTGGGAGCACAGGTCTCCACCACTTGTAAATGTTCGTATATGGAGCCGAAGGCTGTCACTGCCTCGGGCTGGGTGGCCGTGATCATTTCTTCGAGACTATCATAGACCAAATCCATTGAAAAACCATGCTGGTCGGCATAGCGTTGGGCCAATTCACGATTGGGTTCAGCGATGCCCACTATTTTGACATCACCTAGGTCTTCCCTACCCAAAATCCAATGTACGTGGGAATGTGTTAGACCAGCGACCCCAATTTTTAAGGGTTCGGTTTGCGAAAAAAGCTTTGTAACGGGCATGAGGGCAAAGGTCAGACAGACCAAAATGAAACGTACCATCGGTTGATTGATTTATATGCCTTATAAAAATAGGAACTAATTGTCAAGTTCCGTCAAGAAAGTTACAGTATCCTGTATTTGGGCAAATTCATCCTTAAGATTGGCCAGTTCCGTTTGATGGATCACTTCAGCGCTATATCTTATCCCATCATATCCAATTTTGTCGAAAGCGGCGGTGGCATCGGAAATCAAGGTGACATGAAACCCTAAATTGGCAGCCATACGCACCGATGTGGATATACAATGCTCGATGGTAAGTCCAACAATGACCAAATGGGTAATGTTCCTTGAAATCATAGCTATTTCAAGATTGGTTCCGATAAAGGCACTGTTCACCGTTTTTTGGAAAATAGGTTCCTCGTCTATAGGTTGCACCAAAGGATGGAAGGCATTTCCCTTTTTACCTGGATATAGCGGAGATGCAGGATTGGTAGAATTGTGCATCACATGAAAAACGGGAAGGTCTTTATTGCGAAACACTTCCAGGATTTTGTGACAGTTCTCTTCCGCTTGTGGATTGCTCCGCTCCGTGCCATAATAAACCGTTTCCTGTAAACCACTTTGAATGTCGATCAAGAGAAGTGCTGTCATACCAGAGAAGATTTGTCCATAAAAGTAAACCAAAACCCAATATCATCCAGCATTCTTTAAGTTAATGGGCCCATTGAAAAATTCAATTTTCGAGACCCATCCACAATGGCTATTTTAGACGAAATTTTAAAGATGAAGATTGTTTCCTATAACGTAAACGGAATCCGGGCGGCATTCAACAAGGGATTTGTGGATTGGTTAAAAGCCGTAGATCCAGATGTGGTCTGCCTGCAGGAAACCAAGGCGATGAAAGAGCAGGTGGACACTTCGGCTTTGGAAGAGGCGGGATACCCTTACCATTATTGGTACAGCGCGCAAAAAAAGGGTTATAGTGGCGTGGCTTTACTTTGTAAAGAAGAGCCCGATCATGTGGAATATGGCACAGGTATAGGCTATATGGATTTTGAGGGAAGAAACATCCGTGCCGATTATGGAGACCTTTCCGTGATGAGCATGTACCTGCCCTCAGGCACCAATCTGGACCGATTGGACCACAAACTGATGTACATGGCAGATTTTCAGGATTACGCCAATGACCTTCGGAAAGAGAGACCCAACTTGATCGTTTGTGGGGATTACAATATTTGCCACGAGGCCATAGACATCCATGATCCAGTCCGGAACAAAAAAGTATCCGGCTTTTTGCCCGTGGAAAGGGAATGGATCAGTAACTTCATCAAAAGTGGGTTTATTGACAGTTTCCGTCACTTCAACAAAAATCCACACCAATATACTTGGTGGACCTACCGCGCCAATGCTCGGGCCAATAACAAAGGTTGGCGTTTGGATTATGGTATGGTGGCCGAACCATTAAAAGATAGATTGAAACGCTCCGTGATTCTTTCTGAAGCCAAGCATAGTGACCATTGCCCTATATTGTTGGAGGTGGAAAGATAACCTTCGCATAAACTGGAAACTGTAGGATTATTTAACTTTAACCGTCCTAAACTTAAGAACGATGAAATACACCCGAATTCCGCATACCGATATCAGGATCAGCAAAATTTGCTTGGGTACCATGACCTGGGGGCGACAAAACACCGAGGACGAGGCCCATGAACAAATGGATTATGCCTTGGATCAAGGAGTGAATTTTTTCGATACCGCAGAATTATATCCCATACCACCCAAAAAAGAATTGTACGCCGTAACGGAAGAATTCATTGGGAACTGGTTCAAAAAGACAGGAAACAGGGATAAAGTGGTCTTGGCCTCTAAGATTGCCGGACCGGGACATGGGGGAAAACACATCCGAAGTACCGGATTTAGCAAGGAATCCATCGTAGGAGCTGTGGACGGAAGCTTGCAACGTCTTCAAACGGATTATATTGATCTATACCAATTACACTGGCCCGAGAGGAACACCAACTTTTTTGGACAGCGAGGGTACAATGCCCATGCCATTGATGTTTGGGAAGATAACATCCACCAAGTTTTGGAAACCCTTCGCGATCTGATTGCCGAAGGAAAGATCAGGCATGTGGGGATTTCCAACGAAACCCCTTGGGGAACCATGCGCTATTTGGAAGAAAGCAAAGTACACCAGTCGCTCCCAAGAATGTTGACGATCCAAAATCCTTATAGCTTATTGAACCGTTTGTTCGAGGTGGGACTTTCCGAAATTTCCTTGCGGGAAAAAATAGGGTTGTTGGCGTATTCACCGATGGCGTTTGGAGTGCTCAGTGGAAAATATCTCACGGAAATCCCACCCAGAAAGGCAAGGATAACCCTTTTTCCCAATTATAGCAGGTACAGCAGTGAAACTGCTACCCAAGCTACCGGGCAATATGCCCAATTGGCCAAGGAACACGGATTGAGCATGGCACAGATGGCCTTGGCTTTTGTGAACACCCGACCTTTTTTAACGAGCAATATCATCGGGGCTACCACTATGGAGCAGCTCAAGGAAAACATTGAAAGTATCGATGTAGACCTTTCGGATGAAGTTTTGGAAGGTATTGAAGCCATCCATAATGCCATTCCAAACCCGGCTCCATAAGCTTATTCCAAAGCGTAGGCACGGTATTCATCCCCTGAGGCCGTTCCCATTTTGCCTCCACCACAGGAGATTACGATGTACTGTTTGCCATCCACTTGGTAGGTGATGGGAGTGGCATAACCACCAGCAGGCAATTGATCTTCCCACATTTTTTCTCCAGTCTTCATGTTAAAGGCCCGGATTTTTTCATCTTTGGTAGCAGCAATGAACAGTACCCCACCTTTGGTGATCACGGGGCCACCGTAATTTTCAAGTCCAGATACAGGGACATTGGGGTCGTTTAGGCTTTCCTCATGTCCCAAAGGGATTTTCCAAACATATTCCCCAGTGTTCAGGTCAATAGCATTCAAGGTGCCCCATGGCGGTTTTACCACGGGATAACCCCTGTCATCCTTGAACCGTGCAAAACTAGCCACGGAATACGGCACATCTATTTTGATTTTTTCCACCCGATGGTCCTTGGCCCCTTCCATACCCGTCAGAAATTCTGTCAATGCATCAACTTCATCTTCAGAAAGATTGGGCATTCCGGGCATGGCGCCCCTTCCTTTTTGTATGATGGTCTTGATGGAATCGGGCTGCAACCGCAATTTCACATTTTGAAGCTCTGGGATACCCGCAAGACCTTCCAACTCGCCGCCATGGCAACGGGTGCAATGGATCTGTGCCAAGGATTGCCCCATGCTTGAATCGTTACCCCCTCCAACGGCTTTCATTTTAATGATCCAGGCCATTTCATTACCGTTCACATACATGATCCCGTCCCGCGGGTCCACAGCCGCGCCTCCCCATTCGGCACCTCCATCGGCACCGGGAAAGAGGATTACGCCTGTGGTATCCATCGGTATAAATTGCCCGTTGGATGTGATGGATTTGAATTTTTCCAAAACAGTTGGGGCATCATCACTTTTGTTGCCCTTCACCAAATCATCCACAAAAGCTTTTTCGTTTGGGGCATATAGGTCGTTCTCGGTCAAAACTTGACGTGCAAAGGGTTCCGGTTTTAAAGGAAGGGGTTGTGTGGCATAGGTTTTTTCGCCTATCAGTTTGGAACTGGGATAGGCTTTTTCCTCAATGGGAAACAAGGGCTCGCCCATTTCCCGGTTGAATACAAAAACGTGTCCACTTTTGGTCACTTGCGCCACGGCAGGAATGATTTTCCCATCTCTTTTGATTTCCAATAAATTGGGTGGAGCAGGAGGGTCGCGGTCCCAAATATCGTGGTGCACCAGCTGAAAATGCCAAATGCGTTCCCCGGTTTTGGCATTCAACGCCAAAAGGGAATTGGCAAAAAGATCGACACCTTCCCGATCTCCTCCATACCAATCAAAAGCGGCCGATCCCGTAGGGATGTAAACGATTCCACGCTCAAGGTCCATGGCCATACCGGGCCAACTGTTGGCACCACCGACAGTTTTGTAAGCATCGGTAGGCCAGGTGTCGTAACCAAACTCGCCAGGTTGTGGAATGGTATGGAAGGTCCAGACAATTTTCCCGGTCAGTACATCATAAGCGCGAATATGACCTGGGGAGGCACCAGGTCCTTCCCCAACACGGGTGCCCTGGATCAATATGTTTTCAAAAATGGCCCCAGGGGTATTGGACACCACGGACTGCTTTTTAGGATCTCGACCTAGCCCCTCTCTTAGATCGATACTTCCATTATTTCCAAAGGAAGTAATGGGTTGGCCTGTTGCAATGTCAATGGCAAAAAGCTGTGGTCCCGAAGTAAAAAAGATACGGCTGGGTTCTTCCCCATTGGATTTCCAATAATTTAGACCTCGGTTCACACCCAATCCTGATTCATCTTTGGAAACAGGTTTGAATTTCCAGATTTCCTTACCATTAGTGGCATCAATAGCGAAGAGTTCAATAGCGGCATTTACGCCATAAAGAACCCCGTCGACAACCAATGGGCTGGTCTGTATCTGGGTAGTCCTTCCTTCTTGAAGCCCCCCACTTTTATAGCTCCAGGCCAATTTTAGGTTGGTAACATTGGCCGTATCGATTTGATCGAGATTGGAGTAATGGGTACGCTCCGGATCGCCCAAATAATGCTCCCAGGTGGTAAAATAGTCTTTGTTGGAGGATGCGGTTTTTTCATCTGAACAGGATGCCAATAAGGCAACCAACAGGAAAAGCGGAATTCGTTTCATGTGCATTGGAAGGTTTCTTAAATATAGAAATAAACCTTTTAAAATGAAGGATCAACCGAACAGATGGCTAACCACATCCTCAATTTTGGAAACTTTTCGGACTTGTATCCCCATGTTCTTTAAGCCGATTTTATTGTTTTTGGAAACAAAAATGGTGGAGAAGCCTAGTTTTTCTGCCTCCAGAATGCGTTGGTCCACGCGCTGTACCGGACGGATTTCCCCAGCAAGGCCCACTTCCGCGGCAAAGCAGATGCCCTTTTCGATGGGGATGTCGGCATTGCTGGACAATATAGCGGCCATAACGGCAAGGTCAATGGCGGGATCGTCCACCGATATGCCCCCGGTGATGTTCAAAAAGACATCCTTTGCTGCCAATTTAAATCCCGCCCGCTTTTCCAGAACGGCCAAAAGCATGTTCAAGCGTTTGGCGTTGAACCCCGTAGCGGAACGTTGCGGAGTTCCATACACCGCAGTACTTACCAACGCCTGGATTTCTATCAATAAGGGACGCATGCCTTCCACAGTTGCCGCAATGGCGGTTCCACTTAAATCTTCCTCATTTTTGGAAATCAATACTTCGGAGGGGTTGTTCACTTCCCGTAGTCCACTTCCTTGCATTTCATAAATGCCCAGCTCTGCGGTGGAACCGAAACGGTTTTTAAGCGAACGAAGAATTCTGTAGACGTAGTTACGGTCACCTTCAAATTGCAGCACCGTATCCACCATATGTTCCAAAATCTTTGGTCCGGCAATGGTGCCGTCTTTGGTGATGTGTCCCACCAGAATCACCGGGGTGTGACTTTCCTTGGCGAATTTGATGAGTTCGGCGGCACATTCACGGATTTGCGAAATGCTGCCTGCAGCGGATTCAATATAATCGGTATGCAAGGTTTGTATGGAGTCGATGACCACGAGATCGGGCTCCAAGGCCGCAATCTGTTGAAAGATGTTCTGGGTCTTGGTTTCGGTAAGGATGTAGCAATTTTCACTGTTAGGTTGAATGCGGTCGGCACGCATCTTGATCTGCCGTTGGCTTTCCTCACCCGAAACATAAAGGGTTTTATATGGGAGTTTTAAGGCAATCTGAAGCAACAAGGTGCTTTTTCCGATTCCTGGCTCTCCTCCTAACAATGTCAAGGAACCAGGGACCAATCCACCGCCCAAAACCCTGTTGAACTCTTGGTCCAACGTATCCAAGCGAAGTTCTTTTTCTTGGGTGATCTCGGAAACACGAAGGGGTTTACTGGCCTGTTTTACAGAGGAAGTATCGGTCTTCCAACTCCTTTTTTCTTCTTTTTGGACCACTTCTTCCACAATGGTGTTCCATTCCCTGCACGAAGAACACTGGCCCACCCATTTGGCATATTGGGTGCCACAGTTTTGGCAAAAAAAAGCTGTTTTGGTCTTGGCCATTCCTCAAATTTGGTGAAGGCCTAAAGATATGGATTTAGATGGATGATTTGACTATAGGAATTTTGGACAACTGGCTTTTTGGATTAATTTTTCTAACTATCTAATTATCCAAGATTCTAATGATCAATACCCAAAATCTGCTTTAAGGGCATCAATTTTTTCAAGGGCCATATCCTTGGTCAAGAAATCGATTTCTTGCATTTGGAAGGCTTTTTCAAAGGTCTTGAAAGCTTTCTTGGGCTCTCCGATAAATTCGTAATATTCGGCTTCAAAATAAAAACCCATCATGGTATCCGGATATTGTTTCTTGCAAAGTTCCGCCAACGGTTTTAAGGATTCGTAATCCTCTTTTTTTCTGCAAGCGGCATAGATGGCCATAATGTCATTCAATTCCACAGGTTTTGCAAAACCGAAGAGATTTTCGATCATGGTATATCGGTCCTCCAAATATTTAAAAGCAGGTTCACTGGACGTTAGGATATCTGTCTTGTATTCTTTGGGGCTGATAGGTCTGAAGATTTTGAAAACATTATCAAAAGCTTTGCTAATCCCATATGCTGCAATAGACTCGTGGTCTGTATGATCATATTCATCAAAGAAATAATGCAACGATTCTTTGGTGATAGAATTGATGCTATGGTTCATTTGCAGGATTCGTTGTCTATCGTCAGAAGGTTCTTTTTCCACAATCACATTATAAAAAATAACCTGATCCAAAGCGGATAATCGCTCCGGAACCCTATTTTCCATTTCTGGTGCCAAAACGGGGGAAATGCTTACGTAGGAATTGAAGAAGGACTTGTCCTTAAACAAAAAATAATTCCCAAAATTGGCCGTGATATCATATCCGAACAACATTTTAAAGGGAGCTACTTTGTAGGTTGTTGCCAGGTAGGGAACAAGTTCCGTTCCCAAAAATTCATAGAACATTTTTCCTTTGTCGGAAGGGAGTCCCGTTTGTTCGTCAAAAGCACAGTCCTCTAGTCGAATGTCATTTTCTGCTTGCCCCACGCCCACAATGATGGCCTCAGGCATGCGGTCCAATTTACTTTGGAATTTGGCGTTGGCAACTACGAGGTCGAACAGGTATTCGGCATCCAAGACCACCAAAAGGGGGTATATTTTGTCTTCGGAATAATCTTCGGGAAAATAATAGGAAACATTCCTTCTTTCCTGTAGTTTGAAGGATTCGAAAATCTCCTTTTTGACTTGGGCACCAAGGTTCAGGCCCAACAAGCCCATTAAAACAACTAACAGCCGTTTTTTCATTGGTTAAGATTTAGGTGGTCGGGGTCTACCGATTTCTATTCAATAACGGCAATACTATGAAGGATATTGTGCCAAAGATGACCACCATCAAGGTCTGTGCGATCCACATGATCCAACCGAATGCATCGCCCGAAACGGAAGAGATTCCATAAATACCCAATGCCGCACTTACCGCAATGGGATACAGGCCGATACCCCCATTGGTGGTAGACATGGCGAAGGCTCCAAAAACGAACCCGACCAAGAGTTCGCTTAAGGAAAGTGGGATGGTTTCGGTTACGGTATATTTGATGACCCAAAACATACCAAAATAGGCGGCCCAAATGAAGAGGGTATGAAAAATGAAGGGCCATTTTTTCTTCATTTTGAAAACGCTGAGTACACCGTCCAGCAAGCCGTTCAAGAAAGATTTTAACTTGTTGGCAAAAGGTGATTTAGACCTTCGGATAATGTATGTTCCCATAAATAATCCAACAATGCCAACAATCAAAATGCCCGCGGCACCTATCAAGTTTACCCCTTTTTCTTCCAAAAAGGAAAGGATGATATCCGTTTGTAATATTAAGGTAACCAGAATGACCATCAATAACATCAACAGGTCAATGACCCGTTCCGTAACGATGGTGCCAAAACCCTTTTCGAAAGGAACACCCTCATAGGTGGTCAAAGCTGTGGCCCTTAAAAATTCACCTGATCTGGGAATACCCAAATTGGCAAAGTATGAAATCAATACAATGAATATGTTATTGATGATCTTGGGTTTATAACCCATGGGTTCCAGAAGATAGTTCCAGCGGATGGCCCTGGACACATGGCTCAAAATCCCAATAATTACAGAAATGCTTACCCAAAAAGGACTCGCATTGGAGATATAATGTAAAATTTCCTTGCGTTCTTCAGGAGTGGTTGAATTATAGGAATACCATACCAAAAAAAGCCCAAAAGCGATTGGGATAAAAATCTTCAGGAATTTTTTCAGGGATTGGCCCAAGACTAGTTCAATAAATTGGTGGCTTCGTTCGGGAAGACCAATGCTGGATTAAAGACTTTCGCCTCCTCAATGTCCATCCAAGCATATGTGATCAGGATCAACACGTCGCCAACGGCCACTTTTCTGGCGGCGGCCCCGTTCAGGGTAAGTTCCCCTGAGCCCCTTGGCCCGGGAATGGCATAGGTTTCCAATCGTTCACCGTTATTGTTGTTCACGATCTGCACCTTCTCGCCCCTAATAATGTTGGCCGCATCCATCAGGTCTTCGTCAATGGTAATGCTTCCAATATAATTAAGGTCCGCGCCGGTTACCTTTACCCTGTGAATTTTAGATTTTACAACTTCTACTTGCATGGTGCAAAATTATCAATTCAATCTTAGATTATCAATTAAGCGAACTCCATCTGCATAAACGGCAATGAACGCCCGGTATTTTTGGTTGTCCTGTTTTTTTAACATGGGGGTCAAGGTGGCCTCATCGGTTATCTCGAAATACTCCAGGTTGAACACAGGATTCTTTTTAAACTCGGATTTTACCCAATCCGCAATGGTTGTTGCACTTTCCGTGCCAAACTTTGATTTGGCAGTTTGCAAGGTATCATGGATAAACCCGGCCTGTTCCCTAGTCGTTTTGGACAGCCTTTCATTACGGGAACTCATGGCCAATCCGTGTGGTTCCCGCTCTATGGGGCAACCAATTATGGTATAGGGTAGTTTTTTGATTTCGGCCATTTTCCTGATGATCTGCAGTTGCTGAAAATCCTTTTCGCCAAAATAAGCCTTGTTTGGGGCCACGGTACGGAGCAAAAGTTCTACAATGGTACCGACCCCATCAAAATGCCCGGCCCTGAATTCCCCCTCCATGACCTTGTCCAATCCATCAAACTCATAGGATTCCGATTTCACCTGATCGCCATAGATTTCATCCACGGTGGGGGCAAAGACAACGATTTTTTTGGAGACGGTTTTCAACAGATCAATATCCCTTTCCAAACTTCTGGGATATTTATCCAGATCATCTTTTTTATCAAATTGGGTGGGGTTCACAAAAATGCTCACCACCACCAGATCATTTTCCGAAAGCGCTTTTTTGACCAAGGAGAGATGCCCCGTGTGCAAGGCCCCCATAGTGGGTACAAGGCCTAAGGTCCGGTTTTTTTTTCGTTCCCCTTCCAGATAGGAAACTAGCTCCATTTTACGGTCAAATAAATGCATTTCAAGCTTTAAAGGCGGGCAAAAATACTATAAATACTGGTAATCAGCATAATTTTTGTACTTTTGCGGCTACGTTTTTCAGATAAACAAAAGAAAGTGTTTATGAATGGTAAAAAGGTATTGTTTGTATCTTCTGAATTAGTCCCATACCTCCCAGAGAATCCAGTTTCCTTAATGTCGTACGAGGCACCTCGAATGGTGAACAGTAGTGGGGGGCAAATACGGATTTTCATGCCAAGGTACGGTAATATCAATGAAAGAAGGCATCAATTACATGAGGTAATACGTTTATCGGGGATGAACTTGGTGATCAATGACATGGATATGCCGTTGATCATTAAAGTGGCTTCCATTCCTAGGGAAAGGATCCAGGTCTACTTTATCGACAACGATGAATATTTTAAGCGCAAATCCACTTTTAGGGATTCCGAAGGAAATCTTTTCCCTGATAATGACGAACGCGCCATTTTCTTTGCCAAAGGAGTGGTGGAGACCGTGAAGAAATTGAACTGGTCGCCAGACATTATCCACGTACACGGTTGGATGGCCTCTTTGTTGCCCCTTTACCTAAGAAAGTATTATGCGGATGAACCCTTGTTTGCTGATAGCAGGATTGTGACCTCAGTTTATGGCAAAGGTTTTGAAGGTAACCTTGACATGGAAATGATCAACAAAATTGCCTTTGATGGTATTGATAAAGAAGAAATCTCTGTGCTGGTACAGCCCGACTATAATAATTTGTTAAAGGTTGCCGTAGATCATTCCGATGCGGTTATTTTAGCCTCGGATGAGTTGGAGAGGGATTTAAAGGAATACATAGAAAAACTTTCCAAACCTGTTCTGCCTTACGTTTCGCTCCAAGAAGCGGAAGAGGCATATACTAATTTCTATAAAACAGAGGTTTTAAAATAAATTGCATGGGATTTTCCAAAATCTTTAAAGTTTCGGCAATGGTCGGAACTTTGTTTCTGCTGATTGCTTCTTGTGATGATGAGTTGGATACCATTGGTGAGGGTGTGGTTTCCGGGGAACCCTTTACCACTGGCAAAATGGAATATGACGTTTTTGCCTTTAACAAGGGTATCACGGCAGTACAGACCAATAGATTGCCTTTATACCAATTGGGAACATTCAACGATCCTGTGTATGGAAAGCGTAAGGCCAGCATTATATCACAAGTAAACCTGCCCAATGCCTCACCAACCTTCGGAGATATTTCACAAGCTTCTGAAGATAAAGCAGATTCTGATGATAGTGCATCTACCGTAGTGGAAAACGAAACCGTAAAGGAGGTTTACCTTTACATTCCTTTTCAATTGCCGCCTTCATCGGATAGTGATGGGGATGGTGTTGATGACGAGTTTGAAAGTGGTGACGATATTGACGATCCCAATTCAGACTGGGATGGTGACGGGGTTACTGACAACCAGGAAAGAGTGATCGGTTCCAATCCTTTCGATCCGGATGATGATGGTACCCAGGATGGTTTTGTGGCAAATAACTTTGCAAAGCGTTTTGATCTGGACAGTATCTACGGGGACAGAAACCAGTCCTTCAATTTAATTGTGGCCAGATCTAATTATTTATTGAGGGACCTTGATCCAAATTCAAGTTTTGAAGAAGCCCAGGAATACTATTCCAACCAAGATTTTTCGGCATTTATTGGTGAGACCCTTTTCGATGGGGAAGTGACCATCAACAATGAAGAATACCTTTTTTATAAGGAAGATGACCCGGAAACCGAGGATGTTGATGAATCTACCCAAGTGGATACCAAATTGAATCCTGGCATTAGAGTGCCTTTGAACCCGGATTTTTTTCAGCAGAACCTTTTGGATAAAGAAGGCCAGTCAGAACTGTTGAGTCAATCCAATTTTAGGAACTTTTTCCGAGGTATTTACCTTTCAGGAGCCGATATGGACGAGTTGATGTTCCTATTGGACCTTACCGAGGCCAACATTACGGTAACTTACGAGTACCAAGATTACGATACCTCAGAGGAGACGGTGGTGACAAGGGAAAAGGATTTTGTGTTGAGTCTGTTGGCGGCCAATAGAACAACTGGGATTACCGGCAATGCTGTGAATGTTTTTGAGAACGAGATGTTCCCGACCAACATAGCCGATGCATTGGATAATGATTCCAACAGTTCCAGAATTTATGTAAAGGGCGGTGCTACCCTGACAGAAATCCGATTGTTCGACGAATCTGAAAATGGAGGTTCAGAGATTATCAACCAGATCAGATCCAAAAATTGGGTGATCAACGAAGCCAAGCTGGTGTTTTATATAGATAGGGAAACCTTGGATTTGGCAGGTGGAACCGTAGAGCCTCCGAGGTTATATCTGTACAATGGTGAAACAAGTATGCCTTTGTATGATGTAACAAACGAAATAGGTACAACCGCTACCACAAACAATCCATTAAGGTTGTATACCAGTCATGATGGAATTATTGAAAAAGAAAATGGCTTGGGAGTCCAATATACCATCAGGATTACGGAGCACATCAACAATATTATTGTAAGGGATTCTACAAATGCCAAACTGGCGTTGACGATGACCTCCAATATTGCTTTTCCAAATGTTCAAGAAGCTGTGGATAGTGGCATGCAAGGAGTGTTTTATCCTGTAATGTCAACAGTTAGCCCATTGGGAACCGTTCTCTATGGAAGTAATGTTGGGGCTGGGGAAGAAGCCAAAAAGTTGAAATTGGAAATATTTTATACAGAGGCCAACTAAGGTGCCCATTACAGATCATTTCTGAACTTTCATCGTTTTAAACGGCCGTATTTATATTTTTTCACATATACCTTATAAATTTGTATGCCGCTTTCCCCCAAAAGCGGTACTTGTCAAAAAAATATACTTATGTGTGGAATAGTAGGATATATTGGTTATCGAGAAGCGTACCCAATTATAATTAAAGGTCTCCAAAGACTGGAGTACCGTGGTTATGACAGTGCTGGTATCGTATTGTTTGATGGTGAAAAAACGCACCTTTCCAAAACGAAGGGAAAGGTTGAAGACTTAAGGAATAAAGCAGAAAATTCAATACGTACCTCTGGTAAATTAGGGTTAGGCCATACAAGATGGGCCACCCACGGGGTCCCAAATGATGTAAACTCCCACCCACATTATTCCAACTCAGGGGATTTGATGATCATCCACAACGGTATCATCGAAAACTACGATGCCATTAAACAAGCCCTCATCAAACGCGGATACACTTTTGAATCCGATACCGATACCGAAGTGTTGGTCAACCTTATTGAGGAAGTAAAGAACAAAGAAGGGGTCAAATTGGGCAAGGCCGTTCAAATTGCCCTTAACCAAGTGGTGGGGGCCTACGCTATTGCAGTTTTTGACCGAACCAAGCCGGATGAAATCGTAGTGGCCAAATTGGGAAGTCCTTTGGCTATAGGTATTGGGGAGAATGAATATTTTATTGCTTCAGATGCTTCGCCATTTATTGAATACACCAACAATGCCGTGTATCTTGAAGATGAGGAAATGGCCATTGTGCGTATAGGGAAAGAGATCAAATTACGCAAGATCAAGGATGATGCAATTGCCTATCCCAACATTTTGGAACTGCAATTAAACCTTGAAGAAATTGAAAAAGGGGGTTACGACCATTTTATGCTCAAAGAAATCTATGAACAGCCAAGGGCCATTCTAGATACTTACCGCGGTCGACTTTTGGCCAATAAGGGAATCATCAAAATGGCAGGGATTGACCAGAATTTGGAGAAATTCCTGAATGCCAATCGCATCATTATTGTGGCTTGTGGTACCTCATGGCATGCCGGATTGGTAGCAGAATACATTTTTGAGGATTTGGCCCGTATTCCTGTAGAGGTTGAATACGCATCTGAATTCCGTTACAGAAACCCTGTCATTACCGACAAAGATGTGCTTATTGCCATTTCCCAATCGGGAGAAACAGCGGATACCTTGGCGGCCATAAAATTGGCCAAGGAAAAAGGGGCTTTCGTATTTGGGGTGTGCAACGTGGTGGGTTCTTCCATTGCAAGGGAAACCCATGCCGGTGCCTATACCCATGCTGGTCCCGAAATTGGGGTGGCGTCTACCAAAGCATTTACTACGCAGATTACGGTACTAACGCTGATTGCCCTTAAACTGGCACATGAAAAAGGAACCTTGTCACAGTCTAAATACCACGAGTTTTTGGCAGAGTTGGAAGGGATTCCTGCGAAGGTTGAAAAGACCTTGTTGTCCAATCCCGTTGTGGAAGAGATTTCCCATATCTATAAAGATTCCACTAACTGTTTGTATTTGGGAAGGGGTTACAATTTCCCGGTTGCTCTTGAAGGTGCCTTGAAATTGAAAGAAATCAGTTATATCCACGCAGAAGGGTATCCCGCTGCTGAGATGAAACACGGTCCTATCGCCCTGATCGATGAGCAAATGCCGGTTATCGTAATTGCCACCAAAAAGGGACACTATGAAAAAGTAGTGAGCAATATCCAGGAAATCAAATCCAGAAAAGGAAAGATCATAGCCATTGTTACCGAAGGGGACCAATCCGTGAAAGAATTGGCAGACCACGTGATAGAGGTGCCGGAAACTTCTGAAAGTCTTTCACCTTTGTTGACTACCATACCATTGCAATTACTGTCCTACCATATTGCAGTGATGAGGGGTTGCAATGTGGACCAGCCTAGAAACTTGGCTAAATCGGTTACCGTGGAGTAACCAAAAAATATCGAGATTTTGAATTTATAAGCGTCCAATTGGACGCTTTTTTATTGATTATGTATATTATCCCATGGATTTTTACTGAAAAAGTATTATGCACGCATAATTTTTTTCATATTTGTATTATGGAAATGGAAAATAATGTATCTTCCATTTCATAACTGAACATGTACATAAAAACTAAATTAACTCTAATTCATAACCGATGAAAAGACTTATGGCAATTTCCCTGATGCTGTTGGGTATCGTCTCCTATGCTCAGACTACCGTACAGGGGAAAGTAGTTGATGAAAATAATCAACCGGTTCCTGGGGCCAACGTAGTGTTGGTGGGCAAAGCGGAGGGGACCACGACCGACTTCGATGGTAACTTTACGTTCAATACTTCGGAAAGACCACCATTCCAACTTAGGTTTACCAGTATTGGCTTTTCTGATTTTTTGGCCAGTGTCACTGCCAATAACCAAACCTTGTCCATTACCTTAAAAGAGGCATCCACGTTGCTGGATGAAATAGTGATCTCCGCCTCCAGAACCCCGGAACGTATCTTCGAATCGCCGGTTTCCGTGGAACGGTTCGGACTTAAGGAAATCAAGAATACCACTTCTGAATCCTTTTATGGGGGACTCCAAAATTTGAAAGGAGTGGATATCAATACGAACAGTTTAACGTTCCAGTCCATCAACACTAGAGGTTTTGCCACCTTTGCCAATAACAGGTTCTTGCAGTTGGTAGATGGTATGGACAATACCTCCCCAGGTCTGAACTTCGTTTTGGGTAACCTTGTGGGGATGTCCGAGTTGGATGTGCAAAGTGTTGAGATCTTACCAGGTGCTTCCTCGGCATTGTACGGTGCAGGTGCCTTTAACGGTATTTTGTTCATGAACAGTAAGAACCCTTTTGATTTTCAAGGGATCAGTGCCTATTTCAAAGGAGGGGTAACCGTTCAGGATGCTGCCGGAAGTAATTTTTATAAAGACTTTGGTGTACGTGCTGCCCATGCCTTTAGTGATAGGGTAGCCGTTAAGGCCAACCTATCGGTGTTAACAGGTGAGGATTGGCATGCCAACAGTAGGGTAGACCTAAACAATCCCGGTGCTGATCGATCCAATCCGGCATACAATGGATTGAACGTGTATGGGGATGAGGTAGCTACCACTTTGAACTTTGATGCAGCGGCCGGATTGCCTTCAGGAACTGTAGGTTCAGCACGTATTTCAAGAACAGGATATGATGAAGCAGATTTGGCTGATTATGGTGCGGAAAGCGTAAAAGCAGACTTTGCCTTGCACTTACGTCCATTCGCAGACGATTTTGAAATCATTTTCAACAGTAGGATCGGTCGCGGTACCACAATCTATCAAGGGGCCAACCGATATGCGGTAAGCGGATTTACCATGCAACAGCACAAACTGGAGATTAAGAACAAGAACTTCTTTTTAAGGGGATACATTGTTTCTGAAAATTCTGGGGATGCTTACGATACCCGTTTCGCGGCCATCAATGTGAACCGTTCATGGAAATCTGATGTACAGTGGTTCACGGATTATGCCTCCACTTATATTCCTGCTTATTTGGGAGGGATACAACAAGCGGGCCTTACCCCGGAACAATCTTCTACCCAAGCACACATTGCAGCAAGGCAAGCTGCGGACACTGGGCGATTGATACCCGGCACCCCAGCATTTGAAAGCGCCTTCAACAGGGTAACCAATGATGGAAACCTGACAACGGGAGCCAAGTTTATTGATAAGACCAAATTCAGACACATTAACGGTAATTACAACTTTGCCCATTTGATAGATAATTGGGCCGATCTTCAGGTTGGAGGATCATTCCGTGAGTATGTATTGAATTCCAACGGAACCATCTTTACCGATATCGATGGACCTATTTCCTACAATGAATATGGTGCCTACATCCAACTTCAAAAGAAGTTTTTGGATGACCGATTGAAGTTTACCGGTTCTGCCCGTTATGATAAAAATGAGTTCTTTGACGGCTTTGTTTCCCCTAGGGTCTCTTTGGCCTATACTGCTGGCGAACAAAGAAACCACAACTTAAGGGTTTCCGTTCAACAAGGTTTCAGGAACCCTACTACCCAAGACTTGTTCATTGGCTTGGATGCCGGTTCTGCCGTTTTGGTAGGTTCTGCCCCTTCCAACTTGGATAGGGATGTAAGGACGTATAATTTGAGCCAAAGTGGTCAGACCTTGACAGGCCAATCCTCAGTGCAGGTAGTAGGTCGTGCCGCATATGAAAATGCCTATTCCATTGGTTCTGTTTTGGCCGGTGCGCCAACCGCAGTGGAAACTCCTTTGGTAAAACCAGAAGAAATCACTGCTTACGAAGTAGGTTACCGTTCCCAATTGGGCAAGTTCACCATTGATTTGAGTGGATATTATAACAGCTATTCCAGCTTTTTGGCCAATACTGCCGTAGCAGTTCCGCTTTATGGCCAAGCAGGCGATGGAGGACTTTCCTTGTTGGCCCTTCAAAATGGAGATTACAAGGTTTACCAAACATACACCAATTCCGATGTAGACATCAACTCATTTGGTGGAACCATTGGTGTGGATACCAAGTTGGGTGGATTTGATCTTGGTGTAAACTATACCTATGCTGAATTGGACATTGACAGGGGATTGTATCCTGATTTAAGGACCAACTTTAACACACCAAAACATAAGGTAAAAGCTCACTTTGGCCATACCGAACTGTTCAAGAATTTCGGTTTCAATGTAAACTATAGATGGAGCGACAGCTATTATTGGGAAGCTTCTTTTGCTGATGGTGACATCCCTGCCTTTACGGTTTTGGATGCGCAGATCAACTACGGAGTACCTTCTTTAAAATCCGTTTTCAAGGTAGGGGGCTCCAATATATTGGGGGATGAATACTACACTGCCATTGGTACCGGATTCGTAGGTTCCATTTATTATGTATCCTGGACCATAAACCCTTAATTGGCAGTAAAAAAGGATAATAAAAGGCACTGATATTCTCAGTGCCTTTTTTCTTTTAAAAAAAGCTAAAATCAGTTTCTGAATAAAAATGTAAAAGCATATCTTTGCAGCCGGAAAAAAAACGGTTTTTTTCCTCGTATTCAATTAAAAATAAACACACTAATGTCTAAAGTTACAGGTAAGGTTGCCCAAATTATAGGCCCGGTCATTGATGTTGAGTTTGAATCAGGGGTGCAGATTCCAAGGATTTACGATTCCCTTGAAATTGCAAAAGCTGATGGCTCCAAATTGGTATTGGAAGTACAATCGCATATTGGTGAAAATACTGTTAGGACCATTTCTATGGATTCTACCGATGGTTTGAGCAGAGGCGTTGAAGTGGTTGCTACCGGAAATCCGATTCAAATGCCAATCGGAGAGGATGTATACGGAAGACTTTTCAACGTGATCGGTGATGCCATCGATGGTATGGAAAACCTACCCAAAACTGGAAGCAATGGACTTCCTATCCACAGGGAAGCCCCAAAATTTGAAGACCTTTCCACTTCTACCGAAGTACTTTTTACCGGTATCAAGGTAATCGACCTTATTGAACCATATGCAAAAGGTGGTAAAATTGGATTGTTCGGAGGTGCCGGTGTAGGTAAGACCGTATTGATCCAGGAGTTGATCAACAACATTGCAAAAGGTCACGGTGGTCTATCCGTATTTGCCGGTGTTGGGGAACGTACCCGTGAAGGGAACGACTTGCTTCGTGAGATGTTGGAATCAGGCATCATAAAATATGGAGATGCTTTCTTGCACTCTATGGAAGAAGGCGGATGGGATTTGTCCAAAGTGGACAAAAAGGCCCTTAAAGAGTCCAAAGCTACCTTCGTGTTCGGTCAGATGAACGAACCTCCCGGTGCCCGTGCCCGTGTGGCCTTGTCAGGATTGACCATTGCCGAGTATTTCCGTGATGGTTCCGGTGAAGGACAAGGTAAGGACGTTCTTTTCTTCGTGGACAACATTTTCCGTTTCACGCAGGCAGGTTCTGAGGTATCCGCCCTTTTGGGACGTATGCCATCTGCGGTAGGTTACCAGCCTACTTTGGCTACTGAGATGGGTGCCATGCAAGAAAGGATCACATCAACTAAAAGAGGTTCCATTACATCTGTACAGGCAGTTTACGTACCTGCGGATGACTTAACGGATCCAGCGCCAGCGACCACGTTCGCGCACTTGGATGCCACTACCGTACTTTCCCGTAAGATTGCCGAGTTGGGTATTTATCCGGCCGTGGATCCTTTGGATTCCACTTCAAGGATTTTGACCCCGGACATCTTGGGCAAAGAACATTATAACTGTGCACAACGCGTAAAAGAGTTGTTGCAGCGTTATAAGGAGCTTCAGGATATCATCGCTATCTTGGGTATGGAAGAGCTTTCCGAAGAGGATAAATTGGCGGTAGGTAGGGCAAGACGTGTACAACGTTTCTTGTCCCAACCTTTCCACGTAGCTGAGCAGTTTACCGGTATACCAGGGGTATTGGTTGATATCAAGGAAACCATCAAAGGATTTAACATGATCATGGACGGTGAATTGGATCACTTGCCAGAATCGGCCTTCAACCTTAAAGGAACCATTGAGGAAGCTATTGAAGCTGGAGAGAAAATGTTAGCCGAAGCATAGAACAGAACTTATACGCTGGTATTTAGAAGTTAGAATGGTCTCAATACTGGTATCTCATATCTCAATACTATAAAGTATGTATTTAGAAATCGTATCACCGGAAGCCACATTGTTTTCTGGGGAAGTAACCTCGGTTATCGTTCCTGGTGTTGATGGGGAGTTCCAGATGTTGGAAAACCACGCAGCCATTGTTTCCCTGTTACAAGAAGGAAACGTGAAGGTCAAGGGTAACATCACCATTGATGAGGCTTTTCAGGATAAATTTTCAAAGGGAAGCAATGGGGAGACCGTTTTGGCCATCACCAGCGGTACCGTTGAAATGAAGGACAACAAGGTCATTGTATTGGCCGATTAAGAATAAATGAATTCATTCACAAAAAAGCCGCTCCTTGGAGCGGCTTTTTTATTGTAAAATAATCAAGTGCCATTCCAGTTCCCCGGAAGCGTAAACGTTGATCGTTTTAAATCCAACGGCGGCATGTGCTGCCAAAGATCTTGTATTCTTACCTTCCACCTCGGTAACGATGGTATCTATACCTTCAGGTAGTTTTTCTTTCATGGTCAGGTACAGGTTACGGAATACCCCTCTTCCCCTATGGCTTTTTGCCACACAGATCTGTCCCATGGCCATGTACCCATTTTTGTTTTCGATCACTTTATCAATTTCCTCGAACATGGGTCGCAATAGATCAATACTATTGGCGAATTGACGATGCATACAAAGGGCAAAACCGACCACTTGATCATCTTCAACGGCAATGATATGCCCGCACACATCGTTCATGGTCTTTAAGATGTCCATGTCGTGTTCCACGGTCAGAAAACCTTCATTTTTGCGTTCTTCTTCTGAAATGTTCTTGATCAAGTTTAGTTGTTGAAGGGCCAGAATCTGTTCCAACTCCTCCATGGTAGAAGCTTGCTTATAGGTGATCATCTATTCCACTTTTAACCAGTCCTTGCGGTACTGCAGCATTTTTTTGGAAGGTTTTTGTTCCTTGTCTTCCATCAAACTGAACGAATAATCTGGGTTGGGTTCCAAAACCAAAGTGGTGGTTTTTGGAGTGCCAAAACGGGTGAAATTTACTTTTAGTGGAGTTCCCATTTCAAATTGCTTGAGATATTCGTCAAACTTTTGGTCGGCTTTAAATGGCATATCATTTATGTTCAGGATTACATCACCATTGTCCAAACCGGCCTTATAGGCAGGGCTTCCCATTTTGGTGTTCCTGAGAATGGTTGCTTCCGTGGTTTCCGCATTTACTACGGTGTAGGCACCAAAGTAAGGCTCGTTCTTGGGTTGCTCCAAAAGAACCCCGGCAGCGTTCAACAATGGGGTATAATTGGGCATATTGCTTTGGTACACATAATTGTTGAAAAAGTCATCACCGAAGGATTTGCCCGCAAACTCGGACAATGCTTCATGCAAATTTTCGAGGGTATAGGGAATTTCAGTTTTACCGTATTTTACCCAGACAGACTTCATGAAATTGTCCAAATTGAGGCCTTTTTCCCGAAGGGAAAGATCCAATGCCAGTCCTAATACACTTCCATAGGAGTAGTAGGAGATAAAAGTATTTTCCCTGTTTACGGGATCTACCGAAGTAGCGGCATCTACAAAGGGTGCCTGATAACTCATTTCAACCACATTGAAAAATTGTAGGGCAGGGGAATTCCATACATAATTAAAGGTGCCTGCCAAGCCTTCCACATATTCCTTGGATGTGATTAGTCCGGCCCTGCACAAAATCAATCCGGTATAGTAACTGGTAAAACCCTCGGCGAACCATAGTTCACCACTCATATTGGCAGCTTCAAAATCGAAAGGCTCCAACGATTTGGGCCGAATGCGTTCCACGTTCCAAGAGTGAAAATATTCATGGGAAATGGTACCGATATTGCCATCCATGCCACCATCGGCCAAGCTTCGGGTATTGGTGACTATGGTAGAATTGCGGTGTTCCATGCCGTCTCCGGAAGCATTGGGAATGTAGCAGGCCAAAAAGGTATAGGAACCGTAATCATAATTGGGGAGTTCCCCATACACCTCCTTCTCGGTGAGGACCACTTTCTTCACTTTTTCAAAATAGGTATCGGCTTCATCCTCTGTTCCGTTATGGTGCAAAGCAAGGTTTACCCGCATTCCATCAACCTCAAAAGAACGTAGCATATAGTTGCTGATTTCCGTAGGACTGTCCATAAAATAATAGAGGTTCGGGGCCATATAGGTAGTGCCGGAAACCAAAGGCAACTGGGTGGCCACTTTCCAATTTAAATCCTCGCGAACATCAAAAGTCACTTCTATTTTCCGCTCGTTCAACGAGGGAGAGAACATGAAAGTGGCAGGGATGTTCAAATGGGCATGGGTCTCATCCACTTGCGAATAGGTGCCTCCGCCGCGGTTGGCGAAAAGAATATATTGGATGTGTATGGTGCCATCATGCCCCAATACCACCCATTGATAGGGATTGGGACGTTCAACAACCAAGCTGTTCCCTTTGCTATCGGTAGCCGTAAAACCATACACGTTCTTGGCAAATTCATGAAGGGCATAGCGTCCCGGAGAGGTCCTGCTCATTTGAAAAGTTACGGCTCCGTTGGGCAATTCTGGGAAACTGGCTTTTATGACCGCTTCATGGTGTACGGCATTATCAAAGGAAATGGTGTAGGTATTGGTTTGGGCCGAAACCACCATTGCTGTTAACAAAAGGAATAGGGAGCATTTGATTTTCATTTTCAATTCGATTTATGGACCTCTAAGATAGGCTTAAAATTAGGAAGTACTACTTTTGTGGTATGGAGAAACTGCCGCCAAAATTGGAAAACAAATTAAGGGAACGATTGGCCCAAGATGCCTTTCGACGGCTACCCTCTTATACCGACCGTATCGATTTCTCCTCCAACGATTATCTGGGATTGGCCCAAAATGATGACATAGCAAAGTTGACCCTCGAATTATTGCACGGTACGAACAACTTTAACGGCGCCACGGGTTCACGGTTGCTTACTGGCAATCATACTGGTTATTCGGAATTGGAAACCTTTTTGGCAGTCCATCACCGTGCCGAGACAGCATTGGTTTTTAATTCGGGGTATGATGCCAATGTCGGCTTTTTTTCCGCCGTGCCACAGCGAGGGGATATTGTACTTTATGATGAGCTGATACATGCCAGTATACGTGACGGCATTCAAATGGGCCATGCCAAGTCGTACAAGTTTGCCCATAACGATGTAGGCGACTTGAAACGAAGAGTGGAATCGATTCAAGCACAGTCAGCTAAAGATGCGGATATATATATTGTTACCGAATCGGTGTTTTCCATGGATGGCGATACCCCGGACCTTTTTGCAATGGTCAAATTGTGTGAAGAGCATTCGTGCTACCTGATCATTGATGAAGCCCATGCCACCGGTATTTTTGGAGAGGGAAGGGACATGGTTTGTGCCTTGGGCTTGGAAGAACAAGTTTTTGCCAGACTCATTACTTTCGGGAAGGCCATGGGGTGTCATGGTGCCGCGATTTTGGGCAGTGAAGCATTGAAAGATTACTTGGTCAATTTTGCCAGGAGCTTGATTTATACCACCGCCCTATCACCCCATTCGGTTGCAGCTGTTCAGGTAGCATATCAGGTTTTGGGTCAAATAGGACCAACTGTGCATAACCAACTTTTTGAAAACATAGGATTTTTTAAAGAAGAGTGTAAAAAGCTTGGGATTTCGGATTCATTTGTGGAAAGCAATTCCGCCATTCACTGCGTGGTGGTGCCAGGGAGTGGCAGGGTGAAGCAAATAGCTGCCCATTTGCAGGAAGAGGGTTTTGAGGTAAAGCCCATATTGTCCCCAACGGTAAAGGAAGGCAGTGAACGGCTTCGCTTTTGCCTGCATGCCTTCAATACAACAGAAGAAATCTCACGAGTTTTGTTATCATTGAAAAAAGAATTGCAACCATGAAAGTGGAATTCCATACCATCGGAAGTTTTGAGTTTCCGGCCGATGCCTTGATCATTAAGGGCAAATTGGAAGCCGAAGGTATACCCGCTTTTTTACGGGATGAGGCCACCGTAAATTCTGACCCTTCCCTTAGCGGGGCCATGGGCGGGGTTAGGTTGCAGGTATATGCCACCGATTGGGATAGGGCAAAACAGATTTATGACGAGGTACGGGGCTATGCCACGGATAAATTCGGTAACCCCATTGTTTGTCCCAATTGCAAGGCCACCCGATCCGAGATCTATTATGCCAGAAAAAATTTCTTTTATAAGCTCTTTCCTTTTTTTGAATCCACTAAGTACCGATGTTTGCAGTGTAATTTTATCACAAGACCTTCCAAATGAAATTTTTTGTTACCGGCATATCGACCGAAGTGGGAAAAACGGTGGCCTCCGCTATTGTGGTGGAAGCCCTTGCAGCGGATTATTGGAAACCCATTCAGGCAGGAGATTTGGATCGTTCCGATAGCCATAAAATAGAGGCCTTGATCTCGAACGACCGAACGGTGATCCATCCCAACAGCTATGCCCTGAAAACCCCGATGAGTCCCCATGCCGCGGCGGATATCGATGGTATTTCCATTCAGTTGGATAAAATAGTGCTGCCCACGACCAAGAACGATTTGGTGATCGAAGGGGCGGGCGGATTGATGGTGCCCCTGAACGATACAGACACCATTTATGATCTCATCCAACCCGATTACAAAGTAATCGTGGTGTCAAGACACTATTTGGGAAGCATTAACCACACCTTATTGACCATTGAAAAATTGCAACAGAAAGGCGTTGTGATCGGAATTATCTTTAGCGGAAACGAACACCCTACGACCGAGGAAATCATCCTGAAAAAAACAGGGGCCGTCTTTTTAGGCCGGATCAATGAGGAGAAAAAGTTCAACAAAGAGGTGGTCAAAAAATACGCCGCAGCATTTCATGAAGCCCTGCTATCATTTTGACCGTTGATAAATAAGGCCTCTATCTACCGTAGCCGCCAAAGTGTAATGCTCCGCCAAATAGGTGTCGATATAGGCATTGTACTCCAGTAATTTCTTGTCGAAAATTTCCTTGCCCTTACGTGCCACCAAGGTTTTGGGTTGGATAACTTCCATAATGTAGCGCAATTCCTCCATTCCCCTTCGTCTTGGGTTTTCCATGTAAGGGAACAACTCTTCCCGAGTAATATTACTGGGATGGGTAGCGGCCTTTGTAGGTGGCGATACGCCTAAAACCCAGTATCCAATATGGTATTCCGTAAAAAAGATGTTTTGGGTTTCCAGATGATGGTCCATAATGTATTGTGGCACATCCACTCCTTCGCCATTAAAAAAGGACCCTTTTTTCATTTTGTTGGAAATGATGTTGGCATATTCCAAATAGGATTCCATGGGAATCAAAAGGAGCAATATAATGATGACGGGTTTAAATTTTTTCTGAAGCGGGGGAAGTTTGGCAACCGCCATACCCAAGGGAATCAAAATAAAGGGATACAGTTGGATCAAATAATGCCCATTCACTTTTCCTGCCTGCATAAAGGACAACAAAATGCCAAGGGTAACCGCCGTTAATAGTTGTAGTCCTCTGGATTTGTAATCGATAACTTTGGTTTTGAACCCAATGGCCAACAACCCCAAGATGATGATCAAAAAGGGAAGGGTATTCAATGGGGAATGGAATTTTCCTTCGGAATAAGCCATGGGGGCCTTAAAAATGGATTGCCACCAAATTTGCACATTCCCTTCTAGATAGTACGGTAGGGCTGTCAATAATACGATCAACACCGTACCCATGACCATTATGGTCATATTGGCAATTGTCAGTGCTATTTTCCGTTCCCGGAATCCTTCCCACAGCAAAAACAATCCCACCACAAATACGGGATAGGCCATGTTCAATTTGGACATGATGGACAAACCGAAAAGCAACCCGGAAGCCAAATAGAGATACCAAACCTTTCTACAGAACAACAGATAGACCCCGATCACAAAAAAGAGGGTGCAAATATGTTCCGACATTACCCCTTGTAGACTTCCGAATAAGCTTTGAAAAAAAACACAGAACACACCTGTCCAAAAAGCTACTTTTTTGGAAGTAATTTTGTTGGCAATGCCATAAGTGAACAAAGCCGTGATGGCGACCATCAACGAACCGAAAAATCGTATCGCAATAAAACTCTGCCCAAACATCTTGATGATCGAAGCAAACAAGAGAAACGTGATGGGCGGTTTCAAATCCCAAAGTTGGATATAGGGCAAATGCCCGTCGGCCCACGATTGCCCCATAATGATAAAGGTACTTTCATCACGATCCACATAATCCCTAAAAAAGAAAGGAAACCGGATAATAAGCGCCAACAACGCCAAAACAAATAGGACCCGTTTCCAATTCAGGTCTTCGTAGTCTCGAATCACAAATGGATTATGCACGGTCAAGGTCGGTTTTTTTGGCTATTAATGATCATCTTTGCAATATAGATAAATAGAATGTTTTGAGAGATTCCATAGCACTGGAAAAATTATCGGATCGGGACAAAAAACACCTCTGGCACCCCCTGACCCAGCATAAAATCTATCCTGAAATGCTCGCCATTGCAAGAGCGCAAGGGGCTTTGTTGTATGATGAGGAAGGTAAGGAATATGTGGATGGCATTTCCTCGTGGTACACCTGTGTGTATGGCCATTGCAACCCGTATATTTTGGAACCCGTCATGCAACAGATGCAGCGATTGGATCAAGTGGTCTTTAGTGGATTTACCCACGAGCCTGCTGTTCGACTTTCGGAAGAACTCATCAAGATTTTACCACCGAACCAGCAGAAAATGTTCTTTTCGGACAATGGTTCTACAGCGACGGAGGTGGGTATCAAAATGGCTTTACAGTACCATTTCAACAAAGGTCAAAAACGCAATGTGCTTTTGGCTTTTGAAGAAGGATTTCACGGCGACACCTTTGGTGCCATGTCCGTTTCGGGCCTTTCGGTTTACAATGGTCCTTTTGAGGATTTCTTTATTGAAGTGGAACGGATACCTGTACCTACGGCCAAAAATATCGATTCTATTTTGGCCCAATTGACCAAGCGATTGAAAAACAACAACTTGGCCGGATTTATCTACGAACCTTTGGTACAAGGTGCCGCAGCCATGAAAATGCACGATGCCGAAGGTCTTGAAAAAATCCTCGCTTTGCTCAAATCGCATGGAGTGTTGCTTGTTGCCGACGAGGTCATGACCGGATTTGGAAAAACAGGCAAACACTTTGCTTCGGAATATTTGTCTACCCAACCGGATATCATGTGCCTGTCCAAGGCCCTTACGGCCGGTTTGATCCCCATGGGACTCACCACTTGCACGGAAGAAGTGTATATGGCCTTTTATAGTGATGAGGTGGCCAAGGGACTTTTCCACGGGCATACCTACACCGCCAATCCTTTGGCATGCACTGCAGCCTTGGCCGCTTTGGAGCTGTTACAGACCGAAGAGATCCAAAAGAATATCCAGAATATTATCCAGTGGCATACGGCATTCGACAATGAAATTAAATCGCATCCGAAAGTAGCCAATACGCGACAACTTGGGGTCATTTATGCCTTGGATCTGAAAGTGCAAATGGAACGCTACGGCAATCTTCGGAACCGACTTTTCAAACATTTTATGGATAAAGGAGTATTCCTGAGGCCATTGGGCAACACCATATATATTTTGGCGCCGTATGTAACCACCAAGACACAGATGGACAGGATTTATGATGCCATTCGGTTGGCTCTTGAATTGGTTTAAGTATTTGTTATGTTGAAAGAACCCATTTCCATAACGGCCCTATCCTCCATTTCCGCTTTGGGAGAATCCTTGGAAGAGGTTTGGCAATCATATGACCAAAAGGGACATTTCCTCTCCGAGAAGCTTATTGGAGAACAAATGGTTTGGGTTTCACAATTACCGGAATCCATTAAGCTAAAAATTGAGGACTTACGCCAGTCCGATGCCAAGTACAGGCATTTGGATGATTCCGTATTGTTCGCCATTTATGCTGCTAGAAAGGCAGTGGCCAATGCCGGTTGGGAAAAGGGAGCCCAGTTTGGGATCAATATAGGCTCGTCTCGAGGGGCCACCTCCCTTTTTGAAAAATACCATCAGGAGTTTTTGGCCGATGGTAAATCGGCTACGCTTTCCTCTCCTACTACAACCTTGGGAAATATTTCGTCCTGGGTGGCACATGATTTAAAGTCAAAGGGCCCGGAAATTTCCCACTCCATTACCTGTTCCACGGCCTTGCATGCTGTGTTGAACGCTGTCGCTTGGATCCAAAGTGGAATGACTGACAAGTTTTTGGTGGGTGGCAGCGAAGCACCCCTGACCCCTTTCACCATCGCCCAGATGCAGGCCCTAAAAGTGTATTCCAAGATGTCATCTCGAGCGCAGTCGAGAGTTGATTATCCCTGTTTGGCCATGGATTTGGACAAAAACCAGAACACCATGGTTTTGGGAGAAGCCGCGGCACTTGCCTGTTTGGAAAAAGGTCAAAAAACCAATGCCCTGGCAGTAATTGAAGGAATTGGGTATGCCACCGAACCCTTGGAGCATAGTGTGTCCATCAGTACCGATGCCCAATGTTTCCAGGATTCCATGCAAATGGCCTTGGCGAATTTGGATCCATCCGAAGTGGATGCCGTAGTGATGCACGCCCCGGGAACCATCAAAGGAGACGAATCTGAGTTCAATGCCATTCAAAAAGTGTTCTGTAACAAATTGCCATTTTTGACTACCAATAAGTGGAAAGTAGGTCACACCTTCGGAGCTTCAGGCTTGCTCAGTTTGGAAATGGCTGTTTTGATGCTTAACCACAAGAGGCCCATTCCCATTCCGTTCGCAGTTTATGATGCACTTCCAAAAACCATTGAAAAAGTCATGGTGAATGCCGTCGGCTTTGGAGGAAATGCGGTGTCGATCTTACTTTCCAAAAGATAACTTTACGGACTACGGATTATCCGCACAAAGTCTTATCTTAACAATTAGTACCAACTTTAAATTTTGTTGCCATGGAAAATTGGTTTGCAGCACTTACACTTTTTGAGAAGGTTTATTGGATCGTTGCCATTGCAGGTTCTGCCATTTTATTGGTGCTCGTTGCCATGACATTTATTGGCGGTGATGTTGACGATATGGGCGACGTGGATGCCGATATTGAGGCGGATACGGGTATAGATTTTCAGTTTTTGTCCTTCAAGAACCTGATGGGTTTTTTCACCATTTTTGGCTGGTCTGGTATTGCTTGCATTGAAAGTGGTTTGTCCACCGGACTCTCCATTTTTATTTCGGTGGTCTGCGGTTTATTGATGATGTTGGCCATGGCCTCTTTATTTTATTATCTGGCCAAACTACAAAGTAGTGGTACCCTCAACCTAAAGAATGCAGTGAACCAAATTGGCGAAGTATACCTTACGATTGGGGCCAAACGCAGCCGAATCGGAAAAGTGTCCGTGAACGTCCAAGGCACGCTTCAGGAGCTCCAAGCACTAACTGATGAGGACCAAGACTTGGTACAGGGCAATGTGGTAAAGGTGCAGGAAGTGACCGACACCGGAATATTGATCGTTAATCTTTTAAATAAATAATCAGCATGTTAACACTACCATTACAAATGGGCGGAGGAGGGGCCACTTTACTTGTCATTGGCTTCGCCATACTATTTTTCTTTATCATCATCATCTCTTTTATCCGAAGGTATAAACGTTGCCCATCTGACCGGATTTTGGTGGTTTACGGTAAGGTGGGCACTGGGAATTCAGCAAAATGTATTCACGGTGGGGCCGCCTTTATATGGCCCGTTATCCAAGATTATGAGTTTCTGGATCTGACCCCTATTTCCATCGAAGTAGATCTTACCAATGCCTTGAGTAGACAGAACATTCGGGTAAATGTACCCTCGCGATTTACCATAGGTATTTCAACAGAGCCAGGTGTGATGCAAAATGCGGCCGAGCGCTTGTTGGGCCTTGGGTTGAAAGAGGTTCAGGAGCTGGCCAAGGAAATCATTTTTGGTCAGTTGCGTTTGGTGGTCGCTTCCATGGATATTGAGGAAATCAATGCCGATAGGGATAAATTCTTGACCAATATCTCCCAGAGTGTGGAGTCGGAGTTGAAAAAAGTGGGTCTTAAACTCATCAACGTGAACATTACGGATATTGTGGATGAGTCCGGGTATATCGAAGCTTTGGGTAAGGAAGCTGCTGCCCACGCCATCAACGCTGCCAGAAAATCCGTTGCCGAGAAAAACAGGGATGGTGCCATTGGAGAGGCCAATGCAGTTCAGGATGAACGTTCCCAAGTCGCTGCTGCCAACGCAAAGGCGGTAGAAGGGGAAAACTTGGCCAAAATTGATATCGCCAATTCGGATTCCTTGCGTCGTCAAAGAGAAGCCGAAGCGGAAAGAACGGCGATTGCCTCCGAAAAAGTACAGGCAGCGAAGGCTTTGGAAGAATCCTATTCTGCAGAGCGCGATGCGGAAATCGCCAGAGCGGAACGCGAACGCAGCTCCCAAATGGCGGATATCGTTATACCTGCCCAAATCGACAAACAAAAAGTCGAAATTGAAGCCGAGGCCGAAGCTGAACGTATTCGAAGAAGGGCCAAAGGTGAAGCCGATGCGATACTCTTTAAAGCCCAAGCCGAGGCAAAGGGTATTTTTGAGGTATTGACCAAACAGGCAGAAGGTCTCGATAAAATTGTGAAGGCTGCCGGCAATAGTCCGAAAGACGCCGTACTGTTATTGATTGCCGACAAGCTTCCAGAATTGGTGGAAAAACAAGCAGAAGCCATCAAGAACATTAAGATTGACAAAGTCACTGTTTGGGATTCCGGCAACAAAACGGCGGATGGCAAGAACTCGACGGCCAATTTTATCTCGGGCATGTACAAATCCGTACCACCCCTCCAAGAGATGTTCAACATGGCCGGTATGGACCTCCCGGAATACTTGAAGGGAAAGGATGTGAAGGCAAAAGAAGGAAATGATGATGCCCAACCCTCCAAAGAAACAGGGTCTGGAGAAGAGGAATAATCTCATTTTAATTCACAGTAATAAGAAAACCGGAGCCCATGCTTCGGTTTTTTGGTGTTAAAGACTATTTTTGGGGTATGAATCAGACACGACACGATTGGACCAAGGAAGAAATCCTGGCCATTTACAATAAGCCTTTGATGGAGTTGCTTTATGAGGCAGCTACCGTTCACAGACAGTTCCACGACCCGAATACCGTGCAGGTTTCCACTTTGCTTTCCATCAAAACAGGTGGCTGCCCCGAGGATTGTGGGTATTGTCCGCAGGCAGCCCGTTACCATACGGATATTGAGGGCAACGATTTGATGTCCGTGCAACAGGTAAAGGCGCAGGCCCTTCGTGCCAAGGCATCTGGAAGTTCCAGGGTGTGTATGGGAGCGGCATGGCGAAACGTAAAGGACGGACCCGAGTTCGACCAAGTGTTGGAAATGGTGCGGACCATCAACAAGTTGGACATGGAGGTGTGCTGTACCTTGGGCATGGTGACCGAAAACCAAGCCAAACGATTGGCAGAGGCCGGATTGTACGCCTACAACCATAATTTGGATACTTCGGAGGAATATTACAAGGAGGTAATTTCTACCAGAGGGTATGAAGACCGTTTGCAGACCATTGAAAATGTTCGAAAAACCAATGTTACGGTATGTAGTGGTGGCATAATCGGAATGGGAGAGAATGTGGAAGATCGTGCCGGTATGTTGGTCGCTCTTTCCACCTTGAACCCACAACCGGAATCGGTACCGATCAATGCTTTGGTGGCCGTTGAAGGCACTCCCATGGAAGACCAAAAACCCGTTGAAATTTGGGAGATGATCCGTATGGTGGCCACCACAAGAATCGTGATGCCACAGACCCAAGTGCGACTTTCTGCAGGAAGGACCGAAATGACAAGGGAAGGACAGGCCATGTGCTTTTTCGCCGGCGCCAATTCCATTTTCGCCGGGGATAAACTGTTGACCACCCCAAACCCGGATGTCAATGAGGATATGGAAATGTTCAAGCAATTGGGATTGAACCCACAAAAAGCTTTCGTGAAGGCACCACAACCACAGACTGTGGAGGCGGCCGATTCCGAATACGCACCATTGGGTGAAAAACCAAAATGGTCACGACCCGGTCACGTCATCGAAAGGAACGAAGCGGCAAAGGGGAAAGGTGTCGTTTCCAAAAGTTGAGGTGGATCAACAAATTCAAAACCTTTTACTAATTTAGCGGTTTCAAATTCCTTGAAATCTTGAAGCTGAACCTTGAACAGATACCGAGGGAAAAGACCCTGACGAAAAGGGAATTTATCCAAAACTATTTCAAGCCGCAAAAGCCTGTCGTAATCGAAAGGTTTATTGAGGATTGGCCTGCTTATTCCAAATGGAACTTGGAGTATATGAAGGATGTGGCAGGGGATAAGATCGTGCCACTGTATGACGATCGTCCGGTAAAGCACGATGAAGGTTTCAACGAACCGCACGCCAAAATGCAGATGTCGGATTATGTAGATCTGTTAAAAAGCGGACCAACACGTTACCGTATATTTCTGTGGAATATCCTTAAGGAAGTACCGGAACTACAACAGGATTTTACCTATCCCGATTTTGGATTGAAGTTGATGAAGGGCCTGCCCATGTTGTTCTTTGGTGGCGAGGATTCCTATACCTTTATGCACTACGATATTGATTTGGCCAATATTTTCCATTTTCATTTTGAAGGCAAAAAACAGTGTATCCTGTTCTCACAATCCGAGACCAAATACCTGTACAAAGTGCCTCATTCGTTGATCACCAGGGAAGATATTGATTTTGACAGGCCCGATTTGGAAAAATGGCCGGCACTTAAACATGCCAAAGGACATATTGCCGATTTGGAACACGGCAACGTGCTTTATATCCCGGAAGGTTATTGGCACTACATGAAATACGTGACCCCAGGTTTTTCCATGAGCCTGCGATCCATCGCCAAAAAACCGCAAAACTTGAGCAGGGCAGTTTATAACATTTTTGTGATGCGCCATTTCGACAATCTCATGCGCAAATGGAAGGGCCAGCAATGGATCGATTGGAAAAATGAGCAAGCGGTTTTGCGCACACAAAAACTGGTGCAGGTATAACGTTTATTAGCTGATCAGCTCATTGACCTTGTCATAGACCAAATGGCTTTCCCAACCTCTGTACAATAGGTAATCGGCCAATTTTTTCTTGCGTTTTTGGGGATTACTTTCCTTGATGGCGTCCAAACGCTTTTGGGCCAATTCGTCCAAGGTTGTCAAATAGGCATCGTTGGTGATTTCCTTAAGGGCACTTTTAATGTTGAATGCGGAAATATCCCTTAACTGAAGTTCCCGTACAATTCGATTCTTTCCCCATTTTTTGATGTTGAATTTGCCCCGGGCAAAACTTTTGGCAAACCGTTCCTCGTTCAGGTAATTTTCTTGGATGAGGTGGCCCACGATTTGGTCAATGGCCTCGGGAATCATCCGCATCTCCCGCAATTTATCGATTACCTCTTTGTGGCAACGTTCTTGGTAGGCACAATAACGCTCCAATTTTTTGGTGGCTTCCTGCACCGAGTACGACTTGCCAAAAGAGAATTGGTTTTGCATTGGGGCTCAACGTTTGGTGATCACCATTGTTTTTTCATTGGATAGCATAAAGATTGTATTCCCCTGTGCTGCGCTTGTTTCTGGATTTCCCTGGGTTGCGGAATAATCATCTTCTGGCAGGATGAGTTTTAAATGCCATTCGGGGTTGGTCTGTTGCACCTTTATTTGAAAGACATCATCATGGTTCTCGTACCAAACCGAAACCTCATTAGTGCCAATTTTTACCTGTTCCAAGGATGCATTGTCCCAATCCTTGGGCATTTGTGGCCGTATTTCCACCATTTTGTCATATGCTTTGGGGTTGATGCCAAAAAACTGGTTCACAATGGGGATGGCAAAGGCATATATATTCCAGGCCTGGGTCATCATCCCGTAATCCGGAGATACTTCATACATGCTTCCCGGGAGGGCATAGCTAAAGGAACGTGTCATCCGTTTCAGGTAGTCCAAAGCCTCGTCGGGCCGTCCATAATTATTTTCTGCAACGGCTTGTACGCCAGTGGGCAGGGTCATCACAGCCCCGGTATAGGAAAATACCTTGCTGCCTTTGAAGGAACCTTCGTCCTTACCGGCAGACTCATCCCTATCGATTCCGGTAACGAACATCCCAAAGGGGTTGGTGAATTTTTTGGCATTGTCCAAAGCTACAATGGCTTTGGTGGAATCGGCGATTCCCATTTCCATGGGCGTGTTCACCACCCAATTATGATAGAGCACGAACGGTCTCGGTTCTGACGAAGGATTTTGCCTAAGTTGTCTTTCGGTCGCCTTCAACTCTTCTACTGCCCAAGGTTTGTTGAGCGTATCAGCGCGGACCAGGGCATCTTTGATCAAGTGGAGCGCCTGTTCGTCCGTACCGATAAAATCGGCATAGGAACCAAAATCCGCTGACCAGAATTCGGTATTGATCCTTTGTTTGAGCTCACCGGCCAACGCCTCATATTTGTTCACCAAATCCGGTTTTTCCAATGCATGGGCCATTTTCGAAGCGTCTTCAAAAGCTTTTTGGGTATAGGAGGCCACATCGATCATTTCGCTGTTGAGACCGTGTATCTCCATCATCCCAAAACCGTCTGGGAAAAGATTCCGGTTCGTATCATTTTCGTCCATCAACCACTGGAGTCCCAATTCTGCCGTTGGAAAGTATTTTTTCAAGAATTCCTTGTTTCCGGTCCAGGCATAAATGTTCCATATCAAAGAGACGAATTGGGGCGTCTCATTGATATTGCCTTCGTTGAAAACTGCTCCGTTGGTCGACATTTCATGAAGAATGCGTCCATTGCCGTTGATGGCCATGGACACACTGTCCAAAAGGCGAATGGTTTCCATAACGATGTCTTCCCTGCCAATGGCCATGTATCCCTTTAGGGCATACTCACTGTCTACCCCAAACCACCAAGGATAATCCGGAATGCCGGCACCAATTCCGGTTCCGATTTCGGGAACGGTCCGTACCAACCAATCGCTGTTGTATTTGAGCCATTCAAAGGTTTGCTCCAATTTTTTATCTGGAATGGTCAATTTGGTCTGGTTGGCCAATTCGGTATACCGTTGTTTCTTTTCTTGGGCAAGGGTGTAATGGTTGTTTTGAATGGAGGTGTAATTTTTCTCCGCATCTTCCAAGGAAGTATAAGATCCGGAAATGGTGAAATTCAATATGAAATCGGATACTGCTGGAATTTCAATGTTGTAGATTAAGGAATTTGAAATCCCATTGGCTTCATTCGGATTTTCATGGGTCAATGTTAGGTCAGGAGTTTGCTCGGACCCAAATATATTGTACCATGGGTTGGAGGCATCCTTGACCACCCATTTCTTTCCATCAAAATTGGCCTCGTCCTTGCCATCGTCCATTTTTGTGCGTTCACCGAGCCATGTTGGCCTTAGATCGGTATGACCTATAAATTGGAATTTCCCTGTTTTGGTTTCTTTGGAGTTGTTGTGAATTACATATTGAACAAAAACGCCTTGCTTTCCATCGGGGATGAACTGTACACGTTCTACCGAAATATTTTCTTCCTCAAATATAAACTGGTGTTTGTTCGCAAAAGGGTAGTTGGTAAATTCCGTGGCCTTGTTGAGGGGCATTACCTTACCCGCCATGATCAATTCGGCGTCAAAACCGTCCATCAGTTTTATGGGATGGTCCCAGATTCCTCCCATTTCGCCTTTGATGTGCCAACCCAAAGGAGGGAAACTGCCATCTTGGTGGCCCACCATGTACACTCGGTCCCCGGCCGTCACAAACGGCGATTCCAGGTATGAAGAAGTACCCTTGATATCGGGTGCGTCCACCAACAATGTAGATAGCGGTTCTACCTTTTTTTTGGAGCAGGCGGTAATCAGGATAAGGGCAATCAGGGTGAAAGAGGGTCTCAAAATAATGGTTTCATTTAGGAATTTATCAAAAGTAGCATTTTGTACCGAAACCGTTTTAAACAAAAAAAGCGGTTCAATTTGAACCGCTTTTAATTAAGGTATATTGATTTCTTTACCGTCTTTGTCTTTAAAACGGTATTCCAGATACTGATACGCGTCCCTTGGCTGGATCTTGACCCATTTTTTATAGGTCTTGAACCACTTGGAACGAATGGAGGGAAATCCTTTGGTAAGATATGCCGCAATGAACGGGTGTATATTCAATACAATGCCGTCTGGCTTTTTCTCACCTTTGATGATCCTCTCAAGATCTGACTGGATTTTATCGATCAAGACAATGGGCGCTTCCACTTCGGCACCCGCTACGTTCGGATTTTCCTCACTGGTCTTGATGTTCATTTCCGGGCGTACCCTTTGTCTGGTAATCTGTACCAGACCAAATTTACTGGGAGGCAAAATCTTGTGTTTTGCCCTGTCGTCCTTCATTTCTTCCCTAAGATGATCGAACAGTTTTCTCCTGTGGTCACCTTTGGTCATATCGATAAAATCAATTACGATGATTCCGCCCATATCGCGTAAACGCAACTGCCGTGCAATTTCTGAAGCGGCGAGCAGGTTTACTTCCAAGGCGGTATCTTCTTGGTTCTTTGCCTTGTTGGAGCGGTTGCCACTGTTCACGTCGATTACGTGGAGGGCTTCGGTATGCTCAATGACAAGGTATGCCCCTCGGCTCATGGATGCTGTGCGTCCGAATGAGGTTTTGATTTGACGTTCGATCCCGAACTTTTCAAAAATGGGGGCCGGACCGGTGTATTGCTTTACAATGGATTCTTTTTCGGGTGCAATTTCATGCACATAGTCCTTGATCTGATTGTAAAGTGTTTCGTCGTCAACATATATTCCGGTAAAGGAATCGTTGAAGACATCCCTAAGGATGGAGGAGGCCCTGTTAAGTTCCACCAAAACTTTTGCTGGATGGGGCGCTCGCTGCAATTTCTTGCACATTGCTATCCATTTGGATAACAGGTTCTGAAGATCTTTGTCCAGTTCTGCAACCTTTTTGCCTTCTGCAACGGTACGGATTATGACACCAAATCCTTTGGGCTTGATACTCTTCACGAGTCGGATCAAGCGGTCCTTTTCTTCTTTGCTCGCTATTTTTTGTGATACCGAGACTCTATCTGAAAATGGGACCATCACCAAGTAACGACCGGCAATGGATAGCTCTGAGCTAATCCTGGGTCCCTTGGTGGATATGGGTTCTTTTACAATTTGTACCAATAATGACTGATTGGCCTTTATAGCATCGGTGATGCTGCCATTCTTGTCAATGTCTTTTTCAAATGGAAAATCTTTGAGGGTATAGTCCTTTAACTTCCCTGTCCTGACTTTTTTGATGAATTTCAACATGGAGGACAACTGCGGACCAAGGTCATGATAGTGCAGGAACGCATCTTTTTCATAACCTACATTGACGAATGCCGCATTTAGACCTGTAACGGGTTTTCTTATCTTGGCTAGGAAGATATCCCCTACGGAAAAGTTGTTGTTATCCTCTTCTTTGTGGAATTCTATTAGTTTTCCATCTTTTAGTAAGGCAAAATCGACTGCTTCGGGAGTAGATCTAACAATTAATTCTCTATTCACCTGAATCGATTTTTATTCGTCCTCATTAAAATAATGGGACAAATGATTAAACAATGTATGGTGTCGGCCATTTTTCGGACCGACCGAAATTCGTTTTTTGAATCTCTATGTCAAAGAACGTGGACTTAAAAATGAAAAAGTAGTTGCAACAACTACTTTTTCTTGTGTCGGTTAGCTCTTCTACGCTTTTTACGCTTGTGGGTAGCTACCTTATGTCTTTTTCTTTTCTTTCCACTCGGCATATGGCTCTTTTCCTTTAGTGTTATAAATTTATTTTACTTCTACGTTGCTTTTTACACCTTCCACAAATACTTTGGCTGGCTTGAATGCAGGGATATTGTGTGCTGGAATTTTGATGGTGGTGTTCTTGGAAATGTTTCTTCCTGTTTTTTCAGCTCTGGTCTTAATAATAAAACTTCCAAATCCTCTTAGGTAAACATTATCTCCGTTTTCCAAGGATGCTTTTACTTCATCCATAAAAGATTCCACTGTAGCTTGCACGTCTCCTTTTTCAATTCCTAGTTTCTCTGAGATTCTAGTTACAATATCTGCTTTCGTCATTTCTCTTGATTATTTTTTTCTTGTTTTTTTCGGCTTGCAAATATAAACATTAAAATTAATCTTTCGTTTAAACCCTTTAATTTTAAGTATATAAACTGATACATTTGGCGCATAGTATTTTTTTGCATGTCTTTTTCCCATAAAATTCTGGATTGGTACAGCGCCCATAAAAGGAAACTTCCTTGGCGTGAGACCCGTGATCCCTATAAGATTTGGTTGTCCGAAATCATACTTCAACAGACCCGTGTGGCCCAGGGAATGCCTTATTATCATAGGTTTTTGGAGGCTTTCCCCACTGTTCATGAACTTGCCCATGCATCAGAGGAAAATGTCTTGAAGCTTTGGCAGGGCCTCGGATATTATTCCCGGGCACGCAACTTACATGCTACCGCACAAATAGTGGTAGAGCAATTTAAGGGCGAATTTCCTACTACCTATGAAGGGTTAAAATTCTTAAAAGGAGTGGGCGATTATACCGCCAGTGCCATCGCTTCCTTCTGTTTTGATGTCCCCGAACCGGTAGTTGACGGTAATGTGTATCGAGTTTTGGCCAGATATTTTGGGGTTGATATTCCTATAAACAGTCCTGCGGGGATCAAATATTTTAAAGAATTGGCAAAAGAGGTCATGGATACCGAAAATATTCGGGACTACAACCAGGGCATCATGGAATTCGGGGCCATTCAATGTGCACCCAAAAAACCAAATTGCTTGCTTTGCCCATTGAACGATGGGTGCGTGGCTCTTAAAGATAATAAGGTAGATAGTCTTCCGGTAAAGACGAACAAGACCAAAGTTCGCATCCGCCACTTTAATTATTTGGTTTATTTGGACGAGCGGAACCAAACGATTATGGAAAAGCGGAAAGGCAAGGACATCTGGCAAAACCTGTATCAATTTCCATTATTGGAGTCAGAAAAGGAAATTCAGGCGGAAGCATTTCAGCAACATTTTAAAAGTGAAATGGTTTTGGAACCATTCGAATCCTATTATCTTTTCAACACCGAACCCATTGTGCACAAACTTTCCCACCAACATTTACATACCAAATTTTGGATACTCAAAACTTTCCATAACTTGGAGAACGGTACTCCGTGGGATGTGGTAACCAAATTCCCGGTTCCTGTTTTGATAGCCGATTTCATCAGGACATTGAAAATTTAGTACTTTTGATTAATTAGAAAACTATGAGCGGAACATTGAATAAAGTAATGCTGATCGGGCATTTGGGAGATGAAGTGAAGATCCACTATTTTGAAGGAGGTAACTGCATTGCCAGATTTCCATTGGCCACCAATGAAACCTACACCAATAGGCAAACCGGTGAGAAGGTGACCAATACGGAATGGCACAATATAGTGGTAAGGAACAAGGCCGCCGAAATTTGTGAAAAATACTTGAGCAAAGGGGATAAGGTTTATGTAGAAGGCAGGTTGAAGAACAGGCAATGGCAGGGTGAAGATGGCAACATGAGGTACACCACCGAGGTGCATGTACAGGACTTCACATTTTTGACCACCAAGAATGAGAGTCTGCAAAATACTCAAATGCAAGGCACTGCTCCACAGAATGAACCATCTAGACCCAGCGCCCCGGAAGTTCCCATAGACGACACCGAAGAGGATGATGACCTACCATTCTAAAAATAAAGTTTAAAGCAATACAAATTTGGATCCCGAACCCCATTGTTTGGTAATTTTATTTACAGTGTTTAGTGGAATCTTCACTATAAAAATTCTTGTGCTTTTGTTTCTGTTGGCCGGGTCTGCACTGATTTCCGCTGCCGAAGTGGCCATGTTCGGACTGTCACAGACCGACATCAACGAACTGGAAGAAAATGATTCCTCACGTGGAAAGTTGATTGTACAATTATTGGAAAAACCCAAAAAGCTGTTAGCCACCATTTTGATCACCAACAATGCCATTAACATTGGCATTGTTCTGTTGTTCAGTTCCCTTGGTGACACTCTTTTTGAAGGGATAGGTGGTACCCTACGGTTTTTTTTGGAAGTGGTGATGGCTACCTTTTTGATCTTGATGTTCGGGGAAATCCTTCCTAAAATTTACGCAAACCGAAACCGGGTGCAGTTTTCGCAATTTATGGCCGTGCCCTTAAAAGGGTTGAATTTTCTTTTCACCCCGTTGAGTATGCCCATGCGGTCGGCCACCTTGTTTTTGGAGGATAAGCTTGGCAAACAAAAATCGAACCTGAGTGTGAACCACCTATCCCAGGCATTGGAGCTTGCTTCCGAAGGCGACACCACAAAAGAGGAACAGAAGATTTTGGAAGGCATCGTGACCTTTGGCAATACGGATACCAAACAAGTGATGCAACCCCGCATCGATATTTTTGCCCTGAACGAAAAAATGAAGTTCCCCGAAGTGCTATTGGAGATCAAAAAGCATGGATATTCTAGGATTCCCGTGTTCTCCGAACACATGGACAATGTTTTGGGGGTGCTATATGTGAAGGATCTTTTACCTTATATAGATAGAAAAAGTTTCAATTGGATGTCGCTTATACGCGAACCCTACTTTGTCCCCGAAAATAAAAAGTTGGACGATCTGTTGTTGGAATTTCAGTCGAAGAAAAACCATTTGGCCGTAGTGGTGGATGAGTATGGCGGAACTTCTGGAATTGTTACGTTGGAAGACGTGATCGAGGAAATTGTGGGCGATATCAGTGACGAGTTCGATGATGAGGATTTGGTTTTCTCCAAACTGGATGATTATAACTATGTATTCGATGGCAAAACGACACTAAAGGATTTTTATCGGGTCGTAAAAATTGAGGAAGAAGAGGAGTTCGAGGACCAAAAAGGGGAATCGGAGACCATTGCCGGATTTGTACTCGAAATTTCAGGAAGCTTTCCAAAGGTGGGCGAAAAAATAGAGTTCAACGATTACCAATTCGTGGTGGAGAGCATGGATAAAAAAAGATTGAAACGCATAAAAGTAACCTTGCCCCATGAAGCATAGCCCGTTTGTATTTTTTGTTTTTGCCTTACTTTTTTTAGGCTGTAAGGATGACGTTTTGCCAAGGCCCAAGGCCATGTTGCGTTTGGAGTATCCTGCCGCAACCTACTCTCGGACCAATATGGATTGCCCATATATTTTTGATCAGAATACCCTTTCGGACATCAAGGAGAACAAGGATTGTTCCCTTGTTTTGGATTATCCACAAATGAAAGGATCTATCTATTTGACCTATAAACCTGTCCATGGGAATTTAGACACATTGTTGATTGATGCCCAGAAATTATCGTACGAACATGTGGTAAAAGCGGACAATATTATAGAACAGCCCTTTATCAACCAAGACCACGGTGTCTATGGCATGTTCTACGAGGTCAGCGGTAATGCGGCATCACAATCACAGTTTTATGTAACGGATAGTATTCAACATTTTGTGACCGGGTCCCTTTATTTTTATGCCAAGCCCAATTACGACTCTATCCTGCCAGCTGCCATGTATTTGCAGAATGACATCCGCAGGATCATGGAAAGTATTCGATGGAAATAATTACTCCTCTTTGGTTAAAAGCGCTTCGGCTTTTGCAATACTGCCGTTGATCTTTTCCTTTACAATTTGAACCTTTTCTTCTTCTTCATCCAGCCATTTTTGTTTTTGCTCTGTGAGTTCCTTGCCGTTCAAAATTTCATCGGAGTTGAACCTGTCACCAAACTCTTTCATCCAGTCCATCATGGTTGTATGCGCATCTTGAAGGTCTTTTATGGCCGATTCATATTGTTGGCCCACTTCGGTAGTATCAACTTTGCTTTTGAGTTCCCCTACCAATTTTCCAATTTTCCCCATTTCTGGCATCACTTCATCATGGACGGCCATTACGCGCTCCATTTGGGTAGGTCCCTCGGAAGCCTTTTTTTCCTCTTTACAGGAAATGATACTTAGGGATAAAGCAAGAACGGATAAGGATAGTATTTTTTTCATATGCCTGATTTAAACCTCAAATTTAATTATCAAATCCTTTATGGAAGGATAATACTTAATTAAAAAGAATTAAAAGGTGATTATGGTTACTTAAATAAATATCCTAGGGTTTTACTTTTGCATTTGTTATTGAGTAAAGTACATAATTGTCCCAAATAGCAGCACATAACAAAGTTCGGCACTCCATATTGGTGGTGCTTTTTGTCTCTTTCATTTTGATTAGCAACCTTCGCTTTTCCAGTATGTATGTGTATTACAGCATTGATCGGGAAGGGTTCATCGAGCGGCTTTGCGAGAACAAGGACAAACCCGAATTAAAGTGCGATGGTAAGTGTATGCTGGCCCAAATGCTCCGGGCCCAAAGTGATGAGGACGAACAACCCATGCCCATCATTGGTTGGGAACAGGTACTTATATTTCTGGTGAAGTTGCCGGATTTTAAACTTCAAGATATCCCGGATACCGATAATGTGTACCATTATTATAGCAACAATTATTCCTATAGGTTCAGCGATGTCCTGAACAAGCCCCCCATTGTTTAAGATGCTGCAGCGTAAGTCGGCAAACCTGGTTTGCTGCATTGTATAATCTTAAATTTTATTTCAAAATGAATATCAGTTCAATGACAAAACTTTGTGTTTTGTCTTTTGGGACCGCTGTGTCCTATGCGCAAGTGTCTACAGCGCAGGATTCCATTGTAAGGCCACCCGTTCAATTGGATGAGGTCTTGGTGGAAGGAAAAAGTAAGACCGATCCCGTATTTTCCATGTTCAAGAGCGAACCGGAAAAAAAGGTGGTTCAATCCAAAAATGTGGCAGACCTTTTTAGGGACATCAATGGCTTTGCCTTGATCAAGAGGGGCAACTATGCCATAGACCCGTCGTTTAGGGCATCACAATACGAACAGCTCAATGTGCAGTTCAATGGGGGCACCAAGGTCATGCATGCATGCCCCAACCGAATGGATCCCATCACCACTCATGTAATCCCGGAGGAGATAGAGCGTGTGGAAGTCGTCAAAGGTCCCTATACATTCAGGTATGGACCCATCTTTGGTGGTATTGTGAATTTGGTGACCCAAGAAGTGGAAAGGCAGGAAAAAGGCTATCATGGCAAGGTAAATTTTGGCGGGGAAAACAACGGGAATGCCATCACCACCTTTGCCAATGTAAAGTATGTACAGGAAGATTTGGATGTCAATTTCAATGCGGGCTATCGTGATTTTGGAAATTATGAAGATGGGAATGGCAATGAAGTGCCTTCCTCTTTCAAGAGTACCGATTATGGAGTGCAATTGGGGTATAATCCCAATGAAAATCAGCGTATTCAAGTGGGATTCAGGCAATCCTTCGGAAGGGATGTGTTACATGCCGGACTTCCCATGGACACCAAAGAGGACAATAGCAATGTCCTTTCGTTGGATTACAAATTGGATGGTCTGTCTGGGGACATAAGGGCCCTGAGCGCCAAATTGTACCGATCCAAAGTGGATCATATCATGTCAAACGAGCTTCGACCAAGTTATAATAGTACCGAAGCAGTATCCGAGGTGGATGCCACCACATTGGGTGGTAGGATGGAATTGGAATGGAGGCCTGTTCAAGATCTTAAATTGTACACTGGGATTGATGCACTTTCAGTGGGAAGGACAGGGAACAGGACCCGTTTGGTAAAACGCAACATGAACGGGGACCTATTGCCCATGCCCATGGAGTTTGTAGATGAGGTTTGGCAAGATGCCCAGATTGATGATTATGGTGCTTTTGTGGAGGGTAAATATCCTATTTCAGAAAAATTCTTGATAAACATTGGCGTTCGATACGATCTGGTTCGTTCCAAAGCTGATGCCCCAGCGGAAGATTTTGTGGCATTATACCCTGATTTGGAGGCGAGGACCGAAAACAATATCAGTGCAACGGCATCCTTCAAATATATGGTGGATTCAAACCTTTTGTTTGAATTGGCCTTTGGCAGGGGTGTGCGTTCGGCCAATATGATCGAACGATACATCAACCATTTTACGGTGGGCCAAGATGCGTACGAATATGTGGGCAATCCGTATTTGGATGCAGAAGTGAATAACCAGTTTGAATTGGGCATGAAGGCAAACAGCCATTTTAAGGGCTATGTTTTCAATGGATTGGATTATGGGGCCTCGGTATATTATTCCATTTATGAGAATTACATTGTGGCAGTCATTGATCCTAGCCTGGACAAGAAATATATGCCCATGGTTCAGCCTACGGAGGTGAAAAGGTTTGCCAATTTGGACCAAGCCTATAAAACAGGTTTTGAGGTTTTTGCGCAATTGGATTTTCTTAAAGATTTCTCGTTTAAAACGGAATTGTCCTATGTATATGCCAAAAACAAGGATCTGGATGAATCGTTGCCTTTGACCCCACCTTTGGTATCACGTTTTAACCTGCGTTTTGAAAAGGAAAAAATGTGGGCAAGGGCCACTTATACTCTTACCTCCAAACAATCCGATATCGCTTCTTCCTTTGGGGAAACGGAGACCGATGGTTATGGGATTGTGGATCTGAGTTTTGGAGCCAAACCTTTCAAGCATTTTACTGTTGGTGTTGCCGCATCCAATGTTTTTGATGTGGCCTATCACAACCACCTGAATTTTTCGTTCGTGAACCAAGCCGATTATGGAAGGGTGCCGATCAATGATCCAGGTCGGAACCTTACAGCTTTTGTACAATACAGTTTTTAAGGTTGATTCATGTTGCAACAAAAAAGGCGCCCATTGGGCGCCTTTTCAATAAATTTTCAGATGATTATTTAAAATCTGCGGCATCTACCCCTTCATTGACTTTGATCTCCTTTACCATGAATTCAAAGTTTTGAGGACCCATGCTCTGGGTAATCTTGAATGGGAACAAAATCCCGGAAACTTCTTGATAGTCACCATACCCTAAAGTGCTACTCATTTGCTGACCTTGTACTTCCTGGCTATTGATCTCTTGCACTTTCAGACCTGTTTCCACATCGTAATAGGCTGTTTTGCCATCACTGATCTTGAGTTTATATGCCTTGGAATCCCCTACAGTCTCAATGCCTTCCAAAGAAACATTTCCGGCAGCCAAATAATTCAGCTCGGGGAAAGCGGAAGACTCCTCCTTGATTTTTTCAATCTCTTCTGGGGATAGGTCTTTGCGCTGGCCCTGTACCACCATATATCCGGAGTCTCCGTCCAATACTTGCTTGGACATGGAGTTGCCCATCACTTTCACATCTTGCATAAACTGGTCTTTGGTGGTTTTCTTCATCTCAAGTTCCAGTTTCATGCCTTGCATTTCAGCTTCAGCAACCATGGAATAGGATTGTACCCCATCCAATTTGGATTTTCCGCCGATGGCCTCGATATACTTTTCCAAAATGGCATTGGTATCTATTCCTTCGGGAACTTCTGCACTGTAATTGGGCTTTTCGGTCTTGTTGGCGTATTTGTCGTAGAAAAGTATAGGAACAGTTTTTCCATTAAAGGAAACTTTTTCCAAGTTTTCCAAAACATCACTTCCCTTACCTGTGACCACTACCCTGGCATTGGTGGTAGAGAAATATTTTTTGGCCGCTTTTTGCACGTCTTCGGCAGTAACGGATTGAAGACGCTCCAAATAGGTTTTGTAAAAATCCTTGGACAATCCCTCTGTTTCAATGTTCAAGGCATAATTGGCCACCGTTTCAGGACTTTCCAATGCCATTACAAAGCTACCTGCATATTTGGCCTTGGCATTCGCCAATTCCTCTGCACTTACAGGCTCGGTTGTCATCCTATTGATTTCTTCTAGGATCTGCACCACGGAACTATCGGTCACAGCGTTTCGTACTTGTGCATAGGCACTAAAGCGCATGGGACTGTACTTGTTATCCCGGATTCCGGAATAAGATCCATATGTGTAGCCTTTGTCTTCACGCAAGTTTTTGAACAAACGGGCCTGAGATCCTCCACCCAAAATGCGGTTGGCCAAAAGGGCATCCAAATAATCGGGATCCTTCATTTTTAGGTTGGTAATGTTCTCAACAGCCACTTCGGACTGAACGGCATTGGGAACATCCACAAAGTTGATTTGGTTGTATTGTACATCCGTTGGTTCTGTATAAGAAAAGGAAGGGGGTGCTGCCTTGGACCATGGAGTAAAATATTTGGTCACCAACTCTTTCACGTTGTCAAATTCCACATCCCCGATGACTACCAAATAAGCATTGGCGGGCACAAAATAGGAGCGGTAGAATTGCTCCACATCGGCAAGCGTTACGTTATTAACGGTCTCCTCGGTAGTGATTTCACCAAAGGGATGGTTTTTGCCATAGGCCAAAGCTACCTGAACGCGGTTTGATATTGCAGAAACGTCTTTTTCCTCTGATTTGATACCGGTAATGATTTTATCTTTTTCCTTTTCGAACTCCTCTTGGGTAAAGTTTGGATTGAGGGCGGCATCTGCCAACAGTTCCAAAATCCTTGGAAAGTATTTGGAGAGGCAGCTTGCAAAGGCACTTTGGTCGCCTACATAGATATTGGCGCCCAAAAAGTCCACTTCCTCGTAAAAGTCATCCTTGGGAATATTTTTGGACCCCTTGCCCAGCATGCTGGATGTTAGATCGGAAACCCCCGCTTTATCACCCTGTAAAATTGGGGGATTGTCTATATTCAATTGAATACGGACACTGGGAAGCTTGTGGTTTTCCACCACCAATACCTTCAGTCCATTATTGAGCTCAAAACGTTGTGGCTCCTTAAGGTTGATCTCTGGAGCGGGCCCTGGCTTGGGTTGTTTGCTCCTGTCAATTTGCGCGTATGTTGCTGTCATCAACAAAGACAGCAAGGTCAATACAAAATACTTTTTCATCTTAGTTAGCGTCTTTTTGTTCTGGTAAATATTCCAATTCCACTCGCTGGTTCACCTTCAAATATTTTTTGGCCACTTCCATGATGTCTTCACGGGTTATGGAGCGGTAAATGTCTATTTCGGTATTGATGAGGTTGGTGTCATCCTTTAACATATAGTTTTCGGCCAAATTGTTCGCGATGCCCTCAACACTGCTGTTGGCATTCACGTACATGTTTTCGAACTTGTTCTGAAGTTTTTGATAGTCCTTTTCAGAAATCAGTTCCATTTGAAGTTTTAGGATTTCCTCATCGATTTCCTTTTTAAGGTCTTGGATGGAATTTTCGCCCACGGGAAGCGCCCCCACTACATAAGAGCTATAATCTTCGGCATCGATGGGCACGGAAATGACCTGAAGAGCCATTTTCTTTTCATCCACCAATTTTTTGTAGAGTTTGGAACTTTCACCATCGCTCAAATAGGTAGATATCATGTTGATGATATAAGCGTCCCGTTGCCCTTGCCCTGGAGTCCTGTAAGCTAACAAAATAGCGGGAATTTGGATGTTGGGGTCGTTGTACTTGGCATAAATGGTTTGGGTAATAGGGTCTTCCTTGATATCGGGTCTTTTGATATCGGCCCCTTTTGGAATGGGGCCAAAATAATCCTTGACCATTTTTTTGGTCTTGTCCGAATCTATGTCCCCGGCGACTATCAACACGGCATTGTTGGGAACATAATAGGTTTTGTTGAATTTTTTGAAATCGTCCAAAGTGGCACTGGCCAAATGATCCAAAGAACCGATCACGGCCCATCGGTATGGGTGTTTGGTATATAGGTTTTTCAAAAGCTGCTCAAAAAAGGCACCATAAGGGGAATTGTCAACCCGCAGCCTTCTTTCTTCCTGTACCACTTCCTTTTGGGTATCTACCCCAACCTGCCCAATGATCGGGTGCATCATCCGTTCAGATTCCAACCAAAGCCCGACTTCCAAACTGTTGGATGGGAATACTTCGTAATAATAGGTGCGGTCCAAGAAGGTGTTGGCATTGTTTCTTCCACCATTGGCGGCCGTTATTTGGTCCCATTCGCCACGGGCTATGTTTTCAGTTCCTTCAAACAATAAATGTTCAAAGAAGTGGGCAAACCCTGTTTTTTGGGGATCTTCGTCTTTAGACCCAACGTGGTACATGACGGAGACGGTAACCACGGGGGCAGAATTGTCCTGATGCAGGATCACATGCAGGCCGTTGTCCAGGTCGTACTCTTCAAAAGCTACTTCCTGGGCAGAAACCATGGTTCCTACAAGAAGCAACGAGAATGCTGAAAGCAAGTGTTTTTTCATTGTAATTGTCAGTATTAGAAATTAATGGTGTTGTTTAGAGGTTGGTAGCGATTTGTTGATCGATGTTACGCTAAATATAGGATAAAATCGAAATAAAGTTGGAATCTAAGTCAGTCTTTTACCACAATTTAAAGCACAATTGGCAAATATTCAGTAATTTAAACAATGGATTTAAAAAGCATAACAATGAAAAATTTAACCCTTCCAATCCGCTTTGGCATTGTAACCAGTGCCGTTCTGATTGCCTATTTTTTACTTTTGGCTTTAATGGGTAAGCATACCAATGTTTTCTTCAGTCTTTTTAATGGGGTGATCACGGGATTTGGAATCTATGAAACCATAAAATACACCAAGCTTCGGCAGGGCAAGGGTTTTAGTTATGGCAATGGGTTTACGGCGGGGGTAACCACCGGTTTTGTGGCAACGTTACTTTTTACCATCTTTTTTGCTTTTTATGCCACGGAACTGGATAGCGTTTTTTTGGATGAACTCTCCACGGCATGGTCCAAGGATTATAAAAACTTTCAGGGAATTGTATTCTTCACTGTGGCCATTATGGGTTTTGCCACTACCTTGGTCTTGACGCTTTCTTTTATGCAGCTGTTCAAAACCTCCAACAACTCCAAAAAATAATCGGTATTTGCCGTAATAATACTTGTGGATTAAGGATTTAGCAGTATATTTGCACCCGCTAATTTTGATAAAGCGAATTAATTTTAATCTAATCAACGCATTATGTACGCAATTGTAGAGATGGCAGGGCAGCAATTCAAAGTTGCAAAAGACCAAAAAGTGTACGTTCACCGTTTGCAAGAGGATGAAGGAAGCAAAATTACTTTCGACAAAGTCCTTCTTTTGGAAGATGGCGGAAACGTTACCATTGGCGCCCCAGTCATAGAAGGTGCGGCTGTAGAGGCCAAAGTTGTGAAGCACCTTAAGGGAGATAAAGTAATCGTCTTCAAAAAGAAAAGACGTAAAGGTTTTCAAAAGAAAAACGGACACAGACAATATTTGACCGAGATCTTGGTTGAAAGCATTGTTGCTTCCGGTGCAAAGAAAGCGGCTCCCGCCAAGGCTAAGGCTGATGAAAAACCTGCTGCCAAAAAGGTTGAGGCTCCAAAAGCCGAAGCTCCAGCTGCAACTGAGGACCTAAGCTCCAAAACTGTTGCGGAATTGAGGGACTTGGCCAAGGCCAAGGACATTAACGGTTACTCTTCCATGAAGAAAGCCGAGTTGATCGAAGCATTAAGCAAATAAGAAAAGAACCAAAATTTAGATATCATGGCTCACAAGAAAGGTGTAGGTAGTTCAAAAAACGGTAGGGAATCAGAATCGAAACGTTTGGGCGTTAAGATTTTTGGTGGTCAGGCTGCCGTTGCTGGTAACATCATTGTAAGACAACGTGGTACCAAGCACAATCCTGGAGACAACGTATACGCAGGTAAAGACCATACCTTGCACGCCAAGGTAAGCGGTATCGTTAAGTTTGAGAAAAAATCCGGTGGAAAATCATTCGTTTCCATCGAGCCTTTCCAAGCTTAAGAACTAGTTTATATACAAGTTAAAGGCCCCGCAATTGCGGGGCTTTTTTTTCACTCCATTTTTTAAAGGTTTAATAACCTAATGGTGATGTTGGGATGAGGGCGAATGGTTTTCTTGAATCCTTATTCCAAGGTCTGCCATGAAAAGAATTATCAGGTATGTACAAATGGTCCTATTTATGGTCATTATTGTCCATCACCATGGTTTTTCCCAAAAATCCGGGATAGAACAGTCCCCAAATGATCTTAATTCAGTATTTCGGACCCTTCAAAATCAGTTGGAAATTTCTAAGAAGAATCCGGGTCAACCCAAAAAAATAGTGCAGAGCCATTTAAAATTGGGGGAATATTACCATTCTTTAGGTCTGTACTCCGAGGCCATGGAGCAATACAACAAGGCGTTGGATCAATTGGGTACCGATTTAAACGACACCCTTTTCATCACCCTTAACAACAATATTGGCAAGGTGTATTTATCCCTCAATAACTTTGAGCTTGCCGAACAACATTTCACTGAAACCCTAAATGTTTCCAAGGGGATAAAGAATGATAGAGGTTTGGCGGTTTCATTGGGATTGCTAGGGGCGAGCCATGAAAAGCAAGGGGAATACGGGGAAGCGTTAAAAGACCAGAAAGAAAGTCTTTTGTTGTTCCAAAAAATGGGAGACCAACATGGGATGGCCATGACCAATGAAAATATTGGGAGCATTTATGAGGATTTGGAACAATTTGATCTGGCTTACCAATATTTCAATAAGGCCTATCAATATTTGGAAGGAAAAGAAACTGTGGAAGAGGTCAACGTGCTCAATAATTTGGGGGATTCCTTTAGGAAAACGGGAAACTATACAGCAGCCCTCGAAAAAACTTCAATGGCCTTGGAAGTAGCCAAAAGACTGAATGATCTTCACCAATTGGAAAGTGCCCATAAAGATCTATCGAAAACCTTTGCTTTTTTGGGTGATTTTGAAAGTGCCCACACGCATCTCCTACTGGCTGAGGAATTCAACAGTGCCATGCTGAGGGCGCAGAACACCGACCAACTCAATGTGCTGCAGACCATTTACGAGACCAACAAAAAAGAGGCCGAGATCCAATTGTTGAAAGAGCAGAACAAGGTGAGCCGCGCCAATCAAAACCTGTTATGGGTTGCCCTTTTTGCCATTGCTGCCATTCTTACCATCTTGTACAATTATCTGGGAAGAAAGCGAAAGGCAAAACTCAAGATCCAGGAATATAAACAAAGGATGCTCAAAGCAGAGCTGGAAAAGAAGGCCATCGAGGAAAAGAATCTACAGCAGGAGGTGCAACTTAAAACATCATCCTTGTCCCGATACAGTCTGCACCTGTCCCAGAAAAACAAGATTTTGCTTGATCTCGCCAATACGTTGAGGAACGTTGCCGCTAGGAAGAACATGGACACTTCCGAAAAAATCAAGGCGTTGGTAAAAGAAATCGACTTTAATCTACAACAAGAACAGGAGTGGGACGAGTTCATGACCTTCTTCAAAGAAATTCATCCCGAGTTTATCAAAAAACTATCAACCCTATCCGATAACCATCTTTCCCCGGCCGAACTCCGTTTGGGGATGTTATTGCGGTTGAACCTATCCTCCAAAGAAATCGCCTCTATTTTAAGGGTGACACCCGATAGCGTTCGCGTGGCCCGTCACCGACTCCGAAAAAAACTTCCCATAGACCAAAAAGATGAATTGGTAAACTTCATGATCGATCTTTAAGCCCACTTTTCCCCTATTTTTTGGAAAAGGTTAGCCCAATGTAAATTAACTGTAATTGTTGCCCTCTTGTTTCTGTCCATTTTCCCATTTGTTTCCTTTTTGTTTCCCTTTAGTTTAAATCATAATAGGTTGATATACATAGTTTTGGAAAGCATTCTAACAAGAACCAAAATGAAACCAATGAACCTAAAAAAACTATTGTTTGTAACGCTTTTTTTGATGGTGGGAATCGCATTTTCGCAATCCCAGGCAGGAAATATACAAGGAACCATTACCGATGAAAATGGAATATATGTCCCTGGGGCGAACGTTTATATAGAATCCATTTCCAAGGGAGGAATCACTGATTTTGACGGGCGATTCACTTTGGTGGGAATTCCCGAAGGAAACTACACTTTAAAAGTATCCTACATGGGATATGCCGATGTGGAGCAAGGGGTCGTCGTTACCGCTGGAAAAACCACTTCTGTGAACATGTCATTGAATCCTACCAGTGTTGAACTTGATGAGGTACAGGTAAGCGCATATGGACTTAGCGGGCAGGCCAAGGCCCTGAACACCCAAAAGACCAACATGAACATTACCAACGTGGTTTCCACGGACCAAATTGGAAAGTTTCCCGATGCGAATATCGGTGACGCCGTAAAACGTATTCCTGGTATCACCATGCAGGTAGACCAAGGTGAGGCGAGGAACATCATCGTTCGTGGTTTGTCGCCACAGTTGAACTCCGTAACCTTGAACGGAAGTAGGATTCCTTCCGCAGAAGCCGATAACAGAAACGTCCAAATGGATTTGATTCCTTCGGATATGATTCAGACCATCGAAGTCAACAAAGCGGTAACGCCCGACATGGATGCCGATGCCTTGGGTGGATCGGTAAACTTGGTGACCCGCACAGCTCCCCAAGGATTCAGGGTTTCTGCTACGGCAGGATCGGGAATCAACTTCATTACGGATAAAAGAATTTGGAACGGATCTATATTGGTGGGAGATCGTACCAAGGATGGAAAATTCGGTTATATGCTTTCCGCCACCATCAATGACAATGATTTTGGATCGGATGATATTGAAGCCGAATGGGAAAATGAATTTGAGTACAACACAGGTGTAGAAGATGATGAGGGCGACCCCATTTTGGAAGAAGTGGATGTTGATCCCTATACCAATGTCACCGAACAGCGTACCTATTTTGTGCAAAGGGTAAGAAGAAGCTTTGCCGCCAATTTTGATTTTCAGATCGACCCAAACAACAATATTTTCTTGAAAACCATGTACAACTGGAGGGATGATCGTGAAAACCGTTTCCGTTTGGAACAAGAAATTTTGGATGGGGAGGATATCGAAGTGGGAGATTTTACCATCAGTAACGGAGCTTTGACCCGTTTCCCTGCAGAAATCAAAAGGCAGACCAAAGGAGGTATTGCTGGTGGACGAAACCAAAATGCCCGATTGGAAGACCAGCGAATGCAGAATTATACACTTGGGGGTACCCATTTGTTGGGAACCTTGAAAATGGATTGGATGGGCTCCTATGCCAAAGCATCCGAAGAACGTTTGAACGAGCGTTATGCCGAATACGAATCGGAATACATCGTCAATAACGACAACAGCAATCCCAAGTATCCGATCATGACTGCGGTGGATCCAAACGATTTTAATGATCTGGGTAGCTTTGAGTTTGGGGAAGTGACCAATGAAAACCAATATACCGATGAGGAGGATATGAACTTCTTCGTGAATTTTGAACTTCCGGCAGATTTGTTTGGTAAGGGTGGAACATTGAAATTTGGTGCCAGAGGTCGGTTCAAGACCAAGGAGCGTGACAATGATTTCTTCGAGTACGATTTGGAGGACTTATACCCAACTTTGGCCGATGTGCCGACCAAAATATACACAGACCCAGATTATCTGGCAGGCAGCAAATACCAAGCGGGAACTTTTGCCAGCGAAGAGTGGTTGGGTTCTTTGGATTTGAATAGTGACAACGGTGAGGATGTTCCTGACGAATATCTTCCCGGAAACTTTAAAGTAAAGGAAAATGTTTGGGCGGCTTATGCCATGTTCAACCAGAAACTTACGGACAAATTGAGTGTTTTGGCAGGTTTGCGGGTCGAGAACACCAAATTGGAATCCGATGGCAACAGGGTCATCTATATTGAAGAAGATGAAGACAATGGTATTAAGGAAGGCATTGAGGTGCAACCCGTATCCGATGAAAACTCATACACCAACATTCTACCTGGAGTTCACTTTAAGTATGATGTGGACAACAATACCATCTTGAGATTTGCTTGGACCAATACCTTGGCACGTCCCAATTATTCAGATTTGATTCCAAGGGCAGAAATCATCAACGAGGATGCCGAAGTGGTTGTGGGCAATCCTGAATTGGACCCTACCACTTCCATGAACTTTGATTTGAATGCCGAGCACTATTTTGAAAGCGTAGGGATTATTTCCGGTGGGGTGTTTTATAAAAAGATCAACGACTTCATTTATACCTTCATCACCGAAGCACAGGATGATACTTTTGGATCGGGCACTACCGGGTATGACGTGTTCCAACCCTTGAACGGGGATTCTGCTTCCATCTTTGGAGCTGAATTTTCCTTCCAAAGACAACTGGATTTCTTGCCTGGCTTCGCCAGAAACTTCAGTATCTATTTGAACTATACGTATTTGACTTCCAGTGCGGATGGCATCCGTAACGAAGATGGTGACGAGCGTACCGATCTTGACCTTCCCAATACGGCACCCAACATGTTCAATGGTTCTTTGGGTTATGCAGACAAGAGGTTCAGTGCCAGGCTATCGGCCAATTTCTCCGATTCCTATATTGATGAGATTGGAGGCAACGCCTTTGAGGACAGATACTATGACACCCAGTTCTTCTTGGACTTCAATGCCAGTTTTGCCATCAACAAAAACTTGAGGATCTATACCGATGTGAACAACATCACCAACCAACCTTTAAGGTATTTTCAGGGAGTGAAAGAAAGGACTCAACAAGCAGAGTTCTACAGTACCCGATGGACCTTTGGGTTAAAATATGACTTGTTCAAAAAATAGCATTGTCAGGTCGAGCGCAGTCGAGAACAAGTATGGACGTTTTCCCTGAAAAACATCTCGACTGCGCTCGATATGACTTTTTTGAATGTACTTTTAATAGATAGATTCTAATGAAACAGATACGAATATTACTTTTTTTATCAATTTTGGTGCTTTCCTGCAAACAACAGGCTCCCAAATTGCCTGCCATAGCACCAGACATCATTACTGAAAAAACGCCCAACGATACCGATGATCCCGCTATTTGGATCCATCCTGATGATCCCTCAAAAAGCATTGTGTTCGGAACCGATAAGGAAACCAATGGAGGAATTTATGCCTTCGGTTTGGATGGGAAGATTATTCCCGAGAAATCCATCAAAAATATGGAACGACCCAACAACGTGGATCTGGAATACGGTTTTCAATTGAACGATTCCGTTGCACTGGACATTTTGGCCTTTACGGAAAGGGAGAAGCAACAATTTCGCTTGTTCTCCGTCCCCGACATGCAGCCTTTAGATGGTGGTGGCTTTCCTGTTTTTGAAGATGAGACCAATCTGGAACAACGTTTGCCCATGGGGATAAGCCTGTATAAATCACCTAAAGATTCCTCAATTTATGCCATTGTGGGAAGAAAAACCGGTCCTAGCGGTTCGTATCTCTATCAATATAAACTGGAGATGGACAGTACAGGGGTCAAGGCCAACTTGGTCAGGAAATTTGGTAGTTTTAGTGGTAAGGAAGAAATTGAGGCCATTGTCGTGGATGATGAACAAGGCTTTGTTTATTATTCGGATGAAGGAGTCTGCATCAAAAAATATTATGCCGAACCTTCCATGGGGAATGAAGAGATTGCCTGTTTTGGTGGTGAGCATTTTTTACGGGACATTGAGGGAATTGCCATTGCCGCTTACCCAAAAGGTGAAGGGTTTATCATTGTTTCCGATCAGCAGCGAGGTCAATTCAATATTTTTTCAAGAAAGGATAACCGTTTTATCAAGGCCGTGAACCTGTCGACCACTGAAACAGATGGTTGCGATGTGGTCACCGTGCCATTGAACAACACTTTTCCAAATGGCCTTTTTGCTGCCATGAACGATCAAAAGGACTTCTATTTTTACGATTTGGGCAAATTGGGATTAAAAGTTGATTGATTCCTTCTTCCGATTCATCTAACAGGCTATATTTAAAGGGAAGATTGTAAGGATGCCCTATACGTATACCATTCAACAAAAAGTATATTCATTTCCCGATCTAAAATCGGTGTTGGCCAAGGCCAGTCCATTTAGAACGGGAGATGCCCTTGCAGGTTTGGCGGCCGAAAGTAATATGGAACGGGTAGCCGCCCAATTTGTGTTGAGTGAAATCGCCCTTAAAGATTTTTTGAACGAGACCCTTATCCCTTACGAGGAAGATGAGGTGACCCGATTGATCATGGACACCCATGATGCCATTGCCTTTCAGGAAATATCGGGGTTTACAGTGGGCGATTTGCGCAATTGGTTGCTTTCCCATGAGGTGGATTCTCAAAAATTGACCCAGATTGCCAAAGCCCTTACCCCGGAAATGGTAGCCGCCGTTTCTAAACTGATGCGCAACCAAGACCTGATTGCCGTGGCCCAAAAGTGCGAGGTGGTCACACAATTCCGAAACACCATTGGAAAAAAAGGACATTTATCCGTGAGGTTACAGCCCAACCATCCTACGGATGACTTGCGCGGCATTGCAGCCAGTATTGTGGACGGTCTTTTGTACGGAAGCGGGGATGCTGTCATAGGCATCAACCCGGTGACGGATAGTGTGGACATTGTGGGCGACCAGCTTAAAATGATGGACGAGATCCGCCAACGGTTTGATATTCCCACCCAGATCTGTGTACTCTGTCACTTGACCACATCCTTGGAATTGTTGAACAAAGCTCCCATGGATCTCGTTTTTCAATCCATCGGCGGAACGGAAAAGACCAATGCATCCTTCGGCATTGATCTTTCCATGTTGAAAGAGGCTTACGACGGTGCTTTGGAATTGAACCGGGGAACTTTGGGGAACAATCTCATGTATTTTGAAACGGGGCAAGGCTCTTCCTTGTCGGCCAATGCCCATTGGGGAGTGGACCAGCAGACTTGTGAGGCCAGGGCCTATGCGGTGGCCAGACATTTCAATCCGCTTTTGGTGAACTCAGTAGTGGGATTTATTGGGCCGGAATATCTGTATGATGGCAAACAGATTACCCGCGCGGGACTGGAAGATCATTTTTGTGGAAAATTGATGGGATTGCCCATGGGGATGGATGTGTGCTATACCAATCATGCCGAGGCCGATCAAGATGATATGGACAATTTGTTGACGTTGCTGGGAGTGGCGGGTTGCAATTTTATCATGGGGGTTCCGGGTTCGGATGATGTAATGTTGAATTACCAATCCACATCCTTTCATGATGCGCTTTACGTGCGAAAGGTCTTGAACAAACGACCTGCTCCAGAATTTGAAACCTGGCTCCACAACATGGGGGTTTTGGACGATACAGGGAACCGTTTGGCTGTTGAACCCTCCCATCGATTGTTAAAGAACCTGTGATGAAAGAGAAACCATCCAAACCGATCATTAAGGATCCTTGGGAAAATTTAAAGGAGTTCACCAATGCCCGAATTGCTTTGGGGAGTACAGGCAATGCCATTCCGTTGAAAGAAGTATTGCAGTTCAAGTTTGCCTACGCCCATTCCAAAGATGCCATTGCTACGGAGTTGGATGTCGTCATGTTGAAAACGAAAATCCAATCTTGGGATTATCCAGTTTGGGAAGTAAAAAGTCAAGTTTCGGATAGGTCGGAGTATCTAAAACGACCCGATTTGGGAAGAAAATTGGATGCAGAATCGGAAGTGCTGCTGAAAAGAAACACTGGAACCTTCGATATCATTTTTGTATTGGCAGATGGGCTTTCGGCTGGTGCCGTGAACCGGAATGCCCTTCCCCTACTTCAGCTATTGTTACCCCAATTAGATGGGTATTCCATTGGGTTTGTTACGGCCACCATGGCCCGTGTGGCATTGGGGGATGACATTGGGAGTGCCCTGAACGCGAAATTTGTGGCACTGCTCATCGGGGAACGCCCGGGATTGTCCTCCCCAGAAAGTATGGGCATTTATACCACTTTTGCCCCAAAATTGGGTCTCACCGACGAACGTAGGAATTGCATTTCCAACATACATTCCAATGGACTCAGTCATCAACAAGCCGCTTCTTTGGTTGGCTATTTAATCCGTCAATCGTTTGCCAAAAAAATAAGCGGGGTCGATATCAAAATCAACCTAAAGGAGCTATTGGAAGATTAAGTTTTAGAATTGAAGCTTACGTTTTCTGGCCGTAATGGCCCAAGTATCCGTTTTCATCCCATTTTCAATTAAGGAGACTTCGTCGTGCAGGTTGATGGTAGGGCAGATGTGATAAGGAACCCCGTATAACACGTCTCCCACTTTCCAGTTGTCCCAATCATTTACCCGAATTACCCCGTGCTCTTCACTTTGGGAAAGCAACTCATAATTGGTGATGTTGAGAAATTTGATGCGTTTGTCAATAGGGTTTTCTGCGGATACGGATTTATGTCCCATGTCCACGGTAATAATGCCCTCCGTGGGTCTGGAAATGACCCGGGTCACCACCAAAGCGGCATACTTAAAGGATTGCTCGGTCAGTTTTTCTCCATAACCCCAATCCCACAGTACACAGGTTCCTGGACTGGTAATCCTGTTTTCTTCCAACAGATGGGAAGTAAAGGAAGGAGTGCCCCCGCAGATCATCTTGGCCTCTGGATATTGTTTTTTGAGCTTTTTGAAATAGCTAGTGACCTGCTCCAAGTCATGCTCTATTTTTTCTCGACGTTGGACAAATTCAGGATCCCGTAAATGGCCATCGTATACATGGAATCCTTGAAAATGGAGGCCTTTGCACGTTTTTAGATGGTTCATCAAATCATCCAATCCAGTACCTATTTTGATACCCGATCGGTCCATGCCATTGTTGATATCGATGTAAATATTTGCGATTGTTCCACTTTCCACCGCTTTTTTATTCAAAAGCTTCACACTGTCGATATTATCGATCAAGGTTGAAAATTGAGTGTTTGGAAAATGCAGGCACAACTGTATGAAACGGTCCACTTTTGGACCCACCAACTGATGTGCAATCAATACGGAACTGGCACCTGCCTCTGCGGCTATCTCTGCTTCGGAAATGGTGGAAGCCTTAAAATTGAAGATTCCGGAATCCAATAAAAAATCCATCACTTTGGGCATTTTATTGGTCTTGATGTGGGGCATCAATCGTTGCGTATCGCCATGGACCAAGGAAATCATTTCCTGAACATTAAATTTCAAATGCTCCAAATACAGGGCAATGGATGGGGAGTCCACAGCCTCCACATTTTGTATCACATACCAGTCGTTGTTCATGGTTTCTTCTTTAGGAGGATTAAAGGTAACGATCTGTTTAGAAATGGGAAGCATCTATTTTAAACGTTGAACGGAAAAATACAAGAGGCGTATTTTGTTTATGGATAGAGTTGCAACCAAATCTTTTTGTAGCTTTAAGAACATTAACCATAATTCTTATATCATGAAAAAAATCGTTATTTCTTCTTTGTTGGCTTGTTCCATTTTGTTTACAAGCTGTTTGGGATCTTTTAGTGCGTTCAACAATCTGAAGGATTGGAACCAAGGGTTAACCGACAGTAAGTTCTTGGACAACCTTATTTTTTGGGGATTGAACATTGTTCCCGTTTACGGTCTCTTTTTCTTGGGAGATGTCATTATTTTCAATGTCATTGAATTTTGGTCCGGTTCAAACCCCATTGCCATGAAAGATGGGGAGTCGGAGACCCAAATGGTGGAACATGATGGCAATACCTTTAAAATGGTGGCTACCAAAAACAGGATCCAAGTTACCGTAGTGGAAGGTCCTAAAAAAGGCAAGAAGATAGATTTGGTATATAAACCGGACGAAAAATCCTGGAACGCGATCCGACCAAACGGGGAGATCATCAAACTTTCCTCTTTTGAAGAAGGATTCTATATTGTGTACATGCCCAATGGAGAAAAAATCAAAATAGACCCAATGGACACTAGACAAGAAGGGCTGGCACTATTGAAAGAGGCCAAAACCTGTAATTATGGTGAAGGTTTATTGGCGGATTGATCCATCACTGCAAAATAAAAAAACCCATGGCCAAAACCATGGGTTTTTTTATTGGGTATTATTAAATCTTAATATCTGTAATAATCTGGTTTGAAAGGTCCTTCTACCGTAACCCCAATGTATTCTGCTTGATCTTCCTTCAACTCGGTAAGCTCAGCGCCTAACCTTGCCAAATGCAGTTGCGCTACTTTTTCATCCAAATGTTTGGGTAACGTATACACATTGTTCTCATAATTATCGTGGTTTTTCCACAATTCAATTTGAGCCAATGTTTGGTTGGTGAAGGAGTTACTCATTACAAAGCTTGGGTGACCAGTGGCACAACCCAAGTTCACCAATCGGCCTTCGGCCAAAATAATCACATCCTTTCCTTCAATGGTGTATTTGTCCACTTGAGGTTTGATTTCGTTCTTGGTATTGCCATAGGTGCGGTTCAACCAAGCCATATCAATTTCATTGTCAAAGTGACCAATATTACAAACAATGGCCTTGTCCTTCATGGCCCTAAAATGCTCTTCACGGATAATGTCCTTGTTCCCGGTTGCGGTGATGACCACGTCGGCATTTTCCACAACGGATTCCAATTTCTTCACTTCATAACCATCCATACAAGCCTGGAGGGCACAAATGGGGTCTATTTCGGTAACGGTAACAATGGCGCCTGCACCTCGGAAAGAGGCTGCGGTTCCTTTTCCAACGTCTCCGTATCCGGCTACAACCACACGTTTTCCGGCCAACATGGTATCCGTAGCCCTTCTAATAGCATCCACGGCACTTTCACGACATCCGTATTTGTTGTCAAATTTGGATTTGGTCACGGAGTCGTTCACGTTGATGGCGGGCATTGGTAGGGTTCCTTTTTTTACCCTTTCGTACAAACGGTGCACTCCGGTAGTGGTTTCTTCGGATAGTCCCTTTACACCAGCGGCCATTTCAGGATATAGATCCAACACCATATTGGTAAGGTCACCACCATCGTCCAAGATCATGTTCAGTGGTTTTCTATCCTCACCAAAGAAAAGGGTCTGTTCAATGCACCAGTCAAATTCCTTCTCGTTCATGCCTTTCCAGGCATAAACAGGGATTCCGGCAGCGGCAATGGCAGCGGCGGCGTGGTCCTGGGTAGAGAAAATGTTGCAGGAACTCCAGGTTACCTCGGCACCCAGGGCCACCAAGGTCTCGATCAATACGGCCGTTTGGATGGTCATGTGCAGACATCCGGCAATTCGGGCACCTTTCAATGGTTGCTCTTTACCGTATTCTTCACGCAACGCCATGAGCCCTGGCATTTCGGCCTCGGCAAGCTCAATCTCTTTTCTTCCCCAATCCGCTAGGGACATATCCTTCACCTTATAAGGTACATACGGAATTGTCTTTGTGCTCATACTTTATATAAATTTACTTTTGTAGCTTCGCTTTTATAGTGCGACAAAGATACAAATTCGCTTAATTTTTGGTCATGCCCATTTACAAAACCATAACAGTTTCCCCAACAACCAAAGTCTATATCTGGAAGGTGACCGAACCAGAGAAACAACTGGCCAAGAATGTGGAGCTCACACAGCACTGTCAAAACCGTATGGACGGCATGAAATCGGAAGCACACCGAAGGGCATTCTTGAGTATCAGACACTTATTGGCCTTGGCCGGATATGAGGACAAGGACCTTGTTTACGATGATTTTGGAAAGCCCCATCTAAAAGATGGAAATCATATATCCATAACCCATTCGCACAATTTTACGGGAATCATTGTAAGCGAAACCGATGAGGTGGGTATTGACATAGAAATGCAGCGCGACAAGATCCTTAGAATCGCACATAAATTCACCCCTATTGATGAATATAAAACTTTGGCGAATACCGAGGCCATTATGAGAAAATTGACCATTGTCTGGGGTGCCAAGGAATCCCTGTATAAAATTTATGCGCAACAGGGGCTCAGTTTTTTAAGGCACATCAATGTCATGGATTTTGCCTTTGCCGATGGACGGACCGTTGCCGAGATCTTGTATAAGGGTAAAAAGTCGCAATACGAAATCGAGTTTTTGGAATTTGAGGGGTTTACTTGTGTGTATGCCCTTAAGATGATGGGTGGATGACGATTTCTTTTAGTAGTTTTGCCTGTGAATTGCAACCATGCCCATGAAAATATCCGCCGAACTTACCTTAACCCCGCTTCAAGACGATTTTGAACCCCCGATCATAGCCTTTATCAAAAATTTACGCGCTTCCGGTCTCACGGTATTGGAAAATCCGTTGAGTACCCAAGTGTATGGGGATTATGACAGGGTCATGGAGCTGCTTCAATCTGAAATCAAGGAAGCTTTTGAAAATTTAGATCATGTAGTACTGACCATGAAGCTCGTGAAATCTGACAGAAGCGACTATGAACCCCATTTTTGATTTTTTTCTGGGACCCTATGAGGATAGGGAACTGTCGTTGATCATACTGGAAGCCACGGCTTTTTTCTTTGGGATTGCTAGCGTTGTATATGCCAAAAAAGAGGATATTTTGGTATACCCAACTGGCTTGGTGGCCACCGTGATTACCACGTACATTTTTTTTACGGATAGCCTTTTTGGGGACATGATGATGAACTTCTACTATTCCATCATGAGTATTTATGGTTGGTGGAACTGGGCCAGAAGAAAGGATGACCGACAGCCTGTGGTCCACATCACCCGGACCAATATCAGGGAAAAATGGGTAGGATTTGGATTTTTTCTGCTCACCATGTTGGTTACCTATGGTGTTTATGTGGCATTTGGAGCGGATATTGGCCCTACCAATTATGTAGATATTGTTACCTCCGGTATATTTTTTACCGGAATGTGGTACATGGCCAACAAGAAACTTGAAAACTGGACACTATGGATCATAGGTGACCTAATAACCGTACCTTTGTACGCTTATAGGGGATGGGGCATGTTCTCTTTGCAATACCTCATTTTTACCGTTTTGGCCATACAGGGATATCTAGCATGGAAGAAAAACTTGGGCAACAGCCTTCAAACCTCATCAAAATAGTCCTATTTGGACCTGAATCCACGGGAAAGACAACTTTGGCGGCCCAATTGGCCGAACATTACAATACAGAATGGGTGCCCGAATATGCCCGGGAGTACCTTCAGGATAAATGGGACAGGGAACAAAAGACCTGCGAACCCAAAGATCTGGTCCCAATAGCCTACGGACAAATGGAACTGGAAAACCGATTGGCCAAAAAAGCCAATAAGGTACTCATTTGCGATACCGATTTGTTGGAGACGAAAGTCTATTCGGAGGCATATTACACGGGTACCTGCGATCCCATTTTGGAAAAATACGCATTGAGGAACAGTTATGATCTGTATTTACTGACCTATATAGATACCCCTTGGGTGGCGGACGATCTTCGGGACAAACCGGATGAACGTGAACGAATGTATGCGTATTTCAAAGAATCATTGGAGAAATATCATCGGAATTTTATTATTTTAAAGGGAGATAAGGCCACTAGGCTAAAAAAGGCAATAGAACACATTGATAAACTTCTCCAGAACATGATAACATTGAGTCCGAAAGACTTGGAACAATTGGATTCCAAAGGAATTACCAAGGAAAAAGTGATACGCCAAATTGAGACTTTCAAGGAAGGCATCCCATTTGTGAAATTGGTCAAGGCCGCCGTTGTGGGCAACGGTATCCTCCGATTTTCTGACAAGGAACAAAACGATCTGGTTCAATATTTTGAGGACCACAGGGGTAACTTGGATCTTTTGAAATTTGTTCCGGCCTCCGGTGCCGCATCCCGAATGTTCAAGGCCATGTTCAACTTTTTGGATGCCTTCGACCCTAAAAAAGAAAGTCTATCCGATTACATTGCTCGGACCGGGGATAATGACGCGCAAAAGTTTGTGGAACAAATGCCGAAATTCCCTTTTTATGATCTGATCATGGAAAGGATAAAAGGTAAGGCAGCAAACAAAGATGAGGAAGCTTATCTATTCGTGAAGGAAATGTTGGTGGAAAGTGGACTCAATTACGGTTTTTATCCGAAAGGATTATTGCCGTTCCATAGGTATGAAACAGGAAGTGCAACCCCTTTTGAAGAACATTTGAAAGAGGCAGCACTGTATGCTAAAACATCGGGGAAAGCAAATTTGCACTTCACGGTTTCCGAACAGCATGATGAGATGTTCGCTGAAGAAGAATCCAAAGTTGCTCCCAAAATAGCAAAGCTGACCGATACAAAATTCGATATCAGCTATTCCAATCAAAAACCATCGACCGATACCATTGCCGTTGGTTTGGACAACCAACCTTTCAAAAATGGGGATGGTTCCTTATTGTTCAGGCCAGGAGGACATGGTGCTTTGATCGAGAACCTTAATGATCAGGATGCCGATATCATCTTCATCAAGAACATCGATAATGTAGTCATCGATAAAAATTTGGAACAAGTGGCCAACAGCAAAAAAATGCTGGCAGGCGTTTTGGCCAAGGTTCAGAACAAGGCCTTTGGCTATGCCAAACTTTTGGATGAAGGGGACGTTTCCATTGCCAAATCTGAAGAGATCAAGGAGTTTTTGGAAAAGGACCTGAATGTGAGGATGCCAAATGATTTCGATGACATGGACGTTGACGAACAGCTTTCCGTATTGAAGGATAGGATAAATCGCCCGATTCGTATTTGCGGAATGGTGAAGAACGAAGGCGAACCCGGTGGGGGACCCTTCTGGATCGAAGATGGCGACGGCAACATTTCACTCCAGATTATCGAGTCCGCCCAAATTGATATGGATGATGACCAACAGGCTTCCCTACTCAAAAACTCAACACATTTTAACCCTGTGGATTTGGTCTGCGGTGTGCGCAACCATAAGGGAGAGAAGTACCATCTGTTGGATTATGTGGACGAAAAGCAAGGCTTCATTACAAGTAAAACGCAAGAAGGAAAGGAACTAAAAGCGCTGGAGCTACCCGGACTTTGGAACGGGGGTATGGCATTCTGGAATACTCTTTTTGTTGAAGTTCCATTGGTGACCTTCAACCCGGTGAAAACGGTGAACGATCTTTTAAAACCGAGCCACCAAGCGTAAGTACCAGACAATCAAAATGTAAGATCCGCTGTTCATATAAACAGCGGATCTTTTTTTTGTTTTCTTGGTGACCACTTCCTTTAAAAGGTGTCGAATAAGGTATACTCGAAAAGGATTGAATGTATTTGGATCAGCTGTTTTCGCGTAATGGAAAAAATAGATAATCCTTGCGGGTTGTCTTGCTTTAGGTTGGTTGATTTGGTTAAGAGAGCTGTACGCCTAGTGCAGCTCTCTTTTGAACCAAAATGGCGGTCCACAATAATGAAGGTATGCTCTTTAAAATAATTCTGTTTTTCAACCTGGTCTCATTGGCCATGGCGATATATATGTTGTTATCGTATTTAAAAATTAAAAAAGAAAAGGATAAAAGAAAACATCCGGATGATGCTAACTAAACACTATCCATGTATTGTCCATTTCTGCCAACCCTATAAATAGTCTTTTTTCCTTGTGACTATAGTTGGTCAGGAGGAAAGGCCGCGAAAGCGGCCTTTCTTGTTTACTTTTTACACACTACAACCTGATAATTACACATTTTTACACAGTTGTAAAAATCCACTGATTTTTTAAATTATTGATAATCAAAGAGTAAAATGGAATTTGGCATGGTGCTGAATTCTGGCATTGGATTTTCATATACCTAAGCAAGTAAAACATTAAAATCATATACCATGAAAAATTTAGCAATTGCAACCGTATTGTCCTTTGTAGGAATCTCAGCTTTCGCCAATGTAGAAACTCCAGAACTTAATGTGGATAACGCCACAGTAATCGTTGCCCAGGATTTTGAGGAAATCGAAGTTGCTTCCCTTCCTGAAGCCGTTTCAAAAGCTGTGGAGAAAAACTACCCCACGGCCAAAATTGACAAAGCCTACAAGAATGAGAAGGACCAATATAAATTGGATCTATCTCTAGAAGATGGTACTACAGGAACCGTATATGCCGATGCCGACGGTAACTGGATCGACATGTAATTTAAGTTTTCGAGACCGTGTTAGGTTAGTTAGTTTGGTTGAAAAGGGCTGTATTTACAGCCCTTTTTTGTGATAAATTTATAAGTGACGCACCATCCCATCGGCTTTTGGTATCGTATATTAGATATCTAAGCTATGCCCAAAATCCTGATCATTGAAGACGACACTGCTTTCTGTCAAATGCTTGAAAAGTTTTTGACAAGGAACGGTTTTGACGTGTATACAAGTTATACCATCAAGGAGGCCGAAGAGCAATTGAGAACTTCCCATTTTGATGTGATCCTTTCCGATGTGAGGTTGCCCAAAGGTAATGGGGTTACCCTCCTTCATCAGGTAAAAAAGGAATCGCCCCAAACCCAAGTCATCTTGATGACAGGCTACGCCGAAGTCCGGACTGCTGTGAATGCCATAAAAAATGGTGCTTTCGATTACATTTCAAAACCCTTTACACCAGATGAAATTGTAACGGTGATCAACAATGCATTGGTCATCCAAACAGGAAATCAACAGGAAAAGGTTGAAACTTCCCCCATAAAACCGGTAAATAAAAATCCAAACAGCTTTTTGGCAGGAGAAAGCGATAGTTCCAAAAAACTACAGCAGTATGTGCAATTGGTGGCTCCTACCAATATGTCCGTTCTATTGACCGGGGAAAGTGGAACTGGTAAGGAAGTAACTGCAAATGCCATCCACAAAGCCAGTAACCGAAGCAATCAACCTTTTGTGGCCGTGGATTGTGGGGCCATACCCAGGGAAATTGCCACCAGTGAATTTTTCGGTCATGTGAAGGGCAGTTTTACCGGAGCCATTGAGGACAAGGTCGGACATTTTGAAGCGGCCAATGGCGGCACTCTCTTTTTGGATGAAGTGGGAAACCTGTCCTACGAACATCAGGTACAATTGCTCAGGGCCATTCAGGAACGAAAGATTAAAAGGGTGGGGAGCACAAAGGAAATCCATTTGGACCTAAGAATCATCGCAGCCACCAATGAAAACCTCTTGGTAGCTATTGATGATGGAGCCTTTCGGGAAGACCTGTACCATAGATTGAACGAATTCTCCATTGAGGTACCTTCCTTGCGGGAACGAAAAGAAGATATTCTGTTATTCGCCAGCTATTTCTTGGATAGGGCCAATTCGGAATTGGAAAAGGAGGTCTTCGATTTTTCCGAAGAAACCAAGCAACTGTTGTTGGATTATTCCTGGCCTGGCAACCTTCGTGAAATGAAAAATGTGATCAAACGTGCCGTTCTTTTTTCCCAAGGAGAGATGGTTTTACCCGATGCCTTGTCAAACGAAGTAGTGCAGGGAGTCAACGGAACCCAAGAACCAATCTTTTCCAAATCGGATTTTGAAAAGGAACGGATCATGGAGGCATTAAAACAGACCAATTTCAACAAGAGCAAGGCGGCCAAACTTTTACAGATTACCCGAAAGACCCTTTATAACAAGATCAATCAGTACCAACTGGAAGTTTGATCAAATATTTCCCTATTTCCAATTCGAGTTTGGTCAGGATTTGTTTCAATTGGGAAAGTGTTTCATAGACCTGCTCCCCTTTTGTTTCGTCGTTCAGGTGTTCCAATCGTTCCAGAACATCCACTGCGGTATATACTTCCAGTTGCTTGAACATGGGCAACATTTTATGGGCAATAGATCGCAATTCCTTGTAATCCGAATTCCCGATAGAAGAAAAAAGAAGGTCCAAATTTGCCTGGGTATTTTCCATAAAAACTTGGAGCACCTCTTGAACAGCTTTTGGCCCATCCAAAAACATGGCAATGTTCTCGATACTGAACAGTGAAGTTTCAGATGGGGGAATACGGGCATCCTCAGATTGTCTTGTATGCATGTTTGAAATTCCAAGGGCGGAAAGTAGTATATGGGTAGAAAATGGTTTTTGTAGGACATCGGAGAAACCTGCACTGATGAAAGTGGATTTCTTGGTTATGGATTGCCCGGTCATGGCAATCACAGGATTTTCAAACCCCATTGCTTTTAATTTTCCCAGAACGGTAAAGCCATCCGTTTCGGGCATTTGAATGTCAGTGAGTACCTTGTCAAATTGAAAAACGCTTGATGGTTCCAACTGTTTGAAACTGGAAACAGTCTTTACCTTGATCTGGTTGACCTTGCCGATCTCAGCAATGAGACCCAGCATGTTTTCATCATCATCGATTACCAATACTGAAAGGGGAGCGTTAAGGGCATCATTTTTTTCGGTAACCTTATCAGGCCTATAATGCCCTGAAAATTGAATGGGAAGGTCCAAAATGAAGGTACTACCTTTGTTGACCTCGCTGCTCAAGGTCAGGCTTCCCCCCAACAGTTCCGTCAACTTTTTGGAGATAGTGAGCCCTAGGCCATAACCACCTTGTTTGTGCTCGTTTTGATTTCCCGCTTGTGTAAACTCCTGAAAAATCAATTCCTGTTTCTCTTTTTCAATACCGATACCGGTGTCGATGACCTTGATCTGTAACCGAGGGCCATCCTTTTTTTCCTCCACTATGGCCCATACCTTTACAAAACCTTTTTGGGTGAACTTAAAGGCGTTGCCGATCAGGTTGGTCAAAATCTGTCGTATACGGAAGGGGTCGTCAATGATGGGTTTGTTCAATCGCTCGTCAATCTCCAACAGTAGTTCAAGGCTTTTCTTGTCATTGATTTCATCAAAATGCCCTGCCGTCTCACGGATCAATTGAGAGAGTATGAAAGGCATTTTTTCCAACTGTACTTTTCCCGCTTCCAGTTTTGAAAAATCCAAAAGATCATTGACTAAATTGTTAACGTATCCTGAAGCCGATTTTACATTCTTCAAATAGTTCAGTTGCTTATTGTTCAGGCCGCTATGTTCCATTAATTCGGAGTATCCACTGATGGTATTCAATGGTGTTCTTAGGTCATGGCTCACTGTGGAAATCAACTGTTCCCTGCTCTTCAAAAGGGATTCGGAGTATTTTTTCTCTTTCTCCAATTGTTCTTGATATTGCTGTCCTTTCCAATAATCTTTGGAGATTAAAAAAGTGAAAAGGATAACGATGATCAAACCTAGTATCACCGCTCCGCCAGCCAATCGGGTACTTCTCTGTAGGGCTTGCTTTTGGGTGATATTGTCCAAAAAGGCATTCTGCACCATTTCCCGTTCAAAATCGGAAAGGACGCTCCGCATCTTTTGAGAAAGTTCCAGATCTGTGCGGTAAATCTGCAGTTCCTTTTGCAGCATGGACCGTTCCATGGCGGCCGTTTGGGTCTTTGCTTTGTTCAATATGGATTTGGATACTTCCAAAATGGAATCAATGTTATTGGCGTTGGAACCCCCATCCGAGTTTGGGATGTTCTTGTTCAAGATGGCCACATATTCCCTAATGGATTCTTGGGTTTCGGGGGATAGTCGTTCAAAGTTGGGAGCAAAGGTTTCCGGGGTAATCCTTCCCATATCCACTTCCATTTTATGAAAGGCCTTTAAAACGGAATCAAAGGATGCGTTGTTTTCATTTTTCACTTTAAGCCTGCGTAATTCGGCACTGTTGATGACCTTTTGCTGCAAGAGATGTTGAACGCTGTCCAGTTTGGTAACTTGGTCGCCTACATTGGTTCTGGCCAAAGGTTTTAGGGAATCGATCAAGGCGGTGATTGAGTCCACCTTTTGGGCATATGCCTTAAGGTCTTTAGGTTGTTTGGACTGCAGGGCCAATTTGGAAAGGTTTTCCGCCTCGTATAGATTGGTCAACAGTTCGTTGGTACGCAATAATTTAAGGTTATCATCCCCTTTAGTTTGGGTTGACGTGTAGTTTTTGAATTCATCATAGATAAAATATGCGGCCAACAACGCCAACATGCCGAGGGCCATATAACTGAAGATTATTTTTAGCGTAAACCTTTTTTTAGATCTAGGGTACATATTCTTATATACGCCCAGTCCTTGAAGCCATAGTTCTAACCAAAAGTTAAATTTCCCGATGTATTTTTATGATAAATGAATGCCGAACACTACATTTGCCCCATCTCAAAGGGGTGCTTTTACAAAAGGCTGAGATTATACCCAATGAACCTGGGCGGGTAATGCTGCCAAGGGATTGCGCTAGGCGCATCTTGGAATTTCTATGTTTCTTTAGAAACAAAAATCAATTTATTAACAAGAATAATGACCCCTTTTATTCGTAACATTTTTACGAATGAAATCTTTATTCACAACATTGGCCCTTTGTGGGCTGGGGCTCACCTTGAGTGCCCAACAAGTAGAACCTGCCGACACTTTAGAAGGCAAAAAAGTGGTGCTGGACGAGGTCCTGGTCCAAGCCGTCCGGGTGACCAAGGAGTTTCCCATTACCTTTTCCAATTTGGAGAAGGAGGATCTTGGGCCCCGAAACTTGGGGCAAGATGTACCCATTTTGATGAATTTCATGCCTGCCGTGGTGACCACATCGGATGCTGGGGCAGGGATTGGCTACACCAGTATTCGGGTGCGGGGTAGCGATGCCACAAGGGTGAATGTCACCATCAATGGCGTGCCGTACAACGATGCCGAGTCCCAAGGAACCTTTTGGGTGAACATGCCCGATTTTTCCTCATCCACCCAAAGCTTGCAATTGCAGCGAGGGGTAGGAACCTCGACCAATGGGGCAGGTGCCTTCGGTGCCAGTCTCAACATGCTCACCGATGCTTTTTCAGAAGAGGCCTATGCAAGGGTTTCTTCTTCCATCGGAAGTTTTAACACCCTTCGGAACAACGTAAAGTTCAGTACAGGGCTCCTCAACGACCATATTGAATTTTCTGGAAGGCTATCCCGCATTACCTCCGATGGTTATGTGGATCGGGCCAGTTCCAAATTGGACGCTTACTTTCTGCAAGGAGTGTACAAAGATGACAATACCTTGGTGAAGGCCTTGCTTTTTGGAGGGCATGAGGTTACCTATCAAGCTTGGGATGGTGTCACAGCGGAACAATTGGAAAACGATAGGACATTTAATCCTGTGGGAATGTATACCGATGAAGATGGGAACGTTCAATTTTACGACAAGGAAGTGGACAACTACAAACAAGACCATTTTCAATTGCATTGGTATGAAACGTTGGGTCCTGAGTGGACCACCCATTTGGCTTTGCATTATACACGTGGACGAGGTTTTTTTGAACAGTATAAGGAAGATGAGGATTTTGCCGATTATGGTTTGGATCCCATAGAGGTCAATGGTGGAACCATCAACTCAACCGACCTGATCCGCAGACGTTGGTTGGACAATGATTTTTATGGAACTGTATTTTCGGCAACCTATGACAAGAACAACCTCAAACTGATTTTTGGGGGTGGATACAATGAGTACAAAGGAGACCACTTTGGCGAGATTATCTGGGCGCGATATGCCAGCAATAGTGAGATCAGGGACCGATATTATGATGATAATTCGACCAAGACCGATTTTAACGGGTACACCAAGGCCAACTATCAATTGAACAACAAATGGTCGGTTTTTGGGGATGTGCAGTACCGTCGGGTAACCTATAACGCCAATGGTGATGATACCGGTCTGGTGGATGATACCTTCAATTTTTTCAATCCGAAAACAGGGGTGACTTTCGATTTAAACCCAAACAACAATTTCTATTTTTCGTATGCAAGGGCCAATAGGGAACCCAATCGGAACGATTATGAAAATGGCAGTCCGCGCCCAGAAAAACTGAACGATTTTGAGTTGGGCTGGCGTTATGTTTCCCCAGATTTTCAGTTGAATACCAATGTGTACTACATGCGCTATAAAGATCAGTTGGTACTCACCGGGGAGCTCAACGATGTTGGGGCGCCCTTAAGGTCGAATGTTGGGGACAGCTATAGACTGGGCTTGGAATTGGATGCCAATTTGAGGTTTGCACAGAAATTTTTGTGGAGGCCCAATCTTGCACTGAGCGACAACCGAAACCTCGACTTTTATTTTCAACGGGACGGCGAACTCCAGAATTTGGGCAATACGCACATCGCCTATTCGCCCCAATTGATTGCCGGGAACGTGTTCACCTACCAACCCAATGAAAATTTTCAGGTGTCCTTGCTGTCCAAGTTTGTAGGCAAGCAGTACATGGGTAATATCGATTCTGAAGGTTCCACATTGGACAGTTATACCCAAACCGATTTCAATGTTCAGTATGTGATTCAAACCAATGCCTTTGTGAAAAGCATTGTGCTTTCTGGATTGGTGAACAATATTTTTGATGCGGACATTGTTTCCAACGGGTATTTTTACACCTACGATGACGATTTTTCCAATCCTGGAACGGTAACCACCATTGAAGGTGCCGGCTACTATCCCCAAGCAGGAATCAACTTTTTGTTAGGGGCCACTTTCAATTTTTAGGATATGAAATGAATGGGATTCTGTAATTTTAGCAAGATGACAGAATCCCATTTTCATTTTTCAGAAGAGAAACCCTTGAGATGGGGCGTGATCGGTTGCGGTGGCGTGGCCGAGAAAAAAAGCGTCCCGGCATACCAGATTACATCAGGTTTTATGGTGGATATGGTTATGAGACGCAATGCTGAAAAGGCCAGGGATTATGCCAAGAGACATGGAATTCCTCAATGGACCACCAATGCCGAAGCGGTTATTTTTAACCCTGAAATAGACGCTGTTTACATTGCCACTCCACCAGATACCCATAAAAAGTATGCCTTACTAGTGGCCGAAGCGGGCAAGCCCTGCTGTGTGGAAAAGCCCATGGCTCCGAATTATCAGGACAGTTTAGCCATGTATAATGCGTTTGAGGAGAGAGGATTGTCTCTTTTTGTAGCTTACTACCGGCGTTCGTTGCCCAGATTTCTAAAAGTAAAGGAATGGCTAAATGAAGGTTTGATCGGTGAGGTACGACACATCCATTGGGAAAAATCTAAACCACCCAATGATGCTGATCAGAGCGGGAGCTACAATTGGCGCACGGACAAGCAAGTTGCCCCTGGCGGTTATTTTGACGATTTGGCAAGCCACGGATTGGATCTGTTCACCTTTCTTCTTGGCGATATCGTGGAAGCAAGCGGAATAGCAAAAAACCAACAAGGATTGTATTCAGCGTTCGATGCCGTTTCGGGAATTTGGCTACATGAAAGAGGAATCACGGGTGAAGGTTTTTGGAACTTTGGAACCCATCAACGGGTTGATAAGGTCGATATTTATGGTTCCGAGGGAAAGATCAGTTTTTCCGTTTTGGATGAGGCACCCATTCAGTTGGAGAATGCATCGGGACATCAAATTTTGGACATCCCACACCCGGAATATATCCAGGAATACCACGTGTCCAACATCAAAGACCATTTATTGGGTAAAACAGTACATCCTTCCACAGGAAAGTCAGGGTTGCTCACCAGCTGGGTGATGGACAAGATTTTAGGTGCTCTTTAATTGGAAATGACCACGACGTTTCCGTTCAAAGTGGCGCGATAAAAAAGCAGGTCATAGTAGCGATTTCCGTCACTAGGCCGGTCCAATTGTTGACCGGTGAATAGGTTATAGGTGTATCCTTCGCAACTACAGACCACATTTTGTCCATCAATGGACATAGTAGAACAACTGTTCGGGGTATGGTTGGGGCAGCTGGCCTCAAAAGCGTAGTAGGTATCCAAACTGGATTTGATCACAAAGGCACCCCGGGTACCCACTCCATTGTTCCCAACATACACTGGGTTCCCTATGGTGTTCAGGTTCGTGTACAACGGTAGGTTCAGGTTTAATTCAAAACGAAAACTCACTTCTTGCAGATATGGATTTCTGTTGGTACTGTCTGAACTACAGGAAATTAACAATATAAGCAAGGCAAAGCTCCAAAAGTGCTTCATAGTAGGTGTTTCTTGACATTGCTCAGCAAAGTTGAACAAAATTTACCTATATTTGCGTTAAATCCTCGCAAAATCCATGCAGGTCATGGGACTCGTTGAGGATTTTTTGTATTTGTAAAGAAGAGTTCATTGGGGAAATTATTTTTTGATTTTCTTCAATGTTCTTTTGCATTAAAATTTGAAGTCATGAGCAAAGTATCATACTACACAGCGGAAGGATTAAAGAAATTGAGGGATGAGTTGAACCAACTCAAGGATGTGGAACGTCCAAAGGCATCACAGGCCATTGCGGAAGCTAGGGACAAGGGAGATTTGTCCGAAAATGCAGAGTACGATGCCGCCAAAGAGGCCCAGGGGTTGTTGGAAATGAAGATTTCTAAAATGGAGGAGACCTTGGCCAATGCCCGTTTGATCGATGAGTCGCAATTGGACAATTCCAAGATTTTGGTGCTTTCCACGGTAAAGTTGAAGAACCTGGCCAATGGCATGCAAATGAAGTATACCCTAGTAGCGGAAAGTGAGGCAGATTTAAAAACCGGGAAAATATCGGTAACCTCTCCCATAGGAAAAGGACTCTTAGGCAAATCTGTAGGAGATGTAGCCGAGATCAAGGTGCCGAACGGAACTTTGAAATTGGAAATTTTGGAAATCTCCAGGGATTGACAGCCATTAAAAATCAGTATCTTTAATCTCGTCTTATGACGGGATTTTTCATTTTAAACCAAACCACAATGGCCAGCATTTTTACCAAGATCATCAACGGGGATATTCCTTGCTACAAAATTGCGGAGGATGAAGATCATTTCGCTTTTTTGGACATTAACCCAAACTCCAAAGGGCATACGCTTTGTATTCCCAAAAAGGAAGTCAACAAGATCTTGGAAATGGATGAGGATGCCTACATGAAACTCATGGCCTTCTCAAGAAAGGTGGGTAAGGCTATCGAGGCAGCTGTTCCCTGTAAACGTGTTGGGATGACGGTCATTGGGCTCGAAGTGCCTCATGTACATGTGCACCTTATACCGCTGCAGAGCATGGCGAATGCCACCTTTCAACATAAGGAAAGTCTTAAGCCCGAAGAATTTGAAGCTGTGGCCGAAGCCATAAAGGCACAACTTAGTTGAAACCTTCCAGATAAAAGTATACCCCACCTGCCACCAAGCCGAGCATCAGCACCATAATAATAAAGAACAAGGTGGTGAACCTTACCGAAGGCCTATCGGGCTGTACCAATTTATTGTAGTAGTCAAAAACCCTTTCAATATCCGGTGTCCAGTTGACCGGGTAAATTTTGGAGTGACATTTCTTACACTCTATTTCATGTGTTACCTCGTTCGTGGTCCTGTGGAAGAACGGGTTAAAGGTGTGCTTTTGAAAAAAGGTAAGCTTTAGTTCCTGGTTATAACATTCGGGGCAGTTATTGGTAATATCAGCTTCCTTTATTATGAGTCTTTTTTCCTTTGCCATAGGTCATTTTTCAATTGCTCTTAGGGAAATCTGCATGATTGTTCCTTCTTTACTGGACGAAAATACTTTAATTTTTCCTTTATGGTACTCTTCCACAATCCTTTTAACAAGCGAAAGTCCCAATCCCCAGCCTCTTTTTTTGGAGGTTACTCCGGGACTGAAAATATTCTGCCATTCACTTTTGGCAATACCATGCCCTGTATCGGAGACCGATATATGAACAAGGTGACCCTTCTTCTCAATCTGGATGGCGATGTTGCCCTTCCCCCTCATGGCATCGATTCCATTTTTGACCAAGTTTTCAATGCTCCAGTTGTACAGTGGCGGATTTAAAAGAACGGGCACATTGTCAACGTTACTACTAAAGGAAAAATGGACCAGTTTGGAACTTCGCTTTTTCAAGTACTCGTAGGCCTTTTCGGTTTCGGCAACAATGTTGTGCTCGTGCAGTTCTGGAATGGAACCGATCTTTGAAAAACGTTCGGTTATGGTCTGCAATCGGTCAATGTCCTTACCGATTTCCTTGGTTACATCTGGGTTGATGTCCTCGGTTTTTAACAACTCGTTCCAGCCCAAAAGTGATGTCAATGGGGTGCCGATTTGATGAGCCGTTTCCTTGGCCATGCCCGCCCAAAGTTTGTTCTGTTCCGAGGCCTTGTTGGTCCTGAAGAAGAAAAAGATGACAGCACCAAATAGAAAGATGATGAGCAACAGGGCTAGGGGATAATACTTCAATTTGTTCAGTACTTCGGAGTTGCCGTAGTAGAGCGTTTCCAACAATTCCCCATCCTGAATGATCAAAATGGGCTCGTTCTCGTTTTTGAACTGGGCTATCTTTTTTTGTATATAAAGACTGTCGGCCACTTTGTCCTCTGGTATATTGTGCGTTTTGTATGACCCTTCCTCATTAAGCAGGATCATGGGAGTGGAGGTGTTGTTACCCAAGACTTTTAAGGTGAGATTGCCCAGCTCCTGGTCCACCGACGATTGTACCAGTTCCAACTGGGCCGTGGCCCAAATTTCCATTTTAAGCCGTTCTTCCTCCTTGAACTTTTTGAAGAAACTGTTCGTATTCCACAAAATCAAGCTTACGATCACAAATGCGGAAATCAGCAGAATGATGTTGGAGGCTTTCCTTTTAGGACTGAAGTTCATTTTAGGCTGAATTGTAATTAAAGATAGCTGAAAATGGATAACATGTTAATACTTCGTTGAAATAACGGGTTCCAAAGGAAATCATTTTATGTATTTTTGAAATTCAACAAAAATTAACATACATGGAAGTTCAGGGAAGAATCAAAATGATAGACGAAACCAAGACGTATGGAAACAATGGTTTTAGGAAAAGAGAGTTGGTCGTGACCACCGAGGAGCAATATCCGCAGCATATATTGATAGAATTTGTTCAGGACAAATGTGATCTGTTGAACAGTTTCAGTGCTGGGCAAATGGTAAAGGTGAGCATCAATCTCAGAGGAAGGGAATGGGTAAACCCTCAGGGAGAGACCAAGTATTTCAACTCCATTCAAGGATGGAGGGTAGAGAGCCTGCAACCGGAATCCAATACGGCCAACATGCCACCGGTTCCTCCAATGGAGGCCTTTGAACCGGTTGATGACTTTAACGACGAAGACCACGACGATCTGCCGTTTTAAGGTTTTTTTATAATAAAATGAAAAGATCTGGGCTATAACCCAGATCTTTTCATTTTAAACCCTATTGATTATTTTTAAGGAAAAATTGCCCTGTGGAACACTTTGAAGACGGTCTGCCCCTGTACTTTTTGAACAACAGGATGGAGTTTCCGCCCGTGGAAGCGGCCAATGAGGACGGTTTGCTTGCCGTTGGGGGCGACCTTTCCATGGAGCGACTCCTTTTGGCTTATAAAAACGGCATATTTCCTTGGTTCAATGACGACTCCCTCATTCTTTGGTGGAGCCCCGATCCAAGAATGGTGTTGTTTCCGAAAAAGCTCAAAATCTCGAAAAGTATGCGCAAGGTTTTACGGGATGACTCCTTTGTGCTCACCCAAAACACCTGTTTTGAAAAAGTGATGGAACTCTGCGGCAAAGTGGAACGTTCCGGGCAAGATGGGACTTGGATCACGCTGGAGATGAAAGTGGCCTATGTGAACCTACACAATGCAGGTTGGGCCAAATCCTATGAGGTTTGGGAAAATGGGGAATTGGTCGGCGGTCTGTATGGGGTGGATCTTGGGCATGTGTTCTGTGGGGAGAGTATGTTCAGTTTAAAACCGAACGCCTCTAAATATGCCTTCATCAAAATGGCCCAAGAACTGGAGCAAAAGGGTTATGGCCTAATCGATTGCCAAGTGCATACCGATCATTTGGAAAGTTTGGGTGCCGAACTGATTCCCAGAAAAAGATTTATAGATATATTAAGGTCAAAAAATTAAACCTCATCGTACCTGAAACAATTGACTTCATGGTCGTTGACCATACCCGTGGCTTGCATGTGTGCATAGATCACGGTACTACCCACAAACTTGAACCCGCGCTTTTTTAAATCCTTGCTAATGGCATCTGAAAGTGGTGTGGTGGCAGGCGCTTGCTTGTAATGGGGCAATGCATTTTTGATGGGTTCGCCGTTTACAAATCCCCAAATATAATCGCTAAAACTTCCAAATTCCTTTTGCACTTCCATAAAGGCCTGTGCATTGGTAATGGTGGCATGGACCTTTAGTTTATTTCGAATAATACCAGGATTTTGAAGGAGCTCATCCACTTTGTCCTGAGAATATCCCGCTATCTTTTTATAATCGAAATGATCGAAAGCATCACGAAAATTTTCCCTCTTCCGCAACACGGTGATCCAACTCAATCCCGCTTGAAAAGTCTCCAGGATCAAAAATTCAAAAAGGGTATTGTCATCCTTTACGGGAACTCCCCACTCGGTGTCGTGGTATGCTTCATACAGGGGGTCACCAATACACCATCCACATCTGTGTTTGTCCATCTTTTTTTGGTTTTGGCAAAAGTAAGGCAAAAAGAAAAGCGTTAATCGAAAGTTAAAGTGTTGATAATTGATAGTATTACTATTATTTTAGCGAGAATTTATTTTAAAACTGTACCAAATGGATGTTTTGATGCAGTCCCTTAGGATAGGGATCAATGAAAAATTGTACATCAAGGACCCTGAATCTTCAGATCTTGGGAAAAAAATTGTGGAAGAAAGCATATTGTTGATTGACGAGATCGGGTTTGAGAGTTTCACCTTCAAAAAGCTGGGGGCAAGGATCAACTCCAACGAGAGCTCCATATACCGGTATTTTGAGAACAAGCACAAGCTTTTGCTATACTTGGCCTCATGGTATTGGGGATGGATGGAGTATCGCATGGTCTTTGACACCAATGGTATTTCCAATCCAGTGGAAAAACTCAGTAAGGCCATTGAGGTCCTGACGCAAAATGTAGAGGAGGACAACGCTTTTTCGCACATCAATGAAGTGGTGTTGAACAAGATTATCATAAACGAATATTCAAAATCCTACTTGGTCAAGGAGGTGAACAACGAGGACAAGAACGGTTATTTTATCGTAAACAAACGATTGGTGGGCCGTTTAAGCGAGATGATTGTGGCCGTGGACAAGGGCTATGCGTACCCCTTGAGTTTGGCCAGCACCATTTTGGAAGGTACCCTGCACCAGTATTTTTTGAAAGAACATTTTCCCATGCTTACCAATTGTAACGAGAACGTTACCCCAACCCAGTTTTTCACGGATTTGATATTCCGTACACTAAACCTCAATGTGAATGGCTAAAAATATTCTTACCGCTTGGCAGCGGTTGATGGGCTTGCTTGCCCTGGACAAGAAAGACATCTTTCAAATTTTTTACTATGCCATATTCGCGGGATTGGTAAACCTTTCCCTTCCCTTGGGTATACAAGCGATCATCAACTTGATCCAAGGTGCCAGGGTGAGCACGTCCTGGGTGGTTTTGGTAGTTTTGGTGACCATGGGCGTGGCCTTCGTTGGCACCCTACAATTGATGCAGATTCGGATCATTGAAAATATACAACAAAAGATCTTTACCCGAGCTTCCTTTGAATTTGCATATAGGTTTCCCAAGATAAAAATGAGTGAACTCAAGAACTTTTACCCACCGGAACTGGCCAATCGTTTCTTTGATACCCTTACCATTCAAAAATCGTTGTCCAAGGTTTTGATCGATTTTCCAGCGGCCTTGTTGCAGATTGTTTTTGGGCTGTTGCTGCTCTCTTTTTACCATCCTTTCTTTATCATTTATGGGTTATTACTGGTGTTGCTCATTTATATTGTGTTCAAGTTTACGGCCCAACGCGGGTTGGACACTAGTTTGGAGGAATCCAAGATGAAATACAAGGTGGCCCATTGGATACAGGAAATTGCCAGATCCATTATCAGTTTTAAACTATCGGGGAAAACCTCGCAGGCCATACAAAAGAATGATGCTTTGGTGTCCGATTATCTCGATGCCCGGGAAAGTCACTTTAGGGTTTTGGTGTTACAGTTCATTCAAATGATAGGATTCAAGGTTTTGGTAACGGCAGGATTATTGCTCATTGGCGGGTTATTGGTTTTGGATCAAGAAATGAACATTGGGCAGTTTGTTGCCGCGGAAATCATCATCCTTTTGGTCATTAACTCCGTGGAGAAGATGATCTTAGGTCTTGAAACCTTTTATGATCTCCTTACCTCATTGGAAAAATTGGGACAGGTTGTAGACAAGGAACTGGAGCATTTGGAAGGGGAAACGCCTTTTACAGGTAAGGAGGGCCTCACCATTGAGTTACAAAATTTGGTCTACAATGTACCGGGCAGGGACAAAAGAATCATCGATGGCGTTTCCATGACGATCCCACCAGGCAACAGAATGGTGATTCGGGGCTCCAAAGGATCGGGCAGGGCTACTTTATTGCGTTTGATAGCAGGGATCATTGAGCCCGACCACGGTAATATTTTTGTGAACAATGTGGCCCTTTCAGGTATCAACCTTAGGGAGTATCGATCCTTATTGGGCCATGCCCTTACCGAGGAATACCCATTTGAAGGGACCATTTTGGACAACATCACCTTCGGGAATACCGAAATATCCATGGAGGATGTGTACTGGGCCTTGGAAAAAGTAGGACTTACTCAATTTGTAAAAGAACAGCCCCTTGGCTTAAAGACCATACTGTATCCTGAAGGCAAAAAAATACCTGATTTCATTTCCAAAAAAATTGTTTTGGCCAGAAGTGTCGTCATCCGGCCCAAGTTGATGATCCTTAAAGACCCCCTGGATCAATTTGATGAAGTGGAGACCGAAAGGATGATGGATTTCTTTACCGATCCTTCCAATGGATGGGCCTTGGTGGTGGTCAGTGAAAATCCAAAGTGGATAGGGAAATGCGATACGGTAGTTAGAATGGAAAATGGACGTTTGACCCCAAAAAATTAAGATATATGTTGAATATTTCCTCACATAGCAAGTTGAACGAAAAGGTGGACCTGACCGGTTACGAAGCCGGTAAAAAGGTGTTCCATAAAAGGCATTATAAACAATTCAACCGTTTTTTGGCGGCATTTTCCATCATCATGTTCTTTGTTCTGTTTTTACCATGGACACAGAATATCTCCGGTAAAGGGTATTTGACCACCTTGACCCCGGACCAAAGGCCGCAGACCATTCAATCCCCAATTCCGGGTCGGATTGAAAAATGGTATGTTCGAGAAGGTGATTTTGTGGAAAAGGGAGACACGATACTTTATATTTCTGAGGTAAAAAGTGAATACTTTGATCCCAATTTAGTGGAACGTACGGGACAGCAGATCAAGTCCAAATCCATGGCGGTCAACTCATATCAAGAAAAGGTGAAGGCCTTGGGCACCCAGATTACCGCTTTGACCCAAGAGAGGGTGCTAAAACTGGAACAAGCCAAAAACAAATTGATCCAATCCAAACTCAAGGTGCAGAGCGATAGTATTGATCTGGAAGCCGCCAAGACCAATATTGCCATTGCGCAACGGCAATACGACCGGGTGGTCCAACTGCAGGAAGAAGGTCTTAAAGCGATTACCGATGTGGAAGAAAAACGCCTGAAACTACAAGAAACCCAGGCGAAACTCATCAGTCAGGAAAACAAACTGCTCACCAGTAAAAATGATGTGATCAATGCCCAAGTGGAAATCAATAGGGTGCAAGCAGAATATACCGATAAGATTTCCAAGGCGCAGAGTGAGATGTTCACGGCGCAGTCCAGCCAGTTTGATTCTGAGGCACAGGTAAGCAAGTTGGAAAATGAATACACCAATTACGAAATGCGGAACAGCATGATGTACATTCGTGCACCACAAAGCGGGTACATCAACAAGGCCATACAGTCCGGTATAGGGGAAACGTTTAAAGAAGGTGCCCAATTGGTAGGGATCATGCCATCAAACTATGATATTGCCGTGGAAACGTATGTGGATCCCATTGACCTTCCCTTGGTGCATGTAGGAGAAAAGGTGCGTATTCAGTTCGATGGTTGGCCGTCAATTGTGTTCAGCGGTTGGCCCAATGTTTCCTATGGTACCTTCGGAGGTAAAATAGTGGCCATTGAAACCTTCATCAGTCCAAATGGCAAATATCGGATGCTTTTGGCCCCGGATGAGGAAGAAGCCCCATGGCCCAAGGATATTCGCGTAGGGTCGGGAGCCAATACGATGGCCCTTTTGGAGGATGTTCCGATTTGGTACGAACTATGGCGGCAGCTCAATGGTTTCCCACCCAATTATTATCAACCTCAAAACACCAATGCAGATGCTTCCAAAAAATAGGGCGATCGGCTTGCTGCTTGCCGCTTTCCTGTGCATCACCCATCAAGGTATGTCCCAACAAGATTCGTTGGTGTTGGGTTTCAAGGAATATTTGGGCTATGTAAAAAAATATCATCCCGTAGCCAAGCAAGCCCAGTTGAATATTGCCATGGGTCAGGCCAACTTGATGAAGGCCAGAGGTGGTTTCGATCCTAAAATAGAGGTGGATTATGACCGTAAGGAATTCAAAGGGACCGAATATTGGGACCGATTGAATACCACTTTCAAGATTCCTACCTGGTTTGGCATCGAGCTCAAAGGCAATTTTCAGCAGAACGAGGGCTCTTATCTCAACCCCGATGAAACCTTGCCGGAAGATGGTCTTTATAGTGCCGGGGTTTCCATGTCCCTGGCCCAAGGTTTTTGGATCAATGAGCGGATGGCAACACTTCGCAAGGCAAAGTTTTTTAGGGAACAATCCAAGGCGGAGCAGGACCTGCAGGTAAACGAGGTGCTATATAAAGCCTCTGTAGCCTATTTTGACTGGGTCCAGGCGCATAAAGATGCCAAGGTATACCAAGATTTTTTGGAGAATGCAGAAATTCGGTTCAACGGAATCAGGGAAAGTGCCTTAGCCGGGGACAAGGCCATGATAGATACCGTAGAGGCTAAGATTGCCGTTCGCAATCGTGCATTGGGATTTGAACAGGCCAAAGTGAACCTGATGAAAAAATCCTTGGAACTGTCCAATTTTTTGTGGATTGATGATGTTCCAGTGGAATTGCAAGAAGGTGTTCGGCCTGATGAGGATGTAGCTTTTGATGTAGACTCCACTTTGGAAATTGAGGGGGTGCCCTTGGATAGCTTCAATTTGGAAAACCATCCAAAATTGATGTCATTGGAATATAAAATTGAAGGTTTGCAGGTTGACAAACGATTGAAAACCAATAAACTGTTGCCTAAACTGGATGTGGAATACAATTTCATCACTGAAACCCCGGAACTGATGAATTCCTTCATCACGGAAAATTACAAGGGAGGACTGTCCTTTCAATTGCCCTTGTTTTTAAGGAAGGAGAGGGGAGATCTAAAATTGGCCAAGTTTAAATTAAAGGATGCCGTTTTTGAAAGGGATAACGCAGAGGTAGAGATCCAAAACAAGGTAACGGCCATTTACCGGGAATTGGATTCTTATGTGGCGCAGAACCAATTGATTGATGATATTGTAAAGGATTATGCCACCTTATTGACCGCAGAGGAAAGAAAGTTCAGTTTTGGCGAAAGTTCCCTTTTCTTGATCAATTCCCGTGAAGGCAAATTGATCGATGCCTATCTGAAGCAGAACGAGATGGAGAACAAATTTTTTAAGACCAAGGCCACTTTGTTCAAAAGCTTGGCCATCAACCCAAAATCATTATAATCTTAGCACTTTGTAAGGTCTACGATTGATCGGCAACCAATGACAAAAGTCAGTAAATGGGACAAGGGTCCCTTATTTCTTTTGTCAAAATTATTTTTATGGAGGTTTTACAAGAAGGAAAACTGGATTTGGTTCGGGAAGGAATAGCAAAGGGAATGGATTGTCTTCATTATCGGGAAATGGTTCATGACCATGCGCTGAATGGGAAAACAACGGGTGAGGTCCAATCCGAATCCCGAATCAATTTTACCCAACTCAACGACCGGCGCATGACCAGATGGGACAAAACCTTCAAACTGTCTGAAGAAACCCTTTTAAAACTTTCCAGGTTACAACAGGAATTAACGTTTCTTGTCATCACCGAAAGCTGGTGCGGCGATGCGGCAGCTAGTTTGCCTGTAGTGAACAAGATTGCGGAGTCCAGCCCAAAAATTGCCTTGAAAGTGGTTTTACGGGATGAATACCCAAATCTTATGGATGCTTTTTTGACCCAGGGCTCTAAATCCATTCCGAAGGTGATTGTTCTGGACAATGATAACCAAACCATTGTTGGGGAATGGGGACCAAGACCACAAGGTGCCACTCAAATGGTGGAAACCTGTAAAAAGGAATACGGAAAGTTGACAGATGCCTGCAAGCAGGAACTTCAAGTATGGTATAATAAGGATAAGGGAGAAGAAATTCTAACAGAAATACTGCAATTACTTGCTTTGGAATAGGTAGGTAATGGTACCTATCTGCTGACTTTTGCTGCTTGGGCTAAAACGGGCCCGTAGAGCATATTCGATGGCTTTGTCCACCAAACAGCCATTGCTCGTCCCTGAACTCTTGTCATTAAAATCAGCTTCGGTCACATAGCCATTACTGTCCACCTTTATGTTGATGACCACCTTACCGCCTTCAATACAGGTATAAATGGGGGGTGGCAGTTCGTAGGAATTACGGTCGACCAATGAAAAGGAAATGGAAGTACGTCTGTCTTTTAGATAGTTGGTGAACTCTTCTTTTTGGGCATCGCGTTCCCCCAGTTTTTGTTTTTTCTCGTCCCGTTCCGCTTTTAATTGCTTTAGTTGTTCCAAAAAAGCGGGATCTCCACCTGGTTCGCCATTTTCACTGCTCATGGCTCTTTCTTCCATAAGTTCTTCCAGGGTTTTTAGGGGCTCGGGGCTCCCTATGGTGGGTTTTGCCGTTTCGTTATAGGCCATGTGGCTTTTTATGGGGTCGCTGTTGGCTGCAAGCTCCTCCATCTTTTGTTCTTCCTGCTCAAGAAGTTCTTCAATATCCTCATCGGCCAAACTCATCTCAATAATATACTCATCCTCCTTCATGCCCCCTAGGTGGATGCTGAATAGCAACAAGACCACTATGGACATGGAGAAGAAGGTAATTAGGAGCGATAATTGGCTTCTGTTCAGGTTCATGGTTTATCTATAACCGCTTTTTTCCAAAAATATTTTATTCAAGGCATTCGTGCAAAATATTGCCAGTAGGCCTTTACCCCAATTCTTCCTTGAAAACCATGGGGGTGGTAGCATTATTTACGTTATAATCCCCTATTTTGGTTCTTCTCAAGGCGGACAAATAGGCACCGGAACCCAGAGCTTTACCAAAATCATGCGCCAAGGACCTAATATACGTGCCCTTGCTGCAGACCACCCTGAAATCGACTTCTGGCAGGTCAATTCTGGTGATTTCGAATTCCAAAACTTCAATTTTTCTTGCTTCAACCTCTACTTCCTGTCCTTTTCTGGCCAGTTCGTATAAGCGTTTTCCATCCTTTTTTAAGGCGGAGAAAACAGGGGGTATCTGTTCTATTTCACCTAAAAAATGTCTGGTTGCGTTTTGGATGGATTCCTCGGTGATATGTTCAATGGGAAAAGTTTGGTCCTCTTCTGTTTCCATGTCATAGGAAGGAGTTGTGGCGCCAAGGGTAAAGGTTCCGGTATATTCCTTTACCTGTCCTTGTAGTTCGGGAATTTTTTTGGTGAATTTACCGGTACAAATGATTAAAAGTCCGCTGGCTAACGGATCCAAGGTACCTGCATGGCCAATTTTCAACTTTTTAAGGTTGAATTTTTTACGGATGGCCCATTTCAGGGCATTCACGGCTTGGAACGAAGTCCATTCCAAAGGTTTGTCGATCAAAATGATCTGACCGGTTAAAAAATCTTCTTCGGTTTTCAAAGGCTTTGGGGTTTGGACAAAGATAAAGATCTATCCCCAGATACTCCAAGCTAGGGCAATCAGCCCAACAATCAAGCAATAAATAGCAAAATAGGTGAGCTTGCTTTGGCGTACCAGTTTGATCATCCAGGTACAGGCAGCGAGCCCTGCGATAAAGGCGGCCACAAAACCTGCACCCATGGCAACGGCTTGATTTCCATGGAAATTGATTTCACCTCCCATCACATCTTTGGCTACTTTCCCTAGGATAAGGGGGACGACCATCAAGAAAGAAAAGCGGGCTGATTTGCCTTTGTCCACACCCAATAGGACCGCTGCGGAAATGGTGGCCCCACTTCGGGAAATTCCAGGCAATATGGCCACTGCTTGTGCCATTCCAATGACGAAAGCACTTCGAAAAGAAACGCCCTTATCCGTGGTTTTGGCCAAATCGGCCAAGTACAACAAAAAGGCGGTGATGATGAGCATGATGCCCACGATGACGATGGCGCCATCAAAAAAGACTTCGATGAAATCATTTAAAAAGAGTCCCACTAAAGCGGCGGGAACCATGGAAATGATGATTTTCAGGGAAAATTGGGTCTCTTCGTTCCATTTGAACTGAAAAAGTCCCTTAAAAATCTCAAAAATGTCCTTTCTAAAGACCACAATGGTACTCAAAGCAGTGGCAAAGTGTAGGATTACGGTGAACAACAAACTTTCCTCTGGCATGGCGTGAGCCCCTAAAATTGCTTTTCCCAATTCCAAATGCCCACTGGAGGATACGGGCAAAAACTCGGTCAATCCTTGGATGATCCCCAGGATGATGGCATCGATCAATTCCAAATTATTCTTTGTTTTTGTTAGGGTTCAACAAAATCGCGTATATCTGAATGCCAAGACCAATGAGAACCAAAGTGGGCGCCAGTCTGATCCTTCTAAAATTGTATATATCCGGATTGAAGACATTGGGATCGTCGCTCCCGCCCCCGCTCATCAAAATAAAGCCCAAGGTGATAAAGGCAATACCGATAAAAAGGAAAAGGTAGTTTTTCTTATGAAAAATGAACTCCCTATTGGTTTTTTGATCGTTGTTGTTTTTCTTACTCATGGCACAAATTTAAAGAAAAGTTTCCCAGCGTAGGCTATAGGTTGTGCAGTCTTATATCTGATAGCGCGGCGGTCTAAAATCTCATATCTAATAGTAAAGATCATCTGTCCTAAGATTAAGGAAACGTTGGGTGGCAAAATGGGTGCTCGCCCACGAAATGATCACTCCCAAACCAAATACCCCCACAAACAAAAAGATAAGAATCATATATTCACTGAACAGGTTCAACTCGGGAAAATTCTTGTTGATGTAATAGATCAAAATACCCAAAGCGATCAAGGCTACCACGGCACCTACCATTCCCAATTTGATGTTTGTCCAGATAAAAGGTCTTCGGATAAAAGTTTTGGTGGCCCCCACCATTTGCATGGTCTTGATAATGAATCGTTTGGAATAAATGGACAATCGAATGGAACTGTTGATGAGCAATACGGCAATCACTGTAAAAATGGCACATGCCACTAAGATCCAAAGACTGATTTTTCGGGCATTGTCGTTCAGTAGTTCGATCAAGGGCTTGTCATAACTCACTTCTTCCACATAGGTTTTGGAGGCCAGATCGCCCGCAATCTGTTCAATCTGTTCCGGGGAAACAAAATCGGCCTTCAAATGTATATCAATGGAATTTTGAAGCGGGTTGTACCCCAAAAACTCCACAAAATTCTCCCCAATATCCTCACTATATTGCTCCGCGGCATCTTCCTTGGAGATATATTCGGCCGTTTTGGTGTACTCGGCCAGAGCCAAACTTTTCTGCAATTGATCAATTTCCACAGGTTTTGCATTGTCCTTCAGGAAGACTGAAATGGTGATCTGCTCCTTAAAATGGTCCGCCAACTTTTTGGTGTTCAGCACCAAAAGTCCAAGTACACCCAGTAAAAATAGCACAAGGGCGATACTCAAGACCACGGAAAAATAGGAGGAGATCAGTTTTCTTCGCTGATATCGTTCAATATATTGGCTCATAGCGTGGAATCAGTACGTAAAAATAGAAAAGTAAATTGTATTTAGGGGATTAAACCTATTTTTGCAACTCGAAAAGAGATACATTTTATAGTCATTTCGAGTCCTGATAATTTGGGGCGAGAAATCTCTTCCATTATGATTGAGACATCTCAACCGGAGTTTGCCCTGAGCGCCCGCCTGCCGGACGGCAGGTAGTCGTAGGGCTCGATGTGACAAATTACCATAAAGAAGTATGATGAACTACAATTTCCGTGAAATTGAAGCCAAGTGGCAGAAGTATTGGGCAGAGCATGAAACCTTTAAGGCTTCCAACCATTCAGATAAACCCAAATTTTATGCATTGTCCATGTTCCCCTATCCTTCGGGGGCAGGATTGCACGTGGGGCACCCGCTGGGCTATATTGCCACGGATATCTATTCGCGCTACAAAAGACATAAGGGCTTCAACGTGTTGCATCCCATGGGCTATGATTCCTTCGGATTGCCCGCGGAACAGTATGCCATCCAAACAGGACAGCACCCGGCCATCACTACGGAAAACAACATCAAAAGATATCGGGAGCAGTTAGATCAATTAGGTTTTTCCTTTGATTGGAGCCGAGAGGTGCGTACCTCCAACCCACAATATTACAAATGGACCCAGTGGATTTTTATCCAACTGTTCCATTCGTGGTACAATAAAAAATCAGACAAGGCAGAGGATATCTCTACTTTGATTTTCGTTTTTGAAAAAGAGGGAAATGCGAATGTCATAGCTGCTTGTGATGATGATACGCCAATGTTCAATGCTGGGGAATGGAACAATTTTTCGGATAAGAAAAAACAGGAAATCCTTTTAAAATACAGGTTGACCTATTTGGCGGATACCGAAGTAAATTGGTGTCCGGCCTTGGGTACCGTTTTGGCCAATGATGAAATTGTGAACGGTGTCTCTGAACGTGGAGGCCACCCGGTAATCCGTAAAAAAATGACGCAATGGAGCATGCGCATCACCGCTTATGCCCAGCGTTTGTTGGATGGTCTGGATAAAATTGACTGGCCACAACCGTTGAAGGATTCCCAAACCAACTGGATCGGTCGCTCCGAAGGGGCTTCGGTTACCTTTAACGTATTGGACGCTGAGCGTAGTCGAAGCGACAACAATGTGATTTCGGGTGAGGGCGTCATTTCGAGCGATAGCGAGAAATCTCAAAAGAATGTGATTTCGATTCCGCTCAATCACCCCTACCAAATAGAAGTCTTCACCACCCGCCCTGATACCATTTTTGGGGTGAGCTTTATGACCTTGGCCCCAGAACATGATTTGGTGGCCAAAATTACCACGCCAGAACAAAAAGCTGAGGTGGAAGCCTATGTGGAGGCTACCGCCAAACGTTCCGAACGGGATCGTATGGCCGATGTAAAAACGGTTTCTGGGGTATTTACGGGAGCCTATGCCGAACATCCGTTCACTAAGGAACCCATTCCTATTTGGATTGGCGACTACGTGTTGGCCAGCTATGGAACAGGCGCCGTGATGGCCGTTCCTTGTGGGGACCAACGCGACTATGATTTTGCGAAACATTACAACATTCCCATCCCCAATATTTTTGAGGGTGTGGATATTTCCGAAGAGGCTTTTGCCGATAAGGCCACGACCATTATCGCCAATTCCGACTTTTTGAATGGGCTATCCTATAAAGAAGCCACCAAAAAAGCCCTTGCCGAATTGGAAAAAATAGGTCAGGGCAAGGGCAAAGTGAACTATCGCCTTCGGGATGCGGTGTTCAGCCGTCAGCGATACTGGGGGGAACCCTTTCCGGTGTATTATGTGGACGGGATGCCGCAGATGATCGACTTGGAACATTTGCCGTTGGAACTCCCCGAAGTGGAAAAATACCTCCCTACTGAAACAGGGGAACCGCCGTTGGGCAATGCCACTGTTTGGGCATGGGACGCAGAACAATGTACAGTGGTCAATAATCAATTAATTGATCATAAAACTGTTTTTCCTTTGGAATTGAACACCATGCCGGGTTGGGCGGGAAGCTCCCAATACTTTAATCGGTATATGGATCCCCGAAACAACGAGGCCATTTTCTCCAAGGAAGCCATTGACTATTGGCAGGATGTGGATCTCTACATAGGAGGTAGTGAGCATGCTACCGGCCACCTGTTGTATTCCCGTTTTTGGCAGAAGTTTATGTTTGATATGGGTTATGTGCCCATGGACGAGTATGCTAAAAAGTTGATCAACCAAGGGATGATCACAGGGACAAGTGCATTTGTTTTCCAAGTTATACCAGGAATAAGAAGAAAGACAGGTAATGGTAATTTTGTGGGTAAAGGTTCTCTTTTTGCTCCATTATTTATTAGTGTTGAAAAGGTGGACCTTTTGGAAGAGGAGGAAGGTAAGTTGGGTTATGTTGAAACTGAAAAATCAAAAGTTGTTTTTGATTTTATCCGTGAGCGTATAGAAGATTTGTCGAAATTTAATTTTTATGATGAATCAGAAACAGTTGAATATGAACTCAATTTTCAAATAATAAGGCATCGTATACCAATAGACATGTTGAAAGGTACATCGGATATTTTGGATAAGACAAAGTTTAGGAAATCTAATATGTATGGTGTATTTGGAGATGCAGAGTTCTTATTGAATGAAGAAGATGAATATGTGACTCATCGCGAAGTCGAAAAAATGTCCAAGTCCAAATACAATGTCGTTAACCCGGATGCTATTTGTGAGGAATATGGAGCGGATTCCCTTCGGTTGTATGAAATGTTCTTGGGGCCATTGGAGCAATCCAAACCTTGGAACACGGCAGGTATTACCGGGGTATCTTCCTTTTTGAAAAAACTATGGAAGCTGTACACTCCCTTTATTGACGGTTCGCTGAGCGGAGTCGAAGCGGAGCCCACCGCTGATAACTTAAAAACATTGCACAAGACCATCAAAAAAGTGGAGGATGATATCGAGCACTTTTCATTCAATACTTCGGTGTCCACCTTTATGATCTGTGTGAATGAATTGACAGCCCAAAAATGTACCAGCAAATCCATTTTGGAACCGTTGGCCATTTTGGTTTCACCCTATGCGCCCCATATTGCCGAAGAGCTTTGGGAGCGATTGGGTCATACGGAGTCCATTGCGGAAGCTCCATTCCCTACGTTTGAAGCAAAATATTTGGTGGAGAGCACCAAGGAATACCCTATTTCCTTCAATGGTAAAACGAGGTTTAAATTGGAATTTCCAGCAGATATGGGGAAGGAAGAGATAGAAGCTGCTGTATTGGCCCACGAAAAAACCCTAGAGCAATTACAGGGACGTGCCCCTAAAAAGGTGATCGTCGTGCCAGGTAAGATCGTGAATATCGTGGGATAGGTGCATATTTGCCATTCCAAGTGTATTTTCATTTATAATTTTACAATTACCCCTTAATAAGCATGCCATTTGGCATGCTTATTTATTTTTTACCTATTGTACCCCTAAAAAGTTAGGGGTAATATCAAATAAATAATTATAAAATTATTTTACCCCATTAAAATTAGGGGTATAAATGTTAAAAATCATGTTTTTTGACCAATACCCCCTACTTTTTATCGATTTTTTCTGTTGCAATAGAATTTTTTTGTTCAACTTTGACGCAGAAACATCAAAAAACATCAAAAATGATAGTCGGGGTACCAAAAGAGATCAAGAACAATGAAAGCCGGGTTGGGATGACACCAGCAGGGGTTTTTGAATTGGTAAAGAACAACCACACCGTGTATGTGCAGTCTGGAGCTGGTGAAGGCAGTGGCTTTTTCAATCAAGACTATCAACGTGCCGGGGCTACAATTTTGGACACCATAGGTCAGGTGTATGCCATGAGTGATATGATCGTGAAGGTAAAGGAACCCATTGCGCAAGAATACCATTTGATTAAAAAAGGACAAATTATATTCACTTATTTTCATTTTGCATCAAGCGAGGCATTGACCAAGGCCATGATCAATAGTAAGGCCATTTGCATCGCTTATGAAACAGTTGAGGATGAAGATGGTTCCTTGCCGCTCTTGACCCCCATGTCCGAAGTGGCCGGAAGGATGGCCATTCAACAGGGAGCCAAATTTTTGGAAAAGCCCGTAAAGGGAAGGGGCGTACTTTTGGGAGGTGTACCCGGAGTGGCTCCCGGTCGCGTGCTTATACTCGGGGCTGGTACCGTGGGTATCCAGGCTGCAAAAATGGCAGCAGGGCTCGGGGCCCAGGTAACCATTATGGATGTGAATATGAAAAAGCTCCGCATGGTGAACGACATTATGCCCAGCCATGTAGTGACCGAATTTTCTAATGAGTTCAATATCAGAAAACATATACAGACCCACGACCTTATTATCGGAGGTGTACTATTGAAAGGTGCAAAGGCCCCGAACCTGATTACCAGGGACATGCTCAAGGACATGCGCCCCGGAACGGTAATCGTGGATGTTGCCGTGGATCAAGGAGGATGCGTGGAAACCACCAAACCCACAACCCATGAGGATCCCGTTTACATTGTAGACGATGTGGTCCATTACTGTGTAGCCAATATGCCAGGGGCAGTGCCTTATACTTCTACTGTTGCCTTGACGAATGTAACACTGCCCTATGTGCTAAAATTGGCTAATTTGGGATGGCGTAGTGCCTGCAAAATGGATAAATCCTTATCCATGGGACTCAATATCGTGGAAGGGGAAGTAATCTACAAAGAAATAGCGGAGGCCTTCCAATTGGAAGAACCTGTATTCGCATAACGTACATTTTGTCAGTATAACAGCTCCGTCATGAATTGGCGGGGTTTTTGCGTTATTGTAGTATATTTACTTAAAGCAAAAAACAGAAAAGTTATGATGATGTACTATATATTGATCGGTGCAATAGCCCTGGTCAGCTGGTTGGTAAGCAACCAATTGAAGAGTAAGTTCAAAAAATATTCCCAAGTGCATTTGCGCAACGGAATGAGCGGTGCCGAGATTGCGGAGAAAATGTTGAACGACCACGGTATCTATGATGTTAAGGTCATTTCTACCCCTGGTATGTTAACGGACCACTATAATCCTAAAAACAAAACGGTAAACTTGAGTGAAGGCGTTTACAGCCAACGTAATGCCGCTGCCGCTGCCGTAGCGGCCCACGAATGTGGCCACGCGGTGCAACATGCCCAAGCCTATGAATGGTTGACCATGCGTTCCAAATTGGTTCCGGTAGTTAGCGTAACCTCTGGAATGTCCACATGGATCGTGTTTGGGGGTATTGCCCTTATGGCAGCTACCGGTGTTACTGGTGGAATCGGATTTACTATCGCAGTGATTGGTTTGATCATGATGGGATTTGCAACCTTGTTCAGTTTCATCACCCTACCTGTAGAGTACGATGCCAGTAAAAGGGCATTGGTATGGTTGAAACAGAAGCACATGGTGAGTCAAGAAGAATTTTCGGGTGCCGAAGACGCCCTCAAATGGGCTGCAAGAACCTATTTGGTCGCTGCTGTAGGTGCTTTGGCTTCCTTGCTATACTGGGGACTTCAGGTTTTTGGAGGCAGGGATTAAGAATAAATAATAGCAATAAAAAAGGGGCCATATGGCCCCTTTTTATTTTATGCTTTGGATGAATTATTCAATCCAATTGGCGACTTGGTTATCGATCATCTGCAGACCAACACCTTCAGTGCCGGTTATGGCGATCATATCCAAAATGTCACGGATGGTGTTCTCCTCCTCCACTTGCTCCATTACGAACCAATCCAAGAAACGTTCCGTAGTAATATCACCCAACTCACGGGATTTTCTTACAATGTTGTGGATGGATTTGGTCACCTTAACCTCATGCTCCAATGTGTTTTCGAATACATCCACAATGGAAGCGTAATCATGGTTGATATTGGTAACCTCAGGAGAAATGGGGCTTCCACCTGTATCCACCAAAAAATTAAAGATCTTCATCATGTGCCCACGTTCTTCTTCCGATTGTTTGAAGAAAAATTTGGCACTGGTAAAAAACCCATTTTGCTCGCACCAGGATGCCATGGCCAAATAAGAGGCCGAGGCGTGGGCTTCCATCTTGATCTGGGCATTGAGCAAATCCATGGATTCCACTTTAATGCTCATGCTTTGTCTTGCTATATCTTTCATATAAATAGGTTTTTATGTAATTGTAATCCTAAAATTACGAATTTTCGTCCGCTTTAACAGAGTGGCACCCTGATTTTTAAGGTAATTTATGATGGGTTAAAATGGGAAAGGAACTAAACTGCCAAAACTTCTCTTTCTGCTGAGAGCCCCAAGGCTACGAAAGCGTGTTCCACCATATTTTTGAGGTCGATGATTTCCAAAGTATTCAAAATGAAAAGATGTTCCTTGTTGCAGAGCAGCAAAACCTCGACCCCGTGTTTGTTGAGGGCGCCATCAAAATGCGATTCTAGGGAAATGGACATGACCTTGTGCCGAAGCGAAAGGAGTTGGCAAAGGGACATGCGAATGGTCTTTTGCCCAAAATCTAGGTAAAAGGCGCGCTCACCTAAAGCCTGATGAAGCGAATAATATTTGGACCGATAGATTTCTACCATGGTCCAAATGTAATCTTTATTTAGATTCAATCAAAATATCAGATTTGAATTTGTCTATCAATCTGTTGGTTCAAGGAAATAAAGGTCTCGGTTCTGGATACCCCTTCGATCTGTTGGATTTTTTTGTTGAGGACCTGCATGAGGTGCTCGTTGTCGCGGCACAACACTTTGATCAAGATGGACCAGTTTCCTGTGGTATAATGGCATTCCAATACTTCGGGAATTTTCTCCAATTCCTTTACCGCTCTGGGGTTGGACATGGCCTTGTCCAAAAAGATACCGATATAGGCCATAGTGGTATAGCCCAATATCCTTGGGTTGATGATGAACTTGGAACCGGCCAAAAGCCCGGAACTTTCCAATTTGCGGAGCCTTTGGTGAATGGCGGCCCCAGATATTCCGATGTTCCTTGCGATTTCCAAAATAGGTTTACGGGCATCTTCCATGAGGTATCTTAGGATTTTCTTGTCGATACCATCAATTTTCAAGGAATTGTTATTGTTTTTCACCAGACTGATTTTAATATGAAGCCAAAGATAATTAAATTCTATAAAAACCTAACCGGCAACGGAGTCTGGATTGTAGCCCAGATAGGGCACTTTATATTCCTTGAAGTGGATTCCGTACGATTTTAATTCGGATAGGATAGGGGCATATACTTCCTTACGAATCGGAATTTGTACCCCGGGAGTTGTGATCTTTCCGTTCAGGATTTGCAGCGTGGCCATGGCTACTGGAAGGCCAACGGTCTTGGACATGGCCGTGTAGGTCCTGTTTTCTCCTATCACTACCATATTGGCATCGATTTGTTTCTTTTCGCCGTTCAGTTCGTATCCAAATTTATGGTACATCACGATCATGTCCTTTTCATCTTCCTGAAGGGTCCAACTCTCTTCCAATATGTACTGCAGCATTTGGGCCGGGGAGGCATTTTTCAATGGAATCTTTCTGGTGTGATCAAAGAGGTTCAGCTCCAATAATTTGCCCCACATGATATCATCTTGGTCTATCTTAAGGTAATGTCTCAGTTTCAACTCAACGGAATCTGTGGGCGAATAGGGTAGAAAAAGATTTACATACTCGCGAAAGGACATGCCTTCCGAATTTTCGATGACGTAACTGTCGTCCGTCATTCCCAGGATTACGAACATTTGCCACGCCTTGGAAAATCCTACCCTCCGAATGGTTCCTCGATAAAGTGTCAAGACATCTTGAAGGCCATAGGCCTCCCGATAATCTAAGGAATCCCTGTTGGCATAGGCTTCAAAAGTGCCGTACCCTTCAATATCGAGGAATTCCGTCCTTCTGAAAAGTTTTTGATAGGGAATGTATTTGTAGGTACCTTCTTGGATAAATTTTGCGGCACCCCCTTGTCCCGCCAACACCACATTGCGAGGGTTCCACGTAAACTTGTAATGCCAAAGGTTGGTATCACTGGCGGGGGCCACCAATCCACCTGTAAACGATTCGAACAGCAACATTTTTCCTCCGGCATCCGTAATACGATCAATGATTTCCATGGCACTCATATGATCGATGCCTGGATCAAGCCCGATTTCGTTCATGAACACCAGTCCATTTTTCTTGACCTCCCCATCCAAAGCTTTTAATTCTTTACTGATATAGGAGGCGGTAATCAAATGTTTTTTAAAGAGAAGACAATCCTCGGCAACTTTTATGTGAAGACTTGCAGGTAGCATCGACACCACAATGGATGCTTCTTCCACAGCTTTTTTTCGGGCCTCATCGTTAAAAATATCCAAGGTGAATACGGTACAGTTGGGGTGTTTGGCGATTTCCGAAGGAATAAGTTCCGGCTTTAGATCACCAATGTGTATTTGAAGGTTTTCTTCCTTGGATTTTTTTAAAAGATAATCCAAAAGATAGGAGGTCGATTTACCTGCCCCAATAACCAAAATAGTTCGGACCATAGGTTTTCAGTAATTTTGTAATTGTAAGATACTAAGGTATCAAAATGTTATATTTTTAAAAAAATTACTACTTAAAGTTATGAACAGAACAATTTTGGCTACTGGAGTTTTTATGGGGCTTTTGGCCATCATTCTTGGTGCTTTTGGAGCCCATGGGTTGCAAAAATTGGTTGATTCAAGTGCGGTCCAAACCTTCGAGACGGGGGTAAGATACCAGATGTACCATGCCCTGTTCCTACTTTTTTTAGGCCTTTGGACAGGGCTTGGCAACCGTCAGAAAAAACTTGTTTTTGTGTTGGTACTCATTGGTGTTGTCCTGTTCTCCTTTTCCATATATCTGTTGGCATTGAACAGTTTAATCGCTTTTGACTTTAAAAGTATTGGATTTTTAACACCATTGGGAGGGGTATTTATGATCTTGGGGTGGTTTTTTTTAGGATATTACATTTTGACCAAAAAACCACTCAATTGACCTTTAAATCCTCTACGAAAACGTTATAATTTTCTAGCTTTGTAGCAATTTTAAATCTAAAACATGAAGGATTCTGCCCAAGTTTCGAAAACGATTTCGTTAAAGTCTTATGGAATACAACATGACAATATCAACTACCAACTTTCCCCGGATGAACTCCATGATATTACCTTGGAAAAAGGCATGGGAAAAGAAGCATCTTCCGGTGCGTTGGCAGTTGATACTGGTGAATTTACAGGCAGGTCGCCCCTTGATCGCTTTATTGTAAAGGACTCCGTGACGGAGGATAAGATTTGGTGGGGCAACATCAATATTCCTTTTGATGGTGACAGGTTTGATAAACTCTATGACAAGGTCATCCACTATTTGAACAGCAAGGAGCTTTATGTTCGTGATTCTTATGCTTGTGCCGATTCAGACTATAAGATGAACATACGCGTGATCAATGAGTATCCATGGTCCAATATGTTTGCGTATAACATGTTCCTGCGGCCTACGGAAGAGGAACTTGAAAATTTTAATCCGGAATGGACGGTGATAAACGCTCCTGGCTTTAAGGCGGATGCAGTGGTGGACGGTACCCGTCAGCATAACTTTGCCATTTTGAATTTTACAAGAAAAATAGCCTTGATCGGTGGTACGGGATACACAGGTGAAATTAAAAAGGGAATTTTTTCTGCCCTTAACTTTATCCTGCCGGTATATAAAAACACGTTACCTATGCACTGTTCCGCCAACGTGGGACATGACGGGGACACGGCCATTTTCTTTGGGCTTTCAGGCACAGGCAAGACCACCTTATCCACAGACCCCAATAGAAAGCTGATCGGGGATGACGAACATGGCTGGACTCCGGATAACACGGTTTTCAATTTTGAAGGCGGCTGCTATGCCAAGGTAATCGATCTTTGTAAAGAGAACGAACCTGAAATTTATGGGGCCATCAAGAAGGGGGCCATCCTGGAAAATGTAATCATGGACAGTAACGGGGTGGTCGATTTCTCGAATACTTCCATCACCCAAAATACAAGGGTAAGCTATCCTATTGAACATATTGAGAATATCCAAGTGCCTTCCATAGGCAAAAATGTAAAGAACATCTTTTTCCTTACTGCGGATGCCTTTGGTGTATTGCCTCCTATTTCCAAATTGACCCCGGCACAGGCGGCTTATCACTTCATTTCGGGATACACCGCGAAGGTGGCCGGTACCGAAGCAGGGGTAGTAGAACCGCAGCCTTCCTTCTCCGCCTGTTTCGGCGCACCGTTTATGCCCTTGCACCCTACCAAATATGCTGAGATGCTAAGTAAAAAAATGATTGAATCGGGGGTTGATGTTTGGTTGGTTAACACAGGATGGACAGGGGGTCCATACGGAGTGGGCACACGCATGAAACTAAAATATACCCGTGCCATGATCAGTGCCGCGCTTAATGGTGAATTAGGGCTTTACAGTTATGACAGGTACCATATTCATTCCGTGTTCGGGGTGGCACAACCAAGGGAATGTCCCGGTGTTCCCAAAGAAGTGTTGAGTCCTAGGACTACATGGAACAACGATGAGGCCTATTATACCACGGCCTTTAAACTGACCAATGCCTTCAGGGAGAATTTTAAAAAGTTTGAAGCTTATGCCAGTGAGGAAATCCGACGGGGCGGCCCACAACGATATGCCTTTTAAAAAAGACGCCCCTGCAAAGCAGGGGCGTTGATTTTTTTGCAGTAAAATTTTTTTACTTGTTCACGCTGGTGATGTACTTCTGCAGGGCCATCGTCATGGAGGGTGTCTCCGGCGTTGGTGCCTGAATGTCGATCCTAAGTCCCGCTTCTGTTGCTGCCTTTACAGTACTGTTGCCAAATACGGCAATACGCGTATTGTTCTGTTCAAAATCGGGGAAGTTCTTCAAAAGGGATTCTATCCCGGAAGGACTGAAGAATACCAGAATGTCATAGTAAACATCTCTAAGGTCTGACAGATCACTGATCACTGTCTTGTAGAAAATACCTCGTTTCCAATCTACGCCAAGCTCGTTCAAAGCTTCGGGAACAGAAGGTTTCAATTGATCCGAAGATGGTAAAAGGAATTTTTCGTCCTTGTACTTTTTCATCAACGGGATCAATTCATTGAAAGTCCTTTTACCTACGTAGATCTTTCGTTTTCTGTATACTACATACTTCTGCAGATAGTAGGCCACGGCCTCCGACTGGCAAAAGTATTTCATGGTGTCCGGAACCTTAAAGCGCATCTCCTCGGCAATCCTAAAAAAGTGATCAACAGAGTTTCTGCTGGTCAGGATGATTGCCGTAAAATTGTTCAAATCGATTTTTTGCTGCCTAACATTTTTGGCTTCAACCCCTTCCACATGAATGAATGGCCTAAAATCCACTTTAATTTTTTCCTTTTCGATCAATCTGGAGTATGGGGAATTTTCGACTTTGGGTTCTGGTTGGGAAACCAAAATTGTTTTTACTTTCATAAGTTTTTAAACTTTTAGATAGCTTCCAATTAACACCAAGGGCGCAATTTCGAGTGCGCAAAGGTACAAAATAAAATACACAAAATACGGAAACATAGCTTTTTGATAGTTCTTCAACAGCTTGATCGTACCAATGCCATTTATTAAAATAATTAAAATAATTGCGCCATATATGGTTGCCTTTGAGTCGATTAAAACATATATCAGCAAAATGTTGGCCAAAGCGATCAATAGGCTGCTGTAGTTAAGGTAAGAGGTTTTGCTGAAAATGATACCAAGAATAAATTCTTGGTTGTTGAAGACAAATCCGGTGAAGGCCTGAAGGATCATTTTGATCAATTCGAACAGGGCCAGGCCACCCAAAATAATAAAAAATACCAATATGGGATCGATTGATGGCATCATTTGAAAAACGCCCAATGTCAGATAAATGAACAAAGAAAGATTAAGTAACTGGAAAAGGGACATTAAGATATGAAACCAATTCAACAAGGGTCCTTTTTTGCTATTGAGGAGGACATATTTATCATTGAATGGGAGAATAATGAAATTTAAGAACTTTGCACCGTACAAATATTTTCCAATGGCCAACAATACCAAGCTTGAGAACAACACCAAGGTCATCCAATCCAGTGATGTAATGCTTTTCTCAATAGGGTTCATTCTTGAATTTTGGTAGGTTGTCCATTCAAACCAGGTGGCAGGCCATTTTCTGAAATGCCAATCCTAAAATACACCGGATTTTCCATTTTGGTCAAGGGTAACTCAAAAGAATAATACAAGGTATCCTTTGCTTTAAGAAATGGCCCCTTCGATCCTTTGGGATTCACCTTTAAAGGCAACATTTGCTTTACTTGCTTGTGGGCATTGGAATAGGAAATAGTATATTTCAATTGCTCCAAAGGGATACCGATTGGGTAGGGATTATAAACTTTCAGGTCATATCCAATGGCAGATTCCCGTTTGTCCACAACGCATTTTAGGTTTCTGTAAGATTGAAAATTGTCAATATAAATACCGTTGAATACCGTACTATCCAAATGCATGTAGGTTATATCCCCGGTTTTACGATATTGAGAGACATACAAAACCTTTTTACCCCTTACTTTCTCTTCAGACCCATCAATGGAGTACTGATTTTTCCTGTACATGAAGTTGTTCAGTGAAATGGCCGGTATGCCGGAATAAAACTGATACATTGGGGCACGACGATAGGAGTTTTCAAAAACCACGGGCACATCACCGGCCTTTTGGTGCAGTTCATTCACCCATTGCTTGTTGCCATGTGTTTCATATAGTACGGGAAACAAAGGATGATAGACCATCCAGATCCTGGCATAAAGCAAAAGCACCATACTTAACAATCCTATGCGGTACATCCATTTTCTACTTTTGTTATTTTCCAATAAATGGTTAAAGGCAATCACGATCAGGGGAATGGTTATGGCTATGGCCCATTGTGCCTGTACCCTTCTATTAAAACTGGAAATGAAGAAGAATATCAAGATTCCATAAATCAAGTAGACCAGGGCCTTGGAAAAAAGATTTTTGGGCCTAAACTTGAACAAGGCACCGTAGACCCAAAAGAACAAAAGTCCGATGATAACGATCAGGTTCAAAAAATATCCCAAAGTAAACCCATCAAAGGAATAGGCCTGGTTAGGGCGTTCGTATAAATGAAAGGTGATGGATACAAAATCGTTCTGGTAAAGCCACACAAAATGGGGGATATAACAGATAAGTGCCAAAACTACCGCCAACCATGCTTTTTTGTTGAAAATCAGCTTAATATTGGACAGGAATACAAATAAGATGACCAGAACAGCGTGATATTTACTGTACATCAAAGCGGCCATCACAAGTCCCAAAGCCAAGGTGGTCAATAACGAAGAATCCTTTAAAAAACGTTTGTACAACCAAAGGAATAGTGCAGTGAAAAATAAAAGAGGCGTGTCGGGCAAGGTCAGAAACCCATAGGCATTCATCAAAGTGAACGAGAACACCAACAAAAAGAAATGTACCACAAACCCTTTTTTCTTGGGATTGTCGATAAGGTCCCATAAAAGGGCATAGGTGCCTGCGGAAAGCACACAACTCATGAACCGGACGCCCAATTCGCCATTAAACAAGAGACTACTGAGCTTTATCAGGAAAGCCACCATTGGAGGATGATCAAAATATCCCCAGGCCATGTTCTGGGCGTAGTACCAATAATAAGCCTCGTCATAAATAAGTTCCGTTACCGAGGCCTGGATGAGGTTCAAAACAAAAAGGACAGCCAACAGAATTAGAAAAAGCTTGGGAAACTTTTGAGACATCAATACGGTTTTTATGGCTCAAAGTTACAAATAATGACCAAGTTGAAACCGATCAATGGTGGTTGGGTTAGTGAAGGAAAATAGAAAAGCGTATTTTTGGCAATCTAATCCAATAGGAATGGCGGACGGCCTGGTGATCATACCCACTTTCAATGAAATTGAGAACATTGAAGCCATCGTAAAAACGGTTTTCGACCTCAAAAAGGATTTTCATGTCCTTGTTGTGGACGACAATTCTCCTGATGGTACCGCAGCTGCAGTAAGAGAGCTTCAGAAACAATTTCCAGACAGACTTTTTTTGGAGATGCGGAAGGAAAAATCTGGGTTGGGCACTGCCTATATCCATGGATTTAAATGGGCTTTGGCACATGGTTACGAGTACATCTTTGAAATGGATGCCGATTTTTCACACCGCCCTGCGGACCTATCAAGGTTGCATAGAGCTTGTGTAAATGGTGCCGATGTGGCTGTGGGCTCCCGTTATAAAAAGGGAGTGAATGTGGTAAACTGGCCCCTGGCCAGGATACTCCTTTCATATGGTGCTTCATTTTATGTGAAGTTCATCACGGGAATGAAGGTACACGATCCCACTGCCGGATTTGTGTGTTACAAAAGAAAGGTGCTGGAGACCATCAATCTGGACAATGTGAGGTTCATCGGGTATGCTTTCCAAATTGAGATGAAGTACAGATGCTATCTCAAGAAATTCAAGATAGAAGAGGTTTCCATTATCTTTACGGATAGGGTCAATGGAAAATCAAAAATGAACGGAGCCATCATCCGAGAAGCCATTTTTGGTGTCATTGCCATGAAATTTAGAAGCATTTTCTTTAAAAAGAACTTTTAGCCATGTCAAAAATACTGTTGAAAAATGCCAAGGTCGTCAATGAGAACAGCATTTTTGAAACCGATGTTTTACTGGATGGGGAAATCATTTCCCGAATAGATAGGGACATAACCGATTCCCAAGCAAAAGTCATTGACTTGAACGGCAACCTTTTATTGCCCGGGGCCATTGATGATCAAGTGCATTTTAGGGAGCCGGGCCTAACCCATAAGGGCACTATTGCCACGGAAAGCCGGGCTGCCATTGCTGGGGGGATCACCACTTACATGGAACAGCCCAATACCAATCCGCAGACGACCACCATTGAAAAGTTGGAGGAAAAAATGGCCATTGCGGCCAAAGATTCCTTTGCCAATTATTCCTTTCTTTTTGGGGGTACCAACGACAATTTGGAAGAATTGAAACGGTTGGACAAAAATGCCTGTTCCGGGGTAAAATTGTTTTTGGGTTCTTCCACAGGGAATATGTTGGTGGACAATGAGGAAGTCCTTGAAAAAATCTTCAGTAATACCGAAATGGTCATTTCCGCACATTGTGAAGACGAAGGTACCATTCGTGCCAATATGGAAAAATACAAGGGGATTTACGGGGACAACATCCCTGTTGAGCTGCATCCCATCATCCGAAGTGCCGAGGCCTGCTATCTATCGTCATCCAAGGCGATCGCACTGGCCAAAAGGACAGGGGCAAGGTTACACGTATTCCATGTATCCACAGGAATTGAAACAGAACTTTTCACGAATGCGATTCCATTGGAAGAAAAGAAGATTACGGCAGAGGTCTGCATTCACCATCTTTGGTTTTCTGATGCCGATTATGCTGAAAAAGGAACCCTGATCAAGTGGAACCCGTCAGTGAAGACCAAAACGGACAGGGCAAAACTATGGGAAGCCTTGTTGGATGACCGAATTGATGTGGTAGCCACGGACCATGCCCCGCACACCCTTGAAGAAAAGGACAACCCCTATACTTCGGCACCTTCAGGTGGTCCACTGGTACAACATGCCCTTTTGGCCATGCTACAAAAAGAATCCGAAGGAGTGATCACCTTGGAAAAAATGGTTGAGAAAATGTGCCATAATCCTGCCAAGTTGTTCGATATTGATAAGAGAGGATTTGTACGTGAAGGGTATTATGCGGATTTGGTCCAAGTGAATCGAAATTGCCAAAACGAGGTTAAAAAAGCCAATATTTTGTATAAATGTGGTTGGTCCCCGTTTGAAGGGGTTACTTTTGAATCCAAGGTCGTTCGTACTTTTGTAAATGGACTTTTGGCCTACGATGATGGTGTTTTTGCTGCTCAAAAGAATGCAAAGAGACTCACTTTTAACCGCTAGGGAATGAAAAGGATTGCAACTACTTTATTGGTTTTGTTCTTGGTCTCAGCTTGTGCCGAAAAGGTAATAGAAGAACCTGAAAACCTAATTCCCAAGGATAAAATGTCCGATATTCTGCATGATTTGGCTGTACTCAATGCGACCAAGGCTTCGGCGGAAAATAGTTTTAAGGAGTCTGGGATCGATATTATGGAGTTTCTGTACAAGAAATATGACATAGATAGCACCCAATTTTCACAAAGCGATCTGTATTACGCCTCTATTCCTTTGGAATACCAGTCGCTATACGAGACTGTGAAAAAGAAATTGGATAACCAGGCCCAAATTATGGAGGATAGTGCCAAGGCTAGAAATGATAGTGTCAGAAAAGCCAGCGAGGCAAAAAAGGCCAAGGAAATAAAAATGGATTCGACCGATATAGGAAATAAAGAAATAAAAAAGGTAGTTACTACCGATCCTTAAATTTCTGGCAGCAAAAATCGATTGCCGTGTCAAGGTCCCTGTATTCAAATCCCAGTACTTCCTTTATTTTGGAATTATCATAGACGTCTTGATGGTAAAGACCTTTGGCCATTACTTTGGATAACCTTCGTCTTTTGCCCAACAAATTACTGCGAAGCCAATCCAATCTCCAGAACATTTCAAGGGAAAAATAAGAAACCTTTTTGGTAGGGGGAGCAACTCCCAATTTCGGAGCTATTTTTTGGAACAATTGCTCATAGGTCCAATTTTGGTCCACCAAAATGAAGCGCTCTGATTGTATTTTGGATTCCATGAGCAACACCATGGCCCTTACCACATCATCAACGGAAACAAATCCGGTACCACTTGGGATAAAATGCTTTTTACCCTTGGCGGCATATGTGAAAAAAGTACCACTGCCCGATTTCCAAAACCCGGGTCCAATGACAACTCCGGGATTTACGATGACCACGGACAAGCCTTCTTGGGAACCACGCCATACTTCAAGTTCAGCGTTGTACTTTGTCAACCCATATACTGATGAACTGGCTTCGTTCCAATCGTTTTCCTCGGTTGCCATTTTCCCTTTTGTACTGGTCCCAATGGCAGCAATGGAGCTCACATGGCAAATTTTTTGGACGTCAAATTTCAAGCAAAGGTTTACCACGTTGGCGGTTCCTTCCACGTTGATCTTTTCCAGTTTTTTAAAATCCTTGGGATCAAAGGAAATCAGTGCAGCACAATGGTAGACCAGGTCAATGCCATCAAATGCCTTTGTCAACTCGCCAATATCAGTTATGTCGCCCTCAACCCATTCAATTTTATCCATCAATTGGGTTGGCTGCTCGGAATAATAACCAAAAACTTTGGAAACTTTCTGCAATGAATCCTTGGTGCGATAGAGCGACCTAACCCGCTGTCCACTGTTCACCAAGTGGTAAAGTAGATGGGAACCAAGCAATCCAGTGCCTCCTGTAACCAAAATCATGTTGTAAAAGTACCTATTTGTGCCGTAATTATAGAGTCAAGTGCCAAGTTCATTTTATATTTGCAACCATTCAAAAAAACAACCATGTTGAAGAATTTTGTGCAAGAACTACAATGGAGGGGAATGATTCACGATGTCATGCCCGGAGCTGAGGAACACCTGATGGAAGCGATGCGTGCCGCTTATGTGGGCATTGATCCCACTGCGGACTCCCTGCATATTGGGCACTTGGTAGGCGTAATGATGTTGAAGCATTTTCAATTGGCGGGACACAAACCCTTTGCATTGGTGGGTGGTGCCACTGGAATGATCGGGGATCCATCCGGGAAATCTGCCGAGCGTAACCTTTTGGATGAAAAAACATTAAGATACAATCAAGAGGCCCTAAAGGCCCAATTGAGCCGTTTTTTGGATTTCGAAAGTGACGAGCCGAACGCCGCCGTTTTGGTGAACAACTACGATTGGATGAAGAATTTTTCCTTTCTGGAATTTATCCGTGATGTTGGAAAACACATTACGGTGAACTATATGATGGCCAAGGATTCCGTGAAAAAAAGACTTTCTGCGGATGCAAAGGAAGGCATGTCCTTTACGGAATTTACCTATCAATTGGTTCAAGGGTACGATTTCTTGTACCTGTTTCAACACCATGATTGCACCCTTCAAATGGGAGGTAGTGACCAATGGGGGAACATTACCACGGGAACGGAACTCATCAGAAGAATTGGTGGTGGTAAGGGATTTGCCCTAACCTGTCCTTTGATCACCAAGGCAGATGGTACCAAATTCGGGAAAACCGAAGGAGGTAATGTGTGGTTGGATGCGGAACGTACCTCTCCTTACAAATTCTACCAATACTGGTTGAACACCTCCGACGAAGATGCTGAAAAATACGTCAAGATCTTTACCTTTTTAACCCAACAGGAAATACAGGATTTGGTGGCTGCCCATAAAGAAGCTCCACATGAAAGGGCGCTTCAAAGAAAATTGGCCGAGGAAGTGACCACCATGGTACATTCCAAGGAAGATTTGGAAAATGCCATCAAGGCAAGCGATATCCTCTTTGGAAAATCTACTTCGCAAGACCTTAAAGGGTTAAATGAGAAAACCTTTTTGGATGTTTTTGAAGGCGTTCCCCAAGCTCAGGTTTCACGGGAAGAACTTGTTCCTGGATTGGATATGATCGGCGCGTTGGCCGCCAAGACCAACTTTTTGGGATCCAATGGTGAAGCCCGAAGGGAATTGAAACAAAATTCCATTTCCGTGAACAAGGAAAAAGTGGGAGAAGAGTACTTGATTACCGAAGCGGATTTGATCAACAACAAATTTGTATTGCTTCAACGCGGTAAGAAGAATTATTTTGTGCTGGTGGTCGACTAGTTAAAGTACCATCAAATTGCAACCGCGAATATCGGAGCTGTCAAACCTTCCCAAAACCTCAAAGGAACCATCTAAATAAGTTTTGCCTAAATCTTGGGTAGCAATAAAGGAGCACGAATACAGATTCGCCAAATCTATAATATTGATGCCGCCTGTTTTTCCTTTGGCTTGAAGGCTCAAGGGGTCCTCGGTATCCCGGGTGATGACCATCATCCAAGGAGGTGTTTCAAAAATCCCATTTCCCTTGGAGTAGCCTTGGGACAACAATTCGGTCATTCCATATTCCGAATGGATGGATGGTACTCCAAACGCTTCTTTTAAAATTCCGTGTAGTTCCTCCCTGATCAGCTCTTTTCGACGACCTTTCATGCCCCCGGTTTCCATGATGATGGTGTTCTGGAGTTTCATGGGGAACTGTTCTGCCAAATCCAGCAGCGCAAAAGAGACCCCTATCAATAGCGTTTTGGTTCCGTTTTTATCCAATGCCCTAAGTTTTTGTTGGAGGCCAGCTAAGTCATATAGATAAAATCCACTATCAGGATGTTGGGACCGTTCCACCAGATCGTTCACCATATACACCAATGAAGAGCCTTGGCGCTCTAAATAAGCAGGCAATAAAGCAAGGATACAATAATCTTCCACAGGTCCGTAAAAGGAAGAGAAGCCCTTTAAAAAGCTTTCCTGATAAAGTAATAGGTCTGGAACAAAATGCTTGCTGGTTGAGCTTTGGGTGGTGCCACTACTTTCAAAAATGGCCTGTGGTTTTTGGGTCGTGGACACGATGTTGTGCGACTTAAAAAATTCGATGGGCAAAAAAGGAATATCCATTAGTTTTTGTACCTGAGAAGGAGATTTGTCCAAGTAATTACAAAAACCCTGATAGATCGAATTGCTGTGATATTGAAAGTTGAATTGTTGCAATGCCATGTCCTCAAATTCTTGGGAATTGGCAATGGAAAAAATCCGATCTGTGTTTATAGGATGCATGAATGGGTAAAATTACCCAAAAAAAAAGCCCCTTGGTAAAAGGAGATCAAAAGATCTTGTTTATTTCACGACCAGCTTTCGGGTCATGGTTTTTTTATCTTCCGTCACTTGGAGTACGTATACTCCAGGTACAAGTCGGGAAATGTCCAGGGTATTGGTATTGATCCTATCCGTTAACACAACTTCCCCGAAAACATCATAGATTTTGATGTCTTTGGATCCGTTGGATTCGGTGGTGATGTACACTTCATCTCCATAAGCCGGATTGGGGTACATCTTAAAACCCTTGAGCTCCTGAATGGGCTCGTTGTTTATGCTGACCAACTCCTGACCGTAAGTAAGTATAGGTAAAGCCATAAGTATAACAAAGTAGAGTTTCTTCATGAATGCAGATTTGGGGTAATGCGCAACGTAAAAGTAGACAAACAGCTATGCTTGACCCATTATTTGTTGTGAAACGGGCAAAAGTGTTGGGAAACTCCTAAAAATTGTGGTTTGTTGTAGGTGAAAACCGGGCTATTTGATGATTAACTTTCTGGTAGCCACTTTGTTGTTCTCAAAAACGCGAAGGATATATACCCCTTTGTCCAAGTTGGAAAGGTTGAGTTCCTTGCCTAAAATGGTGGTCTCCAAAACCTGGGTGCCAAGCACATCAAAGACCAATATTTTTTTGGGGGAATTCAAGGAAGTCTCAATGTAGACCTTACCTTGGGTAACAGGGTTTGGATAGAGCTTGAACCCATCAATATCGGCACTGCCCTTGGCATTTTCCTGAGAAAATCCGAGAGCACACACAAAAAAGAAAATGACGAGGTAAAAGTGCTTCATATGTTAATGGTTGCAAACGCTGTGCCACAAATATAAAAAAATTGTAACGCGATTGCGGAACCAATTGATGAATAAGGGGTTACTTTTCGATGAAATGCAAAAAAGAGGCCCCACCATTTGGTGGGGCCTTAAATTTTATTGTGATCTATGGCTTAGTTGATGCCAACGGTCCAACCAGCAGCCCAAGTAGCGTAATCGGTACCAGTTCCGTTTCCGACACCAGTAATTAAATCTGATTCGTTAAATACAGCTCCGGTATTATTTTCCATGGTGGTTGTAACGTTGTTAAAAGTAACGTTCACTATGTTCAAAAGGTCATCAAGAACCCCTTGTCCTGTTGGGTTGTCACCAGCATCACCGTCCAATCTGAAACCTTTACCAAAGTCGTTAAGTACAATGTTGGTGAAAGTTCCTTGTGTTCCAGCTCTTAATCTAACGGCTTCACTTCCGTCATTGGCACCAAAAACGGTAACGTTGGTAATGCTTGGGTTGGCATAATAACCACCTTCATTGCTGAAATCGGTATTGTAACCATCACATTCAAAAGCTTTATCGTGGATAGCACCATGTTGAATATAGGCATCCGTTACAGAACCGGCGAAACCTTCAGTCCAGTCGATGGAATCATCCTCGCAACTGACAACTACCAAATGGCTCGCTTCAACAGTTCCACCGAAGAATTCAAATCCGTCATCGGATCCTTCATATGCTTCTACGTAGTCAACAACGGTACCAGTACCAACAGCATAAAGGGAGAGGCTGTTCAACTCGGCATTACCATCTATGGCACCACCAGCATATTCAATTCGTACATATTTTACGATTCCAGAGTCGTCCCCAGGAGTATTTCCCCCGTAAGAAAGACCACCTACCTCTGTTGTTGCTGTATCTGTAGATCCATCTGCAGTTGAGTTAATTGGAGCCTTTCCGCAAAGCACAAGTCCGCCCCAGTTTCCTGAGCTAGGAGCACTTGCATTTGATGTAAAAATAATAGGGTTGATTGCAGTACCCTCAGCAACAATTCTAGCTCCTTGTTGAATGGCAATGTAGGCATTTACACCAACTGGTTCCGCTTTGATGGTCATCCCTGCGGGAACGGTGAAAGTTGCACCATCTGCAATAAGAACTGGACCAGTAATAATGTATTCAATTTCTGGATCCAATTCTAAGTCTGATGTATACACACCACTAAGGTTTACCGTAGTCGTTTCAGATCCACCATTTGATCCATTATTGGTGGTATTGTTCGTAACACTGTTATCATTGATAACAATATCTGCGGTATCGTCGGCTTCACAAGCAATGAACAAAGCGGCGGCTATACCTAAAAATAAAAACTTGTTTTTCATCTGTTTACGTTTAAAAAGGAATTAAAATTTATATTTAAGGGTTAGCCCAACGTTAACCCCAAGGTTATACTCTCTAATGATAACGTCACCAATACCGGTACCTTCCCTAACCAAGGAGACGTCTGGATTCAAAATGTTTTTTGCGGAAAGATTGGCTTCAAAATGCTCCCCGAAGGAGTTTTGCCAAACAAAGTTCAAGGTAGGTACTGCTTTCTCCACAATATTCCCCAAACTACCGGCTCCCAAAGAGAAGATACGGTCAGCGAAATAGGAGAAAGCAACGGTAGCTTTTGGCTTATAGCTACCAAAAACCGGACTATAGTTTAAATCGGCGTTGATGATAAATGGAGAAGCGCCTTCCAACTCATCGGAATCACGATCAAAGGCGGTACCAAAGGTATTTTCTGTTCCTGCGGGAATATCACGCAAATCCTGCTTGGTATGGGTGTAAGCGGCATTTAACCCTATTGATACTACTGCATTGTCTTCTGCATCCATCAAAATGTTTTTTCTGGCCTCTAGCTCTACACCATAAATATCAGCTTGATCACCTGTTCTAAAGTAACGCTGCGTACCGGTAGCATCGGCTGCTACAACTCGGTTAACAGGATCTTTGATGGTTTTGGCAAAAGCTGCCAATGAGATGATCTCACCTCTTTCCAAGAACCATTCATACTTAAGGTCGTAGTTGTAAACATCAGAGTAGGTAGGTCCATCGCCGTTCAATCCTCCCAATAGATCAGGGTTACCACCAACCCTTTGGGTCACTGATTCATAAACGAATGGAGCAACTTCCTTGAATTCGGGGAAAGATGCAGTTTTACTGAAACCTGCCCTAAGGTTTGAATTCTCGGTAACGGCATACCTTACGTTCAAACTAGGAAGGAAGATGTTTTCGTACACTTCCCTGAACCCAGGATCGGTAGCACTAATGTTGATTACATCGTACGCTACTTTCTGACTGAAGGATTCAACCCTTACTCCAGGCACCATGCTCAATTTATCCGTAAGCAAAAGTTCAGCGGAAGCAAACAAGGCATGTACATTCAAATTTCCTTTATAGGTATTTTCAGGAAGACCTGGACGGTTGGTATTTCCAATTTTGTTGCTGATCGGGTTTAGTACAATGGTGTTCCATAGACCTTCACCAGCTGGAATGTTGATGTTGGTGACATCAAAAATGGAATTGAAGTCATTAACATCGGTTACGGGAGTATTGTTTCTATCCACAATATCGTATCCATAACGAATACTATTGAACCTACGCTCTTTTCTTCTGCCGTTATATCCAAAATTGAACTTTACTTTTTCTGAAGCCTGATAGCCAAGATTCATGTAACTGTTCAACTCATCATCCTCAATACTTTGGAAAAAGCGCTGGTTATCAAATGGGATGTTGGTGTAGAATGATGGATTTGTATTGCTATCGTTATCTAAAGCGTATTGGTAATTTTCAAGTGTGAACCTTTTTCTGTCTGGCTCATCGGAGAAAACCTTATTAAAGCCAGCGCCCCAGTCGAAGGTTAGTTTTTCATCAAATACATGTTGACCAGTCAATTGGTTCACAAAGATCATATCCTGGTTGAACTGAACGTTCATTACGTAAAAACCTTCATCTGAGTTGAGTATCGCATCACGGTTAGTACCTTGTCCATTGATACCGTAATAACCTACTCTATCTGCTGCACTATTGATGAACAAAGAACTGAACTTCACTTTATGGTCGGAGTTAATTCTATAAGTAATATTGCCTAGTGCTGTAGTTGTTGTTTTATAAGCAAATTCCCTAACGTTAGGAAAATTGACTTTTAGAACGTTTGTAAAATCCCTGGCAGGACCTTCCAAAATTTCATATCCATTTGAGAAGCTAGCGGCTCCAAAGAAGCTCAATCTAGATTTTTCGTTATTGAAATCGAAGGAATATCCACCTTCAATGGCGCCAGACAAGTTAATCGGGTCCCAAGCGGCCACTGGGTCTACTTCATGTGAAAGGACAATTGCAAAAGGATCGTGGCTATATCTGTTATAAAAACCAAAATTACTGGTGCCCTCACTTTTTACAAAGTCCTCGCCAGCAGCATTGGTGTTGATTCCACCACCCACAGCTACTTCCAAATATCCGTCGCCAGTGTATTCCTTGGAATCGATGTTGACATTACCGGCAGCAAAATCCCCATAATAAGTTGGGCTATACGCTTTGCTTACCGCTACATTTTCAATGATGGATGATCCAAAAAGGTCCAAATTGATGTTCTTTTTGTTTACGTCATTGGAAGGTAATGAAAGACCGTTCATGGTCGTGTTCTGGTAACGGTCTCCCAAACCTCTCACATAAACATTACTTGATCCCTGCTGTTTAGAAATCCCTGAAATTTGGGCAACGGCAGCAGCGGCATCATCAATACCTTTTAAGGTAAGGGCCTCCGCACTGATTGCTTCTTGCATTACAAGGGCATTCTTTTGTTGTAGCAATAGGGCTACTTCAGAATCTTTACGTGCGGTTGTGGTTACTACTACTTCATCCAATCCAACACTGCTGGCACCCAAACCTGTGTTTATTTCGGTAACTTTTCCTGCTTCCACCACAACATTGGGAACTTCCAAAGTTTCATATCCCAAGAAGCTGAATACCAAAGTATAGGAACCTGGTGCAACATCGGGGATTTCAAAAAGACCATCAAAGTCGGAAGTGGTTCCCTTTGTGGTGCCTTTGATAAGAACGTTGGCAAAAGGAAGTGGTTCATTGTTTAGTTCCTTGTCCGTCAATTTACCTACAATGCTTCCGTTCTGCTGTGCGGAAGCTATTAAGGTGAAAAGGGAAAAGGCCACTATCAAATACGTTTTCATACGCGGTTGTATCTCTTTTAGATTTCGGGGCAAAGAAACGCGCAGGCTGTAAAAGCGATGTTAGCCCCACGTTAAGAGTTCTTTCGAGAAACGTTACAATAAGGTTATCAGATTAAATGAACGTTAAGCATTAATGCCATTAGTGTATTATCTTTACATTTGACGGATTAACACTGAAATACCATCCCATGAAAACCAAGGACATTAAGATCTTACTTGTTGACGATGAACCTGATATCCTGGAAATTGTAGGTTACAATCTTTCCGCCGAGGGCTATGAGGTCTTTACGGCCAAAAATGGCGCTGAAGGGGTTTCCAAGGCAAAAAAGAAACAACCACATCTTATCATTATGGATGTGATGATGCCGGAAATGGACGGTATTGAAGCTTGTGAAATGATCCGGAACACTCCGGGCCTCGAAAATACGATCATAGCCTTTTTAACCGCCCGTGGGGAAGATTATTCCCAAGTGGCCGGTTTTGATGCAGGTGCAGATGACTATATCACCAAACCCATAAAGCCAAAAGTATTGGTAAGCAAGGTAAAGGCTTTGCTACGCAGGTTGAAGGAGGAGAAAAAGGAAGTGGACGAAATTGTGAAGGTCGGAGAAATTGTAATCAACAGGGAAGAATACAAGATCGTGAACAACGGTGAGGAGATTGTGCTTCCCCGTAAAGAATTTGAGCTTTTGGCCCTTCTTACATCCAAGCCGAACAAAGTTTTTAAACGTGAAGTGATCCTGGACAAGGTTTGGGGGAACGAGGTGGTCGTAGGTGGCCGTACTATTGACGTGCATATTAGAAAACTACGCGAGAAAATCGGGGACGATCATTTTAAGACCGTTAAAGGGGTGGGGTATAAGTTTGTTCTCTGATGGCCATAAAACTAAGGAAATCATATAAGTTTGCCCTTAGGTCTTCCCTGGTCATCACCGTTTTAACAACCCTACTTTTTGTGCTTTTCCACATGGACCTTGGCCATATGGATTGGGCCTACACACTGTTATTCGCACTGATCAGTTTTGCCATATGTTTTACGGTTATCCAGGTTCGGGTAGAACGGTTCATTTATAGGAGGATCAAAAAGATCTATGACGATGTCACCTTGTTGGAATCCTCATCTTTTTCCTCTAAGCCAGTGACCACCGATATGAAAACGCTGACCGAGGAAATTGAAAGATTTGCCGAAGGAAAGAAAATAGAGATAGACACTTTAAAAATCAGGGAAGAATACCGAAAGGAATTTTTAGGAAACGTTTCCCACGAACTGAAGACCCCATTGTTTACTGTGCAAGGGTACATCCTTACCTTATTAGATGGTGCCATGCGTGACAAAAAACTCCGTGAAAAATATCTGGAAAGAGCTAACAAAGGGGTGGAACGCTTGATTTACATTGTTAAGGACCTAGATCTTATCACCAAGTTCGAAGCCGGTGAGCTGAAAGTGGAACGGGAAGATTTTGATGTCATCGAGCTTATTCAAAATACCTTTGATCTCTTGGAGATGAAGGCGGCTAAGAAACAGATCACCCTCACTTTCGACATGGAATATCCCAAACCCATTTATGTGAATGCCGATAGGGAAAAGATACAGCAAGTGATCAGTAACCTCTTGGTGAACTCTATTAAATACGGCCATTCCAATGGAACTACCGAAGTAAGTGTGGAAAACCTGATAAAAAACAAGGTAATCGTAAGGGTTACCGATAACGGGGTCGGAATTCCCAAACAACACATTCCAAGACTTTTTGAACGTTTTTACCGTGTGGACCAAAGTGGAAGTAGGACGGAGGGAGGTTCAGGATTGGGCCTTTCCATTGTGAAGCATATCATTGAGGCCCATGGGGAAAAAATTTATGTGGAAAGTGAGGTCGGGGTGGGATCCGAGTTTTCGTTCACCTTGGAAAAGACAGTGAACAAACCCGCATAATCCATAGGGGATTCAAACTGGGTAAGACCTTCAAAATCTTTCATTCTTGAAAGTTGTTCCAAGGAGAAATCATCCTGCTCGCAATACGGGACCAATTGCTGTTTTTCCAAGCGTTTTGCCAGATATTCTTGTTCGTACTGCCCCGGTGTGGGTATAAAAAAGGCCTTTTTTTCCAATTTGGCAAGGTCCATTACTGTGGTATACCCCGATCTGCAAAGTACTTTTTCACTTTGGTTGATAGACGTTCCCAACTCTGCCGATTTCATATAATTGTAGAGAATGATGGAACCTTTTTCTGTTTTGATTTCTTCCTTGGATTGTTCCCCTTCAATCTTTCCTTTCACAAAAAGGATGTTTCCTTCAAAACCTTGTAATTCCTTCAATAATTTTTCCTCCAAAAAAGTGCGTTGGGGTTCTGGTCCTGACAGCAGGACCATCAAATTATATTGTTTTGGGAGTTCCTTTTTTTCAAAACGACTCAATGGGCCCAAGTAGGCAATCTTCAATTTTGATTTTTTCAAATGGCCCAATTTTCCGGTGAGGTTAGGTTTTCCCTCAACATCGGGAACCCAGCAGGCATCAAATTTTTTGATTACTTTTTGATGCACCTTGGAACTCATCCAAGTGGTGTTTCCGGATAAGACGTTCAATTGATGGGTGATGAACACACAAGGCACCTTTTTGTAAAACACCCCCAACCTATTGTCTGAAATTATCCCATCCAATTTGTGTTCCTTCACCAAACGTTTCACTTCTTTTTTCTCCTTAGCTATGGCTTTCAGTACTTTTGGCGAATCCCAGATCATCTTGATCTTAAAATTCTTGGCCTTTTCGGCATAGGTGATTTTATAAGAAGAAAGTTCAAAGGAAGGAACATTAGGGAATTCCTTCTGCAAAAGGGACAATGCCACTCCATCTGAAGCGATGAAAGGTTGATGGCCGTGATCGATCAATGCCTGAATAATGGGGATGCATCTTGTGGCATGTCCCAATCCCCAGTTCAATGGGGCTACCAAGATTCGTTTGGAATTTTGCATAACCGCAAAAAAACAAAATGCCATTTGGTTATAGATTTCCTTAGTTTTGCGAAATCATTAAATTTTTGCACAAGAAAATTCGAAAGTGGGAAGTAAAAACAAACTAAAACGGTTCAAAGAAAACGAAACCTTTTACAATGTGGTCCAGCCCAAGCGGGACGAAGTGGTGGAAGGCTTCCAATATAAGGGAAATTGGGCCTCGTTTTTCGGCAATGACCATCCCATTGTGCTAGAATTGGGTTGTGGCAAAGGAGAATATACCGTTGGGCTTGCCAAAAGAAATCCTGATAAAAATTATATCGGCGTAGACATTAAGGGGGCCCGTTTTTGGAGGGGAGCCAAGATTGCCTTGGAAGAAAATCTGAAGAATGTGGGTTTTCTGCGTTCCCAAATAGAGTTGGTAGACCTCCTTTTCGGTCCTGGTGAAGTATCAGAAATCTGGATTACCTTCCCTGATCCACAGATCAAATACAAACGGACCAAACATCGGATGACCAACCCTGATTTTCTAAAAAAATACAAACATATTCTTAAACCCGATGGGGTGGTCAATCTAAAAACGGACAGTGAGTTTATGCATGGCTATACGCTTGGCCTCTTGCAAGGTTTGGGGCATGAGATTATCTACTCCAACCATGATGTGTACAAGAACGAAGGGGCTCCTTCGGAGGTTTTGGAGATTCAGACTTTCTATGAAAATCAGTATCTTGAAAAAGGAAAACCAATTACCTTCATCCAATTTAGGATTCACTGACCACTGATTCATGACCCATATCCTGATTCTTTTTTTTGCCACGTTTTCGGCTGCCTTTATGGCAACGGTGCCGCCCGGTCTGCTCAATATGAATGCAGCCAAGATCAGCGTGGAAAAAGGAAAATTGAACGGGGTCATTTTTAGCCTAGGGGTCTCTTCCATGATCATGATCCAGGCCTATGTGGCGGTTTTCATCTCTAAATTTTTATACCGAAACCCAGAGGTTATCGATATACTTCTAAAAATTGCCATTGCCATTTTTGCCTTTTTTGCTATCTATTTTTTCATTGTTGCCAAACAGAGAAAGGAAAAAAAGCTCAAAAAGGTGAACCTGAGTAAGAAGAACAGCTTTTTTAAAGGGGTTTTGTTGGCTGCCCTCAATCTATTGACCATTCCATATTACAGTGGACTAAACGCCATGTGGAACGAGGCAGGCTGGATCAAGTTCGAGGCCCAGGATATTACCACGTTTGTGGTCGCAGCAGGGACAGGGACCTTTGCCGTGCTCTATCTCTATACTTTCTATTTTGATAAGCTGGAGACCAAGACCAATCGTTTTTCGAAAAACTCAAATTATATCTTGAGTGCCTTGATGCTTTTGTTGTTGATTATCACCCTGATGCGTATTCTGTACCGATAACATGGAAGAGCTTAATTTTTTTGACAAGGTCTATCAAGTAGCAAGGGAGATTCCCTATGGTCGGGTTACCTCGTACGGGGCCATTGCCAAATATTTGGGGGCGGCACGCAGTGCCCGTATGGTAGGTTGGGCCATGAACAGTTCATCGGCCAAGGATGTACCGGCACACCGGGTGGTCAATCGAACCGGGGTATTGACTGGAAAACATCATTTTGGTGGCACCAACCTTATGCAACAACTCCTAGAAAATGAGGGTATCCAGATCAAGGACAACCAAATTGTCGACTTCCAAAAATACTTCTGGGACCCAGCCAAGGAGTTGTGATCAATACCCAGGGGGATGCAGCTCATCAAACTCCGAATGATCCTGAAAAGCCTTGGCCAACAAAAGAATACTGGCCTCGTCGTACAATTTGCCCACAAACGTCATGCTGGTCGGGTGGTTTTTCTTGTCCAGACCTGTGGGAATCGCAATAACGGGATGGCCCGTTAGATTGGTGGCGAGCAATTGATCATTGCCGAAGGAAGGGGATATCAACACATCATAATCTTTCATCAGATCCTGCATTTTCTGCATGAGCACTTGGCGTTGTCGGTTCGCTTGAAGATACTCCACAGCAGGGATAAATCGACTTTGGCGCAGCGAATTGGCCCTTGAGCGTTGGTCCTGTTCCACCATGAGGTCCACTTCTCCAGAGCGTACCAATTCATCAAAAAAGGCACCCGCTTCAGCTCTTAGGATAATATCGAAACCTCTAAAGGGAACATCTTCAGGAAGTTCCACCTCAGTGGGTTCAATGCCCATTTCTTTCAAGACTTTCAAGGCATTTCTCAAATTATCACCAGTGTCGGTAGTATCTTTTTCAATGTCCTTTTTCAGGTAGGCCACTTTAAGGGATTTCGCATCTTTGGTCCAATCCACACCAAAGGGCAGATTTTTGGTGGTCAAATCGTTCTTATCCTCACCTTGGATAACCGAAAATACGATGGCGCAGTCCTCGGCATTTCTGGCCAAGGGCCCCACTTTGTCCATGGACCAACTCAGGCTCATTACCCCATGTCGACTTACCCTTCCATAGGTGGGACGTAATCCCGTAACGCCGTTTCGGGTACTTGGTGAGGTGATGGAACCTAATGTTTCGGTTCCAAGGGCAAAGGGAACAAGTCCGGCAGAGGTTGCAGATCCGGAACCAGCAGAGGAACCTGTGGCCCCTTGTGTTATGTCCCATGGGTTTTTGGTTTTGCCACCAAACCAAACATCACCTCGGGCCAATGAACCGGAAACCAATTTAGCTACCAAAACCGCACCGGCATCTTCCAATTTTTGGATTACCGTAGCTGTTTGATCAATGACTTGATTTTTATAGGGCTCGGCGCCCCAAGTAGTGGTATAGCCAGGTACTGCCATCAAGTCTTTGGTGCCATAGGGGATGCCATGTAAAATGCCCCTGTATCTTCCTTGTTTGATTTCCTCATCGGCGCGTTTGGCCTGTGCCAATGCCAGACTATCGGTAATGCTGATGCTACATTGTAAGGTAGGTTGGTATTTTTTTAATCGATCAAGAAAAAATTGGGTCAACTCGGTTGAAGTGATTTTTTGATGCTTGATCAAAGAGGCCAGTTGTGGAATGGTATAAAAGGCCAGGTCGTCAAAACGTTCGGGTATTTCAACATAGTCAGGAATGTTCCAATCATTTCCATCCAACTGCTCTGGCATCTTAAAGCCAAAGGGCACGGGATCAAACCGAACGGCAGGGAACACATCATTGTCCAACGGGTATTTTCTGAGGGAATCAAACCCGGAAAGGTTCCTTTCCAAGTATGGATAAAGGGTGTCGATATCCTTTTTGGAAAAACTCAGGCCGATCAATTTTTCAGATCCTTTTACATCCTTTTTGGTGAAGCTATGTTTGCCCGATGAGCAGGAAAGCCAAAACAGGGAAATGGACAATAAAGCGAGATGGGGGAGTTTGGTGTTGCGCAACATGTTGGTAGTTGGTTAAATAAGTTCCTAAGCTACGGTTTTTTCATAAAAATGCCTTCCAAAGCCCTTCATTAATTGCTGGTGAATCTCCAATTGCAATTGGCAAATTTGTCCTTTTTTGAATTTCAACCTGCCTACTATAAAATCTAATCCCAACGCCGTATCTTTGTAGTTTAGAATCAGTTCAAACGACTGATGGTAAAAACAGGATACATGAAGTTGAAGAAAGTAGACATTCTTAAAGCACTGGAGAAAATATCTGCCCCTGGTGAAGGGCAGAACCTAGTGGAGAGCGGAGCGGTTACCAATGTACAGGTATTTGGTGATGAGGTTGAGGTAGATGTGACCATCAAAAATCCAAGTCTTCAGGCCAAAAAGAAAACAGAAGTGGAGATATTGAAGATCATCCACAGCGAGGTATATGAAAAAGCCAAGATCAAGGTTAACCTAAAGGTTGATGCCCCGGCCAAGCCCAAGGTGAACCAAATTAAGGGGAATCCCATTCCCGGAATTCAAAATATCATTGCCGTTGCATCTGGCAAGGGAGGCGTGGGTAAATCTACCATTACGGCCAATTTGGCGGTCACATTGGCCAAAATGGGCTTTAAGGTAGGCTTGTTGGATACCGATATTTACGGACCATCCATGCCTATCATGTTCGATGTGGCCAACGAAAAACCTTTGTCCATCAATGTGAATGGTAAGGCAAAGATGAAACCCATTGAAAATTATGGGGTAAAACTCTTGTCCATTGGATTTTTCACCCAGCCTAACCAAGCGGTGATTTGGAGAGGCCCCATGGCCGCAAAGGCGTTGAACCAAATGATCTTTGATGCCCATTGGGGGGAATTGGACTTTTTATTGTTGGATTTACCTCCGGGCACGGGAGACATCCATTTGAGCATTATGCAATCCTTGCCCGTAACCGGCGCGGTGGTGGTGAGCACGCCACAGGAAATTGCCCTGGCCGATGCCAGAAAAGGTGTTGCCATGTTCCAACAGGAGGCCATAAATGTGCCTGTTTTGGGAATTGTGGAGAATATGGCCTACTTTACCCCGGAAGAATTGCCTGATAACAAATATTATATCTTTGGACAAAACGGTGCCAAAAACTTGGCGGAAGACCTAGATGTTCCATTCTTGGGAGAAATGCCATTGGTGCAGAGCATAAGGGAAGCGGGGGATGTGGGAAGACCGGCAGCCCTCCAGACAGCCTCACCTATTGAGGAAGCTTTTGAGGAGTTGACCAAAAACGTGGTGCAGGAACTGGTACGTCGCAATACGGACCTTCCTCCTACCGAAGCAATCAAGATTACAACAATGGCTGGTTGTTCGGCCGTTAAAAAGAAATAAGTATGACTTCAGAAGAAATTAAGAGCAACGTGGAAAAAGCCTTGGATGAAATTCGACCTTTTCTCCAGAGTGATGGTGGTGATATTACCTTGATATCCATTGACAACGATAACTCGGTTAAAGTACGTTTGGAAGGGAACTGTATCGCATGTAGTGTCAATCAGATGACCTTGAAGAGTGGAGTGGAAATGACCATAAAAAAGTATGCTCCTCAAATTGAAGAAGTTATCAGTGTGGGCTAACTGACAAAAATCATAATTACTTCCTTGGGCAAGCAGTAAGTTGCACGCCAAAATTTTTTTGTAGATGATCAAAACCGATATACTGATTATTGGAGCGGGACCTACGGGTCTCTTTGCTGTTTTTGAAGCAGGCCTGTTGCAATTGAAATGCCATTTGATTGATGCCTTGCCGCAACCCGGTGGGCAGTGCTCCGAGATTTATCCCAAAAAACCCATTTACGATATCCCCGGTTTTCCCGAAGTGTTGGCTGGGGAGTTGGTGGACAATCTGATGGAACAGATCAAACCCTTTCAACCTGGGTTTACCTTGGGAGAGCGGGCCGAAACCATTGATAAGTTGGAGGACGGCACTTTTGTGGTCACAACCAATAAAGGCACCAAACACCATGCTCCTGTGGTGGCCATTGCTGGTGGACTTGGGAGTTTTGAGCCTCGAAAACCTATTTTGGACAACTTGGCCAAATATGAGGAGGATGGAGTGGCCTATATGATCAAAGAACCGGAAATATATCGCGGTAAAAAGGTGTTGCTCGCCGGAGGAGGGGATTCTGCCCTCGACTGGTCCATTTTCTTGGCCGATGTGGCCGATCAGGTTACGTTGGTACACCGAAGAAATGAATTTCGGGGAGCCTTGGATTCCGTTGAAAAGGTACAGCACTTGAAAAATGAAGGAAAGATCAATCTGATGACCCCTTCTGAAGTAGTGGCCCTTCATGGAGAGGATATGCTAGAGAAAGTTACCGTCCAGAATGTGGATACTTTGGAAGAAACCGAGGTGGAAGTCGATCATTTTATCCCATTATTTGGACTTTCCCCAAAACTCGGACCCATTGCCGATTGGGGATTGGAAATAGAGAAGAATGCCATCAAGGTGAACAACTCCTACGATTATCAAACCAATGTTCCCGGTATCTATGCCATTGGTGATGTGAATACCTACCCAGGTAAGCTAAAATTGATCTTGTGTGGGTTCCACGAAGCCACTTTAATGTGCCAAAGTGCCTATCAACGTATCTTCCCCGATAAAAAATATGTCATGAAGTATACCACGGTTGGGGGTGTCACTGGTTTTGATGGCAGCAAGAAAGAGGCACCAAAGGCTGTTGTTAAATCTATCGATTAAAAATAAAGCAGTAGTTAAAACGTTAAGGAAACTCAGGCATAGATTTCCAAATAGGTATGAGCGATATAAAACTAAAGATTATTGATAGGGAAGGCGTACTCCACGAAGTGGATGCCCCCACGGATATGAACATGAACCTGATGGAGGTCGTACGTTCCTACGAGTTGGCCCCAGAGGGTACCATCGGTATTTGTGGGGGGATGGCCATGTGTGCTTCCTGTCAATGTTACGTGCTTTCCGATCACCAACTTCCTGAAAAATCCGATGATGAGGAAGCCATGTTGTCCGAGGCCTTTTTTGTAAAGGACAATAGCCGTTTGGGCTGCCAGATCCATATGACCGACGATTTGGACGGACTGGAAGTGGAATTGGCCCCTGCCGAGGATTAGATCAAAACATCCATTCATACATTTTCAATAGCAGACGATTCGACTTTCCCGTATCTTAGGGTCATGGGAAAGACGCTGGTTTTCTGCTATTTGGTACTGCTGTCCATTTTTGGGTTTTCCCAAGAGAAGTACCCCCAGCTTGACCAAATTGTTACGGACAACGCAGGTATTTTCACCTCCGAACAATTAGAAGGCCTTCGAAGCAAGCTCACACAATTTGAAACCGAGACGACCAATCAATTGGTCATTCTGACCATTAATGACTTGGGAGGGGGGACCATTGAAGAATACGCCAACGGGGTATTCAATCAGAATAAATTGGGTCAGGCGGGCAAGGACAACGGTCTACTCATCCTCTTTTCCAAAAATGATAGGGAAGTCCGAATAGAAGTAGGCTACGGTTTGGAACCCTTCATTACGGATGTGGTGGCGTCCCGCATCATCCGCAATACCATGATCCCCAAATTCAAGGAGGAAGATTACTTCGGAGGTCTTGATGAAGCATCGGATCAACTTATCGAATTGTTGAAGAACCCCGATGCTTTGGCCGAATTCAATAAGGAAATGGAAGCGGAGAACCAACTCCCGTGGTGGGGCTATGTGTTGCTGATGGTTTTCCTCTCCTTTTTTATGGTCCCTGGCGGATTTGTTTTTTACAAAGGCTATTCCGGTTTAATTGAAATGTTTAGGGGCATCATGATAGGGAAACTGGGACTTTTTCCAGGAGTGTTCATGATTTTTGCCGGGTTGTTGCAGGTATTTTTTGGCTTGATTTTCATTGGGGTACCCTTGTTCTTTTTGGCGACGATCATGGGCATTACCTTTGATGAAGAAGTGCTATTTGGGAGCGTCGGATGGGTCATTTATGGGATAATCGGGTTTTTCCTTCTCACCATATTGTTAGCCGTTTTAAAGATACAGATCAAGGGTAAGGAAGATTTCAAACTTTCTTGGTTCAAGTCCGATAAAACCTATATGGGCAAGACCTTCTCATCTTCGGGGAGCCATTCCTTTGGCTCCAGTTCAAGTGGAAGGTCCAGCAGTTTTTCAGGTGGTGGGGGAAGATCTGGCGGCGGCGGCTCCAGCGGTAGTTGGTAAATGATGTGGAAAACCCGTATTTTAACAAGATAAAACAAAACCAACCCCCAAGATGAGACCACTCGCCATTCTCACAATACTGCTTTTAAGTTTTTCGTGTACCCAAAAACCTCAGACAGAAATTGAGGAATGGAAGGCGCAAGCCAAGGACATCACCATCATCAGGGACGATTTTGGCGTTCCGCACATCTATGGAAAAACCGATGCCGATGCCGTTTTTGGACTCTTGTACGCCCAGTGCGAAGATGATTTTAATCGGGTGGAGCAAAATTACATCTGGGCCACAGGCCGTTTGGCCGAAGTAGAGGGAGAAGAGGCACTTTACAGTGATCTTAGGGCCAAATTGTTCATGACGGAGGAAGAAGCCAAGGCCAATTATGAAAAAAGTCCCGAATGGTTAAAGCAGCTTTGCGATGCCTTTGCGGACGGAATAAACTACTTCCTCTATACCCATCCCGAGGCAAAACCCAAATTGCTCACCCGATTTGAACCTTGGATGCCCATGTACTTTAGTGAAGGGTCCATCGGCGGGGATATCGAACGCATATCCACCCGAAAAATCCAGACGTTTTACGAAAGTGGTATGGAAATTCCAGAAATGGAATTGCTCCAACAGAAGAAAAAGGAAGAAATGGCAGAGCCTAAAGGATCCAACGGGATTGCCATTTCTGGGGATTTGACCCAATCCGGTAATGCCATGTTGCTCATCAACCCCCATACATCATTTTACTTTCGGGGTGAAGTACATGTGGTCAGTGAAGAAGGGTTGAACGCCTATGGCGCTGTCACCTGGGGACAGTTTTTTGTGTACCAGGGATTCAATGAAAAAACGGGTTGGATGCATACGTCTACCTATACTGATGTGATGGATGAATTCAAGGAAACCCTTGTAAAAAATGATGGAAAACTGTTCTATCAGTATGGAGAAGAACTGCGTCCCGTGGATTCCACCAGCGTGACTTTGAAATACAAGGAAGGCGAAGCACTCAAAGAGAAAACCTTTCCGATGTACAGGACCCATCACGGTCCTATCACCCATGTTGCGGACGGACAATGGACGGCTTCTGCCATGATGTGGGAACCCGTAAAAGCCTTGGAGCAATCTTACATTCGAACCAAACAGGAGGGATATACCGGTTTCCGTAAAATGATGGACATTCGGACCAATTCTTCCAACAACACTGTGTATGCCGATGCCGAAGGGAACATTGCCTATTTCCATGGAAATTTTATTCCGAAGCGGGACACCATTTTTGATTATGACCAACCTGTTGATGGCAGCAATCCCAAGACCGACTGGCAAGGGCTTCATACGGTGGATGAGAATATTTTGGTGTTGAACCCCAAAAATGGGTGGATACAGAATTGCAACTCAACACCCTTTACATCGGCTTTGGAATACAGCCCGAAAAAAGAAGATTACCCCAATTACATGTCACGTGACCAAGAAAATTTCAGGGGCGTTCACGCCATTGAATTGTTGACCGGACGAAGCGGTTATACCTTGGACAGTCTGATACAATTGGCGCACGATCCGTATCTACCTGCATTCAATACGTTGATTCCAGGTCTGGTGAAAGCCTACGATGCCTATCCGACTCCTGAATTGAAGGAACCCATTGAAACCCTGAGGCAGTGGGATTTTACAACATCCAAGGAATCGGTGGCCATGACCCTGGCACATTATTACGGTATGCTTTGTTATTCAAAGGCAGAAAGACCCGAAGGCACGTATTCCATGCAATGGGTAGAGTATTGGGGAAGTGATTGGCCCGATGACCAAAAGTTGGGCCTGTTCACAGAAGCTGTAGAAAAATTGAAATCCGATTTCGGCACTTGGAAAATGCCTTGGGGAGAGGTCAATCGATATCAACGTTTGAACGGGGATATCCGTCAGGCTTTTGATGATGCCAAACCCAGCATCCCCATTGGTTTTGCCAGTGGTACTTGGGGGGCTTTGGCTGCATATGGTGCCCGTTACGACAACAATACAAAAAAAATCTATGGAACCCGGGGCAACAGTTTTGTGGCCGTGGTGGAGTTTGGAGATAAGGTGAAAGCTAAGACCATGTTGGCGGGCGGACAAAGTGGAGACCCCAATTCCCCCCATTTTAATGACCAGGCCCAGCGCTATGCGGATATTCAATGGAAGGATGCCGCCTTCTATAAAGAAGATGTTCTAAAACGGGCCGAGGCTACCTATCACCCTGGAGAAAAACAGTAAATGACCAAATTACCTACCATGTATAAAAAATCGATTTGCCTGCTTGCTTCACTATTTATAGTGACCCTTTCCTGTAAAGAAAAAACCGATAAATCAGTCAACAATCCCAATTTGACCATTGTGGATGATGGAGATCCACAAGTTTCCATTTCTGAAAATGGTGCCGTGGCGGCTGCCCATCCGTTGGCAACGGAGGCTGGGGTAGAAATGCTGGAGAAAGGAGGCAATGCCATTGATGCAGCCGTGGCCGCGGCCTTTGTGCTTTCAGTGGTGGAGCCTAGCATGTCGGGGTTGGGAGGAAGGTTGCAGGCCATTGTGATGACTTCCAATGGAAAAATTTCAGGGGTGGATGCCACTACCCAAGCCGGAATTGATTACGATCCCGAAACAGCACCCAAAGGTCAGTATGGATATGCTACCATTGGCGTTCCCGGAGTGGTGAAGGGCTTGACCAAATTGTTGTCGGACTATGGAACTCTGGATTTGGAAACAGTGATGCAGCCTGCCATCAAACATGCCGAAGAAGGTTTTAATGTGTTGCCTGGCGAAGCCTTACGCCAATCCATGGCCATGGATAAGATCAAAGAATTTACAGGAACTTCCAAATACTTTATGAACGGGGATACCACTTATGTGGAAGGAAGCCGTTTGGTGCAAAAAGACTTGGCCCATACCCTTAAATTGATTGCCAAGGAAGGGGAAAAGGTGTTTTATGAAGGTGAAATCGCCAAAAAAATAGTGGACGATGTGCAAAAGCACGGAGGCACCTTGAGCATGGCCGCCATGGCAGAGTATCAGGCCAGGGATGCAGATATGGTTGAAGGATCATATAGGGGATTTGGACTCCATGGATTATTTATTCCATCTTATGGGGCCATTACGATTGAAATGCTACAGGTCCTTGAAAATTTCGATTTGGCAGATGTACCGGAAACCACCTGGGCGGAACTGGTGTACCAAGCCAATGTGAAGGCCTATGAAGATCGTTATGGCCAAAAGGATTTGGAAGTAGGCAAGAAGCTGACCTCCAAGGAATATGCCAAGACCTTGGCAGAGGCCATGGTACCTTTTCCTACCCAGCAGGCAGCCATGAATTGGGATCGACCTGCATCTTGGACGGAAAATGGGCACACCACCCATTTATCCGTAGCTGATGCCCAAGGAAATGTAATTGCTTTGACCCAGTCCTTGGGCCCTATCATGGGGTCAAAAGTGGCCACAGAAGGACTTGGATTTGTATATGCCGCCACTTTGGGAGGCTATCTGGGCGATATGAAACCTGGCGAACGGGCAAGTTCGCACATTAGCCCATTCATCATTACCAAAAAAGGAAAACCATTTCTGGTATTGGGTGCTGCTGGCGGAAGCAGGATCGTGACTGCTGTGGCCCAGGTGACCAGTAGGGTTTTGGATCAAAAAATGCCCTTGAACAAGGCCTTGGGCGCCGCCCGCGTGCATACAGGAGATACATTGATATTGGCCGAAACCCATCCCGGTACGTGGACGTTGGATGATATCAAACAGTTTAAGGAAGATGGTTTCATGGTAGAAGAAGTGGATCAACCAGGTCGTTTCGGTAGGGTTCATGCCGTGATGATGGATACCCTTACCGGAAAATGGATCGGAGCTGCAGACCCGGATTGGGAGGGTACGGCAGAAAGTCCGACTACTTTGGGAAAAGTAGAATAAAGGACAATAGGGGGAAGCGGTTATTCTTCTTCCTTGATAATTATAAGACTGGCCTTGGATCCTGTGGAAAGGTTCCATCGGTTGTTGTGGATTACCTCTCCTTTATCATCCGTAACCACCACTTGGGCAGTATTGGGGCCTGATGAACCTTGGTTCAAGGCTTCAAACTCAATCCGGTTAAAACCTTGTGTCAAATCAATATTGATTCCTTTAAAAGCTCCTGTCAGCAGTAGGTTGTATTCCACCACTTCACCATTCAAATAGATTTTGATGCGGTCACCATCAACATATTCATGGTCTCTACAAACGATACCCACAAACTTGGCATTGGTCTTAAAATCGCCAAGATATTGGTCGCCAAAATGCTCCTTGGAACCCTTTTTTTCCTTTTCACCCACTTTCGGGTCAATATCCATGTCGTAACCAGCCTGTAACAACTCTTTATCCGGCAACATTTTAACACCGGGCTTATTGTTTTTGGAGGCAAAGTTCTCATCTATTACGGATGGCATCCGAAGGGAAGTGCCTTGATTGCTCGCCTTAATGTCTAAGTTGTTGTTCTTGCCAATCTCTAGTGGCTTTGTCGTGGGTAGGTCCGATTGTGCCCATAAAGTGGAAATCCCCAAAATGAATCCCATTAAAACAAAAACATACTTTTTCATGGCAAGATTGAGCTATTTACAAAAATAAAAGTAGCAAATACCTTGCCATGAAGTATATAAATTGAAGTTAAATCGTTAACCTGCAGGCGTTTTCTTCTTTCCCTTCAACCCAAATAAAGGATGTAGAAATGGAATCCTTAAAATAATAAGATCATAGATCAACCAACTGATTCCGAATGTGCCCACTATTAAAATGAAGGCTTTGGGCACAAATCCCCAATCGAGGTTCATGAGGTAATAACCAATTCCCACGGTTATAGTCTGGTGTAAAATATAAAAGGGATACACCGCACGGTTTGCATAGGCAATGCCCTTGCTAGGTCTGTTCAGGTATTGGGCAGCATAGGCGAAAAGGACCAAGATCCACGACCAAATGTTCACCACCTTGAGCATGGCTTCGGTAAAATGGATTACATAACCATCTTCAAAAAATAACCAGATGATCAATTGTCCCGTAAAGCCAATGATACCCAAGGCCAAGGCCTTGTATTTTATTCGGGCCAATGTTTCCCAAAAAGCCTCTCCTGTGGCAATCAACACAAAGCCATAGAAAAATAGGATGATACTAAAAATGAAGTTGAACCAATCATCCACCAAGGCATGGGTTATAGGAAAAAAAGGTTCCACCAAGGATTCCACAAAATATAAGGGAATCACAAACATGTAGATGCCCCAGGTTTTTTGGATCATTCTTTTGACCCAATCGATAAAACGGGTATTGTGTTTTCTGAGGTAGAAGAAAATGGGCGACAAGATCCATGAAAAAACCAACAAATAGGGCAAGAACCATAGATGGTGCCAGCTAATGTTCCCTTCAGGGTAGACACCTTTGAAAGCAATGGTGGTAAAGTATTGATAGTAGGATCCACTGAATTCGCCATCGGCCAATCGTTCAAAATAAACCTGTGGTGGAACGATCAAGATCATCCCGACAACCAATGGAATACCTAATCGGAGAAATCGCTCCAAAACGAATTTTCCCCAAGATCTTTTCCCGAGGGCATAGTACGTGCCCATTCCTGAAATTACAAATAGAATAGGAAGACGCCACTGGTTCAAGAACATCATCGGCCAACGGAGCCAGTCATAAATTACATTGTTTTTTACATGCCATCCCCAAGGCACAAAAAACATACCCACATGGTAAAAAATAAGTAAAGCAAAGACGATTACACGAAGCCAGTCTAGGTCATATCGGCGAATTGGTTTTTCCATCATTGAAAAGTTTTTGCCAAAATTGTAAAGAGCCTTTCAAAAACCGATATTTTTTGGAGAGGGAAACGTCCTGAATTACAATGTTGGAGAAATTAGAACCTTTTTGAGGTCTTTTTTTCTTTTACATAGGCGGATGGAGATTGCCCGACATGTTTTTTGAAGGCGTTGTAAAATGCTGATTTTGAATTAAATCCAACGGTTTGTCCAATGGCCTCCACGGTAAGATGGGAAAAATCATCATCCAATAACCGTTCTTTGGAAAGCAAGATCCTTTTTTGGTTGATGTAGTCGTTAAAATTCATTCCGGTGTTGGAATTGATCAATTTGGAAACCATATTGGCATTGGCATCCAATTTTTCGGCCACATTTTTTAAGGAAGCTTCTTGGTCCGCATAATACTGTGAGGAGTCCATAAAAGCTTCAATGGATTCAAATTGGAGAGAATCGGTGGCCATGGTCTCATATTTGTCCGAAATCCAGGATTTTTCAAAGAAACGGGATTCAGAAAGTATAAAAAAGGAGGTAATAAAAGTGGTAAGCGTCTCCAAAACGCCCAAATAGTGATCGCCTCCATCATCGTCAAAATTGGAAAAGACTATGAATAGGGCCAACCCTAATATCAAAAAAACGATAATGGTATGGCGTGAAAATTTATATCGGTCTACTTTAATATTCTTTGGGGAAACCAACCCCTTCTTACTAGCATGGTACACCAGTCGGGTGGTCAGAATAAAATAGAAGGTAAAGCTGGCCATTACCAACCAACGAAATCTATCCTTAATAAAATGGTAGGAATAGTTCAAGTCCTCGTGCACGTCCACAAAGCCCAAATTGTGGTGGTATGCGCCCAAATAGGCATTGAGTTTTACTGCTTCGGGACTAGTGTAATAATTGGTCTGGGAAATGAAATATAACACAGGTAACAACAAATGCGGCCAGTGTCTTTTGAGGGTAAATGCTTGCCTTTCCAACAAGGTGAACAGAAAAAAATAAAGACTTGGGGCAATCAAAAGCACCAAAAATTCGGTGGAATCATTTAAATGGATCACGTATTTCATCAATCCGGTATAGCAGAGATAAACATCTGCAAAAACAATGCACTGTATTAAAATGACCCAACCAAAAAGGTGTATAGCGGAGGTTCTTTTGGCCCGTAAAAAGATGACCAAAGTCAAAAACAATCCTTGAACAATCCCAAGCAGCATGATGTGTGATGCCCAATCGTAACGAATGGGAATTTGATCAATAATAACCTTTACATCATCCATACAAAGGGCTTAAGTTGTATCTTGGAGGCTAAGTGAAAATGAAATTACCATTCTTTTTTTAATCAACCGTTTACCCAAATGAAAAAGCGACAATTCTTGCAATATATGGGAACCGCTGCCATGGCCGCTCCCTTTTTTACTTTGCCCATGGAACCTGGTCAACCAAAGGTTGATATGCCATATCCGTCAGATAAGGATAGCGATGAATTTTGGGAACGGATTCGAGCCGATTTTAGGTTGAAACCGGATTACATCAACCTGGAAAGTGGTTATTACAATATTATGCCCACACCGATTCTTGAAAAATATGTGGAGCATATGAAAGAAGTAAATTATCAAGGATCCTACTACATGAGAACGGTTCAAGGGGAGAATAAAATGAAAGCCGCGGCAAGAGTGGCCAAATTGGTGAACTGTTCCGAAAAGGAGTTGGTCATTACTCGGAACACCACAGAGTCATTGGACTTGATCATTGGGGGCTATCCTTGGGAAAAAGGGGATGAAGCCATTTATGCCGTTCAGGATTATGGGGCAATGCAGGTCCATTTTGAGCAGATGGAAAAACGCTACGGCATTGTTTGTAAAAAGGTTTCCCTTCCCAATCATCCCAAGTCCGATGAGGAAATTGTTTCCCTATACGAATCGCGGATAACCCCAAAAACCAAATTGTTGATGGTTTGTCACATGGTAAATGTGACCGGACATATTCTACCTATCAAAAAAATATGCGACATGGCCCATTCGCATGGTGTTGAGGTGATGGTGGATGGTGCACATTGCGTGGGACATATTAAGGTGGACCTGGCCGAGTTGAACTGTGACTATTACGGTTCCAGTCTCCACAAATGGCTTTGTGTCCCTCTGGGTGCAGGCATGCTCTATGTAGCAGAAAAGCATATTCCAAAGATCTGGCCTCTGTTGGCAGAGCACGAGAACGATCTTGCCAAGATCAGAAGATTGAACCATACTGGTACCATTCCGGTACATACCGATTTAACCATCAACGATTCTGCAGATTACCTGGAAATGATTGGATTGGAACGCAAGGAAGAACGGATGCGTTACCTGCAACGGTACTGGAGCGATCAGTTAAGGGATGTAGAAAATGTGGTCATCAATACACCCATCGAGCCACACAGAAGTTGTGGGATTGCCAATGTGGGACTACAAAACATGAAACCTGGGGAAATGGCCAAAACCCTTTTGGATGAATTCAAGGTATGGACGGTGGCCATTGACTTTGAAAATGTGCATGGATGTAGGATCACCCCCAATGTTTTCACCACTACGTATGAACTGGATCAATTTGTGACGGCCATCAAAACCATGGCCAAACGGGCTTAAGGATTGATATAGTCTACCAATTTTTCAGGGCCTTCCAACAATACCCTTACAATTTGTAGCGTGCCATCGGGCTTGGTGGCAATGTGCCATTTGATCAAGGAGATTTCCCCGTTTTCGATTTCAATCCCGGTGATGCTTCGCGGGTGTACACAACTTCCGTCATTAAAAAGGGGAATCTCGCCCGGTTCTGGAAATCGTGGCCTGTGCGTATGCCCTACTATGGTGGGCAACAGGTTTTTACTTAAGATCCAACGTTTGGTCCGTTTTTCTATCCGGATGAGTTCCTTATAGTTTTTGGCCGGACTGGTCGGGTCGGCAATGCCTACCACCTGCAACGGTTTCCAAAGGACTCTTACCAAAAAACGACCAATGCGCCAGCAAACGTAATTCCACCAATCCGCTTGGTGGCCGTGGGTACAAAATATTTTCTGACCGGTTTCACTATGTTCCAAGATCAAGGCTTCATGATAGGTTATCCCTTTAAAAAGGGTCTTGTCCGATCCATCAATGGGTTCAAAATAGTGTGACAGGTGTTTTTTTACATAATCCTTATCCTTGTATACCATGTCATGGTTGCCCCAAAGCATGTACAACCGTTTTTCCAGATGAAACTGACGGAGCAATTGGAATACATTTTTATGGGCCTCGAAAATGGAATCAAAAGTGATATTTTCCCAAAGCTCATCACCATCTCCGAGTTCAAAGTAATGGAAACCTTCCCTATAGTAATGGTTCAGGGCATGGAAGTAAATATTCCGGTTATTGGCGAAATCGTCAGCAAAACTGTTGTCCCCTCTATGACAATCGCTGAAAAAGATGAACTTGGAGCTGTCATCAAAAGGGACGGTCTCGGCATTGGCATAGGCACGGTCTAGTCGGGTAGCTGAGGACATGTGTTTTGTTTGCTAAATATCCATAATAATGGCAATTTATCCATAAAGATATCCATAACAAAGCGCGCATTTCTACTTTTTGTAACTTTACCTATTCAATCTCGACTAATCCGTTCATGAAGCACAACTACGATAATGAATCCCCTATGATCCAATTGGTCAGTTTCAACAGTTTGTTGAAATATTATGATGGCCTTGTGGATAGCCCCAACACTTACTTGGCGGAACGTGCGAAGTTTGTTCTGGAGGCACAGGCCCCTTACCCAGAATTGAGGGAGGGTTTTTCAGATCTATCGCTTCTTGAAAAGCATAAGGATGTGATCAAGATCGTATTAGAGGATACGTTCGCTCCCGTGCTCACCCAAAACGAGATAAAAGCGGCTTCGACTCCATTTGAAAACTTGGTTTTCAATTCATCTGAGCGTTTTCAAAATATTTTGAAGGAGGCTGGTCAGGATTTTAATCTGGAAATCAGTAATATTCCTTCGGAGTTCAATTATATCATGCGGTGTACCGTGGTTTTGAAATTTCACTACGGGTACAACCTCGATTTTAAGCGACCTTTCTTTTACGATATTCCAGATGCCAATGGGGTAATGCACCGTTACCGCATTTTGTACAATGCGGATTTTATGGAAATCACGCCAACAGATAAGGCCAGGGAACTTACACAGGACGATGTGGACGAACTGCTGGACAATTTTGAAAATCCGGATATCTGGAAGGAGAAAATCCCACCCAATAGTTTTATCCTGAAAGGATTTGTGATTTCCAATATGTTCGATGTTACCGCGGAACATTCCATTTCGGAAATCAAGTCCACCCTGATTGGAAGGGCACAAAGGGGCAAGGATAATTTCATGGACAGTTTTGAGGATACCTTCAGGTCTTTGTTCAAATTGAGCGATATTCGGGTCGGTTTTGCAGGGTACGATGCCGGGGCCAACAACTTTTTTAGGATTTACGGAAAAGGTATGGAGAGCTTTATCCTCAATGGTAAGGAATTGGAATCCTGTGATACGATGCTCTGTGACCACTCACATTGTAAACTGTTCAATGAAGGAAAGTATTTTGCCATTTCCAACGTTGAAAAATATTTTAACAAGGTTGAAGGAAATGTACAACCTTATAAGAATTTACTGGAACAGGGCATTAAAAGTGCCATTTTGGCCCCTATTGCCGTGAATGGGAACCTATTGGGTGTGTTGGAATTGGTATCGGGGAAAGTCAACGAACTTAACAGCGTGAATGCCAATAAGCTCGATGATGTAATGCCATACTTGATTTCCGCGGTGCTCCGTACCATAGAGGAAGAAGAAAATTTGATCGATGCCGTGATCCAGCACGAGTGCACCTCAGTGCATCCATCGGTGTATTGGAAATTCCAGGAAGAGGCCAAGCGCTTTATGGCGGATGAACTGTCTGGCAACCAACCTGTGTTCCATGAGATTGTTTTCAAGGACGTTTATCCATTGTATGGACAAATCGATATTAAGGACTCTTCTAGGGAGAGGAATTTTTCCATCCAAAAGGATTTGATGATCCAGCTTTCAGAAATAAATGAAATCTTGGAAGTGGCCATCAAAAAATATGGCTTGCTGATTTATGAGGAATTGATGTTCCGTGTGGAAACCTATTTGGATGAGGTCAAGGAAGCTTTGTATACCCACACAGAACAAGCGGTATTTGACTTTGTAAAGGAGCAAGTGAACCCCGTTTTCCAACACCTTAAAAAAGAAGATGGGGAAATTGCAGCCCTGCTCCAAAGATATGAGGAGAAGATAGACCCTTCAACAGAATCCTATTACGATCATCGCAAGAATTACGATGAAAGCGTGATGGAAGCCAATATGCAATTGGCCTCGTTGTTGGACAAAAAGCAGGAAAAGGCACAAGAAATGTTTCCACACTATTTTGAAAGGTACAAGACCGATGGTGTGGAGCACAACATGTATATAGGGGCTTCCATTGTTAAAGACCGTGCGTTTGATCAGCTCTACCTAAGAAATTTGCGATTGTGGCAATTACAGGTCATGTGCGAGATGGAGAACAAATATTATGAATTAAAGTCCAAACTTCCGGTAAAACTGGATGTAGCTTCCCTCATTCTTGTCCATAGCAATTCTTTGGCCATCCGTTTCCGAATGGATGAAAAGAGATTTGATGTGGATGGCACCTACAATGCCAGATATGAAGTGATCAAAAAACGTATAGACAAGGCTTTTATCAAGGGCACCAATGAGCGACTAACCCAAAAAGGAAAACTTTCCATTGTATATAGCCAACGTAAGGACGAACGGGAATACCTTAGGTATATCCGATTCTTAAAGGCCAAAGGCTACTTTACGGATAACATTGAAATTGTGGAATTGGAAGGACTACAAGGGGTAACGGGATTAAAAGCGATAAGAGCCGAGATTCTTTACAAAAAGGATAAAAAATCCGAGCAGACCTACACTTACGATGATTTGATGGAAGAGCTAAGGTCTTGATCTAAAAAGGCACTCTGTCCGGTCCAAAAAAACGAAAGGCAATACCGAACGCTAGAACCGAAATGATCATACCCAGCATGAAAATGTTGTAAGTAATCCGCAGTATTTTGTATTTCTTGTTCAGTACCAAACCAAGGTAGTAAAGATCTTTAGTGAGCGATGCATAGACATAGTCCTTGTCCTTGGTTAGTTCGGACATGGCCCATTCATATTCTTCCAGTTTCATTTTATGAAAGTTGCCAAAGAACAACAGGTTCACCTTTTTTTGTTCCACATCTTCCTTGGTAAATTTTCCAGTGGTGATGTTGGGTCTAGTGGCAAGCACCGAAAGGATCATGGAAGTTATGCTGAAAAGGATCAAAATCAATGTTGGGTAAATCAGGTAGGTGTTGGACGGGTTGTCCAACTTGGTGAGCAAATTTGCCAATACCAATGATACAATGATGGCATTTACGGACAACAGGATATTGGCTTTTGTGTCCGCTATATCACTAAGTTTTAAATGGTTGTTCTGGGTTACCCGATAAAGTGTCTGAATGCTGCGATCTGGGCTGTCACTCTTGTATTTGGCCTTAAGGGCTTCTTTTTTGGCAATGGTTTTTTCGGTCTTCTTTTCCTTGAGCAGTTGGTTCAGGTTTTTCTCTTTGCCCTTTTCCCAATTTTCCTTGGCATAATCGGTATAAAATTTATGTTTGGTTCGAAACATTTGGATGTTCTTCTCACGCCATTCTTTTGAAGAATAATCCGCAATGCCCAATTCCTTCAGTTCATCCCTAAGGTAATCTGTGGTTTCCCAATAACTTTTTTGTGCAAAATGGGAAATATCGGCATCTTTCATAATCTGTTCTGGCAGGTTTTTCGGCTCATGGCTCATTTTGGTGGCCAAGATCAACTTGCAGACCTGTTGGATGTCGGATTCCCCATAACCATTTTCCTTTAGGAAGGTTGCCGCCATTTTTGCACTGGCCTCTTCGTGATCGGCTATTACTTCAACATATCCAATATCATGTAGCCATGCGGCGAGCAGTATTCGCTCATTTTCCGCAATGCCCATATCATAGAAGTTGAGCAATTCTTTAGTACTTTTAACAACGCGTTGGGTATGTCGTAGGTTGTGGTACAAAAACCTTGGATCAAGTTTTTCGGATAGTAGTTCAGTTACAAAACGTTCAGTTTTTTCAACAATTTCCGACATATCTGATATTTAAATATCCAAATTACAAAATTTTGGAGTCAACCTCATAGGATATGAAGAAACATTACTTTCTAGGTCTTTTACTTGTTTTGGGATATGGTTGTGCCACCTATGAGGCTAAGTATGCCGAATCCAATCCCGTCCAAATTACATCTTCTGAAAACAAGGAAGTTGATCATACCTTTTACTTGATTGGGGATGCTGGCATGTCCCCTGATGGAGGTCTGAATCCTACCCTACTAAAGTTCAAGTCAACCCTTGACAAAGCCGATAAAAATAGCACAGTCCTTTTTTTAGGCGACAATATTTATCCTGCCGGGTTTGTGGACAAGAATGATGATCCGGAAGCCAATGCACGTTCCAAACACTACTTGGATGCCCAATTGGCCACTTTGGAATCCTTTCAAGGCAAAGTCATGTTCATTCCTGGAAACCATGATTGGTATAGTAACGGTCTTGAAGGTTTGGAAAGGGAGGAAAAGTATCTTCAAAAAGCACTTGTTAATAAAAATGTTTTTAAACCTGAAAACGGCTGTCCAATCGAGGATATGGAAATCAATGATAATATTTTGGTTATCGCAATAGATACGGAATGGTACCTGACCAACTGGGACAAGCACCCGACCATGAACGATAAATGTGAGATCAAGGATCGGACAAGATTTTTTGAGGAGTTGGAGAGCTTGATCAAAAAGAACCTGGACAAGACCATCGTGATCGCCATGCACCACCCTATGTTCACTTATGGGGAGCATGGTGGGCAATTTTCATTTGAACAGGGGCTGTATCCAACAGGTGGTAAAATTCCGTTACCTATCTTGGGTTCTGCGGCAAACCTGTTGAGAAAGACCTCAGGGGCCTCTATTGAAGACCTATCCAACAAAAAATACAATGAGTTAAGAAAGCGTATCCTTACCCTTTCCCAATATTCGGACAAGGTAGTTTTTGTATCGGGCCACGAACATACCCTTCAATATATCGAAGAATCGGGAAAACCACAGATAGTAAGCGGGGCTGGGGCCAAAACAGGTTCCACACGACTGTTGAACGGTAGTAAGTTTTCCACAGGAAGAGGAGGTTATGCCATTTTAAAGGTATTAAGGGATGGTTCTTCCGAGGTGTCTTTTTATGGGGCGGATGCCACTTCCGAAGAACTTTTGTACCAAACCCAGGTATTGCCCCCGGATAGGTCAACAACGCAAGTTTCAATGGCCCGGGATTTTCCCCCCTTTAAAACGGCTTCCATTTACACCCAAGAGGAAATTTCCAAAAGCGGTTTTCATAAATGGCTTTGGGGAGAACGGTACCGCAAATATTATGGCACCGAGGTTAGGGCCCCCACCGTACTTTTGGATACCTTGTTCGGAGGTTTAAAAGTGGTTCGGAAGGGAGGTGGCAATCAGTCCAATTCCTTACGGTTGGCGGATAACAAAGGCAGGGAATATGTAATGCGGGACCTGAGAAAGAGTGCCGAGCGCTACCTTCAGGCCATTGCGTTCCAAGACCAATACATCATTGGACAATTTGAAGGAACCTACACCGAAAAACTTTTACTGGACCTGTATACCGGTGCCCATCCTTATGCGCCTTTTACGGTTAGTGAACTATCAGACGCCGTTGGCATATATCACACCAATCCTAAATTATATTATGTTCCAAAGCAATCGGTATTGGGCCAATATAATACTGATTTTGGCAATGGACTCTACATGATCGAGGAGCACGTTTCGGATGACCATGATGACTTGGCAAGTTTTGGCAAATCGAAAAAGATAGAAAGCACCTACGACCTGATCAATAAATTGAGGGAGGACGAGGAATACAGTATTGATCAAAAGGAATATGTGAAAGCACGGCTTTTTGATATTTTGTTGGGTGATTGGGACCGGCATGTGGACCAGTGGAGATGGGCAGAGTTCAAGACCGAGAGTGGCAAAAGAGTTTTCAAACCGATACCGAGGGATAGGGACCAAGTATTTTCGCAATGGGGAGATGGCCTTATCATGGGATTTGGTTCCAAAACCGTACCGGCTCTCCGTATTTTTGAAGGATTCCATGAAAAAATCAGAAGTGTAAAAGGCTTTACATCATCCCCAAGGACCTTTGCCCTAGATATGGCATTATTGTCCGAATCAGATCTGGATATGTGGATTGAGCAGGCGAAGTTCATCCAAGAACACATCAATGATCAGGTGATAGACGAAGCGTTTCTGAATTTCCCTGATGAAGTAAGGGATGGGACGGTTGATAAAATTAAGACGGTTTTGTTGGCCAGAAAGGACCATTTGGTGGAAACGGCCAAAACCTATTATGCCGTTCTAAATAGGTTCAGCGTGGTCACAGGTACAGACAAGGACGATTATTTTCAAATTGGTTCCCTTCCAAATGGTGGGGTCGAAGTGCGTGGTTATCGAATTAAGGGAGGGGAGAAAAAGGACCTTTTCTTCAAAAAAGAATACTATCCAGACATTACTAAAGAAGTTTGGATCTATGGTTTGGATGATGATGATGTTTTTGAGGCCAACACGGAAGCTTCAAAGGTCATTGTGCGATTGGTAGGAGGCCAGAACAATGATGTATACAAGATTTCTGAAAGGTCTAGGAACGTTTTTGCCTACGATTTCAAATCCAAGAAGAATACGTTGGATGAGGCCTATGGTGGAAACATTAACTTGGTCAATGATTATGATACCAATACCTACCAATTTTTAAAGATCAAGGCCAGTAACAATCAATTGTTGCCAACCATAGGGTTCAATCCGGATGATGGTTTCAGGATTGGCGTAACCGACACATATACCTTCAATGGTTTCAGACAAAATCCATTTACCCAACAACATGTGTTCAATGCCGCCTACTATTTTGCCACCAATGGTTTTGATTTGGGATACAAGGGGGAATTTGCCCATGTTTCCAATAAGGTCAATTTAGAGTTGAAAGCGAGGTTCACAAGCCCTAATTTCACCCTTAATTTCTTTGGTTTTGGTAATGAAACGATCAATGATGATGATGAACAGCCCCTTGGTTTGGATTATAACAGGGTTCGCATGAGGACCATCAGTTTGGCTCCATCTTTGATATGGAGGGGTTACTTGGGGTCTAAAGTTAGACTTGGCGTTTCTTATGAAAGCATTGAGGTAGAAGAAACCCAAGATCGCTTTATCAATCTATTTTATCTGGAAAATGGTGAGGAAAACCACCAGAGCTTTTTTGGAGTCGAAGGGGAGTACAGTTATTCGAATACCGATAATGAGGCATTTCCAACCTTGGGAATGGGTTTTGCCCTTAACGGGGGGTTCAAGACCAATGTGGAACAATCAGGGAGGTCTTTTGGATATTTGATACCTAGTTTTTCCATGGACCATAAACTAATGGCCAATGGCCGATTGGTGCTGGCAACCAAGGCAAAAGCACATTTTACCCTAGGCGATGAGTATGAATTTTACCAAGCAGCATCCATTGGTGGCAATAATGGATTGCGGGGTTACAGGTTCCAACGTTTTACGGGTAAAACAGCCTTTTACCAAAATACCGATCTACGATATAGTTTTAGGGGAAGACCTACAGGGGTGCTACCGGTTACGCCAGGGATCTATGGAGGGTTTGATTATGGTCGCGTTTGGTTTCCCGGGGATGCATCGGATAAGTGGCACAATTCATATGGTGGAGGATTTTTCTTGAACGGGGCAGATATACTCACTGCCAATTTTGGGCTTTTCAACAGTTCGGATGGTATGCGATTTGCCTTTCAGCTCGGTTTTGGATTCTAATCCAAGATGTACCGATACAATTGCCTTCCGCCAAATATATTCTGCTCATCTGCCACTAGCAAGGTTTTGTTATCCAAAAAACAAACGGATTCTATTTGGGTGGAACAAAACAGATCTATGACAATAATTTGTGCTTGGGCTAAAGTTGGAAGATCATATCCTGTCACCAAAAATACCTGGCCATAGCTTAACAGGGCAATGGTTTTTCCATCTGGTGAAATATCTGCGCTGGTAACGGAACAACGGTTTGGATCATCACAAAGAAAAAGGGAACCCAAAAATTCCGCCTCGTAAGAACCTTCCTTATCGAGAACTCTATAGACCAAGGTTTTACCGTCATACGGACGTGTTCGGTTTTTGGTGAAAATGTACAGGTGACCTTGCCAGTGAATGAGCCCTTCGGTATCAAAATATAGGCTGTCCTTTTCTGGTGGAAATCCCTGTTGTTCAGGATATCGGAAGGATATTTTTTCGGCCTTAGGTTCTTTTTTGCCCAGTTGTTTTTGTGAAATTTTATAAATGGTGAGGTCCTTTCTTAGATTACTGTTGTTGCCAAAATCCCCAATGTACAGATTACCATCAAGGTCGGTGGTCAAGTCTTCCCAATCCACATTTTTGGCGTGTGCAATTTTTTTGGATTGGATGGATTCTGCTTTTTGGTCCACCTCGTAGATTTTGTCCTCGTTCCCGCTGTCCTCAATTACCCAGAGATTTCCATTGGGGGTGGTTTCCATTCCTGATATTTCCTTGAGCTTGGATGAAAATTTCCCTAATGGTTGTAAATTACCATGGGGTTCCTTTTGTGCACATGCTTGTGAAATGATCAATAGGAATATTAGGGCTATTTTATTCATTGGACTCCTTTAAAGGCAGATATACTTCAGTCTTCCATTCCAGTTCATTGCCACCCATATTGGGATTGTTGTAGAAAACCTCAATCGGTTTTTCCTCTATAGGAATGTCATTCTTCTTGGCATGATCCAACAAAAAATACCAAGCTCTGTCCGATGTTATGTAGTTACCATTGTAAATGGTCTTCAAGGCCTTCTTTGGAAAAATACGCTTATAGGTAATACTTGGGTGATCTGGCAGTTTTTCGGAACGTATGATAGGATAACAGAAATTATAGGATAAACTATCTTTTTTCAGGTCCCAGTCCAATACTTCAACAAAAGGAGGACCGTTTAACTTTACTTCATTCTCGAACAAGATGGAATTCAAGAAAGGATAATTGGCCATGATTCCAGCGGCCTTTTGCTCAGGAGGGGTTTTTAGATTGACACAGGCACAAAAGGTGGTAAACGTTTCGGCTTGCACAACCTTGGAAAGCTTGAATTTTTTGAGGTGATCATTCAAAAAGTCATTGAACTTAATGAGTCTTTTCCTAGATCCCTTTTCAAAATCATTGTCGGAAAAGATTATGCCAATTTTGTTCTGAAGGGAATTTTGCTCATCCTTGATGTTCACGGTAACCCTGCTCAATGAATCATGAACTGGGGTTATTTCCCAATAGTATTGATGAACTGAATCATTTGCAAAGACTTTTTGGGTAAAATGTGTTGGACTTTCAAATTCTACAGGTGCAAAGCTATCCAAAGTCCGGTTCCAAGCTTTTACGCTTTCATATACGGTGCCAGGAAAGGTCCTTGCATTAAAACTGACTTGATAATCCTGCGGCTTTAAAAACAAGTACCAAATCATGGATACCAAAAAAAGCGCAATGATAATTGATAAAATCTTTCTCATACCAAAGGCCAAAAATAACCATTAGCCCTTTGTCATATCCAATTTGTCCACAATAAATTTTCCAAGGTTTCGGCCTTGTTTAATCCCTACCTCAATAGCTGCGCGGTAGTGGATACCACCATACATTCTGCTGATGGCTGCCTCATCCGCGGCCTGGTTGAAGGAGGTAAAGGAACGAACAGGTAGCCCGTAGGGAACCTCGGTATCGTCATCAAAGGCAAAGCCTTCACCAAAAACACTTGTCAACGCTGTGGAAGCAGCACCGGATACCACACTATGGCCACTGGTATATTCTGGAAATGGAGGTGTTTGAAGTACTGGCTCCCAACTGTCATCAATATACTCATTGATCACTGTTTCTGGGCGAATGAGGTTACTTCGGTATTTTTCGTCCCAACAACTGATAAAGGCATCTGCAATGGCGATGGACGTTTTGGTATAGGCATAAACGGTTTTGCTAAAATCGGCTTCTGTTTTTCGGCAAGCGATTTTGGCAATTCCGATCCAGTGCGCCCCCGGGGTTATTTTTTTGGTGGCAAACATCAAGTGGCCCCTGGTTACCGAAACATAAGGGTTACAATCCCAAAATTGGGCTATCGCAATCTCATCGGATTTATCCCCTTTGCCTACCATGGATTTTTTAACCTCGTACACTTCCATCACCTCTTTATAAAATTGGGAATCCTTGTCCATTGAAAAAGCAGGAGGTGGAATGGGCTTGAACTGTGCCGAGGAATCTATGGCAAAAGGGCGGATCTTGCTCCAGTGGGGTTCAATCCCGTTCATATAGGCCGGAGGGGTGGGTTGCCAACGAGTGGGATCATCGGAGTTTACGGTAAACTTGGGCATGGTACGTGTTTCCTTGTAGTTGTCCTTGTTCATCCAGTCGGCAATAAAACCCGCAACTTCCAAACCGTATTCCTTTGAGGCATTGAACTCCGTCTCGTTTTGGTTCATCCAAACATTGTACAGGCTGTCACGGTATGTTTCGATTCTTTCCTCGGAAAAAATCAGTCTTTTGCTCAGATCTATATGGGCAATGAGTGCTGCCAAATCGTAATTTACATTGTCCTTGTTTTTGGGATCGGGTATACTGGTCAACCCTGTAACTTGCCCTGCCAAGGATTTATAGGGGCCATCTTTTTTGGCAATGATTTCGTACGCGGCAATATTGGGATAGGCAAATATCCTACTAGCCACTGGTGGGGAGAAAATATCGTGGATCATCACTTCTACGACCTTGTCCACGGACTGATGAAATTCTTCCGAAGTGATCACAATGGGTTGTTCCTTCTTTTGACACGAGGTAAGTACCAATAGTACGAATGCGATTAAACTAACTTTTACTTTCATGGCCTCTTGATTAATTAATTTTATAGACTTGTGCTTTGTCGTTGTTGAATACTGCTAACAGATATTTTTGTCCATTCAGGGCAATGGTTTTTAGGTGACGTACGGATTTTTTAGTCAGATCCAGACCCAAAACATTACCAAGGACAACTTCTTTTTCATCCTTGATCAGGGCACCTGGAAAAGAGTCCAATCGTCCGTGATAGGGTTTCACACCAAAATAATTGCCCCCAACCAATGCTTCTTGTTTGCCATCCCCATCAAAATCGTCCACAAGGAACGCCATGATCGGCGCAACTTGAAGGTCATTTTTAAAGGGTACAAATACAAATGTACCGTTGTCATTTCTCAAATATCCAGACTGAAGGGTGTTGACCTCCAGTAAGGTTGAATTTTTCAGGACATCATTCCCAAAAAGGTCTTCCATGGTCTTTCCGGCAAAGGCTTTATAGCTATTGTATTTCTTTTTAAGGAAAACCAATTGCGAAGCAAGCCCGTCCAACGTCTCCAACGGATAGTATTTTCCATCCTTTTCCATGGCAGTTACGGTCTCGGTCTGGCCGTTCCCATCAAAATCATTGAAATAAAGCTTCATAGGGTATTCCTTTGATGCTTTGAACTTGGTATTCATTCCCCAATTACCCAGCAGGTAATCCATATCCCCATCCTGATCAATATCAAAAGCTTCGATAGTTTGCCAAAGCCCCTTTTGATTCATTTCGTTCACCAAAGAAAATTGGCCTTTGTTATTTTTAAGGAACTTGGGCGACATCCATTCCCCAATCAAAATAAGGTCTGTTTGGCCATCTTTGTCAAAATCGCTCCAAAGGGCATCTGTCACCATTCCTTGAGAATGTGCTTCAAATCCCTTAAAAATTTGGAAGGACCCCTTGACGTTTTCCAGAATATAGGATATTGCCGGGGCTCCGAACTTGCCAGTAATGGTGTATCCTCCCACAAAGACATCCAGGTCACCATCATTATCAAAATCAAAAGGTCGTACTACTGAAGAATTCTGGTAGAATTGTGGAAGGGCCAGAGAAACAAAGGTAGAGTCCTGCTGAACGAAAACATTGTCCAAAAGTGCATCCGATTTTCCGAAAAAGTCGCCCCCACCAGCAGTTACGAAGAGGTCGTTTTTACCATCTTTGTTGAAATCGGCAATGGTTGCGGAAATGTTTTCCTTAACCGAATCTTTTTGAATAACCGGGTAATTTTGCTGTACAAACATGGAATCCTGTTGTACGTAAATGCGTGACGGTTCAAATTTAGACCCTCCAAAATAAACATCTTCTTTTCCGTCTTGGTTGAGGTCGCCAATAGCCACGGCCGGACCTCTATCGGAAACTTGGTATGGGATGAGTTTTTCCCGGTTAAAGTCGGTATAGTTGTCCTCTACATGTGTAAAGTCCAATCCTAAATTGTTGGCAATAGGTGTAAAGCGTTGTTTTTTGGCTTTGTGCAGGGTGTTGTAGTCGAAAGGTTTGGCATTTTCAGGAGCTACGGTAAGGATTTGGTTCACTACAACATTTTTCATCACCTGGTAAGTTCTGTTGGGCCAAATAATTTTGATGGAATCTATTTTTTGGATGTTGCCGTAACCAAAATGGATCAAGGGTTCCGATGAGGCCTGAAATCCCCTGGTAGGGAACAATTCCTTGAACTGAAGCCCTCCATTTTGATAGGAGAAAACCTTGGTGCCAATACCCAAAGTGTTCTTTCCACTAAATTTGAACTTTAGTTCAAGATAGCTTCCCTTGTTATTTGCCTTGTTGATGTACAAAGATGCAGGTTGATTGATATTGTTGGTCACCAGGTCCATATCCCCATCACCATCCAAATCCGCCATGGCCGTGGCACCTGAAATCAGGGTGTCCTTCGTGATCCAGTTGCCGGACATGTCCTTGAAATTCAAATCCTCGTTTCCTCGGAACACATAATTGTGCACACTACCGGAAGGCATTAGGTCCAAGGCTTTTTCATCGACCAGTTTGGTATTGTCCAGTTTTTGTTGGATCTGATCATTGGAGGCAAAATTGATAAAGTCCAAATCGTTTGGCCTTTTTGGAATACCGTTGGATATGAAAACATCCTGAAGGCCATCCAGGTCATAATCTGCAAAAAGGGCACTCCAACTCCAATCAGTGGCTGCAATACCGCTCATCAAGGCGGTTTCCATGAAATTACCATCAGGTTGGTTCACAAAAAGCATGTTCCGTGTAAATTGGTAGTGGTAGCCAAATCGGTCGATCCGCATTTTTTGGGTTTGGATGTTATCGTCGCCTTCAGAAGATTTTAGCGCTACTTCATCTTCAGGGAGCATGTCCAGCGACATAAAATCTGGCCTACCATCGTTGTTGATATCGGCCACATCATTGCCCATGGAGAACCTGCTGGTGTGCCCGAAGTATTTTCTAAGACTTTCGGTAAAAGTTCCGTCCCCGTTGTTCAGATAATAGTAATCATCCTCATGAAAATCATTGCCGACATAAATATCGGGGTATCCATCTTGATTGAAATCGGCAATGGCCAATCCCAATCCGTATCCGTTGATACCACCATAAATTCCGGCCTGTTCGCTCACATCCACAAACTTGCCATCGTCATTTCGCATTAGCTTGTCACCGGTTTCATATCGGCGTTCGTACCTAAGGTCAAAGCGTCCGAAGGAGTTTTGGGTGTGCACTGCATGGTTGAGCAAGTAAAGGTCCAGGTCACCATCCAGATCGTAATCAAAAAAAGTGGCATTGGAGCTGTAGGAATCAAAATCGAGCCCATATTTGGCTGCACTTTCGGTAAACGTATTGTCGCCGTTGTTGATATAAAGTTCGTTGAAACCGTTAAATCCATTGATACCCACTACGGCACATACATAAATGTCCAAAAGGCCATCTCCGTTTACATCGGCCATTGTAGTGCCCGTGTTCCAAGTGCTGTTCCCCTCAATTCCGGCAGCGGTGGAAATATCCTCGAACTTTAAATTGCCTTTGTTGAGGTATAATTTGTTCTTGACCTGATTTCCGGTAAAAAAGATATCTGGAAGCCCATCGTTGTTGATGTCCCCGATGGAGACACCACCACCATTGTAAAAGTAGAGATAGTCCAAAATGCTTAGATTATCCGATGAGGTCAAGGTGTTGGTGAACTCGATACCTGTGTCCTTTGGTTTGGGATTTTCAAAAAGGCTACCTTCCTTTTTGCAGGAAACAAAAAGGAGTAGTATAAGTGATATGGACCAAAACCTATTCATTGATGGCAAAAATCTTTGGTTTGTTGTTATTGATGGCAGTAATAACAAAGGTTTTACCATTCTTGTCCTTGAACTGTTCCATATATTTTACCTCGTCCCTTATTTTGAATCCGCTGGTGTCATATTCCTGCCAGGTAAAGCCCAACTTGCCATCACCTAATAACAGATTGCCTTGGCCGGCATCCAATCTTGAAAATTGTGGTTTGAACTCGAAATTATTACCAGCCATGATCAAGTCCAGGTTACCATCATTGTTCACATCGGTACAGGTGATGTCACAAATGCAGGATAGTTGAACCCTTGGGGGCAAATTTTGAATTCGGAACTTTCCACCCCCTTCGTTGATAGCGATGACCGAAGCAGAGGTCTCCACTTTTTTCACGATGGATTTAGAAATTACTTCTTCAGGAAACAATTGATGTATAGTTCTGTTTGCGTAGTCCGAAGCTTTTAGGTTTTGTTTCTTGAGGGCCGGTAATTGTTCCGTTAACTCCCGTTTCTGATGTATGGGATAATCGCCACCATTGTCTTGAAGGGTAACGATCTGCTCAATGGTTCCGTTGTTATCATAATCATTGATCCACATTTTCATTGGGGCATACTCGGTTGGTTTGTAATGCAGGTTCAATCCTTGATTGCCCAGAATAAGGTCCAAGTCGCCATCACCATCCAGGTCTGCGGCCTCCACAGTGTTCCACCATCCGTATAAACTATCCAGGGAGCTGGTCATTTTGGTCAATCTTCGGCCTGTGTTCTTATAGATTTTTGGGGTGTCCCACTCGGCGGTCAGGACCAAATCTTTTTTGTTGTCCCCATCAACATCCACCCATTTGGAATCGGTTACCATTCCAGCGTTTTTAAGGTCGTAACCCAATCGTTCCGTAACATCCGTAAAGGTACCATCCCCCATATTTTCCAAAAGAAGATGGTCAGGTGATAGACCATAAACACCAACCACACTGCGTGATCCAATAAATACATCCATGTCCCCATCATTATCAAAATCATAGGGAGCAATGGTAGAGATGTTTTTGAAGGTGGATGGCAATTCATTCAGGGATTTGGTGAAGTTTCCTTTACCATCGTTCAAATATAAACGTGCCCGGTAAGTCCGTTGCTCTTGAACATTATTTCCTCCAGAGCCTACCATCAGATCTTGGTCTCCGTCACCATCCGCATCAAAAAAGGCAGCGGCCACATCCTCAAAATCTTTATCAACCTCAAACGCATCCAATTTTTTCAAAGCCACTTTGCCATTGCCGGAATGTACATAAAGCGTTCCAGGTTGCCCCTTGGCCCCGCCAATATAGAAATCCTCATTTCCATCTCCATTGATATCTGCAACGGCCAACGAAGGTCCCTCTTGGGAAAGTTTATTGTAGATAAGCCCTTCGTAGTCAAAATCATTGTAGTTGTCCTCCTGATGGGTTACAAAAGAACTGGATTCCAATTCCTTCAAATAAGATTTTACAGCATTTTCCTTTGGAAGTTTATATGTTTCCTTGGCATTTGCATGATCAAAAGTGATGACCTGGTTGGCCGGTACATTTTCCATTTTTTCGGTTAGGTCATCTGGCCAGACAACCCTAATGGAATCCAATTTTTCAGTTTTTCCTAAACCGATGGTCATTTCATAACCCATTGAGGATTGGAACCCACGGGAAGGAATCAGTTCTTGGTTCACGATATTCCCATCAAAATAGAATTTGGCCAAAGCTCCAATGGCAAAAACGTTGGTTTTGGGGCCTTTGAACTTCAATTGTATAAAGTTGTTGTGCAGTTGTGTTTCTGCATTGTTTTTATAGATAAAGGCAGGTGTGTTCACGTTGTTGATGACCAAATCAAGGTCTCCATCATTATCCAAATCGGCGTAAGCGGCCCCATTGGAACGGGAGGGGAGCTCAAAGCCCCACTCTTTGTTCGCATTTTTAAAGGAGATATCGCCGTTGTTCTTGTAGGCATAGTTGGGCTGTGGCTTTATGGGCATTTTGCTGATGATGGAATCGATGGATTCCTTTTTGCCGGTAAGCGCCATTTTTTGAACAATCTCATTGGCGAAAAAGTCCACAAAATCCAGATCGGTCAGGTCATGATTGATACCATTGGTAATGAAAATGTCCTTTAACCCATCGTTGTCCATATCAAAGATCAAACCTGCCCAACTCCAATCCGTGGCATCGATACCGCTATAGTAGGCGACTTCCGAAAAGGTGCCATTGCCATTATTGAGTTGGAGGGTATTCTGAATGTACTGCTGATAAAAATCCTTGCTTTGTTTTAGGTTGAAAACATTATAACCTTCAAACTCCATAACCGATTTTACCCTGTTTTCTTTCTCCGGGAGCATATCGGTAATGAAGATATCGTTATGGCCATCATTGTTGATATCGGCCACATCGATTCCCATGGCAGACAAGCTCAGGTGAGAGGTCCAATCTTTGATTTCTTCCTTAAATGTGCCATCTTTTTGGTTGATGTAGAGGTAATCCCGCTCATAAAAGTCATTGGAAACGTAAATATCCGGATAAAGATCTCCATTGAAATCTGTTACCAAAACGCCCAATCCAAACCCAATCAGACTTCCATAGATCCCCGCCTTTTCGCTGACATCCACAAATTTACCGTCATCATTTCGCAATAGCATGTCTCCCACACCTTTGAAGATATCCGGTACGCCTTCCCAATCCTGGGCACGTACCTCACGTTGTTCGGCGTAACCAAGACTACTGACAGGGATGTTGCTATTGTTCAATATGTAAACATCCAGGTCTCCATCCTTATCATAATCAAAAAAGGAGGCATGCGTGGTGAAACCTGTTTTAGCCAGGTTGTATTCCGCTGCTTTTTCGGTAAAGGTAAGATCACCGTTATTGATGTATAAATCATTGTCATGGTTGTTGCCTTCCATGTTACCGGCGTTACACACATAGATGTCCAACAGACCATCTTGGTTAATGTCTACCATCACCACTCCTGTAGACCATGGTTTGTTACCCATAATTCCCGCACTTTCCGAAATATCTTCGAACTGAAAATTGCCTTTGTTCAGATAAAGTCTGTTGGCAACCATATTCCCGGTGAGATAGATATCCTGCAAACCATCATTGTTGATGTCTCCAATGGCCACACCGCCGCCGTTATAAAAATTCCGGTATTTAAAAATGTTGAAGTTTTTTTGGTTCTCTACCTTGTTGACAAAGGCTACCCCGGTTTCTTCCGGGGTCAATAGGGTAAAAAGCGTTTCTTTTTGCTCTTCTTGGGTATTGTTATCTACCTCTTTGTTTTTACACGCTAGTGCAGCGAGTATCAAAAGGCATGGAACGGTATATTTCAGTTTCATTTATCTTGCAGTTTTTTTCACTAAAAAAATGGGGGCTTCATTGTTCAAGGCAATGATGAGAGATTGTTTCCCATTTACATTCATTTTTTTGATCCTTCTGGCAGCACCCGAAATTCCCAAGCTTTGCTTGTAGCCGATGTTGCCGCTTTCATCATTTTGCAATAATAACCCGTGTGAGGCGTCTAATCTACCAAGTTGGGTGCTTATCTCAAAATTATTGCCCACCATTAATATTTCGTTAATCATTTCTTTGTCATTTCTTTCCAGATAAATATCGTTCACTGAAGATGATTGAACCAACCATGGTAGTTCCTTGGATGTAAAGTTGCCATGTCCATCATTCACAAAATAGGTCGTGGCCAAAACGTAAACTTTTCGCTTGATGGATTCTTCCAGTTTCTCTTTTCCAAAAAGCTCTTCAAGGGAGGCTTTTGCAAAGTCTTTATAGAACAGAAATTTTTTATTTAGAAAAGGCATTTGTTTGGCCAGTTCATCTTTAGATGCAAACGCGGTTTCTTTATCTCCATGAAAATGGGTCACCACTGTTTCAATGGATCCATTCCCATCAAAATCATTGATGTACAGGGTGATTGGCTTTTCCATGGAAGCTTGAAATTTGGTATTCTGCCCCCAATTGCCGGCCAGGATATCAAGGTCTCCATCATTGTCCAAATCGGCAAGTTCAATACAATTCCACCAGCCGTTCGTGTTTTGAAGTCCGTTACTCTTCTGTTCCACTAATTTTTCCCCATTATTTAGAAAGACGGTAACAGGGGTCCAATGGCCAGCAACTACTAAATCTGGATAACCATTGTGGTCCAAATCAGACCAGACAAGGTCCTTTATATTGCCCAGATTCTGAAAATCTGGAGCAATTGAAGAAGTGATTTCCCTGAAATTTCCATTTCCATCATTTTCAAAAAGATACTGTCTGGATTTTTTTCCAAATTCCGTTGGCATTGAGTTGGAGGCAATGCAGACATCTAAGTCCCCGTCGGCATCGAAATCAACAGCGACTATTCTTGAAGCGTTTACAACTAACCCATCAAATGTGTCTTCATCTTGTTCCAGTGTACCGCTTTGATTTTTGTAGAATCGGGGTTGAAGGGGCTTTCCTTTGGTAAATTCGTTGCCTCCGCTAACAATTACCAGGTCAAGGTCCCCGTCATTATCGGCATCAAAGAAAACTTGGTCCACATCCTCACTGATGGCGTCCATTAGGAACATATCAGGTTGATACGTATTAAAATCTCCTTTTTCATCTTGAAGAAATAGTGCCGAAGGCTGGTTTTTACCACCACAGACAAAAAGATCATCGTGTCCATCATTGTTGAAATCCACAACGGCAATGGATGGCCCTTCATTGGAATAGGCGAACGGCACCAATGGATTTCGGTCAAAATCAAGTGAAGGGTATTCTTTGTGTACAAAATCTAGGGGATTGTCCAGTTTTACATATTCTGATGGTGATAAATCTGATTTGTTCCCATAAAAATTTCCTGACGCATTGGATACGGATACCTCAATGGTTTGGTTTGCTGAGATGTTCCGTAAAGTTTCAAAAGACCCTCCAGGCCAAATAATTTGTATGGAATCTATTATGGAATCTTGTCCCACTCCAAAGTTCAAGGTGTTGTCCTTGGCTGAAAGAAAGCCCCTTGTTACAATATTTTCTTGGACGGACTTTCCATCTTTGTGGTTGATAATTGCTTTTGCCCCAAGGCCTAAACGATTCTTTGGACTACCTTTAAATTTAATTTTAATGTAGTTGTTTTGGGATAATGTGTTTTCCATTACAAAGGCTTCCTGGTTCACATTGTTGACCACTACATCCAAATCGCCATCATTATCCAGGTCCGTATATACACAACCATTACTAAAGGATGCAATTTGAGGGGCCCAAGCTTGGGTTATATCGGTGAACGTTGCTCCGCCATTGTTCTTGTAAAAATAATTCTGGACTTTCTTTGTGGGCAAACGGTCAATTAGTTCCATGTCCTTGTCAGTGAGTCCTTTCTCGATTGTTTTTTGGATTTCTTCGTTGGAAATGTAATTGATATAGTCCATATCGTTGGTTACGCCCTTTATGCCATTTGATATGAAAAGGTCTTTAAAGCCATCGTTGTCAAAATCTGCGAAAAGGCCACTCCAGGACCATTCAGTGGCGTCTATACCGCTAAGGTTGGCAATTTCACCAAAGTTTTCCCCATCTAAGTTTAAATGCAGGGCATTTTGCATGAACTGGGGAGCAAAACCATTTTTCAAATATTGCTGATAAACCGGATAGGCATATTCAAGCCCTGATGTTTTATAAGTTTCCAGATCTTCTGGCAGCATGTCTAGGGAAAGGATGTCAGAAAGCCCATCATTGTTTATGTCGGCAATATCATTTCCCATTGAAAAATGGGTGGTATGGCCTAATTTTTTATCGTTCTCAGAGATGGTTTCATTAAAAGTTCCATTTTTTTGGTTGATGTAGAGATAATCGTTTTCAAAAAAATCATTCCCAATGTAAATATCGGGGTACCCATCATTGTTTATATCACTGATGGCCAAACCCAAACCGTAGCCTATGGTTCCCTGAAAAATACCAGCTTCTTTTGATACATTGGTATAGTGCCCGTCATCGTTTCTAAAAAGAATATCGCCTGACATGGAATCTACCATTTTTCTTTTGGTTCCCTTCCCATAGGACCTGTTCGGATTTACGGAATGGTTCATCAGATACAGGTCGAGGTCCCCATCAAGGTCATAATCAAAAAAAGCGGCCTGAGTGGCATAGCCGATAAAGTCAAGGCCATATTTGGCGGCTTCCTCTTTGAAAGTGGGGACTCCATTTTCATTGTTGCCTTGATTGATATATAACAAGTTTTGGCCTTGGATTTTTCCATGGTCGCCTACTTTGCAGATGTAAATGTCCAAGAGACCATCGTTGTTGATATCGGCATGGGTAACCCCGGTAGTCCACCCAGAATCGTTATTGATTTGTGCAGCAACGGTAATATCCTCAAACTTTAAATTGCCCTTGTTCAAGTACAGTTTATCAGCACCCTGATTGGAAGTAAAATAGAGGTCAACCAAGCTATCGCCATTAAAGTCGCCTGCGGCGACACCTGCCCCATTATAAAAATAGAGATAGTTTAATATGTTCAGTTCCGGGGTCTGCACCAATTCATTTTTAAACTTGATACCGGTCTCACGGGAATCTTTTAGTTCAAATAATGTTTTAGGTCCAGTTTTTTGACAACCGATCAAGGTGATGACCATCCCAAAAACCAGATAATAGGGTGCTCTCATTTTATCTTTCAATAGCGCGGTTCAAGATACTTATTTCCAAAGGGAATGGGAATAGCGCAGTTATTAATATTGATCAAAAAAAGGATTAATAAAGGACTAATGGGAAACTTTATAATAAAGAAAGGCCACCGATCGGTGGCCTTTCCATGTTTATAAAAACAGCTTAAACTTTGATAATGTTAGTATCCTGGGTTCTGAACCAAATTAGGATTAGAAATGATGGCTGTTGCAGGAATTGGATAAAGGTTTTTGGTTTCGTCACCAGATACCTCTTTGTACGACCATGGAGCGGTAAATTGTCCAAAACGAATCAAATCATTTCTTCTCCATTGCTCACCATATAGTTCCCTACCTCTTTCATCAATGATATCTTGTTCAGTGACACTTCCAATTGGGCTGGCCCCTCTTAAAGTCCTGAGCTCATTTATTAGGGCAGTGGCATCACCTCCGCTTCTGAATACAGCTTCTGCCTTCATCAAATGGGCATCGGCGTAACGGAAAACGATCTTGTGGTTGGCGAAAGCTCCATTGGCAGGGTTATATTTGATGACCCTGATACCTGTTCTTTCGTTGTTACCCAACAAGCCTGGTAATTCTTTGGTGAAAACCAAAGGAGCACCTGTTCTGTCTTTGTATGGATTACCGTTGGCATCATATTGCTGTCCGATCAAAAAGCCATTACCTACACCATAGTTGGTACCATCTGTGGGAACGAAACCTCTTCTTTCCTCTTGGCCTGAACCTGGTGTGTTCACGTTTGGATCTCCCTCGAACAAATCATAGAACTCTGCAATAGTCGTGAATCCGTTCCATCCACCGGCTTGGTCAGGAACAATTTGATTGTAGTGCAAGGTGTTCCAAATGTTGTTGCCCACACTGGAAGTTGTGAACCAAATGGTTTCATTGTTTACAGAATCCTCGAACAATTCAAAATAACCTGCTTGCAAGTCAAAGCCTTCAGCCTTTATATCGTCTACCAAATTAATAACTTGGGTCATATCAGATGCATCTGCAGAACCTGTACCGGTGAAAATGTGTTTGTTCAAATAAAACTTAGCCAATAGAAGCATGCCTGCTGCTTTTGAGGCACTTACCAAATCTTCACTTGGACCAACTGATGGAAGATCAGGAATAGCTTCTGTCAAATCCTTCACTGCAAAGTCAAAAGCCTCTGCACGCGTCATTACGGTAGGATTCACGTCTGGACCTTCATCTGGTGTCCTGAAGGGAACTTGACCGAACATATCTATCAACCAGAACATGCTATAAGCTCTTATGAATTTGGCTTCAGCAGCTTGTTGTGCAGTTGGGTTACTTCTACTATCAATAATGGTGGTAGCGTTGTAAACGTTCCTGTTCTGATCGTTCCATGTGTTTTTAACCCTTTGGTGGGTAGGACTCCAAGTGTGGGAGTGCAATGTTCTCCATACCCCATTGTCTCCCCAGTCGGTACCACGGGTTGGTACCACAAACTCATCGGAACTTACCTCGGTAAGTGCATACAAGTTTTCCTGGCTTTCGGTTTGGCCCCGCACAGCATTGTATAAATCTGTTAGGGTACCACCGGCATCCACTCCGGAAAATTCACCACTTAGGTCGGCGAAAATGGAGTCGGTCTGTTCAATCTCCAAATTGGTACAACCAACCATTGCCAGTGCGGTTGCCCAAATGTATATTTTATTTAGTTTCAAAGCTTTCATAGAAATTATTTTTTAAAAAGTTGCGCTAATACCCAATGTAACGGTTCTTGCTCTTGGGAAAGCCGTATAGTCAATTCCAAGTGAAGGGATGTTGTTCAAAGATTTTGGCACGTTGACCTCTGGGTCAAGACCTGAATAATCTGTGATGATGAACAAATTTTGACCGATCATGGACAAACGAAGACTCTTCAAAGCTCCTTGGCCACTTAAAGGAACGTTGTAGCTCAAAGAAGCATTTTGTAGCCTTAGGAAGTCACCTTTTTCTAGGAATCTGGTTGATACGTCAGCAGCGTTGGCATTGGATTCACCGTTGGTAAGTACATCTTTGGTGATGTTTTTACCTACCCCTATAATACCTGCAGTAAAGTAGGCGTTCTGGGTGTTGTTGTAAACATAGAAACCATATTGGCCGGAAAGGAATGCGTTGAAATCCCAGTTTTTGTAGGATACACTTGTATTGATACCCAAAGTAACTTTAGGCAATGCACTTTTACCAACAAATTCCTGAACGTCACCATTTGGATAAAGTGAAATACCATTTGCATCAAATCCACCGAACTCTCTTAGGTAATATGAAAAAAGTGGTTGACCACCTGCCAAAAGCTGCGCATAAGCACCTGTAAGACCATTACCATTGATTTCACCTGTTTGGATCAATCCGTCAAAATCCTCCACCATGTTATCATTGTACGCCGCATTGAAACCTAGGTTCCAGGTTACGTCTTCCATTTGGATGATGTCATAGCTCATAGATACTTCGACACCTTTGTTGATAACTTTGGCATCCAAATTTCCGAAATAGAAATCCTGAGGTGAAGGTTGGGCTGCTTCTTGTTGAAGCAAAAGATCGTTGGTTACTTTGTGGTAAACGTCTACGCTACCTGAGAACCTGTCATTTGCAAAACCAAAATCGATACCAATGTTGGCTTGGCTGGTTTCTTCCCATTTCAAATCATTATTGGTAAAGGATTGAATGGACAAACCTGGAGCGTTGATGTTTTGGTTTTGTTGGATTCCAATACCGGCAAAACGTTGTCTTAAGGCAAAGTTACCATAACCAAGTCCTTCCTGGTTACCGGTGATACCATAACCCAAACGTAATTTCAAGGTCGAGAATGCTTCACCAATAAAATCCTCCTCATTAAGCTTCCAAGCGAAAGCTCCTGAAGGGAAATAACCGTATTGATTGTTAGGTCCAAATCTTGAGGAACCATCCACCCTAAGTGTACCGGTCAAAATATATTTGTCAGCGATTGAATATTCTGCCCTTCCGAAGAATGATTGAAGCTCATCGGTGTTGTCATAATAATCACCGGCAACTGCACTAATGGGAACCCCTGTAGGAGAAGTAACCGATTCATTTTGGGATACGGTTGGGAACAAACGGTTCACGAAAGTTCCGTTGTTGTTAAAACCAAATTGCTGGTAAGAACCTGACAATTGGCTTTCAATAGCTGATGTGGCCGTCCCTAGATCTGAAATCATTTGGTTCAGGTCAGTTGTGCCAAACCCAAGAGCAGAAATGTTTTTACCTTCCCTTTGATAGCTCTGGAAAGAGTAACCTACCAAGGCAGTCAAATGAGAATTTTCGAACTCTTTGTCATAGGTAAAAGTTACATCAAGTAGTTTTCCTGTAACGTCCCTGGCACTTAAAGCTCCTTGCCCTTGACCTGGTGCATTTCCAATACCTGTGGAAAGTGAGGATTGTACTTGATATTTTTCGGAAGTTGATTTATCGTAACCTACCGCTACTTTACCTTTTAGTTCAGGAGTAATGCTGTATTCAGCAGACACATTACCTAAAAACCTATCGGTATGGGTAACATCGTCATAGTAGTTCAACAATTGCAACGGGTTGATTTCACTACCTCCCGTTGAAAAGGTAGTTCTGGCGGGCCATGTAGGGTTTGCAAAATAAGCGGCACCGATCAAATCCCCGGTAGAACCAGAGTTGTTGCTGATGGCACCACCATCATCATTTACCCTAGATACGGTCAATGTAGCATCCAATTTCAATTTATCTTCCAAGAATCGCTGAGAGGCGTTGATCCTGCCTGTTAGGCGTTCTTGTGCATAACCTTCAACAACACCAAATTGTTTTCCATAACCAAAAGAGGCTCGAACGTTTCCGCTTCCATAATTTTTGGAGTAGGAAAGGTTTTGGTTTTGAGAAGCTGTACTTCTTAATATGAGTTCTTGCCAGTCAGTGTCATAACCGAAATCCAAGGCATTTGGGTCACCACCATAATTTGGTAGTGCGGTCAAGAATTCATTTCTATCCAAAAGATCAAATCTTTTGGCAGGAGTGGAGTAACTCAAATTGGATGTAAACTCGAACAGGCCTTTACCGGTTTTACCACTTTTGGTTGTAATGATCACAACACCGTTGGCACCTCTTGAACCGTAAATGGCTGTTGCCGAAGCATCCTTAAGGATACTGATACTTTCAATATCGTTAGGGTTAAGGAAGTTCAAAGGGTTTTTGGCAGAACTGGTTCCAGTGCCAACATCGGCGCCACCCGCTGAGGTGTCCTCACCCGAAAGTGGCATACCATCCACAACGAATAGTGGGTTGTTGTTGGAACGAACAGAACTCGTACCCCTGATCCTTACGTTAATACCTGCACCAGGTTCACCGCTGCTCTGGGTAATCTGTACACCGGCAGTCTTACCTTGGATCAATTGCTCTGGAGAAGCAATCACACCTTGGTTGAAATCCTCTGCAGTTACAACAGCAACGGCTCCGGTCGCATCCTTAACCGTTGTTTGGCCGTAACCGATGATCACTACCTCGTCCAAAGCCTGTGCATCTTCTTCCAAGGTTACATCAATAGTTGATCGACCATTGACCGCAACTTCTTGGGTCTTGTAGCCGATGTAACTAAAAACTAAAGTAGCTGTACCATCTATGCCGTTGAGGGTGTAATTACCGTCAAAATCGGTCTGCGTACCATTGGTAGTACCTTTTACCAATACGCTTGCACCTGGCAGAGGTCCGTTTCCGTCAGAAACGGTACCTGATACTGTTTGGGCCTTTATCATGCCAAAGCATAGGAATGCCCCAAGCAACAAAAAGCTTTTTAGTAGCGTAATCTTCATAAATAATTAATTTTAAGTTTAGTTAATTTTAATTCAAGTGTTAAACATATATAAAAATAATGTTAATCAAAATTTAAGCATAATGCAAAGTATTACGAAAACGGTTTCGTGTTAATAACTTTGGAATTGTGAAGTGTTGGTAATTCTTTTTAAGCTGGTTTGTCTATATCTCAAAATAAGTGAATCGATTTAGTGAAATCCGTAATCAAACCACTAATATATGATTTTTATTTTTTGATTATGTTAACGTTTGCTGTCAAGTTTGTTTGGTGTTGTCTTTGATTTTTGTTAAAATGGAAGATTCGTCCGTCCCCTTTTTGCAATATTGAGTAATTTTCCGCGCCAATCCCGTCAGGAATAAATTTATACCACATTGAAACCAAAGATAACCTTAAAAGATATTGCCAGGGAGCTTGAAGTGTCCATTTCCACTGTTTCCAAAGCATTGAAGAACAGTGAGGAAATCAGTAGGGACACCAAGGAAAAGGTTCAGGCTTTTGCAAAGCTTTATAATTATAAGCCCAACAACATTGCAATTAGCCTAAAAAATAAAAGAACCAAGAATATCGGCGTGGTCATTCCAGACATCGTTCATCATTTTTTCACCACCGTGATCAGGGGAATTGAAAAATATGCGAACGCCAAAGGTTATAACGTAATTGTTTGCCTTTCTGAGGAATCGTTCGATAAGGAGGTCATCAATATGGAAATGCTTGCCAACGGAAGTATTGATGGGTTTATCATGTCCCTTTCTTCAGAAACACAGCAAAAAGGGGATTTTAACCATTTGAAGGAAGTGACCGATCAAGGTATCCCTGTTGTTCTTTTTGACAGGATCACCAATGAAATAGATTGTGATAAGGTCATCATTGATGATGAACTGGGGGCCTATATGGCCACGAAAAAATTCATTGAACAGGGCAAAAAGAATATAGCCCTTATCACCACAGATGATTATTTGAGCGTGAGCAAGGCCAGAACGCAAGGATATTTAAAGGCCCTCAAGGAAAGTGAATTGGGTGTGGACCAATCCAAGATCCTCAAATTGCCCTCAATGGAAATGGATGAAACGAGCATTAAAAAATTCATGGACAGCCAAGAATTGGATGCCGTTCTTTGTGTCAATGAGATCTTTGCGGTGTACAGTATGAGATTGGCCCAACAAAAAGGGCTAAAAATCCCTGAAGACATTTCATTCATTGGGTTTACGGACGGTCTACTGTCCAAGTACGCCAATCCGAGCCTCACGGTAGTGTCCCAGCACGGGGAAAAAATGGGGGAGGTCTCGGCCAAGATGCTCATCGATAAAGTGGAAAGCGAAGAAGAGGAAGAAACCTACCAAACCAAAATTTTAGAACCCACCCTTGTCATTAGGGATTCCATATTTCATTAAGTTTGCCCCATCCTATATTATTAGGATGCTTACATTAGCTCATCAAGATTTTAGATATCAATGAATCAGGATTATATAAAAGCCGATTCTTGGTCCATTATTGAAGAGGGTTTTGACCATGAAAGGGTCAAATCCTCCGAAAGCCTATTCAGTATAGGCAATGGGGCCATGGGACAACGTGCCAATTTTGAAGAATACTATACCGGGGAAACTTTCCAGGGCAGCTACATAGCAGGGGTTTATTATCCAGACAAAACAAGAGTTGGGTGGTGGAAAAACGGTTATCCCGAATATTTTGCAAAGGTGTTAAATGCACCCAATTGGATTGGGATCAACATTTCTATCAACCAAGAGCCTTTAGATCTGAACACCTGTAAAAAGGTAGAGAACTTCCGTCGTGAACTCAATATGAAGGAAGGTTGGTACAAACGCAGCTTTGTGGCCACTGCGCCCAACGGATTGGAAGTGGCTGTGGAGGTGGTCCGGTTTCTGAGCCTCGCTTTGGATGAAATGGGTGCCATACAGTACCATCTTCAAATTTTGAATGCCGATGTAGAGGTATCACTTACACCTTATGTTGATGGCGGTATCAAAAACATGGACAGCAACTGGGCCGATAAATTTTGGAACATTACCAATATTGCCTCTGAAGGAAATAGAGCCTATGTGAATTCCCACACCATGAAGACCGATTTTTCGGTGTGTACCTTTATGCAGGCCAATGTGTTTGTGGATGGAGAGAAAATAGAGGAAGCCCCAAAAGTAGAGCAGACCAAAACTCTGGTGGGACATACCTATTCCGTTAAAGCTGCGAAAAACGAAACCATCACCCTGATAAAATTTGGGGGGTATACGGTAGATAGGAACCATCCGAAGGATAAACTGATAGAAGCGGCCAACAAGGTATTGGACAAGGCTTCCAGCTTGGGCTTTGATGCATTGCTTCAAAAACAAAAAGAGAGCTGGGCCCAAATCTGGGAGATGAGCGATATCACCATTGAAGGGGACGTGAAGGCCCAACAAGGTATCCGCTTTAACATATTCCAACTCAATCAAACCTATTTGGGCAAGGATTCCCGATTGAATATTGGGCCCAAAGGCTTTACAGGGGAAAAATACGGAGGGAGTACCTATTGGGATACCGAGGCCTATTGTTTGCCATTCTACATGGCCACCAAAAACCAGCAAGTGGCCCGGAACCTACTTCAATATCGATACAACCATTTGCCCAAGGCCATTGAAAATGCTGAAAAGCTGGGATTTTCCAACGGGGCCGCACTATACCCCATGGTAACCATGAACGGGGAAGAATGCCACAACGAATGGGAGATTACTTTTGAGGAAATCCACCGAAACGGGGCCATCGCCTTTGCCATCTATAATTACTATCGATTTACGGGGGATTACAGTTATATTCCCAAGATGGGATTGGAAGTGCTGATCGGGATTGCCCGGTTCTGGCACCAACGTGTCAATTTTTCGGAAGAGAAACAGCAATATGTCATGTTGGGCGTCACGGGTCCAAACGAATACGAAAATAACGTAAACAATAACTGGTACACCAATTACCTCGCCAAGTGGTGCATTGAGTATGCCATAGAACAAATTGGGGAGGTGGCAGAAAACTATGCCGATGACCATGAGCGGATCATGGCCAAAACCAAACTTACCGAAGCGGAGATCAAGGATTGGGCCAAGGTTGCCGCTAATATGTACTTCCCTTATTCGGAAAAGCACCAAGTGTTCTTGCAGCAAGATGGGTTTTTGGACAAAGAGATGATCAAGGTTCAGGATTTGGGCAAGACACAAAGGCCCATCAACCAAAGATGGAGTTGGGACCGTATCCTGCGGTCACCATATATAAAACAGGCCGATGTGCTCCAAGGATTCTATTTTTTTGAAGATCACTTCAGCAAGGAAGAATTGGAGCGCCATTTCGATTTCTACGAACCCTTTACGGTACATGAATCTTCCTTGTCTCCCTGTGTCCATAGCATACAGGCGGCCAAATTGGGCAGGATGGAGCAGGCATATACCTTCTATTTAAGAACTTCTCGTTTAGATCTTGATGATTACAACAAAGAAGTAGAGGAAGGACTGCACATTACCTCCATGGCAGGAACTTGGATGAGCATTGTGGAAGGTTTTGGGGGTATGAGGGTGTTGGATGATACCTTGAACTTTGAACCACAGATACCGGAACAATGGACCTCATTTTCCTTTAAAATCAATTTCAGGGAGCAAATTGTCACCATAACGGCTTCCAAGGAAGGGACTTTTTTCGAGCTCACAGGAAATGATACCTTGACCATAAAGGTCAAAGGGAAGTTTGTTGAATTGATTCCAGGAAAAAGAATTACCGCATGAAAACCAATCGCTTCATCACTTTTCTGGTAGTGCTTGGAGCCGTGTCTTCATGCAAACAGGAAACCTACCAGAAACAAGTTGAGTTGCCGATGAAAAAGAAAGCCGTTGTATACCAAGTGTTCACCCGATTGTTCGGGAATACCAATACCACCAATAAACCTTGGGGAACCATTGAAGAAAATGGAGTGGGCAAGTTTGCCGATTTCGATGACAAAGCCTTAAAGGAAATCAAGGATCTTGGGGTTACGCATATTTGGTATACCGGGGTACCCCATCATGCCCTGATCAATGATTATGCTGCCTTTGGCATCTCTAATGACGATCCGGATGTGGTGAAAGGTCGAGCAGGGTCTCCCTACGCGGTAAAGGATTACTATAATGTGAACCCCGATTTGGCCATAGATCCCGCAAAGCGTTTGGAAGAATTCAAGGAACTTGTTGATCGAACGCATAAAACAGGCATGAAGGTGATCATCGATATTGTTCCCAATCATGTGGCTCGCAACTATGAAGGGAAGACCAACCCCGAAGGAGTGAAAGATTTTGGGGCGACAGATGATACCTCTAAGGAGTATGATGTCAACAATAACTTTTATTATATCCCGGGGCAAGCCTTTAAGGTGCCAGAATGGAAAGAGGGGTACTTGCCTTTGGGAGGTGATAAAAATGCATTGGCCGATTCCAAGTTTGAGGAAAATCCGGCCAAATGGACAGGCAACGGTTCCCGACTGGCCCAGCCTGATTTTTACGACTGGTATGAAACGGTAAAGATCAATTATGGGGTGAAACCCGACGGAGCCAAGGATTTTGTGGAATTGCCCGACGATTTTGGTGGCAAGGACTATCAGGCCCATTTTGACTTTTGGAAAGACAAGACCTTGCCCGATTCTTGGCACAAGTTCAAGGACATTGTCTTGTACTGGTTGGATTTTGGAGTGGATGGATTCCGTTTTGACATGGCTGAAATGGTGCCCGTGGAATTTTGGAGTTATCTCAATTCCAATATCAAAATGAAGAATCCCGATGCCTTTTTGTTGGCCGAAGTGTATAATCCCAGTTTATACCGGGATTATATTTTTAAGGGCAAGATGGATTACCTCTATGACAAGGTGGAGCTTTATGATAGTATCAAGCACATCATGAAGGGGTATGGTTGGACAGACCATATTCCTGTGGTACAAAAGGGAATGGCCGATATTGAACACCACATGCTCCACTTTTTGGAAAACCATGATGAACAGCGTATAGCAAGCACCGAGTTTGTGGGCAAGGCAGAGATTGCCAAACCTGCCATGGTGGTTTCGGCCACGATCAGCACCTCACCGACCATGGTCTATTTCGGTCAGGAAGTAGGGGAGCCGGGAGCCGAAGATGCAGGGTTTGGAAAACCTTCCCGCACATCCATTTTTGATTACATCGGGGTGCCGCATCATCAGCGATGGATGAACAACAAAAAGTTTGATGGCGGCCAGCTTTCTGATAAAGAAAAGGACCTGCGGGATTTTTACAAACGCTTGTTGAACTTCACCATCCAAAGTGATGCTTTGATGGGAGAATACCAAGAAATCCATTTTTACAACAAGGAGCATACGGAGAATTACGATCATCGAGTACTGTCTTATGTACGATGGAGCGAAAATGAAAAGCTCATCATTGTGACTAATTTTGATTCGGAAAAAAATTATGCATTCAACTTAAAGATTCCAAGGGATGTAGTGGACAAATGGCAGTTGAAGGATGGAAATTATGTACTGCACGAAGCCTTGTACGGAATTGTTAATGCTGAACTCAAGGTTGAAAAAGGTATAGGAAACGTTTCGGTTCAAATGGAGCCGCTGCAATCCTATATCTTCGGTTTGAAACAATAAAAAGGCAGATTGTCATCAATCCGCCTTTTTAGGATTGGTTGTCGTATTTTATTCTTTGGATGCTGTTTTTTGGTATACGAAGGCGATAATTGCCCCTAAGATTCCATAGAAGACAATTTCAAGGACAGCTTCGGCCATATAGCCTGTCAAATCCATGAGTTCTGTAGTGCCATAGTTTAACAATCCCAGACCTAAACCTGTAAAAACACCGATCCATGCGCCGAATTGGAATCCTTGACTCAATGAGTGGTGGCCCCTTGCCCATTTGCCGTATAGGGTACTCAATGCAAAAACGGCGATAAGGTTGGATAGGGCTATCATTCCCATATCCGGAACTTCTTTCATCGTGTTGATGATAGAGTGCTCCTCAAAAAAGTCTACAGTGGCAATACCCCAAATGAGGTATCCCAAGAAAAACATAACAATAGTTCCCACCAGAGTGGCCAGTAAATTGGATTTTGAAAACATAATAGTTGTTTTAATTGGTTATAGATATGTTAAATGTATCAAATAAATATTCACATATAATTAAAATATCATTTAAAAAATTATTCAATAGTCATTATGGCCTAATTTTTTTTGCCATATTCTAAAGTTAAAAGCAACTTTCATTTCACTATCAAGTTGTATTTTTAAAAACCAAAACGAACCAAAAGATGAATAAAAAAGTAATGGTGGCATTAATGGCCATATTTATTTTCAACAGTTGTCATATGAATAATTCAAAACCATTGGTGATCGGGCACAGGGGGGCCATGGGCCATGAGACCGAAAACACTTTGGCATCCATTAAAAAGGCCATGGAGTTGGGAGTGGATATGATAGAAATAGATGTCTTTAAAATTGAAAGTGGTGAAATCGTGGTATTTCATGATGAGACTGTGGATAGACTCGCTAATAGTACCGGAAAATTGGAAGAGTTCAACATCATGGAAGTAAAGGAACTTACCTTGGAAGGTAACCATAAAATACCTGAACTTCAGAATGTTCTGAATTTAATAAAGAACCAGGTCGCCCTCAATATTGAGTTAAAAGGATCCGATACCGCTAATCGGGTAAACCATATCGTAAGCTATTACATACAAAGCAAAGGATGGTCCGCCGATAATATCATAATCTCCAGTTTTAAATGGGACGAACTCCGTACCCTTCGGCAATTGAACGACAGTATTCAGATTGCCGTTCTAACGGACCAGGATCCTTTGAAGGCTATAGATGTTGCAAAGGAATTAAAGGCTGTGGCCATAAACCCCCATTTTAAAAGTTTAACGCTCGAGAATACTTCTAAAATACAAGATGAAGGTTTTAAAGTATATACTTGGACGGTTAATGAACCCGAAGACATCCAACTCATGGAATCCTTCGGGGTGGACGGTATTATCACCAATTATCCGGAACGAGTGAACTAATGTTCGATGTCATAATCGTTGGGGGCGGCGCAGCAGGATTTTATGCAGCCATTCACATTGCAGAAAAGGCTCCCTATCTCAAAATCGCAATATTTGAACGTGGAAAAAGCGTACTCGCCAAGGTAAAGGTTTCCGGTGGCGGTCGTTGCAATGTTACCCATGGTGAGTTTTCGCCCAAAGAACTGACCACCAATTATCCACGTGGGGAAAAGGAGCTTTTGGGGCCTTTTCACAGATATGCCCCCATGGATGTCATGGCTTTTTTTGAAGACCGCGGGGTTGATCTTAAGATAGAGGAAGATGGTCGCGTATTCCCGGTAAGTGATTCATCCCAGACCATTATCGATTGCTTTCTTGGAGAGTCGAACAAATTGGGGGTACAAGTGTTGAAAAACAGCTCTGTGAAGGCTTTCAAGAAAGTGGAAAAAGGATGGCAGGTGACCACCATGAACAAGCATTATTTCACCAAAAAACTATTGTTGGCCACGGGAAGTAATCCTAAAATTTGGGACCAGTTGAAGGCTATGGGCCATCATATAGTACCACCAACTCCTTCCTTGTTCACCTTCAATATAAATGATGAAAGACTAAGCGGAATTCAAGGAGTGAGCACCCATGCTGCCCTGGAAGTATCGCCCAAAAAACGCTTTTCCAACTCGATGGATGAACTCGGACTAAAAAGTTTGTCCAGGGAAGAACCCGTTCTGTTGTCCGAGGGCCCTGTACTGGTTACCCATTGGGGATTGAGCGGCCCGGCGGTGTTAAGGTTAAGCGCCTGGGGGGCCAACATCCTTCATGATTACAATTATACTTTTAGATTAAAGGTGAATTGGGCTCCCGAGTATTCCACGGAATCCATGGAGGCTTATTTAAGAAAATTGAAGGAACTGGAGGCAAAAAAAACAGTTATACGTACCTATGCGGTCGAAATCCCAAAACGGTTGTGGGCCAAGTTGGTTCAGGCAGCCCAAATTCAACAGGATGATAGATGGGCCGATTTGACCAAGGAAAAACTTTGGAACCTTGCGGGGCAATTGACGGCTTGTTCCTTCAAGGTGGAAGGGAAAAGCACTTTTAAGGAAGAATTCGTGACCGCAGGAGGTGTGGATCTCAAAGAAATCAACTTCAAGACATACGAGAGCCGGATACACCCTACCCTTTATTTTGCAGGTGAAATAATCAATGTGGATGCCATCACGGGCGGTTTCAACTTCCAAAATGCTTGGACAGGGGCTTATTTGGCTGCCCAGGCCATTGCATCCCCTGAATGATTTATTGCAGCACCATGGCCATTACGGCTGCCAATGTAGCACCTAAAATGGGTCCGACTACAGGAATCCAAGAATAGCCCCAACCATTACTTCCCTTGTTTTTAATGGGTACCAAAGCATGAATGATCCGTGGGCCCATATCCCTAGCTGGATTAATCGCGTAACCCGTGGTACCTCCCAATGAAAGACCGATTCCCCAAACAATCAAGGCAACCGGCAATGCACCCAACGACCCTAACCCAATAATGGTGTTGTCCGTTGAAATTACCGCATCGGTAAAATAAAGCACGGCAAAAACCAAAACAAAAGTGCCCAATATCTCGGTCAAAAGATTTAGAAAAGTATTGGGAATCGCCGGTGCATTGCAGAAGACACCTCTTTTGGCATTGCCATCCTCAGTCGCATCAAAATGGTCTTTGTTCATGAGCCAAACCGAAAAAGCGCCGAGCATGGCCCCTGCAAACTGGGCCAAAATATAACTGGGTACGGTATTCCATGGAAATTCCCCTGCCACGGCCAACCCCACGGTAACCGCAGGGTTCAGGTGGGCACCACTGTGGGGGCCGGCAACCACAACCCCCGTGTAGACCGCAAAGGCCCACCCTGTAGTGATCACGATCCACCCAGAACCGTTGCCGTAGGTTTTTTGTAAAGAAACGTTGGCGTTAACGCCGCATCCCAAAAGTATGAGCAAGAATGTGCCCACAATCTCTGAAACAAATGGAGTCATATGTTTGTTTGTTTTTTAGTGGTTGATGATTCAAGGATTTTCGGTCCAATATTCCAAAGCTTTAATGGCCCGGTACCAACCTTGGATCCCTTTTTCAATGGTTTCCCTATCGGTTGATGGATTAAAATGTGCATCGGTTTGCCAGATGTCCTGAATTTCTTCGGGACTTTCCCAGTAACCTACAGCCAAACCGGCCAAATATGCGGCACCCATAACCGTGGTCTCCACAATCTTTGGTCGTACCGTTATCGTATTCAATACATCGGCCTGAAATTGCATGAGCATATCATTGACCGTAGCGCCCCCATCCACGCGGAGTTCTTTGATCGAAATCCCTGAATCTGCTTCCATGGCCTTTAAAATATCCATGGTCTGGTAGGCGATGGATTCCAAGGCGGCTCGGGCAATATGGGCATCAGTGCTACCACGGGTAAGACCAAAAAGCGTACCCTGGGCATGTTGGTTCCAGTGTGGGGCGCCGAGACCTGCAAAGGCAGGCACAAAGTACACGCCTTCGGAACTATCCACGGAACTGGCCAATTTTTCAATCTCCGAGGAAGTCTTGATGATCTTTAGACTATCACGGAGCCATTGTACCACGGCACCTGCAATAAAAATGCTTCCTTCGAGAGCGTATTGCGCCTTCCCGTTGATTTTCCAAGCCACGGTGGTCAGGAGATTGTTCTTGGACACAATAGGTTGTTCACCAATGTTCATCAACATAAAACATCCGGTGCCATAAGTATTCTTGACCATCCCTTTTTTGGTGCACATTTGGCCGAACAAAGCTGCCTGTTGATCCCCTGCAATCCCCGCAATGGGAATTTTGGAAGCAAAGAAATTGGGGCAGGTATATCCGTATACCTCACTGGATTGTTTCACGTCGGGGAGCATGTTTTTGGGAATGGTCAATAGTTCCAAAAGCTCATCGTCCCAATCCATCGTATTGATGTTGAACAACAAAGTACGGGATGCATTGGTCACATCGGTAATATGAAGATTGCCGTCTGTCATTTTCCAAATGAGCCATGTGTCGATGGTGCCCATGGCAAGTTCCCCGGCTTCAGCTTTTTCCCTGGCGCCTTCCACATGATCCAATATCCACTTGACCTTGGTTCCTGAGAAATAGGAATCGATGACCAATCCGGTCTTTTCACGGATCATATCCGATTTCCCTTGTCGTTTCAAATCATCACAATAGGAAGCGGTGCGTTTGTCTTGCCAAACGATGGCGTTGTAAATGGGTTCGTGGGTCTTTCTGTCCCAGACCACAACGGTTTCTCGTTGGTTGGTAATACCGATTGCGGCCATCTGTTCCGCTTTAAGGCCTTTTTTGCTGACAGCTTCGGCTGCCATTCCGGCTTGGGTGGACCAAATTTCGTCGGGATCGTGTTCTACCCATCCGGGTTTGGGGAATATTTGGGTAAATTCTTTTTGTGCTACGGATATAATGGTTCCCTCTTGATCGAAGACCACGGCCCGGGAACTTGTGGTACCTTGGTCCAAAGCAAGGATATATTTGCTCATTTTGTTAATTTAAATGCGCTTGAATTTACTAAAATTACTTCTAGAAACGAATCCAAAATAGCATGAATACCTATATAACCTTGTTGAGGGGCATTAACGTAAGTGGTCAAAAGAGTATAAAAATGGCCGATCTTCGGGAATCCTTGGAGCACATCGGATTCCAAAATGTGCAGACCTACATCCAAAGTGGCAATGTGATTTTTGATACCGATATTGAAGGGAAGGAAAAAATTCAGGATGTTGTCCACGCTGTTATTCTAAAGGATTTCGGATTTAATGTTCCAACTTTAGCGGTTACGCGGGAAGCGGTTGAATCAATTTTAGAAGCCAATCCGTTTACAGGCGAAGAAGAGAACAAACTGTATTTTGTGCTCTTGAAAAGTCCGCCAGAAAAAAGTTTGGTGGACCAGTTCAATGAAATGCAGTTTGAAAACGAGGATTTTCACATCACAAATGACTGTGTCTACCTGCTCTGCAAAAAAGGATACGGGAATTCCAAGCTCAGCAATAACCTTATCGAACGGAAATTGAAGGTAGAGGCCACTACACGGAACCTAAAAACTATGGAAAAACTTTTGGAAATGACCACTAGGGATTGAGTTCCCAAATTTTATAGTTGAGTGCGGATGCAAAAGCGACCCAAAGCAAATAGGGGACCAACAGCAGAGCCGCAGGCTTGCTGATGACCCTGAACCACCGTATCGTAAGCATGATCAAGGTCAACAGGATCAAAATGACCACCAATCCCAATAATGGGTTTTTGAGACCAAAAAAGACAATGCTCCACAGGGCGTTGAACAACAATTGGAACACAAAATGGTAAAGGGCCGTTTTTACCCAAATATGATGGTACCCTTTGGACCATACGATACCCGCCGAAACACCCATCAGAATATAAAGCACTGTCCAGACCGGAGCAAATAAGGAGTTGGGTGGGGTAAAGCCGGGTTTGTTCAAGGTCACATACCAATCGTTTACCGAACTCTGTGTGGCAATGCTCGATAAAAACCCTATTAAAAGGCAAACGGCAACACTAATGGTTATGTAAAGGATTCTTTTTTTCATGGTCGGTGCAAGTGCAACTAAAATAAGAATTTATTTGAATCCGAGTCCCAGTAAGTGCACGGCACCTTATATTTGCCCAAACTTGGTTTCATGACGGAAAAAGATTTTCTGCCCAAAAACTATGAGAATTTGCCCATCAAAGGCAAGACCACTTGGAAAGCCCCCAGTAATATTGCCTTGGTGAAATATTGGGGAAAAAAACCGGTGCAGATCCCAGCCAACCCCTCCATCAGTTTTACGTTGGATGCTTGTGCGACTACCACTTCCATATCTTTTGAAAAAAGGCAAAAAGGGAATGATTTTTCTTTTGAGCTTTTTTTTGAAGGGAAGCCAAAGGAAGATTTTAAGCCCAAGGTCAATACTTTTTTCGAGCGGGTAGAAGCTTATTTGCCCTTTTTGAAGGACTATCATTTTACCATAGAAACTTCCAATAGCTTTCCACATAGCAGCGGTATTGCCAGTTCTGCAAGTGGTATGGCGGCCCTTTCCCTGTGTTTGATGGACATCGAAAAAATGTTGGTGCCTGATATGGATTTATCATCCTTTAAAGCCAAAGCTTCATTTTTGGCCCGGTTGGGGTCAGGAAGTGCTTGCAGGAGTATTGAAGGCCTATTGATCGAGTTCGGGATGCATGACCATATTCCTGGAAGTTCCGATCTGTTCGGAATTCCCTATCCGTTTGAGGTGGATGAGGTCTTTAAAACATTCCAAGACACCATTTTGTTGGTCCATAAGGGAGAAAAGCAAGTGAGCAGCACGGTGGGCCACCAATTGATGCACGGACATCCGTATGCCGAAAACCGGTTTCAACAGGCTCTACAAAATATGGACGCCTTAAAGCCTATTTTTGCCAATGGGGATTTGGATGGGTTCATCAAATTGGTCGAGAGCGAGGCACTGACACTTCATGCCATGATGATGACCAGCATGCCTTATTTTATGTTGATGAAACCCGATACGTTGGCCATCATCCACAAAATCTGGAGATTTAGGGAGGCCTCCAAAGTGCCTGTATGTTTCACTTTGGACGCAGGGGCCAACGTGCATTTGATTTACCCCGAGCATGTAATGGAAACAGTCCATCAATTTATTGATGACCAATTGGCCAAGCACTGTGAAAATGGACATTACATCCACGACGGGGTAGGCCTCGGTGCCCAAAAAATAAATAGCTAAAACTGAGACGGTAAGCACTTTTTTTACGTTCTTTGCGTTGCTTTTTGTGAAAGAGTACAATTAGAAAGAGCAAATCATTTTGTTTATCGTATTTTTTAAAAAATTAAACAAAATATTTGTATCTTAGTATTAGCATATGAAAGGTCCACTGTTCTATTCAAAAATTTTGCTTTTCGGGGAGTACGGTATCATCAAAGATTCCAAAGGACTTTCCATTCCCTATAATTTTTTCAAAGGTGCCTTAAAATGGGACAGCAATCCCTCTGAGATGGCCCAAAAATCCAATGCAAGTCTGAAAGCTTTCGCAGGATATTTGAAAAATTTGGAAAAGCAGGACAAGGATTTGGTTTCCTTTAATATGGAAGCCTTGGATACTGATATTGCCAATGGCATGTATTTTGACAGTTCCATTCCGCAAGGGTATGGAATTGGAAGTAGCGGGGCCTTGGTTGCCGCCATTTATGACCGTTATGCCAAGGACAAGATTACCGTTCTTGAAAATTTGACCCGGGACAAATTGCTGCAGTTGAAAAGGATTTTCGGAAAAATGGAATCCTTTTTCCACGGAAAATCTTCAGGGTTGGATCCCTTGAACAGCTACTTGAGCTTGCCCATTTTGATCAATTCACAGGACAACATCGAATCCACTAGTATACCTTCCCAAAATACAAACGGTAAGGGTGCCGTGTTTTTGTTGGATAGCGGAATTACTGGGGAAACAGCTCCCATGGTGCAGATTTTCATGGAAAAAATGAAGCAGGAAGGTTTCCGTAACATGGTGAAGAACCAGTTCATCAAACATACCGATGCCTGTGTTGAGGATTTCTTGAACGGAAATGTAAAATCCCTTTTCGGGAACCTGAAGCAACTTTCCCACGTGGTCTTGGATCACTTCAAACCTATGATTCCAGCCAAGTTCCACCAACTTTGGCAACAGGGCATCGAAACCAATGATTACTACCTAAAACTCTGCGGATCAGGAGGTGGAGGTTACATTTTGGGCTTCACCGAAGATTTGGAAAAGGCCAAAAAAGCACTGAAAGATTATAATCTAGAGGTGGTATACAATTTCTAAAAGCAATTCCATGCTTAGTAGAAAAAACAAACTCCTGCTTTTTAAGCTATTGAGTCTGTTTTCCGTGGTTCGGGGGTACAACATTTTGGTCATCACTATAGCCCAATATTTGGCATCCATTTACATTTTGGCACCGGAAATACCCTTGCGAAAGGTAATCTTCGACCTTAATCTTTTTTTGATCGTTACCGCTTCGGCCCTCGTCATAGCAAGTGGCTATATCATCAACAATTTTTACGATGCGGAAAAAGATCTGATCAATAAGCCCACCAAAAGTATGCTGGACCGTTTGGTGAGCCAGAATTTTAAGCTTACTACGTATTTTATCCTGAATTTTTTGGCAGTATTTGCGGCCAGTTATATCTCGTTTAGGGCGGTGCTCTTCTTTTCAGCCTATATTTTTGGTATTTGGTACTACTCGCACAAGCTCAAACGCATACCTTTTTTGGGCAACTTGGTTTCTGCCACGTTGGCCATTGCGCCCTTTTTTGTGGTGTTCGTGTATTACCACAATTTTAAAACGGTCATTTTTGTCCACGCCCTGTTTCTGTTCCTATTGATATTGGCTCGGGAAATGATCAAGGATATGGAAAGCATGGTAGGAGACATGGCCCAAAATTATAGGACCATTCCCATTATTTATGGCCCCAAAACATCAAAAAGGTTGATTACCCTATTGGTACTTTTGACCTTGGTACCGGCCTTTTTGTTGATCAAGATTTTTGACGTGGGTTACATGTACCTCTACTTTGTGGCCAGCATTATTTTATTGATCGTTTTCTTAGTGTTGCTCTGGAAGGCCGAGGGCAAAAAACACTACGTTTGGTTGCACAATATTCTAAAATTCATCATCGTGGCCGGTGTGGTCAGTATTCTATTGATCAATGTGGATGTGGTGCTCAACCGAATCCTGTAATTATTTGTCCACGAGGTTTTTTGGAGCCGAAAAAGGTTACATTTGCAAAAAATTGATGACTGATGATGAGATCAGACAATAACCGCAAAGGTAAGCCTACAAGAAGTGGCCGTGAGGGAGGCAATTCTCCAAAGCCATATGGCAAAAAATTTGCTTCACAACCCAAAAAAAGTGCAGCTCCACAGAAAAAATCCAATCCCGACGAAATCCGCTTGAACCGATATATTGCCAATGCCGGTATTTGTTCCCGAAGGGAAGCGGACACTTATATCGCCGCCGGTAATGTGACCGTAAACGGTAAGCCGGTCACCGAAATGGGTTACAAGGTAAAACGTTCCGATGATGTGCGTTTTGATGGCAAAAGGCTCAGCATGGAGAAGAAGGAATACATTCTGCTCAACAAACCCAAAAACTTTATCACCACCACCAGCGATGAAAAGGGAAGACGCACCGTAATGGAACTGATTTCCAGTGCCAGTAGTGCCCGTTTACTGCCTGTAGGAAGGTTGGATAGGAACACCATGGGGCTGTTGCTTTTTACCAATGATGGTGAGCTGACCAAAAAACTTACCCATCCCAAACACGGGGTACGTAAGATCTACCATGTGCATTTGGACAAAAGTTTGAGTGTTGCCGATCTTCATAAAATAGAAGCAGGCCTGGAGTTGGAAGACGGCCCCATAGAAGTGGATAGCATCAGTTTTGTACAAGGGGCTCCCAAAAGGGAACTGGGGATTGAAATACACAGTGGTCGTAACAGAATCGTACGCCGAATCTTTGAACATTTGGGTTACGAAGTAACCAAACTGGACCGCGTGATCTTTGCCGGACTTACCAAAAAAGATTTACCTAGAGGTCATTGGCGCCATTTGACCGAGCAAGAGGTGATTAATTTGAAGAATATAAAGTAATTCCAAAGGAAGATTATTTGGGATGCATTTATCGGTATCGTATACGAGCCGTAGCGGATTTTCACTCAAAAACTTTCGGTTCAGTGTACCTCAATTACAAAAAAAGCCATAGACGAAGTTCAAATTCCGCTATGGCCTATGCTATTGTTACGGGCAGTGTTTATTTCAATGGATGATAGTTGGTGAAAGGTTAAAATCCATATATTCCACCTGAGGCAGCAATTTTTTGTCCATTTATCCAACCTGCTTCTTCAGAAGCAAGAAAAACCGCAACTTTAGCTATGTCTTGGGGTTGACCAATTCTGCCAAATGGTGTTTTCTCAATTAACATCTTTTCCAGATCGCTACCTGTAATTCCCGCTGTTATAGTTCCTTCGGTTTTTACACCACCTGGTAAAAGAGAATTGATACGAATATTTCTACCACTAAATTCCTTGGATAGCGAAACTGTTATTGCATCTAGTGCTGCCTTGGTAGCTGAGTATTCCGAAATGCCTGCCATTGGAGAATTACTTACTTCTGAACTCACATTGATAATTACTCCACCTTTTGTACCGAATGCTTTTACCGTTTCTCTTATAGTCAATAAGGAACCTAGGACATTAATGTTAAATAGCTTACGAAATGTATCCTCTGTTACTTCTTCAATTGGCGCAGAGGGATATATACCTGCATTATTTACCAAAATATCCAGAGAGCCATAATTCTTTAACGTTTCTTCAAAAAGATGTAATACCTCATTTGTTTTTGAAACATCCGCCTTTATTGCCAATGCATGACCTCCCTTCCCAATAATTGCTTTTACAACTTTATCAGCACCGATTTTATCGGATGCATAATTAACAACAACCTTTGCACCTTCTGTTGCATAGTGTTCGGCGATGGCCGCACCAATTCCTTTGGATGCCCCGGTAACTATTGCTACTTTGTTTTTTAATCTATTCATTTTTTAATCTCCTTTAAATTTGAGGTACAAAAGTAAATTAGAATTATTTACTTTAGTAACTTTGTAACTAAAAGTAACAGTAACTAAAAAGTAACAATGTAACTTATGGCCGAAAATAGTTGTTTGCGGAATCAAAAAAATATGATGGCCATTCAGGATTCAATGGATGTGCTGAGTGGAAAATGGAAAATCTCGATCATCTCATCTATTTGTTTTTATGAAAAGCGAAGATTCTCCGATATATTGAAGGATGTTGTAGGGATTTCCAACAAAATGTTGAGTCAAGAATTAAAAGGTTTGGAAATGAACAAACTCGTTAAAAGAACCGTTCTGGACACTCAGCCACCTCAGGTTCTGTATGAACTTACAGCACATGGAAAGAGTCTCCAAACAATAATCAATAATCTAATCGATTGGGGCAAAGCCCATAGAAAGAAAATTATTGGGAAGTAATTCATCTTATAATCAAACGGTCAGTCTCTGCGAGGTCTGTCCTAACATTGTCTATAGCGTTAATGATATGGACTGATACTGAATCAAGTTCAGCACAGGTAAATGAAGTTCGTATTTTTTCCGGTTAAGTTCCATTGGCAATTCCCCGATACCTAATTTGGGCTTAGGATAAAAAATTAGTCCAGAGGACATTGGCACCATTTGACCGAACAGGAAATCATCCATTTGAAGATGATTCTGTATAATGGACATATTCCAAAATATCTCCAGGTTGACAGTCCAGGGCCTTACAAATAGCTTCCAACGTACTAAATCGAATGGCCTTCGCCTTTCCCGTCTTTAAAATGGAAAGGTTGGACAATGTTAAACCCACAATTTCTGACAGTTCGTTCAATGACATTTTTCGCTTTGCCATCATCACATCAACGTTTACAACAATTGGCATAGCTTATATGGTTAGGTCGTTTTCAGATTTCATATCAATGGCATTTTGCAGGATCTTTTCAAGGACCGCCACTAGGGTGGCAACCACAACACAAATAAAGATGGTTATGGTGCAGAGCATAAGAAAGCCTGCAGGATCGTCATCTTCATGGTGGAAAAATCGTATGTAAAGCGCTGCCAACCCAATTAGGCCACTTAAACTGATCGCACAATACTTGATGCTTTTCAAAATGCGGATGGAGTCCATCGTAAACAATTTGTTGTGAGCAATATACCCGAGTAATTTGAAGGCTTTAAATAAGGATATAAAAAAGGCAATCGAAGAAACGTAGCCGTACAAAATAAAGGGGTCGGTATAAATGCTGAAAAGGTCCAAGTTTTGGGCCCTTCCTTCCATTAATGGAAACCGAACCAGAATAATAAGGGCCACTATTGCAATGAGTGCCAGTACCAACTGAAGAAATCGAATGGAGGTTGTTTTCATGATGACAACTTTGAACAAGAGATTTTAAAAATATAAAAATTTATTGAAAAACAATAAAAAAACATTATATATTGATAAATATCTGCCTTTTTACGTAACATCTATGCCTAATACCTTCAATGGCTGCGGAAGACAGGTATTATGCCACAAAAAACGGTTCGGGTTTTTACCCGAACCGTCTTTCATTTTTCCGCTGATTTTTTTAGATAAAGCTAATTCCTTGTTTACCACAGATTTCGGCCACCTTGGCAAAATCCGGTGCGCCTTCTGGTAGTGCTGCCAACTCTTTGAACATATGCTCGATTCCGGCCGGAAATGCCGCGGTGATCATTTTGGCCTTTTGTGTGCCCACCACAGTCCAGGCATGTACAATATCCCTTGGAGCAAAAGCCAGATCCCCTGCCTTTAAAAGTGTTGTTTTACCTCCCACCATAATTTCTACCTCTCCTTCGATCACCCTAAAAATTTCATCCTCTTTCGTGTGTATGTGAGGTGGAATACCAACACCCGGATCTACATGGCTCACCCATTCCACAATTTGGTTGCCTGTATCGCTTCCGGATAATTTATGTGTTTGAATATCACCCAAAACATTCAGCACAATACCATCCTCTCCTTTGATGATTTTGGGCTCAATGGGATTTGCGGAACTAGTGTTTGGCGAACTAATTTGTCCCCTGACCAATCCCGGCATTAGGGCAAGACCCAAGCCTGCCCCCGAGGTTTTGATGAATTTCTTTCTGTCCATAATTTAAGTTTGTCACAAATTATGTCCGTCCAAAGAATTCGGCAATGTGAAAATCACGGTTTTATCCTAGATTTTGGGAGCAATTAACCGTTTCTTAGGGTAGAAGGGGTGATTCCGGTATGGGTCTTGAAAAAATAGCTGAAATAATCGGGAGAAGTAAAGCCCAGTTCAAAACTGATTTCCTTTATGGTCTTACTTGAAAATTTTAGGGCATGCCTGGACCGCATCAACAATTGCTCAATAATGATGCTTTTAGAACCCACATTAAGGACATCCTTTACACATTCATTCAAATATTTTGGAGAAATATTGAGTAAATCGGCATATTCTGCCACCTCATGATATTCAACTACGTGCTTGTCCACCAATGTTTTAAAATTATACACCACATTGGTCTTGGAATCGATGTTGGAGGCCACCGATTTAATATTGCATTGTCCATCGCAATGCACAAAAAAAGTGTTCAACAGGGAAAATATGGCGTCGTCCTTATGGTTCAAATGGGAGCCCAAAAGTTCATCGATCATCTCCAAAATGGCCTGGGTTCTTTTCTCGATCCCAGGACTCAGTTTGAAGAGCGGGATTTCACCTGCATTAAAAATCCGGACCTGATTGATGTGCAAATTGCTCAATAGGGGATAGTTCAAGACCTGATTGTCCAAGTATAAAGTGTAACCGCAAGATGTTGAACCATCTTTCTTTTTGATTTTCCACTGTGTTTTGGGATCAAGGAAGTAAATGGAATTGGACACATTTTTATACCGAACGTGGTTGATCTCTATCCACTTCACCTCGTTTTTGATCCAACAGACGGTATAATGACTATCCTTCTCTTTTAAAGTGGTTTCATGGATGATTTGTGTGATGTGGACTGAATCGGGCTTCATTTTTCAATATTGACGAAGTTGGTCAATGATGTTTATCCAAACTATAGATCTTACAATGCCTTCTCAATATCGAAAAAAAGAAGGATTTAACAAAACAGCACCCTTTTCTAGCTTATCGATTGAACCAATAGGTCATCTTCAATGTGAGGGACCAAACCTTTCCTTCCAGTGGTGACAACTGCTCATTGCTGTTAAAAACCAAAAAGAGGTCCGATGCCGGGGCATATCGCCATTGAAATCTCGAATTTAGGCTAAAGTTTCGGCTTTGTTCATTGTATTGGAACAGGGTGGACCAGAACAATTTGTTGGTAAAAGTGATATCGGCCTCCGAGCCTACCAACCAAAAATCCGTAGTGTACCAAGGACTGGGCAGATCCAAGTTGTTGTAACTCAATGTGGCGGCCAAACTTACATAAGGTTGAAATCGGTACCCCAATTGTGCGTTCAGATTGGTGCGGTATCCACTGGAAAAATAGCGGCCCAGGCGACTCGAAAGCATATAAGTGAACAGACTTTTGGGTTTTGAACTGTACTCCATGTATACACCGTTCCAATGGTGTCGTGTCCCAGTGGCCAACTCCGGTTGATCGGTATTGGTAGGATCAAAGGGAGCCAAAAGCTCTACATATTCATTAAAAAGATTGATATTGAATGCACTTCGGTTTATAAAATTCACCTGATAGCCCAAAATGCTCACGTAGTCCGTGGAGTGCATGCTGGGATTAAAAAAGTATTGTCCTCTAAATGTAGGGCCATGGCTCACTACCGTTTCGCTTGCCGGTAAGAAAAGATATCCCGCCGATCCATTGAACTTGATATAGTTGTTCCTAGGTACAAAGCCTACCTCCGAAACGTAATTTTTAGAGATGTACTCTTGTTGTACACGCCAGTTCCATTGCCGGCTGCTATACTCCAAATGGGCTCCTTGGGCAAATCCATTTTCCGTGGATTCAGGCCCGAATGATTTGAGCATGAACAGTTTTCCTGAATACTTGTTGTCGCTGGAGGCCAAGTTGTATTCCAAACCCAGGTTTCGGTTGAACTTCGTATAAGTGGTCTTTAGGCTATCAGCTAGGGCATCATAATCCATGGATTCTTTGTTGACGAACATTAGGCCGATGTTGGAACGTGAAAACACCTTTTGCTGCAAGGACAGCACCGCAAAATTCTGACTGGGCAATCCGGTTTCGTCCACTTTTTCCGTCTGCATGTCCATAAGGCCCAACCGAAGGTTTCGGTTGAGGTTGCCACTTATCCGTGCCCCTGCAATGATAGGTACACCCAAACCGATACGGCGTGAGAAGAATGGGCGGATGGTCTCATACCCAAAACTGGAAAACAGGTCGGCATTTTCGAGGAAAAATTGCCTTCTTTCGGGGAAAAAGAGCTCAAAACGTGTCAAATTGGCCACTTGGCGGTCCACATCTACCTGCGAAAAATCCGGGTTGATGGTCAGGTCCAGGTTCAAAGAGGAGGAAAGTCCCAGCTTCACATCGCCACCCACCTTAAATTCGTTGTCATAGGCAATGCCATCGATGCTAGAATCACCAACCGTTCCCAACACATAAGGAATCAGGGAATAGTTGAGTCCTTGATCCGGGGGAGGATTGTCCCAAACCAGGTTTCCAGTAAACGCCAAAGACGCCGTTGGAAATTGCCTGGAAATAGGTGTCCAGCTCGATTTTTCGTTGGTACTGAGGTCCAATCGGGAGAAGTTGATGCCCCATTCCTTTACCCCTTTCTCATAGCGGATGGATTTGAAGGGAATGGCCATTTCCACCACCCATTTGTCGTCATAATTCTGTACTTCCGAGACCCATTTACTGTCCCAGTTCAGATCTACACTGCCCCCGTTGGACATGGTACCGTCCCATTGCGCGCCATAAGCGTTGGCCCCAAAACTAAATCCGGTGGTCTGGTTGTTGAAGGGGTCCATGAACAACAGAAAATTATCGTTCCCTCCAAAACTGAAGTCCCTCCGTAGCGACTCCACCACGTAGGTATTTCCAGGGGTTTTGAAAAAAGTGGCCAAAAGGTACAGATGTTTGTCATCGTAAGCCATTTTCACTTCCGAAGGTTGGGTGGCCTTGCGATCATCCATTGGGAGTACCATAAAAAAGTCGTTCGCAGGCTCGGCTGTTTGCCAAGTGGCTTCGTCTCCCTTGCCGTCTATGGTAAAGGTTTCCTCGGTTTTTTGGATATGGATGTTATAGACTGCATTTTTCTTTTGGGCAAAGGAGTAGACACCAAAAAGCAGCAAGGCCAATAGGAGTACAGGGGATTTCAAGTATGGGTTGGTCATTTTTAGTTTGTGCGCTAAAAATAAGAAATTACTCGGTTTTATGGTGATAAATCAAGAAGAGTATATTTTTTTTGGTTTTGGATTGAGAGAATGGCAAAAAGGGGTTGGTTTGAGCAAGGGGTAGAAGTAAATGAAACTTATGAAGTTTGCGTAAACTAGTCTTGGGAAAGGGAAATAAGTCATTTTGAGCCAAAAAAATAATTTCCGACGTTGTAGATTCTTTTATAGAGGCTTAAAAATTGTTTCGGGATTTTCAGATGTTAGTCGACCATAAAAGTTAATTGCATATTTATTGGTCATGCCAGCAATGAAATCACAAATAATTCTGGGTTTTTCCTTCTCTTTCACCTCAAGATAAATTTCTTGATAGTCTTTAGGTAAAAGCAGGTATCCATTATCATTTGAAATTGTATCAAAAATCTTTTTTACGATTTCTTTTCCTCTAAGTTCAGCAATCTTTAATTTTGGCGAGAGTATCTGAGATTCATAAATAAGAGTTTTTAATACTTCAATTTCTACTTTTGTTTCATCATCAATATAGGCGTTAGAAAGTATTGGATTTTCTTTGTTAAGCTGCAATGATACTTTTCTTATGAACTTTCCAACAAGACGTGACGTGAACTGAGTTCTAAAAGAACCATTGGATGCAATGTTCTGAGAACTTCTATAGGCATTACCAACGTGGAAATATATTATTTCATCTTTATTATCTTTAGTAATCTTTATTTTATCAATTTCTTCTGTTGAATTTAAAATACCACCAAATAATGAAATTAAAACCTCACTTATTGCGTCTGCATTAAGATTTAAACTAGTTCTTTCATTAACTGATTTTACAACTCTTTCCAATAATGCAGGGCTAGGATAAAGAAGGTCAATTGGAGTTAAAAAATTAGCTTTAAATGAATCTTCTAAGTCATAGTTACAATAAGAGATATCATCTGCAATATCCATAATTGAACACTCTAAAGTTTTAAATTTAGAGATGTTATCCTTCCCAAGTAATTTCTTTTTGAGTTCTTTTATAATCCGTTCTTCAGATTTGTAATATCCCTTGACCGGTTTAATATTCTCGCCTTTTAATTTATGGAACTTATGCCTTTGCTCTATAGAAAACGGGATTACGTTATCATATTTAAGAATAGACGCTATGGACCTATATGTTAAGTTTAAACCTTTGCGAATATCATTGGATTTATCATCGATACCAGTTAGGAATCGCTCGTCTATAAGCTTTTTCTCAATTTTAGTTATAATGCGTAAAGTCTGAGCGTTTCCTTCAAAACCTCCATAATCAAGCATACATTCATCTAAAGCTTCTTCTCCCTGATGGCCAAATGGAGGATGGCCTAAATCATGCGCAAGTGATGAAAATGAAATGAGATCTTCATCTATGTTTAATTTGTGCTCGTGATTTAATTTTCTTGCAATCGATTTTGCAATTTGTGCAACTTCTAATGAATGTGTTAGACGATTTCTGAAAAAATCTGATTCGTTGTGAGGAAAAAGTTGTGTTTTCCCGGTTAGTCTTCTAAAACTTGGGCTATGAAGTAATCTAGCATAGTCACGCCAAAAATGAGACCTATATGGTTCAGGATCTAGAGTGGATTCGTTTTCCTTGCCGAATCTGAGATAATCATTTTCCGTGTAGAGATTCAACTAAGTATATTATTTTCCTTTGGATAACCTAGTTCCAGCAGATGTAGGCCTTGTTTGAACGTGAGCTCTTAATTTAGTAGGCACATAAATAGTTTTTGATGTGACTCTATTGGATTGGGCAATTATCTTGCCTGTGGCAGAATTTCTTGCGTGTTTGGACATATGTAAATATAGTAATTAATTTCTAAAAAATTTAAATTCAAATTTCCTGTAAATATTGTTAAGAAAAATTCCGGAAATTATTGGTTTAAACAGGACGAAAAGATTATCTAAAACAAAAATCCCCAACACCTGCTGTGTGGGGAATCCTTTTTTCAAACAAAACTCAGATACTCAACTTTGCTTAGGTTCTTGGGTTTCCGGTTTTTGGCCGTATTGTTCCAAGAATTTCTTTTGCATGTCCATCATGCGTTTCTGGATCTCGTCCAGATCCATAAAGTCCTTGCCAATGGGACTTTCAAAGAAATCTTCCTTAAAAAACCGTTGGGTGAACAGGGAATCATCGGCAAAAAAGCTGTGAAAATCTTCCTCATTGAACGGGGAAAAGCTGCCCGAAAATCTTGAGGTGAAGGACTGCAACAAACTGTCCTTGTCCATGCGGTCCAATTTATCGGCATAATCCGAAGAGGACCAGGTGTAAATGGAGTCGTACCGGATCAGGTTACCGTCCTTGTCAAATTCCCGGTTTACCTTCCAGTCGCCCTTGGGCTGTTCCATGGTAACTTTGTCCTTGTTTTCCGTTGTTTGATCTGTTTTGTGTTCTTGACCATGGCAGCTTACCATCAAGAGCATGGCGGGTACCAACATCAATGTACTTTTCATGTTGCTCAAATTTTAGGTTATACACCAGTTATTTTGGTGGCTTTCCTGTGTCAAGTGGCGCCAAGAAAACCACTTTAAATGTCAAACATGACACTGCAAAATAAATACCAAAGCGAGGGTTTTGTTCACTGAATAGCGAACCTTAATACATTTTTAAGAGCTAAGCAGGTCTAGTGTAAATGAATCGTTAAAGTGTTGGATGTCAGGATGTCATCATTTGATGACAACGCCTTTAGGGTTTCCCCATGTCTTGGAACAAGGTCCATTGGTTGGGATCCAACACCACGGAATCAGGTTTCTCTTTGGTATTGATCTCGAAGCTTTGGGACCGTTCTTTCATTTCGATGGTTTCCACAGTGGTCTGCCCGTCCTTTACCAAACCGATTTCCAAAGGAAATTGAAATACATGATGCTCCTGTGTTTGCTCCAAATGGAGAATGACCTTCCCTTTTTTGTGTTCCCAGTCCCATTTTAATTGGGGGTGCCCTTTGGTGAAGAGCCATTGCTGGAAGAAGGCTTCCAGATTTTGCCCTGATACCTCTTCCATCACATTGCGGAAATCGTCGGTAAGGGCATTGCTGTTTTGGTAGGTAGCATAATATTTTTGAATGCCTTCCCAAAAGGTGTGGTTGCCCAACTTATGGCGGAGCATGTTCAACACCCAACCGCCTTTTTGGTAGGTGTTGGTGCTCAATACTTTCATCGGGTCCTGAATGGTAAGGTCCACGATCGGGGATGGATTTTTGAGGTGATAGTCAAAGATTTCGTTCTTGTCAATGGCCAGTTCCTCTTTTCTTCGCTCATCGCCATACACACTTTCCAAATAAAGAATGCAGAAATAGGTGGCAAACCCTTCGCTGAGCCACACGTGGTTCCAGCTTTTCTCGGTGGCCGAATTCCCGAACCATTGGTGAGCAATTTCATGGGCGATCAAGGGTTCCACGGTCTTGTTACCGGTCACGGAGTTTTCAAAATAGGCAATGGTACCTGCATTTTCCAGTCCGCCCCATTGCGTCTTGGCCTGCATATTGGCCAATTTGGCATAGGAATACGGCCCGATGTGATTGATAAAATATTCCAGAACATCCTTCGCCACGGTATAATCACCAAAGCCTTCCAAACGGTTTTGTGGGTATACCCATGCGGAAACCTCAATGTTGTCTACTTCGCCCACCACCCTTGATGCAAATTCGGTCACTCCAATGGTCATCACCTTTGTGGCCACGGGGGCGGGTTCTTGGTAAATGGTCAGTTTATATCCGTTCTCCAGATTGCTCTCTTCCTGTTTTTTGCCGGTCGCCACCACATCGTAATGATCGGGAGCAGTTATTCGGAACTCCACACTGGCTTTATCGTATGGATGGTCCACGGAGGGAAGCCAGTGCCGCGCCAAATTGGGCCAATTGTCCCCAAAAAAGGAACGCTTTCCAAATTTGGTCGTGGAAATGACGAGACCCCGCTCAGGAATGCCCTGATATTTTACAGTATAGGTTTGTGTGGTTCCTGCTGAGCTAGCTGGAATGATGTTGATCTTGTTATCTTCATAGGAATAATTGGCAGATGCCGCCCCTTCCAAAACCTCTGTGACTTCCATACCAAATTCCCCCGATTTTTGAATGAGGTCTAATGAAAAGGGCACTGGTTCGGACGTAAAGGAAACCGTAATCTCGGCCTCTCCCTTGATTTCGTTGTTTTCATCGTTCAGACTAAGTCCGAAAATATAGTTTTGGACATCCACGGATTGGTTTTTGGGGTACAGGTCTTGGGCATTTCCTAAGAGGGAAACCAAGGCAAAAGCCAGAAGGGAGGTCAGAATTCTTTGTTGCATAACGAAACCACTACAATTGATGGTTCAAGATACAATTTTGGAAAAGAGCTTTGGTAATTTTTTGAATGGAACTGAAAGAGTTGGGATTTTACAATTTCACTTATCGTGTTTGGCTATGGTTTCGTTGCGTGAAAATCCGCGCGGATTTTCCGCCGTAAACCGAAGATAGCAAATTTGCAAGGACTTTCCGAAAGGAAAGTCAGAAGCAATGAACTATAGCCGGTGTTGTGT